>OZ220468.1:0-1195000 GCA_965115975.1 Longimicrobiales bacterium
GAGGAGGCGGCCGCCGCCATCGTGGGCGACCTGGCGGCCCGGGGGCTCGCCGAGGCGAAGGTCGCCTACCGTCTGCACGACTGGTGCATCTCGAGACAGCGCTACTGGGGACCTCCGATCCCGATCGTCCACTGCGACGAATGCGGATGCGTCCCGGTGCCCGAGGAGGATCTGCCCGTCCTCCTGCCCAGGGTCGAGGACTTCCGTCCCGACGCTTCCGGACGGAGTCCGCTGTCCCGGGTCGAGGAATGGCACCGGACGTCCTGCCCCGCCTGCGGCGGACCGGCGACCCGGGAGACGGACGTGTCCGACACCTTCCTGGACAGCGCGTGGTACTTCCTGCGCTATCCGTCCGCCGACGTCGACGACCGGGCCTTCGACCCCGAGATCACCCGTCGCTGGCTTCCGGTCGACGCCTACATCGGGGGCAACGAGCACGCCGTGCTCCACTTGCTCTACTCCCGCTTCGTGGTGATGGCGCTCCACGACATGGGGCTGTTGGACTTCGAGGAGCCCTACGACAAGTTCCGGGCCCACGGCCTGATCGTCCGCGAAGGGGCCAAGATGTCGAAGAGCAAGGGCAACGTGGTCGTGCCGGACCCGATCATCGAGCGCTACGGGGCCGACACCTTCCGCCTCTACCTCATGTTCCTGGGCCCGTTCTCCGCGGGCGGCGACTACCGGGACCGGGGCATCGCCGGCCCGCACGGCTTCCTGCACCGCCTTTGGGAATCGGTGGTTCCCCGCGACGGTCCGCTGCCCGAGCGGAAACCGGATCCCGACCTCGAGCGGAAGCTCCACCGGACGATCCGCCAGGCGACGGAGCAGATCGCCGAGCTGCGCTACAACACCGTCGTCGCCGCCCTGATGGAGTACCTCAACGCGGCCCGCGGCCAGGGGCGCACGCCCTGCAGGGCCGAGGTCGAGCCCTTGGTGCCGATGATCGCCCCCTTCGCTCCGCACGTCGCCGAGGAGATGTGGGAGCGTCTGGGGCACGAGGGCGGCCTGTTCGAGGGCGCCCACTGGCCCCGCTACGATCCCGCCAAGGTCGCCGAGGATCGGCGAGAGATCGTCGTGCAGGTGAACGGACGCGTCCGGGGCACGATCTCGACGTCGGTCGGGGCGGACCGGGAGACGGTCGTCGCGCGGGCGCGAGAACACGACAACGTGGCGCGGCGTCTGGAGGGCTCGGTGGTTCGGCGCGTGATCCACGTCCCGGACCGCCTGGTCAACTTCGTCGCCGGCCCCGACGCCGCCGCGTCCCGAGGAGAGCCGTAGACCCGCCCGAAGCCGAATTCGCGAACGCGCCGGGCTTCCGGCCCCGGCGTTCCGCCTCGTCGCCGAGCGAAACCCCGCCCGAGAGCGAACCCGCGCCAAGGAGAAGACCCATCGAGCGAACCAGCGAACAGCGGGCCGTCGACGCGATCAAGGTCCTGGCCATGGACGCCGTGCAGGCGGCCGAATCCGGGCATCCGGGCGCTCCCATGGCGCTGGCCCCGGTCGGCTACGCGCTCTGGACCCGGCACCTGCGGCACAATCCGGCCGATCCGCGTTGGGTCGACCGCGATCGCTTCGTGCTCTCGGCCGGTCACGCGTCCATGCTCCTCTACGGCCTGCTGCACCTGACCGGATACGACGTCTCGCTGGACGACCTGCGGAACTTCCGCCAATGGGGCGCGAAGACGCCGGGTCACCCGGAGTTCGGTCACACGCCGGGCGTGGAGACGACGACGGGGCCGCTGGGGCAGGGCGTGGCCAACTCGGTCGGAATGGCGCTGGCGGAGCGCTGGCTGGCGCACCGGTACAACCGTCCGGGCCACGCCGTCGTGGATCACCGCACCTACGCGCTCTGCTCCGACGGCGATCTCATGGAGGGCCTCTCGCACGAGGCCGCGGAGATCGCCGGCCACCAGCGCCTGCACAAGCTCACGTGGATCTTCGACGACAATCGCATCACGATCGAGGGCTCCACGGACCTGGCGACGGCCACGGACCAGCGCCGCCGCTTCGCCGCCTACGGATGGCACACCGTCGAGGTCGCCGACGGCAGCGACCTGGACGCCGTGGACCGCGCGCTCGCGGAGGCCAGGGACGAGAGGGAGCGCCCGACGCTGATCGCGCTTCGGACCGTGATCGCCGCCGGAAGTCCGCAGAAGGCGGGGACGGCCGCCAGCCACGGAGCGCCGCTGGGCGCGGCCGAGGTCGAGGCCACCAAGCGCAATCTGGGATATCCGTCGCTGGAGCCCTTTCACGTGGATCCGGCGGCGCTCGCGCGCTGGCGCCAGGCCGTCGGCGCGGGCGCGGCCGCTCAGGCGGCGTGGGAGGAGCGCTTCGAGGCCTACCGGGCGGCGTTCCCCGACCTCGCCCGCGAATTCCTGGCGACGGCCGCCGGCGACCTGCCCCGCGGGTGGGAACGCGCGGTCCCGGATCTGACGACGGCCGCCGCCACGGCGACCCGGAACCACTCCGGCCGGGTCCTGCAGGGACTGGCTCGGGCGTTGCCGACGATGGTGGGCGGGTCCGCCGATCTGGGCGGAAGCAACAAGACCGACATCGTCGGCGGGGGCGATCTGCTCCACGACAGTCCCGGCGGTCGGATCGTCCACTTCGGCGTCCGCGAGCACGCCATGGGCGGGATCATGAACGGCATGGCCCTGCACGGCGGCGTCCGGCCCTTCGGCGGCACGTTCCTGGTCTTCTCCGACTACATGCGACCGTCGATTCGCCTCGCGGCCCTCATGGGACTGCCGGTCGTCCACGTCTTCACGCACGACAGCATCGGGCTGGGCGAGGACGGGCCCACGCACCAGCCGATCGAGCACCTGGCCGCGCTCCGCGCCGTTCCCGGTCTGCTGGACCTGCGGCCCGCCGACGGACCCGAGACCGCGGAGGCTTGGAAGGCGGCGATGCGCCGACGCGACGGACCCTCGTTCCTGGCCCTGACGCGGCAGACCGTTCCCGTGATCGATCGGGGCGGAACCTGCGCCTCGGCCGAGGGTCTGCATCGGGGGGCCTACGTCCTGCGCGAAGCCGACGGCGGCGCTCCGGACGCGATCCTCGTCGCTTCGGGATCCGAGGTGGGCGTGGCCCTGGACGCGGGCGACCGCCTGATCGGCCGCGGCCTCGCCGTTCGGGTCGTCAGCATGCCCAGCTGGCGCCTGTTCGCCGCGCAGTCGGACGCCTATCGGGAACGCGTGCTCGCGCCCGGGGTACTCAAGGCGTCCGTCGAGGCGGCGAGCGCGATGGGGTGGCGCCGATGGGTCGGGGAGCGCGGAATCTCGGTCGCGATCGACCGATTCGGGGCTTCGGCGCCGTATCGCGAGCTCTACGAACGCTACGGCATCACGGCCGACGCGGTCGCCGACGCGGTCCTGAAGCGTCTCGAGAATCGGGGGAGGAGCGAATGAACGGACTTCGGGCAGCCTGGGGCGCGGTCTCGTACGGTCGGCGCGCGGCTCCGGCGGCGGCGTCCTTCGTGCGGGTCCTGGCGTGGCTCGTCGCGCTTCTCGGGGGACCGGCCAGCGAGGCCGCCGCCCTGGCGAGCGTGCAGGACACGGCGGTCGCGGCCCGCGACACGACGGTCATCGAGGTGCGCGGGCTGCGCGTCGAGGTGCCCAGGCCCGTGACCACGACCGGCGGCACGAGCGCGGTCGAGGTCTCGCTGGACTCGGCCGGCGTGATCGCGGCGCCGACGATGGAGGAGTTCCTCCGCCACGTGCCCACGCTTCAGATCCGGGCGAACTCCCGAGGCGAGGCGCAACCCGACCTCCGGGGCGCCGAGGACCGCCAAATCGCGGTGCTGCTCGACGGCGTCCCGATCACGGTCGGGTGGGATCACCGAACGGACCTGTCGGTCATCCCGCTCACGGCGTTTCGCAACATGAGGCTCCTGCGAGGCCTCTCGTCGATGCTCCACGGGCCCAACGTCCTGGGCGGAGCCATCGAGTTCGACGTGGGACGGGGCTCGTCCGTCCCGACGGCGCCGCCGCCGTTCGTGGGCGCCGTCTCCGTGGACCACGAGGGTGGACGGAACGCCACGGCCGCCGCGGGGACTCTGATCGAGGGGCGCGCCGTCGACTGGACGGTGCGCGGCGGGGTCGGGTACCGCGCGAGTCCGGGCGCGTCGCTGCCCGGGGGCGCGAAATCGGATCCCCGACTCGACCGGGAGCTGCTGGCGGACGCCGACGGTCGCCGACTCAACTCGGACCGGCTCCTGGTCGACGGCTTCCTCTCGTCGCGCCTCGTGGGGCGGGGCGGCGCCTGGTTCTCCGGCCTGGCCATCGCCTCGGACATGGAGCGCGGCGTGCCGCCGGAGGCTCACGTGGCGGATCCGCGCCTCTGGCGCTATCCGGATCGGTCGCGCCTGTTCCTGGCGCTGACCGGGGGCACGGGTCGGCGCGAGACCCGCTGGGGCGAGGGGGAGGCCGAGGCGAGCTTCGGGCTGAATCGCACGACGGTCGGCATCGACGAATTCGACGCCCCGAGCTACGCCACGAAGGTGGACGGCGAGACGGGCCGCACGACGACGCTGACCGGGCGCCTCCTGGGGGACCACGCGTTCGCCGCCGGCCCCGAAGTGTGGAGCGCGCTCACGGTGGCGAGCGTTTCGCACACCGAACGATTCGCGTCGGGCGAGGCCTTCGACTACCGGCAGCTCCTGTGGAGCTTGGGCGCCGAGACCGAGATTCGGCTCGGAGGCGGGGGCGACGGCGTCCTCAACTGGACCGTCGGGGCTTCGGTGGACGGGGCCTCGACGCCGCGCTCGGGCGACAAGGAGCCGTTGGGGACGATGTGGGACGCGGGTGCCCGGACCGGGGTCACGCGCTCCGCTTACAGGGGACGGGTCCTCTACCACTTGGGCGTCAGTCGCCGCACCCGGTTTCCCTCGCTCCGCGAGCTGTATTCCGGCGCGCTCGGGCGATTTCAGCCGAACCCCAGGCTGCGGCCGGAGAACATGCTGGGCGGCGAGGCCGGGGTGACCTACACCGACGGCGGCACCCAGCTTCAGACGGTCGGATTCTACAATCGCCTGGGCGACGGCATCGTTCGCACCAGCACGGTGACGCCGACGGGGGCCCGCTTCAAGCGCGTGAACCGGGACCTGGTCACCTCGGCCGGGGTGGAGGCGCTGGCGGCTGCGACCGCGGGTCGCTTCGACTTCGGCGGCTCCCTGACGCTGCAGCGCGTGCGGGTCCACGACCCCACGGCGCCGGGGCGCGAACAGCGGGCCGAGTACACGCCCGCCGTGACGGGGACCCTGAACCTGGGCGCGGTGGGGCCGGGCGGCGTCGCGGTGAGCGGGTTCCTGCGGTTCCGGGGCGTGCAGTACTGCGAGAACGTCGAGGTCTCGGGGCTGGACCGCATGGCCTCCAGCGCGACGGTGGACCTCGAGGCTCGCCGGGGGTGGGCGCTGAGCGGACGAGCGTTCGGACACAGCGTCGCCGGCTCCGTCGGGGTCGCGAACCTCACCGACGTCACCGTGCTGGACCAGTGCGGACTGCCGCAGCCGGGCCGGACGTTCCGAATTCAGTTCAACGTTCGATAGGTCTCGCGGGTTTGCGGGGCGGGGTTCGTTTGCTCATCCTGCTTCTCACCAGTGAGCGGACTCCTGCAGAGGCTGCCAAAGTTGTCAAGCACGACTAGGAGAAGGAGGTCATGGAGAAGCGCACTGTTTTCGTCTCGAATTCTGACCGAAGCGATCAGAGCAAAAGTGACTCATCGGTCGCATCGCCGTTGGTGACGATCAAGGGGTTTCCTCCGCTCCCCAGTACACGCTACGAGATCATCTACGCCGATCCGCCGTGGGACTACAAGGGTCAGCTTCAGCATGCCGGCGTGGGTAGCGGCGACAGCGGCGGGGCGATTCGGCACTACCCGACGGTCAAACTCGGCGACCTCAAGAGGCTGGACGTTTCCCGCATCGCCTCCCCGGACTGCCTGTTGTTCATGTGGGCTACGAATCCGCACTTGGACCAGGCCATCGACCTCGGCAAGGCTTGGGGTTTCCGATGGGCCACGGTGGGTTTCGTATGGGATAAGGTGCGCGTCAATCCGGGCTTCTATACGATGAGCCAGTGTGAGCTTTGCCTGGTTTTCAAGCGCGGTCGGATACCGCAGCCTCGCGGAGCGCGGAACGTTCGTCAGTTCGTGAGTGAGCGACGACGGGAACACTCGCGAAAACCGGAGGAGGTTCGCAAGCGGATCGATTTGATGTTCCCGTCTCTCCGGAAGATCGAACTCTTCGCGAGATCACGGGTGTCTGGTTGGGATGGGTGGGGGCTGGAGGCGTGGTAGCTCGTGAACACCTTGAAGGCCGCGACAAGTGGCAGGATGAAGCCGCGTCTCGCGGCGGCCGAGCTGAAGACGCGTTCCACTTGACCCTTACGCGACACGTCGCGGATTTACCCGATGTCGTTGTCAGGAGGTCTCCCAATGACATGTCGGGCATCTACGGGACACACCCATCGGGCAGAGCCCATGGCATCAGACCCGACAGCGTAATCCGAAATGATCGAACGGGCCGAGCGGTATTCGTGGAGATCAAGCGCCAAAGGGCGGCCGGTAACGCACATGAGCGTGCCTGCAAGTATTTCGCACCAGGTGTTGTAGCGTCAGGCAGGGAGATCGCGAAACAGCCTCCGGACGTAATCCCGTTCTGGTGGGTGTTCACCGACGAAGTGGCAAATGCGGACCGCTACGTTCGCGAGATCATGCACTGGTTTCGGGGAATTGAATCCCACGTTCTCCTTTGGCAACCCCGTCGCGCTCGGACGCTCGTCGATCACTTCGATGCGCATATTCTACCATTGATCGGAGATGACCGGGGCTGATGAGTCAGCCCCCAATCGCGACCTCGGACTGGTGATCGCTTAGCCCGGTCCTAATGCGCTCCCTCCGCCGGACGCCTGACGTCGACCACCAATCGGGCTTCGCCCCGCATCTCGAAGATCCGGTGCTCGACGCCCTCGACCAAGCCCAGAAGCCACTCGACCCGAGCGCCTTCGAGGCACGAGACCTCGGCGCCGAGCGCGATCGGGAGGTCCGCCATGTCTCTCGCCCCCCCATCGGCCACGTCCGCTTCGACGCGCGCGCTTTCCAGGCCGACGCGCAGCGCGACGGGCGCGTCCGGGACCGGGCCCGATCCGTCGCACCCCGTGCCGGCCGCGTCGACCCTCGCCACGCGGTAGCCGGGCAGCGTCGGGGCGAAGGAGAACACGACTCGGTCGAAGCCCTCTCCGCTCCAAGTCCGGACACCGGTCAGCCGGGTCGCCTCGGCGCCCGCGCCGGCCTTTCGGGAGACGGCGCCGCGGCCCCACGGCAGGTCGAGGGCGACCTCGGCGGAGTCCAGGTCCCCGAAATCCGCTTCCGTGAGGGCCGGACTCGCATCCACGGTCGAGACGTACGGGTCCGTGCGCGGCGCGGGGGTCTCGTCGGGCGCCTCGCCGCAGGCCGCCGCTCCGAGGGCGAGGAAGACGGACGTCGTCCGGACGGCGATTCGGGCGAAGGGCCGCGCGCGCGACGCGAACTTGCATGCAGGGCTCATCTGTCCACTCCTCGGAAAACCGCCTCGCGGCCCCGGGCGGGCCCGCGAGGCCAAGCGAATCAGGACCGCAGGACGTCCCGGGCGCGCTCGACGCAGCGAGCCAGCCGCTCGACCTCTTCGACGGTGTTGTACAGGTAGAAGGATGCACGGGTCGTGGCGGACACGCCGAAGCGGTCGACGACGAGTTGCGCGCAGTGGTGGCCGGCCCTGACCGCGACGCCGTCGGCGTCCAGCATCGTCGCCACGTCCTGGGCCGAGGTCCCCTCGATCACGAACGGGATCACGCTCGCGCGCTCCTCGACCGTCTCGGGCCCGAAGATCCGAAGGCCTTCGATGCGACCCAGAGCCGCCAGCGCGCAGGACGTCAGCTCGACCTCGTGGGCGTGAACGGCGTCCATCCCGACCTCCTCGAGGTAGTCCAGGGCGGCGCTCATGCCCACGGTTCCGGCGACGTTCGGCGTGCCCGCCTCGAACTTGTGCGGCGGCTCGGCCCACGTGCTGGACGTGCGGGACACGCGCTCGATCATCTCTCCGCCGCCCTGGTAGGGCGGAATCTCCTCGAGGAGCGCCTTCCTGCCCCAGAGCGCCCCGATTCCCGTAGGGCCGCACATCTTGTGTCCCGAGAAGGCGTAGAAGTCGCAACCGATCGCCTGCACGTCGATGGGCAGGTGCGGCGCCGCCTGAGCGCCGTCCAGGACGTAGACGGCGTCCGAGCGGTCGCGGATCAGGTCGCCCGTCTCGCGGATCGGGTTGACGGTGCCCAGCGCGTTGGACACGTGCGAGAGCGCCACCACCCGGGTCCTCGCGTCCAGCAGGTCGGCCAGGTGGTCCAGGTCGAGGCGTCCGTCGTCGGTCAGACCGACGAGCTCGAGCGTCGCGCCGCTTCGCTGCGCGAGCATCTGCCACGGGACGAGATTCGAGTGGTGCTCCATCTCGGACGCGACGATCCGGTCTCCGCGGCCGACTCGCGCTCGCCCGAGAGAGAAGGCCACGAGGTTGAGGGCTTCGCTGGTCCCCCGAGTCCAGACGATCTCGCGCGCGCTGGAGGCCCGGATCCACCGGGCGACTCTCTCCCTGGCGCCCTCGTACGCTTCCGTCGCCCGTCGCGCGAGCTCGTGGACCCCGCGGTGGACGTTCGCGTGGTCGCGCGCGTAGTACCGCGAGATCGCGTCGACGACCTGGCGAGGCCGCTGCGACGAAGCCGCGTTGTCCAGGTACGCCAGCGGCTTGCCGTCCACGCGCTGATCGAGGATGGGGAAGTCCCGGCGCACAGCCTCGACGTCGAGACCGGCGCGCGCCGGAGCGGCTTCGGCGGGAGGTCGGTCAGCCGAGCCGAACGAGGATCTCGTCACCGCGCACGTCCACGGGAAACGTCCGGACCGGCGCCACCGCGGGCAGTCCGGTCGCTCGCCCGGTGCGCGCGTCGAAGCGAGCGCCGTGGAACGGACACTCGAGCTGGTCGTCGTCCAGATGTCCGGCCGAAAGGGGATAGTCCTGGTGCGAGCATCGGTCCTCCAGGGCGTAGACGCGTCCGTCGACGTTGGCCAGGACGATGGCGCCGCGCTCGGTCGCGACCGCCTTCAGGGCGCCCGGCGGGACGTCGGCGACCGCGGCGACCGACGTCCAGGCGCCGGCGGCCTCCCCGCCGTCCTGGCCGCTAGACATGCCGCAGCTTGGCCTCGATCGCCCCGGCAATCCTCTCGACGACTCGTCCCATGGGGAGCCTGGACAGCACCTCGCCCAGGAAGCCCGTCACGACGAGGCGCTCCGCCTGGCCTCGGGAGAGACCCCGGCTCATCAGGTAGAACAGCGCCTCGCGGTCCAGCTGGCCGACGGTGGCGCCGTGGGAGCAACGCACGTCGTCGGCCTCGATCTCGAGGTTCGGAAGGGACGTCGCGACCGCCTCGTCCGACAGGATCAGGTTGCGATTCGTCTGATACGCGTCCGTGCGCTGCGCGCCCTCGTGAACCCGGATCACGCCCCGGAAGACGCCGCGAGCCCGTCCGTCCAAGGCCCCCTTGTAGAGCAGATCGCTGTGGGCGTTGGGCGCGACGTGGTCCTGACTCGTGTTGAAGTCGAAGTGCTGGTCTCCGTCGCCGAAGTAGAGCCCCAGCATGTCGCTTCGGGCGCCCGGACCGAGCAGTCGAGCGTTCAGGTCGACGCGGCCGACCGCGCCGCCCAGGGCGACGTTCAGCGTGTCCAGCCTGGAGTCGCGCTCCGCCAGGGAGCGCTGGGCGGCGAGGTGGACGCCGCCGCGCCCCATGCGCTGCAGCGAGACGTACTGGACCTGGGCGCCCCCGCGAGAGAAGAGCTCGACGACGGTGTGGGACAGCGAGGCGGAGTCCAGGTCGGGCGAGAGGATCTCGTCCACGAACGACACGCGGCTCCCCTCCTCCGCCACGAGCAGAACGCGCGTGAACGCCGCCGTGCCGGAAGCCGAGATCCAGCGGACGAGACGAATGGGGCGCTCGAGGCGAACTCCGCGCGGAACGTGCAGCAACACGCCGTCGCTCCAGAGCGCCGCGTTGAGCGCGGGGAACTTCCCGTCGGACGCCGGAACGGCCTCCGTGGCCAGCAGGCGCCGCACCAGCGGATCGTCGCTTCGGGCCGCGCTCCGCAGCGAGCACAGCTTCACTCCGGCGGCCTTCGCGGACTCGTCGAGTTCCGTCGAGACCACCCGGCCGTCGACGTCCGCGATGCGGCCGACCGCGCTCCGGTCCTCGTCCAAGGCGGCTCGCAGATCGGCCGGAAGCGCCGGCGTCGGGCCCGCGTCCGCGCCCGAGAGGGCCAGCTCGTCCAGGCGCAAGAAGCTCCCCACGTCCGTGTAGCGCCACTCCTCGGAGCGCGTCGACGGCATGGGCGTCGCCTCGTGGATCGCCCACGCGTCGATCCGGCGGGCCTCGAGCCACTTCGGGTCGTTCCGGCTCAAGTCTGCGACCGCGCTTCGGCTCGCCGCGCGCCCGGATTCCGTGTCCAGCGTCGCGACTCGACTCACCCGACGCTCCCCTCCATCTCGAGCTCGATCAGCCGATTGAGCTCGACGGCGTACTCGAGGGGCAGCTCCTTGGCGATGGGTTCGATGAACCCCCTCACGATCAGCGCCATCGCCTCGGCCTCGTCCATGCCCCGGCTCATCAGATAGAAGAGCTGCTCGTCGCCGACCTTGGACACCGTGGCCTCGTGGCCCACCGTGGCGGTCCGCTCGTCGATCTCGATGTACGGAAACGTGTCCGTGCGCGACGTCTCGTTGATCAGCAGGGCGTCGCACTCGACGTTCGACCTCGCCTGCGACGCGCCGTCGTACACCTTGCACAGCCCGCGGTACGACGATCGGCCCGTGCCCTTGGAGATCGACTTGGACACGATGCTCGACGACGTGTTGGGCGCCGCGTGCACGACCTTGCCGCCCGTGTCCTGGTGCTGGCCGTCGCCCGCGTACGCGATCGACAGGATGTCGCCGTGCGCGCCTTCGCCGACCAGAAAGCAGGAGGGGTACTTCATCGTCAGCTTGGAGCCCAGGTTCCCGTCCAGCCACTCCATGTGGCCGCCGCGATGCACGATGGCGCGCTGGGTCACCAGGTTGTACATGTTGTTCGACCAGTTCTGGATCGTCGTGTACCGGAAGCGCGCGCCCGGATTCACGACGATCTCGATGACGCCGGAGTGGAACGAGTCGGTCGAGTAGACCGGCGCCGTGCACCCTTCGATGTAGTGCGCGTGCGAGCCCTCGTCGGCGATGATGAGCGTGCGCTCGAACTGTCCCAGGCGCTCCTGGTTGACCCGGAAGTAGGCCTGCAGCGGCGTCCGAAGTCGCACGCCGGGCGGGATGTAGACGAACGACCCGCCGGACCAGACCGCCGAGTTCAGCGCGGCGAACTTGTTGTCGGCGGCCGGGATCACGGTCCCGAAGTGCTTGCGGAACAGATCCGGGTGGTTCTTGAGTCCGTCCTCGATGGAGTCGAAGATCACGCCCTCGGCCTCCCACTCCTCCTTCAGGGAGTGGTACACCATCTCGGAGTCGTACTGCGCGCCCACGCCGGCCAGGATCTCGCGCTCGGCCTCGGGGATGCCCAGGCGCTCGAACGTCTCCTTGATGCTGTCCGGGACGTCGTCCCAGGACCGCTCCATCCGCTCCTGGGGCTTCGCGTAGAAGTAGGTGTCGGCGAGCGTCGCCTCGAGCTGCGACAAATCGCCGCCCCACTTGGGCATGGGCTTCGACTCGTAGATCTCGAGCGCCTTGAGACGTCGCGCGAGCATCCACTCCGGCTCCTCCTTGTGCCCGGAAATCTGGCGCACGATCTCGGCGTCCAGCCCGGGGCGCGCGCGAAAGACGGGCTCGGAGTCGGTGACGAATCCGAATTTGTAGTCGTCCAGTCCCAGTCCCTGGACCAGCTCGTTGCTCGGCATCAGTTCCTCCCGGCGGCCCGCTGGCCGCCCTGCCGGATCCCGCGTTCGCGAGTCCGGTTCGCGTTCGAGTGGCGGTCAGGCCGCATGGGCCTTCCTGTACTCCTCGTACCCCTTGGCCTCGAGGTCGACGGCCACTTCCGGCCCGCCCGACTCGACGATCCGTCCGTCGACCATGACGTGCACCACGTCGGGGACCACGTAGTTCAGGATCCGCTGGTAGTGGGTGATCAGAAGGACCGCCATCGACGGATCCTCGGCGCGCAGCGCATTGACGCCGCGCGAGACGATCTTGAGGGCGTCGATGTCCAGCCCGGAGTCCGTCTCGTCCATCACGGCGAGCGCCGGCTTGAGCACCGCCATCTGGAGGATCTCGTTGCGCTTCTTCTCGCCGCCGCTGAAGCCGTCGTTGACCGGGCGCTGGGCGAACGCCGGGTCCATGTCCAGGAGCTCCATGCGTTCGGTGAGCAGGTCCTGGAACTCGAAGAGGTCCAGCTCCTCGCCGTCCGGCAGGCGGCTCTGCAGCGCCGTGCGCATGAAGTTGGCGATCGAGACGCCCGGGATCTCGACGGGATACTGGAAGGCCATGAAGACGCCGGCTTGGGCCCGTTCGTCCGGCTCCATGTCCAGCAGGTCCCGGCCGCGAAAGTCGAGGGAGCCCCCGGTCGGCTCGTACGCCGGATGACCCGCCACGATCTTGGCCAGCGTGCTCTTTCCGGACCCGTTGGGCCCCATGATCGCGTGGATCTCGCCCGCCCGAACGGACAGGTCCACGCCCTTGAGGATCTGCAGCTCCTCGTCCGCGACCTTCGCCTTCAGGCCGGTCGCGTGGAGGATGCGAGAGTCGTCCATTCCGAAGCTCCGCTGACGGGAGGGGCAATCAATAATGATTATTGAAAAGGTCCGAAAAGCTACCGGTCGCCGACCGGGTGGTCAAGCCGCCCGTTCGTCCCTCCGCCGCGCCCGTCGCCGACCCGCAGGGAGACCGCTCGCGGGCGCGGCGCGCGACGATTCCGGCGCCGAGAGCGTACGCGCCACCCCCAGCGCCGCGACCGCAGGGGACCCAAGTCCCTCGACGGCCTCTCGACAGGGACCTTCGGGTCAGAACACCGGCCGGGTGATCCAGGTGTCCGACCTCGCCCAGGCCCGCTCGAACCGCCGTTCGACTTCGTCCGCCTCGGCGTCGCGTCCCTGCTCGCGCAACGCGGTTTCCAGGCCCAGGAGCGACCAGCCGTTCATCGGGTGGTCCTCGAGCGCGGCCCGCAGGACCGACTCGGCCTCCTCGGGGCGATCCGCCTCGAGGAGCAGGTTCCCCAGCCAGTGGCGGGCGGAGAACACCAGGGGTTCGGGTTCGTCGTAGCGCAGGCCGTCCTCCAGCCGAATCGCCGCCTCGAGCGCTCGTTCGGCCTCCTCGATCTCGCCCCGGTCCCTAAGGATCTCCCCCTCCAGAATCCCGGCGACCACGCCCAGGAGATCGGCGCCGGAGTGCCCTCGGAAGCTCTCGTTCTCCGGCATCCCCTCCGCCGCCGTCGTCACGCGCTCGAGGTACACCTCGGCCCGCCCGGGCGCCGCGCCGCGCAAGTGGGCGTAGCCGCGAGCGAAGTCCCAGAAGCCTCTCTGGATCGGGCCTTCGGGAGGGTCGTCCATCTCGAGGATCTCGTCGAAGCGGCCGAAGCGGAGCAGCGTCATGGCCTCGTAGAAGTTGCCGTCGGGCACGATCTCGCCGTAGTCCCGGCCGGCTTGCACGGCGATCGCCCCCTGCCCGTCCATCGAGGCCGCGAACAGTAGCATGTGAAGGTTGTGCGACGGGTAGATCGCCCACGCGAGGTCCTCCTCGGCCCGCAGGTCCGAGTGCCACGCCGCGAGGTTCGCCCGCACAGCGTCTCCCCAGCGCCCGATGCGGTTGTAGGTGTGCGACGGCATGTGCTGGATGTGGCTCGCGCCCGGAATGGCGGCGCCGAGGCGGTCCGCGCACTCCTCCGCCTTCTCCGGCTTCGTCGTGGGTTCCGTTGCGTGCACGTACAGGTGGCACGCTCCGGGGTGCGCCACGTCCAGGGCGAGGACGGACTCGAGGACGCTGTGGATCCGCTGGACGGCCGGCTTCTCGATGTCCCAGCGGCCCCGTCTGGGCTCGAGCAGCATGAGCGATTCGCCGTACAGCGTGCCCACGTCGAGGTCGCGGGGGAAGCGCCGATGGACGTCGGCCATCGCTCGCGCATAGGCGGAGTCGAGCGCCTTGCGCGTCCCGGCGTCGTGGGTCGGGACGTACCGGACCGCCATCGCCTCGATGAGCGCGCGCTCGACGTCGTCGCCCTCGGGGGCCAGCTCCAAGGCCTTGGAGACCCTCTCGTGCGCGCGGGGTGCGTCGTCGGGACCCATGGGGCCGTTCAGGTACGGTCCCCACGCCCACGCTTCGCCCCAGAAGCACATGGCGCAGTCGGGGTCCTCCCGCTGCGCCTGGCGAAACGAGCGGGCGGCGCGCAGCGGCGTGAAGGCGTACATCATCTGGAGGCCTTGGTCGAAGAACGCCTGGGCGGCGGGCGACGACGTCGCGATGGGTCTGGCGAGAGGCCCGAGGGCCTCGGCGTAGTACGTCGCCTCCTCGTCGAACCCGGCCGGATAGTCGACCGGTTGGGCCGCCGCCGCGAAGGGCGCGGAGGCTGTGGCGAACGCGATTCCCAGGGCGCCGCGCCAGCGGTTCGCGGCCCCGGCCCGGTCGGTGAACGAGCGATGCGGCTTCAACGATTGGTCTCCTCGGATGTCTCGGTGCGGGGAGCTCGCCGGATCCGCGACCTTCGCGGCCAGGCGGTCTTCGCGACGGCTCCCCCGGGCTTGGCGTCGCGACTCGCAGCGGGCGCTGGAAGCGCTCCCGTCGCGAAGCCGCGATCTCCCCGACGTTCCATTATGTTGCGCCCGCGCCCGTTCTTCTTGCAAGCGACGGGTCGACGACGCTCCAGATCGAAGCGTTGCGCCATGCGCGGGGCAGGGAGTCCGGGAATCGAACTGTGGGCAGACCATCGAAGCCGCGAGACGGACCGGATTCGCTTCCCTCGGGCGGCGAGCGCGCGTCCCGACGCGGACCCCGCCGCGTCGCCGCCGCGCGGGCGTCGCGAGTCGCGGCGTCGCGCCTTCGCCCGTTCCGGCTCGCCGTCGCGGCGTTCGGCACCGCGCTGGCGTTGGCGGGCGCGGGATCCTGCGGACTGCTCGACCCCAACTTCGCGCCGCAAAGGCTGATCCCGCTGCCGGACCTAGACCTGCTCGTGGGCGATTCCGTCGACTTTCGGTTGAACCTGCTCTTCGCGGACGTCGACGGCGACCGGCTCACCCACGCCGCGTCCGCGCTCGATCCCTCCGTCGTGTCGGTCGACGTGAACGACAGCCTGTTGATCGTGCGCGCGGAGTTCGCGGGGAAGACCACGATCATGGTGACCGCGAGGGATCCCACCGGGCTCGAGGGTTGGACCGAGGCGAACGTCGCGGTCCGATGGCCTCCGGCCACCGGAACCTGGCACGGGGTCGCGAAGGAGCTCGATCCGCCCGTCGGGTTGACGCTGAACCTCGCGCAATCGGGTCCGCAGGGCCTGATCGGTCGGGCGTCGCTCCAGGCGGGCGGAAGACACCTGACGGGCTGGCTCGGGTCCGGGTGGATCGACCATCCCTCCGTGCACCTGTCCGGCTGGGGAGTCGACGAAGCTCGAGAGATCGTCTTTCACTTCGACGGCGAGGTGGACCGGGACGTCGCCGAGATGGCGGGAACTCTCAAGGCGGCCTTCGGCGCGAGGGGCCGCTCTCCGCTGACGCTGCGCCGATTGGTCGGATCGAGCTCCGGGGCCGAGGTCGCGGGCTTCCGGGCGGCGGTCGAGGAGGGCTCCCGCGCCCCGGTCGCTCGAACGAAAGAGCCGCGGCGGCCGTAGAGTGCAGTGCGCGGACGACCGCTCGCGAACAGGAGGACACTTGCCGCCCGACTCGGAAAAGGAGGTCCTGCGGCAGTGCAAGGCGGGGAACGCGCGCTTCTTCGAGGTCTTGGTGCGCACCTACGAGGGATCCGGACTGCGATTGGCGATGGGCATCCTGGGCAACGCGGAGGACGCGAGAGACGCCGTGCAGGACGCGTTCGTCAAGGCGTGGAAGGGCCTGTCGCGCTTCGATCTCGAGCGGCCGTTCCGCCCGTGGTTCTTCCAGATTCTGCGCAATCAGTGCCGCGACGCGCTGCGGATCCGCAAGGCGCGCTTCAAGTTCGAGTGCCTGGACGAGACGCTCGAGGCGAGGCCGGCCGATCCGGAACACGGGCCGGAGCGATTTCGCGAACGGCGAGCGGCGCGCAGAGCGCTCTGGTCCGGGCTCGAAAAGCTGGAGGAGAGCCAACGGGAGATCATCCTGCTCAAGGAGATCGAGGGTTGCCGCTACAAGGAGATCGCCGAGATTCTCGACGTTCCCGAAGGCACGGTGGGGAGCCGTCTCTACCACGCGCGGCGCGCGCTCGCGCGAGCGCTGCGCGAGGCGGGGGTGGTTTTCCCGTGATCCGAGCCCGCCGGGGCGACGCATGAGCGGCGCGCCCGCGCCCGTCGCCGACCGCGAGTCGCTGATGCGTTACCTGGACGGCGAGGCCACGGCCGAGGAGCGAGCGAACATCGAGACCCGGCTCCACGCCTCGAGCGAACTGCAGCGCGAGCTCGCGATCTTCCGCTCGATCAAGTCGGACCTCGGAGACCTGTCGTTCACCCCGCGCGGGAGGGGATCCCTCTGGGGTCGCATTCGGTCCCGCATCACGCTGCCCATCGGGTGGACGCTCGCGACCGGCGGATTCCTCGCCTGGCTCGGCTACGGAGTCTGGGCCTTCCTCGCTTCGCCTTCGGCCGTGCCGGTGAAGTTGGCGACCGGGGCGGTGGCCATCGGAATCCTGGTGCTTCTTGCCCACGTGATCTGGGATCGCTGTCGGGAGTACGGATCGGATCCCTATCGGGGGGTTCACCGATGATCCTGGCGACGTCGGAGTTCGTGGCCGGGCGAACCATCCTGCGGACGCTGGGCTTGGTGCGGGGCAGCTCCGTGCGCGTCCGCCACGTCGGGCGGGACGTCATGGCCGCCCTGCGGGGCCTGGCCGGCGGCGAGGTGTACGAGTACACCAAGCTGGTCGCCGAGGTGCGCGAGCAGGCGGTCGACCGGATGATCGCCGAAGCCTCCGCGCTCGGGGCGAACGCCGTGGTCGCGGTCCGGTTCCAGACCACCGAGGTCAGCAGGGGCGCCGCCGAGATGGTCTGCTACGGGACCGCGGTCGAGCTCGCCGATCCCGGAGAGGGGGAAACGCGAGGGTAGGTGACGGACAGCGACTTGGCTCGGGATCTTTGCAGGTCTTCCTTTTGCGCGGAGACCGCGATGGACGGAAGGGGTGGAAAGGGCCAGGGATCTCGTAAAGCTACCCGGCGCCCACGGGCTCGGCGCGTGCCGCGACGGCGGCGATGGCGTCCAGCTTTTCCCCAACTTCGGGGTCGATCCCGTCCTTGGGAATGAAATCGACAAGCCTATAAAAGTGGCCCTTCCTCATGACGTTGGGCAGACCAATTCGCTCAAAGAAGGACTCGAACAGCGGCGTCAGAACATCGTCGCTCGCCTTGGTCGTGCGGTCCCAAGGCGATAGCTTTTTCAACAGACGCAGGGCATCACCGATCTCGACAATTGACTCTCTCATAGCCACGAGCCTAGTGTCGACCTCAGAAAAAGTGAAAAGCGGCATCGGTTGATCCGTCACTGCGGAGGCACTTGCGTACCCTTCGAGAGCGGCTTCGGAACACAAGTAGTTCTCGATCTCACGGAATCTCCAGTGCAGTTGAGCGAGATACGGATCTTGCCGCGGGCCCTTCTCAAGATGGTCAAAGATAGCGATGCCCTCGATGCCGGGGAGCGCTTCGCGCAAACCATGAAAGTGCCGCTCTGCAACGCGTGGTCTGTTGCCAACATAGCGGACGAACGGTCTTTCCAGCGCCCGAAGCGCCTCGGTCTTGTCCAAGCGCCTAGCAAACGCCTGCAGGATTGCCAAGTCGGTGGAGCCTTCAAGATATAAAACCCAGCCCGTCTGTTCAGCCTGGTAGAATTGGTCGAATCCGATCTCGGCAAGGGCCTTGTGCACTTGAGCCGGTTGCGATCCCATCCGGTGTGGCTTCCCCACGAAGGCGATCACAGTGTCCCTTCCGGCAGCTTCGTTCAGCAGGACCTCGGAATGGCTAGCAGCGATGATCTGGCTGCCGTTCTCCGAAGCCACTTCGGCGATCACATTGTAGATCTGGCGTTGACGCAGGATTTCCAAGTGCGCGTCGGGTTCGTCTAGCAGCATGACAGTGCCGGGGTTGGCGTACATATAGGCCAAGATCAGGAGTGTCTGCTGCAGTCCCCTTCCGCTCGACGAGAGATCGAGAGCCGATCCGCGCTCTCGGTACCCCATGGCGATCTCTCCCCTCTCCTCGATGTATCGGGGCTTCTCGATCCCCACCCCGAAGAGCTCCTCGATCCGTTCCACTAGCGACGCCCATTGGTCGGGATCCCGCTCGACGACGCCGAAACACAGATTGCGGAGGACCTCCGCAGTACGGCCCTCGCCGATCCTGACATTGATGGCTCCGTGATCAAGCCTCGTCTCCGTGGCGGCGAGGCCGGACAGGGGTGGGAGGAGGGCGATGCGCACCGAACCAGCTTCGCGAGGCACCGACATCCGCCTCGGCCGTCTCCCGGGCTCGAGTCGCAGCGGCCGACAATAGAACGATTCCTCGTTGGCGTAGTCGAACTCCATGCCGCAGCGCCAGGCGCCGTCCGCCCCAACGCCATCGACGACGACATCGATCCGAACGTTGTCCGTTCGCTGCGTCTCCCCGACTTTTCGGACGTCGCGGATGCGCAGATCGCGCCAGAGCAACTTTGCAGAGGGGTGCGGAACAGCGAGCAGGTCCCGTCGGCCAACCGTGACGCCTGGTCGCCTTTCCGGCGCACGCTCGCCGGCGCGCTTCTCTTTCCAGCGCTTGACGCCGACGTCCCACAGCGCCAGTGCCTGCATGGCCGAGGTCTTGCCCGAGTTGTTCGGGCCGACGAAGACGACCGGATTTCCGAGTTCGATCTCGATTTCGTGGAAACGCTTGAAGTTCCGAGCGATCATCCTAGTGAGCACGCGCTATTCCTCCTGCATTTCGTAGGATGGGGTCGCTGGAAGATCGCTCTTCAGGGTTCGTTCTCAGGAGCCAGCCGGCTAAACCAGTCGACGAAGCCCAGGGCGGTCACGCTGTCCTTCTTTAGGAATCCCGCTCCAATCGCGGAACCGTAGGGTAGCCCTGGTTTCTTTTGCCAAGCAAGCCAGGTATGCAGCATGGCCTTGTCGGCGTCGCGATCATTGTAGCGGGCGCCGTGTCGTTTGGCGCTCTTGGTTGCAGAGTCCGCATGCATCATCAGTGGATCTTCGGGATCAACGAGGTCGAGCAGAAAGTCCTCCAGCGCGCCGTTTCGTCGGTTGTCTGGCATGACCCATATCCCCACACGAGTAAGGTAGAGCCCAGACTGGCCGATGAATCCGTTCTCCGGGGCCAAGTCGGGGGCTGTCACGCCCACGCATGCAAGCCGCGATCGGACCGCTTGCCAAGTTCCTGCGAGGTCGCTGTTGGCGTCAAGAACAAAACCCAGAGACTTTCCCACAGCGGCGGGCACCGATACGCCGATCGCTTTCAGTAAGCCCGTCCTACCTTGACACTCCTTGACAACCTGGACATTTTCGATCTTCTCGTGTCGCTTGAGGATGTGCACAATCGCGTTTTCGTCGTCTTTCCCCTCGACATACACACTCGGCTTGACTTTATCCACTACCTTAGCTCGATATCGAGATCTTTGGCTACGATGATCGAATCTCCGTCAAAACTCACGCCATGGTCAATGACTCGAGCGATTTTCTGAACGGTCACCGAATCCCGGAGGTCCGATTGCGTTTCGAGCACGGAAGCTAAACCCAAAATGCAGTCTAGGCTGTGCGTTGTAGCGAAAACTTGAATTGATGACTCGATCGCCGTTTCGACGACGAGTCTCCACATGCGCTCCATTACGCTCCAATGGAGACCGGTGTCGATCTCGTCAACCAGCAGGAATCCGCCTTCTGCACTCATTAACGAAAGAGACAGGGCCAAGAGTCTTCGCATACCGTCCCCGTAGCTGCCGATCGGGAATCTCTTGTCTTCGGAGCGAACGCCGAATACGATCCCGGGAGTACCGCCTCGGGGCCCGATGCCATCCCCCGGAAGGAAGCGGATCGAGTCCAAGTCCTCCTCCAGGATTCTCATCGTCTCGACGACTTCCTCTTCTCGTCTCTGCACCTCGACTCCGTTCCACGCGCTAGCCATCTCGTGTGGCCTCAGTGATTCGGTGGCAACGAATTTAGTCGGGTGCACTTGCTTGCGTGGTCTCCATCGAGGATGGTTCCAGGGAAGCACCGGATAGCCATCTTCGTCTAGCGGAATGCGAACGGCATCGTCGTACGCGCGTCCTTGAATTTGAAGGGCGAGGAAGGGTGGGGTGTCGGTCGAAGTTTCCCAATCTCGCAAGACGTCGGGATCGGCTTCGACGATCTCCATATGGACGCTCCCGAGCCCGTCGCTTGACGATACGCTCATGCGAGTGCCAAGGTCGAAGGCGTGGCCGTGGAAGTGATGATGAAGCGGGTGTCGGACGCGCCTCGACGCTCCATTGATTTCGATGCCGGATTCGCCGCGGCGCCGGGTCGACTCCAACAGGACACGAGGGTCTCCGCCCAAGGCCAGGAGGTGGACGGCCTCGAGAATCGAGGTCTTGCCGCAGTTGTTGGGACCGACGAGTAGGTTCACGGAAGTCAAATCGCGAAGTTCGTATTCCTCGAAGCTCCGGAAATTCCGCATCGCGAGGGTGCGCATCATCGCCAATCCCTCCGATTGGCTTGGTCGCCGACCCGATGGACTGTCGAGAAGGGACCTGGTAGGACCAGATCCGTGGCGCTCGCCGCGCGCAGACTCACCTCAGTCGGACACCGCCCGGTCCGCCTTCGCCCGCCGGACCATCTCGCGCACGTCGGCGAGGAGCTGTTGGGCGTCGTAGACGATTCCGTCCTTGATCGTGTACTTGATGCCGCCGATGCGCTCGACCTCGCCGGTGTCGTCGTTCAGCTTCACGGCCCCGTTGCCGTACAGAACCTTGAGATTCTCGAGCGGATTCTCGTCGACGACCACCAGGTCCGCCTTGAGACCGGCCCGGATGATCCCGAAGTCGATGTCGGCGCCCTTTGGATCGTGGAGCTCCTCGGCGCCGCTGAGCGTCGCCGACCGGATCACTTCGACCGGATGGAAGCCGGCTTCCCGCAACAGCTCGAATTCCCGGATGTAGTCGAATCCGTAGAGCTTGTAGATGAACCCCGAGTCGGAGCCGGTGGTCACGCGCCCGCCGGCGTTCTTGTAGTCGTTGAGGAAGCGCATCCACTTCTCGAAGAACTTCTTCCAGTGGTATTCGTCCTCGCTGGTCCAGTAGAACCAGTACGAGCCGTGGGCTCGCCGCGAAGGCTGATAGAAGTCCCACTGGCTGGGCAGCGTGTACTCTTCGTGGTAGTCGGCCTCGCGCGACCGCATCACGTCGCGGCTCGCCTCGTAGATCGTCATCGTCGGATCGAGGCCGAAGCCCAGCTCCAGAAACCGCTCGATGAGCGCGTTCCACTGGTCGGACCCCGGCTCCGCGGACTGGTACCAGAGACGGCCCACCTGGCCGAAGCGGTGCTGCTCGTCCTGGTAGTTGTAGTCCAGGCGCCAGGCGGGAATCGAGTAGTCGGTCAGCATCGACTCCATCAGACCGTAGTAGTGGGTCATCATGTCCAGGCCCGCTTCCGCCGCGTCCAGCGCCGTCATCCTCGCGACGCCCGTCTGCGCCAGGTGCGCCACGGTTCCGAGGCCGTGCCGGTGACCCTCGTCGATCACCGCTTCCATGATGTCGGGATCCATGGCCGTCAGCTTGAGTCCGTCGATCCTGGCCCCGTCGACGTCCACCGCGGCGGCCCAGCGCACCCATTCGCGAGCCTTTTCCGGGGAGTTCACCGGTCCTTCGTCCCACGCTTCGCCCGGGCGGGCGTACGTGAACATCCGGGGCGCGACGATCTCGTTGCGCTCGGCGCGGGCCTTCTCGCCCAGGGCCCACATCATCGGGCCGTGGCCGACGCCGCGGCTGGTCGTGATGCCGTGACCCATCCATAGCTTGTAGGCGTACTCGGGCTGAGGCGCCTTGCCGGCGCCGCCCGTGTGGGCGTGCATGTCCACGAAGCCCGGCATGACGTACATCCCCGACATGTCGATCTCTCTCGTGGCGCCGTCGGGCCTGCGGTCCTCGTCGATGGGCACGCCGGGATATCCCACCGCCTGCACCCGCGCGATCCGGTCGTCCTCGATGACGATGTCCACCGGGCCCATGGGCGGGGCCCCCGTTCCGTCGATGATCGTGGCCCCGCGGAGGATCAGGCGTTCGTGAGGGCCGTCGCCTTCGTCGGCTCGCCGGGCCGTCGTCTCCTCCATCTGGGCGGAAACGCCGGCGGCCGCCGAGAGCGCGGCGACCAGGGCGAGTGCGAAGACACGGAACGCATTGCGGCGGATTTCCATCGGGGGGCCTCCTGGGCGTGAAGCGGAACTTGCGCACTGCGTTCGTTGCGGACGAGAGACGGTGCGGTCTGCAGCGGACGCGTGCACGGAATGTACCACGGCGGGACGCGCGCCGGACACGAGGCGGGCCGCCCCGGGGTGTTAGCTTCCCGATGCGATGACCACCGTCGAGCCCGACCCCGGCCCGTCCCAGCGCGCAATGGAGGAGGCGAGAGAGGAGGTCCTGCGCCTGAGGGTCGAGATCGACCGCCACGACCGCCTCTACCACGTCGAGGCCCGGCCGGAGATCTCGGACGCGAAGTACGACGAGCTGTTTCGGCGCCTTCAGGTCCTCGAGGCCGCCCACCCTGCGCTCCTGGCGCCCGACTCGCCGACGCAGCGGGTGGGCGCCCCGCCCAGGGAGTCGCTTCCCAACGTCCGGCACGAGGCCCCCATGCTGTCGCTGGACTCCGTTCAGGACCTCGCTGCGGTCGAGCGCTTCGACGAACGTCTGCGCACCGCGCTGGGCGCTGACGAGCCCGTCCGATACGTGCTGCAACCGAAGCTGGACGGCGCCTCCCTCGAGCTGGTGTACGTCGACGGGATCCTTGAGCGCGCCGTCACTCGGGGCGACGGGACCGTCGGCGAGGGCGTGACCGAAAACGCGCGAACGATCCCGTCCGTCCCGCTGCGTCTCTCGGAAGCGCCGCGGCCCGCGCCCCCGCTGCTCTCGATCCGGGGCGAGGCCCTGATGCGCCTGAGTCGGTTCGAGACGCTGAACCAGCGGCGCATCGAGGACGGTCTGCCGCCCTATCAGAATCCGCGCAACGCGACCTCGGGCGCGCTGCGGCAGCTGGATTCGCGGGTCGCGGCCAAGCGTCCCCTGGACGTGGTCGTCTACGACGTCCTGCGCGTCGAAGGCGCCTCCTTCGAGACCGACTCGGAAGCTCTCGCCGCGCTGCGCGGCTGGGGCCTGCCCCTGCCGGAGCGCGTCGAGACGGTGGCGACCGTCGACGGAATTCGGGCCTATCACGAAGCCTACGAAGAGGACCGGGACGCACTCGACTACGAGATCGACGGCGTGGTGATCAAGCTGGACTCGTGGGTGCCCCGGGGAGTCCTCGGGAACACGGCGCACCACCCGCGCTGGGCCCTGGCCCTCAAGTTCGAGCCCCGCAGGGAAGTCACGCGCATCGACCGGATCTTCGTCTCGGTCGGGCGCACGGGCGTGCTCACGCCGGTCGCGCTGCTCCGCCCGGTCGACGTGGGCGGCGTGACCGTCTCCAGGGCGTCGCTCCACAACCGGGAGGAGTTGCAGCGCAAGGACGTGCGCGAGGGCGACCGCGTCCGCGTCCACCGGGCCGGAGACGTGATCCCCCAGGTGGTCGAACGCGTCCCCGTGGAAGGCGAGGAGCGCGGAGAGCCCTTTCGCATGCCCTCCGTCTGTCCTTCGTGCCACGCCGAGGTCGCGGAGCGGGGACCGTTCACGTTCTGCCCTAACCGGTTCGCCTGTCCGGCGCAACTGGCGGGCCGGATCGCGCACTTCGGCTCCAGGAACGCCTTGGACATCGAGGGACTGGGAGAAGAGACGGCGGACCTGCTGGTCCGAAGCGGACTGGTCGAGCGCCTCGCCGACCTGTTCGATCTGCGGGTCGAGGCCTTGGTCCCGTTGGAGGGGTTCGCCGAGACGTCGGCCCGCAACTTGGTGGACGCGATCCAGGCCCGCCGGACCGTCGACCTGTCGCGGTTTTTCGTGGGCTTGGGAATTCCCGAAGTCGGCGTCAAGGTGGCCAGGGACCTGGCCGTCCACTTCCGCAGCGCCGACGCCGTTCGCGCGGCCTCGGTCGAAAGCCTGCAGGACGTGCACGGCGTGGGGCCCAGGATGTCCGAGGCGATCGCCTCGTTTCTGAACGACGCGCCGGTCGCGGAGGCGCTGGATCGTCTGCTGGCCGTAGGGTTCGAGCTTCGAGTCCCCCCTCCGACGGAAGAGGTGACGGGCGATTTGAGCGGCAAGACCTTCGTGATCACCGGCGCGCTGACGACGGGTTCGCGCAGCGCGCTACGCGACGAGCTCGAGCGCTTGGGCGCCCGCGTCACGGGCTCGGTGAGTTCGAGGACGGATTGCCTGATCATCGGTGCGAACCCCGGATCCAAGCTGGCGAAGGCTAGGGAGCTGGATGTCGAGGTGCTGACCGAAAGCGAGTTTCGGGAGCGATTCTCGAGGGCTGTGGGCGAAGCCGCTGGCGGTCGCGCGCCGAGCGGCGGACCCGCCGCGCCGGAGGACGCGGCGTCCGCGAGGCGACGCGAATCGGGCCGCGATCGCACTGGGACGCCGCCGAGCGGCGCGGGGCCGGAGCCCTGAACCCCGCGGTGGCGCGGGCGCGGAAATCGAGCGGCTTTGGAGCGCGGCCGGCTGGGCATTAGTGTCGTTGTGCACCCCAACGCCCACACGTTGCCCGGGTTGGATCGCATGACGCATGGCATCCGAATCCGGCGGGGGCGCCCCCCAAGGCGTCTCGCGGTCGCCGCGGCGTCGGATTTCCGTTCGCTCGGTCCGCTCTTTCGCGCCGGTGGGTAGCGACGTGTGGGGGCACGTCCTGCTGCTCGTCGGCGGCTTCGGCGCCTTGTACTTCGGCGCCGAGTGGCTGGTGCGCGGTTCCGCGGAAATCGCCTCCGACCTGGGAATCAGCCCGGTCGTGGTCGGTCTCACGTTCGTTTCCCTCGGAACGTCGGCGCCCGAGCTGGTGGTGGGCGTCATCGCCACGCTCGAATCCCAGGGCGGACTCCTGATGGGCAACGTGCTGGGCTCGAACCTGGCCAACATCGGCCTCATCCTGGGAGCCACGGCGCTCGTGAATCCCCTGTCGGTGGCCGACCGCGTGATCAGTCGCGACGTCCCCATCATGATCTTGGTCGTCGTCCTTGTGTTCCCGCTGGCGCTGGACCTGGAGATCGACCGGGGCGACGGCGTGATGCTCGCCGTGCTGCTCGTCGTCTACATCGCCTTCACCTTCCGGACCGCCGACGAGGACCAGGACGCGGCGGACGCGCCGGAGCGCGGCGAGTCTTCACTGTTGCGGAACGCGGGCCTCGTGGTCGCGGGGGCGACCGGACTGGCCATCGGCGGCCAAGCGACGGTTGGCGGGGCGACGTTCGTGGCGAACGCCCTGGGCGCCAGTCCCGCCCTGATCGGACTCACGGTCGTAGCGATCGGCACGTCGTTGCCCGAGCTCGCCGCCTCCATCGTGGCGGCGGCCCGGAAGCAGACCGACATCGCCGTGGGGAACATCGTGGGGTCGAACATCTTCAACCTCACCGCCGTCATGGGGGTCGCGGCGCTGGTCAAGGGCTACCCCATCGCCCAGGAGACGATCAGGCTTCAGTTGCCGGCCGTGCTGGTCCTTTCGCTTCTCGCGTGGCCCATCACGGTCAGCGCCCGCAAGGTGCGCCGCTTCGAGGGCCTCATTCTCCTGCTGTGCTACTCCGCCTTCATGTCGTGGGTCGCCTTTGGCCGCTGATCGCCGTCTCGACCGCCCCGCCCGGCGGCTGAAGCGGGTCGAGGCGCCCGGCGTCACCAGTTTGGATCCGCCGCCGCCGTTTTGGACCCATGCCGAGGGCGTGCGCGTCACGGACGCCTCGGGACGCGTCCTCCTCGACCTGACCGGCGCGTTCGGAGTCGCGCTGGCTGGACACCGGCACCCTCGGATCGTCGAGCGCGTCAAGGCGCAGGTCGACCGGTTGCTGCACGGGATGGGCGACGTCCATCCGCCCCTGGTCAAGATCGAATTCCTGGAGGCGCTGGCGGCCAGGATGCCGTGGCCGGACGCGCGCGCGATCCTGGGCCTCAGCGGGTCGGACGCCGTGGAGGCCGCTCTCAAGACGGCCCAGCTGGCGACGGGACGCATCGGCGTCGTCGCCTTCGAGGGCGGCTACCACGGACTGACTCTGGGCGCGCTGGCCGCGACCCACCGGCGGCACTTCCGCAGTCCGTTCGTCGAGCGTCTCGTCCCGCACGTTCGCTTCGCGCCCTTCCCGACTTCGCCGTCCGGCGAGGAGCGCGCGCTGAACGCGGTTCGTCGCCTCCTCTCGTCGGGCGCGTCGGTTCCCGTCGGCGCCGTCGTCGTGGAGCCGATCCAGGGACGCGCCGGCGTGCGCGTGCCGCCGGCCACGTTCCTCCCTCGACTGGCCGAAGTCTGTCGAGCCGACGGAGCGCTCCTCGTCGTCGACGAGATCTTCACCGGAATGGGCCGGGCGGGCGCTTTCCTGGCCTGCGAGCTCGACGGCGTCGTCCCAGACCTGGTGTGCATGGGCAAGGCGCTGGGAGGCGGCATGCCGCTGTCGGCGTGCTCGGGTCCGGCGGCCGTCATGGAAGCGTGGCCCCCGTCCCGGGGAGAGGCGGTGCACACGAGCACGTTCCAAGGGCATCCCGCCAGCTGCGCCGCCGGACTCGCGGCGCTGGAAACGCTGGCCGCGGAGGACCTGGCTGGCCGGGCGCGTCGACTGGGCGACCGCGCGCTCGCCTATCTGAAAGCGGAGCTGGGCGCGAGCGCCGGGGTCGTCGACGTGCGAGGCCGGGGCTTGATGATCGGCGTCGAATTGAGGAGCTGCGACGACGGTCCGCCGGCGGTTGCGGTCGCCCGGCGCGCCCTGACCGAGGGGCTCGTCGTGTTGCCTTCGGGCGCGCGCGGGGAGGTCGTGTCCGTCACGCCGCCCGCGATCGTGCGTTGGCGGGAGCTCGAGGAGGGACTGCGAATTCTGGTCGGCGCCGTGAAGTCGCTGGATCGCGCGTCCGCGTAGCGGTCGCCGGTCCGGTCGTCAGCGCGCGCCGGTCGCGAAGTCGATCCGCTCCGCCAGCTTCAGGTCCCTGTCCGTCACGCCGCCGACGTCGTGGGAGCTTAGCCGCAGGCTGACCTTGTCGTAGCGGACGACGATGTCCGGATGGTGGTCGAGCTCGTCGGCGATCGTCGCGACCCGGTTCACGAACACGATGGCGCCGCGAAAGGAGGGGAAGGAGTACGTCTTGCGGATCGCGCCGTCGCGAAGGCGCCACAGGTCCCGGGCGGCCAGCCAGTCGTCCAGCTCCTTCTTCTTCAGCGTCCCAGCCATCGCCTCGCCCGTTTTCCGAAGTCGTCCTCCGGGCGCCCGCAGCTTCGCGAAGCGCGGGCCCCGGACCGTCGGCCGGTGGATAAGGTAACGCCCGCGTCGGGGACCGGACGGCGCCGACGCGGGCGCCGTCCCGTTGCCCCCTCTCCCGCAGGTCGCGGATATTCCGAGCGTCATGCGCACCCTCGAGGATCTCCTGCGTCGGTCCAGCCGCACCTTCGGCGTCGGGATCGCGGCCCTCCCGTCCCCCCTTAGGACGGAGATCACGGTCGCGTATCTGCTCCTGCGGGTCTCCGACTACCTGGAGGACAACGAGGAGATCGCGGACGCGGACAAGATCGCGCTGCTCGACCGGTGGACCGAGGTGCTGGACGGCGCGGGCGACGCGCGTTCGCTCGTTCGCCGGCTCTCGGAAGCCCGCGACGACACGCCGGACGCCCTGGTCGCCCGCAACGCGGGCACGGTGCTGGACGGTCTCGCTCGTCTGGCGGGTCCCTCTCGCGAGACGATCGCGCGCCGCGTCCGGCAAACCAGCGCGGGCATGGCGCGATGGGTCGCGCGGGGGTCGGTCTTCGACACCGAGGCCGATCTGAACGACTACATGCACGAGGTCGCGGGACGCGTGGGCTACCTTCTCACGGAGCTCTTCGCGCTGCACGTCCCCGTCCTGCGGGAAAGGCGGGCGCGGATGATGGGGCCGGCCCGGGAGTTCGGCCTGGCGCTGCAGACCGTGAACGTCATCCGGGGTCTTCACGAAGACCGCCATCGAGGGTGGGTCTACGTGCCCGCCTCCTTCCTTCCGCGCCCGGACATGGAGCCGGCGGACGTCTTTCGCGCAGCCAACCTCGAGGCGGCCATGGACGTCCTCGAACGCCTCGTCGCCAAGGCCGGTCGCCACCTGCGCGCCGCGCCCGAGTTCATTCGGGAGATCCCCAGGCGGCACCACCGGATCCGGATCTTCTGCATCCTCCCGCTTCTCTTCGCCGTCCGCACGCTCGCGATCAGTCGTCGCACCGCCGACGTGTGGCGACGAGAGACCAAGATGACCCGCCGCGAGGTGCGCGCGATCACCCGCCGGGCCAAGGTTCTGGGGTGCTCGAACCGGTGGATCGACTGGTACTCTCGCCGCCTGATGTCCCCCTGACCCGCCGATCGGGCTGATCGCTCCCTCGGGCCGACGCGATCGCGCAGGCCCGCCCGAAGGGCCGCGTGGTCGCCCCCGAGGAGGCGGGACGCCTGCCCCGGAGGACGGGGCGGACGGCGGTCGCGACCCGTCGTCGTTGACCTGCGCGGAGGATCGTCCTACCTTCCGTGACTTGACCGTTGCGGGGTGGAGCAGTCTGGTAGCTCGTCGGGCTCATAACCCGAAGGTCGCGGGTTCGAATCCCGCCCCCGCTATTGATCGCGTTCGTGGAACGTCCTCCCGAGGAACCGCGTTCGCGGTCGCCGGTGCCACAGCGGTCCCGAAATCGGAAGCGCCGCCAGTCGCTCGGGCGGCGTTCTCCGCGTGGAGGGTGCGCGGTCCGGCGGCCAAGCGAACGGAGGTGCCCCTTTTTTCGTTAAGGGCTCGGCGGAGGGTGCGGCCACGGGCGGGGCGCATCGACCGGGCGGTCCGTCGAAGCGGGCGCCGCTCGGGAGCGGCCAGGTAGCTCAGTTGGTAGAGCACGCGACTGAAAATCGCGGTGTCGGCGGTTCGATTCCGTCCCTGGCCACTGCGCCACCAAAGGTCCGTAGCTCAATTTGGTAGAGCACCGGTCTCCAAAACCGGCGGTTGGGGGTTCGAGTCCCTCCGGGCCTGTCGGAGCCAGCGAAGAGCAGCTGCCCTCATCGTCTAACGGTTAGGACACCACTCTTTCAAGGTGGAGATCGGGGTTCGATTCCCCGTGGGGGTATATTCGTGGGGCGCCCGCGCGGCGTCTCGCCGGAAGTCGGGAGTGTCTGGGGGCTGTAGCTCAGTTTGGTTAGAGTGCCGGTCTGTCACACCGGAGGCCGCGGGTTCGAGTCCCGTCAGCCCCGCTGGCCGACGTTGATTGAAAATCTGGGTGGCTGGAACGAGCGGTGCGGCGGCTCGTCCCCGGTTCCGGGGGTGGCACTGCAACCGTCGGGGCCGTAGCTCAGTTGGGAGAGCGCCTGAATGGCATTCAGGAGGTCAGGGGTTCGAATCCCCTCGGCTCCATGGCCGCGTGCAGTCACGAGGCCGGACGCAGCGCTCGGGTGGCGGAATTGGTAGACGCGCAGGATTCAGGATCCTGTGGGGGTTAACCCCGTGAGGGTTCGAGTCCCTCCCCGAGCATGAACGCGAACGAATCGACGATGGACGGGGTGGGGCGAGCGTCGCGGCGCCCGCTCCCGGGCCCACGTGCTGGAATTGGTAGACAGGCTGGTTTGAGGGACCAGTGTTCGAAAGGACGTACAGGTTCGAGTCCTGTCGTGGGCATGGCTTGACGGTTCGTGCGGAGCGCGCCCGTAGCTCAATTGGATAGAGTACCTGACTACGGATCAGGGGGTTGGGGGTTCGAGTCCTCCCGGGCGCATCGAGGCGGCGGGCCTCGGTCGGAGCGACAGGCTCGCGGGGGGCGCCGGAACGCCGAGGGCGCGTAGCTCAGCTGGTTAGAGCGCCACGTTGACATCGTGGAGGTCACAGGTTCGAGTCCTGTCGCGCCCATTCGACCGCCGTCGGTCGACCGGGGCCGTAGCTCAGTTGGGAGAGCGCAGCGTTCGCATCGCTGAGGTCAGGGGTTCGAATCCCCTCGGCTCCATTGACTTCTCCGCGCCCGTCGGAAGGGGCCGAGGCCCCGAGCCCCGCCGGCGGCGAAGGCGCGGCGGCCGCGTCGGAGCGGAAGTCAGCGCCACCGTAGCTCAGCTGGTAGAGCACGTCACTCGTAATGACGGGGTCGTCGGTTCGAGTCCGACCGGTGGCTCTCCCCCCCGGGGGGGTCCCTGCGGGGACGACCGTTCGGGGGCTGCACAGCCCCGTGGTGTAATTGGCAACACGTCTGACTCTGGATCAGAAGAGTCCTGGTTCGAGCCCAGGCGGGGCTACTTGGAGGGATGGCTGAGCGGCTAAAAGCGGCGCCCTGCTAAGGCGTTGGTCCTTGCGACCACGTGGGTTCGAATCCCACTCCCTCCGTCGCGCCGCGCGTCGGCCCGACGCCGCGCGGCCGCGTATTGTTGGAGGCGTAGTCCTAATTGGTAAGGCACCGCACTCGAAATGCGGCGTGCGTCAAGCACTTGGGGGTTCGAGTCCCTCCGCCTCCGCTTCAGGGCGAACCGTTCGAGGTTCGCGGCCGCGGTCGTCCGTCGGGAAGCGACGGGCCGCCCCGGCGACCTCCTCTTGGACGACGAGGGGCGGTTCCTTCAACGGGGCGTGGCTCAGTCCGGTAGAGCGCTGCGTTCGGGTCGCAGAGGTCCCCGGTTCGAATCCGGGCGCCCCGATTTCGGAGGAGTCCTTGTTCGAGGGTCGGTCCTCGAGGACGGGTGGCCGAGTGGCTTAAGGCGCACGACTGGAAATCGTGTGGGCATCCGCCCGCGTGGGTTCGAATCCCACCCCGTCCGTGGCGTCCGCAGTCCCGCGCGAGTCGTCCGGGGTTCGGGCTCCCCCCGGCGATCGCGGGGTCCGGGCGCCGTCGATCCGCCGGCTTCCTCGCTCCACCCACCCAGGTGGCGCGTCTCGCGCGACAGCGCCGACGCTCCCCGCCGCGAACCGGATGAGCTCTTGGACCGCGTCGGTCTTCGAGGCTCGCTCGGACGGGTTCGTCGGGCCTCCCGGGCGACGGTTGGCGGGGTCGCGTCCCTGATCGACGGTCGCTGCCGATCGGTCGAGGAGGCGTCTCGAACCGCCGTGCGGAGGATTGGCGGCGCGCGGTGTAACGGCTGCGGCCATTCGACAGGTGGCCTTTGGGCGGGTAGCCTTGAAGCGCGGAGAGTGCGTCCCGGGGACGGTGGGGAAATGGTCGACACAGCATCGCTCGACGGCTTGGTTCCGGAATCCCTCCGGACGCTCGCGGATCCCGCGCGCGATCTGCCGCGCATCGCGAAGGACCCGGCGATCATGGCGATGATCGACGCGGCGGTGGAGCGGGTCCCGACGCGGCATCGCCTGTTGCTCGGAGACGCGCGCCGGGCGGTCCTGACCCCCGAATCGGTGCATCTCGTCGTCACGTCTCCCCCGTACTGGACGCTCAAGGAGTACCGGCGCGCGCCCGGTCAACTGGGGTGGATCGCCGACTACGAGGAGTTCCTCGACGAGTTGGACGAGGTGTGGCGGCGCTGCCATGGGGCGCTCGTGCCGGGTGGACGGCTGATCTGCGTCGTGGGCGACGTCTGCCTGTCGCGGAGGCAGAACGGCGGTCGCCACACCGTGGTCCCGCTGCACGCGTCCATCCAGGAGCGTTGCCGGGGAATCGGGTTCGACAATCTGGCTCCCATCATCTGGCACAAGATCGCGAACGTGGCCCACGAGGTGCAGGGCCGATCCGGTGGATTCCTGGGCAAGCCCTACGAGCCCAACGCCGTGATCAAGAACGACATCGAGTTCATCCTCATGCAGAGGAAGCCGGGAGGATACCGGAAACCGACGGTAGCCGCCCGAACGCTCAGCCTATTGGGCGAATCCGGATTCAAGGCGCACTTCCGCCAGATCTGGACCGACCTTCCGGGAGCGTCGACCAGGGACCACCCTGCACCGTACCCGGTCGCGCTGGCCGAGCGTCTGATCCGGATGTTCAGCTTCGTGGGGGACACGGTGCTGGATCCCTTCGCCGGCACTGCGTCCACCCAGATCGCCGCAGCCGCCTGCGGTCGCGACAGCGTCGGAATCGAAGTCGATCCCATCTACCACGGAAAGGCGCTGGACCGGTTGTCGGCCGAGGCGGCCAGCCTCTTGCGGAGAGTCGACGTGCAGGCCGGCGAGATCGAGCCGATCCGAGGATCGTCGGCGGCGTAGCGTCACGCTTGCAGTCGGGCCGCCTCGGCGGCGACGTGTCCGGCTAACGACGTCACGAAGACCCGCAGTCCCGTGGAATCCGACATGATCCCGTACTCGCCGGAGCGAGCGGCCGAGCTGGGGGAGGAGACGACCGACGCCGCAGTGTAGAGCCGCTCCGTCGCGAGGCGGCGACAGAACAGGTCGTACCTCCGCAGGTACGAAGTGTCTCCGAACGCGGTGAACGCGGGAAAGTGGGGGGAGCGCAGCTTCACTGGCCGTTGGGACGCGGGCGCGTCCTCCACTAGGATCAGCCAGCCGACGAAGGGCCGCGCCTGATCGGCGAACGCGCCCTCCCTGTGGGCCGCCCAAAGGTCGTACGCGCTCCCTACCGCCTCTTCCACGCGGTTGTTGAAGTTGTTTCCGAACGACGGTCCGACGTGGCTCTTCAGCTCAATGGCCGCGACGAGTCGGCCCTCGCTGAGCACCAGTAGGTCCCAGAGCTTGGTCGGCCGAAAGTAGCCCGGGAGCATCGGGGCGCGTCCTCGGTGGATCGAGGCGGCCCGAAGGCCGTTCGCGTGCACGATTTCGACGCAGAGTTCGACGAAGCCGTCCATGTTCTTTCCCGCCGTGACGCTCCCCCGTTCTCCCTGGTCCGGCATGCCCGAGTGAACCTGTTTCCGACGAGCTTGGCGACGGCTGTTCCAGAACGCCCTCACGGCGTCGCGGGCCCGGTTCTCGAAGTCGACCAAGTCAAGCGGCATCGTTCAAAGGGGTTCGCGTCTGCGGGCGCACGCTGGATCGTGGTTCATGGCTTCAAGATACCGGCGAGTGGTCGCATTTTGCGGACGCGGGGTCGGGACGAGCAATGCCGCTTTGGCGTTGCGCCCGCGTGCAGGCGGACGTCAGCGTTGTAGACGCTCGCGGTCCCGGAGCGGCGATTCGGTCTGGAGCCCCGCGCCCGGCGTCCGACCCGGCGCGCCAAGGCAACCATTCCGCAAGTCGGGTCGTCCGTTAGAAATTGGAATTGCGCGCCAGGGCGACGCGGCGTCGCGCGATCCAGAGTCCGGCCTGAACGCACGGCATCGACCGAGGACGGCATGAACCGAGACATCGAGGTCATTCAGGCGAAGATCCGCGACGCCAGCGGTTTCGTGGACCGTCTCCTGGCCGAGGTGGGCCGCGTCGTCGTGGGCCAGCGGTCCATGGTCGAGCGGCTTCTCGTCGGCCTGCTGGCCGACGGGCACGTGCTGATGGAGGGCGTGCCCGGACTGGCGAAGACGCTGACCGTGCGGACCTTGGCCGACGCCATCGACACGTCCTTTCAGCGCGTCCAGTTCACGCCCGACCTGTTGCCGGCCGATCTGGTCGGGACGCTGATCTACGATCCCAGGGACACGGAGTTCAAGACGAAGAAGGGTCCGATCTTCGCCAACGTGATTCTCGCCGACGAAATCAACCGATCTCCCGCCAAGGTCCAGTCGGCGCTCCTCGAGGCCATGCAGGAGAGGACCGTCACGATCGGGGAGAACACCTTCGCGCTCCCGTCGCCGTTCCTCGTGCTGGCGACCCAGAACCCGATCGACCAGGAAGGGACCTACCCGCTGCCCGAGGCCCAGGTGGACCGCTTCATGCTCAAGCTGAGCGTCGGGTACCCGGACAAGGAAGAGGAGCTGGCCATTCTCCGGCGCATGAGCGCCGGACCGGAGCCGCGGGCGGCGCCGACGGTGACGCCGGAGGAGATCCTGGCCGCCCGCGAGGCGACCGAGTCCATCTACATGGACCCGAAGATCGAACGCTACGTCGTCGATCTGGTGTTCGCCACCCGCGGTCCGGCGGAGTTCGGCTTGGGCGACCTGGAGCCGCTGATCGCGTTCGGCGCGTCGCCCAGGGCGACGATCTGCCTGGCCAAGACCGCTCGGGCGCACGCGTTCCTTCGCCACCGGGGATACGTCACGCCGGAGGACGTGCGCGCGATGGCCCCGGACGTCCTTCGTCACCGGATCGTGCTCACGTACGAGGCGGAGGCCGAAGAGAAGACGACCGAGGACGTCGTCGCCCGAGTCCTGGACACCGTCGAGGTTCCGTAGGGGATGGCGTCGGCTTTGGCGCGCGAGGGCCCGCGGGAGAACGGCGCGGCGATCCCGCGCGAGATTCTCGCCCAGGTGCGACGCATCGAGATCGCGACCCGCGGCCTCGTCGACGAGGTGTTCTCCGGGGAGTACCAGTCGGTCTTCAAGGGGCGCGGGATGAGCTTCGCCGAGGTCCGCGAATACCGCTACGGGGACGACCTTCGGGGCATCGACTGGAACGTCACCGCGCGCACCGGATCGCCCCACGTCAAGGTGTTCGAGGAGGAGCGCGAACTGACGTTGATGCTGGTCGTCGACGTCAGCGCGTCCACGGACTTCGGCGTCCGCGACCGCATGAAGTCGGATCTGGCGGCCGAGCTGTGCGGCGTCCTGGCCTTCAGCGCCGTCAAGAACAACGACAAGGTCGGCCTGATCCTGTTCTCGGACCGCATCGAGGTCTTCGTGCCTCCCCGCAAGGGGCGTCGCCACGCGCTCAGGATCCTGCGCGAGCTCCTCTACCGGTCCAGGGAAGGCGCGCGCACGGACATCGCGGCAGCGCTCGAGTATCTCGCCCGCGTCCTCCGACGGCGGGCGGTCGTCTTTCTGGTCTCCGACTTCGCGGCCGCCGGGTACGAACGGGCGCTTTCCGTTGCGGCCCGCAGGCACGATCTCGTCGCCGCGCGGGTTCGCGACGCGCGCGAGGACCGCGTTCCTCGCATCGGATACGTCGACTTCGAGGACCCGGAGACGGGAGAGCGACGGGTGATCCACACCTCCGGCCGCTCGTTCCAGGACCGCTTCGCCGCGTTGCGGCGGCGGACGCGGGATCGCGTCGACGAGCTCTTTCGAACGTGTCGGGTCGACGCTGTCGACGTCGCCACGGACGTCGCCTACGACCAGGCCCTGCGCCGCTTCTTCGAGACGCGCGCGCGGCGGCTGCGTTGACCTCCGCAGCCTTTCGACGGGAGGAACGACGACGTTGGCCCGCCACCGCCGCTCCCAACGCCGGGCAAGGCGCGCGTGCGCGCCCGCGCGGACGATGGGCGTCGTCGTCGGTCCGCGGACGGCGCGCGCCTGCCTCCTGCTGCTGGGAGGCGCGAGCGCGGCGGTTGCGGACGCTGCCGCGAGGCAGGAGCCCGCCGACGCGCGCATTCGCATGGAGGTCGCCGCGACGGAAATCCACTTGGGCGACCCGCTAGCCGTGACGCTGACGGTCGAGCATCCCGAAGGCTGGACCGTCGCGTGGCCGGACTCGCTGGACGTGGCCCCCTTCGAGGCGCTTCGCTACGATCGGGGCGGCGAGGGCCAAGCTTCGCCTCGGTCGTCCGATCGGACGGCGTCCGCGGCTTCCGCGGCGATCACGGCGTTCGAGCTGGGCGAGCTCGAGATTCCCTCGATCGCCGTGACGGCGACGTCTCCGGACGGCGCCACGCGGACGCTCCGGACCGATCCCTTCGCGGTCGGCGTCGTCAGCGTCGGCTTGGACGACTCCGGCGAAGCCCGCGACGTCAAGGGGCCGCTCGCGATTCCGCGCGACTGGCGCGTCGCCGCGGCCTGGGCCGCCCTGGCCCTTGCCGTCGCCGCGGCCGCCGCCGTCGGAGCTCGTCGCATGCTTCGGCCGCGCGCCGAGCGGGTGGACGTGGCGAACGACTCGAAGCCGCCGCCCCGGCCCTTTCACGAGCTGGCGCTGGAGGCGTTGGACGCGCTCGAGGCGTCGTCCCTGTTGGAGCGGGACCGGATCGAGGAGTATCACGTGCGCATCTCCGAGATCGTGCGCAGCTACGTCGAGGGCCAGTTCCGGGTGAGAGCCCTCGAACTCGCCACCAGCGAGGTCGTGGACGGACTGCGTGCAGTGGCCCTCGGCGCTGCGGTCGCGTCCCGGTTCGGTTCCTTTCTCGGCCGCTGCGATCTGGTCAAGTTCGCCAAGGCCCGCCCCACGCGGGGCGAGTGTCGGGAGCTGATGCGCCGGGCCAGGGACCTGGTCCGCGACACGAGCGTCGGACGCGAGGCGTCCGCAGCCGAACCGCCGTCCGGCGCCGCGACCGCGGACGCCCGGAAGCCTGCGGCGACGCGTCCGCCCGGCGAGGACGCGTCGCCGCGGGCGTCTTCCGACGCCCGCCCGCGCGACGAAGGGAGTCCGCTCGCGGCCGCAGCGAGGCGCATCCGGTGATCCACCGCTTCGAGGACCCGCTCCTCCTGATCTCGCTGGCCGTCCTGCCGCTCTTGATCTGGCGGCGTCGCCGCAGAAGCCGAGCGATGCGGGCCTCGCTTCTCCACCCGAGCCTGTCCGATCTGGCCGAGGCGCAGCGGGGCGGGCGGCGATGGCCCCGGCGCGTGCCGCCCGTCCTGCGCGCGCTCGCGTTCGTGGGGCTGATCCTCGCCCTCGCCCGCCCGCAGACGGGCGTGACCGGCGAGAACGTCGTTGCCGAGGGGATCGACGTCGTGCTCGTTCTCGACGTCTCGAGCTCGATGCTCGCCGAGGACCTGGAGCCCAATCGCCTCGAGGCCGCCAAGGCGGTGGCGGCCGATTTCGCCGCCGGGCGCGCGAACGACCGCATCGGACTCGTCGTCTTCGCGGGCAAGGCGTTCACCCAGACCCCTCTGACGCTGGACCGGTCGGTTCTCGCGTCGATGCTGGCGGAACTCGAGGTCGGCATGATCGAGGACGGGACGGCGGTCGGGATGGGGCTCGCCACCGCCGTGAAGAGACTCGAGGCGAGCGACGCCGAATCGAAGGTCGCGGTGCTCTTGACGGACGGGCGCAACAACCGGGGCGAGATCGATCCCGTCACGGCCGCCCAGGCCGCCGCCGCGCTGGGGGTGCGGGTGTACGCGATCGGCGCCGGATCGAGGGGCGTCGCCCGACTCCCGGCGACCGACAGGTTCGGCATCCGGCGCTACGTCACGACCCAGGTGGACGTGGACGAACCCACGCTGCGGCGAGCCGCGGAGGTCACGGGCGGTCGCTACTTCAGAGCGACCGACCGGGCCAGCCTGGCGGCGATCTACGAAGAGATCGACCAGCTTGAGACGACGGAGATCGAGGTGGAGCGCTTCACCCGCTACGGGGAGCTCTTCCACATCCCGCTCGGGGTCGCGCTCGCGCTTCTGGTCGTGGACGTCGTGCTCCGCCTCACGTGGCTCCGGACGCTGCCCTGACGATGTTCAGGTTCGGCTCGTCCGCGATCCTGTGGAGCTTGGGCCTGGTTCCCGCGCTCGCGCTCCTGCACCTGTACGCGGGTCGCCGGCGCAGGGCGCTGCTGGACCGATTCGGCGATCGCGGGCTCGTCGAGGCGCTCCTGGGTTCGGTGAACGCGGTCGCGCGTCGCTGGAAGGCCGGTCTCTCGCTGGCGGCGTTCGCCGCGCTGATCCTGGCGCTGGCTCGGCCCCAGTTCGGCAGCGGCGTCGAGATCGCGCGGCGTCAGGGTCGGGACGTGGTCGTGGCCCTCGACGTCTCGCGCTCGATGTACGCGGGGGACCTCGCGCCCAACCGTCTGGAGCGAGCGAAGATCGAGGTGGGTCGCATCGTTCAGCGCTTGGACGGGGACCGCGTCGGGCTGGTCTCCTTCGCCGGGGACGCCTTCGTGCAGAGCCCGCTGACCACCGACTACGGGGCCGCGATGATGTTCCTGGCCGCGATGGATCCAGAGTCGATGTCGACGCAGGGGACGGACTTGGCGCGGGCGTTGACGGTGTCGTTGGAGGCGCTCGAGGAGACGCCCAGGGAACACCGCGTCGTCGTCGTCGTCACCGACGGCGAGGATCACGAAGGCGGGCTGGCCGAGGCCGTCGGGGCCGCCCTCGCAGCCAACGCCCGCGTCCACGCCGTCGGGGCGGGATCGGTGGAAGGCGCGCCGCTGCCGAACGCGCCCGACGGAGCGCCCGGCGGCGGGTTCCGCCGCGACGAGCGGGGAAGGGTGATCACGACCCGGCTGAACGAGACGGTCCTTCGAGACCTGGTCCTGCAGACGGGCGGCGAGTACTACCGGATCGGCGACGGCGCGGACGGGCTGGAGCGGCTGATGGACTCCCTCGAGGGCGGGGGACGGGACATCGAGAGTCGCCGGGTCGCGCGCTACGAGGAGCGGTACCAGGTTTTCCTCGTGGCGGGATTGCTCCTGCTCCTGGCCGACTTCATGGTTCCGGGGCGCAGGTCGGGGCGCGTCCGCGGTCGCGCGAGGAGGGGTTCGTGACGAGGTCTTCGACGGGTCGGAGAAGCGCGTTCGCGCTGGCGTTGGCGGGCGCGGCGGCCGTCGTCGGTCCCGCCGGCGCCCAGGACGGGCGCCGGGAGGTCGAGGAGGGAAATCGCCTGTACGAGGCGGGGCGCTACGCGGAGGCGCGCGCGCGCTATCTCGAGGCCCTGGCCAAGGCGCCGGGGACGCCTCTGGTTCGCTTCAACGAGGGCAACGCGCTGTATCAGAGTCGGGAGTGGGAGCGCGCCATGGAGGCGTACCGCGAAGCCCTGGCGGCGGGCGACCCCCGGTGGCGGCCGCAAGCGTGGTACAACCTGGGCAATGCGCTTCTGCGCCAGGGACGGCTGGCGGACGCCGCCGACGCGTACAAGGCGGGGCTGCGCCTCGATCCGGGCGACGCGGACGCCAAGCACAACCTGGAGTTGGCGCTCGCGCGCATGGAGGAGGAGCGGCGGCGGAGCGGCGAGGATCGCGGCGACGGCGAGGGGGATTCCGAGCCGGAGCGCGCTCCCGGCGATCGCGCCTCTTCGGGCGACGAAGGCGAGCGCCCGGACGAAGTGCCCCGGCCGCCGGCCGGGCCGGAAGGCGAAGAGGGCGAGCGCGACCGGCAAGAGGGAGACGACCGTGACGCAAGCGTCTCCGCGGGTGCCTCGGGCGCGGCCCCGATGACCGAAGAGCAAGCCCGGCGGCTCCTGCAGGCCGTCGCCGAGGACCCGGGCGAGGTGAACCGCCGGGCGCCGCAGGCGAGGGGCCGGCGGCCGAGAAGGGACTGGTGACCGTGGAGGGCCTCTTCGCTGCCCGTCGCGCGGGCGCGGCGTGCGCCGTTGCGGCCGCCCTTTCGGTTCCCGCCGGGACGGACGCCGCGGACCTGGCGCAGGACGTCGAGGTTCGCGCGTTCGCGAGTCCGCCCAGGGTGACGACGGGGAGCGAGTTCGAGATTCGCGTCGAGGTCTCGGGAACGCAGCGGCTGGACGAGGACCCCGAGGCGCCCCAGGCGGGGGACTTCGCCCGATATCGGGGCTCGAGCACGTCCACCTCCTTCCAGATGACGAACGGTCGGGCGAGCGTCTCGTTGACGTATTCGTTCAGGTTCCAGGCCGTTGCTCCGGGCGACTTCGCGATCGAGGGCGTCGAGGTGGTTTCGGGCGGTCGCGCGTACCGGACCGACCCGATCTCGGTGGTCGTCGCCGACGCGCCCGCCGGCGGCGCGTCCCCCGAGTCCGAGGAGGACGGGATCGCGCGGGAGGACCTGTTCGTCGACGTCGAGGTATCCAGCCGACGCGCGTTCGAGAACGAGCCCGTGATCGTCGAGTACAGGTTGTACACTCGTCTCGACGTGGAGTCGTACACGGTGCTCGCTCTGCCGCAGGCGACCGGATTCTGGGCCGAGGAGCTCGAGCGGTCGACCGAGCCTCGAACGGAGCGCGTCGTGCGCGACGGGCTGGAGTACACGACCGCCGTGGTGCGCCGAGTCGCGCTGTTTCCCACCGGCGCGGGACCGAGGACCGTGGATCCGATGAGGCTCGAAGTTCAGGTTCGCAGAAGGGATCGGCCGTCGTTCGATCCGTTTCGCAGCCTCCTGGGCTCGAGCCTCTTCGATCGCCGGATCCCGGCGACCGTCGCGTCGGATCCGTTCTCCATCGACGTCGCGCCCTTGCCCGAGGAGGGCCGACCCGCCTCGTTCGGCGGACACGTCGGCGCGCTGGACGTCGAGGCGACGGTCGATCGGTCCCGAGTCGAGGCGCACGAAGCGATCACTCTGAGCGTTTCGGTCGCAGGCACGGGAAACCTCCGCGCCCTGGCCCCGCCCGACGTCGACCTGCCCGACGAGTTCGAGGTCTTCCCGCCGCAGATCGAGGAGCGGATCGCTCCCGGCGGCGGCAGCGTGCAGGGCACTCGCCGATTCGCCTACGTGCTCGTTCCCCGCGCCCCGGGTCGCCTGACGATTCCGGCGGTCGAAGTCTCGTACTTCGACGCGGCCGCGGGCCGCTACGGGACCAGTCGCTCCAGTCCGCTGACGATCGAGGTGGCCGCCGATGCGTCCGCGGGCCCCGGCGGCGTCTCGCCGACCGCCGTCGAGTCCGTCCGCGAGGAGATACGGCACATTCACACCGACTTGCCGGACTTTCGGCGGGTGGACTCGCCGACCCATCGAACGGCGGGCTTCTGGATCGTGTTGCTGACGCCGCTGGCGGGCGTCGCCGCGGCCGCCGCGCGCCGCCGCCACCTGAACCGGATCGAGAGCGACGCGGCGTATGCGCGCCTGCGGCGGGCTCCTCGCGTTGCCAAGAGGAGACTCGCGCGAGCGCGCAAGCTCGCGGCGGGGGATCCCGGGGAATTCCACGGCGAAGTGGCCGGGGCGCTGCAGGGCTTCCTCGCCGACCGCCTCGACGTCTCCGAGGCCGGACTGGTGCGTGGCGACGTGGAGCGGATCGCGCGCCGAAGGGGCGTCTCGCGAGCGACTCTGCGCGAGGTGTTCGCGTGCCTGGACGAATGCGATCGGCAGCGATTTGCCCCGCCGAGCGGCCGACGGGAGAGCGCGCGGGAGTTGCTGGAGCGCGTCGCCCGGGCGATGGGGTCCGTGGCGAGGGAGACGTCGGCGTGAGGCGCGGGCGGCGGCGCGGCCTTCGCCGGACGGCCCTCGTTCGCGTCGCGGTCGGGGCTGTCCTGGCCGCAGCGCCGGTCGGGGCGCAGGAAGACGATTTCCTGCGGGGGAACCGGCTCTACGGAGAGGGGGACTTCCGAGCGGCCGCCGAGGCCTACCAGGCGGTCCTCGACGCGGGCCACGCAGCCGTCGAGGTGCACTACAACCTGGGCAACGCCCACTACCGCGCGGGCGCCCTCGGGCGCGCCGTCCTCGCCTACGAGCGCGCGGCGAGGACGGATCCGTCCAACGCCGACGTCCAGGCGAATCTCGCGTTCGCGCGCCGCAGCCTGCACGACCGCATCGAGCCGGCGCCGCGCTTCTGGCTCGTCGTCGCGCTGGACCTTTGGACGAACCTGTTCTCCCCCCGCCTTCTCGTCCTCTTGACGGGCGCGGCGTACCTGTCGGCGGGCTTGGCGGTGGCGGCGACGATTCTGCGTCGCCCGCGACGGTGGCCCGGGGTCTCGAAGCGCGCGGCGGTCGTCGCGACGGCCGCGACGGTCCTCTTCGCCGCCACGTTCGTCGGCCGCGAGGCGCGGCTGGCCGGAACCGAGGTCGCGATCGTGCTTTCGCCGGAGGCGCGCGTGCTCAGCGCTCCGTCCGAGGAAGGCGGCCTGACGATCTTCACGCTGCACGAAGGCACGAAGGTCCGCATCGACGACCGGGCCGGAGACTGGGCGGAAATCGCGCTCGCCGACGGCAGGGTCGGGTGGCTGCGCACCGACGCGATCGAGGTGGTGTAGCTCCGAGGCGAGCCTAGGCTGTCCCGGTCGAGGGACGACTTGCGGGACGATTCGACCCCTCAGCGGGTCGCGGCCCAGGCGTCGGCGCCCGCGTTCTCCTTCGACTCCCCTTGCTCGTCGGGTCCGCCGCGCGTGGCACGGATATTGCCCGTCCGTCGGGCGCGACGCTTCGCGCGTTTGCGGAAAACCGGGAGGCGCTCTCCCGCCCCGGGGTCCGGGTCGTCCGCGTGGGCGTCGCCTCCGAACCGTTCGGCCACTGGACCGGGAGGGCATCGAGCAACGATGGGGATTCGGCGTTTGGCGGGGTCTTCGCTCGTGGGCGCGGTCGTCGCCGTCGCGCGAGGGGCGGCAGCCGAGGCGCAGGATCGCGAGTGGTTGTCCCCATTGGTCGAGGAGGTCGCGATCGAGGATCGCGTCGGGTCGCTGTTCGGCGATCCCTCGGGCATGAGGGCGAGTCCCCGGGGCGGCTTCGTGATGTACGACTGGGGCGACAGCGCGTTTCGCGAGTATTCGGCGTCCGGCGACGTGCTGTGGAAAAGCGGGAGTCCGGGCGACGGGCCGGGCGACTTCGGCATGCCCCTGGACTACGAGTTCGACGCCGACGGCAACTTGCTGGTCGTGGACGCGGCGCGCGTGCGACTGACGGTGCTGAGCCCCGACGGCGCCGTTGTGGGAACGCACAGACTGCCGAACGCACGGCAGATCCTGCCGGCGGGATTCGTATCGAACGGCTGGGCCGTCATGCCGAACCGAAGGCCGGACTCGCTTTGGGTCTCGCGCGGGGGAGCGCCGCGTTCCGTCCTCAGTCCCGTGGAGTTCTCGGCGCCCATCGTCGGAGAGGCATGGGCGGCCAACCTCGACTCCGGCGGCGCGGTGGTCGTCTATCGGTGGTCGAGCGACATGGTCTGGCTGCGTCCCGACGGTTCGGTCGGATGCGTGACGCAGGCCGTGGAGGCGGTCCCGTTCCCGGAACCGGTCTACGTCGAGAGACCGACGCCCATCGGGTGGATTCGAGGCGCGACGGTCGATCCGGGCGCGATCACGCTCAACGCGAGTCAGCCGACGACGGATTCGGAACGGGTCTACGTGCCCGCCCTAGGCGCGACCGAACACTCTCGCAAGGTCGTCGACGCCTACGCGATCTCGACCTGCGAGTACTTGGGCTCCTACCGGCTGCCTCGGGCCGTGAAATCGATCGCGGTGCTCGAGGACGGAAGACTCGCGACTCTCGAAGTCGACGTGGTCCCCACGGTGCGGCTCTGGAGGATCGAGTGACTAGGGCGCGAAGGCCGGCGCCTCGTGCAATCGACGCCTCCGAATCCGTTTGCGAGCCGACCGGGCCCGCCGCTCAGTGGGGACGCTCTGCCCCTCCGCTCGGCATCGACCCGAGAGATCGACCGAACCGGTCGGCCGCGCTGGCGTTGGGTGCGGGCGGACCCGAAAAGGCGCTTGTAGCCGAAGCGTTGGCGACGTAGCCTGTGGATTCGCAAGGCCTCCGCTTTGCCAATGGCGGGGACGAGACTCGGCAGCGGCACGGTTCTTGCGAGCCCCATAGGTGCGGGGTCGTCGCGGTCTCGAACGCGAGGCGCGCGGCGGCTGCCGAGGATGGGCCCGCGAACGCAGGGGCGGGCCGTCCGCTGGCGATTTCGTTCATTGGGAGTCGGGATCATGGAGAAGAGCGTGGGGAGGACCCGGCGCGCCGTGGCGTGGTGCGCCGCGGCGGCCGCGTTGTTTCTCGGAGCGTGCCGGGACGGGGAAGGCGTATCCGGAGATCCGGGCCTCGTGGACCCCGGTCCGCCGGACAACGGAGGAGACGGTCTGGGCGGAGCGGAGGTGTGCGTTTCGGGGACGGCCAAGGGCCTCGAGAGCAAAGGTCTGGTCGTGGTCTCCTGTCTGAGCGCGACGGAGATCCAGGCCAATTACGTCAACGACGTCTGGGGGTGGACCGATGCGGCCACGGGCGTCGAGTGGGCGCTCGTCGGCCATGCCGACGGCATCTCCTTCGTCAGCCTGGAGGATCCCGAGAGTCCGGTCCACGTCGGGAGCCTTCCCCTGACCGAAGGCGCGAACCGAAGCATTTGGCGCGACGTCAAGGTTTACCGGGATCACGCGTACGTCGTCGCCGACGGCGCCGGGAGTCACGGGATGCAGGTGTTCGACCTGACGGCTCTGCGCGACGTCGAGAGCTCGCCGGACACCTTCGAGGCGACGACGCTGTACACGAAGATCGCGAGCGCCCACAACGTCGCGATCAACGAGGAGACCGGATACGCCTACTCCGTGGGCGGGGGCCTGGGCGGCGAGACCTGCGGGGGCGGCCTGCACATGATCGACATCCGCGCTCCGGCCGCTCCCGAGTTCGCGGGCTGCTTCGCGGATTCCCGCACCGGTTCCGGCGGGAGCGGCTACACCCACGACGCGATGTGCGTCGTCTACCGGGGTCCCGACGTCGAGCATCGGGGCAAGGAGGTGTGCTTCGGGTCCAACGAGACCGCGCTCAGCATCGCCGACGTGTCGGACAAGTCGGCGCCGGCGGCGCTTTCCCACGCGACGTATCCGAACGTGGGCTACGCGCACCAGGGGTGGATCGACGAGGACCACGAGTACTTCTACATGAACGACGAGATGGACGAGATGAACGCCGCGTTCGAGACCCGCACGCTGGTCTGGGACGTGAGGGACTTGGACGACCCGCTCATGGTCAAGGAGCACTTCGCCTCGACCGACGCCACCGACCACAACCTCTACGTCGTGGGGGACCTGCTGTACCAGAGCAACTATGCGGCGGGGCTGCGGGTCCTCGACGTCTCGAACCGCGTCGCTCCGGTCGAGGTCGCCTACCTGGACACGACGCCGCACGACGGATTCAGCGGCACCGGAGCGGGTTCGTGGAGCAACTACCCGTTCTTCGCCAGCGGGATCGTCGCGGTCACGTCCATGGGCGAGGGCGTGTTCTTCGTGAAGGTGGCCGCCGGAGGCTGACCCGGGCGCCCAGGGCGCCGCGGCCTCCGAAACGAAGCTTCGTCCTCGTCTACGCTCGACCCGCGAGACGCGCTACGGCCGGAGCGCCACCTTCACGGCGTCGCTGCGGCGGTGATCGTAGGCGGCGGCCAGGGCGTCGCGGTACTGGGCGAGCGGGTAGACGTGGGTGACCAGCTTGGCGAGGGGGCTGTCGTCGTCCCGCTCCGCCTCGGCCGCCATCCTCTCCAATGTGACGTCGAACGTGTGGACCCGCGATCCGTTCCACCGCTCGGCGCCGTACCCCACGCATCCCTGGACGTCGAGCGCCTTCGCCCACAGAAAAGTCAGGTCGAGCTTGCGCATTCGGCCGGCGCAGCCCAGCAGGACGATGCGGCCCCGGGCCCTCGCGAACTTGAAGGACTGCGCGACGCTCGACTGGCTGCCCACGCAGTCGAACACGGTTCCGAAGCCGCCGCCGAGAAACACCTCCTCGCCGACGACCGGCATGTAGGCCTGGGCGCCGCTGTCGACGAGCGCCTGGCGAGCTTCGGGACCGGGTGCCACCGTGTCCGTCGCGCCCAACGCGCGCGCCAGCGCCGCCTCGTGGGGACGCTTGACCTGGGCGACGAGCCGGCCCTCGAATCCCAGGGCCCGCAGCGACCAGATCGTCCCGAGCGCGATCGCGCCGCTCCCGATCACCAGGATCGGCTCCGCGCGCTCGTGGGCCCTGCTGCGAAGCACGCCGTGCACACCGATCGAAACCGGCTCGACGAGCACCGCGACGCGGTCGGGGACGACGTCGGGAACGGAAAACAGATGCCGACGGTGAACGATCATCTGCTCGCCCCACCCGCCCGGCAAATCGCGGTGATAGCCGATGGTCAGCCCTCGAGCCAGGGGGCGTCCCCCGACGGCGAGCGTCCCCTCCTCTCCCGCGAGCTCGCACGTCGCGTGGCGTCCCTCGGCGCAACTGGGGCAGTGCGCGTCCGGAGGGTGGCCGCGCGCCTCGCAGGACAGCATCGGGTCCACGACCACCCTCTGTCCCGGAGAGAATTCCCGGGCGCTCGAGCCGACCTCGACGACGCGGCCCAACACCTCGTGTCCCAACACGGCCGGAAAGGACCCCAGCGGCTCCATCGCCGGGCTGGACGCGTACGAGACGTTGCCCAGATCGCTGCCGCAGATTCCGCAAAGCCGGACTTCGATGCGCGCCCAGTCCTCGCTCGGGAGATCCGGAACGGGTCGCTGCACCAGAGAAAGTCCCGAGAATCGGCCGTGGACGAACGACGCGCTGAGGCGCCCAGGCCCCCTGGCCAGAGCGTACCCCGGAATGGTCACGTTGAACTCGACGGCGTTCACCGGGCTCCTGCTCGATGGCGAAAAGGCGTTTCGGGGAGACGTCGTCTCCCGCGAGGACGCCTCGTCGCGGTGCGAAAACCCGCGCGCCATGGTAAAGTGACGGGCTTGGGGGCGCCGGGGAAGACGTCCGCCTTCGCGAACCCGAGGGACGCCGCCGTCCCCGACGCCCGCCACCGGAGTTCGACGCGCGAGGCCCGCAAATGAGAACCGCTGTCGTCGCCGGTTGCCGCACCCCGTTCGCGAAGTCCGGCACGTCGTTCGCCGCCTTGACCGCGATCGATCTCGGGCGCCACGCCGTCGGCGAGTTGCTGGCCCGCTCCGAGATCGATCCCGCCGTCGTGGACCGCCTCGTCTACGGGACTGTGGTGCACGATCCCCAGGCGCCGAACATGGCCCGCGAGGTGGGGCTGGCGACGCTCCCGGCGGACGTTCCGGCCTTCACGGTGTCCGGAGCCTGCGCCTCGGCCAACCAGGCGATCGCCTGCGGCGTCGACCTCGTCGAGGGCGGCGTGGCGGAGGCGGTGATCGCCGGCGGCGCGGAGTGCCTGTCCCGCATTCCGATCCTGGCCTCGGAGCGTCTGGCGCGAACGCTCGTCTCGGCGTCGCGGGCCAGGACGCTCGGGGCCCGCCTGCGGGCCTTCGCCCGGATCCGTCCCCGGGACCTCGTTCCCGTCGCCCCGGCGATCGCCGAGGCGTCGACGGGCGAGACCATGGGGCAGGCCGCGGAGCGAATGGCCAAGGAGAACGGCATCGGGCGCGAGGACCAGGACCGCTGGGCGCTGGCTTCGCACGCCAACGCCCGGACGGGAACCGAGGACGGCAGGCTGCTCGAGGAGATCGCACCCGTCCACGTCCCGCCCCGCTACCGCGACGTCCAGGATCGGGACAACGGAATTCGGTCGGACACGTCGATGGAGGCCCTGTCCGGGCTGCGTCCCGTCTTCGACCGGCGCTACGGCTCCGTCACCGCCGGCAACGCTTCGCCGCTCTCGGACGGCGCCTCGGCGGTGCTGCTCGCCTCGGCTTCCCGTGCGCGCGACTTGGGCCTCGAGCCGCTGGGGTACGTGCGCGGCTACGCCTTCGCGGCGCTCGATCCGCGCCGCCAGCTGCTGCAGGGGCCCGCGTACGCCGCTCCGAAGGCGCTCGACCGCGCCGGCGTCGCGATGGCGGACATCGACCTCGTGGAGATGCACGAGGCGTTCTCCGCTCAGGTGCTGAGCAACCTCCAAGCCTGGGACTCGCATGCGTTTTGCACCGGCGAGCTCGGGCGCGGCCAGCGCGTGGGCCGACCGGATCGGGACGCCGTCAACGTCATGGGGGGATCGATCGCCATCGGGCATCCGTTCGGGGCGACCGGCGGCCGATTGACCGTCACCCTGCTGAACGAACTCCGTCGTCGCGACGGCCAGCTCGGCCTGGTGACCGTGTGCGCGGCCGGCGGCCTGGGGTTCGCCATGGTGCTCGAGCGAGCCTGACGGGGCCGACGCGAAACTCGGCCCCCGGGGACGGCCCTTGTTCCACGCGGGCCCTTTCGGAACTCGTGCGGCGCCGAACGCCGGGTGAGATTCCCGGCGTTCGGCGCACCGCTCGTCGTGTCCCCAACTCGTCGCCCCTCCGCTTCTCGGGAGTGTGGACGACCCTCTCCTCGATCACGCCTCGCGATGTCCGCTCGGCGGGCCTCAGCGCCGAGGCGGCCTCGCCGCCGATCCCGTCGACGACGGGTCGTAGCGATACACGACGGCGAGGCGAGCGATGTCGGTGACGCTCGGGTCGGTGTGGTGCAGGATGTCGAGTCGCCCCGTGCCGCAGTCGCCGAAGTCGTCGCAGTCCAGAGGGCCGACCAGACCGGTGGTCGTCGTCTCGTTCAACGCCTTGCGAAGCTCCGCGCGGTCGATGTGCAGGGTGTCGTCGTGCTCCGCGCCCGCGGTGCGAACCGCCGAGACCAACAGAGTCGTGGCGTCGTAGGCGTGGGCCCAGTACTGCGACCCCGGAGGCGCCCCGTACGCGTTGCGGTAGCGCTCCAGCACGGCCGCTGCGCTCTGCCCCGTGACCCGGTTGACGTTATCCCCGAAGTCGGCTTGGGGACCGGCGAAGTACATGCCCTCGGACTCGGGCGTCGCCAGGAACTCCGCGACCAGGGCCGCCGCGTCCGAGATCAACGCGACGTCCTCGGCGAAGTCGGAGGCCTTCACGGCTCGGGCCAGGGCCGACGCCTCCGCCACGAACAGGGGCAGGAAGACGCCGTCGGCCTCGTTTCGGGCGATCTCGGCCAGGACGGAAGTCATGTCGGTCTGTCCCTTTTCGACGGTCAGCGCCGCAGGCGCTTCGCCGCCCAAGTCCTGGAACGAGCCGCGGAACGCCGACGCCAGCGCCGTCGTGTAGGCGTCGCCGTCGTCCACGGTGACCACCCTGCGCAGCCCCAGTTCGCGATACGCGAACTGCGACACCGCGATCCCGTTGTGGGTCCCGTTGTTGGAGACCCGGTAGTAGCCCTCCCGGTAGTGGGTTTGCCGCCCGCCCGCCAGGTCGGAGGTGAGGAGCGGCGACGTGTTGGCCGGAGAGATCATCGCGAAGCCGGCCTCGTCGACCACGACCGCGGCCTCGACGGCCGCCGCCGAGCACACGGTGCCCACGATGCCGACCACGCCGTCGTCGCCGACGATCGCGCGGGCCCCCTGCCGCCCGCCGTCGGGAGAGCACATCTCGTCCACCGTCTCGCCGAGCCGGATCTCGCGACCGTGCACGGCGCCCAGGTCCTGGACGGCGAGCTCCATGCCGCGCCGAATCGGAGGCGCCAGTCCGGGGGCTCCGGTGACGGAGAGCAGCGCCCGGATCTCGATGGGTTCTCCCGGGGCCAGCGAGACGGCCCCGAGAGGTCCCGGGGTGAACGAGGGCGGCTCGGCGGAATCGCATCCCGTCGCAGCGAGAACGGTCGCGATGGCCAGCCCGGCGATGAATCCTGGACGCGAGGGACGCGTGCGCATGACGATGGACCTCCTGGTGGCTTGCGTGGTGGGCTTTCCCGCCGACTCGCGGAGCCCGCTCGGTGCTTGCGAGTCGCGCCGAGGGCGGTCGGCCGGTCGTGATACGTTCGGCGAGGACGTCCGTTGCAACGGGTCGTGGAGTCGATGGCAAGAGCGACGGCGCCGCTTCGGGCGCTCGCGCTTCGTCGGCGCTCGGGACGCGCGCGCGAGCTCGGTCACCGCAGGCCCCGTAGGGCTCGAGCGACGTACACGGGCACCATCGCGCGTCGCCAGTCGACGTCGACGAGGCTGTTCGCGAGCGGTCGGCACTGGGCCCGGGCCCTTTGGGCAAGCGCCTCGATCAGGTCGTCGCTCAGCCGCTTCCCGACCGCCATTCGGTCCCACTGCGAGAGGATTCGCGGTCGCGCGCCGAGCGCCGACACGACGCCGGTGAGCCCGGCGACCGCGCCGTCGGCGCGAAAGTCCCCGACGACGGCCACCGACAGAAGCGGAAAGTCGATGGACCGACGCTGGCGCAGCTTCCGGTACGCGCTCCGTCGCCGCCCCGATCGGTCGACGGGAACGACGATCTCGGTCAGGATTTCTCCCGGCGCGCGCCGCGTGTTCCGGATGCCGTCGGCGACGAAGAAGTCGCGCGCCTCGATCTTGCGGCGACCCTCGACCCCCTCGAGCGTCAAGGTCGCCCCGGCCGCGACGAGATTCCCGGGAGTGTCGGCCGAATGCGCGGCCACGCACCTCCGCCCCACCTTGGTGACGTGGCAGACCGTGCCGTCCTTCTTGAGGCAATGTCCCAGGGCCGCGCGCCAGAACGCGCTCTGGTTGTAGTACGTGCAGCGGGTGTCCAGGCAGACGTTTCCGCCCAGCGTCGCGCGGTTGCGGATCTGGGGTCCAGCCACGAGACCGGCGGCGTCGGCCAGGCCCCGGCAGTGGCGGCGCACGGCGGGGTGGGCGGCGACGTCGGCCAGGGTCTCGAGCGCGCCGATGCGCAGGAATCGCCCGGACGCCTCGACGCGGATGCCCCGCATGGCGTCGATCGCCGTCAGAGACACCACGTGCGTCGGCGTCCACAGCCGGTGCTTCATGTTCGGAACCAGGTCGGTGCCGCCCGACACCGGCATCGCGTCGTCGCCCAGTTCGTTCAGCGTCCGCACGGCCTCCGCGACCGTGGCGGGGCGGTGGTAGCGAAAGCGGGGGAGCCGGAGCACGGCGTCAGCGGGAGACCGGACCTCGAGGTCCGGGAGCCAGTGGACGGGCCACCATGACGCCGTCCTGACCCTCGATCCGGACGATCCGCTCGTCCAGCGATTCCGGGCTGACCTGGACGCTCGAGCCGACCAGCGGAGCGTGGAGAAGTCGCAGCGTCCCGTCGCGCCACAGCGCGAATCCGGTGTGGGCGACGTCCAGTCCCTGGACGACGCTGGTGGCGGCGATGACGTCGCCGTCTCGGATGTCGGCGGCGCGGGCCCGCACGAGCTCTTCCGGGACGTAGCGACGCTCGACCGCGTCCAGGCTTCTTTCGACGCGCGCCACCCGGTCCAGAACCGCGGGGTCGGCGAGTTGGCGGTACGCGTCGGGGTGCCTGGACATGAAGTCGATCGGCGAGTCGTCGACCACGCCGCCCAGGGCGCGTCCGCGCTCTGCTACGATCCCCATGGCCGCGTTGTCGGCGATCCATTCGCTGAAGTAGTGGAGGCGGCTGGCGTAGCCGTCCAGAACCCCTCCCCGGTAGCGAATGCGTCGCAGCTCGTCGCGAAAGGCGTCCTGAAAGGCCCCCAGGTCGTCGGCGAGAGCGGCGTCGGCGCTCCACGCCAGGCGGGCCAGCGCGAGCACGTTCTCGACCAGGGTGACGCAGTCGAACGCCTCGAGGTTCACGACGAGCTCCTCGGCGCCCGGCGACTCCAAGGTGTGCGGTCGATAGGGCGCGCCCACGAAGCGCTCCGCCAGCCGCGCGACGAACTCGCCGAAGTGGGCGAAGCCGTCCCGCGGCTGCGTCGCGGCCCACCGGAAGCGCTCCCGCGCGATCTCCCAGTCCCCGGGCGTCCCTCCCGGGGGGCGTTGACGGACGAAGGCGCCGTCCGCCTCGCCTCGAAACGGAGCGCGGGGCGCGGGATCGATCCATCCGACCATGGCCGAAGCGAGGACGGCGGCGAGCGCGAGCGCCGGGCCGGAGGGGCGCCTCACGCGGACGCTCCCGCGAGCTCGTCGGCGTGGACGCCCGCCCGCGCCGGCGCCGGGCGTCGATCCCGCAGGGCGCGCCAGACCCTGGGCGGAGAGAACGGCAGGGCGTCCATCCGCACCCCCACGGCGTCGTGGATCGCGTTCGCGATTGCGGGGATCGAGGGGTGCAGCGGGCCTTCGCCGGCCTCCTTCGCGCCGTAGGGCCCCTCCGGATCGAGGGACTCCACGATCAGCGACTCGAGCGCCGGGGTGTCCAGGCTGGTGGGAATCCTGTAGTCCAGGAGCGAGGGGCCCTGGTGCAGACCCTCCCGTCCGTGCTCCGACGACTGGAAGATCTGCTCCTCCATGAGCGCCTCGGCGAAGCCCATGTAGGCCGATCCCTCCATCTGTCCGGCCACCAGCGTCGGGTTGAGCGCGCGTCCGCAGTCGTGCGCGATCCAGATCTTCTCGACGGTCACGAAGCCGGTCTCCTCGTCCACCTTCACCTGGGCCACGTGGGCCGTGAACGAGTACGCCGGCGAGGCGCCGATGGTCGCGCCCCGATAGTCGCCGTGCACGTCCTTGGGCGTGTCGTAGGATCCCGTCGAGCCCAGCGTGCCGAACTTCGCCTCGGCCAGGTTGAAGGCCTCGCGAACGGGCATTTGGACGCCGGTGTCGCCCGAGAGCGTGGCCAGGCCGCCCGCGAGCTGGACCTCGCGCGGAGAGACCTCCCACTCGGCGGCCACGGCGCGCCGCACCTGCGCCTTGATCTTCCGCGCCGCGTCGATGCACGCGTTGCCGAGCATGAAGGTGACCCGGGAGGAGTAGGCGCCCAGGTCCACGGGCGTGAAGTCGGTGTCGCCCGAGAGCACGCGGACGTGGTGGACGGGGACGCCCAACTCCTCGGCCACGACGTAGGTCAGCATCGAGTCGACGCCTTGGCCGATCTCCGAGGCGCCGGAGAACACCGAGACCCGTCCGCTGCGGTCCACCTGCAACTGGATGCCGCTCTGCGGCATGTCGTTGGGATAGATCGGATAGTTGGTGCCGGTGATGTAGGTGGACCCCGCGACGCCGACCCCGCGCCCACGAGGCAGCTTCCGGTGCTTGCGCTTCCAGTCGCTGGCCCGCTCGACTTCGTCCAGGCACTCGAGAAAGCCGTTCGACGTCACGCGCAGGTCGTTGACCGTGCGGGTGTCGGAGCCGATGAAGTTCCGGCGGCGCAACTCGATCGGGTCGATCGCGAGCCTCTCGGCGATGCGGTCGAGCTGCACCTCGAAGGCGAAGCGCGGCTGCACGGATCCGTGTCCTCGCTTCGGCCCGCAGGCCGGCTTGTTCGTGTACGCGCGCGTCGAGTGGAACCGGTAGGCGGGCATGCGGTAGGGGGCGGTGAGCAGTTGCCCGGAATAGTAGGTCGTGACCAGTCCGAAGGACGCGTAGGCGCCCCCGTCCAGGACGGTGCGGGCGTCGACGGCGGTCAGCGTCCCGTCCCGCCGGGCTCCGGTTCGGTAGCGCATGTGGAACGGATGGCGTCCCCGGTGGGCGTAGAACACCTCTTCGCGCGTGTACAGGATCTTGACCGGCCGCCCCGTCAGGAGGGACAGCTTCCCGACGCAGAACTCGAGGTCGAACGGCTCGCTCTTGCCCCCGAACGCGCCGCCGACGGGGGGCTGGATCACCCGGACCATCGCGGGATCGAGCTCCAGCACGCGGGCCAGCTCCCTGTGCAGGTAGTGGGGGACCTGCGTCGCCGACCAGACCGTCAGTCGCGCGCCGCCCTCGGCCAGGCCGATGGCGCAGTGGGGCTCGATGGGCGCGTGCGTCGTGCCTTCGAAGAAGTACTCGCCCTCGACCACGACGTCCGCCTCGCGGAACCCCGACTCGACGTCCCCGAACTCCAGTTCGACCACCTTGGTCACGTTGCCGTTCCCGCCGGGCTTCCTGGGCTCGTGGACGTACGGTCCCTCCGTCGCGGCGACGGCCTGGTGCGGGTCCATGATCGCCGGCAGAGGCTCGTAGCTCACGTCGATCAGGTCGAGCGCCTCGAGCGCGGCGTCCTCGTCGACCGCGGCCACCGCGGCCACGCCGTCGCCGACGTGGCGGACCTTGTCCACGCAGAGCGGATGCTCGTCCGGCGTCCACGGGATGATGCCGTAGGGCGTGGGCATGTCCCGACCGGTGACGACGGCGCGCACGCCCGCCAAGGCCCGAGCCCGCGAGGCGTCGACCCCCAGGATGCGCGCGTGCGGGTGCGGGCTCCTGAGAATCTTGCCGTGCAGCATTCCCGGCAGCGCGACGTCGTCGGCGTAGCGCGCGCGTCCGGTCGCCTTCGCGAGGCCGTCGACCTTGCGCATGGGCCGTCCGATCACGGAGCGAGCTTCCGCGGATCGGCCGTCGCCGCGCGTCATCGGGCGAGCCTCGACGCCGCCGCCAGGACGGCGTCGTAGATCTTCTCGTAGCCGGTGCAGCGACACAGGTTGCCCGCGAGGGCGGAGCGGACGTCGTCGCGGTCCGGCGCGGGATCGGCCTCCAGCAGCGCGACGGCGCTCATCAGGACGCCCGGCGTGCAGAAGCCGCACTGGGCGGCGCCGTTCAGGTCGAACTCGTCCTGCAGCGGATGGACGGCGCCCTCCTTCGCCAGCCCCTCGACGGTGCGCACGTCCCGGTCCATCGCTTCCCACGCCGGCGTGATGCAAGACAGCACGGCCTTGCCGTCCAGGATCACCGTGCAGGCTCCGCAGTCCCCTTTGTCGCAACCCTGCTTCGAGCCCGTCAGCCCCAGACCGTACCGCAGCGTCTCCAGCAGCGTCCAGTGCTGCGGAACGCCGCAAGCCCGCTCGTCGCCGTTGACCGTGAGCCGGACCACTTCCATCCGCGCCTCCTGTGCCCGCGTCTCCAACATTGTCGGGACCCCGCGTCGTCCACAAGGGTTCCCGCTCGCCGCGCTTCATGCGAGGGCGACGCGCTTGACCGTCGCCGGCCGGGGCGCGCAACGTGGAGCTCGGGGCCGCACCGCGCGGCGCCGATCCCCCTGCGCCAGGACGGACGTCGTGCTCGGACTCCTCGACCGTCGTCTTCCCCGACGGCGCGCGCGGTCGGGCGTCGCCTCGGTCGGGCTGCTTGCGTTGGGGTGCGGCGCCGATTCGCCCGGTGGCGTCGCATCCGGGGCCCCCGCGGCTGCGCTGGAGCTCGAGCGGACGTCGTCGCCCGCGCTCGAGCTGACGCGGGTCTCGGGCGTCGAGATGGACTCGAGGGGTCGCGTCTTCGTGGTGGACGACGGGCGCGACGGCGTCGTCGCGCTCTCGCCCGACTTGGAGTTCCTGCGGACGGTGGGGCGCGCCGGCGAGGGCCCCGGCGAGTTCCGGGACCGGCGGATGCGGATCCTGCCCGGCGACTCGCTGGCGATCTACGACCGCGAGCTCGGCCGAACGACCGTCTTCGATCCCGACGACTTCGCCCCGGTCCGGTCGGCGCCGGCGCCGACGTTCGCCGCGGGACCGCCCGATCTGCTTTGGTCGATGGGTCGGGACCGGGATCGCTACCTCGCCGTGGTGCGGAGTCTGTCGTCGTTCTGGGACGTTCCCGGCGCCGCCGACCGGGATCTCGTCTTCGCGGCGCCGCTCGACTCCGTCCCGGACGATCCGGCGCTCGCGGTCCCCGCCGCCGAAATGCTGGTCTCCAGGTCGAGCGGCGCCCTTTCCGTCGGCCGTCACCCCTACGGCGCGGAGTCGCTGATTCGGCCGCTGGGTCCGGACCGCTTCGTCTACGCGCGCACGAGCGAAGCGCGGTTCTGGATATTCGATCTGGAGGGAGACACGGTCGCCGAAGGCGTCCACCCGTGGCCGCGCCCGCACGTGTCGCGGCGCGAGCTCGAGGTCGAGCTCGGACGGTGGTCGCCCCCGCTGGACGCCGTCCTTCGCCGGGGCGCGCCCTACCGGTGGCCCGCCCTGGTCGCGATGGTCGTCGCCTCGGACGCCGAGGATCCGCGTCTGTGGCTCGGGCTGCGGGCGCCTGCGGATTCCGCGAAGTGGGCGTGGCACGCCTTCGACGCCGCCGGCTCTCACGCGGTCGCGACCGCCCTTCCGGCGGGTCGTCTGTTGCGCGCCGTCCGGGGAGACGTGGCCGTCGCGACGTCGACGAATCTTCTGGGCGTGCCTTCGATTCACAGGTACCGGCTGAAGCTCTCGCCGTAGGGCCGGCGGCCGGGGTCGGAGGCGCCGAAGCGCTCCGGGCCCGCCGATGCGCCGCGTCCGTTGCCCGCGCCTTGGTCCCAAAGTAGAATTCGTCCGTTCGCGTCGCCGGACCCCAACTGGACTCAGGAGTTGAACGAACGATGCCCTACTCGGAGATGATGGTCGCGCCCATGCGCGACGAGCTGACCCAGATCGGATTTCAGGAGCTTCGCGACGCCGAGCAGGTGGACCAGGCGTTGGACGCCATGGAGGGGACGGTGCTGATGGCCGTCAACTCTGTCTGCGGCTGCGCTGCCGGCATCTTTCGTCCGGCCGTCGCCATGGCGTTGCAGGGCGAGCGCCAGCCGGACCACAAGGTCGCCGTCTTCGCCGGGCAGGACGTCGACGCGACCCGGGCGGCGAGGCTCCGACTCGTGGGCTATCCGCCGTCCTCGCCGTCGATCGCCCTGCTGAAGGACGGCGACGTCGTGTTCATGCTGGAGCGCCACCGGATCGAGGGCCGCTCGGCCCCGGCCATCGCCGGCGACCTCGAGGCGGCGTTCGCGGAGCACTGCTGAGCGCGGCCCGCCGCCGCGTCTTCGGGCGCGAGGCGGGCGGGGCGAGCGACTTCGCCTCGCCGCGGTCCCCGCGGACTCACCCCATGGCCGCGTACTCGTCGGACCCGCCCTTTCGGGCTTTCACGAGGCCGTCGAGGGAGAGCTTGCCGGCGCCGGCGGCGAAGAAGTAGAACCAGACGAAGGCGTACAGCAGGGCCAGCTCGCCGTTGTTCATGATCGGCCAGAAGCCCTGAGGCGCGTGCGCGATGAAGTAGGCGACGACCATCTGGCCGGAGAGGAGGAACGCGACCGGGCGCGTGAAGAGCCCGACGACGAGAAGGACGCCGCCGACCAGTTCCAGCACGCCCGCCACTCCGATCAGGGTCGCGAAGCTCTCGACCCGATCGCGGCCGAGCGCCCCGAAGACCTTCTGCACGCCGTGCAGGGTGAAGAGAAAGCCCGCGACGACGCGCAGGGCGCTGTGCGCGAACGCCTGGACTTTGGATCCGGTGTCGGTCATGGAGCTCGGTCTCCTTCGGGTCGACGGGCCTCGGAGGGGTCGGAGGATCGGAGCCGGGTCCGCTCCGTCCCTACGGCCCCGAGGCCAGACTACGGGCGCGGGGTCGTCGCCGCAAGGAAGCCGGCTCCGGATCCCGTCGGCGGAGCGCTCCGGTCGGCTATCCCCGCCGCCGCGCCTTGCGGGCGCGCCGGCGCCGCTTCTTCTCGGCCCGACGCCTGCGCTTGGCCTCGCGCTTCGATTCTCCGGGGTTGCGGACCTCGACGTCGACGGACCCGAAGGTCGCGAACCCGTCGATGCGCACGGTTGGGGCGTTCGCGTCCCACGGCTCCGGCTTCAAGTCGCCGTGCTCGAAGCTGCCGAACAGCGCGGACCCCGCGCACTCGACCTGCAGATCGGGAGGGACGATGAACTCGACGGTTCCGAAGAAGGTCACCGCGTTGAACAACACGTCGCCGGGTCCGAACCGAGCCTCCCGCAAGTCGATCACGACGGACCCCATCACCGCCGCCGCGCGAGTCTGCCGCGCGGGTGTCCAGGAACCCACGCGCTTCGTCTCGCCGAAGACGGCGACGGCCTGATCCACCCGGTCCTCCTCGCTTGCTGGCGCCTGCGCCACGGGCGCGGCCGCCGCGCTTCGCGCAGGGACCGCGCGCTCCGCCGCTCCGATCTCTTCCGGCGGGCGGGCGAGTCCTTCCAGCGAGGCGCGCAGCTCGGAAATCGAGCGCGCCTCCTGGGCTCGCGTCACGCGGCGCTCGAATTCCTCCAGCGAGCAGCGATCCTGAGCGAAGCACTCGCTCAGCGCGTCGATGGCCCGGTCGCGCGCCGCTTGAAGCGCGACGGGCGAGAGTCGGCGGCCCGACCGAGGCGTGGCGGCGTCCTTGGCGGACTTCTCGGTCTCCTTCATTCGTCCCCCGAGTCCCGTTCCACGATCGCGCCGGCGCACCTCTTGCAGAACCGGGCGTCCGGGTCGCGCTCTTCGCTGTCGCACTCCGAGCAGACCCGGCGCTTCGTCCCGGACCGGAATCCCGTCGCTCGCGGCGCCGCCGGCCCGACGTTGCGGGCGTCCTGCGCCGCCTGGGCCATCCCGACGCTGACGATGCCGGTGGGCACGGCGATCATCCCGTACCCCAGCAGCATGATGAGAGAGGCCACGAAGCGTCCCAGCGTCGTCGCCGGCGTGATGTCGCCGAACCCCACCGTGGTCAGCGTGACCACGGCCCAGTAGACCGAGACCGGGATGGACGTGAATCCGGCGTCGGCGCCCTCGATCAGATACATGAACGAGCCCAGGATGACGACCATCGTCATGACGGCGAAGAGAAAGACGGCGATTCGATAGCGGCTGGTCGCGATCGCGCGCCCTAGGACCTGCGCCTCGCCCAGGTAGCGCATCAGCTTGAGCACGTGGAAGACCCTGAGCACGCGCACCACCCGGATGATGGCCAGGAAGCGGCTGTCCGGCATCAGAAGGCTCAGGTAGGTGGGCACGATGGACAGCAGATCCACGATTCCGAAGAAGCTGAACGCGTAGCGCCGCTTCGACTCGACGACGGCCAGGCGCAAGGCGTATTCGATCGTGAACAGGACCGTGAACGCCCACTCGAGGCTGTGCAGCAGGACGCCGTGCCGCTCCACGACGGTTTCGACCGAATCGAGAAGCACGACCGCGACGCTGGCCAGAATCGCGAGGATGAGCGCGACGTCGAACGCGGTGGACGCGCGGTCGTTGGTCTCGAACAGGATGTGGTGGAGGCGACCGCGCCACTCGGGACCGCCCAGAGCTCGATTCGTGGCGGTCATCCGCCCCGCTGGACGGGCGTGGCGGGGGCGGGGCAGGCCACTCCGGTTCCGCCCAGACCGCAGTAGCCGCCCGGGTTCTTCGCCAGGTACTGCTGATGGCGCTCTTCGGCGTAGTGGAAGTCCGGCGCGATCGCGATCTCGGTCGTGACGGCGCCCAGGCCGGCGCGCGTCAGTTCGACCTGGAATCGCTCCCGGGAAGCGCGCGCGAGCTGCAACTGTCGTTCGCCGACGGCGAAGATCGCCGACCGGTACTGGGCGCCCACGTCGGCCCCCTGCCTCATCCCCTGCGTGGGATCGTGCCCTTCCCAGAAACGCACCAGCAGGGACGGGTAGTCGACCGAAGCGGGATCGAAGACCACGAGGACGGTCTCGGCGTGTCCCGTTCCGCCCGCGCACACCTGGCGGTAGGTTGGGTTCGGGGTCGCGCCGCCTTGGTATCCGACGGCCGTGACGTGCACTCCGGGAAGTTCCCAGAACAGGCGTTCGGCACCCCAGAAGCAACCCATCGCGAAGTGCGCCCGCTGGAGTCCGGCGGGAAACGGCGGCTTGATCCGGGCGCCGTTCACGTGGTGGCGATCAGGGGACGCCTGCGGTTGGCGTCGCCCCGGCGGCGCGGTCCCATGCGCGGATCCGCGCAATCTCCAAGGGCTCTCGGGCGTGTTGCGACCATCCATTGCGCACCAAAAGTAACACTGTGAACGAGTGGTTCGACGAGGAGGGCTCGACCCGACTCCGCCACCGGGAGTCGGTGTCCGAGAGCCGCTGGTTCCTCAACCCCAAGGCGGTCCCGGCGGCGCCATGGCCCACCGCCTTGGAGGAAGTGCTCGGCGAAGGGGATCATCGGGACGCTCGCCGGGAGATCTCGTCGTGGCCCGGGTACGCGCCTACGCCGCTTCGACGCCTGTCCTGCGCGGCGCCGGGAAGCGACCGCGCCGGCCTCCGAGTCCCCGTGTGGGTCAAGGACGAGAGCCGCCGCTTCGGACTGGGCAGTTTCAAGGCCCTGGGCGGAGCGTACGGCGTTCGGCGAGCGGTGCGCGATCACGGGGGCGCGGCGGACGGGACCACCGTCGTCTGCGCCTCGGACGGCAACCACGGTCGGTCGGTCGCCTGGGGGGCCCGGACGCAGGGCTGCGATGCCGTCGTCTATCTGCCGTCGCACGTCACCGCGGCGCGGGCCGGCGCGATTCGCGGACTCGGGGCCCGGGTCGTCCGCGTCGCCGGCGAGTACGACGAAGCGGTGGCCCGGGCTGCGCGCGACGCGCGCGCCAATGGATGGACGGTCGTCTCGGACACGTCGAGCGGAGGAGGCGAAAGGGGCGTTCGTCGGGTCATGGCCGGATACACGGTGATGGTCGAGGAGGCCCTGCTCGAGTGGAGGCGGGCAGTCGGCGACGTCGGTCCGACCCACGTCTTCGTGCAGGGCGGAGTGGGCGGTCTGGCGGCGGCGGTGATCGGGCACCTTTGGCGACGCATGGGCGAGGCGCGTCCCACGACCGTCGTGGTCGAGCCGACGGCGGCCGACGGGCTGCTGGAGAGCGCCGTGGCGGGCGAGCCCGCGGCGAGTCGCGGCGATCTCGACACCGTCATGGCCGGGCTCAGTTGCCGACGGGCCTCGCCTCTGGCGTGGAGGATCGTGGGCGCGGGCGCCCATGCGTTCGCGACGGCGCCGGACGCCGGGGTCGAGCCGCTGATGCGCCGCGTGGCCAAGGGCGATGCGGGCGAGCCGTTCGAGGGCGGCGAGTCGGGAGTGGCCGGCTTGCTGGGCCTGGAGGAAGCGCTTCGGGATCCGCGCCGCCGCCGCGACGTCGGACTGGGTCGACGTTCCCGGGTCCTGGCGTTCAATACGGAAGGCGCGACGGATCCGGAGCTCTATCGCCGGATCGTGGGGTAGGAGACCTCCCTCGCGATCAGCGGTCGGACCCCGGCCCCGAGTCGCGTTCGCCGCCGCAGGGGACGGGCGGGCCCGCGGATCGACGGGACCCGTCGGCCAATTCTCCGACCGTCCACTGCGCGTCGAGCGGCGCGAACTCCGTCTCGTCGAGCACCACGAAAGCGGCGGTCGCCGCGGCCACGACCACGCCGTCGGACTCGCGGGTCGCAGTGGCCTCCATCTCGAAGATTCGACGCTTGCGCCCCGTCGCTCGCCCAACCAGGCGCAGGGAGTCGCCCGGCGCGACGGCGCTGCGGTAGCGCACCCGGCATCGAGCCGTGTACGCGCGCGCGCCGCGGAAGTACAGCCAGTTGGCCATGGCGTCGTCCAGCGCGCAGTAGATCAATCCGCCGTGCACGACGCCGGGGAATCCGACGTGACGATCCCCGGGCGTGAACCGCGCCACGCAGTCCCCGTTCTCGAGCCGAAACCTCAACTGCAGGCCCGTCGCGTTGTCGGGCCCGCAGACGAAGCAGGCGGTCGGTCTCGCGGTCATCGGGCGCGGCGAAGCGTCGAGTCGCGTAGCGTCCGCGCGCGCTCGGCCGCGCGGCTCCAGACATCGTCGAACATGGATTTCGTCAACCTGCCGGTGAAGGTGTTCTGTTGGCTGGGATGGTAGGAAGCGAGCACGACCAGCGATCCCAGCTTCGCCTCGACGCCGTGGCCGAAGGGCGGCCGGGGTCGAGGCAGGGTCTGGCCGCGCCGGGCGAGAGCGTTCAGGACGACGGAGTGCGCGAAAGCGCCCAACGTCACGACGGTGTGCAGGCGGTCGCCGAGAGCGTCCATCTCCCGATCGAGGTAAGGTGCGCAACGATCCCTCTCTCCCGCGGTCGGTCGGTTGCCCGGCGGTGCGCATCGCACGCCCGCCGTGACGTACGCCCCGACGAGCGTCAGGCCGTCGTCCGGCCCGACGCTCGTCGCCTGGCTGGCGAAGCCGGCCCGGTGCATCGCGCGGTACAGCCACTCGCCGGACCGGTCGCCGGTGAACATGCGTCCGGTGCGGTTGGCTCCGTGGGCGGCAGGCGCGAGCCCCACCACGAGGACGGACGCCTGGGGGTCTCCGAATCCGGGCACCGGTCGTCCCCAGTAGGTCTCGTCGCGGTAGGCGGCGCGCTTCTGGCGGGCGACCCGTTCTCTCCACCGGACCAGGCGGGGGCAGCGCCTGCATGCGACCACCTCGCGATCGAGCGCGGCGAGATCGTCGGATGCGCTCCGTCCCGAACGCGGCTCGGCTGCGTCCACTCTAAGCGCGCTCGGGCCGGGGGTCCGCACCGGGCTTCTCGGCGCGGGGATCCGAGAACCGCGGCGCGATCCCTGTGGCGTCGCGAAGGCCATTGGGCGAGTCGACGGTCTCGTCGCCCGCCGACGACGAGGGCGCCGGCCTCGAGGTGTCCGCGGTCACGAGGTCCGGACGGTCTGCTCTGCGTGGTTCGGCGAACGACGGCGCTGCGCTTCGCGACGGCGCCGCCGCTCTCCTGGGGCCAGGGATGCCCGGGAACGTGCGTCGAGCCCGGGGCGAGGGGCCGTCGCGCGGGCGCGGAGACGCCGTGGCCGGTCGCCGATCGCGCTCGCTCCCTCGAGACGCGCCACGGGTGCGACGGGGGTCGGATACCGCCCTCGGACAGGAACCTGAAGCGCTCTCCGCCGTCGCGGCCCCGCTGCCTCCGAACGACTCCGGGCGTCCTCGACGTCGTTCATCGACCGAGGTCGGGACCGTCGCTTCGTCCATGCTCGGGACGTCGCGGTCCCGAGTCCGTCCAGTCCGCGAGGGAAAGCCCCTTGTGGCGAATGTCCCAGCTGGCGGTCCACGGATCCCGCGCCAGTTCGGGGAAGCGCGGATCGAGGATCGAGCCGCCAGGGTTTTCGTCCCCTCGCCGAGCGTTGGCGCGCCAGTAGGCTTCCGTTTCGCCAGGAGAGAGTTCCAGGAAAATCGACCGCGCGACTTCGGGCTCGAGGATCTGAGCGCATGCCACGTCGTAGGCATCGCGTCGCGGCACCCCCCTCCCCTCGATCGCTCGTCCCAGGATCTTGCCGTACAGGATCGCCGTGCTGGCCACCAACGCGATCCCGGACGTCCGCTCCCGTCGCCCGGAATCGACCGAGACTCCCTCGCGCAGACGCGAGGCCACGAGAGAGACGGGGCCGGCATGAGTCTTCCAAGCCAGCATGCGACGAGTCGATCGCCAAGCGCGGATCCGTCCTTGCGCCTCGAGCTCGCTCAGAAATGCGGTGATTTCGGCGCGACGCGCCTGCAACCGGTCGAAGACGTCCCTGTCGCAGACCAAGTCCACGTCCGTGCTGTGGCGGTGCCTCCAGAACGCGGCCAGCGCCGTGCCCCCGCCCAGCCGCAGATCGGAACGATCCACCCATCGGTCCAGCCAAGGAAGCGACCGACGAAGCGCCGATTCCGGCTCCCGCGGAATTTCGATGGGATCCACGCCCTCAACTCCAGCCGTAACCCTGGACGATGAGTTTGTCGAGCCAGCGGGGGAGCGGGCCCGTTCCGTTGTCGGAGTACGCGTTGAAGAAGCGGGCCATGCGCCATCCCCGGGCCCGGCAGACCGTGAGCAGCCGCACCCACTCGCGAACGGTCAGCCCCGCGTGAAGGGCGAGATCGGACCAGCCCCAGTAGGGGATGCAGACGGCGGCTTCGGCCAGGGCGCCCGCAGCCTCCTCGTGGGGCGGTCGACCGTTGCGGCCCCACTGGCGGAGTTGTTCGGGCGTGAATTTGTAGCCGGCTCCGGCGGTCACGAGGCAGTAGGCCATCTCCGTCTTTGCGGCATCGAATCCGGGTCGCAGCCGGCAGTCCGGGCCCGTGAAGGCGTCCAGCGGCTCAAGCCAGTCCTGCGGCCAGTACTCGGCGGTGGCGCACGTTCCCCAGAACTCGAGCGCCTCGACGTCGTTGGGGTCTGTCGGGTCCTCTCCGACCATGAGCCAGCGACCGCGGGCGCGGAACCTCGCGTTCGACGGGCGGGTCGCGAGCGCCTCGGAGGACTCGAGGGGATCGGGAGTCGGAGCGCGCGATTCCTCGTCGGGGGAGGCGCAGGTCCCGCTGGCGTCCCGGGAACGGGGCTCGCCGGAGCTCAAAACGCCTCGCTCATCCCCTGCTCCACCCGGGCCGCCAGGGTTCCGACCGCGCGGGCCGCGACTCTCGTCGTCTCGCTGCGCACGAAGTAGGCCTCTCCGTCGGCTGCAGTCTCGCTCTTCAGAAGCTCGACGAAGCCCAGTCGGTCGCCCTCGGCGTCCACGTACTCCAGCGTGAGCAGCGAGGTCAGGGCGTCGGCGGTCGGCACGTCGCCGTAGCCGGCGATGGCCAGCTGGTCCACGCGCTGCATGAAGTTCGCGAACGCCGCGTCGGCCTCGCCGCTCTCCGGCGACAGCCATTCGCCCGACTCGCCTCGATTCACGGTGCGCGCGCCTGCGGGGCCGGTTAGCCGAACGGCCGCGACGTCGGTCGACTGAAACCGGTGGAGCCACCTCTCGCGCAGGGCGCCTTGCCCGATGCGCAGCGGGTTGACGACGTCGCCGGGCACCACGTAACCCACTCCGGTCGCGCCTTCCAGCGCGTAGCGATCCGAGCTGGCGAAGGTCGAGTCGCCCAGCGAGAATTCGCGGAGGCCGTCGCGAAAGCCGACCGAAAGCCGTCCCCACGGCTCGTCCAAACCGAATCGCGTTCGCCTCTCGGGCGACAGCTCGCCCAAGTCGCGGACGACCCTCATCGCCGCGACGCGGCCGACCAGGGTTCGAGCCGGCGCGCCGGTTGGAAATTCGAGCGTGTCCACCCACTCCGGGCCCGTGACCTGAACGCCCCAGAGGAACGCGCCGTCGTCGTCGATGCGGCGCTGGACCTCGACGTCGATTTCGTCGTTCCGCAACCGCACCGAAACCACGTCCGCCGTGTCGCGCTCCCAGGCCAGCACGCGTCCGCGCTCGGATTCCGGCACGATGTCCCGCGTCCACGTCGTCGCAGCGGCCGCGACGGCCGCCGCGAACAGGACGGCGTGGAAGCGCAGCGTCTTCGAACCCGTCATCGCCCGGTCGCTCCCGCGACCTTGCGCTGGCGACCGTACAGAACGCCCAGCCCGAGCGTCAGGACGAGCGTCGGCGCCCCGAAGATGATCCCGTAGAACCAGGCGACGTCCTCGGCGCGCGTGTGCGTGATGGGCACGTCCTCCTCGGACGAAACCGAGCCCGAAAAGGCCTCCTCGCGGCCCAGCCACCGGATTCCGTCGGCGACGAGGGCGGCCTGCAGCTGCGTGCTGGTCAAGAGCGCACTGGAGAAGATCTCGGCGTCTCCGTACACCAGCGCCCGCATGCCGGGCCTCTCGCTCGCTCGCGTCCCGTCGCCCGGTTCGTTTCCGGTCGCGGCCGAGTCGGCGGCCGCCGTGGAGACGCCCTCCACCGCGACCGCGAGGCCGTGGCCGTCCCTGGACTCGCCGTCCTCGTCGAAGCGCAGGTTGCCGTTCCAGTCCAGGAAGCTCGTCCGGAGCGCGTTGACGACGACGCGCGCGCGCCGCCCCTCCACGTCCTCCAGAGCCCGAACGCCCCCGGGTCCGATCATCGCGATCCCCTGGGTCACCCCGCGCCGACTCGCGGTCGTGACGGACGGATGGGTGGAGAAGCGGTTGGTCACGATCAGGCGGCGATCCGCCAAGGTGCCGGACATCCGCAAGTGACGATTCTCGTCGATCGTCATCGCCCGATCGAAGGCGACGCCGAGCCTGTCGCGGAAGTCGGAGAGCCGAAAGTCGGAGTCGGGCTCGAGGGCGACGAGGAGAGATCCGCCGCGGTCCAGGTAGCCGCCGATCGCTCCGACTTCGGCCTCGAGGAACGCGCGCTGCGGTCCCAGGGTCATGACCATCGCCGCGTCGTCGGGAATCCTGTCCCCCAGCCCGCGCTGGATGCCGATGTCCAGGACCTCGTAGTTCAGGAACGTCAGCATCTCCCTGAGCGCGGCCAGGGGTCGGTCGTCGTCCCGGTCCGCAGGCGGCCTCCACCTCGCCGTCGGATCCGTCTCGCCCTCGGGCTCGTCCCCGGCGAGCGGATCGTTGAGCTCGCCGTGTCCCGTCGTCAGGTAGACCACTCGCCGTTCCCTGGTCAGCAGCAGGAGCGCCTGCTGAACGTGGCTGTCCATGACCATGAGCCGCCCTCGAGCGGCCTCCAGTCCCAGCGGAAAGCCGATCTCCTCGGTTCGCCCGTCGAGCCTCAGGAAGAGCTCGCCGTCGTTGCGGACGTTGTAGTCGGCCGCGGCCTGCGGATCGGCATACCGATCGTACTCTTCGATGACCAGGTTGTCGGCGGCTCGCTGAAGCTCCCGCAGGTAGTTGAGCACTTCGTCCTTGACGGGGTCGACCTCGGGAAAGAACAGGGCGGCTCGGAGCGTGCCGTCCATGTTGCGAACGATCTCGCGCACCGCCTCGCCCGGGGCCGACGTCTTGAAGTAGCTGAAGTCCGCCGTCCGGTTGAGCGCCGAGGCGACGTACCCCAACAGCACGAGGGCGGCGCCGCCGAGCGCCACGCTCAGGGCGTTGGCCGCGGACTCGCGAACGCGCATGGCGTCGACTTCGCCGACGTCGCCTCCTCCCTTGGCCGCGGCCCACTGGGCCGTCAGCGTGGGCAGCAGGCCGCATGCCAGCAGAATCGGGGCGGCGACCCGGAAGACGCGCTTGAAGCGCGCTTCGTCCCGTACGCCGTCGAACTCCAGGCCCAGCAGGTCCACGCCGGCGTCCGTTCCGGGAAGGAACGCCGCGAGCGCGATCGCCGAGGCCAGCGCGCCCAAGGCGAAGACGGCCTCGACCGCGCGGCCGCTTCCCCGAGCGGCCCGCCACCACCAGGTGCGCAGCGCGGCGACGCCCAGCGCGCTCGCGGCGCCCGCGAAGACGAGCGCGAGGCGCAGGAAATCCACGCCGTCGAACACCCGCGCGCCGGCGAAAACCGCGGCGAGGCCCGCCAGCAGGGTCCAGGTCGCCCAGGAACGCTTCACTGCGACTTCCGGCCGCTGGACCGGCGGGCGACTCTTCGAGTCGCCCGGACCCCCGACCGCCCTCGCGCGGACGCTACTCCCATCGCTTCGCCTCCATGACCTTGGTGGCCGCGTACAGGAAGAAGTAGGTCAGGGCGACGTAGTAGACGACGTCGCGCAGGTGCACGAGGCCCGCCTGGAAGCCCGCCCAGTGGCGACCGTGGATCGCGAGCGCCGCGAAGACGCGCGACAGCGGCGGCCCCACGACCTGCGACAGCTGCCACAGCATGAAGAGAATCCCGGAGACGACCGAGGACACGGCCGCGGCGACCAGCTGGTGACGCGTCAGCGCGGTGGCGAAGAGGCCGATCGCGAGCACGGCGCCGCCGATCAGGGTCAGGCCCAGGTAGCCGACGAGGACGTGGCCTAGAGCGATCCTGCCGTTGACCAGGATCAGGAGCGGCATGTACAGCGTCGCCAGATTGATGGCCGTCAGAAACGCCAAGGCGGAGAGGAACTTGCCCAGCACGATCTCCCAGTCGCGCACCGGCGAGGTGTCCAGGAGCGTCTGGGTGCCTCTTTGGCGCTCCTCGGCGATCAGGCGAATGGACAGCGCGATCGCCGCGACGGCCGTCAATCCGCTGGCGTTGTACAGGAAGGCCTCGAGCACCTGCCCGGAGAGACGCTCGCCGGCGTCGGGTCCCAGCGCCTGGGCGTAGAACAGCACGCCGTTCAACAGGAGGACGACGGCCGCGACGACGTATCCCAAGGGAGAGCGCGCGTAGGTGGCGAACTCGCGCTGGAAGATCGCGCCCGTCGCGCCCGGGTTCATGCGGACGCCGCCCCCACCAGTCCCACGAACACCCTCTCGAGACCGGAGTCCGCTCTCGACAGTTCCACCACGTCGTGTCCAGCCTCGACCAGTGCCCGGCAAACCTCCGCGCGCGCGTCTCGCCGCCCTTCGACCAGAAACGATACGACGCCGTCGTCCGACGCCTTGCGCGGGCTCGCCGGCTCGGTTCGGACTCGGGTCACGGCGGCCACGCGCTCGACGACGGCGCCCGCGGCGGCCGCGCGCTCGGTCCGAGATGTCTCCGCTTCCGATTCCGGGCCCAGACGCACGGACACGCGCAGACTGCGCGATCGAAAGAGGGTCCTGCCCAGCTCGGCCTCGGTTCCGGCGGCGACGATTCTACCGTCGTGGAGGACGAGGAGCCGGTCGCAGGTCTGGCTGATCTCGGGGAGAATGTGGCTGGAGATCAGGATCGTGTGGGACTCCTTCAGCCCCTGGATCATGGATCGCATCTCCATGATCTGGACGGGGTCCAGGTCGTGCGTGGGTTCGTCCAGGATGAGCAGGTCCGGGTCGTGGACGATCGCCTGGGCCACGCCGACGCGCTGGCGGTATCCTTGGGAGAGATGTCGGGCGGGTACGTCGCGCACGTCGCGGATCCGCGTGCGCTCTTCGACGTATCGAACCCTGGACGCGGTCTCCTTCGCTCCCAAGCCCCTGATGCGCCCTGCGAATCGCAGGTAGTCGCCTACCGTCATGTCGCCGTACACGGGGGGAAGCTCCGGCAGGTAACCCACGCGCTTGCGGACTTCGTGCGGGTCGCGGAGGACGTCGAAGCCGTCGATCACGACGGTCCCCGAAGAGGGGCGCAAGCCACAGGCGAGGATCTTGAGCAACGTCGTCTTGCCCACGCCGTTCAGACCCAGAAACCCGATCGTGTCGCCCCGGTCGATCTCGAACGAGACCGGGCCCAACGCTCGCTTTCCACCATAGCGCTTCGTGACGTTGGTGAGCTCGACCATGCCCGTCCGCCTAGGGGTGCGTTTGGCAAGTTCCGACCGGTTGACTTCGGAGGGAATGATAGACGTTCGCGAACGACGGTCAACCCACCCCGTCGGCGGGCTCGCGGCGCTGGAGGCGCAGTGCGCCGGCTCTCCCGTGCACACCGGTTGGACCTTCGCCCGTCCGCTTGGGCTCGGCGTCGCCGAGCGAGCGCGACGCGGGTTGCAACCCATGTCGAAAGCGCTTTGGGGATTTATGACGTTCGGCAGGGGTGGACGAAAGCGAGCGTGTGACTTGGTCTCGCGCTTTCGACTGCGCGTCGTGGGGAGTGCGTTGCGCAGCGGTGATGTGTCCGTGGGGCTTCCGCCAGGTCCGCCGAAGGCGAACCCGGCGGTCGCATCGACCCTCCGCCCGGAGGGATTCCAGACGGAGGGCCGACGCTCGACGGGCCGGTGGCCCCGCCGACCGGGGGCGCGGGGCCGCCGGTCGGCGAAGCCTGGAAGAGATGGCCTACCCGCTGCCGCCCGAGCTCACGGCCGCGAGCGTGACCTTGGGGCTCATCTTCCATGGGGTGTCGCCGCCGCTCTGTCTGGCTTCGATCCACATGACGATCTCCTTCTTGAGATCCACATTGGCAAGAGTCAATGCGGCGCCGGACGCGGTTCGGAATTGGCCGTAGTTCGTGGTCGTCGAGACGGGCCACGCGAGCACCTGCCTCGCGTCCCAGGCGTCCGTGCCGCTAGTCTCGTGATACAGCGTGCTCTTCGCGCCGCCCAGCGCCGCGACGGTCAGCTGCCAGACGATCCGCTGATGCGACCTCTCGTTCGTCGTGGCGACCCAGTCGAGGGCGATCGAGTCGTTGTCGGCGCTGCGACGCGCCTTGATCGACCTTGCCACTGGATCGATCGCCGGAACCAGCGCATAGGACGTGTCGGAGGCGAGCAACGTGTTGCCACTGTTGGTCGATCTCGTCTCGAGCAGATTGGTAAACGTGTCGTCGGGGAGTATACGGTCAGACGCGCACACGGAGAATGCCGCCGTGCAGGCCCGCATGATGGATCCCTTGAACTGGTTCGAGGCCCCAGGGGGATTCTCGAAATGGTACATCCACTTCCATTCCCCGTCGGTGTCGCGATAGAAGTACCGGTAGGCTACCGCGGCGCTAGTCGCCGGGAGTCCGTATTGCGCGTCGGTGATGCCGGTCTCGGACTGCTTGTCAGCATGTCGAACGAGGATCTTGGCGCTGTCCTTGTGGACGGCGACGGAATCCCCGACTGGGTTGGCGACGCTGTCCACCCACGCTGGCGCCCGCTCCGCACTCGCGTTTCGCGTCACCCAGGTGCGCGCCTCGATCGTGCCGAAGTTCTTGCGTTGTCCAGGGGCCAACGACGCACTCTGAACGCCGTTCGGAAATTTGAATCCCCAGTTTTCTTGGCCGCCGAAACGGTGTAGTCGCCGAACGGAACCTTGAACGCGAACGTCCCCGAACGGCCGGTCGTCACCGTGTCGATCACTGTCGTCGCGCCCGTTTTCGTGATCGTGATCTTGAAGCCGGACGCTGGACCCTCGAAGCCTACGTTCGAGTCCTTCACCCGACCGGTGACCGTCGCCTTCAGGAACCCGGTGAAGTTGGCGCCCGAGATGTCGGCGCCCGACGCTCCCGGCAGCCGCTCAGAGTCGCGATCGGGGTCGGCGACTCCCTTGCAGCCGTCGAGCGCTACCGATCCGTAGTCGTTCCTGGGTCGCCCCCGTGCTCCTGGAACCACTTCATCAAGTAGAGCTGGGTTCGCATGAAGTTCGACGGTCTCGATCCGGTGCCGTGGTACTCGCCGTGGAAGCGGATCATCTTCGTCGGGACGCCCACCTGTTTCAGCGCCTGATAGTACTCCTCGGTCTGCGCCATGGGCGTGCGGAGGTCCAGCTCGCCTGTCATCAGAATCGTCGGCGTGGTCACGTTCTCCACGTACATCAGAGGCGAGTGCTCCAGGTATTTCTCAGGGTTGTCCCATGGATAGCCGTGGTAGCGGTAGTACCCCCAGACCGTGATGTCCGCAGTGCCGGCGAAGCTCATCCAGTTGATCACTGGGCAACGGACGGCGGCGGCGGCGAAGCGAGTCGTTTGGCCGATCACCCAGCTGGAGAGGACGCCCCCGCCGCTGCACCCCGTCACGTACATCCGCTCTTCGTCGATGTAGCCGCGCTCGAGAAGCGCGTCGACGCCGGCCATGAGGTCGTCGTAGTCGACAGACGGGTATCCGTTGTCGATGGCGTTGCCGAAGTCGGTCCCGTATCCGGTGCTGCCTCGGGGGTTCGTGTACAGGGTGACGTAGCCGTTGGCGGCGAAGTTCTGGTAGGGATAGCTGAAAGCGACGCTGTACATCGCGTGAGGTCCGCCGTGGATGTGCAGGATCAGAGGGTATCGCTGGCCGGGATCGAAGTCGGACGGCTTGACGATCCACCCCTGCACTTCGGCGCCCCCGGTCGATTCGTACCAGATCTCCTCCACGTCGCCGAGGTCGACGCCGTCCAACGCGTCGGCGTTCACGCGCGTCAGTCGCCGAATCCGGTCGGGTCGGTCCATGTGCACCGCGACGACGTCGCCGGGCTCATGCGGGCCGGCCAGGGTGCCGACCGCCAGTCCGTCCAGGGTCATCGACGTCAGCGAGAGCACGAACTCGCCCTGGGTCACGGCGCTCGATCCGCCGTCCACGTCGGCGCGGTGCACGTTCATGGTCCCTCGATCCTGTGCCGTGAAGAAGACGCTGCGCGAGTCGCCCTTCCAGTGCATGGCGGCGACGTCTCGGTCCAGGTCGCCCGAGACCAGACGCGGATTCGTCCCGTCGATGTCCATGACGTAGAGCTCGGTCGTCTTGTAGGTCTGGGAGGTCCAAGGGTAGCCCGTGTAGGCGACGCTCCGGCCGTCGGGCGATATCGTCGGGCGCGCCCACGGCCCCCTCTCGGTCGTGAGCTGCGAGATGGCGCCCGAAGCCAGGTCGAGCGCGTAGATGTGCGATTCCCGGTACAGCCCGTCGGCGTCGTCCATCAGTCCGTCGAAGACGAGGGTCGCGCCGTCGGGGGTGACGTCGTAGCCGACGTCGCCCACGCCCGGGACGAAAGTGGCGCCCGCGTTCCACTCGCCCCGGGTCAGCTGGCGGGAAGTGCCCCCGTCGCTCGGAACGCGGAACAGGTGGGTGAAGCCCTCCTCGAGGAAGCCCACGCGATCGAAGCGGTAGTGAATGCGGTCGACGATTCGAGGCGGAGGGGTCCAATCTGCGCCCGGCGGAGGCGTGGGCAGATCGATGGGCCACGGGTCGGAGTGAGGGACGAGGCGCTGGAAGTGGAGATGCATGCCGTCGGGGGACCACTTGATGTTGCGCGGCGCCTGCGATTCGCGCGTGATCTGGGTCGTGGCCCCTTCCGCGTCCATCCAGCGGACGAAGATCTGCTGGCTTCCCGCGGCGTCCTCGGCAAGATAGGCGATCCGGCTGCCGTCCGGAGACCAGCGGGGACTGGATCCGTCCTCGATCAGGACGCGCTTGCGCGCGCCGTCGGACGCCATGATCCAGATCGCCGACTCGAAGCGGTCCTTCATTCGGTCGACCCAGGAGCGGGTATAGACGACCTGGCTGCCGTCCGGCGAGATCCGCGGGTCGGCCACTCGCTCGAAGTCCAAGTAGCGGTCGACGGTGAGTCGCTCATGGGTCGACGACTCCTGAGCCTCGGCGAGGGACGCCGTGAGGAAAGCGCTCAGGGCCGCGCCCTGGACGAAGGCTCCGAGGACGGTGCGGACGGTGAACATGCGCGTCATTGTGATCGGCCTCCTTGGGACTTGGCACTCGAGCGCCTGGCAGGCGGGGTCGGCATTCGCCCCCCGGAGGTCGCCGGCGCCGGCGACCTCCGTGATCGCGTGAACCTATCGACGGCGGCCGCGTCGGGCCAACGGCTCGTCCGTTGCCGACGAGCAAGCGCGGATCGCCCGGATCCACTGGGTCTGGGCGGGATCGGCCATGCCGACCGCGAGGCCGGCGCGGCCGAACACGCCGATGCGGAGCGTGTCCCCGTCCCCGTGGCGGCGGGGTCACGGATGATCGACGGGCGCCGCGTGTCGTGTGTTACGGCGTCGCGGCCCCCGGGCGACCCCGCTTTCCGTGCTGCCCACGCAACCGGCGGGAATCGATCACGCCGAACCGGTGTCGCACCTCCGAGCGGCGCGGTTCGGCGTCGTCCCGAGACTATCCGCTCCGACGGCAGCGAGCTTGGCCGTCGAGGTTCCCTTCCGCCATGCCCCGGGAAGAGCCCTGTCGCGAGTCGATTCTGAACTCGATCGCTCCCTTCATCTCCTGGTTCGTCACCCGTATGACGCTCCCGTTGTCGGCCGTCCGAAATTCCCTGGTTTCGGCCGCGTTGCCGAAGCCCGACCAGGTGTGCCGCCTGGTCCCACGCGAGCACGTGGCGCGTCGCCCAGTCCATCACGGCGACCAGGTAGAAAAACCCACGGGCCACAGGCACATAGGTGATGTCCGCGCACCACACGTGGTCCGCGCGCGAGACCTCGACGTCGCGCAGCAGGTAGGGGAACACCCGATGCTCCGGGCTTGCCACGCTCGTCCTGGGGCGCCGGTAGATCGCCTCGATCCCCATCTTCCGCATCAGTCGGCGGACCCGGTGTCTGCCGACCGTCGTTCCCTCGCGCCTCAGGTGGCGGGGGGACTCCCCACCGTTTGTAAAGTCGAAAAAGCGTCAGCCCACCTTATTCATGAGTGCTTGGCGGGGGGTTGAGTTGATGCGGTAAGCGTCTTATCTTTCAGCGGGTTAATATTCAGTCTCCCGCTGACCGGGCCGACCGGCCAGGGTGAACCGTGAACCTTTCACTTTTCTTCAACCGATCCCTCAAGCTCAAGTCCGAACCCCTCGAGATCACCGCCGACGCCGGCGCCGTCGCAGTCCGCGAGATCCTCGAACGCAGCGGCGTCGTCGAACGCATCGCCGCCCGCATCGAGGACCCCCGCCAGCCTGGCAAGATCACGCACTCGATGCAGGAGTGCCTGCGCACGCTGTTCGTGCTCGCCGCTCAGGGACGCCCCGACCACAACGACGCCGACGCGTACCGCAACGATCCCGCCTTCGCGCTCGCCGTGTGCGACCGCAAGGGCACGGCCGCCGCCGACCACTCGCTGCCGTCGCAGCCCACGCTGTCGCGCATCGTGGCGCTGTTGAGTTCGGAGGAGAACCGCAAGATCCTTCGCGAGGAGCTCGCCAGGTTCGTGAAGTGGAGGTTCCGAGCCATCGGCGGCGGTCGGCTGCACCGACGGCTGACCGTCGATGTCGACGGCCTTCCCATCGACGTTCACGGGAAGCAGCCGGGCGGCGCGTGGAACGGGTACTATAACCGCAAGGTCTACCAGCCCATCGTGGCGTCGGTGGGGGACACGGGGGACATGCTCGACGCGCGTCTCCGCAACGGCCAGGTCCACGCCGCCGACGGCGCCCTCGGGTTCATCGCCGACGTCGTGGAGCGCGTGCGCGGCGAGCTTGCCGAAGAGATCGATGTGCGCCTCGACGCCGGCTTTCCGAGCGAGGGTCTGCTCGCGGGGCTCGAGGCGAAGGGGACGGGCTACGTCTGCCGGATTCGCAACAACAGCGTGTTGAAGGATTTGGCCGAAGACGTGACCGACGGCTTCATGGCGCTGGGCCCGTCCAAGGACGGCGCGCCGCGAGAGATGGTCTTCGAGGAGCGGTACCAGGCGGGATCGTGGTCTCGTCCGCGACGCTTGCTCCAAGTGGTGGTCGAGCGGGTGGGCGAGCTGCTCCCGTCCGTGTTCAACCTCGTGACCTCGATCAAGGAAGAGGAGATGTCGGGACGCGAGGCGCTGGAGCTGTACAGGCGGCGCGGGAAGGCCGAGGCGCACATGGGCGAACTGGTGAACGAGGTGCGGCCGGCGCTGTCGTCGTCGCCGCGGCCGAAGAGGCGCTACCGCGGTCGGAAGGTCGAGGCTGGGGAGAGCGTGGACGCGTTCGCGTGCAACGACGTTCGCCTGTTGATCTCGACGATGGGGTACCAGATCGTGCACGCGCTGCGCACGCTGATGGAGAAGGCGACGGGCGTCGGGTGGAGCCTGAAGCGACTGCTGGATCGGGCCCTGCGCACGGCGGCGCGCTTCACGGTGTCGGGGCGGCGGATCACGATGACCGCGTCGGAGGCGTCGTCGCACTGGTGGACGCTGACGCAGCGACTCCGAAGGTTGCCCGAGCCGGTGTTCTGACCCCGCTGCGGGGCGGGGCGAAGCGGAAGCGAGCGGTTTGGGGCGGGAGCGCGTCCGTATGCCTGCGTTCGGGTGCGAACGGATCCAGATGGGCGCCCGAGGCTATTGCCAAATACGCTGATCGTCGGCTATATGACGTCCCGCGAACCTTCAGACGGCCGAAACCGGTCGGAAACAGGGCTGCCGACAAGCTTTCTGTTCGTTCATGAATAAGGCGGGGTCAGATTTCTGACTCGCGGGAACGCCGAACGCATCGGGAACGCCGAGAGCGCGCCAGCAGTCGCCTCGAGTCCCTTGCCGGCGTCGCGTGGGGGTGGACCCCGCCACGTCGCTTGCGTTGCGCCATCTCCGAAAACAGGATCTTCGCGAGGCCAACCCCTTCGGGGGCCGGTTCGGCCCTATCGGCGAAGCGGGTGGCATTCGCATGGGAGGCGACGAGAGCGGCGATGAAAGTCCACTTGGTCGACGGCACTTACGAGTTGTTTCGCCACCACTACGGGTCGCCCCCGGCGTTGGACTCGCTTAGTCGCAACGTCGCTGGCGTCCGGGGCGTCCTCGCGTCCGTGTTGGATTTGATGGAGATGCGAGCGACGCACGTGGCGGTCGCGACCGATCACGTGATCGAGTCGTTTCGCAACCGATTGTGGCCCGGTTACAAGAGCGACGCGGACGTCGATGCCGAAGTGCGCTGCCAGTTCGGTCCCTTGGAGGACGCCCTGCGCGCCATGGGGCTGCCCGTCTGGGCGATGGAGCGCTGGGAGGCCGACGATGCGTTGGCGTCAGGGGCGGCGGCCGCTGCTCGGAGCCCGCGGGTCGATCGCGTGTACGTCTGCACCCCCGACAAGGACCTGGCGCAGTGCGTGGTGGGAGACCGGATCGTTCAGTGGGATCGGCGCAAAGGCGAAATCCGCGACGCCGATGCCGTCGAGGCGAAGTTCGGCGTGCCGCCGTCGAGCATTCCCGACTACCTGGCCTTGGTGGGCGACGGCGCCGACGGGTTCCCGGGGGTGCCGGGATGGGGCGCGAAATCGACGGCCGCCGTTCTCGCGCGTTACCGTCGCCTGGAGCGAATCCCGCCGGACGGGGCCCGCTGGGACGTGGAGGTTCGGGGTGCGAAGCGACTCGCGCGGGCGCTCGCCGAACATCGGGACAACGCGTTTCTCTTTCGCGATCTTGCGACGCTGCGCGACGTCGGGCCCCTGTTCGCCGACGTCGACGAGTTGCGGTGGACGGGCCCGAAGGCCCGGTTTCGAGACGTGGCGAAGCGGTTGCTGCGGCCCGATCTCCACGGCCGGGCCGAGCGACTCGCGCGGTCGCGTCTCCCTCAAGGGAATCGTTCGAATCTGATCTCCAGGTGATCCGCCATCGGGTCGGGCACTCCGGCCTCCTCGGCGACGGCGCGCCAATGGTCGAGCGAGTCGACGACCTGGTCCACGATCGCGCGGCCGCGATCCGGAACGTCGTAGTTCGTCGCCGTCGTCAGCAGGTCGCGTCGCTCGATGTCCCGGAATTTCCCGTTGACCGACATCTGGTGTTGGCGTGTCCAGGCTTCGTTTTCGGAGTAGGTCAGGTCGTAGGCCGGCGCCAGTCGCCAGCACCCGCTCGGGTCCATCAGGAAGCCGAAGTTCTTCACGTGGTCGTCGAAGTTGACGGTCGCGGCGTTGAAGACCATGCGTCGGAACGCCTCGTTCACCGCTCGCTGCCCGAGACCGAGGGCGCGGACGGTGTCGAAGTAGCCCTCGTAGGAAAACGCGTACTGGTCGTTGAAATCGAGGTGCTGAATCCCGCCCAGACTGTGGAAGTGGAGCTTCGACCACCCCGCGCTCTCGACGGCGCGGTCGAAGCGACGGGTCATGAAGTGGGCCAGACCGTCGTCGCGAAGGAGGCAGGTCTCGGCCATCTCGATCCCGGCTCTCCTCGCCAGACGGGAGTACGCGTACTCGACGCGTCCCCACGGGCCGCCTTCGCGCGCGCCGCGCATGCCGAGCCCAGCCGAATCGCTCGTGACGCCGTCGAGCTTGACGATCCAAGGCTCGTCTCCGGTTTCCGGGTGAGCGAATCCCGAGCGGATGCGCCGGGTCGACCGGTTCCAGAGGACCAGAGCCTTGGGACGGGCCCCGCCCGCGCTCGCCCCGACGCGCATGATCTCGGGAATCGCGACCTCGAGGTCGCCTTCGACGACGCGACGGGCCTGATCGACGAGTCTGCGCAACTCGAGGGCTTCCTCGGCGACGTCGTCCGGATCGAGAGAGGGCTCGAACTCCAAGGCCCCCATCGTTCTGTCGCCGAGGTACAGGAGGCGTTGAAGCGGCGAAACGCCCTCGGCCGACCGCTGACGATCCGCGAAGTGGCGTCGGATGACGGCGTTGCCGAATCGGTCCGGGAGAGCGTCGGCGAAGACGCCGGGCAGACCCAGAAACGCCTGCTTTCGACCAAGCTCCGGAAAGGACGCCGGGCCGCTTCGGCGCGCGGGCAGATGGAGCGGCGAGATCTCGAGGCCCGATCGGCGAAAGCCCGCGTCGTACTCGAAGGTCAAGCGGCCCGAGCGCGATTCCGCCAGAACGCCGACCTCTCGCCCCCAGAGGCGCACTCGAGCTGCGGCGTATTCAGTCACGACGTCGCTTCGACGCCCGCTTGCGCGCCTTTCCGCGGAGTCGCGCGACGTCGTAGGGGGAGATCTCCGGCGCGGGAACGAGGGTCTCGAAACCCTGAACGCGGCCCAGGGCGCGCATGATGCGCACCAGATTGCCCGTGCCGATGCTCTGGCCGGCTTCCAGACGGGCGACGGTGCCCGCGCTCACGCCCGACTCGGCGGCCAAGTCCTTCAGTCGCAGATTCCGCCGGAGACGGAGCGTTCTCGAGCGAGCGCCCAGCTCGCGCAGGACGTCGGGCGTGCGGCTGGTGGCGACGATCGCGCCCACGGCGACTCCTCCTCGGTCAACGCCTGCTGGAATCCGCGACGGATGCCATTTTCCAATGAATTAAATATAGCGCATTACGCCGGATATTGGCCTGTAACAGGCAAAAACTTGTGCATTGCGACGGCGCTCGCCACATCGTCGGGCGGTCGTGGTCGGCCCGACCCGACTCGTCGATCAAGCGGGGCGGCGGCCGATTCCCGGCGGCTGCCCCAAACCGCCCTACTGCCTCTCGGTCCGTCCGGTCACGCCCAGGATCCAGTCGGCGACGAGATCCATGGCGTCGACCGACCAGGTCTCCTCGATCGCCGCGTACTCGCTGGGCGCGCCGGTGCGGGCCCGCTGGAACAGGTGATTGAGATCGGGCAGCGCGTGAATCTCATAGCGGTCGTTTCCGCCGCGCGCCAGCGCCGCCTCGATGCCCCTGAGGTTCGCCTCGTGGGGGACCTGCAGGTCCTTCTCGCCGTTGATCGCGAGCACCGGGACCGTCACTCGTTCCAGGGTCGTCGCTGGGTCGTGTTCCAGGAGGTAGCGAAACCAAGGCGTGTTGATCTCGCGCACCCGGGCCTCGACGACGACGTCCCACGACGCTTCGTCGGTGACTCCCGCCTGGACGCGCTCGGCCTCCGTGGCTTCCTCCAGCGATTCGCGGACGATCGCCGCGATGATCGGCCCGGCCCGCTCCGGGTCCGCCTCGGACTTGAGCGCCTCGAAGGTGGCGCGCTGGGTTTTCTCGGCGCGCGCGATCATCTCGTCGGGCGCTCCGGTGGCCTCGAGGATGAGCCTCGCCTGCGCGTAGAGAATCTCCTCGCCCCGCACGCCGGGCCCCGCCATGAGGACGATGTACGCGACGTCGTCGGATTCCACCGCGGCGATGGGGGCCACCAAGCCGCCCTCGGAGTGGCCGGCTAGACCGATCGCCGCGGCGTCCACGTCGTCGCGCGTCCTCAGGTAGCGGACGCCGGCCAGCGCGTCCGTGGCGAAGTCGCGCGACGTGGCCGAAGCGAAGTCCCCCGTCGACTCCCCGACGCCGCGGTCGTCGAAGCGGAGCACGGCGATGCCCTTGCGGGTCAGGTGGTCGGAGAGCACCAGGAAGGGGCGGTGCCCCATCAGCGACTCGTCGCGGTCCTGGGGTCCGGAGCCAGAGATCAGGACGACGGCGGGGAACGGGCCGCCCGCCTGGGGCCGCGTGAGCGTCCCGGCCAGCGTGTGGCCGCCGTTCGGGTTGGGGTAGCGGACGCTTTCGACTCGGTACGGCAAGGGCTCTTCCGGGTTCTGAGGACGGCGCAGCGCCGCCTCGGCCTCCGAAATCCGCTCGAGGTCGAGCGGCAGGTCGGAGCCCATCTGGGTGAACGTCCCCTCGATCCGCTTGCCGTCCGTGGCCAGAGAGCCCCGGTAGGATCCGCTGATCGAGGGCATGGAGAGCGTCAACGTCTCGCCTTCGGCGACCACCGACGGCACCGGGATCGAGGCGTTGCCCTGGTCGATCGAATAGAGCGTCGCGCCCAATCCGTCCTCGCCGCGAACGATCTCGAAGCGCAGGCGCAGCTGCGCGCCGCCCACCGCCAGCGTGCCCATCCAATGCCCCGCGAAGCCCTCGGGGGCGGAGGTCGCGTCCGGAACCGCCTGCCCCAGGCCTGGAGAAGGGAGGGCGACGGCGGCGGCGACGGACATCGCGGCGATGCGCTTCCTACCCATCTTCGTTCTCCAGCGAGGGCGATTCCCGTCGGACGTCGCCGGGCCCAGGCGCTCGATTTCGTCCGCGGACCGCACCTCCGGTCCCCGCGCCGACGCCCGGCCCGCGCGACCGATCACAGTCTCGCGATCCCTACGGCGTCCTTGCCGACCGCCCGCTCCAGGGCCCGGACGGTGTCGCTCCTCAAAGATACCCTGTGCGCGCGCGACCGGAGACGGCGCGGCGGCGCTCCGTCCGCGCCGGGCAGCACCAGCTCCAGGGCCGCGCCGCCCGCGTGCTCGACGACGACCGCCTTGGCGCGGCCGAGAGCTTCCGCCGGCAGCGCTCCGTCCGCGCCCAAGCGGATCTGCAGGGCGAGGCGGTCGCCGTCGACGACCCGATTCAGCGGCTCGGCGGAGTCCAGGAACAGCGGCGGCGCCTCCTCATCGCGCTCCCGGTCGCTGATCTTGCCTCGCAGCAGGACCAGGGCGTCCGGCTGGAGCAGATCCCGGTGCGCTTGCCAGGTTTCCTTGAACGCCAGCGCGGTCGCGCTGCCGCGAAAGCCCTCGACGGTCACCTTGGCCCACTCCGATCCGTCGCGGCGCGACACCTGCCGGGCCACGGCCGTCACGACGCAGGCCGTCTCGACCGCGTCTCCCGCCCGCGCCTTGAGCGTGGAAGCGTCCAGTTCGTCGAAGACTCCCACGACCTCGCGGTAGCGGTCGAGCGGGTGGCCCGAGATGTAGAACCCGAGCGCCTCCTTCTCGTGCGCGAGACGCTCGCGCCCGCCCCACGGGGGCGCCTCGGGAAGCTCGGGATCGGGACGCTCGCCTCCGTCGCTCCCGAAGAGCGATCCCTGCCCGGCCTCGGCCTCCTGCAAGCGGGCCATCGCCTCGCCGTGCGCGACGTCCAGGCCCGCCTCGAGCTCGGCGCGATGGCCGAAGGAGTCCAGGGCGCCGGAGCGAATCAGCGCTTCGCAGGCGCGCTTGTTGATCGCCCGGGGATCGGCGCGCTCGAGGAAGTCGAAGTAGCCGGCGAACGGGCCGCCCTCCTCGCGGGCGGCCAGGATCGACTGGACCGCCGCCGCCCCGAGCCCGCGCACCGCGCCCAGCCCGAAGCGGATCGCGTCCCGCCCGACCGCCGTGAACTTCCATCCGCTCTCGTTGACGTCCGGGGGCAGGACGTCGAGGCCGTCCGGCAAGTCGGGATGGTAGCGCCCGAGCTCGCGGCATTCGCCGATGTACTTCACGACGTCCTCCGTCTTCTCGAGGACCGACGAGAGAAGGGCGGCCATGAACTCCGCGGGGTAGTGCCGCTTCAGCCACGCGGTCTTGTACGACAGCAGCGAGTAGGCCGCCGAGTGCGACTTGTTGAACCCGTAGCGACCGAAGGTCTCGATCTGACGGGCCAATGCGCCGGCGGCCTTCGCGGACAGACCCTTCCTTGCCTTGAGCCGATCCTGGAAGCGGCCCAGCTCGCCCTTGATCAGCTCGGCGTCCTTCTTCCCCATCGCCTTTCGCAGCACGTCGGCCTCGCCGAGCGAGTACCCGGCCAGGTCGCTGGCGATGCGCATCACCTGCTCCTGATACACGACGATCCCGTAGGTGGGCTCCAGGATGTGCTCCAGCCCGGGAGCCGGATAGACGACCTTCCTGCGACCGAGTTTGCGCTCGATGTACTGGTCGGTCATGCCCGAGTCCAGCGGCCCGGGGCGGATGAGCGCGTTGGTGGCCACGAGGTCGTCGAAGCGGTCGCAGCGCATGGCCCGCAGCTTGTCCATCGCGAGGTTCGACTCGAACTGGAACACGCCGGCCGTCCCGCCGTTGGCCAGCATCTCGTAGACCTGCGCGTCGTCCAGGGGCACGTCGTCCATCGAGGCGGATTCGTAGGCGTCGCCGCCGCCGGGGTGGCGGAGCGCCCCCAGGCGCGCTCGGACCGCGGCGACGGCGTCGTGGATCACCGTCAGCGTCTTGAGGCCCAGGAAGTCCATCTTGAGCATCCCGGCGTCGTCGAGCGCGTTCATGTCGTACTGGGTCACGACGTCGGGTCCGTCGTCCGAGCCGTTCGCGCGCGCGCCGTTCCTCTTCCCGCCCCGGGCGGGCGTGCAGACGGGCACGTAGTCGTCCAGCGGCCCCGGCGCGATCACCACCCCGGCGGCGTGCACGGAGGCGTGGCGAGCCAGCCCCTCGAGCGTCGTCGAGTAGTCGAAGAGCCGCCTGTGGCGCTCGTCGGACTCGTAGAGGGCCGCGACGTCCTTGATCCCTTCGATCGCCTCGGCGACGGTGTAGCTCTTGCCTGGCTGGTTGGGGATCATCTTGGCGATCCGGTCGATCTCGCTCAGGTCGAAGCCCAGCACGCGACCGACGTCCCGGATGACCGCGCGGCTCTTCATCGTGCCGAAGGTCACGATCTGGCCCACGGCGTCGCGCCCGTACTTCTCGCGCACGTACTCGATCACCTCGCCCCTGCGCTCGTAGCAGAAGTCGATGTCGATGTCGGGCATCGAGATGCGCTCGGGGTTGAGAAAGCGCTCGAAGAGAAGTTCGTAGCGAATGGGGTCCAGGTCCGTGATGCCGAGCGCGTAGGAGACGAGCGAGCCGGCGGCCGAGCCCCTGCCCGGTCCCACGGGGATGCCCTGGTCCCGGGCCCAGCGAATGAAGTCCCAGGTGACGAGGAAGTAGCCGGCGTAGCCGGTCTCGAGGATGACGCCCAGCTCGTATTCCAGCCGCTTCGCCACCTCCTCGGGCAGGGGATCGCCGTAGCGCTCCCCTGCGCCGACGCCCGCCAGATGGACCAAGTATTCGTCGTCCTTGGCGAACGACTCGGGCAACGGAAAGCTGGGGAGGCGGTACTTCCTCTCGAACGAGAGCGAGACCTCGTCGGCGATCCTGAGCGTGTTCTCCAGCACGTCGTCGCGACCGGGGAACGCGGCGCGGATCTCCTCGGCGCTCTTGAAGTACAGTCCGTCGTCGTAGACGAGGCGCCGGTCGTCGTCCCGCGTCTTGCCCGTGCCGATGCACACCAGGATGTCGTGCGCCTTGTGGTGCGCCCGCTCGAGGAAGTGCACGTCGCTGGTGGCCACCACGGGGAGTCCGGTCGTCTCGGCCAGCTCGAAGATCCGGCGGTTGAGCTCCTCCTGGCCCGGGGCGTCGTGGGCCTGCACCTCCAGGTAGTAGCGGCCCGGAAAGGCGTTCGCGTACCAGTCGGCGACCTCGGCGGCGCCGTCCGGGTCGTCGTCGTCCAGGCGTCGGGCCACCTCGCCCGCCATGCAGGCCGACGTCGCGATCAGCCCCTCGCTGTGGCGGGCCAGGCATTCGCGGTCGATCCTGGGGTGGTAGTAGAAGCCCTCCGTGTACCCCAGCGAGGAGAGCTTGATCAGGTTCCGGTATCCGGCCTCGTCGCGGGCCAGCAGCACCAGATGATAGGCCGTTCGGCCTCCCAGGCCGGAGCGGCCGCGCTCCCGCCGGTCTCCGGGAGCCACGTACGCCTCCATGCCCAGGATCGGCTTGATCCCGTCTCGGCGCGCCAGCTTCTGAAAGGTCCAGGCCCCGTGCATGCACCCGTGATCGGTCAGCGCGAGGGCCGGCATCTCGAACTCCCGGGCCTTGCGGATCAGGTCGGAGATCCGGTTGGCGCCGTCCAGAAGAGAGTATTCGGAGTGCGTGTGCAGGTGGACGAAGGACATTTCGGCTGCCTCCTATCGTCGCCGCATGATCGAGTGCCCCGTCGCGACGTCCCAGCGAAGGACGTCCGCGCGCTCCCCGTCGCCCTCGAAGACGAAGAGCTCGTCGCCGACGGCGAAGGTCGCGCCTCCCCGGTAGGCCAGGACGTCGGTCCGGCGAGCGTCCTCCGGGATCGTCCGTCCGCCCCGGACGACCGCCGTCGCCGTGAGCGCGTCGCCCCGGAGAGCGATCGCGATCGTCGCCTCGCCCGCCCGCGCCCATCCCGAATAGGTCCCCTCGAAGCGCGACGGATCGCCATGGAAAGCCGTCGGGGCGGGCGTGGCGTCCCCGACCGTCAGCCGGACGATCCGCTTCGCCAATTCGGTCGGCCCGGTCGGGCCCGCCGTGTTGACCAGGACGACGACCGCGAGATCCTCGTCGGGCAGGTACATCGCCTCGGACAGGAAGCCATAGATGCTGCCTCCGTGGCTGAGCGCGCGGTGTCCCAGGACGTCCGCCGTCGACAGCCCCAGGCCGTAGCGCAGGCTCGTGCCGTCGGCCAGCTCGCTGGGCGCGACCATCTCGGCGTAGCTCTCCGGCTCGAGCACGCGGCCACCGTGAAGCGCGCCCAGCCACGCGGCGAGGTCGCCCGCGCTGGAGCACAGGGATCCGGCCGCGAAGGGAACGCTGTGGACGATGAAGCCCTTGTGGACCAGCCCTTCGGGACCGACGTCGTATCCGTCCACCTTGCCTTCGTGGATTTCCCTTTCGCTGCAGTAGTGGGAACGCTCCATTCCCAAGGCGGCGAAGAAATCCCCCTCGACGTACTCCTCGTAGGTCGTCCCGGAGACCTCCTCGACGATCGCCCCGGCCAGGAAGTACGCGGAGTTGTTGTAGACCTGGCGCTCGCCGGGCGGAAAGTCGAACGGATGGGCGGCGATGACGGCGATCAACGTGTCTCGGGGCGCCCGCCGCGAGAAGTGCGGCCGGGCTTCGCTCGTCTCCGTGTAGCCTCTGATGCCGGAGGTGTGGTCCAGGAGGTCCCGGACGGCGACGCGGTTGCCCCGCAGGGGGAAGTCGGGCAGGTATCGGTTGACGTCGGCGTCCAGGTCGACGAGTCCCCGCTCCTGAAGCCGCAGGAGCGCGGCGGCCGTGAACTGCTTGGTCACGGATCCGATCTCGTAGACGGCGTCCGCCGGCGTGGGCGCGCGCAGCGGGAGGTTGGCCCAGCCGTAGCCGCGCACCGCGATCGCTTCGCCGCGGTGGACCACGGCGACCGACGCGCCGGCGATGCGGCCGTCGCGAACCGGCGCCATGACGACCTCGTCGATCGCTGCGACCAGGGAGGCGCGGTCGGCGGCCGCGCGACCGACGCCCTCGGACCCGAACTCGCCGACGCGCGCGGCGCGCTCCGGGGGCGAGCACGCGACGGCGAGCGCCAAGTGGGCGACAAGCGCCGCGGCGGGGCGCGGCGGGCGGGGTCGACTCAAGGCGCCGCGCACTCGAAGGACGAGAGGATCTCCTCCAGCTGGATCATGTACTCGTACTTCTCGCGCCCGGGCGCGTACAGCCACGCGTCGATCAGGTATCTCCGCCCTTGCTCCGGACACGGGATCGTCCGGGCGATCAGGGGGCCGGCCGCGGGGAATCCGTCGGGCGGGTTCTCCCAGACGGCCTGAACGGACAGCCCCGAGCCGAGCGGACGGACGATTTCGCGCGCGCGATCGATCGCTTGGGGATAGTCGTAGCGGGTCTCGACCAGGCGCGCGCGCCAAGCCATCAGGTCGTCGGCGCCGAACGTTCCCTCCGAAAGGTCCCGCCACGTCACCGCGAACTGGCGGATGAGCTCGGACGGGTCCGGGTTGTCGTTGCGGAAGATGTGGACGGAGTCGATCCGTCGGTAGTCGTACACGTTCGGCACCAGCAGGCTGAATCCCGCTTCCTCGCGCAGCGATCGCGCCAGCGCCGTGTCCAGCCCGGTCACGCTCATCCGGGCCACGACCCACCGGCGGTACTGCTCGTCGAACAGCTCGGCCAGCGCAGGCAGGAGCTCGCGCAGCTGCTCGGCGGCGTCGCCTCGGTCTCCGAGAACGGCGGCGGTCGCCAGCTGGTTGCGGGCCCACACGTCCTCCGTCTGGACGATTTCCGGCGGTCGGACCGGTTCGTCGACGCGCTCGAGGACCTCGGCGATCCACGGGTCGGACGGCCTCCCGACGACCAGTTGCTGCCTGAGCAGCTTCAGTCGGTGCCAGGCGTCCTCGTACGGCGGATGGTGCGTGATCTTGAACGTCCTTTCGTCGCGCACGGTGAAGACGGTCCGCTCCAGGGCGGGAACGACGTCGGCCTCCACGCGGCGCCAGAAGTCGCCGTCGGCCGTCACCACGATGCTGTTCGCGTCCCCCATGGCCAACGGGGGCGCGTCGCAACCCGCCGCCGCGAGGACCGTCGCGCCGGCCGTCACGGCCGCCCACCTTCGTTCGCGCATTTTTCGGATCCCCCTGTATATTCCCGACATCGCCGGTCGGCGTCGCGGCCCCGCGCGGCGCGCCGACCCAGGGTTACGCTACCACTGCCAGGGGAGCTCGGTCCATGGCGTCGCGTCGATCCGGAGTCGTCGTCCGCCTCTCGTCGCTGTCCGTCGCTTTCCTGACGGCGAGTTGCGCCGCGGGAGGACAGGGCGTCGCCACCGGAGCGCCACCGGAGCCGCCCGCCGCCGAGCCCGCGAGCCGGAATCTACCCCCGGAGGCGCCCGCCGCGCCTGCGGTCGCCGCGGGGATCTTCACCCGGTCCCAGGCGGAGCGGGGTCGGACGGCGTTCGACGAGTCCTGCGCCGACTGCCACACGACGGGCGAGTTTCGCGGTCGGGCCTTCCAGCGCAACTGGGGGCGGCGCACCGTGTACTCGCTTTACCGGACCGTGCGCTCGACCATGCCCGACGACAACCCGGGCGGGCTCGACGAAGGGACCTATCTGGACGTGATCGCCTACGTCCTGAGCCTCAACGGGCACGAGGTCGGCGCTGCGGAGCTGGCGGCCGACTCCCCCATGCGCGACGTGCGCATCGCCCCGACGGGCGACGCGCGTTGACGGCGCGGGACGAGGGACGCGGCGAAGTCGATCGGCGCGGCTTCGTGAAGGTCGCGGCGGGCCTGGGCGCGGGCGCGGCTCTGGTCGGCGGCGGCCGACCGCTGCGCGCCGGGGAGGCGGGATCCCGCGCCGCGCCCGCGATCCGCACCGGACGGAATCCGGACGTCGCCGTGATCGGCGCCGGGACCTTCGGGGCGTGGACCGCCATGAACCTGGCCCAGGCGGGCGCCCAGGTGACCCTGATCGACCAGTACGGCCCGGCCAATTCGCGGGCGACCTCGGGAGGAGAGACCCGGGGCGTGCGGACCGGGTACGGCGGCCGGCCGCATCATCCGCTGTGGGTCCGGTGGGCCAAGCGGGCGATCGAGATGTGGCACGAGTGGGACGAGCGTTGGCGGGAGATGATGCTGCCCAAGGTGTTCTTCACCACCTCGGACCTGATCATCCGCGACGAGTGGACCGAGTTCATGGAGGACGTGCGCCGCAACTGGGACTCTGCGGGCGTGCGCTACGAAGTGGTGGACGCCGACGAGGTCAGGAGCCGCTGGCCCGTGATCGACGTGACGGGCATGACGACGGCGCTCGTCGAGCGCGACGCCGGCGTGGTGCGGGCCCGCCGCGCCATCGAGTCGGTGGTGAGGGTCTTCGAGCGCGACGGCGGCGAGGTGACGGTCGCGCACGCGTCCCCTGGCCGCCGGTCGGGGCGCGAGCTCGCGTCTCTGCGACTGGCGTCCGGCGAGTCGCTGTCCGCCGGGACCTACGTCTTCGCCCTGGGGCCTTGGTACCCCAAGGCCTTCCCCGAGCTGATGGCCAGGCGCCTTCGCATCCCCATGGGCCACGTGCTTTACCTGCGCACGCCGCCGGGCGACGACCGGTACAGCCACCCGAACCTGCCCAGCTACAACTTTCCGGGCGTCACGGGCTGGCCCGCGCTCTCGCCCGACAATCGCGGCTTTCGGGTCCGAACCGGGGGGCGGCCTCCCGACGATCCCGACACCAGCCGTCGCTGGCTCCTCGAAGAGGAGTTCGAGCGCCCGCGCGCCTTCGTGGCCGAGCGGTTTCCGGGATTGGCCGACGCGCCCGTGAGCGAGACGCGGGCCTGTCACTACGAGGTCTCCGTGACCGGCAACTTCTTCTTCGACCTCCACCCCGAGCTCGCCAACGTCTGGCTCGCGGGCGGCGGCTCCGCCGAGGGCTTCAAGTTCGGTCCGGTGATCGGCGAGTACCTGTCCGGCCGCGTCCTGGGCGACGAGACGGACGAGACGTTGCGCGACGCGTTCCGCCTGTCCGAAGAGGAGTTCGAGCCTCGCGGCGAGGAGAGGCCCTGACGCGTCCCGGCCGGACGCGAGGGCCTTCGAGCCGACGCCGCGCGAACGCGGCGTCCCCGGCCTCGAAGGGACTTTCCCGCCCCGAACCCCACGCCGTATGATCATGGTCCGGCGTCCCCGAAACGCCGAGGCCCACTGGACGTCCCACCCGATGGAGAGCTCCATGAGTCGACCGCTGTCCGCCCTCGTCGCCCTGTCGTTCGCGTTCGCTTCGCTGTCCGTCCCCGGCGGGGGCGCGCTGGGCCAGGAGGGAGCGACGGATCGCATCGGCGGTCCCGGGTCCGCCAACTACGATCTCGCGGCGCGGTTCGCCCCGTACAAGATCCGGGACCTGGTGCATTCGCTGCGCGTCGAGCCTCGCTGGATCGAGGGCGAGACGGAGCGGTTCTGGTACGAGTGGGAGACGTCCGAAGGCAAGCGCTTCTTCTGGGTCGATCCCGCCCGGGGCGTGCGCACGGAGATCTTCGACAACGACAGCGTCGCCGCCGAGCTCACGCGCTTCACGCGCGATCCGTACGACGGGAAGCACCTGCCCATCGAGACCCTTCGCTTCGTCGACGCGACCACCGTGCGCTTCGACGTGCGGTCGTCGCAGGACGAGGAGGTCGCCGAGGGGGAAGTCGACGACGAGGAGCGCGAGGAGGACCAGGAGGACGAGCGTGAGCGCGAGCGGCGTCCCGCGACGAAGAAGAAGGTCCACCACTTCGAGTACGACGTGATGACGCGCAGGTTGCGCGAGCTTGAGGACTACGAGGCGCCGGACAGTCACCCGGGCTGGGCCAGCGTGTCGCCCGACTCCGCGTGGGTCGTCTTCAGTCGGGAGTTCAACCTGTGGGCGATGAGCTACGAGGAGTACGAGAAGATCCTCGACGCGCGGCGCGGCAAGTCCGGCGAGGAGGCGGAAGAGGCGGAGGAGGACGTCGAGGTCGAGGAGATCCAGCTGACGACGGACGGCGAGAAGGACTTCGCCTACGGGTCCCAGGGACGGGGCCGCCACGACGAGGAGACGGAGAAGGAGTTCAAGAAGCGTCAGGCGTCGCGAACCAGCTGGTCGCACGACTCGCGGCGCTTCGCGCTCACTCGTCAGGACCGCCGAGAGGTCGCCGACCTCTGGGTCGTCCACGCCGTGGGCGACAAGCGTCCGAAGCTCGAGAGCTACAAGTACGAGATGCCGGGCGAGGAGCGCGTGACCCAGACGAGCCTCTGGGTCTTCGACATGGAGTCCAGGGAGATGACGCGCATCGACGACGATCCCTGGAAGGACCAGCGCATGGGCTTGTTCAACGCGCCCAGAAACCCGGGCGACGTGCTCTACGGCGGCGGAGCGCGCGGCGCGGGCCGCGAGAGGCCCGACATCGCCAAGTGGCTCTCGCCCTCGAGCCGGGAGCTGTACTTCTGGCGCCGCAGCCGGGACCAGCATCGGGTCGACGTGCTCCGCGCCGATCCCGTCACGGGAGAGGTCGCCGTGGTCATCGAGGAGCGGCTGAACACCTACGTCGAGCACCAGACGCCGCGGCGCCTCTGGGACGGAGAACTGATCTGGTGGTCGGAGCGCGACGGTTGGGCGCACCTCTACCTCTACCGTCCGGACGGCACCGTGCAGCGTCGGCTCACCGAAGGGCCCTGGCACGTCGACGCCGTGCTGGGCGTCGACAACCAGCGGGGATACGTGCTGTTCAGGGGCAACGGGCGCGAGGCGGGGGAGGACCCGTACTACCGGCACCTCTATCGGGTCGATCTGGACGGAACCGACTTGACCCTGCTCGATCCGGGCGACTTCGACCACGCCGCCTCGGTGTCGCCGTCGGCGCGCTACTTCGTGAACAACCGCTCCCGCGTGAACACGGTCCCCGCCGCGTCGCTGCACGACGCGTCCGGGGCCAAGGTCATGGACCTCGAGGAAGCCGACTTGTCGCGCCTGGAGGCGGCCGGATACCGGTTCCCCGAGCCGTACACGGTCAAGGCGGCCGACGGCGTCACGGACCTGTACGGGGTGATCTACAAGCCCTACGACTTCGATCCCTCCCGGAAGTACCCGATCGTCGCCTACGTCTATCCGGGCCCGCAGACCGAGTCCGTCGCCAAGTCCTTCTCGCTCAATCCCTACGAGCAGGGACTGGCGCAGTTCGGCATGGTCGTGGTCACGGTCGGCAACCGGGGCGGTCACCCGGATCGCTCGAAGTGGTACCACAACTACGGGTACGGGAACCTTCGGGACTACGGACTGGCCGACAAGAAGGCCGCGATCGAGCAGCTGGCGGACCGACACGACTTCGTCGACGTCGACCGCGTCGGCATCTACGGGCACTCGGGCGGCGGGTTCATGTCGACCGCCGCGATGCTGGTCTACCCGGACTTCTTCAAGGTCGCCGTGTCTTCGGCCGGCAATCACGACAACGACGTCTACAACGCCAACTGGTCGGAGAAGCACGACGGAATAAAGGAGGCGAAGGACTCCACCGGCGCGGTGACCGGGTTCGAATACGACATCGACAGAAACTCCGACCTGGCGGCCAACCTGAAGGGTCGGCTCCTGCTCACCACCGGCGACGTCGACAACAACGTGCACCACGCGGGCACGTTTCGGATGGCGGAGGCCCTGATCCGGGCCAACAAGCGCTTCGACTTCTTCGTCTTCCCGGGCCAGCGGCACGGGTTCGGCGACATGAGCGACTACTGGCACTGGCTCCGGTCGGAGTACTTCGTGCGCCATCTGCTGGGCGACGACCGGTGGAACGTGGATCTCCTGGAGCTTCAGGTGGAGAGTCCGAAGGGCTGACCCAATGGATGAGCCGTGAGAGCATTCAGGTGAAAACGGCGAGGACGCAGAAAAATGCACCAAGGAGGACGAGCGCCGTGGGCCGGAATTTCGTCGTCGCGCCCATTCGGGTCGGGTTTTCGCTTGCGACCGATTTACAAGTGGTCGCCTTCCGGTCATGCGCGTGGGTAGCTGAATGTACGAAAGCAAAGAGGATTTGTTGGAGCGCATTATGCTCGGCGAGGGCACTTCCCTCGAATTCAAGGAAGTGCGTTTTCGGCGTGGGCGAGTGTCTGGACCCACGGCGAAGGGCTTGGCCGACGAATTGGCGTCGTTCGCGAACTCCTCCGGGGGCATCTGTCTGCTGGGGTTCAGCGACCGGCGAGACGTCGTGGGCGTCCCGGTCGACCGGATCGCCAGCGTCATCGGTTTTGTGCGTCACGCTCTCACGGAGCTGATCGAACCCACCCTCCACCCGATCATCGTCGAGCCCCTTTGGCTTCCCGACGCCACTGGGAAAAAAGTGGCCGTCGTGAAGATCGAGGTCAGGGAGAGTGTGTTCGTCCATCGGAGTCCATCCGGATACATGCACCGCGTCGGCGACGAAAAACGCGTCATGCCGCTGGACCTTCTTGCGCACTTGTTTCAGTCGCGTGCCCAAAGGGCGATCATCCGGTTCGACGCGTATGCGGTGCCAGCAGCCGGCATGGACGATCTTTCCGATGACCTGTGGGTGCGGTTTCGCAGCTCGCGAACGCGGAACGACCGCGACTCGATGCTCTCGAAACTCATCATGGCGACGAAGGACGAGAACGGGGCGCTGAGGCCGACGGTGGCTGGCGTTCTCATGGCGACCGAAGATCCACGACGTTGGTTGCCCAACGCGTTCATTCAGGCAGTCGCCTATCGTGGCAGCGAGATCCAGCCGCGAGGCGCGATCTCGCTCTACCAGCTCGACGCGGCCGACCTGTCCGGTCCATTGGACGCCCAAGTGACGCAAGCGTGCCGATTCGTCAACAGGAACATGAAGATCGGAGCGTTCAAGGACCTCGGCCGACGGGATCTCCCGCAGTTCGACATGGCGGCGGTGTTCGAGGCTCTGGTCAACGCCGTCGCGCACCGCGACTACTCGATCCACGGCTCGAAGATCCGGTTGCGGCTCTTCGCCGACCGGCTCGAACTGTATTCGCCCGGACGAATTCTGGGCGCCGACGACGCGGAGAGTCTGCTCTACACGCAGTTCTCCCGAAACGAGGTCGTCGGGAGTCTTCTCGCCAGGTGTCCGGTGCCGACCGACGTTCCCGGTCTGGTCACCGAGCGAAAGACGCTGATGGACAAGCGCGGGGAGGGGATGCGGATCATCGTGGAGAACAGCCTCGAGCTATCGGGACGACGGCCGGAATTCGGCATGGTCGGAGCCCACGACTTCCTCGTGACGATCCACGCCTCCTTCGGGGAGGACGGCGCGCTCGCGTCGTCGGCCTGACGCGGCGTCGGTGTCGGGCGCGAAGGCGGGCGCGCTCCCGGCCGCTCTACGCCTCGCGGATCGCCCGGTCGCACATCTCGACGGCGCGGGCGAGGGAGCGGACGGGATCGCCTTGGCGGGGAATGAACTCGTGCGCCAGGAACCCCGCGAACCCCGTGTCCCGAATCGCGCGCAGGATGGCGGGGTAGTGCAGCTCCTGCGTCCCGTCGATCTCGGCTCGGCCCGGCACGCCGCCGGTGTGGTAGTGGCCGATCCACGGGGCGGCGGCGGCGAGCGTGCGCACGATGTCGCCCTCCATGATCTGCATGTGATAGACGTCGTAGAGGATGCGCACGCGGGGCGAGTCGACGGCGCGGACGATCTCGAGCGCGTAGTCCGTGCGATCCCCGATGTAGTCGACGTGCCCGCCCGGTTTCGAGTTGAGCGGCTCGACCAGGATCGTGACGCCCTCCGCTTCGGCGATGGGCGCGCACTCCTCGAGGCATCGGACGGAGTTCTCGACGGCGACGCCGTCGTCCATGCCGCGGCGGTTCCCGAAGAAGCAGATCACGTTCGGGACGCCTTCCCTGGCCGCCCTCGGAATGTGGCGCTCGAAGGCGCCGACGATCGCCCGGTGGTTGGCCGGGTCGTTCAGTCCGTCCTCGATGCTCCCGGCCCGGACGTCGCCGCAGGAGACCGCGAGGCCGTGGTCCTGTGCGGTCGACCATTCCTCCACCTCGAGCAGGTCGATGGCTTCCAGTCCGATCTCGGCGACGGCCCTGCAGAACGGCTCGAGCGGAATCTCGGAGTAGCACCAGCGGGCGACCGACTGCGCGATTCCGACTCGGGACGCGCCGCGCGCGAGCGTCTCGCTCCGCCGGACGGCCGCGTCGGCGCCCAAGGCGGGGTCGACGGCGAGCAGGCCCAGGGACGCGCCGGTTGTCAGCAGCGCCTGCCGGCGCGTAACGTTGGGTTCGTGGGACATGGGACGTCTCGTGGGGGGATCGAGGGCGACCGCGGCGGTCGCCGCGCGCGAACCCGAGCGGACGCCCGATGCGCGATCGACGATCTTGGGGGCTCGGGAGTCCAAAGGGTGGAAACGCACTTGAGGCACGTTAGCCGTTGAGGCGTCGTCGGGCCATCGGGCTTCTGGGCACCGCAGCCGGCCTCCACGCGGCCTGGCCGGAGGGCGCTTTGGCGCGCTGGCTGGCGTTGGGCGAGCGCGTGCGCGCGTCCATGACCCCGCAGGGAGGCGTGGCCGCGGGGTCCGCCGCCCTGACGGCCGCCCGGTCGAGGGCGATGGAGGCGGTCGCCCGGACGATTCTTCCCCGAACCGACGCGCCGGGCGCCGAGGATGCGGGCGTCTCCGAATTCGTGGCGGCGCTGGTCGACGGATGGCTCGATCCCGAGGAGAGCGAACGGCTCCTCGCCGGCCTGGACTCGGTCGACCGCATCGCGCGCGAGCGCTTCCGAGCGGTCTTCGCCGACTGCGCGCCCGAGGAGAGACGGAGCGTGGTCGGCGATCTCGACGAAGAGCTCGGCGCGTGGCGCGACGACCCGCGGCTGGACGCGGAGGCGCATCCGTTCCACGACGTCAAGCGGTTCGCGCTCGTCGCGTACTTCACTTCCGAAGCGGGTCTGACGGCCCTGGGCCACCGCACCGCGTTTCGCGCCTTCGAGGGCTGCGTCCCTCTCGACGAGGCCGGAGGGGCGGGGTGAACGTTCGCCCGCGTCGCCGCGAGTACGACGTCATCGTCGTCGGCAGCGGAATGTCGGGCGGATGGGCCGCCAAGGAGCTGACCGAGCTCGGCGCCAGCGTGCTGGTTCTCGAGGCGGGTCCCATGGTCGTGCCCCAGCGCGACTACGGCGAGCACGTTCCCGTCCACGAGATGCCCTACCGAGGCCTGAACGACCGCAAGACGCTCGCGCGCGACCAGCCGATTCAGCGCGAATGCTACGCGTGCGACGAGATCGGGCGGCGGTTCTTCGTCGACGACAACGAGAACCCGTACACGACCGAGGAGGGCAAGCCGTTCCTCTGGATTCGGGGGCGCCAGGTCGGCGGCCGCTCGATCATGTGGGCGCGCCAGTGCTATCGCTTGAGCGATCTGGACTTCCAGGCCAACGCCCGCGACGGGCACGGCGTGGACTGGCCCATCCGCTACGCCGACCTCGCGCCCTGGTACGACCACGTCGAGGCGTTCGCCGGAATCAGCGGACGCGCCGAGGGCCTCGACCACCTGCCGGACGGCCCGTTCCTGCCGCCCATGGAGATGTCGTGCGTCGAGGCGCACGCGCGGGACGCCATCCACCGCGCCTTCGGCGGCAGCCGCCGGATGACGATCGGGCGGACGGCCGTCCTGACCCGGGACCACCGGGGCCGGAAGGCCTGCCACTACTGCGGGCCCTGTCACCGGGGATGCGTGACCGGGAGCTACTTCAGCTCGCTCAGCGCGACGCTGCCCGCCGCCGAAGCGACGGGACGTCTGACGCTCCGCCCCAACAGCGTGGTGCGGGAGGTCGTCCGGGACCCGGGCTTGGGCCGGGCGACCGGGGTGCGCGTCGTCGACGCCGAATCGGGCGAGGACCTGGAGTTTCGCGGGCGCGCCGTGTTCCTGGGCGCTTCCGCCCTGGAGTCCACGCGCATCCTGCTCAACTCGCGGTCGCCGGACTTCCCCAACGGACTGGCGAACTCGAGCGGAACGCTGGGCAAGTACCTCATGGACCACACGATGGAAGTGGGCGCCCGCGCGACCTTCGACGGGTGGGAGGACAGGACCACGAGGGGGCGGCGTCCCAACGGCGTCTACATCGCTCGGTTCCGCAACGCGACCGAACCGACGACGGAGTTCCTGCGAGGGTACGGGTACCAGGGTTCGGCCCGCCGCGCCGGCTGGGAGCGGGGATTGTCGATGTCGGGGTTCGGCGCCGACTTCAAACGGGAACTCCTGCGTCCGGGCCCCTGGGAGTTCGGGATCGAGGGGTACGGCGAGTGCCTTCCCCGCGAGGAGAACCACGTGGCGCTGAACGCCGACCAGGTCGACAAGTGGGGCGTCCCGACGTTGAGGATCAGCTGTGCGTGGAGCGACAACGAGCGCCGGATGATGCGGGACGCGGCCGAACAGGCGGCCCTCATGCTCGAGGCGGCGGGCGGGCGCGACGTCGTGGTCGACGAGGAGCTGAGCCCGCCCGGACTGACCATCCACGAGATGGGCACGGCGCGCATGGGTCGGGATCCCGCCACGTCGGTGCTCAACGCGCACAACCAGACGTGGGACGTGCCGAATCTGTTCGTGATCGACGGAGCGGCGATGACCTCGTCCGGGTGCCAGAACCCGTCGCTGACCTACATGGCGCTGGCCGCCCGGGCGAGCCACTACGCGGTGGCGGCCTCGCGGCGCGGAGAGCTGTAGGCGCCGGACGCGTCGCGCGTCAGCGCTCCAGCGGCGGGGCGGCGTCCGGCGGACGCCGATGTCGGGTGGACCGCTCGAAGGCGTGACCGTACCCCAGCAGCGTGGCCTCGGCGAACGGTCTCCCCATGAGCTCCAGCCCCACGGGCAGACCTTCGTCCGTGAACCCGGCCGGGACGGTCAGCGCCGGATATCCGGTCAGCGGGCTCAGGAGCCGGTTGTCGCCGAGTCCGTAGTCGTCGTCCGGGTCGGGGTCGACGTGCGCGTTCGCCGCTCGCGGCGTCGGCGGATGGTCGAAGGTCGCGTACGCCACCGCGTCGAGCTCGTGGTCGGCCATGGTCTGCGCGACGGCGCGGCGCAGCCCGTCGCGCGCCAGCAGATAGCGCAGGTAGCCCGGGTCCTCGACCGACTTGCCCAGCAGCCGCGCCATGCCCCGGGCGCGCCACGGCGCGACCCGTCCGGACAGCAGAATCGACGCCAGGGTCGAATGGGGCGCGTTCGGGTGCTGGGCCAGGTAGGCGTCGGTGGCCGCCTCGGTCTCGTAGGCGTTCCAGCCGAACACCCGGTTGACCCGCTCGATGCCGTCGATGGGCAGGGGATCGACGATCTCGGCGCCCAGCGACGCGAGCGCGTCGACGGCGGCGTCGATGCGCGCGCGCACCTGCCGGAATCCCGGCGATTCAGGGTCGACCGAGGCGTCCATCGGATCCCGAATCACCCCGATGCGGGCGCCTTCCAGGGCGTCCGTCCGCAACGCCGCCGCGTAGGACTCCGGCACGCGCCCGAACGCGTCCGCCGTCGCGGGATCCCTGGGGTCGTAGCCGGCGATCGCGTCCAGCACGATCGCGGCGTCGGCGACCGTGCGGGTCATCGGCCCCAGGGCGTCGGTCGAGGGGTTGGCCGGCATCATGCCGAAGCGGCTGACCAGCTGCGTCGTGGGACGCAGTCCGACCAGCGAGGCGACGGCCGCCGGACCCCGAATCGAGCCCCCCGTGTCCTCGCCGATCCCCACCAGGCCGAAGTTGGCGGCCACGCCGACGCTCGTGCCCCCCGACGACCCGCTGGGGTTGCGGCTGGGGTCGTACGCGTTGCGAATCGCTCCGAAGGCGCTGCCGACGTATCGGGACGCGAACTCCCCCATGTTCGTCTTGGCCAGGACGACGGCGCCGGCGTCGCGCAGGCGGGCGACGATCGTGGCGTCGCGCAGGGGCGTGAAGTCGGCGAAGAGCGCCGAGCCGTAGGCGGTCGGCATGTCGCGGGTCTCGACCTGGTCCTTGAGCAGCGTCGGGACGCAGTGCAACGGCCCGACGAGGCCGGCGGCGGCGAACGCTCGGTCCAGGCGCGCCGCGCGGTCGAGGGCGCCGGGGTTCAGCGTGGCGACGGCGTTGAGCCGGGGTCCGCGCTGGTCGTAGGCGTCGATCCGCTCCAGGTAGCTCCGCACGAGCGCGACGCAGGTGAGTTCGCCCGAGGCGAAGGCCTCGTGCACCGCGGCGACCGTGGTCTCCTCGACCTGGAAGGATTGGGCCCGGAGCTCGGGGCTTCCCAGGAGCCCGACCCAGGCGAGGAAGGCCGGGATCGCGCGGCGGATCCTCGGGGGTCGCGGTTCGGACGGCCGGGAACGCGTTGCGGCGAAAGGGGGCACGAGGTCTCCGGGGCGCGTGTGGGAGGATCGGGTCCGGGGGGACGGCGGAGGACGCCCCGCGCAGGCAGGCGGACGGCCGGGAAGCCCAAGGTGACGCGCGGGTCCATCGCGGGTCAAATCGCCGCCTGCGCGCGCGAGTCGCCGATCAGAAGCCGACTTGGCGAAGGTGCCGCCCGATCCGCTGGGTCAGGTGCTCCCCGATGGGTCCCATGAGATCCTCGGCCACGGCCGTCGCCGAGGCGCCGGGCGCGTCCGGGTCCAGGTCGTCGACGTACACGGCGACGCTCAAGGCGAAGGCTCTCGGGCCGCCCAGGGCGCCGTCGCCGTTCAGCAGGCGGACGGGCGGGACGCCGAGCACGCCGTCGCGCAGTTCGGGCGACGCGGCGCACGCGGAGATCCACTCGGGGTGTCGCCGGGAGGCTCGCCGACCCGCCGCCTCGGGCACGGCGAGCAGGCCGAGGACCAGGACGGAGCCCTGACGCCCGGCGCGGCGCGCGCCCGTCGGCGCGGCGGTGGCGGGCGTTCCCGTCTTCGCGAAGACGCGGAGCTCGTAGCCTTCCGCGCCCGGCGTCGCTCGGAGCTCCTCCTCGAGCGCTCGCGCCAGCGGACCCAGGCGCCGGGCCGTCCCTTCGGGGCCGACGACCAGCTCCATCGCGTGCAGGACTCTCCGGCGGGCGCCGGGGTGCAGGGCGTCGCGGTCGAGCGGAGGGGCCGCGTCGCCTGCGGGCCTCGCCCCGTCGCCTTGCGCCGGAGTCGCGCCGGGGTCGGCCGCGAGTCTGGCCCGCACGTCCCTGCCCGTCACGAGCCTCGCCGTCGCCTCGGCCAGCTGCAGGTTGCTCCAGCGCGAGTTCTCGCCGCCCAGCAGCAGGTTCACCCAGTCGGCGCGCAGGTCCTCGACGGTGTTCAGCGCCAGGTTGGTGACCTCGGGGGAGACGGCCGCGAACCGGAGCGCCGTGATCGTCGCGTCGGCCGTGTCGCCCGCGGCTCGCAGTCGTTCGATGGGACCGCGCCACAGGTCCAGCCGATAGCGTCCGGCCCGGTAGAGCGCGTCCAGCGGGCTCTCGCGGTCGGCCAGGAGGAAATCCGGATCCCGGTAGGTGCGGGCGCCGGTGAGCGTCTCCAGCGCATCGCTCGCCTCGAACGACGTCCCGACCACGCGCAGATCGCTGCAGCTCCGGCCCGTGAACGGCAGGCCGTCGGTCAGGGCCAGATGGACGACTCGGTCGCAGAAGCGCACCGGGCGTCCCGCGTCCGGGCCCGCGTCCTCGAGGCACCGTCCCACGTCGGCGTCCTCCTCGCCGCACGACTCGCGGCCGCTTCCGGCCATCAGCGCGACGGTCGCCATCTCGACCATGTAGCGGTTGCACGACTCGCGGATGAACGTCTCGAGGCCTTCCCACCGGTCGTGTCCGATGGACCGGTACGGCTCCGCGAGGTCGCACCCCAGAATCTCGTCGACCTCGCCCGCGTGCGGCGGGATCTCCAAATCCAGCATCGCGGGGTGCGCCGTCGCGACGGCGGCGGCCCAGAACGGCTTCAGCGCCGAGCCGACGGGATGGGTCGCCAGGTTCTGGTTCCGGACGTAGCGCGAGCGCATCCGCCGCGACAGTCGGCGATACTCGTCCGCGATCGCCTCTCCCGGACAGGTGGGCATCGCGAGCACGTCGCCCGAAAACGCGTCCATCACCAGCGCCGATGCGACCCTGGGCCGAGACTCGAGGCGAAGCCTCTCGCACCACCCGTCGAGGACCTCCTGCGTGGCCGTTTCGAGCTCCCGGTTGGCCGTCAGCCGAACGTCCGTGCGCGACACGGATCCGTCGCCGCGCGCCCGCGGCGTCGTCTGCAACCCCGCCTGGAACGCCTGGGCGAGGGAGCGGACGAAGGGTCGCATGTGGGGGACGTGGTAGCGCCGGGCGCTTCCCTCGGCGCGCGCCCGCGAGGAAATCAGTCCGGCGCGGTCCGAGCCCTGGACCAGATAGGTGTGGATTCGGCCGGAGGCCTCCATCTGGACCCAGTCGCCGGTGCGGAGCCGAAGCACCCGACCGGGCGGCAGAAGGAAGCCGTCCAGGCGCAGGGCGACGGGCGAGCCGACGTCGCGGCGGTCGGCGAGGACCGGGTGGCCCCCCACGAAGAACGCCTCCGCCGCGACCTCGCGGGAGCGGGGCGCCTGCAGCCGCAGGAACTCGGTGCGCGCGGTCGCGTCCCGGCGTTCGGGATCCACGCGCGCCGTCCGCGTCACGCCGACGCCGTCGAGGGGATGCATGACCTCGAGGCGCTGGTCGCGGCCGCCCAGGAGCGAGGCCCCGCGATCGGCCGTCGCGAACCGGACGCTCCCCGTCCACCGCGGAATCCGGTTGTAGGGCAGGTCCACCCGGTGGTGGAACGGGTCCACGCCCCGCAGCTCGCACCCGTCGGTCAGGAACGGCGAGCGCGACGCCGTCGGGTCGTCGTTGAAGCGACGAACGTCCGCGCGCAGGTAGCTCGAACGGAAGAAGCGCTCGTCGCTCGAGCCCGGCGCCAGATCGACGACGATCGAGTCCAGCGTCCCGCACTCCAGCCGGAGACCGCCTTGCGACACGATGCGGTCGGCGCGTTCCACGAAGCCGCGGGGCGCCCAGTAGCCGGCGGGTCGATCGCCCACCGTCGCCAGCGCGAGCGCCGCCATGACGGCGAGGGCGGACCGGAACAGCCAGCGGGGCGCCGATCGGGAGCGGGCGTTCATCCGACCCTCCGGGGCGGTGGGGATTCGTGCGCGGACGCCGCCGCCCGCGCCGGAATCGACGCTCGGGGCCGCCTCCGTTCGGTCGGCGACGCGTCTCCCGGATCCGCGGCCCGCGGATCGGTCTCGCCGGCGCGGTCGCCCGCGGCGTCGGCGCGCGCCGACGCCCAGACGCCGAGGCCGACCAGCGCGAGCGCCTCCGCCGTGTCGCTCAGCGAGTCCAGCCCCAGGAAGTACACGTTCTTCCCCGTGAAGAGGACCAGCCCGTAGTTGGCGAGGATCATGTAGACGCCGGCCCCGGCGAGCGTCGTCAGCGCCGTCGTCGAGACGATCGCCGGGAGCGGGACGGGGGCCGGCGGCGCCGTCGGGGCCCGGGCGGACGACCACAGCCAGTCGCCCCACCGGGCCGGAAACGCCCGGACGGCCGGGAGCCATGCCGAGATCAGCGCGACGCCCAGGCCGACCGCGACGGCCGTGCCGAGCGCCAGGAGGTTGGCCGGCCAGGGAAGCGACGCGAGGACCAGGGCCGCCCCGGCGGCGACCGCGACCGGGCGAGCGGCCGTCGCTTGGGAAGCGGTCGCGGCCGCGTTCGTCGGCGCGCGCCGCGCCGGCCATCCCGCGGCGGCGACGCTCGCGAGGACGGCCGTCAAGGCCAGCGCGCCCGCGAGTCCCCACTGGCTGGCCAGCAGGCCCGTGACCGCGTGCTCGCGCACGGAGGTCGCTCGGATCTGGGGAGAGACGCGGCCCGCCAGGAACCCGTGGCCCGTCCAGTTGCCCCGGGTGTAGGAGCGCATCGTCTCGCGCATCACGCCCAGCGCTTCGCTGCGACTCTCCCCGATCAGCTGGAGCGCCTCGGGGTCCCCTCGCTCCAGCAGCAGCAATTCGTTGCGGCTCCAGTCCTCCAGGCGGGTGGCCACGTCGGTCTCGCTCGCCGGACGGAACCGGACCAGGTCGGGCGCCGCCTGCAGGGCCACGAACAGGATCAGGGGCGCCGCGCCGAGCAGGGCGGGCGCGGGACCCGTCCACCGCGACCAGCGCCGTCCCATCCAGGCGAGCGCGAGGAGCGGTCCTGGCAGCGTGGTGAACGCGATTCCGAAGTCCGAGATCCAGAAGCTGGTCGCGGCGTAGGCCAGGGCCAGGTAAGCGCCGACGTCGAGGAGGGCGAGCGCCGCGCGGGACCTGCGCTCGTCCGAGACCCCGCCGTCGCCTCGCGCGGCCGCGACGCGCCGGTCGTGAAGCGCCGCGACCAGCGCGAAGCAGAGGAGCGCGGCGGGCGTGTACAGCACCGAGAGGCCGACGCGGGTGCCGCCCAGGGACAACTGCTCGCGAAGACCCGCCAAGTCCAAAGCGACGCGGGCGCCGAAGAGGCCGGCGCCCAGCGCGAGTCCCGGGCAGCCGAACGACCGGAACCTCTCCGCGACTCTCTTTCCCAGTCGCCGCGGACGACCGGCGGCCCGCCGCGCGCTTCGTCCGGCGGGCCCTGCGGCCCGGTCCCGACGCCCGGCCTCGGGGATCGCGAGTCCGAGGACGGCGGTCAGAACGGCGAGGCCGGCGAGCGCCGCCGCCTTGGGGCGGCTGTCGGGGAACAGGACGAGCGCCGTCGTCGCGACGATCGCCCCGACGCCCGCGACCACGCCGGTTTCGAGATGGGCGCGAATCGCCCGTCCGAGGCCGAGCGGCGCGCGCAGGCGGCGCCGGCGCGCGCGCGGGACTTCGCCCATGTACCCGTCCGTCCCGGCGCGCGCGGCGTCTCCCGAACTCGTCGGCGCGAGGCGCGTTTCGCGAACGGCGAGATCCGCCGAAGTCGCGCTTCGATCCCGCGCCGGACCGAAGTCGAGCCGGCGGCCTCGACCGGCGCGCTCCGCGACGAACAGGAACCAGGGCAGCGCGGGGATCAGCCAGAGCGAGATCCGATGGCCCTCGTCGACGAACGGATAGTCGACCATCGCGGAGACGGACAGGAGAAGCCGCAGCGACGCCAGCGCGACGATGGCCAGCGCCACGGTCCGGGCGGTCGCCGACGTCCCCGGCAGCGCCAGCGGAACGGCGGCCACGAGGAACAGCGCCAGCAGCAGGGCGACGAAGCCGCCGGAGAGGCCCAGGCCGTCGACGCGCAGGAGCAGGCCGCGATCGCCGTCGTGGAGCGTGAACGGCCGGCCCGTTTCCCACCTCGCCAGCCCGGAGGGCGCCAGGATCTCGAACCATCCCGCCGTAGGCTTGGCCGGCAGGCGCAGGACGGCTTCCGCGGCGGCGGCGAAGCGGTCGGCCGGCGAGGCGAGGAAGAGGTCGGCGCGGCCGCCGACGCCGTCGCCGGCGGAGAGGCGCAGCGGGCGGATCTCCTCGCCGTCCCCACCGGGCGCGGCCGTTCGGTCGCGGGGCAGGTCGGCCACTCCCGCGGCGTGCACCTCGGGTCGGGCGGGGTGTACGGTGAGCCACTCGGAGTCGACGTCGAATCGCATGCTCCGCTGCACCCGAACGCCGTAGCGCTCCCCCGGAGCGAGTCCGGGCTCCGGGTGGTCGCGCAGCGGAAGCGCCGCGACGAGCGCGCGCCGTGCGGGAAGTCGGGCGACGGGCTCCCGGTCGAAGCCCTCGGGCGTCCGGACGACGAGGCCCGGGTCGAGCGCCATCAGTCGCGCTTCGCCCCGGTCGTAGTACGCGAAGGAACGGAGGCCCCGTCCGACGTCGGCTCCGTCGGCGCCTTGGGAAGCGCGCGCCGCCGCGATCAGGTCCGCCAGCGGGTAGGTGCGCTGAAACACGCTGGGTCGGCGCCCGAAGAGCTTCGTCGAGTCGCCGTCGGGGTACGGAATCGGGACGTCGACTCGGGCGCTCGCGTCGGGCGCGCCGACGACCACGCGATCGCCTCCGCCGTCGCGCCGAAAGGTCAGGCGCAGCGCTCCGGCGGCGTCGGGCGCGTGGATCTCGTCGCCCGGCGCGAGCGCGACGGAGCCGAGAAGGGTCCAGCGCGCCCCTCGCCACCGGTCGCGTTCCCGCACGACCAGGACGCCGAGCGCGCGCTCGGAACCGCGAACGACCTCGGGGAAGGGCGCGCCGTTCGAGTCCTCCCCCACTCGGATGCGAGCGACCGGCCGCGCGCCGACGCCGCCGACGTGGAGGTCCGCCGCGCTGCGGTCGCCGGAGAGGACGCGCGCGAGCGCGTCGCCGTGGTTCGGATCCGACACGGCGAAGCGCTGGCCCAGGAGTCGGACCTGGTACGAGGCCATGCGGTCGCGCGCCGACCAGAGCTGGCCCGCGACCAGAACCCCCATGGCCGCGACGACCGCGGCGGCCCACAGCCCGGGCCGCGCTCCACCGGCGCGCGGGCGCCATTCGCGCCATCCTCCGGCGAGTGCGAGGAGGGCCAGGAGGACCGGAGTCACGCGAGCCCCTCGCGGCGGCCGGTCTCGGCGCGGTAGAAGTGGGCGCGCGTCAACAGGGCGAAGCGCCACCAGCCGACGAAGAGGACGACGGCGCTCGTCAGGGCGGCTCCGGTCAGCAGCAGCAACGCGCCGGTCGTCGCCAGCGGACGGTTCCGGGCGTGGTAGCGAATCCGGTGCAGGAGCGCCCGGCCCGTTCCCTGCGAACGGATCAGAAGGGCGAGCGTCTCGGGACGGTAGACGTCCGCGGGAACTAGCCCGGCGTGGGCGACGGAGGCGTTCAGCGCCCGCAGGTACGAGGCGACCTCTCCGGCCCGGACGTCCGCGGGCGCCCCGCCCGACTCGAACGGCCGGGCCAGGCGTTCGGCGACGTCGAGGAAGACCGCGCGCCGCCAGGCGGAGACGAAGGACGCCGCGGTCGCCGGATCGATCGCCGCGCTCATCTCCGGCGGTACCCGGCCTCGCCGAAAGAGCCCCAGATCGCCGTCGACCTGCGTCATGACGCGCGCGGCCTCGTCCGCGGACAGCGGCGACGGCCCGGTCTCGAGCGCCCGTCGCCACGCCTCGTAGCGCACGATCAGGGGCGAGTGCGGGAACCCACCGGCCAGCGCGAGGAGAGGCTCGCGCCATTCGAGCCCGTCCTCGTCCAGCGGGGCGGAATCGCCCGCAGCGCACTCCGCCCCGTCCAGGCGGGCGAAGACGTTCACCGCGACGGCGGCCCACGCGCTGTCCGCTCGGGTCGCTCCCGCCGCCGGGACGTTCTGCAGAAACTTCCCCACGCGCATCCCGTCGGCCAGCCCCTCGAGCGCCGCGCAGCGGTCGGCGGACGTCGTCTCGAGGGCCGCGCTCCAGGCGTCGTCGTCCAGGAGATTCAGGACGAGGACGGCGCGCGCTCCCGCGAGACGCGCGTCGGGGCGCATCCCGTTGTGGTGATGGACCCGCTGCAGGTTCGACGCGGCCCAGAGAAGGTGCTCGGGGATCTCGAGCTCCGCGGTCGCCCGTCGGCGCGCGTACGCGAGCGCGGGCTCCAGCGGGTCGCCCGGATCGACCTCCCAGGCCTCCCGCTCGACCTCCCGCCGGAGCGCCCCCGAATCGCGGAAATCGGGCGCGTCCAGATACGCCGCCACGAGCCCGACGTAGCCGTCCATCGAGGTCAGCGCGCCGGCGCGCGAACCGCGGCAGTCCAGGACGCCCGGCGCGACCGGCGCGCGCTCGTAGTGTCCGCCGGGTCCGCCTAGCCCTTCGATGGCCAGGTGGTGGTTGACCGCGTTCAACGCTCGCCGATAGTGGGCGATCGCCTCGTTCGGTCTCTCCCGCTCGCGCGCGACGAAACCGGCCAGATAGCGCGCGTGATAGGCGACGACGACATCCTCGCGCGAAGGGCCGAGGCCCTCTCGCGCCATGGCCCGGGCTCGCTCCAGCGTGGCCGAGGGAACGCGGCCGCCGTCGTCGGCCGCGAGGTCGATCTCTCGCGTCCAGCGGGCGGCCGCTCCGAGGTCTCCGCCGCCGGCCTGCAGGCGGGCGACCGCGTAGCGGGCCGCCGCAGCCGCCAGGCGGTCCGGATCCGCGACCCGGGACCGGAGGGAATCGACGGCGCGGGCCATGGCGGCGAGGTCCCTTCGCTCGAGCGAGCGCTCGGCGCGGCGGACGATGCGGTCGACCGCCGGGACGGAGGGGACGCAGATCGGAGGGGGGAACGGAACGGACAACAGCGATCGGGCGTGCGTGTCCAGCGACGCGCCGTCCTGGACGGCGAGCCCCCAGGCCGCTTCGCCGGCGCGATCGAGGGTCGGCGGTCGGGCGAAGTGGCCATAGGCGCGGGCCAGCGCCTCGTCCGCGGGCGGGGCGCCCAGCAACGCGACCCAGGCCGCCCAGCCGAGCCCCGCGACGACGGCCGCAGCGGCGGTCACCGCCCAGCGCGAGGCGCGACTGGGCGCGGCCCAGCGGGCGCCGACGCCGAGCAGTCTCCTCATCTCAGGGCTCGCGTCCCGGCGTCCGGCGCGCTCGGGCCGCGCGGTGCGCTTCGTTCCAGGCGTCCGGCCGAAGCCGCCGGTCCAGGCGAACGGCGAAGGCGGTCGACGGTCCGGGCACGCGCCAGGGATGGCGGGTCACGAAGTCCAGCACGCCTTCGCCGCCGATCAGCGACGAGACCTCCCCTCCCCGATCCCGCGCCTCGAGCGGGTCCGGGTACGGGCTCCGGTCGCGGAGCGCTTGGCAGAAGGACCACTTGAAGTGCCGGACGTGGCGCTCCAGGAACTCCTGGAACTCGGGGAAGTGGGCCGCCGCCACAAGCAGGGGATCGCTCGCCTCGGGCCGCACGCCCTTCGGTTCGAGGTGCGCCATCCGGGGAAGGTTGGGCGAGTGCAGGCAGGGCCGGCGCGAGCCGACGTAGAGGTCCGCCTTGGACAGCGCGAGGCTGACTGGCCGGTCGAACTTCCGGGACCGCTTGAACGCGTCGTCGACGCGATCCCGCGACGGCGCGGCGGCGCGCGACAGCCCCAGGCGGCGCATCCTGCGCTTGCCGCGCCGCAGCTCGCGCGCCACGACGGCGTACTTGAGCAGCATGCGGTGGGCGTTCAGCATGCGTCGGACCGCGGCGTCCATCTCGGCGCGCTCGGCGGCGCTCGGCGTCTGGCGCTCGGCCCGGCGGTCGTCGTTCCAGCCCGCCCAGACGATCGGCAGGGCCAGGAGCAGGACCAGGCCGTCGATCCTCTGCAGCACGGGCCAGAGGAACTTCTCCATGAGCTCGGGCAGATCCTGGTCGTAGTCCCCCAGCCGCCGATAGTCCTCGCCGGCCATGTCGACGAGCGCGGGATGGGTGCGGCGACCGGGGATGTAGTACACGTTCACGTCGCCCCGTTCGGTCTTGTTGTAGCGCAGGTCGGCGCCCGGGCGCTCGGCCGCCCGTTCCCTGAGGCGATCGGCCAGCGTCGTCTTGCCGTGCCGCGGGAGCCCGGCGATGCCGACGACCCTGCCCAGGCGGCGGCGTCGATGGCGCAGCAGCGTCTCGATCGCGTCGCGAGTGTCGGCGGCGTCCGACACCTCGAACGCGCGGCTGCTCAGCGTGCCCCGTCCGACGCCGTCGCGCCGCCGGGGTTCGGCGCGGGAGGGCGTCGCAGGCGCGCGGAGATCCTTGACCGCGGACGCAGGCGCCTTCTCCCGGACCGCCCGCCCCCGCCCGTCGGTCGTCCCGTCGGTCGACTCCTTCGCCGCCCCGTCCGCCGGCTCGCCGGAGATCTCCCGCCGGAGTCTCTCGAGCGTGGCCGCCACCTCGCGGCGGCTTCTTCTCTCGGTCACGACGCTCGCCTCCGGGAGTCCGCCTCGCGGTCGCCGTTGCTCCGCGTCGGCCACCGTCCGCGCTCGACGAGCGCGGCCCGCAGGGCCAGGAACGCCTGGATCGGCGGATCGGGTTCTCTGCCCAGCAGCCGCAGGGCCAGCTCGACCGGGCGGTCGTCGCCGCCTCTCTCCCCGATCAGCGCGGCCAGCGCGACGGCGCCCCGGCGGCGCGCTTCCAGCCATGCCAGGCGGTGCAGCGCGTCCGCGGAACTCGCGTGCGGGGCCGCGGCGACGCCCCTCCACGCGAGTCGAAGAAGCGCGTCCGCGTCCGGCGCGCCGTCTCCACCGGGTCGCGTCTCCTCGATCCAGTCGATCGCGGCGTCGACCAAGGCGGCCGCCAGCGCCGGATCCCGCGCGCCCCAGTCCGGGCGGTCGCCGACGACGAGGGGAATCTCCAACGCGCGGCCCGCGCTGCGAAGCAAACGGACCGCGACGCCCATCGCCTTCGTCCCTTCCTCGCGGCCGTCTAGATCGGCGATGGAGCGGACGACCGCTCCGACGTCGGTCGCGGGCGCGCCGGACGAGACGAGCACGCCCAAGGCCGCGTCGACCAGGGGCCGTTCCGCTTCGCGCCGTCGGCAGCCCAGACCGGCGACGACGGCCATCCAGGCCGTCGAGCGATTCGTCGCGCGGCCTCTCAGGCCTCGTGCCACGCCGCTCAGAAAGTCCGGGTTGCCCGCCAGGCGAGGATCGCTCTGGAACGCGGCTTCCCACGACTCTCCCGAATCGTCGCTCGAGGCGAGTGGCCGCGCCGCCGCCCTCCCGACCTGCCATCCCAGGGCCCGCCACCTCGGTCTTCCGGCGTCCTCGACGCGCAGTCTCTCCGCCAGGTCGGTCGGACGGGCCAGCTCGCGTCCTCGGCGCAGCGCGTAGGGGCCGCTTCGAGCGCTGAACAGCGAGAGGCCTCGTACGTCGAGCAACCGGGCGACGGCCTCGTGGCGGGCTCCGCCTTCGGTCGCGTCGTCGATCCAGCGCCGGAAGCGGCGTCGCGCCATGGCGTCCACCCCGTCGGGCGGGGGACCTTCGGGCGGGCGCATGCTCGCCGCGTCGGGGCCCACGGCCAAGCGCACCCGTCGGACACGGCCCCGTGACCGGGCCTTCAGCGGCGGCGTCGCGTAGCGCACGCGGCGGCGGTCGACGATCGGCAGCGTCAACCACGCGGCCCGGACCAGCGCCGTCGCCGCGTCCTCCCAGCCCGGCTCGCAGGTCGCCTCGAGACGGGCCCGCGCCGGGCTCGTCGGGTCGCCGCCCACAGCCGAGGCGAGGCGCTCGATCGCGGTCAGCAACCACGCTTTCGCCCCGTCGAGGCCCGCCGCTTCGGCGGCGATGGCGACCGACCGGCGGGCGTCGGCCAGGCGCAGCGCCCGGAGTCGTTCCCGGTCGGGCGAAAGCGTCACGGGGGACAGCCGTTGCGGAACGTCCGGCACGCGCCGCCGCATGCGAACGAACCACTCGGCGGGACGGGGCGGTCCCGCGGAGACGTGGGCTCGCGGGGCCTCGGCGAGGTGCATGCCCTGGGGATAGCCGTCCATGACCTCGAACTGCTCGAGGTCGAAGAGCAGCGTGTGGGTGGCGACTCGAGGCCGGCTGCGGGGGCGGTCGGGAGCGTCGGTCTCGCGAACGATCCCGGAGACCGAGAAGCCCAGTCGTCCGTCCATGGGCAGGAACGCCTCGGGGAGCGCGCCGATGCCCGGCGCCTCCGCGGCGCCGGCCGATCGAGCGCCCGCGCTTCCGTCGATCAGGACCGGGGGCGCGTCCCGATCGGCCAGGTCGGCGGCCCAGGGCACCCGCTCCTCCAAGCGCCCGGCCCTCGCCCGGTCCAGCCCGGGCGTCCACCCGTACGATTCCCACGCGGCGTCGTAGGCCGATGCGTTCGAGGCGAAGAGGTGCCGGTCCAGCGCGATCGACGGAGATCGGTTCACCGCACGCCCCCTGCGCGCAGGACGACGACGCGCTCCACCAGCGAGAGAGCCGCGCCGTCGGCGGCCGGGTTCGGCCCCATCGGAGGATAGGCGGGGTCGCCGGCGCGACGGCCCCAGTGCTCGATCAACGCCCGGCAGGTCTGGCCTTGGCACGGCCCTCGCAAGATCGTGCCGTCCACGACCAGGTCGGCGGCGCCGGACTCCCGGAGCGCGATCTGAACGAGCGCGTCGTGCACGAATCGATCCTCTCCGGCGTCGCCGTTCGCCCACGCCTCGATCCGCCTCGCCACGTCGTCCCGGCCGGAGCGGAGCCCCAGTTGCCTCAGGCGGTCGTCGCGCGCATCGAACAGCGAGTCGAACCGGGCGGCCAGCGTGGCCGGGTCGGCGACGGGGTCCGAAGCAGGATCGGGTTCGACCGGCGCCGCGTCGGCGGCCGACGACGGCGTGGACGCGGCGGGCTCGCCCCCCGCGGCAGGGTTGTCCCCAGGCATCACCCGATCCACGAGACGGACGACCCCCCAGCCCGATCCCAGGACGCCGAGCGCCAGAACCGCGGCCAGCGACGCGCTCGCCCACGGCGGACCCGTCGGCCGCTCGGCGGCCGCCTCGTCGCGAGCCCGCGCGACGACGGCGCGCGCCAAGTCTCGGGTCTCCTCGAAGGTCCGTTCCCGCTCTTCGGCCAGCGCCTCGCGCGCCCTCTCCAACTCGTCGTCGGCGGCGCGCCGGACGTCCTGGGCGAAGGACTCGATCGCGTCCCTGTAGGCGCTTGTGACCTCCCGGTCCCTCTCCATGTCGCCGGCGCCCGGGGCGCGGTTCGCCGCGCCGTCTCCAGGACCTTCGCGCCGATCGTCCCCGGTCATGGCGAACGCCGGGCCGGCGTGAGCGCGAGCGAGACCCGGGCGCCGGCCTGAACGACGTGGTCCAGGTCCTGGGCGCCCAGCTGCCGGGCGAGGGCTTCGCGCACCGCCGGACCGTCCTCGAGGTGGTACAGGCGGATCAGGTCGCGAGCGCGCATCGTCCAGGGCACGACCACGAGCACGGTGTCGCGAGCCGTCAGAAACGCGCCCGCCTCTTCGGCGGCGTCGTCGAAGTCCACGATCGAGGCGGCCGGACTCGTCTCGTGCGCGATCAGCGCGGTCCGCCTGAGCGACGGCCCGATCGTCCGGGCGACGCCGTGCACGGCGGCGAGCGCCGAGGCCAGCAGCAGGAGCGCCGCGAGCGCGCGGAGCGCGCGCCAGCCGCCCGGTCGCGGGCCGCCGGTCTCCGGGCGCGCTCCGGCTCCCTCGTCCCCTCGGCGGCGGCTTTGACGAGCTTCGCCCGGGCCGTCCGTTCGATCGTTCATCCGGCGCCCATCCCGTGTTCGCGTTCTCCCGAGGGAACCGCTCCCGGGGCGACAACTTGGGGCCGCGTCGGCTTCCCTGTACAGGTTCGGGGGCGGTTCGCTCCCTTGGAGACCCCGTCGCTTCCCGAAGCCGTCCCGGCGGTCGCAGGCGGCTTCGCGCGACACTACGGCTCTGGCGCATTGCGCGTTTCCGCGCGTAGAATTGAACGTTCCGGGCGATCTCGCCTTTGTCGGCGTCGGCGCCCCCTGGGGCGCCGGAGAAGCGCAAAGACCGGCGGATCGCTCGCTCGCCAACGCGCGCCCGAGGGATCCATGGCCCGTTCTCCGGTTTCCCGGATCTCCGGGCTGGCGTGCGTTCTCGCGGCGACGGCCTCGTCGTGGGTCTCGAGCGGCGTCGACGCGCAGCGCGGCGCCGGGAGCTCCGGGCGGGCCTGGCCGCTGCCGACGCCCCAGTCCAGCGGCGCCACCGAGGTGCTTCAGGCGATCGCCGCCGTGACGTCGGCCGTGGCGTGGATCGGCGGTCACGGCGGCGCGATCCTCAGGACCGTCGACGGCGGCGAGCGGTGGGAGCGGGTGCGCGCCCCCGGAGGCGACTCGCTGCAGTTCCGCGACGTTCACGCGTTTTCGGCCTCGGCGGCGGTGGTCATGAGCGCGGGCCCGGGCGCCGCGTCCCGCGTCTACCGGACGGACGACGGCGGGGCGTCCTGGACCCTCGGCTTCCTGATGGACGAGCCGGACGGGTTTCTGGACTGTCTAGACTTCTGGGACGATCGAAGGGGCTTCGCCTACGGCGACGCCGTCGACGACGCGGTCTACGTCCTGACGACCGAAGACGGCGGGCGGAGCTGGCGCAGGCGTCGCGGCGAGGGAACGCCCCCGGGGCGCGAAGGCGAGGGCGGCTTCGCCGCGAGCGGGACGTGCGCGCGAGCGGGCGCTCGCGGCCGGGGATGGATCGGCACCGGGGCGGGCGGTTCGGCCCGGGTGCTCCGGACGACCGACTACGGCCGCTCGTGGACGGCGGTCGAGGCGCCCTTGGCCCGGGGCGCGAGCGCCGGGATCTTCACGCTGGCCGCGGACGCCCAAGGGCCGGTCATGGCGCTCGGGGGCGACTTGGGCGAGGGTTCGGCGAGTCGGCCTCGCAACGCGGCCTTCACGCTGGACGACGGCCGGAGTTGGACCGAGGCGTCCATGCCCGCGCCCCTCGACGGCGCCGTCTACGGGAGCGCCGTCGGGGGTCCGGCCGACGAGCGGATCGTCGTGGCCGTGTCGCCCGCGGGCGCCGCTCTCACGGCCGACATGGGGGCTCGTTGGCAGGAGATCGACGGCCTTCGCGCATGGGCCGTGGAGTTCGCTCCCGGGGGCGCCGTCGGGTGGGCTTCCGGCGAGGATGGGACGATCTGGCGGATCGAGTGGGCGCCCGGCGGTCGGGCCCGGTGACGGGGCCGGACGGCGCGCGCGGTCGCGTCGAGGGCCGACGTCGAAATGATCGGAGGAGACGGGAGGCGGGGACGTGAACAGGTGGTGCGCGATCGCGCTGGGCGCTGCGCTGGCGTGGCCCGGGGGCGGCCTCGAGTCGTTGCAGGAGCGAGGCGAGCGCCTGCGGATCGCCGGTCGGGTGATCGACGCGGGCTCCGGTCTGGGCGTCGCGGGCGCGAGGGTGGCGCTCCTGTCCCCGGGGTCCCCGGGCGACGCGGTCGCGATCGCCGAGACGGTCACCGACCGCCTGGGGCTGTTCGCGCTGGAGCCGACAGGTCCGGCCGACTGGGACCTGGTCGTCTCGCACCTGGCCTACGGGACGCGACGAAGGACGCTGGCGGGCGTCGCGGGCGACGCCTCGGCGCTGCGCGTGACGCTGTCGGCTGCGGCCATCGAACTGGAGCCCGTGACGGTGCGCGCGCCGCGCCGCGAGCGCTTCCGTGCGCGACCCGGCGCCGCCGCCGGAAACCGGGTCACGGCCGACGAGCTGGCGGCGGGCGCCCGGAGCGGCGCGACGCTGGCGGCGACGCTGGCGCAGTTGATTCCGGGCGTGCGGACGCGGAGCGGGCGCAGCCAGCCGGGGGCGCTGGCGTGCCTCGAGTTTCGCGGTCCGGCGAGCTTGGCCGGACCCGGTTGCCTCGTCCCGATCGTCGTCGTGGATCGGGTCCGGCAAGCCAACGGCCTCGTGACGCTCAACACCCTGGAGATCCGCGACGTTCAAAGCGTCGAGGCGCTCCCGCCCGGCGAGGCCGGGGTGCGCTACGGCGCCAACGCCAACGCCGGCGCGATCGTGATCGAGACGCGTTCGGGAGCGCGCGATCCCGACGCTCGGCTCCGGGCTGCGGGCGGCGCCTACGACTGGGCCCTGGAGTCGCGTCCCTATCCTTGGCTCGGGACGTTCGCGGCCGCCGCCGTCGCCAACGCGGCAGGCTTGTTCGTCGGCTACACGCTCTCCGACGGCTGTCTCCGTTTCGAGTCGTTGTCCGCGCATCTCGCGAGTTCCGACTGCGGATTCGCGCGGAGCGCCGCGTCCCGTCTCGCGCTCTACGGACTGCCCCAGGCGGCAACGGGCTGGGCGACCGCCCGGTTCGGGTCGACCGATCTCTCTCGCGGCGACCCGTGGAAGAACGCCCTGGCTGCCGGGATGGTCGCCGTTCCGGGCCTCGTTCTGGCCCTGACCCGCGAGGAGGACGGGTTCCCGGGTTCGCGCGGCTTGGGCGTGGCGATGGTCGTCGTCGGCGCCCCGCTGGCCTCGACGCTCGCGGATCGTCTGTTTCGGCGCCCTTCGCGTTGATTCGGGCGCTCCGCGCGCCTATGGTTGTTCCGTTCGCTGCGGCGGTGGCCGGGGCCGATTCCGGCCCGTCGCCGGCGCGTCGCCGAGCCGATCGGCCGTTGAACGGGAGACGAGAGCGATGACCAAGTCCGACGTGGCGGGAGCGTTCGACCGCATCGTCGCCGGGTCCAGAACGGTGCTGGAGGCGGTGCCGGAGGGGAAGTTCGGTTGGCGGCCGCACCGCAAGTCCTGGACGCTCGGCGAACTCGCCACCCACTTGACGAACCTCCCCAACTGGGCGGCGGCCACGCTCGACCAGTCCGAGTTCGACGTCCAGGGAAGCGACGGCGGTCCGCCGCCGCTGGAACCGCTGGCTTCGACGTCCGAACTCCTCGAGGCGCTGGACGCGAGCGCGTCGCGCGCTCGAGCGACGATCGAGGCGTGTTCCGAGGAGGATCTCGAGAGTCCGTGGACGATGCTCGTGGCCGGAGAGCCTCGCTTCACGCTGCCGAAACGGGTGGTGCTCAGGACCTTCGTCCTGGACCACATGATCCATCATCGGGCGCAGCTGGGCGTGTACCTGCGCCTCCTGGACGCGCCCGTGCCGCAGCTGTTCGGACCCACGGCCGACGATCCCCGGATGTAGGGAAGGGCGGAGCGTGGCCGGCGGGCGGGCGCCGCAACGGAGCGTCGGCGAGGGTCGCGGCTCCGGTCGACGAGCGGGTCGGTCGGCGGTCGGGCTGGACGGATCCGCGTTCGACCTGCTGACGTTCGACTGCTACGGCACCCTGATCGACTGGGAAGCGGGGATTCTGCACGCCGTCGGCGCGGTGTGCGCGGACCATGGAGTGGTTGCCGACGACGACGCGATCCTCGCGAGCTTCGCCCGGGCGGAGCACCGGGTGCAGGCCGAGCGGTTTCGCTCCTACCGCGAGGTGCTCGCCCGGACCATGGGTCGCATGGCCAAGTCGCTGGGGTTCGACTCCACCGCCGCCGACCGCGAATTCTTCGCGGCCTCGGTCGGCGACTGGCCGCCGTTTCCCGACACGGCCGACGCGCTCGGACGGCTGAGACGGCGATACCGGTTGGGGATCGTCTCGAACGTGGACGACGACTTGTTCGCCCCGACCGCCGGGCGCCTGGGGGTCGAGTTCGATTGGGTGGTCACGGCCCAGCAGGTGGGGAGCTACAAGCCGGCGCCGGCCCACTTCGAGGAGATGGCGCGGCGTTCGGGGATCTCCCGGGAGCGCACGCTGCACGTCGCGCAGAGCCTTTTTCACGACGTCGCCCCGGCGTCCGCGCTCGGCTACGCGACGCTGCACGTCGATCGGCCCACTCGAGGGTCGGGGTCCGGGGCCACGCCGCCCTCTTCGGCCACGCCCGACGTTCGGGTCTCCAGCATGGCGGAGGCGGCCCGCGTTCTCTTGGGCGACGGGGACGCGCGGGCGGTTCGGGTCTGAAGGGGTCGTCCAGCCCGCGGTCGAAGCGACGGCCGCCGCGGTGGGCGTTTCGTTCCGGAACGCGCCCGTGCGGGCGATGTTCGGAGTGGACGGCGATCAGGTTCCGGCCGAGAACGCCCCGGAAATGCGATCCAGGAATTCGCGCTCCGCAGGGGTCAACGCCGCGGTTCCGCGGGATCGAGCCTTGACCAGCAGGTGTTCGACTTCGTCGCGGTTGATCTCGTGCAGTCGGTGTCTGGGAATCGCCTCCCAGCGCTCGATCGCCCCGACGTCGCGCGCGGTCGCCGCCCTGCGGGACGTGACGGCGGGCTTCCCGATTCGCTGGCGAAGGCGCCGCTCCCACTGCTTGAGGAAGGCCCATCCGGCGACCAGGCCGCCCAGGTGGGCGAAGTGGGCGATGCCGTCCCGAGCGCCCCAGACGCCGGCCAGCAGGCTGGAGACGATCATGAACAGGGCCAGCATTCGGGCTTGGATGGGAAGCACGCCCCAGATGTAGATCTCCTCCCGGGGCCAGTAGCGGGCGAAGCCCAGCACGACGCCGAAGATGGCGCCGGACGCCCCGATCACCAGCGCGTTGGGGGTCCCGAAGGAAAGGACCGCCCCGCCGACTCCCGAGAACACGTAGAACAGAATGAAGGTCCGGCTTCCCAGCCGCTCCTCCAGTCTGGGCCCGAAGAAGAACAGCATGAGCATGTTGAAGAGGATGTGCGTGAAGCCCCCGTGCAGGAACATGTAGGTGATCAGCGTCCAGGGCCGAAACAGCGCCTCCCGGGGGATCAGGCCGAACTGGGCGACGAGCCCGGGCGCCGCGCTCGTGAGCAGGAACGCGACGACGTTGGCGATCAGCAGGCGCCGGACCCAGGGCGTCATCACCACCGTCGCTCGATCTCCTTGGCCAAGTCCTCTGCGCGCGACCGCTCAGGCGTTCGCTTCGGGGCTTGCAATGTACCGGTTTCCGCAGGGCTGCGTGGTTCCGCGCCCGCGCCGACCAGGGAGCGACGAGGCGCCCTTGGAGGGAACGGGTCGACGGCGGCCCACGGATCGCGCCGTCGCGTCCTTCGCGAGAGCGATCTCGCCGAGTTCCGTCCTGCGCCCGCGATCTCTCGCGTCGGCGCCAAGGGCTCGATCAGCCGCTGGATCGCGCGAATTTTGCCTGGTCCGGTTTCGAGGCCGATCCGGAACCCAGCCGATTCGGGCCTCCCGGCGCCATCGAAGAGGTGGACGCCGATGGGGTGGTCGGCGCCGGCCCCCCGCCCGGATGGATCCCGGACGGAGGGCCGACGCTGGAGGGGCCCGTGGCCCCGCCGACCGGGCTACCGGTCGACGGAACCTTAGCGGTCTACCCTATCGTCCGCCCGAGCTCATGGCCGCGAGCGTGACCTTGGGGCCCATCTTCCATGGGGTGTCGCCGCCGCTCTGTCTGGCTTCGATCCACATGACGATCTCCTTCTTGAGATCCACATGGGTAAGAGTCAATGCGGTGCCGGACGCGGTTCGGAATTGGCCGTAGTTCGTGGTCGTCGTGACGGGCCACGCGAGCAACTGCCTCGCGTCCCAGGCGTCCGTGCCGCTAGTCTCGTGATACAGCGTGCTCTTCGCGCCGCCCAGCGCCGCGACGGTCAGCTGCCAGACGATCCGCTGATGCGATCTCTCGTTGGTCGTGGCGACCCAGTCGAGGGCGATCGTGTCGTTGTTCGCGCTGCGACGCGCCTTGATCGACGTCGTCACGGGATCGAGGGCCGGCACCGTCAGGACCAACGTGTCGGCGTCCAGTAACGTGCCCCTACCGCCGCTGGTCGTCCCTATCTTCGAAATCACCCGGACGCTGAACGTGTCGTCGGGCACCACGCGGCCGGTCGCGCAAAGTCTAGAGGAAATGCCCGGGTCCGAGCAGGCCCGCATCATCCTCCCGTAGTTCGAGGTCGTGACGGTGTCGCCGGGCGGATTCTCGCTATGCCACATGAACCGCCAGTTGCCGTCCGCGGCCCGATACCAGAACTCGTAGCCCACCGGGGGGACGCTCCCCGTAGGAAGCCCCCATTGGGCCGTGGTGAGGACGCCGGTCTCGGCGACAGTGAAGTTGGTGTACCGGAACAGGACCTTCGCGCTGTCCTTGTGGACGGCGACGGAATCCCTGACCACATTGGCGACGCTGTCCACCACCCCCGGTCCCCGCTCCACGCTCACGTTGCGAAGCACCCAGGTGCGCGCGTCGATCGTGCCGAAGTTCTTGCGCTGTCCGGGCGCCAACGACGTGCGCTGGCTACTGTTTGGATAGACGAAACCCCACCTGCTCTTCGCAGCCGCGATGTCGTATTCGCCGAACGGCACCTTGAGCGTGAATAGCCCCGACGGGCCGGTCGTCATCGAGTCGGTCGCCTTCGTCTCGCCCGTTTTCGTGATCGTGATCTTAAATCCTGTAAGCGGACCCTTGAAGCCATCGTTGGAGTCCTTCACCCGACCGGTGACGGTCGCCTTCTGGAACCCGGTGAAGTTGGCGCCCGAGATGTCGGTGCCCGACGTCGCGGGCAGCGGCAGCGACTCCGGTGCGAACGTGTAGTCCGCGTGCTCGGCCGTGATCTTGACCGTGCCCGACGACTTGGCCGCGCCCTGCGCTTGGAACGTGCCATCGGCGCCGGTCAGTAGCTTGCCCTTCACGGCGTTCTCGGGCGCCTTGCCGTCGATCTTGATCTCGACGCCGGCGATCGGCGCGTTCGAGCCCGAAGCCACCACCTTGCCGCTGTAGAACACCGGATCGCCCGAGCCGCCCATCGCGAAGTCGATCTTCGTCGGCGAGTTGGCCGTGAACTTCGCCTTCCCGCTGCCGTCCGAGAAGCCCTTGCGCATCCCCTTGGCGTACAGCGAGTCCTTCTTCGCCGGTACGCCCTCGACGATGTAGCGACCGTACATATCGGTCATCGCCGTCATGCCGTTCACGTCGACCATCACGCTGTCGACGCGGAACTTGTCCGAGCCCGTGACGAAGCCGTAGACGACGGTCGTCGTCGGCGTCACGTCGATCATCACGGCCGTGTCCAGCGGACTGAACGCGTCGCCGAGCTTCGTCGTCGAGCCCTTCGCGCCCAGCATCGCCTGCCAGCCGGCCGGGACGGCCAGCTTGTAGACGCCCGCCGCGATCTTGCCCAAGTCGAACGCGTTGCGGTCGTCCCAGGTCGTGGCCTTGGCGTTCGCCTTGGCCGTCGTCTGGCTGTGCTCCATGCCGGCCAGGTTCTTGCCCGCGACGGGCGTCAGACCGACCGTCACGCCGGCGACGGGCGTCTCGCTCACGGCGCCGAAGCCCTCGCCGGACTTCTTGATCGACTTCTTCCCGATCGTCCCGCTGACGCCGTGCTTCATGACGTAGGCGAAGGTGCCGCACTCGCCGAAGTCCTGGCCCGCGGGCTCCGTCGCCATCAACGGACAGAGCTCGACCATCGGGCTGAACCCGCCGTGATCGCCGAACGCGCCCTTCATGATCCCGTTCGCGTCGGCGTCGCGGAACGCGAAGAGCTCGGCGGGATCGAGCAGCATGACGTCCGTGGCCGTCGACTTCTCCTTGGCCGAGACCATCACTTGAGCGTCGGCCGGCAGCTTCTTGAACGAGATCACGCCGTTCTTGTCCGACTTGTTCTTGGGATCCCAGACGTCGCTCGCGAACATGCGGCTGCGGCCGAGCTCGTCGATGTAGCGCACGTCGACGTCGATCATGCCCGACATGCGTTCGTCGCCCCCGAGGACGCTGCCCGTGTAGCCCTCGGCCTGGTCCATCTCGTGGTGCACGTAGACGGTGAGCGTCTGCGTCGTCCACATCGCCTCGAGCACGTCGGCGTCCATCGTCGCCATCAACTCGAGGCCCGAGTGCTCGATCGTGACGGGCGTCGAGCTGAACGTCTCGCCGCCGTCGAGCTTGTCGACCTGAGTCGAGTCGAGCATGACGGTGTACATGGCGGGCAGATCGGACGCCATGGCCGTGGTCTTGAACATGGCCGTGCCGTCGGCGCCGAGCTTCGTCGGCGCGCCGTCGACGGCCTTGCTGCCCATCATGACGGAGATGGCCCAGTCGGCGAGCGGCTTGCCGCCGCCCATGTCGGTCATGACGGTAGCGCCCGAGATCTTGGCGTCGACCATGAGGTTGAGGACGTCGAAGTCGTTCATGGCCATGGCCATCTTCGATTTCGCGTTCCACTCGATCTTCTGCATGGCGTCGGCTTCGACGGCGTAGTCGTCGCTCGAGACCGAAGCGTAGACCATCGAGCCGGTGGCCATCGAGCGGGCGAAGCGGATCGAGGCCATGCCGTCTTCGTCGGTGTCGGCCGAAGCGATCTTCGAGTCGCCGTCTTCGTCGGCGTAGAGCGTGACGGTGGCGCCGGCGAGCGTGTCGCCGTGCATGTCGCCGTGGCGAAGCGTGACGGTGTAGTGGACGGTCTGGTGGGTGATGTCGTAGGGCAGGCGCTGCATGACCTTCTGGCCGACGGCGACGTCGAGCTGGTAGCCGGTGGCCGGACCGCCGTAGGCGTAGTCGCCGAGCGTCGTGGCGACGGTCGGGCTGCTGACGACGGCGAGCGCGTAGGTGCCTGCGCGCAGCCCGGAGAACTCGAACATGCCCTTGTCGTCCGTCATGCCGGACATCTGGTCGCCGACGGCGGGACCGACGAGGACGAGGGGGACGCCGGCGATCTCGAGGGCGTCCTCGCCTTGGTCGTGCATGTCGTTCTTCATGGCTTCGTCGACGAAGAGCATGCCGGAGACGCTGGCGGTCATGGCGTGCTCGCCACGGAAGTTGACGGTGGCGGACTCGTCGTCGGCGAGCGTGACGTCCATGCTGGTCGTGGAGAAGACGTAGGCTGCGCTGGCGACCGTGATCGAGACGGTGTAGTCGCCGGCGGCGAGCGCGGAGAAGGAGTAGAAGCCGCTGGCGTCGGTGGTGTCGGTCATCGAGTCCATGTCGGCGGACGCGAGCGTGACGGCGACGTCGGCGAGTCCCATGCCGGCGACGCTGACCTGGCCGACGACGCCGCTGGTGCGCAAGTACGCGCCGTCGAAGCGGACGTTGGCGGTCTCGCCCAAGGCGACGGTGACGGATTGGGAAGTGGCGTCGAAGCCGATGGCGTCCGCGTCGTAGCCGGAGACGGCGACGGAGTAGTCGCCGGCGCGCAGCTTCGAGAAGGCGTACTGGCCGCCGGCGTCGGTGGTGGCGGTGCGGTCGTCGCCCTCGCCCGAGAGGCTGACGGTGACGCCTGCGAGGCCGGAGCCCTCGACGCTGACCTGGCCGCGGATGCCTGCGGTGCGCAGATACGTGCCGTCGAAGCTGACGACTTCGGTGTCGCCGACGCCGAGATCTGCGGAGCCCGAGGTGCTGGAGAAGCCGACCTCGTCGGAGTCGAAGCCGGAGATCTCGACCGAATAGCGGCCGGCCCTCAGGCCAGTGAAGCTGTACTGGCCGCTGGCGTCGGTCATGGCCTCGGCGTCGGACATGCCGGAGAGCCGCACGGTGACGCCTGCGAGCCCGTCGCCTTCGACGGTGACGGAGCCCCGGACGCTGGCGGTGCGGATGTAGGAGCCGGAGAAGTCGACGGTGGCCGTTCCTCCGGTCTCGCCGACGGTGACGGGCATCGAGGTGGCGTCGAAGCTGGCTTCGGCGGGGAAGCCGGAGATCGAGACGGTGTAGCTGCCGGGCTCGACGCCGTCGAAGCGGTAGGAGCCGCCGCCGGCTGTGGCGGTCGCGGCGCCGCTCGAGAGGGTGACGGAGACGCCGTCGGCGCCCTGACCCTCGATGGAGACCTGGCCGGCGACGGAGCCGGTGGGCGGGGGAGGCGCGACGTCCTCCCCGCAGGCCATGAGCGCGAGCGGAAGAGCCGCGAAGGCCCCGATCAGCGCTTTGTGCTTGAGTGCGTTCATTCGGTGATGATCTCCGTTGACGATCGCGAGAAGCGGGAGTCGTTCTCCCTGTGATCGCCCCGCGCGAAGCGGGGCCTTGCTATGCCTGCTCGTCGCCCGGATCGGAGAGGGGCGACGCGAAAGCGGGAACCCTGTGGGGCGAAGACACAGCAAGATCGGCGCCATCGATGACGCGATTCATAAGCAACCCGCATACGGCGCGTTACATTTTCGGGGGGGGGGGGGGGGGGGGGGGGGGTCAGATTGTCGGACAGTCGTCAGATTGCTGACTCCCAACGGCGTCCGATCATCCTCGAGTCCGCGGCGAGGGTGGATGGGCCACGCGCCTCGGCTCGACGACTTCGGTGCCGGATGAGCTGTCCCCGAAGGCGCTACAACTGGGAGCGCATCTCCCAGAGGTCCGGGAAGACCGGTTTCCAGAGCGTCGTCGCCAGGTAGGCGGTCCCTGCGCTGTCGCCGGTGCCCGGCTTACTCCCTATCGTGCGCTCGACCATCTTCAGGTGTCGGTATCTCCACTCCTGAAATCCCTCGTCCAAATCCACCAGGCGCTCGCACAAGTTGACCAGCGCGGGGCGGGTGCGGTACACGTCGGCGAGGACGCTTTGAACTTCCGGGTCGGGGGCCGCCGAGCGGCTCGCGTCGCGCTCGAGGACCCGTTTCGGCACAGGGCAGCCAACCCCGGACAGGTACGCCAGAAAGCGGTCCCACAGCGACGGTTCGGCCAGTCGGCGCTCCAGTCGGAACTTCTCTTCCGGATCCAGGAATCCGTCCAGGACGGCCGCCCTCTTCTGTCCGAGCGCGAACTCCAGCTCGCGGAACTGCGCCGACTGAAAGCCGCTGGCCGTCTCCAGCCGGTCCCGAAAGGACGCGAATTCGACGGGCGTCATCGTTTCCAGGACGTCCATTTGACGAACCATCACCTTCATGACCGTGAGCAGGCGCTTGAAGGTCGCGGCGGCGCGCGGACCGTCGCCCGCCAGGAGCAGATCGCCCGCGTGGTCCAACTCGTGGAGCGTGACCTTGAACCAGAGCTCGTGCACCTGGTGAACGACGATGAACAGCGTCTCGTCGTGTTCCGCAGGGTCGGACTGCGGTTGTTGCAGCGACAGCAGCTCGGGGAGCATGAGGTAGCGCTGGTAGGTCATGAGATCGCGGGCGTCGGTCACGAGAGATCCATCCGTCGGTCGTTCGGGGGAGCGCGGTTCTTCGGCGTCCACGTCCATGGAGGCCGTCGTCGGCGCGTACACCGGCGCGCGCGCGGTGTGCCGAGCCCCGCGACGAGTCCGCGTCGGTCGGGTCGCGCGAACGCGTCGTCGCGTCGCCCGCGCACCCCGGCGGACGCTACGCGGCGCTCGGGTTGAGGCGGGCCGACGTCGCGTCACCGGCGTCCCCCGCCCCGAATCACCACCGAGGCGCCTTGCAGCGCGGCGGCCCCTTCGGGCAGGAACGCCATCACGGAGTGGGCCACCTCTTCGGGAGAAACGAACCGTCCTCCCGGCTGCGTCCCCTCCAGTTCGGAGCGCACGTCTTCGGCCTTGCGGCCCGTCCGGCGGGCGATGCGCTCGATGTTCCGATCCGTCATCGGCGTGTCCACGTAGCTCGGACACACCGCGTTGGCCGTGACGCCCGTGCCGGCGAGCTCCGCGGCCAGGCAGCGGGTCATGCCCAGCAACGCGTGCTTCGAGGCCGCGTAGGCCGTGACGTAGCGCGCGCCGCTGTGGCTCGCGATCGAGGCGACGTTCACGACTCGCCCCCATCCCCGCTCCAGCATGTCCGGCAGAAACGCCTGCGTGACCAGGAACGGTCCCGTCGCGTTGACCCGATGCAGCGACTCCCAGTCGTCCAGCGTCACCGACTGAAACGGCGCGGAGGTGGCCGTTCCGGCGTTGTTGATCAGAATGTCGATCGGTCCCACGAGCTTGTGCACGCGGTACGCCAGCACGGTGACGGCGCTCGGTTCGGTGACGTCGACGGTCACGGCTCGCGCCGTCGCCCCCAGGCTGCGGAGCTCTCCGGCGACCGCTTCGATCTCGCCGGCGCTGCGGGCCGCCACCACGACCGCAGCCCCCTCCCGGGCCAGTTCCCGGGCCACGGCCGCTCCGATCCCCCTCCCCCCGCCCGTCACCACCGCGGTGCGGCCCCGGAGGCTGCGCCGGTCGCCCGTCATCGCACTCGGTCCCGGGAGCGAGCGCCCGGCCTGGACGCGTCCGCCGCCGGAACGCCGAGATCCGCGGGGACCGTCCCCTTGGCGCGCGCCGGAGCGTCGAGAGGGCGATCATGGCGATTTCTCATGGCGGATCCTGCGCTCGAGCGTTCCTATGCGACTTCGGGACGGACCGAACCCGGCCGCGGTGTGACGCCCCTCGACGAGAGGTCCGCTCGCGCTTGGCCCGCTCCCTCCGGGCGCCGTCGATCTCGAAGCCGATCCGGCGCTTGGCGCCGGTCGCCCCGCGTCCTCGAGTCGCGAAACTGCGGGGGCATCGACGACGGCCGCAATTTCCGGCGCGCGCCGGCTCGACGCAAGCGCGCGGGCGCGGGCGACGAACGGCGGCGCTCGCCGCGGGAGGGTCGGGGACGCTCCGCTCGCCGGACCCGAGCGTTCTGGGACGATGGTACATTTCAGGCGACGACGCGGGGCGGGAGCGCGGGAGCGGGCGTTCGGCCCGCTGCGACCCCATGGGTCTCGAGGAGCGAGGAGATGAATCGGGGATCGCGAGCGGGGCTCAACGTCCCCGTGCTCTTGGGCTCCGTGCGCCGAGGCCGCCAGTCCGTCAACGTGGCGCGCTTCGCCTGCGACCGGCTGGACAAGGCGGGCTTCAGGGCTCCCCTGCTGGATCTGGCCGCCCTGGACCTGCCCGTCATGGAGGAGAGGATCCACATGAGGGACGATCCGCCTGCGGGCGCGGTGCGCCTTTCCGAGGCGATCGGCGAAGCGGACGCCGCGGTGGTGGTGAGTCCCGAATACAACGGATCGATCCCCGGCGCGCTCAAGAACGCCATGGACTACCTCTTGGGCGAGTGGCGCCGCAAGCCCGTGGGCATCGTCACCGTCTCCTCCGGCGGGTTCGGCGGCGTTCAGGTGCACAACCACTTGCAGCTGCTGTTCCTGCGCGTCAAGGCGCTTCCGGTCGCCGGCATGGCCGTGTCCAACGTGCGGCGCGCGTTCGCCGCCGACGGCGAGCTTCTCGATCCCCGCTACGAGGCGTCCTTCCGGACCTTCGTCGAGACGATCCGGTGGTACGCGCGCGCGATCGGGGACGCGACGGCCCGCGAGGCGGCCGGGGGTCGGGGGGACGACTGACTCGGGTGTCGTCGTTCTACCTGACCACGCCGATCTACTACGCCTCGGGCGAGCCCCACCTGGGGCACGCCTACACCACGATCCTTGCCGACGTCCTCGCCCGCTACCGCCGTCGCCTGGGCGACGACGTGCTGTTCCTCACGGGCACGGACGACCACGGCCAGAAGATCCAGGAGGAGGCGGCCCAGCGGGGCGTCGCGCCGATCGAGCTCTGCGACCGCATGTCCGGTCGCTTCCAGGCCGCCTGGAAGGAGTTGAACGTCTCGCACGACCGGTTCATCCGCACCACCGAGGCGGAGCACGTTGGCGTCGTGCGCGCGTTGCTCGAGCGCCTGCGCGACGGCGGCCACGTGTACGAGGCCGAATACTCCGGCTGGTACTCGGTCTCGCAGGAGCGGTACTTCACCGAGAAGGAGATCGGACCCGAGAGGGTCGACCCGATCGCGGGCGGCCCGGTCCGTCGGGTGCGGGAGAAGAACTACTTCTTCCGCATGAGCGCCTTTCAGGATCGGCTCGTCCGGCACATCCGGGACCGCCCGGAGTGGATCGTGCCCGCGTCCAGGCGCAACGAGGTGCTGGGCTTTCTGAGCCGGCCCCTGGAGGACCTGTCGATCTCGCGGCCCCGCGCCCGCATTCACTGGGGCATTCCTCTGCCCTGGGACGAGGACCAGGTGACCTACGTCTGGGTGGACGCCCTGACGAACTACGTGACCGCGTCGGGCGCGATCGATCCGGCGGCGCCCCCGGGGCGGCGCGGCTTCGGATCGCCCCTGCCCTCGCGCTGGCCGGCCGACCTGCACCTGATGGGCAAGGACATCGTCACCACCCACGCCGTGTACTGGCCCACGCTGCTGATGGCGGCGGGCCTGCCGCTGCCCAGGAAGATCCTGGCGCACGGATGGTGGGTCGCGGGCGAGACGAAGATGTCCAAGTCCCTGGGCAACGTGATCGACCCGCTGGACCTTCGCCGACGATTCGGAACCGACGCCGTCCGCTGGTATCTGATTCGCGAGATGCCCACCGGCGCCGACGCCTCCTACGCGCCCGAGCGGTTCCTCGTCCGGTACGACGAGTTGCGCAACACGCTGGGCAACCTGGCCCATCGCGCGCTGTCGATGGTGGCCCGGTATCGCGACGGCGTCGTCCCCCGGGCGAGGGGAGACGACCTGGACGGCGAGGCGCGCGCGGCCCTGGACGCCTATCGCGAGGGCATGAGCGGCTATCGCCTGCACGAGGGCTTCGCGGCCGCCATGGATTTGGCGCGGACGGTCAACGGCTTCGTCGAGGAGCGGCGGCCGTGGGCCCTGGCCCGGGAGCCGGACGCCTCGGGCGAACTGGACGCGACCCTGGCCGCGTTGGTTCGCTCGCTGGCGGTTCTGGCGGCCATGTTCGAGCCCGTGACGCCGACGCGATCCCGAGAACTGGCCGAGCGGCTGGGACTCGACGCCGTCCCGCAATTCCGGGAACTGGAGGGCTTGGACCTCGCGGGACGGACCGTGAACGTCGGGAGTCCCTTGTATCCGCAGGTCGATTTCGAATAGGTTTGGAATCGACATCTTCAACGACCGCCGACGATTGGGGACCAACGGGGAGCGCAGGCGCGGAAATGTGCGACGGGACGAGCTCCGAATGAGCGAACGCGGGAAGCCCGAGGGCGACGGGCGAAAGCGCCCGTCCGGCCGCGCGATCGTCGGCCTGGCGACGCTGGTCGCGGTCCTGTCCGTCGGGGTCGCCTTCGTCGCGCGCGACGGCGCCGCGCGCGTGCGCGCCGGGTGGCTCGCCCAGGAGAACCGGCTCCTGGAATCGGAGTTGCGCCGCGTGCACGCCCGCCTGGCCGACTTCGAGGCGCGGATCGACTCCCTGGCCGAGAAGGACGAACGCACGCGCCTTCTGGCCGGCCGCGTCGGCATCGACGCCGAGGTCTTCGACGTCGGCGTCGGGGGCCCGGGGCTCGCGTCGCCCGAGGACGGCCCGCTGTGGCCGCTGGACTCGATGGCGTCGGAGCTGGCCTACGCCGCGCGCTACGATCTGGCGGTGCTGGAACGGAAAGTCGGCCTCCTGGACGAGAGCTTGAACGAGACGGCCCGAAAGCTGGAGGAGAATCATGCGCGCATGCGGGCCATGCCCTCCATCCTGCCGACGCGCGGGGCCGTCACCAGTCCGTTCAGCTGGAGGCGTCTGCATCCGGTTCACGGGATCGTTCTGCCCCACCTGGGCATCGACGTGTACAACGTCGCGGGCACGCCGATCGTCGCCACCGGCGACGGCACGGTGGTCTTCGCCGGTTGGAAGCGGGGCTTCGGCAACACCGTCGAGATCGACCACGGGTTCGGCGTGACGACCGTCTATGCGCACGCGTCGAAGCTGCTGGCCTACCGCGGCCAGCGAGTGCGGCGCCACGCCGTCGTCGCCCAGGTCGGTTGCACGGGCGTCTGCACCGCTCCCCACGTGCACTACGAGGTCCGCGTGAACGGTCGACCTCGGAATCCGATGAACTACGTCCTGGACTTCGACGCGCGGTGACGCGCCTTGTATGTTGGTCGTCGCGGGCGGACCGCGCGGCGACGGTCTCCGGCCATGGGCGCCGACGGCTCGGCGTCGTCGGTTCTTCTCGATTTCGCAGGGAGCTCGAGTCATGACGGGTAGCAGGGCGATTTCAAGGTTGGCGGCGATGGTTGCGGCGATCGCCTTGACGGCGTGCGGTCCGGGGCGGGTCGTGATCGTCGCCGAACTGGACGGCGAGGACGGAGGGGCGCCCGTGACGCTCGCGTCGCTGGAGGTGCAGCTTCTTCCCTACGACAGGGACCAGGTGTTCGACTCCCTGGCCGCGGCGGCCCAGACGCCGGAGCCCGAGATTCCCGCCGACCTGCTGGCCGCCCAGGAGGAGATCGCTCGAGCCCAGCAGGAGTGGCGCGACACCGAGACCCGTTGGAACGACATGCGCGCCGAACTGCAGGGACTGACCCAGCGGCTCGAGGGCCTCAACCGGGGCATGACCGAGTACCGCACGGTGTACCGGCGCTGGCAGGACGTCGAGGCCGAATACAGCGAGGCCGAGGCCGAGGTCGAGGGGCTGTTCAATCGGTTCACGTCGCTGCAGCAGGCGGCGATCGGCCGGATGGACTCGATGAACGTCGTCAGGGCGGACTGGGAAGACCAAGCCTTCGCCGACGTGCAGGCGGTGATCGCCGCGAAGATCGAGATCTCCGGTCTCGAGGTCGTGGTCGACACGACCAACGAGTCCGGCGTGGCGACGATCGAGGCCGCGCCCGGCGACTACTGGGTCTACGCTCGCCACGAGCTGCCCTACGACGAGTTGTACTGGAACGTCCCCGTCGCGGTGACTCGAGAGGAGCCGCTTCAGCTCCGCCTGCGCCGCGACAACGCCGAGGTGCGGCCGGTCTTCTAGGCGAGCGGGGGCGGCCAGCGCGCCCCGGGGCGTTCCATGGGAGACGCGCGCGCCGAAAGTCCGATGATGAACCCCAGACTGGTCGTCGACGCGGCGGGTTTCGGTCGTCTCGTGTTCGCCGATCCGGGGCGAAGCCACAACGTCCTGACGCCCGAGGTCATGGAGGGGCTGGACGCTCGGATCGCCGAGGCGGAGCGCGCGGCCGGGGACGGCGCGCTCCGGGTCCTGACCGTGGCGTCGGACAAGCCGACGTCTTTCGTCGCCGGCGCCGACGTCGGCGCGATCGAGGAGATCGCGCGATCGCGCGACCGCGAGCGCGCCATGGAGGCGTCGCGTCGCGGACAGGCGATCTTCGGGCGCCTCGCGGCGTTGCCGGTCCCGACCGTGGCCGCGGTGCGAGGCCTCTGCTTGGGCGGGGGCGCCGAACTCGCGTTGGCGTGCGACTGGAGGGTCGGCGCCGACGACGCGGCGACCCGCATCGGGCTGCCCGAGGTGCAGCTGGGGTTGTTGCCCGCCTGGGGCGGCGCGACGCGCCTGCCCAGGCTGGTGGGACTGCGCGCGGCGCTGGGCATGATCCTGACCGGCAAGCCCGTCGGCGCGGCGAAGGCGCGCCGCATGGGTCTGCTGGACGAGGCGCTTCCGACCCATGGGTTCGAAGCGCATGCCGCCGACTTCGCCCGCGCGCTCGCGAACGGATCTGCGCCGGCGCGCAAGCGTCCCGCCGCCGTCGGGCGCCTGGTCGACGGGACGTGGCCCGGACGTCGACTGGTCCTGTGGACGGCCCGGAGACGCGTCGCGAAGAGGACGCGCGGGCGCTATCCCGCGCCGCTCGAGGTTCTGAAGGTGCTGCGCAAGGGCGCGCGTTCGCCCGCCGCCAGCCTCGAGCTCGAGGTCCGGGCCATCGGCGACCTGGTCGCTTCGCCCGTGTGCGGGAACCTGCTGTTCCTGTTTCGGCTGCGGGAGGCCGCTCGCAAGGGGCCCTGGACGACGTCCGGTCGCCGCGCCCGCGTGGACCGGATGGGGGTCGTGGGGGCGGGAGCCATGGGGGGAGGCATCGCGCAGCTGGCGGCCTTCCACGACGTCCCCGTGCGAATGAGGGACGTCCGTCGCGAGGCCGTGTCGGGCGGCCTGGCCCACGCGCGCGCTCTCTTCGACGGGGCGGTGAAGCGAAGGAGGCTGCGGCCCCGGGACGCGGAGCGAAAGATGCGGCTGATCTCCGGGACGACCGACGACAGCGGCATGCGTCGGGCCTCGCTCGTGGTCGAGGCCGTCGTCGAGCGCCTGGACGTCAAGAGGGCCGTGCTCGAGGAGCTGGAGCGGTCGGTGGGTCCGCAGGCCGTGCTCGCCAGCAACACCTCGACGCTCTCGATCGACGAGATGGCCGCCGGCCTCGAGCGCCCCGAGCGCTTCCTCGGGATGCACTTCTTCAATCCGGTCCATCGGATGCCGCTGGTCGAGGTCGTGCGCGGCGAGCGCACCTCCGACGACGCCGTCGAAACCGTGGCCGCGTTCGCCGTGCGCATGGGGAAGGCGCCGGTCGTCGTCCGCGACGCGCCGGGGTTCCTGGTCAATCGCGTCCTGGGACCCTGCCTCAACGAAGCGGGTCGCCTGTTGGACGAGCGCTGCGACGCGCGGGCCGTCGATCGGATCTGGAGGGACTTCGGCATGCCGATGGGACCGTTCCGTCTGATCGACGAAATCGGCATCGACGTGGTCGGTCATGCGGGCGCCGTCCTGGCGGCTCGCCTCGGAGCGCGCCTGGAGCCTGCGGCCTCGCTGGTCGCCCTGGGCCGGTCGGGACGCTTGGGACGCAAGGGGGGCAGGGGGTTCTACGTCCACGGCGAGGACGGCGAGGCGCGGTTCGATCCGTCCGTGTATCCGGCGATGCGGCTGCCCGCCGCCCGGGTCGCGCCCGACGCCGAGGAGGTGCGCGACCGGCTGGCGCTGACGATGGTCGACGAGGCCGCCCGCGTCCTCGAGGAAGGCGTGGCGGCGTCGGCGGCCGACGTGGATTTGGCGATGGCGATGGGGACGGGGTTCCCACCCTTCAGGGGCGGCTTGCTCAGGTACGCCGACGATCGGGGCCCGGGCGTCGTCCTGGAGCGGCTCGAGCGCCTCCGCGATCGCGGCGGCGACGGCCGCCATGCGCCCAGCGCCTTGCTCGAGGAGATCGCCCGCGACGGGACGACGTTCCACGCCGCCTTCCCCGGCGGCGGATCGGGCCGTGGCGAGTGACGGCGCGGCGGGGCCGGCCGCGCGCGGCGCGGGTCGCGTGGCCGGCGTCGTCCTTGCAGCCGGCCGGTCCGCCCGCATGGGCGCGCCCAAGGCCCTCCTGACGGCCGGCGAAAGGACGTTCGTCGCTCGCCTGGTCGACGCCGTCGCCCGAGGGGGCTGCGATCCCGTGGTCGCGGTCGTCCGGAGCGCCGCCGGCCCGTTGGCCGGCGAGGCGACGCGCGCGGGCGCTCGCGTCGCCGTCAACGAGGGCGGCCAGGGCGGCCAGATCGGGTCGCTGCGCTCGGCGCTTCGTCGTCTTCAAGCGATGCGACGCCCTCCGGCCGCGGTCGTCTTCACTCCGGTGGACAACCCGGCCGTCGAGCCGGCGACGGTGCGGAAGCTCGTGGACGCCTGGCGCGCGAGCGCCGCCGCCGTGGTGACGCCGCGCTTCGGCGGCCGGCGAGGGCACCCGACGCTCGTCGACATGTCGATCGCGGAGGAGTTCTTCGAGCCGGGCCTTGCCGAGGGCGCGCGCGCGGTCGTGCGCCGCGACCCCGGACGAGCGCTCGCCGTCGAGGTCTCGGACCCGGGGGTGCTGGACGACCTGGACACGCCGTGGGACTACGAGGAGCGCTACGGCGGCGCTGGACCCGCGAGCGCCGGGACGTGAGCCCCTCGGCGGCCGACGTCGCGGCTCGCGTGCTGCGCGCGGTCGCGCGCGGCGAGCGCATCCACACGGCCGTGGTGACCGAAGCCCCGGATCGCGCGCTCGTCGGTCGGCGCTGGTGGCGGACCGCCGGCGCGAGCGGCGGCACCCTCGGGGCGGCCGCTCTGGACGAAGCCGTCGCCCGCGCGACCCGGACGGCGTTCGCTCCGAGCGCGTCGGAGGGCGCGAAGCGCATCGACCTCGAGTTCGCGCCGGGCCGCGCGGCGCGGGTCTACGTGGAACTCCACGGTCCGCCGTCCCGCTTGGCGATCGTGGGCGCGGGGCACGTCGCGGTTCCCCTCGCGCGCGTGGGCGCGCTGCTGGGCATGCGCGTCGAGGTGCTGGACGACCGGGCGCGCTGGGCTCGACCGGAGCGGTTCCCCGACGCCGAGACCGTGCGCGTCATCGACTTTCGGGACCCGTTCTCGGCCACGCCGCTCGCTCCCCCCGACCACGTGGTTCTGGTCACCCGGGGCCACAGCTTCGACTACGAGTGCCTGGTGCGACTGTTGCGCATGGAGGCGCCGCCGGGCTACATCGGCATGATCGGCAGTCGGCGGCGCGTCCGCGCGACCCACGAGCAGCTCGCCCGCGAAGGCTTCGGTCCAGCGGACATGGCCCGGGTCAGGGCTCCGGTCGGCCTGGACCTCGGAGGCCAGTCGCCGGCGGAGATCGCCGTGTCGGTCGCGGCCGAGATCGTCATGGTTCGCGGCGGAGGGTCGGGCCGGCCGCTCGTGGACAAGGAGAGGGTGGTGGATCGGTTCTTCGGTCGTCTCGGCGAAGGGACGGCGGCGTCGCGGGCTTCGGAGCGGAGGTAGGCGTGGCGGACGAGGGGGGCGTGCTGGCTCGGCTGGCCGAGACGCGGCGACCGACCGTTCTCGCGACGGTCGTCGCGACGAGGGGCTCGACGCCTCGCAAAGTCGGAGCGCGCATGCTGGTCGACGCCGACGGCGTCGTCGCGGGCACGATCGGAGGGGGCTGCGGAGAAGGCGCCGTGATCGAAGCCGCGCACGCTCTGCTCGACGGCGCTCCGCCCCGGACCGTGCGCATCGACCTCACCGACGACTTCACCACCTGGAGTCCGGCGGTCTGCGGCGGCGTGATGGACGTGTTCGTCGAGCCCGCCAACCCCGAACGCTTCCGAGCGGCGCCCGCGAGCGCGAAGCGCGACTGAGGCGACCCGGGATCCCGTCCGCCGCCTCGTCGGTCCGGAGTCGACGGCGCGCGCTTCGCCTATCTCGCGCCTACGGAGCCCTCGGCGGCTCGCGACGCGCCCGCGCGGGCCGGCGCCTTACCGTTCTCGAGCGAGTAGTCGCACGGGTTCGGGCGCCGCGGGCGCCGCGCCGTCCGCGTACACCTGGTCGTAGAGCGCCGGCAACCGCTCGGTCAGCATTTCGTTGACGGTCGCGACGATTCCGGGGACCTCCTCCCACGCGCGCTCGATCAGCCACAGTTGATCCTCGGTCGGCGACGCGCTCGCCCGTTCGATCGCTCTCCAGACGCCGGCTCCGGCTCCGACGTCGTCCAGATCCTCGCCTACCTCCTCGACGGCCTCCAGGAAGGCCCGAATCTCCCCCGCTCGCTCCTCGGACGGTTCCTCGGCGTCCTCGACCGTCTCTTCCAGCGCTCGCAGCCGGTCCGCCGTCTCCTCCAGCCTTTCCTCCGCCGTTCGCACCGCCCCGGAGAGCCCATAGGAGTCCGTCATGGCGTCGCGGCGCGCCGCTAGATCGGCCTCGGAGATCGAGACGCGCGGGTCCAAGCGCACGACGACGTCGGTCTCGACCGCGGTGTCCGCCGCCGCCAGCGAGACGACGTAGACGCCCGGCGGGACCCGGGGACCCGGGTCCATGGCCTCGCCGTCCGCGCCCTCGAGGGTCGCTCTCAGGTCCCAGACGATCTCGTTGAGCCCCGCGCGGCCCGACCCGCGCAGCTCCCGCACGGTCTCGCCGTGCGCTCGAACGGTCGCCGTCACGCTGTCCTGGGATTCGGCCAAGTGGTAGCGAATGCGCGCGCCCGCCGGAGGATTGGGCGCCTCGTAGACTCCGGGCGACCAACCTTGGGGTCGATGCTCGTTGTACGACGTGGCTCGGCGCACGGGGTGCAGGTGGACCTTCGGCGCCCGGATCGCGTCCGCCAGCCCCTCAAGCGGCGCCACGTCGTCCATGATCCAGATGCCGAGTCCGTGCGTGCCCACGACCAGGTCGTTGTCCCGGGGGTGCACGACGAGATCGTCGACGGGAACGGTGGGCAGCCCGCCGTCGAGCGGCCACCAGCGCTCCCCGCCGTCGACCGAGAAGTGCACGCCGACCTCGCTCCCTGCGAAGAGGAGATCGTGCGACGCGGGGTGTTGCGTCAGCGCGTTCATGGAGGTGGCGGGCAGCCCGTCGCCGATCGCGCGCCAGCGCTCCCCGAAATCGGAGCCGACGTAGACGTAGGCGCCGAAGTCGTCGTTTCTGTGCGCGTCGAAGACGGCGAACGCCTCGCCCGCCGCGCGCCTGGACGCCACCAGGCGGGTCACGTAGGCGTAGGGCGGAAGTCCGGGCACGTTCGCCGTCACGTCGGTCCACGTGCCGCCGCCGTCCCGGGTGACGTGAAGTCGGCCGTCGTCGCTGCCCGCGTACAGGACTCCGACGTCCAGAGGCGACTCGGCGATGGCCGTCAGGTTGCCGTAGCTGGCCTGTCCGTCGTTGCGCGACATCTGCGGCCGATCCCCCGCCACGCCCATCAGCTCGAGCGTGTCGCGGTCGATTCGGTGCGTGAGGTCGGGACTGATCTCCTCCCAGCTGCGTCCCAGGTCGGGCGAGCGGAACAGGACGTTCGCGCCGGCGTAGAGGACGCGGTCGTCGTGGGCGGACAGCAGCATGGGCGTGTCCCAGTTCCAGCGCAGCTCGCGGTCCTCCTCCTCGGCGGTCGGTCGCGCCAGCGGACGGATCCGAGCCCGCTCCCCCGTCCGAAGGTCGACCCGAACGAGGTTGCCGCCCTGGCTCTCGGCGAACATCAGGTCCGGCACGGTGGGGTGAAGGACGGTGAAGAAGCCGTCGCCGCTCCCGACGTTGTACCAGTCCCTGGCCCGAACGCCCTGGTTGGACCACGTGTCCGAGGGCGCGCACCAGGACCCGTTGTCCTGGAGGCCGCCGCAGACGTGGTAGGGATCCCGCATGTCGACGCCGATCTCGTAGAACTGCCCCAGCGGGAGGTTCCGGAGCTGGACCCAGTTCTCGGAGCGGTCCCAGCTCACCGAGACCCCGCCGTCGCCTCCCAGGATCAGGTGGTCCGAGTCGGCGGGGTCGATCCACAGCGCGTGGTGGTCCAGGTGCACGCCCGCCGCCGCGTCGTCCGTGAAGGTGCGCCCGCCGTCCGTCGAGCGGTACAGGTTGGCGCCGCCCAGGTAGATTCGCTCCGGGTCGTTGGGGTCGACGCGGATCTGGCTGTAGTACATCGGCCGATTGTTGGTCGTGGAGAGGTGCTCCCAGCTCTCTCCCCGGTCCCGGGAGCGGTAGACGCCGTTCTCCCTCGCGTCGTCCGATCCCGGCTCCTCGCCGCGGGGGTCCGCCTCGACGAGCGCGAAGACCAGATCGCCGTCGCCGCGAAACACGTCCAGTCCGATGCGGCCCTTGTCCCCCTCGGGGAGGCCCCGGGTCAGCTCGACCCATTCGCGACCCCCGTCCGTGGTGCGGTAGACGCCGCTTCCGGGTCCGCCGCCGTTGAACCCCCACGCGCGCCGGCGCCGCTGGTACATGGCGGCGAACAGCGTGAGCGGGTCGGCCGGGTCCATCGCCAGATCGATGGCGCCCGTGTCGTCGTCCACGAAGAGCACCTTGTCCCAGCTTCGGCCTCCGTCGACGGTCCGATAGACGCCGCGTTCCGGGTTCGGGCCCCACAGGCGACCCACGGCGGCGACGTACGCGACGTCGGGATCGCGGGGGTGCACCTGGATGCGGGCGATGTGGTGGGTCTCGGAGAGGCCCAGGTGCGTCCACGTGCGCCCGGCGTCGGTCGAGCGGTAGACGCCGGCGCCCCAGGGCGAGCTCTGCCGATTCTGGGGCTCGCCCGTCCCGACCCAGACGACGTTGGGATTCGACGGCGCGACCGTCACGTCGCCCACCGAGGCCGTGGCTTCGTCCTTGAAGACGTGGCTGAAGGTCGCGCCCGCGTTCTCCGTCTTCCACACGCCTCCGGTCGCCGTGCCCACGTAGAAGATCCGGGGATCGTTCTCGACGACCGCCAGATCGGAGACGCGTCCGCCCATGATCGCGGGGCCGATCGTCCGAAACGACAGGGCGCGAGCGGCATCGGCCACCGCTTCGGCCGAGGGTGCCTGGGCGCTCGCTTCGGGCGAAGGCGCCGCAGCGGCGGCGACGGCCAGGGCGGCCGCGAGGCCAGCAGGGGTGCGGTTGCGCGAGCGACCGCGGGTGTCCCGCGGCCCGACGTCCAGGGAGAATCGGCGCACGGCTTGTCTCTCGTGGTCGGGGACGTGGCTGGAGCGGGGGGCCGGCGACCCGCTGGCGAGGCGCCGTGCCCGCCGCGACGACGGACGGCGGCTTCGACACGCATGAGTGGGGGTCCGCGCCGACCGGCACAAGGTCCGCGGGCGCCCGCGCGCCCGGGCCGCGCCTACAGCGGCGCGATTTCCGTCAGGACGTCGCGGGCGGCGACCGCCCGGAATCCCTCCTCCATCGGGTAGGTGCGCTCTCCGACGTGGACGACGTCGACGCGGTCCAGACCGAGGATCCTCCTCGCCGCGCGCATCGACGAGGTCGTCCGGGGCGAGTCCGTTCGCTTGAACTCGAATCCGAGCCGGATCCGCCCGCGAACCACCAGGAGATCGAGCTCGGGGCCGCCGTGGACCGACCAGAAATGGCACTCGTCCCACCGGGCGCCCAAGCGCCGCGCCACCTGTTCGAGGGCGAAGCCCTCCCAGCTGGCTCCGACCTTCGGGTGCGCCGCGAGGTCCGCGCGGGTCGAGACGTTCAGCAGAGCGTGGAGCAGTCCGCTGTCCGCGACGTAGACCTTGGGCGCCTTCACGACGCGCTTGCCGACGTTCTCTCTCCAAGGGCGAAGCTGGCGCGTCAGGTAGGCCCCGGTCATCCGGTCCAGGTAGCGGCGCACCGTCGTGTGCGCCAGTCCGAAGGCGCGCGCCAGCTCCGATCCGTTCCAGGTCTGACCGTGGTAGTGGGCCAGCATGGTCCAGAAGTCGTGCAGAAGAACGGGCGGCAGGGAGATCCCGAGGTCGGGCAGGTCGCGGCCGACGAGCGAGCGCATGAAGTCGCGGCGCCACTCTTCGCTGCGCGCGTCGTCCTTCGCGAGCCAAGCCCTGGGGAAGCGCCCGCGAAGCCAGAGGTCGCGCCAGTTCCCGCTCCCGACCTCGGCCAGGTCGAAGCCCTCCAACTCATGGTAGGCGACGCGCCCGGCGAGCGACTCTGAGCCCTGTCGCAGCAACTCCGGAGACGCGCTGCCCAACACGAGAAAGCGGGCCGGCGGGGGACGGCGGTCCGCGAGCACGCGAAGCACGGGGAACAGGTCCGGGCGGGCTTGAATCTCGTCGATGATCACGAGACCCCGGAGCGGCTCGATCGCGAGCGTCGGCTCGGCCAGTCGGGCCAAGTCGCGGGGATCCTCGAGATCGAAGCGGGTCACCCGGTTCCGTGTGGACGCAAGCTGGAGCGCCAGCGTGGTCTTGCCCACTTGGCGCGCCCCGAGGAGCATGACGACTGGATTGTCGCGGAGTCTGCGCTCCAGTGCGGCCAAGTGATGTGGTCTGGGGATCATTTGTGAAAAATGAACTCCGGGTGCTCATTTTTCAACACGTCGTCGCCAAGATCGCCCAAAACCGCAGCGGCAGAGCGCCAGCGTTGGCTCGGCCGGTGGAGCCAAGTCGCGGGGGTCCTCGAGATCGAAGCGGGTCGCCCGTTCCCATGCGGACGCAAGTTGGAGCGCCCGTGCGGTCTTGCCCGCTTGGCGCGCCGCGCGGTCGGCCGGGCGTCCGCGTCCCTGCGGGGACGCTCGTGGCCTCCAAGGCGGTTTTCGAGGTTGCGGACGGGAGTCGTGGGACGATGTCCCTTGGCGGGTCTCTCATGCGGATCAACCTGCAAACATATGTCAAAATAACAACCTATAATGCACTATGCGTCCGACACGAGCCTTTCGCAAACGACCATGAATCCGTTGTGGCACGCTTATTGCGAATAGTCCTTGGCAATCGCATCGTCGCTCGCCCGACCCGTGAGCGCGGTGCGCCGCGAGTCCACTCCATCCGGGAGGCGATGAATGAACGCCAAGAAGCGGGCCCGCCGTCAGCTTCTCGTTCGTCCTGCCGGCGATTCCGCTTGCGGGTTGCGAGCTCGACGACCCCGTCCGTCCCGAAGACGCCGCTTTCGATGTCGACAGGCTCCTGGCCTTTCTCGACCGTTTGACCGAGGATCATGTGGTCTCGGCATTGGTGACGGACGATCCGGAGCTTGCCCCCATCTCGTTGGGCGGCGACTACCGCGCTCGCGCGTGGCGTCCCGACTTCGCGGAGAGCTGGGCGTTGGTCGCGGCCATGGACGACGAGCCGGATTGCGCAGGGTCGGGTCTTTCCTTTGCCAAATGCGTGAAGAAGCGCTTGGACAAAGGAGAGAAATGCACGCTCGAGAAGGTGGGCGGCGAATATCGCGCCCACTGCGAGGCCGACGAGCCGTCGTAGCGGATCGCGGGAGGTTCGCGGCGCGGCCTCGCGCACGCGAACCGCTTGGGATTACGAGCTCGGGGCCGCCGTGGACCGAGCGGTCGCGCGGCTACGGACGCGTGGAGGACGCGTCGGGAGCGAGTTCCGTCTCCGCGTCCTCTGGGGCCGGCCCGCCGGCGTCGCTTCCGAAACTCCCCGTCGCGAGGAACCGCTTCACCGCGTCGGCGGCGTGCCGACTGGTCGCGATGAACGCGTGGGAGCGCGGGATGACCACCATGGGCACGCCCGAAATGCGCGTCTGCTCGACGCTGACGACGCCGTCGTCGGGACCGGGAATGGCCGCGGGCCCGATCGGGTGCACGCTTCTCGTTCCGGCGACGATGCCCATCTCGTAGGCGGGCGGCGGCAGCGTGGCCGGAATGTCGGCGCTGTCGGTCCCCAGCGCGCGGCCCACGGGTCCCAGAACGTCGGTGGCGATCGGCACGTCGCTCAGCCAGTCCGCGAAATGGCTCCCCCGGTTCGGCGGCGCCAGGAGCACCACGCGGCCCAAGTTCGGCGGCGGATCGTCGGCCAGGTGCCGCCGGATCAGCAGGCCTCCGAGCGAGTGGCCCACGAAGTGGACGCGCATCGCCCTGGCGCAGCATTCGCGGACGACGGCCCCGATCCGCGCCGCCTGGTCGGCGAGCGTGGTCGCGCGCGAGTCGTAGCTGGCGATCGCCACGTGGTAGCCGGCCCGATCGAGTCGCTGGGACAGCACCGCCATCGACGCGCCCGACCGTCCCAGGCCGTGGACGAGCACGACCGACTCGCGATCCGGCCCGGCCTCGCCGGGGCCGCACGCGAGGAGGCACGCCACGAGGAAACGGGGGGCGAGACGCAGCGGCCCCCGGGCTGGTCGACGCGGCCGCACGAGACGGGAACGTCCCTCGAGCCGGGCTACGAAGTCGCCGCGGCCCGGGCCCGACGCCGCGCGACGTGACGGGCGATCGCCGCCCCGTGGGTTCGCCCGTTCTCGATGAAGATCTTGTTGGCGTCGAATCCCGCCGCGATCACGCCGGCGACGTAGACGCCCGGAACGTCCGTCTCCATGGTCCGGGAGTCGTGCGCCGGAATCCCGGTCGCCGGGTCGATCGAGACGCCCAGGTCCCGGAGCAGGGCGCTCTCCGGCCGCCAGCCCGTCATCGCGAGGATCCAGTCGGCGGGGACCTTCGTCTCGGCGCCCCCGCCCTCTTCCGCGATCGTCGCCGTGCGGCCGTCCAGCGCCGTCGCCCTGGACCGCCAGTGCATGACGATCTCCCCCGCCGCGATGCGGTTGTCGATGTCCGGGCGCACCCACGGCTTGACGCCCCGGTCGAAGACGTCGGCGAAGTGCGCCATGCGCACCCGGACCCCGTTTCGGTGGAGGTCGAGCGCCGTCTCGACGGCCGAGTTGCCCCCGCCGACGACCAAGACGTCCTGGTCGAAGTAGGGATACGGCTCGCGATAGTCGTGCACGACCCGCTCGGGCGCGTGGCGTCCCGCGAGACTCAGAGGGTTCGGGGATCCCAGGCCTCCCGTCGCGATCGCCAGCGCGGCGGCCTCGAGGGTCCGCTCCGCTCCGTCGCGATCCCGCGTGTGGACGACGAAGCCGCCCGCCTCGCCCGGCGGCGCCGGGCGCGCGCGGACGACCTCCTCGTACTGACGCACCCGGAGCCCGCGGTGCGCCGCGACCTTGCGGTAGTAGGCCAGGGCTTCTCGGCGCGTGGGCCGCGCCCGCGGGGTGGTGAACGGCACGCCTCCGATCTCCAGCCTCTCGGCCGTCGAGAAGAACGTCATGTAGTGCGGATAGCGCGTCAGCGAGTGGGTGACGGAGCCCCGATCCAGCGCGACGCAGCCGAGGCCGCGCTCCTTCGCCGCGACGGCGACGGCCAAGCCGCAGGGCCCCGCCCCGACGACGACCAGATCCGTCACGCGCGTTCAGCTGATCGGCGGTCCGCTGCGCAGCACGACCTCGCCGGGCAGCGCGTCGGTGAACCTTCCGCCGTCCACGGTGAAGACGCCGTTGACCATGACGTAGTCGACGCCCTCGCTGAACAGGTTCGGCTCGAGCACGGTCGCCCGGTCCTGGAGCCGGTCCAGGTCGAAGACCACCACGTCGGCCTTGTAGCCCTCCCGCAGGATCCCTCGGTCCGGCAGGCCCACGATGCGGGCCGGAAGGCTGGTCATCGAGCGCACGGCGAAGGGCAGCGAGAGGACCTGGAGCTCCTTGACGTAGCGCGCGATCTTGCGCGTGAAGGCGCCGAAGTGGCGGGGGTGGGCGCCCGGTCGCGAGGCGAACGCGGGCACGCCCGCCACGCCGCTGACCGACGCGTCGGACGCCGTCGCCGTGTACTCCTGCCGGTAGTAGTTGATCACGTCGACGTCGTGGATCCCGTACCCGCGGGTCCGCGCCCCGCCCACCAGGCGCTCGTACCCGTTCAGCGCCATGTGCACGACGACGTCCTCGAAGGAGACGCCCATCTCCAGGGCCAGGTCCTCGAGGGTCTTCCCGACGAAGGCGGAGTCCGGGTAGTCGACGACCACGACCCGGTCCGGTCCGCCGTTGTGGTCGACGATCCACTGGACGTCGCGCGCGATCCTCGCCTTCGACTCCGGATCGCTCCAGCGCCGGGCCAGATGGACGCGGGCGTCGGCGAAGACGCCGGGCGTGACGTACACGGGGCTGTCCCTGCCCCCGTCGAGCTCGACCGTGTCGGCGACGAGACTCCACTTGGGGATCATGGGGCGCGCGCCGCCGCCGAAGGTCTCGTAGGGGTACACGTCCAGGTACACCTCGAGTCCCTGGGCGCGCGCGGCGTCCACGAGAAGCGTGTCCTGGGCGGAGCGGCCGAAGCTGGACCGGCCGCGGGCCTTGTGATGGCTGGCCACGACGCGGATCCCGGTCCGGCGGGCGACGTCGATGGTCTCCTCGAGCGCCTGGAGTCCGTCGACGGGCCAGTCGTCGACCTGGCTCGGAAGCTGCCAGAGCGGCATCGCCGCCTCGCTGCGCTGGTGCGCGATGTAGAAGCCGTCGTAGGGCGCCACCGCGCCGGCCAGCGCGATCACCTCTTCGGGCGTGCTGAAGCGCGCCGGCCGATATTCGACTCCGGCGCCCAGCCCCCAGGCCCCGGCCTCCATGCCCTGACGCACGAGCCGCTGCATGCGCCGGATCTCGCTTTCCGTCGCCGGACGCTCGTAGTCCCGCCCCATGACCATCAAGCGCACCGTGCTGTGACCGACCATGGGCACGAAGTTCATGGCGTGTCCCCGGCTCCGCAGCGCCTCGATCTCCCGGGTCACGGGCCAGTGGGCGTTGCGCCCGTCCGGTGCGCCGACGACGGTGGTCAGCCCCTGGCTGTTGAGACTCTTCGCGCGGCGGGCCTCGAGGTGGCGCGACGTCATGGCGCCGTCGGCGTGGGAGTGCAGATCGACGAAGCCCGGCGTCACGTAGAGCCCGGCGGCGTCGACGACTCTGCGGGCCGTCGCCTCGGGCATCCTGGCCATGCGGACGATGCGGTCGCCCACGATGCCGAGGTCGGTCCGGCGCCAGTCGTTGCCGGTGCCGTCCAGGACCCGGCCTCCCCGGATGAGCACGTCGTACTCCTGGCCGACGGCGGGCGAGAGCGCAGCCGCCGAGCCCACGCACGCCAGCGCGAAGGCCAGGAGCAGGGCGACCTCGAGGCCTCCGTCGGCGGACCCGTCCACAGGGCCGCGGGGTCGGTTGGATCGTCTCTTCGCCATCGGGGGATCGCTTCCGCGCGCGCGGTCGTCGGCTCCCAGCGGGCCCCGGACCGGACGGCGCGCCGATTTCCGCCGGAGCCTCCTCGAATGTAAGCCGCCGGGCGAGTCCGCGCCGACGGTCGGACGACCGGTTGCCCGGCGCCGCGCCGCGTGCAATCGTTGTGGCATCATGAGGAGCGCGGAGGTCGAGGCCCGCAGGGGCTTGGCGAGGCTCGGGCGGGCCCTGGACAAGGTTGGTCGCGAGATCCGCGGCCTTGCCGAACGGCTCGATGCGTCCGAGGCCGAGGGGTTTCCGGGCGACGACTGCGCCGAGATGGAGCGGCACGTCGAGGCGCTTCGGGAGCTCGTCGGCCGGGAACGGGCCCGCCAACGAGCCAAGATCCTGCGCGAGGGCGTTCGGACGGGCTCGGACGTCGCCCGGCCGGCGCGCTCGAAGTCGTGAAGCGGCGAGCCTTTCTCGCGACCGCGGGCGCGATGGCCCTTCCGGCCGCGCGCGCGGCCGCGGCGCCGGAACCGCCGTTCGCGCTCCGGCGCCGCCGGCGATGGGACCTCGTGATCAGGGGCGGGGTCGTCGTGGACGGGACGGGCGCTCCCCGGCGCCGGAGCGACGTGGCCGTCTCCGGGGACCGGATCGCGGCCGTGGGTCGGGTCGCCGACGCCGGGGCGGTCGAGATCGACGCCGCCGACATGGTCGTCGCGCCCGGTTTCGTCGACGTCCACTCCCACGCCGACCTCTCGCTGCTGGTCGAGCCCGCGGCCGAGAGTCGCGTGCGCCAGGGGGTCGCGCTCGAGGTCGTGGGGCAGGACGGCAGCTCGATCGGGCCTTGGAGCGACGGCGCGTTCGAGTCGACCCGGGATCGCTACCGTCGCAGGTACGGCGTCGAGATCGACTTTCGCGACGTGGGCGGATTCCTGGACCGGATCGACCGGGAGCGCCCCGCCGTCTCGGTGGCGTCCATGGTGGGCCACGGCACCGTGCGCGGCCTCGTCGTGGGCTCCGAGGACCGCCCCCCCACGGACGCCGAGTCGGCCCGCATGCGGGCCCTGGTGCGCGATGCGCTGGCGCAGGGCGCCGTCGGGCTGTCCACCGGGCTCGAGTACACGCCGGGGAGCTTCGCGACGACCGCCGAGCTCGTGGCCGTCGCCGGCGCGCTCGAGGGGACGCCGTATCCCTACGCGTCGCACCTGCGCAACGAGGACGACCGCCTCCTGGACGCCCTCGAGGAGGCCCTGCACGTGGGCGCGATGGCCGGCGTGCCCGTCCAGGTCTCGCACCTCAAGGCGCAGGGCCGCCGCAACCACTGGAAGGCCGGCGCGGCCCTGGGCATGATCGAGGCCGCCCGCGCCGCCGGCCTCGACGTCCACTTCGACCGCTATCCGTACGTCGCCTACGCCACCGGGCTGGCGAACCTCTTCCCGGCGTCCGCGCGGGCCGGAGGGACGGCGGCGTTCCTCGAGCGCCTTCGGGACCCCGGGACCGCCGAAGCGCTCGAGAGGGCGTGCCGGGACAAGATCGCGCTGCTGGGATCGTGGGACGCCGTCCGGATCACCGGCGTCGGCGGCGCGAGCGCGGCGGCGCGGGGGCGGCGGCTGGGCACGCTCGCCCGCGAGACGGGCGCGGATCCGTACGCGCTCGCCGTGCGGCTCCTCGAGGAGTCCGGCGGGTCCGCCGGAATGATCGGCTACGGCATGTCGGAGGAGAACACGACGGCGATGCTGGCCCACCCGCTGGGCATGGTGTGTTCCGACGGCGGCGCCTACGCCCCCTACGGGCCGCTGTCCGAGTCGTCTCCGCATCCCCGGGGCTACGGGAGCTTCCCCAGGGTCCTGGGTCGCTACGTGCGCGAGGAGCGCGCGATGACGCTCGAGGTCGCCGTGCGCAAGATGACCGGCCTGCCGGCCGAGAAGCTGGGTCTGGTCGACCGGGGCCGACTCGTCGTCGGCGCGTGCGCGGACGTCGTCGTCTTCGACCCCGACCGCATCGACGACCGGGCCACCTTCGAGGATCCCCACCGGTATCCGACGGGCGTGCGCCACGTCGTGGTCTCGGGCGTGCACACGATCCGCGACGGAGAGCCGTCGGGCCGGCGCGGCGGGCGAGCGGTCCGGGGCGTCGGGCTCGGGCGTTAGGCGTCGATGGGGCGGACGGTGGCATCGCTGTTCGCGGGACTCGAGGCGCTCGCCGATCCTCGGGATCCCGTTTGGATCGGAGAGCTCGACGCGGTCATGCACGGGCTGCTGCGCGCCGAGGCCCGACGCGCCGCTCCGAGCCTGGGCGCGGACGAGGCGGACTTCAACCAAATGGCCATGACGATCCACCGGGCGCAGCGCGCCGCGATCCCGACCCTGCGTCGGTTCTGGGACCGGGCGGGCGCGGCCGACGTCGATCGGTGGCAGGACGTCCCGCCCGTGCCGACGGCGGCGTTTCGGGAGACGACGATCGCGAGCGGCCCCGCCCAGGTCGTCTACCGGACCAGCGGAACCTCGGCGGGCGCCGACCGGCGAGGCGAGCACCACGTCCGCAGCGACGACCTGTACCTCGCCTCGGCCCGGGCGGGCTATCGACGCCACCTGTTCGCGAACGCCCGCGCCCTGGAGCTGATTTCGCTGATTCCACAGCCGCACCGGGCCTGGGACTCGTCGCTCTCCGCGATGGCGGGGTTCATCTCGGACGAGAGGGAGGTCGTGCGGGCGACGTGGGCGTTCGACCCCGAGACGGGCCCGGCGGTCGCCGATTTTCGGGCCGCTGCGAAGACCCGGCGGCCCGTCCTGCTCCTGGCCACGAGCTTCGCCCTGGCCGCGCTCCTGGACGCGTTGGAGGGGGAGCCGGCGCCCTTGCCCCGCGGGTCCCGGCTGATGCGGACCGGGGGATTCAAGGGGCGCGCGGCGGAGGAAAGCCCCGCGGCGCTGGCGGCCCGCGTCGAGCGCTTGCTGGGCGTGCCGCCCTCGCGCGTGGTCGACGAGTACGGCATGACGGAGTTGCTGTCCCAGGCCTACGACGGGGTGGCGGGCCGCGTCTCTCCGGGGGCTCCCCATCGCTTCCCGCCCTGGGTCCGGACCCGGGCGCTCGATCCAGCGACGCTGGCGCCGCTCCCCCACGGGCGCGAGGGCCTGCTGGCCCACTTCGACCTGGCCAACGTGGGGTCCGTCTGCCACGTGCTGACGGAGGACTGGGGCGCGACGACGGCCGACGGCGGCGTGCGCCTCGCGGGTCGGGCCCCGGGCGCCGAGGTGCGCGGATGTTCGCTGACCGCGGAGGAGTTCCTGGGTCGCGGGTGACCGCCGCGACGCTGGGCGGCCGCCGGGACCGCCGGGGGCGCGCGACCGAGATCGAGGGCTGGGTCTACGCGAAGGGGACTCTCGCGGAACCGGCGCCCGAGGAGCTGGAGCGCGTCTGGGCGGGCGAGCTGACCGTTCTCCACCCCCGGGCCGAGCGGCGCGGGGCCGGGACGACGTTCGAGTCGCTGCGTCGCGCTGCGTCCGCCCTCGAGCGCGCGTCCCTGGACGAGACGATCGGCGCGCTGAGCGCCGCGGCGGCGAAGCTGCGGCGCGACCTGGACGAACCGGCCGTCGCCCTGGTCGCCGAGAACGCCGGCCTGTCGCCGGCGATGGTCCGCGAGACGATCCGGGGCATGGCCCGGTCCTGGACCGCGAGCGCGCTCGAGCGCCTGGTCCGATCGGAGTTCCCCGATCCGCGCGCGCTGGACCGGTTCGTCGCCGAGGAGGGGCGCGCCGTTCGCGCGCGCGCCGTCGGCGCGACCGTCCACTTCGGGTCCGGGACGGTTCCCGGCGCGACGATCGGTTCGATCATGCGGGCGACGCTGGTGCGCGCGCCGTTGCTCGTCAAACCCGGCCTGGGCGACGTGGCGCTGACGACGCGCTTCGTGCGGGCGTTCCACGCCGTCGCGCCCGCGCTCGCGCCCGCCGTCGCCGTCCGGTACTGGCCGGGCGGCGCCGATCGCTGGGCCGCCTGGGAGCGAGACGTCGTCCGCCTGGCCGACCAGGTCGTCGTGTACGGGAGCGACCGCGCCATCGAGTCGATTCGTCGCCGCGCGCCGGCCTCGACCCGGCTCGTCGAACACCCGAACCGGATCGGCGTCGTCGTCGTGGACCCGAAAGCCGGCGACGAATTCGGATCCTCGGCGCCGGACGTCGCCCGCGCCGTCGCGCTCTTCGACCAGCGCGGCTGCGTGAGCGCGCACCTGGTCCTCTTCGTGGGCGAGAGACGTCGGGCGCGCCGCTGGTGCGAGGCGTTGGCGCGGAGTCTGGACGCGGCCCGCGAGGCTTGGCCGCCGGGGCGCCGATCGGCCGCCGAACGGTCGGCCAGCCGCCAGCTCGAGGGCGCGCTCGCGATCGGGGCGGCGGCGGGCGCGTCCGTCGAGGCGTGGTCGTGCGATCGCGGGGACTGGACCGTGGCGCTGGCCCCGGCCGACCGCTTCGCGCCCGTCGGGGGTCGTGCGGCATGGGTCGTCCCAGTGGACGACTGGCGCCACGCCGCGGAGACGCTGCGTCCGCTGGCGGGTCGGCTGCAGACCGTGGGCGTCGCGGGCGCCGAGGCGCGGCGCGGCGCCCTGGGGGCGGCGCTGGCCGAGCTGGGCGCGACCCGGATCGCGCGCCTGGCCGACGTGCCGTTCCCCGAAGCCGACTGGCTGCACGACGGACGTCGCCCGCTGCGCGAGCTCGTCCGCTGGACCGAGGCGCGGTAGCGACCTCCGGAAGGCGCCCCGGGGCCGTCCGCCGGACTACTCGAAGGGGTCGGCCGGGTTGAGCCGCATGACCATCTGGCGATTGCCGTTCGGGTCCTCCTCGACGCGCACCGTCAGCGTGTCGCCCTGGCGAATGCCGAGCCGCTCCCTCATGCCGACGGGGATCGTCATGCGACCGCCGGTTCCCACGGAAACGTCGCCGTAGAAGATGGTTCGATAGATGGCCACTTCGACTCCTATGTGGGACAGGATCCTCGTGCAGGCCAAGGCCTCCGCGCGTCCGGGCCGAGCGCCGCCGTTTCTCCCGCGCCGCGTTCCGCCCTCGTGTAGAATAGGAGCGCGGTCGGGGAACGTGCAAACGGCGCGCCCTCCTGCGGTCGCCGGAACGGAATCGGGTCGACCGCCGTAGTCTTCCCCGAGAGACCGACGAGCGCCGAACCTCCGGGGGCGCTTCGTCGAACACGGGACGCCGGGGCGAACGTCGAAGGGGCGAGCATGACGGAGTGGGCCGCGCGGCTGCAGGGGGTCACGAAGCGCTTCGGCGCCCACACGGCCGTCTCCGGACTGGATCTGGACGTCCCCAGGGGGAGGATCCTCGGTGTCCTGGGCCCGAACGGGTCGGGGAAGACCACGACGATCCGCATGATCATGGCGATCCTGCTGCCCGATCGGGGCTCGGTCGAGTTGCTGGGCGGCCCCCCCGACTTCGAGCGTCGCGCGCGGGTCGGGTACCTGCCCGAAGAGCGGGGCGTGTACGAGAAGATGAAGGTCGTCGAACAGCTCGTCTTCCTCGGCGAGATCCGGGGGTTGGCGCGCGCGGAGGCCCGGAGGCGGGCGATGGAGTGGCTCGAGCGGCTCTCCCTGGAGGCGTGGGCGACGAAGAGGGTGCGGGAGCTGTCGAAGGGGATGCAGCAGAAGGTCCAGTTCGTCGGCACGGTGCTGCATGCGCCCGACCTGTGGATCCTGGACGAGCCGTTCAGCGGCCTGGACCCGATCAACCAGGAGGTTCTGGAGTCGATCGTGCGCGAGCAGAGAGACCTGGGGACCACGATCGTGTTTTCGACCCACCTCATGGAGCAGGCCGAGCGGCTGTGCGAGCGGGTGTGCCTGATCTCGAGGGCGGTCAAGGTCCTGGACGGCGACCTCGCGGAGATCAAGCGTCGGGAGCGCTCGGGCGTGGTGGCCCTCGAGTTCGAGGGCGACGCGGGCTGGCTGGATCGCCTGGGCGCGACCGAAGCCGAAGTCGTCGACGGCGCCCACCACGTCGACTGCGCGGGCGCGACGTCGGCCGAGCGGATCCTGGCCGCCGCGGTGCGCGAGGGCGTCGAACTGCGGCGCTTCGAGCGCCTGGAGCCCAGTCTGCGCGAGATCTTCGTGCGGCACGCCGGCGAGGAGTCCGCCGACGGCCCGGCGCTCGAGGCCGCGGGAGGCGCGTCGTGAGACAGGTGTGGATCGTGCTTCGCCGCGAGTACCTGGAGCGGGTCAGGACGAAGGGGTTCGTGCTCTCGACCGTGGCCATCCCGGTGCTGATGATCGGCCTGATGGGACTGAGCGTCTTCCTGGGCGTCCAGTCGGAGCGCTCGGAGCCGAACATGGCGCTGGTCGACCTCACGGGCGAGCTCGCCCGCGACGTCGCGGCCGAGATGGCGGCCCTGGGCTACGACCTCGACGTGGTCGACGCGGCGATCGGAACCGAGGAGATGGACCGCCGGGTCGTCGAGGACGAAGTCGAGGGCTACGTCGTCCTGGACGACGTCACGCTCCGCGACGGCTCGTTCGCGTATCGCGCCGAGAGGGCTCCCGGAAGGGTTCGCTCCGCGCTGCTCGAATCGGTCGTCGGCGGCGTCGCGCTCGACCGCCGCGTCGAGGGTTCCCCGGGCGCGGCCGAGTTGGCGGCGTTGCTCCGAGGCGCGGAGATGGCCTTCGAGACGATCGGCGACGGGGCGTCCGAGGTCGCTCGCGTCACGGGCGTCGTCGCGGGGCTCGCGGGCGCCGTTCTCCTCTACTTCACCATGCTGTTCTACGGCGCCTACGTGCTCCGTTCCGTGCTCGAGGAGAAGAGGAACCGCGTCGTCGAGGTGATCGTCTCCGCGATCAGCCCCTGGCGTCTCATGCTGGGCAAGGTCCTGGGCGTGGGCTCGATCGGACTGACGCAGGTGTCCATCTGGCTGGGCTCGGGAGCGCTTCTGGTCGCCCTGGGCGTCCCCGCGGTCGCCGCCCGCGCGCCCGGCGCGGACCTGGCACGCGTCGTGGAGTTCCTGCCCGGCGTCGGGACGGTCGCGCTGCTCCTGGCGTTCTTCGTCCTGGGCTACTTCCTGTACTCGTCCATGTTCGCGGCGGTCGGCGCGATGTGCAGCACCGAGGAGGAGGCGCAGTCGGCGCAGCTCCCTCTCATGATCCTGATCATCGTGCCGTTCGTCCTGCTGATGAGCTCGATCGAGGGCCGCAGCCCGGTCTGGATGGACTGGGCGGCCGTGTTCCCGTTCTTCTCGCCGATCATGATGTTCCCGCGCGCCGTGGCCGGCGCGGTGCCGTGGTGGATGGTGGCCCTGTCGCTGGCGCTCATGGCGCTCGCGGTCGTCGCGACGGCGTGGATCGCCGGCCGGATCTACCGGGTGGGGATCCTCATGCAGGGCAAGCGACCGACGCTCGGCGAACTCGTCCGCTGGATCAGGGAGGCGTGACGGCCGGAGGGACGGCCTCGCCCGGCGACGGCGCGGGAGGCGCGCCCGGGGCTTGCACGAAACGATCCACGAAGCGTCCCACGAGCGAGTTGGCCGCCTCGGTCTCCCGGGTCTTCGCCATCAGCTCGCCCAGGGTCGTGCCGGCCACCTCCTCGACGTAGCGGGGATAGGACGCCAGGCGGGCGCGCAGTCCGTCGGCGTCCAGCTCCGGATGGAACTGGGTGCAGTAGATCGGCGCGTCGTCGAAGCGGTAGGCCTGGTGCTCGACGACGTCGGAAGAGGCCAGCAGCGTCGCGCCGAGTGGGAGGGTCTCGATCAGATCCTCGTGCCCCATGTGCGCGTCGAAGGGGCTGCCGAGCGGCCCGAACAACGGGTCCCGGCGCCCGGCGCGCGCGAGGCGCACCGGTCGGGTCCCCACTTCGGCCCGATCGCGGTCCTGCCGCACCCTGCCGCCCATGGCGACGGCCATGGCCTGGGACCCCCAGCACGAGGCGAAGGCGGGCACGCCCAGGGCGTGGACGAGCCTGAGCGACGCGAGAGCGTCCTCGAGCCAGGGACCGCCCAGCGCCGCCGAGTACGCGCCGCTGCCTCCCACGAGCGCGAAGTCCGCGTCGCCCAGGTCCGCGGGCGACAAGCGTCGCCGCAGGAGGTCGAAGACCCGGACGCGCACGGGTCGGGGCGCGAGCGTCGCCCTGAACGCGGCCACCTCGTGGGAGGCCATGACGTCGTCCGGGTCCCGGACTTGGAGCAGAAGGGCGCGCAGCGGCGCGGGCGTCCGCGCCGGACTCAAGCGATCGAACGCAGCATGGCCGCGTGATAGTGCCGGTCCAGCGCCCGGGCGACCCGCTGGGCCTCCTCGAAGGTCGGCTCGATGATGACGACCGCCGTGCGGGCCGGCTCGTCGCGGCCGACCCGGTCCGTGGGGACGTAGCACAGTCGGGCTCGACAGGAGTCGGGGCTTCGCGGATCGGCCACGAACTCGAGGTGCACGTCCCAGAATCGCCCTTCGTGGGGGAAGGTGGTCAGGTGCACGCCGAAGGGGCTCGAGGCGCCTTCGCCTTCAGGGGCGGCCGACGGGGGGCGGTTCGGTTCCATGACGGGATATTCTAGCGTCCGGACGGGAGCGTTTCATCCTTCCGGCGAGCGCGCGGGCGGCGGGGTGGCGGTCGGGCGACGCCGATCGTCCCCCGTTCGGGTCCCTGCGGCACGGGGTGGCGCGCCGCGCCCGGCGGACCGTCGGCAAGGGGGTCGAGCGGTCGACCGCGCACCGGTGCGCGTCCCGGCGGGTGAATCTACACCCGACCCGCCGGCGGGTGGCGAGTCGGCGCGTCCCCGCTCGCCGCCTCGGGGCTTCGGCGCGCCCGGCGAGGAGGCCCGCCGCGGCCTCCCGGACGCCCGCGCGGCCGGGCCGGAATCGTTCGTTGACACGGTTCGGCGGGCTTTCTACCTTGCTTCGTCGTTTCCGGCGCCGATTCCCTCGCGTCCCCAACCGCCTTCAACCGACCCGGCGACGGGTCCGCGATGCCCACCGTCCGAATGAACAGGCTTTGGTTGGCGACGAAGGTGGGGGCGGTTCCCCTGCTCGTTCTCGCGCTCCTGGTTCCCCTGTTCGGCGGCTGGCGGGGGTTGCAGGACGACGTTGCCGAGGACGACGCGAGCGAGGACGTCGCCCGCCAGCCCATCCAGTTCCCCCACGACACGCACGCCGGGCAGTTTCTCATGTCCTGCCAGTACTGCCACTTCTCGGCGGAGCGCAGCGTGGACGCGGGGATCCCGCCGGTCGAGACGTGCATCGGCTGTCACCGCGAGGGCATCGTCGCGGGCCGCAACGCGCCGGAGGAGGTGGCCAAGGTCCGCGAGCACTACGACGCGGGAACGCCGATTCCCTGGAAGCGGATCTACAAGGTCGCCGATCACGTGCGGTTTCCGCACATGCGCCACGTCGCGGCCGAGATTTCGTGCCAGACGTGTCACGGCGAGGTCCAGGAGATGGGCGTTCTGGAGTCGATGGCGCCCGAAGCGGGCGACCTGCGCATGGGGTGGTGCGTGTCGTGCCACCTGGAGCGCGGAGCCTCGCGCGATTGCACGGTATGCCACTACTAGGGCCGGGTCGCGCGGAGCCGGGCGGCGGCGAGGGCCTCCGGGTCGATCGCCGCCTCTCGAGCGCGCGAATCGCGGCCGTCTCGTCCCCGGGAGCCCAATCTTGAGCGACGGATTCGAACGCCGCGACTTCCTCAAGGTCGTGGGCGCCGGGGGCGCCGGAGCCGCGGTCGCCGGTTGCGACACGGGCCGGATCGAGCGCCTGATCCCGTACGTCGTGCCGCCCGAGGAGATCACCCCGGGCGTTGCCACGTGGTACGCGTCCACGTGCGGAGAGTGCGCCGCCGGCTGCGGAATTCGGGTGCGGACCCGGGAAGGCCGGGCGGTGATGATCGAGGGTAACCCCGATCATCCGACGTCGCGGGGCGGCGTGTGCTCGCGGGGCGTCTCCGCCCTTCAGGGCCTGTACGACCCCGACCGCGTGGCCACTCCGCTGCGGCGCGGCGAGAGCGGCGAGCTCGAGCCGGTCTCGTGGGACGCCGCGCTCGCCGAGTTCGCCGAGCGCTTGGGGGGCTCCGGGGAAGCGCTCTTCCTCACGGGCCGCAAGGGCCCCGCCGAAGGCGAGCTGCTCGATCGCGTCGCGGCCGCGGCGGGCGGGAGACGCGTCGTCCACGACTCGCTGGACGACGCCGCGCTTCGCGAAGCGACGCGCGTGGCGTTCGGCGTCGCGACCGTGCCCCGCTACGACGTCGCGCAGGCCGACGTGCTGGTGTCCTTCGGCGCCGACTTCCTCGAGACGTGGCTGTCTCCGGTTCGGCTGTCGGCCGACTTCGCCCGCATGCACGGGGTGGACGGCGGACGCAAGGGCCGCTTCGTCTTCGTCGGGCCGCGGCTGTCGCTGACCGGACAGAACGCGGACGAGTGGATTCCCGCGAAGGCCGGCCACGAGGCCGCGATCGCCCTGGCCCTCGCAGGCGAGCTCGTGCGCCGCGGCGCGGACGCCGGGCCCTACGGCGAAATGGCGGCGGGTCGGCGGCTCGAGACGGCGGCCGAGGCCGCCGGCGTCGAGACGGAAGCGCTCGTGGATCTCGCGGACCGGCTCGAGGCCGGCGCCGCGCTGGCGCTCGGTCCGGGCTTGGCCGGAGGTCACGACCGGGCCGTGGGCGCGAACCTGGCGGCTCTCGTCCTGAACGTCGCGGCCGGCAGCTTGGGCTCGACGATGCGCGTGGACGGCGAGGCCGACCGGGAAGCGACCTCCTGGGCGGACCTGGAGGTCGCGATCGCCGCCATGGGATCGGGCGCCTACGACGTGGCCGTGGTGTCCGGGACGAACCCGGCCTACGCGTTGCCCCCGGGGTCCGGCTTTCGCGCCGCGTTCTCGGCGGTGCCCTTCAAGGTCGCCTTCGGCTCCGCCCTGGACGAGACGTCGGCGCTCGCCGACCTCGTCCTCCCGGACGCCCATCCGCTGGAGTCCTGGGGCGACGCCCGGCCGACCCGAGGCGTGTACGCGGTGCGCCAGCCGGTCATGCGTCCGGTGCCGCACTTCGACGCTCGTCCCATGGGCGACGTGCTGCTGGATCTGGGGCGGCGGATCGGCGCGGACTTCGGCGCCGAGACGATGCGGGAGCATCTGCGTCTGGCCCACGACCGGGAGCTCGAGGCGAGCGGCGGGGCCGCCGCGCCGCCGGGCGCCGCCGACGCTCGCTGGAGGGAGTTGCTTCGAAGCGGCTTCGCGTCCCGCGAGGACCGGACGCCCGAGGTGACGGCGCTGCAGGCGTCGGAGACGGCCGTCGACTTCGACGCCCCGACGGTCGACGGGGGCGGCGAGTTGACGCTCCTCGTCCATCCGTCGCCTCGCTTCGGCGACGGGACGCACTCGAACCGGCCCTGGCTGCAGGAGTTGCCGGACCCGGTGTCGAAGGTGATGTGGCATTCGGTCGCGGAGATGAACCCGGCGACCGGCGAGCGACTGGGCCTGAAGTCGGGGGACGTGGTGCGCGTGACTTCGCCGCACGGATTCCTGGACGTGCCCGTGTGGCTCTATCCGGGCGTGCGCGAGGACGTCGTGGCCGTCGCCATGGGCGGCGGACACACAGACTACGGCCGGTTCGCGAACGGCAACGGGGTCAATCCGATGACGCTGCTGGGCCCGGACGTCGCTTCCGGGCCGCGGCTGGCGTCCACCCGCGTCGACGTGGCGGCGACGGGCGAGTGGAGGCGCTTGGCGAGCACCGAGGGATCGAGCGACCAGGACGACCGCAACGTCGCGCCCGCGACCCCGCTGTCCGCCCTGGGACGCGCGGAGTCCGAGGAGTCCGACGACGGGCACGGCGGGCACGGCTCGGGCCAGCGCCGCGAGCTCCAGGAGGGCGGCGGCTTTCGGCCGGTGACGACCGAAGGGGCGGCGGAGGACTTTCCGTTGCCGGGATCCGATTTCGGGCCCTACGCCGAGGAGCACCCACGCTGGGCGATGGCCGTCGATCTGGACCGGTGCACGGGCTGCGGCGCGTGCGTCACGGCCTGCCAGGCGGAGAACAACATCCCCTGGGTGGGCGAGAGCGAGGCGGCGAACGGCCGGGAGATGCACTGGCTCAGGCTGGAGCGCTACTACGAGACGGTCGACGCGTCCCACTCCGGCCCTCTGGACGTTCGATTCCTGCCGATGCTCTGCCAGCACTGCAACAACGCGCCCTGCGAACCGGTGTGTCCCGTCTTCGCGGCCTACCACACGCCGGACGGACTCAACGCCCAGGTCTACAATCGCTGCGTGGGCACCCGCTACTGCGCCAACAACTGTCCCTACAAGGTCCGCGTCTTCAACTGGTACGGGTACGCGCAAAAGATCCCGGAGCCGATGGACTGGCAGTTCAACCCGGACGTGACGGTCCGCGACAACGGCGTCATGGAGAAGTGCACCTTCTGCGTGCAGCGGATCCGCGACGCCGGCAACCGGGCCGCGCTCGAGGACCGCGAAGTCGCCGACGGCGAAGTCGCGACGGCGTGCCAGAGCGTTTGCGCGGCGGACGCGATCGCGTTCGGCAACGTGAAGGACCCGACGTCGCGCGTCGCCGAAGCGGTGCGCGACGAGCGCGTCCACCGCGTCCTGGACGATCTGATCAACACGCAGCCCGCGGTGCACTACCTCAAGAAGGTCACGCACCACGAGGTCGACGAGGGCGCTCACTAGACGATGTCCGCAGCCGAGCTGACCGCCGCCGAGGCGAGGGCCCGCGGCGCGTTGCCCAACCCCGACGTCGGGGCCTACGAGGACGTCAACCGCGACGTCCTCAAGGTGCTGTCCCGTCCCGGCAAGGGCTGGTGGATCCTCTTTTCGCTGGCCGTCGCCGGAGTCGGGCTGTTCCTGATCTCGTGGATCTACCAGATCGTGGCGGGGCTGGGCGTCTCCGGACTCAACGCGCCGGTCGGGTGGGGCGTGTACATCACCACCTTCGTCTTCTGGGTCGGCATCGCCCACTCGGGCACGCTGATCTCCGCCATCCTGTTCCTCTTTCGGGCTCCGTGGCGGCAGGCGATCTATCGCGCCGCCGAGGCGATGACGGTCTTCGCCGTCATGACGGCGGGCCTGTTTCCGCTGATTCACGTCGGGCGCGTGTGGCACGCGTACTGGCTCGTGCCGTATCCGAACGCTCGCTTCCTGTGGCCGAACTTCCGTTCGCCGCTGGTGTGGGACGTCTTCGCGATCACGACCTACTTCACCGTCTCGGCCGTGTTCTTCTACCTGGGCACGATTCCCGACCTGGCGGCTGCGCGGGACAAGGCTCGCGGCCTCAGGCGGAAGTTCTACCAGGTCGTCGCGGTGGGATGGAGGGGCACGGATCGCGAGTGGCACCACTTCTCGAAGGCCTACATCTACTTGGCCGCGTTGGCCACGCCGCTGGTGCTCTCGGTGCACTCGGTCGTGAGCTGGGACTTCGCCATGGCCATCGTCCCGGGCTGGCACACCACGATCTTCGCGCCCTATTTCGTCGCGGGCGCCATCTTCTCCGGCGTCGGGCTGGTCATCACTCTGGCCGTGCCGATCAGGAAGTTCTTCGGTCTGGAGAAGTATCTGACCGTCAAGCACTTCGAGGCGATGGCCAAGCTCTGCATGTTGACCAGCGGCATCGTGCTCTACGCCTACTTGGCGGAGTACTTCCTCGCCTGGTACTCGGGCGAGCCCCCGGAGAGGGGCGTGTTCTGGAACCGAGTCTTCGGGCACTACTGGTGGGCCAACTGGATCATGCTCACCTGCAACGGACTGGTTCCGCTCATGCTGTGGTTCAAACGGGTGCGCACCTCCATCGCCGCCCTGTTCGTCATCTCGATCTTCATCAACATCGGGATGTGGTTCGAGCGCTTCGTCATCATCGTGACGTCGCTGTCGCACGAATACGAGCCTTGGGCGTGGGGCCTCTACCGGCCGTCGCACGTCGAGATGGGCATTCTGGTGGGCAGCTTCGCCTGGTTCGGGTTCTGGTTCCTGCTCTTCACGCGCCTCCTGCCCCCGGTCGCGATCGCGGAGATGAAGGAGGTGGTCCCGCCGCCGATGCGGGGCCGCGCCGAGGAGGCCGCGTCGTGATCCCGACGAGACGACGGCGAGGACACCTGGGGTTCTTCGCGCTCTTCGAGCACCTCGACTCCACCATCGACGCGTGCAAGGCGCTCCGGGCGACCGGACACAAGCGACTGCGGGCCTATGCGCCGTTGCCCGAGCACCGCCTCCTGGAAGAGGGCTTGGCGCTCGAGCACAGCCCGGTCCGGGTCTTCACCCTGGCCGGCGCCCTGACCGGGGCGGCGACGGGGTTCGCGTTCACGTCGTGGACGTCGATGGACTGGCCGCTGGTGACCGGCGGCAAGCCCATCCTGTCGATCCCCGCCTACGTGGTCATCGCGTTCGAGTGCGCGATCCTCTTCGGGGCGCTGTCGACGGTGATCGGCCTGTTCGTCAACGCGGGCCTTCCGAACCTCAGGCGCATGGTGGCCTACCACCCCGAGTGCTCGAACGGCTCGTTCGGCGTCTACGTGACCGCCCCTCCCGCGAAGGCCGAGGAGGTCAAGGAGATCCTGGGGCGCTTCGGTCCCCGGGAGCTGCGGGAGGAGCCGGAGGGGTTCGATGTGTAGGCGTTTCCGCGGCCTCCGCTGCGGGGCCGTCGTCGCGCTCGCGCTGGCCGCCTCCGGGGCCTGCACTCCCTTGGACGACCTGATGGGCGACGTGTTCAAGCGGAGCATGCGGGACCAGCGCTCCTTCGATCCCTACGAGAACACGCGGCTGCCGCCGGAAGGCTCGGTGCCGACGTCGTCGGGCAACGCCGCCGCCGGCCCCTTTCAGGTCAACGTCGGACAGCCCGAGGGCGCGTCGGACGTGCCGCCGCCGTTCACTCAGCTGGACATGGCCGGTCGACCCGAAGTCGTCGACAGCCTGACGAACCCGGTTCCGCCGACCCCCGAGTCGCTGGCTCGCGGAGAGGAGCTCTACGAGCGCGTGTGCGTCGTCTGCCACGGGCCCGACGGCAAGGGGACCACCGGATACATCTTCGAGGTTCATCCCGCGATGGCCGCGTATCCGCTGGACGGCGAAGCGGCCGTCGGGCGCAGCGACGGGTACCTCTACGGAATGATCAGGGTCGGACGCGGGCTCATGCCGGCCTACGGCCATCAGATCGGCCACTACGACCGGTGGCACGTGGTCAACTACGTTCGCGACCTGCAGGGCGTCGGCGGCCGGGCGGCCGCCGGCCAAGGGACGGCGAACTAGTCGATGGCGCACCTCGCCGCGCCCGAGAGCGTGCCTGTCCGCTACGTCGCCCGGGGCGCCGGGGGCACGGCGCTGGTCAGGATCATGATCGGCGTCGGGGCGGTCTCGTTCTTCGCGACGCTGTGGCGGGATCCGCAGTTGGCGTGGAAGTCGTACGTGGTGAACTGGAACTACTTCGCCTCGGTGGCGCTGGGCGGCGTGATCGTCGCCGCCGTCACCTCGATCGTCAAGGCGAGGTGGAACTGGTCGCTGCGGCGCATCCACCAATCGTTCGCCGCCTACCTCCCGATCGCTCTGGTCCTCTTCCTTCCCATGCTGCTCAATCTCCGGGAGGACTACTTTCCCTGGATCGAGATGATGGCGCACGACGCCATCGTGCAGAAAAAGGCGGCGTACCTGAACGTCCCGTTCCTGCTGAGCCGAAACCTCGTGGGCGTCGCGGCGCTGTTCGCGATGGCGTGCGGCTTCGTGTACCTGGCGGTGCGACCGGACCTGGGGCCGACGGGCGCCGGCGCGCACGGGGGAAGCGAACGGAAGTCCCGCGGCCGCGCCTGGTGGCGGGAGCGGCTGACCCGCGGCTGGGCGGGCCAAGCCGAGGAGGAGGCGCGGAGCTACCGCCTCATGACGCGGATGGCGCCGGTCCTGGTCCTGGTCTACGTCGTCGTGACGACGATGCTCGCGTTCGACTGGGTGATGTCCCTGGAGCCGCACTGGTTCTCGACGCTCTTCGGCGGGTGGTTCTTCATGGGGGCGTTCTGGGCCGGGTTCGCCGCGACCGCGGTCGCGGCCGTTCGGTTGAAGCGCAGGGACCCGGAGCTCGACCGGCGCATCGACAGGCCCGCGCTCTGGGACTTGGGCAAGCTGACCTTCGCGTTCACGGTCTTCTGGACGTACCTGTTCTGGTCCCAGTACATCGTCATCTGGTACGGGAAGCTCCCTTGGGAGCAGGCTTGGGTGACCACCCGCGCGGGCGAGCCGTGGGGCGGTCTGTCGGCGCTCGTGCTGGTGCTGTGCTTCGTCGTGCCCTTCGCGGGTCTTCTCGGAGCCAGGCCGAAGAAGACGCCCGTCGTGCTGCAGACCCTGAGCGCCGTCGTTCTTTCCGGGCTGTGGCTCTGGCACTACATGCTGGTCTTCCCGTCGCTGCACCACGACGGAGATCCCGTGTTCTCGGTTGCGACTCCGCTCATCGGGCTCTTGTTCATGGGACTGTTCCTAGCCGCCGTGCGCTGGTTTCTGGACACGTTTCCGGCCGTCCAGCTGTGGCAGCCTCCGGTGGATCCCGAGCCCCTGGAAGCGGAAGGGTAGTCGCCGGCGGGCCTGGACTCGGACGGCCGAAGGCGTCCGCTGCAGCGCGAGAGGGGCCTGCGTGCCCTCCCACCGTTGCGATCGGAGTTCGTTCGGACGCTGAGCGGTGGACCGAAGGTCGTCGGCGCGAGCGCGTCGCCGCCGTGAAAAAGGGATGGATGAACGGACCCCGGGACGCCAGCGGACCCGTGACTACCGCCGCGTACGTTACGGCGGCGGGGTGCGGAGGACGGACCGAATCGAGCACGGAGTCCGAGGACGCGACGACACGTCACATCAAGCTTGGAGCCGTGTCGCGACTCGGCGAACCCAACGGCTCGTAGCCCACTCGTCGGGCTCCCCCACCGGTGAGCCAAACGTCTCCTTGCTCGGACTCCCCAGGCCCGCTACTATCCTTGGGGTTGAACGCTTCCGTCTTCATCTATTGCTTTGGCCAACCAATGTCCACTGCTAGTGACCCAATAGAACTGCAGGTCTCCGAAGACGCGTCAACGTCTGCGGTGATACCTGTCCGTAGACGGCCGGGTTCGTCGGCCAGATCGGGTCATCCAGGATTTGCGAGCGTCGCCCCAGTTCTAGAGGAAGGGGAAGTCGAAGGTGAAGGCGTGGAACGTGAGTACATGGTTCCCGATCCGGCGAACGTCATCCACCAACCGTTCGATCCGACGACGATCAGCATTTCGACTAGGCAACCGACGGTCTATCAGATTGTCGAAAGGGTAAAGAACGACGAGATCGATCTCCAGCCTGACTTCCAACGGTCTGGCGACGTTTGGCCACTCGATACCCAAAGTCGTTTGATTGAGTCTCTTCTTCTGAGAATTCCCATTCCCGTTTTCTACGTGGCGGCGGACACCGAAGACAATTGGCAAGTTGTCGACGGCCTACAAAGGCTCACCACGCTGCGGAACTTCATCTTAGGCGACACCGATAGGAAATTGCACTTGCGCGGCATGGAGTATCTGGCCCAGTTCGACGGATCTACCTATGATGTCCTGCCCCGGCCCATGCAACGTCGTATCAACGAGACGCAACTCTCTTGCCATGTGATCGAGCCCGGTACGCCCGCCGCCGTGATGTTCAACGTCTTCAAGCGTATCAACACGGAAGGCAAGCCGCTCAAAGGGCAGGAAATTCGCCACGCGCTTAATCCTGGGCCTGCTCGTGGCCTCCTCCGCGAGCTCGCGGAATCCCAAGAATTCAAGAGAGCGACCGACGACACGGTGAATCCCAAACGCATGGCCGACCGGGAGTGTGTCCTGCGTTTTATGGCATTTCGGGCTTGGGGAGAGGATCGCTACCCTGGAAGGCTCGACGAATTTCTTATGGATGCAATGGGGTGGCTGAACGAGAATCAAGAATCGTATCCGAAGCTCAATGCTGACTTTCGTCGAGCAATGTCATTGGCTGCCGAGATCTTCGGACACGAGGCGTTTCGTAAACCACCGCGTGATCGACCGGCGATCCGGAGATTCCCGGTGAACAAGCCCCTCTTCGAGAGTCTGTCGGTTGTTCTAGCGGAGGTTCCCGAGGACCGTGCATCGACTCTAGTCGTGCGAAAGGAAGACGTTGTAAGGCGGCTAAAAGACCTCATGAAGAATCGCGGCTTTCACGACAGCATCACCGTCGGGACGCAGTCGACGAAGCACGTCAATATTCGGTTTGCGCGTGTACGCAGTCTCATCCAAGAGGCACTTTCATGACCGACTCTGTTCGGCTTACGAATTTCAAGTGTTTTCGGGAGCAAGAGTTTTCGTTGAACGGCCTGACGATTCTCGCGGGCATGAACGGTTCTGGCAAAAGCAGTATGGTCCAGGCGATCTTGGCTATGCATCAGTGTGCGACTTCGGGTGGAAGGCCGTGGAGGGGTCCTTTGGTTGACTTGGGGTCCTTTCGTGATGTGCTGCACGATGGTGCCGCAAAGGATGAGATTCGGATCGAAATGGAGACGCGGGGAATGAAATCGTGTATTCTCGAGTCTCCCGACAATGGTGTCGAACTTCGGTCCGGAGATGAGGACAAGCTCATCGAGTTCGGAGATGTCCACTTCGTTTCCGCAGACCGCCTTGGTCCGAGGCGAACGTTGCCGTACATTGAGGGGAGGCGGACCTCGCGTGCGCCTTTGGGCATTCGAGGGGAACATGTTCTCCAGTATCTCGATGCGCTTGGGGGTGAATCGGTCGCGGCTGGCGTGCGGCATTCCACCGAGTCCAAAAAGACTCTCTTGGCCCAGACGAACGCTTGGTTGAGAGTGATCTGCCCGGGGGTTGAGATGGGCGTCAAGGTTGTTCCCGAGGCAGACTGCGCGATTGCCGGGTTTCGTTTTAGGACGCCAACGGATATCCCAAGCCGAACGTTTCGTGCGGGAAATGTGGGTTTTGGCGTAAGTTACGCACTAGCGCCAATCGTGGCGCTTCTCGCGCCGCGCAAGCGTCAAGACGCAGAGGACGGCTACTTGGCTGTCATTGAGAATCCGGAAGCGCACGTGCACCCAGCCGGTCAGGTGGCGCTGGCCCGGCTTGCAGTGAAGGCCGTCGCAAGTGGATCCCAGGTGATTCTCGAGACTCATAGCGACCATATTTTGAATGGCGTGCGCTTAGCCGTGGCGGATGGACTGCTTCCGCCTGATCGGGTTGTCGTCCATTACTTTGAAAGGGAAGGGATTGATGTTAGGGTCACGACCCTGTCGGTCGGGAGGAACGGCAGGCTCGACATGTGGCCCCAGGGGTTTTTTGATCAGCACGAGCGAACGCTGTCGCGCTTGGTTGGCTTGGCGGTTTGATCAATTCAGATCCGGAAATGTGGTTCGTTTTCAACGAACTGTCCGCTCGAAAAACCGCGAACGCTCGCGAATTGGGTGCGAAGCGCATGGACGATATGGTGCGCGGCATGGCTCTGGTTATGGATGGAAGGGTAGCCGAGATTCTGTCTTTGGATGTTGCTGGCCTTTGGCAAATCGAAATCGCGAGAGGCTATAATGTGGCGATGTGGTTGAGGAATGCACATCCCGATGTGAGGGCTTTGGTAATGGGCATGGCCGCGAGAACGGATTTCCCAGAGGAGGCGGGGAGCGCGCTCAACGACAGGTTTCAACTGTCGGAATTCCATTTGTCGGAGCAAGCGAATTCTGTTTGTCCCGCTGACGCTCGAGGGCTTGGTGCGGCTTACCTCCTAAGGGGGGTTGGGTTGAGTCTCGCGACCGAGCCGAGATGGGATGCGGCCGTGGTTTCTCTTCGGCACCGATGGTTGGAATGGTCGGATGGCGATAGTCGCACGCGCGAAGAGACAATCGAGGTCTTCAATGTGTCTCGACCGGACAAGGCCGGTGATGTCAGGAAACGCGTCTTGCGGCGCGATCAGGGGCGTGTCAACGATCTCGATGACTTGGTTGCGAGAAAGGAACGCTGTTTTCCGCATCTTTCTTTTGGCGTCGAAGTGGACCGACAAATTCGCGGCCTGCCGCCGGCAAGTCTTTCTTTGCTCGTCAGAAAGCTCGTAAAGCTAGACGATGCCTGTCGGCGGTGGCGTGGGGACGACGAAAGTCGATACCCTCGAATCTCGGACTGTCGCCCGGAAAGCGAGTCGACGATGCAGAGGTACGGACATCTTCGTGTGTTCCGTGACGAGAAGGGCGGAGAACGAACGTACAGGCGACACGTGTCTCTCACCAGGGCCTATCGGATTCATCTCAGAATTCAGCATGATGGCAAGAAGATTGAGATAGGATACGTGGGCAAACACCTGCCGACATCGACTTTTCACTGATATTGGTCGATGGTCGATTTGGCGAATGATCGGTGGGTCGCCTTTCCATTTGCGTCTGCGCGACGATCAGCGCGATGTGGAATTCGGCGGTTCGCGCGGCGTGATGTTCGATATCCGTCGAGCCCACGCTTTGACCTGATATCCGATCGAGCGAATCAGGCGCGCTTCGTGAGCGTCCAGCTCGGTGCGGCCCAAGACCGTGCGCAACGTGCGCATGACGCTCTTGGGACGACGAGCCCGGAAGAACCCGACGGCGTTCAGTCCGCCTTCGAGGGCGCGGTACATCTCCTCGAGGTCCGCAGTCGTCGCAGGTCCCAGCGAACGCTTGCCCGTGGGAAGCGGATCGGGCGCCTCGGGCCGGGCCAGAAAGAGCTCGTAGCCGATCAGCATCACCGCGTGAGCGAGGTTGAGAGACGAGTATTCCGGGGTCGTCGGAATGACGACGACGTCGTGACACCGGTCCAGCGCGTCGTTGGAGAGCCCGCGGTCCTCGCGCCCGAACACGACGGCAACGGGTCCCCCGATCGCCCTGCTCGCGATCCGGCTCGCCACGTCCCGCGGACGGTGGTAGTTCCGCTGCGCGGTGCGAGCGCGCGCCGACGTCCCGACCACGTAGGCGAATTCCGCCAACGCCTCGTCCAGCGATTGGACTCGTCGCGCCGCGGCGACGATGGCGTCCGTGCGGTGCGCGATTCCCGTGATGCGCCGGGCGTCGAACTCCGCGGGGTCGACCACCGTGAGGCGGTCGAGGCCCATGTTCGCCATGGCGCGCACCGCCGCCGCGATGTTCACGAGATTCTGGGGCTGGTGCAGCACGACGGTGACGTTCACGGGAATCGCTGCCGGTCGGTCTCGCCGGGCTGCGCCAGCGTGGCGGTGACCATGGCCCCGGCGAGGATCAGCGTCGCCCCGGCCAGATAGGGAAGGGCGATCCGAGCGTCGAACAGCGCTCCCGCGAGGCTGGGGCCGACGACGCGCGCGAACGAACCGACGCTCTGTCCGACGCCGAGAACCGCGCCCTGGTAGTCGGGATCCGCAGCCCTGGAAAGCAGGCCCAGGGCGCTGGGCACGGCGCCGCCGTAACCGATCCCGATCAGGACCAGTCCCACGAGCAGGCTCGGGACGGAGGACCCCAGGCCGACGACCGCGAGCCCGGCCGCGAAGGGCAAGGCGCTCGCGCGGAGAAGGCGCCGTTCGCCCAATCGCGGCGCCAGGGACCGAACCAACCCGCCTTGGACGACGGCCGAGACGATGCCCAGCAGCGCGAACAGGTACCCGGCCTGCCGGGCCCCCATCGCGAAACGCTCGCTCGCCAGCGGGGACAGGGTGGGTTGAAGCGTCGAGAACGCCATGGTGATCAGCAGGTATCCGAGGAGAATCGTCCGGATCTGCCTGGACGAGCTCGCCTGGGCGAGGGCGGCCCGGACGTCGAAGCGCGACGCCTTCGGACCGGCTCCGCCGCTCCGGGACTCGGGCAGGAAAACCGACGCCACGAGGGCGTTGGCCAGGCAGAGCGCCGCGGCCGCGTATCCGGGCGCGCGGGGCGAGGCGGGCGACCAGTCCGCGAGGAATCCCCCGAGCGCAGGCCCGATCACGAACCCCAAGCCGAAGGCGGCGCCGATGAGTCCCATCTGTCCGGCTCTCCGCGCCGGCGGCGAAGCGTCGGCGATGTACGCCTGGGCCACCGGGATCGTCGATCCGCCGACGCCGCCGACGATGCGGGACAGGAAGAGTGCGCCCAGGGAGTCGGCCCGAGCCAGGATCACGTACGCGCAGGCGCTCCCCAGGAGCCCGAGAATGAGGATGGGCCGCCGGCCGAAGCGATCCGACGCGCGTCCCCAGATCGGCGCCATGACCAGCTGAACGGCGGAGTAGACGGAGACCAGCAGGCCGATCTCGAGGCCCCCGGCTCCGAAGCCCTGAGCGTAGAAGGGGAGGATGGGCAGGACGATCCCGAACCCGACGAGATCGACCAGCACCGCCAGGAAGAGGATCCCGAGGCGGCCGGAGGCCCCGCCGGCTTCAGGCGTCGCCGGCGTCTTCGGAATCGTCCTGGCTTCCGGATTTCAGGGATCCCTTGAAGTTCCGGATCCCGGAACCCAGGCCGCGCGCGATGTCCGGGATGCGCTTGGCTCCGAACAGAAGCGTCACCACCCCGAGGACGAGGAGGAGGTCCCAGAAGCCTAGGGAAGGCAACGGGCCGTCCCGTTCGGGTCCCGCCGCGGTCTAGTCACGCAGCAGGTCCTTGGCGATGGTCTGCAGCTGCATGTTGTCCGTCCCCTCGTAGATGCTCCCGATCTTGGCGTCGCGGTAGTACTTCTCGACCGGGTACTCGCGGGTGAAGCCGTAGCCTCCGTGAAGGTCGATGCACTGCGACGACACCTCTTGCGCGATGCGGGCGGCGAAGAGCTTGGCCATGGCCGCTTCCCGCATGAACGAAGCGCCGGCGTCCTTAAGCCGCGCCGCGTTGTAGACCATCAGCCGCGCCGCCTCGATGTCGGTGGCCATCCGGGCCAGCTGGAACTGAACCGCCTGGAACTCGGCGACGGGGCGTCCGAACTGCTCGCGTTCCCGAACGTATCGCAGCGTGTGGTCGAAGGCACCCTGAGCCAGTCCCACCATCTGGGCGCCGATGCCGATGCGCCCCTCGTTCAGGGTCTCGATGGCGACCTTGTATCCCGTCCCCAGCTCGCCCAGGATCCGCGTCCGGGGGACGCGGACGTCGTCCAGGACGAGCTCCGTGGTCGAAGAGGCGCGGATCCCGAGCTTGTCCTCCTTCTTTCCGATCGAGAAGCCGGGCGCGTCCGCGTCCACGAGAAAGGCGGTGATCCCCTTGTAGCCGAGCTCCGGCCGCGCGTTGGCGAACACGATGAACACCCCGGCTTCGTCGCCGTTCGTGATCCACATCTTCCGACCGTTCAGCGCCCAGTCTCCGCCGACCGCAGTCGCGCGCAGCGACAGCGCGAACGCGTCCGATCCGCTGTCCGCCTCGGAGAGCGCGTAGGCGCCGACGGTTTCCTGGGCCAAGCGCGGCAGATAGGCCGCCTGCTGCTCCGGGGTGCCCCATCGGAGCAGCGCGTTGTTCACCAGCGTGTTCTGAACGTCGACCAGCACGCCCACCGAGGGGTCCGCCCGAGACAGTTCCTCGACCACAAGCGTCGCGCAGAAGAACGAACTCTCGATGCCGCCGAAGTGAGCCGGGATCTCGACCCCCATGAACCCCAGGTCGAAGAGGAGCGAGATCGCGTCGGCGTCGATCCGCTGGGCGGCGTCCATGCGCGCGGCGCGCGGCGCGATCTCGGATCGGGCGACGTCGCGGACGGCGTCGCGAACGGCGGTCTCCTCGTCGCCGAGCGTCGTCAGCGCCGGTGCGTGGGCCAGCGTGTCCATACCCCTGTTCTCCAACCCGTCTTCACTGTTCTTCGCAACCCGAACGCGGAGGCCCTCCCGATCGAGCCTTTGGGACCAGCTCGTCCGTCCGCCTCAAGAGATCCTCGCCCGCGAAACGGCGCGTTCCCTGGTCGTCGGCGGGCGCCTGCGCCGAACCCCCGTCCCAGGGCGCGCGTCGCGGGCCGAATTCTAACATAGGCGTCTCCGGGCCGTTCGGCCGCGTCCACGGCGGCGAAGCGATAGCCGGCGCCCCGAGCGCGGCGCGCTCTCGAACGCGGGCCTCGGGGCCCGGAAGGCGACCCCGTTCCATCGGGCGCCGAGACCGCCCGAACGGCGTGGAGCCGTCGATCGTCGGGGCGTCGGCGGAGGCGGTTGCCAGGGGCGCGGCGCGCGTTCGCGCCCATCGGCGAAAGGCGCGGCGGAGCGGGTCTTGACGCCTTCGTCGGCGCGGCTTTCTATTTCGGCGCTTGAGACTCGCCGCATTCGAGTCGATGGAACGCTCCCAGCGGAGACCGCGATGCCCAGCATTCCCGAGGGACTTCGGTACACGACCGAACACGAGTACCTGCGAGAGGCCGAGGAAGCGGGCGTCTACTACGTCGGCATCACGGACTACGCGCAGGGCGAGCTGGGCGACGTCGTGTACGTCGAGCTGCCCGAGCCCGGGGCGTCGTTCGCCCCGATGGAGACGTTCGGCACGGTCGAAGCGGTCAAGGCCGTGAGCGACCTCTACTGCCCGCTGGGCGGCGAGGTCGTCGCGGTCAACGAGGCGCTGGACGACGACCCCGCCCTGGTCAACAGCGACCCCTACGGGGAAGGGTGGATGATCCGACTGCGCCTCGACGACCCCGGCGAGGCCGACGAGCTGATGGACGCCGACGGCTACGGGGCCCACATCCAGGAATAGACCGATCCGTCGCTCCGCCGCCGACGCCGCCCGAGTCGTGACGTCGCCCATCGACCCCCCTCCCGACTTTCTCGCGCGCCACCTGGGGCCCGGACCCCGCGACGTGCGCGACATGCTGGCGGTCGTCGGTTGCGCCACCCTGGACCAGCTGGCGGACGAGACGGTCCCCGAGTCGATCCGGCTGCGGCGCCCGCTCGCGATCCCGGAGGCGACGGCGGAGCGGCGCCTGCTCGAGCGGCTCCGCGAGACGGCCGCCGAGAACGAGGTCTGGCGCAGCTACCTGGGCATGGGATACTCCGGGACCGTCACTCCGGCGGTCGTCCAGCGCAACGTCCTGGAGAATCCCGGCTGGTACACTCAGTACACGCCCTACCAGGCCGAGATCGCGCAGGGACGGCTGGAGGCGTTGCTCAACTTCCAGACCGTCGTCGTCGACCTGACCGCGCTCGAGATCGCGAACGCGTCCCTGCTGGACGAGGGCACGGCGGCGGCCGAGGCGATGGTCATGCTGCGCGGCGCGGGCCTGCGCGACGGCAGGCGCGCCTTTCTCGTGGCCGACGACTGCCACCCCCAGACCATCGCCGTGGTGCGGACCCGAGCCGAGCCGCTGGGCGTCGAGATCCGCGAAGGGCCCGTGCGGGACTTCGCCCCGGACGGCGACGTCTTCGGGGCTCTCGTCCAGTATCCGGCGACCGACGGTCGCATTCGCGACTACCGGGACCTGTGCCGCGCCGTCCACGACGCGGGCGGCCACGTGGTGGTGGCGGCCGACCTGCTGAGCCTTGCGCTGCTGACGCCGCCCGGCGAGTTCGGCGCCGACGTCGCCGTCGGCAACACGCAGCGCTTCGGCGTGCCCATGGGCTACGGAGGCCCGCACGCCGCCTACATCGCCTGCCGCGAGTCGTTCAAGCGCCGCCTGCCCGGGCGGATCATCGGGGTGTCGCGCGACCGGCACGGCGACCGGGCGCTGCGCATGGCGCTGCAGACCCGCGAACAGCACATCCGCCGCGAGCGAGCCACCTCGAACATCTGCACGGCCCAGGTGCTCCTGGCGGTGATGGCGGGGATGTACGCGGTGTACCACGGGCCCGAGGGGATCCGGGCGATCGCCGAGCGGATTCGGCGCCAGACGAGGACGCTGGCTCGCGGGTTGACCGCGCACGGCGACGAGTGCCTGCACGCGCCCGTCTTCGACACCCTGCGCGTGCGCCCCGTCCGGGGCGCGGCGGCCGTCCTCGAGGCGGCCCGCGCGGCCAGGATCAATCTCCGGGACTTCCGCGACGGAACCCTCGGCGTGGCCCTGGACGAGACGGTCGGGGAGCGGGACCTGGACGACCTGCTGGCCGTGTTCGGCGCCCCCGGGTCGGCGGCCGAGTGGGCGGTCGGCGCCGACGACGAGCACGGCGCCCGGGCGCTCGAACGGAGCAGCCCGTACCTCGCCCACCCCGTCTTCAACTCCTACCGGTCCGAGACGGAGATGTTGCGCTACGTCCACCGCCTGCAGGCGCGCGACCTCTCGCTGACCGCCAGCATGATCCCCCTGGGCTCGTGCACCATGAAGCTCAACGCGACCACGCAGATGGCCCCCGTCACGTGGCCGGAATTCGCCGACCTGCACCCGTTCGCCCCGGTCGATCAGGCCCGGGGATACCGGCGCGTCTTTCGCGATCTCGAGGCGTGGCTGGCGGAGATCAGCGGGCTTCCGGCGGTGTCCCTGCAGCCCAACTCCGGCGCGCAGGGGGAGTACGCCGGGCTGCTGACGATCCGGGCGCGCCAGCGGGCTCTGGGCGAGGGGCGCCGGGACGTGTGCCTGATCCCGTCCTCGGCCCACGGAACCAATCCGGCCAGCGCCGTCCTGGCGGGCATGAAGGTCGTCGTGGTCGCGTGCGACCAGCGGGGCAACGTCGACGTGGACGACCTGAAGGCCAAGGCGGCGCTGCACGCCGACCGCCTGAGCGCGGCGATGGTGACGTATCCCTCGACGCACGGGGTCTTCGAGGAGGAGATCCGCGCCGTCTGCGACGTCGTGCACGACCACGGGGGCTACGTGTACCTCGACGGCGCGAACCTGAACGCCCAGGTGGGGCTGTGTCGGCCGGGCGACTACGGCGCCGACGTCATCCACATCAACCTCCACAAGACCTTCGCGATTCCGCACGGCGGCGGGGGTCCGGGGATGGGTCCCATCTGCGCGACCGAGGAGCTCGGCCGACACCTGCCCGGCCATCCCGCGGCGTCGGTCGGGGGCGAAAGCGCCGTCGGCGCGGTCGCTTCGGCGCCTTGGGGAAGCGCGAGCATCCTGCCGATCTCGTGGGCGTACATCGCGCTGCTGGGACGCGAGGGCGTCGTCGAGGCGACGAAGACGGCGATCCTGAACGCCAACTACATGGCCATGCGTCTCGAGGAGCACTTCGAGATCCTGTACTGGTGGGGGAGCGGCTCGGGGCGGGTGGCGCACGAGTTCATCGTCGACCTGCGTCCGCTGCGCAAGACCGCCGGCATCACCGAGGAGGACGTGGCCAAGCGGTTGATCGACTATGGATTCCACGCCCCGACCATGGCCTTCCCCGTGCCCGGCACGATCATGATCGAGCCGACCGAGAGCGAGTCGAAGGCCGAGCTGGACCGCTTCTGCGACGCCCTCGTCTCGATTCGCCGCGAGATTCGCCGGATCGAGCGGGGAGAGTGGGACCGGTCGGACAACCCGCTCAAGAACGCGCCGCACACGGCCCGGGAAGCGACGAGCGACGAGTGGAACCGGGGCTACGCCCGGACGGAGGCGGTGTATCCGGCCCCCTGGCTGCGCAGCCGCAAGTTCTGGCCCCACGTGGGGCGGGTCGACAACGCGGCCGGGGATCGGAACCTCGTCTGCGCCTGCCCGCCCGTCGAATCGTACCACGACACGGAGTAGCGGAAATGGCGGAGCTGACGTTCCACGGACAGTCGACCTTCACCGTCCGGACGGACGACGGGACGCGTCTGGTCATCGATCCCTTCTTCGACGACAACCCGGTCGCCGACGTGCGCCGCGCCGAAGTGGGCGATCTGGACTACGTGCTCTGCACGCACGGGCACTTCGATCACTTCGCCGACGCCGTTCCTCTGGCTCTCGAGACCGAGGCCACGCTCGTCTCGACCTTCGAGATCGCGTCCTTCGCCGAGACCCGGGGCGCGACCGCGCACCCGATGCACGTCGGAGGCGGACACGACTTCGGCTTCGGGCGGGTCAAGATGACCGCGGCCCTGCACGGGGGACAGGTCCACGGCGACGACTCCGGCCGGTTCACGACCGTGCCCGCCGGGTTCCTGCTCCACCTCGACGGAAAGCGAATCTACCACGCCGGAGACACGGCGCTGCTCACGGACATGCAGTTGCTTCGCGATCGCGTGGACGTGGCGATCCTGCCGATCGGCGACAACTTCACCATGGGTCCGGAGGACGCGGCTCGGGCCGTCGAGTTCATCCGGCCCGAAGTCGTCGTTCCCGTGCACTACGACACGTGGCCGCTGATCGCGCAGGATCCGGAGCGTTTTCGGGACTTGGTGGGCGATGCGGCCGACGTTCTGGTCGTGAAGCCGGGAGACGCGTTTGTCCCCTGACGCGGCCGCGCTGAGCTGGAGGGTGTTCCGCGACGGCGCCCTGAGCGGGGCGGCCAACATGGCGCGAGACCATGCGCTGGCGGCGTCGGCGAAGCCGGGCCGGGGCGCGGTGCGGTTCTATCGCTGGGCGGCGCCGACCCTGTCGTTCGGTCGCAACGAACCGGTGACCGTCGGCTACCGCGAGTTCCTGAAGGGGCGCCCGGACGTGGAGGTTGTGCGCCGACCCACGGGCGGACGGGCCGTGATCCACGACCGCGAGCTGACGTATTCAGTCGTCGTTCCCGTCCGCGCGTTCGGCGGGCCGAAGGACGTCTACCGCGCGATCAACGGCGCCCTCGTGGACGGGATGCGGAAGCTGGGCGTGGACGCGGTTCGCGCGAACGGAAGGCCGCGTCGACCCGCCGGCGGACCGTGCTTTCTGGATTCGGAGGAGGGCGACGTGGTGGTCGGCGGCCGAAAGCTCGTGGGCAGCGCGCAGGCCCGGATCGGTCCCGGCGTGCTGCAGCACGGCTCGCTCCTGCTGGCGGCCGACCAGGGTTCGCTCCTGGTCGGGAACGGCTCGGTCCGCGATGCGACGTCGCCGCCCGGGCGGTCCGCCCGGACTGGCGCGGGCGTCGCGTCGAGACCCGTGACGCTGACCGAAATCCTGGGCGAGGCGCCGGCGTGGGATCGTCTCGTCGACGCCCTCGGCTCGGGGTTCGCCCGCGTCTTCCCGGGCACCTGGAAGGACGGCTCGATCACGGAGGAGGAGGAAGCCCTGGCGCGGGACCTGGAGGTCCGGTATCGGTCGGGGCAGTGGACGTGGCGGCGGTGAGGAATCCGCCGGGCCCGGACCGCTCGCGCGGCGTCGGCGCGGCTCCGCGCGGCGGGCCTCGGGCGAGGCTTGCGGATGGGCACCTAGCGTCCGAAGATGCGTATCGGCAGTTTGTAGCTTTCGCGGTCGCGTCGACCGGCGCGGCCAACATCGGCCATCGCAACGGAACCGAGAACCGGAGGTCCATTTGGTCAACCTGACGAACGTGTACGCCGCGCTCCCCCAGATGCCCGGGCTGGAAGCCCCGGACCAGACCTTCGCCGAGTTCATGGCCCAGTCGTGGCGGGACGCCGGCGGAATGGCCTGGCCTCTCGGGGCCTGCGTGGCGATCGGCGCCGTGGTGATTCTGTGGAAGCTGATCGACCTCCTCCGCAAGAGCGCGTCGACGCACAGGATCCTGAACGAGGTGGACGAGCTCCTGGCCCAGCGTCAGATCAAGGACGCGCTCGAGCTCACGCGCGAGTCCAACTCGCCCGCCGCGAACATCCTGCACGCCGGACTGGACCGGCAGGACGAGGGGACCGAGCGCGTGATGAAGGCGATCGAGAACCAGGGGCTGATCGAGCTCTCGAAGCTCGAGAGCTGGCTCGTCGTTCTGGCCACGCTCACGAACGTCGCGCCCCTGCTGGGCTTTCTGGGCACGGTTCTGGGCATGATCGAAGCCTTCCAGGCGATCGAGCTGGCCGGCGAGGTCGACGCCACCACGGTGGCGGGCGGGATCAAGATCGCGCTGACCACCACGGCGGCCGGCCTGGCGATCGCGATTCCGGTCAGCATCGCCCACAACTACTTCGTGTCCAGGATCGACCACCTCGTGGTCGACATGGAGGAGTCGGCGCAGAAGATGATCGACGCCCTCTTCGCCATGCAGGCCGGGCGGGCGGCGGCCAACTAGCCTGCCGGGCCTTTCCGGGGCGCGTCCGCGGCGACGTCCGCCCCGGGCGAGGCGCCGGGGAGCCGTTGGCGAGCCGGTTCGCCGCCGCAGGGGGTTGCGCGTCGCCGTGACCGCGTTGCGCCAGCGGGCGCGCGCGCGCGCCGCCCGATTCGCGGTCGCGTGGTGCTTGTGCGGCGCCTGGGGTCTCCCGTCGGGCGCGCAGGTGTCCGACTCGGTCCGGCGCGATCTCGCGCAGGGGCGATTCTGGAAGGCGAGCCGGGCGCTCGAGGCCGAACTCGCGCCCTTGGGCTCCGCCCGCTTGCAGGATCGGATGGTCCTGGCCGAAGCCCGGGCCGGGTGGGGCGACCACGCCGGCGTCGTCGCCGCCCTGCTGGCGGGCGGCGCGGACACGCTGGACGCTGCGCCCGATTTCTGGCGCCGGCTGGGGCTGGCGCACGAGGCGTCGGGCGACGCGCGCGCGGCTGCGAGCGCGTTCGCCCGCTTCGTGGACCGGGCGCCCGCGGGCGGGCCGGCGGCCTTGGCCGGACGCTCTCGGTTGGCCCGAGCGCTGGCGCGCGCCGGCCGGCCGGCGCCCGCGCGCGAGGCCGCGCTCGCTCTGGCTCGGCGGTCGGAGCCCTTGGGCGACTGGACGGCGCTCGAGGTCGCCAGGATCCTGGCCGGAGTCGGCGACGCCGACGGCGCACGGCGAATGGCGGCCGCGATCGCCGACCCGGCGGTCGCCCGGCGCGCTTGGCGGCTCGAGGCCGACGCGTGGGCCCAAGCGGGAGACACCGGGCTCGCGTTGGCGGCGCTGACGGGCGCCCGAAACGCCCCGTCGAGCGGCCGCCCTCGCCTCGAGCGCTTCGATCTCGAGTGGCGCTTTCGCCTCGCGCTGGGCGATTCTCTCGGCGCGGTTCGGGCCATGGAGGATCTGTTGGCCCGAAGCTCGTCCGGTCCGCTCGCGCTCGCGGCGGCGCGGGCGCATTGGAGGGTCGCGAGGGACTCCGGCCCGGAAGCGCTCGTTCGCGTCGCTTCGGCCCTGGGGCGCGGAAGCGAGCACGGTCGGGCCGTCGTCGCCTGGAGGCTGGCCGTCGAAAGGGGCGCCCGCCTCGACGCCCGCCAGCGCATGGCTCGGGCCGCGGCCTTGCGTGGCGCCGGCGAGCTGGCGCTCGCGGTCGAGGAGTACCGGCGACTGGCCGCGCCCGCTTCGGAGGCCGGCGTCGCCGCTCCGGCGCTCCGCGCCTGGGCCGAGGTGCGCAGGCGGCAGGGCCGCCTGGACGACGCCGCGATCCTCCGCGATCGCCTCGTCGAGCGATATCCCGCGAGCGCCGAAGCCCTGGACGCGGTGTTCTTCCTGGGCGACGACCTTCACGACCAGGGCCGCCTGGACGACGCCGAGGTCGAATACAGACGAGTCGTGGCGATGTCCGAGGGCGCCGACCGGGCCGGGTTGGCGCGGATGCGGTGGGGCCAGATCCACCTGACTCGAGGCGAGCCGCAGGCCGCGATGGAGGTCTTCGGCGCCTATCTGGCGGCGTTTCCCGACGGCCGGCGCTGGGAGGAGGCGAGCTACTGGGCGGCGCACGCGGCCCGGCTGGTCGGCGACGCGGCGGGCGCCGAGGCGTGGCTGGCGCGGATCCGCGAGGAGAGCCCTCTGTCCTACTACGCGTTCGTCGCCGCCGAGCGCGACGGCGCACGGCGCGCGCCGCCGTCCTCGCGGGGCGTCGCACCCGAACCGGCGTGGCTGCCCGACGCGCTCGGGACGCTCGGCCTGCTGGAAGACGCCGGCCTGGCCGAAGGCGCCGACGTCCACGTGGCGGCGATGCGGGCGATGGCCGCCGCCTCGGCGGACGCCGCGCTCCGCCTCGCGGTCGCGCTGAACGAGGCGGGACGCGCGCTGGACGGCATCCGCGCCGGGCTCGCCCTGCGCCGGGCGGGTCGGCCGTGGGACCGGACGCTGCTCGAGGTCGTCTACCCGTTCCCCCACCGGGAGCTGGTGACGGCGCGGTCGCGCGAACTGGGGCTGGATCCCTTTCTGGTCGCCGGACTGATGCGTCAGGAGAGCGCGTTCTCGCCGACGATCGTCTCGCCGGCGGGAGCGGTGGGCCTCATGCAGGTGATGCCCGCGACCGGGCGCCAGATCGCGAATCGCATCGGACCCGAGGGGTTCCGGCGGGACTTCCTCGAGGCCGCCGAGCTGAACGTTCGCATGGGCACGCACTTTCTGGCCGAGCTGCTCGACCGCTACGACGGGGAGACGACGCTGGCGCTCTCGGCCTACAACGCCGGCCCCACGCGGGCGAATCGCTGGCGCAGCTTCCAGGAGGCCGAGGACCCGCTGCGTTTCACGGAACGGATCCCGTTCGCGGAGACGCGCGAGTACGTGAAGATCGTCACGCGAAACCGGTCGCTCTATCGGTGGCTGTACGACAGGGACGCTGGCGACGGGGGTTGACCCGAAGTCGTCTCGAGGCGGGCTGGGCGTCTCGCGTCCGGCGCCGACGGTTGCCAAGCGTGGTCGTCAGTGCAGGATGTTGCGGGACCGGAGGTGGGCGCTCGCCGCCGCGACCATCAGGGGCGCGATGCGGTAGCGCGCGGGCGAGGAATCGGGCTCCCCTTGGTCGTTGGAGCTCGGCGCGTCGACGCGCTCGACGACGTGCCGGTCCTCGAGCGAGCGCAGCGTGTGCGCGCCTTCCGCCGGGGAGACGCGAGCGACCCGGCAGTATTCGTCGACGGTCAGGGTTCCGTGGTCCAGCGCCGCCTTCAGCGCGAAGCTCTGCGTCGTGCTCAACGCGTCCAGAGGCGGATCCACGGCGTCCAGCGGTCGCACGAGAAGGCTCCCCTCGACGGCGTCGAAGTCCGCCGACCTCAGCCAGTGGAAGAGCGCGAGGCGGATGGACCCGTGCGACGCCCGGGCGAGGCGCTCGAAATACTGATCTTCGACGACTTGGCGCTTGCGATCGCCCCGCCACGATCGGCCCAGTCGACCGGCCCGCGTGCGCAGAGCGCCCCTCCCGGCCCTGGGCTGCGCGAACCGGAGCGGCAGACCGCTGCGGACGTGTCGCGCCATGATCGCCTCGCGCAGGTCGTCGGCCGCGAGGGCGCGAAGCGAGAGCTGCTTCAGGTCGGCGGCGAAGTCGGGGGCCCGCGCCTGGATCAGCTGCCAGGCGGAGGCGGCGACCGAGACGACCCAGAAGATCCGGTCCTCCGTCCGGGCCATGAGCGTGCCCAGGCGCGCGATCAGGACGTCGCCGCCGGGGGCGCGAAGATGCAGGTGCTCGGCGCCCTCGATGATCGCGGCGTTCGCGAGCGTCTCCTCGGGCGCGGCGACCGCGAGACGGGCGATCTCGTCGAAATCCCCTGCGTCGTCCAGTCCAAGCCAACGGGCCAGCCGGGGCGCCATGCGGCGCTCGTCGGGGTATCGCCGCTCGAGGACTCGGTGCGCGCAGCGGGCGTCGCGGCGGGCGAGCCGTCCCTGCAAGGCGTTCATGAAACTGGTGATCCCGGCGCCGGGAGGCGCCACGACGATCACGACGCCGGGTCCCCCTTCGCGCCAGAGCGTCCACGACCGCTCGATCTCCGCCAAGGCCTCCTCCCGGCCCGCCAGCAGACGGGCGTCGGTCAGCGGATCGAAGGCGAACAGGCGTCGATACACGACGGGAAGCGCGCGAACGAACTCCTCGGCCGAGGCCAAGGTCCCACCGATTTCTCCGTCCCCGTGTCCCGGTCTCGGACGGATGCCCAGAACGGCGCCCAAGGGGCGGAGGCGCAGCGCCGCCGCGCGGGCTCCGACGAGAGCCCGTCGCCCGGTTCGGCGCGCGCCGTCGCGCCAGCGCTGCGCGCTGCGCGACGCCTGCCGCGCGAGGAAGGAGCGCGCGCTCAGGTAGCCGGCGGCGAGGCGGTCGGCGGTGAGGCGCTCGATCATCCGGGTGGCGCCGTTCTCGATCTCGTCGCGGACGCGCTCGACGGCTTGGCGCAAGCCGGCGCCGAGCGCGTCGCGCGCGAGGTCCGCCTTGTCTCGGGCCCGCGACAGCGCGTCGGCGAGAACGTCCAGCGCGTTGGCCGCGTCGGCGTCCCCGTCGCCCGCCAGTTCGGCCAGCGTCGCCTTGCGTCCGTAGGCGGCGACCTCGATCAGTTCGTCGACCTCGACGCGGACCCGGTCCACGGCGTCGGCGACGAGCGTCGCCGCAGTGCGGACGCGTTCCATGCGGAGCGCGTCGAAGGCCTGCACGGCCGCTTCCCGAACGCGTGCGACCCTCGCCTCGCCGGGGAGGCGACGGGGTGCGGCGTCCCGCTCGGGCACGTCGTGGAGCGGCAGCCCGCGAGGAAGCTCCTGGCACAGCGCCTCCAGCGCGCCGACCGCCCGATCCGCCTCCCGTTCCAGCGCCCGAACGAACGCCGATCCGTCGCCCAGCGCCCGGGCGGGCTCGTCGAGCGCGTCGCGGAGACGGGCGCCCTGGCGGCGGAGCGCCTCGAGCGATCCGTGCGAGCCGAGATCGCCCCGGTCCATGCGTGCGACGCTCGCCGATCCGGCGCGGAGCGCTTCCTCCACCCGGTCGAGCAGCGCCTCGACGTCGGCCGCGACCCGAGACCAGCCGCGCACGAGGTCGTCGCGCGCGCGATCGATCCCGCTCCGGGCGGTCACGAGGATTTCGTGAAGGCGAAGTCTCAGCGCCGCCTGCGCCGCCCATTCGTCCCAGCCCGCGACTGCGGTCCCGTCGGCCAGCGGCGTCGGCTTCGCGGCGCGCGGCGAGGCGACGAAGGTGCCGGCCACCGCGACGGAGCCCGCCAGCGCCTCGGTCAAGCGCGCCGCGTCGTGGTCGCCGCCGCCGGCGTGCGGGATTCCGGCGAGCAGCGCGCGCAGATCGCCGTCGAGCGTCCGCGCGGCGTCCAAGACCCCGCGTTCGCTCGCGAGGGCCAGGGGAAGGACGGGGAGGGAACGATTCCCGGCGGGCGGAAGCGCGAGGCGAATCCAGTCGGCCCAGGCGCGCTCCACGTGAGCGAGCCACCGGGTTCGGCGTCGCTGCGCGACGGCGAACGCTCGTCGGTGGAGCGCGCGAACGCGACGGTCGAGGTGCGCGCGCGCGAGGCGGGCGACGGGGACGGCGCGCGTCTCTCGTCGCCAGGCGATCCAGGGCGCGGCCCGGGCGACGAGCCGCTTGACGGTCGTTCGGGCGCCCTGTCCGGGGCGGCTTTCGAGCGCGTCGGGCGCGACCGGGGCGTGAACGACGTCGGGCAGGGCGGCCGCCCCGCTGTCGGCGCGCCGGGCGGCCTCCTCGAGGGCGCTCGCGAGCGAAGCGCCGAAGCGGACGCCCTCGAGGGCGGCGCGGAGGGGGGCCAGCGCGCCCCGCGCCACCGCGACCCGGTAGCGGGCCTCGGCGCGCGCCTCGGGCTCCCGGGCCGCCCCATCGCCGCCCCCCTCGAGGGCGGCGCGCGCTTCTCCGTGGGCGGCGATCGCGGCGCCGAGCGCCCGCTCGACGGCGCCCCAGCTTCGCCGTCGGTGTCGACGCCACGCGGCGTCGAACGGCGAGTGCACGGCATCGGCGATCCGCGCGACGATGTGGCCGTCGTCGGCCGCGCCGCGCGCCTCCGCTTCCGACGGCGTCGGAGGCGGGTGGGCGGCGGAACCGTCTCCGAGGGGCGCGGCGGGCCGGTCGGTCGTTCGTTTCACGGGCGCGGGCCGACTCACCCGGACGTCGCGTCCGCGGCGGGCGCCCAGGGCGGCCAGTCGCGTTCGGGCGCCAGACCCGCCGCTCGGAATCCGTCGCGCGCGCGCTCCGTGACGTCGCTACGGAACCGAAACTCGAATCGCGGATCGAGCACGTAGGCCCGGACCTTGACGCGGGTCACGAACGTCGTCCGAAACTCGTCCTCGACGAAGACGGCGACGGGCTTGCCCAGGAAGACGTACGGCGAGGTGACCGCGGCGTCGTAGGCGATCCGCTTGGCCAGTCGCTCGTCCACTCGACCCGGAAGGTGGAGGCTCGTCGGCACCTGGCAGTGCAGCTGGCCGGAGTTCGCGTTCGCGACCTGCTCCTGCACGACCTGCGAGTTGGGCACCGTCACCAGGTTGTCGTCGGCCGTGACGATGCGGGTCGAGCGCAGCCCGATGGACGCGACCTCGCCGTAGGCGCCGCCGACGGCCACCTTGTCGCCGACCTGGAAGGGCTGGTCGAAGACCACGATCAGGCCGCCGAAGACGTTCTTCAGCAGGTCCTGGGCGGCGAACCCCAGGACCACGCCGAGGGCGGCGCCGGCGGCGAGGAGTCCCTGGGCGTCCACCCGGAAGATCGTGCGCACGATCAGGTAGGCGGCGATCGCCCACAACAGCATGCGCGTGATGGGCACGAGCCACTTGAAGGTCAGCCGACGCGTCGCGCTCCGCTCGGCCAGCGTCTCGAGGAGCCAGATCAAGGCTCGGATCGCGAAGTGGAAGACGACGATCACCACGATCGACCAGGCGATCCCGACGCCCAGGCTCCGCACTTCGTCGCGCGCTCCCTCGAGGTCGAGGCCGACGGCGTCGGCCCCCGGCGCGGCCGCGTCCTGGAGCTCGGGCTCCGCCGCGACCGATCCCGCCGCCGCGGGAACGGCGTCGGCCGCCGCCATCGAGTCGAGACGGAGGTGGAGTCGAGCCAGTTCGGATCCAATCCGGACGACGAGCGCCGTCAGGGAGTCGGGCGCGACCGCGGACGAGGGCGCTTGCGCCCGAGGCGTCCGGGCGGCGAGCTGGGCCGCGTCCGGGCCGCCCTGGGGCGCGGCGAGGATCGGTTCGTCGATCTCCACTTCGGCGATCGGGCTCCGGAGCGGCCCGCATGCGAACGCCGTCGTCAGCGCGCCGGCGGTGATCGCGGTCGCGCCGCGCATGCTCCGTGAAACCAACCGGCTACGGGACACGTCTCGGGGAGTCGGCGCGGAAATTCCCGCGGCTTCGACGCGCGGGAGAACCGTCGCGCTTCCCGCATCTGGATCCATCGACCGAATCGCGACCTCCACGTCCGGATTCCGAGGCTCGGGCCACGAACGGCAATGGCCAAGAATTGAAGGGGTTATATTGCCCCGCCGCGCGAACCGCAAGGGTCCGGGCGAGCCGCTTCGGCGGAGCCCCGGGCTGGGCGGTCGCTTCGTCTCCACGTCCCCGCTCTCTCGACCAAGTTACTGTCGGCGCTCCGCCCGCCCCGGCGGCGCGAGAACTCGTCGCCTTGGCGAAGAGAGCCTGCACCGGGTCTTCATGAACATTCCGCCCACCGACGCTCCGCGCGTCTTCCTGATCGACGCCTACGCGATCCTCTACCGTTCGTTCTACGCGTTTCGGAGCAATCCGCTGACCAACGCGCGCGGCGAGGACACGTCGGCGCCCTTCGGCTTCGCGAACTTCCTCTTCACGTTGCGCGACGACTGTCGGCCGGACTACCTGGCCGTGGTCTTCGACGCGGGCGACAGCCAGCGCAAGGAGCTGTATCCGGGCTACAAGGGCAGCCGCAGCGAGATGCCCGAGCAGCTGCGAGACAGCCTGCCCCGCATCGTGGAAATGGTCGAGGCGTTCGGCGACAAGGTGGTGTCCGCGGAGGGCTGGGAGGCCGACGACGTGATCGGCACGCTGGCCAGAAGAGCCCTGGAGCGGGGGCTCGAACCGGTGATCGTGTCGGGCGACAAGGACTTCATGCAGCTGGTCGGAGACGGCGTGGCGATCCTGAATCCCGGGTCGGGAGGGCGCCGCCCGCTCCCGGCCCACTGGGTCGACGAGGACGCCGTGCGCCGCAAGCTGGGCGTCGATCCCTCGCAGGTCGTCGACTACCTGGCCCTGGTGGGCGACGCGAGCGACGACGTGCCCGGCGCGCCCGGCATCGGTCGCAAGACGGCCGCGGCCCTGCTGGACGAATACGGCACTCTCGACGAGACGCTCGCCCGCGCTCCCGAAGTGAAGGGGAAGCGCCCCCGCGAGTCGCTGCTGGCGCACCGCGACGACATCCTCCTCTCGAGACGGCTCGTGACCATTCGAACCGACGTGCCGGTGGATCTCGACGTCGACGAGCTGCGCGTCGGGGCGCCCGACGACGAGCGCTTGCGCGCGCTCTTCGTCGAGTTGGATTTCCAGTCCATGTTGGATCGACTGGACGGGGGCGCGCCGGGCGCGCCCCCGCTCGCGGCGGCGGCTCCGGCTCGATACGCGCTCGTGTCGGAAGCGCGCGAGATCGCCGGAATCGCCCAAGCGTGCCGCGACGCGGGCGCGATGGCGGTGGCGGCGCTGACGACCACGCTGCGGCCGGCGCGCGGACCGCTGGCCGGCCTCGCCGTCGCGAGCGCCCCCGATGCGGCGCACTATCTGCCGCTGGGTCACGAGGAGGCCCTGGCGCTCGAGTCGGAGGAGGCCGGCGACGGTCGCAACCTGCCCCCGCTGGACAGCGCCCCGATGCGGCCCGTCCGAGACGCGCTGGCCGATCCCGGGATCGTCAAGGTGGGCCACGATCTCAAGCGATCGCTGGTGGCCCTGGGGCGTTTCGGCGTCGAACTCGCCGGGCCTTGCAAGGACGTGATGGTCGCCTCGTACGTCCTGGACCCGACGCGCAGCCGCCAGAATCTGCGTTCGCTGGCGACCGACTTCCTGCGCGCCGAAGTCACGCCCCTGTCCCAGGTGTTGGGGAAGGGTCGCGCCCGCCGCGCCTTCGGCGAGGTCTCGCCCGCCCAGGCGTTGTCGTTCGCGTGCGAGCAGGCCGTCCTGCCGCTCAGGCTGTGGTCGCTGTTCTCGGACCGCCTGGAGGCCGCGGGCCGCAAGCGCGACGACCCGGGCAGGGAGAGCGGCGAAGTCGGCGACCGGCTCCTGGAGCTGTTCGACGCCCTGGAGACGCCGCTGATCCCGATCCTGGCCGGGATGGAAAGTGCCGGCGTGGCGATCGACGAGGCGTTCTTCGCCCGCATGAGCGAGGAGCTGAGGGAGCGGAGCGCCCAGCTGCGCGAGGACGTCTTCCTGTGCGCCGGCGCGGAGTTCAACGTCCACTCCACGCCGCAGCTCCGCGAAATCCTGTTCGAGCGCCTTGGGCTGCCGGTGCTCAAGCGCACCAAGACCGGCCCGTCGACGGACTCCGCGGTGCTCGAGGAGTTGGCGGCGACGACCGGACACCCGCTGCCCGAACGGATTCTCGAATACCGCCGGATCGAAAAGCTGCGCAACACCTACGTGGACGCGCTTCCGTCGCTGGTCGCCCCCGAGACCGGGCGAATCCACACGACCTTCAATCAGACGGTGGCGGCCACGGGGCGCCTTTCGTCGTCCGACCCCAACCTGCAGAACATTCCCATCCGCACGGAGCTGGGCCGACGGGTCCGACGCGGCTTCGTGGCGGCTCCGGGCAAGGTCCTTCTCGCGGCCGACTACTCGCAGATCGAGCTTCGCGTGCTGGCCCACCTCTCCGGCGACGACGTGTTCGTGCGCGCCTTTCGAGAGAACAAGGACGTTCACGTCGAGACCGCCGCCGTCGTCTTCGGCGTGTCCGCGGCCCAGGTCGACGCCGAGATGCGGGACCGGGCCAAGACCGTCAACTTCGCGACCCTGTACGGCCAGGGCGCGTTCGGTCTCTCGCGTCGCCTGAAGATCCCCGCGGACGAGGCGAAGCGCTTCATCGACGAGTACTTCGAGCGCTTCTCGCGAGTGCGCGACTATCTGGACGAGCAGGTCGAGCGCGCCCGGACCCTGGGGTACGTGGAGACGATGCTCGGGCGCAGACGGTCCGTGCCGGAGCTGCACGCGAGGGCGTGGAACGTGCGCAGGTTCGGCGAACGCGTCGCCTGGAACACGCCGATCCAGGGCACGGCGGCCGACCTGATCAAGAGAGCGATGATCCGCCTGGGCGCCGCGCTGGAGCGTCGGCCCGGCGTCCAGATGCTCCTACAGGTTCACGACGAGCTCGTTCTCGAGGTCGACGAGGACGAGGTGGACGACGCGCGCGACACGGCGGTCTCGGTGATGGAGGGCGCGTTGGACCTGCACGTGCCGCTGCGCGTGGACGTCGGCGTGGGCAGGACCTGGTACGACTGCAAGGGATCGTGACCGCTCGCTCTCGGGAGCCCGCGCACGGAGATCTTCCAGCGCTCTCGGGAGTCCGCGCGAACCGGGCCCGTTCAGCGGGCGCCGGAAGCGCCGATCAGTTCGCGGTCCAGAATCCCGAAAGGGACTCGCCCTGAGGGCTTTCGCGGAGCTTCTCGAAGGCCCGATTCCGGATCTGGCGGATGCGTTCCCGGGTCACGCCCAGGAGCGAGCCGATCTCCTCGAGCGTGCGCTCCTCGCCGTCGTCCAGTCCGTAGTACAGGTACAGGATCTTGCGCTCGCGCTCGGTGAGGTAGCTGTCGAACATGGCTTCCAGATACGACCGGCGCGCCATCGCCTCGACGTCCTCCTCGATCTCCGCCGCGTCGGCGCCCGAGAAGCGATCGCCGTAGTTGGCGCTGTCCTTGTCGCCCCGATCCATGGGCGCGTCCAGGCTCAGCTCCGCCGCCGCGACCCGCCTGAGCGCGCGAACCGTGTCGACCGGGGACTTCATCTCGTGCGCGAGCTCCCCGTCGGTCGGCGTGCGTCCCAGCTGCTGCGTCAGCGCCTTCGCCGTGCGGGCGAGGCGCACCAGGTTGGAGTTCTGGTTGAGCGGAATGCGCACCGACCGCGTCTGCTCGGCCAGCGCCTGGAGCACCGTCTGGCGGACCCACCAGACGGCGTAGGAGATGAACTTCACCCCCTTCTCGGGGTCGAACTTCTTGACCGCCTTGAGGAGGCCTTCGTTGCCGATGCACACCAGCTCGGCCAGCCCCAGACCGCGGCCCTGATACCGCTTCACGTAGGAGATCACGAAGCGCAGATTGGCCGTCACCAAGCGCTCCGCCGCCTCCTTGTCGCCCGTTCGCGCTCGTCTGGCCAGAGCCCTCTCCTCCTCCGGATCGGAAATGAGGGGGTAGCGCTCCACGTCCTGGAGATACTGATCGAAGGAATCGAGACCGCGCGAACTTGCGAACAACACCGTCCTCCTGCCGGGGGTGAGCGTACGAACAGCGTACCGCCGCCGCAGCCGAAAGTCAATGTCCGTCGTCGCGCGCCCGCGGGCCCGTCACCGCCCGAGAACGGTCGTCCACGCGCTCTCGCCGCGGCCGCGACGGAGCTGCCGGTCGCGAAACCCCTCGAGCAGGCTGACGGCGTCGTAGCCGATCCGAACCTGGATGCGGTCCAGGCCGCCGGCGCGCAGGGGCACGGCCAGATCGACGCGCACCAGGCTCCTCGTCTCCGGCTGAGGCCCCCAGAGGAGCCCGATTCCGGCCGCGCCCCGCAGACCCGTGTCCTCGCCGAACGGGACGTCTCCGTGCCAGCCCGCGCCGGCGTCGACGAAGAGCGCGACGCCCAGGTCGAACACGTCGCCGAGCGGTCCCCCGACGAGCGCGATGCGGTCCTCCACGTGCAGGAGCGCCCGCTGTCCGACGGGAAATTCGTCCCGGTCGTATCCCCGGACGCCGCGAGGGCCTCCCAGGGTGAGCTGAAAGGGCAGGGAGCTGTGCCAGCCTCCGGCGGCCGTCAGGGCGAGCACGACGGTGTGGCGCCCCGGGTCGGCGGCTCTGCCCCCGACGCCCTCGGTTCGCTGGGGTTGCCAGTAGAGGAAGGCGCCGGCGCGGCCCAGGACGTCCTGGAGCGCGTCGGCGCCGGGCGGCGCGTCGAGGAGTCTGCCGGCCTCCACGTCGAGTTCGGAGGCGAAGACCCAGCGTCGGCCCGCGGCGCCGGCGAAGAGGGCGACGCCGCCCCTGACTTCGCGCGATCGATCCCGAAGGCGCTCGCCGCGGCCGCCGACGGTCGCGCTCGCGCTGACGAGCGCCTGCGTTCCGACGCGCACGTCCTGCGCGCCCCGGACGAGATCCAGCCCGGCGCGCTCGACGTAGCCGACGCTGCGCTTGCCCGCCACGAGGCCCAGGCGCGCGGCCCGTTTGGGCGCGACTTGAGGACGAACGAGCGCGACGGTGGCCGCATCGGCCGGTCGCCCGTTGGAGAAGTCGAATTCCTGCACCGTCGTCACGTCGCCGGGGAAGCCGGGGAAGCGCACGTCCTCCCAGCTCGCGCCGACGGCGAATACGGTCAGATCGCCCGGACGTCCCGTCCGCAGTCCCAGGGCGGCGCCCGCGCGCCGCGTCCGGAAGGGCAGGGCGACGTGGGCGAAGTCGGAGTCCGGGGAAGCGGCGTAGCGAAAGAGGTCCTCGCGCATCGCGTACGACTCGACGAAGGCCCAGCGCCCGACCTCTCCGACGAACGGATAGGTCAGGGACTCGTGGAAGAACGAGCCCGTGCGGGTCCGCCCGCCTCCGATCCGCCCGTCCATGCGCGTGCCCACCAGTCGAGGCCGACCGAGCTCCACGCCCAGGTCCCTTCGCTCGTCGCGCTCCGAGACGTAGGCCCGGACCAGCGTGCCCGTCCCCCACAGGTTCTGCTCGCCCAGGCTGACGCGGGTGAGCTTGAGGCCGTCGTCGAATTCGGGCCGAACGCTCAGCCGGAGCGACCACGCGTCGCGAGTCGAGACCCGCGCGTCGACGCGGTCCGCCGAGACCGAGTCGACGGCGACGTGGGCGTGGTCCAGGAACGGCAGCTCCCGGAGCAGCCGTCCCGACTCCTCGACCAGGACGGCGTCGTGGCAGTCGCCCGGGCGGAACAGCAACTCGTCCCTCACGAAGCTCGCTCGGGTGCGGCGGTGGACGCGCTTTCCGACGGCGCGCCCGAGGTGCCGGATCCAGTCCGCGATTCCGGAGCCGGCGGGCGCGTCGCCTTCCTGGGAGAACACCGTCCGATTGTCGATCGAGATCTCGCCGAAGACCGGACCCGGACAGGGCGCTTCCTCGAGAGGTTCGTCGGCGGGCGCCGCGCCGCTCTCCTGCTGTGCCGTTGCGGGCGCGAGAGTCCACGCGCCCAGGACGAGCGCAGCCGCGACGAGGCGCCGGGGCGGAGACGCGAACGGACCGCCGAGGTGCGACGAGGCGACGGGCCGCGCGGCCGAAGCTGAGCCTGGAACGGGGAGGCGCCGGGCGTCCGCGAACCGCGGTTGGGAAGGTACCGTCACCTTGGGATGCGTCGGGGCGCCTTCGGTGGGGGGAAGGGAGTGCGGTCGCGGCCGACGCCGGCCCGGCCGCGCGGCGCGGCGCGGACGCGCACGCAAGGGCGCGCACGGGCTGCGGCCCGCGACCCCGGGGCTTCGAAAGCTAACCGGCGAGCCGGTTCCCGATTTCCTCTCGCCCATGGTCGGGGCGCGTGCCTCGCGACAGCTCTGACGGGGGCTCGTCTATTTGACGCGCAACGCCCAGAGGGAGATGTGACTGGGCAACCGCCCTCCGCCCGTCTCCTCGACCTTGACGCCGGTCGGCTGGAACGCTCCGCTCGGCGTCCAGTGGAGGTAGAGGGTCGAGCCCGCCCTCACTCGGTGTCCCGCGACGCGGGGATCGAGCGCGGAGGACGTCTGCTCGATCGTGAGGGGAGTCGGCACGTAGGCGTCGAGGACGCTCTTCAGGTTCCAGGTGGTCATGCCGGGCGCGGTCCAGCCCTTGAGGTCCGTCCAGAGCGCGATGTAGAAGTCGGCGAGGATGCGCTCGGCGGGCCATGACCCTCCGGGGCTGACGCCCTCGAGCGACGCGAACCCCTTGACCGGCGCGGACGTCAGGCGCCGCACCAGGCCGGACTCGCCTCCGGGGTAGCCGCTGCCCCAGCGGTCCATCGCGTAGCGAAAGACCATCGATGGCACGCCGTAGATCGCGCGGGCGCCCAAGGCGCAGGGCATCGAGTTCCCTTGGTCCGGTCGGGCCAGCCAGCTGCATTCCTCGGGAGCGCCGGCGATGATCCGGGCGCCGCTTCGGCGGCCGTTCCATCCCAGGAACTTGCTCAGGTCGTTGAAGGTGTCCACGTACCAGGTGCTTCCCTGAGGCCATGGGAACATGGCGCTCCAGCCGAGTTCCTCGCCGGAGCCGTGTCCCATGATGCGGTGGCCGACGAGCATCTCGGAGAGCACGGCGCCGGCCTCCCACTCCCAGCTGGGCTTCAGGGGGCCGTTTCCGGCGTGGTAGGCGTTGGCCTGCACCAAGTGCGTGACCTCGTGCGTGAGGAGGCGCGCGTAGAAGGCCAGCGTGCTCGCCCGCGCGGCGTCGGAGTCCGGCATCTTGCCGTAGAAGATCTCCGCATGGTTGCTCGTCGCGCACTGGGCGGTGGGAAGGATGTCGCCTCGCCCGACGCGCCCGCCGATTCCGATGCGATTCGCCTCCTGGGTGATGAGCACCAGGAAGCGGCCGTTGCCGTCCACGTCCGACAAGCCTCCGAAGTAGTCGTCGTGGATCCCCTTGACGTGCGTCGCGTAGAAGGTGTCCAGACCCATCATCTGGGCGTCGGAGAAGCTCGCGACGGTGTTGGCCACGTCGTCCAGCCAGACGATGTTGTCGGAGATCAGCCGGACGACGGCCTTCAGTCGCGCGTGCGCAACGGTGCAGCTGAAGGGGTTGCGTGGCATGTTCAGCGAAAGGGTGTCCCCGACGGACGGAAGGCTCCGGGCGCTCGCGGCCTCCGACGGACCGCGAGGTCCGCGCCTCAGCTCGCGCAGAAGCGTTTGGTCCCAGTCCGCGACCTCGTCGTGTTCGTGCGCCCATTGGTCCGTATGCGGGTCGGCGACCGGCGGCCCCGACCCGGGCGCGCCGCCGACCGGGGCGCGGGCCGACCGAAGCGGCCGTTGCGAGAACGCCTGCACGGGCCCTTGGGCGAAGCTGCCGACCCCCTCCGCGTCCGCCCACCGCGCCGTCGGGGTCCCGGCTTCGGCGACCGCCGCGGCGACCGTCGCGTCCCCGGGCGCGCCCGTCAGCGTGACGCCCGTGAGCGAAGACGCGCTCTCCGACGTCGAGACGACGCCGATCAGGTACTCCTCGCCGGCCCCGCCGCCGGGCAGGTGCAGGCACCCCGAGCCCGCTCGCGTCCACCGGTACTCGCCCGAAGACAGGCGCAGGCGCGCGAGCTCCGCGCTCGTCAGCGGCGCGACGCCGACCGTCCGGGCGTCGCTCCCGCCGCCCGTCGTCACGCGCAGCTCCTCGCGCCGCGCCGGCAGGCAGTCGCCCCCGGGCGCCTCGAAGGCGAGCGACGTGGCCGTCGCCGCCGTCACGCGCGCGCTGCGTCCGCCGAGCGTCACCCGGTTCGCGCCGAGCGTCGTCGAGAACCCGGTGCCCGCGATCGTCGCCGTGCGACCCTCGATCAGCGTCCCGGGCGAGACGCCCGAGATCGCGACCGGATCGGTCGTCCCCGTGTTCGCCTGCACGGTGACCTGGAAGCTCGCCTGCGCGCTGAGGCCGCCGGGGTCCGTCGCCGCGACCGAGACGTCGGACGCGCCCTCGGCGACGCCGGCGACGGAGACGACGCTGCCCGAGACGGAGACCGACGCGGCGGCGACGTTCGCGCTCGACGCCGAATAGGTCAGCGGGTCGCCGTCGGGGTCGGAGAAGTGGCTCGCCAAGTCGAGCGGGATCGTGCCGCCGGTCGCGACGAAGAGTTCGGAGATGGCGGCCGTGGCGATGGGTCGCTGGTTCGGGCCCGCGACGCCCTCGACGGTCACGGCGAAGTCGACGTGGGCCGAGAGGCCGCCGGGGTCGGTGGCGGTGATCCGCACGCTGGTCACGCCGCTCGAGCGGCCGCTGATCCAGGCCGTGCTTCCCTCGATCGCGACGGTCGCGGCGGCGGGGTTCGAGCTCGTGGCCGAATAGGCGAGCGCGTCGCCGTTCGGGTCCCGGAAGAGGGCGGCCGCCTCGATGCGCACGCGGCCGCTTTGGGCGACGAACTGGACGGGGACGAATCCGGTCGCGACGGGAGGGTCGTTGTGCGTGACCGGCGCCGTCACCGCGACGGCGAAGGAGAGCGGAGCGGAAAGTCCGCCCCCGTCGGTCGCTGTGACGGCGACGGTCGCCCGGCCCTGCTGGACGCCGGTCACGGTCGCGGTGTCGCCGGCGACGGAAACGGAAGCGATGCCGACGTCCGAGCTCGACGCGGTGTAGGAGAGCGCGTCGCCGTCGGGATCCGAGAAGCGGCTCGCGAGGTCGACGGGAACGGAAGCGCCGGCGACGACCGACTGCGCGGGGACGGCGCCCGTCGCGACGGGCGCGCGGTTGGGGACGGTCACGGCGAAGGAGAGGGTGGCGAAAAGGCCTGCGGGGTCGGAAGCCGCGACGGTGACGATCGCCTGGCCGCGCGCGACGCCGGTCAGCGTCGCGGCGTCGCCGACGACGGAAGCGGCGACGACGCTGGCGTTCGAGCTCGAGGCGGCGTAGGCGAGCGGGTCGCCGTCGGGATCCGAGAAGCTGGGCGCGACGTCGACGGAGATCGACTCGTCGACGAAGACGGACTGCGCGGGCACGGCGTCGCCGACGACGGGCGCGCGGTTGGGCACCGTCACGGCGAAGGCGAGCTTGGCGGACAGGCCGTTCCCGTCGGTCGCCGTGACGGTCACGGTTGCGCGGCCCTGCGCGATGCCGGTCACGGTCGCGGCGTCGCCGGCGACGGAGACGGTGGCGACGCGGACGTTCGAGCTCGAGGCGGCGTAGGAGAGCGCGTCGCCGTCGAGGTCGGAGAGGTGGGACGCGAGGTCGATCGAAATCGCTTGGCGGACGAAGACGGACCGTTCCTGGATCGGCGTCGTGGCGACGGGCGCGCGGTTGGGAACGGTCACGGCGAAGGAGAGCTGAGCGGACAGGCCGCCCGCGTCGGTCGCCGTGACGGTCAGGGTCGCCCGGCCCTGTCGGACGCCGGTCAAGGTCGCGGCGTCGCCGGCGACGGAAACGGAAACGACGCGGGCGTTCGAGCTCGAGGCGGCGTAGGTCAGATCGTCGCCGTCGGGATCGGAGAAGCGGGATGCGAGGTCGACCGTGGTCGCTTCGCCGACGAAGACCGACTGGGCGGGAACGGCGCCGTCGACGACGGGCGCACGGTTGGGGACGACGACGGCGAAGGAGAGTTGGGCGGACAGGCCGTCGGCGTCGGTCGCCGTGACGGCGAAGGTCGCCTGGCCCTGCCGGACGCCGGTCACGGTCGCGGTGGCGCCGGCGACGGAAACGGAGGCGACGGCGGCGTCCGAGCTCGACGCGGCGTAGGAGAGCGCGTCGCCGTCGGGGTCCGAGAACCTGGACGCGAGGTCGACCGAGATCGCCTCGCCGATGAAGACCGTCCGGTCGGACACGGAATCGGTCGCGACGGGCGCCTGGTTGGGGACGACGACGGCGAAGGAGAGCGTCGCCGAAAGCCCGTAGGCGTCGCGGGCGGCGACGGTCGCGCTCGCGGCGCCCTTGGCGACTCCGGTCACGGAGACGGCGCCGGCGTCGCCCACGGTCGCGACCGCAGCGACGCCGGCGTTGGAACTCGACGCGTCGTAGAAGAGGACGTCGCCGTCGGGGTCCGAGAAGTGCGCCGCGGCGTCGACGGTCGCGGTGTCGCCCACAGCCACCGTCTGGGCCGGGATCGGCCCGAGGACGGTCGGCGCCCGGTTCGGGACCGGCCCTGGTCCGGTGGCCTCGTCGCCGCAGGCCGCCGCCCAGAGGACGGCCAGCGCGGCGGCGCGAACCCGCCCGCCCCTCCATTGCTTCCGAGGGCGGGAGATCGAAGCGAGAACGCGCATTTCGGAGATGGGCGAAGCCGTTTGAACGAAGCGAGCGGGATCGGGAACGGCGCGACCGACCGCAGCGCTCTACGCTACCGCGATTTCGGCCGACTTTGCAACGCCGGGCCCGCGTTCGGCTTCGCCTTGGCGCTGGGAACCGCACGCTATCGTCAACTGCCCCGACCCCGGTCCGCCCGAGCGCCCACCGGTCGTCCCGAGCGCGGCCCCGGCATCCCTCTGGCCGAGTCCGTCGGCGTTTCTCGCGGGCAGCGGTCGCGCGAGCGAGGCTTGGAGCAGACGGCGGCCTACATGGACACGAGCGGCGCGGATGCCGGGCACTTGGTCGTCTTCGACGTCCGGGATGGGAGGAACTGGACGGAGAGGATCTACCGGGAGCGGCGCGCGTGGAAGGACGTTCCCGTCACCGTGTGGGGAGCCTGACGGGCCCGGAGGACACGTCGCACGACCAGCAACGGCGCAGGCGCGTGGCGGCGCGCCGCCGCCGGTCTTCCGGTCCGGCAGGTCTCCACGAACAGTGGCGACTTCCAGCGCAGCGTGAACGGAACACGAGGCGTTCGGTTGCCGGGAGCGTCGGTCCCGGGTTCCGGGCGGGTCCATCGCCAGCGCGGGGCAGAACCCGAACGGAGAGGCGCGTTTTCCGCTCGGCGACAGGTGCGGCGTCGCGAACGAGACCTTGGGAGAAGAGGAGCTTGCGCACACGCTCCGGACGGAGCCGGTGCAATGCGCCCGGGGCCACTCCCGCACCGGGCGATTCGATTCCGGAACTCGACGGCGGCGTCCGCTCCCAGGGTGCTCAAGCCGACGGTGGACGGAAAACCGAAACTCCGTCAAATTGCCCGGTTACCCGAAAGCGCCGCAGGCACGAAGCGCCGCGCCGATTCTCCTAGATGGAGCGAAGCGGCGGCGCTCCCGCGTTCGGTCCCTCGCCGAGACGACCGACTCGACGCGGGAACTCGACTGCCCGTCGGCTGCGATCCGCCCATCACCGAGAAGAACCGGAGGCTCCCCACAGTGGATCTTTCCGACCAGGGACTGACGCCGAAGCGACGTGTGCGCCGCAACCTGAGTCCCCCCGAGCTGTACGAGGAGACGTTGCGCCTCGGGACCGGGAGGATCGCCGAGGGCGGCGCGCTGGCGACGGAGACGGCTCCCCACACCGGACGCTCGCCCAACGATCGCTTCGTCGTCGACGAGCCCGGAAGCCGGGACAGGATCGACTGGGGCGCCGTCAACGTGGCGATCTCCGAGGACCACTATCGTCGGCTTCGGTCCGACGTCGCGGCTTGGCTGAACGAAAGGGACCTGTACGTTCGGGACGCGGGCGCGGGCGCCGACGCCCGGTACGGAATTCGGGTGCGCGTGATCTCGGAGAGTCCGTGGCACGACCTCTTCGCCCGCAACATGTTCCTCCGGCTCGAGGACGAAGAGGAGGAATTCCGTCCCGACTTCACCGTCTATCACGCGCCCACGCTCCAGGCCGACCCCGCGAGGCACGGCACGAACTCGGGAGCGTTCATCGTCGTCCACTTCTCCGAGCGCGTCGTCCTGGTGGGGGGCACGCAGTACGCCGGCGAGATCAAGAAGTCCATCTTCGCGGCCCTCAACTACACGCTCCCCCACCGGGGAGTGTTGCCGATGCACTGTTCGGCCAACGTCGGTTCGGCCGGCGACGTCGCGCTCTTCTTCGGCCTCTCGGGCACGGGCAAGACGACGCTCAGCGCCAGCGCCGACCGACGTCTGATCGGCGACGACGAGCACGGCTGGAGCGACGCCGGCGTCTTCAACTTCGAGGGCGGCTGCTACGCCAAGGCGATCCGGCTGAGCGAGGAGACGGAGCCGGAGATCCATCGCGCGACCCGCCGGTTCGGGACCATCCTCGAGAACGTCGTCCTGGACGAGCGCACGCGCCGCATCGACTACGACTCGGGTCGGATCACCGAGAACACGCGGGCCTCGTACCCGATCCACTACATCTCCGACGCCGTCCTCTCCGGGCAAGGCGGCCACCCCGGGAACGTGGTGTTCCTGACGGCGGACGCGTTCGGCGTGCTGCCGCCGATCTCGGCGCTGACCGCCGAGCAGGCCATGTACCACTTCCTGTCCGGGTACACGGCCAAGGTCGCGGGCACCGAACGCGGCGTCACGGAGCCCCGGGCGGCGTTCAGCGCCTGCTTCGGCGCGCCGTTCCTTCCCCAGAGGCCGAGCGTGTACGCGGACCTGCTGGGCGAGCGGATCTCGAGGCACGGCGCGAAGGTCTGGCTGGTCAACACGGGGTGGACCGGCGGGCGCTACGGGGTGGGCTCGCGCATGGAGCTGCCCTACACGCGCGCGATGGTCGCGGCGGCGCTGAACGGGGATCTGGACGACGTCGAGAGTCGGGTGGACCCCGTGTTCGGGCTGCGGATCCCGGCCCGGGTCCCGGACGTGCCGTCCCGGGTCCTGACGCCGCGGGCCACGTGGAGCGACGGCGCCGAGTACGACGCGGCCGCCGCCGAGCTGGCCGCGATGTTCGACGGGAACTTTCGAGCCTTCGCCGATCAGGTCTCCCGCGAGGTCCGCGACGCGGGGCCCCGTTGACCGAGTCGGGTCCGAGGCTCGGGTCCGGCGGTTCGGGACGGCGTCCTTCGGCGCGGCCTGTCCGAGGGCGATGACCGGCCGAGGCGTCGCGAGGTCGGCGGGCTTGTGCGCGCTGATCGTCGTCGGCGCCTGCGAGCCGACGGAACAGCTGCGGGACCGCTTTCGCGACCTGACGCCCCGCGAGGCCTACGGGGAGTCGCTGGAAGCGGCCGGGCTGCACGAGACGGCGCTGGGCATGGACTGGGCCGCGGCGGGCGCGCACGCGCTCGAGGACCCGACGCCGATCTCGTTGCCCTTCGCCGAGGACGGACACATCGCGCCCGAATCGCCGGCCGCGGTGGCCTACCGGATCGAAATCGCCCGGGGTCGCCGACTGACCTTCCAGGTCGACATGGACAGTCGGGAGGGCACGCGTCTCTTCGTCGACCTGTTTCGCATGCCCGCGAACGGAGACGGGCCGCCGAGACCCGTGTTCTCGTCGGACTCGGTGGCGACGACGTTCGTGTACGAGCCCGCTTGGCGGGGCGGAGAGTTCCTGTTGCGGGTGCAACCCGAGCTGCTGCGGGGCGGTCGTTTCCGAGTGACCGTGAGGGCCGAGGCCGAGCTGGGCTTTCCCGTCGAAGGCCGGACCATGACTTCCATTCTCAGCTTCTTCGGCGCGCCGCGCGACGGCGGCCGACGAAGGCATCACGGGGTCGACATTTTCGCGCCGCGCGGCACTCCCGTGCTGGCGGCGACCTCGGGGCGGGTGCGCGGCGTCCGGGTCACCGATCTGGGAGGCAAGGTCGTCTGGATCGACGACGTCGAACGGGACGCCCGCACCTACTACGCGCACCTGGACAGCCAGTTCGTTCGCAACGGCCAGTGGGTGGAGCGGGGCGACACCGTCGGCTTCGTGGGCAACACGGGCAATGCCCGCACCACGCCGCCGCACCTGCACTTCGGCCTCTATCGCCGGGGTCCGCTGGATCCGTATCCGTTCCTCGATCCGCCCGAGCGCGACCCGCCGGCGCTCACGGCGGACGTCGCCCTGCTGGGCGAACGGGTGCGCGTGCCCGGCGAAGCGGTCCCGTTGCGGGCGTCGCCTCGGTCGGGGAGTCCGATCCTGGGCGAAGTGGCCGCCGGGTCTTCGCTCCGGGTGACGGGCGCGGCGGGAGACTGGTTTCGCGTGCGGGCTCCGGACGGCGCGAGCGGGTTCGTGGCGGCCGGGTGGACCGAAGCCGCCGCAGCGGTTTCGGTGGATGGGGAACAGGACGCCGGCGAGACCGGAGCGCCTTAGCATGAGGGCTTTGGCTTTCTGCGGGGAAACGACGGTCGGCGTCGCGAACCGGCCTCGCCTCCGGCGTTCCTCGACCTCGAGGCCGACGAGCCGCGAAGGCGCGGTGCGCTCGCACGTCGATTCACTCATTGCGGAGGAGAACTGAATGGCCCGCAGGCACTGGCTCATGAAGACCGAGCCCGGCGACTACTCGATCGACGATCTCGAGCGCGACGGCGAGACGCACTGGGACGGGGTGCGCAACTACGCGGCCCGCAATTTGATGCGAGACAAGATGCGCGTCGGCGACCGCGTGCTCTTCTACCACTCCAACGCCAAGCCGCCCGGAGTGGTCGGACTCGCTCGGGTCGTGCGCGAGTCGTATCCCGATCACACCCAGTTCGACGAGTCGAGCAAGTACCACGACCCGAAGGCGACGCGCGAGGCGCCCCGCTGGTTCATGGTCGACGTCGCCTTCGTCGAGAAGTTCCCGCGAGAAGTGGGGCTTCCCGAGATCAGGAAGACGCCCGAGCTGGCCCAGATGGTGCTGGTCAACCGCAGTCGGCTGTCGGTGCAGCCGGTGACGGAGGCCGAGTACGAGCGCATCGTCGCCATGGGAAGGGGCGTGCGGGCGATTTGATGCGTGATGTTCGGCGGGGTCTCTCCGAGACCGACGTCCGGGGGAGTGAGTTGACATCCAGTTCGCTATGGCGCAACGTACTAGCGAAGCGAAGGGCGTGATCGTGATCCGGTTAGCTGTTCATCGCGAACGAATGGAGCGCGTGGATCAAATGACCTATTGGTTCGGTCCGACCAGCGTGTCCACAGCCTCAGTCCTGAGCAGTTCGAGAGCCGAGCTTGCGTTGGTTTGTCCAAATCCGCCAGCGGGGTACCCCCAATGAACGAAATTTCGGTCGCCAACTTCCGGTGTTTCTCCGAAAAGCAGACTGTGCGTCTCGCTCCGCTCACTCTGCTTGTTGGGGACAACAGCACCGGGAAAACATCGTTCTTGGCTCTGGTCCGGGCTCTTTGGGACGTGGGTATTCGAGATCAGATTCCAGACTTTAGGGAGTCGCCCTTCGACCTCGGCACCTTTGACGACATCGCCCACTTTCGCGGCGGGCGGGGAGGGCGTGCTCAGACCTTTGAGGCCGGGTGCTTGATGCGGTCGGTCCGCCGTGGCAAATCCAGAGGCCCTCCTCTGCGGTACGATTTCACTTTCCGGGAATATGGGTCGGGTGTGCTCCCCTACGTTCGGAGAATTGGAACGGATCGAGCGTGGGTGGAGTGCGAAATTTCGGAGGATGGATCCGTTTCGGTGGGCATCGAGACTCGACAAAAAAAATGGCAGCTTCCACCCCGATACACGGATCGACTTGGTCGACTGGCCGCACCATTAAGTTGGAAAAGTCAGCAGGGTGACTTGCCTCCGGTGAGGTACTTTATTCGTACGTTGTGGCTAGCTTTGACGCAACCAGAGCTTGATTTGTTCGAGAATGGCGACGACGCGTTCGTCGCTACGGAAAACGACATCGAGGTGATCGGTGATCTTTATCGCCGCTTGTGGCATCCGATGCAGCCCACTCATAGGCCGTTTTCTAGTGCACCAGTGAGATCTCGTCCTCTTAGAACCTACGATGAGGGTCAGACGATACCCGATCCGGAAGGCGAGTATGTGCCAAGGCTGCTCGCGGCAATGTCGCGAAACGACCCAGAGGGTTGGAATCGTCTAAAGAAGTCACTTGAGGATTTTGGAAGAAGTGCTGGTCTTTTTGACGACATTATGGTAAGAGATCTCGGGGGAAAGGCAGGAGGGCCATTCCAGATTCTTGTGCGAAAGCGGGGGAAACGCGCCAAGGGGCCATATCGCAATTTGATCGACATGGGCTATGGCGTGAGTCAGGCTCTGCCGGTGGTCGTCGATCTCCTGCGGCCTCCGATCGTACCGCAGGTTTTTCTTCTGCAGCAACCGGAAGTGCATCTTCATCCCAGTGCCCAAGCAGCTATTGGGGAACTGCTTTTGAAGGTCGCACGTAGGACGGGTCAGCCGGTAATCGTCGAAACGCACAGCGACCATTTGATTGATCGGATTCGCATGGAGGTGCGAGATCGTCGGACCGAAATTGGTCCAGATGGCGTTACTATCCTGTACTTTGAGCGTGGAAATCTCTCGGTTAGGATTCACGCCCTGGGGTGGGACGACAACGGAAATCTCGTGGCAAAACAAGGAGATATTCCAGATACGTATCGGGCGTTTTTTCGCAGGGAAAGCTGGCGCTCTTTAGGAATTTGAAAAAAATGTGCCTGATCCTCGACGCGAATGCCGTTGGTGCCGTGTTCCGCAGTGAGTCGCCAGTCGGCCGCGATGTCCGCGAATGGCTCCAGAAGGGAAACGGAAGACTGGTGGCGGGCGGGAAGCTCTATGCAGAAATGGCTAACAACAGCAAATTCAAACAATGGGCCAAGATAGCCGTTGCCGACGGTCGCTTGAGGCGGTTCACCCAAAGGCAGATCGAAATGGAAGAGGAGAGCTTACCAGCTGAAGAGCTGCGATCCGATGATTCTCATGTTATCGCGTTGGCACGGATCAGTGGCGCTAGAGTACTTTATTCGGAGGACGGCGATCTTCGTAGCGATTTCAAGAATGGAAAACTGGTTCGGCACCCCAATGGGAAACTCCTTCCAATGGGCGTCAATCAGAATGACCAAAGGCGTAGGAGTCGGCTTCTCAAGAGCCGGGATCTGTGTCGCAGTCGGCAAAGGTAAAGTGATGAGTTGTTCGGGGCGTTGAACAGAAAGCTACCTGTATTGCGGACTCTGACTGTATCGTAGATTATGTCGATCACAGGGGTGTTGACCATGGTCAAGAGGCTAGTTGTCGTACACGTTCTGTCCCTGTTAGCCCTAGGGCCGCTGGTCGGCCCGATCGACGCTCAGGACGGACCGGACGGCCGTGGCGAGGGTGCGCGTTCCGCGCCCGGCTCGGCGGGCCACGACGCCCGCGTCGTCCGCGGCCTGCGCGAACCCGTCGAGATCGTCCGCGACCGCTGGGGCGTCAACCACATCTACGCGGAGACGGAGTACGACCTCTTCTTCGCCCAGGGGTACGCCGCCGCCCGGGACCGCCTGTTCCAGTTCGAGGTGTGGCGCGCGCAGGCGACCGGCACCGTGGCGGAGATGCTGGGCGAGTCGGAGCTCGAGCGCGACGTCGGCTTTCGGCTCTTCCGTTTCCGGGGCGACATGGAACGGGAGATGAACCACTACCACGACCGGGGCTCCCGGATCATTCCGGCCTACGTCGCCGGAGTCAACGCGTACATCGCCGAGACCGAGGCCGACCCGTCGCTCCTGCCGATGGAGTTCGGCCTGCTCGGGATCCGACCGAAGCGGTGGACGCCGGAAGTGGTGATCTCCAGGCACCAGGGACTGCTGGGCAACATCGGCGCCGAGCTGAACTACGGACGCGCGGTCGCGGCCCTGGGCGAGGACGTCGTGCGCAGGGCGACGAACTTCCACCCCGGCGAGCCGGACCTGAGGCTGGACCCGGCCATCGACGCCGATCTGCTCGGCGAAGACGTCCTTCGCCTGTACAACGCCTTCCGGCGTCCCATTCGCTTTCGCCCGGAGCACTTGGCGGCCACGGGCGACGTGGACTCGGATCGGGCGCTCGAGTCGCTGGCCGCCGCCGCAGGACAAGAGACGGAAGCGGTCGCCCAGGTCGGCTTCGACGCCTTCGACGACCTGGGCGTGGGCTCGAACAACTGGGTCGTGAGCGGACGCCTGAGCGCCAGCGGGTCGCCGCTCATGGCCAACGATCCGCACCGGGCGCAGTCGGCCCCGTCGCTGCGCTACTGGGTCCATCTTGTGGGCCCGGGGTGGAACGTGATCGGCGGCGGCGAACCGGAGATCCCCGGGGTCAGCATCGGGCACAACGGGTTCGGCGCCTGGGGGCTGACGGTGTTTCGCACCGACGGCGAAGACCTGTACGTCTACGAGACGCATCCGGACGATCCGAACCGGTACCGCTACCGGGACTCCTGGGAGGAGATGACCGTCCTCGAGGAGGACGTTCCCGTCCGCGGCCGCTCGCCGCGCACGGTCGAGCTCAAGTACACGCGGCACGGACCGGTCGTCCACGAGGACCCGTCGAATCGGGTCGCCTACGCGGTCCGAGCGGCGTGGCTGGAGCCGGGCGGAGCGCCGTACCTCGCGAGCCTGCGGATGAACCAGGCGCAGAGCTGGGAGGAGTTCGTCGAGGCGTGCACCTACTCGAACATCCCCGGCGAGAACATGGTCTGGGCGGACAGGGACGGGAACATCGGCTGGCAGGCGGTCGGGATCGCGCCGGTGCGTCGCAATTGGTCCGGCCTGGTCCCGGTGCCGGGCGACGGGCGCTACGAGTGGGACGGCTATCTGCCGATCCAGGCCAAGCCGAGCGCGCTCAACCCCGAACAGGGCTTCTTCGTCACCGCCAACAACCACGTGACGCCGCCCGACTACCCGCATCGGGACGCCATCGGCTGGGAGTGGGCCGATCCGTACCGGTGGGCGCGCGCGTCCGAGGTCCTGGGATCGGGTCGGCGGCATTCGCTGGCCGACATGATGGCGCTCCAGACCGACGAGCTGTCGATCCCGGCGCGCACGCTGGTCCCGATGCTGCGTCACGTCTCTTCGCGAGACCCCCGGGTCGAGCGGGCGAGGGCGCTCCTCGAGGACTGGGACTTCCGCCTGAACGCCGAGTCCGTCGCCGCCGGCGTCTACGTCGCCTTCGAGCGCCGCATCCGGCGAGCTGTCCACGCCCTCGTCGTGCCGGAGGAGGCGCGCGATCTGCTCGGATCGCTGGCGATGGTCGACGTGATCGGGCGCTTGACCGCGCCCGGCGGCGAGTTCGGCGACGACCCGATCTCGGGACGCGACGAAGCGCTGCTCGAGAGCCTGGAGGGCGCGGTCGGCGACCTCGTCCGCCGCTTGGGCGACGACATGGCCGAGTGGCGCTACGGACAAGCCGACTACAAGCACGCCACGATCCACCATCCCCTGTCCCGCGCCGTCTCGCCCGATCTGGCCGACCGCCTCAGCGTGGGCCCCGTCCCCAGGGGCGGCAACGGCTACACGCTCAACAACACGGGCAGCGGGGACAACCAGACGTCCGGCGCGTCGTTCAGGATCGTCGTCGACGTCGGCGACTGGGACCGGACCGTCGGCAGCAACGCGCCGGGCCAGTCGGGCGACCCCGATTCCCCGTTCTACGACAACCTGTTCCCGCTGTGGGCCGAAGACCGCTACTTCCCGGTCTTCTACTCCCGCGAGCGGATCGAGTCGGTGGCCGCCCAGCGCGAGCGGCTGTTGCCCGAGGGGTGACCCGGCAAGCGGGGGTTGGGACGGGTGGTCGGGGCGGCTGGGCCGAGGCTCGGACGGAGTTGGAATCGCGCCGTCGGTGCGGCGCGCCCGGGGGTCGGCCGATCAGGACCGTAGCCGATGTCCGCACGCCGGAGGATGGCGGGCGGATCTGTGCAGGAGCGCTCCGGCCACGAGGTCGGATTTCCGCGAAAGCCGCCGTGATTCGGGAATGAAACAAGACACGCCGCCGCGATTCGTCGCCCCCTTCCAAGGGGAACCACGCGCTGATCGAGCGACGGACGAGGGCGCGGGTGCGGCGGAGGATCCGTTTGCTCTTGTGGACGCTGGGCCTCTGGTTGCGGAGCTGGAGAAGATCCGCGACGCGGGAGGCAGCGTGTCGGACGCGGTTCGAGCGGCCAGGGAATTCGGACGAGAACTGGAGCGGGCCCGCGCCGCCATCGAGCGGCGTTTCGGATACCATGAGCGGTTGGCCGCCGTGGGCACCGCGGCCCACATGATCATTCACGAGATACGGAACAGGACGTCGGTCATCGGCCGCGGGCTCCGCATGGTCAGCGAACAGGACGGCCGGAGTGGGGGGCAGGCGGTTGGCCGTGCGGTTGCGATGGCCCGGGAATCGGTAGTGGCCTTGGAAGTACTGGCCGACCGTTTCGCGCCGCTCGCGGGTCGGCGCTTTCGGTCGGGAAGGTGCGCGTCCGTCGTGGAGGAGTCGGTCGACCGTTGCCTCGAGATGCTGAAGCCGGAGATTGACGCCGCCCGTATCGCGGTCCTGCCGTTGTCCGATGGGCGGACCGTCGTGACGGTCGATCCTGGCGAGATCGACGCCGTGATCCTGAATCTTCTCAAAAATGCGGTGTACTGGTTACGGAGGTGCGGAGAGCGGCGCGAGCTCGGGTTTCGTATGGCGGAGGACGCGGTCGCCGGACGGGTTGAGTTATCCGTGGACGATTCCGGTCCGGGCATCGAGTCCAGGGACAGCGCGCGCGTCTTCCGGGCGGGCGTGACGGGAAGACCCGACGGGATCGGCATGGGGCTGGCGGTCGCTGCCGAGATCGTCGCCGGACATGGTGGGGAGATGAGGTCTCGGTCGCCGGGAGCGTTGGGAGGGGCAACGATCGAGTTCGACCTCCCGCTTGCGACGGGAGGGGACGCGCCGAGGAAACGATGAACCTACGGAGGCGCCGATCATGACCGACCAGAAGACGTTCGGACCGTCGCAACGAGGGGACAGGGCGGAGACGGATCGGCAACGCCGCCCCCACGGCCGTTTCCCGGTGTCGGATAAGGACCGAGCCGGCGGGGAGCGCACCGAGAACGAGCTACCGGCGTCCCTGTGCACGGCCTATACTGCACCGTGCCCGCCGAGCCCCGGGCAGTTTGCCCTCGGATCGCGACGAGCGCATTCCTCGAGTGGTTCGCATCCCCGCATAGCAGGTCCCGAGATGCCACGCATGGCCCGATTTTCCGCCCTTCTCCTGACCTTCGCTCTGTCCCTCCCGGCACTGGCGCTCTCGGCTTCCGCGCAGCTTCCCGGCGCCGATCCCGCGCCTCCCGTCCAGGAGGTCCCTCGGAGCGGCGGCACGTTCCTCGTCGGTGTGCGCACCGGGACCCTGGGCGTCGGTCTCGACGCCGGCTTCGGGCTGGGCGAGACGATCGCGCTTCGAGGCGGGGTCGGCTTTCTGGGATTCGGCTGGGACGTGACCGGGAGGTTCGGCCTCGAGGACAACCGCACCGCCGTGCTCGACCTGGTCGACGCGCTGTACACTCTCGGCGTGGAGGCTTCGCTCGGGTTCGCGCGAGTCGGCGCGGGGATGCTGGTCAAGTCCGGCGACTTGGTGCACACGATCACCTACGGCGACGGCGCCCGGATCGAGATCGGGGGGAATCCCTACACCCAGCCGGGCGTCCTGACGATCGCGACGACGATCGAGTCCGGGGCGGGCGCCCCGTACGCGACGCTCGGATTCGGGTCCAGGCGGTCGCGCGGGATCAGCTTCTCGGCGGACATCGGCGCCGCGTTTCTGCGCAACGCCGACGTGGCGATGGTCGCCACGGGCGCCGCAGACGTCTTGGGCTCGGCGGCGTTCAAGGCCGATCTCGAGGCCGAGCGCCGAGAGACGAAGGACGACATCGGCCGCATCCTCGACTTCTGGCCCATCTTCAGCGTCGCCTTGAGCTACGGCTTCTGATCGCCGAGCGACGCGCAGGGGGGCGGCCGCGGCCCGGCGCCGAGCCGCGCCTCGGGTCGGGCGGCGCGCTCCCGTGACCTCGCGCACGGCGCGCTGTCGGCGTCCGATCATCGTCCGCGATCCCGTCTGGAACACGATCCGGGTGGATCCCGTCGCCGGCGCGATCATCGACACGGCGGCCTTTCAGCGACTCCGCTACATCCGGCAGCTGGGCGTGGCCCACCTGGTGTACCCCGGGGCCACGCACACGCGCTTCGATCACGCCCTGGGCGTCTACCACCTGGCCGTGCGGGCGCTCGAGACGCTGCGCTCGGACGCCTCCGCGCCGCAGGACGTCTGGTCGGAGGCCCGCCTGGTCCCCTACGCCGCCCTGCTCCACGACATCGGGCACTACGCCTTCTCCCACGCCCTGGAGGAGCTGGCGTCGGATCGGATCCCCGGAGACCACGAGGAGCTGAGTCTCCGGTTCTTCGAGTCGCCCGAGCTGCGCGCCGCCCTGGCTCCGTTGGGCGAAGGCGCGGCCGTCGCGATCCACCGGATGATCAAGGGCCGAGGGGGCGGCTCCCTCGCGGGCCTCGTGTCCGGGAGCCTGGATCTGGACAAGATGGAGTATCTGCGCCGCGACGCCCGGTTCTGCGGGGTGCCGTACGGCGAAGTCGACGTCGAGCGACTGATCCAGGGACTGGTCCTGCTCGAAGACCCCGAGACGGGCGCCTGGGAGGTCGGCGTGCGCCGCAAGGCGCTGACCAGCCTCGAGTCGCTGCTCTTCGCGAAGGTGCAGATGTTCCGGACCGTCTACTGGCACCACGCCGTGCGGGCGGCGACCGGCCTGTACAAGCGGATCGTCGAGACCGCGGTCGAGACGCAGCTGTTGACGCCGACGGACCTGATCGGCGCCACGGACGAGGAACTGCTCCACGACATCAAACGTAGGGCGGAGGCGAGCGAGGCGCCTGCGGCGAGGCGTCTGGCCGAGCGCTGGCTGCCCGCGCTGCGGGAGCGGAGGCTGCCCAAGCGGGCGACGGAGGTCCCCGCGTGGAAGCTCGAGGGGAGAGACGTCCCGGAGTGGGTCGGCGGCGACTCGGCCGAGAAGCGCCGCTGGGAGGACGAGGTGGCCGCGGGGCTGGGGCTCGCGCCCGGCGAAGCGATTCTCGACTTCCCCGTCAAGAAGGCCATGTTCCAGCTGGACGTGCTGGTGGAGCGGCCCGACGGCGTCGAGCGCGTGGGGCCGGACGGGGTCCCGGGGCTCATCGACCTGCCCCGGCTGGCTCGGGAGCTGTACCGGACCGCCCGGGTGCTGCGGCTCTTCACCTTCGAGCGCAGGCGGGTCGAGCCGGAGTGGTTGCTCGAACGCGTCGGCGTCGGCCCCCGGAGGCCGGTCGGGCAACCCCGCGCGGGAGTGGACGGGTCCCAAGGGGGAGGTCGGCCGCTCCGCTGAACGCGACCGTTGTTGCGGGGCGGCGAGGCGGCCCCTATCATCAAGGGCTGTGCAGCATACGCAGCGACCGGATCCCTCGAGGGGTCCGGCGATCAGACTACGGAGATATCTCGAAGATGGCCACCAAGACTCGGCCGCGTCGGCGAGGCGGAAGGAAAAAGGCGAACCCGCTCAAGGGATTCGACGCCAGTTTGGACGAGAAGACCGCGCTGGACCAGTACCTTCGCGACGTCAGCCGCCACGAGCTCATCACGCCCGAGATGGAGAAGATCCTGGGCGCGAAGGCGCAGTTGGGCGACGAGGAAGCGATCCAGGCGCTCGCGCGCGCGAACCTCCGGTTCGTGATCAGCGTGGCGAAAAAGTACCAGAACCGCGGCGTGTCGCTCACCGACCTGATCCAGGAGGGGAACGTCGGCCTGGTCACGGCCGCCCGGAAGTTCGACCCCGAGCAGGGCGTGAAGTTCATCTCCTACGCGGTGTGGTGGATTCGCCAGGCGATTCTGGCGTCGCTGGCGAACCACGGGCGACCGGTGCGGGTGCCGCTCAACCGCGCGTCCGACCTGGCGCGAATCTTCCGCGAGAAGGAGCGCCTCAAGCAGAAGCTGGGCCGCGACCCCACCAGCGAGGAGCTCGGCAAGGCGGCCTTCCTCACGCCGCAGCTCGTCGAGTCGCTCCAGACGCTCAACGCGGCCGAGATCCGCCTGGACGCGCCGATCGGCGACAGCGAGGACTCGCAGCTGGTCGAGCGCTTCATCACCGAGGAGGCCGCCGAGCCGGAGGTCGAGGTCGAGAAGCGCCTGCTCATGGAGGCGGTCACGAGCGCGCTGGGCACGCTGGATCCGCGCGACGCGCGAGTATTGAGGCTGTACTTCGGCCTCGAGGACGAGCGCGAGCACACGCTCGAGGAGATCGGCAATCTTCTGGGCGTCACCCGGGAGAGGATCCGGCAGCTGAGGGATCGGGCGCTCCGGCGCCTGCGCGAAGGGGACAACGGCAAGGCGCTGAAGTCCTTCGCGTCGTTCGCGGCTTGAGGTCGTAGCGCGCCTGCGCGCGCCTGCGCCTCGCGAGGGCGCCCGGAAGGGGAGCGGACGCTCGGGCGGGTCGACGGCCGGCGCGCGTCCGGGCCGGGTCGTCGAGGTGCTGGGCGGCGTGTACCGGGTGCGCACCGCGTCCGGGGTCGTCGACGCGACGCTTCGGGGCCGGGTCAAGCATGCGGGCGGCGTCGAGGGCAAGGTCGTGATCGGCGACCGGGTGGACATCGCGCCCGTCGCCGCCGGCGCCCACGTGATCCGCCGCGCGCGACCCCGGACGACGCGCCTGGTTCGCCGGGCCCACGGGGGGCGGATCGCCAAGGTCGTCGCCGCCAACCTGGATCGCCTGCTGGTCGTCGCGTCGCTCGCGGACCCGCCGCCGTCGCCCGCGGTGATCGACCGGATGCTCGTGATGGGCGAGGCGGGCGGCATGAAGTGCTGGATCGTGCTCAACAAGGTCGATCTGCCGGGCGCCGGCGCCAAGGCCGTTCAGCTGGCCGACTTCTATCGTCGCGCCCGGTATCCCGCGCTGATCGCGTCGGCGACGAGCGGCGCGGGGGTCGATGCGCTGCGGCGGACGCTGCAGCGGGGAAGCTCCGCGCTGGCCGGGCCGTCGGGCGTGGGCAAGTCGTCGCTCCTCAACGCGGTCGAGCCGTCTCTCGCGCTTCGCACCCGCCGGGTGGGAAGGCGCTCCCGGTCGGGGAAGCACACGACGGTGTCGAGTCGGCTGATCGCGCTCGCCGCCGGCGGCGAGGTGGCCGACACGCCGGGGTTCTCCGACGTCGGCCTGGGCGGGGTCGAGCCGTCCGGGCTGGATCGGTGCTTCCCGGAGTTCCGCGCCTTTCTGGGAGAGTGTCGCTTCAAGGACTGCGTGCACGTGCGCGAGCCCGGATGCGCGGTGCGCGCCGCGGTCGCGGCGGGCCATATTCAAAGGGAGCGCCACCGGAGCTACGCGGCGATCTTCCAAGAGCTTTGAGCCGACGCGAGGGCTTGGGATCGGTCACTTAGCCCCCGTCGCAATCGAAGCGCGAGCCCGGACTCGACCACTCGACCGTTCGGCACGCCAAGGAGGCCTTCTCGGTTGAACGCATCGGATCTCGTCGACCGCCTGCTCCAGCGGGGCGGAGAGCACGGCCGTCCCCAGCCGGGCGGCGCTCGGGCGATCCGGTTCGGTCCGTTCGATATCGTCGAGCTCGAGGAGTCGACCGACCGCTTCATGCGGGCGCGGTGGAAGGAGCGGGAGCGCCGCCCCCGCCCCGCCCTTCTGATCGCCGACGACCCGAAAGCGCCGGGACGCGTTCGGGTTTCGGGGGCCAGCTACGACGTCGAAGCGATCCGGTCCGTCGACACTGAACGGCTGGCGTCGTCGCTCGCGAGCGCGTTCGAGCTGGACGAGTACGACGCCGTGCGTCGCGTCGCCGGCCTCGTGGCCCGCATGCACGGCGACGGCCTGACCGTGAACGGACTGCTGACCCGCCACACGGTGGAGCACCGTTTTCGCGGCGACGAGCATCGCTGGGCCCGGGCCGTGGAGAGAGCCGCTGCCGTGCGGCCCGGCGACGGGTGGAGGTCGACGCTCGCGAAGCTGGGGTATGTGATCGAGCGACTGCCCGAGCGCGGGCATCTGGCGATCCACGACGGCGCGCCGGTCGCCGTGGTTCACCCCAAGGCGAGCGATGAGGACATGGCGCGGGTGGACCGGGACGGTCGTCCGCCGGAGGGGCTGCTGCTCGGGGACTGCAGAGCGCAGCGCGTTGACTTCGGCATCCTGGCCCAGGGTCGGCGACTGCGGTTGTTCGACGCCGAGTCGTTGTCGTCGGCCAGTCGTTGGCTCGAGCTGGACACGGGATTGCTGGGCGCGGAGCGGTTGCCGCTGGTGGCCCTGTTGGCGCCGCCGTCGCTGGCCGGCGGAGGGTTCGAGGCGCTCAAGCGGGAGGCCAGGGACTTCGGCGCCCAGCTGCATCGACGGCTGGATCGGAAGATCCGCCAGGAGGCGCTGCCCGCGCTGGCCGCGGGCATGGAGGCATGGGCCAGGGAAAACGGCATCGACCCGGCGGACGACGGCGAGCGCGAGGAACTCGAGCGGGCGGCGCTGACGCTGGTGTTTCGCATGGTGTTCGTCCTGTTCTGCGAGAGCGCGGGCCACCTGCCGATGGATACCGACCTTTACAAGAAGGTGTCCCTTTCGGGTCTGGTCCGGGAGGCCTGGGAGACGCGCGACGAGCTGAGCGCCAGGTCCACCGCTCTTTGGGGCCGATTCGCGGTGCTGGTCCGCGCGATGCGTACGGGCAACCCGGCGTGGAACGTTCCGGCCTACAACGGAGCCCTGTTCGCGGCCCAGGACTTCGACGGGGCGGAATTGCTGGAACAAATCAAGCTCCGGGATCGCGAATTCGCCGCGGTCCTGACGGCCGTTGGGTGGGACTCGGAGGGACCGTCGGGCCGGGGCGCGGACTTTTCCACTCTCGAGATCGGTCACATCGGCCACGTCTACGAGTCGCTGCTGAGCCTGCGGCTTTCGGTGGCCGAGCGGCCGCTTCGATACGACGCGAAGAAGGATCGCTACGTCAGCGTCGCTTCGGGTTCCGACGCCGCGGACCCGGACGTCGAGACGGGCGGACTGCTGTGGCAGACCGAGCTCGGAGGGCGCAAGGCCAAGGGCGTGTACTACACGCCGGTCGATATCGTGCGCTACCTGGTCGAAGGGGCGGTGCTTCCCGCGTTTGAGCAGCGTCTGCGCGAGGTCGAGTCGATGATCGAGACCGATCCCGAAGGCGCCAGCCGACACCTGTTGGGGTTCTCGGTCGTGGATCCGGCCTGCGGGAGCGCGCACTTCCTGGTGCAGGTCGTGGAGGCGCTGGCCGAGCGGACGGTTCAATTCCTGGCCGACCATCCGCTTCCTCCTTTGGCGGAGGCCATGGACCGGCTGCGCCGGGGCGAGGTCAGCTTAGGCGCGGGGATCGAGGACTTGGCGCTGCTCCGACGCCTGCTCGTCAAGCACTGCGTGTTCGGCGTGGACGTGAGTCCGATGGGCGTCGAAGTGGCCACGATGTCCCTGTGGCTGGCGACGTTCGTGCCCGGCCTGTCGTTGTCGTACCTGGGGCGCAACGTCGTGGTGGGCGACTCGCTCATCGGGGTGGCGGACTCGCGTACTGTGGTGCCCGAGCGGGGGCTCTTCGCCGACGTGGTTCAGCGTCGCCTCGATCAGGCGTCGGAGATGGTGGGGAGAGTGGCGGGGGGAGACGACCGGACGCCGGAGGAAGTGGCGGCCAGTGAGTCGGCGGACCGGAGGGCGAAGGATGCGTCGGCTGGCCTAAAGCGCCTCTTCGATCTGTGGACGGCGGAGCAGTTCGGGTTGTCCGACGCGCGTCAGGTCGTGGAACTGCACGGCGCGGTGGTCATCGATGGGACGGATCTGGACCATAATGTGGCGGAGCTTGTGGCTCGAGCGTCCGAGTTGTCCGACGAGCACCGGTTCCTGCACTGGCCGCTGACGTTCCCTCGAGTGTTCAACAGAGCCGCGCCGGGGTTTGATGCGGTGGTTGGCAATCCGCCTTGGAAAGAAGTGGTGTTCGAAGAGCTTTCGTTCTACGGCAGGTGGATACCGGGACTGCAGAGCTTGAACGACTTGGATCGTGCGGCATCTGTAGACGAGTTGTTGCGTGAGCACCCGGAGCTCGACGGTCGATTGGAGGAGGAGGGTGCGAGGAGTGCTCGGGCGCGCTCCGCCTTGGCTGGCGGCGACTATGGAACCATGGGTGGAGATCCGGATCTCTACAAGTACTTCTGCCTGCGGTATCCACGGTTGTTGCGAGAATCGGGTTTCCTAGGGGTCGTCTTGCCTCGGACGGCGTTCAACACGAAGGGGTCCGAGGGGTTCAGGCGATGGCTGTACCAAGACATGACGGCTCTCCGGGTCGATTTTCTGTTGAATCGACGCCGGTGGATGTTCGATATGCATCCGCAGTATTCCGTTGCCTTGGTGACAGCTCGAAATGTCGTGCCGGGACCGACGCACAGAATCGCGGTCGCAGGGACCGCCACGTCAGCCAAGGCGTGGGCGCGGCAGTCGTCCGATGAAGGCGTTCGCCTGTACGCAGCGGCCTTTGGCCCCGGTTTGGAGACCCCGATGCTTCGGTCGCAAGATGAAGCGGACCTTCTGGCGAAGCTGCGGAGAGGCCCGCGTTTTCCGCATGGAGCCGGGGGTATATGGAAGTGCTTTCCGGTACGAGAGCTTGACGAGAGCGATGATCGAGAGCTGTGGCTAGGCCATGATGATGGATTGGCCCTTTGGAAGGGCGAGAGCTTCGATCAATATGATCCCCGTGGCGATGAGGAGCGCCGATGTCCACCCACGGACGCTCTGTGGAAAAAGATCCGCAAAGTCCGACCTGGTTCCGGCTCTCTAGTTGCGCGTGAGATCCCATTGGCTCGTCGCCGCGACGCCGTCCTCGAAGAACTTAAGCGTGCCCGCATTGCGTATCGTGCACTGACTAATCGAACCAATGCGCGTACGATTATTGCGTGCCTTGTCCCACCAAGTGCACTGCTTGCCAACTCTTCTCCGTACGTAGCGTTTTCGCCTGGAGATCCTGATGCGCAAGCGCTTTGTCTGGGAATCATGAACAGCCTCTCGTTTGACTGGCAAGCCAGGCGGTTCATAGAGTTGAATGTGAATGTGTTCCTGCTTGAGGGACTCTGCCTCCCCCCAAAGAGCGACGACGACTTCTCCTCCATTGCCAAAGCCGCGGCTCGCCTCTCGACCGTTGATGATCGCTACGCCGAATTCGCCCGCGCCACCGGCGTGGACTACGGTCCGCTGGCCCCCGACGAACGGCAATCTCTCCGCGTCGAAATCGACGCTCGAGTCGCCCGGTCCTACGGCGTCACCCCTCGAGAGCTGACGGACGTCGTCTACCGCGACTTCACGCGCAAAGCCGTCCCGCCCGCCTATCGTAACGCACTCACCCGCCGTCTCGAGGAGCTCGGGTAGCCCCGTGTCGCCGCGCCCCTCGCTACTGGACAATCTGGAGGGCAGCCACGCCGCCGGCTTGGTCGCCCTGGCCGAGGACCAGGACCGCAAGCACCCCCTGGCGGTCGCCACCGGGTACGTCAACTTGGGCGGCTTGCACCATCTGGCCGTCTCGGTGAGCGAAGGTCGGGCCACCCGACTCCTTCTGGGCGCCACGCCCAGCGAGGCGCTCGGAAACGAGATCCCCGCCAGTCTGTTTCTGCGGACCATGGCGGCGCTGTCCAAGGAACGGGACCTCTCCCGATTCCCCGAGAGCCGGGCGCTCAAGACGCTGCAGGGGATTCGCGACTGGCTCGAGCGCGACGACGTCGAAGTGCGGCGCTACGTCGCCAAGTTCCTCCACGGCAAGGCCTACCTCTTCGGCAGCCGGGACGATCCCCGGGCCGCCATGGTGACTTCGGCCAACCTCACGGCCGCGGGCATGTGGCACAACCTCGAGCTGGGCCTGGTCGACTACAACCCGCCCGTGGCCGAAGCGGCCGTCGCGTGGTTCGACGGCCTGTGGGACGAGGCGAGCGACTACAAGGACGACCTCCGCGACCTCTTGTTCCCGAACGTCGAGCTGCTGGATCCCCGCACCGTCTATCTCCGCGCGCTGCTGGACCTGTTCGGCGACCAAGCGGACGAGCGGGACGTCGATCCGCCCAGCGCCGTCACGCTCGCGCCGTTCCAAGAGGACGGATTCCAGCGTGCGACCGGCATCGTCGAGCGGCACCGGGGCGTCGTCTTCGCCGACGGCGTCGGGACCGGCAAGACGGAAATCGGCCTGGCCTTCGTCGAGCGCTACGTCGTGCGTCGGGGCCTGCACGCGCTCGTCGTCGTCCCGGCGCAGCTCCGCCGGCAGTGGAGGGACCGCCTCGCGCAGACCCGCCTCTCGGCCCAGGTGATCAGCTACCACGACCTGGCCGCCGACCAGCAGCTCGCCGCCAACGGCGGCGCGAAACGGGTCCTTTCCATCGCCAAGGACGCCTACCGCCTGGTCGTCTTCGACGAGGCGCACACGCTGAGAAACCCCGACACCCAGTGGTACCGGGCCATGCTCCGCCTGCTCGGGGGCGTCCGGAAGGACGTCGTTCTGCTCACCGCCACCCCGATCAACAACGGGCTCTGGGACCTGTACCACATGGTGATGGCGTTCGCGCGCCACGACCGGGCGTTCGCAGCCCACGGCGTCCCGTCGCTCAGGGAGCTGTTCGAGAAGGCCGGAGCGAACGAGCGCAATCCGGCCGACCTGAACCCGGACGTCCTGTTTCCCCTGGCCGACATGGTCAGCGTTCGGCGGGACCGCCGCTTCATCGAGACCAACTATCCCGGCGCCACCTTCCCCGACGGCACGAAGGTCGCGTTCCCGAAGCCCACGCTCGAGACCCGGCGCTACGACTTCGACAAGGCCCACCCCGGGCTGGTCCAGGAGATCGCCGAGCTCGTCGGCCGCCTCTCGATGGCGCGCTACCGCCCCAGCGAGTACCGCGTCGAGGGCGCAGGGGAACAGCGCCGGGAGGTCACCCTGAGCGCGCTGCTCCAGTCGGGGATCCTCAAGCGCCTCGAGTCCTGCTGGCACGCGTGTCTTCGCACGGTCCAGCGGATCGAGATCGCGCACGGCGCGTTTCTCGAGGCGTGGGGGCGGGGTCGGGTCCTGAGCGGAGACGCGCTCCGCGAAGCGGCGAAGACCGAGCTGGACGAGTCGGGCATGAGCCAATGGCTGGACGAGGCGCTCGAGGACGGCGTCGACTCGGAGCCCTGCGCCGCCTACGTCCCCGGGTACCGGAGGGCCGTGGCGGCGGACCTCGAGCGCCTGACGCGCGCGCGCGCGCTTCTCGAGAAACTGAGTCCCGAGGCGGACCCGAAACTCGCGTTGCTGGAGAAGCTGATCCGCGACTCTCCTTCGCGCAAGGTGATCGTGTTCAGCGCCTTCGCGGACACGGTCCGGTATCTGGACGAGAACCTGCCCAAGGAGATCGGAGGTCGCGAGCGCGTCGCCGTGATCGGGGCCGACACCACGCCCGACCAGCGCACCGCCGAGCTGTCGCGCTTCTGTCCCCGGACGGTGATCGGGCCGGAGCACCAACCGCCCGCGGGCGAGGTCGACCTGCTGCTCAGCAACGACGTGCTGTCCGAGGGGCAGAACCTGCAGCAGGCGGGCGCCGTCGTCAGCTACGACATGCCCTGGAACCCGCAGCGCATGGTGCAGCGCTACGGCCGGGTCGTTCGTCTCAAGAGCCCGCACGAGACGGTCCGCCTGACCACCATGCTGCCGAGCGCGGGCGATCTCGACGAGATCCTGAACCTGGAGCTCGTCGTCCGGCGCAAGATCGCGGCGGCCAGTCCGTATGGCATGGACCTCGAGGTGATCGACGAAGCGGAGATCGAGACCCGGACCTATGCCGAGCGACTGCAGGGGGGCGACGAGACGATCCTGGACGAGCACCGTCCCGGCGACGACGCCGAGTTCTCCGGCGAGGCCTTGCGAGCCGAGCTGCGCCGGGAGCTGGCCGAGGGCCGGGGCGAGGAGCTGAGCGGCCTGCCCTGGGGGATCGGAGCCGCCTTTCGCCAGGGACCGGACGTGCCCTCGACGGGTCGGCCCGGCGTCTTCTTCGCCTGCAGGGCCGACGGTCGGCGCCACTGGCGCTACGTCGAGGCCGATTCGGGAGAGGACGGGGACGGGCGCGCGGGGGAGCTGCGGAAGGAGACGGCGTCGGGCGTGACGAGCGAGCCGGCCGAGATTCTGCGTCGCATCCGCCCGGGCGACGCGCCCGGCGTCGCAAGTCCCGAGATCGACCTCGAGGCGGCTTGGAGGGTCGCGGCGGCCTCGATCGTCGAGGCGCACAACGAGGAGGTCGAGCGAGGCGCGTCCGCGTCCCTCAGCGAGAGCCAGCGCTGGGCTCGACGCGTGCTGGTCGACCCCGCGGTCGGGCGGTCCCGAGGCGCGCGCGAGGCCTACGACGCGCTGCAAGTCGGCCGCGACCGGATCGTGCGCCGCGAGCTGACGAGGATCAGGAAATCGTGCACGGCGGGCGAGATGTCCCGCGCCGAGGCCGCGCGCGCGATCGTCGGCGTCGTCGAGGCGCAGGGGCTCGGGCCGATCGATCCCGAGCCCGAGGGCAGGACGATCGCGGAGGACGACGTCGGCGTCGTCTGTTGGATGGGCGTGCTTGCGCCCGGTCCGAGAGCGAGTCGCCGCTCGAGTTCCCGTGGGTAGCGCTGTGCTTCCCGTGGGTAGCGCTGTGCGCGCGAGGCCGCCGGGGACCGTATGGGTCGCCTCGCTCCTGGTCGGGATGGCGGCGGCCATGACGGCGTCCACGGGCGCCGGTCTGCTGCTCTACGACGAAAGCGGGCTGGTCCCGGCCTTCCTGGAAGCGTTGGCGGACGGGCGGGCCGGGGATCTCGCGGAGCTGATCCGCGTCGACGGACGGGGGTTCGGGCGCGCCGCCGTCGTCGTGCTGGGGACGTGGGCGCTCTCCCTGGTCGCAGGCCTGTGGCTGGGGCGCGACGACGAGGGCGCCGACGCGTCGTTCTCGCTGGGCCGGGGCTGGGGAGGGCTTTTCGCGGCTCTCGTGCTGGCGGCGGCGTTCAGCGTGCTCTGGGAGTCGGTCGCGGGCGCGCGGACCGCCGTCGCCGGACAGGGCTTGGGGCTCGCGTTCACCATCGCGCTCCCCGCCTACTGCGCCGGCGCCGTGTGGAGACGCCTGGCGGTCTTCGCCTCCCTGCTCGGCGCCCGCGTCCGGCGTCAAGTCCCCGTCGGCGCCCTGCTGGGCCTGGGTGCGGGCGTGGCTCTGGCGTCCGTCGTTCTGGGCCGGTCGGTGCTCGCGGTCACGGCGTTTCTGGGCGCCGTGGTGCTGGCCTCGGCCGGCGCGCGAACGCTGGGGTGGATCGTGGACCGCGTGCCCGTGCGGGTTCGCGTGGTCGCGGACCCGCTTCGTCCCGGGATTCGGTTCGCCGAGTGGCGCACGGAGGCTCTTGGGCGCGTCGTGCGGATCCTCGAGACGGGAAGCGCCGACCAGGGCCGATGGCTCGTGGATCCGCCCGCCCGAGGGGACTGGAGACTGCGCGTGCGGAGCGCGTTGGCGCCGGGCTCGCCCGTGCTGTTCGTCGGAGCGGCGAGCTGGTTCGCGCTGGACGACGGGCGACCGTGGCGCCTGCACGAGCCCGACGCCGGAGTGCGCGCCCTGGCGGCGAGGGCCTTCGGCTGGGGCGAAGGCGCATGGGCGGCCGAGCCGCTTGCCCCGGGGCCGGGGACGACCGTCGTCGCGGACGGACGGGCGCTGCTCGCCCCGGACGGCGCCGAAGGCGATGGGAACGACGCGCCCCTGATCGCGCTCCTCCGTTCGGGCGCGGACCGGATCTGGATTCGGGATTCCGGGGGCGTGCTGGCGGCCGCGCATCCGGCCGCGTGGCGCCGCGCCGGTTGGATCGAGTTCCGCTACCGCTTCCGGTCGGCGGGTCGCGAAGGCCCCCCTCGGATCGAGCCCGCGAGCGCCGACGTCGTGCTGCTGCAGGCGCCCGGGCGGCCCTTCGAGACGGATTCGAGCGAAGGGCTCGGCGGGGACGCGCTGCCGCTGGCGATCGCGCGGACCGACGCGATGGACGGGGCGCGGGGATGAAGATCGCCCACCTGTCCGACCTCCACCTGGGATACGGAACGGGCGGTCGGGCGGCCGACGTGCTGCGCGTCTTCGACGCGGCGCTCGAGGACGTCGCGGAGATCGGCGTCGACGTCGTCGCGATCGCCGGCGACGTCTTCGATCACCCGAACGTCACGGCGTCGCCGCTGGCGTCCTTCTCGCGCTCGGTCGACAAGCTCGCGCGCGCGCTCCCCGGGGTCGTCGTCGCGGTCGTCGCCGGCGCCAGGGACGCGCCGCTGGACCCGCAGGGGCACGGGCCCCTGGCGGTGATCGGCGCCCACGGCGCCGTCGAGGCGGCGGTCGGCGGCGTTCGCCGCCTGGACGTCGGCGGCGGGGAGTTGGGCGTGACGCTCGTGCCGCACCCGGCCGTCGTCGCGTCGCGGCCGCTGGGCGTGGCGCCCGACGGGCGGGCGAGGTGGAACGTCCTGGTCGCGTACGCCTCGGCGGACCCGCCGCCGGGCTCCGAGTCCGGCGCCGGCGAGGGCGACCGGGCGCGCGCGGACGTGCACGAGATCGATCTCGCGGGATGGGACTACGTCGCGCTGGGTTCCCGGCACGCTTGGGGCCAGGTCGCGCCCCGAGCCTGGTACTCGGGCTCGCTGGAGCGCGTGGGCGCCGACCCCTGGGCCGAGGCGGGCACCGAGAAGGGATTCCTCGTTGCGGACCTCGAGGCGGGAACGGTCGAACACCGGCCGGCGCCCGCGCGCGCCGCCGTCAGCCTGGCGCCGGTCGAGGCCACCGGCGGCGGCACGGCGACGGTCGCGCGCCGCCTGAGCGAGGCCCTGGCCGGGGTGCCGGGCGGCATCGACGGAAAGCTGCTGCGCGTGCCGGTGCGAGGGCTCACGCCGGAGGATCTGGCCGTGCTGGACCGCGAAGTGCTGTCCGGCGTGCGGCGCCGTGTCGCCGAGCTCCGCGTCGACGCCGTGGGCGGTCGCGACGCCTCGCGCGGCGGCGGGCCGCGACGAGGGCGCAGTTGAGGATCTTCACGCTTCAGGCGGGATCGCGCGCGCCGTTGCTGGATCTGGAGGGCGCGCGCGGACTGGTCGCGTTCGCGGCCGACGGCGAACCTCTGTGGAGCCGGTGGATGGCGACGCTGAGCGACGCCTACGCCAGTCGAGGCCGATTCGCGGGGCCGGGGCCGTTGGTCGAAGCGCGGGGAGGGACCGCGCGCATGGGAACCGCCGAGTTCGAGGCGGCCCTCGATGCGACGCTCGACCGATGCGCGCTGCACCGCGACGAGTACGCCGCCGTGTGGTTCGGCGCCGGTGCGCCCGGCGCGTGGCTGTCGGCGGCCTGGGGCTTGAGTCCGGACTCGGGACCCGTCCGCGACGCGCGCGCGCTGGGACGTCCGATGCGCGCGAGCCGGGACGGGGCGGGCGCCTGGCGCGCGCTCGTCCGGGCGGCCAGGGACGACGTGGAACGGCTGGCCGGAGCCGACGACCGCGTCGAGAGGACGGAGGTCCGCTTGGGCGAGGCGCGGCGGCGGGCCGAAGCCGCGTGGAGCCGGGCGCGCGCGCGTCGCAGGGCGTGGGTTCGCGAGCGCCAGGACGCGGAGACGCGCCTCTCGCTGTACCGGGACCGCGGTAGGGAGTTGCGTCGAGGGCTCGAGAGCATGGACGACGCGGACCCCGAGACGACGTGTTCGACCTGTGGGCGCACCCTGGGCGACCGGTCGTCCAGGGTGCGAGACCCGCGTCGGGAGGAGTGGGAGTCGGTGGTGCAGGACGGGCGCTGGTGGCGTCGGCGCCGCGACCAGCTCGAGGCCGAGCCCGCGGAACTCGAGAGCCTCGAGTCCGAGGCCGGCCGCCAGGCGTCCCGAGTGGAGGATCTGGAGACGACGCTCGCGACGCGTCGGCGCCGCGCCGTCGAGCTCGGCGCCGCGACCGTTCACCTCGAACGACTCCTGGAGGCCTCGGAGGCGATGGGGTCGGCGGGCGGCGGCGAAGCGGGACCCCAAGAGGGCGAGAGCGACGCGCGGAGCCGCGGGGCGCTCGCCCGGGCCGTGCGTCGAGCGCGCGAGAGCGTTCGCCTGCGGATTCACGCCAAGGCCGTCGCGCTCACGGGCGGGCGCCTGGCTTCGTCCTTCCCCGGTCTGTACCGGGATTGGAGCGAGGGCGGACGCAGGGGCGGCGAGGACGCCGCCGCCCTCGAGCTGGGCGCGCGCCTCGCGCTCGTCGAGCTGGCCGCCGAGCGGGGACTCGTCTTGGGGTCGCTGGTCTTTCCGGTCGGTCTCGAGCGTCTGCGGGCGGACGATCTGCGCCGCGCGGTGGAGGACCTGGCCGCTCTTGGAAGCTCCTGCGCGAGCGTCGTGGTCAAGGCGAGCCCGGACGTCGTCGCGGCGGCGCCGGAGCGTTTCGGGACGATCTACCGCCTCGAGGACGCGGCCGAGGGACCGGGGCGAATCACGCGACGAAGGGCGGGGATGGGCAGGTTGCGGTTGAAGGCCTGAAATCCGGGACGGCCCCAGGCGCTACTGCAGGATCTCGGCGGGATGGGCCCCCAGCCTCGCCCAGGCCAAGGCGCGCTTCTCCCGCAGGGTCTGCAGCTCCGCGTCGCCGTCCTGCATCGCCTGGAAGAGGAGCCCGTAGTAGACCCAGGCGTAGTAGTTCGGGATTCCGACCGTGGAGACGTCGGGCCAGTGGGCCCAACCGTCGGGAAGGCCGCCCCGGTGGACGAACACCTCGTCGACCAGCTTCGCCGTGCGCTCGACGTCGACCCAGTCGCCGATCACCGATTTGAGTTCGGTGTCCGGCTGCGGTCGCACGCCCCGGCTCCACAGGTTCCCCGGGTACCCGGGGACCAGTCGATGCGCCAGTCCCTGGCGGATCAGGTGCGGACGCAGTCCGAACCGGTTGGCCGTGCCTCCGCTCGACGCGAAGTACACGGGGCGGTCGCCCAGCGAGTTGGAGATCGCGGCCAAGGCGAACTGCTCCCAAGGGATCATGTCCCGGCCCCCGGCCATCGTGGCCTGGATGGGCCCGAGATCGAAGGTGCGCCCCTCTCCGAGAGGGAAGAGGCTCGTGGCCACCCTTGTCACGAAGGCGTCGTCCATCATCTGCGGGGGAAAGACGGACCGCGTGGGCGCCCGCACGGGCTCCTCGAGCGGAATCCACGTCTTGCCCGCGGCCTCCGCCTCGCCGGCGTCGTGCGTGTACATCGCGTCCGTGTTCTCGGCCGTGTACGGACGCTGGCACAGAATGCGCGTGGGGTCCTCGTCCGGATCCTGGCCGGGTCCGCAGGGACGGCTGAGGTCGCGCAGCTGGCGAACGTACCAGTCGGTGTTCAGATAGGACGTGACGGCGACGGTGACGTCGCGGCGGATGCCCTCGACCTCCTGCAGGTACCAGAGCGGGAAGGTGTCGTTGTCGCCGTTGGTGAACAGCAGCCCGTACGGCTCGACGCCCATGAGCAGGTTGTAGGCCCAGTCGCGGGCCGAATGGTCGTGGGAGCGGTCCGCCCAGCCGTAGTTGAGCGCCAGGGGAAGGAGGGCCAGGCCCAGGACCGGGGCCGCGACGATCGCGGGGCGTCCCTTGGCCGTGCGGCGCCAGAGCGAGGCGACGCCCAGGCCCGCGACGACGCCCCACACCGAGAAGCCCACGACGAAGAAGTAGTCGCGTTCGCGCACCTCCCGCTCGGCGCCCGGCGGGACGCCGGGAATCGTGAATCCGTACTTGAAGTTCAGGTAGAAGACCAGCCCGACGGACAGGACGCCGAAGAGCGACGCGAGGTAGAGCCAGCCGGCCCGGTCGCGTCGGTAGGTCTCGACCAGTCCGAGCACGCCCAGGGCGATGAACAGCGCCGTGAACGCCAGCCTTCCCTGCCCGAAGTGGGTGTCCGTCGGCGAGAGCGACCGGGCCCACTGCCAGTCGAAGTACTGCAGCCAGTTCTCGTACTGCGACGGCAGGGACGCGAGGCGCGGCAACAGGTCAGGCTTGTCGTACTGGCTCCGCTGCAACGCGTTCGAGAGCTCTTCGCAGCCCGCGTTGCCGTAGGTGACGACGCTGGCCAAGGCGCCGCCGACGCTCTCGCACCGAGGGGCCGCCTCGTTGATGACCGGTCTCAGCTCCGAGCGAATGGGCAGGAAGAGGTGGATGGACAGGCCCAGGACGATCGCCGGAATCCCGAAGAGGTACAGCTTCGGGTTGAGAAGCCGGTGGGGACGGAGGTAGAGCACGAAGATCAGGAGCGCGGGCGCGGCCAGGAACGCCATGAGATGGTTGCCCACCGACAGGGCCAGCACGAAGGCCATCAGGACGAGCAGGTTGTCGTCGCCGCTCCGGTGCAGTCGTTGGCGCCAGAGGCACGCGAGCCAGGACAGCAGCGCGATCGTCATCAGCGAGACGGTGTACACCTTCTCGTTGACGTTCGACTGGCTCCAGACGGTGAAGGCGGTGGCGCTGACGAGCACCGACGCGGACGCTCCGACCAGGGGGAAGCGCGGGTTCGCGGAGAAGCGGCTCAGCACGTGGTGCGCCACCAGAAACCAGAAGCCGTGGGCGAGTGCGCTCATCAGGGCGGAGAAGAGGTTGATGCGCACCGCGGTCGAGAGGCCGAAGGGCTCGAGCAGGATCGCCCACGCGCGGCCCAGGACCACGAACAGGGGGTTTCCCGGCTGGTGCGGGATGCCCAGCATGTGGGCGGTCGCGATGTACTCGCTCGTGTCCCAGAACGCGGTGGTGGGCGAGAGGGTCAGGGCGTAGAGCGCGCCGACCGCCGTCGCGGCCGCCGCCGCCCACCCGTACGGCGGCCGGGGATCCGGTGTATCTTGAACGGCCTCCGGCGTGCGGGGCATCAGCGCGTCTCCATGTGGTCTCATTCCGCTCTTCCGAGGGCCCCCTTTCCTTGGATCCGAACCCCGCCCTCGACGCGTTCCTCGAGTCGGCCGAACCGGGACGGCGCGTCCCCGTGTGGCGCGAGTTCCTCTTCGACGCCGACACGGCCGTCACCGCGTTCCACAAGCTGCACGACGGCGGATTCGGGTTTCTGCTGGAGTCCGTCGTCGGGGGCGAGCAATGGGCCCGCTACAGCTTCTTGGGAAGCCGGCCAAGAGAGGTTTGGTTGCTTCAAGGTAGCACGGTGTCGCTGTGGAGTTCGCGCTCCGGGTGGCGCGCGCATCCGACGGCGGATCCGCTGGCGGACCTCGAGGCGCGCCTGACCGCCGCTCGGCCCGAGCCGGATCCTCGGCTACCGCGCTTCTGGGGCGGCGCGGTGGGGTATTTCGGGTACGATCTCGCGCGGCGCTTCGAGTCGCTGGGCCCGGGACCCCCGGACGCGGAGGGGCTTCCCACGGCGATGGTCCTCTTCACCGACGTCGTGGTCGCGGTCGACAATCTCCACGGGCGCGCGAAGGCGATCACGGCGGTGGACACGGGTCGGGCCGACGACCGGTCGGTCCTGGAGCGCCGCTGGCGGGAGGCGGCCGACCGCCTCGCCCGCGCGGTCGGCCGCCTGGAGCGCGGGGACGACCCGCAGCCGCTGCGCCTGGACTTCCGTCCGAGCGCCGCCTCCGCGCCGCGCGAGAGCAACTTCCCGCCCGAGGCGTTCGTCCGAGCGGTCGAGCGGATCAAGGAGTACATCGTCGCCGGCGACGCCTATCAGGTCGTCCTGAGCCAGCGGCTGTCCACCGCCTTTCGGGAAGACCCCTTCGACCTCTACCGCGCGCTTCGCACCCTGAATCCGTCGCCGTACATGTACCACCTCGAGCTCGACGGGTTCAGCGTCGTGGGCTCGTCGCCCGAGGCGCTCGTGCGACTCGAGGACGGCGTCGTCACGGTGCGCCCGATCGCCGGCACGCGGAGGCGGGGCGAGACGCCCCGGGAGGATCGGGCGCTCGCGCAGGAGCTTCGCCGCGACGAGAAGGAGCTCGCGGAGCACCGCATGCTGGTGGATCTGGGAAGAAACGACGTGGGCCGGGTCGCCGAGTACGGGACGGTGTCGGTTCCCGAGCTCATGGAGGTGGAGCGCTACTCGCACGTGATGCACCTGTGCAGCCAAGTCGAGGGAAGGGCGCGCGAAGGCCTCTCGGCGCTCGACGTCCTGCGCGCCTGCTTTCCGGCGGGCACGGTGTCGGGGGCGCCGAAGGTGAGGGCCATGGAGATCATCGACGAGCTGGAGCCCACGGCCCGCGGACTGTACGCGGGCGCGGTCGGACACATCGGCTGGGGAGGCGAGCAGATGGACACCGCGATCACGATTCGCACCATGGTGGTGCACGGCGGGCGAGCGACGGTTCAGGCCGGCGCGGGCGTCGTCGCGGACTCGGATCCGCGCTTCGAGTTCGAGGAAACGCTGGCCAAGGCGCGCGCGCTTCTGCGCGCCGCCGAGATGGTTCGGGGAGACTGACGGGCTCGATCGGACGCCGCGAATGCGGAGAGTCGCGTCGCTTTCGGGGCGCGGCGTGCTCGGCGCGGGCGTTCGGGCGGGCTGAAGCGGAATCGGTCCCCGATCTCGGCGTGGGTCGCCGGCCCGTCGATTCGGTCGCCCCGACGTGCGATTCCGGAACTTGGGCTCTACGGGCCCACGCCCAGAGCTTCGGCGATTCGCTCGCCGATCAGCGCCTCGAGACGTCCGCGCGACTGGCAATGGATCGGGTTGCCGCTCACTGAACGGGGCTTCGCGTAGGCGTCGAGGAACGTGACCACTTCGGTTCCGCCCTCCTCCGCCGGAGCGAGCTGGGTGACCACCGTCAGGGTCACCTGATGCAGGTTCGCGAGAGGTCCCGACAGGTTCGCGCCGCAGTCCACGTAGCGGTTCATGCGGGCGCCGTCGACGCGATTCGCGCTGTAGCCCGCGTTGCCCAGTTGCAGCTCCGCTGCGTCCGAGACGGCCACGGGGATGTCCAGCTGCACGTACACGCCGCCCAGCACGGCCCACGTCCGGTCCGGAGGGGCCTGGACGACTCGGCGCGCGACGGCGCCTTCGTTCACGATCTCGATGGGGGCGTAGCCCGGGAGCCGAAGCACGTGACGGGTCGGGGCCGCGCGAGCGCCATCCGCGGATCGCGAGCCGTCGCCGCGGCCGGACGCGCAAGCCGCAAGCGCTGCGGCTGCCAGGACGGCGACCGCGATCGCGCGCCCTCGCGCGCTGGCCGCTCGCGCCCGATGGAGAACGGTCGGGTCGGGGGTTCGTTCCATCGCCGTTCGCTCCTTTGCGGAATCGGGCCCGGTCGTTTCCTCGGCGGCGCGGGCGAGGCGGGCGTTCCTCGGATGCTTCGGCCGGACGCCGCGCGTAGCGGGCGTCCATCGAAGCGGGCGACGCCAAGCGTCGGTCCCCGGATCCGGCGCCGCCGTCTACTTCGCCGCAGCGCAGGAGACGCGAAACAAGCCTCGCAGCTCTCCAACGTGAGCCACGACGTGGACAATGTTGAACCCCTGATCGCGGTAGGCAACCGACGAACTGGTTTCCTTCCTGTCTTCGGTGTTCTTCCGGCCGCTCGGGGCGCCATCCCGAGCGATTCGCAAGCCGACTGTTTGCGGAACGGCGGTGCCAGCGGTTCGGTCGACTCCATCACGTCCGCTTTGCGGTCGGAGGTCGGCGACGAGAGCCATTCGTCTCGGCCGACCAGAGGGCGGTTCGCGCGTTCGCAGCGGTTGGTCAACGGCCAAGGTGAATCGGCCCTCCGCCTGGAGGGGTTCCAGACGGAGGGCCGACGTTCTAAGGGGCCCGTGGCCCCGCCGACCGGGCTGCCGGTCGACGGAACCGGAGCGGTCTACCCTATCGGCCGCCGGAGCTCACGGCCGCGAGCGTGGCCTTGGGGCCCGCTTTCCAGTCGGCGGCGTCGCTCTGTTTGGCTTCGATCCAGAACACGATCTCCTTCTGGAGATCCGCCGCCGTGAGGCTCACCGCAGTGCCGCTCGCCGTTTGGAATTGGGCGAAGCTGGTGGTCTCCTTGACGTTGGGTATGATCAGCTGTCTCGCGTCCCAGATGCTCGTGCCTGTGGCTTGGTGGTACAGCGTCGACTTGGCGCCGCCCAGGGCCGCGACGGCCAACTGCGCGACGATCCGCTGATGCGACCTCGCGTTGGTCGTGGCCACCCAGTCGAGGGCGATCGAGTCGTTGTCGGCGCTGCGGCGCGCCTTGATCGACCTCGCCACGGGATCGATCGCCGGCACCAGCACGACGACCGTGTCGGCGTCTAGCGTCGTGCCTGCGCCACTGGCGGCGGTCGTCGCCAACGTAATGACCCGGACGCTGAACGTGTCGTCGGGGACCGTGCGCCCGGTCGCGCAAAGTGCGCCGGAAACGGCCGGGTCCGAGCAGGCCCGTAGAACGGTCCCGACTTTATAACCTTCGTCGCCAGCGTTAGGGACCATTTCGGCGTGGAACATGAACCGCCAGTTTCCATCAGTCGCCCGATACCAATATTGGAATGTCGGAGCGCCGACGTTCGTCGCAGGCAACCCGCGTTGCGCGTCGGTGATGCCGGAGAGGCCGTCCACTGACGACCAATTGGCGTACCGAATGTCGACCTTCGCGCTGTCCTTGTGGACGGCGACGGAGTCGTTGGCGGCAACGGTGTTGGTGGCGTCCAGCTTGTCCACCCACGGCGGGCCGCGCTTCGCGCTCACGTTGCGAAGCACCCAGGTGCGCGCCTCGATGGTGCCGAAGTTCTTGCGCTGCCCAGGAGCCAGCGACGCGCTCTGGCTGTTGTTCGGGTACTTGAACCCCCATTTGTCCTTCGTCGCCGAAACGGTGTAGTCGCCGAACGGCACCTTGAACGTGAACGTCCCCGCCGCGCCGACCGTGTCGGTCATGGTCGTGCCCGTCTTCGTGATCGTGACCACGACGCCCGTTACCGGGCCGCTGAACCCAAAGTTGGCATCCTTCACCCGACCGGTGACCGTCGCCTTCTGGAACCCGGTGAAGTTCGCGCCCGAGATGTCGGTGCCCGACGTCGCGGGCAGCGGCAGCGACTCGGGCGCGAACGTGTAGTCCGCGTGCTTGGCCGTGATCTTGACCGTGCCCGACGGCTTGGCCGCGCCCTGCGCTTGGAAGGTGCCATCGGCGCCCGTCAGTAGCTTGCCCTTCACGGCGTTCTCCGGCGCCTTGCCGTCGATCTTGATCTCGACGCCGGCGATCGGCGCGTTCGAGCCCGAAGCCACCACCTTGCCGCTGTAGAACACCGGATCGCCCGAACCGCCCATCGCGAAGTCGATCTTCGTCGGCGAGTTGGCCGTGAACTTCGCCTTCCCGCTGCCGTCCGAGAAGCCCTTGCGCATCCCCTTGGCGTACAGCGAGTCCTTCTTCGCGGGTACGCCTTCCACGATGTAGCGACCGTACATATCGGTCATCGCCGTCATGCCGTTCACGTCGACCATTACGCTGTCGACGCGGAACTTGTCCGAGCCCGTGACGAAGCCGTAGACGACGGTCGTCGTCGGCGTCACGTCGATCATGACGGCCGTGTCCAGCGGACTGAACGCGTCGCCGAGCTTCGTCGTCGAGCCCTTCGCGCCCAGCATCGCCTGCCAGCCGGCCGGGACGGCCAGCTTGTAGACGCCCGCCGCGATCTTGCCGAAGTCGAACGCGTTGCGGTCGTCCCAGGTCGTGGCCTTGGCGTTCGCCTTGGCCGTCGTCTGGCTGTGCTCCATGCCGGCCAGGTTCTTGCCCGCGACGGGCGTCAGACCGACCGTCACGCCGGCGACGGGCGTCTCGCTCACGGCGCCGAAGCCCTCGCCGGACTTTTTGATCGACTTCTTCCCGATCGTCCCGCTGACGCCGTACTTCATGACGTAGGCGAAGGTGCCGCACTCGCCGAAGTCCTGGCCGGCGGGCTCCGTCGCCATCAGCGGACAGAGCTCGACCATCGGGCTGAACCCGCCGTGATCGCCGAACGCGCCCTTCATGATCCCGTTCGCGTCGGCGTCGCGGAACGCGAAGAGCTCGGCGGGATCGAGCAGCATCACGTCCGTGGCCGTCGACTTCTCCTTGGCCGAGACCATCACTTGAGCGTCGGCCGGCAGCTTCTTGAACGAGATCACGCCGTTCTTGTCCGACTTGTTCTTGGGATCCCAGACGTCGCTCGCGAACATGCGGCTGCGACCGAGCTCGTCGATGTAGCGCACGTCGACGTCGATCATGCCCGACATGCGTTCGTCGCCCCCGAGGACGCTGCCCGTGTAGCCCTCGGCCTGGTCCATCTCGTGGTGCACGTAGACGGTGAGCGTCTGCGTCGTCCACATCGCCTCGAGCACGTCGGCGTCCATCGTCTCCATCAACTCGAGGCCCGAGTGCTCGATCGTGACGGGCGTCGAGCTGAACGTCTCGCCGCCGTCGAGCTTGTCGACCTGAGTCGAGTCGAGCATGACGGTGTACATGGCGGGCAGATCGGACGCCATGGCCGTGGTCTTGAACATGGCCGTGCCGTCGGCGCCGAGCTTCGTCGGCGCGCCGTCGACGGCCTTGCTGCCCATCATGACGGAGATGGCCCAGTCGGCGAGCGGCTTGCCGCCGCCCATGTCGGTCATGACGGTAGCGCCCGAGATCTTGGCGTCGACCATGAGGTTGAGGACGTCGAAGTCGTTCATGGCCATGACCATCTTCGATTTCGCGTTCCACTCGATCTTCTGCATGGCGTCGGCTTCGACGGCGTAGTCGTCGCTCGAGACCGAAGCGTAGACCATCGAGCCGGTGGCCATCGAGCGGGCGAAGCGGATCGAAGCCATGCCGTCGTCGCCCGTGTCGGCCGAAGCGATCTTCGAGTCGCCGTCCGAGTCGGCGTAGAGCGTGACGGTGGCGCCGGCGAGCGTGTCGCCGTGCATGTCGCCGTGGCGAAGCGTGACGGTGTAGTGGACGGTCTGGTGGGTGATGTCGTAGGGCAGGCGCTGCATGACCTTCTGGCCGACGGCGACGTCGAGCTGGTAGCCGGTGGCCGGACCGCCGTAGGCGTAGTCGCCGAGCATGGTGGCGACGGTCGGGCTGCTGACGACGGCGAGCGCGTAGGTGCCTGCGCGGAGGCCGGAGAACTCGAACATGCCCTTGTCGTCCGTCATGCCGGACATCTGGTCGCCGACGGCCGGACCGACGAGGACGAGGGGGACGCCGGCGATCTCGAGGGCGTCCTCGCCTTGGTCGTGCATGTCGTTCTTCATGGCTTCGTCGACGAAGAGCATGCCGGAGACGCTGGCCGTGGTGGCGTGCTCGCCACGGAAGTTGACGGTCATGGACTCGTCGTCGGCCAGCGTGACGTCCATGCTGGTCGTGGAGAAGACGTAGGCCTCGCTGGCGACCGTGATCGAGACGGTGTAGTCGCCGGCGGCGAGCGCGGAGAAGGAGTAGAAGCCGCTGGCGTCGGTGGTGTCCGTCATCGAGTCCATGTCGGCGGACGCGAGCGTGACGGCGACGTCGGCGAGTCCCATGCCGGCGACGCTGACCTGGCCGACGACGCCGCTGGTGCGGAGGTACGCGCCGTCGAAGCGAACGTTGGCGGTCTCGCCCAAGGCGACGGTGACGCTCTGGGAAGTGGCGTCGAAGCCGATGGCGTCCATGTCGTAGCCGGAGACGGCGACGGAGTAGTCGCCGGCGCGGAGCTTCGAGAAGGCGTACTGGCCGCCGGCGTCGGTGGTGGCGGTGCGGTCGTCGCCCTCGCCGGAGAGGCTGACGGTGACGCCCGCGAGGCCGGAGCCCTCGACGCTGACCTGGCCGCGGATGCCTGCGGTGCGCAGATACGTGCCGTCGAAGCTGACGACCTCGGTGTCGCCGACGCCGAGATCTGCGGAGCTCGAGGTGCTGGAGAAGCCGACCTCGTCGCCGTCGAAGCCGGAGATCTCGACCGAATAGCGGCCGGCCCTCAGGCCAGTGAAGCTGTACTGGCCGCTGGCGTCGGTCATGGCTTCGGCGTCGGCCATGCCGGAGAGGCGCACGGTGACGCCTGCGAGCCCGTCGCCTTCGACGGTGACGGAGCCCCGGACGCTGGCCGTGCGGATGTAGGAGCCGGAGAAGTCGACGGTGGCGGTGCCGCCGGTCTCGCCGACGGTGACGGGCATCGAGGTGGCGTCGAAGCTGGCTTCGGCGGGGAAGCCGGAGATCGAGACGGTGTAGCTGCCGGGCTCGACGCCGTCGAAGCGGTAGGAGCCGCCGCCGGCGGTGGCGGTGGTCGCGCCGCTGGAGAGGGTGACGGAGACGCCGTCGGCGCCTTGGCCCTCGATGGAGACCTGACCGGCGACGGAGCCGGTGGGCGGGGGAGGCGCGACGTCCTCCCCGCAGGCCATGAGCGCGAGCGGAAGAGCCGCGAAGGCCCCGATCAGCGCTTTGTGCTTGAGTGCGTTCATTCGGTGTCGATCTCCGTTGACGATCGCGAGAAGCGGGAGTCGTTCTCCCTGTGATCGCCCCGCGCGAAGCGGGGCCTTGCTATGCCTGCTCGTCGCCCGGATCGGAGAGGGGCGACGCGAAAGCGGAACCCTGTGGAGCGCTGACACAGCAAGATCGGCGCCATCGATGACGCGATTGATAAGCAATTCGCATACCGCGCGTTACGTTTTCGGGGGGGGGGGGGGGGGGGGGGGGGGGGGGGGGGTCAGATTGTCGGACAGTCGTCAGATTGCTGACTCCCGACGGCGCCCAAGTCGACGGAGTGGTTCGTCCGGCCGTTCGCCCTTCCGTTGGGCGACTCTACTTCGAAGGTCGACACATGACGACGGTTGGGATCTCTCGCCCGGCGCGCGGAACGACCGTACCGGGAGCCTCGCTCACAATTCGCACGTTCGAGGACGGGTCGTCGGCTTGGCGTCCCGCGTGGACGGCGCCCGTCGATGCTGTCGCTTCCCGAACGCGTGGCCGCGGGGTATCGTCAAAGTGCGATGAGTAGCGAAACGGGACGATCCGAACGCCACCTGGGCCTCCTCGGGGCTACGGGGATCGGCCTCGGCGCCACCGTCGGCGGGGGCATCCTGGCGCTCGCCGGCGTGGCCTTCGAGGCGACGGGCCCGAGTGCGGTGCTCGTGTTCGCGTTGAATGGCGTTGTGGCGTTGATCACCGCCTTCGCCTTCGCCGAACTCGCCGGCAGGTTTCCGCGCTCCGGGGGGACCTACGCCTACGCCCGCAGGGTGCTCACCGTCGAGGCGGCCTTCGCGGTGGGGTGGGTGGTCTGGTTCGCCTCCGTCGTCGCGGCCGTGCTGTACGCGATGGGATTCGCCGTGTTCCTGCAGGAGGTCCTGGCCCAGGCGGCGGTGTGGATTTCCGGCGAGGCGCCCGCCTGGCTGGGCAGCCGGGCGGCGCTGGTGACCTACGCCCTGGCGGCGTTGGTCTTCTACGCCTGGAGCATGACGCGGTCGGCGATGGGGGGAGGCCAGTGGGCCACGGTCGGCAAGGTCGTCGTCTTCGTCGTGCTCATCGGCGGAGGCGTCTTCGCGTTCGTCGCGGACGCGCCTCCTCCCGGTGCGCTGGCCGAGCGGTTTCGTCCGTTCTTCGCCGGCGGGCTCGGCGGCTTCGCCCAGGCCATGGGATACACGTTCATCGCCCTGCAGGGCTTCGACTTGATCGCGGCGATGGGCGGCGAGGTGCGGGACCCGAAGAGGAACGTGCCGAAGTCGATGTTCCTGTGCCTGGGCGTCACGCTGGCGATCTATCTGCCGCTCTTGCTGCTCATCACGGCCGTCGGCACCCCGGGCGAGTCCGTGGGCCAGGCGGCCGCCCGAAACCCGGAGATCCTCGTGGCGACGGCGGCGCGCGTCTTCATGGGGTCCTCCGGCTACTGGATCGTGGTGTTGGCGGGCCTGCTGTCGATGTTGTCCGCTCTCCAGGCCAACGTTCTGGCCGCGTCTCGGTTCGCCAGCGCGATGGCGGCCGACCGAACGCTGCCGCAGCGCTACGCCCAGCTGTCTCCCGGCAGCGGGGCGCCGTCGGCCGCCGTGGCGCTCACGGCCGCCGTCGTCGCGCTTCTGCTCGTGGTCGTTCCCGACGTGGCGACCGCCGGCGCCGTCGCCAGCCTCATTTTCCTCGGGAGCTTCTCGCTCACCCACCTGATCGGATTCCTGGCTCGCAGGCGAACGGGGCGACCGACGAGCTTCGCCGCGCCGTGGTTTCCGGCGGTCCCGATCGTCGGTGGAGCCGCCTGCGTGACCATCGCGTTGTATCAGGCCGTGGCCGTGCCGCCGGCCGGAGTGCTGGCGGCCCTCTGGCTCGGTGCGGGCGCGCTCCTGTACGCCCTGTTCCTGGCGCCGCGGGCGCGCTCCGTGGACGCCGGCTCCGAGGGACTGGATCCTCAGATTCTGCGACTTCGCGGACGGCGGCCGGTGGTCCTGGTTCCGATCGCGAACCCCGCCAACGCCGAGATGATGGTCACGATGGCGAAGGCGCTGGCGCCGCCGGACGTCTCTCGCGTGCAGCTGCTGTCGGTCGTCGATCCGGGCAAGGCGGGCGCCGCCGCTTCGGTGGACCAGGGAGCCGTTGCGAGCGTGCAGGCCGTCCTAGGGAGAGCTCTCGGCGCCGCTCTCGAGTTGGACATGAAGCCGGAGGCCCTGATCACGATGAGCGGCGACCCGTGGAGCGAAATCGCTCGGGTGGCCGATGCGGTTCGGTGCGAGAAGCTCGTCCTTGGAGTCGGCGATCTGGACGATTCGCTGATGACCGGTCCGCTGGCCCGCCTGGTCGGCGCGGTGGATTCCGACGTGGTCATCATGCGCACGCCGCAGGACTGGGACCCGAACCGCGCTCGCCGCATCCTGGTGCCCTCGCGGGGCGGGCGCGACCACAGTCCGGTGCGGGCTCGGCTGCTGGGCAACCTGGCGCGGGCGGGAGCGCGCGACGTCGCCTTTCTGGGCGTGGTCTCGCCGGACGTCGGTCCGGGCGCGCGGCGGCGCGCGTTGCGGGACCTCGAGCGGTTGGCGCGAGACGAGGCGGGCGACGCCGCGCACGCCGAGCTTCGGCTGAGCGACGACGTGGTGGGAGAGGTCGCTCGCCGCGCGAAGGACGCCGATCTCCTCGTCCTCGGATTTCACGGTCGCGGCCGCCGGCGGGCCGTGTTCAGCGAGACGATGCTCGACATCGCCCGCGCGACCAAGGGCCCGCTGGTGATGATCCGGCATCGGACCGGGGCGTCGATCCTGCCTGGCGCGTCGCGCTTCGCGGACGGCGCTTCGGTCGATCGGTCCCGGGCGTCGGCTGGATAGTCGCTCCAACCGGTCCTTCGCGTCTCGCTCGTCCCGGCCCCGGCGTCGTGGTTGTCGCGGACGTCGAACGGCGCTACACTGAACTCCGAAACAATTAGTTGATGTTCCGGGTGCGTTCGGGCGACCGGACGCGCGCCCGCGGGAAACCTTCGGCGAACAGGTGCGCGATGGCGAAGGAACGCTCGTTGACCCCGAGGGAAATGGACGTGATGGCCGTGCTGTGGGCGCTGGAGTCGGCCACCGTGGCCCAAGTCCGGGACCGGCTGGAGGACGACCTGGCCTACAACACCGTCCTGACGGTCCTGCGGATCCTGCAGTCGAAGGGACTGGTGGCCCACAGGAAGGTGGGGCGGGCCCACTGGTTCCACCCGACGTTGGAGCGCGGAGAAGCGGGCCGGACCCTGTTGGGTCGACTGCGCGACAAGGTGTTCGCCGGATCCGGCGAGATGTTGATGACGCAACTGGTCTCGGACGAGGAGCTCTCGCCGGAGGCCTTGCGCAGGCTGAGGGGCCTGCTCGACCGACGCTTGGCGGCCGAGGGCCGTCGCAACGGAGGAGAGTGAAGGAAATGACGACTGCATGGATGTTCTGGTCCGCCTCCGCAGGTCTCCCGTTGGCGCTGGCGGCCATGGCGCTCGAGCGACTGAGACCGGGTGGGCGTCGCTGGATCTGGATCGCCGCTGCCGGTGGGACGGCGCTTCTGCCGACCCTGCGATCGCTTGTCGAGCCCGTTTGGGGCGCGGGCGCGCCGACCGTCGCATTCGTTTCGTTGCCGTCGCTGGCGGTGCCGGGCGGTCCGAGTTCGTCCCTGGCCGGCATGGACCTCGCGCTGCGATTCGGATGGGCCGGTCTGTCCGCCGGCTTGGCCGCGCTCGCCTTGGCGAACTGGATGCGTTTGCGGGGACGCCGCAGTCGCTGGGAGTCGGGTGCGCTGCAGGGCCGTGCGGTGTTGTGGTCCAGGACCGCGGGCCCCGGCGTCGTCGGGGTCGTGAAGCCGCGCATCGTGTTGCCCATCTGGGTGCAGGGCGCTGGCGCGGCCCGGCAGCGGCTGATTCTGGCTCACGAGGAGGAGCACGTGAAGGCGAAGGACGGGCGACTTCGCCTCCTCTTCGATCTCCTGGTCGTCGCGTTTCCCTGGAATCCGGCGCTGTGGATTCAGCGCCGTCGATTCGACTTGGCGGTGGAGATGGACTGCGACGACCGAGTTCTGCGTCGCTGGCCGGACCGACGCGGCCTCTACGGAGACCTGCTGGTCCGCGTCGGCGCCGGAGGTCGGCTCGTCGGATTGGCTGCGGCGTTCTCGAGCGGGCGCCGGTCGCAGGTGGAGCGCCGTCTGATCGCCATCTCGAGGAAAGCGACGCCCCCGCGCTTGGCGCAGGCGGCGTTGCTGGCGTTCGGAGCGGCGTTCGCGGTCGCGGTCGCCGTGACGATGCCCGGCGTGTTCGACCGCGGGCGATCGCTCGAAGAAGGGACGCCGACCGTCGAGAAAGATCCTGCAGTCGATCGGTCCGCCGAACCGTCGTTCACTCCGTTCACGGAGGCTCCGAGGCTGACGAACGCGGACGAGGCGGTCCAGGCGCTTCAACGGGAGTACCCGCCCCTGCTTCGCGACGCGGGCGTGGGCGGCACGGTGATCGTCTGGTTCCGCGTGAACGAGACGGGCGGCGTGGGGGACGCGCGCGTCGCCCGCGGTTCGGGCCACCAGGGTTTGGACGACGCGGCGTTGCGGGCCGCTTCCTCGTTCGAGTTCGCGCCAGCCCGCCTCGGCGACGATCCGGTGGTCGTGTGGACGCAGTTTCCCGTAACGTTCGCCGTGAGCCCGGAATGAAGACGAAGCCCTGGCCGGAGCGGCCGGCGCGCGCTGGAGTTCGCGCCGTTTTCGGATGCGACGGGAAGTCGCGGCGCCTCGCGTCGCGCGGAGCGTCTCTTCGCGACGCGTGACGCGCACGGTTCCGCGAGCGCTTTTCGTCTTCAGCCCTTTGGCATCGCGTGCGTAAGCCCGTGGAAGCGACCGCTCGCGCGCTCGCTTCGCCCCTGACTTTCGCGCCGCTCTACAAGCGCTACATCTGGGGCGGGCGCAAGCTCGAGCGCCTGTTCGGCCGATCTTTGCCCGAAGGCGACATTGCGGAGAGTTGGGAGATCTCCGGGCACCCGAACGGGCCGACCGTGGTCGACTCGGGCCCGATGGCGGGCCGAGATCTTCCTTCTCTCGTGGCGCGTTACGGTGTGGACCTCGTGGGAAGGCGGGCGGCGTGGGCGGCTGAGCGCGGCGTGTTTCCGCTCCTGGCGAAGATCTTGGACGCGAACCACGCGCTGTCGGTTCAAGTGCATCCCGGCGACGCGCAAGCGGCCGCTCGCCGCCCCGGCGAGCTCGGCAAGACGGAAATGTGGTATGTCCTCCACGCCGAAGAGGGCGCTCGGATCGTCCATGGACTTCGCCCGGGCACGAGCCGGGAGGCGCTGTCGCGCGCACTGGCGGACGGTCGTGTGCAGGACTGCTTGCGGCGGGTTCCCGTGGCTGCGGGAGACGCCGTGCTGGTGCCGGCCGGCACGGTGCACGCGATCCTGTCCGGCGTGGTTCTGGTCGAGATCCAGCAGAGCTCGGACACCACGTATCGCCTGTACGACTGGAATCGACTGGATGCGAGCGGTCGGCCCAGGCCGCTGCACGCCCATCAGGCGCTGGAGGCGACCGACTTCGACGGGCCTCGCGCACCCCCGCAAGCGGTGCCTCGATTGCTGCGGAGAAGTCGGGGGCTCATCCACGAGCTGCTGATCGAGTGCGACAAGTTCAACGTCGAGAGGGTCCGCCTCGAGAAGGGCGGGAGGTTCGAAGGGAGACTGCGGGGAGAGACCTTCGAGATCTGGGGGCTGTTGTCGGGGGTCGTTCGAGTGACCGCGGCTCGGGTCGCGGCCCGAGTCCTGGAGTTGGACGCTTTGCGGTTCGCGCTGTTGCCGGCGACGATGGGCGCCTACGAGATCGCGGCGTCCACCGACGCCGTGGCCCTCCGGACCTACCTGCCTAAGACGCGGGCGGACGAATCGCCCGCAGAACCATCGCCGACTCGGGCGGGCGCTTGACTTGACGCTCTGAACCGCGTCACGCCAAAGAGGTCGAAAAGCGAGCCTGTCGGGTTGAGGTCGGGGTGGGAGCCGTACCTGCGGACGTGACGTTGGTCGGCGCGCTGTGGCGAGAGCGCCGCCCGCCGCTTCGGCGGGTGCTTCGAGTGTCCGCCGCGGGGTTGATCAACGGCGAAACGGCGTCGGCCCCCCGCCCGGGTGAATCGCGGACGGAGGGCCGACGCTGGAGGGGCCCGTGGCCCCGCCGACCGGGCTGCCGGTCGACGGAGCCGGAGCGCGGTCTACCCTATCGGCCGCCGGAGCTCACGGCCGCGAGCGTGGCCTTGGGGCCCATCTTCCATGGGGTGTCGCCGCCGCTCTGTCTGGCTTCGATCCAGAACACGATCTCGCCCTGGACATCCGCCTTCGAGAGGCCAACGATGCTCCCGCTCGGGCTCCCTGCTCGGAATGACTGGAGCTCGGTGCCGGAGATGGTGTTGACGGCATCGATGATCAGTTGTCTCGCGGTCCAGATGCTCGTGCCTGCGGACTCGTTGTACAGCGTCGTCTTCGCTCCGCCCAGGCCGGCGACGGCCAGCTGCATGACGATCCGCTGATGCGACCGCTCGTTGGTCGTGGCCACCCAGTCGAGGGCGATCGTGTCGTTGTCGGCGCTGCGGCGCGCCTTGATCGACCTCGCCACCGGATCGATCGCCGGCACCAGCACGACGACGGTGTCCGCGTCTATCACCGCATTGCTGGAGCTCGTCGCCCTCGTAATGACCCGGACGCTGAACGTGTCGTCCGGGAGCACGCGGTTGAGCGGCCGGCAGACAGCGAAGCTAGAGGTCGAACAGGGCCGCAGGACGACCCCTTTTTGTTGATTGGATGCGCCAGGGGGGTTTTGGGCATGGAACAGGAATTTCCACGCCCCGTCCGTGTCCCGCCACCAGAATTGGAAAGTGGAGGGAGGGGTCGACCCCGTAGGACCGCCGAGCTGCGCCCAGGTGATGGGCAAGTGGCTCTCGTTGTTGCGGTACACGATGTGGACCTTCGAGCTGTCCTTGTGAATGCCGACGGAATCCCCGGCCGAGTTGGCGACGCTGTCCACCCACGGCGGTCCCCGCTTCGCGCTCACGTTGCGAAGCACCCACGTGCGCGCGTCGATCGTTCCGAAACTCTTGCGCTGTCCAGGGGCCAGCGACACGCGCTGGCTACCGTTCGGGTAGACGAAGCCCCACTTGTCCAACGACGCCGCGACGTCGTATTCGCCGAACGGCACCTTGAACGAGAACGTTCCCGCCGCTCCGGTCGTGTCCGTGGCGGTCGCGGCAGTCGCGCCCGCCTTCGTGATCGTGACCACGACGCCCGCCAGCGGACCGCTGGTGGCGGCGGCGCTCGGCCATTTGGCATCCTTCACCCGACCGGTGACCGTCGCCTTCTGGAACCCGGTGAAGTTGGCGCCCGAGATGTCGGTGCCCGACGTCGCGGGCAACGGCAGCGACTCGGGCGCGAACGTGTAGTCCGCGTGCTCGGCCGTGATCTTGACCGTGCCCGACGACTTGGCCGCGCCCTGCGCTTGGAAGGTGCCATCGGCGCCCGTCAGTAGCTTGCCCTTCACGGCGTTCTCCGGCGCCTTGCCGTCGATCTTGATCTCGACGCCGGCGATCGGCGCGTTCGAGCCCGAAGCCACCACCTTGCCGCTGTAGAACACCGGATCGCCCGAGCCGCCCATCGCGAAGTCGATCTGCGTCGGCGAGTTGGCCGTGAACTTCGCCTTCCCGCTGCCGTCCGAGAAGCCCTTGCGCATCCCCTTGGCGTACAGCGAGTCCTTCTTCGCGGGCACGCCCTCGACGATGTAGCGACCGTACATATCGGTCATCGCCGTCATGCCGTTCACGTCGACCATTACGCTGTCGACGCGGAACTTGTCCGAGCCCGTGACGAAGCCGTAGACGACGGTCGTCGTCGGCGTCACGTCGATCATGACGGCCGTGTCCAGCGGACTGAACGCGTCGCCGAGCTTCGTCGTCGAGCCCTTCGCGCCCAGCATCGCCTGCCAGCCGGCCGGGACGGCCAGCTTGTAGACGCCCGCCGCGATCTTGCCGAAGTCGAACGCGTTGCGGTCGTCCCAGGTCGTGGCCTTGGCGTTCGCCTTGGCCGTCGTCTGGCTGTGCTCCATGCCGGCCAGGTTCTTGCCCGCGACGGGCGTCAGACCGACCGTCACGCCGGCGACGGGCGTCTCGCTCACGGCGCCGAAGCCCTCGCCGGACTTTTTGATCGACTTCTTCCCGATCGTCCCGCTGACGCCGTACTTCATGACGTAGGCGAAGGTGCCGCACTCGCCGAAGTCCTGGCCGGCGGGCTCCGTCGCCATCAGCGGACAGAGCTCGACCATCGGGCTGAACCCGCCGTGATCGCCGAACGCGCCCTTCATGATCCCGTTCGCGTCGGCGTCGCGGAACGCGAAGAGCTCGGCGGGATCGAGCAGCATCACGTCCGTGGCCGTCGACTTCTCCTTGGCCGAGACCATCACTTGAGCGTCGGCCGGCAGCTTCTTGAACGAGATCACGCCGTTCTTGTCCGACTTGTTCTTGGGATCCCAGACGTCGCTCGCGAACATGCGGCTGCGACCGAGCTCGTCGATGTAGCGCACGTCGACGTCGATCATGCCCGACATGCGTTCGTCGCCCCCGAGGACGCTGCCCGTGTAGCCCTCGGCCTGGTCCATCTCGTGGTGCACGTAGACGGTGAGCGTCTGCGTCGTCCACATCGCCTCGAGCACGTCGGCGTCCATCGTCTCCATCAACTCGAGGCCCGAGTGCTCGATCGTGACGGGCGTCGAGCTGAACGTCTCGCCGCCGTCGAGCTTGTCGACCTGAGTCGAGTCGAGCATGACGGTGTACATGGCGGGCAGATCGGACGCCATGGCCGTGGTCTTGAACATGGCCGTGCCGTCGGCGCCGAGCTTCGTCGGCGCGCCGTCGACGGCCTTGCTGCCCATCATGACGGAGATGGCCCAGTCGGCGAGCGGCTTGCCGCCGCCCATGTCGGTCATGACGGTAGCGCCCGAGATCTTGGCGTCGACCATGAGGTTGAGGACGTCGAAGTCGTTCATGGCCATGACCATCTTCGATTTCGCGTTCCACTCGATCTTCTGCATGGCGTCGGCTTCGACGGCGTAGTCGTCGCTCGAGACCGAAGCGTAGACCATCGAGCCGGTGGCCATCGAGCGGGCGAAGCGGATCGAAGCCATGCCGTCGTCGCCCGTGTCGGCCGAAGCGATCTTCGAGTCGCCGTCCGAGTCGGCGTAGAGCGTGACGGTGGCGCCGGCGAGCGTGTCGCCGTGCATGTCGCCGTGGCGAAGCGTGACGGTGTAGTGGACGGTCTGGTGGGTGATGTCGTAGGGCAGGCGCTGCATGACCTTCTGGCCGACGGCGACGTCGAGCTGGTAGCCGGTGGCCGGACCGCCGTAGGCGTAGTCGCCGAGCATGGTGGCGACGGTCGGGCTGCTGACGACGGCGAGCGCGTAGGTGCCTGCGCGGAGCCCGGAAAACTCGAACATGCCCTTGTCGTCCGTCATGCCGGACATCTGGTCGCCGACGGCGGGACCGACGAGGACGACGGGGATGCCGGCGATCTCGAGGGCGTCCTCGCCCTGGTCGTGCATGTCGTTCTTCGTGGCTTCGTCGACGAAGAGCATGCCGGAGACGCTGGCCGTGGTGGCGTGCTCGCCACGGAAGTTGACGGTGGCGGACTCGTCGTCGGCGAGCGTGACGTCCATGCTGGTCGTGGAGAAGACGTAGGCCTCGCTGGCGACCATGATCGAGACGGTGTAGTCGCCGGCGGCCAGCGCGGAGAAGGAGTAGAAGCCGCTGGCGTCGGTGGTGTCCATCATCGAGTCCATGTCGGCGGACGCGAGCGTGACGGCGACGCCGCTGATCCCCATGCCGGCGACGCTGACCTGGCCGACGACGCCGCTGGTGCGCAGGTACGCGCCGTCGAAGCGGACGTTGGCGGTCTCGCCCAAGGCGACGGTGACGGATTGAGAGGTGGCGTCGAAGCCGATGGCGTCCATGTCGTAGCCGGAGACGGCGACGGAGTAGTCGCCGGCGCGGAGCTTCGAGAAGGCGTACTGGCCGCCGGCGTCGGTGGTGGCGGTGCGGTCGTCGCCCTCGCCGGAAAGGCTGACGGTGACGCCGGCGAGACCGGCGCCTTCGACGCTGACCTGGCCGCGGATGCCTGCGGTGCGCAGATACGTGCCGTCGAAGCTGACGACCTCGGTGTCGCCGACGCCCAGATCGGCGGAGCCGGACGTGCTGGAGAAGCCGACCTCGTCGGAGTCGAACCCGGAGATCTCGACGGCGTAGCGACCCGCGCGGAGCCCAGTGAAGCTGTACTGGCCGCTGGCGTCGGTCGTGGCTTGGGCGTCGGACATGCCGGAGAGGCGGACGGCGACGCCGGAGAGCCCGTCGCCTTCGACGGTGACGGAGCCGCGGACGCTCGCGGTGCGGATGTAGGAGCCGGAGAAGTCGACGGTGGCCGTTCCTCCGGTCTCGCCGACGGTGACGGGCATCGAGGTGGCGTCGAAGCTGGCTTCGGCGGGGAAGCCTGAGATCGAGACGGTGTAGCTGCCGGGCTCGACGCCGTCGAAGCGGTAGGAGCCGCCGCCGGCGGTGGCGGTCGCGGCGCCGGAGGAGAGGGTGACGGAGACGCCGTCGGCGCCCTGACCCTCGATGGAGACCTGCCCGGCGACGGAGCCGGTGGGCGGGGGAGGCGCGACGTCCTCCCCGCAGGCCATGAGCGCGAGCGGAAGAGCCGCGAAGGCCCCGACCAGCGCTTTGTGCTTGAGTGCGTTCATTCGGTGTCGATCTCCGTTGACGATCGCGTGAAGCGGGAGTCGTGCTCCCTGTGATCGCCCCGTGCGAAGCGGGGCCTTGCTATGCCTGCTCGTCGCCCGGATCGGAAAGGGGCGACGCGAAAGCGGAAACCTGTGGAGCGAAGACACAGCAAGATCGGTGCCACGGATGATGCGATTGATAAGTAAGGCAAATATAGCGCGTTACATTTTCGGGGGGGGGGGGGGGGGGGGGGGGGGGTCAGATTGTCGGACAGTCGTCAGATTGCTGACGCCCGACGGCCCGTTTCCGCTCCTCGCTGACGGAGCTCGACGTCAGTCGAAACAGCCTTTGCGCGCGGAGCGCGCGGCGGATTCAGGTGGGCGTCGCCGTGCCCGGGCCGGCTCGCCGACGCAGCACGTCGCCCAGGGCGGCCACGGCCTCGTCCAGCTGCCGCTCGCTGACGTAGGGCGCGGGTCCCAAGCGAACCGTGTCGCCGCGAAAGTCCGCGTGGACGCGACGCGTCCGCAGGGCCTCGCAGACCTCTTTCGCGAGCGGGGTCTCCAGTGCCAGGAACCCGCCCCGCGCCGCCATGGGGATCGCCCGATTCCAGACGAGGACGGACGAGTCGACGTCCAGGTCGTCGATCCCCGAGGCCAGTCGCTCGAGCTGCGCCTGACTGAGCCGACGCAGCAGATTCGCGTCCAGGCCTTGCTCGCGGAAGAACCGGAAGACCGCCGCCGCGCGGTAGTGACTCGTCGGGTCGTAGGTCGATCCCGCGAAACGCCGATGCCCCGCGCCGTAGGACACCTTCCCGCTCGGAGCGCTCGTCAGCGCCCCGAACTCCGCGTGCCACCCGGTCAGGATCGGACGCAGGTCGCAGTCCGGGGGGAACCGAAGGAAGCAGTTGCCCTCTCCCAGCTGGCAGTACTTGTAGCCGCCCCCGACGACGAACGCGCCCTGGAGTCCGAACTCGGTCACCGAGAACGGCGCGACGTTCAGCGAGTGATAGGCGTCGACCAGCAGCCGGGCGCCCGTCGATGCGCACGCCTGGGCCACGCGATCGAGGTCGGCGACGATCCGGGCGTCCCTGTAGAGCACCGACGAGACGAGCACGGCTGCGGTGCGGTCGTCGAGCGTCTCGACGATCCGTTCGGCGATCGAGGGGCCGCCGGGCGACGCGATTCCGGCGCCCGCGCCGACGGGAACCCGCGCCACCTCGATCCCCTCCTCCTCCAGCCGATCCAGCTGGCGGCGCACGGTGTGGAACTCGCCGTCCGTGGCGACCAGGCGGGGACGTCGACGCAGCGGGAGCGCCGAGAGAAAGCGGACGACCAGCTCGTGCGTGTTCGGCGCCAGCGCGATGTGGCCGTCCGGGTCGTCCAACAGCCGTCGGAATCCGCTGCGCACCTCGTCGGCGACCTCGAAGGCGCGCGTCCACTTGTCGTCCACGTACCGGGCCGCGTCCAGCCACGCCCGGCTCTGCGCCGCGAGCGCCGCGTCGGGCCAAGCCTGGTGCGAGTGCCCCGTGAGCAGCACTCGATCGGCGGCGCCAAAGCGCGTGTAGTGCGGGGCCAGGAGGTCCGGTACCGATCTCGGAGGGGGCTGCATCCGGCAACCATCGCCGGCGCGCGCCGGCGGGGCAAGGACCCGCGGCGGCGCCTCGGCGCGGATCCCGGCGCCGGCTCGCCGTGTCCGCCTTCGGTCCGATCGTTAACTTGGGGCAAGGACGACAAGGGCGTTTTTCGGGAGACCGCCGCCGCCGGCGGCGCCGTGCGGGATTCAAGGGACTCGCGCGGAGCCCGGCATCGACGAGGGCGAGCATGTTCTTCAGAGCGATCGTGGACGAGGGCCTTGCGCAGCGCGCCTATCTCATCGGCTGCCGGCGCAGCGGGCAAGCCGTGCTGGTCGATCCCGAACGCGACGTGGATCGGTATCTGGCCGTCGCCCGCCGAGAGGGTCTCCGCATCGCCGCGGTCGCCGAGACGCACATCCACGCGGATTTCCTTTCAGGCGCCCGGGAACTCGTCGAGGAGCACGGCTGCACGGCCTATCTCTCGGCCGAGGGAGGGCCGGAGTGGCAGTACGACTGGGCCCGGGGACGCGACCGCGTCGCGCTTCTGCGCGACGGAGACCGCTTCGGCGCGGGCGGCGTCCGCCTGGAGGCCGTGCACACGCCCGGCCACACGCCCGAGCACCTGTGCTTCCTGCTCACCGACGAAGGCGCCGGCGTCCGGGATCCCATGGGGATCCTGTCGGGCGACTTCGCGTTCGTCGGCGACTTGGGCCGACCCGACCTTCTGGAGTCGGCGCTCGGCCAGCCGGGCCTGATGGAGCCGGCCGCCCGCCGGCTCCACCGATCGGCGACGCGTCTTCTCGGCCTGCCCGAGTACCTGCGCATCTGGCCGGGCCACGGCGCGGGCAGCGCCTGCGGCAAAGCCCTCGGCGAGGCGCCGGACACCACCCTGGGCTACGAGATCCGCTCGAGTCCCGCCTTGGCGGCGGCGCGACGGGGACCCGACGCCTTCGTGTCCTACGTCCTCGAGGGCCAGCCCGAGCCGCCGCCCTACTTCGGTCGCATGAAGACGGAGAACAAGCGGGGGCCGGCGATCCTGGGGTCGCTTCCCGAGCCGCCCCGGCTGTCGGCGGACGCCTTGCTCGCCGCGTCCCGGGACGGGCGAACGGCGATCGTCGACGCCCGCGCGGATCGCACGCGCTACTACGCCGCCCACTTCGCCGGCTCCGTCTACGCTCCTCTCGACAATTCCTTCTGCACCGTCGTCGGCAGCTACGTCCCGGCGTCCGCGCCCGTGGCGCTGATCTGCCGCGAGGAACAGGTCGAGGAGGCCGTCCGACGACTGGTGCGCATCGGCCTGGACCGGGCAGCGGGCTGGGCGCCGCCGGAGACCGTCGCCGCGGCGGGCGCGCAGGGCGGCGAGCTCGCGCGCGTCCCGGCCGTGACGTTCCGGGAACTCGCGAGCCGACCGCCCGGCGACGACTACCAGCTGCTGGACGTGCGCCGGAGGACCGAGCACGAGGATCGCTCCGTCGCGGGCTCGATCAACGTCCCGCACACGCAGCTGGGCGGCCGGTTGTCCGAGCTTCCCCGCGACCGCGAGGTGGTCGTCCACTGTCTCAGCGGCGGACGCGCGTCGGCCGCCGCGTCGCTGCTCGAGCGGGAGGGGTTCCGCGTCTCGGTGGTCAACGACGTGCTCGTCAATGCCTTCCGCTAGCCGGGCGGCGGCGCGCCGTCCCGGTCTGGTCGGCGTCGGTCCCGGCGTCTCCCGACGCTTGGCGGCCCGCGTGCGCCGGTGCGGTTTCTGGACGCTCGCTCTCGCGCCCTGGACGTCGGGGCCGGCGTCCGCGTCCCAGCTTCCGACGGACGCTGCCGATCGGTTGCGCGTCCTTTCCCGAATGGTCGAGGCGATCGGGGCGGACTACGCGGACGTCGCGACGGTGACGGTCGGCGACCTGATCGAGAGACTCGAGGCCGACGCCGCGGGCGAGGTCGTTCTGGTCGACGTGCGGGCGCCGGAGGAGCGGGCCGTCTCGGCGCTCCCCGGCGCGATCGACGCGGCCGCCTTCGAGTCGCGGCTGGCCGAGCGGGGCTCGCTCGACGCGATGGTCGTCGCGTACTGCACGGTCGGCGTTCGCAGCTCGGAGTACGCTAGGCGGATGGCAAGGCGCGGCGCGCGGGTCCTCAACCTCGAGGGCGGCGTTCTGGCGTGGAGCCACGCCGGGCGGGAGTTCCGTTCCGGCGGACGCCCCACGCGGCGGTTGCACGTGTACGGGCGGCGCTGGAACCTCGCGGCCGTCGGCTACGAGGCGGTCTGGTAGCTCGGCGCCGCCGGTCCCCGCCGTCGGCGCTCTACGCCGCGCCGTGTTGGAGGCGGTACACGGGCACGGCCAGCGCCGCGCCCACGAGGGGCCCGGCCCAATAGAGCCAGAGGTGGTCCAGGGATCCGCCGCCGGCCAAGGCGACGAGGATCGGACCCGTGCCCACCGCGGGGTTGAAGGCCCCTCCCGAGAGACCGCCGACCGAGAACGCTCCGACCATGACGGTCGCCCCGATGGCGAGCCCGTAGTGGGAGTTCCCTTCCGAGCGCGGCGACGTCGCCACGTTGAGAATCACCAGGGCAAGGGCGAACGTGAAGAGGACTTCGGCCGCGAGGGCCGCTGCGAGGGACGCCGCGGGGTCGGGGGCGACGACCATGAATTCGCCGACGAGCAGCCGCACCGTCGTCGCCGCGGCCAGAGACCCGGTCACCTGGGCGACGACGTACGGCGCCAGGTCGCGGCGATGGAGCTTGCCCCGGAGCAGGACCGCGACGCTCACGGCCGGGTTGTAGTGGGCGCCCGAGGTGTGCCCTCCCATGTAGACCAGGACGGCCAGCGCCGCCCCGATCGCCAGCGGCGCCGGCGCGACGTCCTGAACCCCGGCGAGCCCGATGACGAGGACGAGGAAGAACGCGCCGATGAACTCCGTAGCGTATTTGGACATGAAGGGGAGACCTCGGGATTCGCCGGACCGGAAAGGGGGACGTCGACGTGCCGACGCCGAAACGACGAGGGAACGCGGGATCGTGACGAGAGCGAGACGTGGAACAATAGAGCGGCCGGGCCCGGCGGGCCAAGTCGCGCGTCTCCTCGCGGCGCTCCTCGCGGCGGCTGCGGGCCTGGCTGCCGGAGAAGCGCGGGCGCTGCAGTCCGAGAGCGGGTGGGCGAGTTCGACGGAACTGAGCTTCGTGCAGGCCGGCGGGAACGCGCAGTCCTCGACGCTCGGGATCGCCACGTCGGTCGCCCGCGCCTGGGAGGCGACCGAGGCCAAGATCGAGTTGGGGGGCGTGCGGACGCGAGGGACCCGGTCCACGCGCACGGCCGTCGGGACCCCGACCGACTACCGGGTGCGGGAGAACAGCGTCAGCGAGATCCTGGCGGAGAACTACAAGGCTCGCGCGAGGATCGACCGGCGATTCTCCGATCGCACCGCCGTGTTCCTGCAGTCGGAGTGGATCCGCAACACCTTCGCCGGCGTCCGGAACCGGTACCTGAACGTCGTCGGCGTGTCCACGATGTGGAGGGACCGGGATCGGCTCCGGATCCGGACGGCCTACGGCTTCACCTACACGGCGCAGGAGGACGTGGTGGTCGACCCGGGCGCCCCCGCCCGTTTCCTGGGCGTCCGGCTGGCGTGGGAGTCGAGTGTCGGTTTGACCCGCAGCGCGGAGTGGACGAGCGCCCTGTCCGTGGACGGGAACAGCCGCGACTGGGCCGACGCGAGGGCCGAATGGTCCAACTCGCTGAGCGTGGCGATGAGCGAGCGCCTGGGTCTCAAGACTTCGCTGAGCGCGACCTGGGACCACCGCCCCGCGCTGGCGAAGGCGCCGCTGACCGGACCGACCGGCGAAGCCGCGGGGGAAGTGCTGCTGCCCCGCGAGAAGCTCGACCGGGTGGCGACGGTGGCCCTCGTGCTGACGATGTAGAGTCGCCGCTCTTCTCCCGACCGGCGTCTAACCCGGCGGTTCCCGGAGCGAGCGGTCGCCGGTCGTCGCGTCGGCCCGCAGCCCCACGTCCACGCCCTCGCCGTAGGGTTCGCCGAATCGCAGCAGCGTGGTCAACGCCCGCCGACCCGGGAGGAGCGAGACGATGTAGAGGCGGTCGTACTCCATCTCGTCGATCTCTCCCGAAGGATCGCCGCCCAGCGCCGAGACCAGCTGCGGCGTCGTGTTGCTGTGTCCGGTCACCAGATGGCGCCCGGGCTTCGCCTTGATCCGCGCCGCCAGCGTCTCGAGGTCGCGAGCGTCGTAGAGGGACGGTTCCACTCCGGCCCTCTGGGCGAAGGGGCGCGCCGTCTCCCGAGTGCGCCGGTAGTCGGTGGTGTGCACGTCGGTGAGCTCGACTTCGCCCAGGAGAGCGAGAAGCAGCTGCACGCGAATCTGCCCCGCGATGGCCAGCGGCGGGTCGTTCGTGCCGTCGTCGGACTTCTCCGCGTGACGCACCAGGTAGACGACGACCGCGTCGCCGTCGGGAGCCTCCGGCCGGGACGGGGGCGCCTGAGCTCGGCAGGGCGCCCAGGTCGCCGAAAGGGCCGACAGAAGCGCTGGGACAAGGAGGAGGGGCCCGACGACCGCGAGCCGGAGACGCGAAGTCGAGTGCGGGATCATGCCCTCGGCGTTCGTCGCATCTGATTCCCGCGAGCCTCGGACGACCTGGAGGAGACACCGAAACCGAACGCCGTTGACGTTGGCGTCGCGGGCGCGCCTTGTCAACTTCGCGGGAGTCCGGGGATGGGCGGTCGCCGACGGCGGCGTGGCGCTGCGGGACCCCCGAACGCGTTACAATTGGGCTTGGGTTCGGGAGGACGAGCCGATGGATCGCCGGTGGAGGCCGCGCCGGAGCTTTTCGGGCGCGGTCGGCCATCCGGAGGAAAGTCCGAGCTCCGCAAGGCGAGGTGCCGGGTAACGCCCGGGCGCCGCGAGGCGACGGAAAGTGCAGCAGAGAGCAGACCGCCGATGGCCCTTCGGCGGCGACGCCGGAGGGCACAGGCAAGGGTGAAACGGTGCGGTAAGAGCGCACCGGGCTCCCGGCAACGGGAGTCGCGAAGGCAAACCCCACCTGGAGCAAGGCCAAGCAAGGGACGACGGGGTCGCCTGCCCCGCTCGAGTCCCGGGTGGGCCGCTCGAGGTTCGGAGCGATCCGAATCCCAGTGAGATGATCCAGGCCCGCCCGGCGACGGGGCGCCCGATCCCGGGCGTCCAGCCCGGGCGGGAGACAGAACTCGGCTTACGACGCTCGTCCTCCCGAGCCCGCGCGAGCGCCGACGCGCCCTCGCCCGCCTTGACCGGAGGCTGCGCGGACGGGATGTTGGAGCGTGCGCGATGCGCCCGTAGCTCAGCTGGATAGAGCGCTGCCCTCCGGAGGCAGAGGCCAGAGGTTCGAATCCTCTCGGGCGTACTTCCGCGGGAACCGGACGGCTCCCCGCCGTCTCGAATCTCAGGCGGCCGGGGGCTCGGGCCGCGGCGGCCGAACCCGCGCGGGTTCCATGGGCGGCGGGCGCAGCCGCACGGGCTTCGCGCCCGAGCGCGCCCGCAGGTTCAGGGCCTCGACGAAGACCGAGAATCCCATGGCGAAGTAGATGTAGCCCTTCGCGATGTGCTGGCCGAACCCCTCGGCGACGAGCGTCATGCCCAGGAGCAGGAGAAAGCTCAGGGCCAGCATCTTCACCGTCGGATGCTCGTTGACGAAGCGCGAGACCCCGTTGGCCGTCGCCATCATCACCACGACGGCCACAACGATGGCGACGACCATCACCCCGACGTCGTCGGCCAGGCCGACGGCCGTGATCACCGAGTCCAGCGAGAAGACCAGGTCCATGACGGCGATCTGGACGAGGATCGACGCGTAGCTCGCGGCGCCCGCCTTCCGGCCGCCCTCCTCTTCGCCCTCGAGGCGGCTGTGAATCTCGCGCGTCGATTTGGTCAGCAGGAAGAGCCCGCCGAAGACGAGGATCAGGTCGCGCCCGGAGAACCCGCGCCCGAAGACGGCGAACGTCGGCTCGGTCAGCCCCATGATCAGGCTGATCGCGCCCAGCAGGGCCAGCCGGGAGACCATCGCCAACAGAAGCCCCGCGTAGCGGGCGCTGGCCTGCTGGGCCTTCGGCAGCTTGTCGGCCAGGATCGAGATGAAGATGACGTTGTCGATGCCGAGGACGATCTCCAGGATCGTCAGCGTGGCCAGCGCGATCCAGGCTTCCGGGCTTGAAATCCATTCCATGCTCGGTCGTTCTCCAAGGCGAGGGGTCGACGGCGCGTCAATCTACCACGTCGCCGCCGGGGGGCGCGTCCGAGGCCGACGACGATTCGCTCGAGCGGCGGGAGGCGAAGGATCCGGGGGTTCCGATCGGGCGCGCCGGCGACGACAATGAAGAGTGGACGCGCGCCTCGGGAGTCGCTTCGGACGGCCCCCGGGCGGCAGGGCGGGACCGGACGAGGAGGGATGCGGGGATGCGCGGAGCGGACGACGGAATGGAGCGGTCGATCGAGGCGTGGGACGGGCTGGGCGTGGTCGCGTCGCGTCACCGGGAGACGGGAAGCTGGATCTTCGTCGCGCTGCACGACGCGACGCTCGGACGTCCCACCGGAGGCTGTCGCCTCGGGACCTATCCGACCCCGGCCGCCGGACTGCGCGACGCGATGCGTCTGGCGGAGGGGATGAGCTACAAGTGGGCGGCCATGAACCTGCCCTACGGAGGCGGCAAGTCCGTCCTCGCCGTGCCCGGGCCGGTCGAGGGCGAGGCGCGGCGCGGCCTGTTTCGGCGCCTCGCCCGAGTGATCGACGCGCTGAACGGAGGCTACGCCGTCGGCGCCGACCTGGGCACGACGCCCGCGGACATGGCGTTCCTGTCGTCGTGGACGTCGCATGTGGCCAAGCCGAGGGACGGAAACGGAGGCGAGGTCGTCGACCCGGGTCCGTTCACGGCCGCCGGCGTGCACGCCGGCATCGTCGCGGCGCTTCGGCGCGCGCGAGGGCGGTCCGAACTGGACGGCGTGACGGTGTTGGTCGAGGGCGTGGGCGCCGTCGGAGGTCGACTGGCCGAGTCGCTGAGCGCGGCGGGCGCCGCCGTGCTGACGACGGACCTGGACGCCGAGCGGGCTCGGGCCGTCGCTCGCGAGTGCGGGGGCCGCGCGGTCGACCTGGCCGCCGCGGTCGACGTCGAGTGCGACGTGTACGCGCCGTGCGCCGTCGGCGCCACGCTCAACGAGCGGACCATTCCTCGTCTCCGGTGTCGCGTCGTCGCCGGAGCGGCCAACAATCAGCTCGAGACGCCCGAGGACGCGACGCGCCTGGCGGAGCGGGACATTCTCTACGCTCCCGACTACGTGATCAACGGGGGCGGCGCCATGGCGTTCGGGCTCATGGAGCAGGGAGTCGCGAACGTCGCCGAGGCGATGGAGCGCGTGCGCTCCATCGGCGAGACCCTCGACGAGATCTTCGCCGAGGCCCGCTCGACCGGCGTCTCGCCCGCGGAGGCCGCGAACCGGAGGGCCCGGCGCGCGCTCGGACGCGCGGCCCCGTGAGCGGTCGCGCGCATCCCGGGGCCCGCCCGGCGGCGCCCGGACGGACGCCGCGCTCGCCCCGCGCGGTCCAGCGGCTCGAGGGCGCACCGCGGAGATGACGGCGATTCGCGACGAGCCGGCGCCCGTCCGCCGTCGCCTTTCGGAGGCGGAGGCGGTCCGCCGCGCGGCCGAGTTCCGCGCGCTGGCGGCGCGGCGGCGCACGGTGCGGGACTTCAGCTCCAGGCCGGTGCCCCGAGCCGTCGTCGAGGAATGCGTCCGCGCGGCCGGCACGGCCCCGAGCGGAGCCAATCGCCAGCCGTGGCGCTTCGTCGCCGTCTTCGACCCCGAGATCAAGTCCCGCATCCGGGCCGCGGCGGAAGCGGAGGAGCGGACGTTCTACGGCGGCGGCGCGCCCCAGGCGTGGCTGGACGCCCTGGCCCCCTTGGGCACCGACGCCGAGAAGCCGTTCCTCGAGAAGGCTCCGGTCCTGATCGCGATCTTCGCCGAGCGCTATCGCCGGCGTCCCGACGGCGAGCGGCTCGGGAACTACTACGTGCAGGAGAGCGTCGGCATCGCGACCGGAATTCTGATCACCGCGCTCCACTCCGTCGGCTTGGCGACGCTCACCCACACGCCTTCGCCCATGGGGTTCCTGAACGAGATTCTCGATCGCGGGGCCAACGAGCGTCCCTTCCTGCTCCTGGCCGTCGGTCATCCGGCCGACGGCGCGCGCGTCCCCGCGATCGAGAGAAAGCCGCTCGAGGCCATCGCGACCTTTCTCTGAACGGCGCGCGCTCGCGCCCCTGCCGCGACGGCGCCGGTCCGCTTGCGCCGCCCGCCGTCGCCGAAACAACTTGGCGCCCAAGCCGGAGTGCTCGATGCCCGCAGGACGGACCACCTGTCAGTGAACGCCCCCCCGACGCTCGCTCGCGCGGCGGTCGCGGCGGCCTTGTCGCTGCTCGCGGCGTGCTCCTTCGCGCCGCCCCCGTCCGTGCCGGAGCCGGTCGCCGCGCTGCCCCGGGACTTCCGAGGCGCCGCCGGGCCGGGCGACGTCCGCTCGCGCGAGTGGTGGAAGGCGTTTCGGGACCCGGTGCTCGACGCCGTCGTCGACTCGGCGCTGGCCGCGAACTTCGATCTGGCGGCGGCGGTGGCCCGGGTCCGCCAAGCCAGGGCGCAGGCGGGGATCGCGCGCGCCGCGCTGCGACCGATCGTGCAGGCCAGCGCGTCGGTCGCCGAGTCGGACAATCCCTCGAACGCGGGCTTCGGTCGACAGTTCCGCGAGATCTCGGGCGATCTGATCCCGGCCGGAACGCTGCCCCGGCGCCTCGGAATCGAGACGGTGGCGCTCGGCGTGGACTTCGCCTACGAGCTGGACTTCTGGGGCCGAGCCCGCAACGCCTCGCTGGCGGCCGGACACGAGTACCTGGCGTCGGAGTCGGACTTTCGCGCCGCTCGCATCGGCGTGCTGTCCGAGACCATCGCGACGTACTTCGAGATCGTCGATCTTCGGCGTCGGACGGGCCTCGCCGGCGAGATCGCAGCCGTCCTTTCGGAACGCGAGGCGCTGACCGAGACCAGGTACGACCGCGGGCTGGCGACCTCGCTCGATCTCCAACGCGTGCGCCAGGAGCTGCGCAACGTGCAGGCGTCGGTCCCGCAGTTGGAAAGCGCGTTGGTCGCCGCCGAAGGACGCCTCGCCGTTCTCGTCGGGGGATTCCGCGAGAAGCTCGACGCCGTCCTCGCCGACTCGCTGGCCCCGCTGCCGCCCAGCGACGTCGTCGCGACGGGCGTCCCGGCCGACCTCTTGGTCCAGCGACCGGACGTGCACGCGGCGGGCCTCAGGCTCGAGGCGGCGCGCTTGGCGATCGGCGCCGAGCGGGCCCGGGCGTTGCCCTCGCTCTCGTTCTCGGGCACGATCGGGCTCCAAGCGGCCGAAGCCGGGGAGCTCTTCGACCCCGGCCAGTGGTTCCGCAACCTGATCGGCAACGTGACCACGCCGATCTTCGGACGCGACCGCATCCGCGCCGACGTCGCCGTCGCGGAGGCCCGTTTCAGCCAGGCGGCGGCCGCCTACGGCCGGACCGTGACGACCGCCGTCCACGAGGTCGAGGCGGCGCTGGCGGCGCTGGCCGCCGAGGGTCGACGCCACGAGTTCCTCGCGTCGCAGCGGGACGAGGCCGCAGCCACCGTCCAGGCGCGGTCGCGTCGCTACGCCGCCGGCGTGGGCGGCTACGTGGACTACCTCGACGCCGTGCGCGGACTCCTGGGCGTCGAGTCGACGCTCGCCGCCGCGCGCCGCGATCTGGCCTTGACGCGTCTGGCGCTGCACCGCGCGCTCGGCGGCGACTGGACGGCGCCGCCGGACGAAGGAGACGGAGGGCGCGCGGTCCCCGCGGCCGACGGGCACGACGGCCCGAACGCGGCGCCGAACCCCGCGCCGACCGGCTCGAGCCGAGTCCGCTGCCGAAGGTCGAGGCGAACGAGAGGTTCGAGTTCCGCGTGACGGGGCATCGGCGTCCGCTGGCGCCGAAAGGGTCGACGCCGAATCGGTCCGACGGTCAAGAGCGGAGGAGCGTCGGCCGTGGCGCGGACGAACTCTCGGTCGCGTCCGTCCTATGTCCCCAAGTTTTCGTCTTCGTCCTCGATGACGACGAGGCTGCGCGGATTGCGGAGGCGCCACCGCTGCCCTTCGCGGACGAGATCTCCTTCGAGCGACACGTCCAGGCGCGCCTCGTGGGCCCGGGCAATGTCCCTGTAGTCCGCCTCTTCGAACTTGGTTCGAACGGACACCAGTTTTCCGTCGACGTACGCCCTGACGGTCGCGGCGCCCTTGGGATCGTACGCCCAGCGCGAAAGCCGCGAGACGTGTCCCTGGATCTCTTCGTCGGTTCTCTCCTGGCGGTCGGCGAGCACGCGGGCCGCCTCGCTGAGGACAGCCGCGTCGGATCGCCCGAAAGTGACGTCCGCCCGTGGTTCCGTCTCGCTCCCGCTTGGTATGGTCATGGCCCAGCTGACGGAGACCTCGAGCCCTCCGCCCACTGCGGCTAGTCTCGCCACGGATCGACAGAGGTTGGCGCTCACGCCTTCGCCCAAGCGACGTTCGAACTCTTGGAAGTCGGCTACGCGGCGATCCACGAGGTCCACCCCCTCCCTCGCCGCACGCAATCCGGAGACGAGCCGCCGCACCACCTTGCGCTCGAACGGATCCGCTGAAAGAGCCTCCCCGTCCCCGAGGGATGGCGCAACCGGGGAGAGCAGGTTGATCACGTAGCTACCCGGCTCGGTGTGACCCAGGCGAACCCCGTCCAGGTAGTCGCTCGCCTTCTTGTTCCGACCGGCCCGATACATCCGTTGCGGGCGATCCGCCGAGCAGGCGGCCGCCAGCAACAGTCCCTTCGCCTCCTCGAGAACCGCCACGCCGTCCGCAAGCTTGACCGTGTTGTCCTCGTCGACGCCGGGAAGCCGCAGGCGCACCAAGTCGGACTGGGCGAGTGAAAGATCGGTAAGCACGGAGCTGGTTGATCGGCCTTCGATCCTGCCCACTTGCTCCGCAATCTGGTAGATCCTCAGGGCGTAGTCCGCGTATCCCGTCGAGACGGGAACGATGGCGGCGTCGGGGGCGCGGACGCCGGGCACCTGGTCGTGTTCGACGTGCGCGCGGGGAGGAGCTGGGCGGAGAGGATCTACCGGGAGCGGCGCGCGTGGAAGGACGTTCCCATCACCGTGTGGGGGGCCTGACGGGTCGTCGGGGACCACGGGCGCGGAGGCGCGACCAGGGGCGCCGTCGGCCCTCGAGTCCAGCGAGTCCACAGGGTGCGCTTCCGGCGAATGATGCCGATGTCGCGGGTCCTCGGGTTCGCGCGCTCATCCTCGAGGACGCCGTCCACGCGCGGTTCTTCGTGCCGAGACCCGCTTGGCCCCGGGGACCGGAAGGCGCTTTGGAGGACACCCCTCGATCGGAGCGAGCGCGGATAGCGGGACGGTGGATCGCCGCTTGGGACGGGCCCGGGGTTCCCTGCGATTGCCAAGGCGTGGGAATCCGAGACACCTTGGTGCATGCGCGACTTCAACACGGCCGGTCCGATGGACGCGGAAGAGCACTACTGCGTCCCTCCGCTCGACCGCGTGAACCTGGACGAGATCCTGTCGCTGGTGCGCAAGAAGCGGTATTTCGTGCTGCACGCGCCCCGACAGACGGGAAAGACGTCCGTCTTGTTCGCGCTGCGCCATCTGCTCAACAGCGGAGAAGCGGGCGAATACCGGTGCGCGTACGTCAACGTCGAGCCTGCTCAGGCTGCGCGCGAAGACGTGGGCCGGGCGATGGCGACCATCGTGGCGCGCATCGCCAGGGAGGCCAGAAACACGCTCGGCGACGCCGCCACGGCGACGGCCGCGGCCGCCGCCGCGCTCGAGGCAAAGGCGCTCCCCGACGACGCGCTGGCTGCTGTTCTGGAAACTTGGTCGCGGGCGGCCCCGGAGCCGTTGGTCCTGCTGATCGACGAGATCGACGCGCTGGTGGGCGACACGCTCGTGTCGACGCTGCGGCAAGTGCGGGCGGGCTATCCCGACCGCCCGACGGCTTTTCCCCAGAGCGTGGTGCTGTGCGGGATTCGGGACGTGCGCGACTATCGGATCCGCGCGAGTTCCGAGAGGGAAGTGATCGCCGGCGGCAGCGCGTTCAACATCAAGGCGGAGTCGCTCAGACTGGGCGACTTCACGCGCGCCGAAGTCGAGACTCTGCTCGGACAGCACACGGTCGAGACGGGCCAGGCGTTCACGCCGCGGGCGATCGCGGCGGTGTGGGAACAGACGCGGGGTCAGCCGTGGCTGGTCAACGCGCTGGCGAAGGAGCTGTGCTTCTCGGCGGGGCGGCTGCGGGAGCGCAGCGGCCCCGTGGAGGAGCGGGACGTCTTCGACGCGCGCGAGGCGCTGATCCTGCGCCGCGACAGCCATCTGGACCAGCTGCTCGACAAGCTGCGCGAGCCTCGGGTGAGGCGCGTGATCGAGCCGCTGCTCAGCGGGGGCGACGGCGACTACGACCCGCACGACTTGGACTACGTGCGCGACCTGGGACTGATCGCTCCGGGTCCCGACGTGGAAGTCGCGAATCCCATCTACGGAGAGGTGTTGCCGCGGGAGTTGACGCGGGCCTTGCGGTCGAGCATGCCGCGGCAGGAGACGGCGTGGCACACGCGTCCCGACGGAACCTTGGACATGGACGCGCTGCTCGCCGCGTTCCAGGGGTTCTTTCGGAAGCGCTCGGAGCGCTGGATCGAGCGCGCGGAGTACAGGGAGGCCGGACCGCATCTGGTGCTGCAGGCGTTCCTGCACCGGGTCGTGAACGGCGAGGGGCGAATCGAGCGGGAGTACGCGCTGGGGAGTCGCCGGGTGGATCTGCTGGTCGCTTGGCCCGTCGGGAGCGAGGGCTGGGAGCGGTTCGTGATCGAGTGCAAGCTGGTGAAGGAGGGCCGCGCGCTCGAGACGGAGATCGAGCGCGGCTTGGAGCAGACGGCGGCGTACATGGACACGAGCGGCGCGGACGCCGGGCACTTGGTGGTGTTCGATGTCCGGGAGGGGAGGAGCTGGGCGGACAGGATCTACCGGAAACAGCACGTGTGGCAGGATGTTCCCATCACCGTGTGGGGGGCCTGACGGGCCGTCGGGAGGACGCGTCGCGACGGCCGTGCCCGACGTTCCTGGAGCCCGCACCGCCCTCGATTCGGCTACGCTCTTTCGCGGCTCGGCGCGCGGCCGGACCGCGGAATCCGCTTTCCCCGATCCGGCCAGCGGGGCTAGACTGGTTCGCGTCCCGCAAGCGGATCCCCGAAGCGCGGGCCCGTCGCCCGCCCGACCACCGTCATCGTCGAGGATCGAGAGACATGGCAGTCGACGCGGCCCCGAAGCGCTCCCCGGAAGCCCTGCGCAACTTCAGCCGCGCCCTGCTTCGAGACGTCCAGGCGCTCGACCGCATGCTCGAGGAGGGGCGCATCGAGTCCGGCGTCAGGCGGTTCGGGGCCGAGCAGGAGTTCTTCCTCGTGGACGAGGCGTGGCGACCCGCGCCGCTCTCCGTCGAGGTGCTCGAGGATTTGGACGACGAGCCCTTCACCACCGAGCTGGCCCGGTTCAACCTCGAGGCCAACCTGTCGCCCCGGCTGCTCGAAGGCTCCTGCTTCTCCGACATGCACGTCGAGCTGGACGAGTACGTGACGCGCGTCCGGGACGCGGCGCGCCGGCGCGGCGCCGACGTCGTCCTCACCGGGATCCTGCCGACGCTGACCAAAGCCGACCTGTCGCTCGACAACATCACGCCCCGCGCCCGATACCGCGCTCTGAACGAGGCCATCATGGCGGGACGCAGTCGCTTCCGGCTGCGGATCCGGGGGACCGACGAGCTCATGATCGAGCACGACTCGGTCATGCTCGAGGCGTGCAACACGAGCGCCCAGGTGCACCTGCAGGTCTCGGCCGAGGAGTTCGCCCACCTCTACAACGTGGCCCAGGCCGTCACCGGACCGGCGCTGGCCGCGGCCGTCAATTCGCCGCTGCTCTTCGGGCGGCGTCTGTGGGCCGAAACGCGCATCGCGCTGTTCCAACAGTCCCTCGACACGCGGGCCGGCGACCTGCACATGCGGGAGATGAGCCCCAGGGTGCGCTTCGGCGGACGCTGGCTCGACCGGTCGGTGACGGAGCTGTTCCAGGAGGACATCGCGACGTTCCGGGCCCTGCTGGCCGTGGACGCCGAGGACTCGCTGGCGGCGCTCGACAGGGGCGAGGCGCCGAAACTCGAGGCGCTGCAGCTGTTCAACGGCACCGTCTACCGCTGGAACCGGCCGTGCTACGGCGTCTCGAACGGCGAGCCGCACCTGAGGATCGAGTGCCGGGCGCTGCCCGCGGGCCCGTCGACCCTGGACGAGATGGCCAACACCGTGTTCTGGATCGGCGCCGTGCTGGGGGTGGCCGAACGCGCGCCGGACCTGACCGAGCGGATGGAGTTCGACGACGCCAAGGCGAACTTCATGGCGGCGTCGCGCCTGGGGCTCGGCGCCGGACTGACCTGGCTCGGGGGCAAGCCGGTGCCGGCCGCGCGATTGATCCTGGACACGCTGCTGCCCCTGGCCGCGGAGGGGCTCGACCGGTATCCGATCTACAAGAGCGAGATCGAGCGCTATCTGGGGGTGCTGGAGGAGCGGGTGGCGGCGGGCGTGACGGGATCCAGCTGGGCGCTGGGCTCGCTCAAGGGCCTCAAGGACGCCGGCACGCGCGGGGAGCGCCTGGCGGCGCTGACCGCCGCGACGGTGCGACGGCAGACCGCCGGGCTCCCGGTGGCCCAGTGGGAGCCGGCCGAGACGACCGAGGCGGGCGGCTGGAAGCACAACTACATGCGCGTCGAGCAGTACATGACCACGTCGCTCACGACCATCCACAAGGACGAGGTCGTCGAGATGGCCGCGTACCTGATGCACGTGCGCGAAATTCGGCACATCCTGATCGAGGACACCGAGCACCGCCTGGTGGGCGTCGTCTCGTACCGTTCGATCCTGAAGCTGATGGCCGAGGGACGCACGATGAAGGAAGCCGAGACGATGCCGGTCAGCGAGATCATGGAGCGCAGTCCGATCTCGATCCCCCCCGAGACGCCGACGCTGGAAGCGATCAGCAAGATGCGCAGCAACCGGGTCTCGGCCCTGCCGGTCGTCAAGGACGGCCAGCTCGTGGGCCTGGTGAGCGAGACGGACTTCATGCCGATGGCCTATCAGCTTCTCGAGGAGCGACTTGCAGGGGACGAGTAGGGGGGCGGTGAACGGAAGCGCGAACGGTCGCGGCGAGCGGGGTCGCCGCGCGGACGCGCTCTTCGACGGATCCATCGCGTGGATCCGGGGCGAGCGCGCCGGGCCGTTGCTCCTCGTCGTCGGCGGCCTGCACGGAAACGAGCCGGCCGGCGTGTGGGCGCTCCAGCGCGTCGCCCGCCGCGTGCGCGAGCGCCGTCGGCGGCTGCGCGGCGACTTCGTGGCCCTGGCGGGCAACCTCGAGGCGCTCCGGCGCGGACGCCGGTTTCTCTCCTACGATCTCAACCGCGTGTGGACGCCGTCGCGTATCGAGGCGCTCCGGTCGAGACGCGCGTCGAGCGCCGGCGGGGACGCGGCGTGGGAGGATCGGGCCGCCCTGAGGCTGCTTCAGGTGTTCGAGGAGGCGGCGCGCCGCCGCAGGGGACCGGCCTACGTGCTGGACATCCACACGACGTCGAGCGGCGGCGGCGCCTTCACCACGGCGTCCGACCGGGCCCGGAATCGGCGCTTCGCGATGGCGATCCCCGCGCCTCTGGTGATGAAGCTGGACGAACACCTCGAGGGCACGCTGACCAGCTATCTGGATTCTCTGGGGTACGCGGCGGCCGTCTTCGAATGCGGCCAGCACGAGGAGGTCGAGGCGAAGGCGCGGGCCAAGAGCGCGATCTGGCTCGCGATCCGAGCGGCCGGACTACTGGACGCCGACGCCGCGCCGGAGGCCCGCGCCGGGCGCCGCCGCCTCGAGGCCGCGTACCGCGACCTGCCCCACGTCCTCGAGATGCGATATCGGCACGCGGTGGCGGAAAGGGACGGCTATTCGACCCGGCCCGGCTTCGCGAACTTCCAGCCGGTTCGCGCCGGTCAGGCGATCGGCGACGATCTGGGCGGCGAAGTGGTCGCGCCCGAGAGCGGCAGGCTGCTGATGCCGCTCTACCAGGAGCTGGGCGAAGACGGCTTCTTCATCGTGCGGGAAACGGCCGGTCGGCGGCCCGAGCCCGCGACCGAAGCCCCGGACGCGCTCGCCGCGACGGGCGCGGACCTGGAGTCGCTCCCGCCCGCGGGTTGAAGCGGGCGCACGCTTCCATCGACGATGTGCGGTCGCTTCACGCTGACCCGGGACGCGGACGCGGCCGCCGCCGCCTTCGGCGCCGCCGGCGCGTCGTCCCTGGCTGGGATCCTGCCCCGCTTCAACGTCGCGCCGTCCGAGCGCGCGCCGGTCGTCGTCGGCGAGGGTCGGCGCCGCCGGATCCGCCCCATGCGGTGGGGACTCGGGCCGCACCGGGTGGGCGCCGCGCGCGCCGGCGCGCCCCTGATCAACGCCCGCAGCGAGACGGCGGCCCGAAAGCCGGCCTTTCGCGAATCGTTCGCCCGCCGCCGGTGTCTCGTCCCGGCCGACGGATTCTACGAGTGGACGCGCGAACCCGCGGGCAAACGACCGCATTGGATCCACCGGCCCGACCGCCGGACGTTCGCCATGGCCGGGATCTGGAACCCCCGGTCGCCGGGATCCGAAGCGCCGTCGTTCGCGATCCTGACGACGCGCGCCTCGCCGACCCTTGCCCGACTGCACGACCGCATGCCCGTGGTCCTGAGCCGGGACCTCTGGGTCGACTGGCTGGCGCTCGAGACGGACGCCGCCGGAGCGCAGCGGATCCTCGAGGTCGCGCGTCCGCCCGCCCTGGCGTTCCATCCGGTCTCGAGGCGGGTGAACCGCCCCGGTCGCGAAGGTCCGGAGTGGGTGGATCCCGTCGCCCCGGAGGCCGCGCCCGAGGAGTCGCGCCGCGCGCCCCCCGGCGACGACCAGCTTCGGTTCCTCTGAAGCGGACGGACGCTCCCGAGCCGTGGCTCGATCTCTACGCCGCGCGGGCCTCCTCGAGCGCCGATCCCAGACGCTCGAGCGCCTCGCCGAGCTCGGTCTCCGGCAGTCCGAATCCGATGCGCAGCGTGCGCTCGACGCCGAAGTGGTCTCCGGGCACCACGAGGAGACTCCTCGTGGTGCGCAACCGCTCGGCCAGCGCCCGCGACGGCTCGGGCGCGCGATAGCGAATCATGCAGATCGCCCCCGCGTCGGGCGGCGTATGGCTGAAGAGGCCGGCGTGGGACGCCATCCACTCGGTCAGCGCCCCGAGGTTCCGCCGCACGATGTCCCGCGTGCGGGCGACGACGCGGGGACGCACCGAAGGCGAGAGCGCGAGGTTGGCGAGCGCGTCGGAGACCGAGGGCGGCGCGATGGTCGTGTAGTCCGTTCGCGCCCAGAGCCGTTGGATCGCGTCGTCGGGCCCCACGACCCAGCCCAGCCTCAAGCCGGGAAGGCCATAGGCCTTGGATAGCGAATTCGTGGCCAGCACCTTGTCGTAGCGGCCCCAGAAGCTCGGCACTGGACGGTCCCCGACCTCGGCGCCTCGGTAGACCTCGTCGGCCAGGATCCAGGCGCCGCTGCGGTCGGCGAGCGCGACGACGGCGTCCATCTCGGCCTCCGTGAGCGCGACGCCCGTCGGGTTGTTGGGGTTGGTGACGAGGACGAAGCCGGCGCCGCGATCGAGCGCGTCCTCGAGCTGGTCGAGGTCCGGTCGCCAGCCCCGCTTCTCGTCGAGGAAGAAGGGCGAGCACGCGCCGCCGAAGTTCTCGACCAGACCGGGCACCTGCATGTAGTTGGGCAGCATGACCGCCGCCCGCCTCCCGTCCCGGGCCAGCTCCCAGAACGCCGCGAAGTTCGCCTCCGCTCCGCCGATCGTGACCAGGACCGACGCCTCCGTCGCCCCCGGATACAGCGCCGCGATCCGGGATCGGAGCTCGTCCGACCCGTTCGATTGTCCGTACCCAAGCCGAATTCCGGAGAGGTCGACTTCGGGGTCGGCGTACGACAGCAACTCCCCGACGCTCAGCGGATGGACCCCGCTTTCCGAGAGGTTGTAGTCGACCCGGTGCTCCCACGTCGACTGCCAGCGCTCCATCTCGAAGGGCGTGAATCTCATCTTGGGGACGTCTCCGGGGGAGTGAACGAAGTCGGCGACCGTCGACGCGGGTCGCAAGCCGACGGCTCGCCGCCTGAAGTTAGATTGCTCGAATCGCGGCGGCGCCGCAAGCGCGCCGCTCGCAGCGCGGGGGCGGGAGGCGGCGTGATCGAAATCGAGGAAAGGACGCTCGCCAACGGACTGAGGGTGGTCCTGGCGCCGACGGGCGCGTCCTCCGTCGTGGCCGTCAACCTTTGGTACGACGTGGGGTCGAGGGACGACCCCGCCGGGCGAACGGGGCTCGCGCACCTCTTCGAGCACCTGATGTTCCAAGGCTCGGCCCACGTGTCCAGGAACGGCCACTTCCGGCACGTCGAGCGCGTCGGCGGGTCCGCGAACGCGACGACCTGGTTCGACCGCACCAGCTACTTCCAGACGCTGCCCGCGCGCCACCTGGACCTGGCGCTCTGGCTGGAGTCGGATCGCATGGGCTGGATGGCGCCTGCGCTGACGCCCGAAAAGCTGGAGAACCAGCGCGACGTGGTCGTCAACGAGCGCCGGCAACGCTACGACAACCAGCCCTACGGGGACTGGGACGAGCGCGTCCAGGCCCTGCTCTTCCCTCCGGGCCATCCGTACCGCCACACGGTGATCGGGTCCTTGGAGGACATTCGGGCGGCCGCGATGGAGGACGTTCGCGCCTTCGCCGCTGCGCACTACCGGCCCGACAACGCGGTCCTCTCGATCGCCGGCGACGTCGAACCGGAACGCGCCTTCGGGCGCGTCGAGCGCTACTTCGGAGAGGTCGCCCGCCCAGCGCAGCCGCCCCCGGCCCCGCCCGCCGCGGTCGAGGCCGGACCCGGCGACGGCGAGACGATCTCCGCCGACGTGTCCGCGGCCGTGCCCCTGCCGCGCGTCTACCTGGCGGTGCGCGCGCCGCCGTTCGGGACCGAGGCGTTCTACGCCGGCGAGGTCGCTTCGCACTGCCTGGGCGCCGGCCGCTGCTGCAGGTTGCACGATCGACTCGTGCGACCCCGGATCGCGAAGTCGGCCTCCTGCCACCTGCTGCCGCTGACGTGCGGGTCGACGATGTTCCTGGTCTTGGCCACCGGTTTTCCCGGGATGGACGTGCGCGAGCTCGAGGCGGCCGTTGCGCGCGAACTCGACGAAGTCGTCGACGCGTCGGAGCGCGAAGTGCGGCGCGCGGTCGTGGGCGCCGAGACGCGAACCTTGAGGTCGTTGCAGCGGGCGGGAACGGTCGCGGACCTGCTCTCGACGTACGCGACCCGATTCGGGACGGCCGAGCGTCTGAACGAGGACCTGACGCGCCTGGAGCGGGTGAGTGTCGAAGAGGTGCGAGAGTGGGCGGCCCGTTGCCTGCGTCCCGGAAATCGGGTCTCGGTGCGCTACCGGCCGGAGGACTCGTGAGTCCGACGTCGTTCGCGCGGCTTCGCTCGCAGGCGCCGCCGCCCGGTCCGGTCGTCGACTTTCGGCTGCCGGAAGTCGCGGAGGACCGCTGCGGGAACGGGATGGCGGTGCGTCTCGTCGAGAGCGGCCACCGAGCGGCGACGGCCATGCTGGTGCTCCGCGTGGGCGAGTCGGCCGTCGCGGGCGGCCAGGCCGGGCTCGCGGCGCTGACTGGGGACGCCCTGGAGGGCGGCACGACGCGACGCTCGAGCCGCGAGCTGGCCCGGGCGCTGGAGGACGTCGGAGCCAGCTTCGGCGCCGCGACCGGATGGGACGCGACGACCGTGGCGGTCTCCTGCAAGGCGGAGTTTCTCGAAAAGGCGATCGCGCTGCTCGCCGAAATGGTGCGCACCCCGTCCTTCGAGGCGAGCGATTTCGAGCGGCGTCGCCGGCAGCGCGCCGCCGCGGCCGTGCAGCGAGCCATGGATCCGAGCGCCATGGCGGCCGACGCCCACGCCCGCTTCGTCTACGCGTCTCGCTGCGCGTACGCGAGGCCGCTGGGCGGGTCCGAGGCGTCGTTGAGCGCCTTGACGCCCGCCGACTCCCACGCGTTTTCGGCCGAGCGCTACGGGCCCGGACAATCCGCCCTGGTGGTGGTGGGCGCCGTCGAGGCGTCTCGGGCGATGGCCGCCGCCGAGGAGGCGCTGGGCGGCTGGAGTCGGGCCGTGGTCGAATGCCCGGAGCCGGAGACGGCGCCCGGGCGCCGCGAACGGGCGGTGCACGTCGTGGATCGGGCGGGGGCGGCGCAGGCGCAGATACGGCTGGGGCACGTGGGCGTCGGACGCGCCGCGCCGGACCATTTCCCCCTGTTGGTTCTCAACCTGATTCTGGGCGGCTCGTTCTCCTCGCGCCTGAACCTCAATCTGCGGGAGCGCCGCGGCTTCACCTACGGCGTGCGGTCCGTCTTCGCGGCGCGGCGCGGTCGCGGACCCTTCGCCGTCTCGACCGCGGTGGCCACGGACGCGACGGGCGCCGCCGTTCGCGAAATCGTCCGCGAAATCGAGGCTCTCGCCGAGCGGGGCCCGTCGGGCGAGGAGGTGGGCGCCGCGAAGGGCTATCTGGCGAGCGTGCTTCCGCTCAGGATGGAGTCGGCCGGTCAGATCGCCGCCGGGCTCGGGCGGCTCGTCGTTCACGACCTGCCGACCGACCACTATCGGAGGTACCGGGACTCGGTGAGCGCCGTCACGGAGGGACAAGTGGCCCGCGCGGCCCGACGGCGCCTGCGGCCCGAGGAACTCTGCACCGTCGTCGTGGGCGACGCGCGGGCCGTGGTCCCGCAGCTCGAGGACGCGGGGCTCGGGTCCGTGACGGTGCACGGCGAAGCGGGCGAGGATCGACCGTAAGATCGGTCCTTGGGACGCGGGTCCTTCCTTTGCCCGGGCTGCCCTGCGCCGCGTTTTCGGTGTGCATCGTCCGCGCCGGTCCCCTTCTCGGCGCTGTTGGGGCTTTTCGGCCACGGCAGGGCATAGGGCTGTCCCCTGTCGGTGACGGTCGGACGGATGAAGCGCGAATTCCGTCGTAGCATATAAGGCGTGTTGCCACAGCATTTAGCGTCGAGTGGCACGCAATATGCATGTCATCGGGGTGGGCAACGTGGTTCCGTGATCTCCGACGCCCGCCCAAGGGCGTCGGCGCTCGAGGAGAGACGAACGATGGCGAACGCAAGCGTCCAGACCGCGCCAGCGAAGACGTTGGGCGACAACGAGGTGGTCCGTTCCTTCCTCCAGGGAGACGAGCGGGCGTTCACGGAGCTGGTGAACCGCTATCAGGGGCGCATCCAGGCGTTCGTGAATCGAATGATCGGGGATTCGGCCCGCGCGGAGGATCTGACCCAGGAGACCTTCGTGAGGGTGTTTCGCCATCTGCGCCGCTTCGACCAGACGCGGAAGTTCTCGAGCTGGATCTACACGATCGCCGGCAACCTGGCGAGAAACGAGTTGCGGAGTCGCGCGCGCAATCCCCTGGTGCTCTTCCAGACGTTGACGAAGAACTGGGCCGCCGATCGCCAGCCGATCGAGTGGGAGGACGTCAAGACCCGCCCCGACGACCTGTATCGCAAGCGGCATCTCCAGGAAAAGGTGCACGAGGCGGTGGATCGACTGCCGGACCACCATCGCGCCGTCTTCGTCCTGCGCGAGCTGCACGGCAAGCGCTACCGCGAGATCGCGGAGATCACCGGCTGCAACTTGGGGACCGTCAAGAGTCGCCTGAACCGGGCGCGGGCGAACTTCGCCAACATCGTCGCTCCGATGATCGACTAGCTCGCGAAGCTGGCGCTCCGGGGCGGCGCCTCCGAAGAGCGTTGGCCGCCATCCCGGCGGGGGCCGCCCGTCCTTCGCGCGCATTCCAGTTCGCCCTACCCTCGAGGGCGGGCGGAACGAAGTCCCCCGCCGACCTCTCGTCGCAAGCTCTCGGCCGTCCCCGTCGCCACGGTCGCCGGGCAGCGCGAATCGCTGCGCCCCCTCGGCGACCGAGGGCGCTTGCCGAGGACGCCGTCCTCGCGCTCAAGCGGACTCCGACGGTCGTCGTCCAAACGGTTCCGCGCGTCGTCGTCGAAACGGCCTGATTCAGCTTCGCCGGGCGCGCTCACGGGGCCTTGGCCGGGCGGCTCCCCGCCCGGAAGGGCTTTGGACTGGGGGGCCGCGCCGACGGGCGCCGCGACCCCGTCGACCGGGCGGTTGCCGGTCGACGGGACCGCAGCGATCCTCTCTATCGGCTCCCCGAGCTCAAGGCCGCGAGCGTCACCTTGGGGCCAGTCTTCCATGGCGTGTCGCCGCCGCTCTGTCTGGCTTCGATCCACATGACGATCTCCTTCTTGAGATCCACATGGGTAAGAGTCAATGGGGTGCCGGACGCGGTTCGGAACTGGCCGTAGTTCGTGGTCGTCGTGACGGGCCACGCGAGCACCTGCCTCTTGTCCCAGGCGTCCGTGCCGCTAGTCTCGTGATACAGCGTGCTCTTCGCGCCGCCCAGCGCCGCGACGGTCAGCTGCCAGACGATCCGCTGATGCGACCTCTCGTTCGTCGTGGCGACCCAGTCGAGGGCGATCGTGTCGTTGTTCGCGCTGCGACGCGCCTTGATCGACCTCGTCACGGGGTCGATCGCCGGCACTTGCACGTACAGCGTGTCGCCCGCCACCGTCGTGGTGCGGTCGCGCGGGTTGGTCCTCGCGTGGACTTCCACCCAGAGCGTGAACGTGTCGTCCGGGAAATCCAGCGTGCTGCGCCGCGCCGACCGAAGGAAGTACCCCTTTTTCGTCCAATCGGCTTGGGTGCTGGTTCCCATGTCCTTCGAGTCCAGGAACAAGGGGCTGGCGTTGTTGATCGAGTCGCCCTGCATGTAGTAGAAGAAGACCGCGGGTCGGGTGCCGGTGCCGGGCGGCATTCCGTAGTTCCGTCCGGCCACGAGCTCGCGGCTGAAGTACCGCACGATGACGTCGTCCGGCTGCTTGTGAACGGCGATGGAATCCCTGACCTCGTTGGCGACGCTGTCCACCGTCGCCCGAGCCCGTTCGGCGGAGAGGTCCAGGAACAGCCAGGTGTTCGCCTGGATTCTGCCGAAGTCCCTGCGCTGTCCGGGAGCCAGCGAGACCCGCTGGTTGTCGTTCGGATAGTCGAAGCCGTGGAACACGTCCTTCGTCGCCACGACGTCGTAGTCGCCGAACGGGAGCTTGAGCGTGAAGATTCCCGCCGCGCCCGTCGTCGTGGAGTCCAGGACCATGGTCGTGTCGCTGGCTTTCCGCGCCTTGATCGTGACCCCGGAGTAGGGTCCGTCGCCCTGAGGTCGCACGACGCGGCCGACGACCGTCGCCTTCAGGAACCCGGTGAAGTTGGCGCCCGAGATGTCGGTGCCGGACGTCGCGGGCAGCGGCAGCGAAGCCGGCGCGAAGGTGTAGTCCGCGTGCTTGGCCGTGATCGAGACCGTGCCCGACGACTTGGCCGCGCCCTGAGCGCGGAACGTCCCGTCCGCGCCCGTCACGAGCTTGCCCTTGTTCGCGCCGCTCTTGGCCGCGTTTTCCGGCGCCTTGCCGTCGATCATGATCTCGACGCCGGCGATCGGCGCGTTCGAGCCCGAAGCCACCACCTTGCCGCCGTAGAACACTGGATCGCCCGAACCGCCCATCACAAAGTCGATTTGCGTCGGCGAGTTGGCCGTGAACTTCGCCTTCCCGCTGCCGTCCCTGAAGCCCTTGCGGGTCCCCTTGGCGTACAGCGAGTCCTTCTTCGCGGACACGCCCTCGACGACGTAGCGACCGTACATGTCGGTCATGGCCGTCGTTCCGTTGACGTCGACCGTCACGCTGTCGACGCGGAACTTGTCCGAGCCCGTGACGATCCCGTAGACGGTGGTCGTCGTCGGCGTCACGTCGAGCATGACGGCCGCGTCCAGCGGACTCAGCGCGTTGCCCACGGCCGTCGTCGAGCCCTTCGCTCCCAGCGTCGCCTGCCAGCCCGCCGGCACGGTCAGCTTGTAGACGCCGGCGGCGATCTTGCCGAAGTCGAAGGCGTTGCGGTCGTCCCAGGTCGTGGCCTTGGCGTTGGCTTTGGCCGTCGTCTGGCTGTGCTCGCCGCCGGCCAGGTTCTTGCCCGCGACCGGTGTCAGACCGACCGTCACGCCGGCGACGTTCGCGTCGCTCGCGGCGCCGAAGCCCTCGCCGGACTTCTTGACCGTCTTCTTCCAGACGGTGCCGCTGACGGCGTATTTCATGACGTAGGCGAAGGTGCCGCATTCGCCGTGGTCCTGGCCCGCGGGCTCGGTCGCCGTCAGCGGACAGAGCTCGACGGTCGAGCTGAACCCGCCTTCGGGGCCGAAGGCGCCCTTCATGATCCCGTTCGCGTCAGCGTCGCGGAACGCGAAGAGCTCGGCGGGATCGAGGAGCATGACGTCCGTGGCCGTCGACTTCTCTCGGGCCGAGACCATGACCTGGGCGTCGGCCGGCAGATGCTTGAACTCGACGACGCCGTTCCTGTCGGTCTTGTTCCTGGTCCACTGGGCGCTCGTGAAGAGGCGGCTGCGGCCGTGCTCGTCGATGTGGCGGACGTCGACGTCGATCTTGCCCGACATGCGCTTGTCGCCGCCCAGAACGCTGCCGGTGTAGCCCTCGACCTGGTCTCTCTCGTGATGGACGTAGACGCGAAGCGTCTGGGTCGTCCACCTGGCCTCGAGAGCGGCGGTGTCGGTCTTCTCCCTGAGCTCGAGGCCGGTGTGCTGGATCGCGACGGGCTTCGAGGTGAACGTCTCGCCGCCGTCGAGCTTGTCGGCTTGAGTCGAGTCCAGCGTGACGGAGTAGGTGGCGGGCAGATCGGAGGCTCCGACCTTGGCTTCGAGCGTCGCCGCGCCGTCGGCGCCAAGCTTGGTGGGCGCGCCGGCGACGGCCTTGCCGCCCATCGCGACGGAGATGGCCCAGTCGGCGAGCGGGTCGCCGCCGCCCATGTCGGTCTTGACGGTGGCGCCCGAGATCGTGGCGTCGACCATCAGGTTGAGGACGTCGAAGTCGTTCACGGCCGAAGCCGTCTTGGACTTGGGACTCCACTCGATCTTCTGCATGGCGTCGGCTTCGACGGTGTAGTCGTCGCTCGAGACCGAAGCCCAGACCATCGAGCCGGTGGCCATCGAGCGGGCGAAGCGGATCGAAGCCATGCCGTCGTCGCCCGTGTCGGCCGAAGCGATCTTCGAGTCGCCGTCCGAGTCGGCGTAGAGCGTGACGGTGGCGCCGGCGAGCGTGTCGCCGTGCATGTCGCCGTGGCGGAGCGTGACGGTGTAGGCGACGGTCTGGTGGGTGATGTCGTAGGGCAGGCGCTGCACGACCTTCTGGCCGACGGCGACGTCGAGCTGGTAGCCGGTGGCGGGACCGCCGTAGGCGTAGTCGCCGAGCATGGTGGCGACGGTCGGGCTGGCGACGACGGCGAGCGCGTAGGCGCCTGCGCGGAGGCCGGAGAACTCGAAACTGCCACGCTCGTCCGTCACGCCGGACATCTGGTCGCCGACGGCGGGACCGACGAGGACGAGCGGGACGCCGGCGATCTCGAGGGCGTCCTCGCCTTGGTCGTGCATGTCGTTCTTCGTGGCTTCGTCGACGAAGAGCATGCCGGAGACGCTGGCCGTGGTGGCGTGCTCGCCACGGAAGTTGACGGTCATGGACTCGTCGTCGGCGAGCGTGACGTCCATGCTGGTCGTGGAGAAGACGTAGGCCTCGCTGGCGACCGTGATCGAGACGGTGTAGTCGCCTGCGGCCAGCGCGGAGAAGGAGTAGAAGCCGCTGGCGTCGGTGGTGTCGGTCATCGAGTCCATGTCGGCGGACGCGAGCGTGACGGCGACGCCGCTGATCCCCATGCCGGCGACGCTGACCTGGCCGACGACGCCGCTGGTGCGCAAGTACGCGCCGTCGAAGCGGACGTTGGCGGTCTCGCCCAAGGCGACGGTGACGGATTGAGAGGTGGCGTCGAAGCCGATGGCGTCCATGTCGTAGCCGGAGACGGCGACGGAGTAGTCGCCGGCGCGGAGCTTCGCGAAGGCGTACTGGCCGCCGGCGTCCGTGGTGGTCGTGCGGTCGTCGCCCTCGCCGGAGAGGCTGACGGTGACGCCTGCGAGACCGGAGCCCTCGACGCTGACCTGGCCGCGGATGCCTGCGGTGCGGAGGTACGTGCCGTCGAAGCTGACGACCTCGGTGTCGCCGACGCCGAGATCAGCGGAGCCCGAGGTGTTCGGAAAGCCGACTTCGTCGGCGTCGAAGCCGGAGATCTCGACCGAATAGCGACCCGCACGCAGCCCCGTGAAGCCGTACTGGCCGCTGGCGTCGGTCGTGGCCTCGGCCTCGGACATGCCGGAGAGGCGCACGGTGACGCCACTCAGCCCGTCGCCTTCGACGGTGACGGAGCCCCGGACGCTGGCCGTGCGGATGTAGGAGCCGGAGAAGTCGGCGGTGGCCGTTCCTCCGGACTCGCCGACGGTGACGGGCATCGAGGTGGCGTCGAAGCTGGCCTCGGTGGGGAAGCCGGAGATCGAGACGGTGTAGCTGCCGGGCTCGAGGTCGTCGAAGCGGTAGGAGCCGCCGCCGGCGGTGGCGGTGGTCGCGCCGCTGGAGAGGGAGACGGAGACGCCGTCGGCGCCTTGGCCCTCGATGGAGACCTGACCGGCGACGGAGCCGGTGGGTGGCGGCGGCGCAATGTCCTCGCCGCAGGCTGCGAGCGCCAGCGGAAGAACCGTCAAGGTCCTCGCCAGCAAGCCGCTCCACTTCGTTCTCTTCATTCGATTCCTCATCCTTACGATGTCCTCGAGTTCTTGTTTGCCCGACTCCCACTCGTCCGGGGGAGTTTCGAGGGCTACATACGGACCTTCAGCGCGTTCCTTTCCGTGGGTCCGGCGGCCCGGAGCGACGGAGGGTGTTTCGGAGTCCGGCCGCGCGGGCGCGTCCGTTGCGGCGCGAGAGTCGCGGTGGACCATGTCTCCCGTCGGCGATCAACCGATCCACGTCCGCAGCGCGTCGGCGCAGTCGCGAAGCCGTTGACCGCGGTGTTCGCTCGGCTTCTACGGTTCGTGTCCGTCGGTCGCCCCGGATGCCCGCCTCGCGTGGAGCCCCTCGACCCTTGCGGCTGCGCACTCGCGCAGGAAGGCGGCTCGCCATCCGGTGCTCGAGGCGGGCCGAACGCGAGACGCCGCCGTGTCCTCCTCGATTCCCCGCTGATCCCAGCGAAGCCCGCGTTGCGGCCGTTTCGGCGCGAACGTGCCTAGGACGAAGGTGCCCCCCGCCCGGCGCAGGTCCGGACGGAGGGCCGACGGAACTTGGGGCGACGGATTCCCGGCGCGCGCGCGACCAAGTTGGCGGATCCGTCGTCGTTCATTCCCTGGCTACCTGGATCGAAGCGTCACCGACGTCGTCCCTTGGGTCCACTTCTCCACGCCCAGGAACCTGTAGTCGATTCTGAAGGCGATGCTGTCTTGCTCCATCTCCTTCTTGGTAACCGAAACACCGCCGCCGCCGGCCATCTGGAACGCCTGGTCGAGGACGCGCCATCTCACCCGTCGGAGTCGAAACGAGTAGGCGGTGTCTGGAGCGAGGTACAACGTCGCCTTTCCTCCGCCGAGCTCGGCGACAGACGGGAACGTCACTGCGATTCTCTGGTCGACTCTGTGTCGAGGGAAGAATGCGCTAGGGCCAACCGTGGTGGCGTTCCAGTCGAGCACGATCGTGTCGCCGTCGCCGCTCCTTTTCGCCGTAACCGCGGTCGCACTGAAATCCACCGCTGGCACCTTCAGTAAAGCGAAGATGGTGTCGACCCGAGCATTGCCGTCAGTCAGGTAAACGGCTGGGATCGCGGTGAATGTATCGTTCGGAAAATAGTGACCCTCCAGCTTTTTCCCCACACTCGCGAGATCAGCTCTGACTAGAAAGATAGTCTTGAGCGTGTCGACGAGTGCGCCTGCGCAGGGATCGTGGGATCGGCTGCATACCGGAGCTTGGGACAGACTGTTGTCGAGACTGTCCTTGGTTGACCTAAAATATCCAAAATAGTCAAAATACCACGGAGACAAGCCCTTCGGCACCCCGTAGTCGCGACCAGGGTGCATTGTTCTGTCGAATTGGTGCACAACGACCACGTTGGGATCGTAGAATGAGGACCTCCGCGTCTCCCCGGCGCCGCCGCCTACAGTGACGCTGCCGCCGCTATCCACGGAAATGATGTATCTGGACCTTTCTTTGCTCAGAATACGGCGGCGCTCCGCTCTCGCACCGACCAATATCCAAGTGTTCGTCTGGATTTTGCCGAAGTTCTTGTTCTGTCCAGGGGCCACTGAAGCCCGCCGACTTCCGTTCGGATAGTCGAACCCGAATCCGTCGAAGGTCCTGCCCGGGATCTCCACTCCATTCGGGCCCGTTCGAGGGATGCTCTTCGACGCTCGGAGGTCGTAGTCTCCGAACGGCACGTCGAGTCGGAAGGTCCCCGACGCCCCCGTCTTCATCGAGTCGACGACCATGGCGGTGTCGCTCGCCTTGCGCACCTTGATCCAGACGCCCGGCTCCGGGCCATCGCCCTGCGGCCGAACGACCCGACCGGTGATCGTCGCCTTCTGGAACCCGGTGAAGTTGGCGCCCGAGATGTCGGTGCCCGACGTCGCGGGCAGCGGCAGCGACGCCGGCGCGAACGAGTAGTCGGCGTGCTTGGCCGTGATCGAGACCGTGCCCGACGACTTGGCCGCGCCCTGAGCGCGGAACGTCCCGTCCGCGCCGGTCACCAACTTGCCCTTGTTCGCGCCGCTCTTGGCCGCGTTCTCCGGCGCCTTGCCGTCGATCATGATCTCGACGCCGGCGATCGGCGCGTTCGAGCCCGAAGCCACCACCTTGCCGCTGTAGAACACCGGATCGCCCGAGCCGCCCATCGCGAAGTCGATCTGCGTCGGCGAGTTGGCCGTGAACTTCGCCTTCCCGCTGCCGTCCGAGAAGCCCTTGCGCATCCCCTTGGCGTACAGCGAGTCCTTCTTCGCCGGTACGCCTTCCACGATGTAGCGACCGTACATGTCGGTCATCGCCGTCATGCCGTTCACGTCGACCATTACGCTGTCCACGCGGAACTTGTCCGAGCCCGTGACGATCCCGTAGACGACGGTCGTCGTCGGCGTCACGTCGATCATGACGGCCGTGTCCAGCGGACTGAACGCGTCGCCGAGCTTCGTCGTCGAGCCCTTCGCGCCCAGCATCGCCTGCCAGCCCGCCGGGACGGCCAGCTTGTAGACGCCGGCCGCGATCTTCCCGAAGTCGAACGCGTTGCGGTCGTCCCAGGTCGTGGCCTTGGCGTTCGCCTTGGCCGTCGTCTGGCTGTGCTCCATGCCGGCCAGGTTCTTGCCCGCGACGGGCGTCAGACCGACCGTCACGCCGGCGACGGGCGTCTCGCTCACGGCGCCGAAGCCCTCGCCGGACTTTTTGATCGACTTCTTCCCGATCGTCCCGCTGACGCCGTACTTCATGACGTAGGCGAAGGTGCCGCACTCGCCGAAGTCCTGGCCGGCGGGCTCCGTCGCCATCAGCGGACAGAGCTCGACCATCGGGCTGAACCCGCCGTGATCGCCGAACGCGCCCTTCATGATCCCGTTCGCGTCAGCGTCGCGGAACGCGAAGAGCTCGGCGGGATCGAGCAGCATCACGTCCGTGGCCGTCGACTTCTCCTTGGCCGAGACCATCACCTGGGCGTCGGCCGGCAGCTTCTTGAACGAGATCACGCCGCCCTTGTCCGACTTGTTCTTGGGATCCCAGACGTCGCTCGCGAACATGCGGCTGCGGCCGAGCTCGTCGATGTAGCGCACGTCGACGTCGATCTTGCCCGACATGCGCTCGTCGCCCCCGAGGACGCTGCCCGTGTAGCCCTCGGCCTGGTCCATCTCGTGGTGCACGTAGACGGTGAGCGTCTGCGTCGTCCACATCGCCTCGAGCACGTCGGCGTCCATCGTCGCCATCAACTCGAGGCCCGAGTGCTCGATCGTGACGGGCGTCGAGCTGAACGTCTCGCCGCCGTCGAGCTTGTCGACCTGAGTCGAGTCGAGCGTGAAGGTGTACATGGCGGGCAGGTCGGAGGCCATGGCCGTGGTCTTGAACATGGCCGTGCCGTCGGCGCCGAGCTTCGCGGGCGCGCCGTCGACCATCGAGTCGCCCATCATGACGGAGATGGCCCAGTCGGCGAGCGGCTTGCCGCCGCCCATGTCGGTCATGACGGTAGCGCCCGAGATCTTGGCGTCGACCATCAGGTTGAGGACGTCGAAGTCGTTCATGGCCATGACCATCTTCGATTTCGCGTTCCACTCGATCTTCTGCATGGCGTCGGCTTCGACGGTGTAGTCGTCGCTCGAGACCGAAGCCCAGACCATCGAGCCGGTGGCCATCGAGCGGGCGAAGCGGATCGAGGCCATGCCGTCGTCGTCCGTGTCGGCCGACGCGATCTTCGAGTCGCCGTCTTCGTCGGCGTAGAGCGTGACGGTGGCGCCGGCGAGCGTGTCGCCGTGCATGTCGCCGTGGCGGAGCGTGACGGTGTAGTGGACGGTCTGGTGGGTGATGTCGTAGGGCAGGCGCTGCATGACCTTCTGGCCGACGGCGACGTCGAGCTGGTAGCCGGTGGCCGGACCGCCGTAGGCGTAGTCGCCGAGCATGGTGGCGACGATCGGGCTGCTGACGACGGCGAGCGCGTAGGCGCCTGCGCGGAGCCCGGAGAACTCGAACATGCCACGCTCATCGGTCATGCCGGACATCTGGTCGCCGACGGCGGGACCGACGAGGACGAGCGGAACGCCGGCGATCTCGAGGGCGTCCTCGCCTTGGTCGTGCATGTCGTTCTTCATGGCTTCGTCGACGAAGAGCATGCCGGAGACGCTGGCCGTGGTGGCGTGCTCGCCACGGAAGTTGACGGTGGCGGACTCGTCGTCGGCGAGCGTGACGTCCATGCTGGTCGTGGAGAAGACGTAGGCCTCGCTGGCGACCGTGATCGAGACGGTGTAGTCGCCTGCGGCCAGCGCGGAGAAGGAGTAGAAGCCGCTGGCGTCGGTGGTGTCGGTCATCGAGTCCATGTCGGCGGACGCGAGCGTGACGGCGACGTCGGCGAGTCCCATGCCGCCGACGCTGACCTGGCCGACGACGCCGCTGGTGCGCAAGTACGCGCCGTCGAAGCGAACGTTGGCGGTCTCGCCCAAGGCGACGGTGACGGATTGGGAAGTGGCGTCGAAGCCGATGGCGTCCATGTCGTAGCCGGAGACGGCGACGGAGTAGTCGCCGGCGCGCAGCTTCGCGAAGGCGTACTGGCCGCCGGCGTCCGTGGTGGTCGTGCGGTCGTCGCCCTCGCCCGAGAGGCTGACGGTGACGCCCGCGAGACCGGCGCCTTCGACGCTGACCTGGCCGCGGATGCCTGCGGTGCGCAGATACGTGCCGTCGAAGCTGACGACCTCGGTGTCGCCGACGCCGAGATCTGCAGAGCCCGACGTGCTGGAGAAGCCGACCTCGTCGCCGTCGAAGCCGGAGATCTCGACCGAGTAGCGGCCGGCCCTCAGGCCAGTGAAGCTGTACTGGCCGCTGGCGTCGGTCATGGCCTCGGCGTCGGCCATGCCGGAGAGCCGCACGGTGACGCCGGAGAGGCCGTCGCCTTCGACGGTGACGGAGCCCCGGACGCTGGCGGTGCGGATGTAGGAGCCGGAGAAGTCGACGGTGGCCGTTCCTCCGGTCTCGCCGACGGTGACGGGCATCGAGGTGGCGTCGAAGCTGGCTTCCGAGGGGAAGCCTGAGATGGAGACGGTGTAGCTGCCGGGCTCGACGCCGTCGAAGCGGTAGGAGCCGCCGCCGGCGGTGGCGGTGGTCGCGCCGCTGGAGAGGGAGACGGAGACGCCGTCGGCGCCCTGGCCCTCGATGGAGACCTGACCGGCGACGGAGCCGGTGGGCGGGGGAGGCGCGACGTCCTCGCCACAGGCCGCGACGGCCAGCGGCAAAGCCAGCAGCGTCCCTGTCAGAATTCGGTTCCGACGTTTCCTCATTCGACCTGTCTCTCCTTGGTGAACGCGTTTCCAGGGAATCGTTCCACCCCCTGTTTTAGGAGGGGTGGTTCGCGAAACCCCGTTCCCGCGCAGGGCAAGGGGTCTGCGACGGCCGTTACCTACGCGTCGCCAAGGATTTCTTTTCCGCCGGGGGCGGAGGGAACGGCGGCGCGCTCGATGGAGGAACGCGCCGGGTCCATGCGGTCGCGAGCCTGGAGGTCCGCGACAGGGGTCGTCGCGGCGGCGCGCGCGCGGCCCGGGTAGCGCACCCGACCGAATCCCCATAGAGTATTCGCCCCGGGGACCCGATCCTCAGCCGGATCCCAGGGACCCGGCCGCCCGGGGACGAACGCGCGCGAGCGGTCCGCTTCTCGTGATTCCGCTCTCCTCGGTCCGTCGTCCGACGCGCCGCCGTCGCAGGCTCGGGGGCTCGCGTCCCGCGCCACTCGACATCATCCGCACTCTTGCGAGGTCCGCATGTTCTCCACCGGTAGGATGTCCGCCGTTCTCGCCCTGGCAGCGCCGATCGTCGGCCCCTCCTCGTCCGCCGCGCAGTCGGACGTGCATCGCACCGCCCATCACGACTACGAGGTCGTCACCGTCGCCGAAGGGCTCGTCGTGCCCTGGTCGATGGCGTTTCTGCCCGGCGGCGACCTGCTGGTGACGGAGCGCGAGGGGCGGTTGCGGATCGTTCGTGACGGGGCCCTGCTTCCCGATCCCGTTCCCGGCGTGCCCGAGGTCGTGGCGCGAGGCCAGGGCGGACTCATGGACGTGGTCCCTCACCCCGACTTCGCCTCGAATCGGCTGATCTACCTGAGCTACTCGAAGCCCAAGGCGGGGACCCGGGCCGGGACGACCGCAGTGGTCCGAGGCACCTTCGAGGACGATCGCTTCACGGTCGTCGACGAGGTCTTCGAGGCCGTTTCCGACGGGGACGGACACTACGGTTGTCGTTTGGCCTTCGACGCCGAGGGCTTCCTCTACGTCACCGTGGGGGACCGCCAAGCCCCTCCGCGGGGCGACCTCGAGGCCCACCCGGCCCAGGATCTCTCGAACCACCACGGCGTCGTGGCGCGCCTGCACGACGACGGTCGGGCGCCCGCCGACAACCCGTTCGTCGGACTAGAGGACGCCCTGCCCGAGATATGGAGCTACGGGCATCGGAACCCGCAGGGGCTCGCCATCCAGCCGGGCGCCGGCGCCGTTTGGCTCACCGAGCACGGGCCCCGAGGGGGCGACGAGGTCAACGTCGCGACCCCCGGGAGGAACTACGGTTGGCCCGTCATCGGGTTCGGCGTGAACTACCGGGGCGGCACGGCGATCCACGCAGCCACCCATCGGGACGGCATGGAGCAGCCGCTGCACGTCTGGGTGCCCTCGATCGGCGTTTCCGGACTGGCGTTCTACGACGGCGACGCGTTCCCGGAGTGGCGGGGCGACCTGTTCGCGGGAGGCCTCGTCGGGCAGCGCGTCGACCGGCTCACCGTCGAGAGCGGCCAAGTGGTCGCGAGCGAGACCGTCGTGCAGGGACTGGGACGGGTGCGGGACGTGCGTCAGGGTCCCGACGGATTCCTGTATCTGGCGATCGAGTCGCGCGACGGCGCCGAGACGCCGATCCTGCGACTGGAGCCGGCGCGATGAAGGGAGGCGAACGGGCCCGGCGGAGACGCTCGCCCGACTGAAGGCCTCGAAGGCGCGGCGTCTCTCGGGGCTCTCGGCGCGCGCGATCCGGGGCCGGGCGTCTCCCGAGTCCATCGGACGACGCGGATCGCGTCGGTCCCCCCGCACGCCCCGCCCGGATTCACCTCGCCCTCGACGACGATCTCGTCGCCCGGTCGCAAGCGTCCCAAGTCTCCGATCAGTCCGTAGACGTATTGATCGGCGTCGCGGAGCGTCGTGCACTGCAGTCCCTCGTCCGTGACGCGACCCCTGCGCCGGACCATGCCCTCCTCGTCGGTCACGTGAAAGGGGTTCGAGACCGCGATCGGACTGAAGACTCCGTTGAAGATGATGAACACGACGGGACGCTCCCAAGTGGCGTACTCGGGGATCCGCACCGTTGCCGACACTTCGCCCCAGATCTCCTGGGTGCCCTCGGCCAAGGCCTCGAACCCGGCCCGCATGGCGCCGACGCCGACGTGAATCCTGGCCTGCGGCGGCAGGTTCTCCGTGTAGACGGCCACCGTCGTTCCGGGCGGGCCCGCGCGCGGTTCCACGGACTGGATGTGGCGCAGCGAGTCGATGGTCGCGTAGCGGCGCTGGGCGGATCCCTCCGCCGAGCCTCCCGCCCAGAGAAGGACCGACAGGACCGCCGGGAGGATCGCGGGACCCGCCGCGGGCCCGAATCGCCTCGCGCGCCGGGCGCCGTCGCGAACGGGCTTGATCATCGGAGCGCCTCCGATGGGTAAGGGAGCGAGACTTCCACGGTATGGGGCTTGGTGGATTCGGTGCAAGGGGGTCCGCGGCGCGTCGCCGTGCGGGCGCCGAGCGCGGAGCGTTGCGTGCGAGAGATTTCGCGAGGAGCGGCGTCGATGAGGAACTCCGGCGAGACGCAGAGCGCCGGCGAGCCCTTCCAGCGGCCCGGCGGCGTCCTGGCCCGCGCGAGCGTCGACCTGGGCCTGTTCGTCGCCGCGGTCGTATGGGGACTGAACTTCGTCGTCGTCAAGGCCGCGCTGCGGGACTTGGAGCCGCTCGCCTTCAACGCGCTGCGCTTCTCCTTCGCCGCCGCCGCAGTGTGGCTGCTGCTCCGCGCGCAGGGTCGGCGGCTGTTGCCGCCTTCCGGCGAGTGGCTGCCCGTGCTGGCGCTGGGCCTGGTCGGTCACGTCGGGTTCCAGATCAGCTTCATCTTCGGCCTGGACGCGACGCTCGCGGGGAACGCCGCCATCCTGCTGTCCACAAGTCCCGCCTGGGTGGTCGCGATTTCGCTCGCCGCGGGCAGGGAGCGCTTCAGCTTCGCCGTCGTCGTCGGAGTCGCGGCGACGTTGACGGGCATGGTCGTCCTCGTCGGCGGCGCCCCGGCGGAGGTCGGAGCGACGAGCTGGGCCGGGGACCTGCTCGTGCTCGTCGCGGCGGCGACCTGGGCCGTCTACACCGTGTTCGGTCAGCGATTGACCGAGCGCCGGGGCGCCCTCGAGGTCTCGGCGTGGACCCTGTGGGCCGGCGTGCCCTTCATCGTGGCGGCGGGCGTTCCCGATCTCGTGCGGACCGACTGGTCGACTCTCTCGCCCGGCGCGTGGCTGGGCGTGGTCTACGCGGGCGTCTTCGCCATCGGGGTCGCCTACCCGCTCTGGTATCGCGGCGTCACGAGTCTCGGCCAAAGCCGAACGGCCGTCTACCAGAACCTCGTGCCGGTGGTCGCGCTCGCGAGCGGCTGGCTCCTGCTCGCCGAGGCGCCCAGTCTCCAACAGGCGATCGGGGCGGGCGTGATCCTGATCGGAGTCGTCGTCGCCCGACGTTCACGGCGCCGGCGCCGCCGGCGCCGGGGACGATTCGCGGGCCGCTCCGTTCGGCGCCGGGCGCGTTGACCCCCTTCTCCGGTCGGTGTAGCCTTGGGTTCCTAGAGGGGACGAACGCCCTCCGGCCCGCGTTCTCGGGCGGCGTCGCGGCGCGAGGTCGCGGATGCGGCGTGCGTCGCGCGGAGCGGCGGCGAGGGGCGAAATCGAGTCCAACGCGGAGAGGAGCGCCATGGAGATCGACGACGTCGGCGCGACGGCGTTCGTCATCGCCGCGATCCGGGCCATGGAACAGGGGCGCAAGCGACCGCTGTTCCACGATCCGTATTCGGAGCTGTTCGTCGACGACCGCGGTCGGACGGTCGTCGAGGGCTTGCGCAAGGCGTTTCCGCCCGCGACGGACATGGTGCGCATCCGGACGCGTTTCTTCAGCGATCTGCTCCGCGACGCGCTGGACGCGGGCACGCGCCAGGTGGTCCTCCTGGGCGGCGGGCTGGACATGCGGGCCCATCTGTTCCGGCGCCCGGGCGTTCTCTTCCTCGAGGTCGATCGCCAGGAGGTCGTCGACTGCAAGCGCCAAGTCCTCGAGGCCGCTGGAATCGAAACGCCCGCGACGCTGGCGCGCGACTACCTCGAAGCGGACGTGCCGGAGGCGCTGGGTCTCGCGGGCCTCGACCTCGACGAGCCCGCGCTGGTCCTTTGGGAGGGCAACACGATGTACCTGCCGCCCGACGCCCCGGCGCGGCTGCTGCGTCGTCTGGGCGACCGGATGGCGAGCGTTCGCGTCGCCTTCGACTACTTCGCCCTGGACATGCAGGCGCGCGAATCGGCCTCGGAGGCGGACGTCGCCAGGTTGCAGCGGGTCGAGGACGCGCTGGGCGTTTCCTTTTCGTGCGGATTCCCGGACCTGGGATCTCTCGAAGAGTCGACGCCGTTCTCGATCGAAGCGTCGGGCAGCTTCGCGGCGCTGGGCGAGCGATACGGCCGGGAGGACGTCGCGCGGGCCTACCCGAAGGACCACCGCGCGACGCTGGAGCTGTACCGATACTGCGTCCTCGCGAAGGCGTAGGGACGGAGCCGGGTCCCGCGGGCGGGCGACGGCCCGGGGCTTCGGGCGGTCGCCCGAACCCGACGCGCGTCTTGGGCGCGTCGCCCAGGGGGGCGAGCGACGCGGACGGACGCCGTCGATGAGGGAGACCCGTTGCGGATGGGTCGAGGTCGTCTCCGGCGTCATGTTCAGCGGAAAGACCGAGGAGCTCATCCGCCGCGTGCGCCGCGCGATGATCGCCGGACGCTCGGCTCAGCTCTTCAAGTCGCACTTGGACGACCGCTACGGGGATCGGTTCGCCATCGCGTCGCACGACGGACGCGAGATCGAGGCGGAGCCGGTCGCTCGCGCCGCCGACGTCGCCCGACGGGTTCGCCCGGACACGGAGGTGGTCGCGATCGACGAGGCGCAGTTCCTCGACGACGACGTCTGCGGGGTCGTGGACGCCCTCGCGGACGCGGGCGCGCGCGTGATCGTCGCGGGCACCGACATGGACTATCGCGGCAGGCCCTTCGGACCCATGGGAAGCCTCCTGGCGCGCGCGGACCACGTCGCCAAGCTGCACGCGATTTGCGTCGTGTGCGGCGATCCGGCGACCCGCAACCAGCGTCTGATCGACGGCAAGCCCGCCGGGCCCGAAGGCCCGACCATCCAGGTCGGGGGCATGGAGTCCTACGAGGCCCGATGTCGTGGCTGCCACGAGGTCCCGCGCGCGGACCGCGATCAGACGGCGTTGGCCTTGGGCCGCGGCGGCGAAGACGCGTCCGGCGCGGACTGACGCGAGCGCGCTCGCCGGCGCGAGGCGGATCTACTCGGGCGGTCGCTCCGGTCTCGGCTCCTCGATGCCCGCCAGCGTTCCCTGCGCGGGCCGAGCGGCGTTCGCCGCGCCGACCTCTTCGAGCCGCCGGTCGTCGGCGTCGGCCTCGCGCATCTCGTTCAGGAGTCGGCGGACCTTCAAGTCGGCGTCGATCCCGGCGACGAGGACCACCGCCATGCCCGCCAACATGCCGCCGAAGGCGACGAACGCGACGGGGACGGCGCGCAGCGTCCAGAGTCCGAAGCCGACGTCGACCTCGCGGCCGACGTTGGCCAGGGCGAACGCCGCCCCGGCCGCGACGACCCCGGCCAGAGCGAGCCACTTCGCCACCGCGCGCACGCCCCGCCGCTCCACTATCGCGAGCGGCTGTCCGAGACGTCCGCCCCGATCTCGCGAGCCACGAAGGTCGCGCCCGTCGTGCGCACGAGCCGTGCCGCCTTGTAGCGGCCGACGTCGCTCTCGTCCCCAGGCAGCACGGCCGCCTTGTTGCGCCGGGTGCGTCCCAACGCCATGCCGTCCCGGCGTCCCATTCGCTCGATCAACAACTCCTCGACGCGTCCGACCTCGCCTTCGTTGATGTCCCTCTGGATGGACCTCGTCGCCGAGATCAACCGCTCCAGCCGCTCCTGCGCGACGTCGTCCGGGACGAACTGATCCCGGGGCAGCCGGGTCGCGGGCGTCCCGGAGCGCGGGCTGTAGCGATAGGTGAACGCGTCGTCGAACCGAATCTCGGAAAGCGCGTCCAAGGTCGACGCGAAGTCCTCCTCCGTCTCCCCCGGAAACGCCGTGATGACGTCCGTGGACAGCGCGACGTCCGGAACGGCCGAGCGAAGGAGATCGACCTTCTCCATGAACGCCTTGATCGTGTAGCGGCGAAGCATGCGCCTCAGCACCCGGTCGCTGCCCGACTGCATCGGCAGGTGGAACTGCTCGCACACCGCCGACTCCTCGGCCATCGCCTCGACCAGCTCCTCCGTCACGTCGTTGGGGTGCGGGGACGTGAAGCGCACTCTGCGGATCCCGGGCACTCGGGCGACGGCGCGCAGCAGGCGGGCGAAGCTCCAGTCGCCGCGGCGGTACGAATTGACGGTCTGGCCCAGCAGCGTGACCTCCGTGATCCCGCTGCGCGCGACGCCGCGAACCTCGGCCAGGACGTCGCCGGGGTCGCGGTTCTTCTCCGATCCCCTGACGTACGGGACGATGCAGAAGGTGCAGCGGTGGTCGCAGCCGCGCTGGATCGGCACCCAGGCGGTGACCGCGGAGCGGCGTCTCTGCTCGAGGCCGCGGTAGTTCTCGTCGACGTCGAGGTCCAGGACGGCGAGCCGTCGGCCCGGCTTCGCGGCGCCGCCCGCGGCCCGAATCGTGGACGCGAGCTTCCGGTATCCGTCGGGCCCCATGACGAAGTCCACGCGCGGGGCTCGCTCGAGCAGGTCGTCGCCCATCCGCTGCGCCATGCAGCCCGTCACGCCCAGCACGAGCTCGGGGCGCGCCCGCTTCAGCCCGGCCAGCTGGGCGACCCGACCCAGCACGCGCCGCTCGGCGTGCTCGCGAATGGCGCACGTGTTGACGAGGATCACGTCCGCTTCGTCCGGTTCGGCGACGATGGCGTAGCCGTCGCGGGCGAGCGCGCCCTCCATCAGCTCGCCGTCGGAGACGTTCATCTGACAGCCGTACGTCTCGACGTAGGCCTTCCTTTCGCCGGGTCGGTCCGCGCGCGCGCTCACGGGACCGCTCGGGCCGGAGCGGGCTTCTCCCGCACGGCCACCGTCGAACCGTCGGCCGACAGGTCGCCCCAGTGGAGCGCGATCGGGTCGGGCCGGCGTTCGCCGCCGACCCGGACTCTCATGTAGTCGCCCGTCAGCGCCGTGCCGCCCGTGCCCTCCATGACGATCCGGACGCGGGCTCCGCCGCGCGCCCTGGCGTGCCGCGCCCCCTTGACGGCCGCCAGCGCCCTCAGCTCCCGGCTCCGCTCGCCGGCGACGCGCTCGGGCACGCGTCCGGTCAGCGCCGCGGCCGCCGTGCCGCTCCTGGGCGAATAGGGAAAGACGTGCAGGTAGGTGAACGGCAGCTCCTCGACGAGCGCGACCGTGCGCTCGTGGTCCCGGTCCGTCTCTCCGGGAAAGCCGACGACGACGTCGGCGCCCAGGCCGATCGCGCCCGTCGCGGCGGCGATCTCGAGCGCCCGGCGGCGATAGTCCTCGCGGGTGTGCCACCTCCGCATGCGGCGCAGCACCGGATCGGAGCCGCTCTGCATGGGCATGTGGAGGTGCGGAGCCAGGCGGCCGCCCGATCCGGCCAGCAGGTCGATCATCGCGTCGTCGATCTCCGTCGCCTCGACGCTGCCCAGGCGGAACCGGGCGGCGGGGACTTCGTCCAGCAGGCGGCGAACGAGCGCCGACAGCGTCGTGCGCGGGTGCAGGTCCCTGCCGTAGTGGCCGATGTGCACGCCCGTGATGACCAGCTCGGGGTGGCGGCGGGCGAGGATCCGCGCCTCGCGCGCGATTCGCTCAGGCGGACGGCTGCGACTCGGTCCGCGAGCCAGGCGCGTCGCGCAGAACGAGCACTTGCGATCGCAGCCGTCCTGGACCTTGAGCCACCCGCGCACCGCGCCCCGGCGCCGAAACAGGACGGGGTCTCCGACCGCGGCGACGCCGGAACGGACGAGCGGCAGCGCGCACCCGGCGTCGGCGCGCCTCGCCTCGGGGCGCTGCCCGCGGCGGGTCGTCCAGGCGCGGAGCGCTTCGGCCAGCACTTCGGCGTCGTCGTGGCCCTCGACCACGCCGGCGACCTCGTCCATGTCCCTGTAGCGCGCCCCGTGGAGCGCGGCCGAACAGCCGGCGACGACCACGACGGCGTCGGGGTTGCGGCGTCGGACGCGTCGGACGTAGCGTCGCGCGCTCGCATCGGCCCGACGGGTCACCGTGCAGGTGTTGAGCACGCACAGGTCGGCCGTCTCCAGCGAAGCCGGCGGCGCGTCGCCGAAGGCGGCCTCCAGCCGGTGGCGCATGCGCTCCGTGTCGTACTGGTTCGCCTTGCACCCGAAGGTCTTGTAGTGGATTCTCATCGGACGCGGCGCCGGCGCCGGGGGATCGCGACGGACGAGGTCCGGCTCCCGGACATTCGATTCGCAGGCGCGGTCAGGACCGCGAGATGCCGAGCGAAACGGTCGCTCGCCAGAAGCTCTCGGCGAGCGGCGCGCTGGAGCGGGAGCCCCTTTCGAGCCCGAGGTCCATCCAGCCGAAGCGAACGCCCTCGATCTCCACGAGGTTCATGCCGATTCCGATCGTCCAGGTCGACTCGACGGGATCCTCGCCGGCGTAGCGGAACGGCAGGGCCACGTTGCGATAGCCGAGTCGCAGCGGGAAGCTGCGGGTCTCGCGCTGGATCAGCTGCCACTCGACGCCGGCGCCCCAGCTGATCGACCGCGCGCTGGTCGTCGCTTGGGCGAACCCGTCCGCGCCCGACCAGTTCTGATAGGCCAGCGAGGCGTTCGAGTGCAGCCTCCGGGACAGGCGACCCGTGGCGCCGATCAGGAAGCGCGCGGGGATCTCGTACCGCCGCGCGGGGCCCTGGACGCCCTCCAGCGGCGCCTCCTCGAGGCGCCCGGACCACTCGGCCGCGGCCGCCAGGTGAATCAACGGATGGGGGTCCGCGCCGAAGCCGGCCGAGAACGCGTAGCCGCTGTACCGCCACGCGTCGCGCTCGACGTAGGAGCGGACGTCGTCGCCGACGACCAGCGAGTCCAGCGCGCGCTCGAACTCCCGCTCGAGACGGCCCAGATACGCGCCGACGCCGACGCCGACCGCCAGTCGGCCGCCTAGGCGCTGCGCCCAGCCCAAGCGGGCGATCGAGGTCCCGCCGTCGGTCCGGAAGCGGTCCTCCGCGGGCACGTCGACCCCGTCCAGGCGGACCGTCCCCGTCCGCCGACCCACCCACCGCTGTTCCATGTGCCCGCTCAGGGACACCGAGACGGCGCCCCGGGCGGAGAGCACCGGGTAGCCGATGCCCAGCAACGGAAATCGCGTGGTCCGGGTCGTCCCGCTCTGGCCCTCGAGCTCGAACTCGCCCCAGGTGGGCTGCATCGTGAACCCGACGGTCGGCATCGGCAGCCGCGCCGCCGCCGCGGGATCGGTGGCCGACACGCCGACGCCCGCGAGCCCGATGCCCAGGTTGCCCAGCGCCACCGCCCGCCCGTCTCCGGCGCCCACCGGAACCCCGAGCGCGCGAAAGCCCAGGAACGACTGCCCGGAAGCCGTCGGCGCGGCGCCGAGAAGCGCGGCGGCCGCCAGCGCCGTCGCCACATGCGCGCGCGCGTGCCCGCGCGGCCTGCGCCCTGCGATCATCCCTCGCCTCCGCCGGCGAAGTTGAGGATCAGGCGAAGCTCGGGCGCGCGTTCGGACGCCGTCCCCTCGAAGGTCGCGTACTCGATCGAAAGCGGCTCGATCGTGGACAGCAACGCGACGGTCTGCGTCACCGCTTCCCCGTCCGCCGTCTCGCCTCGGAGCAGGTCGCGGACGAGTCCGGTGACGGGAACCTCGACGACGCGCCCCCCCGGCGCGGCGAACCACTCGGGCGGCAGCGAAATCCCGGCGAAGCCGATCGTCGAAGGTCCGAGCGGCGACTTGGGCAGAATGTCCGGCAACGTGACCATGCGCAGATCCATCGACAGCGTGTCGGACGGCGCGAACGCCGGACGCGGCGCGCGGGCGGCGAGCCGGAGCGCGGCGTAGGAGACGCGTTCCTCGGCGAGTGCGACGGGGCAGGGCAGCGCCCGGCAGAGTTCGGCGTGGTCGCTCAGCGTCCTGGGAAGGTTCAGATCGAGCACCGTTCTCCACGCCGGGGCGCCCCCGACGCGCAGCCACCCGTCGGGCGCCGGCGGGGTCGGCGCGTAGACGAAGGTCGTGGTCTCGGTGGGCGGTCGCACTTCGATCAGCGTGTCGGGATCGATGCTGGGCAGCGTCTCGATCCACAGCAGGGCCGACCGCAGCTGCAGGCGCGCGCCCGCGGCGTCGGTCGAGAGGCGGATGCCGGGCGCCGTTCGGGTCGTGTCGGCCCAGGACGCGACGTGGGCCGAATCGACGAGCAGCGCGACCGTGTCGCCGGACGTCGGGTCCCAGACGGCGCTGCCGATCTCGTCGGCGAATCCGCCGCCGGGACGCGACCACGGCACGCGCGCGCCGGGCGTGTCGACGGCGAAGTCCCACGTCGCGCTCGCGTCGTCCCACGGCTCGCGGACCTCGTGGGCCCGGATTCGGACGGGCCCCGGGGCCACGCTCCCGACGGTGTCGAAGCGCGCCACGATGCGGCCCGAGAGGAAGGTGAGCGAAGAGTCCGGTCGCGTGGTGCCGGCGGTGTCGGGCAGCGAAGCCACCCGCGGGTAGGAACCGAAGCGGAGCAGGGTCGCGGCCTCGAGGCCGCCGTCGCCTTCGGCCCCGGGCGCGTCCGGCGCTCCGAACTCGTGGGCGATGAAACCGCTGCCCAGCTCCGAGGCTCTGCCGTACCCCCCGAAGACCCGCGCTCGAGTCCCGAACTCGGCGAAGGGCAGGGTGACCTGCACCGACACGCTGTTCTTGACCAGCCGTTCGCTGACGGCCGTGGGAAGCGCCTCGCCGCAGGCCGCCGAGAGCGTCGCGAGCGTCGCGGCCAGAGGCCCCAGCGCGCGGCGCGGCCGCCGCGGCCTCGCGGTCAAGGACCGCGCTCCAGGCGAAACGCCTGGGGAAGCAGCTCGCCGAGCCGCCACAGCGCTCGCTGTTTCCGGCCCACGCAAGCCACCTCCAAGTCGTCTCCGAATTCGGCCAGCACCTGCCGACAGGCGCCGCAGGGCGGAACGACCGCGTCCGAGTCGGTCGCGACGACCAGCCGCCGAAACCGCGTGTGCCCATGCGAGACGGCGGCGACGGCGGCCACGCGTTCCGCGCACGCAGCGAGACCGTAGGAGGCGCACTCCACGTTGCATCCCTTGAAGATCTCGCCCGAAGCCGCCTCCAGCGCGGCCCCGACCCGAAACCGGGAATACGGAGCGTAGGCGCGGTCCAGCATCCCGCGCGCCGCCTCCGCCAAACGGGTCCACTCGGGGCCCCACGGCTCCGTCGCCACGCTACCGGACCGTCACCCGGGGCAAACGGGACGAGAGCCCGACGAGGATCTGGTATCCGATCATGCCGACCTGCGCCCCGACCTCGTCCAAACCGAGCTCCGCCCCTCCGTCGCGCCCCACAAACGTAACCACGTCGCCGACCGACACGGCCGGCGACGCGCGGAGCACCGTCGTGTCCATCGACACTCGTCCCTTGATCGGCCAACGCCGGCCGCGCGCGATCCCGAACCCCCGGTTGCCGAGCGCGCGGGGCAGTCCGTCCCCGTAGCCGACGGTCGCGGTCGCCCAGCGCTCGCGTCCGCGGGCGCGGTACGTGGCGCCGTACCCGAGCGTCTCGCCCGCGCGCGCGTCGCGAACCAAGGCGACGCGGGCGCGAAGCGCCGCGACGGGTTCCGGCGGCGGCGCCAAGTCGTCCAGGCCGCCGATGCGGCCGCCGTACAGGTAGTATCCCGGACGCGCGGCGTTCGCGACGCGCGACGCGAGGCGCAGCGCGCCCGCGCCGTTCGCGAAGTGCAGCAGGACGTCGGGCCCGATGCCCTCGACGCCGCCGACGAAATCCTCGAACCGCCGCACCTGGGCGCGGGCGCTCGAGAGGTCGCCGGCGTCGGCCGAGTGGAGGTGCGTGAACACGCCGACGAGGCGCAGGCCGCGCCGCGCGGCCCGACGCGTTTCGTCCCACCACCCCGAGCCCTCGGCGAGGGAGAACCCCGATCGCCCCATTCCCGTGTCGACCTCGACCTGAAACGGCAGGGGCGGCGCGCCTGCCGCGCGTCCGCGGGCCAGCTCCGCCAGCGCGCGCAGCGAACCGAGATCGGAGACGGCGGGCGCCACGTCCGCGGCCGCCGCGCGGGCCAGCTCGGCGGGCGCGACGGGGCTGCACGCCAGCACGGGTCGCCCGACGCCGCTGCGCCTGAGCTCGACGCCCTCCGCGACCGTCGCGACGCCGTAGCCGAACGGGCGCTGGCGCTCGAGGGCCGCGACGACCCTGCGCGCGCCCAGGCCGTAGCCGTCCGCCTTGACCATCGGCACGACGCGCACGCGCGGACCCAGGGCGCGGACGACGGCGATCAGGTTGCGCGCGAGAGCGCCGACGTCGACCTCGACCCACGCCCGCGACGGCATGGATCGCTCCGCTTGGCGGGGAGGCCGCTCCGTTCCGGGTCCGGCCGCATCGGTGTCGCGGGCTCCGCCCGCGAAGTCGCTCATGCTCCGAATATGGCAGCGACGGGAAAGCGAAACGCGCGTCAGCGCCCGAAGAGGCCCGCGCGGCGCGAGGGGCCGGAGGTCATGCGGCGGTTTTCGCCCACTCCCGCCTCACGCGCTCGACCCGACGCCGGTTGACGCCGAAATCGAAGACGCCCTTCCGGGCGGCCGACCGCACGTGCACCACGCCTTCGGACGGAGAATGGCGGAACTCGAGGTCGTCGCGAAACCCGCTTCGGGTTCGGCAGACCGCATGCAGCCGCGCGTCCGTCGCCGCGACGATCTCGGTGCGCGGCATGGAGCCGACGATCTCCTTCAATCGCCGCAGCGCGCGGCCCGGATCGCCCTCGACGGCGAAGGGCGCGACCCGGTGGAACCAGCGCGCCCCGGGCCAGCTGCTCACCTGCGTGGGCAGGAACCGGTGGCGCAGCCCCTCGGGCGGTCCGTCCCCGGCGTCGCTCACGACCCGATTCCTCGATCGACCGACGGTCCCCGGCTCGTTCCCTTCGCACAGACCAACCCGATCGCCTCCGCTGAAGAGTCCATCGTCCCCGCCCGGAGCCGGCCTTCGCACGCTGGCCGGGCGACGCGAGCGAGAATCCCGCGGGCGCGCGACCCGCAACGCGCGAGGCGTCCGTTCCGCGCCGTCTCCCGCGGAGATTCTATCGCGGTCGGCGCGGCGCGCAAAGCGGGGCGGGGTGTTCGCGGGCGCGCGCGCTCCCGTCCCGAGCCCGGGCGGAGGCGTCGCGCACGCGGCGGCGGGAGCCGACCGCTCGACGCCGCGCGCGGCGCAGGAGTCGGGTCGCCGCCCGGAAAGCCGGACCCTCCGAATTTGCCACGAAACGCGCGGGGGCCGAACTTCTTGCTCGACCCAAAACGGACGCGCATATTGGCATCGCAGGCTCGAACGGGCCGAGCTTCGGCGCGTGGCGGCCCCGCGGCGCCCCGACCGCTCATCCCCAAAACGCGGGAAGCGTCGAACTCGATTGGAGGCTTGGCTCCGTGGCGTTCAAGTCCCCCCCCAACAAGGCGTCCCCGCCGGACCTCGCGGTGCCCGCCGTCTACGAGGCGGGATACGAGAAGGCCGCGGCGGTCGATCCGGCGCTGGCGGCGCTGTACCTCCGCCACGCGACGATCGACGACCCGCCGGCCGACCGGGTCGTGGAGGCGATGGGGCACTTGACGCCCCGCGAGAGGAATCGGCTCGTCCAGGCCGGCATGAACCGCGACGCCGAGGCTCTGCGACGGGCGCCCGGCCCGCTTCGCGAGTTCTTCGAGGAGGTCTCCGCGACGCCCTCGTGGTGGGATCCCGAGATGGCTCGCGACGGGTGCCGAGCCTTCCACAAGCACTCCGCGCTGTTCATCTCGGCGCTCTTCATGGCCACCGTGAAGAACGCCTCGACGCTGATCGCCAAGGCGTTCTACGCCACGGGACGCGTCAACTCCCGCTTCGGTCCCCGCCGAATCCGGCAGAACACGCGCCACTTCATCGAGATCATGCTGCCCGGCGCGCTGGACGGGCTCAGCGACGGGTGGAGACTCTCGGTCCGCATTCGGCTCGTGCACGCGCAGATCAGGCACCTCGTCCGCACCGAGGGAGACTGGGACGAGGCGATCTTCGGAGTCCCGTTGAGCTCCGCGCACATGGGTCTGGCGTCGGCCAACTTCTCGGCGACGATCCTCGAGCTCGTCATGAAGATGGGCCTCCGCCTCGATCGCGAGGAGCGGGCGAGCTTCATGCAGATCTGGCGCCACGCGTCCCTGCTCATCGGGACGCCCGAGGCGCTCCTGTTCGAGGGAGACGAGGCTCGCACGCGGGCGCTGTCCCGCGTGGCCCACGTCTGCGAGCCGCCCTCGAGCGAGGAATCCGTGGTGATCGCGCAGGCGCTGTTCGAAGCGCTGCCCGGAATCGCGGGCACGAGCGCTTCGCGCGAAGTCGAGCGCATGGTGGACAACGCGCACCGCACCGTGCGCGCGTTGCTGGGACACGAAGTCGCCGACCAGCTTCGCTTGCCGAAGCGGAACACCGCCGGATTCCTGGCCCTGTTGCGCAGCAGGCACAGACTGCGGGGGGTCGCGCGCCAACTGGCGCCCACGGTCGCCGACGCCTGGCGGGGCGCCTCCTTCGGGTTCCTGCTCGACGCCGCGGTCCTGGACGACCCGAGCTACAAGATCCCGGACCGCCTGCGAACCGAGGAGGCCGCGCCGTGGTAGATCCCTCGAACGGAAGGTCGGCGCGGCCGCCGGCCTTCGTCGCGAGCGCCGGCCGATGCGAATCCTCGGCGGTTCCGACATGGCGCGGCGGCATCCCCGGCTGGCCGCCCGCGTCGCCCTGCCGGAGAACCCTCGGGCGCGGGGCCGGCCGATCCGCTTCGGATCCGGAGCGGGGAGCGCGATGATCTCGAAGCGCGCGCGCGCCGCGACGGCGACCGCGGCGCGGCGCGGTCCCCCCGGGCCTCGCGGGCGCGGGCTTCGCCACGCGCTGGCGCGCGCGAGGAACTTCCCGCGGTTGCTGGACGGCATGGGCGAGCGGCACGGCGGAATCGTCTCGTACCGCCTCCTGAACCGGCGATTCGTCGCGATCTCGGACCCCGACCTGATTCGGGAGGTCTGGTGACGAAGCTCGACCCGAAGGTCGGGCGGGCGGCGGTGGACGGGTGCAAATGGGACTTCGTGCGCGCCGAGGACGAGGAGGGCGGCGAGCGCGCCTTCTCCGACGACGAGGTGCGCGACGAGGCCATCGTGCTGCTCATGGCGGGACACGACACGTCGTCGAGCGCCATGACGTTCTGTCTGGACGGCGTCGCCCGCCATCCGAGGGTGCGCGACCGGCTCGAGCGGGAGGTCGACGACGTCGTCGGGACCCGTCGCATCGAGCCGGGCGACTTCAAGCGGCTGCCTTACGCCGCCGCCGTCTTCAACGAGGCTCTGCGGCGTTGCCCGCCGTTCTACTTCGTCGGACGCGAAGCCGTCGAGGACTGCGCGATCGGCGACCGCCGAGTCCCGAAGGGCACGATCGTGCAGACGTACTTCCGGCCGCCGCACCACAGCCCGGAGCGCTTCGAGCGTCCGGAGGAGTTTTCAGGCCCGAGCGCTGGCTGGACGAGGCTCGGTTGCGGCGCATGAGGCGGTCCTACTTCCCGTTCGGATCCGGCGCCCGCACGTGCGTCGCCTGGAGGTTCGCGACCATGGAGGCCGTCTTCGCTCTCGCGAGCGTCGCGCAGCGCTGGCGCCTCGAGGCCCTCGACCCGGCGCCCCCGGCCATCGACTCGAGAGGGGTCTACCGGGTCAGGGGGGAACTTCCCCTGCGCGTCCGGGAACGGAGGCGCGGGTGAAGGGCCGCGACGGCTTGGCGCCGCCGGTCTTCGTCGTCAGCACGGGCCGATGCGGGTCGACCATGCTGTCGGACATGATCAACCTGCACCCCCGCATGCTCAGCGTGTCGGAGTTCTTCGCGTCGCTCGCGGACGGGGCGTTCCGCGGCCGGACGCTGGACGGGAAGGCGCTGCATCGTCGACTCGCCACGCTTCGCCCCGCCGGCAAGGCGATGCTGACGAACGGGCTCCTGGTGGGGGAGTACCTCTATCCGCTCGGACCCGACTCCCGGTTCGGTCCGAAGGACGTGCCGCCGATCATGGGCGCGACCCTGCCGCACGTCTCGGACGATCCCGAGGCGCTCTGGGACGAGCTGGTCGCGGCCGTGCGGCCGCGCCCGAGGGACACGCTGGCCGCGCAGTACCGCTTCGTCTTCGAGTGGCTCGCGCGCCGCTTCGCGCGCGACGTGTGGATCGAGAGGTCCGGAGCCTCCCTGTTCTTCGTCCCGACGCTGGCGCGCATGTTCCCCGACGCGCGCTTCGTGCACATCCACCGAGACGGCCGCGAGACCGCGCTTTCGATGCAGCGCCATCACGTGTTCCGCATGTACGCGCGGGCGGCGCGCCTGGTGCGCGCGACGGGTCTCGATCCCTTCGCGCCGGCGAACTGGCCGGGCACGAGTCCCTGGATGCCGCCGTTCACCCGGCTGTGGTTCCGCGTCTTCTTCTCCGCGTCGCGCTTCGAGGCCACGGAGATGGACGCGTCCCTCTTCGGGTGGCTCTGGAGCGCCATGATCGAACGGGGCGCGCGATACCTGAAGGCCCTGCCGGACGGGCGCGCGCTGGACATGAGGTTCGACGCCGTCCTCCGCTCGCCCAAGGAGGAAATGGCCCGTTTCGCCGACTTCGTCGGACCGGGGTTCGCCGACGAGCGCTGGCTGGACGAGGTCTCCGAACTGCCGCGCGTCCGCCCGCCCGCCTGGAAGCGCATGGAGCCCGGCGCGCTCGCTCGGCTCGCCGCGGCCTGCGCGCCCGGACAGCGCATCCTGGGCTACGACTCCGGGGACGGACCGTAGCCGTGCGCGCCCTCGCTCCGCGACCGTGAGCGGCCGTCTCGATCCCTGGCTCGCGAGTCTCGAGGCGGAGGCCGTCGAGATCCTCCGCGAGGGCGTCGCTGGCGCCGCCCGGCCCGTCATGGCGTACTCGATGGGCAAGGACTCGTCGGTCCTGCTGCACTTGGCGCGCAAGGCGTTCTGGCCCGCCGCGCCGCCGTTTCCTCTCCTGCACGTCGACACCACGTGGCAGTTCCGCGAGATGATCGCGTTTCGCGACCGCGCCGTCGCCGAGGCGGGCGTCGAACTGGTGGTCCACGTCAACCGCGAGGGACTGAAGACCGGCGTCGATCCGTTCTCGCACGGCTCGGCGCGCTACACCGACGTCATGACGACCGAGGCGCTGCGCCAGGCGCTGGACGCGGGGAAGTGGGACGTCGTCTTCGTGGGCGGCCGCCGGGACGAGGAGAAGTCGCGGGCGAAGGAGCGGGTGTTCTCGTTCCGCAACGCGGCCCATCGATGGGATCCGAAGGCGCAGCGGCCCGAGCTCTGGAACCTGTACAACACGCGCGTGGGACCGGGCGAGTCGCTGCGCGCGTCGCCGATCTCGAACTGGACCGAGGCCGACGTCTGGCGCTACGTCGCGGCCGAAGGCGTTGCGCTCGTCCCCCTCTACTTCGCGGCCCCGAGGCCGGTCGTCCGCCGCGAAGGCCAGTGGATCGTGGTCGACGACGAGCGCATGCCCCTCGGGCCCGGCGAGGCGCCCCGGCGCCTCCGCGTGCGCTTCCGCACGCTCGGGTGCTATCCGCTCACCGCCGCGATCGAGAGCGACGCCGCCACGCCGGAGGCCGTGCTCGCCGAGACGCTGGCGGCCGGCGACTCGGAACGCCGGGGACGCCTGATCGACCGCGACGGAGACGCTTCGATGGAGCGCAAGAAGAGGGAGGGGTACTTCTAGTGGCCGCCGACCGCCTGCCCATGCTGCGCTTCGTCCTGTGCGGCGGGGTCGACGACGGCAAGAGCACGCTCCTGGGGCGGCTGCTCCACGACTGCGGACAGGTCTTCGCCGATCGCATGAGGGAGGTCGAAGAGGATTCCCGGCGCTGGGGGACCCAGGGCGACCGGGCGGACCTCGCCCTGCTGGTCGACGGTCTGCGCGACGAGCGCGAACAGGGGATCACCATCGACGTCGCGTACCGCCGCTTCGAGACGGCGCGCCGCGGCTTCGTCGTCGCCGACGCGCCCGGCCACGAGCAGTACACCCGCAACATGGCGACCGGCGCCTCGAACGCCGAACTCGCGATCGTCCTCGTCGACGCCCGCAAGGGCGTGCGCCCCCAGACGGCCCGCCACACGCGCATCGCGGCGACGTTCGGGGTCCGCCGACTCGTCCTCGCCGTCAACAAGATGGACCTGGCGGATTGGGACCGGGACCGCTTCGAGGCGATCGCCGCCGAGTACCGGACGCTCGCGCGCGACGCGGGCGTCGAGCGCCCGCGCGCCTTCCCTCTGTCGTCGCTGACGGGAGAGAACCTGACGCGGCCGTGCGCGTCGGCCGCGTGGTGGGACGGAGGGACGCTGCTCGAGCACCTCGAGGCCGTCGACGCGGCGCCGTCGTCGGAGGGGGAGCCGTTCCGCATGCCGGTGCAATGGGTCAACCGGCCCCATCTCGACTTCCGGGGCTACGCCGGTCGCGTCGCGGCGGGAGGGGTGTCCGTCGGGGACCGCGTGCGCGTGTCGCCCGCGGGGCCGGAGACCGCCGTGGAGTCCGTTCTCGTGGGACGCGAGGCTCGCGATCGGGCCGAGCGCGGCGACTCCGTGACCCTGACGCTGACCGAAGAGGTGGACGCGACGCGCGGCGACGTGCTCGCCGCCGCCGCCGATCCCCTGGGAGCGACCGACCAGTTCCAGGCCAAGCTGATCTGGATGAGCGAGCGGCCGCTGATCGTCGGACGTTCCCACGTGCTCAAGATCCACACGCGGGAAGCGGCCGCCACCGTCACGCGCATCAAGCGCGTCCTGGACGTGACGAGCGGCGCCGCGCTTGCCCGCTCGACGTTGCGCCTCAACGACCTGGCCTTGGTGAACGTCTCGACCGACCGGCCGATCCCCTGCGCGCCGTTCGACGAGTGCCGGACGCTGGGCGCCTTCGTTCTGATCGATGGGACCACCCACGAGACGGTCGGAGCCGGCGTCGTCGACTTCGCGCTCAAGCGCGCCGCGAACATCCGGTGGCAGGACCTGGACGTGACCCGGGACGCCAGGCAGAAGCTGAAGCTGCAGCGCGCGCGGTGCCTGTGGCTCACGGGACTTTCGGCTTCGGGCAAGTCCACGGTCGCCAATTTGCTCGAGAAGCGACTGCACGCCCTGGGGAGGCACACCTACGTCCTGGACGGGGACAACGTGCGCTACGGGCTCAATCGGGACCTGGGCTTCACGGAAGCCGACCGGGTGGAGAACGTCCGCCGGGTGGCCGAGGTGGCCCGCCTCATGGTCGACGCCGGCCTGATCGCGATCGTGTCCTTCATCAGCCCGTTTCGGTCCGAGCGCGACTTCGCCCGCAGCCTGTTCGAGCCCGGCGACTTCCACGAGGTCTTCGTCGACGCGTCCGTCGAGACGTGCGCCGCTCGCGACCCGAAGGGACTCTACGCGAAGGCGAAGCGGGGCGAGCTCTGGAACTTCACCGGCATCGACAGCCCCTACGAGCGGCCCGAGCGCCCGGAGCTGCGCTTGGACACGGAACGGCTGTCGCCCCAGGAGTGCGTCGAGTTGGTGGCCCGGAAGCTGCTGTAGAGGCGGCGCGGACGGACCAGGCGGCCGCTACCGGGAAGGGAGCGGGTCGCGGAGGCGGGGCGGGGAGCCCAGTCTCGCGGCGCTCGCGCCGAGGACGGACTCCGCCGCTTCGGCCCAGGCCAGCAGGGGGCGGTCGGCGTCGCTCGGCGCCGCCAGATGAAGGCCGACCGGGATCCCTTCTCCGTCCAATCCGGCCGGAACGCTGATCGCGCACATGTCGAGCATGCTCGCCGGGCTGGTGCCCGAGAGCATCGCGCGGTTGGCGGCGCGGTAGGCCGCCGGCTCCGCCAGCGCGTCCAGCGGCGGCGGCGCGATCGGGAGCGTCGGCGTGGCGAGGACGTCGATCCCGAGGTCCCGAAGTCGGCGCCCGAGCGCGCGAGCCAAGCGACGGCGCAGACGCCGAACGGCGACGTGCCGGGTGGCGGGCACGACGGCGGCGTCGCGCAGCCGGGCCCCGACGACGGGGTCGAGGTTCGGGATGCGGTCGGGAAGCTCGCGCTCGAGGAACTCGAGCAGCTCGGGCTGGATCAGATCGCCCGAGAGATAGCCCGCGGCCGCTCGGTCGAGCTCCGGGGCCTCGACTTCGACCCGCTCCGCGCCGGCGCCCTCGAGCTCCGCCAGCGCCCGATGCGCCGCCCGGGCGACGCCGTCCTCGGCGTCCCTCCACATCGAACACCGCGTCGGCGTCCCGATCCGCAGCCCCGCCACGTCGGCACGCTCGCGCGCGACCGATCGACGCCGGCGCGCTCGCGGCGCCAGCGCGTCGACGGCGCCGAAGGCGTAGCGAAGGTCGGCCGCGGTGCGGGTCAGCAGGCCCACGGCGTCCAGGGTGCGGCTCAGCGGAACGACGCCCGTCGCGGGCCAGCGGCCCGTCGTGTGCCGAAAGCCGACCACGCCCGTCGCCGAGGCCGGAATGCGCACCGAGCCGCCCGTGTCGGTGCCCAGGGCGATCATGGCCGACCCCTCCCAGAGACTGACGCCGGCGCCCGCCGAGGACCCGCCCGGCACGCGGCGCCGGCGGGCGTCCCAGGGATTGATCGGCGTGCCGACGCGCGTGTTCACGCCCACGCCGCCGAAGGCCATCTCGACGGTGTGGGTCTTCCCGACGATCACGCCGCCCAGGCGGCGGACGGCCCGGACCAGAAAGCCCTCGCGTCGCCACCGGCGCGGCAGCTCGCTTCCCGTTCCGGCCCGCAGGGGCATCCCCTCGACGCCGTACAGGTCCTTCGCGGACACGGCGACGCCCGCCAACGGCCCCGGGTCCTCGCCGCGCGCCACGGCGGCGTCGACGGCGCTCGCCTGCGCGCGCGCCGCCGCCGCGTCGAAATGGACGTAGGCGCCCAGCTCGCTCGCCTCGTGCCGGCGGATCGCGTCCTCGACGACCGCGCAGGCCGAGACTCGCCCCGACCGCACGCGCTCGGCCGTCTCTCGCACGCTCCGTCCGCTCACGGCGAGCCCTCGCTCTCCTCGCCCGCGGTTCGCCCGCCCGGGGTTCCCGGGCGGCTCCGGGCGGCGACTACCTGCCGGCCGACGCGGCCCCGTGGGGGAAGATCTCCTTCCATCCGGCCAGAAAGCGCTCCATCTCGGCTTCGGTTCCGACCGAGACCCGCAGGTAGTCCAGCATCGGCGGGAAGTCGCGCCCGACGGCCACGTCGCGCGTGCGGAACTCGGCGCGAACCTCCGCGGCGGGGCGTCCGGTGCGCACCATGAAGAAGTTCGTCTCCGACGGGATCACCTCGAAGCCCTGGTCCCTGAGCTCGGAGGCCGTCCGTTCGCGCAGCGCGATCGTCGTGTCTCGGACCCACGCCTCGGACTCGGCGTCCTCGAGCGCCGCCGCGCCGCCCCACTTGACCAGGGCGTTGACGCTGCCGGTCGCGTGGTTCTCCATCTCGGCGATCATGTCGGCCGGCGCGATCCCGTAGCCGAGCCGCAGGCCGGCCATCCCGTAGATCTTCGAGAACGTGCGGGTCACCAGGACCCTGCGGCCCTCCTTCGCGTAGGGCGTCGCCGTCGCGTACGCCGGGTCCTGGACGAAGTGGTGGTACGCCTCGTCGATCAGGACCGGGACGTCCTCGGGGACGTTGTCCAGCAGGTGGCGCACGTCGTCCGCCGGAACGACCACCCCGGTCGGATTGTTGGGGTTGCAGAGGTAGATCAGGCCGACGTCGCGGTAGTGGCGCTTGGCGACCCGGATCAGGTCGTCGATGTCCTGGGTGTGGTCGGCGAGCAGGGGGCGGGCGATCACGTCGGCGTCGATGCCCGACGCCGCCGCGTAGACCGCCAGGAACGTGGGCAGGACGCCGACGACCTTCTCGTCGTGACCCAGATAGGTCAGTCCGGCGACCCGCAGCGTCTCCCCGGAGCCCGCGTTCAGCATGATCTGATCGACGTCGACCCCGTGGTGGTCGGCGATCTTGCGCTGGATGTCGCCGTCCGGGTAGCCGTAGCGATTCGAGTACTTCCAGGCCGCGTTCATGGCCTCGAGCATCTTGTCGGAGGGACCGTACGGGTTCTCGTTCGACGACAGCTTGACCAGGTCGTCGTAGGGATCCAGGGGCGCGAGCCCCTTGGGCGGGGGCCGAAGCCCCGCGCCCAGCGCCGAGGCGGGACGCGCGGTCAGGGCGCCCAGCGCGGCGGCCGCGCCGCCCATGAAACGCCGGCGCGACCAGCGGCCGGCGCCGTTCGAGGTGTCGTTGCCGTTCATGCTTCGGCCTCTCCCTGAAAGGAACTCTCGCCGAGGAACGCCCGGGGTCGGCGACGCCCGAACCGCTCCGCCGCCTCCATCATACGGCGAGGGCGCGCTTCGGCGACAGGGCCCCGCGGGCGGCGTTGGCGCGAACGCGGCGCGAGCGGTACCGTGTCGGGCGTCCACTCGACCACGGAGTCGCGACGCGATGGACCTTCCCGCCAATCCTGGGGGCCGCAGGCGCGGCCGGACGCCGCGCCCGGCGGCCGCTGTTCCGATCCTCTGCGCGGCGGCCGCGTTCGCTGGCGGCGCCTCGGCCCAGGAGGACGCGGCGCGCGCGCTCGAGCTCGGTCGCCCGCTCGCGGGAACTCTCGCATGGGGAGACACGGCGCGCTTCGCGGTCGCGGCGGATTCGGGCCACTTCGTGTTCGGCGAAGTGGAGCAGATCTCCGTCGACGTGGACGTCAGGATTCTCGGTCCCGAGGGTCGGGCGCTGGGCCGCTTCGGCGGACTCGGGATCGGCGCCGAGCGCTTCGCCGGTCGCGCGACGAGCGCCGGAGCGCACGTGATCGAGGTGCTCGCGGCGGGCGACGACGAGGACGCGGGCGGCCGCTTCGAGATCGCGCTCCTCCGTCTCGAGCCGGTCGCCGAGGACCCCGCGGGGCTCGTCGACCAGATGATGGCGCGCTTCGACGGACCCGCGTCGCCGGGCGCGGCCGTGCGCGTCTGGCGCGGCGGCGAGACGCTCTTCTCGAAGGCCTACGGGATGGCCAGCCTGACCTACGGCGTTCCCTTCGAGCCTGCCACGCGCACGAACGTCGGCTCGACCTCGAAGCAGTTCACCGCCTTCGCCGTCATGCTCCAGGCCGAGCGCGGACTCCTGGCGCTGGACGACGACGTGCGCCTGCACGTGCCCGAGCTCCCGAAGTTCGACGAGACGATTCGGATTCGCCACCTCCTCACCCACACCTCCGGACTGAGGGAGTTCCTCAACCTCCTGCTGATGACCGGACGCCGACTGGACCGGGGAGACTGGATCGACCGCTCCGAGATCGTCGAGATCGCGCAGCGCCAGCCGAAGCTCCAGAATTCGCCCGGCGCCGAGTGGAACTACAACAACACGGCCTTCGCGCTGGCCGCGCTGATCGTCGAGCGCACGTCGGGCCTGACGTTCCCGGCCTTCATGGAGCGACGCGTCTTCGCCCCGCTGGGCATGGACCGCACCGTGGTCCGGGCGAATCCGCGCGTCCCCGTTCCGGACCGCGCGGAGGGATACACGCCGTCCGCCGAGGGGTACCTCGAGATCGGGGACTTCGGCGGCGCCGTGGGCGCCGGCTCCATCTACAGCTCGACGGACGACCTGCAGCTCTGGGTCGAGAACCTCGCCGACCCGCGCGTCGGCGCTCGCCGAAGCGTCGAGGAGATGACGACGCCGTTCGTTCTCGCCGACGGCTCCGAGACGGGGTACGGCTACGGACTCTTCGTGGACCGCCAGCGTGGCCTGAAGCGCGTGCACCACGGAGGCGCGGACGTGGCGCACCGCTCGATGCTGGCGTGGTACCCCGAGATCGACGCGGGCGTCACGGTCCAGAGCAATCACGCGCAGTTCGCCAGCGACGTCGCGTTCGAGGTCGCCGAAGCGTTCTTCGGCGACGAGATGACCGCCGCGGAGCAGGGCGAGTCCGACGGCGCCGCCGACTTCGACGCCGACGCCTACGACCCGGCGGACTTCGACGAATTCGCGGGCCGCTACGCCCTGGACGCCGCGCCCGACTTCGTTCTCGCGTTCACGCGCGAGGCCTCGACGCTCTACGCGCAGGCGACGGGCCAAGAGCGACTCGAGATCGAGCCCACGTCGGATTCGACGTTTCGGGTGCGCGCCGTCGACGCCTCGGTGACCTTCCTCCGCGACGAGGACGGGCGCGTCGAAGGGCTCACGCTCCACCAGAACGGGGACCGCCGCGCCACCCGGCTCGACGGCGACGGCGCGCGGGCCTGGGAGCCGACCGAGGCCGAGCTGGCCGAGTTCGCCGGTCGCTACTACAGCGACGAGATCGAGACCTTCTACGCACTGAGCGTCGAGGACGGCGCCCTCGTCGTTCGGCAGCGAAGACTCGGACGCCACGCGCTCGCGCCGGGCGAGCGCGACCGCTTCGCCGGCGCGGGCCTGTCCTTCGAGTTCGAGCGGGGGCGAAGCGGCCGCGTGATCGGACTCTACCTCGCCAACGCGCGCACTCGGGACGTGCGCTTCGACCGGGTCCGGTGAGTCGGAGGCGGGGCTCGGGCGACGGAATCGACTTGGGAGAGGCGCGCGCGTCGACGCGGTCCCTCCGCCCGCGCCTTGGCGCTTGGACCCGCAACGGGAGCCTGATCGAATGAAACGCTGGCCGCTCTTCTTTCTGCGCCTGACCGTCGGATGGCTGCTGGTCCTTTGGGGACTGGACAAGTTCCTCGACGTGGAGCACGGGCTGCGGGTCGCCCAGACGTTCTACGGCGGCCTGGGCGCCCAGGCCGCCATGCAGCGCGTTCTGGGCGGGCTCGAGATCCTCCTGGGCCTTCTGGTCATGGCGGGCCTCTGGCGCGCCGCGGCCTACCCGGCGACGTGCGCCGTCCTGGCCGTCACCGCGCTCGGCGTCTGGCGATCGATCGTCGATCCCTGGGGTTGGTTCCTCGACGGCGCCCAGGTCCTGTTCTACCCGTCGGCGATCATCCTCGCCGCGGCGTTCGCGCTCTGGGGATTCAAGGACGAGGACCGGCTCGCGCTGGACGCGCTCCGCCGCCCGCCCGGCGGGCCCCGGGAGTAGTCGCCCGGGCGCGTTGTCCGCGCGGAGGTCCGGAGGCGGCGCGGCCGGTTCGCGCGAACCGGCCGCGCGTCCTATTATGGCGTCCGGCGTCCACCGGACCGCAGCGCCGCCTGCGGCGAGTCGAAGCGAGGCGAAGACCGAAGATGCTCGATGCGCAAGCCATACGGTCCCGGCGCGGGGGGTTCACGCGCCGCGCGTTCATCAAGGGGGTCGTCGCCGCGGGCGCCGTGGCTTCCGCGGGCGGGGCTCTGGCGCGCGGCGGCGGCCCGGGCGCTTCGTCGTCCGGGCTGCAGGGCGCGGTCGGGCGACTCTTGACGCTGGACGTCAACGGCCAGCGGCGCCGGGTCGACGTGCCGAAGCACGAGACGCTGGCGATGACGCTGCGCTACCGACTGGGACTCACGGGAACCAAGCTCGGCTGCGACCGGGCCGAGTGCGGCGCGTGCACCGTTCTCCTCGACGGCGAGACTCGTTACGGCTGCTCGATCCTGACGCACTCGGTGCGGGGCCGAGCGGTCGCCACGATCGAGGGGCTGGAGCGGGACGGCCGACTGCACCCGGTGCAGCGAGCCGTGCTCGACGAAGGCGGCTTCCAGTGCGCGTTCTGCGCGCCCGGATTCGCGATGAGCATGGTCGGAATGCTGGCCAAGAACCCGAGTCCGAGCCGCGACGAGGCCGCCCTGCACCTGTCGGGCAACCTCTGCCGATGCGCGGACTACGACAAGATTCTCGACACGGCGATGCGGGCCGCCGAGCTGTCTCGCGCGCAGGCGTGACGACGGTCTCGCGGACGGCGCCGCCGCCGGCGCGCGTCGACTCGCAGCGGACCAGGACGAACCGACATGGCTGAGAAAGCGATCGGAAGGGACATCTCTCCGCCGGACCTTCGCGCCAAGATCACCGGCAGGGCGCGCTACGCCGAGGACTTCCGGGCCGACGGAATGGCGTTCGCCAAGCTGCTCCTGAGCCCGATGCCGCACGCCCGCGTGCGCCGGGTGGACGCGAGCGCGGCTCTGGCGATGGAGGGCGTGCTGGGGATCCTGCGCGCCTCCGACCTGCCGGCGCGGGAGGAGGGGATCGGCGAGGCCGCGCTCACCGACGAGCCCAAGTACGAAGGCGAGCCGATCCTGGCCGTGGCCGCGGTGGACGAGACGATCGCCGCGGCCGCCGTCGAGGCGATCCGGGTCGATCTCGAGGCGCTCCCCTTCGTGCTCGATCCGCTCGAGAGCCTTCGCGAGGGCGGCCCGGACGCGCGCCTGGACGGCAACGTCGGCGGCCGGGGCGAGGCGACGACGGTGAAGTGGCCCGACTCGGTGTTCGACGCCGCGGCGCCGGACGCGCTCCCGATGGGGGAGCCCGCGACCGAGTGGACGGTCGGCGACGTGGACGCGGGCTTCGCCCGGGCGGACGTCGTCGTCGAAGAGACCGTCGTGCACCAGTCGGTGACGCACCACCCCATGGAGCCCCGAAGCTGCATGGCGTACTGGCGCAACGGGAAGCTCTTCCTGCACGGGTCAACGCAGAGCACGGAGCGGACCCGGGGCGCCGTGGCCCGCATGGCCGGCGTCGACGCGGAGAACGTCGTGCTGATCGGCGAGTACTGCGGCGGCGGCTTCGGCAGCAAGATCGCCGGATCGCCGATCATGGCGGTGCCCGCGGCGCTTTCGCGCAAGATCGGACGCCCCGTGATGCTGCGGATCACGCGCTACGAGGAGAACTACATCGGGCGGTCCAGGGCCGGGTTCCAGGGCTGGGCCAGGATCGGCTTTCGGGCCGACGGGCGCATGACGGCGCTGGACCTGTACCTCGTGCAGGACGGGGGGCCGTACGGGCGGGCCGGCGACTTCACCACGGCCGCCACGGTGGCCACGGCGGCTTACCAGCCCGAGAACATGCGCTTTCGAGGCGTGTCCGTGTACACCAACACGCCGCCCCGGTCGGCCCAGCGCGCTCCCGGCGGCGCGCAGATCGTGGCCATGCTCGAGCCCTTGGTCGACAAGGCGGCCCGGGAGCTCGACGTCGACCGCCTCGAGATCCGCAAGGTCAACGCGCCGGGCCGCGACGGCTGGCTGGGACCGAACCGGGGACCCTTCACCAGCGCCTTCGTGCGCGAAGCGCTCGACCTGGGCGCCGAGCTGTTCGGCTGGGAGGAGAAGCGACGACTGTCCGGGCGGCGCCGGGGCTCGAAGGCGACCGGCGTCGGGATCGGTCTCAGTCCGTTCACGGCCGGAAGCTCGGGTCGCGACGGCCTTCTCGTCGTGCGCCCCGACGGCAAGCTCCACGTGCACCAGGGCATCGGCAACCTGGGGACGCACTCGATCGCCGACACGGCGAGGGCCGCTTCGGACCTGCTGGACCTCGCCTGGGACCGCGTCGTCGTGGTCTGGGGGGACACGAGCAAGCACCTGCCCTTCAGCACCGTGCAGGCCGGCAGCCAGACCACCCACGCGCACACGCGGGCCAACCACGCGGCGGCGGCGGCGCTGATCGGGCTGCTCCAGGAGCTGGCCGCGGCCGAACTGGGAGGGCGGCCTCGCGACTACCTCGTGGCGGACGGCCGCGTGTTCCGGCGCGGGGATCGGGCGACGGGGCTGGACTTCGCCCAGGCGGCGCGGCGAGCGATCGCCCGGGGCGGGAAGTTCAGCGGGGGCGAAGTTCCGGCCGACCTGAACGACGTGACCAAGGCGTCGGTCCGGGCGCTCGCGGGCCAGGGCCTCGTCGCCGCCGCGAAGGACGACTACCCGCAGGAAGGCGCCGTGTACACCTGGGTGGCGACGTTCGCCGAGGTCGAGCTGGACGTCGAGACCGGCGAGGTGGTGCTCGTCGACCTGGCTTCGGCCACCGACTGCGGGACGGTGCTGCACCCCCGCAGCCTGGCGGCCCAGACCAACGGGGGCGTCGTGCAGGGGATCGGCATGGCGATGAGCCAGCGATGGGTGTTCGACCCCAAGTGGGGCATCCCCTTCGCCAAGCGCTTCTACACGGCCCGTCCGCCGGGGATTCTGGACGTGCCCCGGAGTCCGCGCTTCGCCGCCGTGGGCCGGGCCGACCCGCACACGCCGGTGGGCGCCAAGGGCATCGGCGAGCCGCCGGTCGGGGCGGGCGAGGCGGCCTACGCGTGCGCCGTCGCCGACGCGATGGGAGGCCGGTGCCTGTGCCGCACGCCGCTCACGGCGGACGTGATCCTGGCGGAGCTGGAGGGTCGGGCCCCGCCGTACCGGTTGTTGGACACGCACGTCTGAAGTTCGTTCGCGCGCGTGGTCGGCTCGACCCCAACGGACCCCTGAACGAGGAGATAGCGAAGCCGTGGCCGTGATCCGTGACATGATGGCGCCGTTCGAGCTCTACCAGCCGGCCGACGTCGCCGGCGCGCTGCGGCTCCTGCGCGAACACCGCGAGGACGGCTGGGTCCTGGCGGGCGGGCTCGACAGCTTCGACTGGCTGAAGGACCGGGTGAAGCGGCCCCGGGCCGTGATCGACCTGGGCGGCGTGGACGAGCTTCGCGGCGTCTCGGAGACCGAAGACGGCGGGCTCGAGATCGGCGCCATGACGAGCCTCTCGGCGGTCGCCGAAAGCGCCCTCGTCCTGGAGCGCCATCCGCTGCTCGCCCGGGCGGCGGCGCTGGTCGCGACGCCGCAGATCCGGAATCAGGGCACGCTGGGCGGGAACCTCGCCCAGGACACCCGGTGCTGGTACTACCGCGGCGGGTGGCCCTGCTACCGCGCCGGCGGCAACGTGTGCTACGCGGCCACGCCCCGGAGCATGAACCGCGAACACTGCATCCTCGGCGCCAGCCGGTGCGTCGCGGTCAACCCTTCGGACACGGCGCCCGCGCTGATCGCCCTGGACGCGAGCATGGACGTGGCGAGCGCTTCGGGCGAGCGGACGTTCGCGGCCGCCGACTTCTTCGTCGGACCCGATCTGGACATCACGCGCATGACCGTGCTGGAGCCCGGCGATCTCCTGGTCCGCGTCCGGCTGCCGGCGCCGACGCCCGGCGCGCGCGTCCACTTCGAGAAGGTCCGCGACCGACGGGCCTGGGACTTCTCGCTCGCGAGCGTGGCCTCGGCGCTGACGGTCGCGGACGGGACGATCCGGGACGCGCGTCTGGCCGTCAACGGCGTCGCGCCGGTCCCGGTGCGCCTCCGCGAGGCGGAGGACGCGGTGCGCGGGCGCGCGCCCAGCGAGGAAACGGGTCGGCGGGCGGGCGAGATCGCGGTCGAGGGCGCGCGCGCGCTCAGGCACAACGACTACAAGATCGCCCTGACGCGAAACCTCGTGATGCGCTCGATCCGCGACGCGGCCTGACCGGGAGGCGTCGAGACGCATGGATTTCCTGAGGCGCGCGCTGAACCCCTGGGGAGAGAGCGTCCCGATCGGCGTCTCCTGGGATCTGATCTGGGTGGCCGTCGGCGTCGGGGCGGCGTTCGTCGTGGGCCACGCGCTGGCCGTGCCCAAGAAGGCGCCGGCCGGCGACGTCGACCCGAAGGAGGCCGAAGGGCTGCCGGAGCGGGTGCGGCGTCACTCGCTCGGCGCGCGCGGCTTTCACTGGTCGATGTCGGCCGCGATGTTCGCGCTGCTGATCACGGCGTTCTTTCCCGTCGTCGGGATCCAGTTCCCGTGGGTGACCATCCACTGGATCGCGGGCGTCCTGCTGGTCCTGACCGTCGTCTACCACGTCGTCCACGTGTTCGCGAAACAGGACTTCTGGGCGATGTGGGTCGACCGCCGCGACCTCAGGGAGGGTCGCCAGGGGCTCGAGGCGGCCGTGTTGCGAAAGGGGCCCGGCCGGCCCCGCGCCGGGAAGTACCCGGTGGACCAGAAGTTGTTCCACCACGCGGCCGCGGTCGTCGCCTTCGGCGCGATCGCGACCGGCGCGGCGATGATGTTCCGCGTCGAGAACTTCCTGTGGGAGACGAACGCCTACCTGTTCAGCGACGTCGTCTGGGGGTGGATCTACGTGATTCACGGCGTGTGCGGCGTCGGCCTGATCTTCCTCGTGATCGCCCACGTGTACTTCGCCGTCCGGCCCGAGAAGCGATGGATGACGTGGTCGATGATCCGCGGGTGGATCCACCGCGACCGCTACCTGGAGCATCACGACCCCGAGCGCTGGGCGGTCGCCGAGGCGAGCGCCGCCCAGGCGCGGGACGGGTCGGGCGGAGGGAACGCCGAGGCGCTGGCGGACGGGGACTCGTGACGCCCTCGAGCGCGGTGGGCGCCGGAGGCGAAGCCGTCGCTTCGGACGCACCGGGCGCGGACCGCGGGGACGCCGGGGGGCTCGAGGCGCGCGTCGACGCGATCGAGGACGGCTACGAGTTCTTCCTCGCGTACGCGGCTCAAGGGTTCGGCGCCGCCGACTCGGGCGATCTCGGCGCCGAGGTGCGCGACCGCCTTCGCCGCTGCGACGAGGCCCTGACGGGACTGGTCGGCGCGTTTCGCGAACGTCTGCCGCCCGGCGAGGAGACGGAAGCGGCCCTGGCCGTGCTGGAGCGCGACGCCCGCGCGTCGTTGGCGCTGATCCGGTTGGTGGCGTCTCGGGACTCGGTGTCGTCCCAGTTGATCGACAACCTGAACGCCTCGATTCACCTGCGGGCGCTGTTGACCGACGTGTTCGTGCTGGCGGAGCTGGCCGGGACGTAGCCGTGGATCTCGTCGCGGACGCCTCCTGGCGGGCGGCGCCCGCTCGGAGCGCGCGCGCCCACGCGGAGGCGTTGCGACGGACGCGAGGGGCGACGGTTCTCTTGGCTGCGGCGGGTGCGCTCGGCGTCCCGTGCGGCGCGCAGGAGACGGTCTACCGGGGCGACGTCCTGGACGCGTTGTCGCTCGCGGACGGCACGGTGGCGGTCGCCGAGGAGGGTCGGCTGCTCCTCGTCCGCCCCGGCGGACGGGCCGTCCTCGTCGACGGGTCGTTCGAGTCCGTCACGCGCATTGCGCGCGCGCCGGACGGAGGCGTCGTCGTCTGGGACGACGCGTCGCAAACCGCCTTCGTGGTTCGCTCCGACGGCGTCGAGGATCGGGCCGTCCCGCTCGCCGATTCCAGGTCCGAGCTCGGGAGCGGGGAAAGGACGTTCGTCGGGTTGCTCCCGGGCGACGTCGGATTGTTCGAGGAGGTCGATCCAGGCCATCCCTTCGCGTTCTCTTCGGGCCCTTCCCGCAACCCGGTGCGGTACAAGCTCGTCGCCCGCAGCGGTTCGGAAACCGTCGCGTGGCAGGCTCTGGGCGCCCAGAACGTGGTCCTTGCAACGGATCGCGGGATCACGAGCGCCCCTGTGATCTTCGGGTACGGCGCACTCGTCGCGAACGTCGTGGGCGGAGGGTTCGTGGTCGCCCAGACGGAATGGGCGGAGGCCGTCGCGCTGGATGCCGAAGGAGCGCGGACGGGAGCGATTCCGTTGCCGCCGCCCGGTCCTGCGCCGTCGCGAGATCAAGTCGAGCGGGAACGAGAGCGGCTGATCGCGACGCTCCGGATGCCGCCGATGCTCGAGGACGTCGTCATGGCTCTCCCTTTGCCGCCCGAGCGGCTCCGGGAGCATCTGGCGGCCTGGTCCGCGAGTCGAGTGGAAGCGCTTCGCGTCGCCCCGGCGAACGCCGCGCCGCCGCGCGTCTCCGCCCTGCGCGTCGATCGGGAACGCAGGGTGTGGATGCGTCGGTTCGCTCCGCCTGGCACGGCCGTCGTCGTTTGGGACGTGCGCCCGCTGTCGGGCGCCGACGGGTTTTCCGTGGGCCTTCCGGCCGCATGGCGCGTGTTCGACGCGCAGGGCGACCGCATGCTGGCGGGCGTCGAGGAGAGCGGAGCGGTGACGCGGGTCGTGTTCGCCCCGATTCACTTTGTGCGGGACCGCGGGACGCCTCCGAGGTAGGAGCTGTGCGGGAGCGGTTGCGCACCTTCGGTGCGTCTTTGGGAAGGCTCACGCGGCGCGTACGCACGTTACGGACGTCTCTCCGCCAAGTCCACCGGTCTAGTCGACTTGCCTCCGTGGACGCTGGGTTCCGCGCACCACTGTCGGCGCAGCAGCGCGAGCGACGGCAGGATCGACTCCGGCAGTTCGAGCAGGTCCACGAGCACGACTCGATCCAAATCGGCCCGCACCTCGTCGCGATAGGCTTCGTTGGCGGGCAGCAGGGCGCGGTCTCTGAAGTCCTCGAAGATCGCCTTGGCCCGATCTAGTTGTCCCGAAGTGAGTTGACGGCAATCGACGACGGACAATTCCGGGAGCCGCGAAATCGTCAAACGCGATCGGCCTTGCTGCTGCCGAGAACCCTTCCACCAAAACGACATGAGCCCCAACGTCGTGTTGGCCCACAGGGCGAAAACGCGTTCCCAGTCGGCGACTTCCGGGAGAAAGCTCGGCCAAGCCACACCGCCGATCACGGGTTCCGGCGTCATGCACGCCGCCAGGCTCTGCGAGTTGACCTGGAAGTCCAGGTTGAAGTGCAGGCGACCCGCCGCCGCGTTCCAGACCTCGACCGCGCGATCGTCGCAACCGTCGCGGACGCGACCCGCCCGGTCGGGATCCACGACGAGACGGCGCTCTCGCGACGCTTGATGAGCCCAAAGGACCGGATACGTCGGCGGCTGTTCCGCGTCGCTCAGGTCCACGACGTCGAACGGCCCGCGCGAGCCTCCGTCGGGTTGTCTCCCGTTGATGTCCCGATGGACTGGACCGCGCGTTCCCAACTCGCCGAGCGCCGTCATCGGGATCTCCAGCGACCCGGATCGACGGGGCAGTCGGAGCTGTTGGGCTTCCAACTCGCGCATCGTCCCAACCAGGTCCGGATTCGCCACGCCCGCCGCGCCGCAGTCGGCCAGCGAGTCCTCCACGTAGCTTCCCACCGCACCCTCGCCAACGTGCAGCCAGCCCGCGCTGGGAGAGCCGGACGCGACTCGCGCGCGGATCGCGCGCGCGACTTCGGCCGCCTCGAGAAGGCTCTTCGGCCGACGGCGGAGATTCACGAACAGCGCCCTGCCGTCGCCCGCTGCGCCTGCCCGCGCCTTCCTGCCGATCAGCAGGACCTCGGCCATCCCCGTGTCCGCCGAGAACGCCCGGCTCGTGCTCCCCGTCGCCGCGATGCCGACCACGACGATGTTCTCGTACTCCGCCGCGATCAGTTCCCGAGCCGATTTCCAGGAGCCGCCCTGCGCGAACGACGCCGGGAGAACCAGCGCGACGACGCCCCCGGGACGCGTCTTGACGTGCGCCAAGTCCACGAAGTACGAAGCCAGTCCGGCGTTGCCGTGGCCCGCCCGCGACCCCCGTCGCTGGCGAATGCGCTTCAGTCGTTTCGACATTTCGCGCTGTTCGTCCTTGGCCGTCTCGAATCCCGCGAACGACGGCACCGGCACGGCCGTCGCTTCGTGGTTCGTCGGGCGCGTGAACGGCGGGTTCATGATCGCGAGGTCCAGCGATCCATGCTGGACGTCGACGTTCACGTCGTCCACGTCCGCCCGGTCGCCCCGCGCCTGCGTCTGTCCCGTTCCGAACAGCGCGTACGCGATATGTCCCTCGTCCAGGAGGTCCAGCGACCCGATGGCCGCGGCGTGGCGCCGCCCCTCGGGCTGCTCCCCGTAGGGCATCGTGTACACCCGCGTGCCCGCGAAGGTCACGCTCGGGTGCGCCGCCGACAGGTTCGACGCCGTCAGGTGCGTCGCCGCCGGCATGACGTCCGCCGCCACCAGAGCGCGCTCCATCATCCCCGCGTGCAGATCGGCGTCGTCCCGTCCGGTGCGTCGGTACCGTCCGAGCACGCTGTGATAGGCCGCCAGCAGAAGGGCTCCGGTTCCGCAGGCGAGGTCCCCGATCCGCAGCGCCCGAATCGACGAAGCGTTGTCCCAGCGCACGTCCAGTTCCGAAACCGCGAGTTCGGCGAGCAACGCGGCCGAGGTGGGCAGCGTGTAGAAGGTGGCGAGGAACTTCCGGTCGACGATCAGGCGCTGGAACATGCGCCCAGAAAGGTCGTTCAGGCTGGTCGCGCCGATCTCGGAGAGCTCCTGCGCGACGGCTGCGAGCCGGTCCATGACGAGGAGGAACGCACGAGCGCGGATCTCGACGACCAGCTTGATCGCGATGCTGAAGATCGGCCAGTAGTTGATCCTTAGGATGCGCCGCCAGCACTCGAGCAGTTTCCGCCGCGAAATCCGGCCCAGTTCGCCCCGTAGGCTGTCGAGATCCGGTATCCCCTGGCGCCCCGCGAGCGTCGTGTGAAACGTCACTGCGTTGGCGATGATCGCCATGGCCATTCGCGAGGTCTGCTCCCCCTCCTCCTGATGGAGCAGGGCGGCCATGCGCTCGAGGCCTTCGCCGAAGTGCGGCAGCGCGTCGCGACGCAGGATGTTCGCGGACTGGTTGATGCCCTCCTCGAGGACGGTGAGCCCTCGGGCGATCAACCGCTCCGAAAGCGACACCTGTTCGACGACGACCGCGAGGTCGTCCACGCTCCCTCGGAGCCAGCCTTCTCGCGGCCATCGCGCGTGTCCATCCGAGTCTCCCGAAAGGACGCACCAATCGAGATCGGTGGAGTCGATCGCCGCTTTCAGGTCGTGCGACCCCCGAAGGCTCGCATCGTACTTCACGGCGATCGCCTGTTCGATCGGAAGGCCCGTTTTCTCCAGTTTCCTGCCAAGTCTCGCAATGGCTTCTTCTTCGACTCGAGTGGCCGGCGCGAACTCCGCTTCGAGCGCGATCGGGGCAGCGCCTTCGAGATCGACGAGGACGTCGGGTTGCAGGGACGCCGCACGCATGAAGACGCCGGTTTGCTCGGCATGGGCTCGCCATCGCGGGTGCTTGCGGTTCAAGACGCTCGCCAACGCCGCGTTCGCATTGGGCTCGGTGTTCCCGGCCATCGGTTACGGACTCGCTCCGTACAGCGCATCGTCTATGCATGGGCCGAGATTCCACCCCGACGTCCTCGGCGGGTGCGCGCAAAGCTCGATCCGGTGGGCGAATTCGCGCGAGAGAACACCGCGGCAATCCATCGCTTGCGTCGAAATCGCATCGAAAACCGCTGCGACGCCATCGCTTCCATCCCGCACCCCTACACCCTCCTCAATGCCTTGAAGACACGGCGTCCGGCTGGCGTCGATCAGTCGCCGACCGACGGCGGCGCTCCGTCGTGTCGCCCTCGACGGCGAGAGCGCGCAAGATCCTCCGCACGCACGCGGAACTCGCGGCGGACGATCGGGTTGACGAACAGCCGACGCGCCACCGCGTTCACGTTCCCGGCGGTCGCCGGAGCAACTCTGGACCGCATCCGACGGATGCCACCCGCGTCGCGCGTGCCCCGATGGATGGACCGGTGCATGCACGCGCCGTTGCGGACCATCGCGAGCGACGCCTTTCGCAGGCTCGGTCCGCATCGCCAGCGGGGCGACGATCCGTCGGCGCACCGGGTCCAGTTCCGAATCGCCACTTCTCGCACGTTGCATCATGTGGAGGACGTTACCTACGCGACCGAGCCCGCGCAAGCCCACCGACCTGCGCAACCCGACGAACGGCCCATTTCTCGACGTCTGCTCGTCACTGTGAAAAGGGTTCAGGTGCGCATTGATTTCGCACCTTCGGAACGTGAGCGCCACTGGGTTCGTGCACGCAATCGGGCGGCCATCGCCGCCCGATTGCGCGCTTCCCGTTGCAGTTGCCAGATGTGGGAAATAACCTATATTCGAGGCGCCTGGGGACTTGCCGACGTCGTGTTCGGATTCCGGCGCGATGGTGAACCTGGCGAACGAGTTCGCACGAGGCGCGACGGCGTTCCGACTCCGGCCGGGGACTCTCGCTCCCGAGTTCCGCCCGGCACGGTCCGGGGCGAAGGGAGGACTCCGCCGCTGGGGCGCGAGACCGTTCCTCCCGGGCACTCCGAGGTCGACCGTTCGCTCGAGCATCTCGCCCGCGCAGGCGGACGCCTGCTCCCGTCGTCGGGCCCGACCGGTCGCGTTCGGAGCGAGGCGGCGGGTCGGGCGGACTCCCGCGACCTTTCAGGAGGAGGCGTCGGCCGCGCGCAGTCGCCTGTGCTCCCGAAACGAGATCAGCCTGCGGCGGCCTTCGTCCCACAGGGCCAGATGCAGCGTCTTGAATCCGTCCCAGAGCGTCATTCGCGGCGCCTGCCACAGCTCGGGGTTCTCGTCGTGGCAACGCTGGAGGCGGTAGTTGGGGATGCGGGCGCTCAAGTGGTGCACGTGGTGCAGCCCGATGTTCGCCGTGAACCACTGCAGCCACTTGGGCAGCTGCAGGAACGACGATCCGTGAAGCGCGGCGTCGTAGTAGTTCCAGTCCTTGTGCCAGTTCCAGTACGCGTCCTCGAACTGGTGCTGGACGTAGAAGAGCCACACGCCGATCGCGCACGAGACGAGCGTGATCGGCAGCTGGACCATCAGGAAGGGACCGATGCCGACGGTCAGCCACGCGCCGACCAGGAGCGCCGCCAGGGCGGCGTTCGTGTACCAGACGGACCGCCATTCGCGCCTCCACGTCCTCGGCACGTCCCACGGAAACCGGTGCTTGACGAAGAACTGGAACGCGGCGCCCGGACCGAAGAGGACGACCGGGTTCCGGTAGATGCGGTAGCCGAGGCGCTGCATGAAGGACATCGCCTCGTATTCCTTCGTGGTGACGGTCACGATGTCGCCGAAGGTGCGCAGGTCCAGGTCGCCGGAGTGCGCGTGATGGATCGCGTGCGTCTTGCGCCAGTAGTGGTACGGCGTCAGCGTCAGCACGCCGATCACCGATCCCGCCACGCACGCGAGCCTGCGGGACTTGAAGTACGAGCCGTGGCCGCAGTCGTGCTGGAACATGAACAGCCGCATGATGAGGCCGGCGGCGGGAAGCGCCAGGAGCAGGGTCAGCCAGTACCCGACGCTCAGGCTCCGGTACATCAGCGTCCAGGCCAGGACGAAGAGCGCGAACGTGTAGCCCATCTGCCAGGCGCTCCGACGGTCGTCGGGCCCGAAGTACGGAGAGAGGACTCTCTTCCAATGCTGCACCTGTTCGCGGTCGGGCTTCATCTCTCTCCGTGTCGCCAAGGGTCGCGGGACGGGCGCGTCCGAGTCGCTTCCGTCCCCTCGAGTCCCCTGGGGCGGGGCGCCGAATCCGGCACTACGCTATCGCCTCGGCGGGCGGGGTCAAGTGCGCGCCGGCCCTGCGGCGCACCCGAGTCACCTGCGCCGTTCCGGGGCGCCGTAGGGGTACAGCTCGCTCAGGTCGACGTTCTCGTACGGCAGCGCGTCCAGGAACGTGGTGCCCACGAAGGGCTCGGGAGCCTCCGCGATCACGATGGTCCGCGCGTAGCCGGTCTCGTCGAACCCGCGCCGGAAGTGGACCCGCGACTTGAGCACGAAGACGTCGTAGTCGTCCGGATCGACGCTCCCCAAGCGGAAACGGTCCGGGTAGAGCACCTGGGAGTAGGCGGGCGCGAGGACGACCAGGTCGCCGTCGCCGAACGAGACGGCGGCGACGCGGTCGTAGCCCAGGCCCGGGCCGAAGTGCTCGATCGTGCCGACGACGCGGTAGGGCGCGCCGCCGGAGGGCGTGAAACCGCCGATCTCCATGTCGAACGGGTCGCCCGGCCCCGCTCCGTCCCGGGCCAGAGCCTCGAGCGTCCGCGGCGAAGTGATCGTGCCGTACAACGTCCCGCCGATCCCCGCCGCCTGGAAGGCGCGCAGCAGGTGGGTGGCGTCGCCGGGGCGGTCGCTGTGGTCTCCGACGGCGACCGGGACCTCTCCGCGGGCCACGGCCGCCGCGACGACCTCGGCCGCCTCCGCCGGACCGGGATGGGCGCCGACGGCGAACGCCTCGCGCACCCTCCACATGAAGTCGTCCATGTCGTCGGCGATCCTGTCGGCCAGGGCCTGGTCGTCGTTCGTCATCACCTGCACGGTGGCGCCGACGTCGGGCACGTCGGACCACGGATAGCCGTAGAAGACGCTGACGTAGGCGTCCGCCTCCCTGGCCTCCCATCGGCGTGCGCGTTCCATGATGTCCATCGACGGCGACTGGCCGGTCCACTGCAGGACGGTGGCGGTCACGATGCCGGGCTTCCGGGTGGCCGTGACGGGCCGGTAGTCGCCCAGTGCGGTCAGGCGCAGCGCGCGGGCCGCTCGCTCGCCCTGGATGTAGGCGTCGTAGTGCGGATAGCGTTTGGTCGCGAAGGAGAAGTCGGCGTGCTCGAGGAACTCGCCGTCCTCGTTGCCGTGAAGGTCGAAGGTCGCGGCGATGGGGACGCCCGGACCGACCAGTTCCCGGAAACGGCGGGCGATCTCGGCTTCGGGGCGGGGAACGCCGCGCACGGCCATGGCCCCGTGAAGCGCCAGGTACACGGCGTCCACGGGGAGACGCGCCTCGAGGTCTTCGATCATGGCGTCGAGGAAACGGTCGAAGGCCGCCCTCGAGTTCCAGCTGCGCGACGATCCGCCGAACACGCCGACCGGCGACGTCAGCCCCACCAGTTCGACGTCGCCGAACTCGCGGGCGCGCTGGACGAAGCCCCGAACGTAGGCGCCGGAGGACAGCAGCTCCTCGCCCGCGATCGGTTCGCTCAGCCGAAGCCAGTCCTCGACCTGGGTGTCCCCGCCCGGGCAGAAGGTGCACGTCTCGTGCTGGAAGCGGGCCACGGCGAAGCGCATGGCGCCGTCGGAGTCGTCGGCGGGCGGCGCGCACGACGCGACCAGGGCGGCCACGGCCGACCCGACGGTCGCCCGAGCGGCTCGGGCGGCCAGGGACCGTCGCGCAGCGGGCGCGGTGGGGGCTGGGGACCGAAGCAAGAGCCTCTCCTCTTGGGCTGGCGATGCGGCGGGGTGGGCGGCGATCTCGAAGCGAGCCGGAGAGCCCGGACAAGGTGCGCCGATCGCGCGGAGTCCGCCACCGCCGAGGCGTCGCGGCGCCGCGCGCGACCGGATCGCGCGCGTTCGCGAGGCCGGAGCCGACCGTCTCGGCTCTCGCCCTCGATGGTCGGAAGTCATTTCGGTTCCGGGCGACGGGGTCCCGAGGCGACCTTGACCTCGGGTCCACTTGCCGGTCACCTTGCCCCGACGCGGTTCTAGCGGGCGCCCCGGCGATCGGGGCCTCCGAAGGCCCCCCGATCCCCGACCCCGACGACGAGGACGCGCCGATGAGCTACAACCCCGATCTTCCGTGGCACCGCCGCCTGCACTGGCAGGTCCTCGTCGCGATGGCGCTTGGCGTCGTCGTCGGCCTGGCGCCGGGCGGGGACGCGGTCGCGGGCGCCACGGGGTGGCTGGGCACGCTGTTCATCCGGGCGCTCCGGATGATCATCGTGCCCCTGGTGGTCGCGTCCATCGTCTCGGGCGTGGCGTCGTCCGGAGGCGGCCGGACGGTGGGTCGCCTGTTCGGCAAGACGATGGCGTACTACATGGTGTCGAGCCTCCTGGCCGTGATCGTCGGGCTGATCATGTTCAACCTGATCAATCCGGGCCGGGGCTATCCGGTGGGGACGGGGCGGCAGCCCCCGGAGCTCGCGACGCCGAGCTCGCCCGTCGAGCTGATCCTGAACATCGTGCCCGAGAACTTCTTCGGAGCGGCGTCGGCCGGGGACATGCTGGGCATCATCTTCTTCAGCATCGTCTTCGGCGCCGCCGTGACGACGCTGCCCGAGAGTCCGAGGCAGCGGATCTGCAACCTGGTCGAGGCGCTCTTCCAGGCGATGATGGCGCTCACGACCGGGATCATCAAGTTCCTGCCGATCGGCGTCTTCGGGCTGATCGTGACGCTGGTCGCGGACACCGGCCTCAGCGCCTTCGGAAACTTGATCCAGTACGTCGCGGCGCTGGCCTCGGGGCTGGCCGTTCACTTCTTCGTCACCCTGCCCCTGCTGCTGTACCTGTGGGCCCGCGTCTCTCCGTGGAAGCACGCCATGAACATGCGCGAACCGCTGCTCGTGGCGTTCTCGACCAGCTCGTCGGCGGCCACGCTGCCCGTCACGCTGGCGACCGCGAGGAACAAGGTCGGGGTGTCCGACCGGGTGTCGTCCTTCACGCTGCCGATGGGCGCCACGGTCAACATGGACGGAACGGCCATCATGGAGTGCGTCGGCGTCCTCTTCATCGCCCAGGCGATCGGCACCGAGATCACGGTCATGACTCAGATCGTCGTGGTCTTCACCGCCCTCCTGGCCTCGATCGGCGCCGCGGCCGTCCCGTCGGCCGGTCTCGTGGTGATCTTCATCATCCTCAACGTCCTCGGCATCGGCGACGACGCGAGCGCGATGCTGATCGTGGGCGCGATGCTCTCCATCGACCGGCCGCTGGACATGGCCCGCACCGCCGTCAACGTGTACAGCGACTCGTGCGCCGCCGCGGTCGTGGCGACGTGGGAGGGCGAGATCGGGATCGACGAGGAGGTGCGCGGGTAGGCGCCTTCCGGTCGGGTCAGGCCCACGCCGCGCCGAACGCCGACGCCGGGCCCGTGAGGCGCGACCTCTTGGAGCCGCCGTGGCGGGAGACGCCCACGACTGGGCGACGGGCGTCCGGTCACCAGCGCGAGCATGGGTCTCGGGCGCGGGGTCGCCCGGACGGCACGGCCACGGAGCCGGTGGCTCGCGTCCGAGCGACTGGGTGCGAGGTCGCCCTGACAAGGCCCGTTTTGGCTCCTCGCTGTTTTGTGTGGATTGGCGGCGCCTCGCAAGCACGCCTCCAGGGGAGGGGCGGCGCGGGAGAGCCACTGCCTCTTGGAGCGTTGCGGGATCCCCACGCGCCCGAGGCAACCGATGATGTCGGCTGCCGTGCATCTGGCGTCTGGGCCCCGTCCGTGCGCCCAGGCACGTACACGGGCGTCGCCCCGCACGAGTGCCGTTTTGCTGACCGAAGGGGGTCGTTGGCCCCGTCAGCGACGGTCGTCTGGCCGTCTACCCTGGCGGCCGTCCAAATCCCGCTCGACGGTCAGCTCCCCGATCTTCGCGTGGAGGTCGTGGATCGTGGCGTCGCGCTCCTTGGCCGCCTTCTGGGCGCCGGCGACGAACACGTCCGGGATGGCGGCGAGCAGCTGGCGCTTCCACTGGCTCACCTGGTTGGGATGGAGCTCGTGGCGGAGGGCGATCGCCTGGAGGCTGTCGCGCTCCTGGACCGCCCCGAGGGCTACGCGGCCCTTGAACTGGGAGGTGAATGTCCGTCTTCTCCTGGCCACTTCGGTGCCTCCTCTCGGGTACGAGAGTGCACTGTAACGACGTGTCCGAAAAACCGGGACCCGCTCAAACCATTGCCTGGAATACGCACCCGACGCGGCCATGGGCGAGCGGGTCGACCGACGCGTGCAAGGAGGCCGCGCGACCCCACCGGCCGGGCGGCTACCGGCCGATGGGGTCGCGGCGAAGGCGTCTATCCGGCTCCCGCACGGTCGCGAGATCGACCGTCCCCGGTCTCCTCCGGCCGCTCTTCGACGGAGCCCCGTCCGGTCTCGATTTCGAATTCCCTCGACCCCGGCGGCTCCTTCTCCCTGCCGGCGACCCTCGCGGGCCGACCGCTCGCCGTTCGGAGTTCCGGGGCGGCGGCTTCGTCGACGTCCAACATCCCGCCCCGTCCGGTCTCCCGCGCTACGCCGTCCGAGAAGGACGCCGTCGCGTTCGGTCCGCGCGCATCCGCGACGGGCGGGGGAGCCGAGACGGCGCTCCGCTGCACCATTCCGCTCGCCTTCGCCGGCACGACCGCCGTGGCGATCGCGCTGTCCAACGTCGCGCCTCTCCCTCCACGACGATTCGTCGACTTCGCCACGATCCTGACCGTGAACGTGTCGGCCGGAAACGTGCGCCCGGCTCGCCTGCCGCCGCGCCCCACGGCGCCCAGGAACGCGTCCCGACCGTCGCCGTGGTCTTCGAGATCGACGTTCCTCCATGTCCCTTCCGCGTCCCGGTACTTGGCCGAATAGACCACCGCTCCGACGTTCCCGCTCGGCAATCCGTAGTCGCGACCGGACCTCCTTCTCACGCTGAAGAAGCGCATCACGATCTTCGTGGAATCCGTCGCCCGCGCTCCGGTCAGATCGAGGATCCGCCACGTGTTCGCCTGGATGTCGCCGAACGCCTTGTTCTCTCCCGCAGCCACCGACACCCGCCGGCTGCCGTTCGGATAGTCGAAGCCGTACCGTTCCTTGCGCGCCTCGACGTCGTACTCGCCGGGATCCCCCACGACGAGCGTGAACGCTCCCGTCGCATCCGTCGTCGCCGTGTCCGTCGCCGTCGCGTCCCCGACCTTGGTCGCCGACACCAGAACGCCCGCCTCCCCTTTGCCTCCCCCCTGCGGCGCGATCACTCTGCCGACGATCGTTTGCCGCTGACTCGGCCGACCGGGCCTGGCCGGTACCAGCGCCGTGGAGAACACGCTGTCCAACGTCGCGCCTCCGCCGTCCTTCGAAACCGCCTTGATCCTGATCGTGAAGGTGTCGTCGGGGAACCTGCTCCCCGCCTGTCCGCCACCCTGCCAGACGTAGACCAGAAACGCGGCGCGATCGTCGCCATGGAACGAGGGAACGACGTACTTCCAGGTGCCGTCCCGGTCCCGATACTGGGATTGGTAGCTGATGGGACCGACGTTCCCTTCGGGCGCTCCGTAGTCGCGACCGGGCAGGGCGTTCAAGCTGAAGAACCGCATGACGACCTTCGTCGTGTCCGGCGCCCGCTCCGCCGTCAAATCGAGGATCCGCCACGTGTTCGACTGGATGTCGCCGAACGCCTCGCTCTCTCCCGCAGCCACCTGCACGCGTCGGTCGCCGTCCGGATAGTCGAAGCCGTACCTGTTCTTCGACGCATGGACCTCGTACAGGCCCGGCTCCTTCGCGGTCAGCGTGAACGCGCCCGTCGCGTTCGTGGTCGTCGTATCGGCCGGCGTCGAGCTTCCCGCCTGCGTCAGCGCCACGAGCACGCCCGGCTCACCCTTGCCGCCCTGCGGTGCGATCACCCTGCCGTCGACCGTCTGCCGCCGACCGGTTCCCTCCGTCTTGGCCGGAACCAGCGTCTCGGTGGACACGGTGTCCAACGTTCTGTCCTGACTGTCTCTCGCCCGCGCCCTGATCCTGATCGTGAACGTGTCGTCGGGGAACACGCTCCCGGCTTGTCCGCCACCCTGCCAGACGGTGACGATGTACGCGTCGTCGTCGTCCCCATGGAAATCCAATTCGACGTACTTCCATTCGCCGCTCACGTCCCTGTACTGAGACGTGTAATTAATGCCTCTCGCGGTACCTTCGGGCACTCCGTAGTCGCGACCGGGTATCGCATTCACACTGAAAAACCGCAGGATGACCTTGGGAGCGCCGGAGACCCGCTCCGCCGTCAGATCGAGGATCTTCCACGTGTTCGACTGGATCTCGCCGAAGCTCTCGTCCTCTCCGGCGGCCACCGAAATCCGCTGGCTCCCGTTCGGATAGTCGAAACCGTACCTTTTCTTGAACGCCTCGACGTCGTATTCGCCGGGATCCGTCACGGTCAGCGTGAACGTTCCCGCCGCGCCGGTCGTCGCCGTATCCGCCGCGATCGTGTCCCCGACCTTGGTCGCCGACACCAGAACGCCCGCCTCCCCTTTGCCTCCGCCCTGCGGCGCGATCACCTTGCCCGTGATCGTCTGACGTTGCGTCTCGTCGTCGGTCTTGGCCGGCACCAGCGCCGCGGTGAACACGCTGTCGAGAGTCTGTTTCAGACTGTCCTTCGCCGTCACTTGGATCCTGATCGTGAACGTGTCGTCGGGGAACACGCTCCCTGAGGTGGTCCCGGTTTTTTGGACAGGTCGTTAAGGTGTACTCCCGTACCCGAAGGAGGCACTGACGTGACGAAGAGGAGAAGGAGATTCACCGCTCGGTTCAAGGCCCGGGTGGCCCATGAGGCGATTCGAGAGCGCGACAGCGTCCAGGCGATCGCCCGCCGCCACGAGCTCCATCCCAACCAGGTGAGCCTGTGGAAGCGCCAGGCGGTCGCCTCGCTTCCGGAGGCGTTCTCCAACGGAGCTCGCAAGCGCGCCAAGGAGTGCGAGGCCACGATCCACGAGCTCCACGCGAAGATCGGGGAGCTGACCGTCGAGCGGGATTTTTTTCGACGCGGTTTGCGCAGCTGACCCGCGCCGAACGCCTGCCGATGATCCAGCGGGACGGCCCGATGACGCTGGCGAAGCAGTGCGCCCTGCTGGGCGTGAGCCGGTCGTCGCTGTACTACACGCCGAAGGGCGAGAGCGAGGACAGCCTCGCTCTCATGCGCCGCATGGATCAGCTCCACATGGACTACCCGTTTTACGGGAGCCGACAGATGGCGCGCCATTTGAGGCGCGAGGGCACGACGGTCGGCAGACACCGGGTCCGCCGGCTGATGCGGAAGATGGGGGTCGAGGCGATCTACCGGCGTCCCAAGACGAGCGTGGCGAGCCCGGAGCACCGTGTGTTCCCCTACCTGCTGCGCGACGTCGAGGTCTCGCGGGCGGACCACGTGTGGTGCGCGGACATCACCTATGTGCCTGTGGCCCGTGGGTTTTTCTACTTGGTCGCCGTGATGGACTGGGCGACGCGCCACGTGCTGGCGTGGGAGCTGTCGAACACGATGGACGCGTCCTTCTGCGTGAGCGCGCTGGAGGAGGCGCTGGGCTCGAGGAAGCCGGAGATCTTCAACACCGACCAGGGCTCGCAGTTCACGAGCGACGCGTTCGCGGATCGGGTCCTGAGCGCCGAGATCCGGTTCTCGATGGACGGGCGGGGGCGGTACCTGGACAACATCTTCATCGAGCGGTTGTGGAGGTCGCTGAAGTACGAGGCGGTCTACCTGCGGGAGATCGAGGACGGGGTCGCGGCTCGCCGCGTCATCGGGGGCTGGATGGACTTCTACAACGAAGTCCGCCCGCACTCGGCGTTGGAGGGGCGGACGCCTGGCGAGGCGTACCGCGAGGGCGTGGGCGTGGGATGAGCGGCTCCGGACCGTTGGGAGAGACGTGGTCGGAACCGGCGAACCGGCGGCCGGGGTCGCCTGGGGCGGCGCAGCGCCGGTTGCCTCGGTTTCGCCGGCGGGCGCGCCCGCCGGCGAAACCGAGGTTAGATTCACCCCGAGGCTGGGGAGGGGGCTGTTCGAGAGGGTGGGTTGGCGAGGTCGGCGGAGCCCGATTCGGGATGCGCCGGGTGCGCTCGAACCAACCCCGAAAGGAACCGTCGCAAAGCGACGGAGTACACTTTATTTTTGCCCCCATCCTGTCCAACGAAGTAGGACCACCTCACCCGGGGCCTGTCCGCCGCCTTGCCAGGGGGAGGCCAGAAACGCATCCTGACTGCTTCCATGGTACGCGAAATCGACGTGCTTCCACTCGCCGCTCACGTCCCGGTACTGAGACGTGTACTTGATGCCTCCGGTGGTCCCTTCGGGCACTCCGTAGTCTCGGCCGGGTATCGCCTTCAAACTGGAGAAACGCATGATCACCTTCGTCATGTCCGACGCGCGCTCCGCCGTCAAATCGAGGACTTGCCACGTGTTCGACTGGATGTCGCCGAAGCTCTCGGCCGCTCCGGCCGCCACCGAAACCCGCTGGCTGCCGTTCGGATAGTTGAACCCGTACCTGTTCTTGGACGCCTCGACGTCGTATGCGCCGGGATCGCTCACGGTCAGCGTGAACGTTCCGGTCGCATCGGTCGTCGTCGCATCCGCCGCGATCGTGTCCCCGACCTTGGTCGCCGACACCCGAACGCCCGCCTCCCCTCTGCCTCCGCCCTGCGGCGCGATCACCTTGCCCGTGATCGTCTGCCGCTGCGTCGGCGTGTCCGTCTTGGCCGGCACCACCACGGTTTCGATTGCGAAGTCCAAGACTAACCCCTTACTACCACTTTCCTTGGACTGCACCACGACCCTGACGGTGAACGTATCGTCGGGGAACGCGCCTCCGTCGTGTCCGACGGCAACCACCGCCGACTCTCTGCTGTCGTCGTCTTGGAACGTGAACGTCGCAGGCAGAAACCGACCGTCCTCGCTTCGATAAGATGCAAGGGGCAAAGGTTCGACTTCATGCCCGTCAGGAAAGCCGTAGTCGCGACCCGATTCTCTCTTCATGCTGAAGAACCGCAACACAACCGTCGCGCTGTCAGTCCCTCGCTCCGCTGTCAGATCCAGGATGGTCCACGTGTTCGCCTGAATGTCCCCGAAAGCCGTGCTGCTGCCTGCGGAAGATACGGAAACCGACTGGTTGCCGCCCGGATAGTCGAAACCGAATCTCGCTTTCGAGGCCTCGATACGATATTGTCCCGAGTCCGCCACGCTCAAGGTGAACGTGCCCGTCGCGTCGGTGGTCGTCGTATCGACCGCAAGAGTGTCTCCCACCTTGGTCGCCGAGAGCAGTACCCCCGACTGCCCTCTCCCGCCGCCTTGCGGCGCGATCACCTTGCCGGTGATCGTCTTCTGTGTGTTCGACGCGTGCGCGAAACCGACGAAGTCGACGGTGCCGACCTCGTCGACCGCCACCGCCACCGTCCTGGGCGCCGCATTGAACGAGATGTCCTCGGGGAACCCCGAGATCGCGACCGCGTAGGTCCCCGCCCGGAGACCCGAGAATGCGAAGCCGCCGTCGATCTCCGTCTGCGTGGTCTCCGTCGTCCCGCGTTCGCCGATCAGCGTCACCGTCACGCCAGACAGCGACGTTCGCGGAGCGTCCCCGCCCTTCGGGGCCGCGCCGGTTGCGGATACGCGGCCGACAACCGCCGAGGAGCGCACGTACTCGCCGACGAAGCTCAAACGCACATTCTGGCCGTCCGTTGAAATGGTCGCGGACCGAGTCGATTGCACGAAGATCGCGTCCTCCGGAAACCCCGAGATTGCAACCGTGTGGGTGCCGGCCTCGACCCGCTCGAACGAGAATCCCCCGGTCGAGTCGACCACTGCGGACGCACCCGATGAGAGAGTCGCCGTAACCTCCACGACCGCTCAGCCCTCGATCTTCACCGACCCGGAGATCGTGCCCAGGGGAGCGAGCCGGTCCAACGGAACGGTTGGGTAACGGCTGTCGCCGCACGCCGCAAGAACGAGAGCCGTCATCGCGGTTGCAGCAAGGAGCTTGATTCTGTTCATGGTTTGGCAAGGTCTCTGGGAAAGTGAATGCGCATGGCCGGTGCACGCGCACCGGCCATGCGCACGAAACTGGAGCCATGATTCGGAAACATGCAGTCGGCTACTCCGACGTTGATATTGATGGCAATCTACCCGGAACCCGAGCTGGCCTCAAGCTTGAATGTCTTCGTCCCTATCGTCCATGCCCCGGTGGAGCCCTGTCTGGAGTCGATCCTGAATTCGATCGGCCCAAGCAACTCCTGCTTGGTGACCCGCACGACGTTGCCTTCCGCCGTTCGGAACGACACGTATTCGCTCCCGTTGACGTCCGACCAAGTCTTCCGTCTGGTGTCCCACACCACGTCCGTCGTCCAGAACACCGTCGCGCCGGCACCGCCCAGATCCGCAACGGACGGGAACGTCGCGGCGATCCGCTGCTCCGACCTCTCGTTCGTCCTGGCCACCCAGTCGAGCACCAATGTGTCACCGTCCGTCGTGCGTTTGGCCATGATCGAGGTCGCCATGGGATCGACCGCCGACATCTTTGCGTAGGTTCGTACACTGTCGATTTCATCGCCGCGACCTCGGCGGACGCCAGAGCTGTACACGAGCGTCCGGATCACGACCGTGAACGTGTCGTCGGGCAATCGACGCGGGCTTTTGTCTATATTTCCCGTTGCAAAATTGAGGGTTCCGCCACAGCGGGGTGGGGCGTGACCTTCGCAGATGCGCACCATTCCGCCGTTATGCTGGTTCTGGGCGCCCGGGATATTCTCATAGTGGCTAAAGCCAAACCACGCGCTGTCCGGAAATTGTTTGTAGTCATAATATTCCGATATATGCGCGGTTGTGGCAGGAAGTCCCATCGGAACGTTGGGAAAACTGTCCTTTGGGATCCATGCATCGTTCATTCCAATCCTACTGGCCCACCGAAATATAACTTTTTCATTGTACTTGTGAACCAGAATCGGAAGCTGACCTTCGCTTTTCACGGTGTCCGTCGTTCCCGCCCGTTCCACGCTCACATTCAACGGCATCCAAGTGCGCGACTGGATCGTGCCGAAGTCCCGGCGTCCTCCGGGCGCCGCCGTCACCCGTCGACTGTCGTTCGGATAGGTGAAACCGTAGTTCTTCTTCGTCGCTCTGACGTCGTAGTCGCCGAACGGCACGTTCAAGGCGAACGTCCCCGACGCCCCCGTCATCGCCGAATCGACGACCACGGTCGTGTCGCTCGCCTTCCTCGCCTTGACCCAAACGGAATCCTGCGGACCGCCGCCGATGTTCGGAGGAGCGGTCACCCGGCCGGTGATCGTCGCGTTCTGGAACCCGGTGAAGTTGGCGCCCGAGATGTCGGTGCCCGACGTCGCGGGCAGCGGCAGCGACTCCGGCGCGAACGTGTAGTCCGCGTGCTTGGCCGTGATCGAGACCGTGCCCGACGACTTGGCCTCGCCCTGCGCGCGGAACGTCCCGTCGGCGCCCGTCACGAGCTTGCCCTTGTTCGCGCCGCTCTTGGCCGCGTTCTCCGGCGCCTTGCCGTCGATCATGATCTCGACGCCGGCGATCGGCGCGTTCGAGCCCGAAGCCACGACCTTGCCGCTGTAGAACACCGGATCGCCCGAACCGCCCATCGCGAAGTCGATCTTCGTTGGCGAGTTGGCCGTGAACGCCGCCTTCCCGCTGCCGTCCGAGAAGCCCTTCCGGGTCCCCTTCGCGTACAGCGAGTCCTTCTTCGCCGGTACGCCTTCCACGATGTAGCGACCGTACATGTCGGTCATCGCCGTCATGCCGTTCACGTCGACCATTGCGCTGTCGACGCGGAAATTGTCCGAGCCCGTGACGAAGCCGTAGACGGTGGTCGTCGTCGTCGTCACGTCGAGCATGACGGCCGTGTCCAGCGGACTGAACGCGTCGCCGACCTTCGTCGTCGAGCCCTTGGCGCCCAGCATCGCCTGCCAGCCCGCCGGGACGGTCAGCTTGTAGACGCCGGCCGCGATCTTCCCGAAGTCGAACGCGTTCGTTTCGTTCACGTTCTTCGTGCTCGCGACGTCCGTCTTGGCCGTCGTCGCGCTGTGCTCCATGCCGGCCAGGTTCTTGCCCGCGACGGGCGTCAAGCCGACCGTCACGCCGGCGACGTTCGCGTCTTTCGCGTCGTCGAAGCCCTCGCCGGACTTCTGAGGCGTGACCGACCTCTTCCAGATCGTCCCGCTGACGCCGTGCTTCATGACGTAGGCGAAGGTGCCGCACTCGCCGTGGTCCTGACCGGCGGGCTCCGTCGCCGTCAACGGACAGAGCTCGACTGTCGGGCTGAACCCGCCGTGATCGCCGAACGCGCCCTTCACGATCCCGTTCGCGTCAGCGTCGCGGAACGCGAAGAGCTCGGCGGGATCGAGCAGCATGACGTCGGTGGCCGTCGACTTCTCCTTGGCCGAGACCATCACCTGCGCGTCGGCCGGCAGCTTCTTGAACGAGATCACGCCGCCCTTGTCCGACTTGTTCTTGGGATCCCAGACGTCGCTCGCGAACATGCGGCTGCGGCCGAGCTCGTCGATGTAGCGCACGTCGACGTCGATCTTGCCCGACATGCGCTCGTCGCCCCCGAGGACGCTGCCCGTGTAGCCCTCGGCCTGGTCCATCTCGTGGTGCACGTAGACGGTGAGCGTCTGCGTCGTCCACATCGCCTCGAGCATGTCGGCGTCCATCGTCGCCATGAGCTCGAGACCGCTGTGTTCGATCGTGACGGGCGTCGAGCTGAACGTCTCGCCGCCGTCGAGCTTGTCGGCCTGAGTCGAGTCGAGCATGACGGTGTACATGGCGGGCAGGTCGGAGGCCATGGCCGTGGTCTTGAACATGGCGGTGCCGTCGGCGCCGAGCTTCGCGGGCGCGCCGTCGACGGCCTTGCTGCCCATCATGACGGAGATGGCCCAGTCGGCGAGCGGCTTGCCGCCGCCCATGTCGGTCATGATCGTAGCGCCGCTGATCTTGGCGTCGACCATCAGGTTGAGGACGTCGAAGTCGTTCATGGCCATGGCCATCTTCGATTTCGCGTTCCACTCGATCTTCTGCATGGCGTCGGCTTCGACGGTGTAGTCGTCGCTCGAGACCGAAGCCCAGACCATCGAGCCGGTGGCCATCGAGCGGGCGAAGCGGATCGAGGCCATGCCGTCTTCGTCGGTGTCGGCCGACGCGATCTTCGAGTCGCCGTCTTCGTCGGCGTAGAGCGTGACGGTGGCGCCGGCGAGCGTGTCGCCGTGCATGTCGCCGTGGCGGAGCGTGACGGTGTAGTGGACGGTCTGGTGGGTGATGTCGTAGGGCAGGCGCTGCATGACCTTCTGGCCGACGGCGACGTCGAGCTGGTAGCCGGTGGCGGGACCGCCGTAGGCGTAGTCGCCGAGCGTCGTGGCGACGGTCGGGCTGCTGACGACGGCGAGCGCGTAGGTGCCTGCGCGCAGCCCGGAGAACTCGAACATGCCCTTGTCATCGGTCATGCCGGACATCTGGTCGCCGACGGCGGGACCGACGAGGACGAGCGGGATGCCGGCGATCTCGAGGGCGTCCTCGCCCTGGTCGTGCATGTCGTTCTTCGTGGCTTCGTCGACGAAGAGCATGCCGGAGACGCTGGCCGTGGTGGCGTGCTCGCCACGGAAGTTGACGGTGGCGGACTCGTCGTCGGCGAGCGTGACGTCCATGCTGGTCGTGGAGAAGACGTAGGCCTCGCTGGCGACCATGATCGAGACGGTGTAGTCGCCGGCGGCCAGCGCGGAGAAGGAGTAGAAGCCGCTGGCGTCGGTGGTGTCCATCATCGAGTCCATGTCGGCGGACGCGAGCGTGACGGCGACGCCGCTGATCCCCATGCCGGCGACGCTGACCTGGCCGACGACGCCGCTGGTGCGCAGGTACGCGCCGTCGAAGCGGACGTTGGCGGTCTCGCCCAAGGCGACGGTGACGGATTGAGAGGTGGCGTCGAAGCCGATGGCGTCCATGTCGTAGCCGGAGACGGCGACGGAGTAGTCGCCGGCGCGCAGCTTCGAGAAGGCGTACTGGCCGCCGGCGTCCGTAGTAGTCGTGCGGTCGTCGCCCTCGCCGGAGAGGCTGACGGTGACGCCTGCGAGGCCGGCGCCCTCGACGCTGACTTGGCCGCGGATGCCTGCGGTGCGGAGGTAGGTGCCGTCGAAGCTGACGACCTCGGTGTCGCCGACGCCGAGATCTGCGGAGCCCGAGGTGCTGGAGAAGCCGACCTCGTCGGAGTCGAACCCGGAGATCTCGACCGAATAGCGACCCGCGCGGAGGCCGGTGAAGCTGTACTGGCCGCTGGCGTCGGTCATGGCCTCGGCCTCGGACATGCCGGAGAGGCGGACGGTGACGCCGGAGAGCCCGTCGCCTTCGACGGTGACGGAGCCGCGGACGCTCGCTGTGCGGATGTAGGAGCCGGAGAAGTCGACGGTGGCCGTTCCTCCGGTCTCGCCGACGGTGACGGGCATGGAGGTGGCGTCGAAGCTGGCTTCGGCGGGGAAGCCTGAGATGGAGACGGTGTAGCTGCCGGGCTCGACGCCGTCGAAGCGGTAGGAGCCGCCGCCGGCGGTGGCGGTGGCGGCGCCGCTGGAGAGGGTGACGGAGACGCCGTCGGCGCCTTGGCCCTCGATGGAGACCTGGCCGGCGACGGAGCCGGTGGGGGGCGGAGGCGCGACTTCGTCACCGCAGGCGATCGCCACGGACGGCAGCAGCGCGAACGCCCCGACCAGCAGTCTTTTTTTCGTCGTGTCCATTCGATTCGCTCTCCGGCATGGGTTGTGCAGGGACTCTTCGCTACCACAGAGCATGGGTGCAGCAAAATCGGTGCCATCAAGGCTGATTTTTAGTAAACACAACGATCACAGCGTATTCGGGGGGGGGGGGGGGGGGGGGGGGGGGGGGGGGACTCCCCACCGTTTGTAAAGTCGACAAAGCGTCAGATTTCTGACTCTGGCGGGTGTCCATGTAGGGGGTTGGGACGGGCTCTCGGTCGTCCGGATCGAGGTGGTCGCAGCCCCCATACGGAACGTGGAGCGGCGCGAAGTTCTCCCATGATGCGGTGTGTTTTCGAGTGGACCTGTACCCCTCGGAAGACCGCTTGGACCGCTCTCGCGGCGTTTATCGAAGCCGGTCGCCTCCGAACCGGGCTTCGAGATCGCTGTCTGGGCGGCGAACGCCACCGACTGGGCGTGACCGCTGACATCGCCGCCGCGTGAGCGGACGCGAGGGCGGTGGTCGCTCGAGTCGCTGCGTCGTGCTCCACCGCACGACCCTCCCCTACGATGCGACGGGTTCTCGAGTGGACCTGTACCCCTCGGAACGTCGCTCGCGCCGCTCTCGCGGCGTCTGTCGAAGCTCGGCGCCTCCGAACCGGGCTTCGCGACGGCTGTCCGGGCGGTGAACGCTGCCGACCGGGCATGGCCGCTGACGTTGCGGGGGAGGGTCATCGCGCTGGCGCGGCGTGGTCGGCGTCGCCGGGCGGCGGCGCGACTTGGGGAGTGAAGAGGGTCTGGTTGCGCAGCATCGCGCAGGCGATGGCGAGCAGACGGTCGCCGACGGTGCGGAGCGCGCGGGCGTGGTTGTGGCCGCGGTCGCGCAGGGCGCGGTACTTGGCGTTGGTGGCGGGATCGACCTGAGTGGCGACGCGGGCCCAGTGGTGGACGGCGTCCTGGAGGTGCGGGTGGACGGCGAGTCGTCGGGAGACGACGAGGGACTTGCCGGAGCGCTTGGTGACGGGGGCGACGCCGCAGAGGCAGCGAAGCGCGCGGCGGTCGCGGCGGGCGACGAGGTCGGCGGCTTCGCCGAGCAGAGTGGCGAGGACGATGGGACCGATGCCGGGGATGGAGGAGAGGATGGCGGCGTCGCGGCGGGCGCTCGGGTCGGGGTTGGCGGACTCGCGCTTGATGCGGGACCTGAGGGTGTGCTTGAGGGTGAGGTCGACGTGGTGGATCTGGGCGTGAGCGCGTTCGAGCCTGGCGAGGGCGAGGTCGATGTAGGCGATGGCGGACTCGGCGACGCCGGGAGGGGTGGCGAGCGGTCGGGCGCTGATCGTCTTCTTGACGCGGTGGGCGCTGAAGCGGCGGATGCCGTGGCGCAGGAGGAGGGTGTGGATGGTGTTGGGGCGGATGGACTGGGCGTCCTGGGGAGTGGGCGCTTGGCGCCAGAGCGCGATGAAGAAGGGCTCCCAGAGGGTGGGCGAGACGTCGAGGATGGCGGGGTGGTAGAGTCTATTCCAACGCGGTAATGAGCCCGAACGGAGGGGAAGCTGGGGGGTAGGGTGAGCGGCCCGGGATTCGAGGCGTCGTGGGCGTGAAACGGACGGATCAAGGTCCACTCCGGAGCCGATTCCTGCAACCGGATCGAGAGGTCAAGGACGGGCGAGAGCCGTCGGGCTGCACCTCTTCGCGAGCGGATGGGGCGCGTGCCCGGTCGCTGCGCGCCGACGACTCGGGCGGCCGATTTCTCGGGCGCGGTGGCGTGCACGCGGTGGGCTGGGTGGGAGATCCGATCCTGGACGCTTTCTCCGCCCGTCATCCCCCTGACAAGCGCAGTTGGGGTTGGTTTTGGGGTTGCCGTTGACTTGGAGTGGGCGCAGCCCATGCGTGGACCTCCGGGTTCAAGGTGTTGACCTTCAGGCGCATAGAGCGCCTGTCCATTCCGGTCGGAAGGTTGGCGTCGGCCGCGATCGGTCGGGATCGCCAGGAGTTGCCCAAAGGACCGCCGTTAGGCGGTCGGGGGAAGCGAGCGCTTCGGATCCGGAGTCGAGTATCGGCGTGACAGCGTGGTAGCGGTGCGGCCCGGGTCGATGCTCGAGCGGGCTTCTGCCCGTGCGATCCGAAGCATGCGAAGCTTCCCCCCGAACTGTGGGCCGCCACAGTCGGTCAAGGTCGGCGGCGGCCGCGATCCAACGGGATGGGGATCCCCGAGGAAGCCGCTGCGATGAGTCCGGCGGCGGCTCGCTTCAGCTCACGCCGTCTTCGCGGCCCTCTGCGCGTTCACGTCGCGGTTCGCGCGCAGGAGCGTCGCGAGGGCTTGCTGGGCGTCTTCGCCGGCCTCGAGGTCGGTCTTCGCGAGCGCGATGCGGTCGAGCTGTTCGAAGGTGACGCCCGGACGGAGGTACTGCTCGGCGTCGGGCAGCGACTTGAGCTTGTCGTACGGGGTCATGACGTCCTGCTGGCGGTACTTGAGCTTCCGGCGACCCTTGGGCGTGACGGTCTCGGTGGGGAAGTTGCAGGGGCGATGGTAGTTGAGAAGCGGGTTGAGATGCTCCCCGAGGAACGCGTTGAAGTGGTGGACCATCTCGGGCGCGACGTAAACGTGGCCCAGCCACTTGCGCACGACGGCGCCGTTCTTCGACTCGGCCAGCGCGTTGTCGTGCGAGCGGCGGGGCCGGGACTTGGTCAGCGTCTTGACGTGGACGCGGTTGAGCAGCTCGGCGACGCGGTGGTTGATGTACTCGCTCCCGTTGTCGGCGTGGAACGCGTGGACGACGAAGGGGAAGGCGTCGATCAGCTGCTCGAGCGCGGGGCCGAGGAACTCGTGGGTGAGGCGTTCGACGCACACAAGGTACTCGTGTTGAGTGACTTCGTCGACGACGTTGATGGTGTAGGAGCCCTTCTTCCCCTCGAGGTCGCCGAGGTGGACGCTGTCGACGCGGACGTAGCCGGGCTTGCCGTCGGGCTGCGGCTTGCGGCGCTCGCCGATCGAGACTCGAGTGGCGACGGTCTTGCGGAAGCGGAGGCGGCCGGCGCGGTAGGCGCGGCGCTTGCGGATGTTGTAGATGGCGCCGTTGGAGATGTTGGCGAGCCGCTTGAAGTCCTCATCGCCGAAGACGTGGAACATGCGGTGGCAAAGGACCTTGGTGGCCGGACCGGCGAGCTGGTTCTGGGAGTCGTCGATCTTGGCGAGCAGGGCGACGTCGGCGGCGGTGTAGACGCGCTGGAAGCGGTTGGCGGGGGGCTTGCGGCGGCGGTCGACGATGCGGCCGGTGCGGTGGTACTGGGAGATGAGGCGGGTGACCTGGGCGCGCGAGAGACCGGTGACTTTCTCGAGGAAGCGCTTGATCGAGCTCTTGTCGGGCCGTCGGGCCTGGAAGTAGTCGAAGTGGACGAGCGTGCACCGGATGCAGTCGTAGACGTCGGCGCGGTGGATGGGCCGGAAGTCGGCCGCTCCGGTGCCCTCGAGGAAGGTGCGGACTTCGGCGAGGGTGCGGATCTGGGATACGTCGAGATGCATGACCATCCTCCAAAGATGCCACGACCCGCGAATCCGGGCTCATTCGCCGCTGGAATCCGCTCCTCCATCCGGGCTCATTCCCCGTTGGACAAGAGTGTAGCGATGCTCTTATGTACGTCAAGGGCGCAGTTTTCCGTGGATTCGAGGCTGCAGGATCGCTTCTAACGGTGTTTCGCGACCGTCCGAGAGGTAGGGGACGTTGCGAGCGTCGCGCCTCTCGACCTTCCGTCGGGATCATCGGCAAACGCTTCACGCTGCCCGCTTGATCGGCTTCCTCGATCACCGGGTCGGAACATCCGGCCAGCGTTCGGTGGCACCCGACTCTTCTCCGGCTCGCCAGCCACGCCTGGGCGAGCCCTTCCCAACGCTGATGCGTAGTGCGTCGTCGGCGGCAGCCCTACGGATCTCCGGCCTCTGGGTGTGCCCCTGCATGTGGTTGCATAACCTTCCGCGCCCCAACTCTTGCGCGCATAGGGCGGCGCAGGCACAGGACTCGCAGGTTCTCCGCACGTGCACCGGCCATGGCTTCCGTTCGCCGGACCATGCCCGACAGCGCGTCCCACGGCGCCCTGGACATGGAGAGGGAGCCGTCGACCGGCCGCTCCCGGGCCCTGGCGCCTCGCTTCGGTCGCTCCGCTCCCTGCGCGAGGCGCCAGGGCCCGCGCATCCCAGAAGACGTGGAACGCTGTCGCAACCCGCTACCCCCAACCCCGAGACCGGTCCCCAGGCGGACATTTCTACTTTGCTCGCCCCCCGGACATTTCTACTTTGCGTTGACACAGCGCGTGGGCGCGTCCCTTGACGTTGCGCCGCGAGTGTCCCCACCTTCCGGGCGGATGGGGCCGCCGTCGGCGACTCTCGGATGCTCTGCTCAAGGAGAACGGACACATGACGACGAAACGGGTGGTTACCGCTTTGGCCGGGTGCGCACTCGCGGTGTTCATGGTGACCGGGTGCGATGACGTCTCGTTTGCGTCTTCGGACGAGGAGACGTTGGAGATGGACATTAGCGATGGCGTTTCTGTGCTGCGCGAACATTTGCTGAAAAGCGCCGCTATCGGCCATGAGGGCTACAACCGCCCGGTACGTCTACGGTTGGTCAATGATGGCCATGCGCTAATTGATGTGGAGGGGATCACACTTGACCAAGCTTTCCAGAATCTTTTAGAAGAGGATGAAAGACAATGGGATGGTTTTTTAGATGATCTAAAGTCTGGACGGCTAGGTCTTGACTTCAACTCCATGGGTGAGGAAGAGCTGGCCGCATGGAGGGAAATGCAAGAAAATATCGTGAGGTTGCGAGATCGTGTTGACAGAATGCTCGAATCAACAGAAACGCCAAGGTAACAAAAATCAATGAAGGGTTATCGCTCGATTGTTTCCGCTTGGTTGAAGTCCATGCCTTTGGGCATGTTAATTTTTGTCATCTTTGGCCCTGACATCATGATTGCCTGTGCCATTGCTTGGGGGGTCGTCTTGTCCGTTGTTCACTGGAGGAGAGAAACGATGCTCGCTCTTTTGGTCGCCGTCCTTTTTGGCGCGTCTCCCGGTGCCGCAGACGAAAAATACATACCTAGTGAAGAGGACATGTATTTGGATGTAATGGTATGTGCAGATCAATACGAAGATCCCGAAGATTTTCAAAAATGTACGAATTATCGGGTAACGCGCGTGAGAGTTACCTGCTGGACTTGCTGGGCGACCGCGTCAGCATGCCCAAATTTGATATATGCGTCCAGGATCGGATCGCCCACCCAGCCCACCGCGTGTACGCCACCGCGCCCGAGAGGTCGGCCGCCCGAGTCGTCGGCGCGCAGCGACCGGGCACGCGCCCCAGCCGCTCGCGAAGAGGTGCAGCCCGACGGCTCTGCCCGTCCTTGACCTCTCGATCCGGTTGCAGGAATCGGCTCCGGCGTGGACCTTGATCCGTCCGTTTCACGCCCACGACGCCTCGAATCCCGGGCCGCTCACCCTACCCCCCAGCTTCCCCTCCGTTCGGGCTCATTACCGCGTTGGAATAGACTCCCTGCGCGCACGACGACCGGTTTCGTCGCCGTGTCTTGACGCGTGGGTTGACGATTCGGTTCGCCCTGCGTTCAAGACGCTTGGGCGCGCCGCCGCGTCCGGCTGTCGAGGCCCAAACTGCGGTCCGCGCCCGCGGCCGCCGAACCCGCGGTTCGATTCGGGGACCCGAGCGTCGGGCTTGCCCCGGTCAGACGGCCCAGCCGTCCCGATACTCGCGGGTCAGGTATCGGTTGGCGTCGTCGAAGTTGACGATCCGCATCGCTTCGCCGTCGTAGCGCAACGTGCGCCCCTGGCCGGCCCGGAGGGCGACGATCCCCAGCAGCATGACCTCGGTCAGCCGGGACGCGTAGTCGAAGGGACAGGACGCCTCGCCGCCGCTCTTGCAGGCCTCGACCCAGTTCATCTGGTGGGTCTCCTCGATGCGCGGATGCGTCGGCTCGACGGCCTCCGCTTCGGCGGCGAGCGACTCGGGGAAGAGCTTGGGGTCGCGCCCGTAGGTGCCGTGCAGCAGGACGCCGCGTTCGCCCACGAACATGACGCCGCCCTCGCGGTTCAGCTCGACGTCGTCGTCCAGGACCTGCGGCCTCGGCGGCATGAGCCCTCCGTCGTACCAGTGGAGATCGACGGGCGGCATGCCGGGTCGGGCGGGAAAGCGGTAGTGCGCCCGCATCGCCACCGGGTAGGATTCGGGCTCGTCCGCCGCGCCGCCCCACGGCGTGGACGTGGCCTCGACGCTCTCGGGGAAGCCGAGATCCAGGGCCCAGTAGGGATGGTCGATCAGGTGCGCGCCCATGTCTCCCAGGGCGCTGACGCCGAAGTCCACCCAGCCGCGCCAGTTGAAGGGATGGTAGACCGGGTGGTAGGGCACGTCCCCGACCGTGGGCCCGAGGTACAGGTCCCAGTTCATGCCCTCCGGCGGCGCGTACCCCGCGTCCATGACGTCGGCCGCGACCGAGCGGATCGCGCGTTCGTCCCACTGCTGGTACCAGCCGGGGTTCAGACCGTCCGTCCAGCGCCGCGGGCGCGAGACGCCCTGCGGCCAGATCGGGCGGTCCGTCCAGACGTGGACCTCTGCGACGTCTCCCAGCACGCCGGCCTCGACCCACTCGACGATCCGCCGGGCGTCGTCGCCGGAGTGGCCCTGGTTGCCCATCTGCGTGACGACGCCCGTTCGCCGAGCCAGGGCGGCCAGCTTGCGCGCCTCTTCGACGGTGTAGGTCAGCGGCTTCTCGACGTACACGTGCTTGCCCGCCTCCATCGCCGCCTTCGCGATCGGGGCGTGAAGATGGTCCGGCGTCGCCACGACCACGGCGTCCAGCCCCTCCTCGCGATCGAGCAGCTCCCGGAAATCGACGTACTGGCGCGCCTGCAGGAACTGCTCGCGCCATCGGCGGCCCTTTTCGCTCGGGGCGCCGTCGTAGCCGACCAGGCGCTCCTGGACCCGGCGATGGACCACGCCGAAGTCGACGTCGCAGATCGCCGCGATGCGCTCGCTGCCCATCTCGAGCGCGTTCTCGGTCCCTTGCCCGCCGACGCCCACGATCGCGACGTTCAGCCGATCGGACGGCGCCGGTCGGCCCGGACCCCCGAGCGCCCGACTGGGGACGATCGCGGCCCCCAGCGCCGCCTTCGATCCGCGGTTCACGAATTCCCTTCGACTGATCCCTTCGTCCGTCTTGCCCACGCGACCGCTCCCGGTCCAGTGTTCACAGGCGTCCGCCGGGAGAGCCCCGGCGGCGGGTCCGACTCGACGCCAACCCTCGAGGTGACCAATGTGCGCCCTTCGCCCCTCCCCGCAAGCTCGCCTTCTCGCGCTGGCCGCCTGCCTCCTCGCGCTCCCGACGGCGCTCTCCGCGACGTGGTCCGTGATCGCCGTGGACGCGCGCACCGGGCAGGTCGCGATCGCTTCGGCGACGTGCGTCGCCCAGAGTCGCTTCGCCGCCTTTCCCGCGCGGGGGCTCATGGACGTCCAGGCCATCGTGGTTCCGGGCGTCGGGGTCGCGGCCGCGCAGGCCGCCGTGGACCGGACTCGGGCCAACCAGCGACTCGTCCACCGCGAGCTGAAGGCGGGGACGCCGCCCGCCGAGATCCTGCGGGCGCTCTCCCGGGATCCGGCGTTCGAGCGACGCCAGTTCGCGATCCTGGACCTTCGCGGACGCTGCGCGGCGCACTCGGGCGCCGAGAACGGCGCGGCCTCGCTGTCCGTCCAGGACAGCGTCCCGGGCGCCGGCATCGCGTTCTCGATCCAGGGCAACATTCTGCGCTCCGACGAGGTCGTCCACCGCGCGGTCGCGGCGTTCAAGGCCACGGAGGGCACGATGGCCGATCGGGTCGTGGCCGCCATGGAAGCGGCCGACGCCGCGGGCGGGGACCGGCGTTGCGACTGCGATTCCGAGCCCGTGCTCGAGGCGCCCTGCGACGACAAGACGTCGCACGTCGCGTATCTCCTGGTGGTCGACGCGGACGACGCGGAGGGCGAGTCGTTCAACGACGGCGAGCGCGCGCTCTACGTCGACGTCACGGACGAGAACGTTCGGTCGGGCGAGAGCGCCAATCCGGTCGCGACGCTGCGCATGCGCTACGACGCGTGGAAGGCCGCAGATGGCCCGGGCGGCGCCGGCGCGGAGTGACCGTTCCAGGCGCGGGGGCCACGCGAGCGGCCGCGAGCGGCGACGCCGATTCCGGAATCGCGCGCGCGAGCGATTAGCTTGGCACCGGCGGTTGCCGGCGTCGTCCGCCGGGGTCTTCGCCGGCGTCCGCGACCGCCGCCCCGAACCGCGCTTCGATGCGCGCCCGGAACCCGGGCGCTCGCCACACGAGGAGATTCGTCCCTTGACCGCTTCGCGCCCGACCACGTCGCGCCGCTCGTTCCTCGCCAAGCTCGCTTCGGCCGGCGGGGGGATGGCGCTCACGCCCTCGCTCGCGGGCCTCGTCGCCTGCGCCGAGCGAGGCGTCCCGCCCTCCGATCCCGGTCCGTTCATCGCGCCCTACGGGCCGCTGACGAGAAGTCCCGACTGCCCGGAGTTCGAGATCCCCGAGAGCTTCCGGTGCGTGCGGATCGGCGTGGGCGAGGCGGAGTCGGCGGTTCGCGAGGGCTTTCGCGTGCCGAACGCCTTCGACGGGATGGCCGCCTTTCCGATGGACAACGGCAACGTGCGCCTGATTCGCAACCACGAGCTGGTGGACGAGGCGGACGCGGCGCGCGCTTTCGCCGATCCGCACTACGATCCGCGCGGACCCGGCGGCACGACGTCGCTCGAGGTGCGGATCTCCGGCGAGGGCGACGCGCTCGCCGTCGAGCTGATCGACGAGTTCCCCACCCTGGCGGGGACGCGGCAGAACTGCGCCGGCGGGCCCACGCCCTGGGGCACGTGGCTGTCGTGCGAGGAGGTCGCGTCGGGGCCCGAACAGGGGTTCGAGCGCCGGCACGGGTACGTCTTCGAGGTCCCCGTCGACGCGACCGCGCCCGTCGACCCCGTCCCGCTCCGCGCGATGGGGCGCTTCGTGCACGAAGCGGTGGCGATAGACCCGGCCACCGGCGTCGTCTACGAGACGGAGGACGCCTGGTACGTCCCCGGCCGGCGGCCCGGCGCCGGGATGTACCGGTTCGTGCCGAACGAGCCCGGCGTCCTGGCGGCGGGCGGGCGGCTGCAGATGCTGGCCGTGACCGACCGTCCGGGCTACCTGACGGCGCGCGGACAGACGCGGGGCTCGACGCTGCCCGTCCACTGGGTGGACATCGACGACCCGGATCCCGAGAGCGCGGGACGCGATCCCCTGGCCGTCTTCCGGCAGGGCGTCGAGCGGGGCGGCGCCCGCTTCGCTCGCCTCGAGGGCGCCTTCCGCGGAGACGACGGGATCTACGTCGTCTCGACGAACGGCGGAGACGCGACCGCCGGCCAGGTCTTCCACTACCGGCCGACGTCGACCGACGCGGGCGAGCTCCGGCTCGTGTTCGAGTCGCCCTCGAAGGACGTTCTGGACAGCCCGGACAACATCGTCGTCAGCCCCCGGGGCGGGCTCGTGATGTGCGAGGACGGCACCGACGACCAGTACGTTCGCGGGCTCGACGAGAACGGACGGATCGTGAATCTCGTACGTTCCCCCAGGGCGTCCGGCGGACGACAGCCGGGCGAGTTCGCGGGATCCTGCTTCAGCCCCGACGGCCGGGTTCTTTTCTTCAACCAGCAGGGCTCGCTGGTCAGCGGCGGAGACGTCCCCAGCGGCACCTACGCGCTGTGGGGACCGTGGGAGGACGGGCCGCTCTAGGAGTCCGACCGCGGACGGGAGAGGCGACGGACCCGACGCCGGCGGTCGGCGTCGGGCCTCGCGAGGAGTCGAGCGACGCGCCATGACGGACGACAGGCACCCGAGGATTCCCTCGTTCGACGAGCTGGGAATCGACGAGGACGAAATCGAGGAGCTCGAGCGCGATCTCGCCTCGGACGCCGAGGGCGGCGAGAGCCCCCGCGGCGCCGAGGCCTCCCGGTCGTCGCCCGCGGACGCCCCCGCGGCGCCTGCCGCGCCCGGAGGCGGGCCCGCCGATCCGCGGGCCGGAGGCCGCGCGCGGCGAGACCCTCCCGAGAGCGGCGGGGACGGGCCCGCCCGCGCGCCGGCGCGCCCGCGGCGGGGCCTTCGGGGCCCGATCACGCTGGTCGTCCTCCTGGTCCTGGCGTGGCTGTCCCGATCCGGCGCCGTCGTTCCGGCGCCCGTGCCCGCCGGCGCTCCCGACACGGCGTTCTCCTCCGGTCGGGCGATGGCGCACGTCGCCCGCCTGGCCGCGCGCGCGAGGCCCGTGGGCTCGCCGGCCCACGCCGCGGCGCGCCGTTACCTGCTGGCCGAGCTTCGCGCCCTGGGACACGATCCCAAGGTGCACGCTTCGGTGGGGTTCTCCGACGGCGGCGACGCGCTGACGGTGGCCAGGATCCACAACGTCGTCGCGCGAATTCCGGGAACGGAGCCCGGCGGGCCGGCCGTTCTCGTCACGGCGCACTACGACAGCCGGGGCATCTCTCCGGGCGCGGGCGACGACGCCCTCGGGGTGGCGGCGATCCTCGAGTCGCTGCGGGCGCTGAGCGCCCGGCCCCCGCTTCGCAACGACCTGATCGTGCTGCTGAGCGACGGGGAGGAGATCGGGTTGCTGGGCGCGCGCGCCTTCGTCGCCGAGCACCCCTGGATGGACGACGCCGCTCTGGTTCTCGCGCTCGAGATGCGCGGGGGCGGCGGCGCCGCGTGGATGTTCGAGACGGGCCCGGAGAACGGCTGGGTCGTCGAGGCGCTGCGCGAAGCGGATCCTCATCCGCTCGCCAACTCGGCGGCGATCGAGATCTACCAGAGAATGCCGAACGACACCGATTTCACGCCGTTTCGCGCCGCGGGCCGAGCGGGACTGAACTTCGCCGCCGTGGGGCGTCCGGCCGTGTACCACCAGGCCTACGACACCCCCGCCAACGTCTCCGAAGCGACGTTGCAGCACCACGGCGCGCGAACGCTGGCCCTGCTCGATCACTTCGGGAGGCGGGACCTCGCCATCGTCCACGCGCCCGACCTGAGCTACACGTCGGTGAACGGCCTGGGACTGGTGACGTACGGGCGGGGGTGGATCCGGGGACTGGGCGCCGCCGCGGCGGCGCTCTGGGCACTGGCCTTCGCGGCGGCCAGGAGACGCGGCTCCACGCTGGGCCGCGTGCTGGCCACCGCGGGACTGTCGCTCGTCTGCGCGGCCGTCGTCGCGCTGGCCGCCGGCTGGCTCCACGCGTGGCGCGTTCCAGCGCACTGGGAGGCGGGCGCGCTGCAGGCCGGGACGTTCCACAGCGAGGGATGGCACGTGGCGGCCGTCGTCGCGTTCGCGTTCGCCGCGGTCAGCGGCGCCGTCGGGATCCTGCGGCGGTGGTTCACGACGCTCGAGTTGAGCGTGGGCGCGCTGCTCGCGCCGACCCTCCTGGCGGCCCTGGCCGCGGCGGCGGCCCCGATGGCCGCCCAGAACCTGCAGTGGCCGGCGCTCGCGGGGTGCGTGGCGGCGCTGGCCGTCGCCGGATCGCGGCGCGACGCTCCGCTGGCCCACTGGCGCTGGCTGGTCGCGGCGCTCGCGATCGCGCCCGCGTTCGCCGTGCTCGTGCCGCTCGCCGAGGGGATTTGGCTCGCCGCGGGATTCCGGCTGGCTCCGGCGATCGCCGTCGCCGTCGTCTTCCCGCTCCTGGTCGCGACGCCTCTGATCGACGCGATGCGCGAGCCCAACGGCTGGTGGGCGCCGACGGTCGGCGCGGCCGCGGCCGCGGCCGCGCTCGCGATGGGCGTCCGGGCCTCGGCGCCGTCGCCGGAGCGCCCGGCGCCGTCGACGCTGGTGTACGCGCTGGATCGCGAGAGCGGGTCCGCGCACTGGGGCGGCGACGCCGAGCGCGAGGCTCCGGATCCGGGCGTCGCCTGGGCCGACCGGACGGCTCGGGCCCTGCGCCCCGAGCCCGGCGCAGGGGGCGAGACGGACGCGGCCGGTCCGGTCCCGGAGGCCCTCGCCGAACTGAACGCGCGCGGCGTCCGGTACGCCTGGACGCCGGCGGTCGTCCACGATGCGCCGCCGCCGACCGTGGCCGCGCTTCCCGGTTCGGCCGGGGCGGGCGCCGGGGGGCCGGATCGGCCTCTCCGCGTCGCGGTGTCCTCGTCGATCGGCGCGGAGGCGACGCTCTTTCGCTTCGGCGACCTGGACGAGCGGGGCGTTCGGCTGGTCGCCGTGGACGGCGAGTCTCCGCCCGACGGCGCGTCGCTGCGGGGACGCCCCTTGCGGCACTGGGGCGCGATGGGCGACGCCGTCGTGCTGGACTTCCGTCTGGACGCCCGAGCCGGGGCGTTCGAGTTCGTCGTCGTGGAGCACCACCTGCGACCGGGCGAGCTGCTCGGGCCCGACCCCTTCGAGCGGCCGCCCGAGCTCGCGCCCAACGTGACGACGCTGTCGGACCGGGCCATGATCCGGTCCCGCGTCCGGGTGGACCCGGCGCGCATGGAGGCGCGCGTCGTTCGCGCGTCTGACCCGGTTCCGGGCCCCGCGACCCCGACCGGCTCGGACGCCGAGCGCGAGCCGGTCCCGGACTCGACCTCGCGGGAAGGCGAGAACGGGGCTTCGCGCGTCGACGCGGCCCCGAGACGCCCGGACGCCCGAGGGACGGCCGGATCGTGAAGTTCGCCTTGGCGGGGTTCCCGGGCTCGGGCAAGACGACCCTGTTCAACGCGATGACGGGCTTGGACGCGCCGGTCGGCTACGGGGGCGAGGTCCGGGTCGGCACGGTGAAGGTGCCCGACGCGCGCGTCGATCTCCTGGCGAAGACGTTCTCGCCCCGAAAGACGACCTACGCCACGCTCGACCTGCGCGACGTCCCCGGCGACCACGGGGCGCCTCCGCGCACGCTGTCGCCCCGGACCCTGCAGGAGATTCGGGACCGCGACGCGCTGTGTCTCGTGCTGCGCGACTTCGTCAATCCCGCGCTGGACGCCGACCCCGATCCCGGAGGCGAGCTGGTCGCCTTTCACGACGAGTGCGTCCTGGCCGATCTCGAGATCGTCGAGCGCAGACTCGACCGCGCGCGCAAGGAGCGCGCCGGCGGCCTCGAGATCGCGGCCTTCGAGACCATGGCCGCCGCCCTCGAGAACGGCGTGGCGCTTCGGCGGGTGGCGCCCGAGAAGCTGGACCGGAGATGGACCAGGGGATACGGCCTGCTCACCGATTTGCCGCTGTGCGTCGCCGCGAACGTCGCCGAAGAGCGAGCGGGACGCGCGGCGGATCCCGAACTGGCCGAGGCGGCGCGCCGGATGGGCGGCGTCGCGCTGCCCCTGTCCGCCAAGGTCGAGGCCGAGATCGCCACGCTGGACCCGGCCGACCGGCCGGAGTTCCTCGCCGACCTCGGGCTGGCCGAGCCCGCGCTGAACCGCTTCATCCGCACGGCCTACGAGCTCATGCGCCTGATCTCCTTCTTCACCGTGGGCGAGGACGAGGTGAGGGCGTGGACCGTGCGCCGGGGCGCCACCGCGCGCAAGGCGGCCGGACGCATCCACAGCGACCTCGAGCGCGGCTTCATTCGAGCGGAGGTCGCCGCTTGCGCCGACTACGAGACCTTCGGGTCCGAGCGGGCGGTCCGCGAGGCCGGACGGTTGCGCGTCGAGGGCAAGCGGTACGCGGTGGCCGACGGCGACGTGATCAACGTGCGGTTCAACGTGTAGCCGATCTTCCCGGCGCGGCCGTCGTCGCGCGCTACCCGTCGTGCAGCGGGGCCGCGATCGATTCCGCCCAGTCCGGCACGACGGACGGATCGACGTCGAAGACGGCCAGGCCGACCGTGTAGACCACCGTCGCGATCACGAGGACGCCGATCAGGTTCAGAAAGATCCCGACGCGGGCCATCTCGCCCACCGCGATGCGGTCACTGCCGAAGACGATCGCGTTGGGCGGCGTGGCCACGGGCATCATGAAGGCGCAGGAGGCCGAGAGCGTCGCCGGGATCATGAGCGCCAGCGGATGGACGCCGGCGGCGACGGCGACCGACGCGAGGATCGGAAGCGCCATCTCCGTCGTCGCCGTGTTCGACGTGAACTCGGTCAGGAACGTCAGCGCCGTGCAGACGACGATGATCGTCAGGAAGGGCGGCAGGTCGCTCAGGGCCCCGAAGCGCGAACCGATCAGCTCCGCCAGCCCCGTCTCCTGGAACCCGGCCGCCAGCGCGAATCCGCCGCCGAAGAGCAGCACGATGTTCCACGGAAGGCGCGGGATCACGTCGGGCCCCATGATCCGCGTCGCGCCCTCCGCGCGATTCCGCGCCGGAATCAGGAAGAGCGTCGACGCCATCGCGATCGCGACCGTCCCGTCGTCGATCAGCGCCGCCGACGGCAGCAGGCGAGACCATCCGGGCACCGTGAGGAAGCCCAGGTTCAGGTCCACCCGGAACACCCAGAGCGCCGCCGTGGCCGCGAAGACGATCGCCACCCAGCGCTCCTCGTGGGAGACGGGGCCCAAGCGGCCGCGCTCGCTCGCGACCAGGTCGCGGTCGACGTCCAGCCCTCGCGGCGCGCGGTAGAACACGCGCGTGATCAGGAGCCAGGACACGACCAGCATCGTCGCCCCGACGGGCAGAGCCAGGACGAGCCACTGCCCGAAGGCGATCTCCGGGGCCTCGGGGAACAGAATCGCGAAGATGCGGACGAAGGACAGGTTGGGCGGCGTGCCCACGAGCGTCGTGAGTCCGCCGACGGTGCACCCGTAGGCGATGCCCAGCATCAGAGCCACGGTGAACGGACGCGTGTCGGCGCCGTTCGCCTCGCGCTCCATCTGCAGGACGATCGCCAGTCCGATCGGGACCATCATCACCGCCGTGGCGGTGTTCGAGATCCACATCGACAGGAACGCGGCGGCGATCATGAACCCCAGCACGATGCGCGCGGGCCCCCCGCCCACGGCGTGGATGATGTTCAGCGCGATGCGGCGATGGAGATTCCACTTCTCCATCGTGAGCGCGATCATGAAGCCGCCGAGAAACAGCACGATGGTGCTGTTGAAGTAGACCGGGGCCGTCCGGTCGCCGGCCATGACGCCCAGCAGCGGATAGAGAACGAGAGGCAGCAGCGCGGTGGCGAACAGCGGGATCGCGTCGCTGACCCACCAGACGGCCATCAGCAGCGCGACGGCGGCCAGGCGGCTGGCGGGCAGGTTGTCGGGATCGACGGGGAAGGCCAGCAGCAGAGCGAAGCCGGCGACCCCCAGGACGAGGCCCAGGGAGCGTCCCTTGGGCGAGGACGGCCGCTCAACCGCCAAAGGGCGCTCCGCTCCGGTGCGCTCGCGAGGGGCTTCGTCCGGGACTCCGCGCCATTCAGCGAACCAGGTGGAGTTCGGTCTGTCGGCGCAGGACCCAGCGGACCTCGCCCTCGGCGGTGACCTCGGCCTCCTCCTCCTGCGCCATCCGGACCGGCTGGCCGTCCCATTCGGGAACGGGCGTCGTCACCTGCAGCTCGGTCGAGAACCACATCGAAGGGATCACCGGGGGGTCGCCCCGGCCGGGGACGCCCGTCTGGTAGTCCCACAGGCCGATCAGCGGCCCGGCCCCGTGCCCGTGATCGCCGATCGGGTGCGTGTACATGGTCCCGTTCAGCCCTTCCGAGCGCATCCTGGCCAGCGTCGTCGCGAGGATCTCGTTGCCCGTCCTGCCCACTTCGATCTCCTCCATGAGGATGTCTTGCAGGCGGTTGGAGTTGGCGAGCGCGCGGCGCAGTCCCGCGGGCGCGTCCGTTTCGCCCTCGCGCAGCACGTAGCCCATGTGCTGCGTGTCGGTAGCCAGGCCCAGCGCGACGATCCCGAAGTCGCAGTGCAGGACGTCGCCGCGCTCGATCACGGGCGAGCCGTTCGCCGTTTCGAAGCGATCGACTCCGCGCCGCTGGATCGACACCGAGGGCTGGAACCAGACGCCGAGTCCGAGGTCGTGGACCCGCTGGCGCATCCACCACACGACGTCGTCGGTGGTCGTGACGCCGGGCGCGACGACGACGTCGGAGAAGGCGGTGGCGACGATCTCGTGCACGATCGCCTGCGTCTTGCGATACGCGGGCGCCATCGAGGGAACCCGCATGGCCAGGTAGTCGATCGCGAGCAGCGGCTCGCGCACGACGCGGCTCGTCAGGTCGGGACCGAGGGCCTCCTCCATCTGTTCCCATTCGCCGGCGCTGAGGCCGTCGGCGAAGTTGTGGTCGCGCGAGACGTTCACCGCGATCCGGCGCGGGTCCCGCTCGCGCGCCATGCGCGCGAAGAGGTCCCACTGGTCCTTGCCCCACAACTCGGCCGCCCGCCCGTCGGGGGCCTCGACCGTCGCCCTCACGGCCTCGTAGACCCCTCCCTGCGACGTGCCCCCCAGGGCGAGTCGCTCGACGCCGCGCTCGGGGCCCCGATCGTGGAAGACGTAGATGGTGCGCCGCCGCGCGGCGAAGGTCGTCGGCGAGACCAGCGCGCGAAACACCGGGTCCTCGTTGTACTCCCGCATCGTCACGACCCACATGTCGACGCCGTGCTTGCGCATCAGGCGCGGGAGATTCGCGCGCAGCCGCTCCTCGAGCCACGCCTGCTGCGTGCGCGCCTGCTGACGCAGCGTGCCGAAGGGGCGTTCGGGCGAGTAGTCGCGGGTCTGGGCGCCCGCGGCGAGGGGAAGCGCCCAGGCGAGGGCGGCGAGCGTCGTCCGCGCGGCGGCCCGCAACGTGAATCGGGTCATGCGTCGCTCCTGGTTTCGGGAGGGTTCGGGGCGGCGCCCATGAGCTCGAGGATCTCGGCCAGGACGGCGCGTCCCTTGTCGCGCGCGTAGAAGCGGCGCGTCTCGGCGTAGCGGAGTCGGGGCTCCATCTTCATGCCCTCCTCCGTCACCCACTTCTGCAGCGCGCTCGGCCGGGGGCCCCACCAGCCGCGCTCCGCGAAGTCCTCGTCGAAGAGCATGATCACCGGGATCGAGCGACTGGAGCCGCCGGTCAGATGGGCGTCCATCAGGTCCGGGTTCTCGTCGCGGGACAGCACCCGCAGCTCGACGCCGGCGACCGCCTCGGCGAGGCGGGCCACCACGGGCAGGACGTGGACGGCGTCTCCGCACCAGTCCTCGCTCAGGGCCAGCAGGCGCTGGGAGCCCGGGAGCGCGCGGGCCCGAGCCGAGACGTCGTCGGGCACGCGGGCGCGATCCCAGACCGCGCGCCAGAGCTCGCGGTTCCGGTCCACCGTCTCCAGGTACGCGGGGAAGGAAAGGGCCTTCTCGTATCGTTCGCGCACGGCGTCTCCTCGCGGGGGCGCCCGCCGGGTCGTCAAGCGGGTCGCCGGCTGGCGTCGGGATCTCGAGCGCGACGGCTGCCGACGCCGCCCGCGCGCAGCAACCCCTCCTGCGCCACGGACGCCACCAGCGATCCGTCCCGCGCGAAGAAAGTTCCCCGCGCGAAGCCCCGCGCGCCATGGGCGACCGGACTCTCGACCGCGTAGAGGAGCCAGTCGTCCGCGCGGAACGGGCGGTGGAACCAGAGCGAGTGGTCCAGCGACGCCCCCATCAGGTCGGCGTCCTGGAAGCTCAGGCCGTGCGGCTGCAGGGCCGTCTCGAGAATGCCGGAGTCGGACGCGTAGGCGAGGAGAGCCTGATGCAGGACCGCGGCGTCGTCCAGCGTTCCCGTCGACCGCACCCACGTTCGGCGGACGGGAGGGCGGGCCTCGGGGTCGAACGGGTCGTACCGGTCGACGGGCCGGGAGTCCAGCGGCCGGTCGCGGGTCAACGCGTCCCGCACGGATTCGGGGATCCGGTCCGCGCCCTCGCGCAGGATCTCGAGATCGGAGCGCAGCGTCTCCGGCGGAGGCGCCTCGGGCATCGGCCGCTGGTGCGCCAGTCCGGGCTCCCGCTTGTGGAACGACGCCGACATCGTGAAAATCGCCCGGCCGTGCTGGATCGCCCTGACCGTGCGGGTCGTGAAGCTGCGCCCGTCGCGCAGACAGTCGACGAAGTAGACGACGGGCACGGTCAGATCGCCCTCGAGGATGAAGTAGGCGTGCAGGGAGTGGGCGAAGCGGTCCGCCTCGTCGATGGTGTGCCGCGCGGCCACCAGCGCCTGGGCCAGGACCTGGCCCCCGAAGATCCGGCCGGCGCCCAGATCGCGGTTCCGGCCCCGGTAGATGTTGCGCTCGATGCGCTCGAGGTTCAGGAGTCCGTGGCAGGCGTCCGGACCGGCCCCCAGCGGCTTGTCGCCTTCTCGCGTCGATGCGCTCACGACTCCTCGGTCGCGCTCCTCTCGGGTGGTTTCCCCTCGCCGTCGCGCCGTCGACCTCCGCGACGTACCGTCCTACGATATGCCACGGGCGCCGCGCCCGCCGCAATTCGGGACGGCCCGAGGCGGCGCGGGCTTCGGCGCCGCGAGGCCCATGGCGCTCCCCCGTCGACGCGGACCGGAGGCGGCTCTTCCCCATGTCTCGATCGCCCGCGCCCGCTCCGCGCCGCCGCCCGGCCGCTCGCGGCGCCGCGTGGATCCTGGCTCTGGCGCTCCCGACCGCGACGTGCGCTCGCGCGCAGGATCCGCCCGCGGCGCGCGCGCCCTTCGACGTGGTCGAGCTCGACGCGGCGCAGGTCCGCGAGGCGTTGCTTCGGTCGCGGGTCACGGTCGTCGAGCTCGTGGAGGCGTTCCTGGCGCGGATCGAGCGCTGGGAGGACCGCTACAACGCCTTCGTGTCGCTGAACCCGGACGCGCTCGCGGCGGCCGCCGCGCTGGACGAGGAGCTCGCCCGGAAGGGACCCCGGGGCCCGCTCCACGGCGTTCCCGTGGTGATCAAGGACAACCTGGACTACGCCGGTCTGGTGACGACGGCCGGGTTCGAGGGCTTCAGCGCCGCCGCCGGGGGCGTCGACATGACGCCCGCCGACCACGCCGCCGTCGTCGAGCGTCTCGAGGCCGCCGGCGCGGTGGTGCTGGGAAAGACGAACCTGCCCGACTTCGCGGCTCACGGCACGCGGACCCGCAGCTCGGTGGCCGGAGAGACGCTCAACCCCTACGCCCCGGATCGGGTGCCGGGCGGCTCGAGCGGCGGGACGGCCACGGCCGTCAACGCCAGCTTCGCCGTGCTGGGGCTGGGCACGGAGACGGGCGGGTCGATCCAGAACCCCGCCGCCGCCCAGGCCCTGGTCGGCGTCAAGCCCACCTTCGGTCTCGTGCCCCTCGAGGGCGTCTTCCCCATCGACGCCACCTACCGCGACGTCGTGGGTCCGCTGGCGCGCACCGTCCGGGACGCGGCCCTCGTCCTGGACGCGATCGCCGGGCCCACGCCGGAGGACCTGGCGACGTACGCGTCCGTCGGCCGCGTCCCCGAGCGCGGATTCGCGGCGAGCCTGACGCCGACCGCGCTGCGGGGGAAACGCTTCGGGCTGGTGGGTCCCGGGTGGCGGGACACGTTCCTGCCGCTCGCGCCCGAGACCGAGGCGGAGTACGCGAAGGCCGTCGTCGCGCTCGAGGCCCGCGGCGCGCGCGCCCTCGCCGATCCGTTCGCCGGGACGCGTTGGGTCGATCTCTACGCCGAGCGCCCCGGCGCCTCTTCGGGCGGTCACGACCTCTTCGTGTACCTGCAGGGCCTGGGCGAAGGCGCCGCGTTTCGGACGGTCGAGGAGTGGGAGCGGATCGCGGGTCGCGAGTTCCCGGGCGCGCGCCGCCGGAGTCCGCCGGCCGCTCCGACGGCGACCGAGGCCGGCGACGCGTTCCAGGCGTGGCGGCTCGAGATGCGGGCCCTGTTCCGCTCCGCGCTCGAGGCGCACGACCTGGACGGGCTCTTCTTTCCGCAGGCGGGGGAGCCGATTCGGCCGCTCGTCGAGGACGCGTCGCGCCCCGACCACCGGCCCAACAACCACGCCGAGCTGCCGAGCAACGTCGTCAACGACGTCGGGCTGCCGACCGTGGTCGTTCCCTTCTCCTACTACGCCGACGGGACGCCCTTCGCGGTCGCCTTCGTCGGCGACCTGTGGAGCGACGCCGAACTGCTCTCCTACGCCTACGACCTCGAGCAGGCGACCCGGGCCCGCGTGCCGCCCGCCCTCGAAGGGCGTCGCTGAAAGGACTTGCGCGCGACGGGCCCGCGCGCTCATGCTCTCCGACGAGGCGGGGCGAACCGCTCCTCGTCCGAGCCGAGGAGGCGCGCGCTTCGCGCGCGCCGTCCAGCGTCCTCACCAGTGTCCTCGAACGCCGGACGATCGGTCCGGGGGATCCTTGCGCCCATGCCCGCTTCGCACTCCGCGCCCCGCGCCCGTCGCCCGCTCGCGCGCGTCGTCTCGTCGCCCGCTCGCGCGTTCGCCCTCGTGCTGTCCGGCGCTTGCGCCGCTGCCGCCGCCCTCGCGTCCCCGGCGCCGGCCCAGGAGCCGACGCCGTCGATCGCCGAGAAGACCCGAGGCGCGACCCTCATGGAGGGGTTCTTCGACCTGCACTGGGACGAGAACGCCGGGAAGCTGTACTGGGAGCTGGACCTCGGCGCGGGCGAATTCCTGTATCAGATCTCGATGGGAAGCGGCCTGGGGTCCAATCCGGTCGGCATCGACCGGGGTCAGCTGCGGGGCACCCACGTCCTCGAGGCGAAGCGCGTCGGGCCGCGCGTCCTGCTCGTCGAGCCCAACTACCGGTTCCAGGCGAGGAGCGACAACCCGACCGAGGTGCAGGCCGTCCGCGACGCCTTCGCGCCGTCCGTGTACTGGGGCTTCGACGTCGAGGCCCGCACCGACGACCGGGTCCTGGTCGACGCCACCGACTTCTTCCTGCGCGACGCCCGCGACGTCGTCGGCCAGATCCGGCGTCGCGGCCAAGGCTCGTTTCGGCTCGATGCGAGCCGCTCGGCGATCCACTTGCCGGCCACGCGGTCCTTCCCGGACAACACCGAGGTCGAGGCGACGCTCACCTTCGCGGCCGACGACCCCGGCCCGCTGATCCGGGGCGTCGCCGTGAATCCGCGCGCCGTCACGCTGCGCCAGCACCACTCCTTCGTGCGCTTGCCGGGCCCGGGGTACGAGCCCCGGATCGCCGATCCCCGCATCGGGGTCAACGGGCCGACGATCTTCGACTACGCCACGGCCATCGACGAGGACCTGCGCCTGCGCTTGGCGGCGCGCCACCGCCTGCAGAAGCGCGATCGGGGGGCGGAGCCGTCCGAGCCCGTCGAGCCGATCGTCTACTACGTCGACCCGGGCACGCCCGAGCCCATCCTGAGCGCGTTGATCGAGGGGGCGGCGTGGTGGGCCGACGCGTTCGAGGCGGCCGGATTCGTCGACGCGTACCGAGTCGACGTCTTGCCCGAGGGCGTGGATCCGCAGGACGTCCGCTACAACATGATCCATTGGACGCACCGGCGAACGCGCGGATACTCGTACGGCAGCACCGTGACGGACCCCAGGACCGGCGAGATCATTCGCGGCGTCGTCAACCTGGGGAGCCTGCGCCTGCGGCAGGACTACCTCCTCGGGCAGGGCATGGTCGCCCCCTTCGGCGACGACGCCGACGGCGCCTTCTCGCTCCATTCGGACGCCTGCGGCCTGGCCTTGGCGCCCGGGTTCGAGTACCTCGCCCAGGTCGCCGACGGCGCCGACGCCGTGGAGATGGCGCTGGACCGCGTGCGCCAGCTCTCGGCCCACGAGGTCGGACACACGCTCGGGTTCCCGCACAACTACCTGGCCAGCGCCTACGGGCGCGAGAGCGTGATGGACTACCCGGCCCCGTACGTCGAGATCGACGAATCGGGCGACCTGGACCTCTCCAACGCCTACGTGCAGCGGATCGGCGAGTACGACAAGCTCGCCGTCGAGTGGCTCTACCGCGAGTTCCCCGACGGCGTCGACGAAGCGGCCGCCCTGGACGCCATCGCGGCGCGAGGGATCCGCGAGGGCCTGCCCTTCATGGCCCACCCGAACAACAACTTCGTCGGAGCGGGCCATCCGCGGGCCGGCGTCTGGGACAACGGGTCCAACCTGGTCGACCACCTCGCGCACGAAATTCGCGTGCGCGACATCGGCCTCGAGCGCTTCGGCCTGGACAACGTGGCCATGGGACGGCCGCTCTCCGACCTCGAGTTCGTGCTGCTTCCGCTCTACATGCACCATCGCTTCCAGCTGCGCGCGGCCGCCCAGAGCCTGGGCGGCGCGGACTACGTCTACGCGTTGCGGGGCGAGGGCCGGACGCCCGTCTCGATCGTGCCCGGCGACGAGCAGCGAAGGGCGCTCGAGACGATCCTCGACGCCTTGACCGTGGACTTCCTGACCCTGCCGCCCGAAGTGGTCGCCATGATTCCGCCGCCCGCGTTCCGGCACGACGAGGGCGAGACCTTCGAGGGCCGCACCGGCGTGCTCTTCGATCCGCTGGGCGCGGCGGAGGCGGCCGCGGCCTTCGCCGTCGGCGAGATCCTCCATCCCCAGCGCATGGCGCGCCTGGTCGTCTACGGCGGCATGGGCGACTATCCGACCCTCGAGGAAGTGGCGGATCGCCTGATCGCCGCGACCTGGGACGTGCCTCCCGCGACGGACGACTACCGCGGCGGGGTGCAGCGCGTCGTGCAACGCGCCGTCGTGGACCGGATGATGGAGCAGGCCCGAGACCCGGCCGCGATGACCGACGTGCGCGCCGTGCTGGCGGACCGCCTGAACGCGCTGGCGGGCCGCCTCGAGGGCGTGGAATCGCCTTCGCCGCACGAGTACCTGGTCGCCGCCGACGTGCGTCGCTGGCAGCGGCGCGGCGGCGACGAGGCCCCGGCGCGCGCGCTGGAGTTGCCGGCCGGAGACCCGATCGGTCAGAGCGGGCGGGGTCGCTGATTCCAGTCGGCGGGGACGTCGAGCCCGGCGACCGCGAGGGCGGTCGCCCCGGGGCGGGCGGGGCCGGGGGCGAGGCGCGCGACTCTCTGGCGGCTCTGGTTCGTCGAACCGAAGGCTTGCAGCCGTGGCGTCGCGCGCTGCACGCGGGATGCGGCGTGGCCCTGGCGCTTCTCGCCGAGGCGATCGGGGCCGACTCGGCCGCTCTGGCGATCCTGGTCGGCGGAGCCGCCCTGGCGGCGCTCGCCCTGGACGCGCTCCGGCTGTCCAACGAGGCGGTCGCCCGGTGGTTCTTCACGCGTTTCCGGCGGGTCGCCTCCCCGCGGGAGGAGACGAGGATCGCCTCGTCGACCTGGTTTCTCGTCGGCGCCCTGTTCGTGCTCCTGGCGGCCCCGGGGGAGCTGTTTCGCCCCGCGATCCTCGTCCTCGCCCTCGCGGATCCGGCGGCCGGCGTCGTCGGTCGGTTGTGGGGCGGATGCCCGCTGGGTTCGGGGTCCTGGATCGGGAGCCTCGCGTTCCTGGGGGTCGGAGTCGGCGTTCTCGCTCCTCAAGTGGGCTTCGTCCAGGCGGGAGTCGGCGCCGCCGCGGCCGCCGTCGCCGAAGCGTTCTCCGGGCGCCTGGACGACAACTTCGTCGTGCCCGCGGCGACCGCCCTGGCGCTTTGGGCCGCAGGCGCCGTCCAGTAGCCGCGCGCAGCCGGCGCGGCCGACGACGGGGATCCCCGTCGTTCCGCTGGACGGGCGCTTGTTGACCCGCGGGCGATTCGGTGTGAGCTTGCAGAGGCAAGATTAGGGAGTACGCTCGCGCGGTCCGTCCATGCGCATCGGTTCGATTGGCGCGCGCTCCGCCTCGAAGGCGAGGGGGTCGGCGTCGGTCGTCGAATTCGGACGGGCCTCCCAGCTACGGTGCGGCGGCGTCGGCACGGGCGTCGTCGCGGGGATCGCGGGATTCGCTCCAACACTTCAGGAGATTGACAACGTGCGAACGCAGGGAACCGTCAAGTGGTTCAACGATCAGAAGGGGTTCGGGTTCATTTGCCGAGCCGACAACGGACAGGATTGCTTCGTCCATTTCTCCGCCATCCAGGGCGACGGCTTTCGGAGTCTGACCGAAGGCGAGGAAGTGGAGTTCGACGTCGTCGACGGGGACAAGGGCCCCGCGGCGGAGAACGTCGTGCGGGTGGGTAGCTAGACGCCCGCAAAGCGCTCCACTGTCGAGGCGCGGTCGCCGGAGGCGGGTCGTCGACGACCCGCCGCCGGTCTCCTCCCGGCGTCTCGAAGACAACTCCTATAGCGGCGGTTTCGGAACGCGGCCCATAGCGGGGTCGCCTCCTTCCGCGGGACCATGCGCGCGCGATTCGGTCGCGCCGCCTCGCCCGCCGTCGGTCGATTCCGCGCGGCCCCGGACCGTGCCGGTTCAGCGGGCGCGATCCTCGCGTCGGCCTCCACGCGGACTTGGCGTCGGCCGTCGCGGCGTCGCATCGGGCTCGGGCGCCGTGCTTGCGTGCGGCGACCGTAGCGCATTCGCGCCGCGAGAACGCGCTCGGCCTTCGCGTGCGCTTTCGCGCCCGCCCGGCCGCGGCCACGCGCTCGGTCTCCGTTTGGCAGGCGTGCGCGCGGGCCACGCCCGCGTCGGTCGCCCCGCGGCGGCTCCGAGCGCGTCGGGCGTCCTTCGCGCGGACGCACGGGTTCCCGGCGGGCGCTCGCTCGCGGAAGCTTGCATTTCGGTCGCCTTTCTCTACTCTAGAGGAGCGTTGGGCCGCCCGGCGGGCGACCGCGAGGTCGCCGTCCGATCCGGGCCGACGCGGTTGCAGGCGGTGGCGGCGTCCGGGACGAGCGCGCCGCGAGATCCCCCTGGCGGAGAAATCGTGAAGTCGAAGGGACGATCGACTGAAGGGCGTCCGGATCGCTGGCTCGCGGACGTTCCTCTGAAGGAGGAGGTCGTGCTGGTTCGCCTCGACGTCGCGGGCGAGGACGTCGAGCCGCTCCTGGAGCGCGGAATCGTGCCGGGATGCACGTTGTGTCCGATCCGGCACGCGCCGGCGGGCGGCCCGACGGTGTACCGCGTCGACGGCGCTCTGGTGGCGTTGCGGAAGGAAACCGCGTCCTGTCTGTGCGTGCGCAGCGCGCTGGAAGCCGCGGGGGTTCTCGACCCGAATTGACGGCGGAGGCGCCGTCGGACCGTCCCTTGGCGGCCTTGGTCGGCCCCCCCAACGCCGGCAAGTCGACCCTCTTCAACAGCCTGACCGGGCTGCGCCAGCGCGTCGCCAACTACCCCGGCGTCACCGTGGAGCGGAGGACGGGCACGGTGCGCGTGCCCGCCGGCCCCGTCGAGATCGTCGACCTGCCCGGCGTGCACGGCCTGTCGCCGCGCAGCCTGGACCAGGACGTCACCCACCGGGCGCTGACCGGGCGGCTAAGGGGGGAGGACCGGCGGCCCGCCGGCATCGTGCTGGTCCTGGATTCCACCCGGATCGAGTCGCACCTGATGCTGGCCGAACCCGTCCTGGGTCTCGGTCTGCCCACCCTGGTCGCGCTCACGATGGCCGACGAGCTGGGCCGCGGCGACGGCCGGATCCGCGCGTCGGCCCTGTCCAGGGAATTGGGCGTCGAGGTGGCGCTCGTGGACGCCCGGGACCCGAAGTCGCTCGAGCCCGTGCGCCGATTCCTCGAAGCGCTCCGGACGGGCGGCGAGGAGGCGCGCGCGTGCCCGATCGTCGTCAAGGCCGAGCGGGCCGATCACGGCGAGGTCCGCGACGAGGGCCGGACGCTGCCCATGATCGACCTCTACGAGAAGAGACGCCGCCGGGCCCGGGCGCTGGGCAAGCGAGCGGGCTTCCAGGCCCCTAGGCCGTCGAAGGTCGGCCAGCGCCTGGACGCGCTGGCGCTGCATCGCTGGTGGGGACCTCTGATCTTCGCGGCGGTGGTGGCGTGCGTCTTCCAGGCGATCTTCGCCTGGGCCGTTCCGCTCATGGACTTGACCGAAGCGGCGATCGCGGCGTCGGGCGCGGCCGTCCAGGCGCTCCTGCCGGAGGGCTGGGTCCGGTCGCTGCTCGTCGACGCGGTGTGGGGAGGCGTCGGTTCGGTCGTGGTGTTCCTGCCCCAGATCCTGATCCTCTTCCTCTTCATCGCCGTGCTGGAGGACTCGGGCTACATGGCGCGAGCGGCGGTGATCGCCGACCGCCTCATGCACCGGGTGGGCCTTCAGGGCAAGTCGTTCCTTCCCCTGCTCTCGGCCTACGCGTGCGCGATTCCGGCGATCATGGCCGCCCGGACGGTCGAGGACGAGCGCGACCGGATCGCCACGATCTTCGTCGCGCCCTTCATGACCTGCTCGGCCCGACTCCCGGTCTACGCGCTTCTCATCGCGGCGTTCGTCCCGGAGCGCCCGCTCCTGGGACCGTTCCTCGGCACGGGCGCCGCCACGCTTCTGGGACTCTACGCGCTCGGCCTGGCGGCCGCCGTCGGCACGGCGGCGCTTCTCAAGGCGACCGTCCTGCGCGGACGCGCGACGCCCTTCGTGATGGAGCTCCCGCCCTTCAGGACGCCGAGCGCGCGGGCCGTCGTCGCGCGCCTCGTCGACCGCGCGCGCGTCTTCCTGCGCCGCGCGGGCAGGATCATCATGGCCGTGACCGTGGCGCTGTGGGTGGCGAGCCAGTTCCCCCGCGCGCCCTCGGGCGAAGCGCCGCCGATCGGAGACAGCGCGCTCGGGCGGGCGGGTCGCCTCGTCGAACCCGTCATCGAGCCCCTGGGGTTCGATTGGCGCATCGGGGTCGGCCTGGTCACGTCGCTGGCCGCCCGAGAGGTGATCGTGGGGACGCTCGGGACGATCTACGGAGTGGAGCGCGGCGACGACGAGGACTTCGAGCTCCGGGCCGCCCTGCAACGGGATCTCGACACCGGCTCGGCCGTCGGCCTGCTGATCTTCTTCGTCTTCGCGCTGCAGTGCATGTCGACGGTCGCGGTCATGCGGCGGGAGACGGCGAGCTGGCGATGGCCCGCGCTCCAGTTCGCCTACATGCTCGCCCTGGCGTACGGCGGGGCCTGGGTCGCGAACGCCGCGCTCTGACGAGCGCCAGCGGCGTTGCGCCGCTTCTCGGGGCTCGGGCGCGCGAACGGGAAGCGCCTCGGGGACGAGCCGGCGACCGATCGCTCCCCTTTGGGTCGACCGCCCGGAGCGACCGCCCCGCGGCACGGATCCGGACGTCGTCCCCGGCTGCGCGGGCGCGCCGGAGAGCCCGAGCGGGCGCCCGGTCTCGCATGCGAAACCGGACGCCCGCGGACTCTCTCTCCCGCCGTCGCGGCGGGCTCCCTTCTCGCTTCGGCTAGGGAACCAGGTCGCGGCGCGCCTGCCGAAGGACGAACACGCCTTCCGCGCCCGAAGTGACGACGACGATGCCGCTGGCGAAGTACGGGTAGTTGCTCCAGGAACCGTCGAAGCCGGGCTCGTCCTCGCCCCACGGCACCGTGTCGAAGTACCCGATCTCCTCGGGGTTCAGGCGGTCGGAGATGTCCAGCACCCGCAGCCCGCTGACGTAGTTCGACTGGAACATCACGTCGTCGAGGATGTAGAGGTTGTGATCCGAGGATCGGTTCTCGGACAGGTGCTCGTTGACCAGAAGGGGCTCGTCGAGGTCCTTGACGTCCCAAATCAGGGTCCGCGTGTTCGCGACGGCGCCTCCGAGCTCGTCGAGCTCGTCGTTCATGTAGAAGTACTCGTGCTCGGGATCGATCCAGCCCTGGTGCGAATACTGGGCGTTGGGATACTCCTCCATGGCCAGGGCCACCGGCGCGTCCTTGTCGGTGACGTCCGCGATGCTCAGCGCCGTCTCGTTGCTGCCGAAGCAGATCTCCTTGCCCCGGTGCTCCTCGTCGGGGCCGTGGTACACGATGCACATGGCGTCGTGGCTGTATCCCGTCCTCTGCCGGCCCGTCGCGGCGTCGGCGAAACAGCCGGCGAACGTCGGCTCCGCGGGCTCGCGAACGTCGATCATGTGGAGACCGCCGCCGCACGTGTCGCCCCCGCCGCTGGCGCCGACCGCGTAGGCGAAGCCGGTCTCCTCGTTCAACACGATGTTGTGGGCGCTGTGGATGCGATCGTAGTGCGCGGTGGCCTCGAAGGTCCTCGGAGGGTCGGCGACGTCGCGCAGCCGCGTCAGGTCGAACACCTGCATTCCGTGCTCGCCCGCCCCGTCGGCGACGATGAAGGCGTGGTTCTCGTAGACCTTGACGTCGCGCCACACGTTCGGCCTCGCCCCCTCGGTGAGCGGCAGCTCGCCCGCGTAGATCGGATTGCCGGGGTCGCTCAGGTCCACGAACGCCGTGCCGTCGTACCGACCGACCAGCGCCCATTCCGTCCCGGTGACCGGATCGGTCCAGCCCCACACGTCGTTGACCTTGACGCCGCGACCGCCGCCGAGTCGCTGAACGGGCAGGAACGACACCAGGTCCACGTCCGAGCAGGTGAAGACGCTGGCCGCACCCTCCTCGCAGGCGACGTCGCCGCCCGTGACGGCGTCGAGGCCCGCGATCTCGGAGGCGACCGTCGCTTCGGCGGTCCAGTCGCCGCCCGGCGAGCGCGCGAGGATCGCGGCGGTGCCGGCGCCGAAGTCGTCGCCCGCGAGTCCCGCCACCACGACGTCGTCGCCCGCGGCGATCGCTCCGCCCAGGCCGTCGCCCTGCGCCAGGCCCTCCACCGAGACCTTCGTCATCGCGCCCCACGACTGCGAGTCCTCGTCCCACGAAGCGAAGAAGGCCCGGCCTTCGAAGCCGCCGGCCAGCGGGGCGCCGATCCAGAGGTCGCCCCCTTGCGGGGAGGGGACGATCGACCGGCCGAAGTCGGCGTAACCGACCTCGAAGGGCTGGAGGACCCCCCGCTGGGTCCATTCGCCGGAGTCCTCGTCCAGCGCGTAGCCGTACACGGCTCCGGTGCGACCGTTCGCGCCCGGCGCCCCGACCAGCGCCAGGCCGCCGTGGAGCGCGACCGCGGATCCGAACTGGGCGTTCGCGTCGGCTTCCTCCATCGCGATCGTGCCGGCGTCGGTCCACTCGCCCGAGGCCGATCGCCGAAACGCGTGGACCTCGCCGGCCTCGCCTTCCCGGCCCCGTGCGCCGACCAGGGCGATCCGACCGTCGGTCGCCAGCGAGAACCCGAACCACTCCTCCGGCTGTCCCTCGCCCGCCGTCAGCTTGGCTTCCTCGCTCCAGCGGCCGGTCTCGTCGCGCGTCAGCGCGTACACCGCGCCGCGGGCTTCCCCGTGGGCCCAGGAGGCCGCCAGGGCGACGTCGCCCGCGACGGCCAGGGCGCGCCCGAAGGCGTCCCCTTCGGCGCCGTCGCTGGCCGAAATCCGGTCCGTCTGGGACCACATGCCGTCGGATCCCCGGCGGAAGACGTAGACCGCTCCCCGGGTCCCGTCGACGACGGTGGCGCCCACGAGGAGGTCGTCGCCGCTCGTCGCGAGCGCGCGGCCGAAGTGATCGCCCGCGGCGGCGTCGGACGCCTGCAGGCGCTGGACTTCCGCCCAGGTTCCGTCGCTCCGACGGTAGACGAACACGTAGCCCGGGCCGCGCTCGTTCAGCGACTCGCCCACGAAGAGGTCCTCGCCGCTCGCCGCGGTCGAGGAGCCGTAGCCCTGCGCGGAAAGGGCGTGGGGGGCGGCGGCGAGCAGCGCCGTCGCGGCGAACAGACTGGAGATCGCGGTTCTCACGATGTTGCACCTCATCTAGCGGAAAACGAAGGACGTGTTTCGACTTGCCGCGCCGCCGGATCGAACGGCGCGGTCGGTCGCAGGGGTCGCGCTCGGCACGGACGACATGGTCGATTCGGCGTTTCGGCTCGGCGCCCCAGCGCCTCCTGGCCCCGACATCGTACGGCGCCGGGCCCGAGACTGTTTCCCAATATGGGGATCCGCAGGCGGCGAAGTAAGGGTCCGGGTCGGGCTCGGCTCGGCGTTGCCATCGGAGGCGCTTCGTGCAACCGTGTACGCGAGCGCCCGGCTCGAACGCACGAGGCGGGGCATCGAGAGGAGCCGGTCCATTGAGCCGTCCCGAGCGCGCAGGCCCCGACGAGGCGACCGCCGTGCACGCAGGTCCGAGCGGCGGTCTCCGACTGGACGCATGGATCGAGGACGGATCCGTCTGGCTCACCGTCGAGCAAATGGCCGATCTGTTCGGGCGGGATCGCTCCGCCGTGAGTCGGCACGTCCGCGACGTCTATCGGGACGGGGAGCTCGAACGCGAAGCGACCTGCAAGTCGGCCGCGCGCGGCGGGGGCGAAGGCGGTCGCGGGGTCGCGCGATACAACCTCGACGTGATCGTCTCCGTCGGGTACCGGGCGAGGTCGCCGGAGGGAACGCGGCTTCGCCGCTGGGCCACCGAAACTCTGCGTCGACATCTGATCCGCGGCGACGTCGTCGACCGAAGGCCCGCCGAGCCCGGCGCCGCCGACGCCCGCAGGGCGCTCGAGCGACTCGTCCGGACGCTGCCGCGTCGCGGTTCGGAGAACGCCGCGGGCCGGGCGGTGCTCGATCTCGTCGCCGACTACTCCGACGCGTGGCGGTGGTTGCTCGAGTACGACGAAGACCGGTTGGAGGCGCCGGTGGGCGAGGCGGCCGCGACGCAAGGCTTGGATCGCGCCCTCGTCGCCGACGCGATCGCGAAGTTCAAGCGCGTGCTCGCGGAGTCCGGCGAAGCGTCCGACTTGTTCGGCAACCTTCGCGACGACGGGCTGGAGGGCATTCTGGGATGCCTCGATCAGACCATGTTCGGCGAGGCGCTGTACCGTTCCCGGGAGGAGAAGGCCGCGCACCTCCTCTACTTCGTCGTCAAGGACCACCCGTTCACGGACGGCAACAAGCGAATCGGAGCGTTGCTCTTCCTGCTCTACGCGGCGCAGGAGGGGATCGAGCACGACCTCAACGCGCAGGCCCTCACGGCGTTGACGCTCGTGATCGCCAAGAGCCCTCCCTCGGAGAAGGACCTCGCGATCCGTCTCGTCGTCGCCCTGTTGGCGCCGCCGTCGATCTGACCGTCTCGATTCGGCCCGCGCGCGCGCGCCGAGTCGTCCGGGGTCAGGGCCACCTTCGCACCGGACCGGTCGTCTCGACGTCGACGGGGACGCCGAGGACCGACTTGGGCAGTCGGGACCGCAGAGCGGCGTCGTCGGTCTCCACGTACACCTTGACGCACGGCCGGCCTCGTCGCAGCCCGATCGCCGTGCCGACGACGCCGGGCAGTCCGATCACCCTGCGGGTCGCCTCAGCGCGCGCCTCCTCGACGTCCGCGTCGCTCGGGCCCGCCAAGGGCGTCAGTCCCGGCCGTCGATGGCCACGTCGAAGCGCTCGAGCACCGCATCGATCGGGTTGGCGATCGTGCTCGTCTCGCTTCCCGCGAAGAGGAGGGCGACCGGCCTGCGGTCGTCCTCGCCCCGTCCCCGGGACACGATGAGCGAGCCGGAGTCGCCCGGACCCGAAAAACCGGACCGGGCGATCACGACCTGTCCCGTGAACCGGGCGGTCCCCTCGCGGAACCCGACGTTCAAGACCGCGTTGATTCCGGTGATTCGGCCCGTCGTCGGACCCGTCGTGCGCCCGTACTTCTGCACCTCCATGCCCAGGCGGGGTCGCGTCGTCTCGGCGCGCGGAATCCCGTAGCCGTCGGCCGGCGTGCCCGCGCCCAGCTGTTCGGTCGTGGTCCGGGCGATGGCCGCGTCGATGACGTTGGCGGGGCACGAGGGGAAGGGCGCGCAGAAGCGGATGGGCTCGAAGTCGTGCAGGACGCCGATGGCGTCGTTCGGCTCGACCCCTCCGTCGGCCCTTCCCGGCTGCAGGACGCGATCGCCCAGGTTCGCGTCGTTCTTGTTGGCGTAGACGTGATTGTTGCTCAGCGCGAAGACCCCTTCCGGGGAGACGACCCGGGCGGCGATCGTCCCGGCCGTCACGTCGACCTGGCCGGTCGAGACCCCGATGGGGACCGGGCGCGGGAACGAGCGCCGGGGATCGATCGCGTCGTCGTTCGGCGGGCGCCCCGCGACCGAAGCGGCGCCGCGGTCCGGGAAGGCCGTGAACGCGCCCGTGACCTCGGTCGCGTAGTCGTGACCGTCCAGGGACGTCGGCAGACCCGCCACGTTCCCGTGGACGAGGTACACCTTGACCACGGGAAGCCCGTTGGCCCCGATCGCGACCGCAGTCCCCGCGACGCCGGGGATCGAGAGCAGGTCCGGGCTGTGGGCCTCCTGCAGGGCCACCGCCGCCTGCAGATCGCCCCGAGCGAAGGCGGGAAGCGCGGCCGGATCGCCCGCCGGAGAACGGCCCGAGGGGCCGAGCGCGACGAGGTCGAACGCGATGGCCAGCGCCAGCGCGATCGACCGAACCGGTCGGGCGCGCGACGCCCGCGCCAGCCCGGAGGCCAAGTCGACGAAGCGCCGCCGCGGCGGCGCCGCCGCCGGGCGGCGCGCGAGACGTCGCTGCGACGGTCTTCGGCTCACGGATCCGACCCTCCTGGCTGCGCGCACCACGCGGGGGAAGGGAAGCTCGGGGCCCGCGCCGCGTCGCAGCGGGCCCCGAGCTCGTTCCCGAAAGTCCGTACCCGCGCCGTCCCCGGTTTGTTTCCCTAGCCGCCCAATGTTCGGGCGTCCGCGTCGGCGCCGCCAGTCCCGGCGCGACGGAACGGAGGGCCGGTTCGCGTTCTCATTCCTGGGGGAACAGCTCGTCCTGGTGCTCGCCGATCCCCGGGGGCGGGCGGCGCACGGCGGCTCTCAGGCCGTCCCACCGGATCGGCATCGCGACGTCGACGTGGTCCTCGGCGCCGGGATGGGGGGCGCTCCGAATCATCCCGGTCGCGACGGTCTGCGGGTCCTCGAGCGCCGAAGCGACCGTGTGGACGGGGGCCGCCGGAACGCGGTGGTCGCCGAGCAGCGCGAGGAGCTCTTCGCGGGACCTCGTTCGGGTGCGCTCCGAGACGATCTCGGCCAGGCGCTCGCGACGCGCCACGCGGGCTTCGTTGGTCCGGTAGTCCGGGTGGCGATCGAGCGGCAGATCGAGCGCGGCGCAGAGGCGAGAGAAGATCTCGTCGTTGCCGGCCGCGACCACGACCTCGCCGTCGGCGCAGGGGAAGGCCTGGTACGGCGCGATCATGCCGATGGCGGTGCCCATGCGCTCGGGCGCTCGGCCCGTCGCGAGACAGCCGGTCAGGTGGTACGCCATCCAGGCCAGCGACGTGTCCAGGAGCGACGTGGTCACGTGGCAGCCCTCGCCGGTTCGGGCTCGCTGGGCCAAGGCGCCCAGGATCGCGGCGGCCGTCCACATCCCCGTCCCCATGTCGACGACGGACGCGCCGACGCGCGCCGGCCGGCCGTCGCGCTCGCCGGTGACGGACATCAGCCCCGACCGCGCCTGCATCAGGGGGTCGTACCCGGGCTGCTCGGCCAGAGGGCCGTCCGGGCCGTGCGCCGTGACCGACGCGTAGACGACGCGCGGATTGACGCCGCGCACCCGAGCGTAGCCGATGCCGAGGCGCTCGGCCGCCCCGACGCGGAGCGCCTGGACGACCACGTCGGCGGCGCTCGCCAGCTCGAGGGCGCGGTCCCGGTCGCGCGCGCTCGCGAGGTCGAGCACGACGCCGCGCTTGTTGCGGTTCACGACCTGGAACAGGTGGCTCTGGCCGCCCGCGAAGGGCGGTCCCCAGCGTCGCGCGGGGTCGCCGCCCGGCGGTTCGACCTTGACGACGTCGGCGCCCATGTCGCCCAGGATCTGGGTCGCGTAGGGCCCCGCCAGATTCTGGGAGAAGTCGACGACGCGAACGTCCGCGAGCGGCGTCGGGGCGTCTCTCTCGTCGCCGTCCCGCGGCGCGGCGGGGGGAGGATCGGCGGATCCCACGATCGACGGGGCTCCTTGCTGGGCGGGACGACCGGCGCTTGATTGGAAACTATGGAGACGATCCGGATCCCGAACAGCGCGACCTATTCCCCGGTCTCCTTGACCGACCTCGCGGTGGCGGCTCCGCTGGCCTCGCGCCTCCTCCTGGGAGCGACGCTTCCGGGACGCCTGGTCCAGGCCGCGGCGGCGGGCGCCTACGCGGGGAGCGTCGTCGCCGACTGGGCCAGTCGCCGCGGGGTGCGCAAGATCGACTTCCACCGGACCTACGGGGCCGACGTTCGTCGCATGGACGAGATGTCGGACGCCCAGCGCGCCGAGGACGTGGAGCGGCTGTCCGCGGAGCTGATGTCGATCCGGCCTCCGGCGCCCCGGGGCCGCGACGTCCTGGCTCGGGACGTCAACGAGCGCCTGACCTCGTACATCGCCGGCGTCACCGGGCAGCGGGTCGAGACGAGCAGCTCCGTGCGGGAGCTGACGATCGCGAGGTTCCTCCTGCCCTTCGCCTCGGCGAGCTGCGACGCGCTCTCGGGCGACGTGGCCGTGTTTCGGAGCGCGGGCGTCTTCGACGCGCACATCCTCGCGCACGAGTTCTGCCACCGGAAGGGATACCTGAAGGAGCTGGAAGCGCAGGTCCTGGCCTACCTCGCGCTGTCGAACTCCCGCGACGCGGCCTTGCGCCGATCCGCTCTCGCGGAGCGCGTCTACCGGAACCTGAGGGTGCTCGACGGAGACGATCCCGCCCGCTACGGGGAGCTGCTCGAGGACACGCCCCTGTCGGGGCCGGCGCTCGAGGACTTTCGCAGGCTCCGTCCGCCGGACCGGCGCCCCGGTCCGCTGACGACCGCGATGCGCGATCTCTACGACGCGCGCATGAGGCTCACCGGACAGAACGGCCTGTCGGACTACGACAGGGGATTCACGAACTTCCTCCACACGTTCGAGTCGCGCGAGCGGAAGAAGCGGGCGACGCGGGGCTGAACCGCGTCCCTCGGGACTACAGGAACGGCGCCAGCCAGGGATCGATCGAGGCCACGATCTCGAAGACGCCCCCGGGGAGTCCCCACGCGCCGTCGACCCGGAGGACGTCGCGCAGGGTCGCGACGCCCGCGCCGAGGTATCCGGCGACGCCCGCCGTCGGGGCCACGTCCCACAGCGCGCGGGCCGACTCGGGCGTCCGGCCGACGACGCCTGCGCCGCCGACGAGCCGCGCCGTGATCCACCCCGGAACCAGGACCTGGGCGGCCTCGGCCCGGGCCAGCAGGTAGCGCCGTCCCCCGTAGGAGCGAAACGGGTGCCCGGGGAGCGTGCCGCGCCCCCCCAGGAAATACAGCAGCTGGTGGGGAACCTCGCCGGCCGCCGCGCCCGCCTCGATCGTCAGCTCCGCGCGTCGCGAAAGATCGGAGTCGCCGACGCGGGCGCTCGCGGCGCCGACGATCGTCGTCAGTCCGCGCCCCTGCCAACGTCCGGCGGACGCCTCGACTTCGGCCTCCAAGCCCCACGTCCCCGTTCCTCCCCACCGCCGGAGAAGCCCCGCGCGGACGCGCGCCAGCGTCCCCTCGCCGATCGGGCGCAGCGCCCGACGGGGAACGTCGGGTCCGAGGCCGGACGACCAGGGCGGCGCGGGCGGGCCGACGTGGCTCTCCCAGGTCGCGCCGAGCCGCAGGGCGCGCGCGCCGAAGGCGCGCTCGTACGAAAGGCGCGCGCCGGAGGCGTGGAACGGGTCGCTCCAGTCGCGGTTGCGAAACAGAGTGGAGAGGGAGTTGACGAGGCCCGAGGCGCCCGCGCGCGGCCCCGCGTCGCGCAGCTGGCGGTGGAACGCCTCGAGGGCGGCCGAGCCGGCGGCGGTCCTCCAGCGTCCGCCGAGCGACGCGTGCGCGCGGTCGCTCGCCCATCCGTAGCCCGCGACGCCCTCCAGCCGCAGCGCGGCGCCGGGGGCGTAGGAGACGCCCACTCCCGTCGCCACCCCCTCGGCGCGGTTCGCGCGGAGGACCGTCGACGCGTTCGGCGCGTGCAGGCGCGCGCGCGGCAAGCCGCCGACCAGGCGTTCGCGGGCCCACGTCCTGGCCTCCGCCTCGAGCGAGGCCGGACTCGTCGGAGAGAGTCCCTGGGCGGCGAGGCCGTCCAGCAGAGCGGTGCGGAACTCCGTCGAGTCGGGCGTCGTCCCGGCCGGGGGGAAGGCGACCGAGGGGCCGTCGAAGAACGACGGCTCGAGCTCGACGTCGAAGTCGTAGTCGGTCACCTCGAGGATCGCCCGAATCACGCTCCCGACGGGCAGGTCAAGGCGCGGAACCTCGCGCCGCACCTCGACGACCTGGCGGTGCGGCAGCCAGAGCGTCCCCTCCCAGAGGCCGTGTTCCAGGCGCACGTGGATCCGGTCCGAGCGGGGATCCACGTACGAGGCCGACGTGAAGGTGAAGGACATCCGGGCCAGGGCGCCGGTGCTCGCTTCCAGGAAGACGCTTCCCCAGAACGCCGGGACGTCGTCGCGGCGGGGTCGCACCTCGACTTCGTACACCCGAATCGGCTCCGGAACGCTGGGCACGGAGACGGCGACGGAGTCCGCGATCCGGTATCGATAGAGATCGCTCGCGTCCCGGGCCAGGGGGTGGGGGACGTCGCGGACGTCGCGCCCTTCGCCGATCGAGATCCGGTCGCCGAATCCGTTCTGGACGGCCGTGAGCCGGTCGACGTAGTAGCGAAAGTCGCGAATCGGCAGCAACGCCTTGCGCCGCATCGCTCTCACGACTTGCCGGCTGCGGCCCCGGGCGTCGCGATAGAGGTCGACCGCGACCTGGTCGACCCGCATGGGGACGCCCGCGCCGCCGCCGTCCGGATCCAGGAAGAAGTAGATGTGGCCCTCGGCTCGCGCCCGGTAGGCCACGCCGGGCGCCTGCGCCGCCGGCGAGTCCCGGTGCGCGCGCGCCATGGCGATCAGGGCCCGCGTCTCGGGAGAGTCGAATCCCCGGTCGTCCTGCGCCGCCTCGAGCGGGGCGGCCCCTGCCAGCGACAGCGCGACGCCCGCCGCCAGAGCGGCGGTCGAGCGAAGGGAGGCGCAGAGCGCCCGCGACAGGCGCGGGCGAGCGGTCAGACGACGTCGTCCAGCGAGCGGCCGTTCTTCCGCAGGACCGCCGCCAAGCCCACCTTGTCGATCGAGCGCAACGCCGAGGCCGCGACCTTGATCCGCACCGTCCTGCCCAGTTCGGGCACGAAGATCCGCTTGGTCTGCAGGTTCGGCAACTGCCGCATCTTGGTCTTGTTGTGGGCGTGGGACACGTTGTTCCCGGTCAGGGGACGCTTCCCCGTGACGTCGCACTTGCGTGACATCCGAACCTCCTGGCGAGCCGCGGCGTCGCCGGGCTACTTCTCTTCCTTGAACAGAACGTGGCGCCGCGCGACGGGGTCGTATCGCTTGAGCTCGAGCCGCTGCGGGTGGTTGCGCTTGTTCTTGGTCGTCGTGAACCGGTAGGGGCTCTCGGTGCTGGACATCTTGATCGTCACTCGGGGACTCTTCCCGGACTTCTTCGCCATCGATTTCCTCCTCCGCGAACCGCTTTCCCAAGCCGGGCTCGAGCCCGGGCGCCTGCGACGCGTCCCGAGCGCGGCGCGAAACGCCCGAAGATAGCCGGTTGACCGCGCTCGGCCAAACCGAATAGGATTGATGCCCCCCGGACGCGCGGCGCAGGGCCGGCCGGCCGGTCGCCCGCGCCCCGGGATCCAACCGCGAACCGGAACCTCGGAGACCGTCGTGAAGAAGGGCATTCACCCCACCTACCGGCCCGTCGTCTTTCAGGACGTCTCGACGGGGTACGCCTTCGTGACCCGCTCCACCGCGGCCACGAAGAAGACGATTCAGTGGGAGGACGGGAAGGAGTATCCGCTCGTCACGCTCGAGGTCTCGTCGGCCTCGCACCCCTTCTACACGGGCACCCAGCGACTGCTGGACAGCGCGGGACGGGTGGAGCGCTTCCGCAAGCGCTACGGCTCGGAGTAGCCTCGGCCGTCGGATCGCTTCGCGCCGGCGTCGGCGACCCTCGATTCATCGGGTCCGAAATCGCGATCACGGAGACGGTCGCCGAGCCGAAAGGCGAGGTCGTAGCGATGATCCACGACCCCGAGTGGCTCCAGCGCGTCCACGCCGACTTGGACGCGCCCCCTGAGCGCATTCGAGCGCAACCCGCCCGGACCGCCTCACCCGCGCGAGCGCTGCCCGTCGGCCGCGTGCGCGAACTCCGCGCAGACGGACTCCTGGCGGGGCGAAGCCGACCCCGGCGTCCGGTTCTCGTGAAAGCAAAGCCGCGCGCCGTCGCACGGTCGGCCGCGCGTTTCGCGTGGCTTGCGGGCGTCCGCGGCGCCTTGCGCACGCCTCCGGCGTCGGCCCTCGTCGCGGCTCTGGCGCTCGCGAGCGCCTGCGCGGCGCCGGACGCGCAGCGCGGCGGCGAAGTCCCGTGGCCGGACGAGGCGTGGTCCGTCTCCACTCCGGCCGCCGAGGGATTCGACGAGGACTCGATCGACGCTCTGGTCGCCGACGTCGACGCCGGCCGGTACGGACTCGTCGACCATTTCCTGATCGTTCGCAACGGCCGCTTGGTCGTGGATCGCAGCTGGGACCGCGGCGAGGACTACGCGCGCATCGCGGGCGGGCGCGGCGACGCGGGCGGCCACCCCTACGACTACGACGATCCCGATTGGCACCCGCACTACCGCGGAACGCGCCTGCACACGCTCCAATCCGTCACCAAGAGCGTGACCTCGGTCGCCTTCGGCATCGCCGTCGACGCGGGTCGCGTCGACGTCGAGGCGCCGGCGTGGCCCTTCTTGGCCGCCTACGGTCCCGACATGAGCGAACCGAATCGCGCGGCCGCGACCGTCGAGGACTTCCTGACGATGCGTAGCGGCATCGACTGGGCCGCGCCCGGACAGACCTACGACGACCCGGCCCACCCGACCGTCGAGCTCGAGGCGAGCTCCGAGTGGATCGACTACGTGGCGCGCCGACCGGTCGGGACCGAGCCCGGGACCCGATTCGACTACAACGACGGCGTGAGCGTGCTCCTGGGCAAGATCCTGCGCGAAGCGACGGGGCGGCGCGCCGACGCCTGGGCCGAGGAACGACTTTTCCGTCCCATCGGGATCCGAGAGCACCGCTGGAAGATCACGCCGGACGGCGAAGCGGACACGGAGGGCGGGCTCTATCTGGCTCCCCGCGACCTCGCCCGCGTCGCGTACCTGATGCTGCGCGAGGGCGAATGGCGCGGTCGTCGGATCGTGTCGCGGCGGTGGGTGCGGGCGTCCACGTCGCCCGTCGTTCCCGACCTCGGCGCCGGACCCGGAGGCGACGCCGCCGGCTACGGCTATCAATGGTGGGTGCCGGCGCACGAGAACGGCGAGACCCGCGTCTATTCGGGCAACGGCTACGGCGGGCAGTTCCTGCACGTCGTGCCGGAGCGCGATCTGATCGTGCTGTTCAACGGATGGACTCTGCACCGCCGCCCGGAGCTCTCCGCCTGGACGGCCCTTTGGGACCGGATTCTGCCGGCGTTGCGGAACTGACCGGCGAGCCGCCGAGCGCGGCTACGCGGGTCGGGGCGGAGACTCCGTTTCCGGGTCCGGCGCCGCCGGACGGCCGGGCGACTCCTCGACGAGGGCGTAGGCGTCGTGCTCGTGGATCGACTCGAAGTTGACGACTTGGACGCGAAACCAGGTGACGCGGTCGATCGCGCGGAGTCGCAGCGTCACTTCGCGCACCAGGTCCTCGACGAACCTCGGATTGTCGTAGGCGCGCTCCGTGACCCACTTCTCGTCCTCCCGCTTGAGCACGGGGTAGAGGCCGCACGAGGCGGACGCGTCGGTCAGCTCCACGATCTCCTCGATCCACAGGTCGCCTCGGAAGCGAACCTCGACGGTCACCGTCCCGCGCTGGTTGTGCGCGCCCCGCTCGCTGATCTCCCGCGAACAGGGGCACAGCGTCGCGACCGGGACCTCGACGGTGAGCTTGAAGTCGTCCGCGGTTCCGCTCGAGGCGTCGAAGGCGCAGTCGTAGGACGCGACGCCCCGGGAACCCGTGACCGGCGCCCGCTTCTCCATGAAATACGGGAAGCGCACGCTCAGGTAGGCGGTGCGGGCCCCGAGACGGCGTCGCATGGTCGCGAGGATGGTCGGCAACGCCTCGACGGAGATCTCCCCTTCGTGCCGGTTCAGGATCTCCATGAACCGACTCATGTGGGTGCCCTTGAACTCCTCGGGAAGGTCCACCGACATGTCGATGCGGCCGACGGTGTGCTGGGCGGCCCGGCGACGGTCCCGCACGGCGATCGGGAAGCGGATGTTGCGCACGCCGACCTTGGCGATCGGGACGCGGCGGCGATCGGGGTTCGCCTGGACGTCGGCCAGGGGCTCGACCGTGTCCGTCGGGCTCATCCGTCGCCGCCCTCGGCCCGCGCGAGTCTCGCGGCGTCGATGCGCCGCATCTTCCGCTCCACGGCGTTCGCCAGGTCGATTCCCCGGCTGTTGACGAAGTTGAGCAGCGCGATGCACACGTCCGCGGATTCGTCCTCGAAGTCGGCGTCGGCCACCGGACGTCCCTTCCAGCGCTTCTTCTCGAGGTTGGCGAGCTCGCCGGTCTCGCCCGCGAGCTCCAAGGCGAAGAACCGGGACGACCGCGGCGGAAAGGCGGCGTCCTGGTAGCGGCGAAACTCCCGCTGGAGGGTCGAGACGGCGCCGTACGCGGAGGGGAGCGAAACGCTCGCCTCGTCGGATCTGGGGTCGTCGCTCATTCGTCGAGCCCGTAGGTTTGGGGACGGGGCCACGCGGCCCGCGAACCGGAAACATGCCACAAAGGACTCGCGTTGTCGATCACCGAGGGACCTTCGAGGCGGGCGGGCGGGCAGAAGGCCCGCGTCGGCGTCGTCACGGTGTCGGATCGCGCTTCCCGAGGCGTGTACGAGGACTTGGGAGGCCCCGCCGTCCAGCGCTATCTGGCGGACGTGCTGGTCTCGCCCTGGACGGCCGTGACCCGTCTGGTGCCGGACGAGTTCGACCTCGTCCGCGACGCGTTGATCGACCTGGTGGACAAACGGGGTTGCTGCCTGGTGATCACCACGGGCGGAACCGGTCCGGCGCCGAGGGACGTGACGCCGGAGGCGACCGTCGCCGCCGTCGAGCGAGAGCTCGTCGGCTTCGGCGAAGCGATGCGGGCGGCTTCCCTGGCCGCGGTTCCCACGGCCGTCCTGTCGCGCCAGACGGCGGGGGTTCGCGCGGGCGCGCTGATCGTGAACCTGCCCGGCTCGCCCAAGGCCGTGCGCGAGTGTCTGGACGCCGTGTTCGCCGCCGTGCCCGACTGCGTGGATCTGATCGGGGGTCCCCGCTTGGAGACCGATCCGCATCGGCTCGTCGCCTACCGTCCGCACGACTCTTCCGAGGCCCGGGAGGGCCGCGACCCGGACGCTTCGTAGCGAAGGCGCCGGGGCGGGGTCTCCCGCGTGGGCCGCCTCGGCCGGGCGCGCCGGGCGGATCGCCCGCTCCCTACGGTCCGTCGCGAAACAACATCCCGGCGAGTCGCGCCTCCCATTCGTCTTCGTCCACCACCTCGAAGCGCACCACCTTGTTCCTCATCGCCGGCACGAACTCCGCCCAGTCCGCCTTGTGGGCGCGTTCGCTGCAGAGGTCGAAGACCGATCGCTTGTACTCCGTGTCCTCGGAGCGCTTCAGGTGGACGCCCTTGGTCTCGACCACGAACACTTCGCCGAATCCGCCGTCTCGGCCCTCCTCGTCGGCCTGCAGCGTCAAGATGAAGTCGGCGTAGATTCGCCGCGGCTTCCAACCCTGCACGTAGTAGTCCTTGCGCACGCGATTGCGGTACCAGAAGAAGAGCCGGGCCTGCCGATCCAAGTACGTGGCGACCTTGTTCTCGAACCGGTTCAGGTCGTCTTCGACGGTCATGTCGAAGAGGTTGCGCTGGTATGGGCTCCCGTCGTCCCGGTTCGCCTGTTTCGCTCTGGGAATTTGGATCTTCGCGGGCAAGCGATTCATGGCGAGGTCGTCGGCGACGACCAGAAATCGCATCTCTCCGCTCTCCAGCATCTCGTGGAACACCCGGCGGGACAGCCGGTCGCGTTCCGCTTCGACCTGTCGACGCAGCTCCGAGAGGATGAAGAGGTGGTTCGCCGCCACTCGATCCAAGGGGTGGCGTTCGAGCAGGGACTCGAACGCGCGTTGCGCCATGTCGCGACCCTGCCACGGGTTCGGCACCAAGTCCAACAGATGGCTGGCCGCGAAGAAGTAGTCCACCGGGTCGCCGCCGTTCGATGGATCGAAATCGCCCGCGCTCTCGGCGCGTTCGCCGTCGCCGCCGTTCGCGATCTCGATTCCCGCAGCGGTCCCTGGACCCGCGAGGCCGGTCACGATGGTCTCGTCTCTCTCCCGCCCTTCGCCCAGCTCCAGGTCCACCAGGGGCGACAGGCCGACCTCGTCCCAGCGCACGCGAGAGAGAATGTCGGCCTCGTAGCGCACCAGCCGCCATCCGTCCGCGTCCTGGATCATGAACGCGGGCAGCACCAGCTCCCGGGCCGCGCCACGATATCGCGCGCGTTGGCGACCGGTGCGCTTCGCCAGCGACCCCGCGAGTCCGTCGTCGGAGGTCACTCGCCCCTCGAGACCCTGCAATCCCTCTCGCCCGAACCCCCTTCTGACCTCCTTGAGCAACTCGTTCCCGCGGCGGCGGAAGCAGAACACGTAGCTCTCGTCGAGCAGTTCCACCCCGGTCTTGGCGGCGTAGGGCTGACGGAGAATCCGGCCGACGAGCTGCGTGAGCCCAGTCTTCGACGTCGGGTTCGCGAGGATCGCGAGGACGTAGGCGAACGGGCAGTCCCATCCCTCCTGGAGAGCTTGCTTGGTGACGATGAAGCGGACCGGACAGCTGCGGGACAGCAGACCGCCCGCGTCTTCGTCCAAGTCCCTGAGATCGTCCTGGGAGCTGGTCTTGATCGCAATGTGCTCGGGATCGATCCCGGGATGCTGGAGCAGGTACTCGCGGACGTCGTCCGTGTGGACGAGTCCGGGCTTCCTCTGGCGCCTCCCTGTCCGCTCGACCTGAATGACGCAGATGGGCCGAATGTAGACGCCGGTGTCGGCTTCGTGGAGCCGCGCCGCCTCTTCGAGAGCCTCGCGGTGCTCGATGGCCGCCAGCAGAGTGCCGCGCCAGTCGCCGCCCGCCTTGTTCCTGATGTGCAGGTCGAGCTTGATCATCTCCTCGGCGTTGAGCTCGCGTCCGGTGATCTGAACCAGTACGTTCGATTCCTTGGAGGGCGTGGCGGAGAGTTCGACGATCATGCACGGGTTGAAGCCCTCGAGCGTGGCTTTCGCGTTGGCGCTGTACGCCTTGTGCCCCTCGTCCAAGATGATCAGCGGCCGGAGCAATCTGACGGTGTTCGCCAGGGACGTCTTGACGTAGCGACCCCAGAATCCCGAAGTCTCCTCGAACGTGTCGAGATTCGGGTGTTCCTCGAGTATCTTGGCGTGAGCGGCGGGTTGATCCTCGGGAGGGAAGAACCGGTCGAATCCGCCGCTGTCGCGGAACATCCGCAACGTCTCCTTCGTCTTGCGGTTGGCGGAGGGGAGCATGAGCACGAGGATGCAGAGGTTCTCCGCGATGTCCTGCGGACCGAAGGAGTCGGACTTCTCGAGAACCCGCGTACGTTTGCCGGACGACAGGTCGATCTGCCGACGATAGGGGTGGTCGAGGTTCCGCAGCGCGGCAAGAGTCTGTTTGTAGATCTGCGTCGTGGGCACGATCCAGAGAACCAATCCCCTTCGACTTCTCCGAAAGTTCGAGTTGACCAGGTCGATCACTCGAGTCGCGAGCAGCGTCTTCCCGCCGCCGGTAGGGATTTTGAGGCAAAAAGCGGGCAACGGCGCGTCGAGGCCGTCTCGTCGGGCTCGAAAAGTCCGACCGGGAAACGTCTTCCTCCAAGCCTTCTCGACCCAATCCGATCCCCAATTCGGATTGTGGCTTCTAGCCTTCTGGTCCTCATCGCGCCACGTGGCCAACTCTTCGAGGAAGCTGCGGACGATCGCAAGCGTGCGTCTCTGGTAGTCCTTGAGAATCACGAATCGACCTGATCGATCGCTTCATAGATCTCGAAGGGCAACTGCTGAAAGTCGATTCGATACTGGTGGAGAAAGTCACGATCAAGGTACTTGGTCGGCGCGAAAACGAGCTTCCGTCTAGAGCCGTTCGGGAGGGCGCGGGCGCCTACGAGCGTCAGCGCCATGGTCTTGAGCTTCTCGACGTCGGGTTCCCAGAAAAGGAAGACGTCGTGCGACTCGGTGCGTCCGATCAGCCCGGTGTCCCGGTTCGTCTCGGACGGATCGAACTCCTGTCCGGTGGCCGTGAAGAAGACGTAGGAGGCGAGTTTTTCCCAAGACGGCAAATGCGAGCCATCGAGGAGAGATTCCCGCCGCATCGGACGGCCGACCTCGAAGTAGCTGAAGGTGCCGCCGAGGCCGGTCCGGAGGCGTTCGTCCTTGGATTTGGAAACACCCTTGATGACGCGGCGGATGCGCTCGGCCGTGATGTTGTCGGCGTATTCTTCGCACTCGACGAGAATGAAGCGTCGGTTGCCGCCGTCCTTTCGGTTTTGGGCGAGAACCGCGTGGGCGGTGGTGCCCGATCCGGCAAAGGGATCGAGAACGATCGAATCTGGACCCGTTGCGAAGGAAATCAGCTCCGCGATCAAGGTGGACGGCTTGGGGTTTCTAAAAAGGTGGCGACTCTCGGGGAAAATCGTCCGAATTTCAGCCGCTCCACGACGCGCGTCGATCCCCTGCAAGACGCTTCCAAGCTTCGCCTTGTATTCGCCGACGTAGGTCTTGAGCGCAACGATCTGCGACTCGTCCTTGCCAAAAATAATGCGCCCGCTAGCGATGAGCGCATTCATCGTGGACTGGGGAAACCGATATCCCATAAGTGGTTCCTTACAAGGCTTCCCAGTCTCTGGATGCGGAATGTCGTAGCGGTACCCTTCACGTCCCGGATTGTGAACGCTCTTGCTCGCGGCAAAAGCTCCGACGTCGTCGATAAAACTGTAGTGGCCCAAAGGTCTCAATTGCGCGCGGTTTTCCCTGATCCAGCGCGAATACTCTCGCTGACGCTGTGTCGGATCGGATTGGGAGCGGATAAGATACTTGGCGGTTTTCTCAATCGCGGCCTTTGGCGCGAAATGTAGAGACTGCCATACGTCATCGAGATCTTCTTTCCGCTTGGCGTAGCAGACAACGTACTCGTGCTCGGTCGCGATATTGGTTGGATTGTTGTCCGTAGAGCCATGCCATACGATCTGGCCGACGAAGTTGTGTTGTCCGAACACCTCGTCCATCAGGCATCGCAAGCGGTGCATTTCATTGTCATCGATCGAAACGAAAACGACTCCGTCGTCAGCGAGAACGTCGCGCAAAACAGCAAGGCGCGGCATCATCATGCAACACCACTTGTCGTGACGCGTAAGGTCTTCGCGGTCGACCACGCGTCCGAGCCAGCGGCGCATTAGGGGAGAGCTCACGCGGTCGTTGTAGGCCCAGCCTTCCTTGCCGGTGTTGTAGGGTGGATCGATGTACACGCATTTGACCCGACTGTGGTAAGTCGGCAATAGGGACTTTAGCGCCGCCAAGTTGTCGCCGTGAAGGACCAGGTTGTCCTGGAGACTCGCCTTGTCGCTCAGTCCCTTTTCGCGCACGGCGTTCAGCTCGTGGTAGGGCACAACCCAATGCAGGTTCTCGACGAACGTCCGTCCCTTGAAGTCAAGTCGTGGCACCGAGTCGTCCTCCGGGTGGCCGGCATCTCGTGGCTGGATCTCTTGAGGGATGCCTCGATCAAGCTAGCGGTCGGCGGTGGGGAGACGCAAACGCGGAGACCGGTCCGCGAGGGGGCGAGGTGAGAGCGCTTCGCTTGGCTCCGTCGCACGGTCGCCTTCGGCGGCGATGGGGACGGGGAAGGCCGTCGGCGGCGTGGTGCGCGGCGTTCGGATGTGCGAGGCACTTGATTTGGTTGGCGATCATGGCGATGGTGGTTACGTTCGAGAGGTAGCGTTGGAGTTGCGGGTGCGGGTGTGCAGCCGCTTGAAATCGGGGCGCGCAGGGGCGGGCGCGGTGCCTCGGACGCTGGGAGATCCGATTCTCTGGAGAAGCGATCGCGATGGCGAAGAAGGGAAAAATCGAGAAGAACGACCGCCGAGCGCAGCTCGTCGCCAAGTACGCGGACCGGCGTCGTGCGCTGATCCGCGTCATGAAGAACCCGGACGCCACGCCCGACGAGAAGCGTTCGGCGATGTCCGATCTGCAGTCGCTTCCGCGCGATTCGTCCGCCGTTCGCTACCGCAACCGATGTCAGATGTCGGGTCGTCCCAGGGGCTTCGTGGGGAAGTTCGGGATCTCTCGGATCGCGTTTCGCGACATGTCGCTTCACGGACTGATTCCAGGCGTGCGGAAGTCGTCCTGGTAGATCGCGACGGCCCAGAACGCCCGGGATCGGAGTGACCCGGGAGCCGCGTCGTTCGAGGGCCGACGGGTCGTCTCGGATCGGGCGGTCCTACTACGACGAGACCGCCTATTTCGAGGCGGCGTCGCACCTCACGGACTTCGACAGTCGCTTCCAGCGCTATCGGGTACGCAAGGTCCTCGGGCTCTGCAGGTTTCGCGCCACCGACCGCGTCCTCGACCTAGGGTGCGGTTGGGGAACGATCAGCTATGCGCTGGCGCCCCGGGTCCGCGAAGTGGTCGGACTGGACTTCTCCCGCCGAGCGATAGAGCACTGCAGCGCCCGCCGGGAGCGCTGCCGTCTCGACAACCTCGAGTTCCGCGTAGGGGACGCCCGCGCCAGCGGCCTCCCGGGCGACTCCTTCGACGTCGTGGTCGCCGCGGACCTCTTCGAGCACCTGTACCCGGACGACGCCCGCGCCGTGGCGAGAGAGGCGCACCGGATCTTGAAGCCGGGCGGAACGTTCGCCGTGTGGACGCCGTGCCGCACCCATGTGCTCGAGGTGCTCAAGAACAACGACGTGATCCTGAAACGCGACGTCAGTCACGTCGACTACAAGTCGCTGCCCGAGCTGACGAAGATTCTCGATGGCGCCGGCTTCGAGATCCGGCGATCCCACTACGCGGAGTCCCACTTGCCGGGCCTGTGCACGCTGGAGCGCATGGCCCAGCGTTGGGTGCCTCTGTTGCGCCGCCGGATCGCCGTCGTGGGTCGCAAGCGCCGGGAGAATCGACGGTAGGCGTCGCCTCGCGGTGACGGACCGGATCGCGACGCCGCTGACCCGACACGCGAGCGTCGACGTGCCGTTGATCTGCGGGGCCATGTACCCCTGCAGCAACCCCGAGCTCGTGGCCGCCGTCTCCGAGGCCGGGGGCATCGGGGTCGTGCAGCCCGTGAGCCTCGTCCGCGTCCACGGCTACGACTTCCGCGAGGGCCTGGCCGAGATTCGGCGGATGACGAGGAAGCCGATCGGGATGAACGCCCTGATCGAAAGGACGTCGAAGCGCCACCACGAACGGATGGTCCGCTGGGTCGACGTCGCCCTGGAGGAGGGGGTGCGCTTCTTCGTCACGTCGCTGGGCAAGCCCCGCTGGGTGGTGGACCGCGTCCGAGCCGCGGGCGGCGTCGTCTATCACGACGTGACGGAGCGCGCGTGGGCCCTCAAGGGCGTCGAGTCGGGCGTGGACGGACTCGTCGCGGTGAACCGGCGCGCGGGCGGGCACGCCGGCCCGCGGAGTCGGGAGGCGCTCTTGGAGGAGATCGGCGACCTGGGGTTGCCCGTCGTCTGCGCGGGCGGCGTCGGCACCGCTCGGGAATTCGCCCAGGCGCTGGATCTCGGGTACGCGGGGGCCCAATTGGGGACGCGCTTCATCGCGACGTCGGAGTGCACGGCGTCCAGGGCCTACAAGGAGGCCATCGTTCGCGCCGGCGAGGAGGACGTGGTTCTGACCAGCAAGTTGACCGGGATCCCTGTGTCGGTCCTGAACACCCGCGCCGTTCGCCGCATGGGCACGTCGGTCGGTCCGCTCGCGAAGGCGCTGCTGAAGGGCCGACGCGCGAAGCGCGCGATGCGTCTCCTCTACTGGGCCAAGTCGCTGCGCCGCCTCGAGCGGTCGCTGACCCGCGAGACGGAGGACCTGTGGCAGGCCGGAAAGAGCGTCGCCGGCATCTCGTCGGTGGAGCCGGCCGGCGAGATCGTGCGCCGCTACGCGCGCGCAGCGATCAAGGCGCGGCGCGGCAAGGGGGCGTCCGACTAGCGACCGGGCCGCCGCGCGGCGGTTCCGGTCGTGTCGGGTTCCGTGGCGGCCTTGATCTCGTCGGCTTCGGCGTCCGACTCGAGGTCGTCCTTTGCCTCGGGGTCGGCGACCGCCGCTGAGACGGTGTCGAGGACCTCGAAACGCCTGGATGCCGGGAGGACCTGGTCGGCGACGCGGATCAGCGGGTCCTGCGCGAATCCGCTCGCGGGCTCGAGCGCGTCCTCCGTGTAGCGACTGCTCGGATTCCACAGCACCCACTCGTGAACGCCCGCGTCGTAGGTTGCCTGGATCTGGGCCCTGACCTCGGCCGCGCCGTACCTGGGCTGGCCCATGGTGAAGTCCTGGAGCCAGGGACGGGTGGCGCCCGCGCCCGCGACCGACTCGGATCGACGCACGGCGTCCTCGAGCGCCTCGCGCACGACCTCGTATGGGTGCGCGTTGGGTCGGTCGAGGCCGAATGCTCCGGGCCAGTAGTGGCTGGGGTACACCATCGGCAAGGCCACGTCGACCACGTCGATGAACGATTCCCAGACCTGCCCGATGCCGACGTCGGCGGTCGCCGAGGTCGTGACCCCGAACACGTCGGCCGTGACCTGGGCGCCCAACGGCGCCAGCTCGTCGCGGCTGTAGGCGAGGAAGTCCCGGATCGCTCGCCGCCGCGGTCGCCCGTCCGCGCCGGGAAAGCGAGCCCGGGCGAGCGCGGACTTCGGCGCGTCGGGGAAGCGCACGTAGTCCCACTGGATCTCCGTCACGCCCATCTCCGCGACCTCTCGCGCCAGATCGACGTGGTACTCCCAGACCTCGCGGCGCCACGGGTTCAGCCAGTGGGCGCCCTTCCTGTCCGTCCAAGGGCCGCCGGCGGTGTCCTGGACGGCCAGATCGGGTCTGGCCTGGGCGAGGATCGGGTCCTTGACGATGACGATGCGGGCGACGGGGTGGATTCCGGCCGCCTCCAAGCGACCGAGCGTCCACGCGAGGTCGGGGATCCTCACCTCGCCGGTCGCCCCGATCTCGCGGGCGAGCGCAACGTCGGTGCGGTGGCTGACGTAGCCCGTGGCGTCCTTGACGTCGATGACGAAGGTGTTGATTTCGGTGCGCTGGGCTAGGTCGACGAGCTGGGCCAACCGTCGCCGGGAGCCCGCGGACCAGGCGTTGACGTAGAGACCTCGCACGTGCTCGGGACGGCTGAATTCGAAGGTCGCGCGCGCGGGCCGTTCGGCTGACGTCCCAAGGGCGACCTCCGTCGCGACTCCGTCGAGCGCGGGCTTGGGCAATGGAGCTCCGGCTGGGGAGGTCGGAGCCAAGGGGCTCGTCTCGGCGGGAGTCGCAAAGACGTCGGCGGGCGCGTCCGGCCGGACGTCCGCGGGCTGCGGGTCGAGCGTTGCCGCCGCGTTGGACGTCGGAGGGACGGCGCGGTTCGGGGAGGCGGTCGTCGTCGCGACGGACGGCGGGACCGCTTCGGCGCGGGACGGGTCGGCCACGGCCCGGTCCGTAGCGGAATCCGCAGTGCAATTCGCGAACGCGACAGCGGCCATGGCAACCGCTGCGCGGCTGGCGAGGGCGCGTTTCATAGCGCAAGTATAGTGGATACCGTCGGCTCCCGCAGGCGGTTTTCGCGTCCGACTGGGGCTTCCCGCTGGGGCCGCCGCCGCCGAACGGCTATACTTGGCCTCGCACTGCGGCGCCGCGATGCCGGTCGGTGCAACGGGGCCATAGCTCAGCTGGGAGAGCGCTGGCTTTGCAAGCCAGAGGTCACCGGTTCGATCCCGGTTGGCTCCATCCGGGAGGTTCGGGGATCGTTCGCGAGCGTAGCGTTCGCGGGGGTCTCGGACGCGGATGCGTCGGTGCTCGAGGGACGGCCGTGGACGGCATCCGGACGATTGACGATGGGTTGCATGGCGAGGGCGACGTGCAATGAAACCGCGTCGGCCCCCCGCCCGGGTGAATCGCGGACGGAGGGCCGACGCTGGAGGGGCCCGTGGCTCCGCCGACCGGGCTGCCGGTCGGCGGAGCCTGAGCGGTCTACCCTACCGGCCGCCGGAGCTCACGGCCGCGAGCGTGGCCTTCGGACCCATCGTCCACTTTGTGGGATCGCCGCTCTGTCTGGCTTCGATCCAGAACACGATCTCCTTCTGGAGATCCGCCGCCGTGAGGCTCACCGCGGTGCCGCTCTCCGTTTGGAAGTTGGCGAAGCTGGTGGTCTCCTTGACGTTGGGTATGATCAGCTGTCTCGCGTCCCAGATGCTCGTGCCTCTGGCCTGGTGGTACAGCGTCGACTTCGCTCCGCCCAGGGCCGCGACGGTCAACTGCGCGACGATCCGCTGATGCGACCGCTCGTTGGTCGTGGCCACCCAGTCGAGGAAGATCGAGTCGTTGTCGGCGCTGCGGCGCGCCTTGGTCGACGTCGCCACGGGATCGATCGCCGGCACCAGAACGACCTGGGTGTCGGCTTTTATCAGCGCATTGCTGGAGCTCGTCGCCCTCGAAACGACCCGGATGCTGAACGTGTCGTCGGGGACCCTGCGGCCGAGCGGCTTGCAGACGGCGTACCGATTGTCCGAGCAAGCCCGCTGGATGGTCCCTTTGTCGTAACGGGTTTCGCCCGGGGGAAGTTCGGGATGGAACAAGAACTGCCACGCCCCGTCCGTGTCCCGATACCAATATTGGTAATTCGTAGGAGGGGTTGACCCCGCGGGACCGCCGAGCTGCGCCCAGGTGAGGTCGTCGCCTTGGGAATCCCAGTTGGTGTACAGGATGTGGATCTTCGCGCTGTCCTTGTGAATGCCGACGGAATCCCCGGCCGAGTTGGCGACGCTGTCCACCCACGGCGGTCCCCGCTTCGCGCTCACGTTGCGAAGCACCCACGTGCGCGCCTCGATGGCGCCGAAGTTCTTGCGCTGTCCGGGAGCCAACGACGTGCGCTGGCTTCCGTTCGGATACACGAAGCCCCAATCTTCCTTCGACGCCGCGACGTCGTATTCGCCGAACGGCACCTTGAACGTGAATAGCCCCGACGGGCCGGTCGTGTCCGTGGCGGTCGCGGCAGTCGCGCCCGCCTTCGTGATCGTGATCTTGAAGCCGGACGCCGGGCCCTTGAACCCTACGTTGGAGTCTTTCACCCGACCGGTGACCGTCGCCTTCTGGAACCCGGTGAAGTTGGCGCCCGAGATGTCGGTGCCCGACGTCGCGGGCAACGGCAGCGACTCGGGCGCGAACGTGTAGTCCGCGTGCTCGGCCGTGATCTTGACCGTGCCCGACGACTTGGCCGCGCCCTGCGCTTGGAAGGTGCCATCGGCGCCCGTCAGCAGCTTGCCCTTCACGGCGTTCTCCGGCGCCTTGCCGTCGATCTTGATCTCGACGCCGGCGATCGGCGCGTTCGAGCCCGAAGCCACCACCTTGCCGCTGTAGAACACCGGATCGCCCGAGCCGCCCATCGCGAAGTCGATCTGCGTCGGCGAGTTGGCCGTGAACTTCGCCTTCCCGCTGCCGTCCGAGAAGCCCTTGCGCATCCCCTTGGCGTACAGCGAGTCCTTCTTCGCGGGCACGCCCTCGACGATGTAGCGACCGTACATGTCGGTCATCGCCGTCATGCCGTTCACGTCGACCATCACGCTGTCGACGCGGAACTTGTCCGAGCCCGTGACGATCCCGTAGACGACGGTCGTCGTCGGCGTCACGTCGATCATCACGGCCGTGTCCAGCGGACTGAACGCGTCGCCGAGCTTCGTCGTCGAGCCCTTCGCGCCCAGCATCGCCTGCCAGCCGGCCGGGACGGCCAGCTTGTAGACGCCCGCCGCGATCTTCCCGAAGTCGAACGCGTTGCGGTCGTCCCAGGTCGTGGCCTTGGCGTTCGCCTTGGCCGTCGTCTGGCTGTGCTCCATGCCGGCCAGGTTCTTGCCCGCGACGGGCGTCAGGCCGACCGTCACGCCGGCGACGGGCGTCTCGCTCACGGCGCCGAAGCCCTCGCCGGACTTCTTGACCGACTTCTTCCCGATCGTCCCGCTGACGCCGTGCTTCATGACGTAGGCGAAGGTGCCGCACTCGCCGAAGTCCTGGCCGGCGGGCTCCGTCGCCATCAACGGACAGAGCTCGACTGTCGGGCTGAACCCGCCGTGATCGCCGAACGCGCCCTTCATGATCCCGTTCGCGTCAGCGTCGCGGAACGCGAAGAGCTCGGCGGGATCGAGCAGCATCACGTCCGTGGCCGTCGAAGCCTCCTTGGCCGAGACCATCACTTGAGCGTCGGCCGGCAGCTTCTTGAACGAGATCACGCCGTTCTTGTCCGACTTGTTCTTCGGATCCCAGACGTCGCTCGCGAACATGCGGCTGCGGCCGAGCTCGTCGATGTAGCGCACGTCGACGTCGATCTTGCCCGACATGCGCTCGTCGCCCCCGAGGACGCTGCCCGTGTAGCCCTCGGCCTGGTCCATCTCGTGGTGCACGTAGACGGTGAGCGTCTGCGTCGTCCACATCGCCTCGAGCATGTCGGCGTCCATCGTCGCCATCAACTCGAGGCCCGAGTGCTCGATCGTGACGGGCGTCGAGCTGAACGTCTCGCCGCCGTCGAGCTTGTCGACCTGAGTCGAGTCCAGCATGACGGTGTACATGGCGGGCAGATCGGAGGCCATGGCCGTGGTCTTGAACATGGCCGTGCCGTCGGCGCCGAGCTTCGCGGGCGCGCCGTCGACGGCCTTGCTGCCCATCATGACGGAGATGGCCCAGTCGGCGAGCGGCTTGCCGCCGCCCATGTCGGTCATGACGGTAGCGCCCGAGATCTTGGCGTCGACCATCAGGTTGAGGACGTCGAAGTCGTTCATGGCCATGGCCATCTTCGATTTCGCGTTCCACTCGATCTTCTGCATGGCGTCGGCTTCGACGGTGTAGTCGTCGCTCGAGACCGAAGCGTAGACCATCGAGCCGGTGGCCATCGAGCGGGCGAAGCGGATCGAAGCCATGCCGTCTTCGTCGGTGTCGGCCGACGCGATCTTCGAGTCGCCGTCTTCGTCGGCGTAGAGCGTGACGGTGGCGCCGGCGAGCGTGTCGCCGTGCATGTCGCCGTGGCGGAGCGTGACGGTGTAGTGGACGGTCTGGTGGGTGATGTCGTAGGGCAGGCGCTGCATGACCTTCTGGCCGACGGCGACGTCGAGCTGGTAGCCGGTGGCCGGACCGCCGTAGGCGTAGTCGCCGAGCATGGTGGCGACGGTCGGGCTGCTGACGACGGCGAGCGCGTAGGCGCCTGCGCGCAGCCCGGAGAACTCGAACATGCCCTTGTCATCGGTCATGCCGGACATCTGGTCGCCGACGGCGGGACCGACGAGGACGACGGGGATGCCAGCGATCTCGAGGGCGTCCTCGCCTTGGTCGTGCATGTCGTTCTTCGTGGCTTCGTCGACGAAGAGCATGCCGGAGACGCTGGCCGTGGTGGCGTGCTCGCCGCGGAAGTTGACGGTCATGGACTCGTCGTCGGCCAGCGTGACGTCCATGCTGGTCGTGGAGAAGACGTAGGCCTCGCTGGCGACCGTGATCGAGACGGTGTAGTCGCCGGCGGCCAGCGCGGAGAAGGAGTAGAAGCCGCTGGCGTCGGTGGTGTCGGTCATCGAGTCCATGTCGGCGGACGCGAGCGTGACGGCGACGCCGCTGATCCCCATGCCGGCGACGCTGACCTGGCCGACGACGCCGCTGGTGCGCAAGTACGCGCCGTCGAAGCGGACGTTGGCGGTCTCGCCCAAGGCGACGGTGACGGATTGAGAGGTGGCGTCGAAGCCGATGGCGTCCATGTCGTAGCCGGAGACGGCGACGGAGTAGTCGCCGGCGCGCAGCTTCGAGAAGGCGTACTGGCCGCCGGCGTCGGTGGTGGCGGTGCGGTCGTCGCCCTCGCCCGAAAGGCTGACGGTGACGCCTGCGAGGCCGGAGCCCTCGACGCTGACCTGGCCGCGGATGCCTGCGGTGCGCAGATACGTGCCGTCGAAGCTGACGACCTCGGTGTCGCCGACGCCCAAGTCGGCGGAGCCCGACGTGCTGGAGAAGCCGACCTCGTCGGAGTCGAACCCGGAGATCTCGACCGAATAGCGGCCGGCCCTCAGGCCAGTGAAGCTGTACTGGCCGCTGGCGTCGGTCATGGCTTCGGCGTCGGCCATGCCGGAGAGCCGCACGGTGACGCCTGCGAGCCCGTCGCCTTCGACGGTGACGGAGCCCCGGACGCTGGCCGTGCGGATGTAGGAGCCGGAGAAGTCGACGGTGGCGGTGCCTCCGGTCTCGCCGACGGTGACGGGCATCGAGGTGGCGTCGAAGCTGGCTTCGGCGGGGAAGCCTGAGATCGAGACGGTGTAGCTGCCGGGCTCGACGCCGTCGAAGCGGTAGGAGCCGCCGCCGGCGGTGGCGGTGGTCGCGCCGGAGGAGAGGGTCACGGAGACGCCGTCGGCGCCCTGACCTTCGATGGAGACCTGGCCGGCGACGGAGCCGGTGGGCGGGGGAGGCGCGACGTCCTCCCCGCAGGCCATGAGCGCGAGCGGAAGAGCCGCGAAGGCCCCGATCAGCGCTTTGTGCTTGAGTGCGTTCATTCGGTGATGATCTCCGTTGACGATCGCGAGAAGCGGGAGTCGTTCTCCCTGTGATCGCCCCGTGCGAAGCGGGGCCTTGCTATGCCTGCTCGTCGCCCGGATCGGAGAGGGGCGACGCGAAAGCGGGAACCCTGTGGAGCGAAGACACAGCAAGATCGGTGCCACGGATGATGCGATTGATAAGTAATACAAATATAGCGCGTTACATTTTCGGGGGGGGGGGGGGGGGGGGGGGGGGGGTCAGATTGTCGGACAGTCGTCAGATTGCTGACCTCGGCGACTGGCCATCCATGCGGCTGGGACCGCGCGGAAATCCCCGAATCGTCGACCCGCCGCTCGCAGCCGAGATCGCGACGGAGACCCTGGGCCAACGGCGGGCGCGCCGTACCCCTGTCTCGCCGAGGCTCGGATTAGAACCGGTACGTGTAGTTCGCCTTGACGGAGCCGCCCCTGGAGAGGGTCGTCAGGTTGGGGTCCCCCAGGATGTCCTCGCCCAGGTTCCGCCAGTTGTGGGCGTAGACCAGGAAGACGTCGTTGCCCGGTCTGACGATCCACCGCAGTCGCGCGAACAGACCCACGATCTCGCTGTCGTTGTCGTACTGGACCTGGTTGGTCAGGCTCACCCACTGACTCGGGTTCCACTCCCCCTCGATCTCGTAGACGTCGGCGTTGAACGACCCGCGCGGCAGCGTCACGTCGTTGTGCTCGAAGTTGCCGGAGAGGATGACGCCGGGGTTCGGCCGAAACGACGCCCGCACGCTGTACCGGGTCCGCTCGCCGTCCCAGAATCCGCCGCGAGCGACGGTGGCGAAGCCGGAGACGCGCCGACGTCCGGCGGTGCGTCCCTGGAGGCTCCACTCCCAGTTCGCGTACTCGCCGGGCAGAATGTCGACTCCGTCGCTGACTTCGTAGCCGACGTCGAGGAACTCCAGCGTTCGCGTGGCCGACACCTCGAGGTCGTCGCCGCTCTCGAAGTCGACGCCGAAGAGATCGAGCTGCCACTCTCGCTCCTCGAGGACGCCCGTGTTCAGCTGGGTGAGGTTGCGAAACTGCACCGCGAATTCGAGCTGCCGGATCCAGTCGATCCGCTGCGGCCTGGGCGCCCAGCCGACGCGCGGCTCGACGCGCCGAAAGCCGTTGCGGGGCACGAACCCCATGGTGGGCCGGTACTCGTCGCCGAACTCCCGGTAGGACAGGTGGGCGGACCACACGTCGTTGGGAAAGTTGAACCGAAAGCCACGGGCGCTCAGGTCGCCGAAGGTGCGGGCGATCTCGGGGTCGGGGTTCGAGTTCCACGCGACGAACGCCTCGAGCTCGGCCCGCTGGTCGCCCAGGAAGTGGCGCGTGTTCAGCTGCAGGTCGATCCCGGCCGTGTGGCCGTCCACGGGGGCCTGGCCCCTCTCGTGGGGAGACGTCGAGCGACGCGTGTAGATCGCCCCGATCGTGGACTGCTCGAGGATCGAGCGCTTCGCCCGCGCGACCGTGAAGCTCTCCCTGGGCAGGACGGTCTCGACGGCGGCGTCCTCGTCGAAGCGCGCGTGGGACCCGGTGCCGATCCGGTAGAAGCCCAGCTCGTAGCGTCCGGCCTGGCCCGTGAGGCGCGTGCCGTAGCGGATGGGCACTTGCTGGCCGTCGCGCAGCCCGATCCGCCGGGAGAAGAACGGGGACGGCCCGCTCCTGGGCGCGAAGGAGAAGACGCCGGATCCCTCGAGGAAGAAGTCCCGGCGCTCCGGAAACCGCTGGGAGAAGCGGGTGAGGTTGACCCGCCGCTGATCGCTCTCGACCTCGGCGAAGTCGGTGTTGACGCTCGCCGACGCGCGGAGACTCGAGGTCACGCTGTAGTTGACGTCCAGGCTCAAGTCGCTCGGGAACGTGGTCTCGTCGGCAGCGCCCGGCACGTTGCGCCAGCTTGCGATCGTCGAAGGCCGGGCTTCCAGCCCGAGGCCCTGGGAGAGGTTCGCGAGTCCGGTGAGCCGACCCGCGTAGACGGGCCGCCACAGCCCCTCGTTGCGGCGATGGCCCCGCCAGAGGATCTCCTCGTTGCGGCGCCGGACGGTGCGCTGGAAGTTGACGCCCCAGCTGTCCAGGTCGGGATTGAAGTTCAGCGTGCGAAAGGGGATGCGGATCTCGGCCGACCAGCCGTCGTCGCGTTGCGCGGTCCGGGCCTCCCAGATCCCGTCCCACGCCTTGCCGCCGAAGCCCCGGCCGCCCCCTCCCCCCCCGCCCGCGAGCAGGCCGTCGCCCATCAGTCCTGCGGGGTTGATCTCGAAGAAGTACCCGGTTCTCCCGTCGCGAAACGTGTCCAGGATCCACATGAACCGGTCGTCCGTGCCCAGGCTGGCGTCCCTCTGACGCTGGTACGCGAGGATGCCGTCCGGGTCGTCGTAGAGGATCGCGCCGATGTAGAGGTGGTCCTCGTCGTAGGCCACCCGGACCTCGGTGCGCTCCGACGGAGGGGCGCCCTCGACGGGCTCCTGCTGCGTGAAGTCCGTGATCGGCGCCGCGTCGCGCCACAGCGCCTCCTCGAGGCGTCCGTCGAGTTCGACCGAGGCCGATTCGGGGACGCGGATCGCCTCCAGGACGACCTCGGGGTCGACGGCGCCGTTCGTCTGCGCGCCGACCGGGTCGGCCGAACCGACCGACACGCCTAGCCCGAGACACGACGCCAGGATCGGGAACGCGCCGACCCTCGATTCGCTCGCTTTCCTCAAGGTGTCCCGATCCCTCCCCCGTGCCCGCGCTTCTCGCGGAATCCCCGCGCGAGTCCCGCGCGGGCGGCCCGCCCCGACGACTGATAGAGACACCCCGGGGCGGCGCTCCGTTGGCCCGCCCGGATTCGCGCCGGATCTCCTTCGGTTCGCGCCCGCCGCCGGCGAATTCGCCTATTTTCGTACCGTTCCCGGCGTTGGCGCGGCCCCGTTGGCGCCCAAGCGTCGGGGTTCGCGGCCCGGCGTCGGCGAAGAGCCGGGCCGAAATCTAAGGCGGATCCACATGGGCGATTTCAGGAGACGCGCGATGGGTGCGAGGCGCGGGATTGGCGGACTGGCGTTGGCGGCGATTCCCTTGCTGGCGGGCGCGTGCGCAGGCGGCGACGGGCAGGGCGAGACTCCGGTCGAGGAGGCGACGGTCGAGGATCGGAGCGGCGAGGCGATCGCCGCGCGGCCGGGTCTCGTGAATCCGAACTTGGCGACGGGCGAAGAGCTGGCCGGCGTCTCTGGCATGACGGCGGACGCCGTCGCCGCCCTCGAGCGGGCCAGGCCGCTGCTGGCGATGGCCGACGTGCACGGCGCACTCGTCGCCCAGGTGGGCGAGGACGCCGCGAGGGCCGCCTACGAGGAGCTCTGGCTGCCGATCGACCTCAACGCCGCGACCCGCGACGAGATTCTCCTCGTCCCCGGCGTGGGCGATCGCATGGCGCACGAGTTCGAGGAGTACAGGCCCTTTCCGGATCTGGAGACGTTTCGTCGCGAGATCGGCAAGTACGTCGACGAGGACGAGGTGGCTCGCCTGGAGCGCTACGTGTTCCTGCCGATCGACCTCAACGCGGCGACCCGCGACGAGATCATGGGCGTGCCCGGCATGACGGATCGCATGGCGTACGAGTTCGAGGAGTACCGGCCCTACGCCGACCTGGGCCGGTTTCGTCGCGAGATCGGCAAGTACGTCGACGAGGACGAGGTGGCTCGCCTGGAGCGCTACGTCGCGCTGAACTGACCCCCGGGCGGCGGCGCCGGTTCGGAGTCGCGACTCGATGCCTGTCGATGCGGCGCGGTCCTTCGTCCTGCACGTGCATCGCTGGTTGGCCGTCGTCGTCGGCGCGGGCGTCTTCGTGCTGGCGGCGACGGGGGTTTTCCTGGCGGCCGAGGAGGGCGTCGTCGAGTTGGCCGAGCGGCGCTACCGGGTGGCGCCGCCGCCGGGCCGGCCGCCGGCCGCATTCGAGGAGGTCGTCCGGTCCGCGGAGGCCGCGGCGCGCGGCGCGGGGACGGACGGACCCCGGACGGCGACGTCCGTCGAGTACAGGTCCGACCCGCGCGAGCCCGTTCGGGTCCGAATGGGACCGGATCTGCGGATCCTGGTGCACCCCGTCACCGCCGAGGCGCTGGGCTCGGGCGCGGTGCGCCTGCGGGCGTTCTTCGCGGGCGTCGAGCGCTGGCATCGGTGGCTGAACCTGCCCGGTCGCTTCGCGCGCCGAGGGCGCGCCGTCACCGGCGCCGTCAACGCGGCCCTTCTGGCGCTCCTCGCGACGGGCGCGTTTCTCTGGATTCCGCAGCGCGTCTCCCTGCGCTCCGTGCTCCGCAACCTCGGGCCCCGGCGCGGACTGTCCGCGCGCCGGAGGAGGCTGCACTGGCACCGCGTGGCGGGCGCGTGGTCCCTGGTCGGTCTGCTCGTCCTGTCGATCACGGCCGTCGCCCTGTCCTACCCGACGGTCGGCGATCGCGTCGGCCCCGTCGTCGGGGCGTGGGGGCTCGGCGACGCGGGTCGCTCCGCGCGACCGGTCGTCCCCGTTTCCGGCGTGGACGACGCGGCGGGCGAGGCGCGGTGGGCGGCGATCCTGGACTCGGCCCGCGCGGCGAGCCCCGACTGGCGCTCGCTCGCCTTCCATCCGCCTCGACGGGGAGAGTCGCATGTTCGCGTCGACGCGCGGCGCGGGCGTCCGGGCCAGCCCGCGAAGCTCGAGACGCTCGCGTTGTCCGCGTCGTCCGGGGCCGTGCTCTCCCGGGAGTCCTGGGACGACCGATCCCCGGGGAGCCGGGGCGCGAGCTTGGTGCGCCGCGTCCACACGGGCGAGTGGTGGGGGCTCTTCGGCCAGGCCCTGGCCGGGCTCTTCGCGCTGGGCGCCGCGGCCTTGGCGTGGACCGGAATCCGGTCGACCATCGCGACCGGTTCGCTTCGGCCGAAGCGGACGTCCGGGGAGCGCGGTCGAGGCGCGCGCTCCGCGGACGGCGCCGAGCCGAACGGCCCGTAGGGGCCTACCAGGTCAACGGGGCGAGGCTCGACTTGCCCCGGTCCAGACGTCGGACGAACCACGTCGTGTAGACCCGCAGCTGAGCGGTCGCGGGGATCCAGTCCATCGAGTGGATGTCGTCCGCGGGCATCGCGCTGAGCTGGACCATGCCCTCCGGCAGGGGCGCCTCGTCCAGGAACACGGCGATGCGCCGGAGTCTCCCGCGCTTGGCGACGCACGCCGGCACGCCCCAGTCGACGGCGCCCTCCCGAGCCGGGCAGTGCGTCACGGGCGTGTTCGCGTGCTTCCTGAAGACGAGGGCGGGGTCGAAGCCGACCGAGCGCGCGATCGCCGACCGGGGGATCGTCGCGACCCGCAGCGGAAAGCGAAGCCGCCGTCGGCCGATCAGCCGTTCGCCCGGGGAACGGACGTGGAACCCCTCCAGTTCGATCGGGTCGGGGGTGAGGCGCAGGACGAGACCGGAGCCCTCTCTCACCGAGATCGACCCTTCGACGGCGTGGTACCCCAGCTGCTCGGCGACGATGTTCCAGGTCCCGGAAGGGAAATCCTCGAACCGGAAGCGACCGTCGACGTCGGCCATGGCGAAGCGGCGCAGCTCGGGCGCCTTGACGACCGCCGCGATCAGCGGGGCGCCCGTCCACGCGTCGAGGACCTCCCCGGCGAGCGTGAACCGAGCCGTGTCCGCACTCTCGTCCTGACCCCGAGCGGCGCCCGGAACTCCGCCGAAGAACGCGCAGGCGATTCCGATCCACGCCGTCGCCGCCAAGCGAGGCGCCTGCGGAGCGTCCATGCCCGTCGCCTCTCTACATCGAGGCCTTCGCCGCTCGGATCTGCCGGACGGCGGCGGCGACGCGCAGCTCCATCCCGACTTCGCCGTACGCCGCGGACGCCCGAGTCGGGTCCCCCGAGACGCCGCTGCCCTCGAACCCGCCCCCGGGGGCGAGCTTGTCCAGGCGAACGTGCCGAGGCGCCACGTACAGCAGGAGCGACGTGTCCGTGATGCCGGCGTGGCGACCGATCGCTTCGGGCGTCTCGCCCTGTTCGACGAGCCACTCGCGATAGCCGTTGGCGGCGTAGTAGTCGCCGACGAAGTGGACCCGGGCGCCGCTCCCCTCCCAGGAATCGTTCAGCCGCAGGGCGACCTCTTCCATCCCCCGCTGGTTGCCTCCGCTGTCGCCGATCAGCGCGACGTCCGTGAAGCCGTGGACGCGAAAGCTGGCCGCGGCGTACTCCAACAGCTTCATGAAATGCTCGTTGGGCAGCGTGATCGTGCCCGCGTAGCGCATGTGTCCCGAAGGGGGATCGACGTCGCCCTCGGGAACGTACGTGACCGTGGGCGCGACCAGCGCGTCGCCCAGGGCGCGGGCGATGCGATCGCTCGCCTCCTCGACGATGTAGCGGTGCTTGCCCGTGACCATGTGCGGTCCGTTCTGTTCGGTTCCGGCCGTGGGCACGATGATCGTCGTCGTTCCGCCCGCGATCGCGGCGTCGATCTCGGTCCAGGTCATCTCCTCGAGAAAGACCGTGCCGGGGCCTTCGGGCGCCGCGTCCCCGGAGTCGGCGTCGGCCGGGGCCCGCCCGCCCGCGCCCGGGTCCGGCGGCGCGCAGGCCAGCGTCGCCAGGGCGAAGCCCGCGGCCGCCCTGGCCGCCGCTCGGGATCCGGTGCGATTCGTCATCGCGCGCGCGCGAAGCAGTAGAACAACCCGTTGCCGCCGGTTCCCTCCAAATCCTCCTGGCCGCATCCGCGCGACGAGTGCGCCGACGACCACGACGTGGGGTTCTGTCCGCCGCCCTGCCGGTCGTGATGGCCGACCCGGGCGCTCCCCTCGCCGTTGCTCGTCCAGTTGCCGCAGTTGTCGTAGCCGTCCGCTCGGAACGCGGAGCCGTCCAGATCGGTCCCCGTCAGGACGTCGTGCATGTTGGGGTCGTCGCCCCGTCCGTTCACCTCGTCGCCGCGCTCGGTGAGGATGGTCTCCTTCGTCAGGTTCGCGGCGTCCGTGTGGAGCTCGTCCGCGTCCGCCGCGATCAGGACTCCCGCGCGGTTGTGCCACGGTCCCGGTCCGATGCGATCCCGGGCGTGGACGTCGCCCGACTCGTCGTCGCCGATCGCGCTGAGATAGGCGGCCCAGTCGTCGGCCTCCGCGCCCGCCTGGGCGGCCAGCGCGCGGCAGTGGGCGTCGGCGCCCTCGAGGCCTCCGAGATTGGCGCCGTCGCCGCTCCCGACGCTGGAGAGGAAGAACGTCATCGCGGCGCCGTCGCCGCTCGAGGCGGTCGGGTCGTCGGCGTCTCCCGCCTCCGGGGACCCGCACGCGGCCGACAGGAGCGCGCAGCCCGCGAGCAGCGCGCCGACAGGCGAGTGGCGTTTCGTCATCGTTCAGGCTCGTCCGCGAGGAAGGAGCGTTGCGCGGGAGCCGCCGCGAGCGGCCGCCGCGAGGTTCGCGTCAGTCGTTGCGTGGCCAGGGGGCGCCCTGGTCCAGGGCGGTCACCGGTCCGACGCCCATGTACCGGAACTTCTGCACCCGCTTGCCCTCGTAGGTTTCCGTGGTGTAGACGTTGCCGCGGGAGTCGGTGGCGATGCTGTGGACGGCGAAGAACAGCCCGGGCTGACGTCCGCCGTCGCCGAAGCTGGTGAGGACCTCGAGCGACGACCGGTCCATCACGTACACCTTCATGTTCTTCCCGTCCGCCACGTACATGTACTTCTGCTCGGCGTCGCGAGAGAACGCGATGTCCCAGACCGACCCGTCGCCCAGCGTGCGCGGAGCGATCCGGACTTCGTCGACGAAGGTCCCGTCGCGGCGAAACACCTGGATCCGATTGTTGGGCCGGTCGCAGACGTAGACCAAGCCGTCCCGCGAGGGCTCCGCGCAGTGGACCGGCGTGCGGAACTGGCGGATGAGGGGCAGGTCCGGGTCGTAGGGCGGCGTCCGGGCGTCGTCCGGCGGCTCGCCGTACGCGCCCCAGTAGCGTTTGAAGGCGCCGGTCGAGGCGTCCAGGACGGCGACCCGGCGCCCCCCGTAGCCGTCGGCCAGGTACGCTTCGTTCGCCTCCGCGTCGAACGCGACCTTGGCCACGCGGTTGAATCGGGTCTCGCTGCGGCTGTCGGGCTCCGGCCCCGCTTCGGGCTCCCCGTAGGAGGCCAGGAACCGCCCGTCGCGGGAGAACTTCAGGACGTGGGTGTCGTTCGGGCCGTTGCCGCCGATCCACACGTTGTCCATGTGATCGATCGAGAGCCCGTGGTTCGACGACGGCCACGCGTAGCCCTCGCCGGGTCCGCCCCAGCTGGCGACGAGGTTGCCTTCCGAGTCGAACTCGAGCACGGGAGGCGCCGCCCGGCAGCACTCGCCGATGGGCGGGTCGGCGTCGGCGCCGCCCTCCGTGCGCTCGGTCAGGTTGCCCCGGTGCACGACGAACACGTGGTCCCGCGAGTCCACGGCGACCCCGATGACGGAGCCCAGCACCCAGTGGTCCGGCAACGGCTGGGGCCAGAACGGGTCGACGACGAAGATCGGGGCCTCGGCGGCCGCGTCCGCGATCGCCTGCAGGCGGTTCATGCCGACGTAGACGCCGACGACGGCCAGGGCGAGGACGGCGGCGAGGATGCGCTTGCGCTTCATGGGGCTTTGGCTCTCAATTGATCGCTTGGGTGGATTCGGGGGCGGCTTCCGAAGCCCAAGGTACGGCGTCGAGCGCTCGGCCGCCAACCTGGAGGGCGAACTCGCGCTTCGGCCCGCTGGCCGACCGCGCGGGTCGGGCGGCGCGCGCCTCGCCCGCGTGGACGAGATCGTCTTGGGGGAGCGAACGTTGCGTTTCCGCGTCGCGGCTTCGGGGATCCTCGCGACGGCCCTCCTGTTCCCGGTCCTTGCGGCGCGGACCGTCGCGGCCGGTCGCGACGCCGGCGCAGAACGGGCCCTCGCCCGCGACCGCGCGCCGCTCCCCCACGACGTCCCGGCCGACGTCGTCGTTCTCGCCTTCGCGCGGGCCGGCGAGGGATCGCTGACGTTGGTCGTCCGCGTGCCGCTCGCGTCGATGCGGGACGTCGAGTTTCCCGTTCGACCGCAGGGGTACGTGGACGTGCGCGCGGCCGCCCCGCTGTTGGCCGAGCAGGCGGAGCTCTGGATCGCCGGGTACGTCGCGGCGTACGAGGAGTCGGAGCGGTTGCCGCCGCCGACGGTCGTGGGCGCCCGCGTCTCGCTTCCGTCCGATCCGTCGTTTCTCGGCTTCGAGACGGCGCTCGACCACGTCCTGAACGGGCCCCCGATCCCGGCCGACGCGGATCTCGCGCTCGAGCAGGCCATGCTGGACGTCGTGCTCCGGACGCCGGTGCGCTCGGCCGAATCGCGGTTCTCCCTCGATCCGGCGTGGGCGCACTTGGGGATTCGCACGGTCACGGTCCTGCGCTTCGTCGCGCCGACGGGCGAAGAGCGGATCTACCGGCTGGAAGGGAATCCGGGCCGGGTTCGGCTGGATCCCCGCTGGCACCAAGCCTTCCTGCGGTTCGTGGCCCTGGGGTTCGCGCACATCCTGGAGGGCGCGGACCACCTGCTCTTCCTGCTCTGTCTGGTGGCTCCCCTGCGCCGTCTTCGGCCCCTGGTCTCGGTCGTCACGGCGTTCACCGTCGCCCATTCGATCACGCTGGCGGCGTCCGCGCTGGGGCTTGCGCCCCGCGCGCTCTGGTTCCCGCCGCTCGTCGAGACGGCGATCGCCGCCTCGATCGTCGTCATGGCCCTCGAGAACGTCCTGGGCGACGCCCGCGAGCGCCGCTGGATGTGGGCCTTCGGGTTCGGTCTGGTCCACGGCTTCGGCTTCGCGTTCCAGCTCCGCGAATCGCTCCAGTTCGCGGGGCGCCACCTGTGGACCTCTCTGCTGGGGTTCAACCTCGGCGTCGAGATCGGCCAGCTCGCGGCGCTGCTGGTCGCGGCGCCGGCGCTGGCCCTTCTCCGCGGGAAGCTCGCGAAGCCGCGCGTCGCGAACGTCGCGCTGTCGGTCGTCGTCGCCCACGCGAGCTGGCACTGGATGGCCCGGCGCTGGACCGAGCTCCGAGCGCACGACCTGCGCTGGCCCGCGATGGACGCGCAGTCGGGCGCGACGCTTCTCCGCTGGCTCCTGCTGGCGCTCTGCGTCCTCGCCGCCGCCTGGGCGTTTCGCGAGATCGACGGCCGCCTGGGCGCGCCGCGCCGCCGCGACGGCCAACGAAAGGAGCCCCCGGAAAGGACTCCGGACGAAGCCGGAGGCCCTCCGGGGGCTCCAGGAAACCGGCCGCAACCCGGCGCGTGACCGCTTACGGCGCAGGTGGGTCGATCGTGTGTCGGCTCAGTGGCCGAAGCGGCGACCGCTTGCCCTTGCCGGGTTGGGCTGGGTACTTGGACTGGACAAGGGATCACCTCCTTTGCTGTGGGTGGAACGGTGGGCGTCGTCGTCTTCTCCCCGGTCCCGCCCGAGGCCGGGCGTCTGCCCGGAGCCGCGGGCGGCGACTCGGAGACCGGACCTGGAACAAGATACGCCGGGCGCCGGCGGCGTCGCAAGCGAAACCGCTCGCGGACCCCGGCCGGGCGCGCGCCGCTCGCGAGTCTCAAGAGGCCCTGAACTCGCGTCGGAACGCCAGGGCGCAGACGACGACGGCGATCGCGATCCAGATCACGCCCCAGGCCGTGGTGGGCACGCCCGTCATCTCGGCGAGCATCGCGGCGTCGGAGCGCAGTTCGGGACGGTCCAGAACGTCGCTCTTGACGTCCCAGATGGCGTAGAGGCAGCTGGTGAGCCCCAGCACGGTCAGCGCGACGCGGCTGACCGTCGGGCCCAAGCGACGCCCGGCGACGGTCAGCGCGCCGCCGAACGCCAGGCCGAACGCCAGGCCGAAGCCGTTGCGGACGTACAGCAGCGTCAGCGCGAGCGTCGCGACTCCGACCGCCGTGACCACCGTCCGGCTCGAGATCCGCTTCGCGCTGGCGGCGCGGAGCAGCGCGAGCCCCCACGCGAGGCTGCCCAGATACCCGGCGCTCAGGATCAGAAACGCGTTTCCGCCCGCGCAGTAGGCGGCGCCGCCCTGATTCGGGTCCAGCACGATGCGCTCGACCGTCCCTCCCGTGCCCACGCACGCCACGGCGTGGCTGGCCTCGTGCAGCATGACCACGAAGATCTTCAGCGGATACAGCGCGGGCGTGTCCCACGCGAACCAGATGGCGGTCAGGTACAGGGCGAGGCCGGCCAGGAAAGTCGCCTTCCTCTTCCCCGGACTTGGCGATTCGGCGTTCATCGCGACTCGTCGGCTCCGTCTTCGGGCCCCAGGGACGCCCGCCGGCTCGACGGCGGGGCGCGCGCAGCGCTCCCTACGCGAGGCGTTGGAGCGGTGTTCCACGCGCCCCGACCGCGCCCGTCCGGCGCGCGCCGGACTCGACGTGCGCGTCTCGGGCGCAAGTGGTGCGCTCCGGCGGCATCGGGTACTTTGGAGGATAGGTGTTCACACTGCGGATCGGGAGGGGTCGCCATGGGCAAGCGCGCGCTCGCGTCGCTGGCGCTGGCCGCGACGGCGGCCTGCCAAGCGGCCGACTTCGCGCCGCTGGACGTCGGCGATCCCGCTCCGGCGTTCTCGGCCCAGCGCCTGGACGGCGGCGAGATCGCGAGCGAGGACCTGCTGGGCGGCCCCTACATGCTCAACGTCTGGGCGACGTGGTGCGCGCCCTGCCGCGACGAAATGCCCGAGTTGAACGAGCTCCACCGCCTGTACCGCGACCGCGGCTTCCAGGTGGTCGGCGTCAGCGTGGACGACCGCGGCTCCGCCCCGACGATCGTCGCCTTTCTGGACGACCTAGGCATCGACTTCCCCATCTACCACGATCCGTCGTCGGCCGTCGTCGACGCGCACTCGCTCTTCGGCCTTCCGGGGACGTTCCTGATCGACGCCCGAGGCGTGGTGGCGCGGCGGTGGCTGGGTCCGTTTCGGCCCATGGACGCCGACGTGCGCGCCGACGTCGAGGCCCTGCTGGAAGCGCCCCGGGCGTCCCGGGGTTGATCGCTCCCGTCGCGATCCGACGCGCGCCGTCGGGGCGTCCCGAGGCCGCGCGCCGCGATGCCTGAACCGTCCGGGTCCGCCTCCCGGGCGCACGACGGCGCCCCCGTCGTCGCCGGACTGAGCCGAGACCTGGGGCTGGTCTCGGCCCTGGCGATCGGCGCCGGCACGATGATCGCCGCGGGCATCTTCACGCTGTCCGGGCTGGCGGTGGGGTACGTGGGAAGCGCGGCGATCGCGTCGTTCCTGCTGGCGGCGACGGTCGCGGCGTTCACGGCGCTCACCTACTGCGAGTTCGCGTCGATCTATCCCGCCTCGGGCGAAGGCTACCTCTACGCCCGCAAGACGTTCCCGCCCCTGCTGGCCTACCTGGTCGGGTGGTGCCTGCTCCTGGGCTACGCCTCGTCGTGCGCCTTCTACATCGCCAGCCTCTCGACCTACTTCAACGAATTCCTCTGGCACGTCGCGGTCGAGAGCGCGCCGGGACTGGCGTTCCTGGCCGCGCTGACCCTGCTCAACGTCAAGGGCACCAAGGAGAGCGGGACGTTCCAGATCGCGGTCACGGCCGCCAAGATCCTGCTGCTGGTCTGGTTCGTCGTCGGCGGCCTGGGCAGCTTCGACGCGTCCGTGCTGGTCGAGCGCTTCAGCCGCGACGCGGGCGCGATCGCGTCGACCTCGGCCCTGGTCTTCATCACGTTCTTCGGGTTCTCGGCCATCGCGGCGTCCGCGGGCGAAGTGATCGAGCCGACCAAGACGATCCCCCGGGCGATCTTCGTCTCGATGATCGTCGTCACGCTCCTCTACAGCCTGGTGGTTCTGGTCGTCGTCGTGGCCGACCTCACCGAGTACACCGAGGCGGCGATGGGGGTGGCGGCGCGGGAGTTCCTCGGGCCCGTCGGGGGCATGGTGATCGTCGGCGGGGCCATCTTCTCGATGGTCTCGGCCTCGAACGCGTCCATTCTGGCCGGCTCGCGCGTCGCGCTCTCGATGAGTCGCCTGCGCCACCTGCCCGGCGTCTTCGGGCGCATCGGCGCGCGCACGCAGACGCCGACGGTCGCGATCGCGGCCGTCGGCGCCGCGATCGCCCTCTTCGCGCTGCTCCTGCCGCTCGAGTCGCTCGCCCACTTCGCCAACCTCGTCCTTCTGACGGCGCTCTGTCTCGTCAATCTGGCCCTCGTCGTCCATCGTCGCCGCTTCCCCGACATGGAGCGCCCGTTTCGGGTCCCCCTGGTCCCGCTCGTGCCCGCCCTCGGGATCGCCGCGAACGTCTACCTGATCCTGCAGGTGCCCGCCGGGGGCCACATGGGGCCCGTCGTCCTCGCGATCCTGGCCGTCGCGGCGGGGCTCTTCGCCTTCGCGGCGTGGCGCGGCGCGCGCTTCGAGGTGCCGGCTCCGGGCGCGCCGGACTCGAAGATCGTCGCGCTGCGGGCGTCGCCGGGGTCGGCCGCCTTCCGCATCCTGATCCCCGTCGCGAACCCGCGCACGGCCGAAGCCCTGACGAGGATCGCGGCCGCGATCGCCCGCGACCGCGGCGGCGAGATCGTCGCGCTCGGCGTGGTCCGGGTGCCCGAGCAGCTGCCTCCGGAACTGGCCCGAGGGTCGATCGGCGGGGTCGAGGAGTTCCTGGCGCGCGTCCGCGCGCTGGAGGACGACGTCGGCGTGCCCGTGGCCACCGAGGCGAGGGTGGGGCACAACGTCGCCCGCGCCGTCCTCGAGTCCGCGAGGGAGAACCGAATCGACTTGGTCCTGCTCGGATGGAAGGGCTACACGACGACGGCGAGGAAGATCCTGGGCGAGGTCGCCGACGACGTGGTCCGCCTCGCGCGCGCCGACGTCATGCTGGTCAAGTTCGGTCCGCGGCCGGAGGCGCCGAAGAGGATCCTGCTTCCCACGGCGGGCGGCGTGCACGCGAGCAAGGCCAAGGGCTACGCCCTGGCTGTGGCGGACGCCGAGCGCGGGAGGCTCACGCTGGCGACGGTGGTGTCGCCGACGGCGTCGGCTCACCGGCGGGCCGAGGCGGAGGAGCGCCTGGCCCGCGAGCGCGCCGAGTTGCCGGCCGAGGCCGACGTCGAGACGCTCGTCCTGACGGGCGCGAGCGTGGCCGAGACCGTGCTCGGCGAAGCGCGGGGCCACGACGCCGTCGTGGTGGGCGCCTCCGAGGCGAGCTTCTCCAGCCGCGTCCTGTTCGGCAGCTTGACCGAGCGCATCGCCCGGGAGTCGCCCTCGACGGTGATCGCGCTCAAGAGCCACGACCGGGTGCGGGCGTTCATGGGACGGGTCGCGGCCGACTGACGCGCCGGCCGCCCCGGGGGCGGGCTCGGCGCGGCCTTCGGGGGACTCGCCGCCGGGCGGGGCGCGCCCCCGGGGGGCGACGGATTTCGCGCCCGCGTTCGCGGCGGACGGGAGGGAGCGTTGACGGGACGAGGATCGCTCGCCAGGGCGTCGGTCGTGGAGCGCGCCCGCAGCGTCCGGCCCTGGGACGTGGTCGTCGTCGGCGGAGGGTGCATGGGGCTGGCCGCCGCGCTGGACGCGTCCGTGCGCGGCTACCGAACCCTCCTCGTCGAGCGGGGCGACTTCGCGTCGGGCGCCTCGAGTCGCAGCACCAAGCTGATCCACGGCGGCGTGCGCTACCTGGCGCAGTTCCAGGTCGACATGGTCCGAGGCGCGCTGCGCGAACGGCGTCGGCTGCTGGCCAACGCGCCGCACCTGGTCGAGGAACTCGCTCTGGTCGTGCCGGCCTACCGGCGCTGGCAGCGCTCCTGGCACGGCATCGGGCTCAAGGTCTACGACGCGCTGGCGTGGGGACGAGGCTTGCCTCCGTCCCGCTCGCTCGACCGCCGCGAGTGCGCGCGGCGGGTCTCGACCCTTCGCGAGGAGGGGCTCAGGGGCGGGACGCTCTTCCACGACGGGCAGTTCGACGACGCGCGCCTGGCCTGGGCGCTGGCGCGCACGGCGGCGAACCTCGGGTGCGTCGCGCTGAACTACGCCGAGGCCGTCGGCGTCGTCCTGGCCCGCGGGCGAGTGAAGGGCGTCCAGGTGCGCGACGTCGAGGGGGGCGGGCAGTGGGAGGCGCGCGCGGCCGTCGTGATCAACGCCGCCGGACCCCGCGTCGACGCCGTGCGTCGCCTGGACGAGCCGCAGCGGACGGCGGGCGTCGTGCTCAGCCGGGGGACCCACCTCGTGGTGAGCAGCGCGTTCCTGCCCGGACGATGCGGCGTCCTGATCCCGGCCACGGACGACGGGCGCGTGCTGTTCGCGCTCCCGTGGCAGGGCCACGTCGTCGTGGGCACCACGGACGTTCCGGTCGAGCGCGCGCCCGCGGGCGATCCCGTCCCCAGCGACCGGGAGATCGAATACCTCGCCGAACACGCGGGGCGCTACCTGGCCCGACCCATCGGATCGGGCGACGTGCTGTCCGCCTGGGCGGGCCTGCGAGCGCTGGTCGGAGGTCGCCACGGGAGCCCCACCTCGGCGCTCTCGCGCGACCACGGCGTAAGCGTGTCGCGACGGGGCCTGGTGACGGCCGTGGGCGGCAAGTGGACCACGTGTCGCCAAGTGGCCCAGGACGTCGTCGACGTCGCCGCCGACGTGGGCGGCCTGTCGCGAACCGCTTCGGCGACGGCGAACCTGAGGCTGCACGGCTACAGCCTGCGGCGCGACGCGCGCGCCCCCTGGCGGGCCTACGGGAGCGAAGCGGAGGCCGTTCGGGATCTCGAGCGCGCGGATCCCGGCCTGGGTCGGCTCATGCACCCCGGCCTTCCGTACCGCCTGAGCCAGGCGGCGTGGGCCGCGCGGCGCGAGATGGCCGTGCGGCTCGAGGACGTGATGGCCCGAAGAACCCGGGCCCTGTTCCTCAACGCGAGAGCCGCGATCGCCGCCGCGCCGGCCGTGGCGGCCGTCCTCGGCGCCGAGCTGAGCTGGAGCGCCGAGCGGACCCGGGGCGAGATCGAGTCCTTCGCGGCCTTGGCGCAAGACTATCTTCGTTCGTGAGCCGAGCGAGGACGACCGCCGAAAAAGGGGAGACCATGCGCAGGGCGCCGTCGCGGCCGCGGGCCGAGGAGTGCGCCGAGTTCTACCGGGGCTACGTCGAGGAGGTCGAGGGGCCGCTGTTCGAGGCCCTGAGACGCGACGGCGAGTCGTGGCGTCGCCTGCTGGCGACGAGCGCGGCGGCGGCCGCCGCCGGGCGCCGGTACCGGCCGGGCAAGTGGTCGCTCCGAGAGGTCGTCGCGCACGTGGCGGACGCCGAGCGGATCTTCGCCGCGCGAACGCTGGCGTTCGCCCGGGGCGACCGGGCCGCCTATCCCGGCTTCGACGAGAACGAATACGTCGCCGCGTCCGGCGCCGACCGGCGAGAGCTGGCCGATCTGGCGGCGGAGCTGGCGGCCGTCCGGGCGTCCACGCTGCCCATGCTCGAGAGCTTCGAAGACGAGGTCTGGGATCGCCGGGGAACCGCGAGCGACCGGTCGTTCACGGTGCGGAGCTGCGCGTGGATCGTCGCGGGACACTCGATCCATCACCGTCGCTTCGTCGAGGCACGATACCTGGCGTGACGGGCGACGCCTTCGGACCGCCGGGCGGCGGGTCCGGCCGCCCCCCGGCGGCGCCGAGGCTGCGCGTCGTGTCGGGCGCCGAGGTCGCGCGTCTGGTCTCGATGCGCGACGCCATCGACGCCATGGCGAGCGCGTTCGCCCAGCTGTCGGCCGGCGACGTCGAGATGCCCGCGCGGACGACGCTCTCCAGCGGCGCGGGCGCGTCCCTGTTCATGCCCGCGCGAACGAAGCGCGGCGGACGCCGGGGCGCGAAGGTCGTTTCGCTCTTCCCGACGAATCGGGAACGCGGGCTGCCGACCGTCTCCGGCGTCGTGCTCATGGTGGACGACGAGACGGGGTCGCCGACGGCGCTCGTCGAGGCCGCCGAGCTGACGGCGATTCGGACGGCGGCCGCGGCCGGGCTCGCGGCGAAGCTCCTGAGCGGGCCAGCGAGCCGCGTGCTCGCCGTCTTCGGGGCCGGCGCCCAGGCGCCGCGCCAGATCGAGGCGATTCGGGCGGTGCGGCCCATCGAGGAGGTTCGCGTGGTGTCCAAGCGGGGCGAGTCGGCCCGTCGCCTGGCGTCGGCGCTCGAGGGCGTCCGCGCGATTCCCGAGACCGATCCCGCGCGGGCCGTCCGAGGCGCCGACGTCGTCGTCGCCGCGACGACGGCCAGCCGACCGCTCTTCGACGGGTCCGAGCTGAAGCCCGGCGCCCACGTGAGCGGAAGCGGGAGCTATCGGCCCGACGCGAGGGAGATCGGCAGCGACGTGGTGGCCCGGGCCCGCGTGGTGGTCGAGGAGCGCCGGGCGGCGCTCGAAGAGGCGGGCGACCTGATCCTTCCGATCAAGGAAGGGGTCGTGTCCGGAGACGTCGTCGACGCCGAGCTGGGCGAGATCGCGGCCGGGACCCGGCCGGAGGGCCGCGCGGGCCGGGAACTGACCTTCTTCAAGTCGGTCGGCGTCGCCGTCCAGGACGTCGCGATGGGCGCCCTCGCGCTGGCGCGCGCCGAAGCCGAGGGCGCGGGCGTCCTGGTCGACCTCTGAGCCGAGGCGCCGAGCCCCGAGACCCAAGGGGGGTCGGCTTTCTCCGCGAACGCGGCGAAGCGCTTCGCGGGCCCTATCCGAGGAGTTCCTCCGCCTCTCGGGCGAGCGTCTCGAGCGTCTCGGCGTAGTGCTCCCGGCGCGAGCGCTGATCCTGGGTCAGCCCGGCGACGGCGCCCTCGACGTCGCCGCCGAGGCGGGCCAGGCGGCTGGCCAGCTCGCCGAACTCCCGCTCGAGGTTCCGCAGCGCGGCCGCGCGCGCGTCGCCGGCGGGCTCCCCGTCGTCGGCGAGCGCCTCTCGCACGCGCTCCCGCCACTCCGTCGCCCGCAGCCGCGCCCGGGCGAGCTCCAACAGCGTCCGCGTCCACGCTTGGCGGACTCCGGGGGTCGCGTCGATCCGGGGATCCTCCCGCACCACGAACGCACGGGTGCCGCCCGTCGCCGTCGCGGCCGCGCCGGCGCGCGCCTCGAGGCGCGCGACGTAGGCGCCGGGGACGACCAGCGGACCGCGCATCGGACGTGCGCGCCCTTCCCCCGCGCTCTCCCCGTCGCCGGGCAGGTCGTGCCGCAAGTCCCAGACGACGCGGTTGACTCCGGGCGTCGTCGTCCCTTCCACGACGGCCACGCGCTCGCCGTCGGCGTCCTCGACGACGATCGCCGCCGAGAGGTCCTCGCCCGCGTCGCGGAGCCAGTAGTCGAAGATCGCTCCGTGCGGAGGGTTCGCGCCGCTGAAGTGCACGTCGCCCGTGTGGGCCGGAGTCCGGCTTCTCCGCACCTGCACCGCGGGCTCGATCGTGAACAGATGCGCGTCCAGCGCCGTCACGTCGGCGGAGAGCTCCTGCAGCGCGTTGATCTGGTCGAAGATCCAGACGCCGCGTCCGTGTGTGCCCAGCACGAGGTCGTTGTCCCGGGGATGCACGACCAGGTCGTTGAAGGCCAGGGTGGGCATCCCGCCCTTCAGCTCGATCCAGCGCCGACCGCCGTCCATCGTGTAGAAGAGCCCGATCTCGGCGCCCAGATACAGGACGGAGGGGTTGCGCGGGTCCTCGCGCACGGTGCGCAGCACCCGCTCGGGCGGCAGGTCGCCCGCCAGGGAGCTCCAGGTGCGCCCGTAGTCGTCGGAGCGGTAGAGGTAGTTGCCGTAGTCGTCGTTGCGGTAGTCGTTCCACACGGCGTAGACGCGCGCCTCGTCGTGGCGCGACGGCTCGATGCCGCTGACCCAGGCGCCCGAGGGCAGCCCGGGGAAGTCGGACGGGGTCGCCGGTTCGTCCGAGTCCGTGGCGTCCGAAGCGCGGACGTCGCGCCAGCTCGCGCCGCCGTCCATCGACGCGAGGAAGCGGCCGTCGTCGGAGCCGACGTAGAGGACGCCCTCGCGGAGCGGGCTCTCCGCGACGGCCGAAAGCGTCGGGTAGTAGGGGATGCCGTCGTCCAGCGACGGCGTGTCCTCGCCCGCGGCCTCGCCCATGATCGGCAGCGTTCGCCGGTCGACCCCGGTGGTCAGGTCGCCCAGCGACTCCCAGGAGTCGCCCCGGTCGCGGCTGCGCCAGAGCTCGTTCGTCCCGGCGTACAGCGTCGAGGCGTCGTGCGGCGAGACGATGAACGGGCCGTCCCAGTTGGCCGGCGCCATGGCGTTGCCCAGCCGTTGCTCCTCGAACGTCCCGACGTCGCGCCACGTCTCCCAGTTGCGCCTCGCGGCGATGTGGCCCCGGGGATCGCCGGGGCGGATGGCGACCCGCTCGCCCGTGCGCATGTCGACGCGGGACAGGCCCAGGTACTGGCTCTCCGTGTACACGGTCGCGTGGTCCGTCGTGTCGGGCACGTTGAGGAAGCCGTCGCCGCCGCCCAGCCTCGTCCAGTCGCCGGCGACGATGCCGGCGTGCGAGTACGTCTCGCTGGGCCCGACCCACGATCCGTTGTCCTGGAGCCCGCCGTAGACGTTGTAGGGCGTGGCCATGTCGACGGCCACGCGGTAGTACTGGCTCACCGGCAGGTCGGCGACGTACAGCCAGTGGAGCCCTCGGTCCCAGGAGATCCCCAGACCTCCGTCGTCCGCCTTCATCACGTGCCGCGAGTCCGCCGGATTCACCCAGACCAGGCGGTCGTCTCCGTGCAGGCTCTGCGGAGGCGCCGTGAAGGTGCGTCCGCCGTCGTCCGAGTAGGAGTAGGTGTTGACCATGTAGACCCGCTGGTCGTCGTTCGGGTCGACCAGGATCTGGCTCGCGTACATGGGCCTGGGGTTCCAGTCGCTCATGAGCTCCCAGCTCTCGCCCCGGTCCTCGGAGCGGTAGACGCCCGCCCGCCGCTCCGTGTAGGCCGTCGAGGCGTTGTAGCGGTGTCCCTGCTCGACGCTGACGTAGACGATGCGCGGATCGGCCCGATGGATCGAGATTCCGATGCGGCCGATGACGCCTTCGGGCAGACCCCGGGCGACGCCCGGACCGCTGAGCCGCTCCCAGGTCTCGCCCCCGTCGACGCTCTTGTGGAGCGCGCTCCCCGGACCGCCGCCGTGGAACCCCCAGGGACGGCGGCGCCTCTGGTACATGGCCGCGTAGACGACGTTCGGGTTCGAGGGGTCGAGGGCCACGTCGACGGCGCCGGTGTCGTCGTCCGCGGCGAGGATCCGCTCCCAGCTTTCGCCGCCGTTCCGGGTGCGGTACAGCCCCCGCTCCTCGTTCGGACCCCAGAGGCGTCCCATCGCCGCCACGTAGGCGACCTGGGAATCGTCCGGGTGCAGCGCGATGCGGCCGACGTGGCGGCTTTCGGCGAGGCCCACGTTCGTCCAGCTCTCGCCGCCGTCGACGCTCCTGTACACGCCGTCGCCCCAGGACGAGCTCTGCCGGTTCGCGCGCTCGCCGGCGCCGACCCACACGACGGCCGTGTCCCGCTGGTGCACCGCGACGGCGCCGACCGAATGGGTCCCCTCGCGCTCGAACACCGGCTCGAGCGTGACGCCGTTGTCGCTCGTCTTGTAGACGCCGCCGGTCGCCGAAGCCACGTAGAACTTGATCGGATCGGACTCGACGACCGCCAGGTCGACGATGCGTCCGCTCATCACGGCGGGGCCGATGTTGCGGGGCGCGAGCGCTTGGAGCCACTCGTCCCAGCGCTCCTGCGCGACTCCCTCGTCGCCGACCTGAGCGTGGACCGGCGCGCCCGCGGCCAGGGTCGCCGCGGTCGCGAAGGTTCGGGCGAGCGTCCTCGCGGCGAAGCGGAACGAGAGAGCGGACGCGGGCTTCGGACGACGCATGCGGGAACCCCCTTGGCGTGGGAACTTCGGGCGGTCGGACTCGCGGACGGCTTCGTCGCCGGGCGCCGCCCCCCCGCGCCCGCCGACTCCACAATGATCGACTGGGCCGCGCCGGGCGGCAACGGCCCGTCGCTCCAGGGCCCGGTCGGGAGTCAGGTGGCCGCGGTCCTCCGATGGGCCGGCAGGGAGGCGACGACGACCCGATTCCGGTCCTCGTCCCAGAAGTAGTAGATGCGCAGGCAGCGGCGGGGGTCGCGCGTGTTGCCGCCGCGCTTGATGTGCCAGTCGACCCGGCGGCGGCGCCCGTTCCAGTCGCAGTCGAAGCTGTCGCCCCCGCAGGGGCGGTTGTGCACGCCGCCGGCGATCGACGGGATCCGTCCCAGAAGCTCCGCGTCGCCGCCCGACAGCCGGCGCTTCCGGTACTCGGTGGCGAGCCAGTGCAGGCAGTGCGCCACGAGCGCGACGTCCTCGAACTCCGCGCCGTTCAGCTCTCGACGCGCCGCGGGCGTCAGCGCCAGCCCGTCGAGCCGGTCGTCGCACCAGGCCTCGAATTCGCTCCAGGCGAGCGGGAACGGCGGCTTCGCGTCCGGGTCGCCGCCCAGGATCCGCACCTGGCCGTCCAGGCGCTCGTTCCTGCGCTTGACGCGCGCCAGCTCGCGCTCGAGTCGGCGCGCCCGCTTGAGGGCCTTGTCGGCCCGCCGGCGCTCCCGGGCGACGCGCTCGCCTCGCTTCCCGACCGGCGAATCGACCGCCGCGACCGCCGCCTTCGGCGCCGCGGGCGCGGGGTCCCGCGCGGGCTCCCGATCCTCCGGCGCGGGGTCGTCGTCGCCTCCGCGCCAGCGGCCGATCAGCGCGCGACCGATCGCCCGGAGCCGTCCGAGGGGTCCCCCGGGCGCCCGGGATCCCCGGGCGGCGAGGTCGGCCCAGGTGGGGACGTCGGCCGACGGCGCACCGCTTCGCGCGCGCACGACCGCGACTTGCTCGACGATCTCTCGTCGGACCAGAGCGCGGTCCGAGGACGTCGTCAGACGCTGGGCCAGAAAGAGCGGATGGTCCCAGCGGTCGGCGCCGAGCCGGAATCCGGGGTTGTACACCCGCCAGGCGCCGTTGAACACCGACAGTTCGCGGTTGACCAGGTCCGTCAGATCGAACGTGCGCTCGGCCGGCAGCACCCACACCTGCGCCAGTCCGGTCAGGGAACGCGCCAACGCGGCCCACCTGCGGTCCAGCCTCGCGAGGTCGTCGGCTTCGGACGGGACGGACGCGACGACGAGCGGCGTCGCCCGACCGTCGTCGAGGAGGAGCTTCGCCAGCGCCGCCATGTCGGCGGCGGACTCCGCGACGATCGGCGCGTGCGGCACCTTGCGGGACCCGTCCAGGAGGACGACGTCCTCCGCCATTCGGGCGAGCGTCTCGGCCGGAAAGGCGTCGAAGGGAAGTCGCGGCGCGCTGGAGGCGTCGACGACGTCGACGTGCACCCGACCCTCGTCGGACGCGTCGCGCGAGACCGTCAGCCGGGTCGTCGTGTAGCGATTCGCTTCGTCGCGCGCGATCTCGACGACCCAGTGGTCGGCCCCGTCCAGCTTCGTGCGCGCGGCGCGGCAGCTGGCCGCCGTTCCCCACGCGGCCGCCGCGCGATGACGCCTCATGCCGCGGGGCGCGCGGGCCTCGCACCGCTCTTCCGCCAAGTCCACGACGGCCCGGCGGCACAGTTCGAGAGCCGCCGCCGTCGTCGTTCCGGGCCGGGGCGCGACGCGGAAGCTCGCGCGCATCCGGTCGAGTCCGGTCGGGGGCGGCCGTCGAGGCTTCGCTCGGGAAGGCTGCGGGATCGGCGCCTGCGGGACGAGGGTCGAGTGCGCGGGCGGCTTGCCCAGCTGGCGCCGCCGCAGGTCCTCGAAGCTCTTGATGCGTTCTTCTCGCGCCATGGCCGTCAGGGGGAACGCGCGTGAGTTCGGGCGTCGGCGTCGACGCGAGCCGGCGGTCGGGGCCGCAGCGCCAGCGTTTCGCGCAACGCGTGGAAGAGACGGACGGCCTCGGGCAGCCGGCGCAGCGCGCCCTCGGACTCTCCGGAGTGGGAGAACAGGCCGCTGACCGTCGCCTTCACGTCGGTGCGCGACCGCAGCGCGCGTTCCAGCGCGACGGTCTCGGTGTACGGGATCAGGCGGTCTCGGCGCCCGTGGAACAGGCGAACCGGAGGCAGGGCGCCGAGGCTCGCGATCGGCCCCGAGACGGATCCGTCGCCGTTCGCGGATTCGACGAGCGCCAAGTCGGGGTGGGTTGCCCTCGCCGCATCGGCCAGGCGGCGGGCGACGCCGTCGGCGACGACCGCGTCGGGCTCGCGATCCGACGGCGGGGCGAAGAGCCGAAACAGGTCGCGGTCCCCCCGGTCGAGCGTCGCCGCGAGCCGATCCTTGGCGTCGTCGTAGCTGGGGTCCCAGGACTGGACGCCGCGGTCGGCCGCCGTCAGGGCCATCTCGCGAAGCGCCGCCGAGACGCCTTCGGCGCCTCCGTAGCCCGGAATCCGATGCAGGTAGTTCGCCGCGACCACCCAGCGGCCGTAGGGATCGGGCCGCTGGCGCTCGGCGCGCGTCGCCGACCCGCATCGCCCGGTCATGGCGAAGCGCACGGCGTCGCGCAAGCTGGCGTAGCCGCCGAAGCACACGACGGCCCGCGCGAGGTCCCGGCGGGCCAGCCGGACGCCCTGGCGCAGCGCCTGCGGGCAACCGAAGGAGAGCCCGACCAGGGTCGCTCCGCCGGGAAGCGTCGTCGGGTCCGCGTGCAGGTGCGCGGCCGCGCGCGCCAGCGCGTCCTGCGCAGGCGCGGGATCCAAGTCGAGGCGTCGCCAGGCGGCCACGTTGGGCACCAGAACGACGCGTCCGGCGCGCGCCAGCGCCAAGGCCATCCGCGCCACGGCCGGATGGTGGGGGCCGGCCCGCGTGACCCCGTGCAGGAGCACCCACCCGGACGCGGGCCGGTCGCGGTTCGCGGGCGCGTAGCGATGCGCCCAGATCGAGCCTTCGTTCTCGCCCAGCGCCACGGCGCCGACGCGAACGCCGGAGGGCGGAGTCCAGCGGCTATGGTCTCGATCGGTCGTCTCGTCCCATCGCTCGGGTCTCGTCCGTTCCCACCAAACCGGGATCGCTCCCCCTTCGATCCATCCCCGCGCGCAGCGAAGCGCGTCCAGCGTGGCTCGGGCCAATGGAATCGCCTACGCTCGCGAGTGCGGAAGGAAGAGCGCGAGCGCGGCGCGGCGGCGGTCCATCCGCGCAGCGGGCGTCCCGGGGTCTCGGGTCATCCGCTTGCGCTCGCTGGAAGTCGCATACGCTCGTCCTGGATCGCGGTTTCGGGGAGAGGGTTCGACGAGGCGCCCGAAGTCGCCGAGGCGGCCGGTACCGGGCCCGTACGCCGGGGCCCCGGAAATTGTGCCAGCACGCGCCATCGAGTCCGTCCCGGCCGCACGGCGGGGCTTGCGAATACGTGCCCTTCGTCCAATATACCGGATACGGTGGCGCCGGTCTGTGGGTGCCGTGATCGTCGATCCGAGGTGCGAGATGCTCAAGAGACTCCGTGTTCGCGGCTTCAAGTCGCTCAAGGACGCCACGGTCCAGTTTCCGCGCATGTCGGTGCTATTCGGACCGAACTCGGCGGGGAAGAGCAATCTCCTGGAGGCGATTCAGGCGCTTTCCCGGATCGGTACTCGTCGTACCCTCATGGAAGCTCTCGACGGCCCGATGATTCGCGGCTATGCGTTCGAGCAGTTCGCTCAGCCTCGAGGCGGTATTCCAGACCTGGCCACGAAACCCAAAGCCCGCTTCTCCATCGAGGCCGACGTGGAGGTTAGCAGCGAGCAGAAGAGTCGCAACAGTCTGTATCGCTACAGGATAGAAGTTGAGATCGATTACCAGTCGGGTGCACTGGCCAACCGCAGCGAATACCTGTCGGCCCTGACAATCGCCGGCGATCCCAAATGGAGGCCGGTGATCGAGGTAGTCGATGGTCGACTGCGGCTTCGCCGGCAAAGCAGGGGACGCCCTAGGTTGGAAGAACTAGGCCAGAACTACGCGCTGCTTTCCGATGCCCGCCTCGGCTCTCCGGCGTACTCCCACATCGAACGGGTGCGCGGCGAACTCGGTGACTGGAGATCGTACTTTTTGGATCCGCGCGTCGCGATGCGCGCGGAGATGCCGCCCATGGACGTGTTTGACATCGGAGAATATGGACAACACATTGTGCCATTTCTCTATAAGCTCAAGGGTGTACGTCCCAAATACTACGAGGCGATTTGGCGCGGCGTCGGCACTGCGGTTCCAGACGTATCGGGATTCGACGTGACTCGTGACGGTCGCGGCATGCTTCACTTCTATGTCAAACAGCACGGCACTGTGTTGTCTTCTCGGGTCGCCTCTGAAGGAACATTGCGCCTTATCGCGCTTTGGGCCCTCAGCGTCAATCCGTGGCATGGATCTCTGTTGACCTATGAAGAACCGGAAAACGGGGTACATCCGAGACGAATCGAGCGGATCGCTCGAATGTTGACCGCGCTCGCTCTGGACCGTGGGATTCAGGTCGTGGTCACGACTCACTCGCCTTTGTTTTGCAATGCCGTGTTCAAGGAGGCACGATCGAGATCCACTGCCGAAATCGGTCTTTTCAATGTGCGGCGCGAGGAGGGCGGCAGTGTGATTGAACCGTTTCTGGTTCGTGAACCACTGCTTGAAGATCCAGAGATCGTTAAAGCCCTTCGGCTGCCGATCGAAGATCATCTATTTGAGAGTCTGATGCTGGCCGGTCACATTGATGAGTAGGGTCTTGCGGGTCGATCTCTTTGTCGAGGACCGTGCGCATCAGGATCTGCTAGTCCCTCTCTTGAAGCGAGTGGCCAGGGAAAATAGGGTAACGGTACGGCACCAGGTGCGATCCGCGCGCGGAGGGCGCGCTCGTGCAATCGAGTCGTTTGAGGAACACCAGGTAGTGCTTGCCAAGGGCTTGATCGACACTCATTGGCCAGACCTCATGGTGGTCGCCATCGACGGCAATTGCGCCGGGCTCAGCAAGTCCACGAAGACCGTCGAGCGTGCAACGCGGCCAGCGTTCACTGACATTCTCGTGCCCGCCTGTCCTGACCCGCACATTGAGCGGTGGTACCTCGCCGACCCTCAGTCTTTCCAGAGTGTGGTCGGAGTCACGCCCAAGATAGGTCCAGAGAAGTGTGCGCGGGACCACTACAAGCAGATCCTCGCTTCCGCTGTGTCCGAGGGCGGGTACCCAACGGTGTCCGACGGTGTCGAATTCGCTCGAGACATCGTCAACGCGATGAAGCTCTATCAAGCCGGAAAGGCTGTACGCTCCCTTGGTTCGTTCGTCGACAAGCTACGGGGGGCGCTCATCCGAGCGTCTCAGGGTGCGGGGACTGATTGAGCGAGACGACGTAGCGTCTCGTCCGATCGGATCTTGGGTTGCGCCAGTCTGGCCATCCGCGAAGCGTCGGCGCATCAAGGCAAATTGGTCCCGAGCCCGACCGCCGGGCCGGGTCGGGCCGATCCGAAGCGCGAATCCCTTCCCACGAACGATGACTGGCGCGAGTCGTTGTCGGCGCTCGCTGCAACGCTCGGGTCGCCGCGTCGCCCACGCGGTCGACAAGGCAGGCGCGGACTACGCCGGAGCCTCGCTCTCCGAAGGAAGAACGTATTCGACCGACAACGTGTGGCGGCCGTCCTTCGCGACCGCGACCTCGACGGCGCCGGAGAGCCCTTCGAGTTCTCCGGTCCCCGATCCGGGCACGACGTGTCCGGCCGTCCACGGCGCGATCCCGGCGGCCGAGAAGCCCCAGAACTGCATCGCGAAGCTGCCTTCCCGCCCATGGATTCGACCGACGAACTGCTCCGACGCCACGAATCCCGCGTTCTTCGGGTCGGCCTCCTCCCGGGCACGGCACAGGAGCACGCGCGCGCGGCCTTCGCCCTCCAGGTCGCCCGTGTAGCGCTTGACGGCCGTCGCCGATCCGAGCTCCGGGCCGTCTTCGACGCCCTCGTACGGCTCCTGGTCCCATGTCGTGACCTGGAAGTCGGCGTTCGCCGTGCGGCTCACGGCGCGCTCGCCTCCAAAGCCGACGGAACGGGCGTCTCGGGGCCGACGCGCTCGAGCGCTTCGGCGAACAAGCGCTCGGTCCGGTCCACGCGCTTCAGTTTGTCCAGCCCGAAGAGGCCGATGCGGAACGTTCGCAGGTCGTCGCGTTCGCCGCACTGCAGCGGCAGCCCCGCCGCGGTCTGCACCCCGGCTCGGGCGAAGGCGGATCCGTCGTGGACGTCGACGCGATCCGTGTGGCTGACGATCACCCCGGGCGCCTCGAAGCCGGGCGCAGCCACGCTCGCGAACCCGTGTTCGGCGAGCAGCCGCCGAATCCGGCCGCCGAGCTCGAGCTGACGACTTCGCGCCGTCTCGAATCCGAGCTCGGCGATCTCGTCCATGGCGTCGCGGAGCTTGACGATCGAGTCCGTCGGCAGGGTGCAGTGGTACGCGTGGCCCCCGCCTTCGTAGGCTCTCGCGACCTGCAGCCAGCGAAGCAGGTCGCACGAGAAACTGGTGTTGTCCTCGGGTCGCATTCGATCCAGGGCGCGGTCTCCCAGCATAGCGAGACCGGCGCAGGGCGAGCCGCTCCATCCCTTCTGCGGTGCGCTGACGAGGACGTCGACGCCCGCGCTCTCCATGTCGACCCACGCGGCGCCGGAGGCGATGCAGTCCAGGACGAACAGCCCGTCCACCGCTCGGGTCGCAGTCGTCGCCGTCGCCAAGTAGTCGTCGGGAAGCATGATCCCCGACGACGTCTCGACGTGGGTGGCGAAGACGACGTCGGGCCGGAACTCCTCGATCGCCGCGGCCACGTCGGCTGCGGGCGGGGGCGCGAACGGAGCGAGGCGGTCGGCGCTCGTCGGGCGAGCCGTGATCGTCGTCTCGTCCGCCGGAATCGACCCGGCGCGCAGGATCCGGGTCCAGCGATAGCCGAAGTGCCCGTTGCGGATCGTCATGCACCGCCCGCCGGTCCCGAACTGGCGGGCGACGGCTTCCGTCGCGTAGGTGCCTCCGCCGGGGACGACCGCGACGGCCTGGGCCCGGTACGTTCGCTTGAGCGTCGTCGCGACGGACGCCATCGCGTCCCGGAAAAGAGCGGACATCTGGTTGAGCGACCGGTCGGTGAAGACGACCGAGTACTCGAGGAGTCCGTCGGGGTCGATGCTCGGGTGCAGTGCGGACACGTGCAGCGGCTCCTTGGCGAATCGCGTCGACGGGGAGGGGGCTCCGGACGGTTAAGTTAGTGCCGAGGCGGCGTCGGCGTTCGCTTCCCTCGAGGCCGTTCGGGTGCGGGGCGCCGCCCTTGGGCGCGGGCGACATCGAGGGCTTCCGAAACGCCCCGGTCCGAAGCGCGAGGATCAAACGGGTACGAGGCGAGGGCGGCATGGACCACCGAAGTGAACGACGGGCTGGGAATCGGGCGAGTACGGCTGCGCTGGCCTTCGCGTTCGCGGTCGCCGGGTGCGGGGACGCCGTGGTCGAGCTCGGCTACGCCGTCGAGCGTTCGCTCCCGCACGACGCGAGCGCCTACACGCAGGGCCTCCTGCTTCACGAGGGCGCGTTCTTCGAGAGCACCGGGCGGTACGGCGAGTCCGAGATCCGCCGGGTGGACGTCGCCACGGGAGAGGTGTTGCAGCGAAGGGCGCTGGACGACGAGCGCTTCGGAGAGGGCCTCGCCCGCGTGGGCTCGACGCTGATCCAGCTGACCTGGAAGGCCGGGGAGGCCTACGTGTACGACGTCGAGACGCTGACGCCGCAGCGCACCTTCGAGTACGAGGGCGAGGGGTGGGGGCTCTGTCACGACGGAGTCGAGCTGTTCATGTCGGACGGCTCGGGCACGCTGCAACGGCGGGATCCGACGACCTTCGAGACGATCGGCGAGCTGAGGGTGACCCGCGACGGCTTTTCGGTGCGGAGCCTGAACGAACTGGAGTGCGTGGGCGAGCACATCTGGGCCAACGTCTACATGTCCGACCGAATCCTGCGCATCGACAAGGCCACGGGCGAAGTCACCGGCGAGTTGGACGGGGTCGGGTTGGCCACGTCCAGCGGACGCCCCGGCGGCGACCGGGGAGCGGTTCTGAACGGAATCGCCTACGACGAGTCGACGGGCCGCTTCTATCTGACGGGGAAGCTCTGGCCTCGGGTGTTCGAGGTCGCCTTGGCGGAGCGGTGAGCCGCGCTCGCCGATTCAGTCGAAGAGCAGCCGGTCCAGGCCCCGGATCAGTCCGGTGACTTCCGCGACCCGGCGCGCGGCCAGGAGGGTCCCGGCGACGTAGGGCTCCGCGCGCTCGCCCGCGTCGTGGCGCAGCGTGAGCCGTTCGCCCGCCAGGCCGAACACCGCCTCCACGGACAGCGTGTAGCCGGGCAGGCGCACCGAGTGCACCTGGGAGCCGCCGATCGCGGCGCCCCTGGCCGCGGCCTCGCCCAGCGTCCGCTCCACGGGCACGTCCGGTCGGTTCGGGATCGCCGACAGCGACTCGGCCAGTTCCAGCGCCGTGCCGCTCGGAGCGTCGGGCTTGCCCGCGTGGGCGTAGTCGACGATCTCCCGGTGGGGCGCGTGACGCGCGGCGATTTCGGCGAAGCGCTTGAGCAGCGCGGCCGTGACGGAGAAGTTGCCCGCCGCGATCGCGCCGCGCCCGGCCCGCAGCGCCGCCGCCTCGACGTCGCCGAGCGCGTCCCGGGTCAGCCCCGAGGTGCCGATCACCACGTGCGATCCGGCGGCGAGGGCGGCCATGGCGTGCGAACGCACCGCCTCGGGATGGGTGTAGTCGATCCACACGTCGGGCCGACGGGCCAGCGCGGCGCCCGGGTCGGCGACGATCCGGACGCCCGTCGGCTCGCTCCGGCCAACGGCCAGGGCGAGGTCCGTGCCCGCGCTCCGCCGCGCCAACCCGGCCACGACCTCGAATTCGTCCGAGTCGAGCGGCGCCTTGGCCACCGCGCTGCCCGTCCATCCGGTCGCGCCCGCGATGCACAGTCGCACGCTCACGAGAAGAGCTCCCCGCCGTCGTCGCTTCTCGCGAACGCGGCGAACCCGTCCGCGTCCTCGGCGGCTTGTTCGAGGCGCTCGACGCCCTCGCGGATGTCGTCCATGCCGTTGGCGATCGAGAGGCGCAGAAAGTCCTGACCCTCGGAGCCGATGGCGCCGAAGGAGGCCCGGTCCATGGTCGCGAGGCCGTAGCGGTAGAGCAGGAACATCTGGAGCATGCCCGCGGGCGACGCGCGGCGTCGGGCCTCTTCGTCCAGCGTCCGGTGCGCGTCGTGGACCCCCAGCCGTTCGCACATCTCGGAGACGTCCGGAAAGACGTAGAACGCGCCCTTCGGCGAGCCGCACGAGATTCCGTCGATGGCGTTCAGCCGGGGCACGATCCAGTTTCGCCGCCGCTCGAACGCGTCCACCATGCGCCGCACCGCGGTTGCCGACTCGGGGTGCTCGTAGGCCGCCTGGCCCGCCTCCTGCAGAAACGGCGGCACGCAGGACACGACGTTGATGTTGATCCGCTTGAACGCCTCCGCCTCCTCGGGCGTCGGTAGCACGGCCCAGCCCAGGCGCCAGCCCGTCATCGCGAACCCCTTCGAATGGCCGCTGACCAGCACGGTCCGCTCCGGCATGCCGGGGTGCGACGCGATGCTCTCGTGCGCGCGCCCGTCGAAGAGGATGTGCTCGTAGATCTCGTCCGAAAGGATGCGGACGTCCGGGCTGCAGCGCTCCCGCACCGCCGCGGCGACGCCGGCCAGCTCGGCCCGCGACAGCACGCCGCCGGTGGGGTTCGAGGGCGAACAGAGCACGACGACCTTGGTGCGCTCCGTGAGGAGCGGCGCCAGGTCGTCGGCCGCGAAGGCGAAGTCGCGCTTCGCGGAAAGCCGGAGCGGGACCGGGCGCGCGCGCGCGTAGCGCACCCACGACTCGTAGATCGGAAATCCCGGGGTCGGGTAGACCACTTCGTCGCCCGGGTCGACGTAGGTCTGCACCGTGTAGCCGATGGGCGGCTTGGCGCCCGGCGTCACGACGACCCGGGCGGGGTCGACTTCGACGCCCCGCGTGCGCGTCACGTGCCGGGCGATCGCGCGCCGAAAGGGAGCGATGCCGGCGGGATCGCAGTAGCCGCTTCGTCCGGCCGCGAGCGCTTCCGACGCGATCCGGTTCAGGTGCGGGGCGCTGCGAAAGTCCGGCGCGCCCAGATTGAAGCGGATCACGTCGAGTCCGCGCCGCTCGCAGCGCCGGATGTCGTCGCCCAGGCCGAAGGCGTTTTCGGTGCCCAGACGGGCCATCCGGCGGGCGAAGGGCGACATGGGAGAGCTCCGTCGGGTCGATGGCGACTGGACCGCTCGCCCTGCGAGGCGGGGTCGACGCCATCGAGATTGGGCGCGCGGCGGGTCGAAGGCAACGGGTGGGCCTCCGGGTCCTTGCGGCGGACGGCAACCCCTGCGCGGACGCGCGCGCTCCCAAGGAACGGCGGGTCGTCCCGACCCGACCGGCGCCGAGCCCGAACTCTCGCAACCCCACGAGGAACGTCGAATGCGACGAATCGAGCCCTTCGTCCTCTCCGCGTCGACGATCGTCGTGCTGGCCACCTGCGGAGGAGACGCGGGGGTCGCTGTGGACGTTCCGGTGCAGGTCGAGGACAGCGCCGGCGTGCGGATCGTCGAGTACGCCGGCCTGCCCGACGTCGAGGCGCCCTTCGCGTTCGCGCGCGAGCCGGTGTATCGACATGGCGCCGGGGCGGGCGACTACGAATTCCAGGGGATCAACGTCGGTCGACTCTACCCGGACGGTCGCGCGGCCGTCGCCGATCGCGAGAACCGCGAGGTGGTCGTCCTGAGTCCCGACGGCGCGGCCTTCAGGGTGCTCGCCCGGGCGGGACGGGGGCCGGGCGAGGTCACGTACCCGCACTCGATGTTCGTCCAGGGCGCGGACAGCCTCCTGGTGGCCGATCCGCGCCTGTTTCGCCTCACGCTCTTCGTCGCCGATTCCGTCGCCCGCACCGCGAGCCTCCCGCGGACGAGCGTCTACGGCGTCGAGGGCGTCGCTCCGTCGGGCGAGCTGTTGCTGGCGAACCGGGTGCCCTCCGGGTCTCTCGCCGCGCTGGAGTAGGAGTGGCTGGACGGGCACATGGTCCGGTTCGATCCCGAGACCGGCGTTCTCGACACCGTCGCGCCCTACGACCACATGTCGCGACTTCCGCCCGGAGTGCCGTGGAACCCCGTCGCCCCGGTCGGCGCCGCGACGGTCGCCGCCGGGCGGTTCGTCCAGACGAGGTCGGATCGGCCCGAGATCGTCTGGAGGCTGCCGGACGGCGCGGTGACCCGGATCCTGCGCTGGCGAGCCGAGCCCGAGCTGCTGACCGAGCGCATGCTGGAGCCCGTCGAGGCGTACGACCGGAACCTGAACCGGACCAGTTACCCGCACCTGCCTGCCTCCCGGATCGAGGAGTTCACCCAGGAGACCATGTCGTGGTACGAAACGGGCGTCGGTCGACCGTTGCCGCTCTACGGCGTCCCCTTCGCCGACGACGAGGGCAGCGTGTGGCTGCCGTCCTACCGGTTGACTTACGTGGAGGAGGGTTCGCCTTACGCGGTCGTGTCCTCCGAGGGCGAGTGGCTGGGGCGGGTCGAGACTCCACCGAGGTTCAGGATCCTCGACGTGGCCCGAGGGCGCGTGCTCGGGGTGGAGAGAGACTCGATGGAGGTCGAGAACGTCGTGGTGTACCAGTTGGAGAGCGCGTCCGGCGCCGACGGAACCTGACGCGACGCGCGACCCGCGCCGACGTTCCGCTCGGTCGGGACGGGGCCGCCGCCACCCTTGGATCCGCGTCTTTCTCGTCGGTTCCCGAACACGGGACGACCGCGGGCGTCGCGGGACGGGGCCGGAATCGGCCCGTCCCGCCTCGAGGCGAAGTCTACCGCCGGGCCGCGATCCCCAGGACCTCGAAGCGAGCGCCGAAGAGCAGGGGGCCCGAACCCACGAACGCGCGGGCGGGGAACTCGCTGGTGAAGTACGTCCGGTAGACGTCGTTGAAGGCCGCGTAGTCGCCGACGTCGGAAGCGAACACCTGGACGCTGACCAAGTGGTCCATGGTCAGCCCGGCGCTCTCCAGGACGGACCGGACGTTGTTCAGCACGTTGGTGGCTTCCTCTTCCGCCGTGGCCGGGACCTGGCCGCCCTCGAGTCCCAGGGCGCCGGAGACGTAGAGGGTGTTGCCCACCCAGACGGCTCCGCTGAACGGCGCGCCCTCCCCGTCGGGCGACCGGGGATTGACGTGTTCGACGACGGCGCCCGGATCGCTCTGGGGTTGCGGCGCGCGGTCGACGGGGGGTTGGCACGACGCGACGGCCAGCAAAAGCGCGGGCGCCGCGGGTCCGAATCGAGCGTTCATGAAGGACGGTCCGGTCGAGGAGGGGCGGTCGGCGTAGCGAGAGGGGGCAGGATAAGGGCGCGGCCCGAAGCGCCGCAAGGCGCGATGCGCCTAGCCGGGCGACCGAAGCGCCGCGCCGGTCCGCGTCGTGGCAGGCGCTCCGTTGCGAGGTCCGCGCTCGGGCGGTCACGGCGTCGTCCGCACCCCGACGACCGGTTTTGACGTGGCGATTTCCGTCGCACGAGACGTTCTCTCCGCAGCCGAGCGATCCTGCGTGTGTCCGCCTCGACCGATCGCGGAGGGATAGGGCGTTGTCCGGGAACCGCCGCGGGTCGGTCGGTGTAAGGTCTCATGCGAGGCTCAAGTAAGGAGGAGAGACCGGTGGAGGCATGGGATCCGCGTGGAATCGGCACAAAGAGAACCGAGGGAACCGGAAACTGCCACGCCAGTAGGGAGGGAAGTCGGAGTCCCTCCGCGCGATGGACGGAAGGAGGACGATCGGTGGCGAACGCGAGGGTCGGAGCGATCAAGGCCGGATCCGCGCGGGCTGCGGCGACGCTCGCGACGGTTGCGGCGTTCGCGACTTCGGCGGGCGTCGTGCATGCGGAGCAGAGCGAAGCGCGGAACGCCAGCGTGGGGGGAAGAGTGTGGTCCGAGGACGGGGCGCCCGTCGAAGGCGCGGCGATTCGGATCCTCCCGGATTCCGGCGAGACGGACGCCCGTCTCGTCGCGACCGATGCGCTGGGGTACTTCGTGGCGGACGACCTGCCACCCGGCACCGCCGTCCTGATCGTCGCCGGGTTCGGGTTCGCGGAGCGACGGTTGCGGGTTCGGGCGGTCGCCTCGCAGGAGGTGGAAGTCGAGATCGTGCTCGAGCGCCGGCCCTTCGAGCTCGACCCTCTGGAAGTCAGCGTCGAGAGGAGTCGCGACCGGGCCCGATTCGAGGAGTCGATCGGCGAGACGGTGCTCGACATCGATCTGGAGGAGATGCAGTCGATTCCGACGATCGCGGAAAGCGATCCCCTTCGGGCGGTCGAGACCCTGCCGGGGGTCACGACGGTCTCCGACGTCACGGCGGCGTACAATGTGCGCGGCGGGTCGGCGGACCAGAATCTGGTCTTGCTGGACGACGTTCCTCTCTACAATCCGTTCCACTTGCTGGGCGTCTTTTCCGTCTTCAACGCCGACATGGTGGGCAGGGCGGAGCTGCGCGCCGGGGGCTTTCCGGCCGAATACGGCGGCAGGGTCTCGTCAGTCCTCACGGTCGAGTCGGACGTGGGCGACGGGTCGACCCGAGTGGACGCCGGCGTGAGTCTGCTGGCCGCGCGCGCTGCCGTCGCAGGGGCCCTGCCGGAGGGCGTCGGAGAGCGCCTTGGGCTGGCAAACACACGCTGGCGGGTGTCCGGGCGCCGGTCGTACATCGACGTCGTGTCCTTTCGACACCTTCCGTACTACATGGCGGACGCCCACGGGGTGTTCGAGGGTTGGACGAAGGGGGGCAAACGCATCCGGTTGACCGGATACAGCGGGCGCGACGCGCTGAACCTGGGCCGACTGAAGGGCGCGCCGCTGGGAGCGGAGACTTGGTGGGGCAACGACGCGTTCGGCGGATCGTGGGTCGATCCGATGCCGGGCGGAGGCTGGCTGGGCGTGCGCGGCTCGGTGTCGCGCTTCGCGGGAGGCCTCGAGATCGAGGAGATGGGCGTGCGCGCCGACACGCGCGTTCGGCGCGCCGCCGTCGAGGCGGACATCGAGCGACGGCCCGTCGCCTCGGTTCGCTGGAAGTCCGGGGTGTCGGCGAACCACACGGCGTACGGGAGCGAGTCTCGCGGGGGAGGGGCGTGGCTGGACGCGAGCGGAAGCGGCGCGGGTCTCGGGGGGTACAGCCAGGTTCGTTGGAACGCGGACGCTCGGTGGCTCCTCGAGGCCGGCCTTCGTCTGGACCACTGGCGGCCGCGAGTCGGCGACGTGCACACCGCGTTGTCGCCGCGCGTCGCGGTGCGTCGATTCGTCGGCGGCCGCGACGTGGCGCTTCGCGTCTCGGCCGGTCGCTACGTGCAGTTCGCGCATTCGCTCCGGGACGAGGTGGCGCCTTTCGGCATGGACATGTGGATCCTGGCCGGCCGGCGGGCGCCGCCTGTCGTGTCGTACCAGGTCCAGGCGGGAGCCGAAGCGTTCATGGGTCGCGACGGCGCGTGGCTCGGGTCCGTCGAGGTCTACTTGCGGACCTTGGACGGCGTCACCGCGCTCAACTCCGCCGACAATCCCTCCGACCCCTGGGACGACCTGGTCGCTGGCGCCGGGACCGCCTACGGCGCGGACTTGCTGGTCAAGCGAACGGCCGGTGCGTGGACCGGCTGGATGTCCGCGTCCTTTCTGCGCGCGGAGCGAACCTTTCCGGACACGCGAGTGGTCGCCGGCGCGCAACCGCGACCCGACTTCACGTACGCTCCGGCCTTCGATCGTCGCTTGGACGTGGACCTGGTTCTGCGTCGCGAGTTCCGGGGAGGCCTAGAGATGGGTTTGCGTGCGAACTTCGGCACCGGTTTGCCCTTCAGGCCGCCGCTGGGCGACTTCTACTACCATCGGCTTCAGGTCGTCGACGGACTTCTGGGTGCGGGATTTGGCAATGTTCCGACCCAAGGGTCCATACAGGGCTTCGGCGAGCAAGAGCGCTATCCGGTGCGACATCGCGTGGACGTATCGTTGAGAAAAGAGGTTCGCAAGGACTGGGGAACGGTCACTCCGTACCTGAGCATCCTCAACGTATACAATCACAACAACGTGCTTTTCTACACCTACGACTACGGCGCGGCCACACCGCACCGAACGGGATACTCCATGCTCCCGGTTCTTCCAACCTTCGGAGTGGAGGTGTCTTTCTGATGCACGGACATTCGATGCGAGACAGGAGTCCGCGTGCGGTATCCGGTTGGCCGGTGATCGCGTTCGCTGTAGCGGCGGTCGGATGCACGGTGCTCGATCCCATCGAATTGAAAGACAAGGATCCGATCGTGACGGAAGCATGGGCGGTCCTCGTGGAGGACGGTGACGGTAGTCCGGTCCTGGATGCGTTCGCTTTCCTGCAGAGCGTGCGAGAGTCGACGACCGGCGCCGACGTGCGAATCTCGAACGCCGACGGTCGGTGGATCACTGTGGCCGAGCAAGAGGATCATTCGGCTTGCCTCGACGGGTTGGTGCCGACGGGCGTTTGCTACCGGACGCGGCTTTCCCCGTCTCCTTTCGCACCCGGCGACCGCCTGGAACTGAACATCGAGGCGTCGGGTGGAAGGCGATTGTCCGCATCGAGTCGGATGCCCGGAGGGTTTTCCTTGCTACACTTCGAGGACCCATCACAGCCCTGTCGCTTGGAGCCCGAAACGAACTACCGGCTCGAGTGGACGCTCGCCGAGGGAGCGTGGTCGTACTTCACGGACACGCGCATCAAGGAACTTCCAGTCCCCGGCGAAGATGGAGGCGATTCGGTCTACCTCCGCGGAACGTCCTTGGGGAGCCAAGACACGTCCATCGTCTTTCCCCGTCGCTTCGGGATCTACTCCTATTTGATGAACGACAATCGATCCCTGATTCTGTCACTGCAGAATGGACTGCCCGAAGGCGCGCGAGCGCGGATCGCGATCGCCGCAGCGGATCCGAACTGGACCAACTGGTCGCGCGGAGAGGTCTTCGACCCCACGTAGTGGCGGCGGACGCCGTCGGTGTTCGGCGACGGCACTGGGTGGTTTGGAACGGCGACCAAGCACACCGTGGAGGTCGCGGCCGGCGCGGAGGGGGAGGTCGGACTCCCTAGCTGCGCGCTGACCGCCGTCGCCGAACCGTAGGAGGGTCGGTCGCGTCGCCTTGGCCCGAGAGGCGCGGAAGAGGAGGGTGTGCGCAGCCCTGAGCCCGCGTCTTCCCGCGACTCCGCATTGCTCGCCGGCGCGACGTTCAGGCGCTCGGTGCTCGACGCTCGCGTCGCGATTCGGGGCGGCGGTTGTGGCCGCCCGCCCCGATCCCGCACATTCAGTCGGGACGACGGGTAGGCGATCCCCACGAGGGGTCGGGACGAACCGAGAAGGAGGCGTGGAACCGGTGGAACGGAACGTGGAGTGGCGGTATCACCGCCCTGGCTGAACCAGCTGCGCTCGCACGCAGGAGTTTCTTGCGAAGAACGGGATCGAGACGCTCGAGACCAGGCACGCGGGGAAGGACCCCGTCGACGGGGAGGGAGCGCTGGCGCTCCTCGAGGGGATGACCGAGCTGTGGGTCGCCAAGGGCAAGCGCGTCCAGAGGGTGGATCTCGGGGCCCCGGATCGTCCGTCCCCCGACGAGTTGCGCGGGATGATGGTGAGCCGGTGGGGCCGGCTGCGCGCGCCGACGATGAAGGTCGGAAACACCCTCGTGGTGGGGTACAACGCGGACCTGCTGGCGTCGGTGTTCGGCGCGACGCCTTCCGACGGCGCGTCGTGAGGTCGCGTCGCGCGGCGGTCGCGGCGAGTGCGCTGTTCCTTCTCTTCGCCGCGTCGGCCCCGCGCGCGTGGGGGCAGGGAAAGCCGCTCGAACACCGGGACGCCTTCGCCTGGAAGTCCATCGGCGGCGAGGCGCTGTCGCCCGACGGCGAGTGGCTGGCCTTCGTGCTGTCGGCCATGGACGGCGACCCCGTCCTGAAGGTGAGGCGCGCGCGCGAAGGCGCGGCCGTCCTGTCCGTTCGAGGAGAGTCCCCGGTCTTCACGTCCGACTCCCGCTTCGTCGTCTACGAGGCGCCGGTCCCGGAGGCCGTGACGGATTCGCTCGAGCGGGAGGGCGTCGATGCCGACGACCTCCCGGCCGATTCGCTCGGGATCGTCTCGCTGGACGACGACGGACTCCGCGCGCGAACCGTCGCCGCGATCGAGAGCCACGAGGTCGCCCGCGAAGGCGGTTGGGTGGCCTACGTTCCGGTCGAGGAGGACGAGGAGTCCGCCGACGAGCGCGGCGCGGAAAGCCCGGCGCCGGGGGCCGAGACCGAGGAGGAGGAGCGGGACGCCGAAAAGGAAGCGGGGTCCCCGCTCGTTCTCCGCAACGTCGCGACCGGGGCGGAGACCCGCTACGAGGACGTGGTCGAGTACGTCTTCGCCGAAGAGGCGGCGGTCCTGGCGTTTTCGACCTCGACCGAGGACGGCTCGGGGGACGGAGTCCACGTGGTCGACCTGCGCGACGGGACGCGCCGGCCGGCGCTCGAGGGGGAAGGACGCTACAAGGGGCTCGCGCTGGCGAAGGACGGCCGCCGGATCGCGTTTCTCGCCGACGGGGAGGACCGGGAGGCCGAGCGAAGGGAGTTCTCGCTCTTCCACGCCGCCGCGCCGGAGTGGCGCGGCGCGTCCCTCGCCAGCTCGGCCAGCGCGGGCGTGCCCCCGGGCTGGCGGGTGAGCGAGCACGGCGCCGTCGAGTTCTCCGAGAGCGGCGCTCGGGTGCGCTTCGGCACGGCGCCCCCAGCCGAGCCGGAGCGCGAGGACGACGCGCTGGAGGACGACCGCGTCGAGCTCGACGTCTGGAGCTGGCGGGATCCCTACCTGCAGCCGATGCAGCTGGCGCGAGTCGAGGAAGAGCGCAAGCGCGCCTACGCGGCCGTCGTGCGCCTCGCGGACGGGGCCGTGACCCAGCTGGCGACGGAGGACGTTCCCGTCGTCCGCTTCGCGGCGGGCGCGGACGGGGACCACGTCCTGGGCTTGAGCGACCTGCCGTATCGCCAGCTGCTGTCGTGGGACGGTCGCTACAACGACCTGTACGCGATCGACGCGGCGACGGGCGCACGGCGACTCCTGGCCGAGCGGGTCAAGGGCTTCGGCGGCGGATCGATCTCTCCGGGCGGTCGATACGCCGCTTGGTGGGACGGCGTCGCGCGGCACTGGATGGTCGCGTCTCTCGAGGGCGGGGAAGCGCGCGCGGCCAGCGCCGACGTGCCCCACCCGGTGTGGAACGAACTGGACGACCACCCGGACCTCCCGCCGCCCTACGGATCGGCGGGGTGGTCGGAAGGGGACGGCGCGTTCCTCTTCTACGACCGCTACGACGTCTGGCGCTACGATCCTCGCGCCGACGCCGCGATCAGCCCGACGAACGGCGCGGGAAGGGAGGGCGGGATTCGGTTCCGTCACGCGTCGACCGACGCCGATCTGGACCACGTCCCGGACGGCCCGGTTCTCTGGAGCGCGTTTCACGAGCGGAGCAAGCGAGCCGGGTTCTTCCGGGGTCGCGCGGACCGGGCGACGGTCCCGGAGCGAACGACGATGGAGGCCAAGGCCTTCGGCCTGGGCGCCAAGGCCGAAGACGCGGATCGCTGGCTGGTGACCCGGGAGGATTTTCGGGAGTTCCCCGACCTCTGGGTCGCCGACGGTGGCGACGGCGACGTCCGTTTCGGCGACATGGCGCGAATGTCCGACGCCAACCCGCAGCGGAGCGCGTTTCGGTGGGGCTCGGCCGAGATCGTCGAATGGACCTCGAACGACGGGATCCCGCTCCAGGGCATCCTGTTCACGCCGGACGACCTCGATCGGGACGTTCGGCATCCGATGATGGTCTACTTCTACGAGCGCATGTCCGACGGCCTCCACCGGCACCGTTCGCCCCGCCCCGGCGGGGCGTCGATCTCCATTCCGTTCTACGTCAGCCGAGGCTACGTCGTCTTCGTCCCGGACATCCCCTACGAGATCGGATACCCCGGCGAGAGCGCCCTGGACGCCGTCGTTCCCGGCGTGCTCGAGGTGGTGCGCAGGGGCTTCGTGGACCGCGACCGGATCGGAGTGCAGGGACATTCGTGGGGCGGGTACCAGATCGCCTACATGATCACGAAGACCGATCTCTTCAGGGCGGCCGAGGCCGGCGCTCCGGTGAGCAACATGACCAGCGCCTACGGCGGCATTCGCTGGCAGTCGGGGATGAGTCGGATGTTCCAGTACGAGCGGACGCAGAGTCGAATCGGCGGAACCCTTTGGGAGGCGACCAGCGAGTACCTGCACAACTCGCCGATTTTCTTCGCCGACAAGATCCGCACGCCGCTCCTGATGATGCACAACGACGAGGACGGCGCCGTGCCCTGGACCCAGGGAATCGAGATGTTCGTGGCGCTTCGCCGCCTGCAAAAGCCGGTCTGGATGCTCAACTACAACGGCGAGGCCCACGGCTTGCGTCGGGACGCGAACCGGAAGGACTGGGCGAAGCGCATGCAGCAGTTCTTCGACCACTACCTCAAGGACGCCCCGGCGCCGGTGTGGATGGAGGAGGGCGTGCCGGCGATCCGGAAGGGCGCCGACCTGGGTCTGGGCTCGACGATTCCGTCGTAGAGGGGCGTGGCCGGCAGACCCGCACCGCAGCCCGACGCCGACTCGCGTCGCGCATCTGGTTCGGCAACGGTTCTCCGCGACCCTGATCGTGCGCTCCTGCACGAAGTCGGCCGCTTCGGCGTCCGTCGACGCGACGGCCCGTGCGGCGAATCAGCTCGGCGACGACGTATCGGCCCCCCCGGCGCCGCCCGAGTCTCGCCGGGCGTGGCGTTCAGCGCGCTCTTGACCAAGCGTCCGTAGTCGGCCGGATCCGAGAAGCCGACCGCCAGCGCGACCGCGCCTCTGCCCCGTCCGTTCCAGCGCGAGGGACGCTCGACGTGGAAGATCGCCGCCAGCGACGTTGGGCGCGCGGTTCCCTGCGGTTGCACACGCACGGGAATCCGAGGCACCTTGGTTCATGCGCGATTTCAACACGGCCGGTCCAATGGACCCGGAGGAGCACTACTGCGTCCCTCCGCTCGACCGCGTGAACCTGGACGAGATCCTGTCGCTGGTGCGCAGGAAGCGGTACTTTGTCCTGCACGCGCCCAGGCAGACGGGGAAGACGTCCGTCTTGCTCGCGCTGCGCGACCTGCTCAACAGCGGAGAAGCGGGCGAGTACCGCTGCGGGTACGTGAACGTCGAGCCCGCGCAGGCCATGCGCGAGAATCTGGGCGGCGCGATGGAGGCCATCGCGGCGGAAATCGCCTGCGAAGCCGAGGACGCGCTCGGCGACGTGGCCACGGCCCAGGCCGCGGAAGAGATCGATACGTACCGCTGCTGATCGACGAGATCGACGCGTTGGTGGGAGACGTTCTCGTGTCGGCGCTGCGACAGCTCCGGGCGGGCTACGCGCGCCGCCCGGCCGCGTTCCCGCAGAGCGTGGTGCTGTGCGGGATTCGGGACGTGCGCGACTATAGGATCCACGCGCATTCGGAAAAGGAAGTGATCGCCGGCGGAAGCGCGTTCAACATCAAGGCGGAGTCGCTCAGGCTGGGCGACTTCACGCGCGCGGAAGTCGAGGCTCTGCTCGGACAGCACACGGCCGAGTCCGACCAGGCGTTCACACCGCAGGCGATCGCGGCGGTGTGGGAACAGACGCGGGGTCAGCCGTGGCTGGTCAACGCGCTGGCGAAGGAGCTGTGCTTCTCGGCGGGGAGGTTGCGGGAGCGCAGCGGCCCCGTGAAGGAGCGGGACGTCTTCGATGCGCGCGAGGCCCTGATCCTGCGCCGCGACAGCCACCTGGACCAGTTGCTCGACAAGTTGCGCGAACCTCGGGTCAGGCGCGTGATCGAGCCGCTGCTGAGCGGGGGCGACGGCGACTACGACGCGCGCGACTTCCAATACGTGCGCGACCTGGGACTGGTCGCTCCGGGCCCCGGCCTGGAAGTCGCCAATCCCATCTACAAGGAGGTGCTTCCGCGGGAGTTGACGTGGGCCTTGGAGCAACGGATCGCGTCGCAGGAACAGGAGACGGCTTGGTACGCGCGTCCCGACGGGACGCTCGACATGGACGCGCTGCTGGCGGCGTTCCAGGGGTTCTTTCGCGAGAACGCGGAGCACTGGATCCGGCGTGCGCAGTACACGGAGGCGGGCCCGCATCTGGCCCTGCAGGCGTTCCTGCACCGGGTCGCGAACGGCGAGGGGCGGATCGAGCGGGAGTACGCGCTGGGGAGTCGTCGGGTGGACCTGCTGGTCGCTTGGCCCGTCGGGGGCGACGGCTGGGAGCGGTTCGTGATCGAGTGCAAGCTGGTGAAGGAGGGTCGGGCGCTCGAGACGGAGATCGAGCGCGGCTTGGAGCAGACGGCGGCGTACATGAACACGAGCGGCGCGGACGCGGGGCACCTGGTCGTGTTCGACGTGCGCGCGGGGAGGAGCTGGGTGGAGAGGATCTACCGGGAGCGGCGCGCGTGGAAGGACGTTCCCGTCACCGTGTGGGGGGCCTGACGGGGCGCCGGAGGGAGTTGTGCGCCGCAGCTCGGGCGGCGGTTGCCGCCGCGTCGTCCGCCAGGGAGCCGATTTTGGACGGACCGAGCGTGAAATCGACCGCTCGAGAAGGCGCGCCGGAACGCCCCTGTGCGAGTCGCGAGCGTCCGCTCCGTCGCCGAGCGAACCCGTTCGTCGCGGTCTCGCGCTTCGGGCCCTCGACGTGCTCGGCGTCGACCGGCGGCCAGTCGACGCCACTGATCGGCGGTTCGCGCTCGGGGCCCGCGACAGCCGTCGTCGGCAAGCCGCTCTCGATCAGGGTCGCTTGCCGCGCGTCGGGATCGCGAACGCACACCGTCATCGCCCAGATCGGCCCTTCGCGCCGGACCTTCGGAGTCAGTCCCCGCGCCCGGATCACCGCTTCCATCGCGGCCGGGTCGTGCACGAACACTCGAAAGGGATGGCGCCGCGCGCGCTGCAGCAGATTGACCACGCCTGCGACGAGTCGGACGAGTCGGGTTCGGCGGGGGTACGCCAAGCCCAGCGCGCGCCCGGTCAGGGCGGCGGCGGTCTCGAGCAGCCTGGGCATGTCGGGGTAGCAGCAAACCACCCGGTCCAGCGTGACGACGTCGGCCGGCTCGAGCTCCGCGGCGCGCTCCACCAAGTCGCCGCCGAAGTACCGCATCCGCTCCTCGTACCCTCGGGCGCGCGCCTCTCGGCGGGCGGCGGCGACGTAGGCCGGCGACGCGTCCACACTCGTCCCCCGCGCGGCGCCTCGGGCCATGAGCTCGTGCTGAATCGCCCCGATTCCGCCGCCGACGTCGAGGAACGTCGCCCCCGCGACGCCGCCCCTCGCGACTTCCGCCAGCAGCCGGCGCGTCGACTTGCGCGGGCCGACTCTCCGGTATCGCCGGAGCTCGCGCCGGGCCGTCGGCGCGCCGAAGACGCGCTCGCAGCCACAGCGCTGAGCGCAGGTCACGGTTCGCTCGATTCGCGACGCGGCGCCCGCCCGGGCAGCGCCGAGGCCGACCCCGTCCGGGCTCGTCGCTCGCCCGCGCTCCGGTCGGCGAGCAGCAGGCCGACGAGCACCACGGCGGCGGCGCCGACGACGTTGTACCACAGGAAGGAGACGTGCGGCGCCCCGAACCGGACCGCGGCCACCGATCCCATGCCGGCGAGGAGGCCGACGAGCGCGCCGGCGCCCCGCGCCCTGGGGATCATGGCCAGCAGGAACACCCCGAGTATCGATCCGTAGAAGAACGACCCGAAGAGGTTCACCACCTCGATGAGGGACCCCAGGCCGGCGGCGTATTGCGCGACGGCGCAGGCGAAGAGCCCCCAGACGGCCGTGGCGACCTTCGAGATCCGAAGGTAGTGCGCGTCGCTGGCTTCGCGCCGAAACCAGCGCCGATAGACGTCGATGACGCTGGCGGTGGAGAGCGCGTTGAGTTCCGAGGAGACGCTCGACATGGCCGCGGCGATCACCGCCGCGACGAACAGGCCGGCCAATCCGACGGGCAGCTCGCTCAGCACGAACCGGGGAACGACGAAGTTGACGTCCCGCGAGGGCTCGCCGGTCACCTCCCCCGCGACGGCCAGCGCTTCCTGGCGGATCTCGCGAACCGACGCCTCGCGGTCCAGGTACGCCTCCATGGCCTCGGCCCGGGCCGTCTCGGAAGCGCCCGCTCCGGCGGGCGTTCCCGTCTCCTCGAGCCCCGCCGCTCGCCGGGCGGCCTCCTCGCGAAGTCCGACCGCCCGGGCGTACCGGTCCTGGAGGTCGTCGTACTCGGGTCCTCGAGCCTCCATGACCGCTCGGTCGTGGGCCGGATTGTAGAGCAGGGGCGGGGCCTGGAACTGGTGGTAGACGAAGACCATGACGCCGACCAGGAGGACCAGGGCCTGGAGCGGGATCTTCCAGTAGGCGCTCATCAGCAGCGAGGTCCGGGCGGCGTCCACGGAGCGGGCGGCCAGATAGCGCTGGACCTGGCTCTGGTCGGTGCCGAAGTAGGAGAGCATCAGGAAGGTCCCGCCCAGGAGGCCGGACCAGAAGGTGTACGTCTCCTCGAGATCGAAGGAGAAGTCGAAGACCTGGAGTCGACCGGTCGCGCCCGCGATGTGCAGCGCTTCGGACGGGGACACCGGCATCTTGACCAGCAGCGCGACGGCGACGCCGACCAGGGCGACGACGATGAGCGCCATCTGCTTCACGTCGGCCCAGGTGACGGCCTGGATGCCGCCCAGCATCGTGTACGCGACGGTCGGCACGCCGATCAGGGCCACGCCCCACTGGATCGGCCAGCCGAAGACGGCCGAGAAGACCACCGCCGGGGCGGAGATGATCGCGCCGCACGCCATGCCCCTGGACGCCAGGAACAGCAGCGCCGTCAGCGTGCGGGTGGAGGCGCCGAAGCGCCGCTCGAGGTACTCGTAGGCGGTGTACACGCCCGCCCCTCGCAGGAACGGCACCAGCGTGACCCCCAGAACCACCATGGCCAGCGGCAGCCCGAAGTAGAACTGGACGAACCGCATGCCGTCGGTGGCGCCCTGCCCGGTGGTGCCGATCATGGTGACGGCCGACAGTTGCGTCGCCATGACCGAGAGTCCCACCGCCCACCAGGGCAGGCTGCGGTTGGCCAGGAAGTAGCCCTCGATCCTTCGCGTGCCGCGCGCTCGCCGGATGCCGTCGACGATCATCCAGGCGACGTAGGCGCCGACGACGATCCAGTTGACGGGGTGCAATGGGCGGGCGCGTCCCGCGGGTCAGCCGCGGTAGGACGACTGGAGGAGCCAGAGCAGCAGCAGCGTCGCCGCCTGGACCAGGAGCACCCGCGCGAGGGTCGAGCGAAAGCGGGGCTCGGGCTCGGGGCCGGCCGTTTCGGCGCCGTCTCCCCGAGCCGGAGCCGAGCGGGGAGGGAGACAAGCGTCGGGCGCGGTCATCCGGTCAGGCTTCCGGCGCCGATCGGGAGTCTCCGGATCCGCGCGCGGCGTTGGCTTCGACGGCGCGGCGGACGTAGGCCGCGAGGCCGGCGGCGCGACTCTCGAAGCGCTCCTCGAAGCGGGGGTCCTCGGTGTAGAGCTCCGCCAGCGCGCGGTGCATCGCCGGGGTGCACGGATAGAACCAGCGGTCGATGTGGCGGCGGTGCGTCTCCGCCGCCACGGTCGCGGCGGCCGACGTCGCCGGGACGCCGCTCGTCAGCAGTCCGGCCATCGCGGCGACGATGCCGTCGCCGTCGGCTTCGATCCGGGCCCAGTCGGCGGGACCGTAGCGACGCGCGCGCCTCCGCGACTCCCGGTACGCCTCCGTGCCTCCCCACCGTCGCTTCGTCTCCTCGCGGTGCGCTTCGCGATCGAATTTCTCCCGGGCGCCTTGGCGCGTCGGCGTTCCGTTCATCGGGTCCTCCTTGGCCTTCGGGCGCCGATGCGGCGCCCCTCGATTCTCAGGTACGGTCGCTCTCTCGCGGGGATTCCTTGGGTCGCCCCGGTCGATTCCGCGACGCCCCCTACGCCCCTCCGCCGGGCGGCAGGTACTCCGGCGGCAGCGGGTGGTCGGGTGCCTCGGCGAACCAGAAGATCGACACGATCCACCAGCGCGTCCCGTCGTCGAGCAGCTGGATCGAGTTGATGCCCCGGTCCATCGGTTCGGGATCGTCGGCCCGAGCGCGCGATTCGTAGGTGCTGAAGGCGTGGGCGATGGCTCCGTACCGCTCGGTCACCCGATGCACCTCGACCTCGTGGAAGCCGTTCTCCTCGAGGTAGGTCCCGACCTGGCGCCGGTACCGTTCGGGGGTGATCACGCTGCGGCGGTAGACCGATTCGTCCTCGCGACGTCCGACCGGGCTCAAGGTCGCCTGGGGCGCGAACAGCGAGCGGAACCGATCCCAGTCGCGGGCCTCGCCCGGATCGCCGGAGATGACCTCGTAGAGGGCGGCGACGATGGCGTCGACGGACTCGACGTCCGCCGGATCGGCCGCGGCCGGGGCGACGGACGCGTCCTGGGCCGACGCGCTCCCCGGAAACGCCGCGAGGAGGGCGACGAGGAGCGAACCCCGGCGGAGCGGTCGGATCATGACGGATCTCTCCTGCGCCCGTGGAGTCGCGCGGGCCGTTCGCGGAAGGTCGGACGATCGATCCTAACGCCTCGGCGGACGCTGCCGCAAAGCGCGTCCTTGGACCGAGGCGGCCGCGCGCGCGAGGTCGGCTCCGCGGACCCTTCGCGTCGCCTCGGTCGTACACTTGTCGCCTGGAGGCGGATTCGGAGCCCGGGGGACGCTTGCATGGAACTCGACGACGCGAAGCGCCGTGCGCGCCGGATGGACCGGCGCGAATTCCTGCGCCTGGCGGGCGGGACGGGCGGACTCTCCCTGGCGGCGGCCTGCGCGCGCCTCGTGGAGCCCGACGAGACGCCCGGCGCCCTGTCGCCGACCGGGCGGCGCCTGCGGGTCGCCGTCGTCGGCGCCGGCGTGTCGGGCCTGGCGGCCGCCTACGAGCTCGATCGAGCCGGCCACGACGTGACCGTGCTGGAGGCGCGCCCGCGGATCGGCGGGCGCGCGCTCACCCTGCGGTCGCCCTTCGCTCCCGGACACCGGGTCGAAGCCGGCGCGGCCCGCATCCCTCCCCAGCACGTCCTGACGCTGGGCTACGCGCGCCACTTCGGTCTGGCGGTCGACCGCTTCTACCCGGATCGGGGACGCTACCTCGCCTTCCGGGGCGGCGCGCGGACGACGCTCTCGGCCGCCGACTTTCTGGCCTCGCGGCCCGATTTCGTCAAAGTGCGAGGCGGCGTCGACCGGCTGCCCCTCGCCTTCGCCGCCGCTCTGACGAGGCGCGTCGAGACGGCGGCGCCCGTCGCCGAAGTGCGCGCCGGCAGCCCCGCGCGCGTGATCGCGGGCGACGGCCGGGAATGGGAGGCGGACCGGGTCCTGGTCACGGCGCCCGTGCCGGTGCTCGGCCGGATTCGCTTCTCGCCGGCGCTTTCCGCAGCCAAGCGCGAGGCCGCGAACGGGGGATTTCGCTATCGGAGCGCGACCAGGGTCTTCGTCCGCATGGCGAGGAGATTCTGGGTCGACGAGGGGCTCAACGGGTGGGGAACGACGGACTGGCCCGAGGAGCTCTGGCACCCGACGTGGGACGCCGAGGGTCCCGAGGGCGTGCTTCTCGCCTACGTGAGGGGAGCGCGCGCCGAAGAGCTGGACGGCCTCGAGGCGCGCGATCGCGTGAATCGCGTGCTGGCGCACTGGGAGGAGTTCCTGCCGGGGGCTTCCGCGCACGCCGCGTCGGGCGCCTCGCACTCGTGGCAGAAGGATCCCTGGAGCCGGGCCGCGTGGGCGGCGCCCACCGATCGGCAGGACCGCGAGTTGACCGAAGAGCTCGCGCGCCCGGAAGGGCCGATCCACTTCGCCGGCGAACACCTGTCGGGGGAGCGCGGCTGGATGAACGGCGCGATCGACTCGGGACTCGGGGCCGCGACCCGGATTCACGAGGGCTGAGTCGGCCGCAGGCGCGTCCCCAGCGAGTCCCCGCTACTCGAGCACTCCGTCCTCGATGAGGTGGGTCGCGCGCTCCCACGCCTCCAGCGGGGCGTCCCATCCGGGATCGCGCAGCCGTCGCAAATACGTGATCTGGGCCAGGTGGTAGAGGTAGTGCTGGGCGATGTGGAGGACGGTGGACCCGAGCTTCGACGTGGTCTCCCCGTCCAGCGAGGTCCGGTCGACCATGAGGTCGGCGTCTACGTCGCAGCCGGCGACCTCGGCGAGGATCTGCTCCTGGATCGTTCGCATGCGCCCGGCGACGACCTCGGGCGAGTCGGGACCGTCGACCTCGGTCGCGGGCTCGACGCCGAGTCGCTTCAGAAACCAGACGTCGACCCGGTAGACGTGGCGGCAGATCTTGCCGATGCCGCGCGACCGGGGGCCGGGCTGCCAGTCGAAGTCGTCGCGCCGGATGCCGGCGAGCGCCGTGAACAGGGGCGCGCGCGCGGCGTCGAAGATCTCGACGGTTCGATCGATCCTGGTTCTGTCGGCGTCGTTCACTGTGGACTCTCCGTCAAGCGGGGGGCTCGCGCGTCGATTCGGGGGAGGCGCCGGATCAGCGGCGGCGCCGGGACAGCAGCCCCTCGAGGGCCCGGCGAACCGTCTCGAGCGCCGGGTCGTCCTCGGCCAAGCCGCGCGCGGAAATCGCCACGTGCGGCGAGATCTCGATTCGCGTCCACGTGTTCGAGGGACGGTCGCGGGACCGGTTGCGGGCCTCCGCGAGGCGGACTAGGGCCCGAAGCGCGTCCTCGACGCCCCGCGCCTCGTCCACGTCTCGGCGCATCAACGGCCGGACGACGTCGGCTTTGCGGCGCTCCGGCGGATCGTCGCTCGCCGCCGGGCCGTAGGCGATCGGAAACGGGTCCTCGTCGAACGCCTTGAGCTTGTCGCCTGAAGAGAAGGCGCTGATCGGCGACCGCGTCGGGGCGCTCCTAGGGTACACCGGGCTCGGCGGCGCCTCCGGGCCCACGATCTCCGATCCGCCGACCAGGTCCGGCGTGACGGCGATGTCGCCGTCCGCGACCGAAGCGACCTGCGCGCGGGACAGCCGCCCGAAGAGCCGCTTGATGCGGCGCAGCGACACGGCTTCGACGTCGCCGGCCTCCTCGGCCTCGCGGACCCTGCGGATGAAGAGCAGCCGGTCGCGGGCCAGCTTCGGGTAGCGGGTCCGAGGACCCCGCCTCCCGACCTTGGGCAGCAGCCCCACCTGGACGTAGTAGGAGATCGTTCGACGGTCCACGCCCGTCTCCCGCTCGAGCTCGGCCACCGTGTAACTCGTCACCATTTTCTCGTCATTCGCTGTGGTTCGCTGACCTGCGCTGTTGACGTCTGCCGACGTCTTCGCTACCGTATCCGCGTTCGACGACTTCCCCGCCAACAACAAGGAGGCATGCGATGGACCGCGTCAAGACCGCGATCGGCGAGCTGCGGATCGGAGAACCGACGGTGCACGGGCGGCTCTCGGTCTACCCGTTGACGTCCGGGCTGCCCGAGAGCCCGCTTCGGTACCTGCTGCTCGAAGAGGGGCTCAAGCGGAAATCGGTCAGGATCCGCGAAGTCAGCGAAGGGGGGAGCGTCCCCGAGCTGACGGTGGAGAACCGGGCGGAGCTCCCCGTGCTCGTCGTCGACGGCGAGGAGCTGGTGGGCGCCAAGCAGAACCGGGTCTCGAACCTCACCATGATGATTCCCCCCAAGAAGGACACCGTCGTTCCGGTGTCGTGCGTGGAGCAGGGGCGGTGGTCCTACGCCAGCCGCGAATTCGGCGTCACGGACAATGTGCAGAACGCGCGGGTGCGGCACGAGAAGATGTCCAGCGTGCGGGATTCGATTCGACGCATGGAACGCCCGCGCGCGGACCAGGGTCGCGTCTGGTCCTCGCTGAGGGAGGAGGCGGAAGCGCTGGAAGCCCATTCGCCGACGGGCGACATGGGGGCGATGTTCAGCCGCCACCGGGAGACGCTGGACGCTCACGTGGCCGCGGTCGAAGCCGGGCCCGAGGACGTCGGCGCCGTCTTCGTCGTCGAGGGACGTCGCTACGGCCTCGACCTGTTCGACCAGCCGGCGACGTTCGCCGCGTTCCTGCCGAAGCTGGTGCGCAGCTACGCCATCGACGGCCTGGGGCGCAGACCTCGGAGCGGATCCACGGCCGGCGCGGCCGCTCGGCCGCTCCTGGAACGCATCGCGGCGCACGCGAGCTACGAGGATCGCCCCGCCCTCGTCGGCCTGGGGCGCGACGTGGGTCTGATGGGCGACGATCTGGTCGGCAGCGCGCTGGTCGTGGACGACACGGTCGTGCACATGACGGTCTTCGCCGAACCGGACTCGGGCGACGCGTCCCGCGGGACCGATCCGGCCGATGCGCGCCGCCACGCGGGCTACCGCCAGAGGCGCGATGCGCTGCGGAGGCGCTTCTCCGACGCCGAGTAGATCGCGTCGGTTCACCGGACGGGGCGGGGGATCGCCCCCGCCCCGTCGATTCGTTCAAGGAGGATGGGAACATGGAAGTGCTGGGGGCCATCTGGATCACCTTCTGGAACTTGATCTACCTGTATCTTTTTTTGGTTCCGATCGCACTGAAGATCCACGATTTCGTCTGTTGGCTCGACCCGGTTGGCGGCGTCCGCTGGCTGTGGAGACGGGTGCGCCCTCGGCGGCGTCCGCTGTGCGAGTACCCACGGGCGGCGTCGGCGGACGTCGCGGCGCCTTGGAAGGTCCCGGTGGTCGCGAGATCGACAAAAGTGGTAACTTCCGGTCGGCCAAGATATTGGATATGATCCGCAATCGCGGTGGAAACGCGGCAACCGTGCGCCGATCTCGCGCTTGAGCGGCCAGCGGTAGTCCGCCGGGCGACGCACAATCCCCTTCTTCTTTTTCGGAGCCACGCAATGTCCGTCTTTTCGCGCCGATGCGCACCGCTGTTCGTGCTGGCCACTCTGACTCTGACTGCTTCCCCAGTGGTCGCCCAGAAGTCGCTGGGGATCAAGGCCGGGTACAGCCGTTCCAGCTTGTTTTCCTTCGGCGAGACCGAGCACGTTTCCGGCTTCGCCGCCAGCGTCGAGTTCGACGCCTCCCGAGGCGGCGTCCTCGGTGGACGCTTCGGCGCGGCCTACGTCCAGAAGGGGGGCGCCTTTTGGGACAGGGGGTCCAAGATCGCGATGGAGCTGGACTACGTTCAGTTGTCCAGCTTGTTGACGGCCGCAGTCCTCAGGTCCGACGGGACGTCGGGAAGCATGGCGCTCTTCGCGGGACCTTGGGTCGCTTTCCGCTTGTCCTGCGGAGCGAGCGCGCAGCGAGGAGGCGCTGCCCTCAACGTCTCGAACTGCGGCGACGTCGAAGACGATCTCAGCGCCATGGACTTCGGGTTCGCGCTGGGCATCGGATTCGCCTTCCCGATCTCGGGCGGTGTGCGTGCGGCCGTCGACGCGGATTATTCGCTCGGTCTCGTCGATCAGTACGACGACCCGGAAGCCGACCGGAATCGGGGCTTGGGCGTTCGCGCTGGAGTGACCTTCCCGGTCGGGTGAGCGCCAGCAACGGGAAACTCGCCACCGAGCCGACCGGCCGATCTCGCGATTTCGCCGCCCGATGCTCGCCGCCGCCGTTGACGGCGGCGACCGGGTCGCGCTCCATTCGACGTCGCGCCGCTTGGGTGCGGTCGGGATCGGCGCCCTCCTACGCACCTCCAATCGCAAGAAATCAAAGGCCTTCATGAACCACATCCTGCACTCGCCGCGTCGTCCGGAATCGCCGGTCGCGAAGAGTTCGTCCTCCGATCGTGCGCCGAAGTCGGTTGGATTCGTCCACGCCGCCTTGGCGGCGATCCTCTGGGTTGCGGCTTGCGGGGACGACGGAGCCACGGGGCCGGAACCCGTCCGAAACCGGGCGCCCGCATCGAGCGGCGCCATCGCGGCCCAGACGGTGGCCGTCGGCGAGTCGGTCGCCGTCGACCTGTCCGGGCGCTTCGCCGACCCGGACGGGGACGCGCTCGTCTACGCCGCGACGAGCTCCGACGCTGGGATCGCTTCGGTCTCCGTGGCCGGCAGCGTGGCCACGGTGTCGGGGGTCTCGCAGGGCGAAGCGACCGTCACGGTCACCGCTCGCGATCCCGGCGGACTGTCCGCCGAGCTCGAGTTCGCGGTGACGGTGCCCAACCGCGCCCCGACGGCCACGGACACGATTCCCCCGCAGTCGGTGTTCGTCGGCGACTCGGTGTCCGTGGACGCGGCGTCGCGCTTCGCGGACCCGGACGGGGACTTGCTCGTCTACGTCGCGGCGAGCTCCGACACTTCGGTCGCCTCGGTGGTCGTGGAGGGGAGCGTGGCGACGGTGACGGCCGTCTCGCAGGGCGTGGCGACGGTCACGATCACGGCGACCGACCCCGGCGGGCTGTCTGCGGAACTCGAGTTCGAAGTGACGGTGCCCAACCAGGCGCCGACGGCGACGGACACGATTCCCCCGCAGTCGGTGTTCGTGGGGGAGTCGACGTCGGTGGGGGTCGCGTCGCGCTTCGCGGACCCGGACGGAGACTCGCTGGTCTACGAGGCCGAGAGCTCCGACGCCGCGATCGTCGCGGTGTCGATGGACGGCGGGGCGACGACGGTGGCGGGCGTCTCGCAGGGCGGGGCGACGGTCGCGATCACGGCGACCGATCCCGGCGGGCTGGCGACGCGGCTCGAGTTCGCGGTGACGGTGCCGAACCGGGCCCCGACGGCCGTGGACGCGATTCCCCCGCAGTCGGTGTTCGTCGGCGATTCGGCGTCGGTGGACGTGACGGTGCGCTTCGCGGACCCGGACGGAGACTCGCTGGTCTACGCGGTCGCCAGCTCGGACGCGGGCGTCGCGGCGGCGGCGCTGGACGGCGGCATGGTCAACGTGGCGGGCGTCTCGCAGGGCGTGGCGACCGTGACGATCACGGCGACCGATCCGGGCGGACTGGCGGCGACGCTCGAGGTCGCGGTGACCGTGCCCAATCGGGGGCCGACGGCGACGGACTCAATTCCCGCGCAGTCGGTGCGCGTTGGAGAATCGGTCGCCGTGGAGGTCGCATCCCGGTTCGCGGACCCGGACGGAGACTCTCTGGTCTACTCCGCCGCGAGCTCGGACGCCGGAGTCGTTGCGGTCTCGGTGGACGGGAGCGTCGCGACCGTGGTGGGCGTGGGGCCGGGCCGGGCGACCGTCGAGGTCGTGGCGACCGATCCCGGCGGGATGAGCGCGCGCCTGAGCTTCCAGGTCGAGGCGGTGCAGACGGGAGTGGCGATCCTTGGCGTGGATCCGCTGGTGCTGGTCGAGGGAGGCACGGCGACGATCGAAGGCGCGGAGTTCTCCTCGACGGCCGGAGACAACCGCGTCTCCTTGGGCGGGCGAAGCGCCCGCGTGACGGCCGCGACGCCCACGTCGATCACCTTCGACGTGCCGCGCGCGGACTGTCTGCCGCCGCGCCGGGAGGAGCTGCGGGTGACGGTCGACGGCGAAACCGCCGCCCGCTCGGTCGGAGTGACTCCGCGAACGGCGGACGACCTCGAGTTGGACGTGGGCTGGTATCGGTACACGTACGGGGGCAACGGGTGCGTGCACCTTCCGGGCGACGCGGCCGGTCAGCGGTACGTGATCGGCGTGACGTCCATCTCGGAGAACGTCTCTTCCCTCACTCGGGTCGATCTGACGGGAACCCCGGGGGACGCGTCGGTGGCGGAGGCGCTCCCCGGCGCGATCGTCGCGGCGGCGGCCGACGCGGGCGTCGCGTCGCGGGAGTCATACGACGAAGGCGTCGCCGAAGCGCTCGCGACGGGACCGTTCCGACCGGTCGCCGAGCTGTTGCAGCGGGCGCCGCGGGCGCGAACGTCCGGCCTCTCCGCAGCGATCCGTGAAGTTCGGCGATCGGGCGCGCGAGACGAGACGACGGAGCGGAGCCTGGATCTCATCGAGCGACTCGGGCGGCCGTCCGGTCCGCCGGCGATGGCGGACGCTCGGCGCGCGCTGGAGGTCGGCGACCGGCTGGCGATGCAGGTGCCGTCTTCTTGCTCGGACGCCGCGCAGGTGCAGGCCGTGGTCCGGTGGGTCGGCGCCAGTTCGATCTGGCTCGACGACCTCGACAATCCCTCGCCGAGCTTCTCGGACGCGGAGTTGGCGGAGCTGGACGCCTTCTATTCGGAGAACGTGGCCGAGGTTCGAGACGACTACTTCGGCGGCCTGTCCGACGTGGACGGCAATCGTCGATTCCTGGTGCTGATGACCAAGGATGTGAATCGCGAGGAGAACGTCGCTGGCTGGGTGTGGTCGGGCGACCTTTTCCCGAGCCTTCTCTGTCCGACGAGCAACGAGGCGGAGATCTTCTACGGCAAGGTGCCCGACCCTCGGGGCGTCTACGGAGACGAAGTGACCAAGAGCGATCTGCTGGGCCGCTATCCGGCCCTGATCGCCCACGAGGTCACGCATTTGGCGCAGTTCAACGCCCTGGTCTACGGCAACGCCGTGCGGAAGACCCGGTGGGAGGCGGAAGGCGGCGCGACGCTCGCCGAGCAGCTGGTCGGCTACCGTCTCTTCGGGCACGGCTCCGGCCAGGAACTCGGCCGGGACGCGCTGCTGCCGTTGTCGGAGAAGTTGCATTGGTATTGGGACTGGTACACCGAGCTGGCCACGTTCTTCGGATGGGACTTCGGCGACGGCAGGATCGCGCGCGCGCCCGAGGAGTGCAGCTGGGTCGGCCGCCCCAGCGAAGGCAACTCGGGTCCGTGCCTGTTGGGCAGTCGCGCGGTCTATGGCGTCCCGTCGATGGTCCTGCGCTACGCGATGGACCGCTGGGGCGACGACTACCGGGGAGGCGAGCGGGCCCTGATGCGGCGCCTCACCCATTCGCCGAGGAGCGGGTACGCGTCCTTGGTGGACGTCAGCCCAGGGTGGCGGACGGAACGCATTCTCGTCGACTTCTACATCTCGCTATGGAACGACATGCGCGGCGGCGAGTCCGCGGGCATGACCACCTGGGACCTGGAGGACATCTTCGGGAACTCGCCCGAGAACCTCCGCCTCAAGCCCTACCGGTCGTCCTCCGCTCGCCCGCGCCTTTCCGGTCGCCGCGTACGGGCGGGCTCCACGCTCTACCTCGAGTGGGCTCCGACGGGATCGGTCGACCCGACCAGCGTCAAGGTCGCTTCGGGAAGCGGTGGAAGCGTGCCCAGTCACATTTCTGTGTGGGCCTACAGGGTGCGATGACGGGACCCGGTCGAAGCGGACTGTGAGTCGGCGCCTGAGCTCGCTTTCGCGCCATTGGGGCAGCGGCGTACGTCGTGCGCTCGGTCGGGCGCGGCGGGACGTTCCCCGTTACCGTTCCCCGATCACGACCGATAGCGCGCCGAACTTGGACGTTCGGCGCGTGCTGGCGGGGGCGTCCCCGTTTCCCCGACCCGGACGAGCCGACACGACAGAATGAGCGACCAGAGAACACTCGATCTTGGATCGGATCCGACTGCGGGCGAAGTCCTCGACCGCATCCACAGGGAAAGCCGGGACGAATCGGAGAAGGGGCGCTGCTTCGAGCTTCCGTTCATGCGCGTCGCGTTGCAGCAGCCCGAATTCGAGATCGACGGGATCTGGCGGTGGCCCGACTGGCCCGAACGGGAACGACTCGCCAGCTCGCCGAGGACCTTGGATCGGAGTCCCGGTTCAGGCGTGAACGATTCGGTGTACTGGGCGAGTCCGTAACCGATGGCTCGAAACACCGAACCCCATGTGAACTCGGCGTTGGCGAGTGTCTTAGACGGCAAGCATCCGCGATGGCGAGCCCGTGCCGAGCAGACCGGTGTGTTCATGCGTGCGCCGTCCCTGCAACCTGACATCCTGGTGAATCTCGAGAGGGCTGCCCCGATCGCGATTGAAGCCGAGTTCGCGCCAGCTACCCGGGTCGAGGACGAAGCCATTGCGCGGCTAGGGAAGAAACTGGAGGAAACAGGCCTCCTAATCGAGCAGACGATCGCCGTGAAGTACGATGTGGACCTTCGATCATCCGACAACCTGAAAACGGTGATCGACTCCACCGCGATGGAGTGGTGCGTCCTTTCGGGAGATTCGGATGGACACACGCGATGGCCTCGACAGGGCTGGCTCCGAGGGAGCGTCAACGACCTCGCGGTCGTCATCGAACATGTGTCGCTCTCTGAACGGTTGGTTGCCCGAGGGCTCACCGTCCTCGAGGAGGGCATCAACCAGTCCGCGAACCTCCTGCGGCGCGAAGCGCTTCCCAACTTCGGCGAAGGCTTGGACCGGATGGCCGCTCTGCTCCATCAGGAGGAGGGGGAGCAGACCTCGCGAATGGCCATGGCGATCGTCGCCAACGCCGTGACGTTTCACACCACGCTCGTGGGACGCCATGGGATACCGGAGCTCGACAGCCTCCGGGGCGAACTGGGTGGCATTTCGCGGCCGAAGCTACTCGAGTGCTGGCAGCGCATCCTGAGGATCAACTACTGGCCGATCTTCAGCATCGCGATCGAGCTGATACTCGAGATCCGCTCTCGCGCCTTTCGCCCGATCATGGACCGGCTCGTGGCCGCCGCCCAAGAGCTCTCCGAGATTGGCGCGACCAGTCTGAACGACCTCTCCGGGCGCATGTTCCAGCGCCTGATCGTCGACCGGAAGTTCCTCGCCACCTTCTACACGCTGCCTACCTCGGCCACGGTGCTGGCCGAGCTCGCGATTCCAGAGCTCGACGTCGACTGGGAAGACGCCTCGTCGATCCAGGCATTGCGGATCGGAGACCTCGCCTGCGGGACGGGAGCCCTTCTGCTGGCGACCTATCAAGGCGTGCTCGGACGGTACCGCCGCACCGGACGGGACGACGCCGATCTGCACGCGGGGATGATGGAGCGCGCTCTGGTGGCGGCGGACATCATGCCGGCGGCGACGCACCTGACGGCGTCCAACCTGTCGGCGGCGCACCCGGGCGTGACGTTCGAGGGCACGCGGGTGTACACGATGCCCTACGGGGAGCAGCCCGAAGGTCGGCGCCATGCCGCGGCCATCGGGTCTCTCGATCTTCTGGACGAGGGACACATCGCGTACGCGCTGTTCGGCACCGGGCAGACGCAGGCGCGGGGCGACCGGGCGGACGTGGACGACGTGAACGTCGACGTGCAGCACGGGTCGCTGGACCTGGCGATCATGAATCCGCCGTTCACGCGCCCGACGAACCACGAAGCGACGGACGTGCCGGTGCCGTCGTTCGCGGGATTCGAGACGGCGGAAGACGAGCAACGCGCGATGTCGAAGCGCTTGAGCGACATCGGGCGACGGACGGCTTCGAGGGCGGGCCACGGCAACGCCGGACTGGCGTCGCATTTCGTGGATCTGGCGCACGTCAAGACGCGTCCCGGAGGCGTCGTCGCGCTGGTTCTCCCGGCGTCGTTCGCGCAGGGCGGCTCCTGGAAGGCGGCGCGGGAGCTGGTCGCGACGGAGTACGAGAGCGTCGTCGTGGTCGGCATCGCGGCGACGGGGAGCACGAGCCGAGCGTTCTCGGCGGACACGGGGATGGCCGAGGTCCTGCTGATCGGCAGGAAGGTTCAGGCGGGCGCGTCGGGCGATGGCAGGGCGCTGTTCGTGAATCTCCGCCGTCGGCCGAGGAGCCTTCTCGAGGCCGCCGAAGTGGCGCGCGCGATCCGCGCGCGAGTCGCGTCCGGCTCTCCAAGCGCGGGCTGGCTGAACGTGGGCGACAGCGCGGTCGGGAGCTACGTGGAGGACTCGCTGGCCGACTGCGGTGCGGTGGGCGTGGCGAATCCGGACCTGGTCGGGACGATGCGCGAGTTGGAGGTCGGCAAGCTCCGACTGCCCCGACGCGCGGACTCGCTGGAGATCCCGGTGACGGCGCTTGGCGAGCTGGGAACGCGCGGACCTCTTGATCGGGACATCAACGGGAAACACCCCGACGGAGCTCCGCGCGGGCCCTTCGACGTCGTCCCCTTGGCCGACGCGGAGCAGCCGCCGACGTATCCGGTTCTCTGGGCTCACCGGGCGTCTAGGGAGCGCCGTCTCGTCGTGGAGCCCGACCGGGCGGGCCGAGTCCGAAACAGTTGCGACGCGCAGGCGGTGGCCGTTTGGGACGCGTCGGCGAGTCGACTTCACTTCAATCGCGACTTCCAGGTCAATTCCCAGAGTCTAGCGGCGTGCATGACGCCGGAACCCGTGATCGGCGGGCGCGCATGGCCGAGTTTCGTGCCGGAGGTCGCCGATTGGGAGTGCGTCCTCGCCCTTTGGGCCAACACGACCCTGGGACTCATGTCGTTTTGGTGGAAGGGCTCGCGGCAGCAGCAGGGTCGGGCTTCGATGACGGTCTCCCGGCTTCCCGACTTGCCCGTTCTCGACTGTCGTCGACTCACGTCGGTACAACTGAATCGGGCCAAGGCGATCTTCAAGGAGTTCAGGAACCGCGCCCTGCTGCCCGCCAACGAAGCCTACCGCGACGACGTTCGGGCCGATTTGGACCGCGCCGTGCTGGTGGACCTGCTTGAACTTCCAGAGTCGATCCTGCCGTCTTTCGCGCTGCTGCGCCGGCAATGGTGCGCGGAGCCCAGCGTCCACGGGGGCAAATCGACCAAGCCAAGACAGACGGACGAAACGTGACGCTGTTCGCGAATCTCGAGGTGAACGAAGTTCGCGTCGAGGCTGGCACCACTGGGATTCCCGCTTTTCGGACCTGCATTCCAGCCTTTTCGACAAGACGGACTCCGACCGGTTCGGGGGCGGTAAGGCGGCGGATCGTGCAGTCCTGATTGACGTTAGGCGAATCTTCACCGTGATCTGAACCAGTTCGGATCCGCTGGACCGGCAGGGGCATCGAAGTCGTGGACATGGGGGACGTCGGCGTCTACGGCCCGGAACTGCACCGCCGCCGTTCGCCAAGGCGGTCGAACACCGGATGCTCTCGGACTATCGGGTGATCGTGCTCGGGGTGGGCAAGGCGAGCGTGACGCCGGGCCTCCGCCAGCCCTTGGAGGCGCTGGACATCCCGGGGGCGTGGAAGAGGGGCGGGCGCCCACGGCGAACGACATGACGCGGGTGCTCGGCGTTTCATTGGCGGTGAACGGCGTCAAATGAAGCCGAGATCGCGGATTGGCGGCGACGGTTGGCGACCGAGCCGACCGTGGCCAGCGTGCGCGCTCCGGGCTCGGGCAAAGGTGGAGGGCGAGCATGACCACGCACTTCAGGAGGTCGCTGCCTTGGCGACGGTGTTCGAAGTCGATTCAAGAGGGGACGAGTCGCGAGGCGAGCAGGACGCTCGCACCGCCTGGACTCCCGGTCTTGGGGCTAGCATCCCGGTCACTTCGGCACGACGGAGTCCGATCAACCGGCGGCCCCGGGCCCGAATGGACGCTCGGCGGCGTCAGCTCTTCTTCAGCCAGCCCAGGTCCCTGACGGTCTCGGCCAGGCGAATGAACTCGCCGCGGTAGCCGCGCTCGTCGCTTCCCTTGCCCTCTCGGGCCAGCCGGATCGCGTCGCCGAGCGTGTACTCGCCCACATGGGGCGATTCGCGAAGCAGCATGCCGAAGCCCGCGACCGCCGCCGCGAAGCGAAAGTCGGTGGACGGAGTCGTCGGGCGATCCTCAACCGCGTGGGCCATCAACCGGCTCCGCAGCCCCGCCGCATCACCGTCCGCGGGGTCCTTGTAGCGGACCTGGACGTACATCAGTTCGTCCGCGAAGTCGGCCTCGACGTCGGCGGGATCGGGGTCGGGCCTCCGGTAGCGCAGCGCTCCGGGGTCCGCGCGGGGCGCCGGCGTGCCGATCGGCACGACCTCGTAGAGCGCCGTCACCGTGTGACCGGCCCCGAGTTCGCCCGCGTCCTTCGCGTCGTCGTTGAAGTCCTCGTCGTCCAGGAGCCTGTTTTCGTAGCCGATGAGGCGATACGCCGTCGCCTTCCGCGGATTGAACTCGACCTGGATCTTGACGTCCCGGGCCACCGTGAGGAGCGTCCCGCCCATCTCCTCGATCAGGACCTTCCTGGCTTCCAACAGGCCGTCCACGTAGTGGTACGCGCCGTTCCCGCGGTCGGCCAGCTGCTCCATCTTCGAGTCCTTCAAGTTGCCCGCGCCGAAGCCCAGAACCGTCAGGAACACGCCGCTGTCTCGCTTCCCCTCGATCAGTCGCACCATCTCGGCGTCGCTGGACGGGCCCACGTTGAAGTCGCCGTCGGTGGCGAGGATCACGCGGTTGTTGCCGTCGGGCATGTAGTGTTCCCCGGCGACCTTGTAGGCGAGTTCGAGACCGGCCCCGCCCGCGGTGCTGCCGCCGGCGCTCAGCCGCTCCAGCGCCGCCGAGATCTCGTCGTGCCGGTCTCCCGGAGTGGACTCGAGCACGAGTCCGGCGGCGCCCGCGTAGACCGCGATCGCGACCCGGTCCTGGGGCCGGAGCTGCGCGATCAGAAGGGCGAGCGCCTTCTTGAGCAGGGGCAGCTTGGCGGGATCGGCCATCGAACCGGACACGTCGAGCAGGAACACCAGGTTGCTCGCCGGCAGGCTCTCGATGTCGATGGCGGGGGCGTGGAGACCGATGCGCACCAGTCGGTGCTCCCTCTTCCATGGCGCCTCCCACACTTCCGTCGCGACGCTGAACGGGTGCTCGCCGGCGACCGCGCCCCATTCGTAGGGGAAGTAGTTGACCATCTCCTCGATCCGGACCGCGTCGACGGGGGGTCGGTCTCCGCTCCGGACGAAGCGGCGGACGTTGGCGTAGGACGCCCGGTCCACGTCGATCGAGAAGGTCGAGCGCGGGGCGGCGTTCACCAGGCGGAAGTCGTTCTCGGAGACGTGGGCGTAGCTCTCGGTGTTGAATCGCGGAGCGACCGCCCAGGCCGACCGGTACAGACCCTGCGGGACGATGCCGGCGCGCTCGAACATGACGTGGGCCCTGGGCGCGCCGGGCGTCGCGTCGGCGGGAAGGAGCGCCACGTCGACGGTCGTCGTCCGGTTGGGGACCACCGTGACGACCTGTCGCCCGTCCTGGTACCCGGGAGCCTGAACGAGCAACGCGTGCGATCCAGCGGGGACGCCGCGCAACTCGAAGCGCCCGCTCGGATCCGACGAGGCGGCCGCTTCGCCGCCCTCGAGGGTCGCGACGGCGCCGGCGATGGGCGCGTTCGCGACGGCGTCGACGACGCGTCCCGCGAGAGTTCCCGTGGCCGCGCCCCCAGGCGTCTGGGCCTGCAGCGTCGCGTCCGTCGCCAGCGCCGCGCCGACGGCCCAGGAGGTCGCCAAAAGGATCGCTCCGGCGGACCGGATCGCCGCCCTGCCGATTCGGGCGGCCGACGAGCGGGAGGCCGGGACGGCGGTGGCGGTGCGTTGCATTGCGGTGCGGTCTCCCGGTTTCAGTGGGTCCGGCGGTGCGGGGAAGCGCCTTCGCCAATGGGACGGCCCGCGGGTCGCGCAGGGTTGCCGACGGCGGTCCCTCGCGCTCCGGCGTCGCATGGACCGCGCCCGCGCCCCCGGACTGCTCGACCCGATCGCCTCTCGGGAAGCGAGACCGCCGCCGGGTGGCAGCTCGCGAGGCCCGGCCGCGCCGCGGACATCGGCCGCCCTCCGCCCGCGGAAGCCCGGGCGCTACCCGTCCGCCTTCGCTTGGGTGCCGAACTCGTCGAGGAGGCGGATCACGGTGTCGACGCCCTTCTCGAAGCAGTCGACCGCGAACCACTCGTTGGGCGCGTGCATGTTGGCGCCGGGAAGGGCGAAGCCCAGCAACAGGGCGCTCGCGCCGAGGATCTCCTCCAGCTCCACGACGATGGGAATGCTGCCCCCTTCGCCGACCAGGACCGGCGGGGCGCCGAACGACGCCTCCAGCGCCCGCTTGGCGGCGTCGAACGCCGCGCCCTCCGGGCGGGCGCTCCACGGCCGTCCCCCGTGCAGCTCGACCAGGGTCATTTCCACGCCGGGGGGACATGCGCGGGCCAAGTGGGCCTCGAGCTGTCGCTTCACCGCTTCCGGCGACTGGTCGGCGACCAGCCGGAAGCTGACCTTGGCCATCGCTCGCGCCGGAAGCACCGTCTTCGCGCCCTCGCCGACGTAGCCCGAGAGGAAGCCGTTGACGTCGCACGACGGTCGGAACCAGAGGCGCTCCAGCGTCGAGTGCGCGGCCTCCCCGCCTGCGGGCGGAGCCCCGACCTCCCGCGCGTACGCGCGCTCGTCGAACGGCAGCGCGCGCACCGACTCGACGGCCTCCGAGGGCGGTGCGCGGACGTCGTCGTAGAACCCCGGAATCGCGATGCGACCGTCCTCGTCGTGCAGGCCGGCGACGACCTTGGCCAGCGCGTTGGCCGGATTCGCCACGGCGCCGCCGTAGGCGCCGGAGTGCAGATCGGACGCCGGCCCGCGGGCGTGGATCTCGAAGTAGGCGAGACCCCGGAGCGAGAAGAGGAGCGACGGGACGCCCGGCGCGAACATGGCCGAGTCGGAGACGACGAAGACGTCGGCCGCCAGCGAATCGCGGCGCTCGGCCACGAAGCGGGTCAGGTGCGGGCTACCGACCTCCTCCTCGCCCTCCGCCAGGACCACGACGTCGACGGGCAGGCGTCCTCGGGCGGCGAGGTGGGACTCCAGCGCCTTGACGTGCGCGAAGAGCTGTCCCTTGTCGTCGGCGGCGCCCCTGGCGTAGATGCGTCCGTCGCGCACCTCGGGCTCGAACGGCGGCGAGTCCCAGAGATCGAGCGGCTCGGGAGGCTGCACGTCGTAGTGCCCGTACACCAGCACGGTCGGCGCCCCGGCGGGAGCGCCGCGCCACTCGCCCACCACGATGGGATGACCGGGAGTGGCGTGCGTCCGCGCGTCGAGCCCGGCGCGGGTCAGCTGGTCTTCCAGCCAAGCGGCCGCCGCCGCCGTGTCGCCGTCGTGCTCCGACTTGGCCGAAACGGAGGGGATGCGCAGGAACTCGTCCAGCTCCCGGTGGAAGCGCTCGCGGTGGGCGAGCGCGAAGTCGAGCGGGGAGCGCGGAGCGGGCACCGTCCGTCGCCAGAGCGTCCGAGGCGTCTCAGGTGAGGGCGGTGACGCCCCACCGGTAGAGCCACGTCGCCAGCGCGGCGAGCCCCACGGCCCCGACCATGCCGCCCAAGCTGAGTGCCGTCGGATCGGCGAACTCGGCGATGCCGACGCCCAGCATGCCGCCCACGACGCCGCCGAAGGCGCCCAGGACGCACAGAATGGGCGTATGCCCCGCCGTCGCGTCGGGGCGCTTGACGATCGCCTTCATCGCCAGCCCGACGACCACGCCGATCACGATCCAAACCGCCACGCCGATCCAATTCTCCATGGCTCGAAGCTACGTCCTCCCCATTCGTCGTTTCAACTCGTCCAGTCTCGCGGCGGCGTCGCGCTCCCGACGCGAGGCGGTCAGGGCGTCGTCGAACGCGCGCCCGTCGTCGAACAGTCCTTTCCCGAGGTCCGCGGCGTCCGCGTCGCCCTCGATCCTCTCGGCCATGCGATCCAGCTCGCCGAACAGGTCGTCGGCCCCGCCGAGCGAATCCGCGGCCGCCGCGCGCCCGCTTCGCGCGACCAGGTCCTCCCGGCTCGCGCGGGCCTTGCGGATCTGGGCCTCCATCTCCCGCACCTCGGACCGGAGGAGGCCGATCTCCGCGTCGAGGGCGCTCGCCTTCCGAACGAGCACCGCGACGCGCGCTTCGTGCTTCTCCGCATAGGCGGCCGCGACCCGAGCCGTCTCCTCGTCGCCGATCTTGGTCGCCATCGACTCGCGGCGACGGCAGACGTCCCTCTCGCGGGACTCCGCCTCGATGCGCTTGCGCGCGACGGCGAGCTGCTTCTCCAGGCCCTTTAGCGTCGCGAGCGTCCGGGCCGCCTCCCGGACCATCCGCTCGAGCAACCCGTCGACGGTCTCGCCCACCCGGTCCCGGTCCATCTCCCGGTGAAAGTTGTCGACGGCTTCCCGGAAGGCCCGGCGGAGATTCTCGAACATGGTCGCTCAATCTATCTCAGTCGGTGGGCGAGGGCGTGAAGCACGCCGCCCTCGGAGACGCGTTCGTACAGCGCGCTCTCCGGCGCCGGGGAGCGGTCGCGCGACGCGAGCGCCCGCTCGGCGGCCCGATCGACCTCTTCGGCGGCCCGCGCTTCCACGGCGGCGAGCTCCGCGGTCGAGACGCCCTCTTCGGCCAGATGCGTCTCGAAGAGTCCGATCGGGTCGCGACGCCCCCAGCGCTCGAAGAGCTCCCGGGAGAAGGTCGCGCGCGCCTCGCGCTCGTCGTGCGTGGCGTGGCCGCCCATGCGGAACGTCTCCGCCACGACCGCCGCGGGCCCCTCGCCTTGGAGACAGAGGGCGCGCGCCAGCGCCGTCGCCGCGTACACGTCCAGGACGTGGTTGCCGTCGCACGAAAGCGTCGGGATGCCGTGCGCGGCCGGAACGGCCTCGATTCGCCCTCGGCCGTGCTGGTCCAGCCGGGTCCCGAGCGCGACCTGGTTGTTCTGGATCACGACGATCGCGGGCACGCCGGCGCGAGCGGCGAAGACGAGTCCTTCGTGGCACGCCGCCGTCCTCGTGGCGCCGTCGCCCACCCAGGTCAGGGCCACTCGGCGCTCGCCCCGGTTCCTGAACGCGAGGGCGGCGCCGGCGACCACCGGCACGCTGGCGCCCATCTGGCTGACCGGCTGGATCACGCCCTTGGAGACGTCGCCGTAGTGGAAGTCGCGTCCGCCGTTGGGGCTGTCGGCCGTGCCGAGGTAGGCGGCGAACCCGTGCTCGAGGGGGAGGCCCATCATGGGACCGGCCCCGGCGTTGCGAATCATGGGGACGACGACGTCCCGGTCCGCATCGAGGGCGGCTGCGGCGCCGACCGTGACGGCCTCCTCCCCCGTCCCGAGCCACGCCTTGCTGATGACGCCCTGCCGCACCCAGCGCTTGAGCGCGACGTCCTGCAAGCGGGTCGCGACGAGTCGTCGGTAGAGCTCCAGCAGGCGCTCCGTGTCGAGCGCCTCCACGCAAGCGGCGCGGTCGGGATCGTCCCGGATCCGGCGACGATAGTCCGCCACCAGCTTCTCGTCCGGCGTCCAGTTCGCGTACTCGGGGGGATCGTAGATCGGGTGACGCTTCACTGGACGGCTTGGGAGTTCGCGGCGGCAAGGAGGCCGGGGAGAGGGCGCGCGCTCGAGGATCGGGGCCCGCGGGGCGGCGGCCGCGCCGCGCCCGCTCCGACGAAAGGCGAGGCCCGTGCGTCGAACAAGGTAGGCGCCTGTCGGTCGGCGGGGCAATCGCGCGCCCGGGCGGCCGACCCGGTCTCCCCTGCGCCGCAACGCGTTGGATTAGCTTTCACGCGAGCCCGGCTGCACGCCGACGGAGCTGGCGGGAACGGGCAGCGCTCGCCGCCGCCGCGCGCGGGACCTCGAGAGGATCGACCGTGACTGGAATTCGAAGGCCTCAGGTGTCCGCCCAAGTGGCGCTTTCGCTGCTCGAGGCCATTCAGGCGGTCGACCGTCCCCGCGAGATCATCGAGGACGAGGTCTTCGAGAGCACGATGCCCCGGAAACTGGGTCTCAGTCCGGTCGTGCAGCGGCAGGTCCAGCGCTATCGGGATCACGTGCGCCAGGGAACGAAGCTGGCCGCCGGCGAGTTGGAGGAGCTGATCGCCCTGGTGATGCGGCGCCCGGACTCCGGCAAGCTCTACTTCGAGACGGGCGCGCGGCTCGCCGACGTGGACGCGCGCGTGCGAGGAGGCGGGTGGCTCCCGAGGCGGCTTCGCATGCTGCGCGCGAAGCGCGCGATCGTGAAAGGACTGAGAAAGCTGTGGGGGCAGCGGCTGGGCGGCTTCGTCTCCGGAGCGTTCACGTTCGAGGTGTCCGCTTCGCCGCTGGTTCAGCTCGACGCCAGCGGGGACGCCTGCGAGCTCGTGACCGGGTTTTGCCAGCGGGCTCTGCGCCGCGCCGTGGACCCGGGTCTCGTCGTGGCGATGCGGATGTGCGAGACCAGGGGCGAGCGCACCTGCCGCTGGGAGCTGCAGGAATAGTCCTTGGCGCGGGACGCGCGACGCGGACCTCGGGCGCCGCCGCGAGCTCGCGCGCCCGGGATCACGAGGGGTAGACGTGGTAGAGCGCCGCGTACACCAGGAGTCCGGTCACCGAAGTGTAGAGCCAGACCGGCAGCGTCCAGCGGGCCAGGCGCGCGTGCGCGCGATAGCGCCCGCGGCGGATCAGCGCGATCAGGCGGATCACCAGCGGGACGACGACGATCGCCAGCGCCATGTGGCTGAAGAGCACGGCCAGGTAGATCGTGCGAACGGAATCGGGCCCGGCGAACGCGTGCGTCCCGGTGAGCGAGTACCGGGTCACGTAGAAGACGAGGAACAGCGCCGACGACGCCGTCGCGCCGATCATGCAGCGGCGGTGTCTTCGCACCCGCCGCGCCCGGATCGCGAAGTAGCCGATCGTCAGCAGCACGGCCGTCGCGAGGTTGAGCCCCGCGTTCAGCGACGCCAGCGCGTCGCCCAGCTCGGCGCGGGTCACGACGTCCTCGCGAAGACCGGCGCTCCGAAGCGCGCGCAGGCGCGCGCCGCCATCGCGACGGCCGTCGCCAGCAGCGCCGCGGCCGCGAGCGTGTGGGTCGAGACGTAGGGCGGCGCCAGCCGGAACGCGACCGAGGCGAACCCGAGAAGCGCTTGGGCGACGACGCCGACCGCGAGCGCGGCCGCCATGCGGCGCACGACGGCGTCCCGGGTCGCCGTCCACGCGATCCGACCCAGCGCCAGCGTCGCCACAACGACGAGGACGCCCAGCAGGCGGTGCAGGAAGTGCAGCCGCACCAGCGGATGATCGAGCGGCGGCACGATCCGGCCCAGACACAGGGGCACGTCCGGACACGCCATCCCGGCGTCGGCGTGGCGGACCAGCGCGCCGGCGATCGACTGCAGAAAGACGAGCCCGGCCGTCCACAGCCCCGCCCGCCGCACCCGGCGCCGGGCGTCGTCGCTCTCGGCGCCGGGGCCTCCGGTCGGATCCCCGCCGGTCCCGGTCGCCGCCGCGCGCACCGTCAGGACCGTCGCCAACCACAGGAACGCGAACGCCATGGCGAGGTGCGCCGTCGAGATCGCGTCGGGCAGGCGGTACAGGACGGCGAGGCCGCCCAGGACGGACTGGACCAGCAGAAGGCCGACGCCGACCAGACCCAGGCGGAAGAGGTCGCTACGCTCGGGGAACTCCCGCCGGGCGAACGCCGTCGCCGCGGCGAAGACGACCACCAAGGCGGCCGCCCAGACCCGATGGAGGTGCTCCCAGAAGATGCCGCCCCGCATCTCGGGCGTCAGCGTGCCGAAGCACGTGGGCCAGTCCGGACACGCGAGGCTGGAGCCCGTCGCGTGCACCACGCTGCCCAGGAACAGCAGCGCGAGCGTCATGGCGAGGCTCGCGAACAGGAGTCGTCGCGTCCAGCGGTGCGCCGCGGGTCGCCCTTGGCGTCGCTCCGACTTCACGGACCGGCCTGCTCCGAGTCCGCCTCGCGCCCCGCCGCGGACGCCTCGTCGCCGCCGTCCTCCAGCCAGGCGTAGCGGCCGTCCAGCGCGCGTCGCGCGATCCTGCGGACGGCGGCGTCGTCGTTGCGGAAGACGGCGCGAAAGCTCGCCTGGATTCTCCGGCGAGCCAGAACGCACGCGGCGTCCGCGAGTTCGACGACGCCGCGGTCGTCCGGGCGGTCCCGCAGGCGCTTCATGGCGCCCACCGAGGACGCGGTGACGACGAAGAGGTCGCATGCGACGTCCACGAGCCGACCGAGGACGGCCTGGCGGCGCTCGAGCGCGGGCCCGAACCGGACCATGACGTGGAACAGCGCGCGGGCGAGCCTGCGGCTGGTCCGCTCGGCGTAGCGCATGTGGCGAGCCAGCGGGCCGAACTCGCGGTACCGGGGCCAACGTCCCCAGCCCACCCACCGCGACGGGTACCAGAGCGCGTAGCGCAGGGCGGCCTTCGCCAGAGAGGCCGTCCGTCGCGCCGCGGGCGCTCGGGGATCGATCGCCGCCCCGGCCCAGGCCATGTGCTCGTCGAGAGCCTCGCGCGCGACGAACAGCCGCATGATCTCGCTGGACCCCTCGAAGATCCGGTTGATCCTGGCGTCCCGCATCGACCGTTCGACCGGCGCGGGGTCCTCGCCCCGGCGCCGCAGCGAGTCGGCCGTCTCGTATCCTCGACCGCCGCGGATCTGGACGGCGGCGTCGGCCAAGTCCCAGGTCTTCTCGCTGTGCCAGAGCTTGGCGGCGGCCGCCTCGAGACGGATGTCCAGCTCGCCCCGGTCGGCCATCGCCGCGGCCAGCTCGACGACGGCGTCCATCGCGTAGGTCTCGGCCGCCATCCTGCCCAGCATCTGGGCCACGGCGTCGTGGCGACCCACGGGAGCGCCCCACTGGACCCGCTCGGCGGCCCAGCGTCGACAGGCGGCGAGCAGCCCCTTGCCCGTCGCCGCGCAGAACGCCGGCAGCGCGAGTCGTCCCGTGTTCAGGGTGATCAGGGCGAGCTTGAGTCCGAGGCCCTCGCCCCAGAGCAGGTTCTCTCGTGGCACCTCGACGTCACGGAAGTGCATGACGCCGTTGGAGATGCCCTTGAGTCCCATGAACTCGCAGACGGGACCGACCTGGACGCCGGGCCAGCTCGTCTCCACGACGAAGGCGCTGATCGGGCGCTTTCCCTTGACCCCCTCGCGCGGCGGCGTGCGGGCCATGACGACCACGAGCTCGGCGCGCGGCCCGTTGGTCGTCCACAGCTTCTCGCCGTTCAGGACGTAGTGGTCGCCGTCCGGGGAGGGCTCGGCGACGGTCGACATGTTGGCCGGATCCGACCCGGCCTCCCGCTCCGTCAGCGCGAAGGCCGAGAGCGCGCCCGCCGCGGTCCGCGGCAGGTACTTGCGCTTCTGGGCCTCGGTGCCGAAGAGGATCAGGGGCGTCGGCGCCCCGATCGACTGGTGGGCGGAGAGGAAGGCGGCCGTCGACCCGCAGCGGGCCGCGACCAGCGCCAAGGCCCGGTTGTAGGACGTCTGGGAGAGGCCCAGGCCGCCGTACTCCTCGGGGATCTTGACGCCGAAGGCCCCCAGGTCGGCCAGCCCGCGGAGGACCGAGTCGGGCACCCAGCCGTCCCGGTCGACGGCGTCCCCGTCGACGCGTTCCTCGACGAAGCGGCGAAGGCGGTCCAGGAACGGGCGCGCGCGCGCCTCCTCGTCGGGGTCCTGCCGTGGGTGCGGGTGCACGAGGTCGAGCGAGAACCTCCCGCCAAACAGCTCCTTCATGAAGCTCCGCCGCGCCCACTCGTCCTGGCGCGCGGCTTCGGCGACGTCGCGGGATTCCTGTGCGGTTGCGCCCATGGCGAAGACGTTCCTTGGGGGAGAGTCGCGCCTGCGAGCTCGACGGTGCGCGCGTGCGCGCTCGCCGGGTCCCTGAAATCTACCCCGAGCTCGCCGGGACGGGTTCCAGCAGCTCCGCCAAGTCGTCCTCGCGCGCTTCGGCGTCCGCCTCGCCCACCCGGATCAGCTCGGCCAGATAGTCCGACTGAAACATGATCAGGCTCAGGAAGTCTGGGGCCTCCGTCTGCTTCGTGCCAAGCCCCCGGGTCATGAAGCGGAACGCGCGCGGCAGCTCGGGCTCGTACTTGTTCGCGAGCTTGCCCAGGTCGACGGACGGACGCAGCGTCAGCCGCCGCACGGGCCGCATCCCCAGGCGGTCGCCGGGCGGCAACCTCTCCAGCAGCTCGTTGATCCGGTCCATGCGGTGACCGTCCTCGTCCAGCAGGTCGAGGAACACCGAGTTCATCATGACGCCCGCCACCTGCGCGGGCGGGGGATAGCCGACGACCGTCGGTCGGTCCGCTTCGGTGATCGAGCGGTCGTGTCGGGTGCTGATGGCGAGGATGCGGTCGGCGCCCAGGTGCAGCGCGGGCGACAGCGGCGCCGTGAGGCGAATGCCGCCGTCGCCGTACCAGTGGCGCCCGATGCGCACGGCCGGGAAGACCAGGGGCAAGGCGGACGACGCCATCACGTGCTCGACGGTCAGCGTGGTGACGCGGGAGCGGCGATTGGGCCGTTCCCACTCCTCGACGCCCCGTCCCTGGACCCAGAGGATCGACTGGCCGGTCGAGTAGTCGGTCGTGGACAGCGCCGCCGCCTTGAGGCGGCCCAGGCGAAGGTTGTAGCCGATTCCGGTGAGCTCGCCGTCGACGGCGTGCAGCGTGTCGGTCAGGTATCGGCGCAGCGGCTGGGTGTCGAGAAGGCCTCGGACGCGGGGCGGACCGGACGCGCCGCCGGACAGGACCTGCCGGCCCCAGCGGAAGAGGTGCTGCCGCAGAGAGCGGACGTCGGTCCGAAAGACCTTGTCGACGCTGAGGTTCGCCCAAAGGTGGGTCAGCTCGTCCGTCGCTTGGCGAAAGGTGCCGTGATGCGCGGCCAAGTGGGTCGAGTTGATGCCGCCCGCGCTGACGCCGGTGACGATGGGGACCTCGAGTTCGGGAAAGCGCCGCGAGACGAACCGGAGCACGCCGGCCTGATAGGCGGCCCGAGCGCCGCCGCCGCCCATCACGAAGGCGAGGTCGCCCGACCCGCCCGCCGCCGTCCCGACCCTCCGCCCCCTGCTTCGCGTCGCCATGAAGTGCGGCGGTTCTCCCCGGTTGCTCCCGACCCGTCGTGGTCTCTCCGGCCCCGATCCGAACGGGGACGCCGCAATTTACGAAGGGCGATCGGAGCTCGTCGACGCTCGAAGTAGCGCCGCGCGCGTGCGCGCCGCGCGTTGCCCCGCGGGGCGTGCCGCCCTATGCTTGGCCCGAAGGGTGCGCGCGCGGACGCACCCGCGTCGCAACGCATCCCAGCGCGAGGACCGAATGAATCGCACGGACTTCAGGCCTCGCGCCGCTTGGGCGTTCGTCGCCCCGGCGCTCGCGGCCGTCGCCTGCATCCAGCCGATCGACGACTCGGGAACGCCTGCGGGCGACCCGGATCCGTCGGCCTCCGAGCTCGCCGCCGAGGAGGCCGAGGTCGTCGCCGTCGTCCATCGGCTCTTCGAGGCCATGCGCACGAACGACGGCGAAATGGCCGCCGCCACGTTCCATCCCGAGGCGCGACTGGGGCGGGCCGACGAGGACGGCATCGAATTCGGCCCCCCCGACGGCCTGATCGCCATGATCGCGCGCGAACAGGAGGAAGTCTACGACGAGCCCGTCTGGGACTGGACGGTGTCCGTGGACGGGCGTCTCGCCCAGATGTGGACCAAGTACGCCTTCTACGTCGGCGACGAGTTCTCCCACTGCGGCACCGACGCGTTCGAACTGTACAAGGACGAGGCCGGATGGCGGATCACGCAACTGGTCGACACGATGCGGCGCGAGAACTGCTGGTATCCGCCCGATCGGCCGCCGCCCGCCGCCGCGAGCGCGTCGCCTTGAGGACGACGCGCATTCGGCGGAAGTCGCTCCCGGGGGTCTGAGGGAGCCTCGAACGAAGGACTGCGGCTACGGGATCGGCGGTCCGCCCGCGCGCTCCAAGGTGGGAGCGCCGATCGTTCGGATGCGCCGGGTGGGGACTTCGGGAGAGGGGTTGAACGGCCTCCGAAGCCGTCTACGGCGGCGTTCGGACGTCTCGCGCGGTGGGGAGACGGGAGTGGTGCCCGAAGCCCCGCCGACCGCGTTGCAGGTCGACGGGGCCTCGCGCGGTCCACCCTTATCGGCTACCCGAGGCCACGGCGCTGATCGTGGTCTTGGGGCCGGCCTCCCACGTATCGGCGTCGCTCTGTCTGGCCTCGATCCACGCCACGATCTCTCCCTGGAGATCGGCGGCCGTGAGAGACACGGCGCTGCCGGCCGCCGTGCGGAACTGGGCGAAGTTCGTGGCCGTCTTGACGGGCGACACCCAAAGATGTCGCCAGTTCCAAATGGCCGTGCCCGAGCTCTCGTAGTAAAGCGTAGGCTTCCCGCCGCCCAGGCTGGCCGCAGCCAACTGCCAGACGATCCGCTGCTGCGTCCTCTTGTTCGTCGTGGCGGTCCAGCCGACGAACAGAGAGTCGTTGTCCGCGGAGCGCCGGTTGCCGATCGCGGTCGCCACGGGATCGAACTCTCCGATCGCGATGAACGTGGTGTCGGCGGCGTGGATCATTTCGCTGCCCGTGGTGGTGTCGGCCACGTTTCTGACTACCAGGACGGTGGTGTGGCCGTCGGGGACCGTGTGGCCCAACGGGCAGGGATTGGGAATGCCGAGCGCCGTGAACGTGGCGATGATCAACGGATCGGTGTACACGCATGCGCGCAACACTGTGCCCTGGTGATAGCGGACGGCGACGGTGTCCGTGCCGGGCGGGAACTCGGGGTGCGAGAGGATCCTCCAATTGGTCGAGTCGTTGTCTCGAAAGAAGTAGGTCTCGCCCACCACAACGGGGGGGCCGGAATCCCACTGGGAAGGCAACCCGTATTGAGCAGCCGTGAGGTCGCTGTCTAATCTCTTGTCGGCGAACGAGATGTGGACCTTTCCAAGGGTGTCCGTATGGGGGCCGTCCGTGGTTCGCTCCGGTGGTCCCCGCTTGGCGCTCGCGTTCCGAATGATCCAAGTGCGCGCGTCGAGCTTGCCCCAGTTCTTGCGCTGTCCCGGCGCCAGCGAAACGCGGTTGCTGCCGTTGGGGTAGGTGACGCCCCAGTTCTTCTTCGACACGGTGACGCGGTAGTCGCCGAACGGCACGGCGAGCGTGAACGTTCCCGAAGCGCCGGTGGTCGTCGAGTCGATCACCGTCGTCGTGTCGCTCGTCTTCGCGATCTCGACCTTGAAGCCCGACAGCGGACCGCTGAACCCGATGCCGGCGTCGGCCACCCGACCGATGACCGTCGCCTTCTGGAACCCGGTGAAGTTGGCGCCCGAGATGTCGGTGCCCGACGTCGCGGGCAGCGGCAGCGACTCCGGCGCGAACGTGTAGTCCGCGTGCTCGGCCGTGATCTTGACCGTGCCCGACGACTTGGCCGCGCCCTGCGCTTGGAAGGTGCCGTCGGCGCCCGTCAGTAGCTTGCCCTTCACGGCGTTCTCCGGCGCCTTGCCGTCGATCTTGATCTCGACGCCGGCGATCGGCGCGTTCGAGCCCGAAGCCACCACCTTGCCGCTGTAGAACACCGGGTCGCCCGAGCCGCCCATCGCGAAGTCGATCCGAGTCGGCGAGTTGGCCGTGAACGCCGCCTTCCCGCTGCCGTCCGAGAAGCCCTTGCGCATCCCCTTCGCGTACAGCGAGTCCTTCTTCGCGGGCACGCCCTCGACGATGTAGCGACCGTACATGTCGGTCATCGCCGTCATGCCGTTCACGTCGACCATTACGCTGTCCACGCGGAACTTGTCCGAGCCCGTGACGATCCCGTAGACGACGGTCGTCGTCGGCGTCACGTCGATCATCACGGCCGTGTCCAGCGGACTGAACGCGTCGCCGAGCTTCGTCGTCGAGCCCTTCGCGCCCAGCATCGCCTGCCAGCCCGCCGGAACGGCCAGCTTGTAGACGCCGGCGGCGATCTTCCCGAAGTCGAACGCGTTCGTGTCGTCCCAGGTCGTGGCCTTGGCGTTCGCCTTGGCCGTCGTCTGGCTGTGCTCCATGCCGGCCAGGTTCTTGCCCGCGACGGGCGTCAGGCCGACCGTCACGCCGGCGACGGGCGTCTCGCTCACGGCGCCGAAGCCCTCGCCGGACTTTTTGATCGACTTCTTCCCGATCGTCCCGCTGACGCCGTACTTCATGACGTAGGCGAAGGTGCCGCACTCGCCGAAGTCCTGGCCGGCGGGCTCCGTCGCCAACAACGGACACAGCTCGACCATCGGGCTGAACCCGCCGTGATCGCCGAACGCGCCCTTCATGATCCCGTTCGCGTCAGCGTCGCGGAACGCGAAGAGCTCGGCGGGATCGAGCAGCATCACGTCCGTGGCCGTCGATTTCTCCTTGGCCGAGACCATCACTTGAGCGTCGGCCGGCAGCTTCTTGAACGAGATCACGCCGTTCTTGTCCGACTTGTTCTTCGGGTCCCAGACGTCGCTCGCGAACATGCGGCTGCGGCCGAGCTCGTCGATGTAGCGCACGTCGACGTCGATCTTGCCCGACATGCGCTCGTCGCCCCCGAGGACGCTGCCCGTGTAGCCCTCGGCCTGGTCCATCTCGTGGTGCACGTAGACGGTGAGCGTCTGCGTCGTCCACATCGCCTCGAGCACGTCGGCGTCCATCGTCGCCATCAACTCGAGGCCCGAGTGCTCGATCGTGACGGGCGTCGAGCTGAACGTCTCGCCGCCGTCGAGCTTGTCGACCTGAGTCGAGTCGAGCATGACGGTGTACATGGCGGGCAGGTCGGAGGCCATGGCCGTGGTCTTGAACATGGCCGTGCCGTCGCTGCCGAGCTTCGCGGGCGCGCCGTCGACCATCGAGCCGCCCATCGTGACGGAGATGGCCCAGTCGGCGAGCGGCTTGCCGCCGCCCATGTCGGTCATGATCGTAGCGCCGCTGATCTTGGCGTCGACCATCAGGTTGAGGACGTCGAAGTCGTTCATGGCCATGGCCGTCTTCGATTTCGCGTTCCACTCGATCTTCTGCATGGCGTCCGCTTCGACGGTGTAGTCGTCGCTCGAGACCGAAGCCCAGACCATCGAGCCGGTGGCCATCGAGCGGGCGAAGCGGATCGAAGCCATGCCGTCGTCGTCCGTGTCGGCCGACGCGATCTTCGAGTCGCCGTCTTCGTCGGCGTAGAGCGTGACGGTGGCGCCGGCGAGCGTGTCGCCGTGCATGTCGCCGTGGCGAAGCGTGACGGTGTAGTGGACGGTCTGGTGGGTGATGTCGTAGGGCAGGCGCTGTATGACCTTCTGGCCGACGGCGACGTCGAGCTGGTAGCCGGTGGCCGGACCGCCGTAGGCGTAGTCGCCGAGCATGGTGGCGACGGCCGGGCTGCTGACGACGGCGAGCGCGTAGGTGCCTGCGCGGAGCCCGGAGAACTCGAACATGCCCTTGTCGTCCGTCATGCCGGACATCTGGTCGCCGACGGCCGGACCGACGAGGACGAGCGGAACGCCGGCGATCTCGAGGGCGTCCTCGCCTTGGTCGTGCATGTCGTTCTTCGTGGCTTCGTCGACGAAGAGCATGCCGGAGACGCTGGCCGTGGTGGCGTGCTCGCCACGGAAGTTGACGGTCATGGACTCGTCGTCGGCGAGCGTGACGTCCATGCTGGTCGTGGAGAAGACGTAGGCCTCGCTGGCGACCGTGATCGAGACGGTGTAGTCGCCTGCGGCCAGCGCCGAGAAGGAGTAGAGGCCGCTGGCGTCGGTGGTGTCGGTCATCGAGTCCATGTCGGCGGACGCGAGCGTGACGGGCACGTCGGCGAGTCCCATGCCGGCGACGCTGACCTGGCCGACGACGCCGCTGGTGCGCAAGTACGCGCCGTCGAAGCGGACGTTGGCGGTCTCGCCCAAGGCGACGGTGACGGATTGAGAGGTGGCGTCGAAGCCGATGGCGTCGGAGTCGTAGCCGGAGACGGCGACGGAGTAGTCGCCGGCGCGCAGCTTCGAGAAGGCGTACTGGCCGCCGGCGTCGGTGGTGGCGGTGCGGTCGTCGCCCTCGCCGGCGAGGCTGACGGTGACGCCTGCGAGGCCGGAGCCCTCGACGCTGACCTGGCCGCGGATGCCTGCGGTGCGCAGATACGTGCCGTCGAAGCTGACGACCTCGGTGTCGCCGACGCCCAGATCGGCGGAGCCGGAGGTGCTGGAGAAGCCGACCTCGTCGGAGTCGAACCCTGAGATCTCGACGGCGTAGCGACCCGCGCGGAGCCCGGTGAAGCTGTACTGACCGCTGGCGTCGGTCATGGCTTCGGCCTCGGACATGCCCGAGAGCCGGACCGTGACGCCACTCAGCCCGTCGCTCTCGACGGTGACCGAGCCCCGGACGCTCGCGGTGCGGATGTAGGAGCCGGAAAAGTTGGCGGTGGTCGTTCCTCCGGACTCGCCGACGGTGACGGGCATCGAGGTGGCGTCGAAGCTGGCCTCGGCGGGGAAGCCTGAGATGGAGACGGTGTAGCTGCCGGGCTCGACGTCGTCGAAGCGGTAGGAGCCGCCGCCGGCGGTGGCGGTGGTCGCGCCGCTGGAGAGGGTGACGGAGACGCCGTCGGCGCCCTGGCCCTCTATGGAGACCTGCCCGGCGACGGAGCCGGTGGGGGGCGGAGGCGCGACGTCCTCTCCGCAGGCGATCGCCACCAAGGGCAACAACGCGAGCGTCCAGGCCAACGATCTCGCTCTCGTCACGTCGATTGTCATTCGATTTCGTCCTTGATTGAACCGGGTGATTGCGACACGACCCCTCTCCCGCTTCCGCCCTTCCGTGGCGCGGCGGACGAAAAATTGGATACAAACCTCAAGCGGACGAATAAAATAGCCAAACGCAACGCACGACGCTCATGTCGCTCGGCCAGCCGAAATTCGGCGTCGCGTAGGCTCCACCCGCTGCACGCGCTCAGCACCGACGCAAGATCGATGCCGTATCCGTATGAATCCATATAAAATACGTAACCACATAGTTTTAGGGGGGGGGGGGGGGGCTCCCCACCGTTTGTAAAGTCGAAAACGCGTCAGATTTCTGACTCCGGCGACCGGAAATTCGTCGTCCGTGCGTCTCGGAGACCGTTTGCGCCGTCTGTCGGGACCTGGTCCCCGACGCCGGGGTCTACCGAGCGGGATCCGGGGTTCGGGCCGCCCACGCCGCCAGCACTTCGGCTTCCTTTTCCGCAGGCAATCCGCTCCGAGGCTGCGCTCTGCGCTCGTCGGGCAGCGACCGCCACCACTGCACCGTGTCGCGGGCCGTCAGCGCCAGCGGGCGGAACGTCAGTCCCGCCTGGACGGCGGCGGAGACGGAGACTTGGTTCATGCCCATCGTGTCGCCCTCCGGTGGCACCCAGTTGGTCATGTGCGACCACGGACGCACCTCGTGTCGTTCGAGGAAGTCGGTCGGGACCCAGGTGAAGACGGCGTCCGACTCCAGTCCCGCGCGGACCTCGTCCAGCATGGAGCCGAAGGTCCGCGCTTCTCCCGTCGCGTTGTAGACGCCGCCGCGGTCCGGCGCCTCCACGAGCCGGACGATCCACTCCGACAAGTCGCGGGCGTCGATGTTCTGCACCGGGTCGGCGGGCGAGTTGGGCGCCAGCACTTCGCCGCCTCGGTCGACCCGCACGGGCCAGTAGGTCCACCGATCGGTGTTGTCCCCCGGGCCCACGATCAGCCCCGGCCGCACGACGATCGCCGCGTCCCCGAAGATCTCCCGCGCGATGTCCTCGCAGCGCGCCTTCAGCGCCCCGTACTCGCTCATGTCCTCGACGTCGGGCGCGGAGAGCCGGCTCACCGGATAGCTCTCGTCGATTCCGACTCGGGCGAAGTCCGCGTACGCCGAGATCGACGAGACGAACAGGTAGCGATCCACGTGGCCGCGCAGGAGGTTCGCGCTCGCGTCCACCCATCGGGGGATCGACGCCGAATTGTCGATCACGGCGTCCCACTCTCGGCCCTCGAGGGCTCGCAGGTCGTCGTCGCGGTCCCCGATCAGGCGCTCGACGCGCTCGAAGACGTCGTGGAAGAACGGCGGCTGCGTGCGCCCCCGGGTGAAGATCGAGACGTCGTGACCCCGGTCCACGGCGTACTTGACCTGATGGGGGCCGATGAAGCGCGTGCCCCCCAGGATCAGGATCCGCTTGGACGCCGCGGCGGCGGCGCGAGCGGTCGTCCGCGGAGCGAGGCCGACCGAGGACAGGGCTCCGGTCGCTCCCAGGACGCCTCCCGCCCGGATCGCCGTCTTCACGAAGTCGCGTCTGGTTCGTTCGCCGCTCACGGTCGCTCTCCTGGCTGCAGGACAACGCGATGTTCGATCCTCGCCGGTCGATCGCGTCGCGGACTCGCGTTGCGCCGCGCCGACGGGAGCGTCCAGTTTACTCCGACCGGGGCCGCGCGGCTACGAAGACGCCGCTCGGGGCGGCCCCAAGACGTTCGGAGCGAGTGCGCATGAACGCAGGGAAAGCGAGTCGGCCGAGCCGCCGCGGTGCGGCGCGACGGCCGCGGCTCCGCGCGGGGGCTCTCCTGATCGTCGCCGCGGCCGCGAGTTGCCGGGGCGACCCCGATCCCGACGGCGCGGCTCGCGTCCCCGAGCCCGGGTGGCGCTGGTCCGACGAGCGGGTCCTCGAGACCGTGCGGGCGGTGCGGGCCGGGCGCAGCCTGCAGCCCGACGCGTGGCCCGGAGGCGCCCGCGTCGCGGTCCTGCTGTCGTTCGACGTCGACAACGAGACGGTCACGGGGCTGCGCTACGGGGACGCGACGCCGGGCTCGCTGTCCCAAGGCCAGTACGGCGCGCGCGTCGCGCTCCCCAGGATCCTGGACCTGCTGGACCGAGAAGGCGTGCCCGCCTCGTTCTTCGTTCCCGCCGTGAGCCTGATCCTCGATCCTTCCCAGATCGACGCGATCCAGGCCTCGGGCCGCCACGAGTTCGCCGTTCACGGCTGGATCCACGAACTCAACTCCAGCCTCGAGGCCGACGAGGAGCGGGCCCTGCTCGAGCGCGCCGTCGCCTACTTGACGGAAGCGACCGGAACGCGGCCCCTGGGATATCGCGCGCCGTCGTGGAACTTCAGCCCCAACACGCTCGGGATCCTGCTCGACATGGGATTCCTCTACGATTCGTCGCTGATGGCCGACGATCGCCCCTACGAGATCGACGCCCACGGAGAGCCGACCGGGCTCGTCGAGCTTCCCGTCGAGTGGATTCTGGACGACGCCCCTCTCTTCAATCCCCGAGGCGACCGCTACTCCCACCCTCGCGACGTCTTGCAGGTCTGGAAGGACGAATTCGACGGCGCCTACGCCGAGGGCGGCATGTTCCTGCTGACCATGCATCCCCACGTCGTGGGCCACCGGTCCCGCATCGTCGTGCTCGAGGAGCTCGTCCGGTACGTCAAGGCGCGCCCCGGAGTGTGGTTCGCCACCCACTTGGAGGCCGCGCGCTACGTGAGGGAGCGGGCGGGCATGTAGGCGCCTCGGGGGCGGCGCGCCTCTAGGCGCTCAGCATCGGCCCCAGCGGCCGTCCTCCCAACAGGTGCAGGTGGAGGTGGTACACCTCTTGGCCGCCGTACTCGCGGCAGTTGATCAGAACCCTGTAGCCGTCGCGCGCGACTCCCTCCCCGCGAGCCACGTCGGCTGCGACGCGGAGCATGCGGCCCAACACGGGCTCGTCGTCCGGAGACGCGTCCGCCAGCGTGGGGATCGTCCGGTTGGGCACGACGAGCACGTGCGTGGGCGCCGCCGGACGAACGTCGCGGAACGCCGTCACGAGTTCGTCCCGGTAGACCACGTCGGCCGGGAGCTCTCCCCGGACGATCTTCGCGAAAACGGTGTCTTCTTTCATGGGGCGCTCCAAGGAGGTGGATCGGCGCTCCGCGGCGTACGCGGCGCGCGGCAAGGACAATTTCTGCAATCGCCACGGGCGTTCCTATAGCGACGTCGCGGTCCGACGGGAACGTCCGTCGTCCTCCAACGCCGGGCAGCCGGTCCGCGCGCCGACGCGGCGAGCGGGCCCCGGGCCGTCGCGTTCTCGCGGGTCCGGCGAAGCGGAACGGCGCTCGCGAGCGCTCCCGCCCGCGTCGGCTCGCGGTGGCGCGCCGGGAATCCGTTGCGGTAGGTTCCAGGTCGTGCCGCCACCGGCGCCTTTTGCGGACGGGCCGCGCCGGTCGCGTCGGCGGGCGCCGGGAAGGCGCCGCAAGTTCTTTCAACGAGGGAGAATCAAGTATGAGACGACGTTCGTTCGCCGTTTTCCGTCGCCTGGGAGGGCGGGCCCTCCTGGCGACCGCGTCGGCGCTGGCGGGGGCGTGGTGGGCCGGCGCGCCGGCCCCGGCGGCCGCTCAGGACGGGACGATCACCGGCGTGGTGACCGACGCCGCGAGCGCGCGACCCATGGGTTCCGTGCAGGTGTACCTGGTCGGAACCGGGCTGGGCACGCTGTCCCGCGACAACGGTCGCTACGCGGTGCTGAACGTGCCGCCGGGCGACTACACGGTTCGGGCGGAGCGGATCGGGTACACGACCGTCGACGCCCAGGTCACGGTCGGGGCCGGAGCGACGGTCGCGCAGGACTTCGCGATCTCCGCCCAGGCGCTGGGCCTGGACGAGATCGTCGTCACGGGGACGGCCGGGGCGGCGCGGCGCCGCGAGATCGGGAGCACGATTTCGCAGCTGGACGTCCAGCGGGAGGTCGTCGGCCCGCCGCCGAACGTGGACGCGCTGCTGCAGGCGCGCGTGCCGGGGATGTCCATCACCCAGAGTTCGGCGAGCGCGGGCGGCGGCGCGATGATCCGCCTGCGGGGCAACGTCTCGATGACGCAGTCGAACCAGCCTCTGGTGTACGTCGACGGCGTTCGGGTGCGCAGCGGCGGATTCGCCAAGAACGTGCCCCCGATCGGGTACTCGGGACGCAGCAACAACGACGTGTCCAGTCCGCTGAACAGCGTCAATCCCGAGGACATCGACAGGGTCGAGGTGATCAAGGGCGCCGCGGCCACGACGCTGTACGGGACCGAAGCGAGCGCGGGCGTCATTCAGATCTTCACCAAGCGCGGCAGCGTGGGCGACGCGCGCTGGACGGCCAACGTCGAGCAGGGCGCCGCCCGCAACCTGACCTTCGGGCCCGATCCCAGCCTGCGTCCCCCGTCCGAGAATCCGACGTCGCTGTCGGGCGGCCGGTCGGACTTCCTCTTCATCAACCCGTGGCTGCGGGGTCATCGCCCCATGTGCAGCGACCCGATCGTGGTCGACGACCAGCCCTGCGACAGCGGCCTGCTGAGCGACATGGGCGCGCACCAGCAGAAGTACTCGCTGAGCGTGGGCGGCGGCGCGCAGGACGTGCGCTACTTCGTCTCCGGCTCGTTCGAGGACGACGACGGCGTGCTGGTCAACGACAACGAGAAGAAGGTGATTCTGCGCGGCAACTTCACCTTCAGCCCGATGGAGTCGCTGCAGCTGCAGTGGAACACCTCGTACACGAACGACCAGCTCGCGCACACGGCCGCCGGCAACAACGCGCACGGTCTGACGCTGAACACCTTCCGTCGCGACCGCAACTACCTGAACGACGAGTCGTTCAACGCCGTCAACCCGTTCCTGAACCAGGAGCTCACGACGCAGATCGACCACTTGATCACGGGTCTCACGGCGACCTACACCCCGTTCGCGAACTTCACCAACCAGTTCAGCGTGGGCTACGATCTGGCCCAGCAGGACAACCGGAACCTGAGGCCCTTCGGGTTCATCCGCGCGCCGACGGGCATCCTGTCCACGTCGCGCCACGAGTTCAACACGCTGACGGTCGACTACGTGGGCTCGATGGACTTCGAGCTGACCTCCGAGATCCGCTCCGCGCTCTCGTTCGGCGGCCAGAGCGTCACGACGCGCACGGAGGAGACGATCGCCTACGGGGACAACTTCCCCGGCCCCGGCGACCCGGACGTCGACAACGGGGGCAACACGCTGGGCTTCGAGAACCGCACCCGCGTCGTGAACGCGGGGCTGTTCGTCCAGAACGTGTTCGATCTCTCCAACAAGTACTTCGTCACGCTCGGCGTCCGCGTGGACGGGAACTCCGCCTTCGGCTCCGACTTCGGACTGCAGGCGTACCCGAAGGCGCAGGCGTCCTACATCGTCTCCGACGAGGACTTCTGGGATCCCGACTGGGGCACGGTGAAGGTGCGCGCCGCCTGGGGACAGGCGGGTCGAGCGCCCGGCGCCTTCGACGCCGTGAGGACCTTCTCCGCCGACGGATGGGGCGGAGATCCGGCGTTCCTGCCCAGCAACGTCGGCAACGCCGAGATCGGCCCCGAGACGACGTCCGAGCTCGAGGCCGGACTCGAGGCGTCGTTCCTGGACGACCGCGTGGCCGTCGACTTCACCTACTTCAACCAGAACACGTCGGACGCGCTGTTCAGCGTGCGCCAGGTGCCGTCGCTGGGCTTCACGACCTCGCAGCTGGCCAACGTGGGCGAGCTGGCGAACAACGGCTTCGAGGTGGGACTCAACTACAGCGTCGTGAGAAACGACGCGTGGAGCTGGGACGTGTACGGGACGGCGTCGTTCACCGATTCGGAGGTGACGTCGCTGGGCGGCGTGCCCGAGTTCTCGATCGGCGGCTTCGGCTGGGTCATGGAGGGACATCCGGCCCCGGTGATCCGGGGCAAGTGCGTCGAGAACCCGACCGCGTTCGCGGACCCGATCATCCTGGGCGAGGACGATCCCGACGAGGAGTGTCTGTTCGGCCCCAACCAGGCGACCACCGTCGCCGGGTTCGGCACCACGCTGGGACTCCCTCTGGGGATTCGCCTGACCGCCCGCGCCGAGTACCAGGGCGGCGCGTGGATGTACAACGGCGCGCAGGCCGCGGCCACGCGCCGCTCCGTCCGCTGGGCGGGTTGCTTCGAGGCGTACAACACCTGGGAGACGCAGGGGTACGAGGCGCTGACGGCGGAGGAGCGCGCGCGGTGCGACATCGAGTTCTACGAGTCGGACTTCGCCATTCAGCCGGCCGACTTCTTCAAGATTCGCGAGGTCAGCGCCCAGGCGCCGCTGCCCGACGCCTGGGCGAGCGCGATCGGGGCGTCGAGCGCCCACGTGACGGCGTCGGGTCGGAACTTCTTCCGGCGCGTCGACCCGAGGATGCGCACCCTGGATCCCGAGGTGGGGGCCAACGTCGGCTTCGACACGCGGGTCCGCAGCATGCTCGAGCACGTGCCGCCGCCGGCGTACTACACCTTTTCGCTCCAAGTCGTCTTCTAGGGGAGGGGCGCGATCAATGACGAACCATACGATCAAGACGAAGGCGACGACCCGGCGGGCCGGGCTCGGCGCGCTGGCCGTCGCCGCCTCGCTCGCGGCGTGCGACACCGACGTCGTCAACCCGGGCCGGGTGCAGGAAGTGTTCCTCTTCGAGACGGAGGCCCATGGGGCCATCGTCAAGGGGATCGGCCGGGCGGCGGCCGAAGCCCAGAACTGGGTGGGCTACACGGGCGGCGCCGTCACCAGGGAGATCCACCCCTCGGGCTCGACGGGCAGCTTCGGCATCCAGGTCGAGTGGCAGAACGGCGAGCTCGACTACGAGACGATCAACAACCACTGGAACCTCTCGCAGCGCGCGCGCTGGTGGGGCGACGACGGGATCGCCAAGATCATGGAGACCGGAGCCGAGGATCAGGCCGTGCTCGCCGAGGCCTACCTCTGGACGGGCTACGCCTACCGGATCCTGGGCGAGAACTTCTGCGAGTCCGTGATCGACGGCGGGGCGCAGGGTGATCGCCTCGTGTACTTCGACCGCGCGATCGACCGCTTCGATCAGGCCGCGGCCCTGGGCGCTGGCGACGTGAAGACGGCGGCGATCGCCGCCCGCGCGGCGATGAAGGCGTTCAAGGGCGACTGGACCGGCGCCGCGGCGGACGCCTCGAGCGTCCCGGACGGGTTCTCCTTCGACATGCCCTACCACCCGGACCGGGGCGACGCCACGCGGAACCGCATTCAGTTCGCGAGCCAGAACGAGCCGTACAAGGCCCACACCATGAAGTTCACCAAGTACGAGGACTACGGCCTGAGCGAGAACAACCCCGACGGGGACCCCCGCGTGCCCTACCGCACGACGGACGAGACGGGGGACGCGGCCGTGCAGTGCTGCGGCCAGGTGCCCTGGTGGCCGCAGACGAAGTACGAGGACTCCGGCGCCGACGTCCCGCTGTCGAAGGGCGCCGAGATGCGCCTGATCGAGGCCGAGGCCATGCTGGTCGCGGGCGACTGGCAGGGCGCCATGGCGAAGATCAACGCCCTGCGCGAAGCGGCGGGCGTCGCGCCCGCGATGGCTGAGAGCGCCGCCGAGGCGTGGACGGCGCTCAAGTTCGAGCGGGGCGTCGTCCTGTGGCTCGAGGGGCGGCGACTGGGCGACTTCTGGCGCTGGAACGCCGACAACGCGCCGGGCGGGCTGCACCTGCTGGAACAGCCCTCGGGCAGTCAGAACGAGGGCTCGCATCTGGTGCAGCAGGACCTGTGCTTCCCCATCTCGAGAGGCGAGCGGGAGACGAACCCGAACATCTCTTAGGAAGACGCGCGCCCGGAGGGGCGAAGGACGTCGGACTTCGCGAAGGAAGTTGAGAAGGGGGTCCGCTCCCGCCCGGGGAGCGGACCCCCTTTCCTCGTCCTCTCGAGCGCCGGCGCGGACCGTCGGGGCCGGACCCGTCCGCGGGCGGCGACCGAGCGTCCTACAGGGTGCTTTCCAGGACGCCTCGCCCGATGGCCGCGACGCCCATGGCCACGAGGGCAAGGGCGATCGCGACGGACACCGCGTGGGGGCCGTAGCTCCGCCTCGCGGCCTCGCGGCGCTTCATCGTCGTGTTGACGAACTGAACGACCGCGGCCGCAGCCAGCGTCGCGAAGACGTGGCCGATCAGCGCGGAGCTGAACGGGCGCGCGAAGAGCACGGCGAAACCCAGGACCACCTGCAGGTGCAGGAGGCCGGCGAAGGCGGCGGCGAGGCGCGCCGTGACGGGCGAGTATTCCCGCCTGGCGGCCCAGCCGACCAGGGCGTGCAGGAGCGCGAGCGCGCCGGCGGCGAGGACCAGATAGCGCAGACCGGAGTGAGCCGCGAACCACATCGCCTTCGATCCTCCTGGGGATGGCCCTCGCCCGCGGCGTCGCGCGGGGCGTCGCCGCGGGGCCGCTCGGCCGTCGGGCATGTCAATTCTGCGTTCTTCTCGTCCCCTTGGCAATCCCGTCGGGCCCTTGCGGGCGAGCGCGTGGCCTGGGCGTTGGGAATTGCACACGTTCGCGACGGCCCCGGCGAGCTCGAGCGCACGTTTTTCGCGTCGCGAGGCTGCGGGTCGTCGTCGGCACAGGGGCGTCGGAGAACGGATGCGCAGTCGATGCGCCGATCGCGATCCCGCCCGCCGCGAACGCCCGAAAGCGCGCCTTCGAACGGCTGATCGGCCCCGCTCTCCGACCCCGGCGACGAAGCGTCCGCATTGGACCGGCGTCCGGCGCGGACGATGCTATCTTGAAGGGGTCGGCGGGGTCGGCGGGGTCGGCCGTCGGCGCTCGGTCGGGTCGATCCACTCCGGAGCGAGAGGAGCCATGGCGTTCACGCGAGCGACCGCGAGGGCGAGCGCGTTCGGCGCCGCAGCGCTCCTCCTCGCCTCGTGCGCGTCCCCAGGCGGCGGCGAGTCCGAAGGCCGCTCCCGGAATTCGATCGGTCTCGACGAGCTGACCGAACAGCCCCACAACACCGTGCTGGACGCGGTGCGGGCGCTGCGTCCGCGTTGGCTGCAGGGACGCACCGGCACGTCGTTTCGCTCGCCCGGCCGCCAGATGCCGCGGGTCTACGTCGACGGACACGCGCGCGGCGGAATCCGGGAGCTGGACTCGCTGGTTCCCTCCGAGGTGCGCTCGATCCGGTTCCTGAGCGCGAGCGACGCGACCACCCGCTTCGGGACCAACCACGTCGCCGGGGCGATCGTCGTCGCCACGATGCGCCGCTAGCGACCGAATCCCGGTGCGGCGTTCGCGTCCTCGCCGGGGCTCCGGCGTCTCCAGGCGTCCAGCGCGCCTCCGCGCCCCGGCGGCGCTCGTCCTGGCGCTCGCGGCGTCTCCCGTCGCCGCCCAGAGCGGCGGCCAGGCGGACGGCGAGCGACCGGGCGTGTTCCTGGACTGCGCCTCGAGGAACTGCAACCTCGGCTACTTCCGCGCCGAGCTGCCGTGGGTCAACTGGGCCCGCCTGCCCGACGACTCCGACGTGTACGTCATCATGACGAGCCAGACGACCGGAGCGGGCGGGCGCGAGTACAACCTCGACTTCAGCGGCGCCGGCGACTTCGAGTACGAGAGCCGCTTCGTGCACCGGTCCCTGCCCACCGACACCCAGCGCGAGGTCCTGGACGAACTCGCGCGCACGATCGGCGTGGGCGTGCTCCACTTCGCGACGCTGAACGGGTTCCTGGACCTCGCCGCCGACTTCCACCGGGCGGCCGACGCGCTGGACGTCGCGAGCGAGGAGTTCGATCCCAGCGAGCGGATCCTCGCCGAGGACGAGGTGGCCGACGCGTGGAACTTCTGGGTCTTCCGCGTCGGGGGCGGGACCGAGATCGACGGCGAGAAGACCCGCCGCACGGAGAGGGTCGACGGCTACGTCAGCGCCTCGAGGGTCACGCCGACCTGGAAGACCAACTTCCGCGGCAACCTGAACTTCAACCAGCGTTCGATCGACCTGGACGACGACGACGCGTTCGTCGACACGCGAACCGACTGGGGGTTCAGCCATCTGATCGCCTACGCGCTCGCCGGGCGCTGGTCGGTCGGCGTCCAGGGCGAGGCGCGCCGGATCACGCGCTTCAACCAGCGCTTCCGGGTCGAGGTCACGCCGGCCCTCGAGTACAGCTTCTTTCCGTACCGGGAGGCGACCCGCAGGGCGTTCACGATCGCCTACAGGGCGGGCCCGGCGCACCGGCGCTACATCGAGCCCACGGCGTTCGGACGGATGGAGGAGACGCGCTGGGAGCAGGCGCTCGAGCTCGAGTTGTCGCAGCGCCAGCAGTGGGGCGACGCGTCGATCCGAATGGCGGGGTCGCACTTCCTGCACGACGCCCAGCTCTACAACGTGTCGCTCCGGGGCGACGTCGGCGTTCGCGTCGCCCGCGGCGTCGAAGTCAACGCCGAGGCCAACGTCTCTTGGGTGAACGACCAGATCTACCTGCCCGCCGAGGGCGCGACCGACGCCGAGGCCCTGCTGAACCTCCAGCAGCGAAGCCAGGACTTCAACTACGGCGTCGAAGCCGGCTTCTCCTTCCAGTTCGGCTCGATCTACAACAACGTGGTCAACAACCGGTTCGGCGGCGGCAGGGGCGGATTCCGTTAGCGGCGGGCCCGCGCGGGGTCAGTCGCCGAGGCCGGCATGCGCCGCCGCGCCCGCGATCCACTCCAGCCGCTCGCGTTGCGTGGCCGTGGGCGCGTGCAGCGATCCCTGGCGCACGCCGCCGCCGTTGATGCCGTCGTAGAGCCGCATCAGCCGGCGGCGGTGCTCGCTCGCCGCGTCGCCCGCGTCCTCGAGTCTGCGATGCAGCCCGAGAATCTCGAGCAGGAACGCCTCCCTTGCCCGATGGTCGGCCCGCGCGACGGGGAGATCCGGGTCGCCCTCGACTCGCACGAGGCCCGCCGCCGTGCGGCCTCCGGCGCTTAGCTCGAGCGCGTAGACGCCGGGCGACACCAGCGGCCCGCGCCTCGCGAGCGGGCGCGGCACCCGCGTCCGGTCGGGCGGCGTCCACTCCTCTCGCTCCCGTCCCGGCCATCCGTGGCGCAGGTCCCAGTTGACGCGGTGCAGCCCGGCCCGGGAGGGGACGGCCAGCGCGCGCACGACGTCGCCGTCCCCGTTTCGGATCGTGAGGACGGCGTCGTCGACGGCGGCGCCCAGGCGGTACGCGATCAGGGCGCCGTCGACGGGATTTTCGCCCATGAAGACGGCCTGTCCGCGATACGACGTGTCCTTGCGGTACTGCTTGAGCCGCGCGCGGTCGACGCCGTAGAGCGTGACCGCGTCCCCGACCGAGGACGCGTACTCGGCGAGCGGACCCACGTCGTCGACGACGATGATCGAGCGCCCGTGCGTCCCCAGCACGAGATCTCGCTCCCGGGGATGGACCACCATGTCGTCGTAGGCCGTGGTGGGCAGGTTCGGGAACTTCGCCCACGACGCGCCCCGGTCCGTGCTGGCGAAGGCGTGATGCTCCGTCCCCAGGAACAGCACGTCGGGGTTGTCCGGGTGCTGGGCGACGACGTTGACCGAGCCCGAGGGCAGCGTCCCGTGCAGCGCCGTCCAGTGGGCGCCGTAGTCCTCGGTCCGGTACGCGAAGGGACGGAAGTCGCCGTCCCGGTGCGCGTCGAAGGTCGCGTAGGCGGTCCCGACGCCGTCCGCCGACGCGAGAAGCCGGCTCACGTAGGCGCCGTCGGGCAGGCCCGGAACGTTCGCCGAGACCTCCGTCCACGCGCCGCCCCCGTCGCGCGAGACCTGGACGTTGCCGTCGTCGGTGCCGACCCAGAGCACGGCGGGATCGAGGGGCGACTCGCTGATCGCGACGATCTCGCCGTAGGAGGCGACGCCGTCGTTGGGGGAAATGCGCACGTCGCGGCCCCGCACGCCCATGATCTCCAGCTCGTCGCGGTCGATCCGCCGCGACAGGTCCTCGCTCGGCTGGAAGCTGTCGCCCCCGTCGCGCGACGTGAAGAGGCGGTTGCCGCCCAGGCGGACGACGCTGGGATCGTGGCGGGAGACCAGGCTGGGCGACACCCAGTCCCAGCGGTAGGGCTCTTCGCCCGGCGGCGCGACGATGCGCAGGTCGACGATGTCGCCGGTCTCGACGTCGACGCGGGTCCAAGCGCCGTTCTGGGCGTTGACGAACACCGTGCGGCCGCCCGGAACCGGGCTCTGGTGCATCCCGTCGCCGAACCCCGTCTGCCGCCAGTCGTCCGCCACGATGCCCTCCCACGAACGGGTCTCCGAGGGGCCCATCCAGGAGTGGTTGTCCTGCATTCCGCCGTAGATCCGGTACGGGTCGGCGTCGTCCACGCCGATGGCGTAGAACTGCCCGATCGGGAGGTTGTTGATCCGCCGGAAGGTCTCGCCCCGGTCGTAGGTCTCGTGGAGTCCGGCGTCGCCGGCCAGGTAGAAGTGCTCCGGGTCGTTCGGGTCGATCCACATCGCGTGGTGGTCGGCGTGGACGCCCACGTCGTAGGTCGGGCGCTCGGCGATCTCCTCGAAGGTGCGGCCCCCGTCCTCGCTCCGGTGCGCCGAGGTCGCCAGCGTGTAGACCCGGTTCTCGTCGGTCGGGTCGATCGCGACGTGCGAGTAGTACATGGGCCGGATGTTGAGGTCGCTGACCTTCGCCCAGCTCTCGCCGCCGTCCTCGCTCCGGTAGCCTCCGCTCTCCTCCGGGCGCTCGACCAGGGCGTGCAGGACGCGCGGGTTCGACCGAGCGATCGCGAGGCCGATGCGTCCCTTGTCGCCCTCGGGCAGACCGCGGGTCAGCTCCCGCCACGTGTCCCCGCCGTCGGTCGTCTTGTAGACGCCGCTGCCGGGCCCGCCGCCGTTGAAGCCCCAGGCGCGGCGCTGTCGCTGGTACATGGCGGCGTAGAGCGTGTTCGGGTCCGACGGGTCGAGGACGAGGTCGACGGCGCCCGTGCGCTCGTCGACGAAGAGAGAGCGCTCCCAGCTCCGCCCCCCGTCGGTCGATCGGTACACGCCGCGCTCGGGCGTCGAGCGCCACAGGTTCCCCAGCGCCGCGACGTAGACGACGTCGGGATCGCGGGGATGCACGCGCACCCGGCCGATGTGGCGCGTTCGCTCGAGTCCGAGGTGCCGCCACGTCCGACCGCCGTCGTCGGAGCGGTAGACGCCGTTGCCCCACGACGAGCTCTGGCGGTTCTGCTGCTCGCCCGTCCCGGCGTACACGATCCGCGGGTCCGATGGCGAGATCTCGACGTCGCCGAATGAGCTCACCGGCATGTCCCTCCACACGTCGGTCCACGTGACGCCTCGGTTCACGCTCATCCACAGCCCGCCCGAAGCCGTCGCCACGTAGATGGTCGACGGATCGTCGGCGAGCGCCTCGACGTCGTGGATGCGCCCGCCCGCGACGCTGGGTCCGATGTGCCGGGGCGCGAAGGCGGCGAGCTCGCGCTCCGCGATCGCCTGCGGGCGCGCGTCCTGCCGCGCCTGTGCCGGGGCGGTCGCGGCGGCCGCCGCATGGAGTCCCAGCGCGATCGGCAGCGCGGCTGCGGCCCAGCGAGCCCCCCCGCGCGAAAGAGTCGAAGTCATGGCGTGGATTCCGTTGGAGCGCTGGCGTTCGCGTGTCGCGCGCCCTTGCGGGGCCCGCGCGTCGGCCGGCTCGGCGGGACGCAGGGGCGGGTCGAGGACGTCGTCGTCGGTCGGCCGCGCGGGCCCGAGGCGGTCCGGTTCACGGCGACCCGTCGGTCGCGGAACCGTCCGCTGCGACGTTCGCCAGCGCGTCCAGGACCGCGGCGGTCACCTCGGGAGGCATGTCGTCCGCCCTCGTCATCCAGCGCAGGTAGTCGGGGGCGCTTCGGGCCAGGTCGGCCAGCGGCGTGCCCTTGTGCTTCCCGCGTCGCAGGACCAACCCGGACCTCGCCGTCTCGAACCATTGGTCGAACGGCGTGCGAAACGGGCCGTACTCGTCGCAGTAGGCGTGCAGGCCGTCGATGTCCCGGGGCAGGTGCCGGTAGCGCGACAGCTGCGCCGCGAGCACGGCGGCCGTGGTGCGGATGTCGCCCAGCGCCGTGTGGGCGTCCTCGTGGTCGCGGCCCAAGTAGAAGCGGGCCGCCGCCGAGAGGTCGCGAGGCTCCTCGCGGTGGAAGATCGTCTTCATGTCGATCAGGCGCCGGTCCTTCAAGTCGAACGCGACCCCGGAGCGCCGAAACTCGGCCAGGAGGACGGGCAGGTCGAAGCGCCGAATGTTGAAGCCGGCCAAGTCGCACGGTTCGAGCAGCTGCGCCAGCGAGCGCGCCGTCTTGCGAAACGGATGCTCGTCGGCCACCGCGTCGTCCGTGATGCCGTGGACGGCGGTCGCCTCCGGCGGGATCGGGATCTCGGGGTCGTAGCGCCGCACCCGCTCCAGCACGTCGCCCTGCGGCGAGATGCGGATGACGGCGAGCTCGACGATCCGGTCCGTGGACAGGTTGAGTCCGGTCGTCTCCAGATCGAAGAACACGACCGGCCGGTCCAAGTCGAAGGGGAGCTTCATGGCCGCCAATGTACCCCGAACCTCCCCGGGGCGCATCCGCGCGCGGCCGCCCGCCGAGGCGAGAGCGGCGGCGCCGTCCGGGAAAGCGCCCAAGCCAGCGGTCCTTTGCGGGCCGCGCGCGGCCCCGCTACCGTACGCGGCATGCGAGCCGTCGAGATCGTCCGGCCCGGCGGGCCCGAAGTCCTGGCCCTGGCGCGCGTGCCCGAGCCCGAGCCCGAGCCCCGCGAGGCGCTCGTCGCCGTGCGCGCCTCGGGCGTGAACCGGGCCGATCTCCTGCAGCGCCGGGGACTCTATCCGCCGCCGCCGGGCGCGTCCGAGATCCCGGGCCTCGAGTTCGCCGGCGTCGTCGCGGCGACCGGCTCGGCCGTCGCGCGCTGGAAGCGGGGCGACCGCGTCATGGGGATCGTGCCGGGCGGGGGGTACGCCGAGCGCGTCGTCGCGCGCGAGGAGACCCTTTGGGCCGCGCCTTCGGGGATGGCCATGACGACGGCCGCGGCGATCCCCGAGGCGTACGCGACCGCCTACGACGCCGCGTTCCGCCAGGCCGGCCTGACGGCGGGCGAGACGTGTCTGATCCACGCCGTCGGCAGCGGCGTGGGCCTCGCCGCGCTGCAGCTCGCGAAGCGGGCCGGCGCCCGGGCGATCGGGACGTCGCGCACCGCGTCGAAGGTGCGGCGAGCGACGGCGATGGGCCTGGACGCGGGGACGGTCGTCGAAGCGGGCCGGGAGGCCGACTGGCCGGCGCGCGTCCTCGACGCGACCGACGGACGGGGCGTCGACGTGATCCTGGACTTGGTCGGCGGCCCCTATCTGGCCGGGAACCAGGCGGTCGTCGCCGAGCGCGGACGCCACGTCGCGGTCGGCGTGCCGGGGGGCGCTCGGGCCGAGATCGACCTGCGCGCCCTCATGACGCGGCGCGCCCGTCTGTTCGGCACCGTGCTGCGAAGCCGCGGCCTCGAGGAGAGGGCGGCGCTGGCCCGCGACTTCGAGGAGCGCGTCCTGCCCGGGTTCGGCGACGGTTCGCTGGCGCCCGTCGTCGACCGGGTCCACCCGGCGGCCGCCGCGGCCGCCGCCCACCGCCGCATGGAGGCCAACCGGACCTTCGGCAAGGTCGTGCTCGCCTGGGCCGACGCCGCGAGCGGCTGACGGCGCGAGGACGCTCGCCGCCGGAACGGGCCGCCCCGCGGTCTTGCCCGACGGCGGCGCCGGGCAATACGTTGTGGGACGGAGCGGAACGCGTCGCGCGTCGCGCAGGGGAGATCCCGGCGCGCTCGGACGGGTCCGCCAGCGGGAGCGGCGACCGGCAAGGGCACGCGGCTCCGGCGCCGGAGTCGCCGCAGCGGGACAGTGAACGCCGCATGGGGAAAGCGCCGTGCTGAAGGGACCCGTGAGCCGCCGGACGGCGATTCGCTCCGCTCTCGGGGCGCTCGCGGCGCCTTGGGCGTCGTCTTCGGCGGCCTCGCCCGCGCTCTCGCGGTCCGGCCGCGGGGTGCAGGACGACCGGATCGTGCTCGGCGTGTCGGCCGCGTTCTCGGGTCCGTCTCGCGCCTTGGGCATCGAGCTCTACCGGGGCGCCATGGCCCACTTCGCCCGCGTCAACGAGGCGGGCGGCGTCCACGGCCGCGAGATCGTCCTGAAGCTCCACGACGACGGATACCAGCCGGACCCGTGCGTCGAGAACACCATCGCGCTGATGCGCGACGAGAGCGTCTTCCTGCTCTTCGGCTACGTGGGGACGCCGACGGTGACCCGGGTGCTTCCGCTGCTCAAGAAGCACCGCGAGCGGCGGATGTACCTGTTCTTCCCGTTCACGGGCGCCGAGCCGCAGCGAGAGCCGCCCTACGGCGAATTCGCGTTCAATCTGCGCGCGTCGTACCGCCAGGAGACGGCGGGCCTCGTGGACAACTTCGCGCGCATCGGGCGCCGCCGCGTCGCCGTGTTCTACCAGAACGACGCCTACGGGCGCAGCGGCTGGGCCGGCGTGCGCGAAGCGCTCGCGGCCCGCGGCGAGTCCATCGCGGGCGAGGCGACGTATCGACGCGGCGACCCGTTCGAGGCCAGCATGCGGAGACAGGTCGAGATCCTGGCGGCGCGCCGTCCCGACGCCGTGATCTGCATCGGGGCCTACGCGGCGTGCGGAGCCTTCGCGCGCGACGCCGAGCGGCTGGGCCTTCGCGTCCCGGTCGCGAACGTGTCGTTCGTCGGCAGCGAGAACCTGCTCGCGCTGGTGCGCGGCGCGAGCGACGACCCGGACCGGAGCGCGCGGTTCCTCGTGAACTCGCAGGTCGTGCCCAGCTACGAGGACGACGCGCTGCCGGCCGTGCGGGAGTACCGCGACGCGATGGCGCGCTACGATCCCCGCCCGCCCGCCGACGTGGACCTGCTCGCCCAGGGGGAGCCCTACGAGACGATTCCCCGGAGCTTCGTGAGCCTCGAGGGGTTTCTCAACGCGAAGCTGATGACCGAAATCCTCGCGCGCATGGGGAGCCGGCCCGACCGGGCGCGGCTCGAGGACGCCGTGTTCGCCGTGCGGGACCACGACCTCGGCGTGGGCGAGCGGGTCTCCTTCGGCCCGAACCGGCGCCAGGGGATGCAGAGGGTCCGCTACACGGTCCCCGAGGGCGACCGATTCGTGCCGCTCGAAGACTGGGAAGCCCGGTTTGGCGGGGCCTGAGGCCGGCGCCGGGCGGAGGCCCGGGTCCGCGGGCGCGCCCGAACCCCGCGGCGGCCCGCCGGCGCGGCGGCTCTCGTCCGCCGAGGTTCGCCGTCGGCTGGCGCACCGGCTGTTTCGCAGGACGCGCTTCGGATTCTTCGCCATCTTCGGCGCGGTCGTGCTCTCGATCTCGATCCTCTCGATCCTCACCGTGTCGCGCGAGCTGCAGGACGAGTACGTCAGCAACAGCAGCAGCATCGCCGCCAACATCGCCGACTCGAGCGTCGACATCCTGCTCAACCGGAACCTCGCGACGCTGCAATCGCTGATCGACCAGTTCGTCGAGATCCAGAGCATCCGCTACATCTACATCACCAGCGACGAGGGCGAGTTCCTGGCCCACACCTTCGTGCCCGGCATCCCGGAGGAGATCCTCGCGAGCGACCCTTCGTCGACGGAGCCCATCGAGCGCAGCCTCGCCGGGCTGGGGGACTTCGTCGAGGTCGGGAGCCCGATCCTCTCCGGAGCCGTCGGCACCGTCCACGTCGGCATGGACCGCGAGCTTCTGGCGCTCAAGATCCAGCGCGCCGTGGGCCAGCAGATCTATCTGTTCTGCATCATCCTGATCGTGGGCGTCCTGGCCTCGATCTGGCTCGTCCGGCTGGTGTCGCGGCCACTGGCCGATCTGCTGGACTACGTGGCGCGGCTGGCCCGCGGGGAGGCGGACGAGGACGGCTCGGGCGGGTCTCTTCTGACCCGCGACGACGAGATCGGCGACATGGCGCGGCTGATGCGGCACGTCGCCGACGGGTCCGTCGGCGCCCGCGCCGACGAGTCCGCGGTCGGCCCGACGCATGGCGAATAGGCGCGCGGCGCCGACGACCGGTTCGCCGCGGGTCGTCGTCGTCGCGTTCTGCACGGTGTTGCAGGTGTGCCTGGGCACCGTCTACGCCTGGAGCTTCTTCCAGACCATGCTGGTGCGCAGCTTCGGGTGGACGTTCAGCGAGACGGCCGCCGCGTTCAGCATCACGATCTTCTGCCTGGGCGTCTCGGCGGCGTTGGCCGGCCAGGCGCTGCCGAAGGTCGGGCCCCGGTTTCTGGCCGTCCTGGGCAGCGTCCTGTTCTCGGGCGGCTACGTCGTCGCGAGCCGGGCGCTGGCGCTCGACTCGGTCCCGCTCTTCTATCTGGGCTACGGCGTGATCGGCGGGACGGGCATCGGCATGGGGTACGTGACGCCGGTGGCGACCGCCGCGAAGTGGTACCCGGAGCGCAAGGGCCTCGTGACCGGAATCGTCGTGATGGGCTTCGGCGTCGGCGCCTTCCTGCTCAGCAAGGTGCTCGCGCCCCTCCTGGTCGTTCGCGCCCAGGGCGACCTCGAGCCCGTGTTCTTCTGGCTGGGCGTCGTCTTCGCCTGCGTCCTGATCCCCAGCTCGATGGCGCTTCGGGACCCGCCCGAGCGCAGGGCGGCGAAGCGCGGGCCCGAGACGGGGGCGCGCTTCGGGCCGGTGGAGCCCGCGGGGCCCTATCTGCGCACCGGCCGGTTCGCGATCATGTGGATCGTCTTCTTCTTCAACATCGCGGCCGGGATCTCCGTCATCAGCTTCCAGTCCGAGCTGCTGCAGGAGGTCTGGGGGCTCGCCGACCCCTCGATCGGTCCCGAGAAGCTGGCCGAGTACGGCGCGACGCTGATCGCCGTCAGCTCGCTGTGCAACGGGGTGGGACGCCTCTTCTGGGGCCTGCTCTCCGACCGCATCGGCAGGGTCGGCGTCTTCCGCGTCCTCCTGGCGAGCCAGATGGTCGTGTTCGGCGTGCTCATGACCGAGACCAACCCGTGGGTCTTCTCGGCGCTGGTCTGCTACGTGCTGCTCTGCTTCGGCGGCGGCTTCGCGACGATGCCCGCGTTCGTCGTCGACGTCTTCGGAGCCCGCAACATGTCGAAGATCTACGGCACGGTGCTGACCGCCTGGTCGGCGGCGGGCATCGTCGGTCCCATGTACGTGGGCTACCTCAAGGACACGTACCCGGATCGCGCCGTGATGTACTGCTTCCTCATCGGGATCCTGATGCTCGGCGCCGGGTTCGTCTTCTCGTACCTGCTGGACGACGGACGCGTGCGCGTCGGCGGTCCCACGCTGGGCTCGACCCTCAGACGCTACGGGGTTCCGGCGCGCGGCGCCGGATAGGCGCTTTCAGGCGCGCTGGCGGCGCGCCGGCTCGCGCGCGGCGAACGCCTCCTCGACCAGCCGACGCTGCTCGGCCGCGTGGTCGGCTGCGCTCCCCTCGGCCGGGCTCGCGCGCGCCGGCCTCGACACGTGGCCAAGCTCGACGCCACCCTCGACGGCGTCCCGAATCCGGGGCAGGACGTAGGTCAGCGCCCCCATGTTCATGGGCTCCTCCTGGACCCAGACGATCGACTCGAGGTTCGGGTAGCGCGCCTCGAGCGCGCGGATCTCGTCGTCCGGGAAGGGGTACAGCGCCTCGATCCTGGCCACGGCGGCGCTCCCGTCCGCGGCCGCCTCGTCCGAGGCCGCCAGGTCGTAGTACGCCTTGCCGGTGCACAGGACCAGACGGCGGACCCGCTCGGCGTCCTCCCAGCGGGCGGTGCGCGGATCGTCGATCACCCGCTGAAAGCTCCCCTCGACCAGCTCGCGGACGGGCGACGTGGCTCGCGGATGGCGCAGCAGGCTCTTCGGCGACATCACGACGAGCGGTCGCTCGGGCTCGCTGAACGCCTGCAGCCGGAGCAGGTGGAAGCACTGCGCCGGCGTCGAGGGACAGACCACGCGCATGTTGTCCTCGGCGCACAGCTGCAGGAACCGCTCGAGGCGAGCGCTCGAGTGCTCCGGCCCCTGGCCCTCGTAGCCGTGGGGCAGCAGGAGGGTCAGGCGCGAGCGCTGGCCCCACTTGGACCATCCGGAGGACAGGAACTGGTCGATCATGACCTGGGCCACGTTGACGAAGTCCCCGAACTGCGCCTCCCACAGGACGAGGTCGCGGTCGGCCGCGACGGTCACTCCGTACTCGAACCCGACGACGGCGGCTTCGGTCAGCGGCGAGTTGTAGACCTCGAAGCGGGTGTCGGCGACGCGAGCCAGCGGCGTGAAGCGCTCGCCCGTCTCGGCGTCGTTCAGGACGAAGTGCCGATGGCTGAAGGTGCCGCGCTCGCAGTCCTGGCCGGAGAGCCGCACGGGGACGCCGTCCCTCAGCAGCGACCCGACGGCCAGCGCTTCGGCGTGTCCCCAGTCGAGCGCGAAGTCTTCGCCGAAGCCCTCGCCCCGCCGGGCGAGCTGGCGCGCGAGCTTCGGATGCACCGTGAAGCCGTCCGGCGCGTCCAGCAGCGTCTCGTTGATCCTGGCCAGCCGGTCCAGGGGGACCTGGGTGTGGGGGTCGAAGTCCTGGACCACGGCGCCGAAGTCGGGGTGCGTCCACGGAGCGGCGACTTCGTCGACGGACGCCTTTCGGAGCGCGTCCTGGGCCTCGCGCAACTCGCCTTGCACCGCCTGGACCCTTCGGTCCGCGTCGTCCTCGGCGATCAGCCCTCGCCGGGTCAGCGTCTCGGCCCAGAGGGTTCTGGCCGTGGGATGTCCGGCGATCTTCCGATACAGGGTGGGCTGCGTGTACGAGGGCTCGTCGCCCTCGTTGTGCCCGTGGCGGCGGTAGCCCACGAGGTCGATGACCGCGTCGTCGCCGAACTCGGCCCGGTAGGCCAGCGCGAGGCGCGCGGCGGCGACGCACTCCTCCGGCGCGTCGGCGTTGGCGTGAATCACCGGGACGCCGTAGCCCTTGGCCAGGTCGCTGGCGTAGCGGGTCGAGCGCCCGTCGCCGGGGTCGGTCGTGAATCCGACCTGGTTGTTGGCGATCACGTGCACGGTCCCGCCGACCTCGTAGCCCTTCAGGCGCGCCAGGTTGAGCGTCTCGGCCACCACGCCCTCGGCCGCGAAGGCGGCGTCGCCGTGGACGAGGATGGGAACGACCCGTTCGGGAGCGCGCGCGCCGCCGGAGACGTCGCTGCCGCGCTGCCGGGCGCGGGCCATGCCCAGGACCACCGGGTTCACGTACTCGAGATGGCTGGGGTTCGGCGCCAGCGTCACGCGGATCGAGCCGCCGCCGCGCAGCGCGTAGTCTCCGGTGGCGCCGTGATGGTACTTGACGTCGCCCGTGCCGGGATCGGGGATCCACAGCGCGCTGCCCGGCTTCGCGCCCCCCTCGAACTCGGCCAGGATCTCTCCGTAGGAGACCCCGAGCAGGTGGGCGAGCACGTTGAGGCGGCCCCGGTGGGCCATGCCGACGACGATCTCGGTCGCGCCGTCCCGGGCCGCCGCCTCGATCGCCTCGTCGAGCACCGGCACCAGCATGTCGGTGCCCTCGACGGAGAAGCGCTTGGCGCCGAGGTACGCGCGGTGCAGGAACCGCTCCAGACCCTCGACTCGCGTGAGGCGATCCAGCGCCCGCAGCCGGACCGCGTCGTCGACGCCCTCGAAGTGCGCCCTCCGCTCGACCCGGTCCCGGAGCCACGCCACCTTGCGCGGATCCTCGAGGTGCTCGAACTCGTACCCGAGCGCGCCGCAGTACGTCGCCTCGAGCTCGCCCAGGACCGTCGCCACCGACCCGTCCCCGCCGTCGCGAAGGACGGCGGACGCAGGCACGGCCTCGAGCGCTTCGAGGGACGTGCCGAAGTGCGCCGGGTCCAGGCGCGGATGACCGGGCGGCGGGCTGCCGAGCGGGTCGATGCGGGCCGCCTGGTGGCCGTGTTCGCGGTACGCCTGCACGAGGTTCGCCGCGCGGGCGGCCAGGGACGGGGACGCTGCGGGCTCCGCCGGCGCCGCCGCGACGGTTCGCGGCGGATCGAACTCGCGAGGCGCGGGGGCGCCGCTGCGCGGCCGCCGGTCGTCCGCGGCCAGGATGCCCGCTTCCCGAAGCGCGTCCGCGCCCTCGAGAAAGAACGCGCGCCACTCCGGGTGCACGCGCTCGGGGTCGCGCCTGAAGTCCTCGTAGAGGGCCTGGACGTAGGCCGCGTTCTGACTGTCGAAGCGTGGAGCGTTCATGATGACCGAAAAGCTAGTTATTTTCGCCCCGGCGCAGGTAGTGCGCTTCGAGTCTTCTGACGAGTCTTCCGACCAGCCGCGCGCGCGCATGGGGACCCGCCGCCGAGGCGGGAGCGGAAGCGTCCGGGTCTGGTCGCGCGCGCAAGCCTCGACGACCCGAGTCCAAGGCGGAGGCCCGGGGCGCGATCCGCGAGGCGCCGCCGTCTGCGAGGCCGGATGAGCGATTTCACGACGGTCGACTCGGTGGGGGAGTGGCGCAAGCGCTTCCCCTGGCTGTCGGCGGGCACGACCTGGAGGGGATCGCGGTCGGCGGCTGCGGAGGCGGGCGGGCGCTGGCGCTCGGTGGTGCGGAGCCGACAGGTCCACGGGGCCGTCGTTCGCGTGCATGGCCGCGGGCGGCCGGGCTCGGTCGTCGCGGGCGAAGCCGACGGTCACGCGACCCGCTCCGCCGGCCTGCTCCTGACCGCGACGGTCGCCGACTGCGTGCCGGTCTTCGTCGCCGACCCTCGCGCACGCGCCGTCGCGCTGCTGCACGCCGGGTGGCGGGGGACGGCGGCCGGCGTGGTCGAGCGGGGGGTCGCGGTCATGGCCCGCGCGTTCGGCTCCGATCCCGGGGACGTCGTCGTGCACCTCGGGCCCGCGATCTGCGGCGCCTGCTACGAGGTGGGTCCCGAGGTGTTCGAGGCCCTCGGGCTGCCGTCCCCGGATCGGCCGACGCCGCTCGATCTGCGCGCCGAGATCCGCCGCCGCGCGACGGCGCTCGGCGTTCGACCCGGCCTCGTGTCGGTCGACGCGGCGTGCACGCTCTGCGACGGCGCCGAGCGGTACTATTCGCACCGGCGCGGCGACGGCGAGCGGCAGCGAGCCTACATCGGCGTCCGGCGGCGGGGGCCGCTCCCGTGACCGACGGCGACGCGCGCCGTCCGCAGGTGGGTCTGTGCGCCCGGTGTCGGTGGACGCGAGTGGTGGAGACCCGACGCGGATCGCGGTTCCACATGTGTCTTCGACACCGACTGGATTCCTCGTACGCGAAGTACCCGCCGTTGCCCGTTCTCGAATGTCGGGGCTTCGAGACGGAGGTCGCGCCGGACTGATCGGCGGGCGCCCCCGTCGCTCGACCGGTCCCGCGTTCGGCGTCTGGAACGTCGGGAAGACTCGGCTTCGAGGCGATACGCTTTGTCGGGGCCTGGAGCGGCAAAGGCCGTGAATTTCGTGCGTGTTCGCCTCGATGAGGCCCTTCCGATGGGTGCGGTTGCCGCTGGGCGAAGCGAGGACCGCAGAATCGACTATGTGGTTCGCTTACCCGAAGAATATGTGTGTTCGATCGTTCAGCCGGACGGATTACGTCGGGCAGTTCGCCGGCTTTTGGACGATAGCCAATTCAACGGCGTGGGGGGATACCATCCTGTCGGGCATGATCGGTCTCAACGACATCTTCGTGTCGACTTGGAGCGGCGCCGTTTTCGACACTGTGCGCCCTCCCGTGGTTCGGCGGAGGGGCGTGCCTCGGGACATACAGCAACGTCTAGACGATAACGACTTGCCAAGAGGGGTGGGGATCTTCGAGTTCCGTTCGAACATGCGTGGACTCCATCGTCTCTCCGACGGATCGATCATGGTGATCTACCACGACTCGTTCTTGGAAGGTCAACATGGCGTCGGGACGGTGACGTCGGACATCCATCCGAGCGTCGTCTCGCCCGAGCGCGACAGCGTCTGCGTCGACGGTCCAGTGTCCGACTTCAAGTCGATGCGCGCGCACCATACGGTCGTGCGCGACACGCTCGTCCTCTTGGACCGCAGGGTCGATGTGGAGGAGGAGCGGTTGAACAGCTGGGTTCGCATGTGCCGCATCGACACCTCCCACTGCACTTGGCTTCCGATGAAGTAGCGCGAGGTCGGTCGCGCGCCTTCGTCCCGACTTTCGATGCGGCGCGCGCCGAAGCTGGCGACCTCGCCTTGGCGCGGCCCTCGCCGTTCGGTATCGTATACGTCGGGACCGAAGGCGCGTGCGGGTGGAGCCGTCGGGACTCGCGCGGCGCACGGTAGGAACGGTGGCGCAACAGAGCCCGTTGAGCGACGTCTGCGGGCTTCGCTGGCTGCAAGGGCGGAAGATCCGGACGATGGCGACTCGGGACGTTGAGCGGGACGGAGCGGGGAGCGCGACGGACCGAACCGACTGTCGCTGGTTTTTCTCCGCGTACTCCGACTACCGGGACGGTCGCATGGGTCCGAGGGACCGTGCGCGCGCCGCGGCCCACCTCGAGGCGTGCGACTCGTGCCGACGCTACGACCGCGTCGTGCGAACGGGCGTGCGCGCGCTGCGCGAGACGGATGCGTCCGCGTCGGCGCGACCCGCGCACGTCTCGCCGATCGAATGCGGCGTCGATCTCGCGCGTCGCGGCCGGTCCGAGTCGGATCGGCCGGATCGCCGAGCGCGGCGGCTGGTCGCCGCGGCCGTGGCGTTGTTCCTCGTTCTCGCCGCGACGTTGTCCCTTGCGCGCGGATAGGAGAGCGCCCGTTCGGCCCCGGCGCGTTCCGCCCGAGCCGAAGAACCGAGGGCGGCCCCGGGGAGCCGAGTAGTCCGATGTTGCCCCAGCGGCTGCGTTCCGAGAGGAGGGGCGGCGTGTTCTTCCTTCACGGCGAGGACGAGTACCGAAAGGGCGTCGCCGCCAGGGAACTGGCGAGTCTCTACCTGGACGAAGCGACGCGCGACTTCAACTTCGACCGGCTGGAGGCTGCCGCGACGTCTCCCGAGCGGCTGGCCTCGCTGATCGCCACGCCGCCCATGATGGCCGAATGGCGAATCGCGTGGATCCAGGGAGTCGAGGGGGTCGCCGGGATCCCGTCCGTGCGCAAGGTCCTGCTGGACGCCGCGCGGAACCCTCCGCCGGGACTTGCGCTGATCCTGACCGCCACGGTGCCGCGCAAGTCGCGCGCCGCCTTCTACCGCGACATGATCCGGGCCTGCGCGAGTCTCGAGTTTCGGCCCTTGCCGGACGAGGCCGCGCCGGCGTGGCTCGTCGAGTGGGCCCGCGAGACCTTGGGCTCGACCCTCGAGCTCGAGGCGGCTCGAGCGCTGACCGGGGCGGTGGGCGCCGACTTGGGCGTGTTGACCCAGGAGGTGCGAAAACTCGCCGAGATGGTCGACGACGGCGCGCCGGTCGACCTCGAGGCCGTGCGCCAGGGCGGCATTCGCCTGCCGCGCCAGGACCGCTGGGAGTGGTTCGACCTCGTGGGTTCGCGCCGCGTCCGGGAGGCGGTGCGCGCGCTGCCCGTCCTCCTCGAGCAGGGCGAGACGGCGATCGGGCTCGTGGTCGGGCTGTCGACGCAGCTGCTCCGGATCGGCGTCGCGCTCGAGGGCGGCGCCGCCGCTCTGAACGGGGCGCTGCCCGCGTACCAGCGGTTTCTCGCGCAGCGGATCATGGGCCAGAGCCGCGCTTGGACGCGCGCGGAAGTCGCCGAGGCGGTGCGAGGGCTCGCCGCGCTGGACTGGCGCCTCAAGACCGGATCGACGCCCGGCGACGTGCAGATGGAAGCGTGGCTCTGGGGGCTCGCGAGGACCGGACGGGCCCGAAGCGGCGCCCGCCGGTGACCGCCTCGCCGCCGGCGTCGGCGCAGGGCGGGCGCCGGGACTTCGACGGTTCGGCGCCGCCTCCGGAGCGCGACGGCCGCTGGATTCGCCTCGCGATCGGCGGCATGCACTGCGCCTCGTGCGTGGCCTCGGTCGAGCGCGCGCTGAGCCGCGTCGACGGCGTCGCGCAGGCCAGCGCGGACCTGGTCCGCGAGACCGCCCAGGTCCGCCTGGAGGGCGGAGGCGCGCGCGCCGACGTTCTGCTCGCGGCCGTCGAGGCGGCCGGGTACCGAGCCCGCGCGCTGGACGACGCGGCGGGCGCCGACCGGGGCTTCGCGGCGATCGATCGCGAGCGCGACGCCCTCAGGGCCGCGCTCTGGGCCCGATTCAGGGTGGGCGTCGCGTTCGGCTTGCCCGTCGTGCTGATCGGGCACTGGGAGATGATCCCCGGCCTGCCCGACTTCTCGCCCGAGGCTCGCCGTCTCGCGTGGTGGATCTCCGGCGTCCTGACTCTGCCGATCCTGGGCTTCGTGGCGCGCGAGTTCTTCCTGGGCGCCTGGGCGGCCGCCCGCCGGCGCGCCGCGACCATGGACACGCTCATCGCGTTGGGCGTCGGAGCGGCGTGGCTCCACTCCGTGGGCGTTCTCGTCGCGCCCGACCTCTTTCCCGCCGGGACCGGGCGGCCGTTCTTCGGCGCCGTCGCCGTCGTGCCGACGCTGGTGGCGTTGGGCCAGGCGATCGAGGCGGGCGCGAAGGGTCGCACCGCGCGGGCGCTTCGCGCGCTGTTCGACCTCGCGCCCGAGACGGCGACCCGGCTGCGCGACGGGCGCGAGGAGACGGTGCCGGCGGCCGACGTCGCGCCGGGCGACGTCCTGCGGGTGAGACCGGGCGGCCGAGTGCCGCTCGACGGCCGGGTGCTCGACGGCGAGAGCGAGGTCGACGAGTCGATGCTCACCGGCGAGAGCGCGCCGGTCGCGAAGCGCCCGGGCGACGTCGTCTACGGAGGCACGGTCAACGGCGTCGGCGCGCTCGAGGTCGAGACCGTGAGCGTGGGCCGGGACACCGTGCTGGCCCGCATCGTCGAGACGGTCGCCCGCGCCCAGGCCGGCAAGCCTCCCATCCAGCGCGCCGTCGACGTCGTGGCGAGCTACTTCGTCCCCGCCGTCGCGCTGGTGGCGGCGGTCGCCTTCGTCCTCTGGCTCCGCCTGGGTCCCGAGCCCCGGCTGAACCACGCCGTCGTGACGGCGGTCTCCGTGCTCGTGATCGCCTGTCCCTGCGCCCTGGGGCTGGCCACGCCGATCTCGGTCATGATCGCGATCGGCCACGCGGCGCGCCGGGGCGTCCTGATCCGCGACGGCGCTTCGCTTCAGGTCGCCCGCAAGGTGGACGTCGTGGCGCTCGACAAGACCGGCACGTTGACCGCGGGGCGACCGGAGGTCGTCGAGGCGACGGCCTGCGACGGCGGAGCGGAGGACTGGATCGCCGCGGCCGCCGCCGTCGAAGCGGCGTCGGAGCACCCGGCGGCCCGGGCGATCATCCGTCATGCGCGCCGCGCCGGCGCGCCGCGGTTGCGCGCGGAGCACTTCTCCGCGCACCCCGGCCTTGGCGCGGCGGCCGTCGTGGACGGTCGCCGGGTCCTGGTCGGATCCGTCCGTTTCCTGACCGCCGCCGGCGTCGATCTGGCGCCCCTCGAGGCGCGCCTCGAGGGCCTGGAGCGCGAGGGCGCGACGGTCGCGGCGGTCGCGATCGACGGTCGGCCCGCGGGCGTCTTCGGCCTCGCCGACGAAGTGCGGCCCGAGGCCAGGCGCATGGTGGCGAGCCTCGAGGCCCGAGGCGTCCGGGTCGCGATGCTCACGGGCGACCGCGCGGGCGTCGCCCGCAGGGTCGCCCAGGCGGTCGGCATCGAGCGGGTGCGCTCCGAGGTCTCGCCCGAGGAGAAGGCGCGGGCGATCGAAGCGCTGCAGCGCGAAGGCCGAGTGGTCGCCATGGTGGGCGACGGCATCAACGACGCGCCCGCGCTGGCCGTCGCCGACGTGGGGCTGGCCATGGGCGGCGGGACGGACGTCGCCCTCGAGACCAGCGACGTGGCGCTGCTGGGCGACTCGCTGCACGGCGTGATCGCGCTCCTGGACCTCTCGAGAGCGACCGCTCGGAACATCGCCCAGAACCTCGTGGGCGCCTTCGCCTACAACGCGATCGGGATCCCCGTGGCGGCCGGCGCGCTCTATCCGTGGACGGGCATGCTGCTCTCGCCCATGATCGCCGGCGCCGCGATGGCGTTCAGCTCCGTGACCGTGGTGGCCAACGCCAACCGCCTGGGTCGTCGGCTCGCGTCGATCCGCTCGACGTGACGGGGCCCCCGCCGGCCCTCGGCGCGCGCTCGTCGCGCCCGCCCTTTCGGCCCCCGCCATGAAGACGTGGATCGCCGTCGCCGCGCTCGCGCTCTACGGCGGGACTCTGACGCTGCTGCTCCCGCTGGCGCTCCATCGCCTGCACCTCCTGGCGCTGTCGCGGAGGAGCCCCCCTGAGCGCCCGCGCGGGTCGCTCGCCGGCCCTCCCCCGCGCGTGACGGTCCAGATCCCGACCTTCAACGAGCCGCGGGTCGTCGAGCGCGCGATCGACGCGGCGTGCGCGCTCGATCACCCGCTCGACCGCCTGCAGGTCCAGGTCCTGGACGATTCGACCGACGAGACGACGACGCTGGCCCGCCGCCGCGCGCGCGCGTGGCGCCGCCGCGGCGTCGACGTCGCCGTGATCCACCGCGACGGTCGCGACGGCTTCAAGGCCGGCGCCCTCGCCCGAGGTCTCGAGTCCGCGACCGGCGAGTTCGTTCTCGTTCTGGACGCCGACTTCGCGCCCGCGCCGTCTCTCCTCGCCGACCTGCTCCCGGAGATGGCGGATCGCCGCGTGGGCATGGCGCAGGCCCGGTGGGACCACCTCAACGAGGACGATTCCTGGCTGACCCGCGCCCAGGCGATCCTGCTGGACGGCCACTTTCTCGTCGAGCAGCGCGGTCGGGCGCGCGGTCGGCGCTTCTTCAACTTCAACGGCACGGCTGGACTGTGGCGTCGCGAAGCGCTCGAGGACGCCGGGGGCTGGAGCGCGGACACGCTCACCGAGGACCTGGACGTCAGCTACCGGGCGCAGATGAGGGGCTGGCGCTTCGCGCTGCGCGACGACGTGGGCGTTCCGGCCGAGTTGCCCCGCTCGGCGGACGCGCTGCTCGTGCAGCAGCGGAGGTGGGCCCAGGGCGGGGTGCAGACCGCCGTCAAGCTGCTGCCCGCCCTGCTGCGGGGTCCGTACCCGCTCGGCGTCAAGCTCGAGGCGGGGGCGCACCTGGGCGCGCACCTGGCCCATCCGCCGACCGCGCTTCTGGCCCAGCTCGTCGTGCCGGCGGCGCTGGCCCGCCGAGCGCTGGGGCTCGAGCGTCTCTGGTGGGTCGACGCCGTCGTGCTTCTCGGCGCTCTGGCCCCGTTCCTGGCGTTCTACCTCTCGGCGGCCCGGCGGCGCGGACGGCCGTGGCCGGCCGCCGTGCGGGGCGCGCTGAGCGCCCTGACGCTGGGCGCGGGTCTGTCGCCGCTGCTGGTCGGCCGCGTCCTGCGCGGGCTGGGCCGCCGTCGCGACCCGTTCGAGCGAACGCCCAAGACGGGCGACGCGCCTCCGGGCGCGGTCCCGGCCGCCCCGGCGCCGTCGGGCCGCGCGCTCGCGCTCGCCGCCGCCGGCGCGACGCTCGCCTGGGGCGCGGCGGCGTGCGCGTTCGGGGCTTGGGCGTCACTGCCCTTCGTGGCGCTCTTCGCGACCGGATACCTGGCGCTGGGGCTCGGGAGGCGGCCCCGCGCCGCGCCGTCGGGCCGCGCGCGCGAAGTCGACGGCGAGCGCCAGCCACACGGGCGCCCAGAGCGCGGCGCGGGCCCACAGGGGCTCCGGCCACGTCCCCGTAGCCTGGTAGGCGCCCAGGCCCCAGTACCCGAGGAATGCGAGGCCGCTTAGGGCCAGGAACGCCGCGTTGCCCCGGAGCGCCGCCATCGGGAGCGCCCAGAGGACGTACCACGGATGGACGGTCGGGGAGAGAAGCAGGCCCGCGCCGACGATCCAGAGCAGCGCGCGCTCCATCGACCAGCCGCGCCGCGTCGCGGCGACGACGACGGCCAGGACGGCGGCCGCCGCGACGGCGCGGGCGTGCACCGGGTCCGGGACCAGGCGCGCGATCAGCGCGAACGCGCCCGCGTTGGCGGACCAGTGGCGGGCGTAGACGAGCAACCCCTCGGCGAGGCGCTCGGCGCCGATGGCCGCGAACGGAAGGTGGAGCGTCGCGACGACGGCGACGAACGCCAGCGCCGCGCGCGCGCCTTGGCGCCGCATCGCCGCGGGCAGCGCCGCCGCGGGCGCCCACTTCAGCGCCGTCGCCAGACCGAGCAGCGCGCCCGCGGCCATCGCCCGGCCCGTCGACCTGGGGCCGTCGGCGACTCGGATCAGCGCTGCGAGCAGGAAGAGTCCAGTGACGTCGAAGTGCGCGCTCCAGGCCGTCTCGACGACGAGCAGGGGCGACCAGAGGTAGGCGATCAGGACGGGCGTCGCCCGCCGGCCCGTCGACCTGGCGATCCTGGTCAGCAGCATCGCGGTTCCGGCGTCGAAGGCCAGCCAGACCGCCTTGGCCGCCGTCGCCGTCGCGCCCGTCAGGGCGACGAGCCCGAACAGGAGCTGCGCCAGCGGCGGATAGATTGTTCGAACGTCGGGGTGGTTGATCCGGTCGTGCCACGGCGTGCGCAGCGCCTCGAGGGCCTCGTCGGCGGGCGCGTGCGCGTAGGGGTTGACGCCCTGGACGAACACGTGGCCGTCCCACAGATAGCGGTAGACGTCGTCCGACAGCTCGGGCGCCAGCGGGAGCAGAATCAGGCGACCCAGGGCCGCGACGAACCACGCGACGCGGCCAGGGACGCGGGCGTGCGCGGCGATGCGGAGCGCCGCGGCGTAGAAGGCCAGCGCGGCGGCGGGCAGCAGAAGGCGCGGCAGGGGAAGCTCGAGTCCGCCCGCCCAGCCGAACGCGCCCAGAGCGCCGACTTCGAGCAGGCCGAGGCCGAGGACGGCCGCGGCGGCGCTCCTGCGGGCGGGGCCGCCGATCGCCCGCCCGAGCCTCGGAGACGCGCGCCCCGCGCTCGCCACGTCCGGGTCGCCTCAGCCGCCCGGGCGCCGGGCGAACGCGCGCGGACGGCGCGTCGCCGCGGGCCCCGGGCCGGTCCTTCGCGTTAGACTGACCCGCGGCGCGCCGGCGGGCCGTCGACCCGCGGGACCAAGGAGCGCACCGGAGTGGATCGTCTCTCGACGAAGCGGCAGGGGGCCGGTCGCGGCGACGGCCGGGGCGCGACCGAGCCCGAGCCCCGGGCGCGCTCGGCCGGGGAAGCCTTCGACTTGAGGAGCGCGGCCGTCCTGATCCCCGCCCTGAACGAGGAAGAGGCTCTGCCCCGGCTTCTGGCGGCGCTGCCCAAGGAGCGGCTGCACAGCGTGGTCGTGGCCGACAACGGCTCGACGGACGACACCGCTCGCGTGGCCCTGCGCGCCGGCGCGCAGGTGGCGTCGGAGTCCGAGACGGGCTACGGGGCGGCGTGCCTCGCCGGACTCGCCCGCCTGGCGGCGTCGGCCGCGCGCCCCACGTCGGTGGTCTTCATGGACGCGGACCACCCGGAGCACGCCGAGCACGTTCCCCGCCTCGTCGAGGCGCTCGGGCGGGGCGCCGATCTCGCGCTGGGCGTCCGCGTGCTCCCGGGCGGCGCGATCGGGAATCGGCGGCTTCACGCCCGTTGGGGGAACGCCGCCGTTCTGGGGGCGGCCCGGCTGCTCTTCGGCCTTCGCCACCGAGATCTTCCCCCCTTTCGCGCCGTGCGCTTCGATGCGCTCGAGGGCTTGGCGATGGACGATCGGAACTGGGGGTGGACGCTCCAGATGCAGGTGCGGGCGGTGCAGCGAGGTCTCGCCGTTCGGGAGGTCCCCGTTCCCCATCTTCCCCGTCGTCACGGCCGCTCCAAGATCTCCGGCCGCCTGGGTCCGTCGCTTCGGGTCGGCGCCGCGATGGTCCGCGCGCTGATCCGGGAGAGGCGCCGCGGGAGCGGCGTCAGGCCGGCCGGAGCGCCACCACGGCCGCGCCGCGGTCCTCCATCTCGGCGGCCATCGCGGGATGGCAGGTGAAGAGGAAGACCTGGCGCCGACGCGCGATGCGCTCGAGCAGCTCGAAGGCGCGGTCCCGCCGCCACGCGTCCCAGTTGACCAGCACCTCGTCCATGAAGAGCGGCAGCCGCTCGCCTTCGGCGTCGAGATGGTCGACGATCGCGAGGCGCAACGCGAGGTAGACCTGCTCGCGGGTCCCCTGCGACAGGGGCCCGCCCACGTCGACGGACTCGGCGACGGCGGGTCCGCTCAGGCGAAGCGATCCGTGTCCGCCGTCGCCCGCTTCGATGCGGTCGTAGCGGCCGAGCGTGATGCGGTCGAGGTGGCCGCTCGCCCGCGCCAAGAGGTCGCTCTGATGCTCGTCGCGGAAGCGGCGGTCGGCCTCGCGGAGCAGGCGCGCGAGGACGAAGGCCCGGTCGCGGCGCTCCTTCGCGTCTCGGACGCGCTCCTCGAGCGCGGCCAGGCGCCCTTCGACCCGGGCGAGCGTGTCGCCTTCGCGCAGGCGTTCGACGTCGGTCTCGAGACGCCCCAGCCGGTCGACCAGCGCCTCGCTTCTTCGCACGCGGTCCCGGCGCTCGGCTTCGGCGGCCTCGATCCTGGCCTCGATCCCCTCCCACGTCTCGCCGTTCGCCTCGGCGTCGCGGACGGCTCGGGCCATAGCCTCGAGATCGGACTCCGACCGCTCGAGCTCGTCGGCCATCCGTCGCGCGCGGCGGCCGGCTTCGATCCGCGCCGCCGCCGTTGCGGCGCCCCTTTCGGCGTCTCCGTCGCCGAGACGGGACAGGCGCTCCTCGAGGTCCCGCGCCTCCTCGAGGCATCGGTCCAAGTCGGAGGCGCGCCGCGCTCGCTCCCCTTTGGCGCGCTCGATCTCGCGCCCGGCGACCGTGGCCGCGTCGCGGCGGGCGAGCGCGCGGTCCAGCGCGCGCGTCGCCTCCTCGGCGGCGCTGCGCCGATCGCCGACGGCCGCGCACGCCGGCACGGCCTGCAGCAGCCACTCGACCTCCTCGTGGGCGCTCGCGAGCTCGGCGCACCGCTCGTCGACGACTTCGCGCCGCTCGCCGAGGCGCAGCGCGAGGTCGTTCGCGCGCCGAATCGTGGACAGCAGTTCGAGGTCGGGGTCGGCGAGCAACTCTTCGCGGACGGGCAGACCCGAGAGCCGCTCGCGGACGCGGGCGGCGAGCGCGTCGCACTCGTCCTCGAGCTCCTCGAGGCTTCGCCGTCGGCGTGCGCGCGCGGCCCGGGCGGAGCGGTCGTAGAGCGCGGCCCGGCGCCGCGCGTCCCACCAGAGCAGCAGCGCGCCCGCGCCGCCGACCATGGCCAGCGCGCCCGCTCGCCGGGCCGCGAGATCGCTCAGGGGAAGCGCGAGGCCGAGGTCCCACGTCCCGACAAGCGCGAGCGCGGCGCCGAGCGGCAGCAGGACGGCGCCGACGACCGCGCGCGCGGGGCCCGGACGCAACGTCTCGGACAGGCCGTCGCGCTCCGCTTCCCCGAGACTCCGTTCGGCGACCCGGCATCGTTCCCGGCGCGCCCCGAGCCGCCTGAGCGCGTCGTCCAGATCGGACTCCGCGGCGGACGCCAGAGCCCCCGGGTCGACCTCGTCCCACGGCGCCGAGAACAGGTCCTTGGCCGCGCGCTCGCATTCGGCCTCGAGGTGGGTCACGACGCCTTCCGCCGTGGCCGCCCGGCCCTTGAGGTCGTCGAGCTGGCGGAGGCTCGCGGCGGCGGCGCGCACGCGTTCCTCGGCCTCCGCGACGGCGCGAGTCTCGGGCGCGTAGTCGTCGATCGCGCGGCGACTGCGCTCGACCAGCGCGTCCAGGTCCGCGATCGCGCCCTCGAGTTCGCGGCGGCGCTCGGCCAGCTCCCGCCGCCGGCGCTCGGGATCCGGCGCCAGGGGCTCGAGCTCGTCGCGAGGCCCGGCGAATCGCTCGAGCTCCTCGATCCGCGCCAGGGAACGCCTAACGGGCTCGAGTCGACTCAGGCGCGCCAACTCGTCGCGCCGCTCGCGCTCCACCCGACGCCGCGCCCGGAGCGCCTCGAGCTCCTCCTCGGCGCGCGTCTTCTCGGCCAAGCGTTCGCGGAGCTCGCTCTCGCGCTTCAGCGCGGCCCGCCGCTCGGCGCGCGCGCCGCGGACGTCGGCGCTCAGCGCGCGCGCCTCCGGCCGGCCCCGCCGATCCGGACGCCACAGCCGGTTCGCCTCGTCCTCGAGCGCCCCGGCGACGGCGCGGGCCGATCTCAGGTCGGGCGCGCCCAGCCCGCCCACGAGCCGGTCCTGGACCAGGTCCCAGCTCTCGGCCTCGAGGCTCGCGAGCTGGTTGAGCGTGAGGGCGTACACCTGCCGATACACGGAGCGCGAGACGTGCTTCGCCCAGGGAAGGGGCCGGTTGCGGACGCGGCGCGCTCGGCCGCCGCTCGTCACCGTGCCCTCGGGGACGCTCCGAAGACGGCGGCGCACTTCGTGCAGCTCGCCCGTGTCCAGGCGGATCGAGGCGCGTCCCTCGGGATCGCCTCCGCTCCACGGCGTGTAGGGATGCAGGTCCCTGGAGGCGGGACGAAAGCCGTGGAGCAGCGTGCACGCGAGATCGAAGAAGGTGGATTTGCCGCTCTCGTTGGGACCCAGCACGACGACGATCTCCGGAAGCGGCCGGTCGCTCGCGACGCGGTCGACCAGACACCCGTAGCGGACGGCCTCGATGGACTCGAACCTCAACCGTCGGCGTCCTTCGCCGGCGCGGCGGCCGGGGTCTGGCCGGCGGCGCGGCGTCCCTCGTCCGCAGCGGGCGCGACCATGCGGACGATCAGCTCCTCGCCGCCGCCGGCGAGCAGTCGGCGCGCGTAGGCGGCCGGTGAGGCGTCCCGGCGGGCGTCGAAGCCGGCGAGGTCGGCCTGGTGGACGTCCAGCGTCCGGGATCCGTCGCGGACGCTTCGGATCAGCGATAGCGCCGCGCCCAGAACGTCCCGGCGCTCCACGTGGTCCTCGCACCGCACGGGCGGACGGACGCGCTTGGCGTCGATCTCGACGGCGAGGACGTCCAGGCGGGCCGCGAGCTCGTCCTCGAGCGTCTCGACCTCGTCCGCTTCGTGCAACCGCCGCCAGAGAGGCGACGGGCCGAGGAGCTCGAGGCGGACGACCGTCTCGGAGTCCGCCGGCCCGTCCGTTCGGTCGGCCGCGGTCGCCCTCCATTCGGTCGCCGCGAGCCGGGCGAGGGAGTCGAGATCGGCGGCGCTCTCGAGACCGTCGAGCGTCGCCTTCTCCCACCGCACCGGCGCGAACTCCCTGAACTCGACGTCGGGGCGGCCGGGATCGCTCAAGTCGACCAGCAGCCCGCCCTTGGGTCCGGTCTCCCTGGGATCGCGGCCCTGGAGATTGCCCGGGTAGCGGATCGGGGGCGAAGAGGCGAGCTCGACGCGCCCGTGCACGTGTCCCAAGGCCCAGTAGTGGAACCCGGCGCTCTTCAGCGCGTCCAGGCGGCAGGGCGCGTAGGCGCCGTGGAGGTCGTCGCGTCGGCTCGAGCCCGTGACGAGCGCGTGCAGCAGCGCGACGTGGGGCGGCGACGCGTCCGCTGGCGGCCGGAGCCTCCGGGACAGGTCGTCGGTCTCGCGGTCGGTCGCGTGGCCGACGGCGGTCACGTGGCCGACCAGGGCGCCCGTGCGGTCGGCGATCGGGACCGTCGCGGGGTCGGCGCCGGAGACGACGGTCACGTGGTCCGGCCAGCGAAGCGTGGCGACGTGGACGCCGCTTCCCGGATCGTGGTTGCCGGTCGCGTAGACGACCTGGACGCCCGCGTCGGCCAGGGCGGCGAACCCGTCCAGCAGGAGGCGCTCGCTGGCGAACGAGATCCGGGGACGGTCCAGGAGATCGCCCGCGATCAGCAACGCGTCGACGCCCTCGTCGATCGCCGCCGCGACCGAGCGGCGAAACGCCTCGCGAACGGCCCACTGCAACTTGGCGCGCAACGCCTCCGAGCGCGCGGCGAAGGCCGTGTCCAGGTGCACGTCTGCGATGTGAAGGAAGCGCAACGGCGAACTCGACCGAAACCGGATCCCGAGGGTGTCTGGACCCGCTCCGCCGCCCGGTCCTCGACGCGTCTCGAGCGCGCGCTTGCGTTTCGGGGCGGGCGGCGCGGGCTGATCCGCATAAGGTAACGTGGGCGCCTCGAGCCCCCGGGGCGCGGGCGGGCGCCGCTGGAACGCTCCGTCGGAGCGCCCGGACACTGTCCGTCGCATCCTCGTCGCCGATCGGACGACGAGGTCGGGCGGGCGTTCCGATCCGGTCGTCTTCGCCTTACGGGACCCCCTGATCGGCGCGGTCGGGATCGGTTTCGGGGGGTGCCGTCGACCCCGGGGCGGTCCCGCCGGTCGGAATCGGTCGCCGGCGGACGCGACTCGCGGCGCCGGCGATCCGGGCGCCTGCGTACATTTCCTGGACCGCGCCCGCCCGACGTCGGCTCCTTCGACCGGGCGAGCCCCAAGAGTCGCCCCCTTGCCCCAAGCGGCCGCGAGTCACGCCATGAGCCCGTCCCGGACCACCCCTCGCGCGGCGCCCATCGATGCCGTCGTCGCCGCGCTCGGCCGCCTGGCGGAGGGGGATCGCCTCCGCCGCGTCGAGCGCTTCGCCCCGCTGTTCCTCGAGAAGGCGTCGCCCGAGCTCCTGGAGGCGCGCGACGCGGACGCGTTGGCCGCGACGTGCCTCGAGTCCTTCGCGTTCCTGGACCGGAGCCGGCCCGACCGCGTGGACGTCGAGGTCGTCGACCGCGAGCTCGCCGAGGGGGGCGACGAACGGCCGACGACGATCGTGCGGACCAACGTTTCGGAACGGCCCTTCATCGTGGACACGATTCGCGAGTATCTCTCGTCGCGGGAGCTCGCCATCGCGCACCTGGTGTACCCGCTCATGGCCGTCGAGCGCGACGCCGACGGCCGAATCGAGGACGTCGGACCGCCCGTCGGCGACGCGCCCGCCGAGTCGATGGTCTACGCCGAGGTCTCCCGCGTGCCGGACGCGGCGACCCGGGAGACGATACGCGCCGAGACCGCCCGTCGCCTGGCCGACGTCGTGCGCGCCACCGACGACTTCGGTCTGATGGTCGACAAGGTCGGCGACGTGGTCTCGGAGCTGAGCTTTCTGGTTCGTCACTTCCCGGACCGCAGGGAGGAGTTCCGGGAGATCCAGGCCTTCCTGCGCTGGCTTCGCGACGGCGGGTTCGTCTTCCTCGGCTATCGGGCCTACGACCTGGGGCCGGCGGAGCCGGGCGGCGAGCCCGCGGTCTCGGTGGAGCGGGGCTCGGGGCTCGGCATCCTGCAGGCGGAGGACGAGTCCAGCTTCTCCCGCCCGGTGCCCCTGAGTCGGCTTTCGGACGCGATGCGGGAGCGCGCGCTTTCGGGTCCGCTGCTGATCATCAGCAAGGCGAACGCCGAGTCGACCGTGCACCGGCGGGCCCGCATGGACTACATCGGCGTCAAGAAGCTGCGCTCCGACGGCACGGTCGCGGGCGAGCAACGCTTCCTCGGGCTGTTCACGTCGCGCGCGTACTCGGAGGCCGCCCGCGACATCCCGATCCTGCGCCAGAAGCTCGAGACGATCCTCGCCTCGGTCGGCGCGGCGGAGAGCTCCCACGACTACAAGGAGACGATCACGATCTTCGAGTCGCTCCCCAAGGAGGAGCTGTTTCTCGCCTCGGTCGAGGAGATCGCGAAGGACATCCGCACCATCATGATCCGGTACAACACGGCCGAGGTGTTCGCGTCCGTGCGCCGCGACGCGCTGGGCCGCGGCGTCTCGATCATGGTCGTGCTCCCGCGCAGCCGGTTCTCCGGCGCGTTTCGCCGAGAGTTCGAGACGGCGCTGGGCGCGCGCTACGACGTCGAGGTCCTGAACTACCACTTGGCGATGAGCGCGGGCGACCAGGCGCGACTCCACTTCTACCTGGGCGGCGCGGCGGAGCGACTGGCCGAGATCGAGCCGGACTGGATCCAGGCGACGGTCAGGACGCTGACGCGTTCGTGGTCGGACGAAGTGGGCGACGTCCTCGCCCGCCGGCGTCCCGCGGACGAAGCGCGGCGGCTCGCTCGGCGCTACGCGAGCGCGTTCGCGCCGAAGTACCGGGCGGCCACCGATCCCGAGGCGGCCGCGCGCGACGTCGAGGAACTCGAGCGCATGAAGGAGAAGGGGCGCGGCGAGTCGGTGCGGTTCCACCGGGGCGCCGCCGGCGACGGCTCCGTCGACCTCAAGGTCTACATGCGGCGCCACAAGATCGTCCTGTCGGACTTCATGCCCGTGCTCGAGAACTGCGGGCTGCGCGTGATCGCCGTGTCGCTCTTCGAGGTGCGCGAGGACGACGGCGCGGACTCCGCGATCTACAGCTTCGACGTCCGGGCGTCGGACGGCGGCCGGGTCGACGTCGAGGGCCGCGGGTCCGCGCTCTCCGACGCGATCCTCGCCGTGCGCGCGGGCGACGCGACGAACGACGGTTTCAACCGCCTGGTCCTGAGCGCGGGCATGGCTTGGCGCGAGGTCGAAGTCCTCAGGGCGTACGCGCACTACGCCTTCCAGATCGGGTCGGTGCCCAGCCGACAGGCGCTTCGCGTCGCGCTCGATCGCCACCCCGGAGTGGGGCTGCTGCTCTTTCGACTCTTCGAGACGCGCTTCGGGCCCGAGGCGGCCCGCGACCTCGACGCCGCCCGCGCCAAGGCCCGAGCGCTGCGGCGGCAGATCGGCGAACGGCTGGTCGGCGTGAGCTCGCTCGCCTTCGACCGCGCGTTCCGCGCGCTTCAGACGGCGATCGACGCGACCGTGCGCACGAACTACTACCGGTCGGGCGGCCGGAGTCCGACGGCGCGGTCGGGAGGCGTGCCGTACACGTCCTTCAAGTTCGACTGCGTTCGTCTGCAGGGCGGCGCCAGGAGCCGTCTCCAGCACGAGATCTGGGTTTGCTCGTCGCGCATGGAGGGGATTCACCTGCGTGGCGCGCCGGTGGCCCGAGGCGGGATCCGCCACTCGGATCGGCCCGACGACTTCCGCGCCGAGGTGACCGATCTCGTCCTGACCCAGATCGTCAAGAACGCGCTCATCGTGCCCGGCGGCTCGAAGGGAGGCTTCGTGTGCCTGCGCTCCTTCGCCGACCGCGAGGAAGCGGCGCGCGAGACGCGCGACCAGTACCTCACGCTCGTGCGCGGACTGCTCGACGTCACCGACAACCTCTCGGACGAGCGCGACGGCCCTCCGGGCGTGGTGCGCCACGACGGCTTCGACCCGTACCTGGTCGTCGCGGCCGACAAGGGCACGGCGACGTTCTCCGACGCCGCGAACCAAGTGGCCGCCGAGCGCGGTTTCTGGCTGGACGACGCCTTCGCGTCGGGCGGCTCGAACGGCTACGACCACAAGGAGGTCGGGATCACGGCGCGCGGGGCCTGGGAGTCGGTCAAGCGGCATTTCCGCGAGATGGGCCGCGACGTCCTGAGCGAGCCGTTCACGGCGGTCGGGATCGGCGACATGAGCGGCGACGTCTTCGGCAACGGCATGCTCTCGTCGCCCGAGACTCGGCTCGTCGCGGCCTTCGACCATCGGCACGTGTTCATCGACCCCGACCCGGATCCGGCCGCGTCCTTCGCCGAGCGCGAGCGCCTGTTCCGCATGGGCCGCTCCTCGTGGGACGACTACGACCGGGACGCGCTGTCGCCCGGCGGCATGATCGTGCCGCGCGGCGCGAAGCTGGTCGAGCTGACGCCGGAGGCGAGCGAGGCGCTCGGACTGGGGCCCCGGGCGACGGAGCTGGACGGCGAGCGCCTGATCCGCGCCGTGCTCGCCGCGCCCGTCGACCTGCTCTGGAACGGCGGGATCGGGACCTACGTGAAGGCGAACGCCGAGAGCCACGCCGACGTGGGCGACGGGTCGAACGACCCGGTGCGCGTCGACGTCGCCGACGTGCGGGCGAAGGTGGTCGCCGAAGGGGGCAATCTCGGCTTCACTCAAGCCGCCCGGGTCGAGTACGCGCTCGCCGGAGGACGGATCAACACCGACGCGCTGGACAACTCGGGCGGGGTCAACCTCTCGGACCGCGAGGTCAACCTCAAGATCCTCCTGAACGAGGCGCTCGAGCGCGGACTGGCGACCAGGACCGAGCGCAACGCGCTGCTCGCGAGCCTCGCCGACGCGGTGGCCGCCCGAGTGCTGGCGGACAACGAGTCGGGGTGCCAGGCGGTGTCCCTGGACGAGTACCGCGCGCGGCGCGACATGGGCCTCTACTGGTCGCTGATGAGCGACCTGGGCCGCGCCGGGCTGCTGGACCGCGACGCCGAGGGATTGCCCTCGTGGGACGACCTGACGGTGCGCAAGGAGTCGAACCAGTCGCTGACCCGGCCCGAGCTGGCCGTCCTGCTGGCCTACGCCAAGCTCCATCTGAAGTCGGCGCTCCTGGCGTCCGATCTGCCCGACGACCCTACGGCCGCCGAGTACTTCCACGACTACTTCCCTCCGGAAGCCCTGGAGCTGGTCGGCCGGGAGCGGGCGACCGGCCATCGGCTTCGGCGCGAGATCGTGGCCTGTCAGCTGACCAACGACCTGGTCGACCTGATGGGCTCCGCGTTCGTCGCTCGGGTGGTGCGCGAGACCGGCCGCGAGGCGGCCGAAGTCGCGCGCGCGTGGCTGGTGGCCGCGAAGCTGACCCGGCACGACGCGCTGCTGGCGCAGGTCCGCGCGCGCGAGGACCGGGTCAGCGCGGCCGTGACCTACCGATGGACCATGCGGCTGGCGCGCGCTCTGGAGCGCACCACCCGCTGGGTGCTCGACAACTGCGGAGCGGAGGAGTCGACCGCCGATCTGATCGAGGGGAGCCTGGACGGCCTGGAGGAGCTGCGCGGCCGCTTCCACGACGTCGTGGCCGGCCAGGACCGCGAGGACTACCTGTCGCGCGTGCGTGCGGCCGCCCCCGGCGCCGAGGACGAGGCGCTCGTGCGCGACCTGGTCGCGCTGCGCTTCCTGGACCACCTGCTCGAGATCATGCGGCTGGCCCGGACGACGGCGACCGATCCCGTCCGGGCGGCCCGGGTCTACTACTGGGTCGCCGACGAGCTGCGCATCCCGTTCCTGACGGCCCGGATCGAGCGCGCCGCGGGCGCGGACCGGTGGCGGCAGCGCTGGGCGCTGGGGCTGATCGCCGACCTGGGCGCGATCCGCCGCAACCTCACCGAGGACGCGCTGGCGCGCGGCGTCGGTCCGGACGGAACGTTGGGCCGGGCGGACGAACAGGCCCGCCTGGATCGGTTCCGCGAGGTCCTGGACGAGGTCGAGGCCGAGGAGCCGGTCAGCCTGGCGGGACTGTCGGTCGCCGTGCAGCCGATTCGGCGTCTGGCGACGCGGCGCGAAGGCGCGCCAGGTCCAGCAGCGTCCCCTCCTTGATCCCGACGAACGGCACGGAGACCCGATCGACGCCGACCAGCTCCATGACGCGCCGATAGACGAGCGCGGCCGGCAGGATCACGTCGGCGCGATCCGGCCTGAGGCCAAGGTCGCGCCTTCTCTCCCGCTCGGTCGTCCGGGCGAGCAGGTCGACGATGCCGTCCAGTCGCCGCCTGGACAGCGAGACCGCGCGGCCGGCGGCGGCGCGCCCGAGCGCCAGCCTCGCGATGGACTCGACGTTGCCCCCGGTCGCGGCGAGGGCGTCGGGCTTGGGGTGGGGGGCGGGCGGCTGGGCGGTCAGGCGCCCAAGCAGGCGGTCGATCCGGGCGAGCGGGCAGCGGCCGCGGGCCTGCGCGGCGGCCATGGCCTCGAGAAGCCGGACGGTCCCGACCGGGTGGGAAGCGCTCCACAGGACGCTCGCGTCGTCGACCCCGGCGACGTCGGCGCTGCCCCCGCCCAGATCGACCAGCGCCCAGCGATCCTTCGCGAGGTCGACGCGGGTCGCGACCGCGACGCGCGCCAGGCGCATCTCCTCCGCTCCGTCGATCGGCTCGAGCGCGAGCCGGGCCTCCTCGCGCACGCGCTCGAGGAAGACGTCCCCGTTTCCGGCTTCGCGGGTCGCGCTCGTCGCCACCGCCCGATGGCGCTCGACGCCGAGCGTCTCCATTTCGCGGCGGAAACCGGCCATCGCGGCGACCGCGCGGTCCATGGCGCGCTCGCTCAGGTCGCCGCTCGCGAAGACCGAGCGGCCCAGGCGGACGGCCTCGCGGCGCTTGCGGACGACGGCGAAGGAGACGGGCGCCCGAAAGTCGGCGACGACGAAGCGGATCGCGTTCGACCCGACGTCGACGGCCGCCAAGCGCGCTGGAAAGGCGGGGCGACGGGACGACCGTCCGCCCGTCCCCGGGCGGCGAGCCGGCGCGACGGCCGTCGCCGAAGCGCTCAACGCTCGCGCGTCCCGGGCGCGCCGACTCGGGCGGCGGCCGAGCGGCGCCGCCCGTGCGCCGCCCTCAGCTGACCGGTCCGCGGCGTTCGGCCGCTCCGTAGTGGATGCCGTTGAACAGCAGGGGGAAGGTGCCGTGCGCCTGCGACCGGAAGGTGATCTTGGGGCCGAAGAGGAACAGCTTGCCGGCCCCGACGTCGGCCTCGATCATGCTCGTCCCGCCCTCGAGGCGCTCCTGACCCCACGCCCAGCCGCTCACCAAGGGGCGAGGCGTGTCGTACCACGCGAGCCGCTTCAGGTTGCCGGCGTCGGCCTCGATGCCGAACACCGGGCTGTGGCTGTGCAGCACCGAGAGGCGGTCGCCGAGACCGTGCACGATCGGGCTGCCGCGCTCGACGCGGACTTCGTGGATGGAGCCGGGGGTGAAGTAGTCGTCCCGCCCCAGCGGTCGTCCGTCGTCGTCGACCAGGTGGTCGACGATGGGCAATCCGAGCTCGAAGCCAAGCGCCGTCGAGGTGCCGACGGCGATCACGGCCCCGCCGTCCTCGAGGAACTCCTCGAGCGCGGGCACGCTCCTCTCCCCGGACAGCTCGCCGACGCGGGCCCGAAGCGAGTCCGGCAGACTCTCCAGGAAGCCCTCCTCGACGGAGTTCGGGCGGCGACCGCCGGGGCCGCCCGGCCGCCTCATGGCGCCGTCGGGCAGGACGATCACGTCGAAGCGCTGGTTCAGGCCGCCCCGGTCGACGTCCGGCGGATGGATCACTTCGTAGTCGAAGCCGAAGTCCTCGAGCACGTGACGCGTCCAGCCCGAGGGCATGGATCCGCCGTAGCGGTCCCAGAGGCCGATCCGGGCGCGCTTGAGCTGGAAGGAGCGCGCGGCGGGCGCCGTCGCGACTCCGTGGAAGGAGACGCCCAGCTCCCGGGCCCACGCTTCCGCCTGGCCGCGCGCGATTCCAGGGACGTAGAAGGCGCCGGCGGCGAAGGACGCGCCGTCCGCCTGGACCGCCTCCTCGAGCCAGTGGACCTGGCCGCCCTCGGCGAGCGTCCGGTTGACGACCGAAAAAGCGGCGTTGACGTGGTCGAGGAGATACCCCGCCGGGTCGGCGGCGCCCGTGACTTCGCCCGCCAGCGGGTCCGCCAGCCAGGGGATCGGCTCGAAGGGCCCGCTGAAGGCGTCCAGCACGCGGTCGAACTCGACGCCCATCTGGAGCGCGAGCGTCCAGCCGGCGTTGTCGTACGGCGCGATCGGGGGGCCGCCAGGGTACTGGAAGTCGTTCGGGTGGTTCTGCGGCTCGAACATGTCGACGACGTGCGGACGAAACGCCTGGGCCGCGCTCACGACGTAGGAGCCTTCGGGGTACGCTCTGCCCTCGAGGGAGAAGTCGGCGGTGGCCCGGTGCACGACGACGCCGTTCTTGAGCAGGGCGTTGACGAAGCGCGTCGCCGTGGGAAAGTCGCGTTGATCGGCGCCGAGGACGTAGCCCCGGGCGTCTCGCTTCGCCGGATCGCGCAGGTGGGCCTCCCAATCGTCGACCGACGCGAACGATCCCGCCTCCTCCTCGGCGCGGTCGATCCACTCGGGCCGGACGGTCCACGAGTCCCGGCTTCCGCGCTCGATCGAGTTCGTCCCCATGCGCCAGGCGTTGAAGAGCAGTTGCTCGCGGTGGCGCGACGCGTAGTCCAGGACCGCTCGGTTCGCCGTCTGGGAGTAGTCGACCGACTGCCGGAAGCGCCAGACGCCCGGACGGATCGGCATCGGCAGGTCGCCGTGCATGATCTGCCGGTCCGGCAGGAAGTCGATCTCGATCGGCGTCGGGTGGCCGATGGTCTCCGTCAGGAGGCCGATCATGTTGTGGAAGTACGGCGTCGTCCGGAGTCCGCCGTTCCACCAGGTCGAGTAGCTGGCGCCGCTGCGCATCGTGGTCCCGCCCTTGCCCTCGGCCACCATGCGGTGATGGATCGCGGATCCCACCTGGTCGAGGCTCGTCAGGATCAGCGGGTCGAGGTTGTGATTCGGCGGATCGCGAAACGGAGGGGCGAACATCACCGTGCCCCGCGGGCCCGTCTGGTGGTGGTTGTACACGATCTGCGGGTGCCACTCGCGGTACATCGCCCGGTTCATGTTCTCCGTCTCGGCCAGGGAGGCCATGAAGAAGTCGCGGTTGTTGTCGTGGCCGGCGTACTTCTGGTAGAGCCTGGGCACGCCTCTCGTCGAGCGCTTCAGCGGGTCGTCGCGCCGCATGTACCAGTCGGCCACGAGCTGGTGCCCGTCGGGGTTCGCGTGCACGGCGAGCAGCACGACGTCGTCCAGGAAGCGCAGCGTCTCCTCGTCGTCGCGACTGACCATCTGCCAGACCAGCTCCATGAGCTGCTGCGCGCCCAGGACCTCCGTGGCGTGCAGGCCGCCGTCGATCCAGACGACGGCCTTCCCCTCGCGGGCCAGCTCGCGCGCTTCCGTCTCGCTCACGCCCTCGGCGCGCGACAGGCGCCGGGCGATCTCCCGGTAACGGTCCAGGCGGGGGCGGTTGGCGGGCGACGTGATCGTCGCCATCCACTGCTCCCGGCCCTCTTCGGTCCGTCCGATCGACTCGAGGCTCATGCGGTCCGACTGCTCGGCCAGCAGGCGCCAGTAGTCGGACAGGTCGTCGTAGTCGACGAGCTGGTAGTCGGTCCCGAGTCGGAAGCCGAAGCGCTCCTCGGGCGTCGTGAGCTGAGCGGCGGCCGCGGCGGGCGCGAGAGCCGCCGCGCACGCGAGAGCGAAGCGGAGACGCGACGAGCGGCCGCGGGGACGGTCGCGCGGCGCGGCGGGCGGGCGAAGCGCGGGCGACAGGGAAGTGCGCGTGATCATGCGATGATCCCGGTTGAGGGGAATCGATGGGGTCGGCCTCATGAAATGGCGCGGCGGACCCGCCCTTTGGCAAGGGCGTGGGACGGACGGTCCGAGCGGGCGCTCGCGGCCGATGCGACGAAGCCCGCTTCGCGGCCGCCCGGTCCGCGGGCGAGGTCGCCTTGGGCCGGAACGGGTACATTCGAGATTGCGGGGCGGCGCGTGTGCCGTCTCGGGCTCGGGGGACTCCCGAGCGCGCGTCCTCCTCCTCGATCGACCAGGGGCTCCGAAACGTGGCCACCCCGGATCGCGATCTTCGCGGCGAGGCCATCCGCGATCACTTCAGGAGGCCGCGCAACCGCGGTCGCCTGGACGGAGCGACCGTCGTCGGAACAGCGGACAACCCGTTCTGCGGCGACACGGTGCGGATCTGGATCCGGGTGGTCGACGGCGTGATCGGGGACGTCTCGTTCGACGGTCGCGGATGCGCGATCTCGCAGGCGTCGGCGTCGATGCTGACCGTCGTGGCCAAGGGGCGGCCGACGAGCGGCGTCGAGGCGCTGCGTCGCCTCTTCGTCGCCGGGCTGCGGTCCGGAGACCCGGTCCTGCCGAAGCGCCTGGGCCCGCTGCGGGCGTTGGCCGGCATCGGTCGGTTTCCAGGGCGCATCCGTTGCGCCGTCCTGCCGTTCGACGCCTTGCGCCAAGCGGTCGATCTCGCCGCGACCGCGTCCGAATCCGCGAGAGAAGGCGCGGAGGGGGCGTAGTCTCGCCCGACGGGTGCCGCCGCCCGGCGAAGGCGCCCGCGAACGGCCGTTCAGGCGGGTCGGTCGGATGCTTGGGCCCGCGCGCCCGAAACCCCTCGCTCGGGTTCGACTCCGAACGAAGGGCCTCGGGCGCGCTTGGGACTGGCTATCCGCCGCTCGAGCTGGCCGCCGCGAGCTTGACCGTCTTGGTCCCGATCTTCCACGCAGCGGTGGCGCTCTGTCTGGCGTCGATCCTGAATGTGATCGCCCCCAACAGGTCCGCTTCCGTGAGACTCACGGCCGTGCCGCTCTCCGTTTGGAACCGGGCGTAGTCCGTGACATCGAGGATGTCCGGGATGATCAGCTTGCGGTCGTCCCACATGGTCGCGTCCTGAACCTCGTAGTACAGCGTCGCGGCGGAGCCGCCCAGGGCGGCGACCGACGCGAAGGTCGCGGCGATGCGCTGATGCGTCCGGTTGTTCGTCGTGGCGACCCAGTCGACCCGGATCGAGTCGTTGTCTGCGTTGCGTCGGGCCGTGATCGACGTCGTCGACGGATCGACCGGCGGGACCTTCACGACGTGGTCGACCTGTTCGATCGCGGACGTCGTTCGGGTGCCCAACGCGTCGGGTGTCAGGAAGATGGTGTACTGGATGCAGAACTCGCCGTCGGAGGCCGGTTTGATGAGTCTTCCGAGCGTGTTTGGATTGCCGTTCCAAATCGTCTCCGTCCCGTTCCATTTGCCCTCGTCGACGAAAAAGCCCGCGCTCCCGTCCTTCTGCCGCCATTGGGTGGAGGTAGCGTTATGAAATCCTCTCGACGTGAAAATGCTGAAATTCACGCAGTCGCTCGCATAGAAGGTCCTGTATTGAGGATCGCCGACGTTTCCGGCGCTGAGCTCGTAATTCCTGTCCTTGTAGATGATGGCGTCGAGGTGGAAGATGCTGGCCGCGTTGGTCCATACCTGAATCGTGTCGGAACCGACGACGGAGTCCTTCTTCATGATTCGTTTCGCCGTCAGCTCCCGCAGCAGCCAGGTGTTCGCCTGGATCTTGCCGTAGTTCTTGCGCTCTCCCGGCGCCACGGCCACGGTCCGGCTGTCGTTCGGATAGTCGAAGCCGTAGCCGCCCCCGCCGCCCTTCACTCTCGAGTCCCTCTTCGACGCCCGGATGTCGTAGTCGCCGAACGGGACCTTCAGCGCGAAGATCCCCGACCCTCCGGTCGTCACCGAGTCGACGACCGTGGTCGTGTCGCCGGCCTTCCGCGCCGCGACGTGGACGCCCGCGTAGGGGCCCTGCGCGCCCTGCGGAGCCACAACCACCCCGTTGATCGTCGCCTTCTGGAACCCGGTGAAGTTGGCCCCCGAGATGTCGGTGCCCGACGCCGCCGGCATCGGCAGCGACGCCGGCGCGAACGAGTAGTCGCCGTGCTTGGCGGTGATCGAGACCGTGCCCGACGACTTGGCGTTCCACTGCGCGCGGAACGTCCCGTCGGCGCCCGTCACCAGCTTGCCCTTGTTGGTGCCGGTCTTCGGCGCGTTGGTCGGGACCGAGTCGTCGATCATGATCTCGACGCCGGCGATCGGCGCGTTCGAGCCCGAAGCCACCACCTTGCCGCTGTAGAACACCGGATCGCCCGAGCCGCCCATCGCGAAGTCGATCTTCGTCGGCGAGTTGGCCGTGAACGCCGCCTTCCCGCTGCCGTCCGAGAAGCCCTTGCGCATCCCCTTCGCGTACAGCGAGTCCTTCTTCGCCGGTACGCCTTCCACGATGTAGCGACCGTACATGTCGGTCATCGCCGTCATGCCGTTGACGTCGACCATTACGCTGTCCACGGGGAACTTGTCCGAGCCGGTGACGAAGCCGTAGACGGTGGTCGTCGTCGGCGTCACGTCGATCATGACGGCCGTGTCCAGCGGACTGAACGCGTCGCCGAGCTTCGTCGTCGAGCCCTTCGCGCCCAGCATCGCCTGCCAGCCCGCCGGGACGGTCAGCTTGTAGACGCCCGCCGCGATCTTCCCGAAGTCGAACGCGTTCGTGTCGTCCCAGGTCGTGGCCTTGGCGTTCGCCTTGGCCGTCGTCTGGCTGTGCTCCATGCCGGCCAGGTTCTTGCCCGCGACGGGCGTCAGACCGACCGTCACGCCGGCGACGGGCGTCTCGCTCACGGCGCCGAAGCCCTCGCCGGACTTTTTGATCGACTTCTTCCCGATCGTCCCGCTGACGCCGTGCTTCATGACGTAGGCGAAGGTGCCGCACTCGCCGAAGTCCTGGCCGGCGGGCTCCGTCGCCGTCAACGGACACAGCTCGACCATCGGGCTGAACCCGCCGTGATCGCCGAACGCGCCTTTCACGATCCCGTTCGCGTCAGCGTCGCGGAACGCGAAGAGCTCGGCGGGATCGAGCAGCATCACGTCCGTGGCCGTCGATTTCTCCTTGGCCGAGACCATCACCTGCGCGTCGGCCGGCAGCTTCTTGAACGAGATCACGCCGTTCTTGTCCGACTTGTTCTTCGGGTCCCAGACGTCGCTCGCGAACATGCGGCTGCGGCCGAGCTCGTCGATGTAGCGCACGTCGACGTCGATCTTGCCCGACATGCGTTCGTCGCCCCCGAGGACGCTGCCCGTGTAGCCCTCGGCCTGGTCCATCTCGTGGTGCACGTAGACGGTGAGCGTCTGCGTCGTCCACATCGCCTCGAGCACGTCGGCGTCCATCGTCGCCATCAACTCGAGGCCCGAGTGCTTGATCGTGACGGGCTTCGAGCTGAACGTCTCGCCGCCGTCGAGCTTGTCGGCCTGAGTCGAGTCGAGCATGACGGTGTACATGGCGGGCAGGTCGGAGGCCATGGCCGTGGTCTTGAACATGGCCGTGCCGTCGCTGCTGAGCTTCGCGGGCGCGCCGTCGACGGCCTTGCCGCCCATCGTGACGGAGATGGCCCAGTCGGCGAGCGGCTTGCCGCCGCCCATGTCGGTCATGATCGTAGCGCCGCTGATCTTGGCGTCGACCATCAGGTTGAGGACGTCGAAGTCGTTCATGGCCATGGCCATTTTGGACTTCGCGTTCCACTCGATCTTCTGCATGGCGTCGGCTTCGACGGCGTAGTCGTCGCTCGAGACCGAAGCGTAGACCATCGAGCCGGTGGCCATCGAGCGGGCGAAGCGGATCGAGGCCATGCCGTCGTCGTCCGTGTCGGCCGAGGCGATCTTCGAGTCGCCGTCCGAGTCGGCGTAGAGCGTGACGGTGGCGCCGGCGAGCGTGTCGCCGTGCATGTCGCCGTGGCGGAGCGTGACGGTGTAGTGGACGGTCTGGTGGGTGATGTCGTAGGGCAGGCGCTGCATGACCTTCTGGCCGACGGCGACGTCGAGCTGGTAGCCGGTGGCGGGACCGCCGTAGGCATAGTCACCGAGCGTCTGGGCGACGGTCGGGCTGCTGACGACGGCGAGCGCGTAGGTGCCTGCGCGCAGCCCGGAGAACTCGAACATGCCACGCTCGTCGGTCATGCCGGACATCTGGTCGCCGACGGCGGGACCGACGAGGACGAGCGGAACGCCGGCGATCTCGAGGGCGTCCTCGCCTTGGTCGTGCATGTCGTTCTTCGTGGCTTCGTCGACGAAGAGCATGCCGGAGACGCTGGCCGTGGTGGCGTGCTCGCCGCGGAAGTTGACGGTCATGGACTGATCGTCGTCGAGCGTGACGTCCATGCTGGTCGTGGAGAAGACGTAGGCCTCGCTGGCGACCGTGATCGAGACGGTGTAGTCGCCGGCGGCCAGCGCCGAGAAGGAGTAGAGGCCGCTGGCGTCGGTGGTGTCGGTCATCGAGTCCATGTCGGCGGACGCGAGCGTGACGGCGACGCCGCCGATGCCCATGCCGGCGACGCTGACCTGGCCGACGACGCCGCTGGTGCGGAGGTACGCGCCGTCGAAGCGGACGTTGGCGGTCTCGCCCAAGGCGACGGTGACGGATTGAGAGGTGGCGTCGAAGCCGATGGCGTCGGAGTCGTAGCCGGAGACGGCGACGGAGTAGTCGCCGGCGCGGAGCTTCGCGAAGGCGTACTGGCCGCCGGCGTCGGTGGTGGCGGTGCGGTCGTCGCCCTCGCCCGAGAGGCTGACGGTGACGCCGGCGAGACCGGCGCCTTCGACGCTGACCTGGCCGCGGATGCCTGCGGTGCGGAGGTACGTGCCGTCGAAGCTGACGACCTCGGTGTCGCCGACGCCCAGGTCGGCGAAGCCCGAGGTGCTGGAGAAGCCGACCTCGTCGCTGTCGAACCCGGAGATCTCGACGGCGTAGCGACCCGCGCGGAGCCCGGTGAAGCCGTACTGGCCGCTGGCGTCGGTCGTGGCTTGGGCGTCGGACATGCCGGAGAGGCGGACGGCGACGCCTGCGAGCCCGTCGCCTTCGACGGTGACGGAGCCCCGGACGCTGGCGGTGCGGATGTAGGAGCCGGAGAAGTCGACGGTGGCCGTTCCTCCGGTCTCGCCGACGGTGACGGGCATCGAGGTGGCGTCGAAGCTGGCTTCGGCGGGGAAGCCTGAGATGGAGACGGTGTAGCTGCCGGGCTCGACGTCGTCGAAGCGGTAGGCGCCGCCGCCGGCGGTGGCGGTGGCGGCGCCGGAGGAGAGGGTGACGGAGACGCCGTCGGCGCCCTGACCCTCGATGGAGACCTGACCGGCGACGGAGCCGGTGGGCGGGGGAGGCGCGACGTCCTCTCCGCAGGCCATGACCAGAATGGGCAGCGACGCCAGCGCTCCAGTCAGGATTTTCCTCATCGTTCCGTCCATCGATTTCGCCTCCGACACCGGTTTGGTTGGAAAACGTGCAGCAGTGTGACTGATCAGATTACAAGTACCGACGCAAAATCGGGGCCGCAAAACGCCGAAAACACGTAAGTGTTTTGTTTACAAATATTTTAGGCGGGGGGGGGGGGGGCTCTCCACCGCTTGTAAAGTCGAAAAAGCGTCAGATTTCTGACTCCGCGTCGGGAATTCGCTCAGGGCGTCGGTCCGAGCTTCGCTGGCGTCGAACTTCCCCCGGCGATCTCCTATGCCGGCCCGCGTCCGCCGCTGAGGTCGCGCGCGCGCGGCCCGTTCGTTCGGGCCCGCCTGCCGTCGATTCCGCTAGCTTGGCGACATGAGCGCCGTCGATCACGCCCGCTGGCGAGGCCGTCGCCGCTGGATCGCCGCCGATCCGCGCGTGCCGACGGGGCGTCCGGGGCGCGTCCGCGCATCGACCTTCGCGCCGGTCCGTCGGTCGCTCTCCGTCTCGCCGGTCGCCGGATCGGGAGCCAACGTCGTCGTCCGAAGCGCGATTCGCGACTGGACGGACGCGAGCGCCGGGAGCGGCGAGTGAACCGAAGCGTCGCCGAGCCTCGAGCGCGCCCGTCGGCGCGTCCGGGCGATCCGACGAAGCTGCGCAACGTGGCGATCGTCGCGCACGTCGACCACGGCAAGACCACGCTCGTGGACCAGATGTTCCATCAGGCGGGCGTCTTTCGGGTCGGCCAGGTCGTGGCGGAACGGGTGCTGGACTCGAATCCGCTCGAGCGCGAGAGGGGCATCACGATCCTGGCGAAGCACACCGCCGTGCACTGGCGGGGCGTCAAGATCAACATCGTGGACACGCCCGGACACGCCGACTTCGGCGGCGAGGTGGAGCGGATCCTGCGCATGGTCGACGGCGTGCTTCTGCTGGTCGACGCCGCCGAGGGCCCGATGCCGCAGACCCGCTTCGTGACCCGAAAGGCGCTGTCGCTCGGCCTTGCGCCGCTGGTCGTCGTCAACAAGGTCGACCGCGCCGACGCTCGGCCCGCCGACGTGCACGACGAAGTCCTCGAGATGCTGATGGACCTCGAGGCGACCGACGAGCAGCTGGACGCGCCGTTCCTCTACGCGGCGGGGCGCGACGGCTGGGCGACGGACGACCCCCAGGGCCAGGGCGTGGATCTCGCGCCGCTCTTCGAGCGGGTGCTCGACTCCGTGGCGCCGCCCCGCGTCGACCCCCTGGGCGCGTTTCAGATGCTCGTCTCGACGCTGGACCATTCGCCCTACGTGGGCCGCATCGCGGTGGGTCGCGTCGAGCGCGGCGGCGCGCGCGTGGGCATGCGCGTGCGTCGGCTGGGGCCGGACGGGGACGAATCCGCCGAGGCGGAGGCCGCCGCGCTGGACTCGCGCGTCGTCGGCCTGTACGCGTTCGACGGTCTGGACCGGGTCGAGAGCGAAGAGGCGCAGGCGGGCGACATCGTCGGTCTGGCCGGAGTCGACGGCGTCGAGATCGGCGACACGCTGGCCGATCCCGCCCGACCCGAACGGCTGAAGGGCATCGCGGTCGAGGAGCCCACGATCTCGGTGGATTTCTCCGTCAACGACTCCCCCTTTTCGGGTCGGGCGGGCAAGTACGTGACGACCCGCCAGCTGGGCGACCGGCTCGTCCGCGAACTCGAGCGCAACGTCGCGCTTCGGGTCGAGGAATCGGCGCGAGCGAACGCCTTCGTCGTGAGCGGACGAGGCGAGCTCCACCTGACGATCCTCATGGAGACGATGCGTCGCGAGGGGTACGAGTTCCTCGTGTCGCGCCCCAGGGCGCTCACGAGATCGGGTGCGGACGGACGCCGACTCGAGCCCTACGAGGAGGTGGTCGCGGAAGTCCCGTCGTCGCTGGCGGGGACCGTGATCGACAAGCTGTCGCGCCGACGAGGCGAGCTCGCGGCGATGAAGCCGTTGGGCGACCGCGGCGTCGTGCGCCTCGAGTTCAGCGTTCCGGCCCGCGGACTGTTCGGGTACCGCAGCGAGTTTCTCACCGACACGAGGGGCGAAGGCGTCCTGCACCACCGCTTCGAGCGTTGGGGCCCGGAGGCCGGAGCCATCCGCGGCCGCGCCCGCGGCGCCATGGTGGCGGACCGCGAGGGCAAGGCCGTGGCCTTCGCGCTCTTCGGCCTGCAGGAGCGGGGCGCGCTGTTCGTGGCCCCGGGCGACGAATGCTACGCCGGAATGATCGTCGGCGAGAGGGCGCGTCCGGGCGACCTGGACGTCAACGCGAGTCGCGCCAAGAAGCTCACGAACATGCGGGCCGCCGCGGCCGACGAGAACGTGCGCCTGGAGCCGCCGCGGCGCCTGACGCTCGAGCGGGCCCTCGACTTCATCGCCGACGACGAGCTGATCGAGGTCACGCCCGCCGCGCTCCGCCTTCGCAAGCGGGAGCTGGACGCGAGTCGGCGCCGGAAGGCGGCGCGCGCCCGGCGCTCCGGCGTGGAGTCTTGAGGACGTCCGCCGCCGCAGGCCGCGCCCCGTGACTCCCCGGGCCCGCGAGACGAAGCGCCCGACCGTGGCCGCCGCCGAGGAGATTCTGGGCGGCTACTTCCCCGTCCTGGACCACGGCTTCGTGGCGCTGGTCGACTACATGGGGACGGACGAGTCGATCGAACGGGCGGCCAGGGTCAGCTACGGGTACGGGACCAGGGCCGTTTCGGCGACGCGCGGACTCGTCCGCTACCTGCGGCGCCACCTGCACACCACGCCGTCGGAGATGGTCGAGTTCAAGTTCCACTGCTCGATGCCGATGTTCGTGGCCCGCCAGTGGGTTCGCCATCGCACGGCCTGCCTCGCCGCCGACACGATGGTCCACCTCGAGGCGCCCGACCCGGCGGACGCCGGCCGCTGGGTCGCCCGGCGCATGCCGATCGCCCGGCTGTGGAGTCGCTTTCGCGCCGAGGGCGCCGACCGCTTCGCTCGCGTTCGCGTGCGCCAGATGGACGAGGACGCGCGCTCGATCGGCCGCGCGCGCGTCGCGGACGTGCACCGCAACGGCGTCCGCCCGGTCTTCCGCATGTTCCTCGAGGACGGGAGAACGATCGACGCCACCGCCGATCACCGATTCCTGTTCGCCGAGGGCTGGAGCGCGCTCGGGGACGCCGTCGACCTGAAGGAGGTCGACGGAAGAGCGGTCTGGTCGGGCAAGGTCCGGGCCGTGTACGTCGACGGCGCCCCGGACCCGGCGGCTTCGGGCCTGGCGTCCGCCGATCACGGCGCGCTCCGGCCCGCGGGAGCCGCCGTCGGCCCTTCGTGGGCGGCGAGCGAAGCGCTGGTCGCGACGCTGGACGCTCCGCCGCCGGCGACGAGGACTCCGGCGAAGCTCGCTCGGGTCTCGCGCTTCGAGTACGTCGGCGAGCGCGAGACCTACGACGTCGAGGTCGAGGGCCCGTACCGCAACTTCGTGGCGAACGGCGTCGTGACGCACAACTCGGTCAACGAGTACAGCGGTCGCTACAGCCTCATGCCGCTGCTCTTCTACTCGCCCGAGCCCGAACAGTTCGCGCTCCAGTCCGAGACCCGCAACCAGGGCCGCGCGGAGGGATCCGCGCGCGCGGACGTCCATCGCGAGGCGGTGCGGCGGTGGGACCGGGCGCGGGCGCGGGCGGGCCGCGACTACGCGTGGCTGGTCGGAGAGAACGTGGCTCGCGAGCTCGCTCGCATCGACTTGCCGCTCTCGACCTACACGCAGTGGTACTGGAAGATCGACCTGCACAACCTGCTCCACTTTCTCTCGCTCCGCGTCGACGACCACGCCCAGTGGGAGATTCGGGAGTTCGCGCGCGTCATGGCGGGCATGGTCAAGCGGGTCGCGCCGCTCAGCTACGAGGCCTGGATCGACTACCAGGTCCTGGGCGATCGGCTCGCTCGGGGCGAAATCGCCGCGCTGGCCGCGTTGCTGGCGGCCGACGCCGACGGCGTGGCCGCGCGCCCCGGAGCTCGCGTCTCGAACGCGGCGCTGGCCGAACTGGGGCTGTCGGCGCGCGAGATTCGGGAACTCAAGCGGAAGCTGACGCCGCGCGCGGCCCCCGACCACGACCTGGACCTCGGCGAAATGCTGAAGGCCGAGGAGATGGAGGCCAGGATCGCAAAGCGGGTGCCGGGGGGCGAGCCGTCGCCCGAATCGTGAGCCTCGGCCCCGAGTGGAGGGCCCCCAAGCGATCCGGCCGCTGCAGCGCCGGTCCGTGGGTTCCCGTCCTGGGGCCGCCGATTTGGCGAACGACGTGGACGATTTCGGACGCTGCGTTCTCGTTGGTCCCGGAGCTCCCAGTCGGGATGTGGAATGTACGGTTTTTAGGAAGTTAGATACGTTTATTCTTAGTTTATCATCGTATAGCGTTAATTCGCACTAACTCCCAATAAACGCCATCATGGATCGGATCGCGAATCCGTTCGCCCCCGGCGCCGGGTCTCGGCCTCCGACGCTGGCCGGACGGGACGACGTGCTCGAGTTGGCGGAAGTCGCGCTGGGCCGCGTCCGGTCCGGTCGTCACGCGAAAAGCATGATGCTCCTCGGGCTCCGGGGCGTGGGCAAGACGGTTCTCTTGGTTCGCATCGGAGAGCTCGCGGAGGCGACGGGCTATGCGACCGCCCTGATCGAGGCTCCGGAGAAGCGCCGTTTGGCGCAGCTACTCGTTCCGCAGCTGCGCCGCGTCCTCGTTCGGGTCGGCGGCGTCGGGAAGGCGCGTCGTCGCGTGGACCGGTCCCTCGAGGTGCTCCGCAACTTCGCCAGTGCGTTCCAGGTCTCTTGGGGGGGCGTCGAGGTCGGCGTGCTCCCGCAACCGAGCGTGGGGGCGTCCGGCGATCTCGAGATCGATCTGACCGACGTGCTGGTCGAGTTCGGCGAAGCCGTGCGCGCGCGGACGGCGCGGCGGCGATTCTGATGGACGAAATCCAGTATTTGTCGGGCGAGGATCTGAGCGCTCTCATCGTCGCGTTGCATCGCACGAACCAGCGAGGGCTTCCCCTCGTCCTCTTCGGCGCTGGCCTCCCGCAGCTCGCCGCGATGGCTGGGAACGCCAAGAGCTACGCCGAGCGACTGATCGAATTCAGGAACGTCGGTCCCCTCGACTGCCCCGCCGTCTACGACGCCGTTCGCGAACCCATCGAGAAGGCGGGCGCTTCGATCGACGACGATGCGCTCCGCGAGATCGCCGAGCGCACCGAGGGCTATCCGTACTTCGTTCAGGAATGGGGCGCGCACTCCTGGAACGCGGCGCCCCGTTCTCCGGTGGCCCTCGAGGACGTGCGGTCGGCGGAAGTAGCGGTGTGGGCGACTCTGGACGCGAGCTTCTTTCGGGTTCGATTCGATCGTCTCACCCCCCGGGAAAAGGACTACGTGCGCGCGCTGGCGGGACTCGGCCCGGGCGCCCATCGTTCCGGCGACGTCGCGGCCCGGCTGGGCGTTCCCGTGACCTCGGCCGGGCCGATCCGGTCGAACTTGATCCGCAAGGGGATGATCTGGAGTCCTTCGCACGGGGACACCGCGTTCACCGTGCCCAAGTTCGACGAGTTCCTGTTGCGCGTCATGCCCGACTGGGTCGCTGGCAAGTGAGGAACGCCGCCTGGCCGTCCGCGCTCCGACGCGCGCGGCTCCCGGCGACCTATCGCTCCACCCGCACCGTCTTGACGTTCACGAAGGCCAGGACGCCGAAGGAGGACAGTTCGCGGCCGAAGCCGCTGTCCTTGACGCCTCCGAAGGGCAGGCGCGGGTCGGAGCGCGCGAAGTCGTTCACGACGCAGGTCCCGGCCGTGATCTCCCGCCGCGCGATGCGCTCGCCGCGCTCGACGTCGCGGGTGAAGACGGCGGCGCCCAGTCCGTAGCGCGTGTCGTTCGCGATCCGCACGGCCTCCTCCTCCGACTGGGCCTCGACGATCGAGAACACCGGGCCGAAGACCTCCTCCTCGTAGGCCGCCGTCCCCGGCGCGACCCCCGTCAGCGCCGTGGGCGGATAGTGCCATCCGGGCCGTCGCGGCGCGGCGCCGCCCAGGACGCATCGGGCGCCCGCCGCGACGCTCCGCTCCACCTGGTCGGCCACCCGATCCCGAAGGTCCTGCCGAGCCAGCGGTCCCATGTCCGTCTCGGGGTCCGTCGGATCGCCCATGCGAACGCGCTCGAGTCGCTCGAGCACCCGTTCCGTGAAGTCGCGGGCGACGTCCGCGTGCACGATCAGGCGCTTCGGCGCGATGCAGCTCTGTCCCGCGTTCAGGAGCCGCGCGGACACGCAGACGCCCGCGGCGCGCTCGATGTCCGCGTCCTCGAGCACGACGTACGGGTCGCTGCCTCCGAGTTCGAGGACGCACGGCTTGACGGCGGCGCCCGCGACGGCGGCCACCTGCGCGCCCGCCCGCGTGCTGCCGGTGAAGGACACGCACCGCACGCGGGCGTCTCGGATCACGTCCGCCGCGGTCCCCGGATCGACGAACAGGTTCGTGAACGCGCCGTCCGGAACGCCCGCGCTCTCGAAGAGATCGACCAGGTCGAGCGCCGCGCGCGGCACGTTCGGCGCGTGCTTGAGCAGGACCCCGTTTCCGCCCAGCAGCGCGGGCACGGCGGCGCGCACCACCTGCCAGAGGGGGAAGTTCCAGGGCATGATCGCGAGGACCAGGCCCTGGGGCTGGAGCGTCACGTAGCTTCGGTGCGATTCGGTCGGGACGACGGAGTCGGCCAGGAACTCCTCGCCGTTGCGGGCGTAGTGGTCGCAGGCCTGGGCGCACTTCTCGACCTCGGCGAGCGCTTCGCGAATCGGCTTGCCCATCTCGAGCGCGACGGTCTCGGCCAGCGCGCGCCGGCGCTCGCGCAGTCGGCGACCCAGGGCGGCGACGACGTCGCACCTCTCCGCCGCCGTGGCCCGGCTCCATTCGCGCTGTCCGCGGTCGGCGCGGCGAAGCGCCGCCTCGAGCTCCGCGTCGGACAGCCGGGCGTACCGGCGCACCAGCGCTCCGCTGGTCGGGTCGACGGTCGCGAAGTCCATGAGGGAACGGTACCGCGCGGTCGACGGTCGGTCCAGCGCGCAGCCTCCTTCCCCTTACCCCGGGCGCGCGAATCGGTCACCTTGGGAGTCGAAGCCGCCTCTCGGTTGGCCGCGTCGTCGTCCGTGCCGGAGCGAAGCGCTCTCGCTCCCGGCGGCGGGCCCGCGCGCGGACGAGACGCGACGCGCCGATCACGGGGTTCGAGGGTCCACGAGGCTCACATGGTTCAGCGACGGCGGCGGGATTCGTGAAGCTCGCGACGGTGGAATCGGGCCGCGTCGCCCGCGAGGTCGACGCTCCGGCGGTCCCCCTCTCCGCTCTCGAGCAACTCTGGTTCCAGGTCGCGGGCACGGTCTGCAACCTTCGATGCGGCCACTGCTTCATCTCGTGCGCCCCGGACAACCACTCCTTCTGGTTCATGTCGCGCCGCACGGTGCGGCGAGCGCTGGACGAAGCGAGCGCGCTCGGAGCGGCCGAGTGCTACTTCACCGGCGGCGAGCCCTTCATGAATCCCGAGATGACGGAGATTCTGGGCGACGCCCTGGAGTTCGGCCCCTCGACGGTGCTGACCAACGGGACCCTGCTGCCCGAACGTCGAGTCCGGGAGCTGGTCCGCCTGGCCGAGTCGCGGCCGCACCCGCTCGAGCTTCGGGTGAGCGTGGACGGCCCGACCGCGGAGGCGAACGACGCGATCCGGGGCGAGGGCGCCTTCGCGCGCGCCATGGAGGGCGTCGGACGACTCGTCGGCGCCGGCTTTCGGCCGATCGTGACCACGATGCGGAGCTGGCCGGAAGAGCGCGCCGAGTGCGTGCTGGACGGGTTTAGGGCGTCCTTGGGCGCCGTCGGGTACGCGAACCCAAGGATCAAGGTGCTCCCGCCGCTGAGGATCGGAGAGGAGGCGACTCGGAGTCGGGCGTACAGGCCCGACGAGCGCGTGACGCGCGAGATGATGCAGGGCTACGACGCGTCCGAGCTGCTGTGCAGCCGCGCCAGGCTCGTGACCGCCAGGGGCGTCTGGGCGTGCCCGATTCTCCTGGACTATCCGAGCGCCCGATTGGGCGACACGCTGGCCGAAGCCGCCCGCGCGCCCGCGCGCCTGGGCGAGTCGGCCTGCCACACCTGCTGGGAGAACGGCGCGATCTGCTCGAACGCCACCGGCGTGGCGGCGGGATGCGAGGGCGCCGGCTGCGACGCGACCGCAGCCGGTCGCTGACGAGCTCGCGCCGGGCGGGTCGTTCCGCGGCCGCTCGGCGCTACCCGCCTTCCCAACCGCGGGCGAGGCGACGCAGCGTGGCTCCGGGACGGTCCAGCGCGAAGGCGGCGACGCGGTCGGCCGCGCCGGGCAGGTGCGCCACCGTCCACTCCGTCTCGTCCTCGCCCAGGTCGCCCGAACGCGTCAGAGCGCTCCGGGTCGGGCGGCCGGCGGCGCCGGCGGCCGGGTCGATCGAAAACGAGCGAAAAGGGACGCCGAGCCCGACGCCCAAGGCCTTCGCGAGGGCCTCCTTGGCCGTCCACAGCCTGAGGAACGTCTCCGTTCGCTTCCCCTCCGGCGCGTCCAGGAGCCGGCGACGCTCGTCCGGCGCGAACCTGCGCTCGGCGATGCGGAGCATCCAGCGGACGGCTCGCGTCTCCTCGACGTCGACGCCCAGGCGACCGGAGCGGGTCACCGCGACGATCGCGCGCTCGCCGGAGTGGGAGAGATTGAAGGAGGGCCCGCCCTCGAGGAAGGGCTTTCCGCGGGGACCGCGGCGGAAGCGAATCTCGGTCGGCGCCTTGCCGACGAAGCGCCCGAGCGCGCGGCGAAGAAGGGACTGCGCGACCGTGTAGCGGCGGCGGTGGCGCGCGTGCGCGAATCGGTCGGCCCGGGCGCGCTCTAGGGCCGAGAGCTCGCTGCGGGCCGCGGCCTGCCGGGCGGACGAGACGTCCAGGCGCGCCTCGAGGACGTGGACGACGCCGGGGGAGAGTTCCAGCCGACTCGACGCCTTCGGCGCGCCGCCGCGCCGTTCGGTCGTCGCCGTCGCCACGGGCGGAGCGTCGCCTACGGGCCGCTCGAGAGCTGGCGGCTCCCGGTCACCAGCCAGCGATAGGTCGCCATCTGAGCCTGCGACGGCTCGGGCGGCAGCCCCACGAGCACGAGGCGCTCGCCCGCGGCCGTCGGGACGTGCAGGACCATGTCCGTCGACTCGCCCGGCGGCGCGAACGGGCGCGAACGGCCGTCCGGGCCGACGGCCACCGGCCGTCCGGGAGCGACGAGGTCGGCCAGCAGGAGTCCGTACGCCTGCCAAGCCCGGACCGGGTCTTCGTCCTTTTGGACGATCGAGGGGATTAGCTTGTTCAGGTAGTGGTCCGCGGCCTCGCGGTACGCTTCGGGGTTTCTGCGCTTGAGTTCCCGGAGCCGGTCGCGGTAGTAGGGCCTGGGGTCGCGGGCGCCGGTCGCCTCGCGGGCTTCGGCGAAGAGGGCGTCGGCCCGCTTCTGCGGATCGTCGGTCATGGCGCCCAAGGTACACCGAAGAGCGAGGCGAGGAGAAGATCGGATGCGAAGCGACGCTTCGGACGTGTTCGTGGGTCCGGCCGACGACGCGATGGAGCTCTCGTGGGAGATGTTCGGCGAGATGTGTCGCGCGCTGGCCCTCAAGGTCGCCGCCGCGTACGACCCGGAAGTCGTCGTCGGAGTGGCGCGGGCCGGCGCGATTCCCGGCGCCGTCGTGGCGTCGATCATGCGCAGGGACTTCTTCTCGCTCACGATCAGTCGGCGGCGCGCCGGAGAGGTGGTGCGGCGGCGTCCGTCCGTCTTCACCGCGGCGCCTCCGCAGGTCAAGGACAGACGCGTTCTCGTCGTCGACGAAATCACGACGTCCGGCGAGACGTTGCGACTCGCCCTGGCGTCGGTCCGGGAGGTCGGCCCCGCCGAGGTGCGCACGGCGACCTGCTTCGCCCGCACCCGGGGCTACAGACCCGACTGGCACGCGTTGGCCACCGACGCGACCCTCGTCTATCCGTGGGACCGCAAGATCTTCGAGGGCGGCGACCTGGTCGTCAACCCCCGCTACGAGGAGCCGGACCCCGGGGAAAGCTCCTGACGTCGCCGCGAGACGACGGACCCGGCGCGCGCGCCTCCGGGCCGGAATCGCGGGAAGAGCGCGTCGACGGGCGCGGTCGAGTCGCGGGACGCGGCCTGCGGCCTATCCCCCGTGGGCCATCGCGTCCAGGAACTCGGCGTTCGTGTCGTGGGGCGCGAGCCGCCGAATCAGGAATTCCACGGCCTCCGGGGCCGACATGTCGGCGAGGAAGTTCCTAAGCAAAAAGACCCGGTTCAGCTCTCTGCGGGAGAGAAGCAGCTCCTCGCGCCGGGTTCCGGAGCGACCGATGTCGATGGCGGGGAAGATGCGCAGGTCGGCGATTTCGCGATTCAGCGCCAACTCCATGTTCCCGGTCCCCTTGAACTCCTCGAAGATCACCTCGTCCATGCGGCTGCCCGTCTCGATCAGCGCCGTGGCGATGATCGTGAGAGATCCGCCGCCGTCGATGTTCCGCGCCGATCCGAAGAACCGCTTCGGCTTGGCCAGCCCCCGCGCCGCGACGCCGCCGGACAGGATCCTTCCCGACTGGGGCGCCACGAGATTGTAGGCCCGCGCCAAGCGCGTGATCGAGTCCAGGAGCACGACGACGTCGCGACCGTGCTCGACGCGCCGTTTGGCCCTCTCCATGGCCATCTCGGCGACCTTGACGTGACGGGCGGCGCCCTCGTCGAAGGTGGACGCGACGACGGAGACGCCGGCGCCGCGCCCGACGGCCTCCTCCATCTCGGTGACCTCTTCCGGCCGCTCGTCGATGAGCATGACGACCAGGTCGATGTCGGAGCGGTTCGCGATGACGGCGTTCGCCATGTTGCGCAGGATCGTGGTCTTGCCGGCCTTCGGCGGCGACACGATCAGGCCCCGCTGGCCCAGCCCCACGGGCGCGATCAAGTCGATGATCCGCGTGTCGAGGGCGCCGCCGGGGACCTCGAGCGTCAGGCGTTCCTGCGGATACAGCGCGCGAAGGTCCTGGAACCGGGGTCGATCGCGGGCGCCGTCGACGCCGAGGCCGTTGACGTCGGTCACGCCGGCCAGGGCGAGGTAGCGCTCCCTGTGGCCCGGCGGTCGGACCGGGCCGGTCACGGCGTCCCCGGCGCGCAGCCCGAGCGACGAGATCTGGCTCGGGTGGACGTAGACGTCGTCCGGACCGGCCAGGTAGCTCCAGCCGGAGGAGCGCAGGAACCCGTAGCCGTCCGGCAGGACGTCCAGAACGCCCGCCGCCGTGGGCGATTCGCTCCGCTTCGCCAGCTGGCGGCAGATTCTGACCACGAGCTCCTGCTTGCGGAGGTTGCGGCACTGGGGAATCTTCAACGATTCCGCGTAGTCTTGGAGCTCCGCGACCGTCTTGTCTTTGAGTTCGGCGATTTCCATCGAAGAGGCGTTGCGGGAGGCCCGAGGATGGCGCGCGACGGACGGTTCAGACGAGGAGGCGCCCGGGTGGGGTCCGGAAACTGGGTTGACTGAAGGGACTCCCGGGAGGCCGGGTTCCCCGTCGCCGGCCCGTTGCGGACCGCCGCGTGGGAAGTCCCTTCCCGGATCGGGCGAGCGCGGTCCGGCTCGCGCGAGGCGGCGTTCGGCGGGGCGTCTCCGTGGGGGCGACGACGCAATTTGGCCCAACGGACCGGCCAAGTCCACACCGGCCACGCCGGCTCGGACGTTCCCGGGCGCGCTCGTCGAGCTCTGACGTGGGTCGACACCGCAAGCTCGGAGAGGGCGTGGACCAGGGCGGTCACCGCTACCGAATCCGCTATCATCCGGACTGGCTGGATCGCATCCGGGTGACGCGTCGGCTCGCGTCGGGTCGCCGTTCCACGATGACTCTCTTTCGCAATCCTCGTCGGCGCCCCAAGGTGCCGGTCGAGGGGCGGGTTCGCGCGCGCGTCGAGAGCGCGGCCCAGGGCCTGGACGTCGAGGTGTCGATCGGTCCCGAGGCCGCGCGCGTCGACCGGGTCCAGGTCTCTTGGCGCGGGGCCCGGCGCGACGACTCCGATTCGGGGGCCGTGACGCTGACGCTGACCAGACTGTCGCGGGCGGGGGAGGGAACGGGTGACGGCGGCTGACTTCCTCGCGAGGCCGATGGCCGCCTTGGGCCGGGCCGCGATGCGCGCGCTGAGCTCCGTGGGGCGGACCTGGGCCCTGTTCGTCGAGACCCTCAAGGCGATTCGCGCCGTCGACGTCTGGGCGCCGCAGCTCGCGCCCCAGCTGTACCGGACCGGCGTCGCGTCCGTCCCGATCGCGCTCTTCATCGCCGCGTTCGCCGGCGTGGTGATGTCGCTGCAGGCGTCCTACACCCTGACGGGGACGATTCCGCTGTACTTCGTGGGCACGCTGGTGGGCAAGACCATGATCCTGGAGCTGGGCCCCGTGCTGACCGGCCTCGCGCTGGCCGGTCGGGTCGGCGCCAACATCTCCGCCGAGCTGGGCTCGATGCGGGTCACCGAACAGGTCGACGCCCTGGAGACGCTCGCCTACGACCCGCTCGCCTATCTGGTCGTGCCCAGGGTGCTCGCGAGCGTCGCGATGTTCCCCCTGGTCGTCGTCCTGGCCATGTCGCTCGGCATCGCGTCGGGCTGGTTCACGGCGCTGCAGCTCCTCGACATGTCGTCGCACGAGTTCGTCAAGGGGCTCCGGCTGTTCTTCGATCCGTGGGACGTCTGGTTCGCGACGATCAAGAGCACGTCGTTCGGCGCGGTCGTCGCCGGCGTGGGGTGCTTCTGCGGGCTCCGCGCCGAGCGAGGCGCCGAGGGCGTGGGCCGGAGCGCGACCAAGGCGGTCGTCGTCTCGAGCATGCTCATCGTGTGCCTGGACGCCTTCTGGGCCGCGACCTTGCTGTGAGCATCCGAATTCGGGACTTGCACAAGTCGTTCGGCGACAAGCGCGTGCTGCGCGGATTCGACCTGGAGGTCGAGGACGGTCGCACCGTCGCCATCGTGGGCCCCTCGGGCAGCGGCAAGTCGGTCCTGCTCAAGCACGTCGTCGGGCTCGTCAAGCCCGACCGCGGCGGCGTCGAGGTCGACGGGCGGTCCGTCGCCGATCTGGGGACGAAGGAGCTGATCCGACTCCGGCGCCGAATCGGCTTCGTGTTCCAGTTCGCCGCGCTCTTCGACTCGATGACCGTCGCCGAGAACGTCGGCATGGGGCTCGCGCGGACTCCGGGGTGGGATCGCGCCAAGATCCGCGCCCGCGTGCGGACGTGCCTGGCGCTGGTCGACATGGACGGATTCGGGGACCGCTACCCGGCCGAGTTGAGCGGCGGGCAGCGCAAGCGCGCCGGACTGGCCCGGGCGATCGCCGCTTCGCCCCGGTACCTTCTCTACGACGAGCCGACGACCGGACTGGACCCGGTCACCGCGACCGTGATCGACGAGCTCGTCCTGCGCATGCGGGACGAACTCGGCGTCACGGCCTTGGTCGTGACGCACGACATCCCCAGCGCCTACCGCGTCGCGGACAGGATCGCGCTGCTGCACGGCGGGAAGGCCAGGTTCGCGGGGACGCCGAGCGAGGTCCGCGCCGCGAGCGACGACGTGGTTCGGGGCTTCGTCGAAGGGGACCCGCGACTCTACTATGGACTCCAGGGGGGGCGAGGACGTGGATCGTAGACGCGAAGCGCTGGTGGGGCTGGTCGTGGTGACGGCCGTCGCGCTCTTCATCGCCGGGACGATCTGGCTCCAGGGAGGGTGGAGGAGCGACCAGGTGCCCGTTCGCGCCGCCGTCGCCACCGCCGGACAGCTCGTCGAGGGCGCCGCCGTCAAGTTCCGCGGCGTCGCCGTCGGGCGCGTCGAGTCGGTGAGCGTCCTGCCCAGCGGCGAGGCCGTCATGATCGAGATGACCGTGCGCCCCGACCTGGCCGTGCCCGACGACGCGGCCGCGCTCATCGCGCCCGAATCGATGTTCGGCGACTGGCAGGTCGAGATCATCCGGCGCTCCGAGTACCGAACCCACCCGTTCCACGAGCACGACGGGGAGGGCGTGCTGCCCGGCGCCGCGCTGCCCGACTTCTCCCGCCTGACGGCCACGGCCGACGAGATCGCCCAGCGCCTCACCACCATCGCCCAGCGCTTCGAGGTCGCGTTCACCGAGGAGACGGCCCAGAACCTGGGCCGCGCGATCGACAACCTGGGCACCGTCAGCGACCGACTCTCCGAGGTCGTCACGCAGCAGGCGGACCGCTTCGACGACCTCGCCGACGGCGTCGACGCCTCGGCGCGCGAGCTCGGCGCCGCCGCCCGCGCCGCCCGCCTTTCCTTCGAGCGCGTGGACGGGATCATCGCCGGCGCCGGGGTCGAGGAGATGATCCTGGACGCGGGCCGCGGCGTGGCGAACGTGCGAGCGCTCACCGAGGAGATGGAGGCGGGCGTGGGGGACCTGCGGAGCGCCGCTCGGAGCGCGGACGCGACGTTCGCCCGCCTGGACGAGTTCCTGGCCGCCCTGGAGAGCGAGGACGGATCCCTGGGCCGGCTCCTGACGGATCCGACGCTGGCCCAGAGCGCCGTCGAGACGGTCGAGGAGCTCAAGACCCTGCTCGCCGATCTCAGGGAGAACCCGGGCCGCTACCTCAGCTTCTCGATCTTCTGAGCGTGTCCGGCCGGGCCAGGGGCGCCGCGGAGGCGGCGGAGTTCATGTGGGAGCCCGCGCGCACGGAGCGCAGCGCGGGCGGCGTCGTGGTGCGTCGCCTGGACGAGACGTGGCACGCGCTGCTGATCCGAGACCGGTACGGCAACTGGGGACTCCCGAAGGGACACCTCGAGGACGGCGAGAGCGTGCGCGAGGCGGCCGTACGCGAAGTCGAGGAGGAGACGGCGCTCCGACCCGACGCCGTGGGCTCGCGGATCGCGACGATCGACTGGCGCTTTCGCGACCCGGAGGGCGATCTGATCCACAAGTACTGCACGTTCTTCCTGATGCGGAGCCGCCGCGGACGACCTCGGCCCGAGGGCGGCGGGGCGGTGCGGGAATGTCGATGGACGCCCCTCGGCGAGGCGATCGAGCGCTTGAGCCACGACAACGCTCGCGCCGTCGTGCAGCGCGCCGTCGACTTGCTGGAGGAGGCGGGCTGGTGAGCGGCGCGACCCCAGGGGAAGGCGGGACCACGGGTCCTTGGCGCACGGCGTTGACGGCCGTTCTCGTTCTGGCGGCGGCGGCGTTCCTGTACAGCCTTCGCGACCTGCTCAACCCGTTCCTCCTCTACTGGGTGTTCGTGGCGGCGTCGATGCCGTTTCGGGGCGCGCCCGGCCATCGCGCCCTGCTGGTCGTCGCCACCGTGCTGGTCGCGATCTGGGTGCTGCACGTCGCCGGGTCGCTGTTGGCGCCGTTCTTCCTGGCCTTCGTGCTGGCCTACGTCCTGGATCCGGTGGTCGATCGGGTGTCGCGGAGCCCCCGCGTCAGCCGCTCCGTCGCGATCGCGATCATCGGCGTGCCGGTCGTCGTTCTCGCGGCGTCCGCGCTGCTCGTCGCCGTTCCCGCCGGTCTGGCGCAAGGCAGGGCGCTCGCGGCCGAGGCGCCCGGGCTCGCGGACCGGGTCGCCGAGTGGGTCCGCGGGCTGGACCCGGCCGCGCCCGGCTTCGACGTGCCGCTGCTGGACGAGGCGGCGCTGCTGGAGCGTCTCCGGAACATCGACTCCGAGACCGTGGCGGGCTTTCTCGAGTCCAGGGGGGCCGAGCTCGGCCGGCGGGCCTGGGCGACGGTCCTGGGGCTGGGACGCGGGTTCGCCACGCTGCTCACCGTCGCCGGCTATCTCGTCCTGACGCCGGTGCTCCTCTTCTACCTTCTGCGCGACTACGACCGGATCGTCGCCCGGGTCGACGCGCTCCTGCCGGCGCGCGTTCGTCCGGCGGCCGCGAGCCTGCTGGGCGACTACGACGACCTGCTCTCCCGCTATCTGCGCGGCCAGGTCGCCGTGTCCCTGGCGACGGGCGCCGCGACCTGGCTGGGGCTGGCCGTCGCGGCGTTCCCGTACGCGTTCCTGCTGGGCGCTACCGTCGCCGTTCTGGGCGTCGTGCCGTACCTGGGCGTGGCCGTGTCGCTGATTCCGGCCGTCGTCCTGGCCCTGACGAGCGACGACGTCGGCCTGTCGCTGGCCAAGCTGGCGATCGTGTACGGGATCGCCCAGGGCCTGGAGAGCGCCGTGATCAGTCCGCGCATCGTGGGCGACTCGGTGGGGCTGCACCCGGTGTGGATCCTGCTGGCGCTGTCGCTGGGCGGCTTCTTCTTCGGATTCACGGGCCTGCTCATCGGCGTGCCGCTGGCCGTCGGGGTCAAGCTCCTCTTGGTCCGCGGACTGGACCGCTACAAGCGGACGTCGCTGTACCGGCCGGACGCGATTCCCTCCTGAACGCCGTTTCGCGATGATACCCGACCGGCGATTCCCGAACCCTCTCACCGCACGAGCGACGTCGAGCGCATGAATCCCGAGAGCGCGAAACCCGAGTCCCTGGTGATCGTCGGCTCCGGTCCGGCCGGCTGGACCGCCGCGATCTACGCGGCTCGCGCCAACCTCGACCCCCTGGTCTACGAGGGCGCGGCCAGCCGCACGATGGTGCCGGGCGGCCAGCTGATGTTCACCACCGACGTCGAGAACTACCCAGGGTTCCCGGACGGCGTCGGGGGCGTCGAGATGATGATGGACTTCAAGCGGCAGGCCGAGCGTTTCGGCGCCCGGGTGGTCGGCGAGGACGTCGTTCGCGTCGACTTCTCGTCCCGGCCCTTTTCGCTGTTCTCCTCCGAGGGGGGCGAGATCCGGGCCCGAGCCGTGATCGTGGCGACGGGCGCCAACGCGCGCTGGCTCGGCGTGCCGGGCGAGGAGCGCCTGGCGCAGAGCGGGGGCGGGGTGTCGGCGTGCGCCGTCTGCGACGGCGCTCTGCCGCACTTCCGGGACCAGGTCGTGGCGGTGGTGGGCGGCGGCGACAGCGCCATGGAGGAAGCGCTCTACATGACGAAGTTCGCGGCCAAGGTGCTGCTCGTGCACCGCAGGGACGAGTTCAGGGCGTCTCGGATCATGCAGGCTCGCGTATTGGAGCACGAGCGGATCGAGGTGCTCTGGAACCGCGTCGTCGAGCGCGTGCTGGGCGACGACGTGATCACGCACGTCGAGCTCGGCGACACGACCACGGGAGAGTCGGCCGGCCGGATCGCCGTGGGCGGCATGTTCGTGGCCATCGGCCACGTGCCGAACACCGCCTTTCTTCGCGGCCAGATCGAGCTCGAGGACAACGGCTACGTGCGCACGCCGACCCCCTGGCGCACCGAGACGAGCGTCGCAGGCGTCTTCGCGGCCGGCGACGTCATGGACGACTACTACCGCCAGGCCGTCTCGGCGGCCGGGACCGGCTGCATGGCGGCGCTCGACGCCGAGCGTTTTCTGGCTCACGGAGGGGGCTGACGCCCTTCGCTCCCGTGCCGGGGCGGTCGACGCGCTACGGCGGGACCGCTTCGTGGACGCGCCTCCATGGAACGAGCCGTCCCGCGCTGCGTCGCTGCGCTTCGTCCCCGCCGTAGACGACGCTCGTCCTCGGCTCGCCGGGGAAATGGCGCCGGGCGCGCTCCAGGCCGCTGAACAGCGCCCAGGACGGCGTGGCGGACGCCTTGATCTCGACCAGGTCGGGCGCAGCGCCCGGCCGGTCCACGACGAGGTCGATCTCCGCGCCGCCTCGGGTCCTGTAGAAGGACAGTCCGCGCGACTCGCCCCGGTTCCGTCGGCGCTTCATGATCTCCGTGATCGCCCAGGTCTCGAACAGAGCGCCGCGAAGCGGGTGGGCGATCAGCTGCCGCGGCTCGCGGATGCCCATCAGCCAGCACGCGAGTCCGGTGTCGAGGAAGAGGAGCTTCGGCGCCTTGACGAGCCTCTTGGCCGTCGGGCCGTGAAACGCGGGCAGCCGGCACGCGACGTAGCTCGCCTCGAGGACGCCGATCCACGCCTTCGCCGTGGGCTGCGAAACCCCGCAGTCGGCGGCCAGCGACGAGTAGTTGAGAATCCGGGCCGTGCGTCCGGCGCACAGCTCGACGAAGCGCTGGAACGTCGCGAGGTCGCGGACGTTGACGATCGTCCGGGCGTCGCGCTCGACGGAGGCGGCGACGTGGGAGCGCAGCCAGCGCGAGGGATCGAGCCGGCGGTCGAAGATGCGCGGGTATCCGCCGGCGAAGATCGCTTCGTCCAGGGTCGCGGGGCGGCGGTCGAATCTCCGGATCTCGTTCCAGGACAGCGGCAGCAGGTCGAACACTTCGGTGCGTCCGGCCAACGACTGGGTGACGGACTCGAGCCGGGCGAGGTCCTGGGAGGCGACGAGGATCCAGCGCCCGGGACGGGGGTCGGAGTCGATGACGCCCTGGAGGTAGGACAGCAACTCGGGGACGCGCTGGATCTCGTCGACGACGGCCCCGTGGGGAAGGCCGGCCAGAAACCCGCGGGGATCCGTCGCCGCGAAGGCTCGCTGGTCCGGGGCGTCGAGGGTTCGGTACGGGTGCGTCGGGAAGAGATGGCGGCACAGCGTCGTCTTGCCGCTCCCGCGGGGGCCTGTGAGCGTGACGGCCGGCGCCTGCGCGGCGGCGGCCAACAGCTCGGGGGCGAGGTCTCGTTCGACGATCACGGCGATGGAAGCAGCGAGTGGAATCGTGGGCCAATTCAAAATACGATCTTGAATCGGCGCATGAAACGCGCTTGGCGCGAGGTTCGATGTGCGGCCGTCCGGTCCGTTTCGTATCTTGTCGGCGCCTCGGGCGCTTGGCGCGGGGCGTCTTCGCAGGCCGGCTCCGGGGAGGTGAGATGCCCGCCAAACGAACCGACGGCGGGGCGACGACCGGCTACGAGGCCGAGCTGTGGGCGATGGCCGACAAGCTGCGCGGCTCGATGGACGCGTCGTCGTACAAGCACGTCGTGCTCGGGCTGATCTTCCTCAAGTACGTCTCCGACGCGTTCGAGGAGCGCCGCGCGGCCGTGCTGGCCGAGTGGGGCCCGGAATGGGTCGAGGACCGCGACGCGTACATCGCGGAGAACGTCTTCTGGGTGCCGGAGGACGCGCGCTGGACGCGCCTGCGGGATCGGGCGCGGCAGCCCGACGTCGGCCAGGCCGTGGACGACGCCATGGCCGCGATCGAGCGCGAGAATCGGGCGCTCAAGGGCGTCCTGCCGAAGGACTACGCTCGCCCGGGCCTCGACAAGCAGCGCTTGGGCCAGCTGATCGACATGGTGGGCAACATCCGGGTCGGGGACGCGGAGTCGCGGTCGAAGGACGTGCTCGGGCGCGTGTACGAGTACTTCCTCTCGCGGTTCGCCGGCGCCGAGGGGAAGAGGGGCGGCGAGTTCTACACGCCGCGCAGCGTCGTCAGGGTCTTGGTCGAGATGCTCGAGCCGTATCGGGGGCGGGTCTACGACCCGTGCTGCGGGTCGGCGGGCATGTTCGTGCAGTCGGCCGAGTTCATCCGAGCGCACGCGACGGGCGCCGGCGCCGGCGGGAAGCCGCTCGACATCTCGATCTACGGACAGGAGTCGAACCACACGACCTGGCGGCTCGCTCGAATGAACCTGGCCATCCGGGGCATCGGGGGCAGTGTCAAGCACGGCGACAGCTTCCACGACGACCGCCACCCGGATCTGAAGGCGGACTTCATCCTCGCGAATCCGCCGTTCAACGTCTCCGACTGGGGCGGCGAACGGCTGGTCGAGGACAAGCGGTGGCGCTGGGGCGTGCCTCCGAAGGGCAACGCGAACTTCGCCTGGGTGCAGCACATGGTGCACCACCTCGCGCCGAAGGGCGTGGCGGGGTTCGTGCTGGCCAACGGGTCGATGTCGTCGACGCAGTCCGGCGAAGGCGAGATCCGACGCAACTTGATCGAGGCCGATCTGGTCGACTGCATGGTCGCGTTGCCGGGCCAGCTGTTCTATTCGACCCAGATCCCGGTGTGCCTGTGGTTCGTGGCGCGGGAACGGGAGCGGAGGGGCGAGATCCTGTTCGTCGACGCGAGGAAGCTGGGTCGGATGGCGGACCGCACGCACCGGGAGCTGACCGACGAGGACGTCGCCCGGATCGCTGGGACGTACCGCGCGTGGAAGGGGCGAGAGGACGGCTACGCGGACGTGCCCGGGTTCTGCAGGAGCGTCGCCCTGGAGGAGGTGGGCCGGCACGGCCACGTGCTGACGCCCGGACGCTACGTGGGCGTCGAGCCCCAGGCGGAGGACGGCGAGCCGTTCGCGGAGAAGATGGAGCGGCTGGAGGCCGAGCTGAGCGACCAGCAGGCCGAGGCCGCCCGGCTGGACGCCGCGATCAACGAGAACCTGCGGGCGTTGGGGTTCGGTCCGAGGCGGTGAGCATCGACACGACGTTCCTGCGTCGTCGCGTCGCCACGCTCGAGCGGGCGATGGAGAGAATCGACCGGGTCCGGGACGACGATTCGATGCGCGCGCTTCTCCGGGCCGCGTGCGTCCGGGAGTTCGAGCTGGCGCTCGATCAGTCCGGGAAACTGCTGCGCAAGAGACTGGCCGACTGGTTCGCCAGCAACAAGAAGGCTGATCGACTGTGCTTCAGGGACCTCTTCCGTCACGCGGCGCGCCACGATCTTCTCGCGCTGGACGCGGTCGAGCGATGGCTGTGCTACCGCGGCAACCGCGACCTCGAAGCCACGGGCTTCGGCGAGGGCTTCGCGGACGCGACGATGGAGCTGCTGCCGTCGTTCGTCGACGACGCCAGAGGCTTGGCCGACATGATCGACGGGGCCGCCGATGGCTGACCGGCTGCACCTTGCGTCGCAGCACCGGCGCATCCTCGTGGATCTGCTGCGCGAGCACCTGCCCGAGGCCGAGGCGTGGGCCTACGGCAGTCGGGTGAACGGCCGGAGTCACGAGGGCAGCGACCTGGATCTGGCGCTCCGGGGTCCGGGACTCGAGGAGCTTCCCTGGGAGCGACTGCTCGAGTTCGAGGCCGCGATTCGCGAGTCGGCGATCCCGATTCTGGTCGAGGCGATGGACTGGGCGCGGCTGCCGGAGCGGTTCCAGAGGGAGATCGAGCGGGAGTACGTGGTGTTGGACGCTGGGCTTCGCACAGGTCATCGCCATCCTTGGCCTGTGGTGCAACTAGGAAGTCTGGTCGACTTGCACAAGGAACAAATGGATCCCTCCACAATGCCCAATAGGGTTTTTTCCCATCATTCGATCCCGGCTTTCGACGATGGCAAGCGGCCGGTGTCGGAATTTGGCGCGCAGATCGGAAGCAAGAAGTTCACCGTCCCGGACGATGCAGTACTCGTATCGCGCATCAATCCGAGGTTTGTGCGGGTATGGACACCGATGATCGATGATCACGCCCGGGCGATTTGCTCGACTGAGTATCTGGTCTTGCGTCCCCGGAGAGACTTGATGGACCGGAGGTTCCTCCACTTTCTCTGCACGGCACCCAGCTTTCGAGGCCCTTTGCTGGAGAGGGTCATTGGCACGTCGGGTAGCCATCAGAGGGTGTCGCCAGAATCGGCGCTCGGAATTGAAGTTCCCTTGCCTCGGCTCCCCGAGCAGCGCGCCATCGCGCACGTGCTGGGCGCGCTGGACGATAAGATCGAGCTGAACCGGCGGATGAACGAGACGTTGGAGGGGATGGCGCGGGCGCTGTTCAAGTCGTGGTTCGTGGACTTCGATCCGGTCCGGGCGAAGATGGAGGGCCGGGACACGGGATTGCCGCAGGACGTCGCCGATCTGTTCCCCGACCGGATGGTCGACTCTGAAATGGGGGAGATTCCAGATGGGTGGGAGGTTGGGCCTCTTCGGGATTTCATTGACGTCAATCCGAAACGCCCATTGGTACGAGGACAGCTGGCTCCGTATCTACCGATGTCCGACATGCCGACGCGTGTCCATGCGCCGAACTTGGTTGACAATGTTCGCCCTTTTGGATCGGGAGCGCGTTTTGCCAATGGTGATACACTGGTTGCGCGAATCACGCCATGTCTGGAGAACGGAAAGACGGCGTACGTCGATTTCCTTGCTGACAACGAGACTGGATGGGGATCTACGGAATATATCGTACTGAGGCCGCGGCCTCCGCTTCCCAAGCAATTTGCGTACTGCCTGGCACGGAGCGCGGGATTTAGAGAGGTGGCGATACAAAACATGAGCGGGACCAGTGGGCGGCAACGGGTACCGGTTTCCGCCGTGAAGGGCCTTTGGTTAGCTGTTCCGCCTTCAAGGCCTGCGGAGCACTTCGGCGATATCGCGGCATCGCTTTTCGATCAAGCAGGCAGAAAGCAGGCGGAGTCTCACACCCTGGCGACCTTCCGCGACACCGTCCTCCCGAAGCTCGTCTCCGGCGAGCTCCGAGTGCCGGACGCCGAGGCTCTCCTGGAGTCCGCCCTGTGACGCCAGCGTCCGCGTTCACCGAACTGGAGGTCGAACGAGCCGCGCTCGAATGGCTCGAGGGCCTCGGGTGGAAGACGGCCCACGGTCCCGACATCGCCCCGAGCGAGGTGAACGCGGAGCGGGACCGCTACACCGAAGTCGTCCTGAAGCGCCGACTGCGCGACGCCCTGACCCGGCTCAACCCCGACCTGCCCGCCGAAGCCCTGGACGACGCCTTCCGCAAGCTGATCCAGCCGGAAGGCCCGACGCTTGAAGCCCGGAATCGCGCGTTCCACCGCTTGCTGGTGGACGGCGTGACGGTCGAGCGCCGAACCGCCGACGGGTCGGTGCGCGGCGCGCAAGCCTCCGTCGTCGACTACGCCAACCCCGAGAACAACGACTGGCTGGCCGTCAATCAGTTCACCGTCGTCGACGGCGAACACAAGCGGCGTCCTGATATCGCGCTGTTCGTCAACGGCCTTCCGCTGGGGTTGATCGAGCTCAAGAACCCGGCGGACGAGAAGGCCACCGTGAGGAGGGCTTGGCAGCAGATCCAGACGTACAAGGCGGAGCTCGAGGACCTGTTCGCCTTCAACGCCGTGCTCGTGGTTTCGGACGGAGTCGAAGCGCGGATGGGGACGCTCACCGCCGGGTGGGAGTGGTTCAAGCCGTGGCGCACGATGGGTGGCCAGGCGCTGGCCCTCCCGAACCTGCCCCAGTTGGAGGTGATGCTGACCGGCGTGTGCGATCGGCGCCGATTCCTGACGCTGGTGCACGACTTCGTAGTCTTCGAGGACGACGGCGGCCGTCTGACGAAAAAGGTGGCCGGATACCACCAGTTCCACGCGGTCGAGAAGGCGGTGGACGAGACGCTACGGGCGGCCCGCCTGCAACGGGAGGCGAGCGCAAGAGCGGGCGTCGACCTCGAGGCTTCGGGCGACCGGCGCATCGGCGTCGTCTGGCACACCCAGGGGTCGGGCAAGAGCCTGACGATGGCGTTCTACGCCGGACGGATCGTGCGCGAGCCCGCGATGGGGAACCCGACCGTCGTGGTCCTGACGGACCGCAACGACCTGGACGACCAACTCTTCGGCACGTTCTCGCGCTGCCGGGACCTGCTTCGGCAACCGCCGACCCAAGCGAGCGACCGCGCCGACCTGCGCGCCAAGCTAGCGGTCGAGTCCGGCGGCGTGGTGTTCACGACGATCCAGAAGTTCTTCCCCGTCGCGAAGGGCGACCGAATGCCCGAGCTGTCGGGTCGCCGCAACGTCGTGGTGATCGCCGACGAGGCGCACCGGAGCCAGTACGACTTCATCGACGGCTACGCCCGCCACATGCGCGACGCGCTGCCGAACGCCTCGTTCATCGGTTTCACGGGCACGCCCATCGAGCTCGAGGATGCGAACACGCGGGCCGTGTTCGGGGACTACATCAGCGTCTACGACATCGAGCGGGCCATCGAGGACGAGGCCACGGTGCCGATCTACTACGAGAGCCGACTCGCGCGCCTGGCGCTGGACGAGGAAGAGCGCCCGCAGATCGATCCCGACTTCGAGGAGGCGACGGAGGGCGAAGAGCTCGAACGCAAGGAGAGGCTCAAGACCAAATGGGCCCAGCTCGAGGCCGTCGCCGGGGCACATCGCCGCCTCGAACTCGTCGCTCGGGACATCTCGTCGCACTTCGCCCAGCGCCTCGAGGCCATGGACGGCAAGGCGATGATCGTCTGCATGAGCCGCCGCATCTGCGTCGACATGCACCGGGAGCTGACCCGCCTGCACCCGGACTGGACCCATGAGGACGACGCCCGAGGCCGAATCAAGGTGGTGATGACGGGCAGCGCGTCGGACCCACTCGACTGGCAGCCGCACATCCGCACCAAGGCGCGCCGCGAGACGCTGGCGAAGCGGTTCCGCGACCCCGACGACCCGCTCCGGATGGTGATCGTGCGCGACATGTGGCTGACCGGCTTCGATGCGCCGAGCCTGCACACGATGTACGTGGACAAGCCGATGCGCGGCCACGGGCTGATGCAGGCCATCGCGCGGGTGAACCGGGTGTTCCGGGACAAGCCGGGCGGCTTGGTGGTCGACTACCTCGGGCTCGCGCACGAGCTCAGGCGGGCGCTCGCGACCTACACGGAGAGCGGCGGCTCGGGCGCCACGACGGTGGACCAGTCCAAGGCGGTGGACGTGATGCTGGAGAAGTACGAAGTGTGCTGCGACCTGTTCCATGGCCTCGACCGCTCCGCCTGGACTGATGGATCGCAGGCGGAGCGCCTTGGTCTGTTGCCTGCGGCGCAGGAACAGGTCTTGGCGCAGAAGGACGGCAAGGAGCGCTTTCTCCGAGCGGCACGCGATCTCTTGCAGGCCTTCGCGCTCGCCACGCCGCACGAAGAGGCGATCCGGATCCGCGACGACGTGGCGTTCTTCCAGGCCGTCCGGTCGGTGCTGGCCAAGCGTGCGTCGAATGGGGAGCGGCGGAGCGGGGACGAGATCGAGCACGCCATCCGGCAGATCATGTCGCGGGCCGTGGTATCCGAGGGCGTCGTCGACATCTTCGCCGCGGCGGGGCTCGAAAAGCCCGACGTCTCGGTCCTGTCCGAGGAGTTCCTGGCCGACGTGCGGGGTATGAAGCGGCGGAACCTCGCGGTCGAGCTGCTGCGGAAGCTGATCGAGGGCGAGCTGGCGGTGCGCAAGCGCAGGAACGTCGTTCAGGGGAGGTCGTTCGCCGAGATGCTCGAGCGCACTGTGCGCCGCTACGCGAACCGGGCCGTCGAAGCCGCTCAGGTCGTCGAGGAGCTGATCGAGCTGGCCCGCGAACTGCGCGACGCGAACGCCCGGGGCGAGGCTTTGGGGCTCACCGAGGACGAGCTCGCGTTCTACGATGCGCTCGGGACGAACGACAGCGCGGTGCAGGTGCTGGGCGACGAGACGTTGCGCGACATCGCGCGCGAACTGGTCGAGACGGTGCGTAGGAACGTCTCGATCGACTGGACGATTCGTGAGAACGTGCGTGCGAAGATGCGGCTCGCGGTCAAACGCGTGCTCCGCAGCCACGGTTATCCGCCGGACAGGCAAGCGCGGGCGACGCGCACAGTGATCGAACAGGCAGAGACGCTATCGGTCGAGTGAGTCCTGTGTGCGTCGCGGCGGGAGGGGAGAGGTCAGCGTGCTTTAGGTAGTGGTCGGTGAGTCCGAATTGGCCATGTGCGCATTGGAATCTTGATATTAGTGCTTCTGTCCAAAGTGCCTCGTTTTCTCGATACCGGGATTCGGATTAGAAGGCCCAGGCACGGACGCAATGCACCTGCAAATTCGGTGTGGACGTACCGATGCTGCATCGTGATGCACCTTGACCGGTCTCGATCATTTCTTATCCCATCAGTAACCCAGAAGGTCTGATGTCCGTAGCGACCAGCGTTCAAATCGACGCAAAATCGGCGAACATGTCCATGGCTCTACATGCCTGGACAAGCTCCTTCTGATCGCCCATGACTTGCTCCCAGGTCCTCTCCACATCTCCGGTGTTGGCTATGGGATCCCATTGTTGCAACGAAAGAAAATCTAAGATTGCCTTCCATTTGAGATTACCAACAGTTGCTGATTGATACAAATCGTGGCGAAGGTGTCGCAATACAGGTAGCACCGGCAAAACGAATCTAATTAATTCCAGTTTACGACTCCTATGCATTTTTCCATGCGCAATGATCGCGTTCTGTACCAAATGATAATGAAATACCATTCTCTCAATATCTCGCAATGACACCCGATGTACGTTAATGAGATTCTTGATGATACTCGCGGCGTCTTGGTTTATGCCATTAGGTATGAACGCAGGGTTTTGGGGTATGATTTTGTATTTTTCAAACAGATGGCCTAAATAGCGTGTGCGAGCACTGTTGGCAGTTATTGCGAGCATGGCATCAACTTCCACCCGCAAATACCAGAATTTCTCCAAGTACCGCATTGAATTATGGTCGTCATAGCCGTACATCTTGCCGACCATCATCGCGAGGTTCTTCAGGTGGGCTACCAGAACAAAACAAACGCCGTTGATCGCAAAAACGTGCTTGATTCGTTCCAGGATGCTAAGTGCGTAGCTTGGTCGGCAACGATCAAGTTCATCGATGATGAAAATCAGTGGTGCCTTGGTTTCATCGTTGGCAGAATACGCTATTGCTCCAGACAGCACGTTGCGAAAATTCGTCACGTAGGACATTTGCGTCTGCATTCCGTGAATTCGGTCCTTGATCATCTTGTCAAGCGAACCATTCATGGCCTTTTTGATGTCTCTCATTCTAATTCCGAGGAATTTACTAAGCGCGAGATCGGTTGCAAGTTTCGGCATAGCACGGATCAATTTGCGAGTAGCGTCATGAATCCTCTCATTCTTGCAATTATGATATCCAGAGTCGGTTGCCTTGATCAGCTGGCTGAGAAGCGGAAAAAACGCGTCATCGAGATGGTCGTGGGCGAATGCATCGAAATAGACCACTCTGTGGTGTCGCTGGCGCATAAGACCTGCCCACTGTTGCACGAACACTGACTTTCCGGTTCCCCACGCGCCGTCAAGAGCGATGACCGCGTGGTCATCAAGGATCCCGACGAGATTGGCCAATCTCTCGCCGGCCTGTCGGGCGTCGAAGATATCGGACGTATCGAATCCATCGTCGTCTTTGATGGCCAGGGGTTCCGGTGAGATTCTCATTGACTTCTCGGAAAGTGGGGACTGGGGGCGACAGAACGGAATGCAGCGCAGTCAGTAGAAGCGACTATAGGAATGATAGCGGATTCTGCGTGCAAGGCAATGGTCAGCGCTCACCAGATCTCTTGGGCTGGCTGCGGAGGAGCTTGCGCTCCGCGACATGCTCAAGAAGAAGATAGCGGGTCTCGACCGCCGAGGCGTGTAGCTCTGCCGGTGACGGGTGTCACAAACGCTCCAGAGGCCGTGCATAAACGGCGTTCGGAATCCCCTTCGGTTCTGTGCCGCCGACACACTCCGCTCAACGACCGCTTCAGCGCTCGGCTCACGCGTCTGCGGCGCCGCGACCTTGCCGCCGGCTACAGCGACATCCCTCCGTCCACCACGATCGTCTCGCCGGTGACGTAGTCGGCCTCGGTCAGAAAGCGCAGAGCGTCGATCACGTCCTGCGGAGAGCCGATCCTGCCCAGCGGCACGCGCCGACGAAGCGCTTTCAGCTCCGCAGGTTCGTAGTCCTCGGGAGGAAGCACGACGCCGGGCGCGATGGCGTTGACCCGAACTCGGGGAGCGAACGCCCGCGCCATGATCTTCGTGAGATGCGCGAGACCCGCCTTGGAGACGGCGTGGTGGGGACGGCCGGTCCAGGGCTCGAACGCGGAAAGGTCGACGACGTTGACGATCTGTCCGCCCGAGGCTTGGAGCATCGGCGCCGCGTCGCGGGCGAGCAGGAACGGCGCCCGCAGGTTGACGGCCATCACTTCGTCCCAATCGGACGCCGTGACGTCGAGAAGATCCGCAGCCTCGAAGGTCGAGGCGGAGTTGACCAGGAGATCGAGACGACCGAAGGCCTTCCGGACGGCATCGACGACGCGCACGCACGCCGACGGGTCGCCCAAGTCGGCCTGAACGGCATGCACGCGCCGACCCGACGCGCGCGCCTCCTTCCTCGCCGTCCTCGCATCGCTCGCCGAGGCGCCGTACGCGATCGCGAGGTCCCACCCCTGGCGCGCGAGCGCGAGGGCGACGGCGCGACCGAGGCGGACGGCGCCGCCGGTCACGAGAGCGACGTGCGCGGCGGCGGAGGAGGGCGTCGCGCGCATTGGGTCGTCTCTGCCGCCTCCCGTTCCGTCGTCCGGTGCGTGGCCTCCGCCGAACGCAGGGCCCGCCCTCGATGCGTCGCTATTATACGTCGCTTGTCGGCGGGGGCGCGTCTCGCAGCGTCCCGCAGAGTTCCCTTTCAGGCCGCGCGGCGCCGCGCCCGGCGCCCAACGGAGGAGAGTGCAACGTGTCCGCGAACACCCGAGTGGAGCGCGATTCCCTAGGCGAGGTCCGCGTCCCTCGCGACGCCCTCTACGGGGCCCAGACCCAGCGGGCCGTCGAGAACTTCCCCATCAGCGGCCGCCGGTTCGGGCGTCGCTTCATCGAAGCCCTGGGCGCGCTCAAGGCGGCCGCCGCCGAGACCAACGCGGAGCTGGGCCTGCTGTCGCCCGATCGGGCTCGCGCGATCGCGATGGCGGCGTACGCCGTCGCCGCCGGCGAGTGGGACGACGAGTTCCCCCTGGACGTCTACCAGACGGGCTCCGGCACCTCCACCAACATGAACGCCAACGAGGTGATCGCTCGGCTCGCGAATCGCGAGGAGTGCGCTCCGGTGCATCCCAACGACCACGTGAACTTCGGCCAGTCGTCGAACGACGCGATCCCGACGGCGATCCACGTGGCCTGCCGGGCCGCGTTGGACTTCGACCTGATCCCGGCGCTGCGTCGCCTGCGGAGCGCCCTCGAGGCCAAGGCGCGCGATTTCGACGGGATCGTCAAGTCGGGCCGGACCCATCTTATGGACGCGACGCCGGTGCGGCTGGGCCAGGAGTTCGGGGGCTACGCGACCCAGGTGGCGAAGGGCGTCCAGCGGCTCGAGCGCGCGGGCGAGGAGCTGGCCGAGGTGGCGCTGGGAGGCACGGCCACCGGGACCGGCATCAACACCCACCCGGAGTTCGCGGCGCGCGCGATCGCGAAGGTGGCCGAACGCTACGGCATCGACTTCCGCGAAGCCGAGGACCACTTCGAGGCCCAGGGGTCGAAGGACGCCTGCGTGTCGCTGGCCGGGGCGCTCAATACGGTGGCTGGGAGTCTCATGAAGATCGCCGACGACGTTCGCTGGCTCGCCAGCGGGCCCACGTCGGGGATCGCGGAGATTCGCCTGCCGGCCGTGCAGCCCGGCAGCTCGATCATGCCGGGCAAGGTCAATCCCGTCATATGCGAGGCGCTGATGATGGTGGCCGCCCGCGTGAACGGCAACGCCGTGACGGCGACCGTGGCCGGGCAGCGGGGCAACTTCGAGCTCAACGTGATGATGCCGGTCCTTGCCGACGCGCTGCTCGAGTCCATCGAGCTGCTGGCCAACGGGGCCGACGTCTTCGCCAAGCGCTGCGTCCTCGGCATCGAGGCGCGGAAGGATCGGGCCCGAGAGCTGCTCGAGCGCAACCCAGCCATCGCGACGGCGCTCAACGCGCACGTCGGGTACGACCGGGCCGTCGTGGTGGCCAAGCGGGCCGCCAGCGAGGGCCGCTCGGTCCGGGAAGTGGTCGAGGAGATGGGGCTTCTGGACGCCGACCGCCTGGACGAGGCGCTGGACGTGCGCGGGATGACCGAGCCGGGGATCCCGGGGCGATCGCAGTAGGCGTCGCGAACCCGGACCGACCCGGAGGCTCCGACGCGCCAGCGCGAGACGGGGCGTTTGCGCCCCCGCCGTCCGATCCCCCATATTGGTTGGCGTGCCGGGGGCATTGTATTTGAGCCAACACTGGAAGAGCCGGGACTGCCTCCTGCGGTGGACGTCACGCCTCGGGCGACCGAGGACTTCGAAGATCGCGGGGAAGTCGCCACCTGTTTGAGTCCGGGCTTCAGTCTACACCCCTCGGCGCGAAGGAGGCCGATGTCCCGATTCGGGCGTCGGCCTCCGTTTTTTCGCCCCGACCTCCGACGGGAGACGGTTGAATGTCCCAGCTCCGAATCACCCGGCGCATGCACTTCAGCGCCGCCCATCGGGTGGCGCGCCCCGAGTGGAGCGACGAGGAGAATCGCCGCGCGTTCGGCGACTGCGCCAACCCCAACTGGCACGGCCACAACTACGAGCTGGACGTGACGGTGGCGGGGCCCGTCGATCCGAAGACCGGCTACGTCATGGACTTGGGCGACCTCAAGCGGCTGACCGCCCGCGTCGTGATCGACGACCTGGATCACCGGAACCTGAATCTGGACGTCCCTTGGCTCGAGGGCGTCGTCCCCACGACCGAGAATCTGGTGGTGCGCGTCTGGGAGCGGCTCGCAGCGGCGATTTCTCCCCCGGCGAGGCTGGATCGACTGGTCCTTTGGGAGACGCCGAGGCACTGGGTCGAGTATGCCGGCGGCGACTGACGGGTCGCCCGCCCGCAGGCGGGTCGCGTTGGTCGCTGGCGCCACCGGGGGCATCGGCGGCGCCGTTGCGAGGCGACTGGCGCGCGACGGCTTCGAGGTGTTCGCCGGAGGGCGCCACCGAACGCGCCTGCGCCGCTTGGACGTGGAGGCGGGCGTTGTGGGCGTGCGCCTCGACGTGACGTCGGCGGACGATGTCGAACGGGTCCGGGACCGAGTCGAGGCCGCGCACGGCAGGGCGGACGTCGTCGTCAATGCCGCGGGCGTCTTCGACCTGGCCCGGATCGTGGACGCGAGCGCCGATTCGGTGGACCGCAACTTCGACGTCAACCTGAAGGGCGCGTTCAACGTGATCCGGGCGTTCCTGCCGTCGATGCTGGCGGCGGGTTCCGGGCTCGTGATCAGCGTCGGAAGCGTCGCCGGCCGCAGGGCGTTCGGCGGCAACGCCGCCTACGCCGCCTCGAAGTTCGCATTGCGCGGCTTGCACGGGGTCTTGGCCGAGGAGGTGCGGGGCACCGGCGTGCGGTCCTGCCTCGTCGAGCCCGGAGCCGTCGACACGGAGATATGGGACCCGATCGACCCCGACCGGGATCCCAGCCTCCCGGGTCGGCGCGAGATGCTGCGGCCGGAGGATGTCGCTCGGGTCGTGGGGTTCGTGGCCGGTCTCCCGCCCTCGGTCGGCGTGCCGACGATCCGCGTCGAGCGGGCGTGAACCCGCTGGTCGCGGACCATCTGGCGTGTCCGCGCTGCGGTCCTTCGTTCAGCCTGGTCCTGTTGGCGCGCCAGGTGGTGGACGGCAGGGTCGTCGATGGGGAGCTGGGTTGCCCGAACTGTCGAGACCGCTTTCCGGTGGGGCCGGACGGCGTCGACCTCCGACCGCCGCCCCGGACGCCTTGGCGAAGGACCGACGGCTTCGCCGACGGAGCGGACTCCGTTGGGGACGCGGGCGCGAGCGAGCCTCGCGCCGGGACCGACGGCTCCCGGGCCGTGTGGTTCGCCGCCGCCCTGGGACTGGGCAGCGGGGGAGGCTTGGTCGTGATGCCCGGACGCCTGTGGCTCGAGGCCCGCGGCGTGGCTCGGGTCGCGCCCGGGGTCGAGGTCCTGATCGCGGGCCGTGAAGCGATGGGGCGGACGGGCCCAAGCGTCACGGCGATGCTCGCGGGGCCTGCGCTGCCCTTGCAGGACGGCGTCGCGCGAGGGGTCGTGGTTCGGGGAGGCGACTCGACGTCGTGGTGGTCCGAGGCGCTGCGCGTCCTGGCTCCCGGAGGTCGCCTGGTGTTCGTCGAAGCAACCGATGCGGCGCGGGACTGGATCCGCCGGTCGGACGTCGCCGTCGCGCTCGACGAGGCCGAAGTCGTGATCGGGACGCCGGCGCCGGGACGGACGAAGGGGCGCGCGGGGGCCCGCTGGGTGGGCGCCGAATGAGTGCCCGGAGGACGAGCGCTTCGGCCTGTCGGGAGCTTGCGAGCGGCGCTATAATGCACTCTGCACCGTAGGCGTCTCGACGCCCCGTACGCAGGCGGGCGCGGGGCTCCGGGGCCTGTAGCTCAGGTGGTTAGAGCGCACGCCTGATAAGCGTGAGGTCGGTAGTTCAAGTCTACCCAGGCCCATTGAGCTCGGCGGGTTCGCGGGCCCGCGCGCGCCGCCATCGCGGCTTCGTCCAGGACGTCGGTCGCGGGGATCGCTGTCCGGGTTCGTCGCGTCGGAATCCGAATGGGGCGCCGCCTCGTTCGCGACGGCGCGCTCCGCCGCAGTCCCCTGATCGTTGGTCAAGGTCTGGGGGAACGCGTGTTTTGCCCTTCCCGCGATGCGGCAAGCCTCAGCCGACGTCTCCAACCTCGTCGATCGGCTCCCCCTTGGCGGCCTTGATCGCGATCGCGAGCGACCACAGGACGTTGTCGAGCATGAACCGCTCGAGTGGCGCCGCATCGCTCCCGTCGGCGGCCTGCAGCGCTCCGACGTAGAGTCTCCGGTCAGCGCTCTTGATCACCATCGGCGGGAGGTCGAGCCTCAACAGGGCGTAGTTGGTCAACAGGCGTGCGGCTCGTCCGTTGCCGTCGTCGAAGGGATGGATGCGCACGAAATCCCAGTGCGACCGCGCCAGGAAGCGGGGGAGCGGAGCCGAGCGCCGTTGCAGGTCGCGGCGGAAACCGCTCGTCCAGCGTTGCATCGCCGCTGGCGTGTCCTGCGGTTCGGCGAAGCGATGAAGCTCTCCGCCAGCCGTCACGACGTGATTCGGTTGCGCCTTGTACTCGCCTGGCCGGATCCGCTTCCGAGTCGGCTGTCCGTCCGGGGTCCGGGCGACGTGCCAAAAGGGCTCGTCGAGGAGAATCAGGTTGAGGTCGCGCACGTCGCCTTCGTTCAGAGGCCGCTCGTCGCCGGCCAGGCGTCGAACGTGCTCGATCGCGACGTCGTGGGCCTTCATCTCTTCGTAGTGCCGCGTCGGGTGTCCGCCGCTCGTTCGGCCGAAGACGATCAGCGAAAACCGTTTCGCGGTAGGTGAGCGCGTTTCCTTCGATGCGGTTGGAGTTCCAATTCCACTCGAGCCGGAGCTTCTCCCAAAGCCTGTCGTCGTCGACGTCCCGCATGGACGTCCGGCGCGCGGACCACTCCGCGATCGCCGCGTCGAGTTCCTCCATCGCTCCGTCGTGTCGCGATCTCTCGACCGACGTTCGGTTCGATCTCATGGCGGCGCTCCGTCGGGTCCGGTCCTTTCCGCCGGTGTCCACCTATCCCACCCGGCCCGAATCGCGGGGAAGGAACCCGCCGGGCCTTCGACCCGACGCGGCGAATCGGGCGAAAGCTGGCGCGTGGGCGTCGGAGCGGCAAGGAAGAGATCGAAATGTCGGCGCGCTCGCCGACTCGCCTCCGTCGCCGGTCGGCCCAGCCACGCCCGGGCGCGCGGATCCCAGCGGCGGACTTCGCTCGGATGCGCGAGTCCCCGACGGCGCGGTTGCGCGGGTCCGTCGTCGCGGGCCGGGAGTTTCTGCCCCGGGGCCTGCGCCACCGGGCCATGGCCCGCCTCGTGCTCGCTGACGAGCGCCGGTACGTGGCGCAGGACGTGCGAATCCGGGGGCGCCGCCTCCGCTGGCGACGGTTCTACGCGGACCGTGCGCGGGTCGGCCGTGGTCCCGGTTCCTCACGCAGCGGCCGTCGCCGTCCCGTTCGACACCGCCGAACGGTGTGCTCGACCCGGCCAGGGTCGGTCTCGGGACCGCCGTGGACGCTCGCCCGGCGCGGGGCTAACATGAGGCGGAACGTCGCTTGCGCGTTCCGGCTTCCAGCCGTCGCGGTTCGCGCCGAGCGCCGAGGGACGCCGCCGGCGGATTCGCCGGCCTGCGGCCGCGCGTCGTCCGGAACCGCGAGCCGCGGCGAGGACACCGGGGGAGGAGATCGTTCATGAGTCGGTCCCGGCGCGCGGTCCTTCCCCTCGGCATCGTGGTCGGGGCCGTCGTCCTGTCCCTCGTGCTCGTCTGGGCGCGCCCGGATCCGCCGATGCGCGCCCCGGTCTCTCCGCTGCCGACCGTGACCACGTCGCCGGCGGCGCCCGGCGAGGGACCCATTCCGGTGCACGGAGCGGGCACGGTTCGCCCCACGGCCGAGATCGACGTCGCGCCCCGGGTCGGCGGCGCCGTCGTCTGGGTGAATCCGTCCTTTCAGGAGGGAGGGCGGATCGCCCAAGGCGATCCGTTCTTTCGGATCGACGACGCCGACTACCGCAACCGCGTGCAGCAGGCGCGCGCCAACGTCGCCGCCCAACGAGTGGCCGTGCTGCGAGCGGAAGAGGACGCCCGGATCGCGCGCGCCGAGTACGATCTCTTCCGCGCACGCCGCGAAGACGGCGCCGCGGCCAGTCCGCTGACGCTTCGCGAGCCGCAGCTGGCGGCCGCTCGCGCCGCCCTGGCGCGCGACAGCGCCGCCTTGGCCGACGCGGAGCTGGCCCTGTCGCGCACCCGGGTCGAAGCCCCGTTCACGGGCGTCGTGCGAAGGGAGTCCGTCGCCCTGGGTCAGCTCGTGGCCGCGGGCGCGAGCGTCGGGCGCTTCTACGCCGCCGCCGCCGTCGAGGTCGCCGTGGCGCTTTCCGACGCCCAGGCGGCGCTGATCCCCGAACTGTGGCGATTGACGCCCGGAGACGGCGACCGCCGCGTCGCCGCCGAGGTCGTCGCCCGATACGGCGACGCCGAGCGCGTCTGGCCGGGGTACGTGGACCGCGCGCGCCGCGCGCTGGACGAGAGAACCCGGACCATCGACGTCGTCGTGCGCGTGCCGGACGCCGATCCCCGGGACGGCGTCCCTTTGCTGGTGGGCCAGTTCGTCGCGGCGCGGATCGACGGCGTCCGGCCCGAGCGCTACTTCCTCGTGCCGCGCGCGGCCCTGCGGAGCGGCAACGAGGTGTGGGCGCTTCGCGCCGGGGACGACGGCGAGGAAGGGACGCCGGTGACGATCGTGCCGGTGCGCGTGTACCAGAGCGTGGACGACGTCGCGTTCGTCGGCGGAGCGCTGCTCCCCGGTCAGCCCCTGGTCACCGGCGGCGTCGAGTACGCGACCGAGGGCATGCGGGTGCTCCGGTGAGCGATCGCGCTTCGCGCCGACGCGTCCCGGACGCCGAGGAAGGGACGCGAGGCGGCGCCGTCGCCTACATGGCCCGAAACGGCGTCGCGGCGAATCTGCTCATGGTCTTCGTGTTCCTGGCCGGCGCCGTGTCCCTGACCGCTCTGGTCCAGGAGCTGTACCCGGACGCGTCCCTGGACCACATCGAGATCGCGGTCGCCTACCCCGGCGCGACGCCGGAGGAGATCGACGAGTCCGTCGTCCGCAGGATCGAGGAGCGGATCAAGGCGGTCGACGGCGTCAAGGAGATCGAGTCGACGGCCGGGGAGGGCCAGGCGCGCGTGTTCGTCGAGCTGCGCCTGGGCGAGGACAACGCCAGGATCATGGACGAGCTCAAGGCCGAGGTCGACCGCATCCAGTCGTTCCCCGTCGGAGCCGAGCGACCCCTGGTTCGCGAGCTCACGAACCGTCAGAGCGTGATCCGCGTGGCCCTCTTCGGCGACGTGCCCGAACGGTCGCTGAAGGAGCTGGCGCGCGAGGTCGAGGCGGACTTCGCGTCGCTCCCCGAGGTCTCGTACGTCCAGGTCACCGGCGTGCGGGACTACGAGATCTCCATCGAGGTTCCCTCGCGCGCGCTCCGTTCCCTCGGCCTCACCCTGGCCGACGTCGCGGCCGCCGTGCGGAGGGGCTCCCTGGATCTCTCGGCCGGGAGCGTCGAGACCGCCGCCGGCGAGGTGCGCGTCCGGACGACGGGACGCAACTACACGCAGCGCGACTTCGAGGACGTCGTCCTGCTCGGACGGACGGACGGCGCCCAGGTGCGCCTCGGCGACGTCGCCCGGGTGCGCGACGGCTTCCGCGAAGCCGACCTGATCGCGCGGTACCAGGGCCAGCCCGTCGCCTTCGTCGAGGTCTCTCGCACGGCGGACGAGCGCGTGCTGGACATCGTGGAGGCGGTCGAGCGCCATCTGGAGGCTCGGGTCGCGCCCGCGCTGCCGGCCGGCGTGCGGCTGGACGTCTGGAGCAACGACGCCGACGTCCTGAGGGACCGCCTCGGCCTCCTGGTCAAGAACGGCCTCCTCGGGCTCGCCCTGGTCCTGCTGGCCCTGACGTTCTTCCTCGAGACCCGCCTGGCCTTCTGGGTGGCCGTCGGGATCGCCATGTCCTTCGTCGGCACGTTCGCCGTGATGCTGGCCCTGGGCGCGTCGATCAACATGATCTCGCTGTTCGGCTTCATCCTGGCCATCGGGATCGTGGTCGACGACGCGATCGTCGTCGGCGAGAACATCCACTCCGAGCGCGAGCGCGGCGGCGAGGGGCTGCCGGCCGCGATCCGGGGCACGCTGCGCATCCGGCGTCCCGTCGTCTTCGCGGTGGCGACCACGATCGTCGCGTTCTGCCCGATGTTCTTCGTGCCTTCCGCGCTGGGCCAGATGATGCGCGCCATCCCGGTGGTCGTGATCTCGATCCTGGCTCTGTCGCTGATCGAATGCCTGCTGGTGCTTCCGCACCACCTCTCCCGCGGTCCCCGGCATGGCGACGCCGCCCGAAACCCGGTCTCGCTCTTCTTCCGTTCGGCCCAGGGGCGCGTCGACGCGGCGCTGAAACGGTTCGTCGAGGGCCCGCTGGACCGGGCGCTGCGCTTCGCGACCGCTCGGCCCGCCGTCGTCCTGGCCACGACCTTCGCGCTGGTCGCGGTCTCGCTGGCCACGATCCCCGCCGGGATCGTCCGGACGGAGTTCCTGCCCGCGGTCGAAGCGGACATCGTGACGGCGAGCCTCGAGATGCCGGCGGGGACTCCGGTCGAGAGGACGGCCGACGCGACGCGGAGGCTCGAGGCGGCCGGCCATCGGGCCGTCGAGCGACTTTCGGCCGATCGGCCCCCCGACGCCGAGCCCCTGCTGAGCGGCGTCAACGTGACCGTCGGGATGCCGGCGCGGGTGCTCACGCCCGGCGGCGACGGCTTGACGGTCGACCCCAGGGGCAACGTCGCGGCGGTCGAGTTCAAGCTCCTCGGCGGAGAGCGGCGCGAGATCTCGGCGGCCGAGTTCCAGCGGGTGTGGCGCGAGGAGATCGGGGACGTGCCGGACGCCAGCTCGCTGGTCGTCAGCGCCGAGTTCCTCGACTTCGGCAGTCCGGTCGAGGCGCAGATCTCGCACGCCGATCCCGCGCTCCTCGAGGAGGTGGGCGGGGAGGCGGTCGCCCGACTGCGCGAGCTGGCCGGCGTCCACGACGTGCGCACCGACCAGGACCAGGGCTTCATGGAGATCCAGCTCGAGCTCCGGCCCGAGGCCCACGCCCTGGGACTGTCCCTGGACGACTTGGCCCGGCAGGTGCGCGGCGCCTTCTTCGGCGAGGAGGCGCTGCGCGTGCAGAGGGGCGCCGACGACGTGCGGGTGTACGTCCGTCTGCCGGAAGCGGAGCGCGACGCGATCGCCGACGTGGAGGGATATCGGGTCCGCTTGCCCTCGGGGGGCGAGGCGCCGCTGGCGAGGGTCGCCGAGGCGCGCATGGGACGGTCGGCGGCCGCGATTCGGCGCAAGGACGGCCGCCGGGCGTTGACCGTGCTGGCCGACGTCGATCCGGCGGTCGTCTCCGCCAACGAGGTGAACGACCGGCTTCGCGACGTGATTCTGCCCGATCTGGTCGCGCGCCATCCCGGTCTCGAGTACACGTTCGGCGGCGAGCGGGAGGCGCAGTTCGAGTCGTTCGGGGCGCTGGGACGCGGGTACGTCCTCGCCCTGGTCGTCGTCTACGCGCTGCTGGCGATTCCCTTCGCGTCCTACACGAAGCCGTTGATCGTGATGGCGGCTGTCCCGACCGGCATCGTCGGCGCCATCCTGGGCCACGTGCTGCTGGGTCTCGAGATGGGCATGATGTCCGTGTTCGGGATCGTCGGGCTCAGCGGCGTGGTCGTCAACGACTCCCTCGTGATGATCGACTTCGTCAACGAGCGCATGGAGGGCGGGACGCCGGCGCGCGCAGCCATCGTCGAGGGCGCGAAGGTGCGGTTTCGTCCGATCTTCCTGACCTCGGTGACCACGTTCCTGGGCGTCGCGCCGCTGGTGTTCGAGAGGAGCGTGCACGCCCAGATCCTCACGCCCATGGCGGCTTCGCTGGGCTTCGGCATCGTCTTCGCCACCGCCATACTGATGCTGGTCGTGCCGGCGCTGGCCATGGTGCATCATCGCGCGATTCAGTGGACGCGCGCCTTCGGGGACCGGGCGTCGACCGGAGCTCTCGGCGCTGGCGTTCCGGGAAGCTGACCCTGCGCGGCGGTCCGCGGCGTCCCGGGGTCGAGCGCGGCGCGGGACCCGGGGGCGGCGGGCCCGGTCGCCGCGCCGTCAGGGCTTCGCGGGCGCGCCCTCCGAACGGTCGGCGCTGTGGAGATGCGTGGGCAGTCGGTAGCGAAAGCCCATATCCACTCCCTCGTCGACCAGGCGCGAGCTGTCCAACAGCTCGGTGAGCTTCGCGACTCCGTAGTCCCGTCCCTTGAAGAAGGGCATCTTGTTGCGGAGCTTGTGGAGCCGGATGCGGAGCTTGAAGAGGGCGATCATGCCCACGGACCACTTCCTGGGCAGTCCGAGGCTGTCGGCCATGCGCCTGCCGATCATTCGGCGCGCCAGTCGAAAGAGAGCGTCGGCCATCTTGCGGCGCCCGGCCTCGTCCTCGATGCCCACGACGTGCGGCACTGCGCTGATGAGCGCGTTGGCCATGACGATGCACTCGCTCGCGGGCGGCGGTTCGCAACCGAAGCCGATGCGCACCAACTCGTGTCCATCGCTCTCGCTGCCGCACAGAAGCGATTCCGGGACGCCCATCAGCCAGGCGCTGCACCGCCAGATGTGCATGAAGCTGGCGCGCTCTTCGTCGTCCATTCGCGCGCCCAGACGCGTCGCGTCGTCGAGGAGCATGGCCGAGAAGCCGGCCGACGCCAGCGCGCCGTGCGCGGCGCTGACCGGGAGGCCGTAGGCGGCGGCGTCCCAATGACCGGACCCGGCGATCAGCTTCCGTGCGCGCGCGTGAATCAGCCGGGTGCGGATGGCGAGTCGCCATCCGTCGCCGTACGGCTCGAGGCCGCCGGGCAGCATGATCTCGAAAAGGTGCCGGGTGTTGTGTCTCAGGCGCGCCCGAGCCGCCGCGAGGACCTTGCCCGTCATGAAGAAGGACAGGGCGATGGTCGTGCTGAATCCGCGCACGATCGTGCTCGTGCCGAACGCGGTCATGAAGAGATCGCTCTGGCGAAAGAAGCCTCGACTGCCCGGTTGCACCGGCACGGACCGGTACCACTGCGGCAGCGAGACGGACCGGTCGACGAACTCCCTGAGAGCGCGGGGCGCCGAGTCCCCCTTCCGGCGGTCGCTCTCGAGCAGGACCCGCACGAACTCGTCGATCTTCCCCGGGGGCACGTCGGCGAGCTCGTCGATGACGGCGTCGGCGTCCGGATCGCCGATCGACAGGTGGGCCACGTAGCTGTCCGTCAACTCCGGATTGGACGGACGCGTGGCCTCGTAGCCCGGTCTGAAGGCTTCGGGCGCCCTCGCGCCGATCCCTCGGAGCGAAGCTCGCCCGGAGGGGCGCTCCTCGGGGGCCGCTCCGGGCCGCGCGCCGCGGGAGCTTCCGAGTTCCGGGCGCGGCGGAGCCGACGCTCGGCTGGCGGCCGCAGCGGCCCGGCCCCGCACCTTCACGCCTCCTTCGCGGGCCCGCTCGATTCCGGCAGGAACGCGGTCAGCGCCAAGGACAGGGCCGTCGCGACGCCCAGAGCGAGAACGACGTCGCCCACCGCGCCGTCCAGCGATGCGGTCAGGACGGCGCGAAACGCGTCGATCGTCGGGGCCGTCGCGGCGGGCTCGAACGCGGAGCCCAATCCGTCCACCGTCGCGGGGTCCATCAGGGCTTGCGGATCATGCTTGAACTCCTCCAAACGGTCCGGTCGAATCCGCGCCGCGAGATCGGCGGGCAACGCAGCCTCGATCCTGGAGGAGAATCTCGAAACCAGCGCCGGACCACTCGCCGTCAATAGTAGCAAGCCCCCCAAGTGCCTTGCAAACTGGAGCGCCGCCGTCGAAGATCCCACGATCGCGTGCGGCACGGCGTTCTGGACGGCCAGGGCGTAGGAGGAGAGCGCCAGGCCGAACCCGATCCCGGAGATCGCCATGCAGGCGGCCACGGCGCTCGCCGGCGCGGTCGGCTGCAGCGTCGCCGTCAGCAGCACGCCGACCGTCGTCGCCCCGGTGCCCGCGAATCCCCAGAGCCGGTAGCGATGTCCGGTGCGGGAGATCAGTCGGCCCGCCGCGACGCCGCCCGCGGCCATCGCGACCAGGAGCGCGCTGAGCTGGGCGCCGCTGGCGGCGGCCGAGAGACCGGCCACGCCTTGGAGGAACAGCGGCAGCAGAATCACGACGCCGAACAGCGCGAAGCCCGTCAGGCCCATCACGGCGAACGACACCGCGACGCTCCGGTAGCGGTAGATCCGCATGGGCATGATGGGGGCCTCGGCGCGAAGCTCCACGAAGACGAAAGCCGCCGCGGCCGCCGCGCCGAAGACGAGCGCGCCGACGGTCGCCGGAGACGACCAGGGCAGGATGACGCCGCCCCAGGACAGCGCGAGCAGGATGGGCCCGAGGGCCAGGACGAGGGTCGCCATGCCGAGCAGGTCCGGTTTCCCGACGCGCGCCGCGACCGGCAGGCGCGGAAACGTCGTCGCGATCAGCCCCATGATCGCGAGGCCCAGGGGCACGTTGATCCACAGGGTCCAGCGCCAGGAAAGCGCGTCGGTGAGCACGCCTCCGAGGGGCGGCCCGACCAGGAACGCGACTCCGTACGCGGCGCTCATCGCGCCCAGATGCTTGCCCCGGTCCTCGGGTCGGAACAGATCGGCGATCAACGGAACCGTCGCCGCCGAGACGATGCCCCCGCCGACGCCCTGGGCGGCGCGCGCGATCGCCATCCAGTTCATGTTCGGGCTCGCGCCGGCGAACGCCGACGCCGCCGTGAACAGGGCGACGCCCAGGAGCAGGAACGGTCGGCGTCCGTAGCGGTCCGACAGCCCGCCGGCGATCGGAATCGCGATCGCGACGGCGACGGCGTACGCGGAAGCCGTCCACGTGTACTGGTCGAAGCGCCCCAGCTCGACCGCGATCCTGGGCAGCGCCGTGGCCACGATGGTCTGGCTCGCGGCCGTCATGAACACGGCGGCCATGGCCGCGGAGAACGCCCAGAGCGCTTGCCGCGCGGGCACGCCGGCCGCCGCCGGCTCGCCGGGCCGCGTCGCGTTCGCCGCCGCGGGATCGACGCTCAACGCGGACCTCGGGCGCGCGTCGACCGCTGCGAGCCGCCCATCGCCGCCGCTACCGCCGAAGGGCCCTGCACGCGCGGTACCCGAGACCGAACAGCGCCGCCGCCGCGCGCGCCGGGATCGACGCGCGCCGCCCGGTCGGCACGAACTCGTGGGCGTCCAAGTCGTCCACGGCGGTCGTCACCCGGCGCAGGATGCGGCCGAAGTCCTCGGGCGACACGCGCCCGCCGCTTCCGAGCTGACCGGCCGCGAGGACCATCACCATGAGGGAGAACGGCATGCTCGCCCGATACCACCGCCAGCACTCCTCCAGGCTCGCGTCCTCGACGCCCGCCTGCCCGAGCGCGTCGCAGTAGAGCTCCAGGCACTCGCGCTCCACTCGGCGGCGAACCTCGACGCTGACGCTCCTGGACAGGAACAGGCCGACGTCGAGCAGCGGATTGTTCGTGCCGCCGGCCTGCCAGTCCAGGACCACCGCCTCGGCGTCTTTCGCGGGGTCGAAGAACACGTTGTTGACGTGGAAGTCGCCGTGGGCGTAGCTCTGCGGGCCGTCGCGCAATCGGCGCGCGTACTCGAACCCGCCCGCCGCCATCGCTTCGGCGACCTGGCGCGCCCGAGTCGAAAAGCAGGCGCCGAAGCGATCCAGCGCCGCGGGCAGCGCCGTCACGTAGCCGACCTGAGCGAGGGCTCTGAGGCGCGTCGAGACCGTCTCGCATTCGGACAGCGGAGGCTGGTCGACTCGATTCCAGAAGCGACCGTGAAGGCGGGCGATCGCCCGAAGGGCGGAGGTCGTCTGCCGCGGCGTGGCGCCTGCGAGCACGTCCGCGAACTCCAGATCCTCCAAGTCCTCGAGCACGAGGACGAGATCGTCGGTGCGCGGGTCGTGGGCGCCGTGCAGCAAACGGGGGCTGCGAATCGGGGCGATCGGCGCGACGCGTCGATAGAAGTCGTGCTCCCGCTTGTGGAGTCCCAGGAGTTTGCTGAAGCGCCGCACGCGCGGGTTCGGGCTGTGCAGCTTGACGACGACGCTTGCGGGCGCGTCTCCGGCCTCGCCGTCCCACTCGAGCCGACACCGCAGCACTTCCCCGAGCACGCTCCCTCCTTCGCCCAGATCCTCGAGGCGCGCGGCGCGCAAATCGGGCAAACGGCGCACGTCGCCGCCCAGGGCGGCGCGCATCCACGAGGGCGTGACGTCGTCTCGGGACTTCGGGATCCGGATCGGAGGCAAGGCTTGCGCTCCTCGGGGACGCGTGGACGCGACGCTCACGGTCGCCTCGCCGGATTCGCGGCCGACCGAGGGAGCGAGGACGCGCTGGGCGACGACGCTGACATTTGCGCCGTCGGGCGGCCGATCGTCAAGTCGCGGATCCCGAGCGGCGGCCGCGCTAGCGGTCCGCCGACGAGCCGGCCGCGAGCCTGTGCACCGCGACGTTCTCGACGTCGAATTCGTCCCGGACCACCCCGAGCACGAGTCCGTGGGCCACGTCGAGAACTCTGAACCTGGGCGGCGTCTCGACTTGGCCCAGCCACTCGCCGGCCGGAGAAAGGACGGTGTACGGCGACGCCTCTCGCGGATAGGCCGGCCGGTACGACGGCAGCCACACGTTCCCGTCGCCGTCGGCGAACGGAGCGCCGAAGAACGGCATCGGTTGGCCGATCATGGCGCGATGCTCGGACATGATCTCCTCCATGATCTCCTCGATTCTGGAAGCGGCCACGCCCTCGTTGTTCATTCGCATGTCGACGCGGGCGTAGGCCTCGATGGGCCCCAGGAGATCCCGGGTCAATCGGGCGGGCTCGGCCCGCCAGCGCACCACCTGGCTCACCGCGCCGCCGGGGAGCCTCCACGTGACCTGGGGCTTGTCGGATCTGGTGTAGACGAACCGCCCGTCGGCAACCGCGACCTCGCCCATGGGCGGGATGGGATGCCACCGAAGCCCCGGCGGGTTCTTCGGCCAGTGGTCGTAGGCGGCGACCGTGTCGAGGGTTCCGGTCTCGGGGTCGAACAGGGCCATGTGCCCGGCCAGCCACTCCTCCTCCATCCCGCTCCAGCTGCGGTAGGGCATCCGATTCGCCAGCATCGTCTCGCCGGACGCCGCGAAGCCCTCGACGCCGAGGACGCCGGATCGGGGAAGGCTCGCGACGTTCGCGACCGAGTCGGCGACGAACAGCGTGAGGCGGAGCTGGCGGCTGTCGTGCACGTAGACGCTGTCCTGGCCCCGCACGAACACGGCCCACGGGTCGACGACCTCGCCCGGGCCCTCTCCCTGAGCCGCGATCACGCGGTGCGCCCCGCCGTCGGGGCTCAGGGCGACCACTTCGCCGGCCCAGCGGTCGGCGATGATCGCGCTCCCGTCCGGAAGCAGCCGACCGGAGTTCACGCCGCGGAACTCGTAGTCGTCCGGGTGCGCGCCGTGCCGGTACGTCGGCTCTTCGGCGACGACGAAGGCGGGCCCCGCGCGGGGCGTTTCGGCGTACTCGACGACGCGAACCCCCGCGCTGTCCCGGACCTGCGCCCGGACGTCCCCGGGAGGAGCGGCGTCGCCGCCGCAGGCGACCGGGAGGATCGCCCAGATCAGGAGCGCGCTTTCGCGTCTCACGCGGGCTCTCCTCGGCGGCGACGGGGTTCGGTCCTTCGATCCTGCCGGCGCCTCGTGGTCCGCTCTTGCGCCGGGACGCTGCGCGGTCCGGGGCCGGTCACGAGGCCGGCTTCCGGAACGCGATCCCGTCGCGACCGCCGACCACGGGCAGGACCAGGCTCGTCTCGACCAGGTCCACGGTCAACGTCGCTCCGGGCTCGGGGTGCACGGTGAATTCCCGGTCGCTGGAGAACACCATCAGTCCGAGCCGCGCGCCGGCGGGGATCACCTGGTCGTCCGGCTGCAGCGCGAACTCGACGTCGACCCATTCGCCGGGCGCCAAGGCGCGCCCGGTGCGCGGGCGGTCGATCCGCTCGGCGCCCGCGTTGCTCGGATCGGCCCAGCCCCGGGTGACGACGTTGTCGACGAGCGCGCCTCCGTCGGTCCACGGCAGCGAGACCAGCCAGACGCTCAGATTCACGGCCGGCCGATCCGCCGCCATCCGAATCCGCACCGTCGGCGCGCCGGAGAGATGAAGGTCCCGGGCCAGGGGATCCGTGGCGTAGAGGAGGCGGTGGCTGGACCACTCGGCGCGGGCCAGCTGGTCGCCGCCGAAGGAGAAGTTGTCCACGACGACGCCCGTGCCCTCCTCCGGGGGACCGATCGCGAGCGTGCCGGTCCAGCGCCCGTCGCCGCCCGGACGCAGCGTCACGCCCTCGGCCTCGGGATGCGGGTAGGAAGGGTAGGGCGTCGGATCGAGCCGGTCGTCCCCCTCTCTCACGATCCACGCCTTGGGATCGTTCTCCACGCCGTTCTCGACGCCCAGGACCCAGCGCGTGAACCACCGGTTCACGAGGCGGAGCGGCGGGGGACCGCCGTGGCCGCCCTGGTGATAGTACGTCTGGACCGGAACGCCCTGCGCCTCGAGCGCCGCGGCGATTCGGCGACTGTGCTCCGGCATCACGTTCCAGTCGTTGAAGGCGTGGCTCATCAGCGTCGCCGCCCGGACGCCGGAGACCTGGTTCAGGTAGTCCCTGGACGCCCAGAAGTCGTTGTAGTCGCCCGTCCGTCGGTCCAGCTGGGCGCTCATGCGGTCTCGCACGCTGGCGATGCAGCGGTCTCGAACCCCGGGGTGGCCGCTGAACACGAAGTCGAAGAGGACGTCGATGTCCTCGCCCGGATAGCCGCCGGGAGAGCGCACGAGCCCGTTCGAGCGGTAGTAGTGGTAGTACGACGTGTTGGGGGCCACCGGAACGATCGCCCCCAGCCCGTCGACTCCCGTGGCGGCCGCGGCCAGGGGAAGCGTTCCGTTGAACGAGGTCCCGGTCATGCCGACCCTGCCGGTCGCCCAGTGGGCGCGCACCTCCTCGTCGCCCGTCGCGTCGGCGAAGCCGCGAGCCCGCCCGTTCAGCCAGTCGATCACCGCCTTGGGCGCGAGCGACTCGTTCGCTCCCCCGATCGTGGGGCAGCCCTGGGACTGACCCGTGCCCGGCGACTGGGAGTGGACCACGGCGAAGCCCCGGGGCAGCCAGTCGGCGACGTGGGACGTGGAGATGATCGGCTGACGCTCCCGGTACGGAACGTCGGGCGGATACGGGCGCCTGGGTCGAGGCGCCTGGCCGACCTCCTGGCGCAGGTCCCAGAAGTGCTCGAAGTCGATGCCCGCGGTGCCGGCGTAGTAGGGGCTGGTCTCGTAGACGACCGGGACGCGCAGGCCTTCGCTTGCGGTCTGGCCCGGACGGGTCACGGCGACGTGGACCCGATCGAGGCGACCGTCGCCGTCGGAGTCGAATTCGGTCTCGACCCAGAGATCGTGACGAATCCACCGGGACGAGTCCGCGAACGCGGGAACCACCTGCGCCTCTCCGTCGCGAACGACCGGTCCGGTCTGGGAAAGGGCGGCGGAGGCCGGAGCGAGCGAGTGCGCGGCCAGCGCGAGAACAAGAGGCGAGAGGGCGCGCACCGGTGCGGCGACCGAGTGTCCCGGAGGTGTCGGCGATGCGCCCCTGGGACGACCGGCCGAGTCCGTCCCGACAATGCGGACTCGTTGGCTCCTACCTACGCAGCGTGCCAAACAGAGACGCACCGCACCGAATCCAGAACACCTCCACTTTGCGCCCATAGAAACCAATCCTGTTCACCCTCTTCTTGAGTTCGCCGCGCTGCATCTTGGGCGCGTTGCCCGAAGCCACCACGGCTCGAAATTCAACTCTCGCGGCGACGTTGCGAGGGACGATCTTCTCTGCGGCCGACGCACCCGCGCGCAGTTGCTTCACGACTTGCGCCGCGTCCAGCGCCCCCTGCTTGAGTTCGACGACCACGAGCCATGCGGACGAATCCCCTTCCGCACCGAGCAGGTAGTCGCAGCGGCGAGCCGGAGCTGCGACAGGGGCGCGAGGATCGTCGAAGTCCACGATGACCGTGGATGCCGGCGCGTCGTTCAGCTGCAACTTGCATCGCCTCTTGCCCACCATTTCAACGATGCAAGCCGGATCCACGTCCGTTCGGATCGCCTTCACCAGTCCCGTCACGAACGAGATCCAATATCGTTGCCCATCCTAGCCCAGTCGTTGTGCAGGGCGCGCGCCACTTCGTCGAATCCATCTGGAAACAATCCCGAGTCGTCGATACGGGCCTCGCGAACCACCGATCCGCCCGAGCGTCGCGTCGGCTCGAACAGCCAAACCCCGACCTGATCGCCGCGAAGGCTCGCGTCCGCGTTCGCGTGGCGCTCTCGCGCGTCTTCGGGAAGCAGTGATCGCTTGACGACGTTCGCGAGCTCTTCGAGCAACCACTCGCTGTGCGTCGTGACGACGACTCGGACGCCGGCGTGAACCAGCTTCACGAGTTGACGAGTCAACTCCACCTGTTTGGCGGGATGCAAATGCGATTCGGGCTCCTCGACGATCAACGTGTTGCCGGGTTCGACTCGATGACGAAGAAACAATACCAGCGGCGCCAAGTCCGAGACCATCGACGAGGCGTTCGCAAGCGTCAGGTCGGTCTCCCAGCCTTCAGGGCGATAGGTGAATTGCGGGTAGTTGACGACCGGTGACCGATGCATCGCCACCGATCCACTCAAAATGGCCTCGATGTCGCCAGCGCGATCTTTCAGTGTGCACTTCGACGGATCCTCGACCGGGTTCATGTTCACCAAGTGCGTCAGAAAGTCCGCAAGCACTCCGGTCATTGTCTGCGCGGGCCCAACGGGACCGAGTCCCGCGGACGAGGCGTTGGCGATCAACGAGCTGACGACGACTCTGTGCGCCTGCATGATCCCCGTTCGGTCGGCGGGCAGGTAGACTGCGTTCAGGTGTAGGGGCGCCACTAGAGACGACAACACGACCGATCCGAGTGCGGACACGAAGGAGTCGATTCTGATCGCGGATTCGCGATCGGACGGCCAGATCATGCTCTGCGTGACGAGATCGCGCGCGGCGACGGTCGCCGGGATGGGAACGTCCAACGGCACTTCGCACTCGAACGTCCCTTGGCGACGGTCGATCGATATCCTCTGTCGCACCGAATGCCGTTGACCCGAAGCACGTTGGCAGACGGTGAGGTGGCTCGCATCCTGGCCTTTTCGGATCAGTGCGGCAACGTCTGGAACGCCGAAGCACCGTCGAAGCTCGTCAAGCAGAGTGCCTGCCTGCGCGTCAAACCCCTGACGAAGGACTTCGACGACGCTGTGCGGAAGAACGACGCGTTCGATTTCAGGCGCCTGCAGACTCGCTCCTTCGGCAGGTGCGTCGGAGACAATTGAAGTGGCGATATCCGACAAATCGGCGATGACGGTACGCGACGACTCGCAGTCGTATTGGATTCCACTTCGGCGAATCCCTTGACCGAAATACCTCCCCCAGTGTCCGCCCGAATAGCGGTACGCATCGCTGAAAACCCTGTGCAGGGCGTACAGGAGAGTCGCGAGGTAGGACTTGCCCGTGTTGCTCGGACCGATGAAAACGGTCAATGGACGCAAATCGATCGTCGCCTCGACGATCGGACCGAAGTTGGTCACGTGCAACTCGAGGTCGTCGTCGCCGGTCCGCCTAGCCACTCCGAATCGCTCCCCGGTGGAAGGCCCGCGGAACGTTCCCGAGGTCGACGCCCCGAGAGCGCGCATGGCATTTCGGATCGCCGCAGGCGTTTCGCCGTCGGAGCCCGACACGCTTCGAGACGTGCTTGATCGGCGGCCTCACGATCCCGCCTGCACCCGATCCTGGATGTCCGCCCAGTCGTTGTGCAACGCGTGCGCGACGGCGTCGAAACCGGCGGGATACTGTCCGACGTCGGACAGCGGGATCTCTTCGACGACCGAGCCTCTGGGCCGCCTCTTGGGCTTGAGGATCCAAGCGCCGACCTGGTCGCCGTGGAGCGTCCGTCGGCGACGTTCGCCGTCGCCTCGCGCCGCATCGGGTATCTGCGATCGTCGCACGATGTTGGCCAGCTCGTCGAGCATCCACTCGCTGTGCGTGGTCACGATCACGCGAACGCCGGCGTTGACGACGTCGGCGATCTGGCGGGCGAGTTCGACTTGCGTTTCGGGGTGCAGGTGCGCCTCCGGCTCTTCGATCGCCAGCGCGTCGCCGGGTCCGATCGCGTGGCGGAGGTACAGTGCCAGGGGCGCAAGCTCGCGCACCATCGAGGACGCGTTCGCCAGCGGAACGTCTTTCGTCCATCCGCGCGGGCGGTAGGCGAAGGACGGATGGTCGCAGGGGCGCGAGCGATTCACGCGAATCGAGCCGCCCAGAACGGTGCTCTCGAGGTTCTCCGCGAGATGCCGTCCGAGCTTCGGTCGCGAGCCGCGGATTCGATCGATCGCGAGGAGCCGCTCGCCGAAGTCCGCCGCGACGCCCGACGGCGCACCGACGCCAGCCGTCGGGTCGCGTCCGGCGACCGGCGCGCCGCCGCCGGGCATGGCGCCGACTCGGTCCGCCGGCAGGTAGTGCGCCGGCGAATGCAGCGGCCGAATCAAGGACGACAACGCCACGGCGCCGAGCCAGGACGCCAGGTCGACGATCTCCGGCGCGGGCTCGCCGCCCGAGACCAAGGCGGCGGCGGGTTCGTTCGCTGTCCTTGCGGGCCAGCGACTCGCGGGACCGAACGAGCCGCAGGTCGCCGGATCGGGAACGGGAACGCCGAGCGGGATGGGCGCGTCGGAAGGAACCATGCTTCGAAAATCCACGCCGTCTCTTCCGAGCGACAACGCCTGTGCCACCGGATCCGTTCCGCCGGCGAAGCGGCGACGCAGCGCGACGCTCGATTCCCGCTGACCGTCGCGGACGAGCGCGCCGACGTCGCCTACGCCGAAGGATCGATCGATCCGTCGACGCAGCGCGTCCGCCTCGGCGTCGAAGACGCGACGATAGAAGTCGGCCAGAATCGGCGGGAGGACGAGTCGATCGGGCGGCGCCTGCGCAGTGCCGTCTGCGCGCAGACCCTCGATCAAGGGGCGTGCGACGTCGACGAGCGCCGAAGCCCTCTCCTTCGCCGCGACGCGTCGCTCGGCGAACCGGTCGACGACGTGTCCGCGAAGGCGGCCTCCAGGAGCGCAGGCGCCATGGAAAGCGCGATGCAGAGCGTAGAGGAGGGTGGCGAGATACGACTTTCCCGCGTTGCCCGGACCGACGAACACCGTCAGCGGACGCAGAGCGATCCGCGCCCGGACGATCGGCCCGAAGTTCGCGACGTCGAGCTCGAGGCGAGCGGCGGCGGCGCGGTCGCCCGTTCGCGGGCGTCTCGCAGCGTGCGGGAGGCGAGGCGACTCGCGCCCGCGCGGCGTCGGGCTCGCGCCAGCGGGGCCAACGGACGAGATCGGGGACGGAGAGAGTCGAACCGAGGAGCGACTCGGGCCGGCTACGCCATGGTCCATGGTCGGCATGCGCTCTCTCTCGGCGGTCGAGGACGTTGCGGCCCCGCAATGTAGCGCAACGCGCCGCGCCCCCTGGGGCCAGGCGCCGGCCGCCGCCGTTGACCCGATCCGCCCCTTCGGTCGACCTTGCGTGACCATGCGAAGCAAAGTCGTCACGATCGATCGCCACATTCTGGACCAGGAGAAGCGGTTCCCGGACGCGTCGGGCCGCTTCTCGGCGCTCCTGTACGACCTCGCGCTGGCCGCCAAGCTGATCTCGCGCGAGGTGAACATGGCCGGCCTCATCGACGTCCTGGGCAAGACCGGCCACGTGAACGTCCAGGGCGAGTGGGTCGAGAAGCTCGACGCCTTCGCCCACGAGGCGATCGTCAAGGCGATGGACCATCCGGGACACCTGTGTTGCATGGTCTCGGAGGAGAGCGAGGACGTCATTCCCATCCCGAAGCGGTTCGATCTGGGGAACTACGTCCTGCTCTTCGATCCGCTCGACGGCTCGTCGAACATCGACGTCAACGTCTCCATCGGCACGATCTTCTCGGTCCATCACCGCGTCACGCCGCCGGGCACGCCCGGATCCCTCGCCGACTGCCTGCAGCCGGGGAGTCGGCAGGTGGCGGCCGGCTACGTGATCTACGGCTCCTCGACGATGCTGGTCTACACGACCGGCCTCGAGAGCGGGGTGCACGGCTTCACGCTCGACCCGTCGATCGGGGAGTTCCTGCTGAGTCACCGCAACGTCCGCATCCCGGATCCCCCGGCGAAGGTCTACTCGGTGAACGAGGCCTACTACGAGCGCTGGTCCGAAGGGCAGAAGCGCCTCGTGGATCGATTTCGGAGCGCCGAAGGCGGCGGGTACAAGTCCCGCTACATCGGCTCCCTGGTCTCGGACTTCCATCGAACGCTGCTGCAGGGCGGGCTCTTCATGTACCCGCCCGACACCCGCTCGCCCGCGGGCAAGCTGAGGGTCCTCTACGAGGCCGCCCCCCTGGCCATGGTGTGCGAGGCGGCGGGCGGACGCGCCTCGGACGGCGCCCGGGACGTGCTCGGGATCGAGCCGCGGGGGCTCCACGACCGAACGCCCCTGTATCTGGGGAGCCGCGATCTGGTGGACATGGCCGAGCGCTGCCGCGAGGCCGACGAGGAGGGTCTCGAAGCGTAGGCGCGGCGACGAAACCGATCGCGCGCCCGCGCGCGCGTTTGATCGGGGCCCGCTCGGACGATATGGTAGTGACCGGGCCCGCCCGTCCGTCGCCGGCCTTCCTCGCTCCGCCGAACGGCGCCGCGCGCGACCGGCCCTCCCCGCGTCGTCGCTCGCGGGCGCACGTGCCTTCACCCGAGTCGAGGACGCCCTGACCGACCGCCGCGAAGAGACCCCGCTGATGAAGCAGTGGCGAGACGTCAAGTCCCGCCACCGCGACGCCTTGGTGTTCTTTCAGGTCGGGGACTTCTTCGAGCTCTTCCGGGAGGACGCCGAAGAGGGCGCCCGGCTCCTCGGACTCACGCTGACGACGCGGAACAACGGCGCCGCCAGTCGCGTGCCCCTGGCCGGGGTGCCCGCCAAGGCGCGCGACGAGTACGTGGCCCGGCTGGCCAAGCTGGGCCGCAAGGTGGCGATTTGCGAGCAGGTCGGCGATCCCGAGTCCTCGAAGGGGCTCGTCCGGCGCCGCGTCGTCGAGGTCGTCACGCCGGGCACCGCGGTGGCGGACGCGCTGCTCGAGGCGTCGAGGAACAACTTCGTCGCCGCGCTCGTGGCCGCCCCCTCGCACGTCGGGATGGCCGCCCTGGACTCCTCGACCGGCGAGTTGGTCGTGACGAGGGTCGGGCCCGACGAAGCGGCGAACGAGTTGGCCCGTCTGGAGCCCCGGGAGCTGCTGCTGCCGGAGTCGGACGCGGGACTCCCCGAGGACCTCGGCGCCGCGGTGCGGACCGTGCGCCCGGACTGGCTCTTCGACCCGGCGGTCGCCCGCGACGAGCTCGCGCGCCGCTACCGGGTCCAGTCGCTGGACGGATTCGGGTTCGAGGACGGCGACGACGCGCTCGTCGCCGCCGCGGGCGCGGTCGTCTCCTACGCCGAGGACGTGCGGCCGGGCTTGGAGGCGATCCTGCAGATGCCTCGGATCCGGCGCCCGGGGACGGTGATGGCGCTCGACGCCATGACGCGACGGAACCTGGAGCTCGTCGATCCGCTGCGGCCGGGCGACGCCGACGCGACTCTGCTCGGCGTGCTCGACCGGACCCGCACCCCGATGGGCGCTCGCCTCATGCGCCGCTGGGTTCTTCAGCCTCTCGTGGACGCCAAGCGGGTGTGGCGTCGCCAGGAAGCCGTCGCCGAGCTGTTCGAGCGCCGCGACGCGCGCGGCGCTCTGCAAGGGGGCCTGGCGGCGATTCGGGACCTGGACAGGCTGGGAGGCAAGATCGCCTCCGGCCGCGCCACGCCGCGCGAGACGCTCGCGCTCGGGCGGTCGCTCGCGGCGTTGCCCGGCGTGGTCGCGGCGGGCGCCGACCTGCAGAGCCGGACGGCGTCGGCCCTGCTGGGAGACTTCGATCCCCTGACGGACGTCGCGGAGCTGATCGCGGGCGCGATCTCCGAGGACGCGCCCGTCGCCCTCGCCGACGGGGGCGTGGTTCGGCCGGGGTTCGACCGGGAGCTGGACGACTTGCGCGCGCTCCGCGGCGGCGCCCTGGACGCCGTCGCGGGCGTGCAGGCCCGCGAGCGCGAACGCACCGGCATCGCGTCGCTCAAGGTGGGCTACAACAGGGTCTTCGGATACTACCTCGAGGTGACCCGGGCCAACGTCGCGCGCGTCCCGGAGCGCTACGCGCGCAAGCAGACGCTCAGGAACGCCGAGCGCTACGTCACGCCGGAGCTCAAGGAGCTCGAGGAGAGGATCGCCGGGGCCCAGGACGAGATCCTCCGCAAGGAGGAGGAGCTCTTCGTCGACGTGCGTCGCCGCGTGGGCCGCTCGGTGGGGCGGATCCAGGACGCCGGCCGTCGCGTCGCCGCGCTGGACGCGCTCGCGGCGCTGGCCGAGGTCGCCGAGGATCGCGGCTACGCGGCGCCGGAAGTCACGACGGGATTCGGGCTGTCCATCTCGGGGGGACGCCATCCGGTGGTCGAGGCGACGATCCCGCGCGAGGACTTCATCCCCACCGACATGCGCCTGGACGAGGAGCGCCGGATCGTGATCCTCACCGGCCCCAACATGGCCGGCAAGAGCACGGTGCTGCGCCAGGTCGGCCTGATCCAGCTGATGGCGCAGATGGGCTCCTTCGTTCCCGCGACCCGTGCCCGCCTCGGGTTGTGCGATCGGGTCTTCACCCGCGTGGGCGCCTCCGACGACCTGGTCCGGGGCCAGTCGACCTTCATGGTCGAGATGAACGAAACGGCGGCGATCGTGCACGGCGCCAGCGAAAGGAGCCTGGTCCTGCTGGACGAGATCGGGCGGGGCACGTCGACCTACGACGGCGTCTCCATCGCCTGGGCCGTGACCGAGCATTTGCACGATGAGGTGAGGGCGAAGGCCGTCTTCGCGACCCACTATCACGAACTGACCCGGCTGGGCGACCGTCTCGCCGGAGTGCGGAACCTCCACGTGGCCGTGCGGGAGTCCGGGGATCGGATCGTCTTTCTGAGGACGCTGGCGGAGGGGGGCGCCGACCGGTCCTACGGGATCCAGGTCGCGCGCCTGGCCGGGCTGCCGGACCGGTTGATCGCTCGGGCCCGGGACGTCCTGGCCCGCATGGAGGGCGCGCACGCGGACGCGGGGTCGCCGCCGCCCGGACCTCGACCCCGCCGGGAAAGGACGGCTCAGATGTCGCTCTTCCAGCCCACGGACCCCATCGTGGATCGGTTGCGGGAGCTCGATCCCGATCGCATGACGCCGCGCGAGGCCCTGGACGCGCTGTACGCGCTGCGGGCCGAAGTCGCGAAGCCATAGAGCGCCCTCGGCGGGCGCTGTGCAACGGGGTCGAACGCGGGGTGCGTCCCAAGGCCGACGGGCGGGGGCGCGAACGGAAACCGACCGGCCGACGGGTCGCTGCGGGGAGGGACGCAAGGGGATGATCGACGGGCGACGAAAGCCGGATGCGGGCGGACGCGACGGCCTGCGGCGCGGGGTCTGCGCGGCGACGCCCTTCACGCTCGCCGTCGTCGTCGCGTGCGGAAGCGCCGCCGACGTCGAGCCGCCGGTCCCGCTGGGCGAAGGCGCGTCGGTCGTCTATCCTCCGGAACTCTGGGATCGAGGAACGGAGGGCGAGACTCTGGTGCGCGTGCTGGTGAACGAGGACGGGGAGGTCGACAGCGTCGAGGTGGCCTCGAGCAGCGGGCGCGAGGCGTTCGATCGGGCCGCCGTCGAGGGAGCGCGGGGGGCGAGGTTCGAGCCCGCTCGCCGATCGGGCGAGGCCGTGGCGGCGTGGGCCCGGATCCCGGTGCGCTTCGCCATGGATCGTTCGCGGGAGTCGCCGGCGCCGGATCGGTCGGAACTCGAGGCCGGCGACGCCTCCGACCGCGCGGCGGACTCCGGGAGTTCCCGGTGAAGCCGAAGGCGTCCGCCGCGTCCGGTCGCCCGCCGGGCGGCGCGCGTCACCGCCAGCCGTACGAGAACGCGCTGGATCTCGTGGGGTGGACGCCGCTGGTGCGCCTTCGCCGGATCGCCGAGGGGACCCGCACGCCCCTCTACGGCAAGGCCGAGTTCATGAATCCGGCGGGCTCGGTCAAGGATCGCATCGGGTTGGCGATGATCGAGGACGCGGAGCGCCGGGGCCTGCTCGCTCCCGGCGGCGTGATCGTCGAGGGAACGAGCGGCAACACCGGACTGGCGCTCGCCATGGCGGCCGCGACGCGGGGCTACCGGTGCGTCTTCACGATGCCGGACAAGATGAGCGTCGAGAAGATCAAGCTGCTCAGGGCGTTCGGCGCCGAAGTCGTCGTGACGCCGACGGCGGTGGCCTCGGATCACCCGGACCACTACGTGAATCGGGCCCGCGCCATCGCCCGGGACACGCCCGGCGCCGTGCTGGCGGACCAGTTCGCGAATCCCGCCAACCCCGAGGCCCACTACCGGACGACGGGCCCGGAGATCTGGGAGCAGACGGGGGGCCGCGTGACCCACTTCTTCGCCGGCTCGGGCACGGGCGGCACCATCTCGGGAATCGGGAGATACCTGAAGGAGCGGAACCCCGAGGTCCGCGTCGTCGGCGTGGACCCCAAGGGATCCGTCGTCGCGGGCGCGCACGCGACCGGGACCGTGGGCGAGAGCGAGCCGTACGCCGTCGAGGGGCTCGGCAACGATCGCGTCCCGGAGACGCTGGACCTGGACGTCGTCGACGACTTCCGCGTCGTGAGCGACGCCGACGCCTTCGGCATGGCCCGGCGCCTGGTGGCCCAAGAGGGCTTGCTCGTGGGCGGATCCAGCGGCCTGATCGTGCACGCGGCGCTCGAGGAAGCGCTTTCGATCGACGACCCGAAGGCCCTCGTGGTCGCCGTGCTGTGCGACTGGGGAGAGCGGTACCTGAGCAAGCAGTTCGACGACGAGTGGATGCGAACCAACGGGTTTCTGGCCCGCGAGCGCTCCACCGTCCAGGAGCTGGCGGCCACGAAGGCGGAGCGCCTGCCCCGCCTGCTGACCGTCACGCCGGCCACGTCGGTCCGCGTGGCCGTCTCGACGCTGTCGACGCACCATGTGTCGCAGCTGCCGGTGGTCGTGGGGGGCGACTGCGTCGGCAGCGTGGCCGAGCGCAAGGTGATGAGCGCCGTGCTCGAGGACGCCGCCGTGCTGGACGAGGAGGTCGAGGTCGTCATGGGCCCTCCGTACCCGGTCCTGGACCCCGGCGCCGCCGCGGCGACGGCGACCCGGCTCCTCGCCTCCGGCGCGGACGCCGTGTTGATCCGCAAGGACGGCGCGCTGCACGGAATCCTCACGCGGCACGACCTGGTGCGCGCCTTGGCGGCGTCGCCGTGACCCGATCCCCGGGAGCGTCGGGCGCGCGTCGTGGCTGACTCCGGCGCGGCTTCGGCGTCCGCGGCGAGCCGCCCGGGGCGCGAAGAGCCCCGGCGTCTGCGCGTGGCCGTGCTCATGGGCGGCGCTTCGCCCGAGCGCGCGGTCTCGCTCGCGAGCGGCTGCGAGGCGGCCCGGGCGCTCGCCGACGCCGGACACCGGGTGACGTGCGTCGACACCCGTTCGGGCGTCGTCTCGGCCGCCGAGCAGCGCCGCATCCTGGCCGGGGGGATCGGCCGGGCCGACGAGGCGACGGACTCCGAACCGCCGCGAGCGGTCGCCGCCGACCTCGAGCGCGGGACGCCGCGCCGCGGCTGGATCGACGCCCGCGTGATCGCTCGGGAGCGCGCCGTGCGCCGGTCCGACGTCGCGTTCCTCGCCCTGCACGGGGGCGCGGGCGAGGACGGCACGGTGCAGTCCCTGCTCGACGTCCTGGGCGTCCCGTACGGGGGCGCCGGGCCGGTGGGGTGCGCCCTTGCCATGGACAAGGACCTGAGCAAGCGTCTGATGCGGGACGCGGGCGTGCGGACGCCGCCGTGGCGCGCGGGGCCGACGGCGGGCGAAGCCGTGGTCGACGCCCTGGGGGCCAAGGTCGTCGTCAAGCCGACGAGCGGCGGATCGTCGGTCCGTCTCGAGCTGGTCCGCGGCGCGGCCGAGATCGACGCTGCCGCCGAGCGCGTCGCCGCGGGCGGCGACCGGGCGTTGTTCGAGGCCTACGTCGAGGGACGCGAGTACACCGTCGGCGTCCTGGACGGAGAGGCGCTGCCGGTCGTGGGGATCGAACCGGCCCGCAAGCTGTTCGACTACGCGTGCAAGTACGAGGCGGGCATGGCCGTGGAGCGCGCGCCGGCCGCCATCCCGGAGTCTCTGGCCCGGACGCTTCGGGAACGGGCGCTCGCCGTGCATCGCTTGCTCCGACTCCGGCACTTCTCGCGCGTGGACTTCATCGTCGACGACGCCGGTCGCGTTTGGTGTCTGGAGGCCAACGCGCTGCCGGGCCTGACCGCGAACAGCCTGCTGCCCAAGGCCGCGCGAGCGGCCGGGATCGAACTCGGGTCCCTCTGCGAACGTATCTGTAGATTGGGAATGGAGACCGGATCGAGGCGGCCCTGGGCGAGTCGAGCCGCGCTCGCCGCCGCCGGGGCGCCGGGCGCCGCGAGCGGTCTTGGGCGTTGGGAGGGCCGAGCGGGGGAGGAGTCGGGGCCATAGCGAGGCGCGCGATGCTCGAAGCGAGAAGGTCGGCCGCGGACGCGACGGGAGCGAGGCCGTGAGGTGGGCGACGTCGGCTCCCGGGCGCGGGCTCGGCGGCGGTCTGCCGCCGCCTCGGGTCACGCCCTGGGTCAAGGGGCTCCTGATCGCCAACGCGGCGGTCTTCCTGGTCGCGTTCGTCGCCGGGCGGGGGCCGATCCACGACCTGCTGGCCTTCTCGCCGAGCCGGCTCCTGGAGCGGCCCTGGGGGCTCGTCACCTACATGTTCGTGCATGCGGGCTTCTGGCACCTCGCCATGAACTCGCTCTTTCTCTTCTTCTTCGGACCGCCGTTGGAGCGGCGCTGGGGCTCGGGTCTCTTCGCGCGCTTCTATCTGATCTGCGGACTGGGCGGGGTGCTGACGAGCTTCGCCTTCTCCGGCGCCGAGATCGTCGGCGCTTCGGCCGCCTGCTACGGTCTCCTGACGGCCTTCGCGCTGGCTTGGCCGAACCAGCCGGTCCACGTCTGGGGCGTGTTTCCGGTCAAGGTCAAGTGGCTGGTGACCTGCCTGGTCGCCGTCAGCTTGCTGAGCGCGCTCGGATCCGCCGCCGACGGCGTGGCCCATCTGGCGCACCTGGGCGGCGCGGTCGCGGCGTTCGCGACGGTCAAGCTGGGCTGGGTCGGACCGACCCTGGACGCCCGGCGGCGTCCGGGCGGCGCGCCCGCCGACTGGGGCCCCGGAGTTCCGCAGCGCGGCGCCGGTCGCCGGCGCGGCCGCGCCGCGCGCCGCGACGGGCCGTCGGCTCGGATCGCCGAGGCGTTGCGCCGGAAACGGGCCGAACGCGCGACCGACGACGAGCGCGCCCAGCTGGACCGGGTCGACGCGGTGCTGGACAAGATCTCCGCTCGGGGCGTCCAGTCCCTGACCGCGGAGGAGCGAGCGCTGCTGGACCGGGTGTCGAGACGCACCCGGGCGAACTGACGCGTCGTTCGCAGGACCGTCGCGTCGCGTCGGCGTCCCGCTTGACCCGCGGGGTCGCGCGCCGTCTACTACGCGGAACCGAAGCGCGAGCCGTCCCCGGTCCAGCGCCCGTCCGTCCGCCCTCCGACGCGCGAGGAATCGCGCCCCAGCCGACAAGGAGATCGAATGCCCACGGTCCAGTCCTTTGAAACGGAGCGCATTCGCAACGTCGCGATCCTCGGGCACGCGGGCTCCGGGAAGACGACCCTCGTCGACGCGATCTGCTTCGCCGCGGGATCCTCGAACCGAAAGGGCCGGGTCGAGGACGGCACCGCGCTGACGATGACGACCCCGGAGGAGACGGCGCAGGGCATGTCCATGCAGGTCGCCGTGGCGCACGCCGTCTGGGACGGCGTCAAGCTCAATCTCCTGGACACGCCGGGCTACATGGACTTCGTCGGCGAGGCGACGGCCGGCGTCCGGGTGGCCGACGCCGCGCTCTTCACCGTGTCGGCCGTTTCGGGCGTCGAGGTGGGCACCGAGATGACGTGGGAGCTCGCGGACGCCCGCGATCTGCCCCGCATGGTCTTCGTCTCGATGATGGACAAGCCGCACGCCGACTTCGCCAGGGTCGTGGACCAGATCCGGGAGCGCCTGACTTCGAGCGTCGTTCCCGTCTGGATTCCGATCGGAGCGGGCGAGGCGTTCGAGGGCGCCGTGGACCTCGCGACTCGCACGGCTCTTGTCCACCGGCCGGGCTCGACCGCCGGGGAATACGACGAGGGGGAGGTCCCGGAGGAGCTGGCCGACGAGGTCGAGCGGCTGGCGACGGAGTTGCTCGAGACCGTGGCCACGACCGACGAGGACCTGCTCGAGCGCTACCTCGAGGGCGAGGAGATCGCGCCCGAAGAGGTCGCGCGGGCGTTGGCCGCCGCGGTGCGCTCCGGCGAAATCGTGCCCGCGTTCTGCGGGGCCGCCGAGCCTTCGCACGGGGTGCGTGCCCTGATCCAGCGGCTCGTCGATCTGGCGCCCCATCCCGGAGCGACGCCGCCGATCGACGCTCGGGACGGCGCCGGCGAGCCCGCGGTCGTGCAGGCGCGGGACGACGAGCCCGCCAGCGCGCTGGTCTTCAAGACCAGCGCCGAGCCCCACGTGGGCGAGCTTTCGCTGTTTCGGGTGTGCTCGGGCACGATCGTCAACGGGACCGAGCTGCTCAACCTCGCGCGCGGCGCGAGCGAGCGAATCAACCATTTGGCCGTCCCGCAGGCGAAGGAGCGCCTCGAGGTCGAGGCGTTGCACGCCGGCGACGTCGGCGTCGTGGCGAAGCTGAAGTCGACGCGCACGAACGACACGCTGAGCGCGCCCGAGCGGCCCGTGACGCTGCCCGGCGTCGACTTTCCCGAACCGGACATCTCGGTGGCCGTGCGCGGCGCCACCCGGGGCGACGAGGACAAGCTGGGCGAGGCGCTGAGCCGGATTCGCGACGAGGACCCGACCTTCGCCAGCGCCTTCAATCCCGAGTTGCGCCAGACGATCGCCCGGGGAATGGGAGAGCTGCATCTCGAGCTGCAGTTCGCCCGCATGAAGCGCAAGTACGGGGTCTCGGTGGAGACGGAGACGCCCAGGATCGCGTACCGCGAGACGATCACCGCCGCGGCCGAGGGCCAGGGCCGCTTCAAGCGCCAGACGGGCGGCCGCGGCCAATTCGGCGACTGCTGGATTCGGTTGCGGCCCCGGGGGCGGGGCGAGGGCTACGAGTTCGTCAGCGCGATCAAGGGCGGGGTGATCCCCACCAAATACGTGCCGTCGGTGGACCGCGGCGTCCAGGAGGCGGCGGCCAACGGGGTGGTGGCCGGGTATCCGATGGTCGACTTCGAGGCCGAGTGCTACGACGGATCGTACCACTCGGTCGACTCCTCGGACATCGCCTTCAAGGTGGCCGGATCGTACGCGTTCAAGAACGTGGCGACGAAGGCCAGGCCGGCCCTGCTCGAGCCGATCGTCGAGGTGACGGTGACGACGCCGGACGAGTACGTCGGCGACGTCATGGGGGACCTGAACGGCCGCTCGGCGCGCGTCATGGGGATGGAGCCGAAGGGGGGCAAGACGGCGATCCTGGCCCAGGTCGCGCAGGCGGAGCTCTACAAGTACGCGTCCGCCCTGCGCTCGCTCACGCAGGGCCGAGCGGTTCATCGGCGCAAGCTGCTGGGCTACGACTTCGTGCCGCAGGCCAGGGTGGCGAAGATCGTGGCGGAGGCGGCGGAAACGGAGTAGCGTCTCCGCCCTGCGCGCCGTAGCGAGGGCCTGCGGTACGCTGGACGGTCCGGGCGCTTCGTTCGCGGAGCTCTCCGGTCCCTCGATGCGCGCGTTCCGGGTCGCCGACGCGGACGATGCCGCCGCAAGGGATTCCGGCGCGCGCGCCGCTTGGCCGGCCGTCGTCGCGGGCTTCGTCCCTCGCGTCCCCTTCGCCTCGCCCAAGCGCCTGCATCGATTCCAAATGCGCTGCCGTCCTCTGGGCGATTCCCGAGTGTTGGGAGCTCGTCGGCGCCTTCGGTCGGCCGCGGGGGATCCGAGGGACGCTGAATCGACCTCGACGTTGGGACGAAACGGCGTCGGCCCCCCGCCCGGATGGAATCCCGGACGGAGGGCCGACGCTGAAGAGGCCCCGTAGCCCCCTCGACCGGGCGTTGCCGATCGAGGGAGCAGGAGCGCGGTCTACCCTATCTGCCGCTCGAGCTCACGGCCGCGAGCGTGGCCTTGGGGCCCGCTTTCCAGTCGGCGGCGTCGCTCTGTTTGGCTTCGATCCAGAACACGATCTCCTTCTGGAGATCCGCCGCCGTGAGGCTCACCGCAGTGCCGCTCGCCGTTTGGAATTGGGCGAAGCTGGTGGTCTCCTTGACGTTGGGTATGATCAGCTGTCTCGCGTCCCAGATGCTCGTGCCTGTGGCTTGGTGGTACAGCGTCGACTTGGCGCCGCCCAAAGCCGTGACGGCCAACTGCGCGACGATCCGCTGATGCGACCGCTCGTTGGTCGTGGCCACCCAGTCGAGGGCGATCGTGTCGTTGTCGGCGCTGCGGCGCGCCTTGATCGACCTCGCCACCGGATCGATCGCCGGCACCAGCACGACGACGGTGTCTGCGTCTATCACCGCATTGCTGGAGCTCGTCGCCCTCGTAATGACCCGGACGCTGAACGTGTCGTCCGGGAGCACGCGGTTGAGCGGCCGGCAGACAGCGAAGCTAGAGGTCGAACAGGGCCGCAGGACGACCCCTTTTTGTTGATTGGATGCGCCAGGGGGGTTTTGGGCATGGAACAGGAATTTCCACGCCCCGTCCGTGTCCCGCCACCAGAATTGGAAAGTGGAGGGAGGGGTCGACCCCGTAGGACCGCCGAGCTGCGCCCAGGTGATGGGCAAGTGGCTCTCGTTGTTGCGGTACACGATGTGGACCTTCGAGCTGTCCTTGTGGACGGCGACGGAGTCGTTGGCGGCAACGGTGTTGGTGGCGTCCAGCTTGTCCACCCAAGCCGGGCCTCGCTTCGCGCTGATTTCCCGCAACACCCAGGTGCGCGCGTCGATCGTTCCGAAACTCTTGCGCTGTCCAGGGGCCAGCGACACGCGCTGGCTACCGTTCGGGTAGACGAAGCCCCACTTGTCCAACGACGCCGCGACGTCGTATTCGCCGAACGGCACCTTGAACGAGAACGTTCCCGCCGCTCCGGTCGTGTCCGTGGCGGTCGCGGCAGTCGCGCCCGCCTTCGTGATCGTGACCACGACGCCCGCCAGCGGACCGCTGGTGGCGGCGGCGCTCGGCCATTTGGCATCCTTCACCCGACCGGTGACCGTCGCCTTCTGGAACCCGGTGAAGTTGGCGCCCGAGATGTCGGTGCCCGACGTCGCGGGCAGCGGCAGCGACTCCGGTGCGAACGTGTAGTCCGCGTGCTCGGCCGTGATCTTGACCGTGCCCGACGACTTGGCCGCGCCCTGCGCTTGGAACGTGCCGTCGGCGCCGGTCAGTAGCTTGCCCTTCACGGCGTTCTCCGGCGCCTTGCCGTCGATCTTGATCTCGACGCCGGCGATCGGCGCGTTCGAGCCCGAAGCCACCACCTTGCCGCTGTAGAACACCGGGTCGCCCGAGCCGCCCATCGCGAAGTCGATCTGCGTCGGCGAGTTGGCCGTGAACTTCGCCTTCCCGCTGCCGTCCGAGAAGCCCTTGCGCATCCCCTTGGCGTACAGCGAGTCCTTCTTCGCGGGCACGCCCTCGACGATGTAGCGACCGTACATGTCGGTCATCGCCGTCATGCCGTTCACGTCGACCATCACGCTGTCGACGCGGAACTTGTCCGAGCCCGTGACGATCCCGTAGACGACGGTCGTCGTCGGCGTCACGTCGATCATCACGGCCGTGTCCAGCGGACTGAACGCGTCGCCGAGCTTCGTCGTCGAGCCCTTCGCGCCCAGCATCGCCTGCCAGCCCGCCGGGACGGTCAGCTTGTAGACGCCCGCCGCGATCTTCCCGAAGTCGAACGCGTTGCGGTCGTCCCAGGTCGTGGCCTTGGCGTTCGCCTTGGCCGTCGTCTGGCTGTGCTCCATGCCGGCCAGGTTCTTGCCCGCGACGGGCGTCAGGCCGACCGTCACGCCGGCGACGGGCGTCTCGCTCACGGCGCCGAAGCCCTCGCCGGACTTTTTGATCGACTTCTTCCCGATCGTCCCGCTGACGCCGTACTTCATGACGTAAGCGAAGGTGCCGCACTCGCCGAAGTCCTGGCCGGCGGGCTCCGTCGCCATCAACGGACACAGCTCGACCATCGGGCTGAACCCGCCGTGATCGCCGAACGCGCCCTTCATGATCCCGTTCGCGTCGGCGTCGCGGAACGCGAAGAGCTCGGCGGGATCGAGCAGCATCACGTCCGTGGCCGTCGACTTCTCCTTGGCCGAGACCATCACTTGAGCGTCGGCCGGCAGCTTCTTGAACGAGATCACGCCGCCCTTGTCCGACTTGTTCTTCGGGTCCCAGACGTCGCTCGCGAACATGCGGCTGCGGCCGAGCTCGTCGATGTAGCGCACGTCGACGTCGATCTTGCCCGACATGCGCTTGTCGCCCCCGAGGACGCTGCCGGTGTAGCCCTCGGCCTGGTCCATCTCGTGGTGCACGTAGACGGTGAGCGTCTGCGTCGTCCACATCGCCTCGAGCATGTCGGCGTCCATCGTCGCCATGAGCTCGAGACCGCTGTGCTCGATCGTGACGGGCTTCGAGCTGAACATCTCGCCGCCGTCGAGCTTGTCGACCTGAGTCGAGTCGAGCATGACGGTGTACATGGCGGGCAGGTCGGAGGCCATGGCCGTGGTCTTGAACATGGCCGTGCCGTCGGCGCCGAGCTTCGTGGGCGCGCCGTCGACGGCCTTGCTGCCCATCATGACGGAGATGGCCCAGTCGGCGAGCGGCTTGCCGCCGCCCATGTCGGTCATGACGGTAGCGCCCGAGATCTTGGCGTCGACCATGAGGTTGAGGACGTCGAAGTCGTTCATGGCCATGGCCATCTTCGACTTCGCGTTCCACTCGATCTTCTGCATGGCGTCCGCTTCGACGGTGTAGTCGTCGCTCGAGACGGAAGCCCAGACCATCGAGCCGGTGGCCATCGAGCGGGCGAAGCGGATCGAGGCCATGCCGTCTTCGTCGGTGTCGGCCGAGGCGATCTTCGAGTCGCCGTCCGAGTCGGCGTAGAGCGTGACGGTGGCGCCGGCGAGCGTGTCGCCGTGCATGTCGCCGTGGCGGAGCGTGACGGTGTAGTGGACGGTCTGGTGGGTGATGTCGTAGGGCAGGCGCTGCATGACCTTCTGGCCGACGGCGACGTCGAGCTGGTAGCCGGTGGCCGGACCGCCGTAGGCGTAGTCGCCGAGCATGGTGGCGACGGCCGGGCTGCTGACGACGGCGAGCGCGTAGGTGCCTGCGCGGAGCCCGGAGAACTCGAACATGCCCTTGTCATCGGTCATGCCGGACATCTGGTCGCCGACGGCCGGACCGACGAGGACGAGGGGGATGCCCGCGATCTCGAGGGCGTCCTCGCCTTGGTCGTGCATGTCGTTCTTCGTGGCTTCGTCGACGAAGAGCATGCCGGAGACGCTGGCGGTCATGGCGTGCTCGCCGCGGAAGTTGACGGTGGCGGACTCGTCGTCGGCGAGCGTGACGTCCATGCTGGTCGTGGAGAAGACGTAGGCCTCGCTGGCGACCATGATCGAGACGGTGTAGTCGCCGGCGGCGAGCGCGGAGAAGGAGTAGAAGCCGCTGGCGTCGGTGGTGTCGGTCATCGAGTCCATGTCGGCGGACGCGAGCGTGACGGCGACGCCGCTGATCCCCATGCCGGCGACGCTGACCTGGCCGACGACGCCGCTGGTGCGCAAGTACGCGCCGTCGAAGCGAACGTTGGCGGTCTCGCCCAAGGCGACGGTGACGGATTGAGAGGTGGCGTCGAAGCCGATGGCGTCCATGTCGTAGCCGGAGACGGCGACGGAGTAGTCGCCGGCGCGCAGCTTCGAGAAGGCGTACTGGCCGCCGGCGTCGGTGGTGGCGGTGCGGTCGTCGCCCTCGCCCGAGAGGCTGACGGTGACGCCCGCGAGACCGGCGCCCTCGACGCTGACCTGGCCGCGGATGCCTGCGGTGCGCAGATACGTGCCGTCGAAGCTGACGACCTCGGTGTCGCCGACGCCGAGATCTGCAGAGCCCGACGTGCTCGAGAAGCCGACCTCGTCGGAGTCGAACCCGGAGATCTCGACGGCGTAGCGACCCGCGCGGAGCCCAGTGAAGCTGTACTGGCCGCTGGCGTCGGTCGTGGCTTGGGCGTCGGACATGCCGGAGAGGCGCACGGTGACGCCACTCAGCCCGTCGCCTTCGACGGTGACGGAGCCCCGGACGCTGGCCGTGCGGATGTAGGAGCCGGAGAAGTCGGCGGTGGCCGTTCCTCCGGTCTCGCCGACGGTGACGGGCATCGAGGTGGCGTCGAAGCTGGCCTCGGCGGGGAAGCCGGAGATCGAGACGGTGTAGCTGCCGGGCTCGACGCCGTCGAAGCGGTAGGAGCCGCCGCCGGCTGTGGCGGTCGCAGCGCCGCTGGAGAGGGTGACGGAGACGCCGTCGGCGCCCTGACCCTCGATGGAGACCTGACCGGCGACGGAGCCGGTGGGCGGGGGAGGCGCGACGTCCTCCCCGCAGGCCATGAGCGCGAGCGGAAGGGCCGCGAAGGCCCCGATCAGCGCTTTGTGCTTGAGTGCGTTCATTCGGTGATGATCTCCGTTGACGATCGCGTGAAGCGGGAGTCGTTCTCCCTGTGATCGCCCCGCGCGAAGCGGGGCCTTGCTATGCCTGCTCGTCGCCCGGATCGGAAAGGGGCGACGCGAAAGCGGGAACCCTGTGGAGCGAAGACACGGCAAGATCGGCGCCATCGATGACGCGATTGATAAGTAAGGCGCATACCGCGCGTTACATTTTCGGGGGGGGGGGGGGGGGGGGGGGGGGGGGGGGGTCAGATTGTCGGACAGTCGTCAGATTGCTGACTCCCAACGGCCCGTTTTCGCTCTTGGCTGACGGAGCTCGACGTCAGTCGAAACAGCCTTTGCGCGCGCAGCGCGCGGCGGATCTCGGCGGAGTCAGGCGGGCGTCGAGGATGGGTCTGGTCGCCCCCTTGGTGGTTCCGCCGACGGCGGCGGGACTCTGGGAGGCGAACGCGCGACTCCGGTCCGACCACCGCGCATCGGCGCGCCGCCGCGCGGCGATCGGGCAGCGCGCGGGAGTCGCAGCCGACTCGAGGGCCCGCCGAGCCCGTCTAGGCCTTCCGCTTCTCGATACGGCGTTTTAGGGTCGCACGCGTCGTCCTTCGCTACTTCGTGTAGATCAGCAGCACGCCGTTGGCGCCCCGGCTGCCGTACAGCTGGCCGGCCTCCAAGGGGGTGACGAACTGGATGCGGCGCACGTCCATGGGGTTCATCTCGAGCAGAAAGAACGCCGCCTCGGGCACGGGCGCGTCGTTGATTCGCACTTCTACCATGTTGCAGGCGTTGGGGTTGCGACTTCCCCGGCTGCGCGTCATCTCGATGCACACGCCCGCCTGCGGATCGCCGAACGCGTTGGCGACGTAGGTTTCGTAGACGTGGAGACCGGGCATGCGCGCCGCGCGGGCGAGGTTCGCGAAGTCGAAGACCCGAGGCGCGATCGAGTCCACCTGCGCCTCGGTGAGGCCGGAGAAGCGGGTGCCGGGCGTCGTCAGAATCCTGTCGCCGGCGCGACGCCCGACGACGACGAGGGGGTCGAGCACGATGGCTTCGGTGGACAGGACGATCTCCAGTCCCAGCGCCTCCTGGCTGAAAGCCGTCAGCGAGTCGACCCGGGTCGCGTAGCCCAGTCGATCGGTCCGGACGATGTGCCTGCCCGGGGGCACGCCCGCGAAGCCGAACCGGCCCGCCGAGTCCGTCAGCGCGTCGCGCTCGGTCCCCAGGATCCGGACGCGCGCGCTCTGCAGAGGAGCCCGGGTCGCGTAGTCCAGGACCGTCCCGGTGATGGTGACCGGATCCGAGATGCGGATCGCGATGTCCAGCAGAACCGGGCCGCTCGCGGGCAGCTCGAGGGGCGGAGCCGCGCCGGACCCGAATCGCGCCGCGACGGAAATCGCGCCCTCGCCCGCGAGGCCGCACAGCCGGTACTCGCCGGCCGCCTCGCTCACGACCTCCTTGAGGACCGCGCGCCTGCCCAGGACGCCGGAGCGGTCCCCCAGCGCCGTGACCCTCGCGCCCGGCAGCGGCACGCCCGTCAGCGCGTCGGTCACGACGCCGCCGACCGAGATCCCGCTCGCGCCGCCTTCGGCCGCGCACCAGGCCGACAGGATCGTCTCGCGCGACGGGACCGTCAGGTAGGCCTCGACGACCGATTCGGGCGTCACCTCGACGCTTGGCGTCGAGCCGGCCACGCCCAGCGTCCCCAGCCGGGCGTGGAAGAACACGACCGCGCGGGTCCCGACGGGCACGTCGTCCATCCGAAATCGCCCGTCGTCGTCCGTGCGCGCGACCGCCGACGTCCCCACCGCCGCCACCCGGGCGCCGGCCAGGGGGACGCTCTCCGTGCTGTCGTAGACCAGGCCGACGATCGTGCCCGTCTCGCGAGGGCTGGCCGCGGCGTCGGCGTCCTGCGCCCGCGCGGAAGAGGCTCCGGCGGCGACGGCGAACCACGTGGCGACCGCGACCGCGACGGCGCGCGCCCGCGTCCCGGAGGCTCGGCTCGCGGCCCTTCGCGTTCGGATCGCGTTCATGGAAGGGAAGTCCCGTCTCGAGACCGTCCGGCCGCCGACTCGGGGGGCGGACGCGTTCGTGTCCACAGACCGCATCCAATGTACCGCCCTCGGCGCCCGGCGCCCGCGCCGGGGCGCTCCGTCCGATTACATTTACGGAGACAGGGGTTGTCCCCGGGGTCGGCGCCGGGGCGCTCTCGGGGGCCGGTGCGCGCTCCTCGAGGTTCGGGTCCGGGGGAGGCGATCCGTGGCGGGACACAGCAAGTGGTCGCAGATCAAGCGCAAGAAGGCGGTCAACGACCGCAAGCGCGGCCAGGCCTTCACCAAGCTCATCCGCGAGCTCACCGTGGCCGCCCGCGAGGGCGGCGGCGATCCCGATTTCAACCCTCGGCTGCGCCTGGGCGTCGAGGCGGCGAAGGCCGCCAACATGCCGCAGGAGAACATCGACCGCGCCGTCAAGCGGGGCACGGGCGAGCTCGAGGGCGTGGCCTACGAGGAGATCGTCTACGAGGGCTACGGTCCGGGCGGCGCCGCGCTGTACATCGAGGCCGTGACCGACAACCAGAAGCGCACCGTCGCCGAGTTGCGCCATATCCTGGACAAGAACGGCGGCAACCTGGGCGCCGTGGGATCGGTCGCCTGGCAGTTCGACCGCAAGGGAACGGTTCGCGTCGCCGGCGACGCCGACGAGGACGCCGTGTTCGAGGCCGCCCTCGACGCGGGCGCCGAGGACGCGCTTCGCGTCGAGGGCGAGTTCGCCGTCGTCTCGAGCGCGTCCGCCATGCACGACGTGCGCGCCGGGCTCGAGCGAGCCGGCTTGGGCGTCGTCTCGTGCGAGCTCTCGATGGTCGCGAGGAACGAGGTCCGCGTCGCGGGCGGCGCCGCGAGCCGTCTGCTCCGCCTGCTCGACGCGCTGGACGACCACGACGACGTGCAGCGAGTCCACTCGAACGCCGACGTCGACGAGTCGGTTCCGGCGGGCGCGTCGTGAGCGACGCCGCCCGCTCCTGCGACGAGCGCGCGCGGGTTCTGGGCATCGACCCCGGCACGGCCGTCACCGGCTTCGGGGTGATCGACGTCGCCGATCGCGGCAAGTCCGCGCTGGTCGAGTGCGGCGTGATTCGCACGTCGCCCAGGGCGTCGCGGGCGCGCCGCCTGCTCGAGATCCACCTGGAGACGGTGAAGCTCGTCCGGCGCGCCGCGCCCGACGTCGTGTCGATCGAGGACGTCTTTCACGCCAGGAACGCCCGCAGCGCGCTGACCCTCGGACACGCCCGCGGCGCGATCATCGTGGCGGCCGGCCGCTGCGGCGTCGACGTCGTCGAGTACTCGGCCCGGGCGATCAAGAAGGCCGTGGTCGGGACGGGAGCGGCCACGAAGGACCAGGTGGCGTTCATGGTGCGCCAGCACCTCCGGCTGAGGACGGCGCCCGCCCCGGCGGACGCGTCCGACGGCGTCGCCTGCGCGCTCTGCCACGCCTTGATCGGTCTCGGTCCCGTCGCGGCCCGCGCGGCGGCCGGGCCGTGATCAGCCGAGTCGCCGGCGAGCTGGTCTCCGTTCGGGGCGACGAGGTCGAGGTTCGCGCCCGGGACGGACTCGTCTACCTGCTGCACGTGCCGGAGAGCGTCGCCCGACGACTGCCCCGAGCGGGCGCGGCCGTCGAGCTCCTGACCCTGTACGTCGTGCGCGACGACGCGCCGTGGCTGTACGGCTTCCTCGAGGTGCCCGAGCGCGCCCTGTTCCAGCGTCTGATCTCGGTCCCCCGCGTGGGTCCGGCGCTCGCGAAGAGCCTCATGGGCGCCCACGAGGTCGGGCGTCTCGCCCGGGCCGTCTCCCAAGGCGACGTCCGCTTTCTCGCCAGCGCGCGCGGCATGGGCAGGAAGACGGCCGAGCGCGTCGTGCTCGAGTTGGCGGGCAAGCTCGACGACCTGGTCGCGGGCGCCGGCGCCGGCGGCGGGTCTTCGGCGCGCGCGCGCGAAGCGGTCGCAGCGCTGATCCGGCTTGGATACTCGGCTCCGGACGCCGACCGCGCCGTCGCGGCCGCCGTCGCGGCGGACGGCGAAGCGGACGCCGAGGACCTCGTGCGCCGTGCGCTCGCGCCGAGATCGCCTTGAGACGGCCCGAGGACGCCTGATGGACGAGCGCGCCGAGCTCACCGAGACGACGACGCCGGAGGCTCTTCCCGACGAAGCGGGCGCCGAGACGTCGCTTCGTCCGCGCAGCCTCGAGGAGTTCGTGGGCCAGGAGAGCGTGAAGGAAGGCCTGCGCATCGCGATCGAGGCGGCGCTCGCGCGGGGAGAGCCCCTGGACCACGTCCTGTTCCACGGACCGCCGGGGCTGGGCAAGACCACCCTGGCCATGCTCCTCGCGCGCGAGATGGGCGTCGCTGTCGCGACCACTTCGGGCCCCGTCCTCGAGAAGCCCGCCGACCTGGTCGGCGCGCTCACGAACCTGAAGGCCGGCGACGTCCTCTTCATCGACGAGATCCACCGCACGCGTCCCGTCATCGAGGAGTTCCTCTACCCGGCGATGGAGGACTATCGCGTCGAGATTCGCCTGTCCGACGGCCCCAAGGCCCAGACGATCACGATGGCCGTCGAGCCGTTCACGCTGGTCGGCGCGACCACCCGGTTCGGAATGCTCACCGCCCCGATGCGCGCTCGCTTCGGCATCGCCGAGCGCCTCGACTTCTATCCGCCCGCCGAGCTGAGCGCGATTCTGCGGCGCAGCGCCCGCGTGCTGGGCGTCGAAGCGACCGACGCCGGCCTGGGCGAGCTGGCCCGCCGCGCCCGGGGCACGCCGCGCGTGGCCAACCGGCTCCTGCGCCGGGTCCGCGACTTCGCCGAAGTGCGCGCCGACGGCGTCCTCGACGAGGGCGTCGCGCGGGACGCGCTCGAACTGCTCGGCGTCGACGAGCGCGGACTGGACGCGATGGACAAGCGCGTCCTCGAGACCATCGTCGACAAGTTCGACGGCGGCCCCGTCGGACTGGCTTCGCTGGCCGTCGCCCTGGGCGAGGACGGCGGCACGCTCGAGGAGGTCCACGAGCCCTTCCTCATCCAGAGGGGCTATCTGATGCGCCGCCCCAGGGGCCGGGTCGCGACCCGCGGCGCGTACGACCTGCTGGGCCGCCCGCCGCCGCCCGCGGCGGACGACCAGCCGGATCTGTTCGATGGCGGCTGACGGCGAGGCGTCGGCGGTCCCCTCCCCTCCGCTCACCCGGGACTTCGACTACGCGCTGCCGCCGGACCGAATCGCGCGCTACCCCGCGCCCGAGCGCTCGCGCTCGCGCCTGCTGACGCTCTCGCGCTCGACGGGCGCGCTCGCGCACCGCCGCTTCGACGACCTCGACCGCCTGCTCGACCCCGGCGACCTGCTCGTCGTCAACGACACGCGGGTGGTCGCGGCCCGCCTCGTGGGCCGCAAGCCCACCGGCGCTCGCGCCGAAGCGTTGCTGCTCAAGCCCGCGCGCCGGGACGCCCGCGGCGGCCCGCGCGGCGGCGAGCGCGTGTGGGAAGCGCTCGTTCGCCCGGGCGCGAAGCTCAAGCCCGGCCGCTCGATCCGCGTCGCCGACGATCTCGTTGTGCGCATCCTGGACGTTGCGCCGGGAGGGCGCAGGATCGTCCGCCTCGAGTCGCCCATGCCGCCCGAGCAGGCGATCCGGCGGTTCGGCGCCGTCCCGTTGCCCCCCTACCTGGAACGCCCGGCGGAGCCGCTGGACCGGGACCGCTACCAGACGGTCTACGCGCGGCGCGACGGGTCCGCGGCGGCGCCGACCGCCGGACTGCACTTCACGCCCGAACTGCTCGCCCGCCTCGAGCGGGGCGGCGTGCGCCGGACGGCCGTGACGCTGCACGTCGGGCCCGGGACCTTTCGCCCCGTCGAGGCGGAGGACCCGAGCGAGCACCGCATGCACGCCGAGGACTACCGCGTCCCGGAGGAGGCGGCGCGCGCGTACGCGGCCGCGCGCAGGCGCGGCGGGCGCGTGTGGGCGGTGGGGACCACCGTCGCGCGCACCCTCGAGAGCGCCGCGTCGGCGCGCGGACGCATCGAGGCGGGCTCGGGCACGACCCGCCTCTTCGTCTGTCCGCCCCACGAGTTCCTGGCCGTCGACGCGCTGATCACGAACTTCCACCTCCCGCGCTCGACGCCGATCATGCTGGTCGCGGCGTTCGCGGGGCTCGAGGCCGTGCGGGAAGCCTACCGGTCGGCCGTCGAGCGAGGCTACCGGTTCTACTCCTACGGGGACGCCATGGCCGTCGTCCCGTGAGCGAGGTCGGCGGCGGGTCGAGCTTCTCGCTCGACGCCGTCGCGGGACGGGCCCGCGCCGGCCGCCTCAGCCTGCGGCGCGGCGTCGTCGAGACCCCGGCCTTCATGCCCGTCGGCACGGCCGGCGCGGTCAAGGGCCTGTCGCCGGCCGAGGTGGCCGGCGTCGGCGCGTCGATGGTCCTGGCCAACGCCTATCACCTCCACCTCCGGCCCGGCGCCCGGGTCGTGGCGGCGCTGGGCGGTCTGCACGCCTTCATGCGCTGGCCCGGCCCGATCCTCACCGACTCGGGCGGCTACCAGGTCTTCTCGCTGGCCGTCGCGCGGACGGTCGACGACGACGGCGCGACCTTTCGGAGCCATCTCGACGGCTCGCTCCACCGCTTCACGCCCGAGCGCGCGATGGACGTGCAGCGCCTCCTCGCCGCCGACGTGGTCATGGCGTTCGACGAGTGCCCGCCCGCCGGCGTGTCGCGCGAAGCGGCCGAGCGCTCGGGCCGCCGCACGCTCGCCTGGCTCGCCCGTTGCCGGGCCCGGTTCCTGTCCACGCGCGACCGCGCCGCCTCGCCGCAGGCCCTCTTCCCCGTCCTGCAGGGCAACGTCTTCGCCGACCTGCGCGCGCGCCAGGTCGAGGGCGCGGCGGCGCTCGGCGACTGGCCGGGATACGCGATCGGCGGCCTGTCGGTGGGCGAGGCCAAGGCGGACACGCGGCGAACGCTCGAGGCGCTGGATCCGATGCTGCCCGCCGACCGTCCGCGCTATCTCATGGGCGTGGGGTACCCGGACGACCTGCTCGAGGCCGTGTCGCGAGGCTGCGACCTCTTCGACTGCGTGGCGCCGACCCGCAACGCGCGCCACGGCACGGCGTGGACCCGCGACGAAGGCCAGATCAACCTGAAGGGCGCCCGCTTCCGTCTGGACCGGCGCCCGATCGACGAGGCGTGCGACTGTCCGACGTGCCGCGCCTACGACCGCGCCTACGTTCGCCACCTCCTGGTCGCGAAGGAGGCGCTGGGCCCCCGCCTGGTGTCGATCCACAACCTCGCCTTCCTGACCGGGCTGGCGCGCGCTTCCCGCGCGCGCGTCCTCGACGGTACCTTTCAGGCGTGGGCGGCGTCCTGGCTCGAGCGGTACCGGCGGGCTCGCGGGGCGTCCGCTCCGACCGCGACGCGTCCCCCGAACGGCGAGCCCGGAGAAGACCCTTGATCCACGCGCCCACGACGCTCGACCTCGCGACCGCGGCTTCGGCCGCGTCGCCCCCGCTCGCGCCCCGCGAGGGCGGAGGCGGGGGGATGGTGTTCGTCCTCCAGATCGTCCTGATGCTCGCCATCTTCTACTTCATCCTCATCCGCCCGCAGAGCAAGGAGCGAAAGCGCCACCAGGCGATGCTCAAGACGCTCTCGAAGGGCGACCGCGTCATGACCAACGGCGGAATCGTCGGAGTGGTCGTCCACGCCGAGGAGCGGGAGCTCACCGTGCGCACGGGAGAGAGCACCCGCCTGGTCGTGGACCGGGGCCACATCTCCCGCAAGATCGAGGACGGGTAGGACGGCTCGTGCCTTCCCGCGACCGCGGCCGGGCGCTCTGATGGCGGTGCTCGAGATCGAGTCGCTGGGCGCTCCCGTCCTGCGCGAGCGGGCGGCGCCCGTCGCCGCCGTGACCGCCGAGGAGCGCGAGCTCGTCGCCGACATGTTCGAGACGGTGCGCGCCGCCGGCGGCGTCGGCCTGGCCGCGCCGCAGGTCGGCGCGTCGAAGCGGATCCTGGTCGTCGACTTCGAGCTCGAGGACGGAGAGGCGCACCGGTTCGCGCTCGTGAACCCGGCGATCGTCGCGGCCAGCGAGGAGACCGTCCGCGAGGTCGAGGGGTGCCTGAGCGTCCCGGGCCTCGAGGAGACGGTCGCGCGCGCGCGCGCCGTGACCGTCGAGGCGCTGTCCGTCGAGGGCGAGCCCCGGCGGATCGAGGCCGACGGCATGCTGGCCCGGGTGCTGCAGCACGAGGTCGATCACCTGGACGGCGTGTTGTTCGTCGACCGATTGTCGCCGCTCAAGCGGAGCATCCTGCTCAGGAAGTGGCGCAAGCGCCGAGCCTCCTGACCGTGCGGGTCCTGTTCTGGGGCACGCCCGAGTTCGCGCTCCCCGCCCTCGAGGCCGCGGCCGCCGCCGGGCACGAGATCGTCGGCGTGGTGACGAGGCCGGATCGTCCCCGGGGACGCGGGCGCCGGTCGTCCGCTTCCCCCGTCGCCATCCTGGCCGAGCGGCGGGGCTGGCGCGTGCTCCGGCCCGAGCGTCCTCGGGGCCTGGAGTTCGTCGCCGCCCTGCGTCGGCTCGAGGCCGACGTCGGCCTCGTCGTCGCCTACGGCCGCCTCCTGCCGACGGACGCGCTCGAGGCGCCTCGCCTGGGCTCCCTCAACGCGCACGCGTCGCTGTTGCCGAAGCTGCGCGGCGCCGCGCCCGTCGCCTGGGCGATCGCGCGCGGCCACGCCGTGACCGGCGTGACGGTGATGCGCATGGTCGCGGAGATGGACGCCGGACCGATCCTGGCCCAGGAGCGGTTGCGCGTCGGCGCGGACGAGACGGCGACGGAGCTCGCCGGCCGCCTCTCGCGGCTGGCCGCGCGCGCGGCGGCTCGGACGCTCGAGCGCCTCGAGAGCGGAGCGCCCGTCGTCGAGACGCCGCAGGACGACGCGCTCGCGACCTGGGCGCCGAAGGTGGACCGCGCCGCCGCCCGCGTCGACTGGACGCGCAGCGCCCGCGAGGTCGCGGCGCGCATGCGGGCGATGGACCGGACGCCGGGCGCGTGGACGCTGCTCGGCGACGCGCCCGTCAAGGTGTTTCGCCCGACGGTCGAGGAGCGACCGGACGGAGACGGCGCGCCCGCCGCGCCGACGCCCGGCGAAATCCTCCTCGCCGACCCCAGGCGGGGCCTCGCCGTGGCCGCGGGCGCGGGCGTCGTGCGCGTCGGCGAGGTGCAGCTGCCGGGCGGGCGCCGCATGGCGGCGGCCGCGTGGGCGCGGGGCGCCGGCCCGGCGCCGGGCGCCCGCTTTCGGTGACGGCGCCGCCGCCTGGCGCGCGCCCGGAGAGCGCGTCCGGGCCGGCGTTCGCTCTGGCCCGACTCCACGCGCTGGTCGGCGACGAGACGCTCGAGCGCGGGGATTTCCTCGGAAGCGCCGCCGCGCTCTGCAGCGCCGGGGGGCGCGGGATCGCCCTGCAGCTGCGGGTGCGCCGGGCGCCGGCCGCGCGCCTCTGGACCGTCGCCGCCGCGCTCGCGTCCCTGGCTCGCGAACGCGGCGCGCAGCTGTTCGTCAACGACCGCCTGGACGTCGCCTTGGGCGTCGGCGCCGACGGCGTGCACCTGCGCGAGGACTCGCTGCCCCCGGACGCGGCCCGCCGACTGCTGCGCCGCTGTGCGCACAGGTCGTCCGGGCGCGCGTTGCTGGGCCGCTCGATTCACGATCCGGCGCAGGTCGACGACCCGGGCCTCGCGAGCGTCGATTACCTTGTGTTGGGCGCCGTGCGCCGAACCGGGACGCATCCCGGCCGCCGGCCCCTGCCGCCGGGAGCGCTCGGCGAAGCGACGGCGCGGGCCAAGGCGCCCGTGCTGGCGATCGGCGGCGTGACGCCGGAGTCCGTGTCCGAGCTGATGGCTCGGGGCGCCTACGGCGTCGTGGCGAACGGCGGCGTGTGGGGCGGGGGCCGTCCTCCGTCCGAAGCCGCGCAGCGCTATCTGGACGCGATCGAGCGGGGCCGCCGCCGCGCGCGCGCCCCGGACCCGAGAGGGATCGGAACGAGAGGAGACGCCGAATGACGTTCGAGGGGGGCGAAGCGGGCGCCGGAGCGCCGACGGGCGGACGCGCTCGGGTGCCGATCGCGCTCAACGGCGAGGAGCGCCGCGTCGCCGCCGGCCTCGCCCTGGACGCCCTGGTCCGCTCCCTCGGCCTCGACCCGCAGGCCGTCATGGTCGAGCGGAACCGCGAGATCGTCGAACGCGCCGACCTCGCCCGCACCCGCGTCGAGGGCGGGGACCGCATCGAGGTCGTCCAGTTCGTGGGGGGAGGGTGACGGGCGCCGGCGCGCGCGCGCGCCCGGCGGCGGACCCGCCGCTCGAGATCGCGGGACGCGCGTGGAAGTCCCGGCTCATCGTGGGCACCGGCAAGTACCGGAGCCCCGAGGAGATGGTCGCCGCCGTCGACGCCAGCGGCGCCGAGATCGTGACCGTCGCCGTGAGACGCGTCGACCTGGACGGGAGCCGCGACGACGGCGTCCTCCGCCTGCTGGACGCGAAGAAGCGCTTTCTGTTGCCGAACACGGCCGGCTGCTACACCGTCGCCGACGCGATCCGCTACGCGCGCCTGGGGCGGGCCTCCGGCCTGAGCGACTGGGTGAAGCTCGAGGTCATCGGGGACGAGCGCACGCTGCTGCCCGACGTCGGCGCGACGATCGAGGCCGCCCGAGCGCTGGTCGCCGAGGGCTTCGTCGTCCTGGCCTACACCAACGACGACGTCGTCTCCGCGCTCCGGCTCGAGGACGCGGGCTGCGCCGCCGTCATGCCGCTGGCCAGCCCGATCGGGAGCGGGCTCGGACTCGTCAACCCGCACTACGTCCGCGAGATCAAGAGTCGCCTGACGGTCCCCGTCGTCGTGGACGCCGGCGTGGGCACCGCTTCGGACGCGTGCGTCGCGATGGAGCAGGGCGTCGACGGCGTGCTCATGAACACGGCGATCGCGGCCGCCCGCGACCCCGTCGCGATGGCCCGGGCCATGCGCCGGGCCACCCAGGCGGGGCGCGACGCCTTTCTGGCCGGACGCATGGAGCCCCGCCCCGTGGCGGTCCCGTCTTCGCCCGCGGCGGGGATGCTGGACGCGTCTTGAGCCGGGCGCGCGGCCGCCGCCGGGGAGCGGTCGCGTCCGCGCGCGCGCCGACGAGCAGGGACGTCGCCCTTTCCGTGCTCCTCGACGTGGCCGCCGGTCGGCGCCTGGACGTCGCCTGGGCGCGCTCGGGCGCGCCCGAGTCGCCCGAGCGGGCATGGCTGAGGACGCTCGTCTACGGCGCGGTGCGCCTGCAGGGCCGACACGACCACGCGCTCGAGCGCGTCTCGGGCCGGTCGCCCCGCGACCTCGACGCCGTCGCCCGCGCCGCGCTGCGCATGGGCGCGCACCAGATCCTCGAGATGAGCGGCGTGCCGGACCACGCGGCCGTGTCGGAGACGGTCCAGGCGGTCAAGCGTCGCCGTCGGCGCGCGGCGGGCCTGGTCAACGCCGTGCTCCGAAGGCTGGCCCGCGCGCGACCGGGCGAGGAGATCTTTCCCCGTCCGGCGGTCGACCTCGAGGGCCATCTTTGCACCTGGGGCTCGCACCCCCGCTGGCTCGCGCGCCGGTGGATCGACCGCTTCGGGCCCGACGGCGCTCGGCGCCTGGTCGAGGCCAACAACCGCGCGCCCGAGACGTACGTGCGGACCTTCGACGCCGACGGCGCGCGAGCGCTCGAGCGCGCCGGCCTGGGTCGACGCGCCGGCGAGGCCCGGGGCGGCGTGCGCCTGAACCGCGGCGTCGATCCCGCCCGCGCGCTCGCGCTCGCGCGGGGCGTCGTCCAGGATCCGGCCGCTTCGATGGTCGCCGACTACGTCGACGCCGAGCCCGGGCGCCTGGTCGCCGACCTGTGCGCGGCGCCCGGAGGCAAGGCGCTCGTCCTGAGCGCGGCCGGCGCGCCGGTGCTCGCCGCCGACGCGAGCGAGACGCGCCTCGCTCGGCTCGTCGCGGGCGTACGCCGTCTGGACGCCGAGGTCTGGCCCGTGGTCGCCGACGCCCGGCGCCCGCCGCTTCGGCGCGCGGCGACGGTCCTGCTGGACGTGCCGTGCACGGGCACGGCCACGCTTCGCCGCCACCCGGACGGGCGCTGGCGGATCCGGCCCCGCACCCTCGCCGCCCTGGTCCGAACGCAGCGAGCGCTGCTGGACGCCGCCGCGTCGCTGGTTCCCCGGGGCGGCGCTCTGGTGTACGCTACATGCAGTCTCGAACCCGAGGAGAACCGGAGTCAGGTGGAGAGCTTCATGGCGCGGCGGCCGGACTTCCGAGTCGAGGCGGGCCCGGCTCCGGCGGAGTTCCTGGACGATCGGGGCTGTCTCGACGCGGCGCCGCACTCGACGGGCTGCGACGGCGCCTTCGCCGCCCGACTCAGGCGGACGCGCGCCCGCGCGCCCGAGGGTCGGGACCCTTGACCGAGCTGGGGACCTCGATCCGTCGGCGCCGCGGCCGCCGCCGCGCGCGCGCGCGGACCGCCGTCGGCGGCCGGGGGAAGGGACCGCCCGGCGCGGCGCGGCGCTCGAGCCGGCGCTTCCCCCGCGGCCTCGAGGGCCGTCCCGGCCGCCTCGCTCTCGCCGTCGTCCTGGCGGCCCTCGGCGGCGGAGCGCTGGGACACCGCTTCGCGACGACCCGGCTCTTCCCGCCGGGCGAGTCGCCGGCGGCGCTCCAGGGCGTGCCGAGTCTCGCGGGCGTCTCGCTGGCCGAGGCGATCGCGGCGCTCGCCGATTCGGGCCTCGCCGTCGAGCGGGTCGACTCGGTGCGCCACCCGGTCGCGCCGGCGGGCTCCGTCCTCGGACAGCGCCCCTTGCCGGGCCGATCCGCTCTGCCCGGCTCCGGCGTCCGGGTCACCGTCTCGGTCGGACCGGACACCGGCGTCGTGCCCAACGTGACGCGGCTCGCGGGCGAGCGGGCCGTCCGAGTCCTCGAGGCGGGCGGATTCCGGGTCGCGGTCGACACGCTCGAGTCCGACCGGCCCGCGGGCGAAGTGCTGGGGCTCGAGCCGCCGCCGGGCGCCGCCGTCGCGCTGCCCGCGGTCGCGCGCCTGAGGCTCAGTCGGGGCCCGCCCACCTTTCCGATGCCGGACCTGCTGGGCACGTCGGCGCTCGAGGTCCGCGCCGCCGTCGCCGCCCTCGGCCTCGACCTCGCGGCGACCGACGTCCGCTACAGTCTGCTGCACGTGGGCCGCGTCTTCGGCCAGGACCCCGCGCCCGGAGAGGCCGTGCAGCGGGGCGCCGAGGTGCGCGTCGTCGTGGGCCGGCGACTGACGCGCCGCGCGCTCGAGGCGGCGAGCGACTCCGCTTCGGATCCGGCGGCGCGCTCGGCCGCGCCCGCCGCGCCCACGGGTCCCGGACCGTGACGGCCGGGCGCCCGGCGCGCGCTTCGATCCCGCTCCCGTACCTCGCCTCCGGCTTGGCGGCCCTCGCGCTCGTCGTCGTCGCCTGGGTCGCGCGGGACCGCTTCCGACCGGTCGCGGCCGGCTTTCCGGCGCCCGAATTCGAGGCCTTGGACGCCAGCGGCGACACGGTCGTGCTGGCCGACTTCCAGGGCAAGGTCGTGCTCCTCAACGTCTGGGCCACGTGGTGCGGACCGTGCGTCGAGGAGATGCCGTCCATGCAGCGGCTGTACGACCGCTTCTCGCGCGACGACTTCGAGATCGCCGCCGTCAGCGTCGACGCGCCCGTCGGGCGCGCCGACGGCGCCGGGAACGCCGGCGGCGATCCAGTGGCCTTCGCCCGCGACCTCGATCTGACCTTCCCCGTCCTGCTCGACCCCGCGGGTCGGATCCAGCGGACCTATCGGACCTCCGGCGTGCCCGAGTCGTTCGTCATCGGGGCCGACGGGACGATCTACAAGAAGGTGGCCGGGGCGACGACGTGGGACTCCCCCGGCAACGTGCGCCTGATCGAGCGGCTGGCGGGCGTCGAAGCCTCGGGCGCGCCCGGCGCAGGGACGCGCGCGCGCCCGTGAGCGTCGCCCGCAGAGCGCTCAGGAACTGGCGCCTCAAGTCGCTGGCGCTCGCGATCGCCGCGCTCCTCTGGGTGACGATGCGCCTGAGCGACAACCGCATCGACCGTCTGGACCTCGACCGGGTCGAAGTGCGGGTCGAAAGCGTGGACGGCGACTGGCGTCTCCGCCAGGCGCCGTCTCCGCCCGCCGTCGAGATGAGCCTGAGCGGGCCCATGGGCGAGCTCTTGCGCGCCGGGCTCGCGAACCCCGCCGTCGTGATCCGTCTCGACTCGGTGGCGAGCGAGGACACCGTGCTCGCGCTGAGTCCGGACTGGGTGACCGGCGTCGACCGGTCCAGCGTGACCGTCGAGGACTTCACGCCCAGCACGGTGCGCCTTCGCTTCGGCCGCGTCGGCGAGGAGGAGATCCCCGTGTCCATGCGGTCGACGGGGACGCTGCCCGACTCGCTCGCCCTGCTCGCCGAGCCCCGGGTCGACGTCCTGTTCGTGCGCGCGCGCGGGCCGGTCGACCGCCTCGCCGCCATGGAGACCGTGTTCGTCGAGCCCTTCGACCTCGGCCGGGTCTCGGGCTCCGGGTCGTACTCGGTGCGGATGGACACCGTCGGGCTGGGGCTGAGCGTCCGTCCGACGGAGGCGCGCGTCGTCGTCGCAGCGGCGCCGCGGCGGAGCCGAACGCTGTCCGGTCGCCCCGTCGCGGCGCCGGAGCTGGGCGACGCCGTCGTCCTCGAGCCGATGGCCGTCGATCTCGTCCTGTCGGGCGCGGACGCGTTGCTGGACGTCGCCGCGGCGAGCGCCGCCGTCCGCGTCGGGATCGCCCTCGACGCGAGCCGGGTGCTCGAGGCGCTCGCGGACTCGGCCGAAGTCCGAGTGGGACTCGCCGTCGTCGGCCTGCCGCGGTGGGTCGAGGGCGCGCCGGTCCCGGACTCGGCGACGGCGCGCCGCGCCGGTCCGTGAACGTCGCGGAGTCCCGCGCCGAGCGCCCCCCCGCGCCGGCGGACCCTCCGCGCTCCGGCCCGTCGTCGGCGCCCCTCCCGGGTCCGATCCTGGGCGTCGAGACGACCTGCGACGAAACGTCGGTCGGCGTCCTGGACGACGCCGGCGCGATCCTCGGTCTCGTCGTCCACTCGCAGGACGTGCACCGCGTCCACGGCGGCGTCGTGCCCGAGCTGGCCGCCCGCGACCACGCGCGGCGCATCGAGCCCGTCGTCCGCGCCGCGCTGGACCGGGCCGGCGTCCGGCGCCGGGACCTGGCCGCCATCGCGACGGCCGTCGCTCCCGGTCTGATCGGCGCGCTGCTGGTGGGCGCGACGTGGTCGCGCGCCGCCGCCCTGGCGCTGGACGTGCCCTGGGTCCCCGTGCACCACATGGAGGGCCACCTGTTCGCGCCGATCCTCGAGGACCCCCGAGCCCGCCCGCCGTTCGTCGCGCTGCTGGTCTCGGGCGGCCACACCATGCTGCTCTGGGCGCCCCGGTGGGGCCGCTACCGGCTGCTGGGCGAGACCAGGGACGACGCGGCGGGCGAGGCGTTCGACAAGGTCGCGCTCCTGCTCGGGCTGTCCTACCCGGGCGGGCCCGCCGTCCAGGCGGCGGCGACGGGGGACGCCGACCGCTATCGCTTCCCCCGGCCGATGACGCGCCCGCGGGACGCTTCGTCCTTCGACTTCTCCTTCTCGGGCCTCAAGGCCGCCGTGGGTCGCGTGGTCGCGGCGCTGGGCGACGAGCGCGCCGTCGCGGCCGAGCGCCCGCACCTGGCGGCGTCGTTCCAGGAGGCCGTCGTGGACACGCTCGCGCGAAAGACGCTGGCCGCGGCCCGCGCCATGGGCTGCGACCGCGTCCTGCTGGGCGGCGGCGTGGCCGCCAACCGCGCCCTGAGGCGCCGGTTGCGGCGCGGGCTGGGACGACGCGGGCGTCTGTTCGTCGCGTCGCCCCGCCTCTCGACGGACAACGGCGCGATGATCGCTCGGGCGGGCCAGTACCGTCTGGCCGCCGGGGACTCGGGCGGCCTGGCGCCGGAGGCGTCCGCCCGCGCGCCGCTCCCCGGCCTGGCGCGCGGTCGGAGCGGCGCCGCGCGACGACCCCTGCGGTAGCTTTGTTCCCTCGGGGGGCCCGGCGGAGGCCTCTCGAACCGTCTTCCCGTCTTCCGACCAGCGAGCGCGCCCCCGACCGTGTACCCGATCCTCTTTCGATTCCCCGAATGGCTTCCCCTCGTGGGCGGCGCGCCCGTCACGTCCTTCGGCGCGATGATGCTGGCGGCGTTCCTGACGGCCGGCTATCTGCTGCGCTCCGAGCTGGAGCGCCTGGGCGAGGAGCCCGACCGGGCCTGGGACCTCCTCTTCCAGGCCGTCGTCGGCGGCGTCGTCGGCGCCCGGCTCTACTACGTCCTGCTCAACTTCCCGCGCCTGCTCGAGGATCCGCTGGGGATGCTGCTCGCGCGGGGCGGCATGGTGTGGTACGGCGGCTTCCTGCTCGCGACCGTTCTGGTCGCCCTGCGCGCGCGCAAGCTCGGCCTGCCGCTGGGCAAGACGGCGGACGCGACGGCGCCGGCGCTCGCGCTCTCCTACGGAGTGGGGCGCGTGGGCTGCTTCCTCGTCGGCGACGACTACGGTCGCCCGACCGACTCGTGGGTCGGCATCGCGTTTCCCAACGGGACGCCGCCCACCCGGGCCGACGCGCTGGCCGAGCACTTCGGCGTCGTCGTGGATCCCGCGCTCGTCGAGAAGTTCGGCGACGTGCTGCCGGTGCACCCCACGCAGCTGTACGAGACGGGGATCTCGACGGCGATCTTCGCGTTGCTCTGGTCGATCCGGCGGCGCCCCGGCCGCGCCGGGCGGCTGTTCATGGCGTGGCTGGCGCTCGCGGGCGCCGAGCGGTTCTTCGTCGAGATCTTCCGCGCCAAGGACGACCGCTTCTTCGGCGTCCTCACCCTCGCTCAGATCCTCTCGCTCGGCCTGGTCGCGGTGGGCGTCGCCTGGGCGTGGAAGTTGCGCGCGCCGCGCGCCGAGGGCGCCCGCGCGTGACCGTCCTGCACGCGTCGGACCTGCACTTCGGCCGGCCGCACCGCCACGCCGTCGCCGACGCCCTGATCCGGTGCGCGCGCCGCCTCGGCCCCGACGTCGCCGTCGTGTCCGGCGACCTGACCCAGCGGGCCAAGGCGCGCGAGATGCGCGCCGCGCGCAGCTTCCTCGCGCGCCTGGCGCCGGTCCCCTGCGTCGTCGCGCCCGGAAACCACGACGTGCCCCTGTATCGCGTCTGGGAGCGGCTTCTCGGCCCGTATCGCAACTACCGCGCCAGCGTCCGCTCCGAGCTGGACGGCGCGCTGGACGTCGCCGGCGCGGCGGGCGGACCGCCGGCGCGGTTCGTGTGGCTCAACTCCGCCGCGCCCCGAGGGGCCGTCGTCGCCGGGCGCCTCTCGAGGCGCCAGACGGCGTTCGCCGGCCAGGCCTGCCGCACGGCCCGCCCGGACGCGAAGCGCGTGCTCGTCGTCCACCATCCCCCGTCGGCGCTCGCCGGATCCGACGCTCGACCGCCGCTGCGCGGAGGGCGGCGGTTCGCGGCGAAGCTCCCCGACTGGCGCGTCGATCTGGTGCTGAGCGGGCACGAGCACGAGACCCGGCTTGGCTGGGCGGCGAGCGCCGCGGGCGCCGCCGGGGCGTCCGTGCCGTTGGCGATCGCCGGGACGGCGACGTCCAGCCGGGGACGAGGCGCGGAGGCGGGCCGCTGCGCGTTCAATCTGGTGCGCCTCGAGGACAACGGTCTTCGCGTCGCGAGGTATCTTTACTGCGAGGACGCCCGCCGCTTCGTCGAGGCGGGGGGACGGGCCTATCCGGCCCCCTCCCGGTCGCGGCGACCGAAGGCGCCGACCCCGCCTCCGGCTTGAGGGTCCAGCGCCGGACGGGCCGTGCGGCGGCGGCCTTCGCGGGCGGGCGGGGGCGCGGGCTTGCGCGCGACCGGACGGGGCTCGCCGTCCCCGGGCGGGGGCGTCGGCGGGGCGAGCGGGCGGAGACGAGGATGGACTGGACGCGGGTCGACACGGCCGGGCGAGCGGCGGGACCGCCGCCGTGAGCGGCGGCGGCGCGGCGCGCGCGCTCCTCGGCGCCGCGCTCGCGGTCGCGGCGGCCGCTTCGCCGGCCCGCGGCCAGGAGGAGCGACCGGAGATCGCGTCCGTCGAGTTCGTCGGAAACGTCGCGTTCTCCGACGCCGCGCTCGCGCGAGCGGTGGTCGCCAAGGCGTCCGGGTGTCCCCTGGTCCTGGCGATCACGTCGTGCGCGCTGGGGCTGGACTGGGGGCGGCGCAGCGTGCGGTACAGGCCGCGCGTCCTCGAGGACGACGCGGAGCGCCTGCGGCTTCTCTACCGGGCGCACGGATTTCGGGGCGTGCGCGTCCGCGCCGTCGCCGAAGAGGGCGACGACGGAACCGCGCGCATCGCCTTTCGCATCGACGAAGGCACGCCCTATCGGGTCGCTTCGGTCCGCTTCGTCGGCGACGGCCTGCCGCCCGGCCTCGAGCGAGACCGGCCCTTTCCCGTCGCGGTCGGCGATCCCTTGAGCTTTCTGCTGATCGAGGCGGCGTCCGACACGCTCGCCACCCAGCTCAGAAACGTCGGCTACGCCTTCGCCGAGGTCTTCCTCGGCTACTTCCTGGCCGAGGGCAGCGACTGGGCCACCGTCAGCTACGACGTCGACCTCGGTCCGCGGACGCGCTTCGGGCCGATTCGCGTCTCCGGGAACGAGTTGCTGGACGACGACGTCGTCCTGAGCCGGCTGCCCTTCGAGGAGGGACAGCTCTACGAGGACCGCCTGATCGGCGAGGCGCAGCACAGCCTTCACGAGCTGGCGATCGTGACGAGGACGCGGGTCCTGCGCGACTCGAGCGTCGCGGGCGACTCGATCCTGCCGATCGACGTCGAGATCACCGAGGGGGACGTGCACCGGGTCCGTCCGGGCGGCGGCTTCAACAGTCTCGACTGCCTGAACGTCGAGGGGAGCTGGCTCAGCCGCAACTTCCTGGGCGGCGGGCGCACGCTGCAGGTGCGCGCGCGCGCCTCGAACCTGCTGGCCGGCGCGCTCGAGGGCACGCCGCTGTGCGGCCAGGCGGGGATCGGGGTCTTCGGGCGCGTCAACTGGGTCGTCGGCGTCGATTTCGCGCAGCCGACCCTCCTTTCCCGACGCGCCGACCTCCACGCGGGCCTGTTCGCCGAGCGCGAGTCGCGCAGGGACCTGTTCGTCCGCGACGCGCTGGGCCTCGAGCTGGGCTTCGTCCGCTCGCTGGGCCCGAGGTCCCTGCTCCAGGTCCGGTATCGCCCCGAGGTCGATCGCCTCGAGGCGGCCGAAGCGACGCTCTGCGCCGCCTTCCTGGCGTGCGCGCCGGCCGACGTCGAGGCGCTCTCGGGCGCCCGCCGGCTCGCGCCGATCTCGGCGTCCTTCAGCCGCGACGCCTCCGACGACCTCTTCAACCCGACCCGCGGCGCGCGCGCGGTGGCCGACCTCGAGCTCGCCGACCGGTTCACGGGATCGGACTACCGCTACGTTCGCGCCTTCGTCGACGGCAGCCTGTACCGCGGAATCGGCGATCGCGCCGTCCTCGCGCTCCGCGCGCGCGGCGGCCGAATCGCCGAGCGCGGACCTGGGCGCGCGGACGCCGCCGGGCGCTTCTCGCTGACCGCGCCGCCGCAGAAGCGATTCTACGCGGGCGGCGCGAACGGCGTGCGCGGCTTCGCCGAGAGCGCGCTGGGTCCTAGGAACCTGACGATCGCCGTCGAGGAGCTGCTCCGCCGGGCCGCGCCGGGCGTCGCTCCCGCCTGCACGCCCGAGTCGGTGTTCGATCTCTCCTGCGACGGCGGCGCGCTCGCCGCCTCGAACCTCTACCGGGTCCGACCCGTCGGGGGCCTGGCGACGCTCGAGGCCAGCGCCGAGCTTCGATTCCGGATGGCCGACGGCGCGCTCGGGGGCGCGGCGTTCGTCGACGTCGGCCAAGCGTGGCCCGAGGGCTTCGACTTGACGGACCTCGAGGTGAGTCCGGGCCTGGGCCTGCGCTACAACACGCGCTTCGGCCCCGTCCGCGTGGACGTCGCGTACCCGTTTCGGGAGAAGGAGCCCCTGCAGGTCGTGACGTCGCGGATCCGCCCGTTCCGGCCGCTCGAGGACCCCGCGTCGGAGCGCATCGACGTCGCGCCGCCCGGCGGGCCCGAGGAGCGGATCGACTGGGTGGTGGCGGAGGAGCTGGCCCTCTTGGGGCCGCGGGTGCGCTACGGGGACGACCCGGGCTTCTCGCTGCGCCGCTTCCAGCTCCACTTCTCGATCGGGCAGGCGTTCTAGCCGTGGCGGGCCCGGCGGCCGCCCCGCGGCGAAGGCCGGGGAGACTCCTCCTCGCCGCGCTGGTCGCGGTCAGCGCGCTGGGCGCCTTGGGCGTGGCGGGCGCGCTGGCGATCAGCCGCACGGCGACCGGGCGCGAGCTCGCCCTCGAGTGGACGCTGGCGCGCCTGGAACCCGCGATCGGCCGCGCGCGGGTGGGCTCCGTCGGAAACGGCGGGCTCCTGGGCGGCGCCGTCCTCCTGGACGTGCGCGTCGACGACGCCCAGGGACGCCCGTTCCTGCGGGCCGACTCCGTTCGCGCGCGCTACTCGCTGGTCGAACTGCTGGGCCGCGGGCGCTCCCTGGCCGACCTGCGCCTCTACTCGCCCGTCCTCGTTCTGGACGTCGCCGCCCGGGACGAGGCGCCGGCCGGCGCCGTCGGCGCGTCGCCCGCCCCCGAGCTCGGAGAGCGGCCGCCGCCGGAGTCGCCGCCCGCGCGCGCCGGGGAGGCCGCCGCGCCCGCGCCCGCCTGGGCGATTCGGGGCGCCGAGATCCACGACGGCGCGGTGGTCCTCAGGGACGCCGCCGGCGAGCGCCGTCGCGTCGAGGGCGTGGACGCGCGCCTGCGTCGCGTCGAGGTGCGCGCGGACGGCCGCGTCGTCGCCGAAGTCGCCGACGCGTCGCTCTCCTACCTCCTGGCGTCCGGCGCGCGGGCGGTCGACGTGCGCCGCGCTCGGGGCGTCCTCGGCGCCGACGCCGACGGCTTCCGGCTCGAGGCCGAGCGGTTCGCGCTTCCGGGTTCCCGGGGCAGCGGATCGGTCGTCGTCGAGCGCGGCGCGGGCGGCGTCCGGACCGCCCTGGAGATCGCCTTCTCGGAGCTGGCGCTCGCGGACGCCGCCTGGCTGGACGAACGGCTGGAGGGCGGGGTGGCCCGGGGCGACGTGTCGGTGTCGCTCGCGAGCGACGCCGACGGCGTGGACGCGCGCGCGGACTTCCGGGGAGTCCGGCTCGATCTGGGCGACGCGGGCGCCGTCGAGCTCGAGGGCGGCGCCGACTTCGGCGTCGTCGGCGTGCGCTTTCGCGACCTTGGGATTCGCGCCCGCGGCCTGGCCGCCGCCGAGGCGGACCGCTGGCTCGCGTCGGGTCCGGACGCGTCCTGGACGCTCGCCGGGCTCTGGCCCGCGCCGACCGAGCTCTCGGGCGCGCTGGTCGTCGACGGCGCGCCGGCGCGCCTCGCGCTGGAGGGCGACGCGACGCTGACGGAGGCGAGCTCGGGCGCCGTGGTGGCGCGCGTGGTCGGCCGCGGGACCCGTCTGGCCGCCGGGGGAATGGAAGGGGTCTCGGTCCGCGCGTCCGCGCTCGACTATCGCCTCCTGCGCGCTCTGGTCCCGTCGATCCGCTGGACGGGCAGGGGGTCGGCGACCCTCGAGGCCGACGGCGATCCGGCGCGCGGACTTCGCTTCGCGCTGGCGGCGCGCCATCGCGACGAGCCGAGCGCGGCGGCGAGCGCGCTGACCGTCGCGGGCACGGTGCGCGGGGAAGGGGCCGCGCGCCGCGTCGACCTCGAGGCGGCGCTGGCGCCGCTGGCCCTGCCGACGGCGTCCCTCGCCGCCGCGGACGGGACGATTCCCGCCCTCCTGAACTCGCTGGCGGGCGAAGTGGCCGGCACGGTGGCGCTCTCCGGGACGCGGGACCGCCTGGGCGTGGACGCGTCGCTCGAGACCGCCGCGGGCCCGCTCGAGATCGAGGGCGTCCTCGCCGGGCGCGCGCCCGAGCGGGGCTACGACCTGACCGTCTCGTCGCCCGGCGTTCGCCTGGACGGGCTCGTCGCCTGGGCGCCGGACTCGACGCGACTGGCGGGGCGCCTCCGCGCGCGCGCCGCCGGACGGGCGCCGGACTCGGTCGCTCTGACGGTCGAGGCGGACGTGGGCGCGTCCAAGGTCGGAGCGCTGCCGGTCGATTCCGCGACCGTCCGACTCAGGATCGACGACGGCCTCCTGCGCGTCGACAGCCTCCGCGTCGACGCCGCCGGCGTCCGGGCGGTCGCGCGGCGGGGCAGCGTCGGCGCGCGGTCCGGCGTCGTCGGAGAGGGCGTGCGCCTCGAGGCGACGGCGGCGTCGATTCGCCGTCTTCGTCCGCTCTTCGGCGTCTCGAACCCGGTGGTCTGGGAGGCGCTGTCGCCGATCGAGCGCGAGACGCTGATCGAGTTCGAGGGCGCCGATCCCGACACGTTTCCGTCGGCTCGGGCCGTTCGGTTCGAGGGGCGCGCCCGGGCGGCCGCGCTGCTCGAGGGCGGTCTGGACGACTTGCGCGTCGCCGCGACGCTGAGCGCCGACGGAGCGGCCGTCGGCCTGTTCGAGGCCCGATCGGTCGCGCTGGACGTCGTCGGCGACGGCCTCGGTGTCCTCTCGCTCCGCGACGCGAGCGACTCGGCCGCCGCTCCCCGGCGCGGCGGCGCGTGGGAAGGTCGCGCGAGCGCCGACTCCGTCCTCGTCGGCGAACGCGCGTTCGCGGCCGTCGACCTGCGGGCTTCGTTCGAGACGGGCGTCGGCGGACGCCTGCACGCTCTCGTCGCGCGCTCCCCGACCGACGCCGCCGCCGCTCCCGAATCCTACGAGGCGCAGGGCGTCGTCCGCCTGGGGTCCGCGGGATGGGCGAGCGGGCGCGTCCACCTGGACCGCCTGAACTTCGTGTTCCCCGATCGGAGATGGGGGCTTCGCGGGCCGGCCACGCTCGAATGGAGCCCCGACGCGTGGACGGTGCGGGACTTCGCGCTGGTGCGTCCCGGCGCCGCGGGACTCCGGGCCCGGGCCGAAGGACGCCTGGCCCGCGGCCGCGGCGACACCGACTTCCGGCTGTCGATCTCGGACCTCGATCTGGGCGTGGCGAGCCGACTGCTGCAGACGGGCCGCCCCGCGGCGGGGGTCGCGTTCGTCGACGCGAACGCGACGGGCGCGCCGGGCGAACGGAGGTGGGAAGGACGGATCCGGGTCGAGGGACCGGCGTTCGCCGACCTGGCTTCGGACCGCGTCGTCGCCCAGGCGAGCTACGCCCGGCAGAGGGCGAGCGGCAGGCTCGAGTCCTGGACGAACGGGCGCGCGAGCCTCGCGATCGAGGGTTCGCTGCCGCTGGACCTCGCGCTCGCGGACGTCGAGGCGCGCGTCCCGGACGGACCGATCGACCTGCTCGCGACCGCCGACTCGCTGTCGGCCCGAACGGCGCTCCGCCCCTTCGCGGTTCTCGAAGACGTGAACGGCGCCGTCCACGGCCGCATCCGGATCCTCGGACGCCGGATTCTCGGGCGCCCCTCCGACCTGCGCTACGACGGGCGCCTCGAACTCCGCGACGCCTCGGCGCTCGTCGGCGCGCTGGGCGTGCGGCTGTCCGGCGCGAACCTGCGCCTGGACTTCGACCGCGACGTGACGGCGACGGTCGTCGGGTCGGCCGAGTCGGGCGGCACGGTCGCGGTGCAGGGCGCGCTCGACGCGAGCGACCTCGCCGACGTCGGCTTCGACCTCGCGTTCTGGCCCCAGGGCCTGCGGGTCGTGGATCGGCGAGACGTCGAGGCGGCGGTGAGCGGCGACTCGATCGCGCTGACCGGGTCCTTTCGCGATCCCCGCATCGAGGGCCGCCTCGTCGTCGAGGGCGGCACCGTCTTCATCGAGGAGTTCCGCCGCGCGCGCCAGGCGATCGACTTCTACGACCCCGACCTCTTCGCGGCGGCCACGGCGAGGATCGGGTCCGAGTCGGAGGCGACGGAGCGCGAAGTGCGCGCTCGGAGCCCGTTTCTCCGGAACCTCGACGTCGCGATCGACATGGACGTCGACGGCGGCTGGCTGCGGTCGCGGACCATGAACGTCGAGACCGAGGGCCAGCTCTCGCTGAACTTCGACCGCCGGGAGAACCGACCGATCCTCAACGGCGAGATCCAGGTGGTGCGCGGAACCTACAACCTGGGTCCGCGCGCCCTGCGCATCGCGGACGGCTCCTTCCGGTTCGTGGGCACGCCGGGGTTCGATCCCGGCCTCGACGTCGCCGCCCGGACCCGGCTGCGCACGCGCGACGGCCAGCCCCTGGTCGTCCAGGCCGACATCTCCGGCACGCTGCTGTCGCCGCGCCTGTCGCTGTCCAGCGACGCCGAAGCGGCGATCGGAGAGGCCGACCTGATCAACTACCTCGTCCTGGGACGGCCCGCGTCGGCCCTCCTGAGCGAAGGCGGAGGCGTTTCGCTCGGAGGGCGCAACTTGCTCCTGGGCCAGGTGTTCAACGAGCTGGGCTATCTGTTGGCGCTCGAGCTGGACCTGGACCACCTGTCGGTGTCCCAGGCCGAGCAGGGACGGGCCAGCGCGGCGTTCGGCGCGTCGTCGCTGCAGGTCGAGGCCGGCTGGTACGCGCTGGACAACGTGTTCCTGACCGGCGTCTACCAGCGGGGATTCTGCGCCGACCCGACGCTGCCGGCGAGCAGCGGCGGCTTTCGCGTCGAAGTGGGGATGCCCGGAGACGCGACCCTCGAGGGCTTCCTCGAGGGCCAGTGCACGCGCCGCCGCCGCCGCGGCCTGGGCGCCGACGCCCTCGATCTGGCGCAGATCTGGGGCATCTCCCTCTTCCGCGAGTGGGGGTACTGAAGACGTGCAGCTCGTCGTCCGCGGGGCCCGCGTTCACAACCTGAAGAACGTCTCGCTCGAGATCCCCCGGGAGCGCCTCGTCGTCGTCACGGGCCTCTCGGGCTCGGGCAAGTCGTCGCTGGCCTTCGACACGATCTACGCCGAGGGCCAGCGCAGGTACGTCGAGTCGCTCTCGGCCTACGCGCGCCAGTTCCTCGGTCTCATGGAGAAGCCCGACGTCGACTCGATCGAGGGACTGTCGCCCGCGATCTCGATCGAGCAGAAGACCGTGTCGCGGAACCCGCGGTCGACGGTGGGCACCGTGACCGAGATCCACGACTATCTGCGACTTCTCTTCGCCCGGGTCGGGACTCCGCACTGCTCGCAGTGCGATCGGCCCATTCGTCGCCAGAACGCCAGCGAGATCGTCGAGCGCGTGCTCGCGCTCGGCGAAGGGGCCCGCGTCCAGGTCCTGGCGCCGCTCGTGCGGGGTCGCAAGGGACGCTTTCGGGACGTCTTCGACCGCGCCCGACGCGACGGATTCGCGCGCGCCATGGTGGACGGCGAGGTGCACGACCTGCGCGAGATCCCGCGTCTCGACCGCTACCGGAACCACGACGTGGCCGTCGTCGTGGACCGGCTCGTCGTCCGGGAGCGGGATCGGACCCGTCTGTCGGACTCCGTCGAGACGGCGCTCGGGGCCGCCGACGGCGTCGTCGAGATCCTCGAGCGCCGTCCCGGCGCCGCGCCCGCCGACGACGCGAGGCACCTGTTCAGCGAGCGCTACGCGTGCGCCGAGTGCGGCGAGAGCTTCCCCGAGCTGGAGCCGAGGGTCTTCTCCTTCAACTCGCCGCACGGGGCGTGTCCGGACTGCGGCGGGCTGGGCGTCGCGAAGGAGGTCGATCCGGCCGCGCTGGTGGGCGATCCGGCGCAGTCCGTCCTGGACGGCGCCGTGCTCCCGTGGGGAGAGCCGGGCGGGCACCTGCGGCGCTCGGTGATCCCGGGTCTCGCCCGCGCCTACGAATTCGATCCCCGGACGCCCTGGCGGGACTTGGGGCGCGCCGCGCGGCGCGCCGTCCTCCTCGGGTCCGGCGCGATGAAGATCCGGTTCCCCTACGGGGTCGGGAAGGCGAAGGGGCGCTTCGAGGACGTGTGGGAAGGCGTCGCGGCCTCCGTGGAGCGACGCTATCGGGAGACCGAGTCGGAGCGCGTGCGGGCGCAGCTGGAGCGGTACATGTCGACCCGCGCCTGCCGGGCCTGCGGCGGATCCAGGCTGGGTCCGACGGGTCGCTCGGTACGGGTCGGCGGCGTCGCGATCGGTCGGATCGCGGAGCTGCCCGTCGCCGAGGCGCTCGCGTTCGTCCGCTCGCTGCAGCGCGCGCGCGAGGGCGCCGCCGCGGAGGCGGACGGCGCGAAGGCTCGCGTCGCGGCGCCCATCCTCAAGGAGATCGCCGACCGGCTCGAGTTTCTGGTCGACGTCGGGCTGGGGTACCTGTCGCTCGGTCGCTCCTCGGCGACGCTGTCGGGCGGCGAGTCGCAGAGGATCCGTCTGGCGACCCAGATCGGCAGCCGGCTCGTGGGCGTGCTGTACGTCCTCGACGAGCCCTCGATCGGCTTGCACCAGAGGGACAACCGCCGCCTGCTCGACACGCTTCGGGGCCTGCGCGACCTGGGCAACACGGTTCTCGTCGTCGAGCACGACGACGACACGATCCGCGCCGCCGACTTCGTGGTCGATCTGGGGCCCGGCGCCGGGCGCGCCGGCGGCGAGGTCGTGGCCGCGGGAACGCCGGACGACGTCCGGCGCGCGCCCGAGTCGATCACCGGCGCCTACCTCAGGGGCGAAAGGGAGATCGCCGTGCCCGAACGTCGTCGCCGGCCCGACCCGAACCGCCGTCTCACGGTCCGCGGCGCGACGCAACACAATCTGCGCGCCCTGGACGTCGCCTTCCCGCTCGGTTGCTTCGTCGTCGTGACCGGCGTGAGCGGCTCGGGCAAGTCGACGCTGGTCAACGAGACGCTGCACCGCGCGCTCGCGAGGCGACTCCACCGCAGCCGGGCGATCCCGGGCGCGCACGAGCGCATCGACGGCCTCGAGGCCGTGGACAAGGTCGTCGAGGTGAGCCAGTCCCCCATCGGCCGGACGCCCCGCTCGAATCCCGCCACCTACACCGGCCTCTTCACGCCCATCCGCCAGCTCTTCGCGGGCGTTCCCGAGTCCCGGATCCGAGGCTACGCGGCGGGTCGCTTCTCGTTCAACGTCAAGGGCGGGCGCTGCGAGGCGTGCCGGGGCGACGGGCTCGTGAAGATCGAGATGCACTTCCTGCCCGACGTCTACGTGCGCTGCGACGCGTGCCGGGGCAGGCGGTACAACCGCGAGACGCTCGACGTGCGCTACAAGGACCGCAACGTCGCCGACGTGCTGGACATGACCGTCGCCGAGGCGCTCGACTTCTTCGCCGCCGTGCCCCAGGTCCGGAGACGGCTGCGGACGCTGGCCGACGTCGGCCTGGGGTATCTCCGCCTGGGCCAGAGCGCGACGACGCTGTCCGGCGGCGAGGCCCAGCGCGTCAAGCTGTCTTCCGAGCTCGCCAAGAGGGCCACGGGCCGCACGGTGTACGTCCTGGACGAGCCGACGACCGGGCTGCACTCGGAGGACGTGCGCGCGCTCCTGGAAGCGCTGCACCGCCTGGTGGACCAGGGCAACACGGTGATCGTGATCGAGCACAACCTCCACGTGGCGAAGACGGCCGACTGGATCGTCGACCTGGGGCCCGAGGGCGGCGACGGCGGCGGTCGCGTCGTCGTCGAGGGCACGCCGGAACGCGTCGCCGCCGAACCGGCGTCGCACACGGGCGCGTTCCTGGCCCCTCTCCTCGACCGCGCGCGCGAATCGGTGTAGCTTCCCCCTGTGAGCGATCCCGGGACGAGCGCGTTTCGGGGCTCCGGCCGCTTTCGCCCGAGGCGACGCGCGGCCGATTTTCCCACTTCGACGGGGCACTGCGGAGAAGCCTATGGTGACGCGCGAGGATCTCGAGAGCTACCTGATCCGCATGGACGCGGACTTCGACGAAGTGGACGAGGGGATGTTCCTCATCCGGACCGACAACGGCGGGCCGTCGATCGTCGTGCACCACTCGGACCCGCTCCTGCTGGTGCGCCTCAAGGTGATGGACCTGCCCAAGGAGTCGGACGGGCTGGCGAGGCTGTACGAGACCCTGCTGCGGCTGAACGCCACGGACGTGATCCACGGCGCCTACGGCATCGAGGAGGACCAGCTGATCCTGAGCGACACGCTCCAGCTGGGCACGCTGGACTTCGAGGAGCTCAGGGCGAGCCTCGAGAGCGTCCAGATGGCGGCGTCGTCCCACGTGTCCCGGATCCGGAGCCTGGCTGGAACGGCGGAGGACGAACAGGAATGAGCATTTTCAGCAAGTTCTCGACGATGATCAAGTCGAACATCAACGACCTCATCTCTCGGGCCGAGGACCCCGAGAAGATGCTGAACCAGATCATCCTCGACATGCGCGACCAGCTGGCCAAGGCGAAGCGCGAGGTCGCGGGCGCCATCGCCGACGAGCGCAAGCTCAAGGGGCAGCTCAAGGACGAGGTCAAGCAGACCCGCGACTGGGAGCATCGGGCGATGCTCGCCGTCAAGGAGGGACGCGACGACCTGGCGAAGCAGGCCCTGGTGCGGCAGCAGGAGCACGCCGGCCGGGCCGCCGTCCTCGAGAGCACCTGGCGCGCGCAGGCGGAGGAGACCGAGAAGCTCAAGGGCTCTCTTCGGCAGCTGAACGACAAGATCGAGGAGGCGAAGCGCAAGCGGAATCTCCTGATCGCGAAGCAGAAGCGGGCCCAGGCGCACCGGCGCATCCACGAGACGATGTCCGGGCTTTCCGACACGTCCGCCTTCGACGCGTTCAACCGCATCACCGAAAAGATCGAGGACGCGGAGCGGCGCACGCTGGCCCAGGCCGAGGTCACCGAAGCCCTCTCGGGCGACACGCTCGAGACCGAGTTCCTGCGTCTCGAGTCGGGCGACGGCGACGAGGTCGTCGACGACAAGCTGCTCGCGCTCAAGGCGCGGATGGGCCTGTTGCCCGCCGGGGAGACGGAAGAGCCCAAGCGGCTCGAGTCCGGCGAGGACGGCGACTCCGACGCCGCCGCGGCCGAGGACCCGCCGATCCGGGAGGCCGAGTTGCTCGAGGAGTTCGGGAAGCTCGAGCGGGAGGGTTCCCGCGGGTGAGCGTCGTCCACTTGAACGGCGACTGGCTTCCCGGCGACGAGGCGCGCGTCTCGGTCCACGACCGCGGCTTTCTGTTCGGCGACGGCGTCTACGAGGTCACGCCCGCCTACCGAGGTCGCCTGTTTCGCTTGGAGCGCCACGTCGAACGTCTGGGCAAGGGTCTCTGCGCCCTCGGGATCGACTACGACGCCCGCGCCGTCGGCGACGTCAAGCGCGAGCTGCTCGAGCGCAACGGGCTTCTGCAGGCGCCGGTCGCGTACGTCTACGTCCAGGTGACCCGCGGCGCGGCTCCGCGGACGCACGCGTTTCCGGACCCGCCGGTCCGGCCCGGCGTCTACGGGTTCGCCAACGAGTACCGCCGCCCGAGCCGGGAAGTCTGGGAGCGCGGGATCAAGGCGGTCACGGTGGCGGACCAGAGGTGGGCGAGGGCCGACGTCAAGGCCATCGCGCTGCTGGCCAACGTGCTGGCTCAACAGGAGGCGGTGGACGCGGGCGCCGAGGCGGCGATCTTCGTGCGCGACGGCTTCGCGCTCGAGGGTTCGCACAACAACCTCTTCGTCGTCTCCGGCGGCGTGCTGGCCACGGCGCCCAAGTCGAACTACATCCTGCACGGGATCACGCGGGACTTCGTCGTCGAGCTGGCCGCCGAGCTGGGCTTGGCCGTCGAGGAGCGCGCCGTCCCGTTGGCCGAGCTGCGCCGAGCCGACGAGGCGTTCTTCACCGGCACGACGACCGAGGTGCGCCCGGCGGTCGAGATCGACGGGCGGCCCGTGGGGGACGGGCGGGTCGGTCCGGTGGCGCGAGAGCTCTACGAGCGCTTTCTGGCGAGGACCGAGGAGGAGGTCGCCGCCTCCGCGGCTTGAGGAGCCAGCTCGGCTTTGTGTCCAGCGAAGTCATGGGCGAGGGCCCGCTCCGGCGCTCCGGTCGGATCTCGCCAAGACGACGGGCCGGTTCCACCGCGCCGCGCCCCGGTCGACGGAATCTTCGCCTCGCGACTACTTGGCCTGGAGCGTGGCGGATTTCGTCCCTTGCGTCCACTCCTCCTCGCCCAAGTACCTGTAGTCGATTCTGAAGGCGATGCCGTCCTGTTCCATCTCCTTCTTGGTCACCGGAACGCTGGCGCCGTCGATCGTCTGGAACGTCTGGTCGAGAACGCGCCATCTCACCCGTCTGAGATAATACGCGTACGCCGTGTTCGGGGTGAAGTACAGCGTCGCTCGCACGCCGCCGCGATCAGCGACCGACGGGAACGTCACGGCGATCCTCTGGTCGAGTCTGTCGAATGTGTTGATGCCGCCGAAATTCCCGGTATTGGCAGTCCAGTCGAGCACGATGGTGTCGCCGTCGAGACTTCTCCTCGCCGTAACCGAGGTCGCGTCGAAAACGCGCGCTGGGACCAACATTGGCGTATACGCGGTGTCGACTCGCCTCTTGTCGCGATCCTCCAGGTGTGCCACCGCGATCGCTGTGAACGTGTCGTTTGGGAAGTAATGACCCGCTGACTCGTCTCTTCTGCCGATTTCGGTGGCCTGCGCTCTGAATTCGGTTCTCGATGTATCGCGGTTGTTGCGAGGAGAACAAACTCCTCTAGCGCATTGTGGATTCTGTGTCAGGTGTCTACCGAAACCCTTCACTGATCGATAAGATCCGAGTACACCGTCACCAAAGTAAATCGGCGAATTTCCTTCCGGTATCCCGTAGTCGCGATCTGATTGTATTGTTCTGTCGAAGTGTTGAATCCTGAGTACCTTGGCAAGATAATGATGGGATATAGTTTTCTCTTTCGCGCGATTTCCTTTCAACCCTCCTATCCCGCCTCTCGTGACATTGCCGCCACCACCGACTGAAATTATGCTAGCAGACGTGTCCCTGCGATTGATTTGCCGGGTTGGCGTCGGGCCCAACAACATCCAAGTGTTCGTTTGAAGGTTGCCGAAGTTCTTGTTCTGCCCCGGAGCCACCGAGACGATCCGGCTTCCGTTCGGATAGTCGAAACCGAATCCGTTGAAGGTCCTGCCTGGAATCTCCACTCCGTCCCGGTCAATTCGCGGAATGCTCTTCGTCGCTCTGATGTCGTAGGCGCCGAAGGGGACTTTGAATCGGAACGTCCCCGACCACCCCGTCTTCATCGAGTCGACGACCATGGCGGTGTCGCTCGCCTTGCGCAATTTGATCCAGACGCCCGAATCTGGACCGTCGCCCTGCAGCCGAACGACACGACCTCGGATCGTCGCCTTCAGGAACCCGGTGAAGTTGGCGCCCGAGATGTCGGTGCCCGACATCGCAGGCATCGGCAGCGACGCCGGTGCGAACGAGTAGTCCGCGTGCTTGGCCGTGATCTTGACCGTGCCCGACGACTTGGCGTTCCACTGCGCCCGGAACGTCCCGTCGGCGCCCGTCACCAGCTTGCCCTTGTTGGGCCCGGTCTTGGGCGCGTTGGTCGGGACCGAGTCGTCGATCATGATCTCGGCGCCCGCGATCGGCGCGTTCGAGCCCGACGCCACCACCTTGCCGCTGTAGAACACCGGGTCGCCCGAACCGCCCATCGCGAAGTCGATCTTCGTCGGCGAGTTGGCCGTGAACTTCGCCTTCCCGCTGCCGTCCGAGAAGCCCTTGCGCATCCCCTTCGCGTACAGCGAGTCCTTCTTCGCCGAGACGCCTTCCACGATGTAGCGACCGTACATGTCGGTCATCGCCGTCATGCCGTTGACGTCGACCATTACGCTGTCCACGGGGAACTTGTCCGACCCCGTGACGAAGCCGTAGACGACGGTCGTCGTCGTCGTGACGTCGATCATCACGGCCGTGTCCAGCGGACTGAACGCGTCGCCGAGCTTCGTCGTCGAGCCCTTCGCGCCCAGCATCGCCTGCCAGCCCGCCGGAAGGGCCAGCTTGTAGACGCCCGCCGCGATCTTCCCGAAGTCGAACGCGTTGCGGTCGTCCCAGGTCGTGGCCTTGGCGTTGGCCTTCGCCGTCGTCTGGCTGTGCTCCATGCCGGCCAGGTTCTTGCCCGCGACGGGCGTCAGACCGACCGTCACGCCGGCGACGTTCGCGTCGCTCGCGGCGCCGAAGCCCTCGCCGGACTTCGCGACCGTCTTCTTCCAGATCGTGCCGCTGACGCCGTGCTTCATGACGTAGGCGAAGGTGCCGCACTCGCCGAAGTCCTGGCCGGCGGGCTCCGTCGCCGTCAAGGGACACAGCTCGACCGTCGGGCTGAACCCGCCGTGATCGCCGAACGCGCCATCCACGATCCCGTTCGCGTCGGCGTCGCGGAACGCGAAGAGCTCGGCGGGATCGAGCAGCATCACGTCCGTGGCCGTCGACTTCTCCTTGGCCGAGACCATCACCTGCGCGTCGGCCGGCAGCCTCTTGAACGAGATCACGCCGTTCTTGTCCGACTTGTTCTTCGGGTCCCAGACGTCGCTCGCGAACATGCGGCTGCGACCGAGCTCGTCGATGTAGCGCACGTCGACGTCGATCTTGCCCGACATGCGCTTGTCGCCCCCCAGGACGCTGCCGGTGTAGCCCTCGGCCTGGTCCATCTCGTGGTGCACGTAGACGGTGAGCGTCTGCGTCGTCCACATCGCCTCGAGCGCGTCGGCGTCCATCGTCTGCATCAGCTCGAGACCGCTGTGCACGATCATGACGGGCGTCGAGCTGAACTGCTCGCCGCCGTCGAGCTTGTCGACCTGAGTCGAGTCGAGCATGACGGTGTACATGGCGGGCAGGTCGGAGGCCATGGCCGTGGTCTTGAACATGGCCGTGCCGTCGGCGCCGAGCTTGGTGGGCGCGCCGGCGACCATGGAATCGCCCATCGTGACGGAGATGGCCCAGTCGGCGAGCGGATTGCCGCCGCCCATGTCGGTCATGATCGTAGCGCCTGAGATCTTGGCGTCGACCATCAGGTTGAGGACGTCGAAGTCGTTCATGGCCATGGCCATCTTCGATTTCGCGTTCCACTCGATCTTCTGCATGGCGTCGGCTTCGACGGTGTAGTCGTCGCTCGAGACGGAAGCCCAGACCATCGAGCCGGTGGCCATCGAGCGGGCGAAGCGGATCGAGGCCATGCCGTCGTCGCCCGTGTCGGCCGAAGCGATCTTCGAGTCGCCGTCCGAGTCGGCGTAGAGCGTGACGGTGGCGCCGGCGAGCGTGTCGCCGGCCATGTCGCCGTGGCGGAGCGTGACGGTGTAGTCGACGGTCTGATGGGTGATGTCGTAGGGCAGGTGCTGCATGACGGTCTGGCCGACGGCGACGTCGAGCTGGTAGCCGGTGGCCGGACCGCCGTAGGCGTAGTCGCCGAGCATGGTGGCGACGGTCGGGTTGCTGACGACGGCGAGCGCGTAGGCGCCGGCGCGGAGCCCGGAGAACTCGAACATGCCACGCTCGTCGGTGACGGCGGACATCCGGTCGTCGACGGCGGGGCCGACGAGGACGACGGGGATGCCAGCGATCTCGAGGGCGTCCTCGCCTTGGTCGTGCATGTCGTTCTTCGTGGCTTCGTCGACGAAGAGCATGCCGGAGACGCTGGCCGTGGTGGCGTGCTCGCCGCGGAAGTTGACGGTCATGGACTGATCGTCGTCGAGCGTGACGTCCATGCTGGTCGTGGAGAAGACGTAGGCCTCGCTGGCGACCGTGATCGAGACGGTGTAGTCGCCGGCGGCCAGCGCCGAGAAGGAGTAGAGGCCGCTGGCGTCGGTGGTGTCGGTCATCGAGTCCATGTCGGCGGACGCGAGCGTGACGGCGACGCCGCCGATGCCCATGCCGGCGACGCTGACCTGGCCGACGACGCCGCTGGTGCGGAGGTACGCGCCGTCGAAGCGGACGTTGGCGGTCTCGCCCAAGGCGACGGTGACGGATTGAGAGGTGGCGTCGAAGCCGATGGCGTCGGAGTCGTAGCCGGAGACGGCGACGGAGTAGTCGCCGGCGCGGAGCTTCGCGAAGGCGTACTGGCCGCCGGCGTCGGTGGTGGCGGTGCGGTCGTCGCCCTCGCCCGAGAGGCTGACGGTGACGCCGGCGAGACCGGCGCCTTCGACGCTGACCTGGCCGCGGATGCCTGCGGTGCGGAGGTACGTGCCGTCGAAGCTGACGACCTCGGTGTCGCCGACGCCCAGGTCGGCGAAGCCCGAGGTGCTGGAGAAGCCGACCTCGTCGCTGTCGAACCCGGAGATCTCGACGGCGTAGCGACCCGCGCGGAGCCCGGTGAAGCTGTACTGGCCGCTGGCGTCGGTCGTGGCTTGGGCGTCGGACATGCCGGAGAGGCGGACGGTGACGCCACTCAGCCCGTCGCCCTCGACGGTGACGGTTCCGCGGACGCTCGCCGTGCGGATGTAGGAGCCGGAGAAGTCGACGGTGGCCGTGCCGCCGGACTCGCCGACGGTGACGGGCATCGAGGTGGCGTCGAAGCTGGCCTCGGCGGGGAAGCCTGAGATGGAGACGGTGTAGCTGCCGGGCTCGACGCCGTCGAAGCGGTAGGAGCCGCCGCCGGCGGTCGTGGTGGTGGCGCCGGAGGAGAGGGTGACGGAGACGCCGTCGGCGCCTTGGCCCTCGATGGAGACCTGACCGGCGATGGAGCCGGTGGGCGGGGGAGGCGCGACATCCTCGCCGCAGGCGATCGTCGCCAAGGACAGCAGTGCCAGCGCTCCCGCCAGCAGTCTCTTCTTCGTCGTGTCCATTCGATTCGCTCTCCGGCATGGGTTGAATAGGGTTTATCGCGGCCGTAGAGCGTAGGAACAGCAAATTCGGTGCCATCAGGGGTGATGTCTCATAAACACAATAATTACAGCATATTCGGGGGGGGGGGGGGGGGGGGGATGGGACGGCCGTCAGATTACTGGACGGTCGTCAGATTACTGACAGGGGCGGGCGTCCATGCGGGGGCGCGGGACGGGCTTCCCGAAGGAGTCTTCGGACAGGCTCATGCAGCTCTGCACGCTGCCGGCCCGTCTTCCACGGCTGCTCCGTCAGCGCTGCGTCGGGCCCCTTCGCCCGGATCCGACAAGCCCGTCGCCAAGTCCCTCGGCGCACCCGCCCGATCCCGCCTCTCGCCTGCGGTCCCGGCGGTCGTCGCCCGAGCGTGGGCCACCGTCGGGATCGTCGCATCGGACGACGCCGTCGCGCTCGCCGCCCCGACGCCGCTCGTCAGCGCCCGGTAGATGCAACGGGCCACGTAGCGCTTGAGACACCGCATCACCTCGCCCTTCGACAGCCCCTCTTCCGTGCGCCGCTCGACGTAGCGCTGCGTTCTCGGATCGGTGCGCATTCGAGTCAGCACGATCAGATACAGCACCGAGTTCGCACTCCGGTTCCCGCCCCGATTCAGGCGATGCCGTCGCGTCTTTCCGCTTGACGCAGGGATCGGGCTAACTCCGCACATCATCGCGAAGCTCCCCTCCGAACGCATCCGCTCCGGGTTCTCTCCGACCGCCACCAACAGGTCCGCAGCCGTCGTGATTCCCACGCCCTCGAGCTCGAGCACCGCCGGAGCTGCACCCTCGACGATCGGCCGAATGCACTCGTCCAGCCCGGCGATCTCCTCCTTGAAGGCCAGGACCCGGCGCGCCAAGCGCTTGAGCGCGATCTTCGTCGCGACCTCCGGCTCATGTGCGCGCTCCGCTCGCGGCCTCCACGCCGCGCACTTGCGCAGGCGCTTCATGCGAGGCAGGTCGCGGAGCTCGTCGCGCAGCGCCTCGACGGCGCCCGTGCGGTCCTTGGCCACGTGCGTTCGGTACCCTGTGCGAGCCGCTTGCGCCGCCGCGATCGCGTCCAGCGCGTCGTCCTTCCCCTGGGCTCTTCGGGCCACGCGGTCCGGACCGGTCACCTCGAGCACGGGCACACCAGCCGCCGCGAGGCAGCGGCTCACGCCTGCGCCGTACGTCCCCGTGCACTCGACGCCCACGCGCAGCAACTCGCCGTGGGATCGAAGCCACGCGAGCATCGCCCGGTACCCGTCGCCGGTCGTCGGAAACGACTCGGTCCCGAGCTCCGCGCCGTCGACGCTCACAACGGCAACGGTGTGTTGGTCTTGGTGGGTGTCCACCCACCGACGACGCCGTTCCCCCCACCTGCGCACTCGCCATGCCGGCCTCCTGTCCCCATGTTGGGATGCAGCGATGGAACCGGCCTCGGCCGACATTGGACAAAGCAGCGATGGGACGCGCGCGAGCGCGGCTCTTATCAGGTCACGATGTCGGTCGAGGCCGGCGCTCTATCCGGTCCCCCCCGAGCGGCCGACAAATCGCGGTAAGGACACTTGGGTCAGCCAAAGTCTGGGTCAGGCCGCCCGAGGGGAACCGGCGTCAGTTTCAAACTCGCCGCCCAAGTCGAACTACATCCTGCACGGGATTACGCGGGACTTCGTCGTCGAGATGGCCGACGAGATGGGCTTGGCCGTCGAGGAGCGCGCCGTCCCGTTGGCCGAGCTGCGCCGAGCCGACGAGGCGTTCTTCACCGGCACGACGACCGAGGTGCGCCCGGCGGTCGAGATCGACGGACGGCCCGTGGGGGACGGGCGGGTCGGTCCGGTGGCGCGAAAGCTCTACGAGCGCTTTCTGGCGAGGACCGAGGAGGAGGTCGCCGCCTCCGCGGCTTGACGAGCCCGGGGGTGGCTCCGCGGGGGCGGGCTCTCGCGAGACGAACGGCGGCGGCGTCCACGTGTCGTTGGCGCATGGAGGGAGGTCGGTCGCCCTGGAGGCGTCCCGTTCGCGGGAGCGCGCCGTGTCGATGCCTGCGCGGGACGGTTTTCGGCCCCCGTCCCGATCCGAATCAAACGAGGGCCGACGGCTTCGGCGGGCTGCGCGCGGACCTCGACCGACCGTCGATGGACGGAACCCGCTCGGCTTGTTCAGCGGGGCATGGCCAAGGCCGCCCCGGGGCGCCGCCGCACTACTTGGCCCGCAGCGTTGCGGACTTCGTCCCTTGCGACCACTTCTCCTCGCCCAGGAATCTGTAGTCGATTCTGAAGGCGATGCTGTCCTGCTCCATCTCTTTCTTGGTAACCGAAACGCCGCCGCCGCCGGCCATCTGGAACGTCTGGTCGACGACGCGCCATCTCACCCGTCTGACGTTCCACGAGTAGTCCGTGCTGGGCACGAAGTACAGAGTGGCGTTTATGCCACCTAGCGCGGCGACGGAAGGGAACGTCACTGCAACCCTCTGGTCGAGCCTGCGCTCCGGGAAGCTTGTCGATCCGCCCGCCGTCAGGGCGTCCCAGTCGAGGACGACCGTGTCGCCGTCGAGACTTCGCCTTGCCGTAACCGAAGTCGCGTCGAAAACGCGCGCCGGCACCAACGCTCGCATATACGCAGTGTCGACTCGCTTCCTATTGCGATTGCCGCTGCGACTGGGATCTGTCAGGAACACGACCGCGACGATCGTGAATGTGTCGTTCGGCATGTAGTGGCCTTCGAATTTAGCGCCTTTGCGGACGTTAGCACTCGCCGCCGCCAAAGTAGTCATGGACGTGTCGGTCGAAGAATAGCAAAGGATGTCGTTAACGGGGCAAAACGGGACCTGGCGGAGGTCGTTGCCGAAAGTGCCCTTCTCCGATCTGTAGCGTCCATTGACGGAAGAGGTCACGCCGTCGTAGTAGACCATGCGATGTCCCTCTGGAATGCCGTAGTCGCGACCTGCCTGCAGCGTCCTGTCGAAGTGAGAAAATAAGATATATGTATCTTCATAGAAAAACGATTTCTTCTTCTCCTTTGGACCGCTTCCGGTCAATCCGCCGACCCCGCCTCTTGTGACGTTGCCGTTGCTACCGACCGATAGAATGGTACTACTGCTGTCTTCGGAAAAAGTGCCCCACTCCGGCATCACGTCCAGCAGCATCCAAGTGTTCGTCTGGATTTTGCCGAAGTTCTTGTTTTGTCCCGGGGCCACTGAAACCCGCCGGCTTCCGTTCGGGTAGTCGAACCCGAATCCGTCGAAGGTCCTGCCCGGAATCTCCACTCCATTCGGGCCCATTCGAGGGATGCTCTTCGTCGCCCTGATGTCGTAGTCTCCGAACGGCACCTTGAGTCGGAACGTCCCCGACGACCCGGTCTTCATCGAGTCGACCACCATGGCGGTGTCGCTCGCCTTCCTGGCCTTGATCCAGACGCCCGGTTCCGGTCCGTCGCCCTGGGGCCGAACGACCCTGCCCCTGACCGTCGCCTTCAGGAACCCGGTGAAGTTGGCGCCCGAGATGTCGGTGCCCGACGTCGCGGGCAGCGGCAGCGACGCGGGCGCGAAAGTGTAGTCGGCGTGCTTGGCCGTGATCGCGACCGTGCCCGACGACTTGGCCGCGCCCTGCGCGCGGAACGTCCCGTCGGCGCCCGTCACGAGCTTGCCCTTCACGGCGTTCTCGGGCGCGTTGCCGTCGATCTTGATCTCGACGCCGGCGATCGGGGCGTTCGAGCCCGAAGCCACCACCTTGCCGCTGTAGAACACCGGATCGCCCGAGCCGCCCATCACAAAATCGATCTGCGTCGGCGAGTTCGCCGTGAACGCCGCCTTCCCGCTGCCGTCCGAGAAGCCCTTTCGCATCCCCTTCGCGTACAGCGAGTCCTTCTTCGCGGACACGCCCTCGACGATGTAGCGACCGACGTCGTCGGTCATCGCCGTCATGCCGTTCACGTCGACCATTACGCTGTCGACGGGGAACTTGTCCTTCCCCGTGACGAAGCCGTAGACGACGGTCGTCGTCGGCGTCACGTCGAGCATGACGGCCGTGTCCAGCGGACTCAACGCGTCGCCGAGCTTCGTCGTCGATCCCTTCGCGCCCAGCATCGCCTGCCAGCCGGCCGGAACGGCCAGCTTGTAGACGCCCGCCGCGATCTTCCCGAAGTCGAACGCGTTGCGGTCGTCCCAGGTCGTGGCCTTGGCGTTCGCCTTGGCCGTCGTCTGGCTGTGCTCCATGCCGGCCAGGTTCTTGCCCGCGACGGGCGTCAGGCCGACCGTCACGCCGGCGACGGGCGTCTCGCTCACGGCGCCGAAGCCCTCGCCGGACTTCTTGACCGACTTCTTCCCGATCGTCCCGCTGACGCCGTACTTCATGACGTAGGCGAAGGTGCCGCACTCGCCGAAGTCCTGGCCGGCGGGCTCCGTCGCCATCAACGGACAGAGCTCGACTGTCGGGCTGAACCCGCCGTGATCGCCGAACGCGCCCTTCACGATCCCGTTCGCGTCAGCGTCGCGGAACGCGAAGAGCTCGGCGGGATCGAGCAGCATCACGTCCGTGGCCGTCGAAGCCTCCTTGGCCGAGACCATCACTTGAGCGTCGGCCGGCAGCTTCTTGAACGAGATCACGCCGTTCTTGTCCGACTTGTTCTTGGGATCCCAGACGTCGCTCGCGAACATGCGGCTGCGGCCGAGCTCGTCGATGTAGCGCACGTCGACGTCGATCTTGCCCGACATGCGCTCGTCGCCCCCGAGGACGCTGCCCGTGTAGCCCTCGGCCTGGTCCATCTCGTGGTGCACGTAGACGGTGAGCGTCTGCGTCGTCCACATCGCCTCGAGCATGTCGGCGTCCATCGTCTCCATCAACTCGAGGCCCGAGTGCTCGATCGTGACCGGCGTCGAGCTGAACGTCTCGCCGCCGTCGAGCTTGTCGGCCTGAGTCGAGTCGAGCATGACGGTGTACATGGCGGGCAGATCGGACGCCATGGCCGTGGTCTTGAACATGGCCGTGCCGTCGGCGCCGAGCTTCGTCGGCGCGCCGTCGACCATCGAGCCGCCCATCATGACGGAGATGGCCCAGTCGGCGAGCGGCTTGCCGCCGCCCATGTCGGTCATGATCGTAGCACCGCTGATCTTCGCGTCGACCATCAGGTTGAGGACGTCGAAGTCGTTCATGGCCATGGCCATCTTCGATTTCGCGTTCCACTCGATCTTCTGCATGGCGTCGGCTTCGACGGTGTAGTCGTCGCTAGAGACCGAAGCCCAGACCATCGAGCCGGTGGCCATCGAGCGGGCGAAGCGGATCGAAGCCATGCCGTCGGCGTCGGTGTCGGCCGACGCGATCTTCGAGTCGCCGTCTTCGTCGGCGTAGAGCGTGACGGTGGCGCCGGCGAGCGTGTCGCCGCCGGTGTCGCCGTGGCGGAGCGTGACGGTGTAGTGGACGGTCTGGTGCGTGATGTCGTAGGGCAGGCGCTGCATGACCTTCTGGCCGACGGCGACGTCGAGCTGGTAGCCGGTGGCGGGACCGCCGTAGGCGTAGTCGCCGAGCATGGTGGCGACGGTCGGGCTGCTGACGACGGCGAGCGCGTAGGTGCCTGCGCGCAGCCCGGAGAACTCGAACATGCCACGCTCGTCCGTCATGCCGGACATCTGGTCGCCGACGGCCGGACCGACGAGGACGAGCGGGACGCCGGCGATCTCGAGGGCGTCCTCGCCTTGGTCGTGCATGTCGTTCTTCGTGGCTTCGTCGACGAAGAGCATGCCGGAGACGCTGGCCGTGGTGGCGTGCTCGCCACGGAAGTTGACGGTGGCGGACTCGTCGTCGGCGAGCGTGACGTCCATGCTGGTCGTGGAGAAGACGTAGGCCTCGCTGGCGACCATGATCGAGACGGTGTAGTCGCCGGCGGCCAGCGCGGAGAAGGAGTAGAAGCCGCTGGCGTCGGTGGTGTCCGTCATCGAGTCCATGTCGGCGGACGCGAGCGTGACGGCGACGCCGCTGATCCCCATGCCGGCGACGCTGACCTGGCCGACGACGCCGCTGGTGCGCAGGTACGCGCCGTCGAAGCGGACGTTGGCGGTCTCGCCCAAGGCGACGGTGACGGATTGAGAGGTGGCGTCGAAGCCGATGGCGTCCATGTCGTAGCCGGAGACGGCGACGGAGTAGTCGCCGGCGCGCAGCTTCGAGAAGGCGTACTGGCCGCCGGCGTCGGTGGTGGCGGTGCGGTCGTCGCCCTCGCCCGAGAGGCTGACGGTGACGCCTGCGAGGCCGGAGCCCTCGACGCTGACCTGGCCGCGGATGCCTGCGGTGCGCAGATACGTGCCGTCGAAGCTGACGACCTCGGTGTCGCCGACGCCGAGATCTGCGGAGCCCGAGGTGCTGGAGAAGCCGACCTCGTCGGAGTCGAACCCGGAGATCTCGACGGCGTAGCGACCCGCGCGGAGCCCAGTGAAGCTGTACTGGCCGCTGGCGTCGGTCATGGCTTGGGCGTCGGACATGCCGGAGAGGCGGACGGCGACGCCGGAGAGCCCGTCGCCTTCGACGGTGACGGAGCCCCGGACGCTGGCCGTGCGGATGTAGGAGCCGGAGAAGTCGACGGTGGCGGTGCCGCCGGTCTCGCCGACGGTGACGGGCATCGAGGTGGCGTCGAAGCTGGCCTCGGCGGGGAAGCCGCTGATGGAGACGGTGTAGCTGCCGGGCTCGAGGTCGTCGAAGCGGTAGGAGCCGCCGCCGGCGGTGGTTGTGACGGCGCCGGAGGAGAGGGTGACGGAGACGCCGTCGGCGCCCCGGCCCTCGATGGAGACCTGACCGGCGACGGAGCCGGTGGGGGGCGGTGGCGCGACGTCTTCGCCGCAGGCGATCGTCGCCAAGGGCAGCAGTGCCAGCGCTCCCGCCAGCAGTCTCTTCTTCGTCGCGTCCATTCGATTCGCTCTCCGGCATGGGTTGAATAGGGAACCATCGCGGCCATAGAGCGTCGGAACAGCAAATTCGGTGCCATCAGAGATGATATCTCATAAACACAATGATCACAACATATTCGGGGGGGGGGGGGGGGGGGGATGGGACTGCCGTCAGATTACTGGACGGTCGTCAGAATGCTGACCCGTTGCGCCCTCCGGACCCTGGATGTACGTGGCTAAAGCACCGCGCGCGCGCGCGGTGCCGACCGCGGCGAGGGGCGCACTCTCCAGTAGACCGCGACTCGGCTACGGATACAGCAGATAGGGACGCCGCAACGACCGATAGCGAGGGATTCCGGCACCCCAGTCGGCCTCCAGATCGGCGTAGCCGGCGCCCGCGTCCAGGGCGAGCCTAAGGCGGTCGGTGCCGGCGAGCCGGTCGAAGTGTCCGGCGCGCCAGCCCCAATGCTCGCCCGACATGGCCTTGATCTCGACCAGCATGGCCAGGGCTGCCCTGGTCGGATCGTAGCGGGGTCCGGTCGCCACGAGGCGGACGCCCTCGACCGCGGATCCACCGAACTTCCGGTCGCCAGGGTCTTCAGGCGTGAATGTCACGGGTACGAAGCGGACGTCCTCGACGTTCAAGCTGGTCAACCGCGCCGCCAGGGCGCTCCCGTCCAGCCATGGCGCCCCCAGTTGCTGAAAGGCCCGATTCGTTCCTCTCCCGACGGAGATGGACGTGCCCTCGAAGAGGCACGTTCCCGGGTAGTGGAGCGCGCTCTCGACGGTGGGCATGTTCGGCGACGGCGCCACCCACGGAAGCCCAGTGTCCTCGAACGACGTCGCGCGGCGCCATCCGTCGGCGACCGCGACCGCGAGCCGAACCCGAACGCCGAACTCGCCGACGGCGAGCCGAGCAAACTCCCCGGCGGTCAGCCCGTGGCGCATCGGGACGGGGTGGGGTCCCACGAAGCTGGCGAAGTCGGGGTCCAGGATGTTGCCCTGCGTTCGGTCGCCGCCGATCGGATTCGGGCGGTCCAGCACGACGAACGGGATCTCCCGCTCGCCTGCGGCGGCCATGGCGAGTGTCATGGTCGACAGGTAGGTGTAGTATCGCGCTCCGACGTCCTGGATGTCGAAGAGCAGGACATCGACGCCGGCGAGCGTCTCGTCGTTCGGCGCGCGCGCGTCTCCGTACAGGGAGTGAACGGGAAGCCCGGTCCGCTCGTCGACGCCATCGCCGACCTTGACGCCGGCCTCCGCGTCGCCGCGGATTCCGTGTTCGGGCGAGTACAACGCCACCAGGTTCACGTCGGGATGCCCCATGAGCAGGTCGGCGGTCGCGTTGCCGAACCGGTCCAGGCCGGTGTGATTGGTGATCAGTCCGACGCTGCGTCCACGGACCAGGTGCAAGGAGTCGGAAAGGAGCACCTCGACGCCCAGTCGCACCTCGCCGTCGTCTCCTCCTCCTCCTCCTCCTCCTCGGTCCGAAGCGGAGGACTGCGGAGCGGAACACCCCGCCGCCGCGATCCCCAACAGGAGGGCTGGGCCCAAGGCTCGAAATCGCGCACCGACCGCACGGCCGACTCGGATTCGGTTTCTCGACCTTTGGAGCGAAGGAAGGTTCATGTCGCCATTCGGGTCTCGTGACCAAGGTCGACTCGACGTGCTCGAGCGCGGCGTCAGCAATGCGGACTTCGTCCCGTCGGTGCCAGTCGGAAACAAGCGCGAGCGCCGCGTACGGTCAAGCGACGCGTTGCGCCCGGGACCCGCTGGAGCGCCTCGAGCGCAAGCCACCGTCCACGCTTCAGTCGCGCCGCCTCTACTCGACCTCGCAAGTCCGGGGTCCGGCGACAGCGCCGACCGCGCCGGCGAGTTGCGCCAAGCCGACTAGGCGCTCCTCTCTTGCCGTGCCGAGGGAAGCACGCGTTGCGGCCGCTTCGGCGCGAACGCGCCTCGGACGCAGGCGCCCTCCGCCCGGGGCGAATCCGGACGGAGGGCCGATGGACCTCGGGGCGATGGGCCCGTTCGAGCGCGCGACCGTCGGTTGGCGTACCGTCGTCGTTCCCTCCTTCGCTACCTGGCCCGAAGCGTGACCGACTTCGTTCCTTGCGTCCACTCCTCTTCGCCGAAGAACCTGTGGTCGATTCTGAAGACGATGCCGTCTTGTTGCATTTCCTTCTTGGTGACGGAAAAGCTGTTTCCACCGGCCGACTGGAACGTTTGATCGAGGACGCGCCATCTCACTCGCCTGACGTGCCACGAGTAGTTCGTGCTGGGAACGAAGTACAGGGTAGCGCTTGTGCCACCTAGCGCGGCGATGGAAGGGAACGTCACCGCAACCCTCTGGTCGAGCCTGCGATCCGGACTGTTTTGGTCTCCGCCCGCAGTCGTGGCGTCCCAGTCTAGGACGACCGTGTCGCCGTCGAGACTCCGCCGTGCCGTAACCGAAGTCGCATCGAAATTCCGCGCTGGCACCTTTGCCCGCATGAATACGGTGTCGACTCGGATTTTCTGGTGTAGAGTGCCAAGACTGGGGTTTTCCAAGAACGCGATCGCGACGATCGTGAATGTGTCGTTTGGCATGTAGTGGCCAGCGAATTGTTGACCTGGATCGACTTGATAGCTCACTGCCGACAACATGGTCTTAGACGTGTCGTTCGTCGACGCGCACAAAATGTCTTTCACGGTGCAAAACTCGCCCTGAATGAGCTTGTTGCCGAAGACACCCTTCTCCGATCTGTAGAATCCTTCGACACTGCTTCCAGAGTAGTAGACGGCGCGGTGCCCATCGGGAACCCCGTAGTCGCGACCCGCATGCATCGTCCTGTCGAAGTGGGAGATGAAGAGATGGGAGATCTGATAGAAGTTTGACTTTCTCTTCTCTTTCGTGCCACTTCCGGTCAATCCGCCAATACCGCCTCTCGTGACGCTGCCATTGCTACCGACCGATAGAATGCTCCTAGTGCTGTCTCTGGACCAAGTGCCCCATTCCGGCATCACGTCCAGCAACATCCAAGTGTTCGTTTGAATCTTGCCGAAGTCCTTGCTCTGTCCCGGGGCCACTGAAACCCGTCGGCTTCCGTTCGGGTAGTCGAAGCCGAACCCGTCGAAGGTTCTGCCCGGTATCTCCACGCCTTTCGGGCCCATTCGCGGGATGCTCTTCGTCGCCCTGAGGTCGTAGTCTCCGAATGGCACCTTGAGTCGGAACGTCCCCGACGACCCCGTCTTCATCGAGTCGACGACCGTGGCGGTGTCGCTCGCCTTGCGCACCTTGATCCAGACGCCCGGTTCCGGGCCGTCGCCCTGAGGCCGAACGACCCTGCCCCTGACCGTCGCCTTCTGGAATCCGGTGAAGTTGGCGCCCGAGATGTCGGTGCCCGACGTTGCGGGCAGCGGCAGCGACGCCGGCGCGAACGAGTAGTCGACGTGCTTGGCCGTGATCGAGACCGTGCCCGACGACTTGGCCGCGCCCTGCGCGCGGAACGTCCCGTCGGCGCCGGTCAGCAGCTTGCCCTTCACCGCGTTCTCGGGCGCCTTGCCGTCGATCATGATCTCGACGCCCGCGATCGGCGCGTTCGAGCCCGAAGCCACCACCTTGCCGCTGTAGAACACCGGATCGCCCGAACCGCCCATCACAAAGTCGATTTGCGTCGGCGAGTTGGCCGTGAACTTCGCCTTCCCGCTGCCGTCCCTGAAGCCCTTGCGGGTCCCCTTCGCGTACAGCGAGTCCTTCTTCGCGGACACGCCCTCGACGACGTAGCGACCGTACATGTCGGTCATCGCCGTCGTTCCGTTGACGTCGACCGTCACGCTGTCGACGCGGAACTTGTCCGAGCCCGTGACGATCCCGTAGACGGTGGTCGTCGTCGGCGTCACGTCGAGCGCGACGGCCGCGTCCAGCGGACTCAGCGCGTTGCCCACGGCCGCCGTCGAGCCCTTCGCTCCCAGCGTCGCCTGCCAGCCCGCCGGCACGGTCAGCTTGTAGACGCCGGCGGCGATCTTGCCGAAGTCGAAGGCGTTGCGGTCGTCCCAGGTCGTGGCCTTGGCGTTGGCTCTGGCCGTCGTCTGGCTGTGCTCGCCGCCGGCCAGGTTCTTGCCCGCGACGGGTGTCAGACCGACCGTCACGCCGGCGACGTTCGCGTCGCTCGCGGCGCCGAAGCCCTCGCCGGACTTCTTGACCGTCTTCTTCCAGACGGTGCCGCTGACGGCGTATTTCATGACGTAGGCGAAGGTGCCGCATTCGCCGTGGTCCTGGCCCGCGGGCTCGGTCGCCGTCAGCGGACAGAGCTCGACGGTCGAGCTGAACCCGCCTTCGGGGCCGAAGGCGCCCTTCGCGATCCCGTTTGCTGCGACGTCGCGGAACGCGAAGAGCTGTGCGGGATCGAGGAGCATGACGTCCGTGGCCGTCGACTTCTCTCGGGCCGAGACCATGACCTGGGCGTCGGCCGGCAGCTTCTTGAACGAGATCACGCCGCCCTTGTCCGACTTGTTCTTGGGATCCCAGACGTCGCTCGCGAACATGCGGCTGCGGCCGAGCTCATCGATGTAGCGCACGTCGACGTCGATCTTGCCGGACATGCGCTTGTCGCCGCCCAGAACGCTGCCGGTGTAGCCCTCGACCTGGTCTCTCTCGTGATGCACGTAGACGCGAAGCGTCTGGGTCGTCCACCTGGCCTCGAGGGCGGCGGTGTCGGTCTTCTCCCTGAGCTCGAGGCCGGTGTGCTGGATCGCGACGGGCTTCGAGGTGAACGTCTCGCCGCCGTCGAGCTTGTCGGCTTGAGTCGAGTCCAGCGTGACGGAGTAGGTGGCGGGCAGGTCCGAGGCTCCGACCTTGGCTTCGAGCGTCGCCGCGCCGTCGGCGCCAAGCTTGGTGGGCGCGCCGGCGACGGCCTTGCCGCCCATCGCGACGGAGATGGCCCAGTCGGCGAGCGGGTCGCCGCCGCCCATGTCGGTCTTGACGGTGGCGCCCGAGATCGTGGCGTCGACCATCAGGTTGAGGACGTCGAAGTCGTTCACGGCCGAAGCCGTCTTGGACTTCGCGTTCCACTCGATCTTCTGCATGGCGTCGGCTTCGACGGTGTAGTCGTCGCTCGAGACCGAAGCCCAGACCATCGAGCCGGTGGCCATCGAGCGGGCGAAGCGGATCGAAGCCATGCCGTCGTCGTCCGTGTCGGCCGACGCGATCTTCGAGTCGCCGTCCGAGTCGGCGTAGAGCGTGACGGTGGCGCCGGCGAGCGTGTCGCCGTGCATGTCGCCGTGGCGGAGCGTGACGGTGTAGGCGACGGTCTGGTGGGTGATGTCGTAGGGCAGGCGCTGCACGACGGTCTGGCCGGCGGCGACGTCGAGCTGGTAGCCGGTGGCCGGACCGCCGTAGGCGTAGTCGCCGAGCGTCGTGGCGACGGTCGGGCTGCTGACGACGGCGAGCGCGTAGGCGCCGGCGCGCAGTCCGGAGAACTCGAACATGCCACGCTCGTCGGTCGTGCCGGACATCTGGTCGCCGATGGCGGGACCGACGAGGACGAGCGGAATGCCAGCGATCTCGAGGGCGTCCTCGCCTTGGTCGTGCATGTCGTTCTTCGTGGCTTCGTCGACGAAGAGCATGCCGGAGACGCTGGCCGTGGTGGCGTGCTCGCCACGGAAGTTGACGGTGGCGGACTCGTCGTCGGCGAGCGTGACGTCCATGCGGGTCTCGGAGAAGACGTAGGCTTCGCTGGCGACCGTGATCGAGACGGTGTAGTCGCCGGCGGCCAGCGCGGAGAAGGAGTAGAGGCCGCTGGCGTCGGTGGTGTCCGTCATCGAGTCCATGTCGGCGGACGCGAGCGTGACGGGCACGTCGGCGAGTCCCATGCCGGCGACGCTGACCTGGCCGACGACGCCGCTGGTGCGGAGGTACGCGCCGTCGAAGCGGACGTTGGCGGTCTCGCCCAAGGCGACGGTGACGGATTGGGAAGTGGCGTCGAAGCCGATGGCGTCCGCGTCGTAGCCGGAGACGGCGACGGAGTAGTCGCCGGCGCGGAGCTTCGAGAAGGCGTACTGGCCGCCGGCGTCGGTGGTGGCGGTGCGGTCGTCGCCCTCGCCCGAAAGACTGACGGTGACGCCCGCGAGGCCGGAGCCCTCGACGCTGACTTGGCCGCGGACGGCGGCGGTGCGGAGGTACGTGCCGTCGAAGCTGACGACCTCGGTGTCGCCGACGCCGAGATCTGCGGAGCTCGAGGTGCTGGAGAAGCCGACCTCGTCGCTGTCGAACCCGGAGATCGCGACGGCGTAGCGGCCGGCGCGGAGGCCAGTGAAGCTGTACTGACCGCTGGCGTCGGTCGTGGCCTCGGCCTCGGACATGCCCGAGAGCCGGACCGTGACGCCACTCAGCCCGTCGCCCTCGACGGTGACCGAGCCCCGGACGCTCGCGGTGCGGATGTAGGAGCCGGAAAAGTTGGCGGTGGTCGTTCCTCCGGACTCGCCGACGGTGACGGGCATCGAGGTGGCGTCGAAGCTGGCCTCGGCGGGGAAGCCGGAGATGGAGACGGTGTAGCTGCCGGGCTCGACGCCGTCGAAGCGGTAGGAGCCGCCGCCGGCGGTGGCGGTGGCGGCGCCGGAGGAGAGGGTGACGGAGACGCCGTCGGCGCCCTGGCCCTCGATGGAGACCTGACCGGCGACGGAGCCGGTGGGCGGGGGAGGCGCGACGTCCTCCCCGCAGGCCACGAGCGCGAGGGGCAGCGCCACCAGGGTCCTGGCCAGCAACTTGCTCTTCGGTTGTCTCATCCGGTTCGTTCTCCTTGGTTGTGTGACGCGTTGTCGAGGAATCGTGCGACCCTTCTCGCCCACTGTTTTCACGAGGAATGGGTTGCAACCCGTTCGTCCCCGCCGATACGGGGACGAGGTCCGCGGTCGCCGTCACCTACGCGCCCTTGTCGCATTCCTTACCGTTCCTTGCCGTCGGGGCCGAATCGCGAGGGTGGCCCGAGCCCATCGACGGTGTCGCGGAGGCGCCTTTCCACGTGCGGCGAGCGCCGCCGAAGGACCGACAGCGCTCCGGCCAGCGGCCTGGCGGCGATGGCTTTTCATTCGATCAGCCACCGTCGCGTCGCCGGTGCGCGGGACTTTCGCGTCGGTGATCGGACGCGCAGCACGACGAAGGACGCGCGTCGCGGCCAGCGCGTCGGGGCTTCCGTTCGGGATCGTTCTCGCGGCCGCGCGGGCTTCGGGGCGTGGGTCGCCGACGTACGATCAAGCGGGCGCGAATCCGTGGGATCGCCGACGCGGAGCTCGCTCCTGGCGGTTTACCTTGAAGCGTCCCCCCTTCGCCCGCGTTCCAACGCGCCGCCGGCCCGTTCAGCGGATCTTCAAGGAGGTGCTCCACTTGCCATATCGACGCGATCCGGCGCCCCGGACTGCGGGGAGCGGAGCTCTGGTCGACGTTGCGGCCTCGCAGTCCTTCTCCAGGCCGTCTCGCATGCTCCTGGTCGCCGCCCTGTTGGCGCTCGGCTCCTGCGGCGGCGGCCGGAGTCCGCTGCCGGGCGCCGCCGCGCCGTCGCCGGAGCCCGAGCCTCCGTCCGCGGCGGTCTCCCCGGAACCCGACGACCTGCGAGCCGCGTGGTACGACGGGCGCGACTGGGTGGAGCGGACGCTGGCGACGCTGACCTTGGAGGAGAAGGTCGGCCAGCTGATGATGCCCTTCATCTTCGGCGACTACGCGCCCGCGGGCACCGGCGCCGCCAGGCGCGCCCGGACCATGGTCGAGGAGCAGCTCGTCGGCGGCGTCGTCGTGTCGGTCGGAAGCCCGACCGAGGTGGCCGCGAAGCTGAATTGGCTCCAGTCGCTGGCGCGCGTTCCCCTTCTGGTCGGCGCCGATCTCGAGGCCGGCGCGGGCTATCGCTTCGACGGCATCGTGCACGTCCCGACGATGATCTCGCTGGGCGGCGCGACCCGCTTCCCCGCGCTGATGGCCGTCGGCGCGACGGGCGATCCGGGCCTGGCCTACGAAATGGGACGGGTCACCGCGCTCGAGGCGCGCGCCGTCGGCGTCCACGTCCCCTTCGCGCCCGTGCTCGACGTCAACAACAACGCCGAGAATCCCGTCATCAACGTGCGGTCCTTCGGCGAGTCGCCCGAGCGGGTGGCCCTGTTGGGGTCGGCCTTCGTGCGGGGCGTGCAGGAGCACGGGGCGATCGCGACCGCGAAGCACTTTCCGGGCCACGGCGACACGGGCGTCGACTCGCACATCGACCTCCCGGTGATCCGCGTGGGCAGGGAGCGCATGGACTCCGTCGAGCTGCTTCCCTTCCGCCGCGCGATCGAGGGGGGACTGGGCGCCGTCATGACCGCGCACGTCACCGTGCCGGAGATCACGGGAGCGGGGATTCCCGCGACGCTGGCGCCGGCCGTCATGACGGACCTCCTGCGCGAGGAGCTGGAGTTCGGCGGACTCCTCTTCACCGACGCCATGGACATGGCGGCCGTGGATCGGACGTTCGGACGCGGCGAGGCCGCGGTGCGCGCCGTCGAGGCCGGCGCCGACGTGCTGCTCATGCCCCCGGACGTCCGCCGGGCCCGCGGCGCCGTCCTGGACGCCGTGCTTTCGGGACGGCTGTCCGAGGCGCGGATCGACGCGTCCGTGCGCCGCGTCCTGGCCGCCAAGGCGAAGGTCGGCCTGCACGCGAGCCGGGCCGTCGACATCGGCCGCGTGCGCGAGGTCGTCGGCGTGGAGGCGCACCGCGCCGTCGCCGAGACGGTGGCCCGGCGGTCCGTCACCCTGCTCAAGGACGAGCGTTCCCTGCTGCCCCTCCTGGGCACCCCGGACGCGCCCGTTCTCTCGGTCACGTACCGGCGGATCGCCGACGTGCGCGCGGGACGCGCGTTCAACGCCGGACTGCGCCGGACGTACAGGCGCCTTCGGACGACGTACGTCGACCAATCGACGACCGAGGAGGAGTACGCCGAGGTCCTGGCCCGATCGCGGAACTCGGCGCTTACGGTCGTCTCCCTCCACGTCGGCGTGCGCACCGCCTCGGGGTCGGTCGCGCTGCCGCCGCCCGCGCTCGGCTTCGTCGAGGCGCTCGCGCGCCAGCGCGGACCCTCGATCGTCGTCGCCTTCGGCAACCCGTATCTGCTGGACGAGTTCCCCCACGTGGGCACCTATCTCACCGCGTGGTCGGGCGTCCCGGTCGCCGAACGGGCCGCGGCGGACGCGATCCTGGGCCGAATCGCCGTGGTGGGCCGCGCGCCGACGCGCATCTCGGGCTTCCCCATCGGCGCCGGCCTGCAGGTCGCTCCGAGGGACGGGGCGGGGAGCCGATGAGGCGCGCGCGCGGCGCTCTCGCGTTCTCCGGACCGGGTCGTCGTCGCGCGGCGGCGAGGGCCGTCCTGACGGCCGCCCCGATCCTCCATGCGCTCGCCTGCGCCCCGGCCTCGGCGCCGGGGTCCGACGCGGGCGCGCCGCAGCCCGCGCCCCTCGACGCGCTGGACGACGACGGCCGCCGCTGGGTGGACGAGACGCTGCGCTCGCTCGCGCTGGACGAAGCCGTCGCCCAGCTCGTCTTCCCGTGGATTCCGGGGGGATACGCGTCGGCCGACGACCCCGAGTTCGAGGAGCTGCTCGATTGGGTCGATCGGGGCCTCGGGGGCGTTTCGATCTCGATCGGCACGCCGGACGGCTACGTCGCCAAGCTCAACCGTCTCCAGGCTCGAGCGACCGTGCCCCTGCTGGTCGCGTCGGACTTCGAGAACGGCGGCCCCGGCATGAGGATCAACCACAGCTACGCGATTCCGTCGCTCCTGCCCCAGGGCGGGGGCACGAGCTTTCCGCCGACCATGGCGTTCGGCGCCGCCGGCGGCGAACGGCTCGCCTACGAATACGGCCGCGTCACGGCGCGCGAGGCCCGCGCCGTCGGCGTCCACTGGATCTTCGCGCCCGTCCTGGACGTCAACAGCAATCCCGAGAACCCGGTCATCAACGTGCGCTCCTTCGGCGAGGACGCCGAGGCCGTGGGCCGCCTCGGCGCGGCGTTCGTCCGGGGCGTCCGGGCGGGCGGCGCGCTCTCGACCGCGAAGCACTTCCCCGGCCACGGCGACACGCGCCTGGACTCGCACGTGGCGCTGCCCGTGATCCCCGCCGACCGGGAGCGTCTGGACCGCATCGAGCTCGCGCCCTTCCGGATGGCCATCGCCGCCGGCGTCGACGCGGTGATGACGGCCCACGTCGCCGTTCCCGGCGTGGTGGGCGACGAGCGCCCGGCCACGATGGCGCCCGAGTTGATGACCGATCTGTTGCGGCGCGACATGGGGTTCGACGGAATCCTCTTCACCGACGCCCTGCGCATGGGCGCCGTCCAGGCGGGCTACGGCGCCGGCGAGGCGGCCGTCCAGGCCCTCGAGGCGGGCGCCGACGTGCTCCTTGCGCCCGACGGCATCGCGGCGACGGTCGCGGCCGTGCGCGAGGCCGTCCGGTCGGGCCGCCTGGATCGCGCTCGGATCGACCGGTCGGTCGGGCGACTGCTCGAGGCCAAGGCGCGGCTTGGGCTTCACCGCGACGGGGGCGCGCGGGTCGACCCGGACGCCGTGGCCCGCGTCGTCGGATCGGCGGAGCATCGCGCCGTCGCCGAGCGCGCCGCCTCCGCCTCGATGACTCTGGTCCGCGACCGGCGCGGGGTCCTGCCCCTCGCCCCGTCGGCGAACGTGCTGAGCGTGACCTGGGCCCGCGCCGACGACCTGCTGGCGGGGAGGACGTTCGACGCGGTCCTGCGATCCCGCGTCGCCGCCGCGGCCAGCGCTCGCGTCGGCCCCGGAACCCCCTGGGCGACCTACGACTCGCTCCTGCACGCGGCTCGAGGCGTCGATGCGGTCGTGGTGGGCGCGTACGCGTCGCCCCGGTCCGGCGCCGGATCCGTCGGCGCGTCCCCGGACTTCGCCGCCTTCGTCCGGAGGCTGGACGTCGTCGTCGCCGGGCGGGTCGCGGCGATCTCCTTCGGCAGTCCCTACGCGCTGTCCGCGTTCCCCGACGTGGGCGCCTACATGGCGGCGTGGGGCGGTTGGGAGACGTCGCAGCGGGCGGCCGCTCGGGCCGCGACGGGAGCCGCCGCCGTGCGCGGGCGTCTCCCGATCTCGATTCCGCCCCTTCACGCTCTCGGCGACGGTCTCGACTTGGACGCGGTCGCGGCGGCGACGGCGCGCGCGGACGTCGCCGTCGATCCGCTCGCGGAGGCCGGATTCGCGCCCGCCGCCGGCGAAGCCCGAGCGACGGCGGAGGGCTCCGAGCGCGACGCCGAGCCGACCGGCGGGCCGGGCCGCTGGCGACCGGAGCCTCCGTGGCCCGAGTGCGCGGACGTCGAGGCGCACGCGGGACCCGAGACGCCGACCGAAGACGTCTTCTGTCGGCTGGGCGGCGCGATCCGCTCCGTGATGGAGGTCGACGCCGACCGCGTCGGCATGAGCGAGGACTCGCTGGCTCGCCTGGACCGCTTCGTCCTCGATGCGCTGGCCGACTCGGCCGCCTCGGGCGCCGCGCTCGCCGTGGTGCGCCGCGGCCGGCTGGTCCGCTTGCGCGGCTACGGACGGCTCGACTGGGACGTCCGCGCGCCGGCCGTCACTCCGGCCTCCGTCTTCGACCTGGCTTCGCTCACCAAAGTGGTCGCCACGACGTCGGCCGTCGTCCTCCTGGCCCAGCGGGGACGCCTCGATCTGGACGACCGGGTCGTCGATCGCCTGCCCTGGTGGGGCGCCGGCGACGCGAGAAAGCGCGAGGTCACGCTTCGTCACCTCCTGCTCCACCGGGCCGGCCTGCCGCCGTTTCGGCGGTTCTTCCTCGAGATGGCCGGCCGCGACGCCTACGAGGACGCGATCGCGGCGCTGCCGCTGGACACGGTGCCCGGCGCGGCGACCGTGTACTCCGACATCGGCCTCATGACGGCGGCGTTCGTCGTCGAGGCCGTCTCGGGCGAGCCCCTGGACGCGTTCGCGAGGCGCGAGCTGTGGGCGCCCCTGGGCATGGCCGACACCGGGTTTCGGCCCCCGGCGAGCGAGTGGCGCCGGGTGGCGACCACCGAGATGGACTCGACGTATCGCGGGTTCCACGTCCACGGCGTCGCGCACGACGAGAACGCCTACGCGATCGGCGGCGTCGCCGGCCACGCCGGACTGTTCAGCAGCGCGCGCGACCTCGCCGTCTTCGCCCAGACGATGCTGGATCGGGGCGTGGCCGCGCCCTGCCGGGCGGACGCCGACTCGGGCGCGCCCTGTCATCGACCCCGCTTCTCCCCGGTCTCGATCTTCGCCCAGGGCTGGGTGGAGCGGACGACGAGGCGAGCCTCGAGCGCGTCCAGCCGCGCCCACGGATGGGACACGCCGTCGGCCCGTTCGTCGGCGGGCGACTATTTCTCGGCTCGCTCCTTCGGGCACACCGGCTACACGGGCACGTCGCTCTGGGTGGACCCGACGCAGGGCCTCGCGGTGGTTCTGCTGACCAATCGGGTGAATCCGACCCGCGAGAACGGCAGGCACGTCGCGCTGCGCAGGGGCGTGCACGACCGGGTCGCCCTCGCGATCGTCGACACGCCGCCGCCGCCGCGCCCCGGCGCCGGCGAATCGCACCGGCCGCGATGACCTTCGGCGGGCCGGACTTCTGGATCCTGATCCTCTACCTGGGCGCGGTCACGGCCTGGGGCGCGTGGCTGGGCCGGGGCGCCCGCGGGGCCGCGGACTACTTCCTGGGCAGCCGGAATCTGCCGTGGTGGGCCGTGATGCTGTCGGTGGTCGCGACCGAGACCAGCACGCTGACGTTCCTTTCGATCCCGGGCGTCGCCTACATGGGCTCGCTGGTCTTCCTGCAGCTGGCGGTCGGCTACCTGGCGGGGCGCGCGGTCGTGGCCTGCGTGCTGCTGCCCCGGTACTACCGGGGCGAGCTGGCGACGGCGTACGCGCTCCTGGGCGACCGTTTCGGCGAGGCGACCCGGCGCTCGGCGTCGGCCGTCTTCATGGCGACCCGCCTGCTCGCGGACTCGGTGCGCCTCTTCGCCACCGCGATCCCGCTCGCGATCGTCACCGGCTGGTCCTACCCGGTCTCGATCCTGGTCGTCGGCGCGCTGACCGTCGTCTACACCTACTTCGGCGGCATCAAGGCCGTCGTCTGGGTGGACGCGTTGCAGATGACGCTCTACGTCGTGGGCGGACTCCTCGCCCTGGCGCTCCTGGGGGGCGCCGTCGAGGGCGGCTGGACGGCGATCCTGGAGCGAGCCGGCGAGGCCGGAAAACTGCAGGTTCTCGACTTCCGAGCATCCCTGGGCGAGCCGTACACCTTCTGGGCGGGACTCGTCGGGGGAGGCGTCCTGTCGATGGCCTCGCACGGAACCGACCAGCTGATCGTGCAGCGGCTGCTCGCGTGCCGGAGCGCCGCCGACGGCCGGCGGGCGCTCGTGGGGAGCGGCGTCGCCGTCATGCTGCAGTTCGCGCTCTTCCTCCTGGTGGGCGTGGGGCTCTGGGCGTTCTTCGCCGGCCGGGACTTCGGAAGCTCCGACGAGATCTTCGCCCGCTTCATCGTCGAGGAGATGCCGACGGGGCTGCGCGGGCTGCTGATCGCCGGCGTCTTCGCGGCCGCGATGTCGAGCCTCTCGTCGTCCGTCAACTCCCTCGCCTCGGCGAGCGCCTACGACTTCTGGGGACCCGCCGCGGGCGTCCGCGACGACGCGTCGCTGATGCGGGCGGGCCGGGCGTTCACTCTGCTCTGGGCGGCTCTGCTGATCGCCGGCGCCGTCGTCTTCATCCCGCTGTCGCGCGGCTCGGCCGCCGTCGAGGTCGCGCTGGCCGCGGCCTCGATCGCCTACGGCGGACTGCTCGGAGCCTTCGTTCTGGGACTGCGCCGCCGCCGTCCCGGCCAACTCGGCGCGATCCTCGCCATGGGCGTCGGCGTCGGCGTCGTGGTTCTGCTCTGGGCCTTGGCGCGCGACGCGATCGCCTGGCCCTGGTTCTCCGTGATCGGCGCGACCGCGACGGTGGCCGTCGGATCGCTGTTCCCGGCGGCCAGGGCGTCGCGGTGACCTGGATCGGAGTCGACGGCGGCGGGACGCGATCGCGAGCGCTGGTCGGAGACGCCGTCGGAGAGCCGCTCGGCGCGGCCGACGGTGGCCCGGGCCTGATCGATCCCCGCCGCCCGGACCGCGCGGCGGCCGAGGTGGAAGCCGTCGCGCGCGCCGCTGCGGCGGACGCCGGGACCGCGTTGCCCGCGCGGGGCCTGTGGGCGGCGCTCGCGGGCTGGGGTCACCGCGCCGCGAGGGCCGCGGTGGAGGATCGCTTGCGGCGCGCCGGGCTGGCCCACGCGGTCGGCGTGGGCCCCGACGTCGAGGCCGCGCACGTGGCGGCGTTCGGGTCCGGGCCCGGCATCCTGCTGATCATGGGCACCGGTTCCGTGGTCCGCGCCGTGAGCGCGGCGGGCGCCGTCGTCACCGTGGGAGGGTGGGGCGCGCTCCTGGGGGACGAAGGCAGCGCCTACGCGATCGGCCTCGGGGGCGTGCGCGCAGCGCTCCGCAGCGCCGACGGGCGGGAGGCCGAGACCGCGCTTGCGGACCTGTTGGCGGAGCGGACGGGGACTCGGGATCCGCACGGACTCGCGGCGTGGGCGACGGGGGTGGGCAAGCGCGAGATCGCGGCCCTGGCCGACGTCGTCGCAGCGGCCGCCGCGCGGGGCGACGCGCTCGCCGAGCGCGTCCTCGCGCGGGCTGCGACCGACGCCAGGGTCCACCTCGAGACGGCGCTGCGCAGGACCGGTCCGTGGTCGACGCCCGCGCCGCTCGCCCTGGTCGGCGGACTGATCCGCGAGGGAGGACCGCTCCGGGACGCTGTGGCGCGCGCGAGTGGGGACCTGGGCTGCGCCTTGGTCCCGGGCCCGATCGAGCCGGAACGCGGCGCGCTGACGCAGGCGATCCGGATGACGGAGGACTGACGGCCGGAACGCTCTCCCCCGAGGCGCGGAATCGCGCCGCGGCCGTTTTGGCCGACGGCCCGCGGTTCGGGGCGCTCGGACCCGCCGTCTTCGCCTCCTCGCGTGCCAGAACGGCGAAAAGTCCTTTGGCACGCTTCATGCACATGATGGGGGCAGCCGCGCGGTGGACGCGCGCGGCGGTGGCCCCAAGCCACCCAACCGACATCTTCCAGAAAAGGAGACCAAACATGTCCCTGACGAGACACGGCGGGGCCCTCGCCCCCTGGAACGAGTTCGGCGCGTTGACGGACCGGTTGAACCGGTTCCTGGGCGGCGCCGAGCTCGGCGACCTGACGTACGCCTCGAGCTGGGTGCCTCCGGTGAGCGTCGAGGAGCGCGGCGGCGAGATCCTCCTGACCGCCGAGCTGCCGGGCATGGACCAGGACGCCGTCGACATCGTCCTCGAGAACAACGTGCTGACCATCTCGGGAGAGAAGCGGGACGCGCGCGAGGAGGGCGACAAGGACGGGAAGTACCACCTCGTCGAGCGGACCTTCGGGTCGTTTCGCCGCTCGTTCACTCTGCCCAGGACGGTGAGCGCCGAAGGAATCACGGCCGACTTCGAGGCCGGGTTGCTGACGGTGCGGCTGCCCAAGGCGGAGGAGGCGATGAGCCGCAGGATCGAGGTGGCGCGCAAGAGCTGACCCAAGCCCGCCTTTCACGGGCCCCGCGCCGCAGCGCCCGGGTCCGGGGGCCGTCGAAGACGCCGACGGCCCCCGGACCCTTTGCGCGTTCGGTCCCGAGCGGGAAGGGCTCGCGAGGGGCCCCTCGGGTCCGATCAGTTCAGCTTTCGGACGAAGTGCAGCGTCTGTTCGGAGAACTGGGCGGGGCGCTCCAGCACGACGCCGTCGGGGTCGGACGGCTCGAAGTCGACGCGAAAGCGGTCCGGGCCCTGAAACTCGACGATCCCCGTCAGGGTGCGCCCCGCGAGCGGACCGGTCGTCCAGGGCCCCACGTCCAGCTCGGCGGGGATCGCGTGATGGTTCGTGCGGAAATCGACGGCGAAGGTGTCCGGTCCCTCCTCGAGGTCCAGGACCCACCGCATGCGGGCCCCGTCCTCGAAGACGTAGGTCAGCTGCGGCGACTGCCCGCCCACCGTGATCCACTCGCCCAGCAACGGCTGGACGGGCTCGGAGCACGACAGGGTCGAGGAGAGCGCGACGGCGAAGGCGGCGCGTCGCGTCGCCGTCCGGCGCCGGCGCGCGTCAGTAGCGATAGTGGTCCGGCTTGTAGGGTCCGTCCACCGGAACGTTGATGTAGTCGGCCTGCTCGGGCGTCAGTTCGGTCAGACGGATGCCCAAGCGCTCGAGATGCATGCGCGCGACCTGCTCGTCCAGCGACTTGGGCAGGAAGTGCACCCCGATCTCGTAGTCGGCGTGGTTGCGGTGCAGCTCGATCTGGGCCATCACCTGGTTGGCGAAGCTGGCCGACATGACCAGGCTGGGGTGGCCGGTGGCGCATCCCAGGTTCATGAGGCGCCCTTCGGCCAGCACGAGCACGCCGTGTCCGTCGGGGAAGCGCCATTCGTCGAACTGGGGCTTGATGGGGATCCGCACGGCCTCGGAGGACTCGAGTCCGGCCATGTCGATCTCGTTGTCGAAGTGGCCGATGTTGCCGACGATCGCCTTGTCCTTCATGCGCCGCATGTGATCGAGCGTGATCACGTCCTTGTTTCCGGTCGCCGTGACGAAGACGTCGGCTTCGGCGACCACGTCGTCGAGACGCGCCACCTGAAAGCCCTCCATCGCCGCCTGCAGCGCGCAGATGGGGTCGATCTCGGTCACCACGACGCGCGCGCCCTGGCCCTTGAGCGCCTGCGCGCAGCCCTTGCCGACCTCGCCGTAGCCCAGCACGACCGCCACCTTGGCGGAGAGCATGACGTCGGTCGCCCGGTTGAGCCCGTCGAGGACGGAGTGCCGGCAGCCGTAGACGTTGTCGAACTTGGACTTGGTGACGGCGTCGTTGACGTTGACGGCGGGGAAGAGGAGCGTCCCCCTCTCGGCCATCTCGTAGAGTCGCTGGACGCCCGTGGTGGTCTCCTCGGAGATCCCTCGGACGGCGCTCGCGACGCGCCTCCAGCGCTCGCCGTCGATTCGGCGGTGGCGGCGCAGCAGATCGAGCACGACCCGCTCCTCCTCGCTCTCGGCCGCGTCGCCCTCGGACGCCCGGCCGCTCTCGGCCAGCCGCTCGAGCTCGACGCCCTTGTGCACCAGCAGCGTGGCGTCGCCGCCGTCGTCCAGGATCAGGGTGGGCCCGCGTCCGTCCGGCCACGCGAGCGCCTGCTCCGTGCACCACCAGTACTCCTCGAGCGTCTCGCCCTTCCACGCGAACACGGCCGGGCCCGCGGGACGGTCCGGGTCGCCGTCGGGTCCGACGACCGCGGCGGCGGCCGCGTGGTCCTGCGTCGAGAAGACGTTGCACGACGCCCAGCGGACCGAGGCGCCCAGCCGAACCAGCGTCTCGACGAGCACGGCCGTCTGCACGGTCATGTGCAGGGAGCCCGTGATGCGGGCCCCGGCGAGCGGCTTTCGCTCCTCGTACCTGCGCCTCAGCGCGGTCAAGCCGGGCATCTCGTGCTCGGCCAGGCGGATTTCGTTTCGTCCCCACTCGGCGAGCGACAGGTCGGCCACCTTGTAGGGCGGCCTCTCGGTGGCGCTGGCTGCGGGCGTCGGTCGAACGATCGCGGTTTCCAATGTGCTCGTCCTCGGGGATCCGGCCCTCGGGCGGGAGCCCCTGCTTGGCGTTTTCGGGCGACGCGAGGTCGCTGCGGCGGTCCGGGGCGGCGGATGCGAAGCGTCCGGGACCGCCCTCTCAAGATAAATCGGAGGCGCCCCGGGGCGAACGCGATCGCGGTCCGACCCCGCCGCCGACCCGAGGTCGAGTCGGAGCCGGCCCCGCACCCGCCGGACGGCGCTTCGGGTCGGCTAGCGAGCCCACAGCTCGCGCAGGGGAACCGCCCGCACCGGCTTGTCCCCCAGAGGCGCCATGGGCAGGACGTGCACTCCGTTGTACAGCACGACGCCGCCGCGAAAGTCGTTTCTCGAAAGCGACGCGAGGCGGGCCATCCCCGGGCCCGCCGTCAGGCCAGGAGCGCTCGTGGCCTTGACCTCGATGCCCCAAACGTCGCTTCCGCGTGTGACGACCAAGTCGACTTCGCGCTTGTCCCGGTCTCGAAAGTGCCAACATCGAACGTCGGGGTCGGTCCAGCCGGCCTGAGCGACGATCTGCTGGACGACGAAGGACTCGAGGAGGTGCCCCATTCGAGTCCGCTGATGATGCCAGTCGTTCGCCTCCAAGTCCGCCAGCGTGGCTGCGAGGCCGCTGTCGACCAGGTGCAGCTTCGGAGCCTTGACGAGGCGTTTTCCGACGTTTCGGTGCCAAGGCTGCAAACGACGCACCAGAAAGAGCCGCTCGAGAACGGCGATGTACTCGCCGACGGTGTCGCGATCGAGATTGAGGTCGCGCGAAAGACGGCTGGCGTTCACTAGCTCGCCGTTTCGGAGGGCCAGGAGTCGCAGGAGCGTGGCGACGGCATGGGCCTTTCGGATTTTCGCGACGTCGAAGACGTCGCGCTCGACGATTCCCTGCACGTACTGTCGGTGCCATTGACGGGCGCGGGCCGGAGTCCGGGAGACGGCCTCCGGGTAGCCGCCGGCAACCAATCGGTTGCCCAAGTCGCGCGGAGTTTCCTCCGCGCGCTGGGGATCCGTTGCGAGTCCGATCGCCCCGTCCAGCAGATTCTTCAGGAAGCGACCGGGTTGGCGCTCCTTCTCCGACTCCGTGAGGGGCATGAGATGGATCGTCTCCATGCGACCTGCAAGGGATTCGGTAAGCGTTGGGAGCATGAAGAGATTGGCAGATCCGGTGAGCACGTATCGCCCTGGCCGACGATCCATGTCCACGGACATTTTGATCGCTGGGAGCAGCTCGGGAGCGCGTTGTATTTCGTCGATCATCAGGTAGGGGGGCAGTGTAGCCAAGAAGCCCCTTGGATCGGTTCTGGCCAAGTTCAGGACCTGTGGGTCGTCCAAGGTGGTGTAGGCGTGTTCGCGCATCGACGCTTGAACGAGTGTGGTCTTTCCCGTTTGGCGGGCACCGGCCAAGCAAACCACGGGCGTGTCGGACATGGCTTGTTCGAGGGCGAAGGCCAGGGAGCGCGGGTACAGCGAAGGTGGAGTAGCCATGTTTTAAAGATATCGGAGAGTTTTCGGTTGGACAATACGCTGGTTGCGGACTGGCGGGGTCGCTGGTTGCGGACTGGCGGGGTCGCTGGTTGCGGACTGGCGGGGTCGCTGGCTGCGGACTAGCGAGGTCGCTGGCTGCGGACTGGCGGGGTCGCTGGCTGCGGACTAGCGGGGTCGCTGGCTGCGGACTGGCGGGGTCGCTGGCTGCGGACTGGCGGGGTCGCTGGCTGCGGACTAGCGGGGTCGCTGGCTGCGGACTGGCGGGGTCGCTGGTTGCGGACTGGCGGGGTCGCTGGTTGCGAACTGGCGGGGTCGCTGGTTGCGAACTGGCGGAATCGCTGGCTGCAGGTCAGGACCTTTGCTTGTGGACTTCCGCCTGTACTGGCACCACCGCTGTGCGCGTCCGACGATCGGGACGGTAGCTCCAGGTGTCCGCGGCGATCCCCAACCGGTCGCCCGGGTCGCGTGAGCCAGCGTCTCCGCGCCCGAGTGCGACGGCGGGACCGAAGCGCGCCTTTCCAGCAAATCGCCCACGATCCGTCCGCCATCGACTCGGTCGCCGTGGCGACGTCGACAGGTCGGGGGTTTGCGCGAACGGGCGTTCGTAGGTAGCCTATCTCCCATGGCGCGATATACGAGAAGAGACGACTCGGAACTGGATCCGGTGCGCCGTCGAATCGTCGAGCTGCTGGCGAAGCGCGGATCGAGCCTGCGGAAGGCGTCGCTCGCGATGGGCCGCAACGGCGCGTACATGCACCAGTTCATCCATCGGGGCACGCCCCGCGTCCTCGCCGAACACGACCGCGAGGCGCTCGCCGAGTACGTCGAATGCAGGCCGGACCTGCTCCGGCATCCGCTGGAAATGGGAGCGCACTTGAAGGCGCCCCTGGTCTCGCGCAGCGTGCCGAGGGGCTATGCGGCCGTTCCCGAGATCGATGCGCGCATGGCGGCCGGGCCGGGTGCGTGGGACGACGAGGCCAACGCGGTGGCGCGTTGGCTGTACGCCGACTCGGTCGTGCGCCACGAGTTCCGGGCGCGGGCGGAGGACCTGCGGATGCTCGCCGTCGAGGGCGACTCGATGGAGCCGACTCTTTCGGCCGGCGACCGCGTGCTGGTCGACGCGAGCCGGACGGCGCCGACGCCGCCGGGCACGTTCGTGATCTGGGACGGCATGGGGTGCGTCGCGAAGCGCGTCGAGCACCTGCCGAACTCCGACCCGCCCCGCGTTCTGATCAAGTCGGTCAACCCGGAGTACGAGAGCTGCGAGCGCCTGCTGGATGAAATCCGCGTCCTGGGCCGCGTGATCTGGGTGTCGCGGAGGGTGTAGGGACCATGTGCGAATGCAGGGATGCGCTCGCGTTGTCCGCGGTCTCCGAGTCCGGCAACGGGTCCGATCGGCTTCGGTTTTTTCTCCTTTTCCATTGTGCGTTGGCCGTCTGGCGGCTCGGACAGCGGGCGGGGGCCTCGGGGGGGAACCGCGTAGGCCACTGGGAACGAGTCGTCGGCGCGACTGGACCCTCGGAGACCGGTGCGCGGCCGACCGTGCAAGCGTTCGACGGGAAATCGCTTGAATCTCGGAACGGCGGCGCTCGCGACGTCGCCCGCGGGGCCGTGTCCCGCGCTTGGTCGCGGAGAGCCTCGGGGCGGACCTTCGGCTCATGGGTGAGCGACTCGGCGTGCGGGGAGACTCCGTAGGCGATGGCCCGCAACACCGAACCCCGCGTGCATGCGGCGTTGGCAGGGGTGTTGAACCGCAAGCATCCGCGATGGCGAGCCCATGCCGAGCAAACCGGCGTCTTCATGCGCGCGGCGTCTCTGCAACCCGACGTTCTGGTCGATCTCGAGGGGGCCGCTCCGATCGTGCTCGAAGCGGAGTTCGCGCCGGCCGCCAAGGTGGAGGACGAGGCCATTGCCAGGCTGGGCAGAAAGCCGGAGAAGACGGGCCTTCCTGTCGAGCAGGCGATCGCCGTCAAGTACGACGCGAGCCTCCGGGAGCCGCACGACCTGAAGGCGGCGATCGACTCCACCGACCTCGAGTGGTGCGTCCTTTCGGGAGATTCGGATGGACACACGCGATGGCCTCGACAGGGCTGGCTCCGAGGGAGCGTCGACGACCTCGCGTTCGTCGTCGAACAGGTGTCGCTTTCGGAACGGTTGGTCGCCCGGGGGCTCACCGCCCTCGAGGTGGGCATCAACCAGTCCGCGAATCTGCTGCGCCGCGACGCGCTGCCGCACTTCGGCGAAGGCCTCGAGCGGATGGCCGCTCTGCTCCATCAGGAGGAGGGAGAGCAGACCTCGCGAATGGCCATGGCGATCGTCGCCAACGCCGTGGTGTTCCACACCACGCTCGTGGGACGCCACGGGATCCCCGGATTCGACGGCCTCCGAGGCGAATTGGGTCGCGTCTCCCAGTCGGAGCTCATCCAATGCTGGCGGCGCATCCTGAGGATCAACTACTGGCCGATCTTCAGCATCGCGATCAAGCTGATACTCGAGATCCGCTCTCGCGCGTTTCGCCCGATCATGGACCGGCTCGTGGCCGCCGCTCAGGAGCTCTCCGAGATTGGCGCGACCAGTCTGAACGACCTCTCCGGGCGCATGTTCCAGCGCCTGATCGTAGACCGGAAGTTCCTCGCCACCTTCTACACGCTGCCCACTTCGGCCACGTTGCTGGCCGAGCTCGCGATTCCAGAGCTGGACGTCGACTGGGAAGACGCCTCGTCGATCCAGGCATTGCGGATGGGGGATCTCGCCTGCGGGACCGGAGCCCTTCTGCTGGCGGCCTACCACGGCGTGCTCGGCCGGTACCGACGCACCGGACGGGACGACGCCGAGCTGCACGCGGGGATGATGGAGCGCGCTCTGGTGGCGGCGGACATCATGCCGGCGGCCACGCACCTGACGGCGTCCAACCTGTCGGCGGCGCACCCGAGCGTGACGTTCGAGGGCACGCGGGTGTACACGATGCCCTACGGGGAGCAGCCCGACAGTCGGCGCCACGCCGCGGCCATCGGATCGCTGGATCTCCTGGACGAGGGCCATATCGCGTACGCGCTGTTCGGCACCGGGCAGACGCAGGCGCGCGGCGACCGGGCCGCCGTGGACGACGTGAACGTCGACGTCCAACATGGATCGCTGGACCTCGCGATCATGAATCCGCCGTTTACGCGCCCGACGAACCACGAAGCGACGGACGTGCCGGTGCCGTCGTTCGCGGGGTTCGACACGGCGAGGGCCGAACAGCGCGCGATGTCGAAACGACTGAAGCGCATTCGCCAGCGACCGGGGTCGAGGGCGGGCCACGGCAACGCCGGACTGGCGTCGTATTTCGTGGATCTCGCGCACGTCAAGACGCGTCCCGGAGGCGTCGTCGCGCTGGTTCTCCCGGCGTCGTTCGCGCAGGGCGGCTCCTGGAAGTCGGCGCGGGAGCTGATCGCGGCGGAGTACGAGAACGTCGTGGTGGTCGGCATCGCGGCGACGGGGAGCACGAGCCGGGCGTTCTCGGCGGACACGGGGATGGCCGAGGTCCTGCTGATCGGCAGGAAGGCGCGGGCAGGCGCAGCGGGCGACGGCAGGGCGCTGTTCGTGAATCTCCGCCGTCGGCCGAAGAGTCTTCTCGAGGCGGCCGAAGTGGCGCGCGCGATCCGCGGGCGAGTCGAGTCCGGCTCTCCGAGCACGGGCTGGCTGCACGTTGGCGAGGGCGCGGTGGGAAGCTACGTGGAGGATTCGCTGGCCGATTGCGGCGCGGCGGGCGTGGCGAATCCGGACCTGGTCGGGACGATGCGCGAGCTGGAAGCCCAGCGGCTCCGACTGCCCCGTCGATCGGGGTCGCTCGAGGTTCCGGTTGCGGCGCTCGGCGAGCTGGGAACGCGCGGCCCGGTCCATCGGGACATCAACGGGAGACATCCAGACGGAGCCTCGCGCGGGCCATTCGACGTCGTGGACCTGAGCGACGCGGAACAGCCGCCGACGTATCCGGTCCTTTGGGCTCATCAAGCGTCGCGAGAGCGCTGTCTCGTCGTGGATCCCGACCGGGCGGGTCGCGTCCGCGACGGCTGCGACGATCGCGCGGTGGCCGTTTGGAACGCGGCGGCGGGTCGCCTGCACTTCAACCTGGACTTCCGGGTCAACTCGCAGAGCCTGGCGGCGTGCATGACGCCGGAACCCGTGATCGGCGGTGTGGCTTGGCCGAGCTTTCTCCCAGAAGTGGCGGACTGGGAATGCGCCCTCGCCCTGTGGGCCAACACGACGCTGGGACTCATGTCGTCTTGGTGGAAGGGTTCTCGGCAGCAGCAAGGCCGATCGCGTTTGACGATCTCGCGGCTCCCGGAATTGTCCGTGGTCGATTGCCGTCAACTCACGTCGGGACAACTAGATCGAGCCAAGGCGATCTTCGAGGAGTTCAGAGACCGCACCCTGCTGCCCGCCAACGAAGCCTATCGCGACGACGTTCGGGCCGACTTGGATCGAGCCGTGATGGTGGACCTGCTCGAACTGCCGGAGTCGATCTCGTCGTCTCTAGAACTGCTGCGCCGTCAATGGTGCGCGGAGCCCAGCGTTCACGGGGGCAAGTCGACCCAACCGAGCGAGGTCCCCGAACGAACTGCGTGACGTCCCCCGCCCGGGGTCGAACCCATGCGGGCCCTCCGCTAGCTTTCGAGGCCGGGCGGGGAAACCTCTCGCCCTCGGTCGCCACGCCCCCTTTTCGCGCCCATGACCCAGAGAAAACGCGTCCTGTCCGGCATTCAGCCGACGGCCGTCATGACGATCGGCAACTACTTCGGCGCCGTCCGGAACTGGGTGAAGATGCAAGACGAGTGCGACTGCGTGTACTGCGTCGTCGACCTGCACGCCATGACGTCCAGCGCCGACCCGGAGGCGCTGCGGCGCTCGTCGAAGGACATGTTCGTCAGCCTGCTCGCGGCGGGGATCGATCCCGACCGAGCCACCCTTTTCGTCCAGTCGACCGTGCCCGAACACGCCGAGCTGTGCTGGCTGCTGGCCACGCTCACGTCGCTGGGCGATCTCGGGCGCATGACCCAGTTCAAGGAGAAGTCGGGCCTGCTGCAGGGCGACCCGGCCGAGGACGGCGGCGAGTTCACCTCGGCGGGCCTCCTGTTCTACCCGGTGCTCCAGGCCGCCGACATCCTGGCCTACCGCGCCGACTTCGTCCCGGTGGGGCAGGATCAGGACCAGCACCTCGAGCTGACCAGGGGCGTCGCCAGACGGTTCAACGCGCGCTACGGAACCGTGTTTCCCGAGCCGCGCACCATGCACGCGCCCGTGACCAAGATCCTGTCCACGGCCGACCCCGGCCGGAAGATGAGCAAGAGCCTGGGCCCGAAGCACTACATCGGCCTCTTCGAGGACGAGGACTCCGTCCGGCGGAAGATCCGTTCGGCGGTGACCGACTCGGGCAGGGCGCCCCAAGCCGCGAACGGGCCTTCGGACGATGCGTCCGCCGGGCGCGCCGCGAGCCCGGGGATCGAGAATCTGCTGACGATCCTCGCGGCCTGCGGGCGCGCCGACGAGGCGCGCCAGATGCGCAGCGACTACTTCGACGACTCGTTGCGCTACGTTGATCTCAAGAACGAAACGGCCGACGGCTTGGTCGATCTGACCCGCCGGATGCGGGAACGCCGCGACGAGATCCTGCGTCGGCGGACGGATCTGGACGACTTGATCGAGGCCATGGGGACGAAGGCTCGATCGCTGGCCAGGGAGACGCTCGAGCTCGTCCGGGAGAGGATGGGGGTGTTCCCCCCCTCGCCTTGATTCGCTCGGGCGCGATTTCACTGGACACGCGAACGGACGCGGCGACGCCGCGCGAACTCGAGGAGGTCTTTGCGTGAGTCTTGGCGAGAACGGGAGCGTCGACGTCGGCGGCGTCCTGATTCCGGTCACCACGCCGTTCCGTCCCGGCGAAGGCGACCTGGACCGGGCGGCGCTCGCCGCGAACGTGCGGCGGTGGAGCGGCACCGGCGTGCACGGGCTGGTGGTGGGCGGATCGACCGGCGAGGCCGTGCTCCTGGACGAGGACGAGCGCCTCGCCGCGTTCGAGACCGTCCGCGACGCCGCGAGCGACGACCTGACGCTCGTGGCGGGGACCGGAGCCGAGTCCCTGCGCGCCACGATCCGCATGACGAGCCGGGCGGCGTCGCTGGGCTACGACGCGGTCCTGGTCCAGCCCCCGGCCTTCTACCGGGGCGCCATGAAGCCGGGCGTCGTCCGGGACCACTACCTCGCCGTCGCCGAGCGCTCCGAGGTCCCGGTCGTCGTGTACCAGGCGCCGACCCGATTCAGCACGCTGGACCTGCCCACGGGACTGATCGCCGAGCTGTCGGCGCACGAGAACGTCGTCGGCGTCAAGGACTCGAGAGGGAAGCTCGAACTCGTGGGCGACCTGCTGACGCAGACGACCGCCGGCTTCCAGGTCCTCGTGGGAAGCGGCGCGATTCTCTACGCCGCTCTCGAGCTCGGGGCGTCCGGCGGCATCCTGGGCGTCGCGAACCTCGCCCCGGCCCAGTGCGCGTCGATCTTCGAGCTCTTCCGCGCCGGCGACGCTCGAGCCGCAGGCCGGATCCAGGAGGGGATCGGGCGCCTCCACGACGCCGTCGTCGGCGGCATGGGCGTGGCCGGCGTCAAGCGCGGCCTCGACCTGCTCGGATTCGGGGGAGGTCTCCCCAGACCTCCCTTGCCGCCGCTGCCCGCCCAGGCGAGCGGGGAGATCGCGGCTCGTCTGCGGGACGCCGGCGTCCGGATCCCGGACGGTCCGGTCGCCGCTTGACGGCGATCGCAGTGGACGCGGCGGTCCCCCGGGGGACGTGCACCGCGGTCGTCGGCTGTCAGTGGGGCGACGAGGGCAAGGGCAAGATCGTCGACGCGCTGGCCGGGGACGCCGACGTCGTCGCGCGCTACCAGGGCGGCGCCAACGCCGGCCACACGGTGCACGCGGGCGATCGCAAGGTCGTCCTTCATCAGGTGCCTTCCGGCGTGCTCCACCCCGAGAAGCGCTGTCTCCTGGGCGCCGGCGTCGTGCTGGACGCGGAGGGCTTCTTCGGCGAGCTCGACGAGTTGGCCGCGAGCGGCGTGGCGTGGGAAGGCCGCATCGGCGTCAGCGACCGCGCGCACTTGGTGTTCCCGTATCACCGGGCGCTCGACTCGGCCGCCGAAGAGGCGTCCGGCGGCAGGATCGGGACGACGCTCAGGGGCATCGGCCCCGCCTACGAAGCCAAGGTCGGACGCTCCGGCGTGCGCGTGGCCGACGCGCTGGACCGCGCGCAGGCCGAACGACGGGTGGAGCGGGGCATCCGGTGGGCTCGGAGCCGCCTCCGCGCCCTGGGCGCCGACCCCGCGCGCGCGGGCGCCGTCGAGGACGCGATCGCCGGCGTGGCGCGGTTGGCGGACTTGGCGACCGACGTGGGCGACGAGATCCACGGCGCGCTGGCCGCGGGACGTCGCGTGTTGCTCGAGGGGGCCCAGGGGACCGCGCTGGACCTCGACCACGGCACCTACCCGTTCGTGACGTCGTCCAACACGACGGCGGGCGGAGCGGCGGTGGGCGTCGGCATCGGCCCCACCGCGATCGGCGCCGTCGTCGGCGTGGTCAAGGCGTACACGACTCGAGTCGGCAAGGGTCCGTTGCCGACGGCCTTCGACGCCGACATGGACGCCCGGGTGCGCCGCCTGGGCGACGAGTTCGGCGCCACGACGGGAAGGCCGCGGCGCTGCGGCTGGTTCGACGGGGTGCTGGCCGCCTACGCCGCGCGGGTCAACGGATTGACCGGGATCGCCGTGACGAAGCTGGACGTTCTCGACACGCTGCCCGAGCTCCGAATCGCGACCGGATACAGGATCGACGGCGAGACGACGAGCCTCTTTCCCGCCGATCCCCGGGCGCTCGAGCGAGCCGAGCCCGTCTACGAATCGGTCGCGGGGTGGGAGACGTCGACCGCCGCCGCGCGCTCCTTCGGCGATCTCCCGTCCGCGGCGCGCCGGTATCTGGCGCGCATCGAGGAGCTCGCGGGCGCCCCCATCGCCATGGTGTCGGTCGGGACCCGGCGCAGCCAGATGATTCGGAGTTGACCCGGTCGCCCCTGCGGGCGCCCGGCGGTCGGGCGCCGATCGCACGCGCGTTCTCTCCGGCGGGCGTCGCCCGGGCGGGTTCGGGTGTTTGAGGACCTCAGCCGCAAGCTGGACGGAGTTCTCGGGCGTTTCCGGCAGCGCGGACTCCTCACCGAGCCCATGATCCGGGAGGGCCTTCGCGAGGTGCGAAGAGCCCTGCTGGAAGCCGACGTCAACTTCCGCGTCACGCGCTCCTTCCTCGCCCGGGTCCAGGAGCGGGCCACGGGGCGCCGCGTGCTCAAGTCCGTCTCTCCGGGTCAGCAGATCGTGAAGATCGTGCACGACGAGTTGGCCGCCCTGATGGGCGGCGACGGCGATCACCGGCTGCGGTGGTCGCCCGCCCCGCCGACGGTCGTCATGCTCGTGGGCCTCCAGGGATCCGGCAAGACGTCCACGGCCGCCAAGCTCGCCAAGCGACTGACCCGCCAGGGACGCTCGACGCTGCTCGCCGCCTGCGACCTGCATCGGCCCGCGGCCGTGGAGCAGCTGCGCGTCCTGGGCGAGCGGGCCCAGGTCGAGGTGCACTTCGAGGAAGGCGCGACCGATCCGGTCGCCGTCGCGCGGGCGAGTCATCGCCGGGCCCGGCGGACGAAAGCGGGGGCCCTCGTCGTCGACACGGCGGGTCGGCTGCAGGTCGACGAGCCGTTGATGGACGAATTGGTCCGGCTCAAGGAAGCGCTTCGTCCGCGCGAGATTCTGCTCGTGGCCGACGCGATGACCGGCCAGGAGGCCGTGCGCATCGCCGAGGGGTTCGACCGCGCGCTCGACCTCACCGGCTTCGTTCTGGCCAAGATGGACGGGGACGCCCGCGGGGGCGCGGCGCTCTCCATCCACGGCGTCACGGGCAAGCCGCTCAAGTTCGTGGGCACCGGCGAGGGCGTGGATGCCTTGGAAGCGGTGGATCCGCAACGAATTGCGGACCGCATCCTGCAGAAGGGCGATGTGGTCGGGCTGGTCGAACGGGCTCAAGCCGTCGTGGACGTCGACGACGCGCGGAAGATCCAGGACAAGGTCTTGGGCAAGGGTCGTTTTACCTTGGAGGACTTCCTGGGCGCCATGCGGCAGGTGCAGAGGATGGGACCGCTGGATCAGCTGATGAAGATGATCCCCGGCCTGGCCCGACGCATGCCCGTTCAGGATGTGGATCCGAAGAAGCTCAAGCACATCGAGGCGATCATCCTCTCGATGACGCCCGACGAGCGTCGTCGGCCGGAGATTCTCGACGGTTCGCGCCGGAAGCGGATCGCGCGCGGCAGCGGTCGCCCCGTCCACGAAGTGAATCGCCTGATCAAGCGATTTCGCGAGATGGAGAAGACGCTCAAGAAAATGAAGGGGCTCGTGCCCGGGATGTAGATCCGGGCCCGGCGAGATCCCCAGGAGAAACCGGGCCTCGAGTCGCGAGGCCCGCGAGTTGACCCGCAGACCGGGAAGGTTGGCAAGAGACATGTCCGTGAGAATCCGTCTTCGCCGCATGGGCAAGAAGAAGCAGCCCCACTACCGCATCGTCGTGGCCGACGGCCGCGCTCCCAGGGACGGGAGGTTCGTCGAGAACGTCGGCTACTACAGTCCCGTGTCGAGTCCGGCTCGACTATCCGTCGCGCTCGATCGCGTCCAGCACTGGGTTGGCCGGGGCGCCGTCGTCTCGCCGACCGTCGAGAGCCTCGTGAGGAAGGCTCGCGCCGGAGGCGACGACCGAGTCGCCCTGGTGCCGGCCGACGCCGACGCGGAGCCCGCGACCGGAGAGGCCGACGAGGCCCCGGGCGCCGAGGGCGGCCCCGAACCCGAGTCCGAGGACGCGGCGGCCGGAGAGAGCGCCTCGGAGTGAGCTCCGAGGGGCGCCCGCGCTTCCTCGTCGTGGGTCACGTGAACAAGCCCCACGGCAGGAAGGGCGAGGTCTTCGTCTGGTCGCTCACCGACTATCCGGCCAGCCACTTCTCTCCGGGAGTCCTTCATCGAACCGGCGACGGCGAGCGGCCGTCGGCCGCCGCCGAATCGCTGGCGGTCGAGTCGGCGCGCCCGTTCCGCAAGGGATTCCTGATCCGATTCGAGGGCGTGGACGACCGCGACGCCGCCGAGGCGCTTCGCGGACGCTACCTGCATCGCCCCTTCGAGGCGATGGACGAGCCGGCGGACGGAGAGTTCTTCTACCACGAGCTGTTGGGCGCGGCGGTCGAGACGCGCGCCGGAGAGCCTCTTGGCGAGGTCCGAGAAGTCTACGCGCTCGAGCCGAACCACCTGCTCCGGGTGGCGGGCCGCGGCGGCGAGGTGCTGGTGCCCTTCGTCGCGCGCTGCGTCGTCGAGGTGGACCGCGAGAAGCGCCGCATCGTCGTGGACCTGCCGGAGGGACTGGCGCCGTGATCGCCGTCAACCTGGTCACGATCTTCCCCGGCTTCTTCGGCGCCCCGCTCGAGACCAGCATCATGGGTCGGGCGGCGAGAGCCGGACTCGCGAGGTATCGGGTGGTCGATCTGCGGCGCTACGCCAGCGACGTCCACCGCACGGTCGACGACCAGCCCTACGGCGGAGGCGCCGGGATGGTCATGAAGCCGGAGCCGTTCTTCGAGGCCGTCGACGATCTGGCGCCCTCGGGACCCGTCGTCCTGCTCTCGGCCCGGGGTCGGCCGTTCGGCCACCGGGACGCCGCGCGGCTCTCGCTCGAGTCGGAGGTCACGTTCCTTTGCGGGCACTACAAGGACGTCGATCAACGGGTCGCCGACCACCTGGCGACCGAGGAGCTGTCGTTGGGGAAGTTCGTCCTTTCCGGCGGCGAGCCGGCCGCGCTGGCGATGACGGACGCCATCGTGCGTCTGCTGCCCGGCGCGCTGGGCGATCACGAGTCCGCCTCCTCGGACTCCTTCTACGACGGCGACGCGATCTCGGCGCCCTCCTACACGCGACCGGCCGAGTACCGCGGACTCGCGGTGCCGGAAGTTCTGCGCAGCGGCGACCATCGGCGGATCCGCGAGTGGCGAAGGGCGGCTTCGGAGCGCCTCGGCCGAAATCGTCGGTAGGACGCGCTCGCGGCGCCGCCGCGCCGGCCCGCGAACGCCGCTCGAGCCGCGCGCGGCCCGAGCTTGGCGCGGATCCCCGACGCGCCGCAGGGACCCCGGCCGTTTCCGAACAAAGTCCGAAGTCGTAGCTTCCACGCCGAGTTCGAGATTCCGGCGCGAGCGCCAGGGAGACGACATGCCCGACCGAAGCGCCATCGAGTGGACCGATGCGACGTGGAACCCGACCACGGGATGCACTCCCGTGTCCGCTGGGTGCGACCGTTGCTACGCCGAGCGGCTGTCGAGGGGGCGGTTGGCGCGCGTCTACCTCGCGAGGGCGCCGGTCGCCGATGCGCCGGAGAACCGCCGCGACCCGTTCGCGGTGCGTCTGTGGCCGGAGCGACTCCGCATGCCGGCGGCGTGGCGGAAGCCCCGACGGGTGTTCGTCGACTCGATGTCGGACCTGTTTCACGGCGACGTTCCCGACGGCTTCCTGCGCCGGTGCTTCGAGGCGATGCTGGACGCCAACCGGCACGTGTATCAAGTCCTGACCAAGCGTCCCGCCCGGGCGGCGAGGTTCGTCCGACGTCGTCGCGACCTTTTCCCGCAGGGCCTGCCCGCCCACATCTGGATCGGGACGTCGGTCGAAAACCAAGCGGTGGACCATCGGGTGCGGCATCTTCTCGCCGTGTCGGCGGCAGTGCGGTTCCTGAGCTGCGAGCCGTTGATCGGTCCCTTCGACCTGAGCCCCTTCGTCGGCGAGTCGTCCGAAGGCGGGCTGCACTGGGTGATCGCGGGCGGCGAGAGCGGCGTCGGCGCGAGGCCGTTGGATCCCGCGTGGGTCCGCGCGATCAGGGATCGGTGCCTGGCCGCGGGCGTGCCGTTCTTCTTCAAGCAGTGGGGCGGGCGGACGCCGAAGTCCGGCGGCCGCCGGTTGGACGGACGCGAGTGGAACGAGGCGCCGCGCATCGACGGCGCGGCCCGAGACGCGGCGCTGCGCGGTCTCCCGCGGCGCTGAACGGCCCCGGTCGGTTCGGCCGTCGTCCCGGCCGCAACCGACGGCGGCGGGTTCCAATCGCCGAACGGTCCGCGTACCTTTCGACTTCAGCCGGTTGGCGGTTCGGAGGCCGACGAACGCCGTTTCCGCGACTTGGATGGCGACCGCTCACGGGGGAGTGTTCTCATGGCCGACGTACTCCAGCAGTTGGAAACCGAACACGCCAGGGACGACCTCCCGGAGTTCTTCCCCGGCGACACGATTCGGGTTCTCTATCGGGTCCGCGAAGGGCAGAAGGAGAGGATCCAGGCCTTCGAGGGCGTGTGCCTGGCCCGCCGCGGCTCGGGAACGGGCGAGACGTTCACCGTCCGCAAGCGCTCGGGCGGGATCGGCGTCGAGCGCGTGTTCCCGGTCCAGGCTCCGACGGTGGGCGGCGTCGAAGTGGTGCGCCGGGGTCGGGTCCGCCGGGCGAAGCTGTACTACCTGAGGGCGCTTCGCGGCAAGGCCGCGCGCATCAAGGAGAAGCGGACCTTTCGGCCCCAGTAGGCCTCTCCGGCCGGCACGGCGGGACGCCGTTGGCGGGCGACGCCGGGGCGGGGGGCGAATTCGAGACCGCCGCCGAGTCCCTAGTGCGCTCGGCCGACGCGGGGACGCCGGACGACTACGAGCGCCGTCTCTGGGCGCGGGGCGTTCTTCGCATCGCCGGCGTGGACGAAGCGGGGCGGGGACCGCTGGCGGGACCCGTGGTCGCGGCGGCCGTCGTCCTGCGACCGGGAGCGGTCGTCGAGGGGGCGAGGGACTCGAAGGTCCTCTCGGCGTCCCGGCGTCGCGATCTGGCTCGAGCGATCAGCGCGCGGGCCGCGGCGGTCGCCTTGGGAGCCGCGTCGGTGAGCGAGATCGATCGCCTCGACATCCTCGGCGCCACGACGCTGGCCATGAATCGCGCGTTGGGCCGTCTCGGCCTCGAGCCCGACCGCGTGGTCGTCGACGGACTTCCCGTTCGCGGACTGAATTGGGAGCACGAGGCCGTCGTGGGGGGCGACGCGCGGGTCCACTCCGTCGCCTGCGCGTCGGTCGTCGCCAAGGTGTGCCGGGACCGGCTGATGCGGCGCCTCGCGCGCCGCTACCCCGAGTACGGCTGGGAGAGGAACAAGGGCTACGCGACGCCCGAACACCGGGCAGCGCTCCGAGGCGCGGGCCCGACGCCTCACCACCGCGTCGACTTTGGATCGCTCCAGCTGGAGCTCGACCTCTCGGCGGGAGCGGGCTGAAGGGTTTTCCCGAGCCTGTCAGGCGACACGCGGGCGTTATTTTCCCGGTGAGCCGGTAGCTCAGTCGGTAGAGCAACGGACTTTTAATCCGTAGGTCCTGGGTTCGATCCCCAGCCGGCTCATGCGCCCGTCGGGTGCGCGGACCTCGGGAGCGGCGCCGTGTCCGGCCCGTGGCGGTCGCCCGAGAGGCCACGGAGGGCCTGCGCTTCGGGAGCGTCGTCATGATTCGCAGCGTCGGCGCGGCTCTTCTCGCCCTTGTCCCGCTCCATTGGGGCTGCGGCGAGCCTGCGGTCGCGCCGCGCGAGCGTCCGCCGCCGGACGCTTCCAGTCCCGTCCCCTGCAACGTCGCCGGCGACGCGTGCGCCCAGCGCTTCGAGGTCGACCGAGGCGTCTTTCTTCCGGTCTTCGGCACCCACCCCCTGTCCGCCGGCCACCCGGGGCCGACGCGAGGTCTCGTCGTCGTGCACGGAAACGCCCGCGACGCCGACCGCTACTTCGAGACCGCCCTGGCGGTCGTGGCCGCTCAGGGAATCGCGGACGGCGCGATCGTCGTCGCTCCCCGCTTTCAGACGGCCGCCGACGCTCCGGCGCCGGACGAGCTGCACTGGTCGAGCGGCGGCTGGAAGCGCGGCCACCTTTCCCGCCCCGAGGGTCCGACGCCTCGGACCAGCTCCTACGCGGCCCTCGACGCGGTTCTCGCCCGACTGGTCGACCCGGACCGGTTTCCCGCTCTCGAGGAGCTCGTGGTCGCCGGCCACTCCGCCGGAGCGCAGCTGGTGCATCGCTTCGCCGCCGCCAGCGGCGCCGAAGAGGGCGTCGACCGCGTGGAGTTCCGCTACGTGGTCGCCAACCCGTCGACGTACCTGTACGTCGGGCCCGAACGGGAGGATCCGAGCGGCGCGTTCGCGATCCCGGGCGGCGGATGCCGCGACTACGACGACTGGCACTACGGGCTGAGGAATCGCAACCGGTACGCCGGGCGCCTCGAGGTCGACGCGCTGAGCGCGCGCCTCGAACGCAGGGACGTGCGAATTCTGATCGGGGACGCGGACACGCTGAACGCGTCGCTGGATCTCGACTGCGGCGCTCGGCTCCAGGGCGCGAACCGATTCGAGAGAGGCCGCGCGATCGTGCGCTTCATGGACGCCAAGCGCCCGGGTCACTTCCACAGGGAGTTCGTCGTGCCCGGCGTGGGCCATTCCAGCCGGGCGATGTGGCTCTCCGACGTCGGTCTTCGGGCGCTCTGGGGACGTTGAGCCGTCTTCGGTCGCTCCCGATCGTTCGCACTGGCGGGCGTCGCCGCCGTCGCCCCACCTTGATTCGGAGAAGGACTTCCGATCGCCCGCGACCTTGGGAAGTTCCCAAGGCGCCGCCGGATTCGGCCGACAAGAGGACGCTCCCCGCAATGAACCTCCTTCGACGTGCACTCGCCCAGCTCGGGCTGTTCGCGCTTCCGCTCTCCGTCCACGCGGTTCCCGACGTCCGGGCGCAATCGGACCAGGCGCCTCCCGGCGCGGTCTCGGCGGCCCAGGAGACGTTGGACGCCAAGGGATGGGTGCGGCCTCCAGCCGCGATCGCCGACGCGGTGCTGGCGCCCCGCTACCTGAACGCGACGCTGGACAACGCCAGTCCCGACGGTCGCTGGTTCCTCCACGCGGTCGGGGACGGACCGGTCCCGATGGAGCGGTTCTCGCGGCCGTTCGACGAGCTCGGAGGCCAGTTCTTCGAGCCGCAGGCCAACCGACACCGGTCGCTGTCCATCCGGAGTTCGGCCGGGTTGCAGGTGATCTCGGCCGCCGACGGCGCCGTGGTCGACGTCGAAGTCCCGAGCGGCATGCGCGTGTCCGGCGCCCGGTGGTCCCCGGACGGCTCCCGTCTGGCGTTCTTCGTCCACGGCGACGACGAGACGCACATCCGCGTGGCCGATCCCGCGACGGGCGACTCGGAGAGACTGACCCGCGACCCGGTGCTCGCCACGCTGGCGACGACCTTCGAGTGGACGGCCGATGGACGGGAGATCGCGACGCTGCTCGTGCCCGACGATCGACCCGAGCGTCCGGAGAGGCCTCGCGTCCCGAGCGGGCCGCAGGTCAAGCGAACCGAAGAGGGCGAGAACGTTCTGCGGACGTACGCCAGCCTGATGGCGACGCCCTACGACGAGGCGCTTCTCGAGTGGCACGCGACGGGTCAGCTTGCCACGGTGGCCGTCGAGGGACGCCGCGTGACGGAAGTGGGCGCGCCGGCCATGATTCGCAGCTTCGACTTCTCCCCCTCGGGCGAGTACGCGCGAGTGACGACCTTGCGCAAGCCGTTCAGCTACGTCGTGCCCGTGACCAGCTTCGGCCGGGTGGAGGAGATCTGGGACCGCTCGGGTCGGGTGCTCGCCCAGGTGTCGGAGACCGAGACGAACACGGGGATCCGCGGCGCCCCGTCGGCGCCGGGCGTCGCGGGAGACGACGACGAGCCGGACCGGCGGCAGGTCGCGTGGCGCGACGACGGAGCCGGCCTGACGTTCCTGCGGATGGAGGAGCGCAAGGAGGACGACGACGAGGACGGGGAGGACGTTGGGGCGGACGAGGACGAGGACGAGGACGGGGACCGCCGTCGTCCGAGAGATCGGGTCATGCTCTGGGCGCCGCCGTTCGAGGAGGGCGGCGAGGTCGCGCTCTACGAAAGCGACCGCCGCATTGCGGAACACCGCTACTCCGCCGACTACGCCTGGCTCTTCTTCTCGGTTCGTCCCTCCGGCGGAGCGCGAGCGGGGGGATCCGACGGGGGCGGAACGGTCGCCGAATACGCCGTGCGGCTGGACGACCCGGAGACGCGGCACACGATCAGCGAGTGGGACACCGACGACTTTCACGCCAATCCGGGGTCGCTGTTGATGCGGCACGGGAGGCCGGCGGCCGCGCTTCGTCGCTTTCGCTTCGGCGGATCCGGAGGCGCCGCCGCCGAGCACATCGTCGCGACGTGGGGGGAAGGCGACGCCGAGTCGGTGTTTCTCCTGGGCGTCGAGTACGGCGAGGACCCGCTGGCGGAGGGCCCGAAGAGCTTCATGGACCGCGTCGCTATTCGCAGCGGCGAGAAGGAGCGTCTCTACGAGAGCTCGAACGACGGCCAGTTCGAGCGGATCACGGCGGTCCTGGACGCCGGGGCCGGCGCCTTCGCCGTTCACCGCGAGACGCCGACCGAAGTGGGGCAGGGCTACCTGGTGAACGGCGACGCGCGAACCCGGCTCACCGACAACGTGGACTACACGCCCGACCTGACGCATGCGCCCCGTCGCCGGTTCACGGTCGAGCGCCCCGACGGGTTTCGCTTTCTGGTCAACGTCACGTTGCCGCCCGACTTCGAGGAAGGCGACGAGCGTCCGGCGATGTTCTGGTTCTATCCCCGCGAGTACGAGGACCAGGACTCGTACGACGAGCGAGGACGCGCGTACAACAAGAACGCCTTCCCGAACTTCGGGACCCGCTCGATCGAGTACCTGGTCCGTCTGGGATACGTCGTCGTCGAGCCGGACGCGCCGATCGTGGGCGACGCGGGCCGCATGAACAACAACTATCAGCACGACCTGCGCAACAACCTCGCGGCCGTCATCGACGAACTGGACGCCCGGGGGTTGATCGACCGTCGGCGGCTGGGGCTCGGTGGGCACTCCTACGGCGCCTTCGGCACGGTCAACGCCATGGTGCACACGCCCTTCTTCAAGGCCGGGATCGCCGGCGACGGGAACTACAACCGGACGTTCACGCCCCTGGGCTTCCAGTCCGAGCGGCGGCACTTCTGGGACGCTCGCGAAGTGTACCTGGGGATGTCCCCCTTCGTGTACGCGAACAACCTGACCGGCGCCTTGCTGATGTACCACGGGATGCACGACCAGAACGTCGGCACGGCGCCGGACCACTCGCCTCGCCTGTTCCACGCCCTGAACGGACTGGGCAAGGAAGCCGCGATGTACCTGTATCCCTTCGAGGATCACGGACCCGCGACCAGGGAGACGCTGCTGGACCTGTGGGCGCGTTGGGCCGCGTGGCTTGAAGTGCATCTGGCCCAGGAGAAGCGGCCTGTGACGTAGGTCCTCCGCCTGCCGTCTCCGGGTGCGCCGGAAGGAGGCGGCTCCCGGATCGGACGCATTGCGACGCCTTGCGCGCGTTTCCGGCTAGGGACGGTTGCTTCGCCCGGGCCCGTCGATGACCCAACCGACCCGTCGGCTACCGCCCGGATGGGGGCTGTGGACGAAGCGCCGACGCTCGGGGAGAGTACGGTCCCGTCGACCGGGCGGCTGCCGGTCGACGGGACCGGGAGCGATCCTCTCTATCGGCTCCCCGAGCTCAAGGCCGCGAGCGTCACCTTGGGGCCAGTCTTCCATGGCGTGTCGCCGCCGCTCTGTCTGGCTTCGATCCACATGACGATCTCCTTCTTGAGATCCACATGGGTAAGAGTCAATGGGGTGCCGGACGCGGTTCGGAACCGGCCGTAGTTCGTGGTCGTCGTGACGGGCCACGCGAGCACCTGCCTCTTGTCCCAGGCGTCCGTGCCGCTAGTCTCGTGATACAGCGTGCTCTTCGCGCCGCCCAGCGCCGCGACGGTCAGCTGCCAGACGATCCGCTGATGCGACCTCTCGTTCGTCGTGGCGACCCAGTCGAGGGTGATCGTGTCGTTGTTCGCGCTGCGACGCGCCTTGATCGACCTCGTCACGGGGTCGATCGCCGGCACTTGCACGTACAGCGTGTCGCCCGCCACCGTCGTGGTGCGGTCGCGCGGGTTGGTCCTCGCGTGGACTTCCACCCAGAGCGTGAACGTGTCGTCCGGGAAATCCAGCGTGCTGCGCCGCGCCGACCGAAGGAAGTACCCCTTTTTCGTCCAATCGGCTTGGGTGCTGGTTCCCATGTCCTTCGAGTCCAGGAACAGGGGGCTGGCGTTGTTGATCGAGTCGCCCTGCATGTAGTAGAAGAAGACCGCGGGTCGGGTGCCGGTGCCGGGCGGCATTCCGTAGTTCCGTCCGGCCACGAGCTCGCGGCTGAAGTACCGCACGATGACGTCGTCCGGCTGCTTGTGAACGGCGATGGAATCCCTGACCTCGTTGGCGACGCTGTCCACCGTCGCCCGGGCCCGCTCGGCGGCGAGGTCCAGGAACAGCCAGGTGTTCGCCTGGATTCTGCCGAAGTCCCTGCGCTGTCCGGGAGCCAGCGAGACCCGCTGGTTGTCGTTCGGATAGTCGAAGCCGTGGAACACGTCCTTCGTCGCCACGACGTCGTAGTCGCCGAACGGGAGCTTGAGCGTGAAGATTCCCGCCGCGCCCGTCGTCGTGGAGTCCAGGACCATGGTCGTGTCGCTGGCTTTCCGCGCCTTGATCGTGACCCCGGAGTAGGGTCCGTCGCCCTGAGGCCGAACGACCCGACCGGTGATCGTCGCCTTCAGGAACCCGGTGAAGTTGGCGCCCGAGATGTCGGTGCCGGACGTCGCGGGCAGCGGCAGCGAAGCCGGCGCGAAAGTGTAGTCGGCGTGCTTGGCCGTGATCGCGACCGTGCCCGACGACTTGGCGTTCCACTGCGCGCGGAACGTCCCGTCGGCAGCCGTCAAAAGCTTGCCCTTGTTCGCCCCGCTCTTGGGCGCGTTGGTCGGGACCGAGTCGTCGATCATGATCTCGGCGCCGGCGATCGGCGCGTTCGAGCCCGAAGCCACCACCTTGCCGCTGTAGAACACCGGGTCGCCCGAACCGCCCATCGCGAAGTCGATCCGAGTCGGCGAGTTGGCCGTGAACGCCGCCTTCCCGCTGCCGTCCGAGAAGCCCTTGCGCATCCCCTTCGCGTACAGCGAGTCCTTCTTCGCCGGTACGCCTTCCACGATGTAGCGACCGTACATGTCGGTCATCGCCGTCATGCCGTTCACGTCGACCATTACGCTGTCCACGGGGAACTTGTCCGAGCCCGTGACGAAGCCGTAGACGGTGGTCGTCGTCGGCGTCACGTCGATCATGACGGCCGTGTCCAGCGGACTGAACGCGTCGCCGAGCTTCGTCGTCGAGCCCTTCGCGCCCAGCATCGCCTGCCAGCCCGCCGGGACGGCCAGCTTGTAGACGCCGGCCGCGATCTTCCCGAAGTCGAACGCGTTGCGGTCGTCCCAGGTCGTGGCCTTGGCGTTCGCCTTGGCCGTCGTCTGGCTGTGCTCCATGCCGGCCAGGTTCTTGCCCGCGACGGGCGTCAGGCCGACCGTCACGCCGGCGACGGGCGTCTCGCTCACGGCGCCGAAGCCCTCGCCGGACTTTTTGATCGACTTCTTCCCGATCGTCCCGCTGACGCCGTGCTTCATGACGTAGGCGAAGGTGCCGCACTCGCCGAAGTCCTGGCCGGCGGGCTCCGTCGCCGTCAACGGACAGAGCTCGACCATCGGGCTGAACCCGCCGTGATCGCCGAACGCGCCCTTCACGATCCCGTTCGCGTCAGCGTCGCGGAACGCGAAGAGCTCGGCGGGATCGAGCAGCATCACGTCCGTGGCCGTCGACTTCTCCTTGGCCGAGACCATCACCTGCGCGTCGGCCGGCAGCTTCTTGAACGCGATCACGCCGTTCTTGTCCGACTTGTTCTTCGGGTCCCAGACGTCGCTCGCGAACATGCGGCTGCGGCCGAGCTCGTCGATGTAGCGCACGTCGACGTCGATCTTGCCCGACATGCGTTCGTCGCCCCCGAGGACGCTGCCGGTGTAGCCCTCGGCCTGGTCCATCTCGTGGTGCACGTAGACGGTGAGCGTCTGCGTCGTCCACATCGCCTCGAGCACGTCGGCGTCCATCGTCGCCATCAACTCGAGGCCCGAGTGCTCGATCGTGACGGGCGTCGAGCTGAACGTCTCGCCGCCGTCGAGCTTGTCGACCTGAGTCGAGTCGAGCATGACGGTGTACATGGCGGGCAGATCGGAGGCCATGGCCGTGGTCTTGAACATGGCCGTGCCGTCGGCGCCGAGCTTCGTCGGCGCGCCGTCGACGGCCTTGCTGCCCATCGTGACGGAGATGGCCCAGTCGGCGAGCGGCTTGCCGCCGCCCATGTCGGTCATGACGGTAGCGCCCGAGATCTTGGCGTCGACCATGAGGTTGAGGACGTCGAAGTCGTTCATGGCCATGGCCATCTTCGATTTCGCGTTCCACTCGATCTTCTGCATGGCGTCGGCTTCGACGGTGTAGTCGTCGCTCGAGACCGAAGCGTAGACCATCGAGCCGGTGGCCATCGAGCGGGCGAAGCGGATCGAAGCCATGCCGTCGTCGTCCGCGTCGGCCGAGGCGATCTTCGAGTCGCCGTCTTCGTCGGCGTAGAGCGTGACGGCGGCGTCGGCGAGCGTGTCGCCGGCCATGTCGCCGTGGCGAAGCGTGACGGTGTAGTGGACGGTCTGGTGGGTGATGTCGTAGGGCAGGCGCTGCATGACCTTCTGGCCGACGGCGACGTCGAGCTGGTAGCCGGTGGCGGGACCGCCGTAGGCGTAGTCGCCGAGCATGGTGGCGACGGCCGGGCTGCTGACGACGGCGAGCGCGTAGGCGCCGGCGCGGAGTCCGGAGAACTCGAACATGCCACGCTCGTCCGTCATGCCGGACATCTGGTCGCCGACGGCGGGACCGACGAGGACGACGGGGATGCCAGCGATCGCGAGGGCGTCCTCGCCCTGGTCGTGCATGTCGTTCTTCATGGCTTCGTCGACGAAGAGCATGCCGGAGACGCTGGCCGTGGTGGCGTGCTCGCCGCGGAAGTTGACGGTCATGGACTGATCGTCGGCGAGCGTGACGTCCATGCTGGTCGTGGAGAAGACGTAGGCCTCGCTGGCGACCGTGATCGAGACGGTGTAGTCGCCTGCGGCCAGCGCGGAGAAGGAGTAGAGGCCGCTGGCGTCGGTGGTGTCCATCATGGAGTCCATGTCGGCGGACGCGAGCGTGACGGCGACATCGGCGAGCCCCGAGCCGGCGACGCTGACCTGGCCGACGACGCCGCTGGTGCGCAAGTACGCGCCGTCGAAGCGAACGTTGGCGGTCTCGCCCAAGGCGACGGTGACGGATTGAGAAGTGGCGTCGAAGCCGATGGCGTCCGCGTCGTAGCCGGAGACGGCGACGGAGTAGTCGCCGGCGCGCAGCTTCGAGAAGGCGTACTGGCCGCCGGCGTCGGTGGTGGCGGTGCGGTCGTCGCCCTCGCCGGCGAGGCTGACGGTGACGCCTGCGAGGCCGGAGCCCTCGACGCTGACCTGGCCGCGGATGCCTGCGGTGCGGAGGTACGTGCCGTCGAAGCTGACGACCTCGGTGTCGCCGACGCCCAAGTCGGCGGAGCCCGAGGTGTTCGGAAAGCCGACTTCGTCGGCGTCGAAGCCGGAGATCTCGACCGAATAGCGACCCGCACGCAGCCCAGTGAAGCTGTACTGGCCGCTGGCGTCGGTCATGGCTTCGGCGTCGGACATGCCGGAGAGGCGGACGGTGACGCCTGCGAGCCCGTCGCCTTCGACGGTGACGGTTCCCCGGACGCTCGCCGTGCGGATGTAGGAGCCGGAGAAGTCGACGGTGGCGACGCCGCCGGACTCGCCGACGGTGACGGGCATCGAGGTGGCGTCGAAGCTGGCTTCCGAGGGGAAGCCGGAGATGGAGACGGTGTAGCTGCCGGGCTCGACGCCGTCGAAGCGGTAGGAGCCGCCGCCGGCGGTGGCGGTGGTCGCGCCGCTCGAGAGGGTGACGGAGACGCCATCGGCGCCCTGACCCTCGATGGAGACCTGACCGGCGACGGAGCCGGTGGGCGGGGGCGGCGCGACGTCTTCGCCGCAGGCGATCGTCGCCAAGGACAGCAGTGCCAGCGCTCCCGCCAGCAGTCTCTTCTTCGTCGTGTCCATTCGATTCGCTCTCCGGCATCGGTTGTACAGGGATCCATCGCGGTCGTAGAGCGTAGGAACAGCAAATTCGGTGCCATCAGGAGTGATATCTCATAAACACAATGATTACAGCATATTCGGGGGGGGGGGGGGGGGGGGGGGGGGGGGGGGGACTCCCCACCGTTTGTAAAGTCGACAAAGCGTCAGATTTCTGACTCTGGCGGGTGTCCATGTAGGGGGTCGGGACGGGCTCTCGGTCGTCCGGGTCGCGGTGGTCGCGATGGTCTTTGGAGCCCCCATGCGGAGCGTGGTGCGGCGTGACGTTTGCCCATGATGCGGCGGGTTCTCGATTGGACCGCTACCCCTCGGAACGCCACTTCGCCGTCGCGAGACGAACTGCAACGGAGCCCGCTCGTGCCCCGAAGGTCTTGTCGGCTCATGGAAGGAGGTCGGTCGCCCTGGAAGAGCCCTCGTTCGCGGGGGCGTGCCGCGCCGATGCCCCGAGCGGCGCTACTTCAGCCCCCGTTCCGCTCCCGAACCGGGACGAGGGGCCGAAGGCCCCGACGGAGCCCGCTCGGCTCTATCCGGCGGGTTTGGCGGGAAGCGTGACCTCCGTGTCGCCCGTCGTCCATTCGTCGTCGCTTTCGAGCCTGTGGTCGATCCTGAAGACGATGGCCGCCTCCATCTCCTTGGCGGTGACGTCGACCGAGCTGCCGCTCGCGGTCTTGAATCCGTGGGGACCCGCGCCGTGCCATCTCACCCGTCGGGCCAGACGCGACGACGCCAGATTTTCGTCCTCCCACGGCGTGTAGTACACGGTCGCGCCCGCGCCGCCCAGAGCCGCGACCGACGGAAGGGTCAGCGCGACCCTCTGCAGCGATGTGAACCCGCCGCGCTGATCGAGCGGCTGACCGGCGGACAGAGGGTTAGACACTACGGAGTTCGCCTTCCAGTCCAAGACGATCGAGTCGTCGGACCGTCTGGCCTTGATCGATTTCGCCATGAAGTCCATCGCGGGCACCGTCAAGGCGACGACGACGCTGTCCGTCCGGGTTGATCCGCTGGAGGAGTACGCTCCCGCGAACATGTAGACGTACAAGGTGAAGGACTTTGCAGGCGGATACGATCCGTCATTCGCGGTCCCGACGAACCCGATCCTGTCCGTGTAGTTTTCGGTGTTGCCGAGGCTCTCGTGTTTCGTAACGGGGTTGTGGGCTCTTCCAAGCGGACGGCTGGAATCCTCCGGCATGTAGTACGACCTATTGATGTACACCTCGTCGGTGTTGGCGGGGAGTCCGTAGTCCCGCGCGTCGTTGACCCTGATCCAGGCGCGCGCCCGGGTGGCGGTGCTCGCGGGCGGCCCGTTCGCCTGGTCCGCAGCGAGCATGCCCTTGCGATCCCAGTGCTTGACCACGATACCAAGCGCAAGAGGGGTGTATCGAGTCGGCACTAGGCTCTCGCCGCCCTCGCTGGCCGCGCCCCCAAGGCCGCCGATCGTGGTCGTGCCGCCGGAGCGCGTGACCACAGCGCTGTCCGCCCGTTTCGGATGGCGGCGATTTCTGACGTTATCGATCACCCAGCGCTCCGCGACAGCGTCCACGAGCATCCAGGTGTTCGTCTGGATCTTGCCGAAGTCCTTGCGCTGTCCCGGAGCCGCCGAAACTTGGCGGCCGCCGCTCGGGTAGTCGAAGCCGAAGCCGTCGAAGGTCTCTCCAGGGACTAGGTTGCCGAGGGAGTCGATGCGGGGAATGCTCTTCGTGGCCCTGATGTCGTAGTCGCCGAAGGGCACCTTGAACCGGAACGTCCCCGACGCCCCCGTCTTCATCGAATCGACTACGATGGTCGTGTCGCTCGCCTTGCGCACCTTGATCCAGACGCCCGGTTCTGGACCGTCGCCCGGAGGTCGAACGAGCCGGCCGGTGATCGTCGCCTTCTGGAACCCGGTGAAGTTGGCGCCCGAGATGTCGGTGCCCGACGTCGCGGGCAGCGGCAGCGACTCCGGTGCGAACGTGTAGTCCGCGTGCTTGGCTGTGATCGAGACCGTGCCGGACGATTTCGCCGCGCCCTGCGCTTGGAAGGTGCCATCGGCGCCCGTCACGAGCTTGCCCTTGTTCGCGCCGCTCTTGGCCGCGTTCTCCGGCGCCTTGCCGTCGATCATGATCTCGACGCCCGCGATCGGCGCGTTCGAGCCCGAAGCCACCACTGTGCCGCTGTAGAACACCGGATCGCCCGAACCGCCCACCACGAAGTCGATCCGAGTCGGCGAGTTGGCCATGAACTTCGCCTTCCCGCTGCCGTCCCTGAAGCCCTTGCGGGTCCCCTTGGCGTACAGCGAGTCCTTCTTCGCGGACACGCCCTCGACGACGTAGCGACCGTACATGTCGGTCATGGCCGTCGTTCCGTTGACGTCGACCGTCACGCTGTCGACGCGGAACTTGTCCGAGCCCGTGACGATCCCGTAGACGGTGGTCGTCGTCGGCGTCACGTCGAGCGCGACGGCCGCGTCCAGCGGACTGAACGCGTCGCCGAGCTTCGTCGTCGAGCCCTTCGCGCCCAGCATCGCCTGCCAGCCCGCCGGGACGGCCAGCTTGTAGACGCCGGCCGCGATCTTCCCGAAGTCGAACGCGTTCGTGTCGTCCCAGGTCGTGGCCTTGGCGTTCGCCTTGGCCGTCGTCTGGCTGTGCTCCATGCCGGCCAGGTTCTTGCCCGCGACGGGCGTCAGGCCGACCGTCACGCCGGCGACGGGCGTCTCGCTCACGGCGCCGAAGCCCTCGCCGGACTTCTTGATCGATTTCTTCCCGATCGTCCCGCTGACGCCGTGCTTCATGACGTAGGCGAAGGTGCCGCACTCGCCGAAGTCCTGTCCGGCGGGCTCCGTCGCCGTCAACGGACACAGCTCGACCGTCGGGCTGAACCCGCCGTGATCGCCGAACGCGCCCTTCACGATCCCGTTCGCGTCAGCGTCGCGGAACGCGAAGAGCTCGGCGGGATCGAGCAGCATCACGTCCGTAGCCGTCGACTTCTCCTTGGCCGAGACCATCACTTGAGCGTCGGCCGGCAGCTTCTTGAACGAGATCACGCCGTTCTTGTCCGACTTGTTCTTCGGATCCCAGACGTCGCTCGCGAACATGCGGCTGCGCCCGAGCTCGTCGATGTAGCGCACGTCGACGTCGATCTTGCCGGACATGCGCTCGTCGCCCCCGAGGACGCTGCCGGTGTAGCCCTCGGCCTGGTCCATCTCGTGGTGCACGTAGACGGTGAGCGTCTGCGTCGTCCACATCGCCTCGAGCACGTCGGCGTCCATCGTCGCCATCAACTCGAGGCCCGAGTGCTCGATCGTGACGGGCGTCGAGCTGAACGTCTCGCCGCCGTCGAGCTTGTCGACCTGAGTCGAGTCGAGCATGACGGTGTACATGGCGGGCAGGTCGGAGGCCATGGCCGTGGTCTTGAACATGGCCGTGCCGTCGGCGCCGAGCTTCGCGGGCGCGCCGTCGACGGCCTTGCTGCCCATCATGACGGAGATGGCCCAGTCGGCGAGCGGCTTGCCGCCGCCCATGTCGGTCATGACGGTAGCGCCCGAGATCTTGGCGTCGACCATGAGGTTGAGGACGTCGAAGTCGTTCATGGCCATGGCCGTCTTCGATTTCGCGTTCCACTCGATCTTCTGCATGGCGTCGGCTTCGACGGCGTAGTCGTCGCTCGAGACCGAAGCCCAGACCATCGAGCCGGTGGCCATCGAGCGGGCGAAGCGGATCGAGGCCATGCCGTCGTCGCCCGCGTCGGCCGAGGCGATCTTCGAGTCGCCGTCCGAGTCGGCGTAGAGCGTGACGGTGGCGCCGGCGAGCGTGTCGCCGTGCATGTCGCCGTGGCGGAGCGTGACGGTGTAGTGGACGGTCTGGTGGGTGATGTCGTAGGGCAGGCGCTGCACGACGGTCTGGCCGACGGCGACGTCGAGCTGGTATCCGGTGGCGGGACCGCCGTAGGCGTAGTCGCCGAGCGTCTGAGCGACGGTCGGGCTGCTGACGACGGCGAGCGCGTAGGCGCCTGCGCGCAGCCCGGAGAACTCGAACATGCCGTTGTCGTCGGTCATGCCGGACATCTGGTCGCCGACGGCCGGACCGACGAGGACGAGGGGGACGCCAGCGATCTCGAGGGCGTCCTCGCCCTGGTCGTGCATGTCGTTTTTCGTGGCTTCGTCGACGAAGAGCATGCCGGAGACGCTCGCCGTGGTGGCGTGCTCGCCCATGAAGTTGACGGTGGCGGACTCGTCGTCGGCGAGCGTGACGTCCATGCGGGTCGTGGAGAAGACGTAGGCCTCGCTGGCGACCATGATCGAGACGGTGTAGTCGCCGGCGGCCAGCGCGGAGAAGGAGTAGAAGCCGCTGGCGTCGGTGGTGTCCGTCATCGAGTCCATGCCGGCGGACGCGAGCGTGACGGCGACGCCACTGATGCCCATGCCGGCGACGCTGACCTGGCCGACGACGCCTGATGTGCGCAAGTACGCGCCGTCGAAGCGGACGTTGGCGGTCTCGCCCAGGGAGACGGTGATGCTCTGGGAAGTGGCGTCGAAGCCGATGGCGTCGGCGTCGTAGCCGGAGACGGCGACGGAGTAGTCGCCGGCGCGGAGCTTCGAGAAGGCGTACTGGCCGCCGGCGTCCGTGGTGGTCGTGCGGTCGTCGCCCTCGCCCGAAAGGCTGACGGTGACGCCCGCGAGACCGGAGCCCTCGACGCTGATCTGGCCGCGGATGCCTGCGGTGCGGAGGTACGTGCCGTCGAAGCTGACGACCTCGGTGTCGCCGACGCCGAGATCCGCGGAGCCCGAGGTGTTCGGGAAGCCGACGTTGTCGGCGTCGAACCCGGAGATCTCGATGGAGTAGCGACCCGCGCGGAGGCCGGTGAAGCTGTACTGGCCGCTGGCGTCGGTCATGGCCTCGGCGTCGGACATGCCGGAGAGGTGGACGGTGACGCCGGAGAGCCCGTCGCCCTCGACGGTGACGGTTCCCCGGACGCTCGCCGTGCGGATGTAGGAGCCGGAGAAGTCGACGGTGGCGGTGCCGCCGGTCTCGCCGACAGTCACGGGCATCGAGGTGGCGTCGAAGCTGGCTTCGGCGGGGAAGCCTGAGATGGAGACGGTGTAGCTGCCGGGCTCGAGGTCGTCGAAGCGGTAGGAGCCGCCGCCGGCGGTGGCGGTGGTCGCGCCGCCGGAGAGGGCGACGGAGACGCCGTCGGCGCCCTGGCCCTCGATGGAGACCTGACCGGCGACGGAGCCGGTGGGCGGGGGAGGCGCGACGTCCTCCCCGCAGGCGATCGCCACCAAGGGCAGCATTGCCAGCGTTCCCACCAGCAGCCTCTTCTTCGTCGCGTCCATTCGATTCGCTCTCCAGCATCGGTTGTACAGGGACCCAGTGCTACCGCAGAGCGCAGGTACAGCAAAATTGGTGCCATCAAGGTCGATTTTTCGTAAAAATAATGATCACAGCATATTCGGGGGGGGGGGGGGGGGGGGGGCGCCGTCAGATTACTGGACGGTCGTCAGATTGCTGACCCCGGCAGCGGAGCCGGACCGTCGTGGATTCTCCGTGGACCCACCGTCGCGGGAGCGCCGTTAGCGGGCGCGGCTGGCGCGCGCCCGGCGACGGAGCGAGGTCGCTCCGTTCGTGAGCTCAAGCGCGGGCGCCGAAGCCCGCGAGACTACCGCCCGGTGACCGCGAACGGGACGGTCGCCAACTGATCGTCCCACCACACCGCGAACACCCCCCCGTCGCGGGTCATGTCCAGGAACGCGATCACAAGCTGGTCGGAGGACATCGGGAGCCTATCGACATCCATCGAGACGCGCAGTGCGTCGCGGTCCGGCGTGTAGCCGTAAGCGCCCCAAAGCGCGTCCGCGTCCTCTTCCCTCGAGCTTTCCCTGGCCCCCCAATTGGAGAAGATCAAGGTCCATTCGTTCTCGCCCAACGCGGCGAAGAGGCTGTACTCTCCGGCGGGCAGACGCCCGTCGCCGAACGTCAGGCTCGTCTCGGTCGTGAATCGCGTCGATCGGTCGGCGCCCAAGCGCCAGACCGGCGCTCCGCGCAGAAACGCGGCCCCGTACTGGTGGCCCGATCCGAATAGGTCGCGACCTCGAAGGATGGGTCTTCCGTAGTCCACCACGATCCAGGCGCCGTTCTCGTAGCGACCGTTGTCGTTGTACGCGCCGCCCACCTGGGTCGCCGCCTGACCGCGTGGGCTCGCGGGCCTTCGTTGCGCGTCCGCTGCGTCCAGGGGCGCCAGCGCCAGGATCGGCAGAGCCAACGCGGTCCACGCGCGCGCGCGGCGCGCTGAGCGGGTCCGCTCGCCGGCGTCGATTCGATGGTCCGTCATGCCTTGCCGCCTCCGCTGATCGAGACCCGACGCGAATCGTTGGTCGGTGCGCGATCCGTCCAAGAGAATCGCGTCGCAATTCTACGGGGTCCGCGGCGCGCCGCAAGGTCGCGCGCGAGGCGGCGCTCCGTTTCATCGCGTTCGCCGCCGCCGGGCCCCGGCGAACCCGAAGCGCCTTGTCGCTTGCGCGCGGATGCGCGCCGGCGAATACTGCGAACGCGGTCCAGGGAGATCCACGCAAGGACGGTCGAGGAATGAGATGGAGCTCGTGCGCCCGCGCTCTGCGGCGGCAGGCCGCGCTCGGCGTCGCGGCGATCGCGGCGGCGGCGCTCGCGCTGGGGTGCGGGAGGGCGCAGGCCCCCCCGGATTCGGCGACGGCCGGCGACGTCGCGGTCGTGGACTACGAGCCCCGAAGCACGCTGGTCGTGCCGGAGAATCCGATCGCGCGCGCGCGATTCCCCTTCGTGGACGTCCACGGGCACCAGCGCGCGCACGCGCTGGCGGGCGAGGACGTGGACCGCCTGGTTCGGGAGATGGACGAACTCAACATGGCGGTCATGGTCAACCTGTCGGGCGGCAGCGGCGAGGGCCTGGCGACCGGACTTCGAAACATGGCCGGACGTCATCCGGGACGCTTCGTCTTCTTCGCCAACGCGGATTTCTTCGGCGTGGGAGAGGGGGGATGGGGACGGAGAGCGGCCGCCCAGCTCGAGGAGGACGTCCGAGCCGGCGCCGCCGGACTCAAGATCTTCAAGGGTTTGGGCATGGCCCACCGGGACGTGGACGGCGAACGGATCCCGGTCGACGATCCCCGACTGGCGCCGTTGTGGGACAAGGCCGGCGAGCTCGGAATCCCGGTCCTGATCCACTCGGCCGACCCAGCCGAGTTCTGGCAACCGCACGACCGCTTCAACGAACGATGGCTGGAACTCAGGCTGCGACCTCGGCGCATCCGTCCGCCGGATCGATTTCCGCCGTTCGAGCGGATCGTCGCCGAACAGCACAGTCTGTTCCGCCGCCACCCGAACACCGACTTCATCGCCGCCCACCTTGGATGGCTGGGTCACGACCTGGCCCGACTCGGTCGGGTGCTGGACGAGATTCCCAACATGTACGTCGGGCTGGGCGCGGTCCTGTACGAGCTCGGCCGGCAGCCGCGATTCGCGCGCGAGTGGCTGATCGAGCACCAGGACAGGGTCCTCATGGGCAAGGACTCCTACGACAAGGAGGAGTTCCACACGTACTTCCGCGTCTTCGAGACCCGGGACGAGTATTTCGAGTACTATCGGCGCTACCACGCCTTCTGGCGCATGTACGGTCTGGACCTGCCCGACGACGTCCTGCGGAAGATCTACTACCGCAATGCGCTTCGGATCGTGCCCGCGATCGACGAGAGACTGTTTCCGAACTGAAGCGGACCCGTCCGATCGCTGGATTCAACGCGGCCGCGGGACGAGCGGATCCGTCGATCTCGCCGGTCTCGAGCGCGATCGGCGCCTCGTTCGCCTCGTCCGGAGGAAAAGGCCGTGACGCGAGCCCGGACGGGAACGGCGGCCGCCTCCTCGACGAGCGCGGCGGCGTCGGCGCTGGCCTCCGCGCTCGTCGGGCGCTTTCCATGAACGGACGCCTCTCGCAGTCCAGCGGCGGGACGGCGCGCGAGCGGTCCCTCCGCAGCGACCGCTCGCCGTCCGTCGCCCGTCCGCAGGATCTCGACGAAGCGGTTTGCGCGATCAGCCGGCCACGGTCGAAGTTGTTCCTGGTCGGACGCGGGGGCTGCGGGGCGGCGCCGCGCACCCCGGGTCAACGTTGCCGCGTCCGCCCTTGTCCTTGGGACGTTGGACCGGGGAGCCCCGAGGCCGGTCGCCGCTCCTGCGCATCGGGACCTCGGGTCCGAGGCCTTTCACGTGCGCCCCGCTTCGGAGCGCGGAGGAGAATGAAGTGAACACGACGCTGACTCGACGGAGCTGGATCCGCGCCGGCGCGGCCGCGGGCGCCGCCCTCTCGCTTCGCCCCGGGATCCTGAGCGCGCTCGACGCGATCCGGGCCCAGGGGACGATCACCCGAACCATCCCCGGCACCGACGAGCGGTTGCCGATCGTCGGCCTGGGAAGCTCGGCGACCTTTTCGCGCGCTGCGCGCGGCGAGGACTTCGACGCGCTCCGCGAGGTCCTTCGGACCTTCGTGGACAACGGCGGCGCCGTCTTCGACACGGCCCCCAGCTACGGCGCCTCGGAGGAGGTCGCGGGGAGAATCGCGGACGAGCTGGACGTCGCGGACGACATCTTCTGGGCGACGAAGGTCAACGTGGCGGGTCGCGGCGGCGGCTCCGCCGACGCGGACGCCGCTCGCGCCCAGATCGAGCGGTCCTTCGAGCGCTTCGACGTCCCGGTCGTCGACCTGATCCAGGTGCACAACATGGGCGATCCTCCCACGCAGGTCGGCGTCCTCGAGGAGCTCAAGGCCGCGGGCCGCATTCGGTACCTGGGAATCACGAGCACGAGGAAGGGACAGTATCCCGCCTTGGCGCAGGCGATGCGGGACTATCCGCTGGACTTCATCGGCGTCGACTACGCGGTGGACAACCTCAGCGCGGCCGAGGAGATCCTCCCCGTCGCCCAAGACCTGGGCGTCGGCGTCCTGATCTACGCGCCCTTCGGGCGCACCCGCCTGTGGTCCCGCGTCGGCGACCGCGAGGTGCCCGACTGGGCCGCCGAGTTCGACGCGCGGTCGTGGGCCCAGTTCTTCATCAAGTTCGCGGCGGCCCATCCGGCCGTGACCTGCGTGACGCCGGCCACCAGCAACGCCGAGCACATGCTGGACAACCTCGGGGCCGGCGTCGGAAGGCTGCCGGACGAGGACCAACAGCGACGCATGATCGAACTCGTCGACGCGCTTCCCGAGGCGAGCCGCCGACGGGGCGGCTGACCGTGCGCGCGCGTCGAGGCGACATGGATCGTCGGCGCTTCGTCGGCGCGTCCCTGGCCGCCCCGGCGGCCGCGGCGCTGAGTGCCTGCGCGCCGGCGGGCGAGCCCGACGCCGAGACGTCGTCCGGGGAGCGATCGGCGGCCGGGGCGACGCGGCCCGACGCGTTCGAGCTGGACGAAGCGACGGTCGCCGATCTCCAGGCGGCGATGGAGTCGGGCGAGCGCACGGCCCGCTCGATCGCGCAGCTCTACCTGGAGCGCATCGAGTCGCTGAACCGACGCGGGCCCGAACTGGGAGCCGTGATCGAGACCAACCCGGACGCCCTGGACATCGCCGCCGAGTTGGACCGCGAGCGCCGCGCGAACGGTCCCAGGAGTCCGCTCCACGGGATCCCCGTCGCGCTCAAGGACAACGTGGACACGCGCGACGGGATGACGACGACGGCGGGTTCGCTGGCGCTGGAAGGGTCCGTCCCCCCTCGCGACGCGTTCATCGTCGAGAGGCTGCGGGAGGCCGGAGCCGTGGTCCTGGCGAAACTCAACCTGAGCGAGTGGGCGAACTTCCGGGGCGAGCGCTCGAGCAGCGGATGGAGCGCGCGCGGCGGGCAGACGCGCAACCCGTACGCGCTGGACCGCAACCCCTGCGGATCGAGCTCGGGCTCCGCGGTGGCGGCTTCGGCCAACCTGGCGGCGCTGACGATCGGCACCGAGACGAACGGGTCGATCGTCTGCCCGTCGTCGGCCAACGGGATCGTGGGCGTCAAGCCGACCGTGGGCCTGTGGAGCCGGTCCGGGATCGTCCCGATTTCGCGTTCGCAGGACACGGCCGGGCCCATGTGCCGCACCGTGCGCGACGCCGCCGTGCTGCTGGCCTCCGCGATCGGGGTCGACGCCGACGATCCGGCCACGGCCTTCAGCCAGGGCCAGGCGCACGGCGACTACGTCCGGCTCCTGGATCCAGGAGCGCTGGCGGGGGCGAGGATCGGCGTCGCGGGGAGCTTTCCGGGATTCTCGCCCGACGTGCTGGCGCTGTTCGACGAGGCGGTCGACGCGCTTCGGAGCGAGGGGGCCGCGGTCGTGGAAACGGAGACTCCGGTGTCGGCCTCCTGGAGGGACGATGCCCCGCTCCTGGTGCTGGAATACGAATTCAAGGCCGGCGTCGACGCGTATCTGGCCTCGCTGGGCCCGGACGCTCCGGTCAAGTCGCTGGCCGAGATCATCGACTTCAACGAACGCAACGCCGACGTCGAGATGCCCCACTTCGGACAGGAGCGCTTGATCGCCTCGCAGGAGCGGGGGCCGCTGACCGACCGGGCCTACCTGGACGCGCTCGCCTCGATTCGGAGAGCCACGCGCGAGGACGGCATCGACGCGACGATGGATCGCCACGGGCTGGACGCGATCGCGGCCCCCAGCCGGGGCTTGGCGTGGAAGACGGACCACATCCTGGGCGACCGCCTGGGCGGCGGATCCAGCGCGGGCCCGGCGGCGATCGCGGGGTATCCGCACGTGACCGTGCCGATGGGGCGGGTCTCCGGCCTGCCCGCTGGGCTCTCGTTCTTCGGTCGCCGCTGGAGCGAGCCGGTCCTCCTGCGCCTGGCCTACGCGTACGAGCAGTCCACCGGGCACCGCAGCGCGCCTACGTTTCGGGAGACTCTGGGGTAGAGAAGCCCGTCACCCGGCGGATCGTGCCGTCGGGGTCGGCCACGACGTGGTTGGTCCCCGTCGTCGCGGCGCCCGGACCCGAGGCGCGCCAGTCGACGAGCGCTTCGCCCCGGCAGACGCGCACGTCGCCCGCGCGCTCGAGGCGGTAGTTCGGCATGTAGCGGTGGCAGTTGCCGATGTGCGCGCTCAGGTCCCGAATCCCGACCAGGTCCGTCCAGTCGTCGCGAAACGCCACGTCGTCCGCGCAGCATCGCTCGAGCGCCCGCTCTCGAGCTTCGGCGTCGCTCTCGTTCCACGCCGCCAGCCAATGGCGCAGCGCGCGCTCGAGGCCCCGGAGGAGGTCCGCGCGGTTGGCCATCACGTCGAGCCGACTCAGCTGGAAGCGCCAACCGTTTTTCTGTTCTTCGGCCGCTTCGGCGGAGGGCAGTCCGGCGTGGCGCAGCTCCAGGCGGCACCGCGTCCCCCGCGCGCGCAGCGACAGCTCGACCAGCGACGATCCCGCCGGGAACGCCCGCGACCTCGCGCCGCGCTCGATTCCCCACGTGAGGGAGAGCCGCCGCCGATCGGGGTCGAGCGAGACGATTTCGCCGGCGACGACCGTGCCGACCTGCGGGAACTCGGCTCGAAACGACGCGCCGACCTCGGCGGCGAAGGCGACGTCGCCCTCCATCCACGCGGAGAACTCCGCGGGTCGCGTCAGAATCGCCCAGACGGTGTCGGCCGATGCGTCGATCGAGCGCGAAATCTCCACCGCCGCCGGCGCGTCGCGACCGTCTCGCGCCCTCTCCATGCGTCTTCGTTCTCCTCGGCCGAGTGCGGGCGTCTTCGCGACGACGGGGGGAAGCGCCGCTCCCGGCGCGCCGCGACCGCCGCCCGCGATGGGGGGAACATGGGCGCGTCGCGCCCCGGGCGCGACTCCTCGCCCGACGGCGCCCGCGAACGACTCGGTCGAATCGCGCGGTTGCGCTTCGGCTCTCCCGATCCGGGTCGCGGACCTCGGAGCCGCCGCCCCGGAAACCCGTTGTCCGCGGTCGTCGTCCGGGTTACGGTCACGAGATCGGGGCGCGAGGGACGAACTGGAGATCCTCGCGGCCGACGCCGAAAAGGAGGTTGACGAATGGAACATGCGCGCAACGTCGGGGCGGCCGTCCTGGGGTGGGTGGTGATGAGCGCGTTGGTCTTCTCCCAGTATTTCGCGCTGTGGTGGATCATGGGCCCGGACGGCTCCTTTCGACCGGGGAGCTGGGAAGTGTCGGGCGCTTGGTCGGCCGCGTCCGTGGTCGTCGGGATCGTGGCCGCCCTGATCGGCGGGGCCGTCTGCGCGCGGGCGTCGGCGGACCGTCGGGGCGTCTGGATGCTGGTCGTCCTCGTGGTCGCGCTCGGGGTCTTCGCGGCGTTGTCGGAGCTGCCCGCAGGCGTCGGCGTGCGTCCCGAAGACGTGTCCATGTTGGAGGCGATGGGCCAGGCCCGGGTGCCCGGTTGGATCCCGTGGCTCAACCCGCTGATCGGGGCGGTGGGGACTCTGCTCGGCGCGCGCCCGGCCAGGGGCCGATAGGCCGGGCCCGACCTGAGCGCATCCCCGGAGCGACCTTCCGCGGCGCCGGAGCCTCCCGCCGAGCGCGGCGAGGCGGCGGCGCCCCGGCATGGCCGGCCCTTCGATCGCTCCGTCGTGGAGGGTCCGGTCGGCCGCGCCGTGTGGTCGCTTGCGTGGCCGACCATGCTCCAGAACGCCGTCGGGGGCGTGCAGGGACTGGTGGACCACGCGATGGTCGGCCACTTCGTCGGCTACGTCGGAAACGCGGCCATCGGCGTGTCGTGGCAGATCTTTCTCGTGGTGTACGTCTTCATGGCGTCGCTGTTCACGGGCATGGGGGCGCTCGTCGCGAGGTTCGCGGGTCGCAACGAGCCCCGGGTCGTGAGCCGGGTGGTCGTCCAGGCCTTTCTGGTCGCCCTGCTCCTGTCCGTGGGCGTGTTGGCGCCCCTGGGGTACGTCCTGGCGCCGTCGCTGCTCGACCTCGTGCACGCGACGCCCGAGGTGCGCGCGGAAGCGCTGTCGTACATCCGGACGCTGTTCGTGTTCGGGTTCGGCGTCATGGCGTTCTACATGGCCGGCGGAGCGCTGCGCTCGGCCGGCGACGCCCGAACCCCGCTGCGGCTGGGCGTCTGGGCGACGGCGCTCAACGTGGTCTTGAACGCGATCCTGATTCCCGGTCTGGGACCGATTCCGGCCTTCGGGACGCTGGGCGCGGCGATCGGGACGGTCGCTTCGGCCGCCGCGATGTCGCTCGTGGCCCTGATCGGCTTCCTCCGGGGCCGCTGGGCGATCCGCGTTCGCCTGGGATCGAGTCTGCGGCCGGACCTGCGGATCGTCCGCCAGCTCTTCCGGTTCGGCCTGCCGACGGGGATCCAGGGCGTGGCGATGAACGCGGGCGGCGTCGTGCTGCTTCGCTTCGTGGGGTCGCTCCCGAACGGCGCCGAGGCGCAGGCCGCGTACGCGGTGGCCTACTCGCAACTGTTTTCGCTGGTGACTTGGACTTCGGTCGGACTCATGGGCGCCACGGCGGCGATGGCCGGCCAGAACCTGGGCGCCGGGCGACCGGAGCGGGTCGTCGCGGGTGCGCGCGTCGCCGCGAGAATCGGGGCGGCGTTGGCCGTGGGCGTCGGCGTCGCGTTCCTCGCGGCGCCGGGTCCGCTGCTCGACGCCTTCGGAATGGACGACGGCGCCGTTCGCCGACTCGGCTCCCAGCTCCTCGCCTTCCTCGGCGTCAGCGGCGTCTTCGTCGCCGTCGCGCTGGCCTACACCGGCGCGCTGCAGGGCACGGGCGACACTCGGGGCCCGCTGTACATCTCGCTGGTCTCGCAGCTCGCCCTGCCGATCCTGTTCTGTTGGATCGCAGGCGTCGCCGCGGGTCTCGAGGCCGCGCACATCTGGCTGGCGATCCTCCTGGGCCACGTGACCCGGGCCGGGCTCAGCGCGGCGCGATTCCGTCAGGGGAAGTGGCGAACGATCGCCGTCGAGATCGAGTAGCGCGAGCGGGGCCGACGGCGGGCGGCTCCGGCGCCGTCGAGTCGCCGCCGTTGCGGGGCTTGTCCGGGGCTCCCTCTACCGGCGCGCGTCGACCGAGCGGAGTCCTCCGCTCCAGGACAGGATGCGCTGGTCCGCAGTGACCAGCGTGTGTCCGGCGAGCGCCGTGGCGACGATCACGCGATCGGCCGGATCGGCGTGGAAGTCGGCGAGGCGGGCGGCTCGGATGGCGATGTCGCCATCGACGGCGATCTCCACGAGACCCCGTTCGAGAGTCTCCTCTCTCCAACTCCACGCGTCTTGCCCGAAGTCGACCCGACCCTTTTCCCGCAGCAAGGCCACCTCCCAAAACGAGATCGCCGATTTCGCGAGCGTGGTTTTTCGGGCTCCGCGCTCGATCAGTCGATGGCATCGTGGCCCGATGCGATCGCGGCCCGTGCGGATCCACACGGCGACGTGCGTGTCCAAGAGGATCACGAGTCGGGATCGCGTTCCAGGTCGCTTCCGGCCTCCGGTTCCATGTCGATGATGGGCGAAATGATGTCGCCGAGGATCTTGATCTTGTCTCGATCCGCCCCGAAGAACTCTTCGAAATCGATCGGCTTGCGACGGGGACAGGGGACCAGACGCGCCATCGGGCGTCCGCGCTTGGTGATGACGATCTCCTCACCGTTCTCCGCCACCTCGTCCATCAGACGCAGGCAGTTCGCCTCGAACTCGGACGCCTTGATCGAACGGGAGCCTCCTCCCGCGTGGTCGATGGTCATGGGCTCGTCTCCCGTCGATCCGCAGTCACCGCGGTCGTGCCGTGATCGTCAATCTAACGCTCAATGCGCCTCTGCAACGGGATCGCAAGGACGGCGGCGACGCCCGCGAGCGTCCGGGCGGTTCAGCCGCGCGGGCTCGGTCGCTGGCGTCCGCAGTCCGGTTCGATTCCGGTCTCGACGTCGGTTCGACCACGCGAGGGTGGACCGCGCCGCCGTGCGGGCCGGGCGAAACCGAAGTCGCGGACGACGGACCGCGGCCCCGACGCGCTCGACCGCCCGAGGTGGATCGCATCGTGCGGAATGGGTAGGGAATTCCGCGCAAGGAGTGTCGCCATTCGTCGGACGCGGTCCGAACCCCGGTGGCGCTGGCAGGCGGACGATCCCGGCGCCTGCGGGAGGGCTCTACGGCCTCGCGGTCACCCGTCCACGGGCACGGGCCGCAACTTGGCGATCCGCCAAGGCGGCAAGTCGTCCAGGAGCAGATGGAGGAACCTGCCGCCGCCCAAGACCCTGGACCCCTCGGGAAGGGGCACGTCCTCGTAGAGTTTGACCCCGGTCCGGCGGTCGTAGACCTCCAGAAAAGCGTCGACGGCCTGGAACGCAGGGGCGCGCGCGGCGTTCATCCTAGATCGGACCAGGATCAGGTACGGCCCGACCGGGGCCAAGAGCGTGACGACGTCGACTCCAGAGACCGCGTCCGCCAGCGCAGTGCCGTAGCTGCCGAAATCGGAGAACGCACCGGGCTCGAACACCGGAAGCGGCTTGAACGAGGCGGAAGGGGTTCCCAGAACGCCCGCGATCTCTCCCGCCCCATCGATGACGGTGACCGGATACCTGATTCCCGAGGTCACGAACGTCGAGTCGCCGGCGACCGCGACAGGATAGAACGCGAACGTCTGCCAGTACGGCCTCTCACTGGTGGTGAACGGGAGTTCGTAACTGCTCCACACCAGGTCCAGGTCTGGAGGGCTCGTCCGGTGGAGGATCGGCGGACGACTGCGAGAAGTCGCGGTGTGGTCGTACATCATCACGACCAAGTCGGAGCCGAGGGCGAGAACGTCTCTGACGAAGGTCTCCGACGGAAGACCGACAATGGTGTCGGGAGCGAGGGAAGGAGTCAGATAAGCGAGGCTGTCGTAGCAAAGTAGAAATGTCGTGCGCCGTGGAAAGGCGCCGGTTCCCAGCGGGTGCGAATCCCGTCCGGCAAGGGTCGTTCCAGCCGGTAGCAACCAGAGCGGGTCGTGGAGGTAACGACATGGCTTGAAGCACTTTGGGTAGACGGACCGCCGTGGGCGGTTCAGCGAACATGCGGGCCGTAACGCGAGTGAACGCCGAGCAGGCCTCGAAAAGGCTAAGCCGCGGAGGCCGACCCGCCGACATTACGGGGAAGGCTGCCAGCGGTCGGGAAGCGAACGACGAGAGCACCGACCGCCTCCGCCGGGGTAGTGGCGACGGCACGCATGGAAGAGGGAGGCGGTAGCAACACGGGAAGCCCTGTCGGTGGCGTCGCGCGGCGCCAACTGGAACCCCGCGAGGGGCAGGCTGGGCCGGCAGGGTGGCGGATGGGCCCGTAGTACTGGAGACGCCGGGTAACGCCGGTCGAGGGAAGGGGCCCTGCTTCGAGAGCGGTACGGAAAGGGGGAAGGGACGTGACCACTGGCGAGAGCCTACCAGGGTCGGAGAAGGTTCGGAGACTCCAGACCGTGCTACACGCGAAAGCCAAGGAGGAACCTAAAGCGCGGTTCTATACGCTCATCGACAAGGTGTGGCGCGACGATGTTCTCGCGGAAGCCTGGAGGCGGGTACGCCGCAACGGCGGATCGGCCGGGGTGGACGGAGAGACGTTCGCGGACATCGAGGAGTACGGCGTGGAGCGGTGGCTTGGGGAACTGGCGCGAGATCTGAGGGAGGGCAGCTATGCGCCGCGAGCGGTGCGGCAGGTGCTGATCCCGAAGAAACAGCCTGGGAAGTACAGGCCGCTGGGCATTCCCTGCATAAGGGACCGGGTGGCGCAGACGGCGGCGTTGCTGGTGTTGACGCCGATCGTCGAGGCCGATTTGCAACCGGAGCAGTACGCCTATCGGCCGGAGCGGAGCGCGCACGATGCGATCCAGCGGGTGCATCGGCTCCTGCACCAGGGGCACAGGGAGGTGGTCGACTGCGACTTGGCCAACTACTTCGGCGAGATACCGCACGCGGAGCTGATGAAGTGCTTCGCCCGGCGCATCAGCGACGGGCGGATGTTGAAGCTCCTGAAGGCGTGGCTGGAGATGCCGGTGGAGGAGGACGACGGGGAGGGCGGCGTACGTCGCACGAACCGGGCGCGCAGGGAGAGGAAGGGGACCCCCCAAGGGTCACCGTTCTCGCCGCTGGCCAGCAACCTGTACATGCGGCGATTCGTGCTGGGCTGGAAGACGCTGGGGTACGCCCAGCGGTTCCGGGCGGAGATCGTGAACTACGCGGACGACCTGTGCGTGGTGAGCAAGGCCCCGGCGGCGGAAGTGCTGGCGGCGGTCGAGCGACTCATGGAGAGGCTGAAGCTACCGGTCAACGAACGGAAGACTCGATGTCTGCGGTGCCCCGAAGAGGCGTTCGAGTATCTGGGGTACCGGGTGGGGCGCAACTACCGAGCGAGCGGGCGGGGGTGGTACATCGGGACCCGGCCCAGCAAGGGGAGCGTCCAGGGCATTGTCCGCAAGGTCAGCGAGATGACGGCGAAGCGGTACACCGGACTTCCGGTGGAGGTGGTCGTAGAGCGGATCAACCAAGCGGTATACGGGTGGGCGCGCTACTTCAGCCTTGGGCAGGTGACCCCTGCGTACCGAGCCGTCAACAAGCACACGGCCAAGCGGTTACGCCGGTGGCTCTGTTCGAAGCACAAGGTGAAGTCCGGGCAACACGCGCGGTTCCCGGAAGAGAGGCTGAGAGAGCTCGGCCTGTTTTGCCTGACGCGACGGACGATGGGCCTTCCGAAAGCGAAGGCGTGATCTCGTCGGAAAGCCGGATGCGGGAAAACCGCACGTCCGGTTTGATGGGCGGGGACTGGAAACGCAGCCATGGGAGTCGGCCTTGGAGGCCCGGAGCGAAAGCTACCCGGGATCACCCCACCGGACCCTAAAGCCGGCGCGCCAGTCCCCGACCCTACCGGTTCTGGGTTGGTTTAGCAAAGTAGAAATGTCGTGCGCCGTGGAAAGGCGCCGGTTCCCAGCGGGTGCGAATCCCGTCCGGCAAGGGTCGTTCCAGCCGGTAGCAACCAGAGCGGGTCGTGGAGGTAACGACATGGCTTGAAGCACTTTGGGTAGACGGACCGCCGTGGGCGGTTCAGCGAACATGCGGGCCGTAACGCGAGTGAACGCCGAGCAGGCCTCGAAAAGGCTAAGCCGCGGAGGCCGACCCGCCGACATTACGGGGAAGGCTGCCAGCGGTCGGGAAGCGAACGACGAGAGCACCGACCGCCTCCGCCGGGGTAGTGGCGACGGCACGCATGGAAGAGGGAGGCGGTAGCAACACGGGAAGCCCTGTCGGTGGCGTCGCGCGGCGCCAACTGGAACCCCGCGAGGGGCAGGCTGGGCCGGCAGGGTGGCGGATGGGCCCGTAGTACTGGAGACGCCGGGTAACGCCGGTCGAGGGAAGGGGCCCTGCTTCGAGAGCGGTACGGAAAGGGGGAAGGGACGTGACCACTGGCGAGAGCCTACCAGGGTCGGAGAAGGTTCGGAGACTCCAGACCGTGCTACACGCGAAAGCCAAGGAGGAACCTAAAGCGCGGTTCTATACGCTCATCGACAAGGTGTGGCGCGACGATGTTCTCGCGGAAGCCTGGAGGCGGGTACGCCGCAACGGCGGATCGGCCGGGGTGGACGGAGAGACGTTCGCGGACATCGAGGAGTACGGCGTGGAGCGGTGGCTTGGGGAACTGGCGCGAGATCTGAGGGAGGGCAGCTATGCGCCGCGAGCGGTGCGGCAGGTGCTGATCCCGAAGAAACAGCCTGGGAAGTACAGGCCGCTGGGCATTCCCTGCATAAGGGACCGGGTGGCGCAGACGGCGGCGTTGCTGGTGTTGACGCCGATCGTCGAGGCCGATTTGCAACCGGAGCAGTACGCCTATCGGCCGGAGCGGAGCGCGCACGATGCGATCCAGCGGGTGCATCGGCTCCTGCACCAGGGGCACAGGGAGGTGGTCGACTGCGACTTGGCCAACTACTTCGGCGAGATACCGCACGCGGAGCTGATGAAGTGCTTCGCCCGGCGCATCAGCGACGGGCGGATGTTGAAGCTCCTGAAGGCGTGGCTGGAGATGCCGGTGGAGGAGGACGACGGGGAGGGCGGCGTACGTCGCACGAACCGGGCGCGCAGGGAGAGGAAGGGGACCCCCCAAGGGTCACCGTTCTCGCCGCTGGCCAGCAACCTGTACATGCGGCGATTCGTGCTGGGCTGGAAGACGCTGGGGTACGCCCAGCGGTTCCGGGCGGAGATCGTGAACTACGCGGACGACCTGTGCGTGGTGAGCAAGGCCCCGGCGGCGGAAGTGCTGGCGGCGGTCGAGCGACTCATGGAGAGGCTGAAGCTACCGGTCAACGAACGGAAGACTCGATGTCTGCGGTGCCCCGAAGAGGCGTTCGAGTATCTGGGGTACCGGGTGGGGCGCAACTACCGAGCGAGCGGGCGGGGGTGGTACATCGGGACCCGGCCCAGCAAGGGGAGCGTCCAGGGCATTGTCCGCAAGGTCAGCGAGATGACGGCGAAGCGGTACACCGGACTTCCGGTGGAGGTGGTCGTAGAGCGGATCAACCAAGCGGTATACGGGTGGGCGCGCTACTTCAGCCTTGGGCAGGTGACCCCTGCGTACCGAGCCGTCAACAAGCACACGGCCAAGCGGTTACGCCGGTGGCTCTGTTCGAAGCACAAGGTGAAGTCCGGGCAACACGCGCGGTTCCCGGAAGAGAGGCTGAGAGAGCTCGGCCTGTTTTGCCTGACGCGACGGACGATGGGCCTTCCGAAAGCGAAGGCGTGATCTCGTCGGAAAGCCGGATGCGGGAAAACCGCACGTCCGGTTTGATGGGCGGGGACTGGAAACGCAGCCATGGGAGTCGGCCTTGGAGGCCCGGAGCGAAAGCTACCCGGGATCACCCCACCGGACCCTAAAGCCGGCGCGCCAGTCCCCGACCCTACCTCTTTCGGATGGTCTTCGGTGGTTCACGCAACCCGATCCGGGAGAGGAGCAGATGGAACTCAGTTTGAAGGAGCGCGACCGCGTGTCGGTGCTGAGGCAGGTGAGCGAAGGGGTGCTGACGGCGTCTGCGGGCGCCCGGCGCATCGGCGTCACGCCGCGTCACTTCCGACGCTTGCTGCGGCGGTTCGAGGCGGAAGGCGACGCCGTCGCGGTCCACGGGCTTCGAGGTCGGGCCTCGAACCGGGCGTTGCCTCCAGAGGTTCGCCAGGCGGTGCTGGCGCTCGCGGAGGATCCGATGTTCCGCGACTTCGGACCGACGCTGCTCGCCGAACACGTCGAGCTGGCGTGCGGGCTGCGGGTGAGTCGGGAGACGGTGCGGCGCTGGTTGCTGGAGTCCGGGTTGCGGACGCGCAGTCGCAAGCGGGCGAAGCACCGGAGTCGGCGTCCCCGCCGGGCGGCGCTGGGGGAGTTGGCGCAGTGGGACAGCTCGGTGCATCGGTGGCTCGAGGATCGCGTCGAGGGCGACCTGACGCTGATCGCGCTCCACGACGACGCGACGAGCCGTCTGATGGCGGCCCGGTTCGTGGCCCGCGACAACGGGGCGGAGAACCGGCGCGTGATCATCGACTACCTGCGGCGTCACGGTCGGCCCTTGGCGGTGTACACGGACCACGCGGGCCACTTCGGGCAGTGGCAGTCGGAGAAGGAGAAGCGAACGGATACGATCATCTCGAAGGCGTTGGGCGAACTGGACATCGGGCTGATCCTGGCCAGCTCTCCGCAGGCCAAGGGGCGCGTCGAGCGCACCTTCGGGACGGCGCAGGACCGGCTGATCAAGGAGATGCGCCTCGCGCGGATCTCGGATCTCGAGAAGGCGAACGAGTTCCTCGAGGAGTACTGGGCGCCGCTGTGGAACGAACGGTTCGCGACGGCGCCTGCGGAGGCGCGCGACGCGCACCGTCCGTTGCCGGCGGGGGTGGATCTGGACGCTCTGTTCGCGGAGACGGTGGTCCGCAAGGTCGCTCGGGACTTCACGATCCGCTTCAAGAACGAGCTCTGGCAGATCCCGGAGCACGAAGCTACGGACTTGGCGCCCGGCGCTGAGATCGTGGTCGAACGGCGGTTGGACGGCGAACTGCGCTTCCGCAGTGGGTCCCGGTACCTGGACGTCGAGTCGCTGGGCTGTGCGCGAAGCCGCCCGAAAGCTCCGGCGCAGCCCGCCGAAGAGAAGACCCCGAAGCCGCTCGGCAAGCCGCCGAAGCCAGGCTCGGGCCACCCGTGGCGCCTCCGGATCCAAGCGGAAGTGCAGCGCGCGCTGGCCAGGCGGAAGCGGCGCGAGGAACGGGGTCGAAGCGACGAGTGAGCAGGCAGCCACGCCGTTCTTCCCCCTCGCCGGGGGGGATCGGACAGGCGCTCGACGCGCCTGAACACAACCCCTCGCGGGGCAGCCCCGAACCGCCCGCACCGCATGCACGGCGGCCTCGTACGGACGTTCGACGGCGCAGATCGGCCCGCAGGCACCGCTTCTCCGCACACACATTCGCCAAGGACAGCGGGTCCCAGGGCGTCCAGACAGGCAACGGGAGCGGTCGGCCGGCCGCTCCCGGGCCCTGGCGCCTCGCTTCGGTCGCTCCGCTCCCTGCGCGAGGCGCCAGGGCCCGCGCATCCCAGAAGACGTGGAACGCTGTCGCAACCCGCTACCCCCAACCCCAAGACCGGTCCCCAGGCGGACATTTCTACTTTGCTCGCCCCCCGGACATTTCTACTTTGCGTTGACAAGTCAGATAAGCGAGGCTGTTGCTGCGAGAGCTCAAGACCACGACCTTCCCGGAAGCGGATTCCGCCAAGCCCGTGATCCGCTGGAACTCGAAGGGTCCTTCCCCGAATTGTCCGAAGCTGGCCTCCAGGCGTCCCTCGTCGTCGTAGCTTCGCACGCGAGGTAGAAGCCGGTCGGCGATCAAATAGCCGCCGCCGCTACGCTCGACGAACCGGCCGATCTCGGCGATCGAGTCGGAGGGGTCTTCGCCGAGCGCCACGACGGACTCGGTGGCGAACGCCTCCGCGAGCGTCGCCGAGACGGGCAACGGGACGGGGGCCTCCCTCTCCCCGCAGGCGGCGAGAAGGAGGGCCGCCAAGAGAGGAGAGGGCCGGGCGGACCGCACTACTGCCTCGCCAATCACTATTTGCGTTCCACAACCACCACGATCCCTTCCAGGCAGCAAATCTCCTCGTTGGTGTCGCACATCGGGCCTTCGCAGGGATGCCCGGGGCCCGGCGTCCCCTCGCCGTCATGGCAGTAGGGGTCGGCCTCGACGTCGCACTCGCCACCACCGTCGGCGACGACCGACTCGGTGCCCACCACGCCGACGCCCACCGCCAACGCAACCGCCAGGATCAGCGCGGCGGCGAAACGGATCAGATTTGCGACGATCTCCATGTGTGATTCTCCTTGGAATCTAGAGTTGACTGCGAATGACGGCGCTGGCGAGAACCCCTCGCAGAGCGCCGACCTGCGCCTCGAAGCTCCAGCCGCACTCCGACGTTGCGGTTCTCGAATCCGACATCAGAATGGTCCGGCTACCGTCCAAAAGGACCTTGGTGCTGGGTAGCAAAGCTCCAAGGACCTCCTCGATTTCCTCCCTGGACACCGACGAAACGGCCGTGCCGCGCAAGGCGCGACGCGCGCGATCCGGGAGCGTTTCGTCGCCCATCACCAGAATGCGACGGCTGATCGCAGGGTCTTCGCCCAATGCGTTCCAAGCCGCGAATCCACCGGCAAGGCAAGTGGGGCATCGGTCCAGGTCGAGGAACCAGATCAGGTGGGCGTCGACCAAGGCCCCGTCTTCGCCGGGAATCCCGACGGTCTCGTGGAAGAAACCCATGGGCACGCGAAGGCCAACCAAGCGGTCGAGCACCGCCGTGCGCTCCGCCAGAAGGGCTTCTCGCTGAAGGCTGGCGCGCAGCCCGCGATTGACCCCGCTCGCTCTCCACACCCACAGAGCGCTGACCAGGAGAAGGGTCGCAACCGCGAGGTTCGATATCCCAGCCAAGCGGCGTCCGGCGTTTGGCGATCCCCATCAAACTCTCCTCCCGACGGCCGATGCGTCGGTTCGACGGATACTTCCCGACACAGTGCAACGGCAGGCGAGCCAGCGCAAGGGGATCGAATCCGGACTTGGCGCCCGCGTGCGACCGGCGCCGCTGCGCGGGCGCCGTGGGGCGCCGTGCAGATTGCGCGTGCAAGCAGGCGCCGCCGATTTCCGTCGCCGTCGGTGCGTCCGTCAGGCCGTCGCGCGCGGCGGAGCGAGTTGCGAGCGTTCTCGAGTTCCCGCCGGGAGTCCGGAGCGACGGACCCAACGAACGCACCCGCCGGATCAGACCAGCTTCCCGTCCCGTTCGAGCTTGGCGACGACGGCCCGTCCCAGCGCCTGCGTGACGCTCGCCGCCACGGCGGCCCGAACGACGGCGCCCAGGCCCGGAACCCAGCGCAGGACGAGGTTGGCCCCGCCCCTGCCCACCATGGTCCCGAGCGTGGCGTACAAGGTGGAGCGGACGGCGGCGTCGGTCCACGGAACGCCGTATTCGTCGGCCAGGGCCGTGATCATCCCGACCTGCACGGGAGCGATCGCGACGGCGTCGGCGCCGGGCACGACCGTCGCCGCCGCTGCGGTGGCCGCCGCGGCGGACGCGGCGTGAACGATGGCCCTGCACCGCTGGTCCCGCTCCGGCAGGTAGCGCCTGAACTCCTCTCTGAATCCCATGGTCCCCTCGCTTCTCGTCGTCGATTCCGGTCCGCCTCGCCGCCAGGCCCGCACTACGCGTCCGCGTCCGCCGGCGTTCCCGCGTCCCGCTCGCCGCCGGGGGCGTCCGGGCGTCCCGATCAGCTCACGATTCTGCCGGGCCCGGGCAGCACGACCGCCGGCAGTCCGAGCCGCTCGACCGCCTCGTTGAAGCGCTGCAGCTCGTTTTCCAGCAGATCGACGTAGCGCGTCCGCACCGTCTCCCACTCCTCGAGCAGCGTGCCCAGACGTTCCAGCGAGCCCTCCTGCGGCGCGCCTTCGGCCCCGCCGGAGATGTAGCCGTCCGTGCCCGTGACCCGACCGTACAGCTCGATCCACTGGGCGTCGAGGCGGGGAGCGAAGCGAATCGGGTCCTGGCCCGAGCGGTTCCGGGTCTGCATGAGCTCCTCGGTGACGCCCTCGGACTTGTCCGTCAACGTGTCGGCGAGCGCCTCGAGCGCGTCGGCCCGGTCGGCCGACCGCGCCCGCTCCATCGTCTCCTCGACCTGCGCGCGGATGGCGGCGAGGCCTTCGATGGCGGCCGTGATCGAGTTGATCGAGTCGCGCGCTTCGATGGCGACGCGGAACTGCTCCTCGTAGCTCCGAGCCGCGACGTCCGGGATCCTCGGATCGGGCAGCAGCTCGAGGCTCGTCCGGCGCTCCTCGTCGCCGACCGTCATGCGCACCTCGTAGGTCCCGGGCGGGGCCTTGACGCCCCCCGTGTACCCCCAGGCGACGGCCCCCTCGGGGAGCTCGGGCCCCGGGTAGAAGAGCGTCCACGCGATCCGATTGAGCCCGGCCTCCTTCGGAATCGTCTCGCCGTCGGCCTCCTCGGCCGCGGCCGAGTCCGAGGAGAACGTCCGCACGATCTCGCCCCGAGCGTCGACGATCTCGACCTGCACGTCGGCATCGGGCTCCTGGGCGAGGTAGTAGTGGAGCTGCACGCCGGCCGGCGGCGCTTCGGGATTGAACTCGGCGAGGAACGACGAGCCGACGTTGGTCAGCCGATGCGCCGGCGGGGGCGAGAACAGGTGGGTCCCGGACGCCACCGCGGCCTCGATCTCCCGCAGCGGACTGACGTCGTCCATGATCCAGAACGACCGTCCTTGAGTGGACAGGATCAGATCGTCGTGCGCGACGCGCATGCCCGTGACCGGCGTGACGGGCAGGTTCCGCTGGAACGACTGCCAGGCGTCGCCGGCGGTGAGCGACACGAAGACGCCGAACTCCGTGCCGGCGAACAGCAGTCCCTCCCGCTCCGGGTCCTCCCGCACCGTGCGCACCGGGTGGTCGTCCGGGATGCCGTCGATGGCCAGCTCCCAGGACTCGCCGCCGTCGTCGGTGCGGAAGACGTAGGGTCGGAAGTCGTCCAGCCGGTAGCGGTGCACCGCCGCCCAGGCGCGGCCCGGACGGTGCCGGGACAGCTCGATCTCGTCGACGGTCCCCAGCTCCGGCATGTCGCCGGGCGTGACCTCGATCCAGTTGGCGCCCCCGTCGCGGGTCACGTGGATCCTGCCGTCGTCGCTTCCCGCCCACAGCTCGTCCGCGTCGAACGGGCTCTCCGCCAGCGAGAACACCGTGTTGTAGATCTCGACGCCCGTGACGTCGGCGTTGATCGGCCCGCCGGACTGCTCCTGGTGGTCGGGGTCGTCGGTGGTCAGGTCCGGGCTGATCGTCTCCCACGTCGCGCCTTCGTCGCGGGACCGGTTGACGTACTGGCTCCCGTGGTACAGGACGCTCGCGTCGTGCGCGCTGACCAGCATGGGGGAGACCCACTGGAAGCGGTGGCGAAGGTCCTTCGCCGCCATGCCGAGCTGCAGCTGCGGATACAGCATGACGTTGCGACGCTGGCCGCTCGAGAGGTCGTAGCGGTCCATGACGCCGCCGTAGCAGCCCGCGTAGACGACGTCGGGGCGGTCGGGGTCGAGCGCGACGGGACCCGTCTCGCAGCCGCCGACGTTGCGCCATCCCTCCTTGGGGTACAGCGCGTTCACGTCGCTCCACGCCGGCACCGAGATCGTCGTGTTGTCCTGCTGCGCGCCGTAGAGCCGGTACGGGAACCCGTTGTCGACGATCACGTCGTACAGCTCGGCCGTCGGCTGGTTGAAGTACGTGGACCACGACTCGCCCCCGTTGACCGAGACCTGCGCGCCGCCGTCGTTGGCGACGACCATGCGGTCCGGGTCGTCGGGGTGGATCCACAGATCGTGCACGTCGCCGTGGGGCACGGGGATGTTCTCGAAGGTCGTCCCGCCGTCGACCGATCGGTACAGGCCCGTGTTGAGCGCGTAGACCGTGTTGCGGTCCGTCGGGTCGGCCTGCACGTGCGTGTAGTACCACGCCCGCTGGCGGAGTTCGTTCTGGGAGTTGGTCCGCCGCCACGTCTCGCCCGCGTCGTCGGAGCGGTACACGCCGCCGTCGGGCTCCGCCTCGACGATCGCCCACACCCGGTCGGGGTCGGCGGGCGAGACGCTGACGCCGACCTTGCCGACGATCCCCTCCGGGAGGCCGCCCGCCAGCTTCGTCCAGCCGTCGCCGCCGTCGGTCGTCTTGTAGACGCCGCCCTCGGGGGCGCCCGAGATCATGGCCCACGGCTTGCGCTCGCCCCGCCACATCCCGGCGTACAGCACGCGCGGGTTGCGCGCGTCCATCGTCAGGTCCGACGCCCCGGTCGAGTCGTTCAGCGCGAGCACGTGCTCCCAGGTCGCGCCGCCGTCGCGCGAGCGGAAGATCCCGCGCTCCGGGTTCCGGCCGAAGGGGTGGCCGAGCGCCGCGACGTAGACCAGGTCGTGGTCCCGCGGATGGACTTCGATGCGCCCGATCTGCCCCGCCTCAGGCAGCCCCGCGAAGCTCCACGAACGTCCGCCGTCCGTCGATTTCCACATGCCCCGTCCGGTGGACGTGTTGCCCCGGATGTCCATCGAGCCGCCGCCGACGTAGACGACGTTGGGGTCCGAGGCGGCCACGGCGACGGCCCCGATCGAGCCGCCGAAGTGCCCGTCCGAGACGTTGCGCCAGTGGGCGCCGTTGTCGTCCGATTCCCAGACGCCGCCCCCGGTCGTCCCCATGATCCAGCGATCCGGATCGCCTGCGAACCCGGCGGCGGCCGTGGATCGGCCTCCCCGATAGGGTCCGACCATGCGGTAGCGGAGGTCCTTGAACGCCATCGTGTCGATCGCGCGAACGGCGTCCTGGGACGCGAGCGGCGCGGGCGACGCGAGGAAGGCGCCGATCGCCCCGAGGACGACGACCGGCAGCGCGGCGAGGAGGGGATTGCGGGGCCTGAGGGCGGGGCCCGTCGTCGGGCGGTCGCTGTTCGTCACTTGGAGTTGGAGTCTCTTGGGCGGAACGGAGATCGAGTTGTGGGCGACGAAGGCCGTCGTCGGTCCGTCAACGATGCCCGCGCCGGTCCCGCCGGGTCAACCCGCTGGCCGCGTTTTGGAATCCCGCCGGCGACGGATAGCTTCTCCGGTCCGGCCGCGCGCGACCCCGTCTCGAACGCTGGAGAGGGCTCGGCGGCTCGAGGGGGCGCCGGACGGCGATTCCGCCCCGGAGAATGGGAGAGCGAGCAGGCGTGATCGCAGGCGAATCCACCCTCGGCCGGCCCTGGCGACGAGAGCGGGCCGTCCGACGCGGCCGCGGGGTCGGCCGACGCGGCGGCGCCGAATGCGCTCGCGCGGCGGCCCGGTCGCTCGCGAGATCGGCCGCCGACCGCGTCGCGCGCCGCTTTCCGCCGTGCGCGCCGCGCCGTCGTCCGAGCGCGGTCCGTCAGGCCGAGGACGTCCGCTCCTTCCTGGACGGCGTCCGCGCGCCGGGCGAGCTCTCGAGCGCCCGGCCGTCTTCCCCGCGACTCGCGGCCGAGTGTCCCCTGGAGGGGTCGGCGGGCGTCGCGTCGGGCGACGGGCGCCGGTCGAGGCGCTCGACCGGCTGGGCCGCGGCCTCGCTGTCGCGGGCTTCCGCGGGCGGCGTCTCCGCGGCCCAGCGGATGATCCCGGTAGCTCCCAGAATGAGACCCAGGGAAAGCCCGAGTCCGACTCCGGTGGCGAGGCGGGGCGATCGTCGGCTCCAGCGCACCTTGATCATGCTTCCTCCCCTGATCCGGGCGAGGCGCCGCTCGCCCGAATCGTCGTTCCCAACGCCGAGGGCGCGCCAGCGGCGCACCCCTTCCGACCAAGCCACTACGCAACTTTCGTGCCGCGGGTTTCCCGCCGAGCGGCCGAGCGGCGGACGAGGACGATGACGCCGACGCTCCTGGGCCTTCTCCTCTACGTGGCGCTGATCACGGCGACGGGCGTCGCCGTGGGCCGCCGCGTGTCCGGCGCCGCCGACTTCTTCGTGGCCGGGCGCGCCCTGGGTCCGGGACTTCTCTTCGTCACCGTCCTGGCGGCCAACGTCGGGGCGGGCTCCACCGTGGGCGCCGCGGGGCTGGGCTACGAGAACGGAGCGGCGGCGTGGTGGTGGGTCGCGTCCGCGGGCGTCGGCACCCTGGTCCTGGCGTTGTGGCTGGGTCCGCGCATCTGGAGGGTCGCCAAGGAGCATTCGCTGCGCACGGCGGGCGACTACCTCGAGCATCGGTACGGTCCGTCGGTCCGCCTGGCGACGGCCGCGACGCTGTGGCTGGGCTCGCTCGCCATCCTCGCGGCCCAGCTCATCGCGATGGCGTGGATCCTCGAGGTCGTCGCGGGCGCGCCCCGTTGGCTGGGCGCCGTCGCGGGCGGCGTCGCGATGACGGTCTACTTCGCGGCCGGCGGCCTGCTCGGCTCGGCGTGGGTCAACCTGTGTCAGCTCGCCGTTCTCTCGGCGGGCTTTCTGATCGCCGCGCCCATGGCCGTCGCCGGCGCGGGCGGCTTCGACGCGGCGCTCGCGGCGGCGCGCTCGACGCCCGGACATCTCGACTTCATGGGCAACGGGAGTTCGGGCTGGACGTACCTGATCCTCCTGGCTCCGGCCTTCGTCGTCTCGCCCGGGATCCTGCAGAAGACGTTCGGCGCCCGCGACGTCGCCGCCGTGCGCAAGGGGCTGGCCGCGTGCGGGATCGCGCTCATGGCGTTCGCCGCGCTGCCGCCGATGCTCGGGATGGCGGCCCGCGTCGTCGCGCCCGGCCTCGAGAACCCCGAGATGGCGCTGCCGGTCGTCCTGACCCAGGGCGTGCCGGCGTGGGTCGGGCTGCTGGGGCTGGCCGCCGTGCTGTCGGCGGAGATCAGCTCGGCCGACGCGATCCTGTTCATGCTCTCGACGTCGCTGTCGCAGGACCTGTATCGACGCTTCCTGAACCCGGACGCGAGCGACCGCCAGGTCCTCCGCGTGGCCCGCGCCGCCGCCGTCGTCGGAGGCGCCGCCGGGGTCGCGCTGGCCGTCGTCGTGCCCACGGTCGTCGCCGCGCTGACCATCTTCTACTCGATCCTGACGGCGAGCCTGTTCGTCCCCGTGGTGGCCGGCCTGTGCTCGCGGCGCCCCGGCGTCGCCGAGGCGCTGGCCGCGATGGCGGCCGGAGTCTGCGCGCTCGCGGCGGCCCGCCGCTTCGAGTGGGACGTCGCCTGGGCGTCTCCGTCGGCGTGGGGCCTCGGGGCGGCGGCGACGGCCTACGGCGCCTGGTTCCTCGCTCGGCGCGGACTCGCGCGCAGGGAGGCGGGCGGATGAGCGTCGCTTGGCCCGACGAGATCCGCACCGTCGAGATGCACACGGGCGGCGAGCCCGTCCGCATCGTCGTCGCCGGCTACCCGGAGGTCCCGGGCGAGACGATTCTGGACAAGCGGCGCTACGCCCGGGACCGCCTGGACCATCTGCGTCGCTTCCTGATGCACGAGCCTCGCGGACACCGGGACATGTACGGGGTCCTTCCCGTCGAGCCGGACGACCCGGACGCCGACCTCGCCGTCCTGTTCTGCCACAACGAGGGCTATTCCACGATGTGCGGCCACGCGGTCGTCGCCGTGGCCCGTTGGGCCGTCGACGAAGGTCTGGTCGCCGCCCGCGAGCCCCGCGTCGCCGTGCGCGTCCAGTGTCCCTGCGGCACGGTCGTCGCGTACGTCCGGACGAGCGGCGCCCATGCCGGGTGGGTGCGCTACCGCAGCGTGGGCGCCTTCGCCCCGCTGCTCGACGAGCCGCTCGAGATCGACGGCCACGGCTCCGTGCCGGTGGACGTCGGCTACGGCGGCGCGTACTACGCGATCGTTCCCGCCGACCGCTTCGGGTTGAACGTGCGGACGTCGTCGCTCCGGTCGCTCGTGGACGCCGCGTGGGCCGTGACGTGCGCGGCGAAGAGCCGGCTCGCGCTCGAGCACCCGAGCCACCCCGATCTGGCGTTCCTGTACGGGACGATCCTGACGGACGGCGGCCTGGGGAGCGACGCGCCCAGCGCCAACGTCTGCGTCTTCGCCGACCGCCAGGTCGATCGCAGCCCGACGGGCAGCGGCGTCACCGCCAGAATGGCCGTCCAGAGGGCGCGCGGGCAGGCCGAGCCGGGCGACGAGCGGCGGTTCTCGAGCGTCACCGGCGCGGTGTTCACCGGGTGCGTCGTCGAGGACGTCCGGGTGGGTCCGCATCCGGGCGTCGTCGTCCTGGTGGGCGGTCGAGCGCACTACACGGGCGAAGCGCGCTTCCGGGCCGAGGCGGGCGATCGGCTCGCCGGCGGGTTCGCGCTCCGGTAGCGGGTGGGCCCGGGCGCTCGCCGTGTGCGCGGCTCGGCGCGCCGTCGCCTTGGACGGCCGCCGGCGTGACGTTCGCCGAATTCGAGGAGGCCGCCTGGCGCGCCTTCCGGGCCGTCCCCGAGGAGTACCGGAGCGGCGTCGACGGGCTTAGCGTGCGCCGCGAGGCCTTGCCGCACCCGGTCTTTCCGCACGTCTACACGCTGGGCATGTGCTCGACCGAGTCGTATCCGTCGGACTGGCGCGGGCCCGAGACGACCCGCTCCGTGGTGGCGCTGCACCACGGCTCCTTTCGCGAGCTGGCCCGTCTCGATCCCGACTTCGACTGGGAGGGCGAGCTGTGGGACACCCTCGCGCACGAGCTTCGCCACCACCTCGAGTCGCTGGCCGACCGCGACGACCTGGGCGGCGTCGACTACGCCATGGAGGAGTCGTTCAAGCGCGCAGAGGGCCTCGACTTCGATCCCCGCTACTATCGGGCGGGCGACGAGGTCGCGCCGGGCGTCTTCCGCGTCGAGACCGATTTCTTCATCGAGCAGTCCTGGACCGAGGAGCGGCTCGCCCGGGCCGGCGAGGTGCGCTTTCGGTGGCGGGGCGTCGAGTACGGCGTGCGGGCGCCCGAGCGCCTGGGCGACGCGCACTTCGTGTGGGTCGACGGCGTCGACGTCGGACCCGGCGAGCTCCAGCTGGCGCTGGTGCGGAGACGCCGGTGGTGGGAGGCGCTCCTGAGGAGGCCCGGGGGCGAGCTCTGGGAATCGGAGGCCGAGGCGCGGCCGACGGGCGGCGACGGATCGACCCCGCCGGGGTCGACGGAGCGACCGTAGACGCCGCATCTTGGGAGCTTGGGCGCGCGGGCGTCGGCGCGTCCGCGGGGATAGGATCGGAGCGAAGCCGGGAGAAGTCGTGGACAGAAGACGGTTCCTGAGCGCGGTCGGCGTCGCGTGGGGCGGCGGTCCGCTGGTCGGATGGCCGAGGCGCGCGTTCGCCCGCCGCCGCGCCGGCGCGGCGACGCCGCCCCTCGAGCGCCTGGGGCTCCAGCTGTACACCGTGCGGTCGCTCATGGAGAGCGACGCGGCTCGCACCTTGGACGCCGCGGCCGCGATCGGGTACCGGGAGGTCGAGTTCGCCGGCCACTTCGGACACCCGCCGGCCACGCTCCGGCGCTGGCTGGACGACGCCGGCCTGACGGCGCCCGCCGCGCACGTCGGCCTCGAGGCGCTTCGGGGGGCCGGGCTCGAGGCCTCGATCGAGGCGGCGGCGACGCTGGGTCATCGCTGGCTCGCGCTGCCCTGGATTCCCGAGGATCTGCGCTCGCCGGACGGGTACCGGAGCGTGGCGCGGACGCTCAACGAAGCCGGCGCCCGCGCCGCCGAGTCCGGTCTTCGCGTCGCGTACCACAACCACGAGTTCGAGTTCGACGCGCTCCCGCCGGCGGCGGGAGCGCGGCCGGAGACGGGCTATTCGATCCTGCTCGACCGCTGCGAAGCGGCGCTCGTCGACATGGAGATCGACTTCTACTGGGCGCACGTCGCCGGCGTCGACGTCCTCGAGCTCTTCGCCGCCCGCGCCGGCCGGTTTCGGCTGTGCCACGTCAAGGACCGGAGCGCCGACGGTCGCATGGTCGCCGTCGGCGACGGCGAGATCGACTGGGCCGCGCTGTTCGAGCGGTCCGCCCAGGCCGGACTCGACCATTACATTGTGGAGCACGACCGTCCGGCGGACCCTCTCGATTCGGCCCGCAGGAGTTACGCCTTCCTGTCGCGGCTCGGGTCGACGGAGGGCCCAGGCGAACGCGACGAAACGGGAGCCCGTCGGGAGAAGTCGACTTGAGCGCATCGGCCGGGAGCGAAGTCGGCGGCGGCGAAGTTCGGGACGTCCGAGCCGGCCGCCTCTTCGCGGGCAGTTGCGTCGCTCTCGTGGCGACGTCGGTGGCCTTCGCCACCGTGAGCGCCGTCCTCTTCTCGCTCAAGGGCGACTTCCGCCTCGGCAACGAGCAGGTCGGCTGGATCGGCGGCGCGGCGCTGTGGGGATTCGCCGTCTCGCAGCTGTTCTTCGCGCCGTTCTGCGACACGCTGGGCATGCGCTTCCTCGTGCGCCTGGCCTTCGTCGGACACGTCGTCGGCGCCGTGACGATGATCGCCGCCAACGGCTTCGCCGCGCTGTTCGCGGGCGCTCTGATCCTGGCCATGGCCAACGGGCTGGTCGAAGCCGCCTGCAACCCCTTGGTCGCGGCGCTCTACCCGGACGACAAGGCGGCGAGGCTGAACCGGTTTCACGTGTGGTTCCCCGGCGGCGTCGTGCTGGGCGGCCTGGCCGCGTACGGGCTGGACGAAGTCGGCGTGTCGGCGTGGCAGCTCAAGATCGCCCTGATCCTGATCCCGACGGCGCTCTACGGCGCGATGCTGCTGGGCGAGCGGTTCCCCGAGACCGAAGGGGTGCGCGCGGGCGTCTCGATGGGCGAGATGTTCCGCTCCGCGCTGAGCGCGCCGCTCATGCTGCTGATGTTGGCGTGCATGGCGGTCACGGCGTCGATCGAACTGGGCCCGAACCGGTGGTTGCCCGCGGTGCTGGACGCGGCCGGCGCGCCCGGCGTCCTCGTGCTCGTGCACGTCTCGGCCGTGATGGCGATCCTGCGTTTCTGGGCCGGGCCCGTCGTGCGCCTGCTGTCGATCACCGGCGTGCTCCTGGCGTCGGCCGTCGTGTCGGGCGCGGGTCTGTTCTGGATGAGCGCGGGCGGATCGGGGGTCTCGGTCTTTCTGGCCGCGACGGCGTTCGCCGTCGGCGTGTGCTACCTCTGGCCGACGATGCTGGCGTTCGTGTCGGAGCGGATCCCCCGGAGCGGCGCGCTGGGACTCGGGCTCATGGGGACCGTCGGGATGGCGGCGGTCGGCCTCGCGGCCACGCCTCGGATGGGCGAGGTCGCCGATCTGAGGGCGCACGAGATCCTGGTCGCCGAGAACGAGACCTACGCGATCCTGGCCGAGAGCGGCGGCGCGCTGCAGCTCGAGACGCTCGAGCGCTCCGGGCCGGAGGACGCCGGACTCGAGGTCGCGGCGGACGCGATCGCCGACGTCCTCGGCGCCTACTACCGGGACTGGGAGCTGCCGCCGGTCCGGACGGCGAGCGCGCTGCGCGCGCTGGTCGCGTCGGGTTCGATGTCGCCGACCGTCGGTCGCGCCGAAGCGCTGCTGGGACGCGCCGAGCACCAGGGCGGACTCGCGTCGTTCAGGCGACTGGCGCCGCTCGCCGGCGCGGTCGCTCTCGTCTTCCTGATCCTCCACCTGCATGCGCGAAGGGCCGTCGCGTCGGCGCGGCGCCAGGCGGCCTGACGCTCCGAAGCCGGTGGCTCCGTTCCGCGAGCGAAGCCGGCTCCGGCCGTGAATCCGCACCTGGGGCGCAGGCTCCGCTACGGGATGGTGGGCGGCGGCCCGGGCGCGTTCATCGGCGGCGTGCATCGAATGGCCGCGGCGCTGGACGGCGAGTGGGAGCTCGTCGCGGGCGCGTTCTCCTCGCACGCCGCCACGTCGCGCGACCACGGCGCGACGCTCGGCTTGGATCCTGCGCGCGTCTACGGATCGTTCGCCGAGATGGCGGACGCGGAGGGCGCCCTGGGCCCGGGACGCGGCGTCGACGCGGTCGTCGTCGTCGCGCCGAACCACGTGCACGCGCCCGCGGCGCGCGCCTTCCTGGACCGGGGGATCCACGTGGTGTGCGACAAGCCCATGACGACGACGGCGGCCGAAGCCGAGCGTCTGTGCGAGGCCGTCGAGCGCGTCGGGCTCGTCTTCGCGCTCACGCACAACTACGTCGGCTACCCGATGGTCAAGGAGGCGCGCGCGCTCGCGCGGTCGGGCCGTCTGGGGGCGCTCCGCAAGGTGGTCGCCTCCTATCCGCAGGGCTGGCTGGCCACGAGGCTCGAGACCGCCGGGCACCGGCAGGCCGAGTGGCGGCAGGACCCCCGACGCGCCGGCGCGTTCGGCGCGCTGGCGGACATCGGGACGCACTTGCACCACCTGGTCGGCTACGTGACCGGCCTCGAGGTCGCGCAGGTCTTCGCCGACGTCGGCGCGCGGGTCGAGGGGCGCGTCCTGGACGACGACGCGGCGATGCTCGTGCGCTTCCGCGGCGGCGCCCGGGGCGTCTACCACGCGACGCAGGTGGCGACCGGTCGCGCGAACGGACTCTCGCTCGAGGTCTACGGCGCCGACGCCGGCCTCGTCTGGCGCCAGGAGTCGCCCGACGAGCTTCGCCTCCTTCCCCGCGATGCGCCGCGGCGAACGCTGGCGCGAGGCAGCCCCTGGCTGTCGGCCGCCGCCCGCCGAGCGACCCGTCTGCCTCCGGGCCATCCGGAGGGGTTCGTCGAGGCATTCGCCAACGCGTATCTCGGCGCGGGCAGGCTCGTCGGCGCGCGCATCGCGGGCGAGGAGTCGGACGCGCTGGGTCGCGACGTGCCCGACCATCGAGACGGACTGCGCGGAATGCGGTTCCTCGAGTGCGCGGCCCGCGCGTCCGCCGAGGGGCGGTGGGTCGACGTGGACGAGCGCTTCGACGCGGGCGGCGGCGCGTGACGGCGGCGCGCCGACCCGTGACGCTGTTCACCGGCCAGTGGGCGGACATGCCCCTCGAGGCGCTGGCCGCGAAGGCGGCGGCGTGGGGCTACGACGGTCTCGAGCTCGCGTGCTGGGGCGATCACTTGGACGTGGCCGCCGCGCTCGCCGATCCGTCGCATCTCGAGGGCCGGCGCCGGCTGCTCGCCGAGTGCGGCCTCGAGTGCCGAGCGATCTCGAACCACCTCGTGGGCCAGGCCGTGAGCGACCGCGTCGACGCGCGCCATCGGGCCATCCTGCCCGAGCGCGTGTGGGGCGACGGCGATCCCGCCGGCGTGCGGAGGCGCGCCGCGCGCGAAATGGAGGACGCGGCGCGGGTCGCGGCCCGCCTGGGGTGCGATGTGGTCAACGGGTTCACGGGCAGTCCCGTCTGGCACCTGCTGTACTCGTTTCCGCCCGTGCCGCCGGAGTGGATCGACGAGGGGTTCGAGCGGGTCGCGCGGACGTGGGGCCCGATCCTGGACGTCTTCGCCCGCGAGGGGGTCCGATTCGCGCTCGAGGTCCACCCCGCCGAGATCGCGTTCGACGTCGTCACCGCCGAGCGGCTGCTGGACGCGCTGGACGGACATCCGGCCCTCGCGTTCAACTACGACCCGAGCCACCTCGCGTACCAGGGCGTCGACTACGTCGACTTCGTCCGTCGGTTCGGCGAGCGGATCGCGCACGTGCACGTGAAGGACGTGTGGTGGTCCGACGGGCCTCGCCCGGCAGGGGTCTTCGGGGGCCACACCGAGTTCGGGGATCCCCGGCGGTATTGGGACTTCCGGTCCCCGGGCCGGGGCAAGGTCGACTTCGAGGCGGTGGTTCGAGCCCTGAACGACGTCGGCTACGCGGGCCCGTTCTCGGTCGAATGGGAGGACGCCGGCATGGATCGCGAGCACGGAGCGCGCGAGGCGCGGGAGTTCGCCCGCCGGTTGGTCTTTCCGCCTTCGGACGCGGCCTTCGACGCCGCCTTCAGGACGCGCGACCAAGGGGGCGCGAGCGATGAAGACTGAAACGGTGCGGGGACCCGCGCGGCGAGGCGCGGCGCGGCGGCGGATCGCGAGCCGGAGGCGGGCGACGGGTCTGGCGGTCGCGGTCGCCGCGTCCCTGCCGGTCCTGCCGGCGGACGGCGCGGGCGCCCAGCGGCGGCCGGCGAACCGACTGACGGCGGAGGAGGAGGCGGCGGGCTGGCGTCTGCTCTTCGACGGGACGCTCGACGGATGGAGGGGCTACCGCCGCGACGACGCGCCCGGCGGGTGGTCGGTCCAGGGCGACGCCCTGGCGTTCCGGCCGGGCGCCGACGACGGCGACCTGATCACCGCGGACGTCTTCGCCGATTTCGAGCTCGTCCTCGAGTGGAAGGTGGGCCCGGGCGGGAACAGCGGGATCTTCTACCGCGCGACCGAGGAGGAGCCGTATCCGTACTGGACGGGCCCCGAGTTCCAGATCCTGGACAACGAGGGACACCCGGACGGGCGCGTGCCGGAGACGTCGGCCGGCGCCAACTACGGGCTCCACGCGCCGCTTCGCGACGTCGCCCGCCCGGCCGGCGAGTGGAACGAGGCGCGGATCTCGGTCCGGGGCTCGAGCGTCGAGCACTGGCTGAACGGCGTCCGGATCGTCGCGTACGAGTTGGGCGACGAGGACTGGACGCGCCGGGTGGCGGGGACCAAGTTCGCCGACTGGCCCAAGTACGGTCGGGCCTCGGCGGGGCACGTCGGGCTTCAGGACCACGGCGATCCCGTCTGGTACCGGAACGTGCGCATTCGCTCCTTCTGAATCCGCCCCGGGGATCCGATCCGGAGCCGACCCGCCCGCTTGAATCGGACCCGACGACGCGCCGGACCTTCTTGCGCTTCGGGTCCGCGGGCGCGGACATTGAATCGGGATGTGAAGGGCGGGGGTGCGGGCGGGCATTGGGACGGGGAGCGCGCGGCACGATGAACGACGCGGCGAAGAGGCGCCTGCCGCCGCGGGCCACCCTGGCCGCGCTGGTCGCGCTCTCGGGGTGCGCCGACGTGGCGCTCGAGCCCGAGAGCGTGCCGACGCGCCTGGCGATCACGCCCCAGGACACCCTGGTCGTCGAGGGTCGCCCGGCCAAGCTCACGCTGCAGGTGTTCGACCAGGACGACCGCCCGATGCGCGGTCCGCCGTCCTGGGCGCCCGCGGACTGGCGCGCTTCCGAAGCGGACGCCGTCGAGATCGGGTGGGACGGGAGCCTGACCACGCTCAAGGGCGCGGACGTGAGGGTCGTGGCCAAGACGGCCGGGCTCGAGACGTGGACGCGGCTGCGCGTCAATCCCGTGAGCGTGACGCTCTCGGTCGGCGCCGTCTACGTGAACCAGGTGATCCAGAACGCGCGCGCGGGCGTGCCGATCGTCGCCGGCCGTCCGGGCGTCCTGCGCGTCTTCCTGACCGGCGACGAGGTGAGCTTCTACGAGCCGCGCGCGCGCGCCGAGTTCGTCGCCGCCGGCCGGGTCGTGCACGCGGCGACGCTGGACGCGTCGTCGGACGTCCTGCCCGCCGACGTGCAGGAGGGCCGGCTGGACCGGTCCTTCAACGCAGCGGTTCCGGGCGAGGTCCTGCAGCCCGGCGTCGGGCTGGTCCTCGAGCTCGACGTGGACGGCGCCGTGCCCAAGGCGCCCGGAACCGAGACCCGGTTCCCCGCCGAAGGCGTCATGCCGCTCGACGTGATCGCGATGCCGACGCTCCGCCAGGTCTTCGTGCCCGTGCTTCTCCGCTCGAACGCCGACGAGCGGGCGCTCGCCGCGGTGCTCAACTGGATTCGGGGGGCGGGCCCCGACGGCGAAAACTCGGAGATGGCTCGCAAATTGCTGCCCGTGAACGAGATGGAGGTCACGGTGCAGGAGCCCTACACCACGACCGCGAACCTCAGGGTGCAGTCGGGCTGGGATCGCCTGCTCCGGCAGATGCACGCCAAGTGGCAACTCGAAGGCCGAGAGGGCTACTACTACGGGGTGTTGCAGAACGGCTCCGGGTTCCTTTGGGGCGGCTACGCCTACATCGGCCTTCCCGTCAGCGTGGGCGTGACCAGGAACGCCATCTACGCCCACGAGCTGGGCCACAACATGGACCTGAGCCACGCGCCCTGCGGGGGCGCGGCGGGGCCCGACCCGCAGTACCCTTACGACGGCGGCGGCATCGGCCAGTGGGGGTACGACGTGGCGCGAAACGCGCTGATCGACCCGAGACAGTACAAGGACCTGATGGGGTACTGCCGGCCGGACTGGGTCAGCGACTATCAGTTCCTGCGCGCGATGAGATTCCGGCTCGAGACCGAGCGCGACCTCCTCGCGCCCCCGCCGCCGGCGGAGAGGACGCTGATGCTGTGGGGAGGCGCGAGGGACGGGGAGCTGCAGCTCGAGCCCGCGTTTCTCCTGGACGCTCCGGTCTCGCTGCCGACCGAGGACGGGCCGTATCGTCTGCAGGGGTTCGGGCCGGACGGAGGCGAGCGGTTCTCTCTGTCCTTCTCCCCGATGCCGATGGAGTTCGGAGGCGGGGGCTTTCACTTCCACGTGCCCTACGACCCCGGGCGCGACGGCGCTCTGGAGCGCGTGGCGCTCTCCGGGCCCGAGGGGCACGTCGAGCTGACGCACGGCGGCGCGGCGACGATGGCGATTCTGCGGGACCGCGAATCCGGGCGGATCCGCGCCATGCTGGACGACTGGAGCGGCGGGCTGAATCGAGTCGCGGGGGACGTCGAGGCGCTGGTCAGCGCCGGCTTGCCCGGAGAGCTGCGATGAGCGCCCGGTCGGTCGGGCGCGCCGCGTCCGGCGGGCTTTCGGACGACCCCGGCCTGGGTCGTCCTCCGCGGGTCTGCGCGGCGCGCAACGACGATTGGCAGCCACTTCGGCTCCGCCGACCCGACGATCCCCGGAACCTCCTTGCGATCCGGGCCTGCGGACGCAGACATTGAATCGGGACTTTCAAGGGCGGATTGCGGGCGGGTCTCGGGACGGGGGAGTGCGCGGCACGATGAACGACGCGACGGGAAGAGGTGCGCGAGGTTGCGCGCGCGCGACGATGGCGACCGCGCTGGTCGCGCTTTGGGGGTGCGCCGACATGGCTCTCGAACCTGAGAGCGTGCCGACGCGTTTGGCGATCACGCCTCAGGACACCCTGGTCACGGAGGGCCACCCCGCCAGGTTGACGTTGCAGGTGTTCGACCAGGACGACAATCCGATGCGGGGTCCTCCGTCCTGGGCGCCCGCCGATTGGCGCGCCTCCGATGCGGCCGCCGTCGAGATCGGATGGGACGGGAGCCTGACCACGCTCAAGGGCGCGGACGTGAGGGTCGTGGCCACGACGGCCGGACTCGAGACGTGGACGCGATTGCGCGTCAATCCCGTGAGCGTGACGCTCTCGGTCGGCGCCGTCTACGTGAACCAGGTGATTCAGAACGCGCGCGCGGGCGTGCCGATCGTCGCCGGCCGCCCGGGCATTCTGCGCGTCTTCCTGACCGGCGACGAGGTCAGCTTCTACGAGCCGCGGGTGCTCGCCGAGTTCGTCGCCGACGGCCGGGTCGTGCACACGGCGACGCTGGACGCGTCGTCGGACGTCCTGCCCGCCGACGTGCAGGAGGGACGGCTGGACCGGTCCTTCAACGCGATGGTTCCGGGCGAGGTTCTGCAGCCCGGCGTCGGGCTGGTCCTCGAACTCGACGTGGACGGCGCCGTGCCCAAGGCGCCCGGAACCGAGACCCGGTTCCCCGCCGAAGGCGCCATGCCGCTCGACGTCGTCGAGATGCCGGTGCTCCGCCAGGTCTTCGTGCCCGTGCTCCAGCGTTCGAACCCAGACGAGCGGGTGCTGGACTGGACCCGGGCGGCGAGCCCCGACGGCCGAAACACGGAAATGGCTCGCAAATTGCTGCCCGTGAACGAAATGAAGGTCACGGTGCAGGAACCCTACACCACGACCTCGAACCTCAGGGTGCGGTCGGGCTGGGATCGCCTGATCCGGCAAATGAGAACGAAGTTCCAGCTCGAGGGACGAGAGGGCTACTACTATGGGGCGGTGTACAACACCGGGGGATTCGCGGTCGGGGGCTTGGGCTACATCGGCTATCCGGTCAGCGTGGGCGTGGCCAGGGACGATGTCTACGCCCACGAGCTGGGCCACAACATGAACCTGGGCCACGCGCCCTGCGGAGGCGCCGGGGGGCCCGACCCGCAGTACCCGTACGACGGCGGCGGCATCGGCCAGTGGGGTTACGACGTGAAGCGGAACGTGCTGATCGACCCGAGGCAGTACAAGGACCTGATGGGGTATTGCCGGCCCGACTGGGTCAGCGACTATCAGTTCCTTCGGGCGATGAAATTCCGCCTCGAGGACGAGGGCGACCTCCTCTTGACCCCGCCGCCGGCGGAGAGGACGCTGATGCTTTGGGGAGGCGCGAGGGACGGGGAGCTGCAGCTCGAGCCCGCGTTTCTCCTGGACGCTCCGGTCGCGCTGCCGACCGAGGACGGACCGTATCGCCTGCAAGGATTCGGGCCCGACGGGATCGAGCGGTTCTCGCTGTCCTTCTCCCCGGATCCGGTCGAATTCGGCGGCGGGAGCTTCCATTTCCACGTGCCCTACGACCCCGGGCGCGACGGCGCTCTGGAGCGCGTGGCGCTCTCCGGGCCCGAGGGGCACGTCGAGCTGACGCACGGCGGCGCGGCGACGATGGCGATTCTGCGAGACCGCGAGTCCGGGCGGATCCGCGCCATGCTGGACGACTGGAGCGGCGGGCTGAATCGAGTCGCGGGGGACGTCGAGGCGCTGGTCAGCGCCGGCTTGCCCGGAGAGCTGCGATGAACGCCCGGTCCCATGGGCGCGCCGCGCCCGAGAGCTCTGGAGCGACCATGGCCGGGGCCGTCCTCCTGGGGCTCGCGCTGTGCGCGCCGCCGGCGACGGCGCAGTCCTTGGCCGGCGGCCTGTTTCAGGGCGAAGTGCGGGGAGGACTGACGATCGGCAGCCACTCCGGCTCCGCGGCCGCGCTGGACGTCGCTCCGTCGATCTCCTTCGACGTCGTCGTGCGCAGGCAGGTGACGAGGTCGTTCGCCGCGTACGGGGGCTTTTTCCGCACGGCCTTCGGGTGCGAGGAGGGGTTCTGCACCGAGCGCGAGGTCGTCGTCGTCGGCAATCACGGCGCCCTGGGCGTCGAGTGGGGGAGCGGCGGGCCCTGGCTTCGGGCCGGCCTCCTCGTCGGGTCGACCGAGGGCAGGAGCGGGGTGGCCGCCGGGGGCGTTCGCGGAACCGAGAGCTCGCCCGAGGTGGGCTTCGGCGTGCACGCGGCCGGAGGCTTGACCGTCGGCGCCGGACGCTTCCGCTTCATGCCCGGCCTGTCCTACCGGTGGCTGAGCGCGAAGACCGCGGCCGAATCGGACCACGCCATCGCGTTCGCGCTGGACCTCGGGGTGGGCTTCGTCGTCGGCGGGGGCGGACCCTGACCGGAATCGGAGCGCGGGGCCCCGGGGTTGCGGCCCTGACCCTGCTCGCCGCGGCCTGCGGCGATTTGGCGCTCGAGCCCGAGCGAGTGCCCGCGTCGCTCGTCATCGCGCCTCAGGACACGACGGCGACGGTCGGCGACCGGATCCGGTATCGGATGGAAGTCCTGGACCGGCGCGGCGAGGCGATCGAGGTTCCCTCGTTCTGGGACCTGCCCGAATGGTCCGTCGAGGACACGGCCGTCGCCCGGATCTCGGCCGACGGCCACCTCGACCCCGAAAGCCACGCGATCACGCAGGTGCGCGTGTCCTTCGCGGGGTTGCGGGCGAGCACCGGCGTGCGCGTCAACCCGCGATCCCTCGTCGTTCGGGCGCCGGCGTTCCACGTGACGCAAGGCGTGCAGGACGACTTCGGAAAGGTGCCGCTGATCGCGGGACGCGAGGGTCTGCTGCGCGTGTTCGTCACCGGCGATCGGGGCAGCTTTCATCGACCGCGCGTCCTGGCGTCCTTCTACCACGACGACAGGCTCGCGCACTTCGAGACGCTGGAGCTGGGCGCGATCGGGTTGCCCACCGAGACGAGTCCGGGGTCGTTGGAGAGCTCCTACAACGCGCACGTCCCCGCGTGGGTCCTGCGCCCGGGCACGGGGCTGGCGATCGACGTCGACCCGGACGGAGTCCTCCCCGAACAGCCCGACGGCCCGCTCCGCATCCCCGCCGAGGGTCGCTTCCCCCTGGACGTGCGGAGCGTGCCGGACATGGAGCTGACCGTCGTGCCCGTGCTGGGTCCGTCCGACCCCGAGGGCGCGATCCGCGACTGGACGGCCCAAGTGTCGGCCGACAGCGACCATCTGCGACTGGTCCGTTCCGTCTTTCCGATCGCCGCCCTCGACGTCGAGGTGCACGAGGGCTTCGCGACGTCGTCGGACCTGAGCAAGGGCGCGGGATGGGGCGAGCTGCTGGGCGATCTGACCTTTCTGCGCATCCGGGAGGGCGGGACGGGCTACTGGTACGGCGCCATGATCCTGGGCGACGACGCGAACTGGGAAGGGCTGGGCTACATCGGCTATCCCGTGGGCGTCGGCGCGGCCGACCCCGAAACGCTGGCCCACGAGATCGGCCACAACCTGAACCTGCGCCACGCCCCGTGCGGGGGCGCGATCGATCCCGACGGCCGCTTTCCGTTCGAGGACGGCGCCATCGGCGTCTGGGGCTACGACTTCCACGAGCGCAAGATCGTGAGTCCGTTCCTGTACCGCGACGTGATGGGGTACTGCGATCCGAACTGGATCAGCGACTACAGCTTCAATCGGGCGCTGTTCTTTCGCCTCGAGATGGAGGCCGCCGTGCTCCATCGGTCGCGCGCCGACGCGTCCGCCGCGCCCGGTGCGGGCAGGACGCTGTTGCTGATGGGCCGCGTCCAGGACGGGGCGCTCGAGCTCGACCCGTCCTTCATGGTCGATCTGCCCGCGACGCTGCCCGCCGAGGAAGGCCCCTATCGGCTGGCCGGGCTGGGGCCGAGCGGAGAGGTGCGCTTCTCGTTCCGCTTCAGCCCGCGCATGACGGCCTACGGGGCGGGTCACTTCCTCTTCGCCGTGCCGTTCGACCCCGCCGTCGACGGCGCGCTGGACGAGGTGGCGCTGTCCGGCCCCGAGGGGTTCGCGACGCTCCGCCGCGGCGAGTCCAAGCCCATGGCGATGATCACCGATCGCGCCAGCGGAAAGGTGCGCGGCATTCTGCGCGACTGGGACGGATCGACCCTGCCCGGAGCGATTCGACGCCTGGCCCGGGGGGCCGAGATCGTCGTCAGCGAGGGCCTTCCGGACTCGGAGAGGAGGCGGTAGGTCGGGACGGGCAATCGGGACGGCCGGATTCGAACCGGCGACCCCCTGAACCCCATTCAGGTGCGCTACCGGACTGCGCCACGTCCCGCGAATTCGGTCGAAAGCTAGCGCCTCGGGGTCGAGAGCGGCAATCTTGAATCTTGTCCAACGGAAAACGAGCCCGAGCGGCGGCGCGCGGTCCAGCGACGAACGCGCCCTAGTTCCGGGACACGCCATCTTTGGAGCACGACGATGACTCTCGAACTCGACCCCTCCCGGATCCGCACCCTCGATCAAGTCCGGGCCTTCCTCCGCAGCGGCGAAGCCGCGGATTTCCAGCCCATCGACCGGGTCGCCGCCTACGACTTCGTCCGCCGCGCCCTTGTCCGCTTCGATTACGACCGGGCTCGCCGACCGGACAAGAGCTCGGTCAAGCGCTACTTGGAGAAGGTCACCGGCCTCTCCCGCGCCCAGGTCACCCGCCTCGTCGCCCAGTGGATCCGCACCGGGCGCATCGTCGACCACCGCCGCAGGCCGGTCCGGTTCGACGACGAGTGAGTCCGAACGGCGAAGCGCCGTCCAGCCGCGAACGGGCGCGCGCTTGTGCTCCTTTCCGCAGGTTTCTCGAAGGGAAGACGACGGACTGTCCGACTTGCGAATAGCCACTGGCGCCCAACCTGCCATCGTATGGTCGACTGCCCAGAAACACCCCGTCTCTTCGGCGAAACGTCTGAAACGGCCGACGTCGATCGTCCACTCCCGCCACCGCGGTCAGACTCGACGGACGCTCGTCGGCAAGCGCCGACCAATGCCTCGGGTCGACCGGGGGGACCGAATCCAAGGCCGTCGAGTCAGCGGAGACCCGGGCGAGCTCCCCGATCCAGCGCTCGTCTCATGCGCCGAACGTCCGCCGGGCCCACGCGACAGCAGCCGCCGACGGCGGCTGCGCCCGCGTCGATCCAGCGAAGGCACTCCTCGCCCCAGTCGACGTCCCGTTCGCATCCGTCCCATCGCTTGGCGACGGGATCGTACGCGCCCCCGGCGTTCGGATAGGCGACGACGGGCGTGCGCGCGCGGTCGGCCAAGACGCCGACCAGCGCTGGAACCCACTCTCTTCGCGTGCAGTTCACGCCCACCGCCGCGACCAGGGACTCCGCCCGAGCCCAATCCGCTACGGCTTCGACGGGCGTGCCGTCGCTCAGGCGGGCGCCGTCGCGGCAGGTGAAGCTGAACCAGACCGGTTTTCCTCCGTCGCCCTCTTTCGCCAAACTCAGCAGCGCCCGCGCCTCGACCAGGCAAGGAAGGGACTCGGCGAGCGTCAGGTCCGCCGGGCTCTCCGCCAGGACGCGCCAGCGACGGCGGTGGAAGTCGCGCAGCTCGCGCTCCTCGAGGCCGTAGGCGCCCGTGTACTCCGAGCCGTCGGCGAGGAACGCGCCGTACGGCCCCACGCTCGCCGCCACCAGCGGCCGTCGGCGTCGCCCTCGCGCCCGAGGGCCGCTCAGGAACCGCGAGCGGGCGCGGAGGGCCAGCCGCACCGCGTCGAGCATCGTCCGTTCGGCGTCGCGATCCGTCAGCCCCCGCCGGGCGAGACCCTCGTGGGTCGCCTGGTAGGTCGCGGTGACGATGCAGTCGGCGCCCGCCTCGAGGTATCGGGCGTGCACGGCCTCGACGTCCTCGGGGCTCTCCAAGAGCGTCTTGGCCGACCAGAGCGGGTCGTTCAAGTCGTGGCCCATGCGCTCGAGCTCGGTCGCGAGGCCGCCGTCCAGGAGGAGGGGCGCCGGTCCTCGAGCGGGATGCGGCCGGGAGACCGTGCCCGCACCCGCCGCCGTCGTCAGAAGATCGGATCCGAATCGAGGAGCATCTCGTCGACCTTCTCCTCCTCGCGCACCAGGGCGAGGATCGCGGCCTGGGGGACCACCAGGTACGCCGTGCCCTCGAAGCTGATTTCCACGGCGGCCTTGCGGAAGTAGATCGCGAAGTCGCCGACCTTGGCCTGGATCGGCAGGTAGCGGGCTTCGCCCGAGCCGATCTTCCACGGTTCCTCGTCCAGTTCGGTCGGCGCTCCGATGGGCGTCCCCGGACCGGTGGCCAGCACGCGCCCGCCCCGCACGGACTGCTTGTCCACGGCCGACGCCGGAAGGTACAGCCCGATCTTGGTGCGCTCTTCGCCCTCTTCGGGCTCGATCAGCACGCGGTCGCCGACGACGACGAGTTCCTTGCCGTTCTCTCCTTCCACGCTGGCTCCGGTCGAATGGGACTTGGGGGCGCCCGGCGCGTCCCGGGAAGCCCCGTTCGGGCGATCCTGTCTCATGGAGGGCCGCCGGGCGCGTCGATGAACGGACGCGCGCGCGCGGACCCCGGACTCGTGCTCCTACGCGCCGATCGCGCTCAAGAGCGCCTGGGCGACGTACTCGACTTCGTCGGGGGCGAGCTCTGGAAAGACCGGCAGGGCGAGAGCTTCCCGCGAGGCGCGCTCGCTCTCCGGCAGGTCGCCCGCACGGTAGCCTAGGCTGCCGAAACAGGGCTGCAGGTGCAAGGGCAGCGGATAGTATATCGAAGTGCCCACGCCGGCTCGTCCGAGGCGCGCCCGCACGCGGTCTCGCCTCGCGACGCGCACGACGTACTGGTTGAACACGTGGCGGTCGACGACCGAGCGGGGAAGCGAGAGTCCGCCCGCGTCCGCCGCGTCGCCCAGAAGTCGGTCGTAGCGCGCCGCGTTCTCGCGTCGCGCCTCCGTCCACGCGTCGAGGCGATCGAGCTTGGCGTGCACGACGGCGGCCTGCAGCGCGTCCAGCCGGAAGTTGCCGCCCACGGTCTCGTGCCGGTACTGCGCCGACTCGCCGTGGACGCGCAGACTCCGGATCTTCAGGGCGCGGTCGCGGTCGTTGGTCGTGACCAGGCCGCCGTCCCCGTACGCGCCGAGGTTCTTGGTCGGAAAGAACGAGAAGCACCCGTAGCGACCGACCGCGCCGGCGCTGCCGCCGTCGCGGCGCGCGCCGATGGCCTGGGCGGCGTCCTCGATCACCGCGACCTCCGCAGCGGCGGCGATCTCCATGATCGCCGTCATGTCGGCCATCTGGCCGAAGAGATGGACCGGCACGATCGCGCGGGTCCTGGGCCCGACGCGCTCCGCGACGTCGTTGGGGTCGATGTTCAGCGTCACGGGGTCGACGTCGGCGAAGATCGGCGTCGCGCCGGTGCGAACGATGGCTTCGGCCGTCGCGAAGAAGGTGTAGGGCGTGGTGATCACCTCGTCGCCCGGCCCGACGTTCTCGGCCATCAGCGCGACGAGGAGCGCGTCCGTTCCCGACGAGACGCCGACTCCGCAGCGAGCGCCCGCGTAGCGCGCGACGGCCTCTTCGCAGCGCTCCACGACCGGGCCCAGAATGAAGCGCTGCGACTCGAGCACGCCGGCCATGGCGCGGTCGACGTCGTCCCGGATGGACGCGTACTGCCGAGTCAGGTCGAAGAACGGAACCTTCACGACGCGCCCAACGCGGCGCGCCCGGGCGTCGCGAGCCGGACGGGCGGGATCCGGACGGCGGCGCTTCGGCTACGGCGCGGCGTCCGCACGTCCCGTCGCCTCCAGATTCAGCAACCGCCTCTTTCGCTCTTCGCCGCCCTTGTACTTCCCGGGCTCGCCGCTCGCGCGGACCGCCCTGTGGCACGGGATCGCGATCAGAATCGGGTTCCGACCGCACGCCTGCCCTGCGGCGCGCGCGGCTTTGGCCGCGCCGGCGCGGCGCGCGAGCTCCCCGTAGGTGACCGTGCCGCCGTAGGGCGTCTCCAGCAACTCTTCCCAGACGCGCTGCTGAAACGGCGTTCCGGCCCCGAAGAGCGGAACGTCGAAGGCCCGGCGACCGCCGCCGAAGTACTCCGCCAGTTGGTCGTGGAGCGCGTGCAGGAGCCGATGGCGCTCGAGCCGAGGGGGTCCCAGACGCGCCGACCCGTGCAGCATCAAGCCGCCCGGACGCCACGGACCGGCGACGAAATCCAAGCGCATGATCTCGAAGTCCGTCGCCACGGCCAACATGCTCCCCAAGGGCGTCGCGAAGCGCGTGGACGCGAACAGGGGGTCCATTCCGTCGGTCCAGGGCGGGTCCCAGCCGGCCGGCCCCCCGTGCGCGAACGTCATCCGTTTCTCCCCCGGGCGAGCGCCCGGTCTTCGTCCACTAGCCGATAGAGCGTCCACGTGGCCACGGACCGCAGCGGCCGCCAGACGCGGGCGCGCTCGAGCACCGCCGCCGCGGACGGGCGCTCCTCGAGTCCGTCCAGGATGCGCGCGCCTTCCCGGACCCCGAGGTCGTTCGCGGGCATGACGTCCAGACGGCCCAAGCGGAACAGCAGGAACATCTCGGCCGTCCAACGACCGATCCCCCAAACGGAGACGAGCATCGCGACGATCTCGTCGTCGCCCATCGCCTCGACGTCGTCGAGCTCGACGCCGCCGTTCAGACAGCCCCGAGCGAGGTCCTTGACGGCGCGGGTCTTCGCGCCCGACAGGCCGGCTTCGCGAAACGCGGTCTCGTCGAGCGCCAGGCACTCCTCGGCGGTCGGAAAGCCGGGCCCGGGGGTCAGGGCGCAGGCCCGGCGGTGGATCGTCTCGGCCGCCGCCCCGGCGAGCTGCTGGCGCGTGACCGAACGCGCGATCGCCTCGAAGTGCGACCCGCCGGCCAGCGCCCCGGAGGGAAAGCCGGGGTACGGAGCGACTCGCGCGATCGCGTCGCCCAGGACCGGATCCCGCTCGCACAGCGCGTCCAGATCCTCGGCCGACGGTCGCGGCGGCTCCAGCGGCGCTCCCTCCACGCCTACGGGGCGACCAGGTTGGGGACGTCGACCTCGAGGTCGACGTCGGCGTCGTAGTCCACGCCGGGCGTCTCGAAGCCGAAGAGCCGCATGAACGCCGAGCGGTACCCCTCGAAGTCGGCGACCTCGCCCAGCGTCTCCGTCGAGACGGCGTCCCACCTCCGCGCGACCTCGGCCTGGGTCTCGGGCTTCATCTCGAGGTCGTCGAGACGAATCAGCCCGTTCTCGTCCGCGCGCACTCCGTCGGCGCCGAAGACCTCGCTCGCGAACAGCCGCTGCGCCTGCTCCATGGGCCCCTCGTGGTCGCCGTTCTCCTGCATGACCCGGTAGAGGATGGACATGTAGAGGGGCACCACGGGGATCGCCGCGCTGGCCTGCGTCGCCACCGCCTTCATGACGGCGACGTGGGCGCCGCCGCCCGTCGCCGCCAGACGGTCGTTCAGGGCGTCGGCCGTGCGTCGCAGGTCGGCCTTCGCCATGCCGATGGCGCCGTCGCGGTAGATCGGCCAGGTGAGCCGAGGACCGACGTAGCTGTACGCCAACGTTCGGCATCCCGGCGCCAGGACGCCGCCGGCGTCGAGCGCGTCCATCCACAGGCGCCAGTCCTCGCCGCCCATGACGGCCACGGTGGCCTGCACCTCCTCGGGCGTCGCGGGCTCGAGCTCGACGTCGACGACCTCGCCGCGGTCCGTGTCGAGCGTGCGGGACCGGTACGCTTCGCCGATCGGCTTGAGGACCGAGTCGAAGCGCTCGAGCGTGTCGGGGTGGACGCGCCTGGGCGCGGCCAGCGAATGGACGACGCAGTCGACGGGCGGGAAGTCGCGCGCCAGCGCCGCCACGACGGCCTCCTTCGTCCCGTGCGAGAAGGCGTCGCCGTTGAAGCACCCGCTTCGCAGTCCCGCCTCGTTCGCGGCCTCCTCGAAGGCGGCCGAGTTGTACCATCCCGCCGTGCCGGGTCGCCGCTTGGTCGGGGGCCGGTCGAGAAAGACGCCGAAGGTGGCCGCCCCGCCTCCGAAGGCCAGCGCGATCCTCGAGCCCAGCCCGTAGCTCGCCGAAGAGCCCACGACGAGAACGCTTCGGGGCGGCCGCGCGATGGGATTCGCCCGGGCGTGGGCGATCCATCCCCGCACGTTCGTCCGACAGCCGACGGGGTGCGCGGTGACGCAGACGAATCCCCGCACCCGGGGACGGATCTTCATGCGGCGGGCCTCGGGCTCTCTCGGGGTCGTCGTCTCCGGCGCACGGCGCCTCCGAGCAAGCGGTCGAGAGGGACGAGTTCGGGAGACGCTGCGCGCGCCTTGAAAATAAGGAAAACGCTCCCGTGGCGGGCTGGAGCCGAGGCGCTTGCGCCCCCGGGCGCGGCTTCCCGCTTCGCTCCCCCCCCGCACGCGCGCCCGGCGCAGCCGACGCAGCGGTCGGTTTCGGTTTTCCGGGACGCTTCGGCCCCGTTTTTCGTTTAATGACAGTAGAGGCGCGCGCGTCGTCCCGCCGCGGGAATTTGACGCGCGCCGTCGGACTCGCCCATCGTGGCGTCGGACGCTCGGCTTCGCCCGGACGCTACCGGCGGATCCGTCCTAGGACGGGAGGAGGCGCTGAATGAAGACGAACCGGACGTTTCGCGGTCTGGCCGCGGCGGCGCTGGCGGCGGCCGCGGCGCTCGCCTGCGACGAGACCGAACTCCTCGAGCCGCGGCCGGGGCCGGAGGCGGGAAGCGGGGTCGACTTCCGCTCCGCCGCGAGCCCGCAGCGATTCGTGCGCGATCGGTACGCGGCGCTCGGCGCCTTGGACGACCTCGAGTATCATGACGCGTGGGTCGCCGAGGTGGCCGAAAGGAAGAAGCGCAGCATGGCGAGGCGGGGCGCCGTGCTGTTGGACGAGGGTTCGACGCCCCCGCGAGGGAACTGTTCGATCGCCGAGGTCCGCATGCGGGCGGACAGCGTGACGGGCAAGAACCCGATTCGCCGCGAAGTGTACTACTCTCCCGAGACCTGCGAGCTGGTCAGCGTGAACTGGAAGCCCGCCCCGGGGGCGGAGCGCGAGAGACCCCCTCGGCCTCGGGAGGCCTCGCCGCCTCTCGAGCCTGTCGAGGATCACGAGCGGTTCCTTCGCGACCGGTTGGCGGAGCTTCGCCGCATCGAGGAAGACGCCGCGCGGTCGGGTCGGCCGCTGACCGTCGACGAGTTGAATTCGCTGGAGTTCCTCGAGTTCCACAACATGATGGACGAAAGGCACGAACGCCGGTTGGCCGAACGCGGAGCCGTCCTGTTCGACGAGGGTTCGGCGACGGCGCAGGGGAACTGCTCGGTCGATGAACTCCGCATGAGGGCGGACAGCGTGACGGGCAAGAATCCGATTCGGCGCGAAGTGCACTATTCCCCCGAGACCTGCAGGGTCGTCAGCGCGAACTGGACTCCCGCGCCGGGGGCGGAGAACCAGCGACCCCCTTGGCCCGACGACCCGCCCTCGCGGGCTACGGGCGGCGCCGCGTCGAAGCGACCGCCCGGCCGGTGAACCCGCGCGAAAGCGGAGCCGCGAGGCGCCGCTAACCCAAGGGCGCCAGGGGACGCGGCTTGCAGATCTGGCCGCCGCCTCGGCCGATGGGCACGCCGAGTCGTCTCCAGAAGCTCTCGCCTTCGTCCTCTCCGCCTTCGTCCTCGCGGTCCGCGTGCGCGTCGAGACGCTCGATGGGGCGCAACGCGCCGGGCACGCGACGCTGCGTGGCGAACTGCGGTCTCATCGAGAGCGCCACTCGCGCGGCGCGGCCCAGGTCGACGACGTCGGCGGGCGCCAAGGAGGCCCTCGCGCTGGGCGCGCCCCCGAGCGAGCCGTCCTTCGCGCCCTCGGGGGTTCGCGGCCCAGCTTCGGCCGCCCGGACGGGCAGGACCGGCTTGAGGACGACCGGCTCCACGTCCGCGACGGGAGGGGTCGGCTCCTCGATCCTGACCACTTGAATCGGGGGCGCTGGCGGCAGCGGCCGGGGCGAGCCGTCGGCGACGGACGCCGGCGTCGGCGAGGGCTGGGTCCGAGACAGCGCGCTCAGCGCCACGCCGTGCAGGACCAGGGAAGCCGCAAGACCGGAGGCGACGACCTTGCGGTGTCGCTTCCGCCGAGCCAGCCGATCGGAAGTCGGGTTCATGGAGTTCTCCTCGCAGTCTCCGTACAGAGTACGGCGGTCTTCGCGCGTCTACAAGTCACCTTACCGGACGCGTCCGCCTCGGGTTCCGGCCGGACGCCCGGCCCGGCGACGCTTGGCGCGTTCGTCGTCGGGCCGAGAGGCCCTATTGCGGACCCCGTTCGGGCGCAGCGCCCGCTCGCGAGGCGAAGTCGGCCACGACCGGCGCGTGGTCCGACGGGACGTCGGTCTTCCTTCCCTTGCGCTGGTCCCGGTCGACCCAGGCGCCGCTCGACCGCTCGGCCATGGTCCGCGACGCGAAGACGTGGTCGATCCGCAGACCGTCGTTCCTGGGAAAGGCGAGGCGGCGGTAGTCCCACCAGCTGTACAGCCCGCCCTCGGGGTTGTGCTTGCGGACCACGTCGACGAAGCCCCACTCCCGAATCCGCTCGAGCGCGTCCCTGACCTCCGGTCGACAGAGCGCGCTGGCCGCCCACTCTTCCGGGTTCCGAGCGTCGAGATCGTCCGGAGCGACGTTGAAGTCGCCGGTCAGCACGAGGCGCTCTTCCGGACGATGGCGCGCCTCGAGCGCCTCGCGGAGCCGCGCCATCCAGGCGAGCTTGTAGGCGTACGACTCGCTTCCGACGGCGCCGCCGTTCGGGAAGTACGCCGAGTAGACCGTGACGCCCCGGATCTTCGCGCCGATCAGCCGAGCCTGCGGGTCGTCGTCGTCCAGGCCGTAGCGCACGTCCGTCATGGGGTGGCGGCTGAGCAGCGCCACGCCGTTGTAGGCGCGCTGGCCCACGGCGACGAAGTCGTATCCGGCGTCGCGGACTTCGCCGGCGGGGAACGCCTCGTCGACGGTCTTGAGCTCCTGGAGCGCGAGGACGTCGGGCCGATGCTCGTCCAGCCAGCCCAGGACTCGGTCCTTGCGGGCCCGAATCGAGTTGACGTTCCAGGTGGCGATTCGCATGGTGGAAGGCAAGATAACCCTACCCGACGCGAACCATGGCGGGACGCGCCCCGCCCCCGCCGGAGCGACCCATGGTCCCGAATCTCCCGCCGTCGTTCGTCGTCGCGCGGAGGCGGCTGCGACCGCCTCGGCGAGGGTCCCGCCGTGGGCCGTGAGCCGCCCGGGCGCGGAGCGCCGATTCTCGAGGGCGTGCGCGTGAAGGGAGCGGCCGACGCCGCGCGCGCCGACGCCTTTCCGTTCTCCGTCCCGGCTTTCGCAGGGCTGCGCAGGGTGTCCTTCGAGGGCCCGGTGACGATCTTCGCGGGCGAGAACGGGTCCGGGAAGTCGACGCTCCTCGAGGCGATGGCGATCTCGAGCGGACTGCCGACGGTCGGCGCCGTCGACGCGCGCAGCGACGAGACGCTGTCCGGGCCCCGACGCCTCGCGAAGCGCCTGGCGCTCGAGTGGCGCCGCCGTGCGCATCGCGGGTTCTTCCTGCGCGCCGAGGACTTCTTCGGTTTCGTCCACCGGGTCGAGGCGCTCAAGGACGAGCTCGAGGCGCGCCTCGACGAGGTGGACCGCGAGTACCGCGACCGCTCTCCCCTGGCGCGGACCCTCGCCCGGGGACCGGCCGCGGGCTCGCTGGCCGAGCTGAAGTCGCGGTACGGCGAGAGCCTCGACGCGCAGTCGCACGGGGAGAGCTTCCTGCACCTGTTCCGGTCGCGCTTCGTCCCGAAGGGGCTCTACCTCCTCGACGAGCCCGAGGCGGCGCTGTCGCCGATCGGCCAGCTCGGGTTCGTGGCGATGCTCAAGGACATGGTCGACGAGGGCGGCCAGTTCGTCGTCGCGACCCACTCGCCGATTCTGACGGCCGTGCCGCAGGCGACGATCTACTCCTTCGACGCCTCGCCGCTGGCCTCGGTCGCGTACGACGACCTGGAGAGCGTCAAGCTGCTGCGCGGGTTCCTGGAGGCGCCCGATCGCTACATGCGGCGCCTGTGGAGCGACTGACGGCGGCGGGGCCGGGGGACGTCGGGAGGAGAGTCGGTCGCCCGGCGGAGGCGGGATGCGGAGGCGCGCCCGGGCTCAGCGGCGCGCGCGCCGCCGCAGCCACTCGACGGTCAGCAGCAGGGCGACCGCGAAGGCGATCAGGAACGTGGCCACGGCGAGGATGGCGGGGCTGATCTGCTCGCGAATCCCCGCCCACATCTGGCGCGGCACCGTGCGCTGCTCGATGCCGCCCATGAAGAGGACGACGACGACTTCGTCGAAGGAGACGGCGAAGGCGAACAGCGCGCCGGAGACGACGCCCGGAGCGATCAGCGGCAGCTGGACGCGGCGAAAGGCGCGCCAGGGTCCGGCGCCCAGCGACGCGGCGGCGCGCGTCAGGTTCCGGTCGAATCCGGCCAGCGTGGCCGTCACCGTGACGACGACGAAGGGGATGCCCAGGACCGTGTGCGCCAGGATCAGGCCCAGGTGGGTCTGGCCGAGCCCGACGCTCGAGTAGAAGAAGAACATGCCGGCGGCCGCGATGATCACCGGCGTGATCATCGGCGAGATCAGGAAGCCCGTGATCAGACGGCGGGCGGGCATGTCGGGGCTGGACAGCCCGAGCGCGGCCAGCGTCCCGAGGGTCGTGGCGAGCGTCGTGGCCGAGACGCCGACGACGAGGCTGTTCAGCAGCGCGCGGCGCCAGTCCTCGTTCTCGACGATCTCCCGGTACCAGCGCAGCGAGTACGCCTCGGGGTCCAGGCGCAGCATTCCCTCGGTGAAGGTGAAGTAGGGCTCCGCGTTGAAGCTCAGGGGCACGACCACCAGGATCGGCGCGACCAGGAACGCGAGCGCGGCGGCGACGAACAGGCGGTGGCCGACGCGCAGGAGGCGTTCGCGCCCGAGTCCGGCCGGCCGGGGGCGGGGAATCGGCGCCTCGCTGGGCCGCGTCCGCGGCGGCGCGTCCGCGCTCAACTCAAGCTCATGCGCTCGACGCCGATCAACCGATCGTAGAGCGCGTAGAGCGCCAGGACGCCGAGGAGCAGAATCGCGCCCAGCGCGGCCGCGAGGCCCCAGTTGAGCGAGGTCTGCATGTGGTAGGCGATCATGTTCGATATGAGCTGCCCTCGGCTGCCGCCCACCAGCGCCGGCGTGATGTAGTAGCCGATGGCGAGGATGAACACGAGAAGCGTTCCCGCGCCCACGCCGGGCAGCGTCTGCGGCCAGTAGACGCGCCGAAACGCCTGTGCCGGCGTGGCCCCGAGGGAAGCGGCGGCGCGCATGGCGTCGGGCGAAATCGAGCGCATCACCGAGTAGAGCGGCAGCACCATGAAGGGCAGGAGCACGTGGGTCATGGCGACGACGGTCCCGGTCATGTTGTAGATCAACGCCAGGCGCCCGTCGTCGCCGACGAGCCCGAGAGCGACCAGGAGGTCGTTCACCACGCCCTGGGTCTGGAGAAGGACGATCCAGGCCGTGGTGCGCACGAGCAGCGACGTCCAGAACGGAACCAGCACCAGGATCAAGAGCAGGTTCGCGCGCCGGGGCGGCGCGTGCGCGATCAGGTGGGCGACCGGGTACCCCAGGAGCAGGCACAGGATCGCGATCGCCGCGCTCACGAGGAGAGTGCGCGCGAACAGCGACGCGTAGATGCGCCGCTCCTCCGGCTGCCTTTCGACGGAGCCGTCGGGCGCGCGGCGCAGGTCGACCGCGGCGAGGTAGTGGCGAGCCGTGAGACGCTGGCCCGTCGCGCGGATCGCGCGCCACGTCGCGGGCTCCGCCCAGGCGGCGTCGACGTCGACCATGACCGCGGCCCAGGGTCCGGTCTCGACGCCCTGCAACCGGCGGGCCGTGCGCGTCAACACGCTCCTGAGCCCGCTCTCGACGCGATTGACCCGCGTCGCCACCTGTCCCAGGGCGCGTGCCTCGCGCGCCCGAACCAGTTCGCGCGCGGCTGCGGCGTAGACGGCTTCGCTCGGCGCCGCGTCGCCTTCCCACTCCGAGAGCAGGGACAGCGTCTCCGGCATGGCGTCGGCCACGACGGGGTCGTGGACGCTGCGGAGCAGCATCGCGGCGAGCGGCGCGACGAAGGTCACGGCCACGAACAGGAGCAGGGGCAGGACGAGCCCGAGCGCCCGGCGGCGCCGCCGTCTCCAGTGGCGCAGCGCGCGCGCGTCGCCCGCAGCCGCGGACGCGCCTTTCCCCGGTCCCGTGCCGGCGCTCGGGCCCGCGGGGCGACGACCCGTCATCTCGGTCGCCCTAGCGCGCGAGCCAGGCGCTGAAGCGCTCGTTGAGCTCGTCCTGGCGGTCCACCCACCACTCCCAGTCGTAGCGCAGCGACCGCGCGACGTTGGCGGGCGCGCCGGGCATGTGCGGCGCCATGTCCACGCCGGTGGACAGGTGGGTCGTGACGAGCGGCGCTCCCGATCGGCGGGTCGGCGAATACGAAATGCGCCGACCGACCGCGGCCTGCGACTCCGCCCGGGTGGCGAACGCCAGGTAGCGAAGCGCCTCCTCGAGACGGGGCGTCCCGGCGACGACGCCCACTTGGCCGACGTCGAGGACCTGTCCGTCCCAGACGATCCGGAACGGCTGGTTCTCGAGGATCTGCGCGTTGAAGATCCGCCCGTTGTAGGCGGTGCTCATGACCACCTCGCCGTCGGCGAGCATCTGGGGCGGCTGGGCGCCCGCCTCCCACCAGACGACCTGGTCCTTGATGGAATCCAGCTTGCGGAACGCGCGGTCCAGGCCGGCCGGCGTGTCCAGGAGGGCGTACACCTCGTCCAGCGCCGCGCCGTCGGCGATCAGCGCGAACTCGAGGTTGACCTGCGGGACGCGCCGCATGCCCCGGCGCCCCGGAAACCGGTCCAGGTCGAAGAAGTCCGCCATCGTCGTCGGTCCGGGCCGCCCCTCGAAGGCGGCCTCGCTGTAGGCGTAGACCGTCGACCAGACGACCATCCCGACCCCGCACTCGGTCACGCTGCCGGCGACGAAATCGTCGGCCGCAGCCGCGCCGTCGGGCCCGGGAGGCAGCGACGAGAGGTCGATGGGTTCGAGGAGCCCCTCGTCGCAGGCGCGCACGGCGTCCGCCATCTCGAGGTCGACGACGTCCCAGTGCACGGCGCCCACGTCGACCTGGGCCCGGATCTGCGCCAGCCCGCCGTTGTAGTCCTCGACGTCGACGCGGATGCCGGTGGCTTCGGAGAACGGCGCGTTGACCGCCTCGTCGACCGCCTTCGCGTAGGAGCCGCCCCAGGACACGGTCGTGACCGACTGCGCGGCGGCGCCTTCGGCGACGACCAGCGCCAGCGCGAACGCGCCTCCGCAGCGTAGCGCGCGTCCCGCCCCGGTCCCCGGCGCGCCCGTCGCCTCTGTCCCTCTCCTCATCGTTCCCTCCTTTCGTAGTCCAGGACGCGGCAGTCCGTCACCGCCCAGCCGACGCGCACGGTGTCGCCCACCAGAATCCCCCCGTGTCCCACGACGTTCGGGATCTTGGCCACGAAGTCCCTCCGGCCGCACGCGTCCATGCGGACGCGCAGGTGGTCGCCCAGGAAGGCCACGTCGCGGACGGTGCCCCCGACCTGGTTGCCGTAGACGCCGGGCTCCGGGTTCACCGCGACCCGCTCGGGCCGGATCGAGAGCGTCACGCGGTCGCCCGGCGCGCACGCGGTCACCTGCAGGGCCCGAATCCTCTCGCGTCCGGTTTCCACCTCGGCGATCCCGCCCTCGACGCCGACCACGCGCCCGTGCAGGCGGTTGTTCTCGCCGATGAACCGGGCCACGAAGGCTCGCTCCGGCTCCTCGTACAGCGTCTCGGGCGCGGCGATCTGCTCGATCGCGCCCCGGTTCAGCACCGCGATCCGGTCGGACATCACCATCGCCTCCTGCTGGTCGTGCGTGACGTACACGACGGTGACGCCCAGACGTCGGTGGATCCGGCGGATCTCGTACTGCATCTCTTCCCTGAGGCTGCGGTCGAGCGCGCCCAGGGGCTCGTCCATCAGGACCAGGCCGGGCTCGAACACCAGCGCGCGCGCGATCGCGACCCGTTGCTGCTGACCGCCCGACAGCTGCGCGGGGCGCCGGTCGGCGAGGCCCTCGAGACGGACCAAGTCGAGCGCCCGGTTCACCTTCTCCTCGCGTCGCTCGCGATCGAGGCCCCGCACCTCGAGCGGGAACGCCAGGTTCTGGCCGACCGTCATGTGGGGGAACAGCGCGTAGTTCTGAAACACCATGCCGATGCCCCGGCTCCGGGGCGGCAGGTCCTCGACGGACTCGCCGTCGATGCGGATCGTGCCGGCGGACGCGCTCCTGAAGCCCGCCAGCATGGTCAGGACCGTGGTCTTTCCCGATCCCGAAGGGCCCAGCAGGGTGACGAACTCGCCCCGGGCGACGTCGAGGTCGAAGTCGGAGACCGCCCAGGAGCGGCCGTCGTAGCTCTTGCCGACGCCCTCGAACCGGACGTGGACCCGACCGTCGCCGGCCGTCTTCGGGTCGCTGGCCGTCACGGCGCGACCCCGTCCGCGCCCACGGTGCGCCGCCGTCGGTTCACGACGACGACCTCCGAGCCGCGCTCGCGGCCCGAACCTCGGCCTTGAGCGTCTCGACGTCGACGACCCGGCGCTGGCCGGAAGCGTCCTCGAGGGAAATCGCGTCGTTGAAGACGTCGACGCCGACGACGCGCTCCGTTCCTCGCCGGGTGCCGAGCCTGCGACCCTCGCGCGGGAACCGGCGCCGCGCCTCGAGGTAGTGGTCGTGCTCGTACTTGAGACAGCACATGAGGCGTCCGCAGCAGCCGGAGATCTGGGACGGATTGAGGGAGAGCCCCTGGTCCTTCGCGACCTGCAGCGAAACGGGCTTGAGCTCCGGCAGCCACGTCGAGCTGCACAGCTCCCGCCCGCATCGGCCCACGCCGCCGAGCATCGCCGCCTCCTCGCGGACGCCGATCTGCCTCAACTCGACCTGGGCGCGGAACGCGGTCGCGAGCTCGCGGACCAGCGCGCGGAAGTCGACGCGGCGCCGCGCCGTGAAGTACACGACGATCTTCTTGCGATCGAACTGCCACTCGGCGTCGGCGACCTTCATCTTCATCTTGCGACGGGCCACGCGCTTGCGCACCTCGCGGCGCGCCCACCGCTCGTCGTCCGCCTTGAACCGGGCCCGGCGGACCTCGTCCTCGAAGGCTCGCCGGATGACCCGCTTGGACGGCGCCCCGGTCCCGCACTTCGCCGTCGCCGAGCACTTCCGTCGCGCGACGGCGCCCAGCGCCGTGATCCGCCCGAAATCCTCGCCGCGCTCCGCCTCGACGATCACCGGATCGCCGGGCGCGAGCTCGATGTTCTCGTAGCCGTAGTAGTCCCGGCGCGATCCCTTGAAGCCGACTTCGGCGAAGCGCGTCACGGCGCCGCCGATCGCGACTGCGCGCTCACGCCTCGACCGAGCGCGCCGCCGCGCCGGGGCGGGCCGGGCGGCTCTCCGTCCATGCGCCCACGCCCTCGTACTTGGCCCATCGGTCGCGGATCAGGCGCTCCGGGTCCACGCCCTCGAGCTCGTCCAGGTTCCGGACCAGCGACGCCCGCGCGAGCGCCATCGCGGCCTCGGGATCCGTGTGGGCGCCGCCCGGCGGCTCCGGGATGACCTCGTCGGCCACGCCCAAGGCGAAGAGGTCGCTCGACGTGAGCCTCAGCGCTCGGGCGGCGGCCGCGCGCTCTTGAGCCGAGCGCCACAGGATGGCCGCGCATCCCTCCGGCGAAATCACGGAATAGACGGAGTGCTCGAGGAGCAGGATGCGGTCGGTCACGCCCAGCGCCAGCGCGCCGCCGCTCCCTCCCTCGCCGATGACCAGCGAGATCGTCGGCGTGCGGAGACGGGCCATCTCCCTCAGGTTCGTCGCGATCGCTTCGGCCTGGCCCCGCTCCTCGGCTCCGAACCCGGGATAGGCGCCGGGCGTGTCGATCATCGTGACGACGGGGCGACCGAACTTCTCGGCCATCTGCATGAGCCGCAGGGCCTTTCGATACCCCTCGGGGTGGGGCATGCCGAAGTTGCGCCGCAAGTTGCCCTTCATGTCGCGGCCCTTCTGGTGGCCGATCAACATCACCGACCGACCGTCCAGACGCGCCCAGCCGCCCACGATCGCTTCGTCGTTGCGATACCGGCGGTCGCCGCGAAGCTCGATCCACTCCGTGAAGACGCTTTTCACGTAGTCCAGCGTGTACGGGCGCCGGGGGTGGCGGGCGACCTGGACCTGATCCATGGGGTCGAGGTTCCGGTACGTCTCCTTGCGCAGCAGCTCGAGCTTGGCCGTCAGCTCGCCCAGCTCGTCGGCGACGTCCCAGCCGCGCCGAGACGCCGTCTCGCGAAGGCGCGCGATCTGATCCTCGATCTCGACGATGTCTCGCTCGAAGGCGGGATGCGTTGCCGAGGCCATGTCGCGGCGCTCCTGGAGAAGGTGAATTCGCGGTCGCGAGCCATCCGGGCGGGGACGGGGACAACGGTCGCTTCCCCGAGCGTCGGCCGCTTCCGATGCGCGTTTTCGACGGACCGGGAAAATAGACCGTCGACGGCGCTAGAGACAAGGAAGAATCCCGTCCAACGGCGAACGGGCCCGAACGGAGAGGCTCGTCCCAGCGGCGAGCGAGCCCGAGTTCGGCCGCCGCGCCGCCGCTGGAGGCGACCGCGCGGAGGGCTACGGAGGGGTCGACGGGGAAACGGAGTCGAACCGAGGCGCGAGAGGGCCGGAACTCCGCCGACCGGACCCAAGCCCGACCGACGGACCCCAAGATGTCCGGCGGAGGCGGCCAACCGCCAGTGCGATTCGCCGATGCGACCTCTTCTTGGTCGTGGAGACGCAATCGAGGAAGGTCTTTGGTCGTTGTCCGCGAACCCTGGCGTTTCGACGAAACGGCGTCGGCCCCCCGCCCGGAGGGATCCCGGACGGAGGGCCGACGCCGGAGGGGCCTGCGGCCCCGCCGACCGGGCTGCCGGTCGACGGAGCCTTAGGCGGTCTACCCTATCGTCCGCCCGAGCTCACGGCCGCGAGCGTGACCTTGGGGCTCATCTTCCATGGGGTGTCGCCGCCGCTCTGTCTGGCTTCGATCCACATGACGATCTCCTTCTTGAGATCCACATGGGTAAGAGTCAATGGGGTGCCGGACGCGGTTCGGAACTGGCCGTAGTTCGTGGTCGTCGAGACGGGCCACGCGAGCACCTGCCTCGCGTCCCAGGCGTCCGTGCCGCTAGTCTCGTGATACAGCGTGCTCTTCGCGCCGCCCAGCGCCGCGACGGTCAGCTGCCAGACGATCCGCTGATGCGACCTCTCGTTCGTCGTGGCGACCCAGTCGAGGGCGATCGAGTCGTTGTCGGCGCTGCGCCGCGCCTTGACCGACCTTGCCACTGGATCGATGGCGGACACCTTCCGATAGACGGTGTCGGCGGCCTGCAACACATTGCTGGCGTTCGTCGATCTCGACTCGATCCGAACGGTGAACGTGTCGTCGGGGACCCTGCGTCCAGTCGCGCAAAGAGCGCCGGAAACAGCCGGGTCCGAGCACGCGCGCAGGACGACTCCTTTGTTCCAACCGGATTCGCCAGGGAGATTCTCCCAATGGTACATGAATCGCCAGTTGCCGTCAGTGGCCCGATACCAATAATTGTATTCCGGAAGGCCGCTGTTGGTCGCAGGCAACCCGCGCTGCGCGGCGGTGATGCCGTCCTCGGCATCGTAGTTGGTGTACCGGAAGAGGACCTTCGCGCTGTCCTTGTGGACGGCGAGGGAATCCCCGACCACATTGGCGACGCTGTCCACCCACGGCGGTCCCCGCGTCGCGCTCACGTTGCGAAGCACCCAGGTGCGCGCCTCGATGGTGCCGAAGTTCTTGCGCTGTCCGGGGGCCAGAGACGCGCTTTGGCTGCCGTTCGGGTACTTGAACCCCCAGTTGTCCAGTGTCGCCGCGACGGTGTAGTCGCCGAACGGGACTTTGAACGTGAACGTCCCCGACGCGCCGACCGTGTCCGTGGCGGTCGCGGCAGTCGCGCCCGCCTTCGTGATCGTGACCACGAGGGTGTCACCGTCCCAGCCCGCCAACGGGCCGCTGAACCCTACGTTGGAGTCGGCCACGCGACCGGTGACCGTCGCCTTCTGGAACCCGGTGAAGTTCGCGCCCGAGATGTCGGTGCCCGACGTCGCGGGCAGCGGCAGCGACTCGGGTGCGAACGTGTAGTCCGCGTGCTTGGCCGTGATCGAGACCGTGCCCGACGACTTCGCCGCGCCCGTCGCTTGGAAGGTGCCGTCGGCGCCGGTCAGTAGCTTGCCCTTCACGGCGTTCTCCGGCGCCTTGCCGTCGATCATGATCTCGACGCCGGCGATCGGCGCGTTCGAGCCCGACGCCACCACCTTGCCGCTGTAGAACACCGGATCGCCCGAGCCGCCCATCACAAAATCAATTTGCGTCGGCGAGTTGGCCGTGAACTTCGCCTTCCCGCTGCCGTCCGAGAAGCCCTTGCGCATCCCCTTGGCGTACAGCGAGTCCTTCTTCGCGGGCACGCCTTCCACGATGTAGCGACCGTACATGTCGGTCATCGCCGTCATGCCGTTCACGTCGACCATTACGCTGTCCACGCGGAACTTGTCCGAGCCCGTGACGATCCCGTAGACGGTGGTCGTCGTCGGCGTGACGTCGAGCATCACGGCCGTGTCCAGCGGGCTGAACGCGTCGCCGAGCTTCGTCGTCGAGCCCTTCGCGCCCAGCATCGCCTGCCAGCCCGCCGGAACGGCCAGCTTGTAGACGCCCGCCGCGATCTTGCCGAAGTCGAACGCGTTGCGGTCGTCCCAGGTCGTGGCCTTGGCGTTCGCCTTGGCCGTCGTCTGGCTGTGCTCCATGCCGGCCAGGTTCTTGCCCGCGACGGGCGTCAGACCGACCGTCACGCCGGCGACGTTCGCGTCCTTCGTTGCGCCGAAGCCCTCGCCGGACTTCGCGACCGTCTTCTTCCAGATGGTCCCGCTGACGCCGTGCTTCATGACGTAGGCGAAGGTGCCGCACTCGCCGAAGTCCTGGCCGGCGGGCTCCGTCGCCGTCAACGGACACAGCTCGACCATCGGGCTGAATCCGCCGTGATCGCCGAACGCGCCCTTCATGATCCCGTTCGCGTCAGCGTCGCGGAACGCGAAGAGCTCGGCGGGATCGAGCAGCATGACGTCGGTGGCCGTCGAAGCCTCCTTGGCCGAGACCATCACCTGCGCGTCGGCCGGCAGCTTCTTGAACGAGATCACGCCGCCCTTGTCCGACTTGTTCTTCGGATCCCAGACGTCGCTCGCGAACATGCGGCTGCGGCCGAGCTCGTCGATGTAGCGCACGTCGACGTCGATCTTGCCGGACATGCGCTCGTCGCCCCCCAGGACGCTGCCCGTGTAGCCTTCGACCTGGTCCATCTCGTGGTGCACGTAGACGGTAAGCGTCTGCGTCGTCCACATCGCCTCGAGCACGTCGGCGTCCATCGTCTCCATCAACTCGAGGCCCGAGTGCTCGATCGTGACGGGCGTCGAGCTGAACGTCTCGCCGCCGTCGAGCTTGTCGACCTGAGTCGAGTCCAGCATGACGGTGTACATGGCGGGCAGATCGGAGGCCATGGCCGTGGTCTTGAACATGGCCGTGCCGTCGGCGCCGAGCTTCGTCGGCGCGCCGTCGACCATCGAGCCGCCCATCGCGACGGAGATGGCCCAGTCGGCGAGCGGCTTGCCGCCGCCCATGTCGGTCATGATCGTAGCGCCGCTGATCTTGGCGTCGACCATGAGGTTGAGGACGTCGAAGTCGTTCATGGCCATGGCCATCTTCGATTTCGCGTTCCACTCGATCTTCTGCATGGCGTCGGCTTCGACGGCGTAGTCGTCGCTCGAGACCGAAGCCCAGACCATCGAGCCGGTGGCCATCGAGCGGGCGAAGCGGATCGAAGCCATGCCGTCTTCGTCGGTGTCGGCCGAAGCGATCTTCGAGTCGCCGTCCGAGTCGGCGTAGAGCGTGACGGTGGCGCCGGCGAGCGTGTCGCCGTGCATGTCGCCGTGGCGAAGCGTGACGGTGTAGTGGACGGTCTGGTGGGTGATGTCGTAGGGCAGGTGCTGCATGACCTTCTGGCCGACGGCGACGTCGAGCTGGTAGCCGGTGGCGGGACCGCCGTAGGCGTAGTCGCCGAGCATGGTGGCGACGGTCGGGCTGCTGACGACGGCGAGCGCGTAGGTGCCTGCGCGCAGCCCGGAGAACTCGAACATGCCCTTGTCATCGGTCATGCCGGACATCTGGTCGCCGACGGCGGGACCGACGAGGACGACGGGGATGCCAGCGATCTCGAGGGCGTCCTCGCCTTGGTCGTGCATGTCGTTCTTCATGGCTTCGTCGACGAAGAGCATGCCGGAGACGCTGGCCGTGGTGGCGTGCTCGCCGCGGAAGTTGACGGTCATGGACTGATCGTCGGCCAGCGTGACGTCCATGCTGGTCGTGGAGAAGACGTAGGCCTCGCTGGCGACCGTGATCGAGACGGTGTAGTCGCCGGCGGCCAGCGCCGAGAAGGAGTAGAGGCCGCTGGCGTCGGTGGTGTCCGTCATCGAGTCCATGTCGGCGGACGCGAGCGTGACGGCCACGTCGGCGAGTCCCATGCCGGCGACGCTGACCTGGCCGACGACGCCCGAGGTGCGCAAGTAGGCGCCGTCGAAGCGGACGTTGGCGGTCTCGCCCAAGGCGACGGTGACGCTCTGGGAAGTGGCGTCGAAGCCGATGGCGTCCATGTCGTAGCCGGAGACGGCGACGGAGTAGTCGCCGGCGCGGAGCTTCGAGAAGGCGTACTGGCCGCCGGCGTCGGTGGTGGCGGTGCGGTCGTCGCCCTCGCCGGAAAGGCTGACGGTGACGCCCGCGAGACCGGCGCCTTCGACGCTGACCTGGCCGCGGATGCCTGCGGTGCGCAGGTACGTGCCGTCGAAGCTGACGACCTCGGTGTCGCCGACGCCCAGGTCGGCGGAGCCGGAAGTGCTGGAGAAGCCGACCTCGTCGGCGTCGAAGCCGGAGATCTCGACGGCGTAGCTTCCCGCGCGGAGACCGGTGAAGCCGTACTGGCCGCTGGCGTCGGTCATGGCCTCGGCCTCGGACATGCCGGAGAGGCGGACGGTGACGCCGGAGAGCCCGTCGCCTTCGACGGTGACGGTTCCCCGGACGCTCGCGGTGCGGATGTAGGAGCCGGAGAAGTCGACGGTGGCCGTTCCTCCGGACTCGCCGACGGTGACGGGCATCGAGGTGGCGTCGAAGCTGGCCTCGGTGGGGAAGCCGGAGATGGAGACGGTGTAGCTGCCGGGCTCGACGCCGTCGAAGCGGTAGGCGCCGCCGCCGGCGGTGGCGGTGGCGGCGCCGCTCGAGAGGGTGACGGAGACGCCGTCGGCGCCTTGGCCCTCGATGGAGACCTGGCCGGCGACGGAACCGGTGGGCGGCGGAGGCGCGATGTCCTCCCCGCAGGCCATGAGCGCGAGCGGAAGAGCCGCGAGAGCCCCGATCAGCGCTTTGTTCTTGAGTGCGTTCATTCGGTGTCGATCTCCGTTGACGATCGCGTGAAGCGGGAGTCGTCCTCCCTGTGATCGCCCCGTGCGAAGCGGGGCCTTGCTATGCCTGCTCGGCGCCCGGATCGGAGAGGGGCGACGCGAAAGCGGGAACCCTGTGGAGCGCAGACACAGCAAGATCGGCGCCATCGATGACGCGATTCATAAGCAACGTGTATACGGCGCGTTACATTTTCCGGGGGGGGGGGGGGGGGGGTCAGATTGTCGGACGGTCGTCAGATTACTGACTTGTCGACCGGTCCATTCGCGTCTCGCCGGCCGTCGTACTGGCGCACGGAGCTCGAGTTCACGGTGCGTCGGATTCGGGATCTCTGACTTGACGTCGCAGGACCGCGTTCGGACTCGTTTCGCCTTGAAATGGGAGCGAGGCCGGCCTGGAAGCGGGCCCGCGCCACGCCCCACGCGCTTCAGGGGTCGCCCTTGAGCACCCAGCCGTCCGGGTCCAGGACGACCGCGTCCGGAGCCGCGGCGACGTCCAGCCTGAAGCGTTGCTCCCTCGAGACGACCTCGATGGGCCGCCGGACGGCGCCCCCCGGCCCCCGAATCTCGACCTCCATGGGCAAGCGGAATGCGGGCCATGCCTCCGATTGGACCTGGCGCACCGTCAGGTCGATCGCCCGGCCGTCGTCCGACGTCGCCCACTCCCACTCGAGGACCGGGTGGCCGGGCCCACGGATCCACTGTTCGAAGAACCAGTCCAGCGAGCGGCCCGCCTCCCGCTCGACGACGCGCTGCAGGTCCTCGGTGAGCGCGTTGCCGTAGGCGTGCTCGGCGTAGTAGACCCGCATCGCCCGGAAAAACGTCGAGTCGCCCAGGACGCCGCGCAGCATGTGCAGCGCCCACGCGCCCTTCTGGTAGTTGTTGGCGTTCAGGAGATCGAACAGGCTCTCCGGCGCGCGCTCCTCCACGATCGGTCGGTCGGCGACCGGCGACGCGACGGCCCGGAGGCGATTGCGCTCCATCCGTGCCCGAAAGTCGTCCACGCCGTCGGCCGCCTCGAAGAACAGGGCGCCGAAGTAGGTCGCGAATCCTTCGGACAGCCAGAGGTGCCTCCAATCCGACTCGGTGGCCGAGTCGCCGAACCACTGGTGCGCGATCTCGTGGCTGACCGTGCCCTCGCTCAGCCGGCCCTCGGCGATGGCCCCTTCCGAGTAGAAGATCGCCGAGGCGTTCTCCATCCCGCCGAATCGGGTGGCCGACTGCACGTTGGCCAGCTTCTCGAAGGGATACGGCCCGACGAGCTCGGCGAAGAAGTCGACCATGGCGGGCGCTCGGGCGAAGACGCGCCGGGCGAACGCCGCGTCCTCGGGGTAGACCCAGAAGGAGACGTCCACGCAACCGTCCGGGTCGGGGCTCTCCGGGGCGAGGCCGCACGCGCTCCTCCCGAGCGACTCGACGACGAACTCCGCGGCGCCCACCACGAGCGTGTAGGTCGGGTGGTCCACGTCGGTGGCCCACCGCCAGGTGCGCTTGCCCTCCGCGCCGCCCAGCGCGCCCGCCGGCGCGGGCTCCGGCGGGCCAAGGAGAGCGCCGTTGGCGATCACCCGCCACTCGGCGGGCGCGTGCACCGTGAACGACGCCGCGGCCTTGTCCGAGGGGTGGTCCACCGAGGGGAGCCAGAAGCGCGCGCGGTTGGGCCAGTTGTCGGCGAAGACGGCGCTTCGGCCGTGCACGTCGTCGCGGGCGATCAGGCCGTCGTCCGGCGTGCCGCCGTACGAGACGACGACGCGAGCCGAGTCGGAAGCGTCCGGCGAGCCGAGCGGGACGACGAGCTTGCCGGCGGCGTACGCGAAGCGGACCGGCTCGCCGTCCACCGAGACCTCCCGCACGCCCAGCCCGCTCAAGTCGAGCGGCAGCCGGGACGCGCCGTTCGCCCGAACCGTCAGCGCGACCCGGCCCTCGATCTCGACGCCGCCCAGGGCGAGTTCGACGTCGTAGCGCTGGACGTCGACGGCGAGGTCGTACTCGCCGGCCGTCGCCGGGGCGCCGGCGACGATCGGGGGAGGCTCCTGCGCGCGAAGCGACTCGAGCGCGGGCCCCTGGGCGCCGGCCGCCGCGGCGGCGCCGAAGAACGGAATCGCCGCGACCGCCCACGCCGTGCGCGTCCGCGGCGCCGCCGAGGACGGGAAGGGCGACCGACGGACGCGAGGGCGGACGGCGCGGGTCACGGGCGGCTCCGGCGAAAAAGGACTGCGGGCGGCCCCGCAGGGGCGCGCGCTCGGATTCGTCGAGCGTATCGAAGCCCGGCTCGTCGGGGCAAGCCGGACGCCCGGCGGCGCGCCTGTCGCTCGCGTCCGGGACCTTCTATTGTCAGAGCATGACTCCCGCTTGGGCCAAGGTGGTCGACCAGACCCGCTGCATCGGCTGCCACGCCTGCACCACGGCGTGCAAGTCCGAGAACCAGGTCCCGCTTTCCGTGAACCGAACGTACGTCAAGTACGTCGACGCGGGCCTGTTCCCCGAGGTTCGCCGGTCCTTTCAGGTCACGCGCTGCAACCAGTGTTCGGACGCGCCCTGCGTCGAGATCTGTCCCACGGCGGCCATGTTCCAACGGGGCGACGGGATCGTCGACTTCGACAAGAGCGCGTGCATCGGTTGCAAGGCGTGCATCGCCGCCTGTCCCTACGACGCGATCTTCGTGAACCCGACCGACGGCGCCGCCGAGAAGTGCAACTTCTGCGCCCACCGCCTGGACGTCGGCCTCGAACCCGCGTGCGTCGTCGTCTGCCCGACCGAGGCGCTGCTCGTCGGCGACGCGAACGACCCCGAGTCGGCCGTGGCGCGCATCGTCGCCCGCGACGCCGTGTCCGTGCGCCGCCCGGAGAAGGAGACGCGACCCAAGCTGTTCTACAGGGGCGCCGACCAGGCGACGCTGGACCCGCTCGCGGCCCGACGCCCCGACGGCGGCCTCTTCATGTGGAGCGAGCGGGGCGAGAATCGGCGCGAGACGCCCCCGGGCCATCCCGGACCCGGAACGTCGTCGGCCGCCGCGCTGCTGAGCTACGACGTCCCGCACAAGGCGCCGTGGGACTTTCGCGTGTCGCTGTACACGTGGACCAAGTCGATCGCCGCCGGCGCCTACCTCGTGCCCTTTCTCTTCGTCGCGCTGGGCGCGCTGGACCCCGGGAGCGGCCTCTGGAGGGTCGCGCTGCCCGTGCTGGCGGCGGCGACGCTGGCCCTGACCGCGGCGATCCTGGTCTGGGACCTCGAGCGCCCCGGGCGCTTCCTCCTGATCCTGCGCCGGCCGCAGTGGCGCAGCTGGCTCGTGCGCGGCGGCTTCGCGCTCGGAGCGTACGGGGCTCTGCTCGCCGCCCACGTCGCATGGGGACTGGGCGGCGGTCCGCCTCCGCTCTGGCTGGGCGCGCTGGGCGGCGCGCTCGCGACCGCGACGGCCGTGTACACGGCGTTCCTGTTCGGGCAGGCGAAGGGCCGGGACCTGTGGCAGAGCCCGCTGCTGCCCGCCCAGTTCCTCGCGCACGCGCTCCTCGCCGGAGCGGCCGTCCTCGCGCTGGCCGTCGCGGCGGCGGGCCCGGGCGCGGGCGCGTCGCTGGACGCCGCCCTGATCGCGCTCGGCGTCGCGAGCGCGCTCCACCTCCTGCTCGTCGCGGGCGAGGCGACGATGCCGGCGGTCACCGCGCACGCTCGCCTGGCCGAGCGCGAGATGGTCCGCGGACGCTATCGGGTCTGGTTCCGCCTGGGCGTCTTCGGCGCGCTGGCCGGAGCGGCCGCCCCCTGGCTGGGCGGCTTCGGGCCCGGCTGGCTCGTCGCGCCGCTGGCGCTGGGCGGTCTTCTGGCCTACGGGCACGCCCACGTGCAGGCCGCGCAACGGGTCCCGCTGGCGTGAGCCCGGACGATCTGAACGCGCGCGTCTCGGCGGCGCGCGCCGCCGTCGAGGCCCGGGGCGAGACCTTCTATCCGGGCGCGAGCCGGGTGCATCTGGCGGCCTTCCCGCCGAAGGAGCGCTGGAGCGACTGGGTCGAGCTGGACGCCGTCGCGTGGCCCGAGCGCCGGGAGCGCCGCTACACGCTCGTCCCGACGACCTGCTTCAACTGCGAGTCGGCGTGCGGCCTGCTGGCCTACGTGGACCGCGACACCCTCGAGGTGCGGAAGTTCGAGGGCAACCCCGAGCACCCGGGCTCCCGGGGGCGCAACTGCGCCAAGGGTCCGGCCACGGCGACGCAGCTGACCGACCCGGACCGGATCCTCCATCCGCTGAGGCGCGTCGGCGAGCGCGGCGAGGGCCAGTGGGAGCGCGTGAGCTGGGACGAGGCGCTGGACGACCTCGCGGGCCGAATTCGCGGCGCGATGACGGAGGGTCGCCAGCGCGAGATCATGGTCCACGTCGGACGGCCCGGCGAGGACGGATTCACCGAACGCATGCTGGCCGCGTGGGGCGTCGACGGCCACAACTCGCACACCAACATCTGCTCCTCGGGCGCGCGCGCCGGGTACCACCTGTGGATGGGGATGGACCGACCCAGCCCGGATCACGCGAACGCGCGCGTCGTCCTGCTGATCAGCAGCCACCTCGAAGCCGGCCACTACTTCAACCCCCACGCGCAGCGCGTGATCGAGGCGAAGGCCAAGGGCGCCAAGGTCGTCGTCTTCGACACGCGCCTCTCGAACACGGCCACGCACGCCGACCACTGGCTCTCGACCTACCCCGGCAGCGAGGCGGCCGTGCTGCTGGCCGTCGCCAACCACCTGATCCGCACCGGGCGCTACGACGCCGAGTTCGTGCGGCGCTGGTGGAACTGGCGCGAATTCCTGAGCGAGACGCGCCCGGACGAGCCCGAGACCTTCGAGGCGTTCCAGCGCGTCCTCGCCTCGCTCTACGCCCGCTACACCTTCGACTTCGCCGCCGCCGAGAGCGGCGTGGCGGCCGCGACGATCGAAGAGGTGGCCGAGACGATCGCCGGCGCCGGCGCGCGGCTCTCGACCCACAACTGGCGCAGCGCGGCGGCGGGCAACCTGGGCGGGTGGCAGGTGGCCCGCTGTCTCTTCCTGCTGAACGCCCTGCTGGGCGCGATCGCCGTGCCGGGCGGCACCTATCCCAACGCGTACAACAAGTTCGTGCCCCGGCCCATTCGCATGCCGCACCGGCACCCCGAGCGCTGGAACGACGTGACCTGGCCGGGCGAGTACCCCCTGTCGCTGATGGAGATGTCGTTCCTGCTGCCGCACATGCTCGCCCGCCGCGACGCGCGCCTGGACGTCTACTTCACGCGCGTCTACAACCCGGTGTGGACCAACCCGGACGGCTTCTCCTGGATCGAGATGCTCAAGGACCCCGAGCGCGTCCGCATGCACGTCGCGCTCACCCCGACCTGGAACGAGACGGCCTTCTTCGCCGACTACGTCCTGCCCATGGGACACGCCTCGGAGCGCCACGACCTGACGTCGTACGAGCAGTACGACGGACGCTGGATCGCGTTCAGGCAGCCGGTGCTCAAGGAGGCGCGCGAGCGCCGGGGCGAGACCGTCGAATCGACGCTGGACGTCAACCCGGGCGAGGTGTGGGAGGAGAACGAATTCTGGATCGAGCTGACGTGGAGGATCGATCCGGACGGCTCGCTGGGCGCTCGGCGCTTCTTCGAGTCCCGGGAGCGCGCGGGCGAGAGGATGTCGGTCGACGAGTACTACGCGTGGATCTTCGAGCGCTCCGTGCCCGGGCTGCCCGAGCGCGCCGCCGCCGAAGGCCTGACGCCGCTGCGCTACATGCGCCGCTACGGGGCCTTCGAGATCGAACGGACCGTCGGCGCGCTGTACGAGAGTCCCGTGCCCGAGTCCGAGCTCGAGGGCGCGCGCGTCGACGCCGCCGGCCGGGTGTTCTCGAGCGCGCCCGAGCCGCCGTCGCCCAACGTGGCGCCCCTGCCGGCCGTGGACGGAGACGACGAAGGGCGGCGCAGGGTGGGCGTCGAAGTCGACGGCGTGGCCAGGCGGGGGTTCCCGACCCCGTCGGGGCGCCTCGAGTTCTGGTCGCGCACGCTGGCGGAGTGGGGGTGGCCCGAGTCGGCGATTCCGGGGTACGAGCGAAGCCACGTGCACCCGAGCGAGCTGGGACCGGATCGCATGTGCCTGATCTCGACCTTTCGCCTGCCCGTGCACATTCACACCCGCAGCGCGAACGCGAAGTGGCTGAACGAGATCGCCCATGCGAACCCGCTGTGGCTGCATCCGGCGGACGCCGATCGCCTGGGCGTCCGCACGGGCGACTTGACGCGCGTCGAGACCGAGATCGGGCATTTCGTCGCCAAGGCGTGGGTCACGGAGGGGATTCACCCGGGCGTGGCGGCCTGCTCGCACCACATGGGCCGCTGGAAGCTCGACGGCGGGCCGGGCGGGGCCGCGCCCGTCGCCGAGCTGGCGCGCGACGGAGCCGACGGGTGGCGGATGCGGCGCAGGCCGGACGCGGGCGCGCGCCGCGCCGCCGCCTCGGACGCGGGCCGGATCTGGTGGACGGACGCGGGCGTGCACCAGAACATGACGTTTCCGGTCCAGCCGGATCCGATCTCGGGAGCCCACTGCTGGCACCAGGCGGTGCGCGTCCGCAAGGCGCTCGACTCGGACCGTCACGGCGACGTCGTCGTCGACGCGGCGAAGTCGCGAAGCGCGTTTCGCCGCTGGCTCGAGCGGACGCGCCCGGCCGCCGAGCACTCGCCGGACGGGACGCGCCGACCCCACTGGCTCATGCGACCGGTGCGACCGGTGCGTTCCGCGTTCAAGCTCGAGAACGGGGATCGGCGACCCGAAGACCCGTAGCGTCACGTGGAACTGTTTCGCGCGCTGGGCTCGCTCGTCGAGCCGCCGGCGCCCGAGCACCGTCGGGTGGCCGAGGCGCTTGCGCTGCCGCCCGTCCCGGACGCCGTCGAGCACCACGCCGTCGTGCGATCGCAGCGCTACCCCTACGCGTCGGTGTATCTGGGTCCCGAGGGCATGATGGGCGGCGTCGCGAGGGGTCGCGTGGCCGGCTTCTGGCGCGCGCTGGGGCGCGGGCGCGAGAGCTGGAAGGGGGCGCCCGACCACTTGGCGTCTCTGTTGGCCCTCCTCGCCGAGCTCGGCGAGGGAGAGGACGGAGAGGCCGAAGCCGACCGCGTCCTGCGCGTCCACGCCCGAGACGCGCTGATGTGGGAGTGCGTTTCGCCTTGGCTGGGCGTCTATCTGGCGACCTTCCGCGGCTCGGGGTCGGAGTACTACGAGGCGTGGGCCGAGACGCTCGGGAACGCCATCCGACGGGTCGAGGCCGAGATCGACGTCCCGTCCCGCCTGCCGGTCCCGCTCGCCAAGGCGCCGGGTCTCGCGGACCCGCGCGTGGACGGCGGCGCCGCGTTTCTGGCGTCGTTGCTGGCGCCGGCGCGGGCCGGCGTGGTGGTGCTCAGGGACGACCTCGTCCGCTTGGCCGCCGACGCGGGACTGGCTTGCCGGGCCGGCGAGCGTCGCTACGCGCTCGAATCCCTGCTGGGACAGGACGCGCCCGCCGCCCTCGAGTGGCTGTCCGGTCACGCGGCGCGCTGGCGGCGCGCGGTCCGGGGCCCCGAGCCGATCGCGCGGTGGTGGGGCGAGCGAGCGCGGAAGACGTCCCGACTGCTCGGCGAGCTCGCCGCCGAAGCGGCCGCGGCGCGGCCGGGGACCCGCGCTTCGGCGCCGGCCCCTTGAGGCTCGCGTGAGCGACTCGCTCGCGAAGGGCCGCTCGGCGGACGTCGACGCGCGAACGCCATGGAACCGGCGCCGCCGAAGCGCGCGCGACGTCGTGGCGGGGGTCAGCGTCGCGCTGCTGATCGTTCCGCAGAGCATGGCCTACGCCGAGCTGGCCGGACTGCCCAGCGTGCACGGGCTCTACGCCGCGGCGCTGCCCCTGGTCGCGGCGGGCCTCTTCGCGTCGTGTCCGTACCTGCAGACCGGTCCGGTCGCGCTCACGGCGCTGTTGACCCACGGCGCCTTGGCGAGCGTCGCCGACCCGGGCGGCCCGGAGTACGCTCGGGCCGCGGCGCTCCTGGCGCTGATCGTCGGCCTGACCCGATTGGCGATCGCTTCGGTGCGCGCGGGCAAGGTCACGTACCTGATGTCGCAGCCCGTCGTGCGCGGCTTCACGACCGGCGCGGCCGTCCTGATCCTGCTATCCCAGCTTCCGGCGGCGCTGGGAGCGGTCGGTGGCGGCGAGGCGGGCCTGGTGCGCAGCACTGTGCGCCTTCTGGGCGATCCCGGCTCCTGGAGCCCCGTCGCCGTGGCGATGACGGCGCTGACCGTGGCGACGACGCTGCTGGCCCGCAGGATCCACCCCTTGTTCCCGGGCGCGCTGGTCGCCGTCCTGGGCGGCGTCGCGTACTCGGTCCTTTCGGGCTACCAGGGGCCGCTCGTGGGGGAGATCCCCGGGTCGCTGCCGCCCGTCGGCTTCGCGCTCCCCTGGGCGATGGCGCCCGCGCTGGTGGTCCCCGGAGTGGTGATCGCCATGGTCGGGTTCGCCGAGACGACCGTCATCGCGCGGAACTTCGCGACCCAGGATCGGGCGAGCTGGAGCCCGGATCGGGAGTTCCTGGCCCAGGGCGTCGCCAACGTGGCGGCCGGGCTGGGCGCGGGCATGCCCGTCGACGGATCCCTGTCGCGCAGCAGCTTGAACCACCTGTCCGGCGCGCGCACCCGCTGGTCCGGCGTCGTGACCGGAGTCGCGGTGTTCGCGTTCCTGCCGTTCGCCGGCGTCCTCTCGGCATTGCCGAAGGCCGTGCTCGCCGGCGTCGTGATCGCCGCCGTCGGCGGCCTCGTGCGACCCCGTCTCCTGCTGCGCGTCTGGTCCCTGTCGCGCATCCAGGCGCTGGTCGTCTGGTTCACGCTGGCGCTGTGCCTTCTGTTGGCCCCGCGCGTCGAGCAGGCGCTGCTTCTGGGCATCCTGCTCTCTCTCGCCATCCACGTGTGGCGCGAGCGCCGGGCCGGGTTTGTGAGCTGGATGGACGGGGGCACGCTGCACGTCGAGGTGCAGGGCATCCTGTGGTTCGCGTCCGCGCCCCGGCTCGAGGAGGCGCTGACCGGGCGACTAGCCGACGCGGACGACGTGTCCGAGGTCGTCGTGCACCTGGAAGGCCTGGGCAGGATCGACCTCACCGGCGCCATCGCGCTCAAGCGCGCCCTGGACGAAGTGCGGGCCGCCGGGATTCCGGCGTCGCTCGCGGGAGTCCCTCTCCAGGCGCGCGAATTGATCGACAACGTCTTCTCGACGCCGCCGGCGACGTACTTGTAGTCGGGTCGGAGGCGCGCGCTGGGCCGCCCGAGAGTCGGCGCGGCCCTACCCGATCGCTTGGTCCCCGTCGCCGCCCGCCCGCGCCGACAACCGTCGGGCCCAGCGTAGCGCGGCGACGCCGGCGACGGCCATGAACGCGGCCAGAACGTTGAACGCCATGTCCATGGGGTCAAAGACCCGGTTGGGCAGAAACCGCTGGATGCACTCGTCCAGCACGCCGACGGCCACGGTTCCCGCGATGGCGAGGAAGGCCGGCGCCGGGACGCGGCGACCGTTGCCGGCGCGCTCCTTCAGCGCCTCGAACATCAGCAGCGCGACGACGCTGTACTCGATGAGGTGGCTGCGCTCCTCCAGGGCCGTCATGCGCAGGAACACGAGCAGGTAGGCGCCCGCCACGCCGAGCGCGACGCCGATCTCCGCCCCTCGAGGGCGCGCCTTGAGCCCAACGGCGACGAGAGCGCCGATCACGAGGATCAGCCCGGCCCAGAACGCGGCGACGATCAGTCCCTCGTCGACGAGTCGGGCGGCCAGCGAGCGGGCGAATCCGAGCGTCGCGTAGATGGCCGCGACCACCACGAAGGTCCAGGTCCAGAGACGGCGTTCGCGGCGCGAGGAGAAGAGCGTCGAGGCCGCGTCGGGCTTGCGGAAAGGCTGGCCCGTGCCTTGGCCGGTGGAGCGACGCACGACGACCTACGGGGCGCCCGAGGTCGAGCGGGGGCGGAAGTAGGAAATCTTGGCTCTCACGACTGAGCCCTGGCCAAATCGGCCACCTTGAGCACCGTCTCGCTGATCGACCCGGAGCTGCCGCTCCAACACGACCGCCACGGCTTGTCTCCGGGCCAGCGCTTCCGAATCGTGCGCCCGCACGCCGTGCGCATGAACCTCAGAATCACCAGGCCGTGGCTGTCGTCCATGCGAGCCTCGACCTCGGGGAGCGTCCGCCTCCAATCACTGTTCCATCCCGTGGGGACGAACTCGATCTCGACCTGTCGGTCGCGTTCCCGCAACCTCTTCCGAACGGCATCCTGGGACTTGGACTGACGCTCCGCTCCGCCGACGACAAGAACCTTGACAAGGAGTCGCGGGCCCGGATCCCGATCGGCGAGCGCCGCCCTCTCCGCCCTGCGCTCCTTTTCCAGCTTGTCGTGCTGTTTGGTCAGGTCTTCGTAGTCCGCAGCGGCGATCGGGTACCGCTCGACGCGACGCAGGATATCGACCGCGCTGTCCCGCCCTTCGTCGCTCCGGCTCGCGACGAACTTGAAGAACAACTTCCTGAGTGCGTACAAGGCGTCGTGGTGCCTTCCATGCGCCTCGAGGCAATGCGCCCTGGCGATCGCGGCGTCCTCCGCCTTCCAGGCGGGGTCGTAGCGCCGATCGTCGTCGAGCAATTCGAGGAACTCCTCGACTCCGGCGCCCTCTTGGGCGAACCCCTCGAGGAGATCCAGGGCGTCGCTCGCCCTTTCGTTGTCGCGGCGCCTCAGGAACCCCCGAAGCGCCGCGCGCGCGTCTCGGGCTCGAGACTCCGTGTTTCGGTCCGAGCGCCCGGACCGCTCGAAAAGGCTGTCCGAGAGTTCGGGGCAGTGCTTCAGCGCGACTTCGCTCTGCACCAGTTCGTCGAGACCCGCAGCTCCCGCCGTGTTCAGAATCGCCTTCGCGACGTTGCGCAGACGGCCCTCGTCGTCTCCCTCGTCGAGGGCCTCGAGCGTCGGACCGATCAGGTAGGGCGGAAACCGGGCTCCGCGCTCGAGAGCCTCTTGGACGACGTCCGCCGCGTGCGAGAGCTTCTCGAGGCGCAGCGCCTTCGCGATTCCGAAGTACAGGCTGGCTCGATGAACCAAGTCTTCGGCGTACTCGTCCCCTCGCTTGGAGAAATACCCGCGCACTCCCTGCAGATGTGCTACCGCCTCCTCGAGGCGCGGGTCGGCAAAAGGCGTCTCGTCGTCGCCCGGTCGCGGCTCCACCGCGCGCCCCAGCGCGAGGACGCCCAGGCAATAGCGCCCGTGCGCGGAGTACTCGGTGTCGGCTTCGTCCGATCCGCGAAAGTCCTCGGCGCCTCGTTCGAGACGCTCGAGAAATCCCCCGAGCTCGCTTCGTCTCCGAGGGAGCGCCACCTCGTCGAGCTCGTCGAAGCTCCCCTGAATCAGCCCTAGGTCGGCGCGGGCCATCGCGTGGACGTTCGGATTCGGGTCCTCCTCGAGCAGCGCCTCGAGGAGCGTCTCCGCCCGCGCGTGCTCTCCGAGCTTTCGCAGGCAGTGGGCCTTGCGTCGGTGAGTCTCCAGAATCGTCTCGACCTCGAGCTCCTCGCCCTGTTCGTCGAGTTCCCGCTCGGCCCTCGTGAGAAGCTCGAAGACGGGCTTGGCCGATTCGGCGTCGCCGCCGCGCAACGACCGCGTCGCGATTTCCAGGAGCAAGCGATAGAGATCGCGCCGTTCGCGGCGTTCGTCGAGGCGCGCCAGGCGGGCGAGGCCCAGAAGCGCTTCCTTCTTCACGAACTTGGCGATCTCTCCGCACTCGTCCGCTTCGCGCAGCGCGTCCACGATGTCGCAGACCACGGTGAGCGAGGCCGAGTCGCGCCCGTCGCCCAAGTCGCGGACGACCGCGTTCTCGCGGTACTGGTCGACGATGCAGGTCCACCTCTGGTTCTCGGCCCAGCCGCGAACGACGCCGGCCCAGAACCACCGCTGCCGGATCGGGTCCCCCAGGGCCGGATCGTCCGAGATCGGGCGGTCCAGCAGCCCCTCGACGAAGCCCGCGTGGAAGTGCGATTGCGGGCGCTTCCCGTTCAGCTTGACCAGCTCGTGCACGGCGTCGTCGAGTTGGTCCTCTGTCAAGGCGCCTCGGACTTCCTGCACCGTGTCCTTGGCCGACTGGATCAGCAGATGGTCCAGCGTCGTGAGGATGCGTGCACGCGGCTCGTCGTCGACTTCGTCCTCGGAGTCGCCCGAAGGGTCCAGGGCGGCGTCCGACGCGGCGAGCGCCGGTTCGTCCGCAGCCGCCGGGGGCTCGTTCGCGGCGTCCGACCGCTCGTTCCCTTCCTCGGCCGTCGCGGTCGCCCGCGACGCCCGTGGACGGGGGTCCTCGACGCCCTTCGGTCCGGTTCGCGCCCCGCGACGCTCTCGCAGCCAGGCCTGGGCGCCCCGGTTCAGCGCGGGCAGCTCGCTTTCCGTGGCCAACAGAAACAGATACAGCGCGACGGCCCGGTCGCTGTAGCTCGCTGCGATGGCGTCGGCGCCGGCCTGCACCTCTTCGCCGGACGGCTCGTGGTCCAGGTCGTCGTCGAACCAGCCTTCCTTGTGGGGAATCCCGGCGGTGTCCAGAAACGTCAGCACCATCCCCCGGTGGTCGCGCATGAAGTAGCTGCGGACGAGGGACGAGGCCAGCGCCCGGCCGCCCGGCGACACGGTCGTCATGGCCTTGGCGATCTTGTCGACGCTCCACTTGCGGACCGTGGTGGGCCTGAAGTGCCTGGCTTCGGCGACGATCCGGTCCAAGGCGCGACGCATCTTGGGGTCCCTGCGGAGCATCGCGTGAACCGCTCGCTCGCGTTCCCGGTGGGTGAACGCGTTCCAGAGTTTGAGCGCTCCCGGGGGCTTCGGGTTGCGGATCAGCCGCTCGACGCGCCGATCCAAGCGGGTCGACGGGGGCGTCGTGCGATCCCCGTCCCCTCGAGCGCCCAGCCGTCCGAGGGGTGCCGCGTCGCTTGCGTCCTTCACTTGAGCGCTCCCTCCCGTTTCGTGGTCCAGGGGCCGACGGGTCCGACCGCTCCCAGGCGGCGCCGCGCAAACGCGGCGTCGGCCCGAACGCTCGCCCTTGCAACGGGATGTCGCCCGGCGCGCCGCGCCCGCAGCGCGCGGTCCGGTCTCCACCGGCGCGGGTGCCGCATCCGCCCGAGCCGCCCGCGTCCCGCCAATCTAGACGACGCGTACACGTCGGGGAACCTGTCGGTTCCGCCTCCGCGCGCCCGCGACGCGCGAACCCGGGGCGCCTCCAGGAACCGCTTCGATCGGTGCGGCCTGCGCCGCGACCGGCAGCGCCGCTGGATCGTCGGCCTTTCCGTGGCGGCCGTCCCGACGATCGTCGAGCGAGTGCGTTCCGGTCCCGAAACCGAAGCCCTCCGCGCCCGATCGTCGCGAATGGCGCGAACGGCGCGAACGGCGCGAATGGCGCGTCCGCGGCTTGAAGCCGAGCGGGCGGCTTCGACGCAGGGCACTCAGGAGTCGGCGCCAAGCGCGTCCCGGCGGGCGTAGGGCCGCCCGCGTCGTCGCTCGAAGGAGCGGTCGGAACGAAATCGCGCGCCTCTGAACGCGAACGGGAGGGGTCGCGCCGTGGGATGGGACCGGGAGCGGATCGCGCCGATGATCGTCGTGGTGGTGGCGATCCTCACCCTGAGCGGGGTCCTGGCGCTGCGGCCCGTCACCAAGCGCCTGGGCGCGCTGGTCGAGGAGGTCGCGCGGCAGAGGGCGCGCGTTCCGCCCGACCAGGCGGCTCGCCTCGAGAACGCGGTGGACGCCGCGAGCAGACGCATGGATCTCATCGAAGAGAGGCAGGGCTTCGCCGAACGCCTGATCGAGGGCGCGCGCGGCGCCCGGAAGGGCGAAAGATCCGCCTCGCGGGCGGGATGACCGGATCGGGCGCCGCGACGCGTCCGGTCAGGCGGAGCTTCGGGTCGCTCTCGCGAGCTCCGCGCGGGGCTTCGGCTGCTCCGTCATCGGGGCGTCCCGACTGACGACGCGCGTCGCGGGTCCGACGATCGCCGGGTCGGGGCCCTCCGGCACGGACGCGTCCTTGTCCGGGTACGGCATCCTGGCGAGAAAGTGCTCCATGGCGGCGATCCGGGCACGCTTCTTGTCGTCCGACTTGACGACGGTCCACGGCGCGTCGGCGGTGTCGGTGTAGAAGAACGTCGCCTCCTTGGCGTGGGTGTACTCGTCCCACTTGTCAAGCGACGCGACGTCGATCGGCGACACCTTCCACTGCTTGAGCGGGTCGGTGTGGCGGCGCTCGAAGCGCCGAGCCTGCTCTTCCCGGGACACCGAGAACCAGAACTTGACGAGACGGATCCCGCTGTTGACCAGCATGCGCTCGAACTGGGGGCATTGCCTCAGGAACTCCAGATACTCCTGCCCCGTGCAGAATCCCATGACCCGCTCGACGCCCGAGCGGTTGTACCACGACCGGTCGAAGAAGACCATCTCCCCCTTCGTGGGCAGGTGTCTCGCGTAGCGCTGGAAGTACCACTGGCCCCGCTCGACGCGGCTGGGCTTGTCCAGCGCCACGACGCGGGCGCCGCGCGGGTTGAGGTGTTCCATGAAGCGCTTGATGGAGCCCCCCTTGCCCGCGGCGTCGCGCCCCTCGAAGAGGACGACGATCCTCTCCCCGGACTCCCGGACCCAGCGCTGGACCTTGAGCAGCTCGACCTGCAACAGGGCCTTTCGACGTCGGTAGCGCCCGACCCGCATCGGCGTCGGATAGGGGTACTCGCCCTTGCGGTGCAGGGCCGCGAGCGTCGCGGACCGGCTCCCTCCCGGCGCGCGGCCGTTGCTCGCGGCGCCCGCCTCCGGGTCGTTTTCGCGACTCGACATTCGTCGCCCTCCGCGCTGAAGTGACTGGACGGCGCAACCTAACGCGGTTCGCGAAGCGCGTGCCACTCCTCCAGGCGCCGAGGGACGAGGAACTCGATCAGCTCGCCGCCCTGGGCCGCCTCGGACCAGTCGGCGCCGGACAGCTCGATCGCCGCGACCGCGCCGGTCGGGAACGCGCCCTGCAGCCGCGCGAGCTTCTCGGCGTCCCCGGAGCGGGCGAGCCGGGCGGCCAGCGCATGGGAGCCGGGGTTGTGTCCCAGAACCATGAGCGCGCGCGCGTCGGCGGGCGCCCGCGCGACGAGGTCCATCGCGAATTCGGCCGAAGCCAGGTACAGGTCGCTCCGGTGTTCGACGCGCGCCCGACTGGCGAGTCGGGACTCCATCAGCGTCCACGTCTCGCGCGTTCGGACGGACGCGCTGCAGAGCGCCCGATCGGGCACGAGTCCCAGGGCGCGCAGCGCGGCGCCGACCCGGGGCGCGTCGCGGCGGCCGCGCGCGTTCAGCGGCCGATCGCGGTCGGCGAGACCGGCGTCGGCCCAACTGGACTTCGCGTGTCGCGCCACCAGCAGACGCCGCATGGTGCCTCCTCCGGGAACGCCGGGACTCGACGCGGACCGACGGACCCGAATCGGCCGCCGTCGGGGGCGCCGCGCGGGTGCGGTTGTCGGCCGCCCGCAACGAAGATACCATTCGGAGCCTGCGGTCGGGCGGATTCCAGAGGGATTTCCAGGGGAAGAGGGAGGTGGACGAGGATGTCGGAGACGCCGCTGGGACGCTTCTGCTGGCACGAGCTGATGACCCCCGATCTGGACGCGGCCCGCGACTTCTACGGTCGCGTCGCGGGCTGGACCACGTCGACCTGGGACGAGGGCGACGAGCCCTACGAGATGTGGATGAACGGCGACGTCCCCGTCGGCGGCTTGATGGCCGTCCCGAACGAGGACACGCCGCCGTGCTGGATGGCGTACGTGTCCACGCCGGACCTGGACGACACGCTGACGCGGGCCAAGAGCTCCGGCGGGAGCGTCCTGTTCGAGACGGAGGTCGACCAGGTCGGACGCTTCGCCGTGCTCGGCGACCCCCAGGGCGGCGCGATCGCGGTCCTCGAGCCCGCGGGCGAGACGCCCGGGCACGACGACAGGGCCGGGATTCGCGAGTTCTCCTGGCGCGATCTCCCCACCACGGACATGAAGGGCGCGCTGGCCTTCTACACCGGCCTGTTCGAATGGGAGGAGACCGAGCGGATGGACATGGGGGACATGGGGATCTACCAGATGTTCGGGAGGGCCGGACTCGCGCTGGGCGGGATCTTCGCCGGCCCCGCCGACATGCCGGCCGTCGGCTGGCTGCACTACGTGCGCGTTCCGGACGCGGCGGCCGCCGCCCGCACCGTGCAGGAGCTCGGCGGGCAGGTCGCGAACGGGCCGATGGAGGTTCCCGGCGGAGGGGAGTTCATCGCGCACTGCTTCGACCCGCAGGGGGTCGCGTTCGCGTTGCACTCGGTGGGTCCGAAATGATTGCGTCCCTCCCGCCGCGGGACGCGAGCGGGAGGGACGACGCCGGCGCGAGGTCGACGGCGACGGTTCGATTCCGTCCGCTCGTCGCCGCCGACTGGCCCGCCGTGGCCGAGATCTATCGCCAGGGCGTCGAGTCCGGCGACGCGACCTTCGAGACCGACGTGCCCGGGTGGGCCGACTGGGACGCCGCCCGCAGCCCGGATTGCCGGATCGTCGCCGAGCTCGACGGCGCGATCGTCGGGTTCGGCGCGACGAGTCCCGTCTCGTCGCGGCCCGTCTACGCCGGCGTCCGGGAAGTCATGGTCTACGTCTCGGCGCGCGCCCGGGGCGACGGGGTCGGATCCGCGCTCCTCGGCCGGTTGGCGACCGAGAGCGAAGCGGCGGGCGTCTGGACCCTCAGGGCGGCGGTCTTCCCGGAGAACCTGGCCTCGATTCGCGCGTTCCGGGGCGCGGGCTTCCGGGTCGTCGGCGCGAGCGAGCGCCTGGGGCGCTTCCGCGACGGTCGCTGGCGGGACGTGGTCCTGCTCGAGCGCCGCAGCGCCCTGGCGGGGCGGGACTGACCCGGCTGCCCGCGGCCGGGCGCGGCGGCGCGCGCTCCTTCCCGCCCGCGGTCAGGCGACGTCGATCGTCTCGTCCAGAAAGACGTCCTGGATGACGTTCAGCAACTCGACGCCCTCGGCCATGGGACGCTGAAAGGCCTTTCGTCCCGAGATCAGCCCCATGCCGCCGGCCCGCTTGTTGACGACGGCCGTGCGCGCCGCCTGGGCGAAGTCGTCGTCTCCGCTCGACCCGCCCGAGTTGATGAGCCCGACGCGCCCCATGTAGCAGTTCGCCACCTGGTAGCGGGTCATCTCGATGGGGTGGGCGCCGGGAATCAGTTCGGCGTGCACGCGGGGGTCGGTGCGACCGAAGCCGACGGCCGAGAAGCCGCCGTCCGCCTCGGGCTGCTTCTGCTTCACGACGTCCGCCTGGATCGTGACGCCCAGGTGGTTCGCCTGGCCCGTCAGGTCGGCCGCCGCGTGGTAGTCCACGCCGTCCCTCTTGAAGGCGCTTTGGCGGAGGTAGCACCACAGGACCGTCGCCATGCCCAGTTCGTGGGCCATCTGGAAGGCCTCCGAGACCTCCTGGAGCTGGCGCGCCGCGTGTTCGGACCCGAAGTAGATCGTCGCGCCCACGGCCCGCGCGCCCAGGTCCCACGCCTGCTGGACGCCGGCGAACATCACCTGGTCGTAGCGGTTGGGATAGGTCAGCAGCTCGTTGTGGTTCAGCTTCGCGAGAAAGGGGATCCGGTGGGCGTACCGCCGCGAGCAGGCGCCCAGCGCCCCGACCGTCGACGCCACGGCGTTGCACCCGCCCTCGATGGCGAGCTCGACGACGCAGGCGGGGTCGAAGTAGATCGGGTTGGGCGCGAAGGAGGCGCCCGCCGAGTGCTCCACGCCCTGGTCGACGGGGAGGATCGAGAGGTAGCCGGTCCCGGCGAGGCGCCCGTGGTCGAAGACGCTCTGCAGGCTGCACAGGACCTGCGGACTGCGGTCCGTCGCGGCGGCGATCCGGCTCACGAAGTCGGGTCCGGGCAGGTGGAGCCGCTCCTTCGGGAACCCCGTGGCACGGTAGCCCAGAAGGTCGTCGGCGGCGCTGCCCAACAGGTCGTGTACGTTTCTCACTCTACGGTGCGCTCAGGCAAAGTCGCGGGTCGTCCGTTCGGGCCGCCCTCGGCGGCTCGGGCGTCCGGGGAAGATAAGGCCGCCGCCGAAGCGCGCGGACTCGGGGTCGGTCCGGCGCTCTCAGGCCCCGAGGGCGCTCGGAGGCTCACGACACGGGCCGCGCGCGAGCGCGAAGCTGAATCGGCTGCACGCCGAGCTCGGCGACGAAGCGGTTGAACGCGGCGACGGCCTCGAGCAGCTCGTCGAGCGCCGCCGAGTGGACGTCCCACTCGGCGCTCAGGTCCACCCAGCGCTCCCGCGCCCCGGCCGTCAGCGGCGGCTCGGCGCCGTCGACCGAGCCGATCAGCGCGAGGAGCTGCGCGTCCAGCCGGTTCTTGAAGTTGATCACGTCCTGGAACGTCTCCTGCCGGCGCTGCACCAGTCCGGCCTCCCACGCCCCGATCGAGTCGGTCAGCGCTTCGGCGGAGGCGCGAATCGAGTCGGTCAGCGGGTGCTCGGCGGTCCGCTCCGCGACGGCCTCGACCTGGCTCGAGACGTCGGCCATCTCCTCGACCGCTCCGTACAGGTCCCGAACGACGTCCTGGACCTGGGCGACGAAGCGCTCCCGCTCCCGGTACTGGCTGGCCCGCGCCGTCCACCTCGGGTCGGCCGCGACCGAAAGGGGGGCCGAGAGGCTCTCGTCGCCGCTCGAGAGCCGGACCCGATAGGCGCCGGGCGACGCCGTGCGCCCGTTCAGGGACCCGAAGTTCCGGTATCCCGCGATGCCCGGGATCGGGTCGTGGCGAAAGTCCCAGGCCAGCCGGTTCAGCCCCGCCTCCGGCCGGGGCAGCGTCGAGAAGGATTCGTCGCCCGCTTCTTGCGGCTCCGTCGCGTAGGTCCGCACCGGCGCGCCGTCGGCGTTCAGGATCTCGACCGCGACCAGACCTTCGGGCGCCTCGGCGAAGGAGAAGAAGATCTGCGCGCCGGCGGGCGGATTCCTGCCCGTCTCCGTCGTCGGGCTCGCGCCGAACCCGCCGCCGAACGACGCCATGACGGCCTCGGCGGGCGCGAACAGGTGCATCTCCGCGCGGGCGACGTCGTCGCTCAGCTGCCGCACGGGCGAGAGGTCGTCCAGGATCCAGAACCCGCGTCCCTGCGTCGAGGCCACGAGATCGCCCCGGCGGATCTCGAGGTCGGTGACGGGCACGACGGGCAGGTTCCGCTGCCACCGCTCCCACGTCTCGCCGTCGTCGCGGGAGAGAAACAGCCCCATCTCCGTGCCGGCGTACAGGAGGCCCGCGACGACGGGGTCCTCCCGCACGACCCTCGTCCAGTGGTCCGCCGGGATGCCGTCGACGACGGCGCTCCAGCTCTCGCCGTAGTCCTCGGTGCGGAGGATCATGGGCGAGAAGTCGTTGAACTTGTACGCCGACGCGACGACGTAGGCCTTGGCCGCATCGTGGGGCGACGCCTCGATCGAGTTGATCATCGCGCGGCCGACGTCCGCCGGCGTCACGTCCCGCCACGACTCGCCGCCGTCTCGGGTCAGATGGACGAGCCCGTCGTCGGCGCCCGCCCAGAGCGTGCCCGGCTCGTGCGGCGACTCGACCAGCGCCATGATCGTGTTGTAGTTCTCGCCGCCGGCGCCCTCGTTGGTGATCGGCGCGCCGCCGGCGCCCTGCTTGTCCTCCTCGTCGCGCGTCAGGTCGGGCGAGACGACCTCCCAGCTCTGGCCCCGGTCCCGCGTCCGGAAGACGACGTTGCCGGCGTGGTAGAGGGTCGCCGGGTCGTGGGGCGAGGCCACGATGGGCGCGTTCCAGTTGAAGCGGTAGCGCTGCTCGCCCGGGTAGGTCCCCAGTCCGAGAAACGGGTACGCCATGATCGGCTTGCGCGTGCCCGAGCTGCGGTTCCACCGGTCGATCAGCCCCTGGTAGCAGCCGCCGAAGACGTCTTCGGGGTCGTCCTCGTCGAACGCGAGAAAGGCGCTCTCGCACCCGGCCACGGAGTAGAAGTCGCCCCACCCGATGCCGCCCGGCGAAGCCGACGGAATCCCGATGGCCGAGTTGTCCTGCTGTCCGCCGTAGACGTGGTACGGAAACCGGTTGTCGGTGATGACCCGGTAGAACTGCGCCGTCGGCTGGTTGCGCTGCGTCGACCAGCTTTCGCCGCCGTTGAAGCTCACGTTGGCGCCGCCGTCGTTGGCGTTGATCAGGTTGTCGGCGTCGTGCGGGTTGATCCACAGGTCGTGGTGGTCGCCGTGGGGCGCCTGCACCTGGACGAACGTCCGCCCGCCGTCGACCGACTTGAGGAGCGGAGCGTTCAGCACCCACACCGTCTCCTCGTCCCGCGGGTCGGCGTAGATCTCCATGTAGTACCAGGAGCGCGCCTGGACGACGCGATCGCCGTTCGTCCGCTCCCAGCTGGCGCCGGCGTCGTCGGAGCGGAAGACCCCGCCCTCGCCGGGCTCCGCCTCGACCACCGCGTACAGCCGGTCCGGGTTCGCGCGCGAGACGTCGACGCCCATCTTGCCCACGAGGTCGGGCAGGCCCTCGTCGATCTCCGTCCACGCGTCGCCGCCGTCGGTCGACTTCCACAGACCGCTGCCCTCGCCGCCCGACTCGACGACCCAGGGCCGGCGGAGGTGGTCCCAGAACGAGGCGTAGAGGATCCGCGGGTTCGTCATGTCCATGGCCAGGTCGGCGGCGCCCGCCCGCGGGCCGACGTGGAGGACCCTCTCCCAGCTCTCGCCGCCGTCCGTCGAGCGGTAGACGCCCCGGTCCTCGGTCTCGCCGTAGGGCGCGCCCTGGGCGGCGACGTACACGACGTCCGGGTCCCTGGGATCGATCCGAATGCGCGAGATCGCGCGCGTGTCCTCGAGGCCCATGTGCCGCCAGGTGCGGCCCGCGTCCGTCGAGCGGTACACCCCGTCGCCGTGCGACGTGGTCACGCCGCGCACGGCGTGTTCGCCCATTCCGACCCACACCACGTTCGGGTCCGACTCGGCGGCGGCGACGGCGCCGACGGAACCGGTCGCGAAGTGGCCGTCGCTCACGTTCGTCCAGCGGACGCCGGCGTCGGACGTCTTCCACACGCCCCCGCCGGTGGCGCCGAAGTAGTAGGTCCGGTCGTCCCCGACCACGCCGGCCACCGCGACGGAGCGACCGCCTCGGGTCGGTCCGACGTCGCGCCACGCCATCGCCTGCGTGAAGCGCCCCAGCGTCGTCGCGTCCGATTCCTGGTCGGCGGTCGCGGCCGTCGGGCTCGCGGCCGCCGCGACCAGGAGCGCGATCGCGGGGGCGAACGTCGCGCAAGGAGCGCGGAGCCCGCGGCGGTCGGGGGTCCGGATCTCGGGGCGCCCGGAGGGGCGGGTCTCGATTCTGGCGGAGGTCATTGCGGGCGCGGCGGCTCCTTGGGGGTTCGGGCGGGTCGCGTCTTCGCGAGCCACGCGAAGGTACCGTAGCGCGCCCGCCGCAGGGTCGGCAACCGGCGGCTCCACCCGGCGCTCCGAAGCCGAGCTCGGAGCGCGCCCGCTTCGCCGCCGCCGGACGCTCGAGCGCCCGGGGCGCGCCGGCGCCCGAGGGAAACAATCTCCCGGGCAAGGCGTATGCGCATCCCATGATCCCGTCCCGTCCGATCCCCGTCGGCCTCCTGGGCGCCACCGGCATGGTGGGCCAGCGCTTCGCGCTCCAGCTGCAGCGGCATCCGTGGTTTCGGCTCCTCTGGCTGGGCGCCGGTCCGCGCAGCGCGAAGCGTCGCTACCGGGACGCGACGCATTGGGTTCAGGACAGCCCGATGCCCCGCGACGTCGCCCGGCTCGAGGTGCGCGAGGCCGCGCCGGAGGCCGCCTGTCCGGAACTGGTGTTCTCGGCCATGGACCCCGCGGTGGCGGGCGGAATCGAGCGCGCCTTCGCGCGCGCCGGGCACGCCGTGCTCTCCAACTCCCGGAACCACCGCCTGGACGACGACGTCCCGCTCGTCGTGCCGGAGATCAACCCCGAGCACCTCGAGCTGATCGCCGAGCAGCGGAGGCGACGAAAGTGGTCGGGGTGCATCGTCGCCAACCCCAACTGCTCGACCGCGACCTTGGTGATGGCGTTGGCGCCGCTGGCGGAGTTCGGCGTCCGGCGCGTGCTGCTGGTCACGCTGCAGGCGGTCAGCGGGGCGGGGCACCCCGGAGTGTCCGCCGTCGACGCGCTGGGCAACGCCATCCCGTTCATCGCGGGCGAAGAGGAGAAGCTGGGGGCCGAGACCGCCAAGATCCTCGGTCGCCTCGAGACCGGTGGCGGCGACGGCGCGCGCGTCGTTCCCAGCGACGCGGTCGTGAGCGCGCACTGCAATCGGGTGCCCGTCGTCGACGGTCACTTGGCGTGCGCGTCGGTCGAGCTCGAGGAGAAGCTCCCCGTCGCCCGCGTGCGGCGGCTCATGGACGGGTTCTCGGGAGCGCCGCAGCGCCTCGGCCTGCCCAGCGCGCCCCGGCGGCCGCTTCGGGTCCTCGACGGTCCCGACCGTCCCCAGCCCCGGCGCGACGTGGCGGCGGGCGGAGGGATGACCGTGTCGGTGGGCCGCCTGCGCGAATGCGCCGTTCTGGACGTCAAGTTCGCGGCCCTGGGCCACAACACGATCCGCGGCGCCGCGGGCGCTTCGGTGCTGAACGCCGAGCTCATGGCGGCCGAGGGGCGCCTGTCGTGACGGCAGGTTCGGCGGATCGGCGACCGCTCCGCGTCGCGCTGATCGGGTACGGTCGGATGGGTCGAGCCGTCGACGAGCTGGCCGCCGGCCGCGGCGTCCGCGTGGCGCTCAGACTCCGCGGCGCCGACGTCGCCGCGGGCGCGGGGCTGACCGCGGAGGCGCTCGCGGGCGTCGACGTGGCGATCGACTTCTCGACCGCCGACGCCCTGCTGGGCGGGAACCTCGAGCGCCTGTGCGCTCTGGGCGTCGACGCGGTCGTCGGGACGACCGGGTGGGAGGCGGAGCGAAGGCGGGTGCGCGAGCTCGTCGCGGGCGCCGGAGTCGGCGTCGTGTTCGGCGCGAACTTCTCCCTGGGCGCGAACGCGTTCCTCGAGGCGGCGGCCGCGGTGGCGGCCCGGATGGCTCGGCTGCGCGGCTACGACCTGTCGCTCTTCGAGTCGCATCACCGCTCGAAGCGCGACGCGCCTTCGGGCACGGCGCTGCGCCTGACGCGTCGTCTCGAGAGCGAAGGGCACCGGTTCGCGGACGCGACCTCGCAGCGGACCGGTTTCGGAATCGGGACCCACGAGCTCGCCTGGGACTCGAGCGAAGACGCGGTGACGCTGCGCCATGCGGCCCGCTCCCGGGCCGGCTTCGCCCGGGGCGCGCTTGCGGCGGCCCACTGGGTTCGCGGCCGGAAAGGCCTGTACGACTTCGCCGAGCATTGGAAGGAAGTCGCGCAAGGGGCGACCGGCTCGCCGGTCGCGCCCGGCCAGGCGCCGTGGAGGCCGGAGGCCGCGCAAGGACCGTGGAGCTGAGGGTTCGAGGCTGCGGGACGGCGCTGGCGACGCCGTTTCGGCGCGACGGGACGATCGACGAGGAGCGGATGCGGGCGCTCGTGCGTCGCCAGGTCGACGCCGGCGTGGACTTCGTGGTCCCCGGCGGAACCACGGGCGAAGCGGCGACGCTGACGATGGCCGAGCAGGCGCGGTTGACGCGCATCGCCGTCGAGGCGAGCGAGGGCGCTCTGCCCGTGATCGCCGGTTGCGGAGGCAACGCGACGGCTCGGGTCGCGGCGCTGGCGCAGGCGCTCGAGCGCGCCGGAGCGAGCGGTCTGCTCTGCGTGACGCCGTACTACAACAAGCCGACCCCGCAGGGCTTGGCGCTCCACTACGCGACGGTCGCGGCCGCCACGGACCTGCCCGTGATCGTCTACAACGTCCCGGGGCGCACCGGAGTCGACGCGACGCCGGAGCGCTTGGCGCGCCTGGCCGAGATTCCGGGCGTCGCGGGCGTCAAGGAGGCGTCGGGGGACGTGGCCCGGATCGGGCGCGTTCTGCGAGCGGTGCCCAGCGACTTCGGCGTGCTCGCGGGCGACGACGCCATCGCCCTGCCCGCCATGGCGCTGGGCGGCTCGGGCGTCGTGTCGGTCGCGGCCAACCAGATCCCCCGCGAGATGGCGCAGCTCGTCGCCTACTGCCTCGAGGGCGACTTTCGTCGCGCTCGGATCCTGCACCGCCGCTGGCTGCCGCTGATGGACGTCAACTTCTGCGAAAGCAATCCCGGACCGGTCAAGTTCGCCCTGGCGCGCATGGGACTGCTGGAGCCCTGGTACCGGCCGCCGATGACGGCGATCTCGAAGGAGAGCGAAAGGAAGGTCGCGAGCGTGCTGGACGAACTCGGACTGCCCCGCGCGCCTCGCGTCGGCCGACCGGTGAGCGAGGCCGACTGAAACGCGTGTCGAGTCGCGACTGCGATCCTCGAGGAGGCGCGCCCGTAGACGCCGCCGGCCGGCCGGCGATCGCGCGGCGGATCGACGAAGCGTACGCGAGTCGGTCGCCCCGGCCGGGCGACGGCGAGCTGTTCGAGGCGTTTCGCGACCTGCTCGGCGCCGGGCGGATACGCGCCGCCGAGCCCGATCCCGACGCGCCGAACGGCTGGCGGGTCAACGCCTGGGTCAAGCGCGGCATCCTGCTGGGGTTCCGACTCGGAGCGCCGGAGCGCTACGAGGTCGGCGGCCTCTTCCACTTCTCGGACAAGTCGACCTTTCCGCCCCGGACCTCGCCACCGGGCGACGGGACGCGCGTCGTTCCCGGCGGGTCGGCGATCCGGGAGGGGGCCTTCGTGGGCGCCGGCGTCACCTGCATGCCCCCCATGTACGTCAACGTCGGCGCCTGGGTGGGCGAGGGAACCATGATCGACTCGCACGCGCTGGTCGGCAGCTGCGCGCAGATCGGCGCCCGCTGTCACGTCAGCGCCGCCGCCCAGATCGGCGGCGTTCTGGAGCCCGTCGGCGCGCTGCCCGTCGTCGTCGAGGACGACGCGTTGATCGGGGGCGGATCGGGCGTCTACGAGGGCGCGATCGTGCGGCGCGGCGCCGTTCTCGCCGCCGGCGTCGTGCTCACCCGCACGACGCCGCTCTTCGACGCCGTGCGCGGCGAGGTCCTGCGGGCCCAGGGCGACGGTCCGCTGGTCGTGCCGGCCAACGCGGTCGTCGTCCCGGGAAGCCGACCCATGTCCAGCGGGTGGGGCCGCGAGCGGGGACTCTCGCTGCAGGCGCCCGTGATCGTCAAGTATCGGGACGAGAGGACGGACGACCGCGTGCGGCTGGAGGCGTCGCTGCGCTGAGCGGTGGCCCCGCCGTCCGTCGGGAACGTCGGTCGGTTCCTGTTTTCGGGGCTTCGGGGAACGCCCGCGCGGGTTCGATTTCTCGTATCGATGTCTCTGTTCTTCGGATCGTGAAGATGGAAATCTCGTAGCAAGCGCCCGTCGGTCCCGGATGGGCGCCGCGCCGAACCCGAGTCGACCGGAGAGGGTGTTGCGGACCCGCCACCGGCGAGCGTTCCTTCCGCGGGCCACCGGGAAGGGCGCTGACGCGACGCGGCGTGAAGGGCCGGATCGTCCAGGAGGCTCCGGTTCGCGGCTGGGCCGCCTCATTGGACGAGGCGGGGCGTCTCGCGGTAGATTGGCGCAGCGTCGCCTGGGAATCCCCCGACCGTCGAATCTCCAGCGCTCAGGCCCATGACCCGTGTCCCGGTGAACCCGGAGCTCCTCCGCTGGGCCCGAGAGCGTTCCGGGATTTCGCACGACAGTCTGTTGGAGAGGTTCGCGCTGCTGCCGGAGTGGGAAGGCGGGCGGAGTCTTCCCACCGTCAAGCAGTTGCAGGCGTTCGCGCGAGCGGTCCATGTCTCCTTCGGTTGTTTTTTCTTCAAGGAGCCCCCGGACGAGTCCGTCCCCATTCCCGATTTTCGGACCGTCGCCTCGAAGGAACTTCGGCGGCCGAGCCCGAACCTGTTGGATACGATCCACGCGTGTCAGGAGCGGCAAGCTTGGTACGAGGAGCATGTTCGCGCATCTGGCCATCCGCCACTCGATTTCGTAGGCAGCGTCACAGTCGAAACCCCTCCCGAGACCGTTGCGGAAGAGATGCGGGGGACGCTTGGTTTCGATCTCTCCGCCCGTCGAAAGTGCGGCACGTGGACGGACGCCTTGCGGATGTTCGTCCGCGAGATCGAGAAGGCCGGCATTCTGGCGATGATCAGCGGCGTCGTCCGAAACAACAGCCACCGCCGCCTCGATCCCGGTGAATTCCGCGGATTCGCCCTGTCCGACCCGTTCGCGCCCTTGATCCTCGTCAACGGACGCGACGCGAAGGCTGCACAGATGTTCACGCTTGCCCACGAGCTGGCGCACATTTGGCTTGGCGCTTCCGCGTTGTCGAACCACGGTGCGGCTCCGAAACCGGGATCCCGACCCGAGGAGGTCTGGTGCAACGCGGTGGCCGCGGAGCTCTTGCTTCCGTCGGCGGCGTTGCGTTCCGACGGGCCGAGCGACGAATCGCTCCAGGAGACGCTGTCGCGCTTGACCCGCGCCTTCAAGGTCAGCTCTTTGGTCGTCTTGCGACGCCTTTTCGACGTCGAGCGGATCGATCGTCGTCGATTCGACGCCGAGTGGAAGCGCGAAAGCGAGCGCTTTCGCGTTGTTGCGCGCAGCGATGGCGGCGGCAATTTCTATCGCACCGCAGTGTCGAGAGCGAGCCGACGGTTCGTCCGCGCGCTTGTTGCGAGCACGCTCGAGGGGCGCACCCTCTACCAGGACGCCTTCAGGATGTTGGGAATCGAGAGGTCCGCGACTTTCGACAATCTTGTACGGGAACTTGGGATTTCGACGTGACCGCGTACTTGATCGACACGAACGTCTTCATCCACCCCGCCTTATTCATGAACGAACAGAAAGCTTGTCGGCAGCCCTGTTTCCGACCGGTTTCGGCCGTCTGAAGGTTCGCGGGACGTTATATAGCTAACGATCAGCGTATTTGGCAATAGCCTCGGGCGCCCATCTGGATCCGTTCGCACCCGAACGCAGGCATACGGACGCGCTCCCGCCCCAAACCGCTCGCTTCCGCTTCGCCCCGCCCCGCAGCGGGGTCAGAACACCGGCTCGGGCAACCTTCGGAGTCGCTGCGTCAGCGTCCACCAGTGCGACGACGCCTCCGACGCGGTCATCGTGATCCGCCGCCCCGACACCGTGAAGCGCGCCGCCGTGCGCAGGGCCCGATCCAGCAGTCGCTTCAGGCTCCACCCGACGCCCGTCGCCTTCTCCATCAGCGTGCGCAGCGCGTGCACGATCTGGTACCCCATCGTCGAGATCAACAGGCGAACGTCGTTGCACGCGAACGCGTCCACGCTCTCCCCAGCCTCGACCTTCCGACCGCGGTAGCGCCTCTTCGGCCGCGGCGACGACGACAGCGCCGGCCGCACCTCGTTCACCAGTTCGCCCATGTGCGCCTCGGCCTTCCCGCGCCGCCTGTACAGCTCCAGCGCCTCGCGTCCCGACATCTCCTCTTCCTTGATCGAGGTCACGAGGTTGAACACGGACGGGAGCAGCTCGCCCACCCGCTCGACCACCACTTGGAGCAAGCGTCGCGGACGAGACCACGATCCCGCCTGGTACCGCTCCTCGAAGACCATCTCTCGCGGCGCGCCGTCCTTGGACGGGCCCAGCGCCATGAAGCCGTCGGTCACGTCTTCGGCCAAATCCTTCAACACGCTGTTGTTGCGAATCAGTCTATTCCAACGCGGTAATGAGCCCGAACGGAGGGGAAGCTGGGGGGTAGGGTGAGCGGCCCGGGATTCGAGGCGTCGTGGGCGTGAAACGGACGGATCAAGGTCCACTCCGGAGCCGATTCCTGCAACCGGATCGAGAGGTCAAGGACGGGCGAGAGCCGTCGGGCTGCACCTCTTCGCGAGCGGATGGGGCGCGTGCCCGGTCGCTGCGCGCCGACGACTCGGGCGGCCGATTTCTCGGGCGCGGTGGCGTGCACGCGGTGGGCTGGGTGGGAGATCCGATCCTGGACGCTTTCTCCGCCCGTCATCCCCCTGACAAGCGCAGTTGGGGTTGGTTTTGGGGTTGCCGTTGACTTGGAGTGGGCGCAGCCCATGCGTGGACCTCCGGGTTCAAGGTGTTGACCTTCAGGCGCATAGAGCGCCTGTCCATTCCGGTCGGAAGGTTGGCGTCGGCCGCGATCGGTCGGGATCGCCAGGAGTTGCCCAAAGGACCGCCGTTAGGCGGTCGGGGGAAGCGAGCGCTTCGGATCCGGAGTCGAGTATCGGCGTGACAGCGTGGTAGCGGTGCGGCCCGGGTCGATGCTCGAGCGGGCTTCTGCCCGTGCGATCCGAAGCATGCGAAGCTTCCCCCCGAACTGTGGGCCGCCACAGTCGGTCAAGGTCGGCGGCGGCCGCGATCCAACGGGATGGGGATCCCCGAGGAAGCCGCTGCGATGAGTCCGGCGGCGGCTCGCTTCAGCTCACGCCGTCTTCGCGGCCCTCTGCGCGTTCACGTCGCGGTTCGCGCGCAGGAGCGTCGCGAGGGCTTGCTGGGCGTCTTCGCCGGCCTCGAGGTCGGTCTTCGCGAGCGCGATGCGGTCGAGCTGTTCGAAGGTGACGCCCGGACGGAGGTACTGCTCGGCGTCGGGCAGCGACTTGAGCTTGTCGTACGGGGTCATGACGTCCTGCTGGCGGTACTTGAGCTTCCGGCGACCCTTGGGCGTGACGGTCTCGGTGGGGAAGTTGCAGGGGCGATGGTAGTTGAGAAGCGGGTTGAGATGCTCCCCGAGGAACGCGTTGAAGTGGTGGACCATCTCGGGCGCGACGTAAACGTGGCCCAGCCACTTGCGCACGACGGCGCCGTTCTTCGACTCGGCCAGCGCGTTGTCGTGCGAGCGGCGGGGCCGGGACTTGGTCAGCGTCTTGACGTGGACGCGGTTGAGCAGCTCGGCGACGCGGTGGTTGATGTACTCGCTCCCGTTGTCGGCGTGGAACGCGTGGACGACGAAGGGGAAGGCGTCGATCAGCTGCTCGAGCGCGGGGCCGAGGAACTCGTGGGTGAGGCGTTCGACGCACACAAGGTACTCGTGTTGAGTGACTTCGTCGACGACGTTGATGGTGTAGGAGCCCTTCTTCCCCTCGAGGTCGCCGAGGTGGACGCTGTCGACGCGGACGTAGCCGGGCTTGCCGTCGGGCTGCGGCTTGCGGCGCTCGCCGATCGAGACTCGAGTGGCGACGGTCTTGCGGAAGCGGAGGCGGCCGGCGCGGTAGGCGCGGCGCTTGCGGATGTTGTAGATGGCGCCGTTGGAGATGTTGGCGAGCCGCTTGAAGTCCTCATCGCCGAAGACGTGGAACATGCGGTGGCAAAGGACCTTGGTGGCCGGACCGGCGAGCTGGTTCTGGGAGTCGTCGATCTTGGCGAGCAGGGCGACGTCGGCGGCGGTGTAGACGCGCTGGAAGCGGTTGGCGGGGGGCTTGCGGCGGCGGTCGACGATGCGGCCGGTGCGGTGGTACTGGGAGATGAGGCGGGTGACCTGGGCGCGCGAGAGACCGGTGACTTTCTCGAGGAAGCGCTTGATCGAGCTCTTGTCGGGCCGTCGGGCCTGGAAGTAGTCGAAGTGGACGAGCGTGCACCGGATGCAGTCGTAGACGTCGGCGCGGTGGATGGGCCGGAAGTCGGCCGCTCCGGTGCCCTCGAGGAAGGTGCGGACTTCGGCGAGGGTGCGGATCTGGGATACGTCGAGATGCATGACCATCCTCCAAAGATGCCACGACCCGCGAATCCGGGCTCATTCGCCGCTGGAATCCGCTCCTCCATCCGGGCTCATTCCCCGTTGGACAAGAGTAGGCGTCGGCCACGATCCGGCGCCGTGACCTCGACGGACTGGTCGCGCTCGCCGAATCCACCGGGGACGCGTTCGAGCGGGGCGTGTTGTTCCACGGCGGAACGCAGGCGTTGCCGTTCCATCGCGGCCGAACGCGTCTGCATGCGCTCCCCCTGGGGCGGATCGTCCCCGCGGCGTCGGATCCAATGAAAAAAACGCCGTGATCGCTATTTTTAGGTGGGTTCGCGGGCGGGCGTAAGGAAAACCGCTTTCCTTGGAGTCAGCGCAATAAAAGTGAAACGCAGTATATTTTCACAAGGTGGCACCGATTCTGGATGATCGTCGCGGGTTCCAAGTCGGCCTCCCAACGCTCCGCCGCCTCCCGAGGAGGGGTCGGCGTTCGCGCGACGGTCCACGAGCAAGGTAGCGATGCGCCGCGAATCCACGGGCACGTACGAGATCACGGCGGGGGGTGGAGAAACGGTGCGCGCGTTCGTGCCTCGACCTCTTCCTCCCGCGCCGGACATCGACTTTCGAGACGGGCTCCACAAGGTGCTCGAGGAGGCCACGCTTGAGCTTGGGCGCCTCGATTCGGTCGCCAGCGGACTCCCGGACGCGGCCATCTTCGTGTACGGCTATGTGCGCAAGGAGGCCGTGCTGTCGTCCCAGATCGAGGGCACGCAGTCGTCCTTGGCGGACCTGATGCTCCACGAGGCGGGCGCCGTCCCTCCTGTGCCCATCGACGACGTCCTCGAGACGTCGAACGCCGTGGCGGCGCTGAATCACGGGGTCCAGCGCCTGCGGGGCGGCTTCCCGCTGTCGAACCGCCTCATGCGCGAGATGCACGCCAAACTGCTGGCGTCGGGCCGGGGGTCGGCCATGACCCCAGGCAAGTTTCGGCGCTCGCAGCACTGGATCGGCGGGACCCGCCCGAGCCGCGCGGCATTCGTGCCCCCGCCGCCCCACCGCGTCCAAGAGTGCATGGCCGACTTGGAGCGCTTCATCCACGATGTCGACGGCACGGGCTTGCCGGTTCTCGTCAGGGCCGGCTTGGCGCACGCGCAGTTCGAGACCATCCACCCGTTTCTGGACGGGAACGGGCGGCTGGGGCGACTGCTGATCACGCTCATGCTGTGCTACGCTGGCGTTCTTCGGGAACCCCTCCTGTACCTCAGCCTGCACTTCAAGCGTCACCGAGGCGCCTACTATCGGCTGCTCAACGACATCCGGCACACTGGAGACTGGGAGGCTTGGCTGCGGTTCTTCCTGGAGGGCGTGCGCGACGTGGCTCGCGCCGCGGTCGCCACCGCGTCGTCCGCCAGCGAGCTGATTCACGAGGACCGCGCGCGGATCGGTCGTCAAGGGGGACGCGCAGGATCCGCCCTGCGCGTACACGACTCCCTCGCCCGAATTCCGACCGCGACCATCCGGTCTCTCGCCGAGCGGACCCAGCTGACTAAGCCCACCGTGGCTTCGGCGCTTCGGCTCCTCGGGGACCTTGGCATTGCGAGCGAAGTCACGGGTCGCCGTCGCGACAGGATCTTCGCCTACGAGCCCTACCTGAACGTGCTGTTGGAAGGCATGGAGGAGCCGCCCGGATAGGTCGGTCGGTGTCCCGGCCGACGCTCGACGGCGGCTCGGTCGGGCCTGGCGCTGCGCCGACGGACAGCGGGAGCGGCGACTGGATTCGTTGGGCTTCGCAGGCTCCGGCCCCGGACCGGGCGTTTCCGAAGCTGCCGGCGGAAGCTACGATACGGTACTTGTAGCGTCGGATCGAATTCGACTGTCGCGCCGATGGGGAGGACGAGGAGATGCCCGAATTGACTAGACTGCGAGTGGCCGTGGTGATCGAGCCCGATGGCGAGGGGTACTCTGCGTCGTGCCCGGCCTTCAAGGTCTGCACATGGACGGATCTACCGAAGAGGAAGGTCTGGACCGTGTTCGCGAGGGCCTTGGAGTCTACCTCCAGTCTCTCGCGAGGCATGGGGACCCGGTGCCCGTTGGACCATTCTGCCAAGTTGAGGGCGACGGCTCCGATCATCTGTCCCAGGGACGACGCCGACGGGCCCGCGAGACCGGAAGTCGTTTCGTCGCGCGGCCCGACCTTCCTCCAGAGTCCCTGCTGCGGGACCTGGAGGTCGAGTGCCTCGCGACCGTCTGATCTTGGATCAGCTATAGTCCCCGACTCCCGTTCGGTTTATCCGAGCGCTCGAAAAAGGCGGCTGAACAAAAGAGGTAACGCGTGGAGCGACCCGCGCGTTCGTCAAGCCTTTGCAACGCGACTCGGGCGGCGTCGCTCGGCGTCAGATCAAGGGGCCGGAGGAGCGTGCGTACGCGCTCCGGAGGCTTCATGTTGCGATCTCTCGCGAGGACTCGCGGTTGCGCGATTTGCTCGAGGGCAACTGGGGCCAACCCACGTTCCGTAGCCGGACGCGACCGTCGAAAATCCCTTGATCGAGGCTGGGGTAGCCTATGCCGGCGCAGAGACTACCCCGATAGCGAAAGAGACTCCACTGGGTCGGGGCGAGAGGCTCGAGTCCCAAGCGTCGTGGGCATGAAACGGACGTAGCGGCACCTTCTCCGAAGCCAAGTCGTGCACCCGGAGCCGAGGGACCGAGGACCGCGGAAGCCGTCGGCCAGCCCCGTTGGCGAGCGGCTGGAACCGAACCCGGTCGCCGACGCCTCGGGCGAACCGACTTCGTGGCTGCAATTGGCGACGGTCATGCGGCGAACCGGGTGTGCGTGAATCCGATCCTGGACATCTTCCTCCCCCGTCTCCCCGAGCTTGGGCTCGTGCCCCGTCGGCCAAGATCGTGGCTTGCGGCGCTGGTCACAACGCGCATATTGGCATGGCGTTGCCGGTGTGTTCGGCCAAGGGTCGTACGGCGGGCCCGAGGAACCGAGAGGAGACGTCGATATGGAAGGCGACCCGCAGTTCGCTCAAGGAGACCTGTTTGACGAGAGCGTTCGTCGCGACGGTCTGGCGGACGAGGTGCGTCGAGTCGTCGAAGGCATCGAGCGCCAGCGGCCCCGGACACGGGCCGAAGCGGGCGAGCGGGTGGTCGTGCCGTTGCTCGAGGCGTTGGGCTGGGGGGGCGACCGAGGACGGGTGGTAGCCGATTTCGAGACCGCTTCGGGTCGGGTGGACTTCGCGCTCTGCCCCTCGTCGTCGGTCCCCGCGCTCCTGATCGCGATCGACGGCGCCTTCGAGTCGGACCGGAAGGGCGAGGCGGGTCGCGTCGACCGCCTGTTCGCCGATTCGAGCGTCAAGGCGGTCCAGGTGGTCGTCTCCGCCGAGCGCTGGGACTGGAGACTCCACTATCCCGCGCCGCGCGCGCCGCTCGCGAGACGCGAGTTCGCGCGGGTGGAGCTTTACGGCGATCCTTCGGATGCGGCCAAGACTCTCGATCGCTTCGTCAGCCAAGCCTCCTCCGGCGGCGCGCTTCGTCGTGCGGAGCGCGAGTACGCGGCTCTCCGGTTTCCTGCGGAAGCGCTTGGGGCGTGGCGCCGCGCGCTCGAGGGAGACCGCTTCCTGAAGCTCTTCGAAGAAGCGCTGCTGGACGCGATCGGAGCGCCAGCGGACTCGAAGAGGGCTGCCGCGTTCGCGAGCGGGCAGCGGAAAAGCGTCGAGTGGCTCCCCGATCCGCCCGATCCGGGACCGGCCCGGCGCGTTCGCGTCGGCGACCGGGTGTGGGTCTACCACGTGGGGCGGCGCGAGATCGAGCGCCATGACATCGTCGCTTCAGACCCCGACTTCGAGCGCGGCCAAGTGTCCGCGGACTCCCCGTGGGGGGGCATGATCGGCGCGAGCGAGGGCGACGTGCGGGAGATCCGTCTCCCCAAGGGATCGCCCCGGGAGGTCAGAGTGCTGCTGATTCGTCGTCAAGACGGCGCCGCTCCCGGGCCGCGGGCTGAGGAGGGCTGAGATCGCCTGTGCTGACCGGGCCTGATCGACCGACGGGAGATTTCGCGCGACTCGCTTGGCGGCAGCTTCTACGTTCCTGGGATGGGGTTGTGTACCGCGCTCCACCACCCCTGCCGTATGTCGCACCGAGGCGACGCCTCCGTCGATGGTCGAGCCGACGACCTCGGGGAAGGGCTCCGAATACGGTGGGGAGCGCACCTCCCGATCCTTCACGGCCGCCCCGTCGCAGGGCGCGTTCTGAAAGGGCCCGCGCAGTCTGTTCCAACGCGGTAATGAGCCCGAACGGAGGGGATGCTGCGGGGTAGGGTGAGCGGCCCGGGATTCGAGGCGTCGTGGACGTGAAACGGACGGATCAAGGTCCACTCCGGAGCCGATTCCTGCAACCGGATCGAGAGGTCAAGGACGGGCGAGAGCCGTCGGGCTGCACCTCTTCGCGAGCGGCTGGGGCGCGTGCCCGGTCGCTGCGCGCCGACGACTCGGGCGGCCGATTTCTCGGGCGCGGTGGAGTGCACGCGGTGGGCTGGGTGGGCGATCCGATCCTGGACGTCTTCTCCGCCCGTCATCCCCTTGACAAGCGCAGTTGGGGTTGGTTTTGGGGGTTGCAGTTGACTTGGAGTGGGCGCAGCCCATGCGTGGACCTCCGGGTTCAAGGTGTTGACCTTCAGGCGCATAGAGCGCCTGTCCATTCCGGTCGGAAGGTTGGCGTCGGCCGCGATCGGTCGGGATCGCCAGGAGTTGCCCAAAGGACCGCCGTTAGGCGGTCGGGGGAAGCGAGCGCTTCGGATCCGGAGTCGAGTATCGGCGTGACAGCGTGGTAGCGGTGCGGCCCGGGTCGATGCTCGAGCGGGCTTCTGCCCGTGCGATCCGAAGCATGCGAAGCTTCCCCCCGAACTGTGGGCCGCCACAGTCGGTCAAGGTCGGCGGCGGCCGCGATCCAACGGGATGGGGATCCCCGAGGAAGCCGCTGCGATGAGTCCGGCGGCGGATCGCTTCAGCTCACGCCGTCTTCGCGGCCCTCTGCGCGTTCACGTCGCGGTTCGCGCGCAGGAGCGTCGCGAGGGCCTGCTGGCAGTCTTCGCCGGCCTCGAGGTCGGTCTTCGCGAGCGCGATGCGGTCGAGCTGTTCGAAGGTGACGCCCGGACGGAGGCGCTGCTCGGCGTCGGGCAGCGACTTGAGCTTGTCGTACGGGGTCATGACGTCCTGCTGGCGGTACTTGAGCTTCCGGCGACCCTTGGGCGTGACGGTCTCGGTGGGGAAGTTGCAGGGGCGATGGTAGTTGAGAAGCGGGTTGAGATGCTCCCCGAGGAACGCGTTGAAGTGGTGGACCATCTCGGGCGCGACGTAGACGTGGCCCAGCCACTTGCGCACGACGGCGCCGTTCTTCGACTCGGCCAGCGCGTTGTCGTGCGAGCGGCGGGGCCGGGACTTGGTCAGCGTCTTGACGTGGACGCGGTTGAGCAACTCGGCGACGCGGTGGTTGATGTACTCGGAGCCGTTGTCGGCGTGGAACGCGTGGACGACGAAGGGGAAGGCGTCGATCAGCTGCTCGAGCGCGGGGCCGAGGAACTCGTGGGTGAGGCGTTCGACGCACACAAGGTACTCGTGTTGAGTGACTTCGTCGACGACGTCGATGATGTAGGAGCCCTTCTTCCCCCCGAAGTCGCCGAGGTGGACGCTGTCGACGCGGACGTAGCCGGGCTTGCCGTCGGGCTGCGGCTTGCGGCGCTCGCCGATCGAGACTCGAGTGGCGACGGTCTTGCGGAAGCGGAGGCGGCCGGCGCGGTAGGCGCGGCGCTTGCGGATGTTGTAGATGGCGCCGTTGGAGATGTTGGCGAGCCGCTTGAAGTCCTCATCGCCGAAGACGTGGAACATGCGGTGGCAAAGGACCTTGGTGGCCGGACCGGCGAGCTGGTTCTGGGAGTCGTCGATCTTGGCGAGCAGGGCGACGTCGGCGGCGGTGTAGACGCGCTGGAAGCGGTTGGCGGGGGGCTTGCGGCGGCGGTCGACGATGCGGCCGGTGCGGTGGTACTGGGAGATGAGGCGGGTGACCTGGGCGCGCGAGAGACCGGTGACTTTCTCGAGGAAGCGCTTGATCGAGCTCTTGTCGGGCCGTCGGGCCTGGAAGTAGTCGAAGTGGACGAGCGTGCGCCGGATGCAGTCGTAGACGTCGGCGCGGTGGATGGGCCGGAAGTCGGCCGCTCCGGTGCCCTCGAGGAAGGTGCGGACTTCGGCGAGGGTGCGGATCTGGGATACGTCGAGATGCATGACCATCCTCCAAAGATGCCACGACCCTCGAATCCGGGCTCATTCGCCGCTGGAATCCGCTCCTCCATCCGGGCTCATTCCCCGTTGGACAAGAGTAGCGCCATCGGGCCGTCCCGCTGGATCATCCGTCGGCGTTCGGTGCGGGTCAGCTGCGCAACCCGCGCCGAAAAAAATCCCGCTCGACGGTCAGCTCCCCGATCTTCGCGTGGAGGTCGTGGATCGTGGCGTCGCGCTCCTTGGCGCGCTTCTGGGCGCCGGCGACGAACACGTCCGGGATGGCGGCGAGCAGCTGGCGCTTCCAGTGGCTCACCTGGTTGGGATGGAGCTCGTGGCGGCGGGCGATCGCCTGGAGACTGTCGCGCTCCTGGACCGCCTCGAGGGCCACGCGGCCCTTGAACTGGGGGGTGAATCTGCGTCTTCTCTTGGCCACTTCGGTGCCTCCTCTCGGGTACGGGAGTACACTTTAACGACCTGTCCGAAAAACCGGGACCAGCTCACGATTCAGAAAAAGCGAGGTCGTTGCGGCGCCGACTCGAACAGGTTTCCCCACGCGATCCAGTGCTTGATCGCGCTGACATGGAAAATCTGTCGACGTCGCGTCATGCGTGAACGAGAAAGAGTATAAGTGAAAAGCTGATCCGTATTCAAGGACTATCTTCGACAGATCACAGGGGTTTGCCGAAATTCTCAAGTACCAAACGACCGACAGTCTTATCGTGCCATTTCTTCGTGTACCACTTCATGAGACTAATCCTTGGCCGATGCCCAATTTTATCAAGCAATTCCTCCAAAGACACTAGTCGCTCGCGAAATCCGATTTGTATTCCAAATGCCAGGCTAGCCATATCTGGACCGCACAGCAACCAAGCGTCTTTCCGTTGGCTTGCGTGTGCCCAAAGTGCAGCCTCACCAAAGTCCAATTCAATGTTGACTGCCCGCAGCGCAACATTAGCTCGAGAACACGCGTCGGTTTTGTGGATTGCCTCCAGAGACGCCCGAAGTGCGGATTCCTCGATGTTGCGTTCGGCGTTTCGTCGATGAGCGCCGGCTTGAGTCTCCATCACGCATTCTTGGACAGTCTCGACCGGATAGCCACCTGCAAGCGCTCGCCACGAATTCGTCCGATGACACTCGATGACGACGTTGGTATCGACGAGTACGGCGCCTCTGTGCCGCGTCACTACGGGTTATAGATCCAAGCGAATTTTGACTCCATGCGCCACGAACAAATCCGCCATGTCGTCTATTGTCAATTCGAGAAGTCTTGCCGCGCGCCGGACGGAAACGAATCCTCGATAAATGGCCGATCCGACAATCTCGACGAATGGTCTGGAATAGAGCAAGGGCGGATCGCCTTTGACCTCTTCATGACCATTATGTCGCAAGTTCGCGTCCGGCAGAGACCGAGCCACGGATTGACTCAATCGGTTGAGCGAGACCAATCTCCAGCGGAGAGCCGAAGACGTTACCCCGAGTTCGTCCGCCGCCGCGTTCAGCCGCGTGACCAAATCTGGCTCGTCCAGTTCCGTCCAGTGTCCGTACTTCTGCAACGAGGAAGTCGGCATCAGCAACGCGGCGGCGAAGTTGTTGGCCAATTTTTCCACTCGGTTGCTGCCAGTATGCGTCGCCTCTTCGATGCGTCCCGGAGGCATGGAGTCCCAAGTAAGGACGTGAAAGAGCTCATGTGCGAGATCGAAATGTCTCCGGCCTTCCGACTCTCGACGCGAAATCAGAACGGTGTCCAGGTCGGGTAGGCGGCACGCCGCCCCAGAAACCCCGTCGCGGGCATCGACCATGAGCACCAATACGTTCAGGTCCCGCTCCATCACTTCCGCGAGAGCTCGTGCCGGATTCTCGCCGAGTTCGAACTCGTCCGCGAACCGCTCGCCGGCTGCCATGGCGTCCTCGTAGCGCGAGTGGGGGCCAAGGCGCAAGGATTGGCGAGTGAATGGGATCGTACGCCCGACTCGGTGTGCCAGGACGCGGTAGGCCGCGATCCAGCGCCCGGCGCGGTGCTCGTAATCGGCGAGTTGGTCGGCGTCGACGCCGACCTGTCTCCACGAGAAGCGCCCTTCGCCGACGAGCCGAAACGGATCCGTGAAGTAGTCGAGATCCACGTCCATTCGCTCCATCGCACGGAGCAGCTCGTCGGCCCGAACGCCGCGTGTACCTCTCTCGATGGCGGAGATCGTCTGCCGGTTCGCGAAACCGAGCGTCGTCGCGAGTTCGTCTTGGGACAGGCCGCGCTCCTTGCGCAGCGCCCTGAGCCGTCTACCGATCAGCGACGCGGACACGACATCCCTCCCCCTGGACCCGACGTTCCCAACGACCTTTGATGTGCATTGAATCTATGCAAAGATGGATTTGAAAGCCAGTGCGGCGCCGCTGGCGCGACGCCAACAGGAAGTCAAGCGATGGATCGCCGTCGCGCCCGTCCGCCCCTAACCCAAGTCCAGCAAATCGGGCAGCGTCTCGGCGGCGGGACCTCGCAGCGCCGCGGAAGCGACGGGCGTAAGCTCCGTCGCCTCGACGTTCACCTCCACGACGCGTCCCCCCGCGTGGAGCGTTTCCAGCGGGATGGCCGCGGCCGGGTGGACCGCGGCGCTCGTGCCCACGACCAGGCAGAGGTCCGCGCTGCGGGCCAGCCGCCGCGCCCGGGTCAGCACGGTTTGGTCGAGCGGCTCTCCGAACAGCACGACGTCGGGCCGGAGCAGGCCGTTGCAGGTCGGGCAGCGGGGAAGCTCCGCGTCCGGACTCGGATGCTCCGGCGCTCGGGCGTCGAAGCGGGAGCCGCAGCGGCTGCAACGGTCGCGGGCGAGCGCGCCGTGAAGCTCGACGGGCAGGGCCGGCTCGGCCGAAGCGCCCTTCGCCTCGTCCAGCGCCGCGCGCTGGTGCAGCCCGTCGACGTTCTGGGTGATCAGGCCGGCGCGTCCCCGCTCGAGGAAGAGCCTCGCCAGGGCCCGGTGTCCCGGATTGGGCTCGCAGGACGCGAGCAGGCCGCGGCGCCAGCGATACCACGCCCAGACGGTCTCGGGGTCTCGCGCCAGCGCATCGACCGTGGCGAGGTCCTCCGGCCGATGGTTCCGCCAGAGTCCGCCCTCGCCCCGAAAGGTGGGCACGCCGGACTCGGCCGAAACGCCGGCGCCGGTGAGCGCCACGATCCGTTCGGCCTCGCGAACGAGGCGCCGCGCCCGCGTCATGCCGGAGTCCGTCGGTCTCTTCACTCGGAGGAAGATAGGCCGAGGGCGGGATCGGCCGCGACCGATCGGGGAAGCGCGCCCGCGCGGTTCGGCTATACTGCACTCCGAACTTCGCGCGGGGCGGGGGCGATCGAGGTCCTTGGCCCCCGCCGCGACCGAAGCGCGCGGGCGCGCCGGCGGTAAGGCGTCCGGCCGTCCCCCGTATGTCGCGCTCCGTCGGGCCGGTCGGCCCGCCAACCGCATCTCCCCAGGGAACCGAAGCGCCGATGAGAGACGAGACCATCGCGATCCACGCCGGCTACGAGTCCGAGCCCACGACCCGCGCCGTGGCCGCGCCCGTCTACCAGACCGTCGCGTACGAGTTCGACGACGCGCAGCACGGCGCCGATCTGTTCGACCTGGCCGTCCCGGGCAACATCTACACGCGCATCATGAACCCCACGCAGGCGGTGCTCGAGCAGCGGGTCGCCGAGCTCGAGCGGGGCGTCGGCGCGCTCGCCCTGGCGTCGGGCAGCGCGGCGGTCAACTACTCGATCCTCAACCTCGCCAGCGCGGGCGACAACGTCGTCTCCGTGCCCCAGCTCTACGGCGGCACCTACACGCTCTTCGCCCACATGCTGCCGCAGCAGGGCATCGAGGTGCGCTTCGCCGCCGGCGACGGCGCGGACGACCTGGCCAAGCTCGTCGACGCGCGCACGAAGGCCGTCTTCTGCGAGAGCCTCGGCAACCCCGCGGGCAACGTCGTCGACCTGGCCGCCGTCGCCGCCATGGCGGACGCCCACGGCGTCGCGACGATCGTCGACAACACCGTGCCCACGCCCGTGCTGCTCAAGCCGTTCGAGCACGGCGTCGACGTCGTCGTGCACTCGCTCACCAAGTACATGGGCGGCCACGGCACGTCGCTGGGGGGCGCCCTGGTGGACTCGGGCCGGTTCCCCTGGGAGGAGAGGCGCGAGCGCTACCCGGCGTTCAGCTCGCCGGAGCCCAGCTACCACGGCGTCGTCTACACCGAGGCGCTGGGCCCGGCCGCGTACGTCGGCCGCGCCCGCACGGTGGCGCTCAGGAACACGGGATCCGCGATCTCGCCCTTCAACGCGTTCCAGATCATGATGGGCGTCGAGACGCTGGGACTCAGGATGGAACGCCACTCGGCGAACGCCCTGGCCGTGGCCCGGCGCCTGAGCGACGACGCGCGGGTCGATTGGGTCCGCTACGCGGGCCTGCCCGGCGACCCGTACCACGACCTCGCCCAGCGGTATCTCGGCGGCAAGGCCTCCGGCATCCTCGCGTTCGGCGTCAAGGGCGGATTCGAGGCGGGCGTGAGGTTCCACGACGCGCTCCGGCTCTTCAAGCGCCTGGTCAACGTCGGCGACGCCAAGTCGCTGGCCTGCCACCCGGCGTCGACGACCCACAGACAACTCTCCGAGGAGGAGCAGGCCAGCGTCGGCGTGCGCCCGGAGACGATTCGCCTGTCGGTCGGCATCGAGCACATCGACGACATCCTCGAGGACCTGGACCAGGCGCTGGCCCAGGTCTGACCGCTGACCGCTCGCTCGGGCGCGCGTCGCCTGTTCGGGGACTCTATCCTCGGCGCCCCTACCGGGGCGGCCAGGCCCGCTCCGTCCCCGCGGCCCGGCGGTTGCGCAGACGAGCGCCCTCGAACTCGCGCACCTGGGCCCAGGCGATCATCGACTGGAAGGTGCTCGTGTCCCGCTTGCCCTCCGCCGCGCGCTGCGTGTAGCTGCCGTCGGCCGCCATGTCCCACGCCGAGCGGCGGTCCGCCAACTGAATGTCGAGCGCCTGGCGCAGCTCGGCGCGCAGGGCGGCGTCCTCGACGGGCGCCAGGGCCTCGACGCGGGCGCTCAGGTTGCGGCCCATGCAGTCCGCCGACCCGATGTAGTACTCCTCGTCGCCGCCGTTGCGGAAGTAGTAGATGCGCGAGTGCTGCAGGAAGCGGCCGACGACGCTCACGACCCGCACGCTTTCGGACAGTCCGGGGATCCCGGGTCGGAGGCGGCAGGTGTCGCGCACGAGCAGGTCGACGGTCACGCCCTTCGCCGCCGCCCCGTAGAGCGCCCTCGTCACCTCCGGGTCCTCGAGGGCGTTCATCTGGAACTGGATCAGGCCCCGCGTCCCGCTCTCGTGCACGCGGACCTCGCGCTCGATGCGCTCGAGGATCGCCGGACGCAGGTGCTTCGGCGCCGGCAGGATCTTCCGGTACCTCCGCTTCGGGCGGTACCCGGTCGTCAGGTAGTTGAACAGCTCGGTCAGGTCGGCGCCGATGTCCTCGTCGCAGGTCAGCAGCCCGTGGTCCCCGTACTGGCGCGCCGTCTCGACGTGGTAGTTGCCGGTCCCGATGTGGGCGTAGCGGCGCAGTCCGTCCTCGTCCTGACGCACGACGAGCGTCAGCTTGCAATGCGTCTTGAGTCCCAGAACCCCGTAGGTCACGTGGATGCCGTCCGCCGACAGCGCGTTGGCCCAGCGGATGTTGGCGGCCTCGTCGAACCGGGCCCGCAGCTCGATCACGACGGCGACCTGCTTGCCCGACCGCGCCGCCCAGACCAGGTGGTCGACGATCCCGCTCTCGGGCGCCATCCGGTAGAACGTCATCTTGATCGCGCGCACCTTGGGGTCCCTGCTCGCCTCGCGCAGGAACCGCAGCACGGACGTGTCGAACGCCTGGTACGGGTGGTGAAGCAGAATGGGCCCCTCCTCGCGCACGACGTCCAGGATGGGACGGTCGGTCAGGAGCTCCGGGTGCTCGGCCGCGTGGTGCGCGGGGCGCTTGAGGTCGGGTCTGGGCAAGTCGTGCAGCGCCATCGCGTCGGCCCAGCCCAGAAGGCCGTCCGTCTCGAAGACGTCGGTGTCGTGCAGCCCCAGCTCGCCGACGAGCATGGCCCGGCGCCGGTCGTCGATCCCGGCCTGGACCTGCAGGCGAACGATCGGCGCGAGATGGCGCTTGCGCAGTCCCGCCTCGATGAGCTCGAGCAGGTCGTCGGCCATGTCCTCGTCGACGTCGTAGATCGCGTTTCTCGTCACGCGAAAGAACTCGCACGCCAGGATCTCCATGCCGGGGAAGAGCAGGTCCAGGTTGTGCGCCATGACGCTCTCCAAGGGCGCCCACGCGCGGCCCTCGCCGACGTCCACGAAGCGGGGAATGCCCGCGCCGACCGGAACCTTGACCCGGGCCAGCGACGTGTGCTCGTCGCCCGGATAGCGCAGCGTCGCCAACAGGTTGAGCGACAGGTTCGAGACGAAGGGGAACGGGTGCGCGGGGTCGGTGGCCTGCGGCGTGACCAGGGGGTAGATGTTCCGCATGTAGAGCTTCCGCAGGCGCGTTCTCGCCCCGTCGTCGAGGTCGGTCCAGTCGACGACGCGGACGCCCTCGGCGGCGAGCAGCGCGAGCACTTCGGCGCCTGCGCGCCGCTGGCGCTCCTCGAGGACCCGGACCAGCGCGGTGCACTGCTCGATCTGCTCGCCCGGCGTGCGGCCGTCGACCGTGCGGGTCGCGATGCCCGCCTCGACCTGCTGCTTCAGGCCGCCGATCCGCTTCATGAAGAACTCGTCCAGGTTCGACCCCACGATGGCCAGGAACTTCAGGCGCTCGAGCACGGGCGTGCGCGGATCCTCCGCCTCGTGCAGGACGCGGAAGTTGAAGTTGAGCCAGGTCAGCTCGCGGTTGAGGTAGTACTGCGGGAGGTCGAGGTCGTGGCGCTCGGCCGCTTCCGGCACGGGCGTCGGGTCCGCCGGCGTCGCGTACGGCGGTCCGGCTTCGCGCCGCGCGGGCGAGCGCGCCGGATCGGGAAGCGCCCGCTGCGGCCGAAACGACGTGGATTCGGGGTTGGCCATGGCATGAAGATATCACGGGCGGAGGGCCCCAAGTCCGGGCGCCGCGCGGGGCGCCCCGGGCGTTGCCCGGCGGCGCGCGCGGCGTAAATTGGCACCCGTGGCGGGGGCCGGGACGCGGGCCCCGCCAAGACGGATCCGGGGCGGCTCGCGGGCCCCGCTCTCGACTTGCAAGCGACGTGCGCGAGAGGAGGTGGGCGGCGGTGTCGAGGTTGGCTGGGATTCGGTGGACGGCCGCGGCGGCGGCGCTCGCGCTCTCCGGGTGTTCGACCGCCCCGCTTTCCTACCACGGCGTCGCGCCGCCGGGGCGGGAGACCGCCTACGACTGCGCGGTCGCCGAACTGAACATCATGGGCTACACGATCGAGGACGGGAACCGCGACTCCGGCTTCGTGAGGGGGCGCAAGCAGACCTCCGGCCTGGGCACGCAGATCTTCGTCGGCGAATCGCACCACGAGGTGCTCACCGCCACCGTGTACGACGATCCCCGCACGGGCGAGACCACGCTGCGGGTCGTCGCGTCCCGGGTCTCCGACGAGGACACGTCGTCGCTCGGAGGGTTCGGCGGAGGCGGTCCCGCCGAAGGCGAGTCGGCCATCGCGCCCTCCGACGTCGGCAAGGGCGACGCCCGCAATCTGCTGCGGGCCTGCGGAGTCGACCGCGTGATCGGTCCGGTCTCGGACGCCGAGGACGGGGCCGACGGAGGGGACGCGCCCTGAGGAGCTGGGCGGGGAACGCGACGCGAGGGGTTCCGCCGGGACCGCCCTGCTCGGCCTGAGCCCGACCGCCGGCCGTCGCCTTGCATCGTTCCGAGCTTCGTCAGGCGCGCCGGACGCTGCCGCCGGCGTCGCCCGCTTCGTTCCTGCGCGCGGCGTCCGGCCAAGCGAGGGGCTTCTGGGCGATCGGGCGCCGCTGGCTCGCCCATGCGGGCGTGGTCGAAGAGGCCGGGGCGTCCGGCGACGCCCGGTTCCGGTCGATCGAGGAGCGGGCGGCCGAGATCGCGGGCGCGCTCGGGACCCCCGGCGACGGCGCGCGGCTCTACGGAGGGTTCTCCTTCGCGCCGCGCGCGAGCGACGACGAGGCGTGGGCCTCGTTTCCCGCCGCCCGCCTCCAGTTCCCCGAAGTGGAGCTGGAGCGCCGTCCGGGCGACGGCTTCTGCACGCTGGTCGCGCGAGCCCGGAGCGAGGCGGCGGCGGAGCGGCTGTGCGCGGCGTGGGCGCGGGCGCTGGCCGGCGAAGCCGCGAAGGGCGGCCCCGCGCGCGTCGCGCTCGCTTCCCGTCGGACCGCGTTCTCGCCTCGGTCGGGTGCGACCATGGAGCGGGCGAGCTGGAACCGCATGGTCGAAGGGGCGCTCTCGCGCATCCGGGCGGGAGAGGCCGAAAAGGTCGTCCTGGCTCGAACCCTCGAGGTCGCGGCGCCCCGGGGCGTGGGACCCGTCGAGCTGGTCGTCGCGCTCTGGGAGGAGAACCACGGAAGCCACGTGTTCCTGTTCGAGCCGACCGTCGGCGACGCGATCGTCGGGGCGGCGCCGGAGACGATCGCCGCCCTGCGGGGCGGGAAGGTGCGGGCCACGGCCGTCGCCGGCAGCGTCGGCGTGGGCGCCGACTCGATCGAGACGGCCCGACTCGCCAAGCGGCTGTTCCACAGCGAGAAGGACCGCGCCGAACACGACTTCGTGGTCCGGGACATGGTCGAGCGCCTGACGGCGCTGGGATGCTCCGTGCGGAGGGACGTCGAGCCGCACGTCCTGGCGCTCACGCGGATTCAGCACCTCGAGACGAAGATCGAGGCGGTCGCGCCCGCCGGCGTCTCCCTGCTCGACGTCGTGGCGTCGCTGCACCCCACGCCGGCCGTGTGCGGCATTCCGCGCAACGTGGCCCTGTCGATCCTGACCGAAGGCGAGGTCTTCGACCGCGGGTGGTACGCCGGACCCGTGGGCTGGCTCGCCGCGGACGGCAAGGGGATCTTCGTGCCGGCGCTGCGCTCGGCCGTGCGCGCGGGCGCGCTCTGGCGTCTCTACGCCGGAGCCGGGATCGTGCCGGGCTCCGACGCGGATCTGGAATGGGAGGAGACGGAGCTCAAGTTTCGTCCGGTGCTGCGGGCCATGGCCCGCGCGGCGGCCGCGCCCGCGGCGGCCGCCGGGTCGGGCGGCGCCCGGGCGTGACCCCCGGCGAGCTCAACCTCGCCTGGGCCCGATCGCTCCTCGGCGCCCTCGTCGACCTGGGCCTCGAGGAGGTCCAGGTCGCTCCCGGCTCCCGGTCGACGCCGCTGGTGCTGGCCTGCCACACGTTCCCCGCGCTTCGCGTGCGCGTGCACTTGGACGAGCGCTCGGCCGCCTTCTTCGCGCTCGGCTACGGCCGTCGCCTGGGACGGCCGTGCGCCGTGACCACCACTTCGGGGACGGCCGTGGCCAACCTGCTGCCCGCCGTCGTCGAGGCCGACATGTCCGACGTGCCGATGATCCTGGTCACGGCCGACCGCCCGCCCGCGCTCAGGGGCGCCGACGCCAACCAGACCATCCGTCAGACGGGCGTCTTTCGCGACTTCGCGCGCGCCCGCGTGGACCTTCCCGTTCCCGACGAGCGCGGCCTCGCGGACGCCGGGCCCGACTCGCTCGCCGGGATCGTCTCGCGGACGGCGCGCCGCGCCTTCGGGCCGGCCGGCGGGCCGGTCCACCTGAACGCGTCCTTCGACAAGCCGCTCGAGCCCGATTCGGCCGAGGACTTCGGCGCCGAAATCGCCGCCGCGCGCCGCGCGGCCGCCGCCGGGCGAACGCCCGCGCCCGCGCCGCGCGCGCTCCGGCCGACCGGGGGAGCCAAGGAGGCGCGGGCCGTGCTCGGCCGCGCGCTCGCGCGGGCTCGCCGACCGCTGCTCGTCGCCGGTCCCGCCGCCGACCCCTTTCGGACCGGTCCCGCCGTCGTCCGCCTGGCCCGCCGCTGGTCGCTGCCCGCGATGGCGGACCCGCTGTCCGGGGCGCGCTTCCCGGCCGAACTGGACGAGGGGCCCGACCGCGCCCCCGTGCTGGGCGCCTACGACCATTGCCTGCAGGCGCCGGACGCGGTCGAGCGCCTGCGGCCGGACCTGATTCTGCGCTCCGGGCGCACGCCGACGTCGGCGGCCCTCGAGCGGGCCCTGGTCCGCTGGGCCGACGTCGAGCAGATCGTCGTCGACGACGGCGCCCACCCCAAGGACCACCAGAGGCTGGCGAGCGTGCGCCTCGCCGCCTCCGCCGCGGACGCGTTCTCGGCGCTGGCCCGGACGGAGTCCGAGCCGACGCTGGCGGACGCGCGGCGCAGCTGGGCGCGCCGCTGGCTCGCGCTCGAGGACGCCGCGTGGGAGGCGGTCGCCGTCGACGCGGACGACGCCGACAACGAGGGCGCGTTCGCGGCCGCGGCCCTTCGAGCGACGCCGCCGGGGTCCGTCCTCTACGCGTCCTCGTCGATGCCCGTGCGCGACGTGGACGCCTACGGCCGGCCGGCCGCGCGCGACGTGCACGTCCTGGGCAACCGGGGCGCGAGCGGGATCGACGGCGTGGTGTCGTCGGCGCTGGGCTGCGCGGCGGCCGCGCGCGGCGCGGTCGTCGCGCTGTTGGGCGACCTGGCGTTCTACCACGACATGAACGGCTTGCTGGCGGCCCGGGACGCCGACCTGAACGCCGTCCTCGTGTTGGTCGACAACGACGGTGGCGGCATCTTCCACATGCTCCCCGTCCGGGAGTTCGAGCCGGTCTTCACGCCGTGCTTCGCCACTCCCCACGGACTCGACTTCGAGGTCGCGGCCCGGCTCTACGGACTGCCCTTCCGGGACGCGGCGACGCCGGACGAGCTCGAGCGGGCCGTGGCCCGCTCCGCCGCTCGCGCCGGGACCCAGGTCGTCCGCGTGCGGACGGACCGGGAGCGGAACCGGAAAAGCCACGAACGCGTGCGCGAGCGGGTGGCCCGCCGCGCGCACCGCGTCCTCAACCGAGAGACGACATGACCGCATCGGCGTGGGAGACCGTCAAGTCCTACGAGGACATCACGTACCGCAAGCGCGAGGGCGTCGCCCGCATCGCCATCGACCGACCCGAGGTGCGCAACGCGTTTCGGCCCGAGACGCTCTTCGAGCTGCTCGACGCCTTCGGCGACGCCAACGAGGACCCCTCCGTCGGCGTCGTCCTGCTGACGGGCGAGGGACCGGCCGAGGACGGCAAGCACGCGTTCTGCTCGGGCGGCGACCAGCGGGTTCGAGGCGACGCCGGCTACGTCGGCGGCGACGGCGTGCCCCGGCTGAACGTGCTGGTCCTGCAGCGGCTGATCCGCACGATGCCCAAGCCCGTGATCGCGCTGGTGGCCGGCTACGCCATCGGCGGCGGACACGTCCTGCACGTCGTGTGCGACCTGACGATCGCGGCCGACAACGCCGTGTTCGGACAGACCGGCCCCAAGGTCGGCAGCTTCGACGGAGGGTTCGGATCCTCGTACCTCGCGCGCATCGTGGGCCAGAAGAAGGCCAGGGAGATCTGGTACCTCTGCCGCCAGTACGACGCCCGCGAGGCCGAGGCCATGGGACTCGTCAACCGGGTCGTGCCGGTCGAGGATCTCGAGGACGAGGGCTTTCGCTGGGCCAGCGAGATCATGGCGCACAGCCCGCTCGCGATTCGCGTGCTCAAGTCCGCCTTCAACGCCGACGTCGACGGACAGGCCGGCCTGCAGGAGCTGGCCGGCAACGCCACGCTGCTCTTCTACATGACCGAGCAGGGCCAGGAGGGCCGAAACGCCTACCTGGAGAAGCGCAAGCCCGAGTTCGGGAAGTACCCGTGGCTGCCGTGGTGAGCCGGGCCCGGGCGTGGGCGCTCGCCGCCCGCCCGCGCACGCTCGCCGCGACGGCGGCGCCGGTCGTGGCGGCCAGCGGCCTGGCCGCGGCCGACGGCGCGTTCGCCCGGGGACCGGCCCTGGCCGCGCTCGTCGGCGGGATGCTCGTCCAGATCGGGACCAACCTCGCGAACGACCACTACGACTTCGTCAAGGGCGGCGACACGGCGGACCGCGTCGGGCCCGTCCGCGTGACGCAGGCCGGTCTCCTCAGTCCCGCCGCCGTCTGGCGGGGCATGGTCGCGACGCTCGCGCTGGCGGCGGTCCCGGGCGCCTACCTGGTGGCCGTGGCCGGCTGGCCCGTCGCCCTCTTCGGCCTTCTCTCCATCGCGCTCGCCGTCGGCTACTCGGCCGGCCCGTATCCGCTCTCGTACCACGGGCTGGGCGACGTCTTCGTCTTCGTCTTCTTCGGGCTCGTCGCCGCCGTCGGGACCTACTACGTCCAGGCGGGCGTCGCGTCCCCGGGCGCGCTCTGGATCGGCGTCGGCATGGGGGCGTTCAGCACCGCGATCCTGGTCGTCAACAACCTGCGCGACCGGCTCACCGACGCCGCGGCGGGGAAGCGCACGCTGGCCGTGCGCCTCGGCGACCGGTTCACCGTTCGCCAGTACGTCGCCTGCCTGGCGGTCGCGGCCGTCGTGCCCCCGACGGGCGCGCTCTTCCTGTCGTGGTCCTGGTGGAGCTCGCTGGCGCTGCTGGGCCTGATTCCCTGCGCGCCCGCGCTGGGCCGGGTCTTCGACCACGAGAACCGTCGGCGTCTGAACCCGGCGCTCGGATGGACGGCGCGCGGAGCGGCGCTGTGGGGCGCGGGCCTGGCGGTCGGCCTGATCGCGGGGTCCCGGTGACGGAGGCCCCGTCGGCGCCGAGTCCCGGCGCCGACCTGCGCCGGTGGGCGCGGCGAGCGCCCGACGCCCCGGCTCTCGTGGGCGACCGCGGCGCTCTGACCTACGGCGAGCTGCACGCGGCCGTCCGGGCGGCGGCCGCGCGATTTCGCGCCGCCGGCGTCGCGCCCCGCCAAATCGCGACGCTCCGGCTCGGGCCCGGCGTCGAGGCGGTCGTGCGCCTGTTCGGGCTCTGGAGCGCGGGCGCCGTGCCCGCGCCGCTCGACGAACGGCTTTCCGACCGCGAGCTCGCCCAGGCCGAGGCGCTGCTCGGGCCCGCGTGGCGCCTCGACGACGACGGCCTGCGCGCCGCCGCAGCGACCGGTCCGGCCAGGGCGCGCTCCGCGGCGGAGGTCCCCGCCGACGTCGTCGCCTTCCTGACGACGTCCGGGTCCACCGGCCGGCCCAAGGCCGTGGGGCTGGGACGCGCCGCCCTGGTCGCGTCGGCCGACGCCGTGTCCGAGCGATTGGCGCTCGCGAGGGACGACCGCTGGGGTCTGGCTCTGTCGCTGGCCCACGTCGGCGGACTGGCGCTGGCGTTCCGGGCGATCAGGAACGGCTCGTCGGTCCGGATCTGGCCGCGGTTCGACGCCGACGCCGTGGCCCGCGACCTGCTCGCGGGCGCCGTCACGCACCTCTCGGTCGTCCCCGTGATGCTCAAGCGAATCCTCGAGTGCCGGACCTTCGCGCAAGGCCTGCGGCGGGGGCGGTCGCCGACCGCGCTGCGCTGCGTCCTGGTCGGGGGCGACGCCGCCGACGGCGCGCTGCTCGAGCGCGCCCGGGACGCCGGCGTTCCCGTCGCCGCGACGTGGGGCATGACCGAGACCGCCTCGCAGATCGCGACGGCCCCGCCGGCCGAGCTGCTGCTGCGGCCGGGCGCCGTCGGCCGGGCGCTCGCGGGCGTGCGGGTCCGGCGCGGCGCGGACGGAGTCCTGCAGGCGAAGGGCCCCGTCCTGGCCTCGGCGATCGTCGAGTCGGACGGCCGAAGCGACGCGGGCCCGCCGCCCGCGCGACCGCTGCCCACCGACGCCGAAGGCTGGTTCTCGACCCGGGACGTCGGCCGGGTGGACGACGAGGGCCGGGTCCGGGTCGAGGGTCGCGTCGACGACGTCGTGGTCAGCGGCGGACTCAACGTGAGCGCGCGGGAGGTCGAGCGGGTGATCCGGTCGCACCCCGGCGTCGAGGACGCCGTCGTGTTCGGCGTCCCGGACCCGGACTGGGGCGAGGTCGTGGCCGCCGTGGTCGAATCCGTCGACCCGGGCGTGACTCCGGACGCCGTGGACCGCCACTGTCGCGCGCGTCTGGCGCGCGGCCGCTGTCCCTCGCGGATCGTCGTCACCGACGCGATCGGTCGCACCTGGTCGGGCAAGGTCGTCCGGCGCGCGAGCGCCCACGGCCTCGAGTCGGCGACCGCGGCCGGCGGCGGCCCCGCCCGCCTGGCCGTTCGGGGCGCAGGCCCGTGATCGAGGAGCTTCGCCGGCGCGGTCTCTACGCCGACGCGACGCCGGGCGCGGCCGCCGCGCTGGCCGCCGGACCCGTGACCGGCTACGTCGGCTTCGATCCCACGGCTTCGTCGCTGCACGTGGGCTCCCTGGTTCCGATCATGGGACTGGTGCACCTGCAGCGGGCCGGACACGCGCCCATCGCGCTCGTCGGCGGCGGGACCGGACTGATCGGCGATCCGTCCGGCAAGCGGAAGGAGCGCGCGCTGCTCGACCGGGAGCGGGCGCGGGAGAACGCCGCCGCGATCGGGCGGCAGCTGGCCTCGTTCCTGGACTTCGACGCCCGCTCGAACCCGGCGCGCATCGTCGACAACCTCGACTGGCTGGACGGTCTGGCGCTGGTCGACTTCCTGCGCGACGTCGGCAAGCACTTCTCCGTCGCCGCGATGCTCGCCAAGGAGTCGGTGCGCCGCCGGCTGGGCGACGAGGAGACCGGCCTCTCGTTCACCGAGTTCAGCTATCAGCTGCTCCAGAGCTACGACTTCCTCGAGCTCAACCGGCGCTACGGCTGCACGCTCCAGATGGGCGGCTCGGACCAGTGGGGCAACGTCACCGCGGGCGTCGATCTCGTGCGCCGCATGGGCGGCGCGCGCTGCCACGGCATCGTCTTCCCGCTGCTGACGACGTCCAGGGGCGCCAAGTTCGGAAAGACCGAGGCCGGGACGGTGTGGCTGGATCCCGAGCGCACCTCTCCCTACCGCTTCTACCAGTTCTGGCTGAACACGGACGATCGCGACGCGATGCGGTGCCTGAAGCTGTTCACGCTGCTGGACCAAGCGGAGATCGACGCCGTGGGGCGCGCCTTCGCCGAGCGCCCGCACTTGCGCGAAGCGCAGCTCCGCCTCGCGGCGGACGTGACCCGGCGGGTCCACGGCGCCGACGGGCTCGCGCGCGCCCAGCGCGCCTCGAGGGCGCTGTTCGGCGACGGCGACCTGGCGGGACTGGACGCCGAGGAGATCGCCGACGTCTTCGCCGACGTGCCGTCTGCGTCGACGAGCCGCGAGGCGCTGGCGGGCGCCGGCGCGCCGCTCGCGGCGCTCATGGCGGTCTGCGGCGTCGCGCGGTCGAAGGGCGAGGCCCGCCGTCTGATCCAGGGCGGAGGCGTGTACCTCTGCGGACGAAGGGTCGGCGATTCGGACGCGCGCGTGACTCGCGACAGCCTGATCGGCGACCGCTTCCTGGTCGTGCGCGTGGGCAAGAAACGATACCATTTGGTCGAAGTCGAATAGACCGCGAAGACAAGGGGCGTTGGAATCGTGAGGATCCGTTGGAGCTTGGCTTGCGCCGCCGTCGCCTGGGCGGCGACGGGCGCCCCGGCGTCCGCCTTCGGGCAGTGCGACGGCGCGGCGACGGCCGAAGTCGACGCGCCGGGCGGCGGCGCCGAGACGGCGGTCGCCACCCGCGTCGCGGAAGCGCCCGCGATCGACGGTCGCCTGGACGAAGCGGCGTGGAGCCAAGCGCCCGCGCTCACCGACTTCGTCCAGCGCGCGCCCTACGACGGAGAGCCCGCGAGCGAGCGCACGGAGGTGCGACTGCTCTTCGACGACGACGCCCTCTACGTGGGCGTGTGGGCGTTCGACCGACAGGCCGACGCCATCACCTACGGCGAGCGCATTCGGGACTACGAGGTGAGCCAGAGCGACGCCGTCGTCTTCGTCCTGGACACCTACAACGACGACCAGAACGGCTTCGTCTTCGGGACGACGCCGACGGGCATCGAGTACGACGGCCAGGTCGCCAACGAGGGGCGGGGCGGGGGGCGCTTCCAGGGCGGCGGCTTCAACTCGCGCCAGCGATTCCAGTCGGGCTCGGGCGGCGGCTTCAACAAGAACTGGGACGGCAGCTGGAGCGTGGCGACCGCGACGGACGGCGAGGGGTGGTACGCCGAGTTCCGAATCCCCTTCAGCACGCTCCGCTACGGGAACGACGCCGACGCCTGGGGCTTCAACGTCTCGCGCCGCATCCGGCGACTGAACGAGGAGTCGCTCTGGATGGCCGTCCCCCGGGAGTTCAACCTCTACCGACTCAACTACGCGGGCGACGTCGAGGGGCTCGTGCCGCCGTTCCGGCGGTCGGCCACGACGACGCCCTACGCGCTCGGGTCGACGGGGCGCGACTACGCGACCCAGACGGCGTTCTCGGGCGACGGCGACTTCGGAGGCGAGGTCAAGCTCCAGGTCACCCAGGGACTCACCCTGGACGTCACCTACAACACCGACTTCGCCCAGGTCGAGGTCGACGACCAGCAGCTCAACCTGACCAGGTTCTCGCTCAACTTCCCCGAGAAGCGGCCCTTCTTCCTCGAGAACGCGGGGTTCTTCAGCGTGGGCGGCGGCGGAGCGGACCTGTTCTTCAGTCGCCGCATCGGGATCGCGTCCGGCCAGCAGGTCCCCATTCGGGGCGGCGCCCGGCTCTCGGGCCGGGCGGCGGGCCTCAACGTCGGCCTGCTGCACATCCGGACCGACGACGCGCCGGAGATCCAGGACGCGCAGGCCTATTCGGTGGCGCGGATCGCCAGGGAGCTGCCCAACCGCTCGCGGGTGGGGGGGCTGGTCGTGGACAAGAGCGGACCGGACGGCGAGTTCAACCGCACCTTCGCGGTGGACGCGGCCGCGGGGCTGGGCGAGCAGGTCACGCTGAGCGGCTTTCTGGCCCGGACCCGGGGCTCGGACGAAGGGACGGCGGACGAGAGCGCCTGGGACGTCTCGGGCAACTGGAGCAGCCGAAGCTGGTCGGCCACGGTCCAGGCGCGCGAGATCGGCGAGGGGTTCAACCCGGAAGTCGGGTTCCTGCCCCGCCGGGGCTACCGCTACTACCAGTACTTCGCGATGTACACGATCCGGCCGACCTGGCTGCGCGAGGTGCGGCCCCACGTCTCCTACTACACCTACCGGAGCCGGAAGGCCGACGTCGCGCGCGGGTTCGAGGAATCCGCCCGACTCCACGTCGACTCGCACTGGGAGTGGCCGTCCGGCGCGCAGATCCACACGGGCGCGAACTACGTCGTCGAGGGCATCTGGGAGCCGTTCGAAATCGCCGGCACGGACGTGACCGTCCCGGTCGGCTCCTACGGCGGCTGGGAGTCGCAGCTCGTCTTTCGCAGCAACCAGGCGGCCCGGCTGAGCGCCGACTCGAGGATCAACTTCGGCAGCTTCCTGAGCGGGAGCCGCTGGGGCGGCACGGGATCGGCGACGTTTCGGCCGAACGCGTCGTTCTCGACCTCGGCCCGCGTCACGTACTTCGACGTCGATCTGCCCGAGGGCCAGTTCCAGACGGTGCTCTTGGGGATGAACTTCGGGTACTTCTTCACGCCGCGCGTCTATCTGCAGTCGCTCGTCCAGTACAGCAACCAAGTCGACAGCTGGTCGGCGAATCTGCGCTTCGGTTGGCTGAACACGGCCGGCACGGGGTTGTTCATCGTGTACAACGACCTGCAGGGGTTCGACTATCCGGACGCCTTGAACCCGAACGGGGCGCGGTTGCTGGAGCGCGGCACGCTCGCCCGGTCGCTCATCGTGAAGTTCACGCGGCAATTCAACCTGTTGGGAGGGTGACGATGAGGCGACGATTCGGGTGGGCGTGTTTGGCGATCGGAGTGTGCCTTCAGTTGGTCAGCCCGCCGGATGCAGTTGTCGCTCAGGGCGACTACTACGAACGCTATGGAAGCAAATGGGACATTCGGGATCGGTATTGGGATTGTGACGCGATGAACGTAAGTGGCCGCTTTGCCGACGGTACGGAAGTTGAAGTTATTTGGTTTCCTCACTTCCGTTCTGAAGCGGAGATTTACAGCGGCCCCGAGGAGCGTTTCTATGAAGGAGGAAGCACTCGAACCTCCCTAGGTTTTTTTTGCTGGCCGCGAGACAACCAAAGAATGCTCTACCGATTCGTTTGCGGTGTAGATGGACCTATTGACGCCGAGTGGTTTCAGCCCTCGTTGGTTGACGGCGGACGCTGGCACGAACACGATCAAGACGCAAGAGAGGCGCTCTTGAAGTTAAGGCAAGATGATGTCGAGATGAAGGACTACTATTGGAAGTATGTCGAAGAAGAGGAATTTCGACACTGGTTTGTGCCTACGACCGCTCGAGAGGCGTGTATAACAGGTATTTCTAGCGAGCCTTGACCCCGCCTTATTTGCGAACGGCCGCGAATCTCGTCAAAATCCTGTTTCCGGTCTTTCTCATCCGAATGAAGACCACGTGCCCTCAAATAGCTTGGGACTATTTGACTTGGCAATGGGTACGGAGGTCCTTACGAGTCCCCACTCCGACTGGAGTGACCAATGATGATCAAGCTGACGCTGGTACGCCGACGAACATGGAAAGATCAACGACCTGTAGGGCGCTGCACGCCACTTGGTCGTCCTGGATCGTCCGTTACGTCATCGCTTGCTTGCTAGTGCAACGACGTGATCTTTGAACTGGTTGATCGGCAGCATGGAGCGGGTGGCCTTGGTGAGCTTGTACGAGGCGTTGGCACCCTTCTCCATGGTGACGAGATGCCCAGCCTTTCCCGTCACCACATCCGCTTTGTTCCACGCGTCGAAAAGGATGTCCTTTGGCGTAATTCCGACACATAGCAGAAACTCGTAAGGTCGGTGATAGCGGATGTGGTTGAACTGAAAGGTCAAATTCGATCCTTCGGTGGCCGTCTTCACCTCGAAGGTTCGACCCTCGATCATGATGTCCCATGGGCTCTGCACCTTTCCGGTCTCCGATTCCAGATCGAGCGCGTCGCAAAGCCGGGCAACGAGATGCTGGCCAATTTGCCCTCGCATGGCGGTTTGGACCCGGCGAATGCGCTCGAACGGCGCATCGGTCCATCGGTCCTCGGTAGAGTACCCCTCTAGCACCTCCAGCAGAATGGAGTGCGCGATTTGTTCGGTCATGTCATTCCACCAGACCGGCGTCGGCGAGAACGGCAGTGATGTGAACCATGCTGATGTGGCGGCAGTTGTGAGCGGCCAAGTTGCTGTGTCTTTCCCAGTCCGCGCTCTGGAGCGCGGCGAGCACACGGTCGCGGTCGCGCTTGATGACCAATCCGTAGCCACAGTGCTTGACGTCGCCGAACCGTTCGACGAGCGGGGGAGGCGAGGAGCCGTAGAAGGTGCGCTCGAGGAAGAAGTCGGCCTCCTGCAGTCGCTTGTGTCCGCAGAGGCGGTGGCTTCGGGCATCGACGGTGAAGACGTCGATCCACTTGCTGTCGCTCGTCGAATGCCGTGAGTTGTTTACGCCCCGATGCCAGACTTGCCACAGCGCGTTGATCTTGACGGATTGTCCATTGACGTCGGTGAAGGCGTCTTCCGGGAGGTATTCGGTATGGAGCAACCGCAACCCCCGAACACGGTGTTTCGGGCTGCCCTTCCCGTCGCTTTGGAACGACATCGGGAGGATCATGCCGACGTAGTCGGCGAACGTGGCGGCGCGGTTGACGAACGCGAGCGCGAGCCAGCTACGGTGTCCAAAAGGTGGATTGCCGACGACGGCGCGATGGAGATCGTCTTGCGGGGTGTTCCAGGAAAGGAAGTCGGCGACCTGGTAGGAGGGCCGATAGGGAATCAGGTCGACGCCGATACGGCGCTCCGGGGGGAGGGCATCGTAGAAGGCGCCCGCGCCCGCGCTGGGTTCCACGAACTGGTACGTCGCCGGGTCCGCTCCGTCGCCTGCATCCAAGCCAGCAGAGAAGCGTAGCAGTCTCGAGCGACATCAGGGCGAGTGAAGAATGCGTCGAGGCCAACGTCTCGGGGGTCGACCCAATCGGGTACGAGCGCGTGGCCTTCCCAAGCGGCGTTGCGATCCTCCAGAGCGCTCTCGCGATGCAAGCCGGCGATAAAATACGGTGCGGCGGGCGGGGCGCTCGCGTGGATCGTCCCGGCGATGGCGTCTTGGAGCCGACTCGTCGGCGGTTCGGATCCGCCTTGAACCGTTCCGCCAATGCCCTGCGTCCCCACGTTCGCTTCACGTCCAGCGCTTCGGTTGGGGTCCAAGTCCCGAGCTGCGCCCCCACCCGATCCTTCAAGCGCGGCGGTGCTCTCCACTTCCCGTGCCATACGCAACCTCCATGCGCAAAACCGGCGAGTCCGGTCGAGGTGTCCCCGCTTCAATCAGATGCGGTGCGCCCGACCTCGCAATGGGGTTCTCCGCCCAAACGTAGCCCTGTGGCGTCATCCGCTCGGAGCCCCAGGGACCGCGCCACGAGCGTCGCACGAGGGCGTTCGCGTCGTCTGCGGACGTTAACGGCGGGGGCCACAAGCTGCAACGGATGGATGGTGGCTTCGGGTCTATGCGCGCCCCGGCGGCACCGCGACCGCGCTCGCGTCGCGAAGGGCGACCATCGCGTCGAAGCCGCGGGCCGCTTCCGCCATTCGCATTCAATGATCGCTACCGGTGCAGGTACAGGTTCGAGACCAGGCGCCCGCCCAGGAACGCGACGACGGCCGCCGTGACGCCGACCATGCCGAGGCCCCAGCCCAGGGCGGCGAAGAGCAGCGCGATGGTCGAGACCTCCAACGCGGTCGCGACGGTGATGGCCTTGGTTTCCCGAGCGAGGACCTTGACGGCGCGCTGGTACGACATCCAGACCGACAGGGCCGGCAGCGGGACGAGCATGATCGCGGGGACGCGCGCGTAGCTCGCGAGCTCCGCCGTGAGGCCGGAGATGGTCTCGAACCAGACGCCGAACAGGGGCGTGAAGGCGAACAGCGCGAGTCCGGCGCTGCAGGCCGCCGCCAGAAACGCCGCGAAGCGAGCCACCGGTCTCCGATTCGCGGGATCGTCGCCCAGCAACGCGATCGCCGCCTCCTGATAGCTGATCCCCACGGAGCGAAACAGGAACGAGAGCGCGTGCACGACGGGGAAGACGGCCAGCGACTCGAGAGGAGCCGCGGCCCGGCCCATGAAGAACGTGAGCATCGGGTGCGTGGCCAGTCCGAGAAGCGACGTCATCGCCAGCGGCGTGTAGAAGCGCGCGATTCCTCCCAGGCTCAACGCGCCGCCGTCGTCCAGCGAAGGCTCGGCGCGGGCGAGGGCGCGGCGAATCGCCGACCTTCCCATCCACCGGGCCGCAACGGCCTCGAAGCAGACGCCCGCCGACAAGCTGGCCGGGCCGACCCATGCGCCGGGCAGATCGGACCATGAGAACAGTCCGGCGGCCGTGCCCGTCATCGCCGCCAAGCGGCAGACGGTCCCGACCGCCACCCGACGCGTTTCGCCCTCGCGGATCATCACGCCGTGAACGAAGCGCCGATAGCCGATCGCCGTGGGCCAGGGGAGGAAGATCCAGAGCGCGCCGTAGGCGAGGTCGGCCACGTCGTCCGGCAGGGAAAGCAGCCCGGCCACCAGCGCGTCGAAGACCGCCGGGATCAGGAACGCGCCGAGCATGAGGGTCGACGCCGCGTTGAGGCCGTGCGAGAACGTCCGCAGTCGCTTGTAGCTGGCGCGGTCGCGCACGAGCGCCGTGGCCGCGCTCATGATCATCATCACCGGCGCCTCGACCAGGATCGCGATCGAGAACGCGATCCCGTAGGCCGCCAGGTTCGCCTTCGGGTCCGGCAGGCGGGCGATCGTGGCCGCGAGCACGGGCCCCTCGAGCGACATCATGACCCACGTGGCGGCCAGAGGCGTCCAGAAGCGGAGGATGGCTCCCGAAGCGAGGGGGCGGGCGACGTTCATGGGAAGCGGGAGCTATCCTTGGAGCGACCGGGACCGGGGGCGGCCCGACGGAGCGTGGTCGCCGCAACGCAACCATAACGACGCCCATGTCGCAAAGTGAACCCCTTCGCGGAACCCGCCCGCAGCCGGGAACCGGATCGCCCGACGGACGACCGGACCGCCGTCGTTTCGAGGGTCCCTGGGGGACTCGTCGCCCTCGCGGCGCGGCGCGGTTCCTGTTGGCGGCCGCCAGGACGCTGCCTGTGCGCGGCCTCGGCGGTCGCCTGGCCCTGGTCGCCCGAAGACTCGCGCGGCGGAAGCTGGCCGGCCCCGTCGACACGCGGATCTGGGGTCTTCGCCTTCGTCTGCTGTCCCGTGGATCCGTCTCCGAGAGCCGGATCCTCTTCGTGCCCGACGCCTGGGACCGCATCGAGCGGGCCGCGCTCGAACGCTGGCTCGAACCCGACGCCGCGTTCGTCGACGTGGGCGCCAACGCGGGAGCGTACTCGTTCTGGGCCCTGTCGCGGATGGGTCCCCGGGGCAGAGTCGTGGCCGTCGAGCCGAATCCGGATCTGGCCCTGCGGCTTCGCTACAACGTCCGCGTCAACGGCGCCGAGGACCGGATGCGCGTCGTCGAGGCCGCCGTCGGCGCCCGGCGCGCGGCCGCCGCGTTGATCGTGCCCGCAGGCAACTCGGGCGAGGGTCGGCTGGACGACCGCTCCGAACCCGGTTCGCGGGCGGCCGACGAGGAGGCGGTGGCCGTCTCGGTGGTCACGCTGGCCGACGTCGCGCGCGAGGCGGGCCTGGACCGCATCGACTGCCTGAAAGTCGACGTCGAGGGACGCGAAGCCGACGTGATCCTCCCGTACCTGGAGGAGACGCCCCGCGAACGGTGGCCGCGATGCCTCGTGGTGGAAATGGAATCGGACCGACGGCGGCGGGCCTCGTCCCGGACCGAGTCCGACCTCGAGCGGCGCCTCGTCGATCACGGCTACGCGCTGGCTTGCCGATCGAAGCTCAACGGGGTCTTCGAGCTGGCGGCGCGCCGCCGAACAGGGAGCGCGTCTCGAGGGATCGAGGCGAGCGAGGGGAGCTCGACCGGGGGCGACGCCCGCTCGGCGCCCGCGGGTCGCGGCGCCCGATGAGCGCCTTCGCGGTCCTCCGGCATTCCGGCCCGCGCGCGTTTCTCGACCGGGCCGAGCCGTGGCTGATGCGACGGGAAGAGGAGCACAGCCTGATCCTGGGTCTCGCAGCCGACCGGGCGCGCGTTGCCGGGGATCGAGAGGACGCCCCGTACTTGGCGACCGTCGAGCGCGCGGGGCGAGTGGTCGGGTGCGCGCTTCGCACGCCTCCCCACAAGCTCGTCGTCACGCGTCTGCCTCGGGAGGCCGCGTCCGCGCTCGTCGCCGATCTGGCGTCCGCCTACGACGCGCTCCCCGCCGTGCTGGGTCCGGTCGACGCGGCCCAGGCCGTCGCCGAATCTTGGCGTCGGGTTCGGCGCGTGAGCTCCGTGCCGGGGATGCGGCAGCGCATCTACGCCGTGCGTCGGGTGCGTCCGCCGCCCGCGCCGCCGCCCGGGGCCATGCGCCCGGCCCGGCCGGAGGACTTGTCCCTGATCACGCCGTGGATGCGGTCGTTTCTCGCGGCGACGGGGATGCCGGGCCGGTCGGCCGGACCCTTGGCTCGGAATCTCGTCGAGCGCGGCGAGCTCGCGTTGTGGGAGGACGGCGCGCCCGTGGCGATGACCGGGTTCTCCGCCCGAACCCGCAACACGGTTCGGGTCGGTTACGTCTTCACGCCCGAGGCGCGGCGGCGGCGAGGATACGGCACGGCGCTGGTGGCGCAGGCGAGTCTGCAAGTCCTCGAATCCGGTTGCCGAAGCGCGGTCCTCTACGCGGACCTCGCGAACGCGGCAGCCAATCGCATTTACCGATCCTTGGGCTACCGGCCCGTCCAGGACGCGATGGACGTGGAGTTCCGGCCATGGTGACGCTCGGCGCGACGCTCGTTGGTCCCGCTGTTTCTCGGAAGCCTCGAACAGCCGTCGGAATTCGCGATCTTCTCCCCCGACGGGAGCGCCTTGAACGTGACGAAGAGCGGTGGCGACGTACGAATGAAACCACTTGACGAACGCCAGCTGGTTTCGTTGCTCGCCGATCGCGAATCGGACCGAGTCGAGCGGAAGAGTTCGGCTTCCAACGTCAGCGAGATCCGGCGGACCGTCTGCGCGTTCGCCAACGATCTGGCCGGCCAAGGCCTGCCCGGAGTGATCTTCGTCGGAGTCGAAGACGACGGTGGCTGTGCCGACACGATCATCGACGACCGGCTGTTGAATCGACTCGCGAACGTCAAGGACGACGGGAGCATCCATTCCCATCCCGTCCCTGATCGTTCGCAAGCACGTGTTCTCCGGTCGCGAAGTCGCGGTGGTCGTCGTCGAGCCTTCGCGGAGTCCGCCGGTGCGCTACAGTGGGCGTGCCTGGGTGAGGGTTGGACCGACCGTGCGGCTCGCTTCCCCGGAGGAAGAGCAGCGCTTGAGCGAGCGACGACGCTCGGGGGACTTGCCCTTCGATCGTCGCCCGATGCGAGAAGCGTCCGTCCGGGATCTGGATCTCGATTACTTCGAGTCGCAATATTTGCCGCGGGCGGTCGCGTGGGACGTCCTGGAGGACAACCTGCGATCCCGGGATCAGCAGCTAAGGTCTTTGCGCTTGACCGTGGATGGAGTGCCGACCGGAGGCGCTCTCCTCGCTTTCGGCCTCGATCCCCAGCGATGGATCGCCGGGGCGTACGTGCAGTTTCTCCGTGTCGACGGCACCGAGCTCACCGACCCGATTCGCAGCCAGCGTGCACTGACGGGACGGATCGAGGACGTCTTGCGTCGGCTGGATGAGATCATGGCGCTCAACATCGCGGTTCGCACGGATGTGACAACCGCTTCCCGCGAGGTGCGGTCGCCCGACTATCCGGTAACGGCGCTCCGGCAGCTCGCGCAAAACGCCGTGATGCACCGGAGCTACGAGGGCACCAACGCGCCGGTCCGCGTCTACTGGTATTCCGACCGAGTGGAAATCCATAATCCCGGCGGACTCTACGGGCAGGTGACCCCGGAGAATTTCGGCGAAGTGGTCGATTACAGAAATCCCCTGATCGCCGAGATCATGCACCACCTCGGATTCGCTCAACGCTTCGGCATGGGGGTGCTTCTCGCGAAGAGCGAACTCGAGGAAAACGGCAACCCGCCCCCTGTTTTCGACTTTCAGCCCACACACGTAGCGGTCACTGTGCGAGCGGCCTCGTGAACACCATTGCCTTTTTCAACAACAAGGGGGGCGTCGGAAAGACGTCGCTAGTGTATCATCTCGCTTGGATGTACAGCGATCTCGGGGTGAACGTGCTGGCGGCCGACCTCGACCCGCAGGCGAATCTGACCAGCATGTTCCTCGACGACGAGAAGCTCGAGGAGCTGTGGCCGGAGACCGGCGAACGCCGGACCGTTTACGGCGCGTTGCGTCCGTTGTTGGAGGGAAGCGGCGACGTCGACGAGGAGCCTCATGTGGTCGAGCCGGCGCCCGGACTGGGTCTTGTGGCCGGGGACCTTCGACTGTCGATGGCCGAGGACGATCTTTCGAGCCAGTGGCCAGCGTGCATGGATCGAAACCCGCGGGCGTTTCGCGTTTTGTCGGCGCTGCCGCGCGTTCTCCGTCGGTGCGCCGCCAAAGTGGACGCTCGATTGACCCTGGTGGACGTGGGGCCGAATCTCGGGGCGTTCAATCGCGCTGCCCTCGTGGCGGCGGATTCGGTCGTCGTTCCGTTGGCTCCCGACCTGTATTCGCTTCAGGGTCTACGAAACCTGGGACCTACGCTTCGCCGTTGGAGGAAGGGCTGGAAGGAACGGCGCGAGCGCAACCCCGTCCAGGATCTCGTGGTTCCGGAAGGCGCGATGCGGACCATAGGGTACATCGTCATGCAGCATGCCGTCCGCCTGGACCGTCCGGTCAAGGCGTACGGGCGGTGGATGAGCCGGATTCCCAGAGTCTACGGCGAAGCGGTCGGCGCCGAGATCTCGGATTCGGCGCTCGCGAGCGTGGACGACGATCCGCACTGCCTTGCGACGTTCAAGCACTACCGAAGTCTGATGCCTCTCGCTCAAGAGGCCAGAAAGCCCATGTTCGCGCTAAGGCCTGCCGACGGCGCGATAGGGGGGCATGCGTCGGCGGTGCGAGAGTGTTACCGCGATTTTCGGACTCTCGCGGGAACGGTCGCGGAGCGCGCGGGATTCGCTGTGCCCGGACTGGATCCGGGCCCCAATCCCGGGTGACGGCCCGACCCCACGGGGAGATGCGCCCTTGCGCGGAGTCGAGCAGTCTCGCTTCCCGGGCGATTCCTGCCGCGATGGACTCCATCGCGGCGCCCACGTCTTCGCGCATGGCCCGCGCAGGCTCGACGTTGAGGTAGGCGCAGCGGTACTCGCCCACTTTTCCGCTGTTGAGCAGATCGCGCAGCGCGAACAAGACGGACGTCTTGCCCGTCCGCCTGGGCGCGTGCAGGACGAAGTAGGATTTGCTGCGAACCAGAAAGAGGATCTCGTCCAGGTTCACGCGGTCGAGAGGGGGGACGCAGTAGTGGTCCTCCGGGACGACCGGGCCGGCTGTGCTGAAAAAGCGCATGAACCAAGGTGCCGCGAAACGCCGTGTCCGGGCAAACGCCAACGACTCGAGGCGAGCTCCCGCCAATGTCCGCCACTCGGGCCCGGCGCGCCGCTCGCCGACGGAAGGCCCGCAGGTGCGGCCCGATTCTCCCTCAGCTCGCCCCGAGCGTCCCGGGGACGCGGAGCCACTGGCTGCGAATTCTCCAGTGTCGGCCCTGGCGGAGAAGGACCGTGAAGTGAATCCCCGAGACGGTCCGACGCCTTCCGTCGCCGATCTCGAAGTTCACCGGTCCGGAGACGAAGGCCATGCGTCCGCTCGCGTCGAAGTCCAGGAACGCCGCCTGAGCGGAGAAGGTCCGTTCCAGGAGCGATGCCAGCTTCTCGCCCACGGGCCCGCGTCCCACGACCGGATCGTCGTCGCCGAAGACGAAGGTCGCGTCCTCGGCGTAGAGCTCGAGGAGATCCTCGATCGCGTCTTCGGCCCACGCCAGCCTCCACGCGTCCAGGAGTTCGGTGACGTGCTCGAGGACGTCGGCGTAGTACTCGGCCCGATGCGTGGCCGAAGACATCCCGCCGCCGCCGGGAACTCCCGGAAACCGCTGGGCGCTTGCGGACGCGGCACTCGACGTCGCCCAGACCAGCAGGGCCAGACCCGTCGCGATCGCGCGCTTCATGGTTCTTCCTCCCCGACTCCGTTCGGGCGGCTCGCGCGCGGTCGTCGCGCGACCGCGTCCCCGCGCCGTCCGCCTGAAGATACCCCGTCGGTCGTCGCACGGCTCCGAATCGTCCCCGAGCGGCCCGGCGCGCTCGGTCGGCGTCCAGGGCCTGCGGTCGCCGTCCGCCCACCCGACGGCGTCGCCGGAATGCGGGGCGTTGCCGCCGGGTTTAGGCATGCCTAAATTCACCCGCGATCCAAGGCGCTTGGGCGCGCGCGCGTCCCGCAGCGCCGACTCCACCCGACCGAAGGCTCGATGCCGACCCCTCCCGATCCCGCCGCCGCCTTGCTCGTCTTCGCCGCCCTCGTCGCGGTCGGCGCCGTGGTCGCCTGGCCGCGGTCCGGCGTCGCGGCGCGCTTGCGCCGCTTGGAGCGCGTCGGCGAGAGGGTCCGGCTCGAGGACGCGCTCAAACAGCTGTACAAGCTGGAGTACGAGCGGTTGCCCGCGACCGCGGAGTCGGTGGCCGGCGGCGCGCGGATTTCGCGTCATCGCGCGATCCGGACGCTGCAGTCGCTGGAGGAGCGGCGATTGGTCGAGGCCCGGGGCGCCCACTTCCGGCTCACCGACGCCGGTCGCGCCCAGGCGCTGCGAATCGTGCGCACGCACAGACTCTGGGAGCGTTTCCTGGCCGACCGCACGGGCACGGCGCCGGAGGACTGGCACGGCTTGGCCGAGGCGCGCGAGCACGACCTGTCGGTGCCCGAGACGGAGGACCTGGCTTCCGCCCTCGGGCATCCGGTCTACGATCCGCACGGCGATCCGATCCCCACGGCCGAGGGCCATGTGCCCTCTCGGTCCGGCGTGCCGCTGTCGACTCTCGAGCCGGGCGAGCGGGCGCTCGTCACGCACATGGAGGACGAGCCGAAGGAGATCTACCGGGAACTGGTCGAGCTGGGTCTGGGGCTCGCGGCCCCGGTCGAGCGCTTGCCCGGCCCGACCGGCTTCGTGCGTTTCCGCACGGGCGACCGCGATCTCGAGATCCCGAGTGCGCTGGCGCGAAACGTCACCGTCGAGGCGTCCCCGGACGTGCGCGATCCGCGCTGGTCGCGAACGCTGGCGGACGTGGCCGTCGGCGAGGCGGCGACCGTGGCGGGCATCTCCGCCAGGTGCCGGGGGCCGTCGCGGCGGCGTCTGCTGGACCTGGGCGTCGTTCCGGGGACGGTGGTGCGAGCGCGGATGCGGAGCGCGGGCGGCGACCCGACGGCCTACGACGTCCGGGGCGCGATGATCGCGTTGCGCCGCGAGCAGGCGGCGCTGATCCACGTGAGCGCGTCGCCGTCGGAGGCGGCGGCTTCGTGACGGCGTCGGCTGCGGTCGCGCGTCCCGGATCCGCCCGCGCCGGGCGGGAGACCCAGCTGGTCAAGCTGGGTCTGAACCCCGACAAGTGGGACCGTCTGATCGCGTTGGCGGGCAACCCGAACGTCGGCAAGACCACCGTCTTCAACGCCCTGACGGGCCTCCGCCAGCACACCGGGAACTGGCCGGGCAAGACGGTCGCGCGCGCCGAGGGCGCGTTCGCGCACCGGGGGCGGCGCGTGAAGGTCGTCGACCTGCCGGGCGCCTACTCCCTCCAGGCGGGCAGCGCCGACGAGGAGATCGCGCGCGACTTCGTCCTCTTCGGACGCCCCGACGTCACGGTCGTCGTCGTGGACGCCGCGCGCCTCGAGCGCAACCTCAACCTCGTGCTCCAGATTCTGGAGATCACGACCCGCGTGGTGGTCTGTCTGAACCTGGTCGACGAGGCGCGGCGCCACGGGATCGTCGTCGACGCCGCACGCCTCGAGCGCGAGCTCGGCGTGCCGGTCGTCCCGACGACGGCGCGTCGGCGCGAGGGCGTCGACGCGCTGCTCGAGACCGCCCTCGAGGTCGCTTCTGGAGAACGTTCGACCGGTCCCGTCCGCACGCGTCCCGGCCCGCAAGCGGTGGACGCGGCCGTGGGCGTCGTCGAGCCGGTCGTCCGCGACGCCTATCCCACGCTGGAGAACCCGCGCTGGGTGGCGCTCCGGCTCCTCCACGGCGACGAGCGGGTCACCGAAGCCGTGCGCTCGGGCGAGATCGCCGACTTGGCCGGCGGGGCGCTCGGGACCGGGCGCGGGGAGGGCCGCCGAGCGCTGGCCGACGGGCGGCGCTCCGACGGCGACGGCGAGGCGGCCCAGCGCGCCCGAAGAGTCCTGGACGCCGCGACCGAGCAGCGCTGGAATCTCCGTCCGGGATTTCACGACCGCCAGGCCGAGAGCCTGTACCGGGAGGCGGAGCGCATCGCGGCGCTCTGCGTGCGGCGCAGTCCCGGCGAACGAGCGTCCAGTTGGGAGGGGAGGCTCGACCGCTGGCTGACCGGTCGCCTGACGGGGTTTCCGGTCATGTTCCTCGTCCTGGCCGTCGTGTTCTGGCTGACCGTCGCCGGCGCGAACGTGCCGTCGGCCATGCTGGCGACGCTGCTCCTGGACGGCGTGCACCCCGCGCTGCGCGACTTCGGCGCCGCCGTCGGGGCGCCGTGGTGGCTGACCGGATTCCTGTTCGACGGCGTCTACCTGGCCACGGCGTGGGTCGTCAGCGTGATGCTGCCGCCGATGGCGATCTTCTTCCCCCTCTTCACGCTGCTCGAGGACCTGGGCTACCTGCCCCGCGTCGCCTTCAACCTGGACTCCCTCTTTCGGCGCTCGGGCGCGCACGGCAAGCAGGCGCTGACCATGAGCATGGGCTTCGGGTGCAATGCGGCCGGCGTCGTGGCGACCCGGATCATCGACAGCCCCAGGGAGCGCCTGATCGCCATCGTCACCAACAACTTCTCGCTCTGCAACGGCCGGTGGCCGACGCAGATTCTCATCGCGACGATCTTCATCGGCGCGCTGGCCCCGCCCCGGCTCGCGGGCGCCGTCTCCGCGAGCGCCGTGGTCGCCGTCGCCGTCCTGGGCGTCGCGTTCACGTTCCTGACCTCGTGGGGGCTCTCCCGCACCGTCCTGAAGGGCGAGGCCACCACGTTCTCGCTCGAGCTGCCGCCGTACCGTCCGCCGCGAGTCCTGCAAACGCTCTACACGTCGGTCGTCGATCGCACGCTCGTCATCCTCTGGCGGGCCGTGCTCTTCGCCGCGCCCGCGGGCGCCGTCATCTGGCTGATCTCGAACGTGTCCCTGGGCGACGCCTCGCTCGCCCGCCACGGAATCGACGCGCTGAACCCGCTGGGCGTCCTCGTCGGGCTGAACGGCGTGATTCTGCTCGCCTACGTGATCGCGATCCCGGCCAACGAGATCGTCGTCCCGACCGTGCTCATGCTCACGGCGCTCGCGCTGGGCGCGCCGGAGATGGGCGCCGGCGCCGGCGTCATGTTCGAGGGCGAGTCGGTCGCCGAGGTCGAGTCGCTGTTGCGGGCGGGCGGGTGGACGCTGCTGACGGGCGTCAACCTCATGCTCTTCAGCCTTCTGCACAATCCGTGCTCGACGACCCTCTACACGATCTACAAGGAGACGGGGAGCGCCCGCTGGACCGCCCTGTCCGCGGCGCTGCCGCTGGCGATGGGCTTCGTCGCGTGCTTCCTGGTGGCGCAGCTGTGGAGGCTGTTCGCCGGCGCGTAGCGGCCCCGCGTCCGGCGGCGGGGCGGTCGATCAGTCGTCGCTCCATCCTGCGGGCGCGCCCGCCGCCTCGAGCATCTCGGGGACGGAGCACAGCTTGACCCGGGGGCGCCCTTCCGCCTCGCCGCGCTTCGTCTCCGTCGCCTGCAGGCGCTGCCAGCCCGCGCAGTCGACCCACCGCCGCCGCCTGCGCGCGAGGAGCCGAGCGAGGTCGTCGGCGCGCTCGCCCGCGCCCGCGACCACGCCCGCCTCCCGGTCCTCGGCCATCTTGGCGACCGTCGCCGCCGAGTCGGCCTTGTTGGTCCCGATGACCCCGCTGGGCCCTCTCTTGGCCCACCCCACGACGTACTCGCCCGGAGCGACGTCGCCGTCGGACGCTCGCACTCGGCCGTCGAGGTTGCATACGACGCCGCGCTTCTCGTCGAACGGCACGCCGGGCACGGGCGCGCCCCGATAGCCGACCGACCGGATCGCCATGCCGCACGGAATCGTCTCGGTCTCTCCCGTGCCCTCGGCGACCAGCGCGCCGCCCTTCCGGCGAACGAGTCGATTCCTCTCGACCCGCACGCCGCTCACTCGTCCGTTCGAGCTCAGGATCTCCAGCGGCGAAAGCAAGAACCGGAACTCGACGACCCGGTCGCCGGGTCGGGGCGACGTCCCGACGTAGCTCTTCAGCGTGGCCAGGTTGCGGCTTCTGCGCGCGCTGCCCTCCAGCAGCGCCGCGCTGTCGGGATCGAGCGCGAAGTCGTCGCCGCGGGCCCGGGCCGAGACGCCGTCCAGTCGTCCGAACTCCCTGAGCTCCGGGTTCGTGAACGACGCCTGGACGGGTCCGCGGCGCCCGAGCACGGCGACGCTGCGGACCCGGCTTCGCACGAGCGCCGCGAGCGCGTGGTCGGCGACGTCGGTGGCGGCCAGCCGGTCTCGCGACAGGACCAGGATGCGGGCGACGTCCAGGGCGACGTTGCCGTTGCCGACCACGACGACGCGCTCGCATCCCAGGTCGAACGCCTCGTCCCGGTGACCGGGATGGCCGTTGTACCATCCCACGAAACGGAGCGCCGCGTGACTGCCGGCGAGGTCCTCGCCGGGGATGCCCAGGCGCCGTTCGCTCTGCGCGCCGAACGCGTAGACGATCTGGTCGTAGCGGGCCCGCAGGTCGTCGACGGTGACGTCGGCGCCCAGCCGCGTGTTTCCGAAGTAGCGCACCTCGCTGCGCCCGAGCAGCTTCTCGAATCTGCGGGCGACCGACTTGATCGCCTGGTGGTCGGGCGCGACCCCGTCTCGGACCAGTCCATAGGGCGCCGGCAGGTCGTTCAGGACGTCGATGGCGACGGGCGTGTCCCAGCCGAGCAGGGCTTCCGCGGCGAAGAACCCCGCGGGGCCGGCGCCCACGATCGCCACCCGGTGGGTCTCGCCCTGAAGCTCGGACTCGAGCGACCCGCCGCCCCTCGGCGCCCGCTTGACCCCTGGATCACGCATGGGCGACCTTTAACGGGTTCGACGGTCTGGACGACTAGCGACTGTGCGTTGAAGCGAGGATCAAGATAATGGTCGGGACGAGGGGTCGATGGCTGGGTTGGCTGGGCGCGACGGCTGCGGTCGGAGCGTTCGCGTGCGGGGGCGGCGACGGCGGATCCGGCGCCGCGGAGAGCGTCGAGGAGGCCGCGCCGGTCGAGGAGGCGCCGGCCGAGGCGACTTTCCAGGTCGACCCGGCGCTGCTGCCCGAAGGGGTGACGGTCGCGATGGTCGAGGAGGGCAGGAGCCTCTTCGTCGGAGGCGGCATCTGCCTGACGTGTCACCTGGCGGACGGGACGGGCGGCCCGCTGGCTCCCGATCTGACCGACGATGAGTGGCTGAACGTGGACGGCGAGTACGCCTCGATCGTCGAGCTGGTCAAGACCGGCGTTCCGAACCCGATCGAGCACCCCGGCGCGATGCTGCCCAGGGCGGGGATGCCGCTCACCGACGAGCAGGTCGAAGCCGTGGCCGCCTACGCGTACATGCTGAGCCGGATGTAGGGACCGGAGCGCTTCCGTTCGGGCTTGGCGCCGCATCTGCGGACAAGGGCGCGGAAATCGGCCGGGGTCGCCGAAGTCCGCGGACGCGGAGCGGCCGCTAGTCGTCGAACAGCTCGAGTTGCTCCCCTGCGGAGCGTCTGAACCCGCTCGTGGACAGCGGCTCGGGTCGCATGCTCAGTCCGGCCTTGCGAACGACGGTGCGGAAGAGCGCTCCGACCTGGGTCGCGTACTGGCCCTGGCCTCGGAAGCGGCGATGAAAGGCGCCGTCGTCGAGCGCGCCGCCGTGGGACTCTCGGACGCGGGCGAGGATCTTCGCCTTGCGGTCGGGGAAGTGGGCGTCCAGCCAGTTCTCGAAGTGCCGGGCCACGCCGCCGGGCAGACGCAGGAGCAGGAAGGACGCGGACGTCGCGCCCGCCTGGGCGGCGGCGTCCACGATCGCCGGCGCCTCCTCGTCGGTCAAGCCGGGAATCAGGGGCGCCACGAAGACTCCGACGGGAACGCCCGCGGCGGCCAGCTTGGACACGGCCTCGAGCCGCTTCGCCGGCACCGAGGTGCGGGGCTCCATGACCCGGTGCAGGTCGCGCCGGAGCGTGGTCACCGAGAGCGTCGCCTGGACGCAGTTGTCGCGCGCCATGTCGGCCAGGATGTCGACGTCGCGGGTGACGAGGTGGTTCTTGGTGACGATCGTCACGGGGTTGCGGAAGTCCCGGAGCGCGGCCAGACAGCCTCGCGTCAGCTCGAGTCGACGCTCGACGGGCTGGTACGGGTCGGTCACGCCGGACATCGCGACCACCCGCGGGATCCAGGACGTTCGGGCCAGCGCGCGCCGGAGAAGCTCGGGCGCCTGGCGCTTCACCAGGATTCGGCGCTCGAAGTCCAGGCCGCTCGAGAACCCCAGGTACTCGTGCGTGGGTCTGGCGTAGCAGTAGACGCAGCCGTGCTCGCACCCGCGATACGGGTTCACGGACGCGTCGAAGGGGATGTCCGGACTCGTGTTGCGCGAGACGATCGAGGTCGTGCGGTCGACGATGAACTCGGTGTCGAGTCGCTCGTCCGCCCGGTGTTCCAGGTCCGGCTCGAAGTGGATCCTCTCGAACCGGTTCGGCGGGTCGTCGGGGACGCCGCGGCCCTTGACGGGGAGGGTCGGCATGGGGCAAACTTCGGTCCGTTTTCGGGATCCGGCAAGAGACGACCTTGAATGACGATCCAGGAGCTGGAACGGAGGATGGCCGCGCTGGCGGACCGGACCTTGCGGTACCACTACGTCGTGCAGCTGGGCAAGCGGCTCCCCCCGATGCCCGAGGAGCTCAAGACGCCGGAGAACCAGGTTCGGGGTTGCATGAGCCCGGCGTGGCTCGCGGGCGGACTGGTCGGCGACGATTCTCCGGTGCTGCGGTTCACGGGCGACTCGGAATCCGTGATCGTCAAGGGCCTGTTCGCGATTCTGGCCGAGATCTACAACGGCCAGAGCCCCGAGGACGCGCTGGCCGTCGACCTGTCGGACATCTTCGACCGCCTGCGGCTGGGCGAGACGCTCAGCCCCAATCGCCGCAACGGCTTCCACTCGATGGTGGAGAAGATCAGGCGGGCGGCGGCCTCGCTGGCCTGAGACGCGGGCGGGCTTGGGCTAGCTGGACGGAGGCGTCCGCAACCGCCACTTCCCGCTCTCGTCCCGCTCGCAGAGCTTTTCCCGCGTCTGGCGGAACAGATACGCGCCCCATTGGAACATGGTCCGCAGAGTCGGGGTTTCGCGGAGCGATTGGGCAAGGGGGAGTAGGATGAGTGCGCCGATAATGGCGATGATGAGCCAATCCGCGAACCAATCCCCAAAGTGATCAACTAGGGTCGGCAGGATCGCCCCGAAGATGATGAACCCACCGATGGCGGCAGCGCCGGCGCCCACTATCCACCAAGTGAACTTGTGCATTAGGTCAGCTGAGTCTCCCGGGCTGGCGGTCGTACCCCAAGGAACTGGGCATTGCCTCTTCGGCGATTACGGGTGCGAGTGCGGCCTTGTCACGGCGGGGGTTAGCGTCCGGCGGGCGTCGCCACCACGGACCTGGAGAATCGGTTCGCGCCTTCGTCCATCCTGTTCTTCCCGCACGGCTATCGGGACGTGGCACCGATTCTTCGCCGACGGCGGCCCACGCCTCGCCGAGTGCGAAGAGCGCACCGGCCGCGAAGACCAACCGCTCTCTAAACGGCCTCGATCTCGTACCCGATGCGCCAGTTGGACATGTTCTCCGGGTCGTCGGACCCCTCGTCGCCGGGCTGGATGACCCCCAGCTGCTCCGCGATCGGTCCCGTGAAGGTCCGCTCGTAGGTCTCGAGCTGGTCGTTCTTGGAGAACTGGTCCAGCTCGTCGCCCCGGAGCTGCACCGACAGGTGGTCCGTGACCTCGCCCTCGAACATCACGCGATCCAGGTTCCGCAGCCGATTCCAGCGGGGCCGGTCGGAGATCGCGTAGTGCCCGTTCCGGGGGAACCTCGTCTCCTGGACCTTCCCGCCGTGGTTGTCGGTGGCGACTCTGGCCCGGAACACGAACTCTCCCTTCTTCTTGAAGAAGGGCTCCAGGTTGTCCAGGATCTGAATCCACCTCAACGTCACTCGAATCCTCGTTCCGCGCGGTTCCGTCATCGCCACGTCCAGCTCCCCAGGGTGAATCGACGTCCCAGAACCGTCCGGTCCGGGCAACTCGCGTAAAGGTACGACATCCGAAGGCGCACCGTCCAGAACTGAGGCGCCGGCGGGCGCGCTCCGGGAGCCGTTCCCGGCCTCCGTCGCCGAGAGCGGCCCCGCAGGTTTTCAGCCGACGCCGGAGTCCGAACCTCCGGTCCGCGATGGACCTGGAGGTTCTCGCCCGTCCAGGTGAACGCGGAGCATCTCGGCTCGCAGCGTCCGGGCCAGCGCCTTGCGGTCGTCCGAAGCGACGGGCCGGCTGCCGAAGCGGACGACGCCGTCGATTCGCCTGAGCGCGAGGAGGCCGACGGCGTGCGCGACGAAGCCGACGTCGCCCCACCAGCAGACGCGGTCCTCGGCCGGAGGGTCGCCTGCGGAGGTGCGGTACGAGAGGACGGCCCAGTGGACCGGGCGCCCCTGGGCGGCGGCCGCGTCCAGAAGCGCGGACTTGAACGGCAGGATCGTGTCTCCCTTGGTGCTGGTCGCCTCCGGGAACACGAGGACCCGGTCGCCGCGGTTCAGCGCCTCGCGCATCCCGGTCAGCGCCCCAACGACGTCGCGACGGCGCGTGCGGTCGACGAACACCGTGCCCCCCAGGGCGGCCGCCGCGCCCCAGAGCGGCCAGCGCCGGACCTCGGCCTTCGAGACGAAGACCACGGGCGCGGCCGACGCCAGGGCGACGACGTCGAGGTAGCTCAGGTGGTTGGACACCAGGAACGCTCCGGCCGGGGGGCGCGGGCCCTGGACGGCGACGCGGAGGCCCAGAAGGCGGCACGTCCCCCGGGACCATGCGCGCAGCGCTCGCCTCCTCGTCGCGGCCCGCCACGCGATCGCCGCTCGCCGGGTCGCCAGGAGCGAAGGCGCCCACGAGAGCGACAGCGACGCCATCGCGGCCAAGGTCCAGACGCCGACGGCCAACCCCTTGACGCCCGCCCGCAGCACGCCGCGAAACCCGATCCTAACGGTCGCCACGCCGCCGTCCGCCAAGACGCTCGCCGCCCGCCCGCCGACGGCTCGCGCGGACCGCTCGCGCGACGGTGGCCGGTCCTGAAACCGATTCGCCGCCGTCGACGTAAGCCCAGGACACGATGCGACCACGCCTTGGACGGCCCGCGCGGGGACGTCCCGAACGACGCCCGGGAGGCTCGACCATGTCCGATCCGTACAGGGAAGCGACGCGCACCGTCCGCCGGGGGCTCCCGACGTACGCCAAGGTGGGACTGATCGCGGGAGGGCTGTTCGCCTTGGGCCTCGCGACGCTGGTCGCGGTCGGCGTGTGGATGCTCAACCGACTCTCCGGCGAGGACGCCGAGCGGCTCGCCGTCGTCGTCGCGGAGTTCGCGGAGCTCGAGAAGGAGTTCCTGGAGCTGGAGGCCGACGGGGCGAAACTCCGGCTCGCGTTCGACGCCGACGAGTTGCAGGAACGCGTCGAGGAGGCGCGCGCCGACGCGCGCGAAGCGACCGAGCGCGCTCGTCGGGTGCGGCTGCGCATGGAGCGCGGCGCCTTGCATCGAGACGGCCGCGTCGTCGTCGACGGCCGCGTCCGCGTGACGCCCTCCGAGGACGGCCTGGTCGTCGAAGTCGACGCGCGAGAGTCGGGCGTGGTGCAGACGACGCGCGACGGCTCGTTCATGAGCTTCGGAGAGGCGGATCGCGCCGTCGACCTGCCCGACTGGGTTCCGGTGCACCCCGAGGCGAACGCCTCGACGCGGAGGCGCGCGACGGCGGGCAAGGACGCGGACGGCTCCTTCGGGATGTCGGAGCTCGAGGCCGAAGCCAGCGGGGCGGACGTCCTGCGGTGGTACCGGTCCGCGCTCGCGGACGCCGGCTTCGAGCGTCCGTTGAGCGTCGGCGCCAAGGACGGCGACCCGAATTCGGGCTTCATCGTGGCCGCCGGGCCCGCGGGCTCGCGACTCGAGGGTCGGACGATCTCCGTCATGGTCGAGGGCGCTGGCGACTCGAGCGCCGAGGTGTTGCTCGCGTACCGGAACTGAAGCGAGCCTCCCGGCGCGAAGACGTCGCTTCGGGGCCCACACCTCCCGCGCGTGAAACGCGCGGACCGACCGTCTCGCGGCGCGCGCGCCGCGATGCGCGGGTCTACGCTACCGGCTCCGTCTCACGGGTCGACGTCGAGGAGTCCCAACGCCTCGGCTTGAAGCGGCGTGGGCTTCGAGATCACGTCGCCCGCCGGGACGCCTTCGGCGTGGGGTTGCACGCGGCTGCGCGTGAGGCTGGCCAGGTCGGCCAGCAGCGTTCGGAAGCGCCGAGCGCGAAAGCCCGCCTGGGCGCGCTTCCCGTCCGCGGCGGAGCGGGACGGACGCGCGGACGACGCGTCGGGCGCTCCGCGACTTTCGGAATCGAGGAGCAGCGGCGCGAGCGCGCGGCGCATGCGCCACTCGACGTGGTGGGCGAGCATGCGGAGGAAGACGTGGGCCCGGACCCGATCTTCCGACCGGCGATCGGCGGGACGCTCCGCGAGATCGGCGGCCTCGCTCCGGAACGCCCGTCCGATCCCGATCGCTCTCTCGTGGAACCGGATCGCGTCCTCGGGCGAGAGCCCCTCGGGGGGCACGGTGGCGCGGACCGCGTGGATGCCGTCCGCCGCGGCCTCCGTCGCGATTCCGTCCTCGTCGCGCGTCCAGGTGAACGAGTCGTCGGTCGACTCGACGTCGAAGTGCTTGCCGACTCGATGGCGGCGCAGCGCCCGGTCGGCCTGCACGGCGATCTCGGCCCGGCCCCGCAGCGGCCGGTCGTCGCGGCGGACCGCGGCCGCGACCTCGTCCAGCTCGGCCTCGACGGCGGCCAGGCGCTCCCGCCGCGTGCGCGCCCGCTTGGCCGCGACGGTCGGATCGCGGCGCGCGATCAGTCGCTCGCCGGGGAGCGACTCGGGCGCGGCGACCTCGACCGGATCCCGTTCGTCGAAGAGCGAGAGCGGAAGGTCGCCGCCGTCGACCAAGTCGCGGATCTCTCCGGCCGTGAGCGCGGCGATCCGATCGAAGCTCGAGGCGGCCTCGGCGCGGATGCGGTCGGCGGTCGGCGGCCCGCCGGCGCCGACGAGCGCCACGCGCGACAGCGCCAAGCGCTCGCGCAGCGTCTCGAGCCGGGCCGCCACCGTCGCGGGATCGGCGTCGTCGCCCTCGAACGTCTCGACGGCGACCGGACAGCCCTCGCGGTCGCACAGCAGCGCGAGCACGAATCCGGACTTGCCCTGACCGGCCGCGCCCGTGAAGCGCACCCGGGCCACGGCGCAGAGCGCCAGGTCGCGTTCCCCGATGCGTTCGGCCGCCAGACGCCGCTGGACGCGGTCCTGGCGCCGGAGCAGCCAGTCCAAGGCCCGATCGAGATCGTCTTCGTCGGCCTCCGAGATCGCGAGCTCCTCGCCCAGCGTGTGGATCGCCGTCTCCTCGTCGAGCGAACGGGCCGCGGCGCGGGTGGAGCCGGGATCCAGGATGCGCTCGACGATCATGCCGCAGGCCTGGGCCCGTTCGGGCGAGCGTCGGCCGTCGAGGAGCTTCTCGAGGCCGAGCCGTCGGACGGAGCCCAGCGCGGCCGCGACGTGGCCGTGGGGTCGGGTGCGCAGAATCGAGAAGTCGAGGTCGAGCGAGGGGAGCGCGACGCCGCCCTTCAGCAGGACCCGGAGGCCCTCGACGATGTGGTCGGGCCATTTGGACAGGTTCGCGATGGTCCGCTTCTTGACTTTTCCGTCCTCGCGGTAGGACTCGCGCAGGAGGACGGCGGGCGGGGACTTCCGGTTGGGCACGCGGTCGATGTACATGGCCGTCGTTGTCTCGGTTACGCGGAATCGCGGTCCACGAACGGGCCGCGCCGCGCGCGGGCCTCGGGAACCGCGCCCGGCGTCGTTCCAGGCGCGGTCTTCCGCGGCGGGCCGGTCGCCCGGCCAGGTGCGCCGTCCGGGCTCAAAGATCCTCGTAGGCCTTGGCGTCGGCCTCCGATCTCCATTCGTCGAACGTGCAGAACGGATCGCCCAGCGCCACGGGGGTCCCCGCCTTGGCGAAGACGACGCGGCCGGAGTGGATCTCGTAGACGATCTCGTCTCCCGGCTGCAGGTCGAGAGCCTCGAGAATCGGTTTCGGGATGGCCGTCCGGCCCTTGGCGGTCAACTTGCTCGTGATCACGATGTCTCCGCGAAGTCGAGCGCGCGCGCCCGACGCGCGCAATGGACGGCGTTCAGTTTGGCCCCAAACGCGCTCCGACGGCAAACGAGCCCCAAGCGACGGAGCTCGCTCCCGCGGCGAACGAACCCGACATCGAGGAGGCCGAGCCCTGTCGAGCGCCCGTGCGTCACGCCGCAAGGGCGGATTCGATCGCCCGGCCCAACTCGCCGTATCCGACCACCTCGCCCTCTTCGCGAGCCACGGGCCAAAGGGCCCCGAACGCGACGGTCTTCTGGTCGTTGAACCGGCGGTCGAGGACGTCGGTGGCGACGACGGCGAATCGCCACTGGCCAACGTCCCTCGGATCGGGGTCCTCGTCGTCGGGCGAGCCGAGGAGGCAGAACACGTACGCGTGGGCGAATCGCTTCGGTCGGGACGGCGCTTCGACGGCGTTCGTGCGGGCGTCCCACGACGCCTTCTTCGGAGCGATGTCGAAGCCGATGGCCGAGGGCTTCGACTGCGGCCAGCTCTGCCAGTAGGCCGCGCTCTTGACCTCGATCAAGCGGTCCCCGTGTCGCACGTCGGCGACGTCCCATTCGAGCCGGGCCTTTCCGTCTTGCCCCAGCGCCCGAGCGACCAGGAATTCGGCGAGAAGGCCGCGTTCGGTGTTGACCTTCAGATCCGAGTGCGCCCAGGACCAGAAGTCCCGAACCGAGAACGCGAGCCGCTCGTCGCCGTCGCGGAAGGGCTCGCCGCCGGTCTTGAAGTCCGTCACCGACCGAGCCCCGTCTTGGTCAACTCCTCGGGCTTCCTGCCCAGCGGCGCCTCCGGGTCGTAGGAGAACCACTCGCAGAACTTCAGCCAGAGGTCGTGCTCCTTCAGGATCTCGATCATCCGATGCGTCGGCAGCTCCAGGATCCTATCCGGGCCCCAGCGCCAGTAGGGCTTGAACATCATGACCCGCGCGCCCAGCCTCGAACGCATGGCGTCCTCTCTGTCGAAGGGCATCGACGAATTTTCTCCTAAACAGCGGGTTCGGGCCGCGGTGCGCGCGGGCGTCCGTCGCGAATATAGCGTCGGCGCGGACGCGCCGCGCGGGCGGTCCGCCACGGCCCGCCGAGAGGATCCGCGAGTCCGGCGCGCTTCCCAGCCAGTCGGTCGCGAACGGCGCCGCCCGCCGGTCCAGAGCGTCCGTGGCGCGAGGACGCCAGTTGCAGCGATCGCCCGAGGCTCCTGCGCGTGCGATGCGCGAAGCCGAAGAACGCACTCGAGAAAGGCGGCGTGCCGACAGTTGAGCAACGCATGGGGTCGGGCTTGCGCTCGACGAAAGCTCCTGCTGGTTGATCGATTCCGACCTCGCTACCTTGACGCTTGGACTGGATCGCGATCCCTGCCGATGCAAGGCCCCGATGCTCACCGCTCTCGATCTCTTCGCAGGCGCAGGCGGCGCCACTCAAGGCCTCAAGGACGCGGGCTATAGAGTGCTCGCGGCGGTCGAGGAGTCGTCCGACGCTGTCCGCACTTTCTCAGCGAATCATCCAGAAGTCGCGATCCTGGGGCGGGATATCCGCGGTGTGGACCCTCGATCGCTGCGAAAATCGCTGGCGTTGTCCGCAGGCAGTCTCGGTTTGATCACCGCCTGTCCTCCCTGCCAGAGCTATTCCACACTGGGAAGGATGGATGCATCGGATTGGCGAAACGACCTGATTGCGGAGACGGAGCGCTTCGCCCGCGAGTTCCTTCCCGCCGCCGTCCTTTTCGAGAACGTCCCCGGAGTCATGCGTGACCCGCGTTTCGAGCGTCTCCGAAAACGGCTGCATGGAATCGGCTACCGGAATTTTCGGGTGTACGACGCGCTTGCTTCCGATTTCGGCGTTCCACAGCGACGTCGTCGGGCAATCGCGGTCGCGATCAGAAATGGGTATGGAAGCGCTTTGCCCGACGATCTGCGGTCCATCGTGCCGAAGCGCTTTGCGGCCATGCGACGGGACGCCGGCGACGTGATCGACCTGGCCGGACCGATTCATGGAACGAAAGATCCGGTTCACCGCGCGCGCACGCCGACTCCCTTGGTCTTGGAGCGCATTCGCGCCATTCCACCGGGAGGAAGTCGTTTTGATCTTCCGCAGCGCCTGCAGCTGGCCTGTCACAAGAGAATCGAACGAAAGGGAGCGTGCGCGCCGTACGGGCGAATTCGACGGGAAGGTCCGGCTCCGACGATGACGACGAAGTGCACCACGCCGTCGTGCGGACGCTTCGTCCACCCGACGGAGCACCGCGGCATCAGCCTCCGGGAGGCCGCCTTGCTGCAGACGTTTCCCGGGAGCTATCGTTTCGTGGGCAGCCACGGCTCCATCGAGCGGCAGATCGGCAATGCGATCCCCGCCAGGCTTGCGGAAGCGCTGGGTTCGGCGATCCGACGGTGCATCGAAACGAGTGGATGGAGGATGGCTTGAGTCCACGTTGTTGAAGATGGAGAGAGGAGACGAGACGACGATGGCGACGCCAAGAACCGGAACGCGGAGAATCGGCTTGACGCTGTGCGCGGCGATTTCCCTCCAGGCCTGCACGGCGGATTCCAGGAACGCGGGAGGACCGATGGACGGGGAGGCGGAAGGCCGCTCGGTCGGCGGCGAGGAGGCCGGAGACCTGAACTTCCAGGCGATCGCCGGCGGCCTGCTGGCCCGCATGGCGCTCGAGCCCGGAGAGCGGGTCCTTCTGGTCGGGGTCGCGAACGGGCGTTGGGACGCGTTGGTCCCCCTCCTCGATCGCGGCGTCGCGGCGGCCGGCGCCGTCGCCTTGGGCGCCGTCGACGTCCTGGGGCGGCCGTTGCCGGGAATCGAGTCCTCGCCGGGCGCGCTGCAGCTCGAGGGCGGCGACATGGAGGCTTGGACGGACGCGCTGGCCGACGTCGACGTCGGCGTGATGCTGCCCGGCGCCGTGCCGACGCCCGACGCCGAGGCGGACGTCTATCGGGCGTTCCAGGAGGTCTTGCGCCAGGGCAGGGGTCGGACGGTGCACTTCCACTGGGCGGGCGCGACGTCGTTCGACATGGTCGAGCTTCCCGTCGACGAGCGGGTCGATCGCGTGTACGTCGACGCGCTGCTGGGCACGGACTACGCCGCGCTGGCCCGCACGCTGGCCCGGTTCGAGGACGCCGTGCGCCGGGGAGAGGTGCGCGTGACGACGCCCGCCGGCACCGATCTCAGGTTTCAAGTGGGCGATCGCCCCGTCACCCGCCAGGACGGCGACGCGTCGCGGGCTCGAGCGCGCCAGGCTCGCAACCTGATCGACCGCGAGGTCGAGCTCCCCGCCGGGGCCGCCAGGATCCTGCCCGTGCTCGAGAGCGTCGAGGGCCGCATCGTCTTTCCGCCCGCCCGGTGGGGCGGCGTGGACGCCCGGGGCGTGACGCTTGGCTTCGAGCGCGGCCGGGTCGTCCAAGTCGAGGCGGAGACCGGCGCCCAAGGCGTCGAGGCCGAGCTGGACGCCGCAGGCGAAGCGGGACGGACCTTTCGGGAGCTCGCCGTGGGCTTCAATCGGCTGCTCGCCGTGCCCGAGGGCGAGTCCTGGATTCCGTACTACGGCTACGGGGCCGGCGTCGCGAGGCTGTCGCTCGGCGACAACACGGAGCTGGGCGGATCCGTCTCCGGCGGCTACGTCCGCTGGAACTTCTTCGTCGACGCCACCGTGACGGTGGACGGCGACGCTTGGATCCGCGACGGACGGCTGGTCGAACGGCCCTCTTCCTGACCCGAAGCGCGGCGGCGTTCGGGCGTCGGCCGGGTCACGCCTTCGATCCGACTCCCCGCCGCCCACGAAGCGCTCTCTCGTCCTCGAAGAGCCCGTCGATCTCCTTCGACGCGTGCGACGGTCCGAACCGCGCCACGGCCCAGTAGGCCAGGAACGACGCTCCGACGGCCGGAAAGACCTGGTGGACGCCGGCGCTCCCGGGCAGGAAGCGCCAGAGCAGGAGCACGGCCATGCCGACGACGAACGAGGCGACGACGGCCGCGCCGCCGCCGCGGCGCCAATAGAGCCCCAGAAGCACGGCGGGGCCGAAGCAGGCGCCGTAGACGGCGCCCGAGAACGCGGTGAGGCCCACGATGCCGTCCGGCGGGTTGAGCGCGATGACGGCCGTGACCAGGGCGAAGAGCGCGACCAGGAGTCGCGTCCCCTTGAGCGTGGACGCCTCGGATCCGCGCTTGCGCGCCTTGTCCACGATGTCCCGCTCGGCCGTGGAGGCCATGACCAGCAGAACGCTGTCCAGCGACGACATGGCCGCCGCGACCATGGCCAGCAGCAGGAACGCGCTGGCCCCGCTCGAGAAGACCTCGGGCGCGCGCAGCAGCCCGGGCACCACGAGGTCCGTGTCGGCCAGGTCGCCCGGCAGGATGCGGCGAGCGTAGAGCCCGACGGGGATCAGCAGCGTGTAGACGAGCAGAAAGGCGCCGGTGGACACGAACATGCCCTTCCTCGCCGCCGCCCGGCTCTCGAGCGCGTAGAAGCGCGACAGCTGTCGGGGCTCGACGACGAACTTGACCGTGCTCGCGAAGACGACGCCCAGGGCGAGCGGAACGGCGATGCCGCCGCCCCAGCGCAGCAGCGGCTCGGTGGCGGGATCCGCCGCGAGGGAGGCCAGCGAGTCGAGTCCGCCCGCCGCCCGCACCGTGCCCTGGAAGAGCAGCAGCCCGGCGAAGATCATCACGACGCCCTGCACGGCGTCCGTCTTGACGACCGAGATGAAGCCCCCGGCGACCGTGTAGAGCATGACGACGAAGAAGACGACGACGATCGCGGCCCGGTACGGGATGTCGAGGAAGACCTCGAGCAGGTTGCCGATGCCCTTGAACACGGCCGTCATGTAGAGCAGGGACGCGAAGACGACGATGAGCGCGGCGAACACCCGCGCCGCCGGGCTCCCGAAGCGAAAGCCGATGAAGTCGGGCAGCGTCAGCGACCCCATCGACTCCGTGAAGGTGCGCAGCCGGGGCGCGACCGCGACCCAGGCGAGCAGCGACAGGCCGACGACGAACGGCACCAGCAGGAACCACGTGACGCCCCACTCGTAGGCCTGGCCCGAGAATCCCACGAACGAGTTGGTGCTCGAGTACGTGGCGAAGAACGAGAGCCCGATCGCGACCGGTCCCATCGACCGACCGCCCACGAAGTAGTCGGTCACGCCCCGGGTCTTCCGATTGCCCGTCCACGCATGGTGCGCCAGCAGCGCCGTGTAGAGCGTCAGCAGCAGGTGCACGATCCAGTACTCGCGCAGGTTGTCCAGGATCGCCTCGATCACGGCGCGCTCCCCGGTGCGGGGCCGGGCGCGGCGGCGGCGCTCCGGGCGCGCGCGCCCTGAAAGCGCTCGGACGCCAGGTCCTTTCGCACCTTGCCCATCGCGTTGCGGGGCAGCTCGGGCGCGGCCAGGAAGTCGCGCGGCACCTTGTACGGCGCCAGCCGCTCCTTGCCCCAGCTCCGCAGCTCGGCTCCGGTCGGGCGCGCCTCGCCCGGCCGCGCCGGCACCCAGAGCGCGCACAGGCGCTCGCCCCAGTCGGCGTCGGCGACGCCGACGACGGCCAGGTCGGCGACGGCCGGGTGCTCTCGGTACAGCTCCTCGATCTCCGGCGCCGACACCTTGTAGCCGCCCGTCTTGACGATGTCCACGCTCCGGCGCCCCAGGATGCGGTGGCAGCCGTCCTCGTCGACGCGCGCCTCGTCGCCGGTGCGGAACCAGCCGTCGCGAAACGCGGCGGCCGTCTCCCGCGGACGCCCCCAGTAGCCGAAGAACAGCTGCGGACCGCGCACCTCGATCTCGCCGGACTCGCCGGCGGCCGCGACGCGTCCGTCGTCGTCGACCACGCGCGCCTCGACGCCGGGCAGCGGACGGCCCACCGCGCCCGCCCGGCGCTCGCCCTCGAGCGGGTTCGACAGCGCCATGCCGATCTCGGTCGTCCCGTAGCGCTCGAGCGGCGCGTGTCCCGTGAGCGCGCGCCAGCGCTCGAAGGTCGAGGCGGGCAGCGCCGCCGACCCGGAGACGAACAGTCGCATTCGGGCGGCGCCTTCGGACCACCGCTCGCGCAGGCTCGGGCGAGCGTCCTCCCAGGCGCGGATCAGGCGGGCGTACACGGTCGGCACCGACATGAACACGGTGATTTCGCCCGACGCGAAGCGATCCCAGACGCGCTCGGGCGTCGGCGGGCCGAACTCGCACGTCGCGCCGCGCCACAGCGGACAGGCCAGCGCGTTGATCAAGCCGTGGATGTGATGGAGCGGCAGCGTGTGCAGGATGCGGTCGCTCGGGCTCCACCCCCAGGCCGAGAGCAGGGTCTCGACTTGGGCGGCGACGGCGGCGTGCGTCGTGACGACGCCCTTGGGCCGGCCCGTCGTCCCGCTGGTGTAGACGATCAAGGCCGGCTCCTCGCCGCGAGGCCCCCGTTCCGAGGGGTCCGCGCGCCTGACCGGCGGGTCCTCCGGCCTCCGCTCGGCCGGCTCCGTGCGCACCTCCGGACCGCACAGTCGCATAAAGGACATCCGGCGCGCGGCCGCGGCGCCGGCGAGTCCGTCGGCCAGGGGATTGGGCATGTCGACCGCGACCAGCCTCGGGCGGGCGTCGTCCAGGACGTGCTCGAGCTCCCGCAGCGGATGCGAGGTCGCCAGGGGCACGGCGACGCAGCGAGCCCGCCAGGCGCCCAGCTGAACCGCGACGTGCATGGCGCCCCGCTCAGGCGGAATCAGGTAGGCGACGCGCTCGCCGCCCCGCGCCAGGGACCTGAACTCGCGTTCGAACCACCGGGCCACGCGGGCGAGCTCTCCGTAGCTCCACCGTTCCCTCGCGTCCACCACGGCGGTGCGGTCGCGGCGATCGTCGAGCGCGACCTGGGTCGCGAGGGTCTTGAAGCGGCTGGAGATCGGAGGGACTCCCAGGGATCCGGGGACGGAAGGCGCGCGCGGTGGTCGGGTTCGGCGATCCGGCCCGGAAACTTGCCCTTCCGGCGCCCGTCGCTGCAAGGCCCGCGCCCGGGTTGGCGCATCCCGCGGCGCCGGCTCATCTTGTTCCCCGGGGACGCGCGCTTTCGTCGCGGCGCGGCCCATGGCGACGAGACCCCCGAGGGAGCGCGTGATTTGAGCGTCGCGGTCGGCCGAAGCGCGTGGCGGCGGCTGTACGGGACCGCGCTCCTGGACGCGAGAACGTGCGACGATCTGCAGGCGGACCCGAGAGCCACGATCCAGGCGACGCTCGCGGTGTCGGCGGCGTCGCTCGCCGTGGGCGCCAACGAGTTCGAGCTGGGCTGGGCGGCGATGTCCTGGGCGACGCTGGCGAGTCTGGCGCAGTGGGCGCTCTGGGTGGCGATCGTCCGATGGGTCGGCTGGGGCGCGATGGGCAGGCGGGCGGACTGGAAGGCGCTCGCGAGAGCGCTGGGCTTCGCCCGCGCGCCGGGGATCCTCATGGCCGCGGCGCCCTGGGTCGGGGGGCTTCACTTCGTCGTCCACGCCTGGACGCTGGCGGCCGGGACGGTGGCCGTCCGCCAGACGCTGGCGACCTCGAAGATCAAGGCCCTGCTCGCGGCGAGCCTGGGCATGATCCCGTACTGGGCCGTCCAGATCCTCGTCCTCCATTGACGCGCCTCGCGCTCGTCCCGGCGTGGTGGGTCGGCGCGGTCCTCGCCGCGTCGGGTCTCGAGGCCCAGGACGCCGCCGACGGACGCCGCCTGGTCGAAGCGCTGGGTTGCGGATCCTGCCACGCAGGCGTGGGCTCGGAACAATCGATCCGCTCGGTCGCGCCTCGGCTGGGCCCGGGATCGGCGCCGCTGGCGCCCGCCTACGTCTTCCACTACCTGGCCGATCCGCAGCCGATTCGCGCGGACGTCGCTCCGGCCCGCATGCCGACGTACGACCTGGGCGAGCGCGAACGCGTCGCGCTGGCCGTGTTCGTCGCCGACGGGCGCGCGCTCGAGGGCGTCGACGACGCGTTCGCGGCGGCCCGGGACCGTCACGCGGGCGCGGACGCGGCCGAAGGGCGGATCCTCTTCGAGCGCATGAACTGCGCGGCGTGCCACGACCACGCGCGCGTCTCCGCGCGCCGCTCGGCGCCGGACTTGAGCGCCTTGGGCTCCCGCGTGCGGCCCGAATGGCTCAAGGCGTACCTGGCCGACCCCGTCCCCATTCGTCCCGCGGGACCGAGTCCGGGCGGCGGCGGGCGGATGCCCGACTTCCGACTGAGCGCGAGCGAAGTCGCTGCGGTCGCGGAGCATCTCGGGCGCCAGCGCGCCGTCGAGTTCGACGCTTGGGCGCCGGCGCCGCTGTCCGCCTTCGCGATGGAGAAGGCGAACGCCTTGCTGACGGACCGATGGAGCTGTCTGGGCTGCCACCGGCTGGGCTCCGACGGCGGTCGCGTGGGCCCGAGCCTGGACGGCGTCCGCCATCGGCTCGAGCCCGAGTTCCTGCGCGCCGTGATCGAGGATCCGGATCACGCGGCCCCGGGGACCGTCATGCCGGCTTCGCTCGAGCGGTCGGATCGGATCGACCTGATCGCGAGCCATCTGTTGCAGAGGGAAGGGGAGTGGACGGGCGCCGAGCGAGTCGCGCTCCCGGCCGCGGCGGCGTCCGTCGCCGCCGACCCCGCGCACCCGGGCGCGGCGCTGTACGGGGCGCGCTGCGCGCCGTGCCACGGCGTCGCCGGCGGAGGCGACGGGTTCAACGCGCCCTTCCTGCCCGCGCCGCCGACGGCGCACTCGGACTCCGCGGCGATGTCGCTGCGGCCCGACGACACGCTCTACGACGGCATTCACGCGGGCGCCTGGATCTTGGGCGGCAGCGCGCGCATGCCGGCGTTCGGCGCGTCCCTGGACGACGAGCGCATCCGCGCGCTCGTCGACTACATCCGCGCGCTCTGCCGCTGCGCGGGGCCGGCGTGGTCGCGGGACGGCGCTCCTCCGAGGCGCGCCGGGCGTTGAAGTCCTGCCCGGGGTTCCGGATGCGGCGCTCGCGCGCTCGAGTGGGCTCGCGGGCCGCGCTCCTGGCCGTCGGCCTCGGCGCTCTCGCGTGCGGAGACGCGCGCGTGGCCGAGGACGCGGGCCGCGCGGCCGACGCGGCGCAGGCCGTCTCCCTGGACGACTTCGCCGGCTCGGACGCGTGCGCCGCGTGTCACGCCGAGCAGTACGAGAGCTGGGCGTCGTCGACGCACGGGCGCGCCGGCGGCGAGGCGAGTCCGGAGACCGTGATCGCGCCGTTCGACGGCGAGCCGATCGCGCTCGCGGACGGAACCGTGACGCCCCGGGTCGACTCGCTCGGCCGCTACCTGTTCCAGGTCGAGCGGCGGGGCGTCGTCCAAGACGTCCACGTCGACGGCGTCGTCGGGGGCGGGCACATGCTGGGCGGCGGCACCCAGGGGTTCGTCGGCCGCTGGCCGGACGGGACCGTCCGGTTCCTGCCCTTCGACTGGTCGCGCCAGCTGGACGCCTGGTTCTGCAACACGGGCAGCCGGGCGGAGCGGGGCTGGGTTCCCATGGGACCCGAGCTGGCGCTCGCCGACTGCGGCGACTGGCCGCCGCTGCGCGTCCTGGGCACGCACTCGCGCTTCGCCAACTGCCAGTCGTGCCACGGGAGCCAGATCGTCGTCGAGCGCGAGCCGGGTCGGAGCGCGACGACGCGCTGGAGCTCGCTCGACGTCAACTGCGAATCGTGCCACGGTCCGGCCCGCCGCCACGTCGAGCTCGCGCGCACGGCGGCCGCCGCCGGCGCCGCTCTCCCGGCCGACGTCGGCGTCGCCAGCCGCGTGGTCGACGACGTCGAGACGTCGCTCGAGACGTGCCTGCGCTGCCACGCGCTCAAGGACGTCGTCCGGGAGGGGTACCTGCCGGGCCTCGCGCTGACCGACCACTACGCGCTCAAGCTCCCGATCCTGGGCGACGACCCGTACACGGCCGACGGGCGCGTCAAGACGTTCGCCTACCAGGGCACGCACCTGTCGTCGTCCTGCTACGTCGACGGCGCGATGACGTGCGTGAGCTGTCACGAACCGCACGCGCTGGGCTACTGGGACGTCAATCGCGCGCCGCTCGAGGACGAGCGCGACGACCGCCAGTGCACGTCCTGCCACGCGTCCAAGGCGACGAGGCCCGAGGAGCACACGCGCCACGCGCCCGGGAGCGCGGGCAGCGAGTGCGTCTCGTGCCACATGCCGTACCTGCAGCACCCGGAGGTCGGCGACGCCGTGCCCTTCGCGCGCTCCGACCACACGATCCCGATCCCCCGGCCGGCGTTGGACGCCCGCATGGGACTGGTCAGCGCGTGCAGGACCTGTCACGCGGACCTGTCCGAACTGCGGCTCCAGGCGACGGTCGAGCGCTGGTGGGGATCGCTCAAGCCGCTGGACCCCGTCTCCTCGGCGCTGCTCGCGGTCAACGACCGGATGGGCGAGGATCTGGCGGCCCGCATGCTGCTGCAGGCGGACGCGCCCGGCGCGATGGCGCGCTTCCAGGGACTCGCCCGGTTCCTCGAGGGATGGGTCCGCCCGGGCCAGGCTCTGGGAGCGGAAGCCGCCGGGAGGGTCGAGGCGCTCTCCCGGTCCGACGATCTCGATCTGCGCGCTCTCGCGCTGGCCGCGCTGCACGCCGCGGACGGCGACGGCCGCGCGGGGGCGCCGCCGTTCGACGCCCGCGCGGCCGCCGGGCGCGAGACCCTGGCCGTGCGCCGCCGCTGGGTCATGGTCCTGGGCCATCTGTCCGACGAGGCGTTCGCCGAGGGGCGGGCCGAAGACGCGCTCGAGCTGCTGGACAAGGCGCAGGTGGCGCTGCCCGGCGACGCGGGCGTCCTGAGGTCGCTGGGCCTGACGCTGCACCGGACGGGCGACCACGCGGGCGCGCTCGAAGCCTTCGCCGCGAGCCTGGCCGCCGAGCCGAACCAGCCGCTGGTCCACGTCAACGCAGGCGTCGCGCACGCGGCCATGGGCGACGCCGAGGCGGCCGCCGCGGCCTACGCCGCCGCGCTCGGCCTGAATCCCGACGAGGCGCTGGCGCACTTCAACCTGGGCAACCTGCACTTGCGCGCCGGGCGCGGACGCTCGGCGATCGCGTCGTACGAACGGGCCGTGGCGCTGGCGCCGGAGCTGGCGCGCGCGCAGCTCAACCTGGCGATCGCGCTGGCCGCGGCGGGTCGCGTCGACGAAGCGCTGCCGTACGCCGAGCGCGCCGTCGACTACGCGCCGGCCGACGAGACGGCGCGGCGGGTTCTGGCCGACCTGCGGCGAGGCGCTCGGAGCGCGGGATCCGGGTAGGGGGCGAGTCGCGTGGGGCCCCGCGCGACCCGAACCGTCGGCCGGCCGTTCAGCGCTCGAGGCCTGCGGGCGCCCGGATGCGGTCGACGAGGTCGCGAACGCGCGCCGGCGGCGCGGGCGTGAAGCGCGCCACCGTCAGGGCGACGGCGAAGTTGATCGCCATGCCGAGCGTGCCGACGCCCTCGGGCGAGATGCCGAACCACCAGTTCTCGGGCGAGTCGGCCGCCGGGTTCACGAAGCGGAAGTAGAGGATGTACGCGGCCGTGAAGGTGATGCCGGCCAGCATGCCGGCCGTGGCGCCCTCGCGGTTCATCGACCGCGTGAACGTGCCCAGCACGAGGACGGGGAAGAACGACGAGGCGGCCAGGCCGAACGCGAACGCGACGACCTGGGCCACGAATCCGGGCGGGTTGATCCCGAGGTAGCCGGCCGCCAGCACGGCGACGGCCGCGCTGATCCGGGCCGCCGTCAGCTCGCCCCTCTCCGAGATGCCGGGGCGGAGCGCCCGTTTCAGCAGATCGTGGCTGATCGCCGACGACACGACCAGCAGCAGGCCGGCCGCCGTCGAGAGCGCCGCCGCCAGGCCGCCGGCCGCGACCAGGCCGACCACCCAGTTGGGCAGCCCCGAGATCTCGGGGTTCGCGAGCACCATGATGTCCGGGTTGACGGTCAGCTCGTTTCGCTCTTCGTCGCCCGAGTACAGGATCGCGCCGTCGCCGTCGCGGTCGTCGAACGAAATGAGACCCGTGTTCTCCCACTTGCGGAACCACTCGGGCATCTCGTCGTAGGGCTGCCCCGCGACGGTGTCCAGCAGATTCGTCCGCGCGAAGACGCCGATGGCGGGCGCCGTCGTGTACAGCACGGCGATGAAGAGCAGCGCCCAGCCGACCGACGTGCGGGCGTCGCGGACTCTCGGCACCGTGTAGAACCGGATGATCACGTGCGGCAGGCCCGCCGTCCCGACCATCAGCGCCGCCGTGATGAAGAACACGTCGATCGTCGACTTGGTCCCGTCCGTGTACGGCGCGAACCCGAGCTCCCGGTGCAGGCCGTCCAGCTTGTCCAGCAGGAAGACGCCGGTCTCGGGGTCGGCGCCGCCGAAGCCCAGCTGCGGGATCGGCGTGCCGGAGAGCGTGACGGCCAGGAAGAGCGCGGGCGTCATGTAGGCGAAGATCAGCACGCAGTACTGGGCGACCTGCGTGTAGGTGATCCCCTTCATCCCGCCCAGCACGGCGTAGAAGAAGACGACGCCCATGCCGATGGCCACGCCGACCTGGACGTCGACCTCGAGGAAGCGGCTGAAGACGATGCCCACGCCCTGCATCTGGCCGCTGACGTAGGTGAAGGACACGAAGACGGCGCACAGCACGGCCACGACGCGGGCGACCTGCGAGTCGTAGCGGTCGCCCACGAAGTCGGGCACCGTGTACGCGCCGAACTTTCGGAGATACGGCGCCAGCAGCAGCGCGAGCAGCACGTAGCCGCCCGTCCAGCCCATGAGGTAGACGGAGCCGTCGTAGCCCAGGAACGAGACCAGCCCGGCCATCGAGATGAAGGACGCCGCCGACATCCAGTCGGCCGCCGTCGCGAGCCCGTTGGCCACGGGCGAGACGCCCGTTCCCGCGACGTAGAAGTCCCTAGTCGAGCGGGCGCGCGACCAGATCGCGACGCCGACGTACAGCGCGAAGGAGAGGCCGACCAGCAGGAAGGTCCAGGCCCGAACGTCCACGCGAGCGGCGCGCTACTCGGGCGAGCCGAACTCGTCGTCCAGCCGGTTCATCAGGCGGGCGTAGACGAAGACGAGTCCCACGAACGCGTAGATCGACCCCTGCTGGGCGAACCAGAAGCCCAGCGGAAAGCCCGTGCCCGGGATGCGCACGCGGTCGAGCTGGTCGACCAGCAGGATCCCGAACCCGTAGGAGACGACGAACCAGATCGTCAGCAGGACGGCGAGGTAGCGCAGGTTGCGCGCCCAGTAGCGGTTGGGTGGGGACATGGCGCGCCTTGGGGAGGCGGGTGGGCTTGAAGGCGCCGGTCTAGAGGCCGGGGCCAAGTATGGGACGCCGCGCGCCGCCGCGCCACGCGGCCCAAGGAGGGCGGGCGCCGAACCGAAGCCCCGCCGTCTCCTCTACATGAGGCCGTCGATCACGCCGTCGGCGCTCATCGACATGTTCAGCGCGGCGGGCCGCACGCCCAGGCCCGGCATCGTCATGATCGAGCCCGTCTTGACGACGACGAACCCGGCGCCGGCGGACGGCGCGACGTCGCGGACCGTGATCCGGAACCCGCGCGGGCGGCCGAGCAGCGTCGGGTCGTCGGAGAACGAGTACTGCGTCTTGGCGATGCAGACGGGCGCACGGGCGAGGCCGAACGACTCGAGCCGAGAGAGCTCGTCGGTCGCGCCGCCCAGGAAATCGACCCCCTCGGCGCCGTAGATCTTCGTGGCCACCGCCTCGATCTTCTCCTTGAGCGGGAGGTCGTCGGCGTACAGGGGCTTGAAGTCGGCCTCTCCGCTCGCGGCCAGCGACCACACGGCGTCGGCCAGGTCGACGCAGCCGGCTCCGCCGCCGCCGTGCGGGTCGGCCACGACGGCCTGGACGCCGCGCGCCCGGCACCCTTCCAGCACGGCGTCGATTTCCGCCTGGCTGTCGCTGGCGAAGCGATTGACGGCCACCACGGCCGGCACGCCGAACCGGGCGACGTTCTCGGCGTGTCCGTAGAGGTTCTCGAGTCCGGCGGCGAGCGCGCCCAGGTCCTCGGTCGCGAGCGCGTCCTTGGCCGCGCCGCCGTTCATCTTGAGCGCGCGGACGGTGGCGACGATCGCCACGGCGTCGGGCTCGAGTCCGCCCAGGCGGCACTTGATGTCGAAGAACTTCTCGGCGCCCAGGTCGGCTCCGAATCCGGCCTCGGTGACCACGACGTTCCCCAGCTTGAGTCCGGCGCGCGTCGCGATCAGCGAGTTGCAGCCGTGGGCGATGTTCGCGAAGGGCCCGCCGTGGATGAAGGCGGGCGTCCCACCGAGGGTCTGCACGAGGTTGGGCTCGAGCGCGTCCCGGAGCAGGATCGTCATCGCCTTCTCGGCGCCGACGTCGCGGCAGCGCACGGGCTCGCGGGCGCGCGTGTAGCCGACGATGATCGAGCCCAGGCGCCTCTCCAGGTCGGCCAGGTCGCGCGCGAGGCAGAAGATCGCCATGATCTCGGACGCGGCCGTGATCATGAAGCTCTCCTCGCGGGGGATGCCGCCCAGCGGGCCGCCCAGTCCGACGACGACGCGGCGAAGCGCGCGGTCGTTCATGTCGACGGCCCGGCCCCAGGTGACCCTGCGATGGTCCAGGCCCGCGTCGTTGGCTCGGAAGAGGTGGTTGTCCAGCATCGCCGACAAGAGCGCGTGCGCGGACGTGATCGCGTGGAAGTCGCCCGTGAAATGGAGGTTGATGTCCTCCATGGGGACGACCTGCGAATGGCCGCCGCCGGCGGCGCCGCCCTTGATCCCGAAGACCGGACCCAGCGACGGCTCGCGGATGCAGAGCACGGGGCTGCGGCCCCGCAGCGTCAGCGCGTCGGCCAGACCGACGGCCGTCGTGGACTTGCCCTCGCCCGCGGCCGTGGGGCTGACGCCGGTGACCAGGACCAGCTTGGCGCCCCGGTCGCTTCGGGCGGCGAGCACGTCCAGCGGCACTTTGGCCTTGTCGCGGCCGTACTGGCGGATCTCGTTCTCGGCGAGCCCCGCCCGGGCGGCGATCTCGGCGATGGGGCGGGGTTTGTGGGCTTGGGCTATGGCGATGTCGGTAAGCATGGGATCCTGGATCTCGGTAGTATCTTGACAGAGTGCAGTTATTGAAAACAAAAAATCCCGCTACTGTGTTCAAATCTAAATGGGGAATTCACCACGGAGGCACTCTTGGAAGGCGACCACTGGGAAGATGGCATACTGCCACTCATCACCACCAGCCAATATCGCGTATTCGAATCGTTCCTGCAGTTCACCGGAAACAGTAGTCCATTCCCATTTCGTGTTCGCAGCCAAGATCTCAAACTCATTCGCTTTACGATCCTTGCACCGGAAACGCCACAGCTGTGGATATGCTCGACTAGAGCAAATCACTAATGCTCCGTTTGCCAGCCAGCCTCCAGGTACTACTTCATGTGTACTCCGATAACAATACCAAGAACTACCTCCTTTTTCCCTATCCTCCCAAATCGGACGCAACGACACTTTCATTCCATCTATTTCCAATTGTGCACTTGCACCGCCTGAATCCAATAGAGCAAAAACCACTGGCATCAAAATAAACAAAAGACACCGAATCGAAATCTTGATTCTCGTTGCCCTATTCTGTGGTTCTGACCTTCTCTTACTCATTTTCACAATCTCTCTCCACGTCGAAACAGTAGACCGTCTGTTCTGAATAGAGGCCACTTCCATTCCTACTCTAAATCACTACTTGTTTCCGATAAGTTGTGACGCGAGTACGGTATTCATTGAACTTACGGCATCATTGGCTACGCCTTTGCGTCCGGCGATTCGGTGTATTCTATCATAAGCACTGGCAAACCAATTCTGCAATGGCATTGGAGGAACTAGCACGGGAAGAGCACCGTACTCTCTACCATTAATGTTGGGTTGAGCGGCGGTTCTCCGCTTGTTCTTGACCCAGTCCAAATAGAAGGTTGTGCGAGTAAAGGCAAATAGTACAGAGGGTAGTATTCTATTGGTGTCCAAACGAAAACGAATGAGATATCCAGCGAAAACGCAGGGGCCATCTTCAGCACAGTATAGATATGGCTTCCCAACCGTGGCTCCGCTTCTAGCAAACAGTAAGTCACCATCCATAAGAAGATATTGATCGTGATCCAGATCATCAACTCCCACCGGCAAATCCGTCAGTGTAGCATCTTCTCCGATATCCGAAATCCTAATGTACCGTGGCTGACCGTCCACCAGCGGTGCGGAACGGGCGTTGGCGCCGTATTGGGGACCTACTATGGAAAGTGCTGAAAGCTCGCGAACATCCCACCCCCTCGGATTCGTGGCCGGATCGCCGAACATCTTGACGAACAGCGCCGGTATGAACTCCTGCAACCGCTCCTGCGCTCGCTTCCGCAACCGCTCGATCCTTGCCGCCCGGTTCAGAATCCCGACGATTCGCCGCTGTTCGGCGAGCGGCGGGAGTGAAAGTCGCAAGCCATTCAGAAGTCGAGGCCCGTAGGCGGCTTGATTGACCCACTGTGTGCAGTGATGACGAAAATAGCCTCTCTTCCAAAGCCGCCGCAGACAGGCGCCAACGAACATGGGAATGCCGCGATCACGTTTGATGCGAATGCGAGTCAGGTGATTTGAAAACGTGGCACAAAGGTCTTCGCGCACAACGGCAACCTTACCAACTAAATCAAGACTATTGGTGTTGTTGAATAGAATATCTCCTGCCTTTAATACAAGTGTGGATTTCTTGTTGTCGGGGACCAAATGAACCGGTATACGGTACTGTTGCGTAAGATCCAGTTCACCATCAAATCCAATGTTGAACGGCCTTAGATGGAGCAGACCGTCCTCGACCAAGTTGGATTTTCCGCACGCAAAGCCACTTTGCATAGATAGAGCAATGTCACCAAGGCACACTTGCGACGACGAGCTCATTCTGTCTCCACTCCCCGAACCGCATCGGCGAGCTCGTCGATCTCCTTCAGAATCTGCGTCTCGATGTCTCGCAGCTCCTCCAGGATCTCCATCGGGTCGCGGTGTTCGACCGTCGAGCGGTTCAGCGGTCGGTGTCGGTTGGCGCTCAAGTTGAAGTCGGCGGCGCGAATCGCGTCCGCCTCGGCGAACCACCAGTTGCGGCTCCAGTTCTCGTCGGGGTCGCGGCCGCGCCATTCGTCCCACATCGCGTCCCGCTCGCGGAACGCCTCGACCAGACCGGGCAGATCGTCCTCGTCGATGGGCGTGTCGTGGTTGGCGTCGAGCTTGAACCCGTCGTTCTCCGCATGGAGGAACATCACCCGCCCGGTCGCTCCGCCCCTTTGGAAGATCAACACCGAGGTCTTGACGCCGGAGTAGGGGTTGAACACGCCGCCGGGTAGGGACAGCACCGCCTCGACCGAGTTGTTCTCGATCAGCTTGCGACGCAGTTCCCGGTGCGCCTTGGTCGAGCCGAACAGCACGCCTTCGGGCACGACCACGCCGCAGCGGCCTCCGGCCTTCAGATGGTTCAGCATGTACTGCAGGAACAGCAGCTCGGTTTGCGCCGTGCGTCCGACCTTCACTTCCTCGACGATGCGGTCGCGGTCCAGCCGTCCAGAGAACGGCGGATTGGCGAGGATCACGTCGAACCCGTCCACGGGCAGGCCGAGTTCCGCTTTCGTCGCGCGGTCGAGGGAACGCGTGAGCGCGTCGCGGCGCAGGATGCGCACCCGATCCAGCCCTCGCAGCGTCAGGTTCATCGTGGCGAGACGAACCATCTGCGGGTCGACGTCGCCGCCGTGGAACGTCCGCTCCCGCAACCACGCGACTTCGGATCGGCTCAGCATGTCGCCGAGGCCACGCCGCACGGTCTTGCCGTCGGCCTCGATCTCCTCGGTTCCCGTAGGTGAGGAGTTGGCGAGGCGGATGTGGTCCCATGCGCCGACCAGGAATCCCGCCGTGCCCGCAGCCGGATCGTAGACCGTCTCGCCGATCCTCGGGTCGACCAGCCGGACCAGGGCGCGGATGACGTGGCGCGGAGTGCGAAATTGGCCGAGCTCGCCCGCCTGCCGGATCTGACGCAGGACATGCTCGAACAGGTCGCCCTTGGTGTCGGCGTCCACGCGGTCGAGGCGCAGGTCGTTCAACTGGCTCACGACCTGGGTGAGCACGGTGGGCTCGTCGATCACCAGCCGCGCGCCGTCCATGAAGTCGGTGACGCCGTTCCGGGCGATCTCGGCGTGGAACGGAAAGACCTCTTCCCGCACCCAGGTGACCAGCCGCTCGCCGTTCAGCGCCTGCGCCCAGGACGACCAGCGCAGGAACTCGCGCGGCACGGTCGCGGCGCCGAGCTCGCTGGCGTTGCGCGGATCGCGGAGCCGCCATTCGTCGTCGAAGACGCTTTCGTAGGGTGCGGCGCCCGGTCGGTCGGCTCCTCGGACTCGAGCGGCGTCGGCCGCCTCGTACATGTAGAAGTAGATCAGGAAGCTGAGCTGTTCGGCGTTCTGGGCCGGGTTCGGATAGCCGCCGCCGAAGAGGTAGTCGCGGATGCGGTCGATGCCGCGACGCAGTTCCGGGGTCATGGGCATGTATCCGCGTCTCCTCTACTCGCCGTGAGTAACTTCGGCCCGGTCGTCGCCCTGTTGGCGTCCGAACAGCACGACGTTCACTGTCTCGATCAGGTCGCCCAGGGGCTCGTCGCCGCCGAACACGCGCTGCGCCTGTTCGTATCCGCCGAGCGCACGGAAGGGGTGTTCGTCGAAGTCCCATTGGCCGAAGCTCTTCATGTCCTTCGCGTTGGCTTTCACCATGCTGCACAGGAGATCGGCCCACCGTGCCTGCTCCGCATCGAAGTTCTGCTGTTCGCTTCGCCATCCCTCGAACTTGACGCCAAGGTCGGCAGCGCGCGCTTCGTGCTCAGGCGTACGCGCGATGCGACCGTTCTCGTCGAGCGTGAGCCACTCGCGACTCGACGGATCGATGTGGTCGTCGACGTTGAGCGTCAGCAACTGGTTGGGATCGGGCTTGGGGGCGTGTCCGCCCGATGTTCCCAACCCGTCGTCGACGATGATCTCGTCGTCGTCGCCGTGGAAGTCCGTCACGCCGACGAAGTCGAGGATCGTGAACTCCGTCTTTCCGATGTGGTCGGCCTTGCGCGTGCCGCGCCCGCGCATCTGCCGGTAGAGGATCGCGCTCTTCGTGAACCGCGCCATGACGAGGTTGACGATCTCCGGGCAGTCGAATCCCGTGTCCAGCATGTTCACGCTGACGAGGATCCGCGGATACTCCTCCTCCTTGAATCGCTTGACCACAATGCTCGCGTCGGGCGCCGGGCCTCCGCCGACGTCGCTGACCACGAAGTCCGCGTAGCGCATGCTCGGTCCCGGCTTCAGGTCCGCGAAGCGCTCGTCGAACATCCGAGCCAGCGTCTCGGCGTGACGACGGGTCACCGCGAACACGAGAGTCTTGCCCGGCCTCGCCCAGTGCCGTGTGCCGTCCCGGTCCATGAACCCCTTTTCCTGCGCGTCGCGGAACTCGCGCACCATTGCGCGGTTGCGTTCCGGGATGGTGAACTTCCGTTCCAGCGACTGCGGATCGACCGTGATCACGTCCGCAACGGCGAACAACCGCTCGAACTCGTCGCGCGTTTTTCGATCCATCGCCTCCCAGTCGAGTTCGTCCCGGCGGACCTCGAAGCCGTTCTCGGCGGAGGTCTTCACCGTCATCGCCTTGTAGATGCGGTAGGGAGCGAGATGTCCCTCCTTGACCGCCTGACGGAGACCGTAGCGGAAGGTCGGCTTCTCGAGCTCGAAGAAACGCAACGTGTCGCGGACGAACCGTTCGTCCTCCGGCTCGGGGAGCGCCTCGAGGTCGGCTCTGCAGGGCGTCGCCGTGAGGCCGAGCTGGATGGAATCGAAATGCCGGAGCACGCGGCTCCACTTGCCGTAGATCGAGCGATGGCACTCGTCGGTGATCACGAGGTCGAAGTAGCCCGGCGAAAGGGCGCGAAACTCCGCGATCATGGTCTGCAGGGTCGCGATCGTGATCCGCTTGGCGCGATCAAAGCTGCGACCGGGCCGAAGCACATGGCAGGGATAGTCTCGCAGGTGGTCGGTGAAGGCGTCCTCGGCCTGCCGGGCCAGAGCGATTCGGTCCACCAGGAACAGCACGCGGGTGACGATCCCCGCCTCGAACAGCCGCTTGACGAACGCCGCAGCCGTTCGCGTCTTGCCCGTGCCCGTCGCCATCTCGACCAGCAGCTTGCGACGCCCGCGCGAGACCTCGGTCGAGAGCGCTTCGACGCACTCGATCTGGTAGTCCCGGTCGACGATCCTCCGGTCGATGGCCATGATCGCCAGTTTTCGGCGGGTCCGGCGTGCCGCGATCCGGCGCTCGAGATCGTCCTGAGCGTAGAAGCCGGCGATCCGGCGTGCGTGGGCGTCGGACTCGCGGTCGAGGAACCAGACCTCCTCGCCGTTCGAGAGGAACACGAACGGAACGTCGAGCTGTTCGGCGTAGCGCCTGCCCTGATCCTGGGCCGTGATCGGATCGATGCTCGCGCGTTTGGCTTCCAGCACCGCCATCGGTCGACCGCGACGGTCGCAGAGCACGTAGTCAGCTCGCGAATCATCGGGCAACTTGTACTCGAACCGGACGCTCGATCCGTCGGTCAAGTTCCAGTTTGCGTCGCCGAGAAGGGCGTCGATTTTGGCGCGTGCAAAGGCTTCGGTCTCGCCACCCACAAAAGACGTGGTCACCGGCGGGGTCCAGTGTCGTGTCGATCTCGACAAAGTGCTACCAAGAAAATAAAATTCATCAGGTTTATCAAGTATCGTTGCATCTCCACAAATTCAAATCGACTTCCAGTCAAAATATAGACTCCCAACGCCTAAAATCCGCGTAGCTCGTCGATGGTCAGAAACGATATCTCCGGCGCGGCACGGAGATCCAAGTAGCTAGCGGGCAATTTTCGGTTTGTAACAATCATCGGAATCAGTTGTAATCTATCGGTGTCTGAAATCTGGAGTCGCGAAATCGCCCCCATGTTCTCCTTCAACCAAAGAACACGAGCCAAATGCTTACCGAGTAAATCCCCGACATCTCCCCGAAAGGCCTTCAATTCCAAGCTCACTTCATAGACGTTATTCCTCGGGATCAAAGATTTGCATTCAATGATTAGAAGTCGCTTTGACTCTGAATGCCACGCCACTACATCGACATCTCCTAATGCGGCTGACGCTCCAAGGGACGCCATCTGGACTTCAGTTCTCGTATTCCAACCATCACCATTAAGCACTTCGGAAACCTCTAACATAAATCGGTTTCCTTCCCGTTTTCTCGCCGCGCCACAGTAGCTCTTCATCGTAGGTGAGACGAAGTGCTCAGATGGAAAATAGCCCTTCTCCAGTCCATTCAGGCGGTAGGAAACGCTCGATATCATCTCACGCACTCCAAAAACAACAGCTTCAGACGTGCCTCCAAGCGGCACGATTGGACAGTTCAACACAGACAAGCGCCGTCGAGTACGCCAAGTCCACCAGTCTTTATGTTCTTGACCGACAGGCGCCTTATTCCATTGAGTACGATAAGGCAGCGTCAAAAAAGCCATCCCATTATTGACCTTTTCCCAAGACAGCCTAGTCTCTCGTGCTGCCGCATTTTGCACTCGATCAGCGGGGAAACAGATTACTGACTTGTGTATCTTAACAGCAAAATCACTGAAAGCACGAATGATGGCGTACAGGTCATAAATCTCTAAACCGTATTCATGCAAAAACGCCCGGCAAAAACGCCGGGAAAAACCGTGCAATTTTCCACCGTTTCTGTCAGAATTCCGAATACTGCCACAATTTCGTGCATCACGAACATATATGTGGTCACGCAAACTACGAGCATAAGGTAAAACTATAGAATCCAGGTGCTCACGGTTGAAATCAATACCTCGAGATCTGGTGGCGTGCACCTCTTTATCCGCCAAGCCAGCTCGTATAGCATCTATTTGGGACCTAAAATTAACGAGCAATGATACTCTAGCTGCCATGAGATCGAAATCACACCACCCCGCATCCCGTCCATTCTCATGGACACTTTCCGCTGCAGCCATTTCGATAATAACTCGAGAACATAAGGCCGCAGTAGCCCGCTCTTGCTCCCTACTAGCGGCAACGCGAAGGGCTTCGTCACGGGAATGACACATCGCCAATACCGAACATGCTGTAAGATGCCACCCATGGCGGTCGATATGAATAGCTTCGAGATTACCCAAGGCTATTCTAATAATCGATAGGCGGTTGAGCTTATGGAGATGTTCGCGAATGTGATTCGCCAGTTCGTCAACGCTGTCCTCCAGTATACGCAGTGCATCATCGCCCTCGATGACTACTTCTTTTTGCGACGGTAGGTTCCAATCGCGCACAGAAAGCTCGATCTTTGCCATGGACACATCTTCCGGTTGAACAAACCGTGGAATCGGACCCTGTTGTATAGGAAGGATATCAGTTGGTACCGTGTTCCGATATGGATGTAGCACACGAAACCCGTGCTCCGTCTGTGTCACCTCATCTGCGATCCGTTGCGCCTCAGCGGCGGCGCCATCTGTAGTAAAATCATGAGTGATCGTGAGCAACACGCTAACTGCTGCGACGAACAGGGAGTACTCTGCTCCGTTATCGGATTTCGACAAACATGTACCTAAAAAACTAGGATAGATCTGTACAAATATCTCGTTCATTTCCGACGTTACGACAACGGTTTTGTCGTCAACTAGAAAATCCCCTTGGATTACCTGTCGTTGCCATTCCTCAGGGTTCTCCAGCAAGATCGACATTCGAGCGACAACGCCACTTTCGTTGCCAGTTGCAGGAATATGTTCGATTGCGCGATAGAGCCAGTATACTAGCACGTTCTGAAATCCGAAAGCGTATCGGTGTAGAACAGATGGAAGACAAAATTCGGATGTATTTATCCAGACTATCAAGTCTTTCCGCTCAATCACTTGTGCAGAATGTCCAATGTTCATTCTCTCGGAAACGGTGTAAACTGGGTTCGTGGCCTCGGATGGAAACAACGGAGCAGGCACTGCGCGCTCGACCGCGACAAAGTGACTATCTTTGCCCGGTGCCTTGATGCCGTGGTGATTGCGACATGACCGTGCACAGATCCGTAATTCACGTAGTAAGTCGTTTTGGATCCACAACAGATCGCCCTGTTTGAGTGTAGGATTTTCATATGGCATAAGGCAGTAGTCATGAGATTTCCAGAATGCAAATAAATTCAGGAAACCGCTAAGGTTGTGAACCGATACGCCCTGATCATGCATCCAATTTTCGTGTTGTAGGAGCTTCACGATGCGCAGGAGGCTTGCATCTGCCAATGACGCATATACCTCTAAGTCTGCGAGATAGCATCCCAACACTAGAGCATTGTCAGGAAGATCGGGAGCGACCAATCTGGTCCCACGACAGAATCCACCGAAAACAAAACAAGCTAACACGGTTTCATAGTTACGAGTCAATTCTACTATCCGGGCGACAAATGCCCGTTGCAATTCAGGTGAAATCTCTGCCCAAGAGTCAAACCCGTGCTCTAGCAAAGAGCCAATATTGTCATGAAACAACCCAAAAATGGCAATCGATGTGCTATCTATCTCCATGGTGGCAACGGACGCACAGCCTTCATCCATGGCAACGCGATTAAAACGCACGAGCGAATGCGATACGGTATCAATACGCGGCAAAATATTCTCAAATAGAATCTCCTCCTGCCGTGCGAAAAAGCGATCATGCGTCTCATCGGTGTAGCCGCATCGCCTTGCTTGTGAAAAAACGTAACGGCAGACCGCTACGCTAACGGCTGTAGGCAAAACGCAAACAATGCCGTCGCGGACGCGAATAAGAGGACGTTGAGTAAGCGGAGAATCGCGACCTATTTGTTGGTTGCGGAGTGAGCACCACCTGTTTTTTGGAAAAATAAAGTGATTTAAGTGGTCTAATCGAATACCCAGAGCAGATAAATCAGAGTTGTCGAAAAAAACCCGGCAACGCAATGTGGAAGGGTCAGGAATGCCATCAAACGGACGAGAAGAGTCTGCAACGACGGGCGGTGTCCATCGCTCAAGATGGGCGCGCCGGGCGATAGCGTCGCTCAAACGAAGGAGACTCTCGGCGGCAACGATAACGTTGTGCCATGAGTCAGACTGGCTGACATATGGAAGAGAATCAAAAAGATGTTGAACACCTGCATGTGCGGACTCCCATCGACCCGGAAACAGCCGGAAGTTCCCGCGTGGTGTATGTACGTTGGAAACGAAGACGTCTTCTGGAGAATCGTCCATAGCTGCAAACTGCGAACGCGCTAATGCACGTTCTAACCACCGACGTGCACGGCGTCGCGAAAAAGGCTGCGATCCCCTTGAGTAGGCGACAATAAGGTGAGCGAGTCCTTCCAGCCGACAAATATGCGACGCGTAAAGTGGGACGGTGAGCATGCCACCAACGGCGGAAGCACAGGAAAGAACATCGTATTGCGCCAAATCACTTCGCAACCGACGCCAATCGGAAATCGGATTGGCTAACGTGCGACCGAACATTGCCATTCGATGGCCCATGCGCCGCACTCGCTGGCCGGTAGAGGGACGACGGGTGATACGATTGCGGATGGGCTCTTTCTTGTGGGTTGTTGCGGGAAAGACAGCGATGACGTTACCACCAGATCTACGAGCGTTTCGCCCGGTGTGCGCTAATCACCGGCCGCAACCCCACCGGACACGCCTTGAGCGCCGCCGTCTGCGTCACCGGGTCGTAGCCGCCGCCCGTCAGCACGTTGACCGGCACGTCGTTGAACGCGAACGACGCGAACACCGTGCCCGGCGGCGAACGAGAGACCCCCCGAACTCGCACCGTCACCGACCCCCGGGGACTGCGCATCTCCGCGTACCCGCCGTCCTCGAGCCCGAACCGGCGAATATCCTCCGGATTCACCTCCAGCGTCTCCTCGTCCAGCAAGTAGTCCAGCCCCTCGGAGCGACCCGTCTGGGTCCTCGTGTGGTACGCCGGGAGACGCCGCCCCGTCGTCAACCAGACTGGGTACTTCTCCGACACTGTCTCTTCGGGGTCCCGATACGCGAGCGTCTTGAAGATCCCGCGTCCGTTGACGAAGCGACCTTCGTGTAGCCGCGGCGTCCCCGGATGGCCGGCCTCGGGCACGGGCCACTGGTACTCGCCGTCCTCGATCCGGTCCCAGTCCAGCCCCGCGTAGGTGGCCGACACCGAGCAGAGCTCGTTGAACACCTCCTTGGCCGACTGGAACTCGAATCCCTCCCAGCCAATGCGCTCCGCCAGCCGCGACACGATCCACCAGTCGGGCTTCGCCTCGCCGGGCGGGGGCACCGCCGCCCGCAGGCGCTGGACCCGGCGCTCCGTGTTCGCGCACACGCCGTCCGTCTCCGCCCAGCCCGTCGCCGGGAACACCACGTCGGCCAGCTCGGCCGTCTCGGTCATGAACAGGTCGATGACGACCAGGTGGTCGAGGCTCTTCAGCGCGTGCTCGCAGTGGTTCCGGTCCGGGTCGGTCACCACCGTGTTCTCGCCGTCGATGATCATGGCCCGAATTCCGTCGCCCGCCAAATCGAGCGCCGTGACCTTCGTCATCCCCTCCTCGAGGTCGACCTCGCGCCCGTAGGCGCGGGCGAACTTGGCCTGGTGCGCCGGATCGGTCACCGCCTGGAACCCGGGGTAGTTGTTGGGCAGCGCGCCCGCGTCGCCCGCGCCCTGGATGTTGTTCTGGCCCCGCATCGGGTTCACGCCCGTGCCCTCGCGCCCGAGGTTTCCCGTCATCAGCGCCAGGTTGCACAGGCTCTGCACGTTGTCGACGCCGCAGACGTGCTCGGTGATCCCGACCGTGTAGTAGATCGCTCCGCGATCCGCTCGGCCGTAGATCCGCGCGGCGGCCTCGATGTCCCGGGCCGGCACCTCGCAGATTTCGGCCGCCCACTCGGGCGGGAACTGGCGCACGTGCTCGAGGAACGCTTCCGCGTCCGTCGTCCGCTCCTCGACGAACGCGCGGTCCACCAGCCCCTCGCGCTCGATCACGTGCGCCATGGCCAGCAGCAGGGCCACGTCGGAGCCGACTCGGATGGGCAGATAGACGTCCGAGATCTCGGCCAGGCCGATTCTCCTGGGGTCCGCCGTGATCATCTTGGCGCCGCGCGCCAGCGCGCGCTTGAGCCGGGTCGCCGCGACCGGGTGGCACTCCGTCATGTTCGTGCCGATGCAGAGGATCGCGTCGGGCTTGTCCATGTCGGCGAGCGGGTTCGACATCGCCCCTCTCCCGATCGTTGCCGCCAGACCGGCGACTGTGGGAGCGTGTCACGCTCGACTGCAGTTGTCGATGTGGTTCGTCCCGAGTCCGGCCCGGAAGAACCGCTGCATCATGTAGGCGGCCTCGTGCGGCGCGCGCCCCGAGGCGATGCCGTAGACGGCGTGGCGCCCGTGCTCGCGGACGACCCGACCCAGGCCTTCGGCGGCCCGGTCGAGCGCCTCGTCCCACGACGCGGGCCTCAGCTCGCCGGACGCCTCGTCGCGCACGAAGGGGGTCGCGAGGCGATCCCGGTGGTGGACGAAGTCGAACGCGAACTGTCCCTTGACGCAGAGCGCGCCCTCGTTGGCCGGCCCGTCCATGGCGGGCAGCACGCCGACGATCCGGTCGCCGCGCGTCATCACGTCGACCGCGCAGCCGACGCCGCAGTAGGTGCAGACGGTGCGCGTCGTCTCGGTTTCTCCCGGAACGTCGCGGTGCGCGAGCGCCTTGAGGTCGCCCAGCGCGCCCGTCGGGCACGTCTGGACGCACTGGCCGCAGAACGTGCACGCCGAGTCCTTGAGGTGGCCTTCGAACTCGGTCGTGATCCGCGTCTCGAACCCCCGGCCCATGACCGAGATCGCGTAGTCGCCCTCCTGCTCGGCGCAGACGCGCACGCAGCGGTAGCAGGAGATGCAGTTCTCGTAGTCCCGCTTGATGAACGGGTTGTCGTCGTCCGGCCGGCTCCTGCCCGACGTCGCGCCCTGGAACCGACCCGTGCGGGCGTCGTAGCGGTCGAGCAGCTCCGCCATCTCCTGCGACGCGTATCCGTGCAGCGCATCGACGTCGGCGTCCCGATTCTCGGACGCGACCATCTCCAAGAGCACGCGGCGCTGGGCCTCGAGGCTCGCCGTGCGCGTCCGCACCCGCATGCCGGCCTGGGCGCGCGCCGTGCACGACGCGACCGGATTCGCCGCGCCCTCGATCTCGACGACGCACAGGCGACAGCCTCCGAACGGCTCCAGCCGGGCGTCGTAGCAGAGCGTCGGGATCTCGCGGCCGCGCCTTTCGGCGACCTCGTAGACCGTCTCGCCCGGCGTGAACGACACCCGCTCGCCGTCCAGGACGAGCGTGGGCTTGCGACCGTTGGTTCGCATCGACCGAACTCAACCCCCTTCCACGTGTTGGCGCACCCGGTCGGGAAAGTACCGGAGCAGGCTCTCCGTCAGCAAGGGCGCCGCCTGGCCCAGGCCGCAGGCGCTGGTCCGCTTCATCGCGTCGTTGAGGTCGACCACCTCGTCGATCCACGCGTTCAGCCGATCCGGTCCCTCGCCGTCCAGCCGCTCGACCAGGCGCTGCGTCCCGATCCGGCAGGGGAAGCACTTGCCGCACGATTCCTCGGCGAAGAACTCCATGGCGTCGCGCGTCACGCGCACCATGTCGCGCGAGTCGTCGAAGACCATGACGCCGCCCGCGCCCAGAAAGCTGCCCTTCGCGCGGATCGACGGCTCGTCCAGGGTGACGCCCAGATCCTCCGCGCCGAGGAACCCGCCGGACAGCCCGGCCATCGTGACCGCCTGGATCCTGCGCCCGGACGGCGCTCCGCCGGCCCAGTCCTCGAGCAGTTCCCGCAGCGGGAGCCCCATCGGGACCTCGTAGTTGCCGGGCCGGGCGACGTCGCCCGACAGGCTGATCACCTTCGTGCCCGCGTGCTCGCCCCGGCCCAGCGAGCGGTACCACTCGGGCCCCCGGCGCAGGATCGGCGGCACGCTCGCCAGCGTCTCGACGTTGTTGACGACCGTCGGCAGGTCCTCGTAGCCGCAGGTCACGGGGAAGGGCGGACGGTTGCGGGGGAACGGGTGCTTGCCCTCGAGCGAGTTGAGCAGCGACGTCTCCTCGCCGCAGATGTAGGCGCCCGCGCCGCGCCGGACCACGAGGTCGAAGGCGAAGCCGGAGTCCGAGTCGTCGGCGCCCAGCAGCCCGGCGGCCGCCGCTTCGGCGATGGCGCGCTCGAGGACGTGCATCGTCTCCGGGTACTCGTAGCGCAGGTAGACGAACCCGCGCGTCGCGCCCGTCGCGTAGGCCGCCAGCGCCATGCCCTCGATCAGCGCGTGCGGATCGAGGTCCATCAGGTCGCGGTCCTTGAAGCAGCCGGGCTCGCCCTCGTCCGCGTTGCAGACGATCGTCTTGGGCTCGCCCGTCGCCTCCGCGACGGCCCGCCACTTCCTGCCCGTCGGAAATCCCGCGCCGCCCCGCCCCGCGAGACCGCTCGCGTCCAGGACGTCGATGACGGCCTCCGGCGCCGTGTCGGCGATCGCGGCGGCCAGCGCCTCGTAGCCGCCGCCCGCCCGGTAGCCGGCGAGCGTCGCCCGGCCCGGCTCGCGAACGCCCGCGAAGACGCACTCCTCGACGCCGGCCGGAGGCGGCGGCGGCGCCGGCGGCGGCTCCGCCGAAAGAGACGCCGCCCTCCGGCCCGTCAGGACCGCGCCGTCGGCCAGGACCGGGATCGGCTGGTCGCACCGGCCGGGGCACGACATGGGGCGCGCTTCCCGGCCGGCGGCCCGGAGGCCGCCCATGAGGAGATCCAAGCCGCGGGCCCGGCAGACCGGACCCGAGCAGACGCGCACGCTCGCGGCGGCTTCCGCGTCGCGGACGAAGTGGTGGTAGAAGGTGACGGTGCCGAACAGGTCGGCGATCGGGATGCGGAGCCCCTTCGCGACGGCGCGGAGCGCCGCCTCCGACAGGTGGCCGTCCCTCTCCTGGAACGCGTGCAGCAGGGGCAGAAGGGGGGCGGGCTCCCCCTTCCAGCGCTCGATCAGGTCCTCGTTGGTCGCCTGGGGCATCCGGTCTGGCGGATTCGTCCGGTCCGAGTGAACGACGTTCCCGCGACCTCCGGGAGCGTGAGCGCGTCCAAGACAAGAGGGGACACTGCGGGAGTCTCCCCGTCAAGATAGGTTGCCTCGACGGGCGTCGCGTTCGCAACCCGGTTGGGGGGCGAGCTTCCCCGCGAAGCCGACCGGAGTCCCGCGTCGCGGCCCCGCGCCGCCGGCCGCTCGGGCGTCGCGGCTTGGGGGGACCCGAGGAGCGCCGAAGCGCCGCAGGGGCGCGCGGAGGCATAGGAGGGATTCGATGGCGGTTGCCGCGGGAAGGGGCGGGACGGGTCGGAGCACGAGCCGGGTCCGGATCGAGCGGGTTCGGCCGACGCCGGACCGCATCGTCGAGAACGACCGCGTCGCGGTCGAGGAGCCGCTCGAGATCCGCGTCGAGGTGCCCCTTCGCGAGGGCCTGCGCGAGCATCCGGTCAGCGTGACGATGAGGACGCCCGGAGACGACTTCGAGCTCGCCGTCGGCTTCCTCGTCACCGAGGGCGTCGTGACGGACGCGGCGGCGATCCGCGACGCGCGCTACTGCCGCGACGCGCAGCCCCAGGAGTACAACGTGGTCACGGCGTCGCTCCGGGACCCGGCGAGCTTCGACGCCTCGAGTCTGACGCGGAACTTCTACGTCACGTCGTCCTGCGGCGTCTGCGGCAAGGCGTCGCTCGAGGCCGTCGAGGTGATGGGCTGCCAGCCGGTCGCGCTGGGCACGCTGCGCATCGAGCGCTCCGCGGTCTTTCGCCTTCCCGACCGGCTCCGGTCCGCGCAGCGGGTCTTCGCCCGCACCGGCGGCGCCCACGCGGCGGGGCTGTTCGACGCCGCAGGCGCGCTTTCGCTCGTGCGCGAGGACGTCGGTCGGCACAACGCCGTCGACAAGGTGGTCGGCGCGCTCGCGCTGGCGGGCGACCTGCCCGCGCCCGCGCGCGGCCTCGTCGTCTCCGGCCGCTCGTCGTTCGAGATTCTGCAGAAGGCGGCGATGGCCGGGATCCCCATGGTCGTGGCCGTCGGCGCGCCCTCGAGCCTTGCCGTCCGCTTCGCCCGCCGCTTCCGCATGACGCTCGTCGGCTTCGCCGGCGAGCGCGGCTTCAACGTCTACGCCGACGCCGAGGGCGCGGCGGCGCGCGTCGTCGACGAACGCGTCCGTGCGCCGGGCCTTCCGACGCCGGACCGGGCCTGAGGAGGCGCGTCGAGGATGAAGCGCGGGGGCGGGGAGGGGAGCGTGGGCGGGCCGAGAGACGAAGGGGGCCGGTCGACCCGGCTGCTGGGCGCCGTCCTCGCCGGCGGGGGCAGCGGCCGGTTCGGGTCGCCCAAGCCGCTCGCCCGGCTTCACGGAACGCCGCTCTGGCGGCGCGCCGTCGCAGCGCTCGAGGGCGCGTGCGCTCGCGTCGTCGTCGTCGCCAACGACGGCGTCGTGCAGCGCGAGGTCGGTCGCGCCGTCCCCGTGCTGGCGGACCGCAGGGTGGGCCTGGGGCCGCTGGGCGGCCTGGACGCCGCGTTGGCCCGGGCCCGCGCCGACGGGTTCGAGGGCGCTCTCATCCTGGCGGCCGACATGCCCTGGACGCCGTCGGCCGCCTTGAGGAAGCTGGTCGCCGCGTGGGAGCGCCGGGGCGGCGTCTGCCTGGCCGCCTCCGCCTCGCCCTGGGGCTTCGAGCCGCTCTGCGGCGTCTACCCCGCGACCGTCCTGGACGAGCTGGCGGGCGCGCTCGCCGAGGGCGCTCGCGCGGCCGGGAGCTTCGCCGGCTCCCTGGGTCCGCTCGAGGTCGACGCCGGCGTGGCCGCCGACCGCTTTCGCAGCGTCAACGTGCCGGCCGATCTGCCGCCCCCGGCGTTCGCCGTCGTCGGCAACAAGAACTCGGGCAAGACGACGCTGGCCGTCGCCCTGCTGGACGAGCTCGCCCGCAGGGGACGGCGCGCCATGTCGGTCAAGCACGGCCACGGGTTCCGGCTCGATCGGCCCGGCACCGACTCCTGGAGGCATCGCGAGGAGGGCCGCGCGGGGCGCGTCGTGCTTGCCGGACCCGCCGACTTCGCCGTCCTGGGCCAGTGGCCGGGCGGCGAGCCGCCCGGCCTGGACGCGCTGCTCCGCCGCTACCTCTTCGACGCCGAGGTCGTCGTGGTCGAGGGGTTCCGCGGCGAGGCGGTGCCCAAGGTCGAGATCTTCCGCTCGAGCGCGCAGCCCGATCCCGCCGTGGGACCGCAGCCGGGCGGCGCCGCGGACGTCCTGGCCGTCGCGACGGACCGGCCGGACCTGCCTTGGACGGCGCCCGTCTTCGATCCCGACGACCCGGACGCGCCCGCCCGCATCGTCGACCTGGTCGAGGCGCGGTTGCTGTGACGTCCGCCCGAACCGGGCGTCTGACGTCGCTGGACGCCTTTCGCGGCCTGGCCGTCGCCGGAATGATCCTGGTCAACAACCCCGGGAGCTGGTCGCACACCTTCGGTCCGCTCACGCACGCGCCGTGGCACGGAGCCACGCCGACCGACCTGATCTTCCCCTTCTTCCTGTTCGCCGTCGGCGTCTCGATGGCGTTTTCGCTCGGCTCGCGCCGGGCTCGGGGGGCCTCGAGGCGGGAGCTTTGGACGCGCGTGGCGCGCCGCGCGCTGATCCTCTACGGCCTGGGCCTGCTGCTGGCCGCGTACCCCCGCTTCGATCCGGGCACGGTGCGCCTGGTCGGCGTCCTGGCCCGCATCGCGCTCGTCTTTCTGGCGGGCGGCACGCTCGTCCTGCTCCTGAATCGCCGCGCGCTCTGGGCGACGACGCTGGCGCTGCTGGGCGGGTACTGGGCGCTCATGGTCTGGACGCCCGTGCCGGGCTTCGGCGCGGGCGACCTGTCGCCCGACGGCAACCTGGCCGCGTGGCTGGATCGCTTGATCCTCGGGCCCCACATGTGGAGCGGTGGCGGTGGCGTCTACGACCCCGAGGGGCTGCTGAGCACGCTGCCGGCGATCGCGAGCGCGCTGGCCGGCCACCTCGCGGGCGACGCGCTGATTCGCTCGCGCAGCGACGGCGCTGGGCGCCCCGGGACACGGTCCGGCGCGCGCTTCGCGGCCCGCATGGCCGCCGTCGGCGCCGCCCTCGTGCTCGTCGGCCTCGCCTGGGACCCGTTCTTCCCCGTCAACAAACCGCTCTGGACCAGCTCGTACGTGGCGTACACGACCGGCTGGGCGCTGCTGGTCCTGGCCGCGCTCCACTGGATCCTCGACGTTCGCGCGTGGGGCGCGAAGTGGTCGCGTCCGCTCGTCGTCTACGGACGCAACGCGATCACGGTGTTCGTGGCGTCGGGGTTGGCGGCCAAGTCGCTGATCTTCGTGCGCGTGCCCGCGGGCGCGCCCGGCGAGACGGCGTCGCTTCAGGCGCTCGTCTACGAGGCGGGCTTCGCGTCGTGGGCCGGAGCGCGGGGCGGGTCGCTGGCGTTCGCCGCTGCAACCGTGCTGTTCTGGCTGGGCGTGGCGTGGGCGATGCACGCCCGGCGCCTCTACGTCAGCGTGTAGGGTGGGTCGACTCCGCGTTCGCCTCCCTCGCATCGCGAAGCGGAAGCCCGCGTCGGGGGCTAACTCTCTGTCGTATGGCTGGGTTGCGCGACACGGCCAATCCAGTAACGTGAGGGCATGGCATAGACGGCGGCGGAACGAATGGTGCGCTACAGAGCGCGGCGCAAAGCGCGGGCGAAGGCGGGGCGCGAGCGCCTCGAGGCGCTCGGGGAGAGGTTGCGAGCGATGGCTCGCGCCCCCGGAGACCCGGACGACGCTCGCCGCCAAGCCTTGACCGAGGCCCTCGAGGCGTGGCAGGACACGCTCGGCGGCCTCGTGGAGGCGCGGCGATGACTTGGCCCGGGTGGGGAGAGGTGGGCCCTCTGATCGTGGCGGTGTTGGCGATCTTCGGGACTATCTTCGGCGGGATGCGAGCGCTCACGCGCACCGTGGCCGAGCAGGCGGCGATCGTGGCCAAGGACGTGGCCCAAGATGTGGTCGAGAAGGGGAACGAATCCCTCTACGAGCGTCTCAAGACCTACGACTTCCCCCGCGTCGAGGCGAAGATCGACCGGGGATTGGCGGAGGCGCGGGCTGATCGCGAAGCCATGGAGACCCGGATCCGGGAGCGGCTGGACCGCGTGGACGCCCGCATGGACCGCATGGACCGCATGGACCGCATGGACCGCATGGACCGCATGGACCGCATGGGCGCCATCATGGAGCGAATGGAGGCCCGGATTCTGGAGGCGGTGCGGCGGCGCTCGGACGCGGACGGAGATGCGGACGAAGCGGAGGCCTGACTTCTTGGGCTAGCCGCGTCGCCCCGGGAACGTGACCGAACGCCCGTACGCGACCCCGAACCCGCTCCCCAGCGCGAACCGTCGGGAACACGCTCCAGGGACGTGAAACGGGGCCGGACGCCCCCGCCGCCGCCCCGACCCCGAAACCCCGCCAGAGGAGCCGACCGACCCCAAGGGAGGGAGGACGCCCGCGAAAACGGGCGGACGGGAACGCCCGAAGCGCGCGGGGGGAGAGAGCCCCGGATGCCCCCTGGAGGGTCGGGATCGCCCCGCGCCGACTCGGCCGACCCCGACTAAAAAACCGCGGAACCGGGATTTGAAAGACCGCAGGCGGAGAGCGGCGCGACCCTCTTGGCGGAGACGGGAGCGAGGGGGATACGGTTCTCCTGGGACACCGGACGCCCTGAAACCGTTAACCACTACAGACGGGAGAGCCACGCGCTTGGACCGCCTCTACACGCAGACGGGAATCGCCGCCCGAGAGGCTCCTCAACCGAACGCCCCAACCACTGTTCGACAGGAGAACGCCCTCCATGCGGATCGTGTCCGTCTTCGCCCTCTCTGCGTTCCGGGCCGTTGCCACGGCGTCGCCTCTTTCGGCATCGACTTCGCCACCGCGTCGACGGGACTTTCCACCGCCGCCGCGCAGCACGACGGTCCGGGCGCGAAGTGCGCGGGGCGTGAAGCCGTCGGTCGTCCGGCTCGGGTTTCACGGACATGGGGGTGAATCGAGCATGATCGATGAAGTCGATGCGGGATCCGCAAGCTCATGAAGTCGCACCTTTCCTTGGCGCTCGCGACTTTGGCCCTCGGTTGCGACAGGGCGAGTGAATTCGATCCCGCGTCGGTCGTCTTCGGCCCCGACGACATCGCGTGGCATTCTCCGGAAGGCGCTCTCTGGGACGTCTCCGACGTTCTCGAGAAGGACAGCGTAATTTGGGTCCTGTCGCCCGCCGAACCCTTCGTTCGCGGACTGCGCTCGGGCGAAGAGGCGATCGCGTTCGGCGTCCGGGGCGAGGGCCCAGGCGAATTGCGCTCGGCGCGCGCGTTGCTGCCGCTGGGCGGCGTCGGACGAATCACCGTCTGGGACGCGGCCGCCAGGCTCTATCGGACGTTCTCCAGCGACGGCGAGCCGATCTCCGAGAGCGCGGCGCCGCAGCTCGGAACGGTTCGCGGCGACATCGACGCCGTGACCTTCGGAGACCCGCTGCGCGTTGCCGTCGCGGCGGACGGGGCCGTCGTCAAGGCGGATTTTCCCGGCGCGGTCAGTTCGGGCAGGGACCTGTGGACGGCGACCCTGACGCGATCCGGAATCGACGTCGAAGAGGAGCCGGTGGTGGATTTTCGCGACCTCCGAGGCGCATCCCACGAAGACGTCCGGTCGAAGGGGCTCCTCGTGCCCGTCCCCTTGTGGGACGTCTGTCCCGATGGCGATCTAGTGGTGTTCGATCCGATCTCGAGGTTCCTCCACTTGGCGAAGTCCAGCTGGGCGGAACGCGACTCCCTGTTCGTGCCATGGGAGCCCAGACCTCTGCGGCGTTCGGATCGGATCAGCTACCTGGCCGGCCGGCTCGACGCCGAGACGCGGGGCGAGGCGATCGACGCCGGCGAGAAGGAAGCCATGATACGCCGCGCCGAAGCAGGAACTCGAGATCAATTCCCGACCATGGCTCCGGTCGCCGTGGATATCCGGTGCGGGAAGGGAAGGGCGTGGATGCAGGAGTACGACGGAGCGGCCCATCCGCTCGGATTTGGAAACGTCTGGCGCACTGTCGCCGTCGAAGACGACGGTGGCGAAACGCGCGTGGACTTCACAATGCCGTTTCCGTTTCGGATCTTCGACGTTGCCGACGCGCACCTATTGGGCGTGGCAACGAACGATGTGGGTCTGCAACGGGTTGCGAAAGTGCCGTTGCCCCGTCGATATCGATAGCCCGCCCGTTGCGGCGGGTCGAGACGGGTCCGGCCCGGACCGCGCTCGTCCACCTGGCCGTTGGAACGCTCGTCGCTTTCCTGGGTCGCCGCGCGACATGAGCGACGACGCCGGCGCTGCTGGGCGGGTGCCGGGCGCTTGCGATCTGGACGCCCGTGCCGGGCTGGGCGCTGCCGGTCCTGGCCGCGCTCCACTCGATCCACGACGTTCGCGCTCGGCGCGCGAAGGGGTCGCGCCCTCCAGCATCCCTGCTCGACTCCGGACCAAGCCAGCCGAGGGTGGCGACCTTCACGAGGAATCGCTGGTGAAAATCCGTGGAATGCGCACTGCGGGCAAGGCGATCTCGGTGTTCGCGGCGTCGGGGCCGCTGGCCAGGTCGCCGATCTTCGCGCGCGTGCCCGCGGGGACACCCCGGCGAGACGGCGTCGCTTCAGGCGCTCGTCCACGAGGTCGCCTTGACGTCTCGGGCCGGAGCGCGGGGCGGTTCGCTGGCGTTCGCGTTCGCGACCGTGCCGTTCTGGCGGAGCGTCGCGTGGGCGATGCTCGCCCGGCGCCTCTGCGTCAGCGCGCAGCGACGTCGCCCCAGAGGCAGCTCACGGGCAGCGCGAAGCGGCGGGCGCCGAACGACAGCGGCCGCTCTCCGAAGTGGAAGACGATCGACGTCGTCCTCCGCGCCCGGCCCGGCCCCCGGGTGGCGAACCAGTCCATGTCGGCGAAGTCGGCAGGCCCCACCGTCGTCGACGCCTTGACCTGGATGGCGACGGAACCGCCCAGGAGCTCGGCGAGCAGGTCGATCTCGGGGCCGCGCTGGTCGCGCCAGTGACGAAACATGAAGTAGCGTTCCTGGTGCGGGGCCGAACGCAGGATCTCGGCGAAGACGAAGCTCTTCGTCAGCGCCCCGAGCGCGGCGCTCTCGTCGCCGGTCCGAAGGGAGCGCGGTCCGAGGCGCCGAAGCGCCGCCGCCATCCCGACGTCGGCGAAGTGGTGCTTCGCCTTGCGGATCTCCCGGCCGAACCCGAGGAACGTCAAGGCCTTCAGCTTGACGATCAGAGACAGTCCCTCGAGCGCCTCCAGGAATCGGTCGAGCGTGCTCCGTTGGACGCCGACGACCCTCTGCAACTTCGCCACGTTGAGTTCGGACCCGGTGTCGACGGCCAGCCGATCGACCAGGCGCGCGAGCGCGTCCGTCTTGCGGATTCGCGCGACGTCGGCCGCCTCCCTCTCGACCATCGCGCGGACGTGGTCCCGGTACGCCGCCTGTCGCTCCTCGAGCGCGAGGTTCCGGATCCCGGGATAGCCGCCTCGGAGGATCAGGTCGATGTATGCGCGTCGGTCCAGGGGCTCGTGCGCGGGCAGGTCGCCCAGGTCCGGCGCCGCCGAGATCGCCCAGTCGAGGATCTGCGGGGGACCGCGCGACGCGGCCTCGGCCGTCGTGAGCGGCCAGAGCGTCAGAGCCTTGACGTTGGGTGGAAACGCATCCGGGTCGAAGGGCGGCGTGAAGACGTTGTACGGCGCGACGATCACGAACTGACCAGGGCGATAGCCCACGTGCAGGGAGCGCTCGACGACCTCCGGAAGCCCGCGCGAGCGCTGGGCTTCGTCGATGATCACCGGACCGTCGCCGGCGGCGGCGCGCAGCTTCCGCAGCTCCGCCCGGGGATCGCGTTCGATCGCCGCAAGGACGCGCGGGTCGTCCAAGGTGACGTATTGTCCGGTCCGCGCGATGTCCCGGAGCAGGGTGGTCCTGCCGCACTTGCGCGCTCCGACGATGTGCACGATGGGGCACAATCCGATCTCCTCCTCGAGCGTGGCCCGGAAGTGCCTGGGCAGGACGCCGCGTTCGGCGGAGACGGCCGGGCCCGATCCGAGGGGCTCGTTCACCGGGCGGCGCGTCCCGGGAGACGCGGCGTGCGCGCCGTTTCCACTTCAGGGCGCGGCGGCGTCGCCCCAGAGACAGCTCACGGGCAACGCGTAGCGCCGGTCGCCGAACGAACTCGGTCGCTCTCCGAAATTGAAGATGATCGATGTCGTCCTTCGCGTCGCGCCCGGCCCGTAGGCGGCGAACCAGTCCATGTGCTTGAAGTCGGCCGGTCCCACGACCGTCGACGCCTTGACGTCGATGGCGACGACGCGGTTCTCGGCCTCGGCGACCAGGTCGATCTTGCGTCCGTAGGGCGCGCGCCAGTGGTGGAGGCGGAAGCGGTGTCTCTGATGCGGCGTCGAGCGGAGGATCTCGGCGAAGACGAAACTCTCCAGCATCGGCCCGAGCGCGGCGGGGTCGCCGCCGATCTGGAAGGAGCGGGGCCCGAGGCGCCGCAGCGCGGACGCGATCCCGGTGTCCGCGAAGTGGCGCTTGGCCTTCCGGATATGCCGGCTGTGCGATTCGGACGGTCTGGCGTCCAGCCGCACGATCAGAGTGAGTCGCTGCAGAACGTCCAGGTATCGTTCGAGCGTCTTTCGCTGCACGCCGACGACCGCCCGCAGCTTCTCGACGTTGACTTCCGTTGCGGTGGCGAAGGCAAGCCGCTCGATCAGGCGCAGGACCGCGTCCGGCTTGCGGATTTGCGCGACGGCCGTCGCGTCCTCGTCCACGATCGCGCGGACCAGGCGCCGGTAGGCCGCCTGCCGCTCCTCGAGCTCGAGATTCCTGATCCTGGGATAGCCGCCTCGGAGGATCAGGTCGACGTAGGCGGGTCTGTCGAGGGCTTCGCACGCTGGCAGATCCACCGTTCGCGGCTCTGCGGAGATCGCCCAGTCGAGAATCGTCGGAGGACCGCGCAACGCCGCTTCGGCCGCCGAGAGCGGCCAGAGCGTCAGGGTCCGAACCCTGTCGGCGCGCGAGTCCTTGGCGTGGGCGGTCGTGAAGACGTCGGCCGGCCCGGTCATCACGAATTGGCCGGGTCGCTGGTCGCCGTCCACGATGCGTCTCACGGTCGACGAAAGGGCTTCGGAACGCTGGGCTTCGTCGATGATCACGGGACCGTCGCCGATGTCGGCGCGCAGCGCGTGCAGCTCGGACCATGGATCGCCTTCGATCGCCTCGAAGGTCTCGGGATCGTCCAACGTGACGAATCGACCGGTCCGCATGAGGTCCCGGACGAGTCTGGTCTTGCCGGTCCGGCGCCCCCCGAAGAGATGCACGACGCGCGAATGGGCGAGCGCGTCCTCCAGCACGGCCCCGAGATGCCTGGGCAGGGGGCCCAGCTCGACGTTCGGGCCGGCTGCGTTGGACACGATGGAGTCGTTCACCGAAAAAGGCCTCCTCGCTGTCCTGAGTGGGTTAGCCGAATTCGAGGTGACCCGCCGCCACTGGACGGCCCCCCAAGCATCGACGGCCCGACGAACGTCGCTGATGGGGCCAACGACCCCCCTCCGATCAGCCAAACGGCACTCGCGCAGGCCGCGCCCGTAATATGTGCCTGGGCGCGCGACGGGGCCCACGACGCCAGATGCACGGCAGCCGACTTCATCGGTTGCCTCAGGCGCCGAGGCAGCCCCGCGACGCGCCAAGAGGCAGCGGCTCCCGCACCGCACCTCCCCCGGAGGCGTGCTTGCGAAGCGCCGCTATTCCACACAAGACAGCGAGAGAGCGAAAAAGTGGGTCGTCCCGACGGTCTGGCGGAACTGGCAATGAAAATGTAGTGGAATCGGTGCTGTCGCGTGGAACCGGCGCTCGCGGCTGCGTCCGTCGGACGACCGGGCGTTCAGCCGGACGAGCGTTTCTCGCTGGACGCCTGCAACCGCGCAGAGCTTCGCGACGCGAGTTTGAACGCGGTGGCGACGGCCAGGCGCTCGATCAGACGCTTCAGGGCGTCCGGCTCGCGGATCGCGCGACGGCGACCGCGTCCTCTTCCATGATCGCGCGGTGGTCCCGGCCGGCCGCCTTGCCGCTCCTCGAGCTCCAGACCTCGGATCCCGGGGTCGCCGTCTCCAGAGGATCGAATCGACGTAACGTATGCGGCTCGGTCGAGGGCTTGTGCGAGGGCGGTAGCGCCAGGGCGTGATCTCGCTGGGCAGCCAAGTCCCGATGAGGGGCGTCGAGAAGACCTTGCAGGGCGCGACGATGACGAACTGACCGGGTTGCGGGTCGAAGTCCGCGAAGCGCTCGACGACCGCCGAGAGCCTGGGCGAGCGCTGGGCTTCGTCGATGATCGCCGGGCGGCTCGTCCCTGCGGCCCGGGGAGACCGTCGCTTGCCGCCGCGTCCGTCGCCCGCCCAGGCGGAGCTGCTTGGGCGTGCGAAGGTGCGCGAGGCCGAACGGCGCGGCGTCAGCACGGGTTCTTTCCGGGACGACGTGGAGTGGGCGGCGCTTCCACGTCAGGGCGCGGCGACGTCACCCCAGAGACAGCTCACGGGCAACGCGTAGCGCCGGTTGCCAAACGACATCGGTCGCTCCCCGAAATGGAAGATGATCGACGTCGTCCTTCGCTTCCGGCCCGGCCCGCGAGTGGAGAACCAGTCCATGTGCCTGAAGTCGTCTGGCACCACCGCCACGGCCGTCTTGACTTCGATGGCGACGACGCGGTTCTCGGCCTCGGCGATCAGGTCGATCTCGCGTCCTTTACTATTGCGCCAGTGGTAGAGGCCGAAGTCGTTTCTCTGATGCCGCACCGAGCGGAGGATCTCGGCGAAGACGAAGCTCTCCAACAGCGGTCCGAGCGCGCCGGGATTGCCGTCGTCTTGGAAGGAGCGCGGACCGAGGCGCCGAAGCGCAGCTGCGATCCCGACGTCGGCGAAGTGGTATTTGGCCTTCCTGACCTCGCGCCGGGACTCTCCGGAAGACCACGCGCCCAGCTTGACGATCAGCGAGAGTCGCAGGAGCACGTCCAAGAACCGTTCGAGCGTGTCTCGCTGGACGCCGACGATCGTACACAGTTTCGCGACGTTGAGTTCGGAGGCGGTGCGGACGGCCAGCTGGTCGATCAGGCGCCTCAGGTCGTCCGTCTTGCGAATTCGCACGACATTGGCCACGTCCCGGTCCACGACTACGTGAACGTAGTTGCGGTAGGTCTCTTGCCGCTCCCAGTGTTCCAGATCTCTGGTCTTGGGATAGCCGCCTCGGAGGATCAGGTCGACGTAGGCGGCTCGGTCGAGGGCCTCGTGCGCCGACAGATCTTCCGTTTGCGGCTCGGCGGAGATCGCCCAATCGAGAATCTTCGGAGGACCGCGCAACGTGGCTTCGGCAGTTGTGAGCGGCCAAAGCGTCAGGGTCAGGACTCTGCCGGCAAGCGAGTCCGCAACGTGGGCGGTCGTGAAGATGTTGGACGATCCGGTCATCACGAACTGGCCGGGCCGCGGGTCGACGTCCACGATGCGTTTCACGGCCAACGGGAGGGCGTGGGAGAGCTGAGCTTCGTCGATGATCAGCGGACCGTCGCCGACGTCGGCGCGCAGCGCATGCAGCTCCGACCAGGGGTCGCGTTCGATCGCCTCGAAAGTCTGGGGGTCGTCGAGGGTGACGAATCGACCGGTCCGCATGAGGTCCCGGACGAGCGTGGTCTTGCCGGTTTGGCGCGCCCCGACGAGATGCACGACGCGCGAATAGGTGAGTGCGTGCTCCAACTCGGCCCGGAGGTGCCTGGGCAGGATGCCTTGCGCGGTGTTTGCGTCCGTTGCGTTGGGCACGATGGTGTCGTCCACTGAGTGGGTCGTCCCGGCCGGCGGTCTGGCGGAGCCGATAACTAAATATAGCGAAACTGGTAGTATAGGGGGCGACGGAGCTGGCGCTACAGGGCGTAACTGATGGTAGCAGGTGAAGTGGAATCGGCGCTACGGGACGTAACTGATGGTAGGAGCTTAAGTGGAATTGGCGCTATAGGGCAGAACTGATGGTAGAGGCTGCGGCGAAACCGGTGTTATGGGGCAGAACTGATGGTAAAGGGTGCAGCGAAATCGGTGTCATGGGGCAGAACCGATGGTAGAAGGTACGCGAAACCAGCGCGACAAGGCGTAACCGATGGTAGGGGGGCGGTGGAACCGACGTGCCTTACGGCACACAGACCGCAAGGCGAAGACGCTGTTTTCACGCGGGTTCCCCGACTCGAACCTGCGCTTGCCTGTGCGAACACGTCGCCCCGCCGCCGTCGGCGCAGAAACCGGACCCGGCTGGACGCCGCCCGCCGCGCGTCGGCTCGAACGCGCGAAGCGCGGCGGACCCGCGGCGCGATCCGCCCGCGCCGGACCTTCCGCCGTCAGCCCTGCGAGTCGGTTCCCTCGGCGGCGTCTCCGGCGAGCGCTCCGGCGTCCTGTCCGCGCCTGAGACGGGCGTCGAACTCCGACGCCTCGAGCAGCTGGGTCGTCGAGGTCTGCAGGTCGTCGATCTGGTTCTCCAGCAGGTCGAGGCGGCGCTCGACGATCTTGATCGACTCGTCGGCCTTCTGGCCGTCGAAGTACCGTCCCAGGGCGTCGACGATGGGTTTGAGCGCGTAGCGGGCCGTGAGGCCGGCGACGGGAATGAGAACCACGGAGATTCCCATGATCACCGAGACCAGGCCGACCAGGTCGATGGGCAGCGTTTGCAAGGATCGCGTCTCCTATTAATGGGTGGCGTCCGTTCGATCGCGGCGCGCCGGGCGCAGGCGGGCGGCCCCGTCGGACCTTTCGCGTCGTCGCCTCCTCGCCCCGAGGCGCGAGGCGCGAGCCCCCGAGGTCCGGATGCGGACGTTCCCCGTCCAAGACGAGTCGCGGCGGCGAAAGGATGCGAAGCCGGACGAACTCGGCCGTTTCCGCCGTGGACGACGCCCAAGCCGGCTCCCCGCCGGAATCCCGCGGGCCCCTGGGCGCGTAGAGCGATGGCGAGGACCGAACGAAGGCCGATTGCGGGGCGAGGACCCGAGGAGGGCAGGGAAGATGACGACGAAGGACGGCGCGTGCAGGGGAACGAGGGTCGGTGCGGAGCGACGGACGCGGGGGCGCCGCGGTAGGCTCGCGCTCGGATTCGGGGCGGCGACGCTCGCGCTCGCGGCCCCGGTCCAGGCGCAGGAGTCGTACACGCTCGAAGGCGGCAGCGTGGCGATCTACAACCTGGCGGGCCGCGTCGAGGTCGTGCCCGGCCAAGGCCGCCACACGGTCGTCGAGGTGTCCCGCGGCGGCGCCGACCGTGAGCGACTGGCGGTCGAGACCGGCGAGATCGACGGGCGCGAGACGCTGCGCGTGCGCTATCCGGGCCGGCGCGTCGTGTACCGGGATCTGGGCCGTTCGTCGGCGACCGTGCGCGTGCGCGACGACGGGACCTTCTTTCGCGGATGGAGGCGCGGCGAGAAGGTCGAGGTCTCGGGCAGGGGCGGCGGCCTCGAGGCGCACGCCGACGTCACGGTGCGCGTCCCGGCGGGCGTCGCCGTGGCGGTGCACTTGGCGGCCGGCGGCGTGCTCGCCGCCGACGCCCGCGCCGACCTCGTCGTCGAGACCGGATCGGGGAGCGTCGAGGTGACGGACGTGGTCGGCGACGTCCACGTCGACACGGGATCGGGTTCCGTCTCGATCTCTCGAGTCGAGGGCGACGTGACGGCCGACACCGGATCCGGAAGCGTGACGTTGAACGACGTGGCCGCATCGCGCCTCGCCGTCGACACGGGCTCGGGCAGGATCGTGGGCGAGGATCTGCGCGCCGCCGGCGTGAACGTGGACACGGGCTCGGGCGCCATTCGTCTCTCGGGGCTTCGCGCGTCGGACGTCCGCTGCGACACCGGCAGCGGCTCCGTCCGCCTCGGGCTCCTCTCCGACGTCGAGTTCCTCGAGGTGGACACCGGTTCGGGATCGATCGTCGTCGAGGTTCCGCGCGACTTCGGCGCCGCGGTGGAGCTCGACACCGGCAGCGGTCGGGTCGAGGTGGACGTCTCCGGGCGCGTGGCCGAGACCTCGCGGCGCGACTACTTCCGAGGCCGCGTCGGGGACGGCGACGGCCGCGTGGTCGTCGACACGGGCTCGGGCGACGTGACGCTCAGGCAGCGGTAGGGCTCGACTCGCGGGCGCCCCCGGGCGGCGCGGCCGCCCGGGGCGCCTCCGCTCCCTTCGCTCCGGCCCCCGAGAACCCGCGCCGGCGCGTTCCGCAGCGAAGGAGACCGCCGGAGCGCGCGCCGCGACGAAGACCCGACGACGCGGATCGGACCCCGAGGCCGCCCAGGGCTCCCGCGTCGCGGCGTCCAGGGCGGACCCTCCGGCCGCCGGTCCGACGTCGCGTCCTGCGGTCGGACCGTTCCGTTGACCGCGATCCCGCCGCGCTCCTACATTGTGCGGTCGCCGCGCCTCCGGCTTCGCGCCGGCGGACGTTCGGACGACGGCGTCGAAACCTGCAACCGGAGATCGCGCGCGGGCGCGAGCCCGGTCCTCGAGTCTCGAAGGCCGGGTTCGTCCTCGACGCTTCGACGGTGATACCTTGGGGATCCCCGAGCCACGGAGGGGATCTCGTTCGCCAGGTCGGCCGCGGAGCCGACCGGAGGAGCCACACGGTGAGGATTTCGCACGGAGAGAGGTGAGCAACATGACGAGTAGGCGACGCTCCGCAGCGGCGGCCGTCGGTGCGCTGGGGATCGCCCTGGGGATCTTCGCGCCCGAGCGCGCGGACGCCCAGGCCAGCGAGCGCTTTCGGGTGATGGTCACGAACCTCGTGCCCAAGGACGACGCCGACGACGACTTCGGCAAGGACCTGGCGAAGGAGCTCCGCGAGCTCATCAACGAGTTCGCGACCCATCAGCCGGTCGACGAGGACGACGTCGAGGACGCGGCCGACGACTTCGACCTCGACATGGAGGACCTCGACTGCGTGGTGTCCATGCAGCTGGCCAGCCAGAAGAACTGGCCGATCGTGTTCTGCGGAAGCTACGCCGAGGACGACGAAGCGAAGACCTTCTCGCTCGAGGGCGTCCAGTTCGCGACGCCGGGCGGCAGCGGCTTTCCCATCGCCGACAAGACGTGGCACGAGGACGACGTCGAGACGGCCGCCGCCGAGATCTCCGGCGCGTTCGAGGAGTACGTGGACATGCTCCGCAGCGCCACGTTCTGCGGCGACTACTTCGAGTCGAAGGACTGGGAGAACGCCGAGCGGCAGTGCACCAGGGTGCTGGAGATGGATCCCGACCACGTCCAGGTGCGCTACATCTACGCGAGTTTGCTGCGCCAGACGGATCGCTACGAGGAGGCGTACGAGCAGTCGCTCGAGGTGATCCTGGCCGATCCCCTGCACGAGCAGGCCCTGCAGCTGGCCGGATACCTGGCCGCGCAGCTCGACCGCAAGGACGAGGCGCGGGGGCACTACAACCAGTTCCTCCTGCTCAGTCCCGACAACGTGCCGGTGCGCCTCAACATCGCCTACGACCTCGCGACGGCCGGGGACCCGGAAGGGGCCATGATCCTGGTCGAGGAAGGCCTCGCCATCGCGCCCGACGACGTCCAGCTCCTGGTTCCGCACGCCGCCTACGCGACGCGCGCCGCTCAGGACATCAAGGCCGCCGGTCCGTCCGAGAACGGGGATGTGGCGCCCGAGATCGCCGCGCTCTACGGCAAGGCCATCGAGTCCTACGGCCGGGTGTACGAGGCGCAGGGCGCCGAGATGGAGTCCTCGAACCTCAGGAACATGATCGCCGGCCACAGCGAGCTGGGTCAGCTCGACGAGGCCGTCCAGCTGGCCGAGCGCGTCCTCGAGACGCACGGCGAGGACGCCGCGCTCCGGTCCCTCTACGCCGACGTGCTCAGGAAGGCCGACCGCACCGAGGAGGCCCTCGCCGCCCTGGAGGGCCTCGCCGCCCTGGATCCCGACTACCGAAACGTCGCGGCCAGGATGGGCTCCTGGCTGCTCGAGATCGGGCGCGCGGACGAAGCGCTCGTCCATCTGACCAAGGCCGTCGAGAACGGCGAGCAGACCGCCGACGCGATGACCAACCTGATCTTCCAGAACGCCTACAGCCAAGGCGTGACGCCGAAGAACTGGGCCTACGCGCTCGAGATGCTCGAGCGGACCAGCGCCTTCGAGAGCGAAGCCAGCGGCCGAGTGCGCGGACAGGTCGACTTCTGGTACGGCTACGCGCTCTACAACCAGGCCCTCGAGCTCGAGAAGCCGCAGACGTTGCAGTCGGCGCAGCGGACGCTGCCCGGATTCCAGCGCGCGAGCCAGCTCTTCGCCCGGCCCGAGGTCGCCTCCTACGCGTCCGCGCAGTCGATTTCGCTGCAGCAGTTCAAGGACGCGACCCAGCAGTACATCGAGATCCAGGAAGCGATCATCCAGCGAGGACGCTGACCCGGTAGGCCGCCGCGCGCGCGCCCCGTCTTTCGGGGAAGCGTCGCGGGGCCGCGAGACGGGCGCTTCGAGGGGCGCCGCGGGCCGACAGCGAGCCCGCGGCGCCCCTTTTCCCTTTGGGGGCTCCCAACGCCCCTCCCGGGGGACGCCCCCGCGTCCCCCGCCTCCGGGGCTCGCGCCCGTCGAGGCCCCGGCGGTCGGCGCAGCGGCCGCCGAGGCCGCGCCGCCGAGGCCGCGTGTCCCGACCCCGAACAAAAAAAGAAACCGTTGCAGCGTGGGATGCAGTGCATTAAGGTGGAGAACCGCGGCACGAAATGGGATACAAATCCATGTCCAGATTCGTCGGCCATCATGAATACCAGATCGACCCGAAGGGGCGCGTGAGCCTGCCCTCGCCCTTTCGCCGGGTCGCGAGCGCCGAGCCGATGATCCTGCTGCAGTGGCAGAAGAGCCACCTGGACCTCTTCCCCGAGGAGACGTGGGCCGGGATCCGCAGGAAGCTGCTGAGCCAGCGCCGCGCGAGCGGGGACGGGGGCGCCTACGTGAGGCGCGTCACGGCCAACGCCGTCGAGGTCGAGCCCGACGGGAGCGGTCGCATCCGCATCCCGGAGTGGTTGAGAGCGCGCGCGGGGCTGGACGGCTCGGTGCTGTTCGTGGGCGCGCTGGACCGGATCGAGCTCTGGGATCCGCGGCGGTTCCGGAGCGTCGTGCAGGCGCTGGACGCGGACGGCGAAAGGGACGCCCTGGATCGCGACGATGAGCACGTCCCGAACCGGATCTTCGCGTGAGCCGCCCGACGGCGGCGCGCGCTCGGCGCATCACCGCCCCGCGCTCCTCGACGAGACGATGAGGCTGCTCGTCGGCGGGCCCGGCCTGTACCTCGACGGGACCGTCGGCGGCGGCGGCCACGCGGCCGCGCTGCTCGAGCGCTGCCCGGACGGCCGCCTGCTGGGTCTCGACGTGGATCCGGAGGCCGTCGCGGCGGCGGGAGAGCGCCTGGCCGCCTTCGCGGGTCGCTTCCGGCTCGTCCGGACGTCGTTTCTCGCGCTGAGCGAGCCCGCGTCCGCCCTCGCGGCCGGCGAGCCCTTCGCCGGCGCGCTGCTGGACCTGGGCGTGAGCTCGCGCCAGCTGGACAGCGACCGGCGGGGCTTCACCTTTCGCCGGGGCGCGCCGCTGGACATGCGCATGGATCCCGCCGGGGACGCGCCGACGGCCGCCGCCGTGCTCGCGAGCGCGCCGGCGAGCGAACTGGCGCGCGTCTTTCGCGCCGGACAGGCGCCGCGCCCGCGCGCGCTGGCCGCGCGCGTGGCCGAGCGCCGCGCGCGAAGGCGGCTTCGCTCGAGCGACGACCTGGTCGGCGTCCTCGAGTCCGCGCTGGGGCGCCGGTCGACGCACGGCGAGAAGGCGCGCCTCTTCCAGGCGCTCCGCATGCGGGTCAACGGCGAGCTCGAGGCGCTCGCGCGCGCGTTGCCGGCGATCCGCGACCGGCTCGCGCCGGGCGCCGCGCTCGTCGTCGTCGCCTACCACTCGGTCGAGGACCGGGCGGTGAAGCGCGCCTTTCGCGCCTGGTCCTACCCGGCGGCCGACCTGCCGCCCAAGCTGCCCGCGCCGCCCGCCGGCGCGGCGCCGCTGGGCAGGACGCTGACGCCCAAGCCCGTCCGCGCGAGCGCCGCCGAGATCCGCCGGAACCCGCGCGCGCGGCCGGCGCGCCTCCGGGCGTGGAGACGCGCGGCGTGAGCGCCGGACCGAAGCCGGGGACCGGGCGCGCGATCGTCGCCCTGGCGGCGCTGCTGGTCGCGCTGGCGCAGGTGGCGTGGCGGCAGTCGGCGACGCAGGAGACGATGGCCGAGCTCGACCGGCTCTCCGAGCGGCTCGTCGCGGCGGCGGACGAGGAGGGCGAGACGAGGCGTCGTCTCGCGACGCTCGAGGGACGCCGCTGGGTGGCCGAGCAGGCGGCCCGGCGCCTCGGACTCCGGCCCGCCGCCGAGGGCGACCTCGTGGTCGCCTCGGGATCGCTCCGATGACGCCCCGTCCGACTTCGCGCCCGCCGGGCCGCCGGGCCCGGACGCGCCGCCGGCTCGCGCTCGCCGGCTGGGCGGCGCTCGCGGCGCTGCTGATCGCCCGGGCCGCCGAGGTGCAGGTCCTCGAGCGGAGGGAGTGGGCGAGCGAAGCGCTTCGCCAGCACCGGGAGAGCCGGGTCGTGCCCGCGAAGCGCGGACGCATCCTCGAGCGCAACGGCGGCGTGCTGGCGGCGAGTCACCCGCGCATGGCCGTCGGGATCGCGCCCAAGCGGATTCGGGACCGCGCTCGCGTCGTCGCCGCGCTCGTCGAGCGTCTGGGCGTCGAGCGGACGGCGGCGCTGGCCGCGACCGACCCCGAGCGCTCGTGGAGCGTCGTGCCCGGACGCTACACGACGACGCAGGTCGCGCCGCTCGAGGGGCTCGCCGGCGTGCACGCCGAGAAGGAGTTCCGGCGCCTCCACCCCCAGGGCGCGCTCGCGCGTCCGCTGCTGGGCGCCGTGGGCGCCGGCGGCGGTTCGGGCGGCGTCGAGCAGTTCATGGACTCGACGCTCGCCGGCCGGCCGGGTCGCGAAGTCGTGGCGCGCGACTCCCGGGGACGCGAGATCCCGGGCCGCGTCGTCGCCGTCGAGCCCGCGACGACGGGCCGGGACGTCGTGCTGACGATCGACCGCGACCTGCAGGCGCTGGCCGAGGAGACGCTCGAGGGCGCGGTCGGCGCGACGGGCGCGCGGGGCGGCGACATGGTGATCACGGACCCCTGGACGGGCGAGATCCTCGCCATGACGTCGCTCGTCGACGACTCGGTGGCGTCGCTCTCGGCCGTCCACACGACCTACGAGCCCGGCAGCACGATCAAGCCGTTCACGTCGGCCGCGCTCCTGCGCCACGGACTCGCCGCGCTCGGCGACTCCGTCGACGTGGGCGACGGCCGCTGGCGCGTCGGCGACCGCACGATCACCGACGTCGACTCGAAGGGCTGGCTGACGCTGCACGAAGTCGTCCGCCAGTCGTCGAACGTGGGCATCGCCAAGTTCGCCGACCGCCTGTCCCGGGATCGGCAGCACCGCAACCTGGCGAGCTTCGGGTTCGGCGCCCGGACCGGCATCGCGCTGCCCGGCGAAGTCGCCGGCGTCCTGCGCCCGCCGGAGCGGTGGTCGGGCGCGTCGCGCCACTCGCTCGCCTTCGGCTACGAACTCGCGGCGACGCCCCTGCAGATGGCGATGGCCTTCGGCGCGCTGGCCAACGGCGGCTGGCTGATGGAGCCCGTGCTCGTCAAGGAGGTCCTGGGCGCCGACGGCGCGCCCGTCCGCTTCGGTCGGCCGCGGCCCGTGCGCCGGGCCGTCGATGCGCGCGTCGTCGAAGCGCTCAAGCCCGTCCTGGTCGACGTCGTCGAGAGCGGCACGGGCGCGCGCGCGCGCATGGCCAGCTTCGCCGTGGCCGGAAAGAGCGGCACCACGCGCGCCTTCTCCGTCGGCGGGGGCTACGAGCCGGGCGCCTACCACGCGTCGTTCGGCGCCTACTTCCCGGCCGACGCGCCGCAGATGCTCATCTTCGTCAAGCTGGACCGGCCGCGGGGCCGCTACTACGGGGGCGCCACCGCCGCGCCCGTGACGCGCGCCGCCATGGAGAGCCTCCTGTCGGCCCGCCAGTCGCTCATCGACCGCGAGGCGCTCGCGCGCTCCTGGCGCCGCCCGCAAGCCGCGCCGCCGCCCGCGGGCCGCGCGGCCGGTCCTCCGGTCGTGCGCTTCGCCGCCCTGGGCGCCGACGCGGCGCCCGAGCTGCCGCCCGAGGACGTCTCTTCCCGCGCTGGCCCCGCTCCCGCGATGACGGTTCCCGACCTGGCGGGCCTGCCGCTCAGGGTCGCCCTGAGAAGGCTCCACAAGATGGGTCTGCGCGCCAGGCTCGCGGGTCGCGGCCACGTCGCGGCGACCGTTCCGGGGCCGGGCGCGCGCGCGCTGCCCGGCGACACCGTCCGCGTCGCGGGCCGCCGCCGGTGACCGTGTCGCTGTCCCGGGCGCTGGCGGCCCTCGAGAGCGCGGGCGTCGCGGCCAAGCCGCCTCCGGCGGCGGTCGCGGAAGCGGCCCTCGAGTTTCGGGGCGTGCAGAGCGACTCCCGGCGGGTCCGGCCGGGCGACCTGTTCGTCGCCTGGGCCGGACGCGCGAGCGACGGGCACGACCACGTCGGCGCCGCCCGGGCGGCCGGCGCCGTCGCGGCCGTCGTCGAGCGGACCGTCGCCGACGCCGGCGTGCGGCAAATCGAGGTCGACGACGCGCGCCGGGCGGCGGCCGTCCTGGCCGACCTCGCCGCGGGCTCGCCGTGGCGACGCCTCCGGACCGTCGCCGTGACCGGCACGAACGGGAAGACGACGACGTCGTTGCTGCTGCGCGGCGCGTTGAACCGCCGCGCGCCCGCGGCCGCCGTCGGCACGCTGGGCGTCGTGGATCCCGACGGCGCGATCCGGCCCCATGCGGGCGCGGCGCTCACGACGCCGGGGTGCGTCGAGCTGACGGCCGCGCTCGGCGAGATGGCGAGCGCCGGAGTCGACGCCGTCGTCGTCGAAAGCTCGTCGCACGCCCTGGACCAGGGACGTCTCGACGGCGTGCGCTTCGACGTCGTCGCGTACACGAACCTCAGCCGCGACCACCTGGACTACCACGGGACGCCCGAGCGCTACCTGGCCGCCAAGGCCCGCCTGCTCGAGCGGGGCAAGGAGGGCTTCTCGGCCGTCCTCAACGCCGACGACGAAGCGTGGCGCGCGCTCCCGGCGCCCGAGTCGACCGTCCGCTACGGCTTCTCGAGCGAAGCCGACCTGCGCGCCCTGAACGTCCGGTCGTCGCCCGCCGGGTCGCGCTTCGACCTGGTCTGGAGGGGGCGGCGGGCGGCGGCGACGCTGCCGCTGCCCGGCGGCTTCAACGTCGCCAACGCGCTCTGCGCCACGGCCTGCGCGCTCGTCCTGGGCCGCTCGCTGGACGCGGCGGCCGCCGGCCTCGCGCGCGCCGCCCCGATTCCCGGCCGGCTGGAGCGCGTCGCGAGCGAGCCCTTCGACGTCTACGTCGACTTCGCCCACACGCCGGACGCGCTCGAGCAGGCCCTGGGCGCGCTCCGGCCGCTCGTCCTGGGCCGCCTGATCGTCGTGTTCGGCGCCGGCGGCGACCGCGACCCCGCCAAGCGCCCCGAGATGGGCGCCGCGGCGTCGCGCTCGGCCGACGTCGTCGTCGTCACGTCGGACAACCCGCGCACCGAGGACCCGAGCGCGATCGTCGCCGCCGTCGCGGCGGGCGTCGTCGCGTCCAAGCGGCGCGAGATCGTCGACCGGCGCCGCGCGATCCACTGGGCGCTGGACGCGGCCCGGCCGGGCGACGCCGTGCTGCTTGCCGGCAAGGGACACGAACGGACGCAGATCGTCGGGACCCGGTCGACGCCCTTCGACGAGCCCGCCATCGTGCGCGAGCGCCTGGGCGCCGAGGCCGCCCCGTGAGCGCGCGCGCCTTCGCCTGGAGCGACGCCTCGGTGCGCCGCGCGCTCGCCCTGCCCGGGCCGGGCGACGCGAGCCGGCGCTACCGCCGCGTCTCGACCGACACGCGAACGCTCGGCGCCGGCGACGTCTTCGTGGCGCTCGAGGGCCCGCGCTTCGACGGCCACGACTTCCTCTCGGCGGCCGTAGCGGCGGGGTGCGGCGCGATCGTGGGCGCGTCGGCCAAGATCGGCGTCCCCGGGGTCCCCGCCTACGGCGTGTCCGACACGCTCGCGGCGCTGGGCGACCTCGCGCTCCACCGACGCCTCGAGGCCGGCGTCCCCGTCGTCGGGATCACGGGCTCGTCGGGCAAGACGACCGTCAAGAACCTGCTCCTGGGCGCGCTCGGTCCGGGCGCCCACGGCACCGAGGGCAACCTCAACAACCGGATCGGCGTGCCGCTGACGATCCTGGCGACGCCCGTCGACGCCTCTTCGCTGGTCGTCGAGATGGGCACGAACGAGCCGGGCGAGATCGCCGAGCTCGCCCGCGTCGCGCGCCCGACCGCGGGCGTCGTGACCACCGCTTCGGAGACCCACGTCGAGCGCCTGGACGGCCTCGAGGGGGTGATCGCCGAGAAGCTCGAGCTGCTCGCCGCCCTGGACGACTCCGGCGCCGCGTTCGTCGGCGACGAGCCGCCCGAGCTGGTCCGGGCCGCCCGGCGGATCCGGCCGGACGCGAAGGTCGTCGGCTGGAGCGACCGGGCCGACGCCCGTCGGCGTCCGACCGCCGCCCGGCCGGGCCCGGACGGCGCCTACGCCTTCGTCTGGCGCGGCCGCTCCGTCTCGCTCCGGATCCCCGGCCGGCACGCCGTCCACAACGCGCTGCTGGCGCTCGAGGTCGCCCGCGCGCTGGGCGTCGAGGAGCTCGTCGCCGCGGCCGGCGCGTCGCGCGTCGGGCCCGCGCCGCTCAGGGGCGAGGTGCGCCGCGCGGGCGGCCGCCGGCTCCTGATCGACTGCTACAACGCCAACGCCGCCGGCGTGGCGGCGGGGCTCGCGACGCTCGCCGACATGCGCGTCGAGGGCGAGCGCGTCGCCGTCCTGGGCACGATGCTCGAGCTGGGCGCCCGGTCGGCGGCCATCCACAGGGCGGCGCTCGAGGCGGCCCTCGAGACGAACGTCGACCGCCTGGTCCTGCTGGGCGCGTTCGCCGAGCAGGCGTCCCGCTACTCGGACGACCGGATCGAAGTCGCGAGCGACGTCGCCGAGCTCGGCGAGCGCGTCGCCGAGCTGACGGCCCCGGGCGACGCCGTGCTGCTCAAGGCTTCGCGGGGCGCGCGCCTCGAGCGCGCGATCCCCGCCTTCGAGGCCTTGGGCCCCCTCGGGAGCCGCTGATGCTCCACGAGCTGCTGCCCCGGCTGCAAGACGCGCACATCGTCTTCAACCTGTTCAACTACATCACCGTGCGTTCGGCGGGCGCGATGGCCACCGGCCTGGCGCTGACGCTGATCCTGGGTCGGCCCTTCATCGCGTGGATGAAGCGCCGCGGCGTCGTGGACGTGCCGCGCACGGCGGCCGCGGCCAAGGCCGCCCCGGACGCCAAGGCCAACATGGGCGGCGTCCTGATCGTCGGCGTCGTGACCGTCTCGACGGCGCTCTGGGCCGACCTGGGCCAGTGGACCGTGCCCGCGGCGCTGCTCGTGACGCTCGCGACCGGCGCTCTCGGGTTCCTGGACGACTGGCTCAAGGTGGTGCGCCGCACGCCGCGCGGCCTCGTCGAGCGCTACAAGTGGGGGGGATCGGTCGCCGTCGGTCTCGCGCTGGGCGCGTTCCTGGTGCTCCTGGCGCCGGCCTCCGGCGTGGGCGCGACGACGACCAGCCTCCCGCTCTTCGACGAGTGGCAGCTGCGCTTTCCGGCGCTGCTCTACGTGGCGTGGGTGACCGTCGTGCTGAACGGGGCGACGCACTCGGTCAACGTGACCGACGGCCTGGACGGCCTGGCCCCCGGACTGGTGGCGATCGCGACCGGCACCTTCGGGATCTTCGCCTACGTCATCGGCCGGGTGGACACGTCCGAGTACCTGGGCCTGTTCTACCTGCCCGGCGCCGGCGAGCTGGCCGTCTTCGCGGCCGCGATCACGGGCGCCGCGCTCGGGTTCCTGTGGTTCAACGCCCAGCCCGCGCAGGTGATCATGGGCGACACCGGATCGCTCGCGCTGGGCGGCGCCATCGGCGCGATGGCCGTGCTGCTCAAGGCCGAGCTGCTGCTGGTCGCCGTCGGCGGCGTCTTCGTGGCCGAAGCGGCGTCCGTGCTCGTCCAGACCCGCTGGTTCCAGTACACGCGGTGGCGCACCGGCGAGGGGCGCCGCGTCTTCAGGTGCGCCCCGATCCACCACCACTTCCAGATGGTCGGCTGGAAGAACGAGCAGATCGTGGTCCGGTTCTGGATCCTGGGGGTCCTGTGCGCGATGGTCGGCTTCGCGACGCTCAAGCTGCGCTAGGAGGGCGCGAAAGGACGTGTCCGCAAGGGGGAGGAGAGGGCGGCCGGAGCGCCGCCGGAGGGCGAGTCGACGCGGCTGCGACGGCGCGGGGGACGGGGGTCGACCGAAGACGTGAGAGAGCTGGACGGCGAACGGGTCGCCGTGATCGGGCTGGGCGCCAGCGGCGACGCCGCGGCGCGGCTGGCCCTGGGAAAAGGAGCGAAGGTCCATGTCACGGATTCGAGTCGCGAGGCCGCGGTTGCAGCTCGCGGAGACGCGCTGCGCGCGCTCGGCGCGCGCGTGCGCCTGGGAGAGCCGGCGCTGGACGAGATCGTCCGCGCCGACGTCGTCGTCGCCAGCCCGGGCGTCCCGCCCGACTCGCCCGTGCTCTCGGCCCTGGACGCTCGGGGCGTCGATTGGATATCCGAGCCCGAATTCGCCTGCCGGTTCGTCTCGAGTCCACTGACGATCGTGACCGGCACGAACGGCAAGACGACCGTGGCCGCGCTCGCGGCGCATCTGCTCCGGGGCTCCGGCGTGGACGCGGCGCTGGGCGGCAACGTCGGCGCCGACTTCGGCCCGCCCGCCAGCGCGCTCGCCGACCGCTCGCCCGCGCCGGAGCGCTTCGTCCTCGAGCTGTCGTCGTTCCAGCTCGCCGGCATCCGCGACTTGCGGCCCGACGTCGGCGTCGTGACGAACCTGGGCGTCGACCACATGGACCGCTACGAGACCGTCGCCGCCTACCACCGCGACAAGCGCCGGCTCCTCGAGGCGGGCGACGCGTCCACGACCTGGGCGCTGAACGGCGACGACGTCCAGGTGGCGGCGCTCGCCCGGGGCGCGGCCGGCCGGCGCGCGACCTTCTCGCTCGAGCGCCGCGCGAGCCCGGGCGCCTATCGGGCCGGCGACGATCTCGTTCTAGAGATGGAATCGCCGGCCCGCGTCTTCGCCCGCAGGTCGGACGTTCGTCTCGCGGGCCGCCACAACCTGGCCAACGCGCTGGCCGCTTCGCTGGCCGCCGTCCTTTCGGGCGCCGACGCGGCCACGCTCGCCGGCTCGCTCGGCTCCTTCGCGCCGCTGCCGCACCGCCTCGAGCCCTTGGGCGAGCGCGACGGAGTGTCCTGGATCAACGACTCGAAGGCCACGAACGTCGCCGCGGCGAAGAGCGCCGTCGAGAGCTTCGCCGGCCCCCTGGTGCTGCTCCTCGGAGGCAAGGACAAGGGCGAGGACTTCGCGCCCCTGGCGCCCGCGCTCGCGCCGCGCGCCCGGGCCGTCGTGGCGTACGGCGCCGCCGGTCCGCGGGCCGCCGCCGAGCTCCGCGCCCGGAGCCGGGGCGCGCTGCCGGTCCGTCTGGTCGACGGCTCCTTCGCCCGCGCCGTCGAGCGCGCGCGCGCGCTGGCCCGCCCGGGCGACGCGCTGTTGCTGGCGCCGGCGTGCTCGAGCTTCGACATGTTCGCCGACTACGAGGCGCGCGGCGACGCGTTTCGCGCGCTCTTCGCCCCGGACTCGGCGCCGTGAGCGCCCTCGGCGCGCGCGCGCGCCCGTCCGCCCGCCGCCGGCCGCCGCCGGTGCGCGGCCTCTGGGGCGTCGACATCGCTCCGAAGGCGCGCCCGTCGGTGCCCGACGCCGGGCTCGGGCGCGGCTGGGAGTCGACGGCGCTCCTCGCGCTCGCGCTCGCGCTCCTCGCGTTCGGCCTGCTGACGCTGCACAGCGCCGCCGCCGCGATGGCCCAGCGCGAGGGCCTGCCCCACTACCACTACCTCGTCCGCCAGGGCGGGGGCGTCGCCCTGGGGCTGGTCGCGATGTTCGCGTGCGCCCGCGTCCCGACCGCCTGGTGGGCGCGCGTCGCTCCCTGGACGATGATCGGCGCCAGCGCGCTCCTGATCGTCGTCGTGCTGCCCTTCACCGAGGCGATCGCGCCGACGGTGAACGGCGCGCGCCGCTGGCTTCGGGCCGGAGTCGTCGTCCAGCCGTCGGAGCTGGCGAAGCTGGGCGTCGTCGTCTGGACGGCGGCGCTGGCCGTCCGGAAGCGCGACCGGCTGGGGAAGCTCGGCCGCGGGCTCGCGCCGTTCCTCGTCGGGTGGGCCTTCGTCGTCGTCCCCGTCCTGCTGGGCCCGGACCTCTCGACGGCGTGCCTGATCGCCGCCACGGGCGCGACGGTCGTCTTCCTCGCCGGCGCGCGCATCCTGCACTTCGCGCTGCTCGGAGCGCTGGTCGCCCCGCTCGCCGCGCCGCTGCTGTGTTCGGGCTACCGCAGCGCCCGCTGGGAATCGCTGCTGCTCGACCCGGGCGCGCCGCCGACCGAAGCCGGGTTCCAGAGCTACCAGAGCCTGGTCGCGATCGGGTCCGGCGGCGTCGCCGGCGTCGGGTTCGGGGAAGGGACGCAGAAGTTCGGGTTCCTGCCCGAGGTCCACAACGACTTCATCTTCGCCACCGTCGGCGAGGAGTGGGGCTTCGTCGGCGTCGTCGCGCTGATCCTCTGCTTCCTGGCCTTCGTCGTCGTCGGCTACAGGGTCGCCCGGCGCGCGCGCGACCTCCTCGGCGAGCTGCTGGCCGCCGGCGTCAGCACGCTGATCGGCCTGCAGGCGTTCCTGCACGTCGGCGTCGGACTGGGCCTCCTGCCCGCGACCGGGCTGACGCTGCCCTTCATCTCCTACGGGCGCAGCAGCGTCGTCGTCACGCTCGCCGCCACGGGGATCCTCCTGGCCGTGGCCCGCGAGGCCCCGGAAGGCCGCCTCGAGCGCGCCGAGGAGGTCCCGACGTGACCGTCGTCTTCTCCGGCGGAGGCACGGCGGGCCACTTCCACCCCGCCGTCGCCGTCGCCGACGCGCTCGCGCTCGAGGCGCCCGCGCTCGAGCCCTACTTCGTCGGCGCGCGCGGCCGCCTCGAGGCGCGCGAGCTGCCCGCCACGGGCTACCCCCATCGGCTGCTCCCGGTCCGGGGGCTGCGCCGCCCGGCGGCGCGCCCCGGCGCCGGCGCGCCGGCGCGCTTCGCGAGCGCGCTGACCCGGCGCGCGGCCGACCTGGGCGCGCTCCTCCTGCTGGCCGCCGCGACCCTGCGCCTGCTGCCGGACTTCCGGCGCCGGGGCGCGCGGGCCGTCGTGCTGACCGGCGGATACGCCTCGGCTCCGGCCGGACTGGCGGCCCGCGTCCTGGGCCTGCCCATCGTCGTGCAGGAACAGAACGCGCACCCCGGCCGGACGACCCGCCTGTTCGCCCGCTGGGCCCGCCAGGTGCACCTCGCGCACCCCGAGGCCGTCGAGCGACTGCGCCCGCGGGCGCGGGCGCGCGCGCGCGTGACGGGCAACCCGATTCGGCCGCTGCCGCCCGCCGAGGAGCGCTCCGCCGCGGGCGCCCGCGCCGCGCTCGGCCTGCCCGCCGACGGGCGCGTCGCGCTCGTGGTGGGCGGCAGCCAGGGCGCGCTCGGACTGAACCGGGCGGTGATCGAGGCGCTCTCGCGGCGCTTGCCCGCCCGGGGCGACGTCGTGTTCTGGGTCACGGGTCCGGCGCACCGCGAGCGCGTCGAGCGCGCGCTGGCCGCCGTCGAGCGCGGCGGCGTCGTCCTGGCGTCGTACCTGAGTCCGGAGCGGATGTACCGGGCGCTGGCCGCGGCCGACGTCGCCGTCTCGCGCGCGGGCGCCATGGCCACGTCGGAGTTCCTCGCCTGGGGCCTGCCGGCGATCCTGGTGCCGCTGCCGACGGCCGCGGACGATCACCAGAGCGCGAACGCCCGCGCGCTCGAGGCCGCCGGCGCCGCCGTCCACCTCCCGGAACGGGACGCGTCCGGGCGAGCGCTGACGGGAGAGCGCCTGTGGGCGCGCGTGGCCCGCCTGCTCGACTCGCCCGAGCGGCGGGAGCGGATGTCCCGGGCGGCGCTGCGCCGGGCGCGCCCCGACGCGGCCGCCCGCATCGCGGCCGACGTGGCTCGCCTCCTGGGCCAGGGCGCGACCGCCGCGGACGGCGGCGCCGCGAGCGCGCGCGGAGGCGGGGCGCGATGACCGGGGCCGCTCCCGATTTCCGGGCTCTGGCCGAGCGCGGTCCGGTGCACTTCGTCGGCGTGGGCGGCGCCGGCATGGCGCCGCTGGCCGAGCTGGCGCACCGAAGCGGCGCGCGCGTCACGGGCTGCGACGCGGCGCCCGGTCGCGCGGCCGCCGCGCTCGCTCGCCTGGGCGTCCCCGTCTCGGTCGGCCACGACCCGGCCCACGTCCGCGGACAGGCGGCGCTCGTCGTGACGTCCGCCGTGCCCGACGACCACCCCGAGCTCGAGGCCGCGCGCGCCCGGGGCGTCCCGGTGATCAAGCGCGCCGCCGCGCTCGGCCAGTGGATCCGGGGCGGCCGCGTGGCGGCCGTCGCCGGCACGCACGGCAAGACGACCACGGCGGCGTTGGCGACCCACGCGCTCGCCGGCGCCGGACTGGACCCGACGGGCGTCGTCGGCGGCGAAGTGCGGGAGTGGGGCGGCAACCTGCGCGCCGGGTCGAGCGACCTCTTCGTCGTCGAGGCCGACGAGTACGACCGCTCGTTCCTCGAGATCTCGCCCCGCGTCGCCGTCGTCACGAGCGTCGAAGCCGACCACCTGGACGTCTACGGCGACCTGGACGGCGTGCGGTCCTCCTTCTCGGAGTTCGTCGCTCGCCTCCGTCCCGACGGCGTTCTCTGGGTGTGCGGCGACGACGCGGGCGCCGCGCGCCTCGCCGTCGAGGCCGGCGGCCGCGCGCGCAGCTACGGCTTCGGCGCCGGGGCCCAGCTGCGGGCCGTCCGCGTCGAGCGCTCGAGCGCGGGCGCCGAAATGACCGTCCTCGAGGACGGCCGCGACCGCGGACGCCTGCGGGCGCCGATGCCCGGGCCGCACAACGCGCTGAACGCGCTCGCGGCCGCGGCGATCGCCCGTTCGCTGGGCGCCTCCTGGGACGCGATTCTCCCGGCTCTCGCGACCTTCGGCGGCGTGAGCCGGCGCTGGGAAGTCGTCGGCCAGGCGGCCGGCGCGCTGGTCGTCGACGACTACGCGCACCACCCCACGGAAGTCGCCGCCGCGCTCGCGACGGCGCGGCTGGCGAGCCCCGAGGGCCGCCTCGTGGCCGTCTTCCAGCCCCACCTGTACAGCCGCACCCGCGACTTCGCCGCCGAATTCGCCCGCGCGCTGAGCGCCGCCGACGCCGTCTGGGTCGCCGACGTGTACCCGGCCCGCGAAGCGCCGATCGAAGGCGTCACGGGTCGACTGATCGCCGAGTCGCCGGCGCTGGCCGACGCGCGCGCGCGCTACCACGCCGACGTCGCCACGCTGGCCGAAGCGGTCGCGGCGTCGCTCGAGCCCGGCGACGCGTGCGTCACGATGGGCGCGGGCTCGATCGAGCGCACCGGTCCCGAGATCCTCGCGGCGCTCCGCCGCCGCGACGCGGCGGAGGCCTTGGCCCCGTGAGGCGGCGACGCCTTCCGCCGCGGCGGGCGGGCCGGCCGCGGCGCCGACTCGGCCGAGCGGCGGCGCTCGTCGCCCTCGCGCTCACGGGCGCGGGCGCCCTCGCCCAGGCGCGCGACCCGAACCCGCTCGCCTTCCTGCCGATCTTCCTGGTCGAGCGCGTCGACGTGAGCGGTCTGGCCTACCTCGAGCGCCCGGACGTCCTCCGCCTGGCCGGCTTCGACTCGACGACGAGCGTGTGGGTGAGAAGAGCGCCCGCGCTCGAGCGCGTCGAGGCGCACCCGATCGTGCGCTCGGCGACGCTCGTCCGCCGCCCGCCCTCGGCGCTGCACCTCGCGCTCGAGGAGGTGACGCCCGTCGGCCTCGTGGCCCGCGGCCTCGTCTCGGCCGTGGGCCCGCGGGGCGACGTCCTGCCCGTCGACCCGACGGACCCCGTGCTGGACCTGCCCGTCCTCGAGGTCGCGTCCGAGAGAGCGCGCGCGCTGTGGGGCCTTCGCCTGCTGGCCCGCGAGATGGACGCGTTGCGGGAGCGCGCGCCCGAGGTCTTCGCCGTCGTCTCGGAGGCCCGCCTCGGGGACGGAAGCGTCGACCTGGTCCTGGGCGACGCCGGCCTCGTCGTCCGCTACGCGCCGCCGGCGTCGGCGCGAAGGCTGCGGGAAGCGATGGTCGCGGTCCGGGACGCCGCCGAGAGGTTCCCCGAGCGGAGTCCGAGCGAGATCGATCTTCGCTTCGCCGACCAGGTGGTCGTGCGGACGGGCGTCCCGACGGGGGACGGCCGGGGAGCGGGCGGCGCATGAGACCGATCCTCGTCGCCGGACTGGACATCGGCTCGACTCGGACCCGGGTCGTCATCGGCGAGCTGACGGCCGAGTTCCGGCGTCCGGACGTCCGCGTCCTGGGCGTGGGAAGCGCGCCCACGGTCGGCGTCCGCAAGGACGTGGTGACGGACCTGGGCGGAGCGACCCGCTGCATTCGCGAGGCCATCGAGGAGGCGGAGACGATGTCCGGCGCGCGCGTCGACCGCATGCACGTCGGCGTGTCGGGCGACCACGTCAAGGTGAACCGCTCGGCCGGCGTCGTGGCGATCGCCGCCGAGGAGGTCGTCGAGCGGGACGTGCGCCGCGTCCACGAGGTCGCTCAGGCCGTCGCGCTGCCCATGGACCGCGAGCTGCTGCACGCGATCCCCCAGGACTACCTGGTCGACCGGCGCTGGGGCATCAAGAATCCCGTCGGCATGACCGGCACTCGCCTCGAGGCCGAACTCTACCTCGTCACCGGGTGCTCGACCGTCGTCGGCAACGTCGCGCGCGCCGTCGAGAGGGCGGGCTACCGCGTCGAGGACATGATCATCAACCCGCTCGCGTCGGCGCGCTCCGTCCTGGCCGAGGACGAGAAGGAGCTGGGCGTGACCATCATCGACCTGGGCGGCGCGACGACCGGCCTCGCCGTCTTTCGGGACGGCCGCATCCTGACGATGGACGTGCTGCCCTTCGGCGGCAGCGCCGTCACGAGCGACGTCATTCGCGGCCTCTCGATCCCCTTCGCCGAGGCCACGGAGGTGCGCGAGCGCCACGGCACGGCGATGGCGAGCATGGTCGACCCGACCGAGATCATCGAGCTGCCCGCCGTCAACGGGAACCGACCCGGCGAGCGCCGCCGCGTGGCGCGCCGGACCGTCGCCGCGCTCGTCGAGGAACGGCTCACGAACATGTTCCTGCGCGTCGCCCGCAGGATCGCCGAGCTGTGCCCCCAGGACGCTCTGGGCGCCGGCGTCGTGCTGACCGGCGGCATGGCGCTCACGCCCGGGATCGACCGGCTGGCCCATCGCTGCCTGGGCGCGCCGGTGCGCGTCGGGGCGCCCGGCGAGGGGTTCTCCGGGCTGGCCGACCGGATCTCGCGGCCGGGGTTCGCGACCGCGGCGGGGCTCGCGCTCCACGCGGCCGATCGCTTTCTGGAAACGGGTCGAGGCGGCGCCACGCGGACCTCGGGGCTCGTGACTCGGGTGGGCGCGTGGCTGAAGGAGTTCTTCTAGAGGAAGCGGCTGGCCGCGAGGCGCGGCGCCGCGCGAACCGGGACCCAGGTCCCGAAAGGAGAGGATGGCATGCGATTCGTGGTCGAGGACGCTCCCCGGGACCGGGCTCAGATGCGAGTCATCGGCGTCGGCGGAGCCGGAGGAAACGCCGTGAACCGGATGATCGACGAGGAGCTCGAGGGCGTCGACTTCATTTCGGCGAACACGGACGCGCAGGCGCTGCGCCACTCGAAGGCGCCGCGCGTGATCCAGCTGGGCAAGCGCCTGACCCAGGGCCTGGGCGCGGGCGCGCGACCGGGGATCGGCCGCCAGGCGATCGCCGAGGACGCCGAGGAGGTGAGGGACGCGCTGCAGGGCGCCGACCTCGTCTTCATCGCCGCCGGCATGGGCGGCGGCACGGGGACCGGAGCGGCGCCCGTGATCGGCGAGATGGCGCGCGAGATGGGCGCCCTGGCGATCGCCGTCGTGACGCGGCCGTTCGCCTTCGAGGGCAAAAAGCGGCTGCAGCAGGCCAAGCAGGGCCTCTCCGAGCTGGGCCGCACCGTCGACACGATGGTCGTCGTGCCCAACGACCACCTGCTGGCCGTGGTCGGCAAGGGCACGTCGTTCGGCGACGCGCTCAAGAAGGCCGACGAGATCCTGCTGCAGGCCACGCAGGGGATCAGCGACCTGATCCGGGTCAGCGGCGAGGTCAACGTCGACTTCGCCGACGTGCGCACGATCATGTCGTCCTGCGGCGCCGCGCTCATGGGGACCGGGATGGGCCGCGGCGAGAACCGGGCCGTCAGCGCGGCCCGCGACGCCATCGCTTCGCCCCTGCTCGACAACGTCTCGATCCGGGGCGCGAGCGGCGTGCTCATCAACATCACCGGCGGCAGCGACCTGACCATTGACGAGGTCACCGGAATCTCTACCATGATTCAGGAGGAGGTCGGGGACGACGCCGAGATCATCTTCGGCACCGTCAAGGATCCCGCCATGGAGGGGGAGATCAGGGTGACGCTCATCGCGACCGGGTTCGAGCACGGCGAGCGCCGTCCGCGCGACGGGAACGGGCGCGGCGGCCGCGTCTCCGATCGGATCGATCCCGCGCCGCAGCCCGTCCACCCCGGCGTCGGGGGGATGCCCTCCGTCTTCGGAGGCGGGCGGACGGGCCCCATCCAGGCGCGCGGCGCCGAGGGGCCGAGGGGCGGGCGCGTCTCGCCGAGCGGCGGATCCGGCGCGAATTCGCCGGCCTTCGGCGGCGCCGGCGCGGCGCCGGCGGTCGGGACGCCGGGAGCGCTCGGCGTCCAGGGCGTGCCGCTTCCGGGCGCCTTCGGGAGCCCGCGCGGGACGCCCGCGGCCCAGCCGCTCCCCGGCGCCATGTTCGGCGGCAAGCCCAGCGAGCTCGAGCTGCCGACCTTCATCCGGAGGATCGACGCCTGAGACGCCCCGCCGCCGGTCGGCCGGGGCGGCGCGCGAGCGCCGGCGCGGCCGCGCTCCTCGCGCTGGCCTGCGCGGGCGACGCGCCGCCCGACGTCGGGACGCTGCCCGTCGTCCACGCTCGAGCGCCCGAGCGCGTCGAAGCGCTCGAGCTCGCGCCGGGAGGCACCTTCGGCGCGTTGCTGACGCGGGCCGGGGTCGAGTCCGCGGACCGGGCGCGGCTGCTGCCCGCGTTTCGGCGCGTGAGCGACCCCGAGCGGCTGCGCGTCGGCGTGCGGGTGCGCGTCGCGCGCAGGAGCGCGGCCCACGCGCCGCATCGGGTCGAGGTCGACCTGGATCGCGACCGCACGGTCCTGCTCGAGCGCTCGGGCGGCGCCTGGACGGCGGCGCTCGGCGCCGTGCCCACGACGGCGGACACGCTCTTCGCGACGGGCGAGATCCAGGAGAGCCTCTGGCGCTCGGTGACCGGGAACGCCGGCCTCGTCCACCTGCCCGAGCGCGACCGGGTCGTCGTGGTCGCCGGCATGGACCGGGTCTTCCAGTGGCAGGTCGACTTCTCGCGCCAGATCCGCGAGGGCGACGCCTACCGATTCCTGTTCGAGCGCGAGACCCGGCCCGACGGCACGATGCGAAGCGGCGAACTGCTGGCCGCCCGCCTGGTCGCCGCCGGCCGCGAGCTCTGGGCCGTGCGGTTCGATCCGAACGGAGACGGCCGGGGCGCGTGGTACGACCTCGAGGGCGAGTCGGTGCGGCGAGCGTTCCTCAAGAAGCCGCTCGAGCTCAGCCGCATCTCGTCCGGCTTCGCGAATCGGCGCTTCCATCCGATCCTCAAGAGGTGGCGCGCGCACCGGGGCGTCGACTACGCGGCCGACGCCGGCGCTCCGGTCGAGGTCACCGGCGACGGCGTCGTCAGTCGCCGAGGCTGGAACGACAGCTACGGATGGGTCGTCGACGTGCGGCACCCCAACGGGTTCCTGACCCGGTACGCGCATCTGAGGGGCTTCGCGGCGGGCGTCGCCGTCGGCGCCCGCGTCGTCCAGGGCCAGGTGGTCGGCTACGTCGGCATGACGGGGCTCGCGACCGGTCCGCACCTGCACTACGAGATGCACCGGGGCGGTCGGCCGATCGATCCGCTGGCCGTCGACCTGCCCGCCGACGAGCCGCTGCCCGCCGAGCAGCGGGAGCGTTGGGAGCGGGAACGCGACGCGCTGCTCGAGCGGTTGCTCGGGCGTCCCGCGGTCGAGACATTGGTCGCCCGGCGCGCGGCCGCCGAAGAGGCCGATTCGGGGTGATCGCCCGGGGGCCGGGCTCCCCTTGAGCCGGGGCGCCGCGCCCGACCGCGCGGCGCGGCCCGAGGCGCGCCCGCGGCCGTCCCAAGCGCTTCGGCGATCCCGTCTTCGCGCGCAAGGGCCCTCCCTCGCTCCGGCAAGCCGATGAACCAAGTCATTGCGCTCGCCAGCGCGCTCGCCGCGCTGTTCGCCGTCGGCGGATTCACGGCCTGGGTCTACGCTCGCCGCGAGTTCGAGGTGCGCGCTCGCTCCCTCCTCCTCGCGGCCCGCCTCGCGGCCGTCGCCCTGGTCGCGGCGCTGCTCTGGAACCCCGTCGTGGCCCGACCGCGCCTGGGGACGGGCGCCGAACCCGTCGCGATCCTGGACGCGAGCGCGTCGATGGCGGCCAGGACCGACGACGGCTCGCGCGTGTGGGACGCGGCCCGGGCGAGGGCCCGCGCCCTGGCCGCCGAAGGGGCGCGCCTGACGCTGGCCGGGGACGGCGCCGGCGCGCGCCTGGTCGCCCCGGGCGCGCTGGACGACGTCGAGCCCGCGGGCGCGCGCTCCGCGCTGGCCGCCGCGGTCCGGAGCGCGGCCGAGGCGGGCGCGCCGAGCGTGACGCTGCTGACGGACCGGCGCGTCGCCGATCCCGCGGCCGTCGTCGACGTGGCCCGGCGCCTGGGCGTCGAGCTGATCGTCGCGGACCTGCCGGCCGCGGGCGCCAACCTGGGCGTCGCGCGCATTCGTCTTCCGGCTTCCGTCGGGCGGGGCGAGCCCGTGCGGGGCGAAGTCGACGTCGAGGGGACGGCCGATCGCGACTCGATCGAGATCGCGGTGGACGTCGACGGTCGGGAGCGGGCGACGCTCCGCGTCGCGGCGCCGAGCGCGCGCGCGGGCGGCGTCGCGACGGCGTCGTTCGAGATCGCCCGAGGCCTCGAGCCCGGCGAGCGCCGCGTGACGGCGCGGATCGTCGGGACGGACGCGTTCGCGGCGGACGACGCGCGCACGCGCGCGATCGGCGTGGACTCGGACGAGGCGGGCGTCCTGCTGGTCGCGTTCCGGCCCGACTGGGAGGCCCGCTTCCTGCTCCCCGTCCTGGACCGGATCGCCGGCGTCGCCGCGCGCGGATTCCTCCGCGTGGGACCCGACCGCTACCGGGAGATGGGCGGAGGGGGCCCGAACGGCCCGGAATTCGTGGCCGACTCGGCGATCGAGCGCCTGATCTCGAGCGCTGGACTGGTCGTCGCGCTCGGCGTCGACGGCGCGCTGGACGACGGCGTCGCGCGAGCGCTCGGACGAATGCGCTCGGGCGTCCTCGCGCCCGTCGACGCGGCGGGCGCGGCGCTCGCCGGCGTCGCCGTCGGCGACGCGCTGGCCGGCGAGTGGTACGTCCTGGACGCGCCGCCCTCGCCGATCGGCGGCGAAGCGGCCGGGATCGTCCAGGCCAACCTGCCTCCGCTGTCCGACGCGCTGCCGCGCGCGGACGGCGGCGTCGGGGCCCTGGGCGTTCGCCGCCGGAGCGACGGCGCGCGCACGCTCTCCGCCGTGGCCCTCGAGCGGGACGGCGACCGGCGCGTCGCCGTCCTGCTGGCCCGCGGCTTCTGGCGCTGGGCCGCCCGGGGCGGCGAGCCCCGCGACAGCTATCGCCGCCTGTGGGCGGCCGCCACGGGGTGGATCCTGGCCGCCCGCCCGGTCGCGGCGCGGCGGGGCGCGCGTCCGGAAACGCCCGTCCAGCCCGTGGACGAGCCGGTCGCCTGGCGCGCGAGCGGCGCCGAAGGGGACTCCGTCGCGCTGTCGGCGACGGCCGCCGACGGCCGCGTGGCGCTGGACACCCTCGTGACGGTCCCCGCGAACGGCAGGTTCGTCACGCCGCCGCTGCCGCCCGGACGCTACGAGTGGAGGGCGCGCGGGCGCGACTCGACGGCGGGCCGCCTCGACGTCGAAGCGTTCTCGGGCGACATGCTGCGCCCGGTCCGGGACGCGGCGCGGCTCTCCGTCGCCGCCGGCTCCGGCGAAGCGTTCCCGGCCGCCGCCGGCGGACGCCGCCTGCGCGCGTGGCCCCCGGTCTACCTGCTCGTCCTCCTCGCCCTGTGCGCCGAGTGGATCGGCCGCCGCCGCTCGGGGCTTCGGTGACGGCGCGGGCCGCGGGCGCCCCGTCCGGGGTCGGCGCTCGGTTCCCATGAAGCGGCCGTCGCTGTGGAAGCGCGCGCTCGCGCGGGCGATCCCGGCCGCGTTCAGGAAAGTCGACGCCCAGCTGCTGGAGGAGCTCGAGGAGGCGCTCGTCGAGGCCGACTTCGGCGTCGAGCCCGCCCTGCGCTTCGTGGCCCGGGTCGAGGCCGAGGCCAAGCGGAACAAGGCGCTGGGCGCGGCCGGGGTGCGGCGAACGCTGGCCGACGGCGTGCGGCGGGTCCTCCTCGACCGCGTCGAGACGGATCTCGTGCGCGGGCTTCGCCGCCCCGCGTCCGGCCCTGCGGTCGTGCTGATGGCCGGCGTCAACGGCGTCGGCAAGACGACCACGACGGGGAAGCTGGCGCACCGCCTGGGCGAGGAGGGGGACCGCGTGATGGTGGCGGCGGCGGACACGTTCAGGGCCGGAGCCGTCGAACAGCTGGCCCGCTGGGCCGAGCGCGCGGGAGCCGACTTCGTCGGCGGTCGCGCGGGCGGCGACCCGGCCGCCGTGGCCTTCGACGCCGTGGACGCGGCCCTCGCCCGGGGCGTCGACGTCCTGCTGGTCGACACGGCCGGCCGCCTGCACACGCACGCCGGCCTCATGCGGGAGATCGAGAAGGTCGAGCGCGTCGTCGGCAAGCGCCTGCCCGGCGCGCCCCACGACACGCTGCTGACGCTGGACGCCACGGTCGGTCAGAACGGGCTCGTCCAGGCCCGCGAATTCTCGAAGCGCGTTCGGGTCACCGGCATCGTGCTGGCGAAGCTGGACTCGACGGCGCGGGGCGGCATCGTCGTCGCGCTGACCGACGAGCTGGGCATTCCCGTGCGGTTCGTGGGCGTCGGCGAGGCGAAGGAGGACCTCGAGCCCTTCGACGTCGACGACTTCGTCCGCGGCCTGCTCGAGACCCCGTGAGCCGGTGAGCGACGGCGGCGCGTCTCCGCCGGCGGCCGTGCTGGATCGACCCGTCCAGTTCGTCAAGGGCGTCGGCCCGGTTCGCGCCGAGAAGCTCGGCCGCCTGCGGATCGCGACCGCCCGCGACCTGCTCTACCACGTGCCCCGGCGCTACGACGACGCCTCGACGCTGACGCCCGTGGCCCTGATCCAGGTCGGCGCCGACGTCACCGTCGCGGGCGCGGTCCGGAGCAAGGGGGTGGTTCCCACCCGGACGGGCCTGCGCATCTTCCAGGCCGTCGTCCAGGACGACACGGGCGCCGTCACCTGCTCCTGGCCCGGTCAGCCGTGGATGGACCGCAAGATCCGCGTCGGCGACCGAATCCTGGTGACCGGACCGGTCAAGTCGTTTCACGGCCGCCAGATCCAGCCAAGGGAGCACGAGCTGCTGTCGCGCCCTGGAGCCGAGGGCGGGGAAGACGCGGCGCGCGCGTCCGGGACCGGGCGCGAGGGCACGGTCTTCGTCGCCTACCGCGCGACCGAAGCGCTGCCCCAGTGGTTCTTCCGCGGCGTCTTCGAGGCGAACCTGGACGCGCTCCTGGCTCAGGTCGCGAAGGAGGACGTCCTCGCCGAGCGGGAACGCCGAGCCCTGGGGCTCATGCCGCTCGCGCGCGCGCTCGAGGTCCTGCACCGGCCCGAGAGCGTCGCCCAGGTCGAGCCCGCGCGCCGCCGGCTCGCGTTCGACGAGCTGTTCTTCCACCAGATCCTGCAGGCGCGGGCCCGCTACCGCGACACCCGGGAACGCCCCGGCATCCGGTTCGTGCGCACGAATCGCCTGATTCGGGCGCTGCATCGGCGCCTGCCGTTCAAGCTGACCCAAGCCCAGGTGCGGGTCGTCGGCGAGATCTACGACGACATGACGTCGCCCAGGCGCATGAACCGGATGCTGCAGGGCGACGTCGGGTCGGGCAAGACGCTGGTCGCGCTCTTCGCCATGGCGCTGGCCGTCGAGGGAGGCCGCCAGGCCGCCTTGATGGCGCCGACGGAGATCCTCGCCGAACAGCACGCCGGGCGCATCCGGGAGCTGCTTCGCGGCCTCGACTGCACGGTCGAGATGCTGGTGGGCTCGCTCGCGGGCAAGCGCCGCCGGGAGGCGCGGGCCCGCGTGGCCGACGGCGCGGCCGACCTGGCGATCGGCACGCACGCGCTGATTCAGGAGGGCGTCGAGTTCGCGAACCTCGGACTGCTGGTCGTCGACGAGCAGCACCGCTTCGGCGTGCGCCAGAGGACCGAGCTGGCGAAGCGGGATCCGCGGCCCGACGTGCTCGCGATGTCGGCGACGCCGATCCCGCGCTCGCTCGCGATGGCGCTGCACGGGAGCCTCGATTTGAGCGTCGTCGACGAGCTGCCCCCGGGACGGCGGCCCGTGACGACGGAGCTCGCGACCGACCGAGGCCGCAAGCGCGTGTTCCGGGAGGTCGCCCGCCGCGTCGCGGCGGGCCAGCAGGCCTACGTCGTCTATCCGCTCGTCGAGGAGTCGGAGAACGTCGACTTCCTGGCCGCCGAGGCCGAGTTCGAGCGGCTCGGGCGGGAGGACCTGGCGGGCTGCGCCCTGGCGCTCCTGCACGGCCGCATGGGCGCCGACGAGAAGGACCGGATCATGCGGTCGTTCGTGGCCGGCGACGTCGACGTGCTCGTCACGACGACCGTGATCGAGGTGGGGATCGACGTGCCCAACGCCACGACGATGGTGATCGAGAACGCCGAGCGGTTCGGGCTCTCGCAGTTGCACCAGCTGCGCGGCCGCGTGGGCAGGGGCGACCACGGCGGCCACTGCGTGGTTCTTTCCAGCGCCGGAGCGATGGCCGCCGAGCGGCTCAAGATCTTCGCGGGCACCACGGACGGGTTCAAGATCGCCGAGGCCGATCTCCGGTTCCGGGGCGAGGGCTCGTTCTTCGGGGCCGTTCAGCACGGCCACGACGGCGACTATCGCTTCGCCGACCTGGCCGAGCACGGGGATCTCCTGCCCCAGGCGCAGCGGCGCGCGCGGGCGCTGATCGACGACGACCCGAGCTTGGAGCTAAGCGAGAACGCTTTGGTCAGGCGGCTCCTGGAGGCGCGCTACGGCGAGCGCGCGCTGCTCTTCGAGCTGGGATAGCGTCGCCGGGGCGGGACACTGGCGTGGGTGGATCGTCGGGGTGGAGCGCCCCCGCCGCCCATGGTCGCCGTTCGGTTGGTCCGACTCCCATGAACATCCGGCGCTGCGGCTCCCCGCATCATCTTTCAGCAAAAGGACATCGGTCTTGGAACGATCGACAGCGAGTTCGATGTCGCGATCGAGATCGCCGGCGGTCCCAGTCCCTTGCGGATTCTATTGGAGGGCGGCAGAGGGGGTGGACGCCGACAGAGGCTTCGGAGGGGTGTTTCCGATCTCCTCCATCAACGGGACGAAGTGCACGATGAGGTCGAAAATTCCATCGATGGCCTTCTGGCGGCCATCGGCCTGAAACAGGCAGTTGGGCAACTCCGGAGCGAACGCCGTGTAGTACTTGACGCCGTTAGAGAATTCGTCCTCTTCAACGGCAACGCGATATCCGTACGTGGGATCGATGTCAATCGACTCCATGTCCGTCTCCTCCCTCGGTCGCTGAAATCACTTTGTCGATCGACTTGACTGCCGCTTGCACCGGACCGATGGCTGCGGGGCGGCTCAAGGTCCTCGCGGGCGCCACGGACGGGTTCAAGATCGCCGAGGCCGATCTCCGGTCCGGGGCGAGGGGTCCTCCTTCGGCACCGTTCAGCACGGACACGACGGCGAGCGCCGGTTCGCCGACCTGGCCGAGTGCGGGGACCTGCCGCCCCAAGCGCAGCAGCGCGCGCGAGCGCCGATCAACGACGATCCGGCCTTGGACCGAAGCGAGAACGCGCTGGTCGGACGGCTCCTGGACGCCAGCTACGGCGCGCGCTTGGGGTGGCGTCGTCGGGGAGGGAAGGGCGCGATCGGAGGCGCCCCGTCCGGCCGTGTCGCCGCCGGGTCAATCCGCGGAGGACGGGCATCGCCGGAGCGGGGGGCGGAATCTCCATGCCGCCCGCGGTCCACAGCGGGGCCCGGCGCTCGATGAGGTCGAAGAGGCCTTCCACGGCCTTTTCGGGGGCGTCGGCCTGATAATTGGCCTCGGAGGGTAGATCCGGCGCGATGGCCACGTAGTACCTGACGCCGTCGGTGCGCCGGCGTCTCGCAACGGTGATGCGAGTTCCGAAACTCGGTTCCGTCATGTTCATTCTCGTCCTCCTTTCCGGTCGTCGGCCACGCGTGCGCCAGCGAATCCGCGGTGCGGAGCCGCGCGGGCGGGCCCCTCGTGGGCGGCGAGCGCTTCGTCCGCGTCGGCGAATCGGCGAATCTTCGCGCGCATCAGCTCGTTCGACTCCGCGATGGCCCTGCGGGTGCGCGCGTTGGGGACCTTGAGCTCGATGGGCAAGTTCCCGTCGGCGGCGATTCGGCGAAAGAGCATCCGTACGGCGTCGGACGCGCTCAGTCCCAAGTCCGCGAGCACGGCCTTCGCCTTGCGCTTCGTCTCCGCGTCCATGCGGACTCGGACGTGGATCGTCGCGGTGTCGGGGCTCATGCGGGTCTTCCGGGTCCGAGATGGGAAGGGGCGCTGAAGTTCTCTCTCGCGACGGCGCTTTCGTCGGCCGATTCGGCTGCGAAAGGCCAAGGCCGACGCGGTGGGAGCCGAAGAACGGAACGGCTCGCGCACGGTTCGCGTCGCTTTCGCGAAATACCTTGTCAATCAAGGCATCCACGACCAGAATCGCAAGCATGATCCCGCGACGCCACATCGCTGCGGTTCGCCGCGACCTGGCCCGCTTTCCCGCCGTCGTTCTGCTCGGGCCTCGTGGGATCGGCAAGACGACGCTGGCCCGCCGGATCGCCGCCGAGGACCCTCGCGCCCTCTACCTCGACCTGGAGGATCCGTCCGACGAGGCCCGACTTGCGGACGCGTCCAGCTACCTGGGTCGGCACCGTCGCCGACTCGTCGTCCTGGACGAGGTTCAGCGCCTCCCGGGCCTCTTCCGCGCGCTGCGGGGCCAGATCGACGCCAGACGCTGGGACGGCGTTCGCAGCGGGCACTTCCTGCTCCTGGCCTCCGCGTCCGGCGCTTCGCTCGGGCAGACGGGGGAGTCGCTGGCCGGCCGCTCGGTCTGGAGGTCTCTTCCGGGACTGGACCCCCTGGAGGCGGAAGCTCGCCTGGACCGGCTTTGGGTGCGGGGCGGATTCCCGGAGAGCTTCGCCGCGGCGACCGAAGCGCTCAGCCTCGAGTGGCGCCGCGACTTCGTCCGCGGCTGCCTCGAGCGAGATCTCCCCCTGGCCGGTCTCGCCTCCTCGGCCGTGATGCTCCGGCGGTTGTGGACGATGCTGTGCCATCGCCAGGGAGCCCCGATCAAGTCCGCGCGGCTGGCGAGCATCCTGGGAATGGCCGTTCGGACCGTGAACCGGTCCGTCGACGCGATGGTGGACCTGATGCTGGCGCGGCGACTGCAACCCTACTGGGCGGACGTGGGCAAGCGCCTGATCAAGTCGCCCAAACTCTACGTTCGGGACAGCGGCGTCGTGCACGCCCTGCTGGGCATCGGCGACCTGGACGAACTCCTGGGCCACCCGGCGGCCGGTCCCAGCTGGGAGGGATTCGTCGTGGAGAACCTCTGCGGAGCGGCGCCGATGGGCACGGACGCGTTCTTCTACCGCACGCGGGCGGGCGCGGAGATCGATCTGCTGTTGCTTTTTCCCGGAGGCGATCTCTGGGCCGTCGAAGCGAAGCTCTCGACGTCGCCCCGGGTCCCGCGCGGGTTGCGGATCGCGGCGGCGGACGTGGCCGCGACCCGTGTCTTCGTGGTCCACCCCGGCGAGGAGACCTGGTCGCTCGGGGGCGGCGTCACCGCGATCCCGCTGCCCGCCCTGATGCGACGCCTGATCGAAGCGGGAGCCGCGTAGGTCGCGGATCTTCGCGTCGGCAGCGCTTCCGGCGCGCCCTTGGGATCGGGCCCTATCGGTGCGCGGGCATGGACGCGACCACCGCTTGGCGGGTGCGGTCGTCCCAGAAGTAGTAGATGCGCAGACAACGACGCGGATCGTGCGTGTTCGCGTGCTTGACGTGCCAGTCGACGGTGCGCGCGCCCCCCTGCCACGTGCACTCGAAGGCGTCGCTGCCGCAGGGTTCGTTGTGCACGCCGCCGCCGACGCCGGAGATGGGGCCGCGGAGGTGGGGATCGCCGCCCCGCAGTCGGCCGTCCCGGTACTCGCCCGCGAGCCACGAGAGGCAACGGGCGGCCAGGCCGACGTCCTCGAACTCGGCCTTCCGCAGCTCGCGTTTGGCGGCATCGGCCAAGGCGACGCGCCCGGAGAGGCTCTCGGCGCACCAGTCGGCGAACTCGTCCCAGGAGATCGGGAACGGGACCCGGGCGTCGGGATCGCCTCCCAAGGCGCGCGCGAGCCCCGCCAGCCGTTCGGCGCGCGCGAGGGCCTCCTCCCGCTCGCGTTCGGCCCGGTCGGCCCGCTTCTTCTCCTGTCTGTAGCGTTTGCCGCTGGCCCTCGCGGCCTTCCTGGCCACCGCGAGCTTGCGGCGGAGGTTCGAGGCCGGGGCCGGCTCCGGCGTCTCCGCGGGCTCCCGATCCGGCTCGGGCGCGGCGGGTTCGGAGGGCTCGTCCCGGCCGAAGCGGCGCAGAAAGGAGACCAGTCGCGCCGCGCCGCCCGCAGCGCTCCTGGATTTCTGGGCGACGGCGTCGTAGTCGAGCGGTCCGTCGTCGGTCGAAGCGGTCCGCATCCGCTCCTCCGCTGCCATCCGCAGGAAGTCCCGGGAGACCCGCGCGGCGACGCCGTCGTGAGCCAAGTGCTTTCCCAGAGTCAGCGGATGGTCCGCCTTCGAGGCGCCGGGCCGGAATCCGGGCCGGTAGAATCGCCACGCGCCCAGGTACACCGACAGGTCCCTCCCCACCGCGTCGCTCAGGCGGTACGTCATCGCGGTCGGCAACACCCAGACGACGGCCAATCCGGTCAGCGAACGGGCGAGCGCATCCCAGCTCGAAGCGACGGACGCGGACTCCGAGTCGTCGGGCGGGATCGAGATCGCGACGAAGGGCAGTTCGCGGTTCGGGTCGACCAGCCTCCCGGCCAGGGCGTTCACCTCGGCTTCCGATTCCACGAGGATGGGCGCGTGGAGGAGCGGGAGCCCTCCCTGCGCGAGGGGCGCCCGCTCGGTCATCGTCGCGAGCGCTCCAGCGGGATAGTGGTCCCAGACCATGGGGAGCGCGGAATGGTCTTGCACGGTGACGGCCACCGACGGAATGTCGGCGTCGTCTCGCGCGACTGAGAAGTCGATCGTGGCCCGCTGGTCCGGTTCCGCGGCGTGCTCGAGCCGGACGGCCCAACCGTCTCCGCGCCCGTCCCGGAACCGCGCCGAGCGGACGGAGACGCCCTCCGTTCGCGCGGCGAAGGGTCGATGGCGCCTCGCCCGCCAAGGCAGACGCCGCCCCAACCGCCGCTCCGCCCACTCCAGAGCGACGGCGCGGCACTCGCCGACGGCGGCGGGGCTCGCGCCGGGCGCAAGCTGGGCTTCGACCTGCAGCCGCGAGCGAACGCGGCCGGGCTCGACCCAAGGGGATCGACCGAGCTTCTTCTTCAATTGCTTGAAATCCGTGATCTTCCGCGGCACGACTCGCTCCTCGCATTGCACGTGGGACGAAGAAAATACCATGGATCGGCGCGGATCGCGCCGATCGCCGCGTTTTGGCCGTCCCCCGAGGTTTCCCGGACTCGCACGCGACGGCTGCGTCGTTCAAGCCGATTCACCGCCGAAACACATCCTTGAGCCAGGGTCCCTCGCGGTCGCACGAGCGGGATTGATCAGGCTGCGAAATTCGCCTAGATTTCGACGTGGCAACGCATCCGGCGGCTTCCCGCGCCGGTTCGCTTTGCCCTCATGCAGCTCTTCTCCGAGGTCCACGGCGAAACGCATGACGTCGCCAACCCCGGAAAAGGGGTCGGTGGCGCTGGTCCGGGCGAATCCTCCGCCGCAGGCCGTTTATTCGGCCGCATTGGCCCTCGCAGGCGCCGGACCGACCTGCAGCCGAAGTCGATTCGGCGCGCTGTTCAAGGAGCGGGGCGTCAGCGGTCGATTCCACCGATTAATCCGGGACAATGCCAAAATGGCCTTCGCGACCGAGATCGACCGAGGAGTGGCTCCGCACGTCGTCCTTCTCGACTATTTCAACATCCCCGCGATTCAAAGACGGCAGGGGGCGGAGCGGATCGTCCGCGCGATACTGGACACGCTCGCCTCCACACTGCTTGCGGACGATCGGCTTCGCATGCTCCGGATTCGCTTCTATGGAGGCTGGTACAGTAGGGCAGCCCTCTCAAAGTACGGACAAGATCTATTGGCGCAACTAAACGCCATTCCGATGCGCTGGACAGTCGAAACGGATCGTGGTGACCTGCGATTGACCGTTCAGGCGCAACTCGCGCGCAGCATGCTTGCCGATCCGACTCACCACGTTCTGCATACGTTGCGTCGTGGCACTCCTCCAAGCCACGAGGTGCGCCCTCTGCCGTTCCGTGGGTGTGTCAATCCAGGCGCCTGTCCCATTGCGCCGGTCGAAGAGCTGGTCGTTCGCAAAGGATGTCCGTTGGATTCCTGTCCGACGCCGATTTCCGCGGTTTTTCCGCGACAGAAGAGTCAGAAGCTCGTGGATACCATGATGGTGTCGGATTTGATATATCTGGCCTGCACCACTCGTCGCCCGACGGTTGTCGTGTCCACGGACGACGATCTGTGGCCTGGCATTCGCACCGCCCTTCGCTTCGGTCTTCCCGTGCATCATATTCACCCCGGTAGCCGAACCACCCCAGCCATATACAAATCGGCAACGCTAGAGGCCTCCTATCGCGAGTATCGCTTTCAATGAAATTCGATGACTTCAAGAGAATACTCTTCGCGTTCGCGGATCATCCCAGCGAAGTCATTGTCGACGAAGGGCGATTGCTGGTCGCCGTTCGGGGAGAGGAGATAGAGGCGAACATCTCATGCGAAGAGGGGACGATTCGGGTCAGAGAATACGCGGACGGTCCTCGGTACGATGCATACACTTGGGTCCTCAGGAGACTCGCGAAGATCGATTTGCTGGCGGACCGAATACTCTCCTACACTCCCGAGGAGGCGCACTTTGTCAAACCGAGAGGTCTCCTTCTGGAAAGCCTCGACGACGATCCAACCGAGATGAACGTGGCCGAGTCCGACGCGACGGCCGCGCTGGTCAGAACGCTCAGCCGCCGGCCCAGCGAGGCGACCAACGTCCTCTATCTCACGTCCGACGCCGGTGAGGGGAAGACGACCATTGTCAATCACGTCGCGAGGACACAGGCGGAACGCTACAAAACGGGTCGAGCGAAGTGGCTTTTGGTTCCCATTAATTTGGGTGGACGGCCATTTCTTCGATTCGACGACATCGTCGTCGGAGAGCTTGTCAACCGTCTCCGATTTCAGCATCTGTACTACGAAGCGTTCATCGAACTTGCCAAACTGGGCGCGATCGTTCCCGCCTTCGACGGATTCGAGGAGATGTTCGTCGAGTCGTCCACTGGAGAGGCAGCGTCCGCACTGGGCATTTTGATCAATCACCTTCAGGCCTCCGGGTCCGTCCTGATCTCGGCGCGGCGGGCGTACTTCGAGTTCTACAATTTCGGGATGCAGGCCCGCTTGTTCGACGCGATGGAATCGCAGTCCGCGGCGTTCTCGCGTCTCACCCTTCAGCGATGGCGAAGGGAGCAGTTTCTTCGGTACTGCGACCTTCGCGGTTTTCGCGACGGCCTTGCGCTGCACCGGAACGTGGCCGACAGGTGGGGCGGAGATCACCCGCTGCTGGCTCGAGCCGTGCTGGTTCGACATCTAGTCGACGTCGCCGACGAATTGCGCGACGTGGACGAAGCGATCCAGCGAATCGGGAACGATCCGGATCACTACTTTTCGAACTTCGTGTCGATGATCGTCGAGAGGGAGGCGGAGGAGAAATGGCTGGATCGGAGCGGGGGCGCGGCGAATCCCTTGTTGACGACCGATCAGCATTTCCATCTCCTTGCGATGATCGCCCAGGAGATGTGGCAGATGCAATCCAACGCCTTGGATCGCGATCACATCGACTTGATCGCCGAGACGTTCGCGGAGACGACCGCGCTAAAGCCCGCCGTCGCGCGGCAGGTGTCGCGACGCTTGCCGGAGCATTCGATGCTCGCGCCGGTGCGGCGGACGAGCGGCATGGTCGCGTTCGACCACGACGACTTTCGCCACTTCTTCCTCGGGCAGGCGTTGGGAAGAGCGCTGTGCGGAGACGGCCGGCGGCTACGGGGAACTTGGCTGGGCGTTGGCAGCCTTCCCGCGAACGCGGTGGAGGCCGCGAGTCGATACGTCGAGCGGCACGGCGCGGATTCGCGGGCCATCGTCGACAGAGTCGCCAGCTTGGGATTGCGAGTGGCCGCGACGTCGTTCACGAAGGAGAACTGCGGGAGCGTCGCCTTGTCCTTGATCGCGCGCGGTGTGACGGACGTGACGTTGAAGGGGCTGGTTTTCCCGACCGACTCGTTGGCGGGTTTGCGACTGGAGCGGGTGCGGTTCCGCGAATGCGATTTTCAGCCAACCGCGTTGACGGGCGCGGAGCTCGTCGACTGCGATTTCCGCAACTGCCGTTTTTACCGCTTGGACGACGGCGCGGCGATCATTCGGAATTGCGTCCTCAAGGACTGCGACGTGCGGCAATGGGGAGCGAGCGGCGACGTTGCGGCATTCGATTCGGGTGGGATTGGGCGCGCGTTGGCGGATGCGGGATTTCGAGTCGAGAGCAGCGGGGGGAGCGGTTCTGGATCTCGCTCCGACCCGGCCGACCACGGCCCCGTCCAGGATGATGTCGAGACGGCGAAGCGCGCGTTGCGCGTGTTCATCAGAGCGACCCACGTGGACGCCGCCGTTTTTCGCGCGAAAATGGGCCAACAGGCAGCCGAGTTCTTCGATCGCGTGTTGCCGAGGCTGATCGACGGGCGAGTGCTGGAAGAGGTTCGGCATTCTGGTTCGGGCGGCGGTACGCGATACAGGCTGAGTGTCTCGATGCGGAAGATCGCCGAGGTCGCTTCAGACGGTGGTCTCTCTCTGTCGCAGCTCATACAGAGACTGCAAGGCGGGATGTGACGGGCGCGCGGAGATCGGCGCTTGCTCGGCAAGTGCAGCCCGAACGTCGGTCAGGTTTTCTCGGGAATCGCGTGCAGGGATGGACGTGGTTCGCCGGTAGGACTTCGTCGGCGACGGACGCCGCTCGCGACTTCCCGAACTCGGCCTGGGACCGGTTCGCCTGCCGGGCTGAACGCTCGTCGCGCGCGTCTCCCCGCGACGCCTCGTGAAGAGGGCGCGTCGTTCGGCGACGGCCGCGTTCTTCGACTCCGTCCCCGGGAGTCGCGATCTCGACACGTCCGCAGCGGCAGGGGCGATCGACACGGAGGTCGTGTGCGTTGCGGCGAGATCGAGGAAATGCCGCACGCACGGAAATCCGCGGAATCGAACCGACACTTCACAGGATCGGCCTGCGGACGGCATGTGCACAGCCCCCTGGAAAGCGTCGTTCGCCGATCTCCGGACGCCGATGGCGCCGGCTGGGCCCACAATGGTCGCGCTGCAGGAATGGGAAGGCTACGTCGTCGACATCGAAGCCCTCGCAATCGTCGCGCGCCTGATCGACTTGACCGCGGGACACACGCACGAGACCGTCGAGGCCACGATTCCCGTGGAGGAATTGTCCGAGCGCGACGTGTCCAACATGGAGTTGGGTAGCTTTTTCCGCTGGGTGATCGGCTACGAACGGTCGCCGGAGGGAACGCGCAAGCGCGTGTCGCTGATCGTCTTTCGAGATCTGCCGCGAATAACCGAAAGCGATATCGAAGAAGGAAAGAAGTGGGGACGCCGAATCTCGGCGTCCTTCAACTCGTGAGCGAGTCGCCGCCCGAGGACGGGTCGTCCGCAGCCGTTCGGGAGCGTCCCTCCGACCGCGCTCCCGCAGGCGTCGTCCTCTCCGGTCCGGCTTTCGCGCACGAAGCCGACGGCCGCGCCGCGTCGTTAGCTTAGCTTTGTCGGTTCGCGCCTACGCCCTCGTAACCGGTCTCTCGCACGGCCAAGTCCCATGACGCGCTACATTCGCGACTTTCCCGAGACCGGTCCGGGGCCGGCTCTCCTGCGCGGCTGGACGGTTGCCGTGCGGGCCCACGCCCGCGTGGCCTTCGTGATGCTCCGCGACGGGACCGGCGTCGTCCAGTGCGTGGTCGCGAAATCGGACGTCTCGGAGCGGGTCTGGGCGCTCGCGTCCGCCCTGACGCAGGAGAGCTGCGTCCAGGTCGCCGGCGACGTCGTCGAGGATCGGCGCGCTCCGGGCGGCTACGAAGTGGCGCTGACCGACCTCGAGGTCCTGGGCGCGAGCGACGAGTACCCGATCCAGCCCAAGGAGCACGGCGTCGAGTTCCTGCTCGACCATCGTCACCTGTGGTTGCGCTCGAGCCTCCAGAGAGCCGGCCTGAAGATCCGCTCCGAGGTCCAGTACGCGATCGGGGAGTTCCTGCACGAGAGGGACTTCGTGCGCGTCGACACGCCCATCCTGACCGGCTCGATCGGCGAGTCCGCGGGCACGCTCTTCGAGACCGACTACTTCGGCGAGCGCGCCTTCCTGGCCCAGACCGGCCAACTGTACCTCGAGAGCGCATGCCCGGCCTTCGGCAAGGTGTACTGCTTCGGCCCCACGTTTCGGGCGGAGAAGTCGAAGACCCGCCGCCATCTCACCGAGTTCTGGATGGTCGAGCCCGAGGTGGCGTTCGCCGACTCGGACGACAACATGGACCTGCAGGAGGCGTTCGTCGCCGCCATCGTCGAGCGCGTCCTCGAACGGTGCGGCCGAGAGCTCGAGGTCCTCGGACGCGACCCGCGACCCCTCGAGGCCGCGACCGCCCCGTTCCCCCGGATCAGCTACTCCGAGGCCGTCGAGCGCCTGAACGCCGAGGGCGAGGCGTTCGAGTGGGGACGCGACTTCGGCGCCGGCGAGGAGCGCCGAATCTCCGGCTGGTTCGAACGGCCCGTCTTCGTCTACAACTATCCGAAGCGAGCCAAGGCCTTCTACATGAAGGAGAACCCGGCGGGCGACGGCACGGCGCTCTGCAACGACCTGCTCGCCCCGGAGGGGTTCGGCGAGATCGTCGGCGGCAGCCAGCGGGAGGACGACGGCGACCGCCTGCTCGCGCGAATCGACGAGGAGGGGCTGCCCCGCGACGCCTACGACTGGTATCTCGATCTGCGCAAGTTCGGCTCGTTCCCCCACTCGGGCTTCGGCTTGGGGCTCGAGCGCGCCGTCGCGTGGATCGCGGGGCGCCGGCACATTCGCGAGCTGGCGCCGTTTCCGCGACTGATCAACCGATTGACGCCCTGAGGCCCGGCGGCGGCGGCGCGCCCGAGTCGAGCGAGGTGACGCCGTGGCCACCGTCGTCGTCGACCTGACCGACCGGCGCCCGATCTGGGCGCTGCCGCCCGAGGCGCGACGCCGGATCGAGGCGGCCTTCCCCAGCGACTGGTCGGTGGTCTTCATGGAGACGCCGGCCGACGGTTCCGGCGACGGCGTGCAACGCGCGCCCGCCGAACTCCTGGAGGCCGTCGCCGACGCCCGCGTCTACATGGGCTACGGCGTGCCGGACGAGGTGCTCGAGGCCGCGCCCGCGCTCGAGTGGGTCCACTCGGCGGCCGCCGGCGTCGCGTCTTCGCTGGGCCCGGAGATGCTCGCCCGCGACGTGCTGTTCACCAACTCGGCGGGCGTCCACGCGCCGCCGATGGCGGAGACCGCTCTGGCGACGATGCTCCACTTCGCCCGCGGCCTCGACGTGGCCCTGGCGGCGCAACGCGAAGGGCGGTGGGGCGCGTCGCGCTTCTGGGCCGCCGACGCGCCCGTCCGCGAGTTCGCCGGCTCCGACGTCGGCGTCGTCGGGTACGGCGGCATCGGCCGCGCCGTCGCGAGCCGGGCCGCGGCGCTGGGCGCCCGGGTGACGGCCGTGCGGCGATCGCGGCGCGGCGGAGACGACGGAATCGAGACGCTGTCCGGCGCCGCCGGGCTCGAGCGCGTGGTTCGCGGCTCCGACTTCCTCGTGCTCGCGCTTCCCGAGACCCCGGCGACCCGAGGGACGATGGATCGTCGCCGGCTCTTCTCGATGAGGCCCGGAAGCGTGCTCGTCAACGTCGCCCGGGGCGGGCTCGTGGACGAGGCGGCGCTGCTGGCCGCCCTCGACTCCGGCCCGCTCAGAGGCGCCGCGCTGGACGTCTTCGCGACGGAGCCGCTGCCGGCGGGCCACCCGTTCTACAGCCACCCCAAGGTGATCGCGACGCCCCACGTGTCGGCGACGACCCGGAGATTCTGGGAGCGCGAGACGCGCCTCGTGGTCGAGAACGTCGACCGGTTCGTCCGCGGGCGTCGGTTGCGAAACCTGGTCGACAAGGCGGCCGGCTACTAGTCGACGGCGCATATCGCCGAAGCCCGCCGCTTTCAAAACGTAGACGCCGGGCCGTACATTGGCTATGATGTTCGCTTGGATCCACTCTTCAAGGGAACCTCTACGATGCAGAGTCGTCACGACGTTGTCGCCGCAGCGTTTGCAGCGGGTGGACTACGCGCTGGGTTCGACTCAACTCGGGCACAGAATCTCATGTTCCTGGTCGACCGGGTCGTGGCCAAGCGGATAGGTGGGCCGTTCTTCACCTTCCGCCCGCATTTCTACGGGCCATTCGCCGAAGGCGTTCACCATGCCGTCCAGAAGCTCGTCAACGACGGCGACGCGACACTCGACGAGTCCGGGCCGTATCCCCGTCATCGCCTAACGGGTTCCGGATACCGCCGCGGCCTGGATTTTCTGCATGCTCTTCCAGATCCAGTGAACGACTATATCAGGCGGGTCGCCGTTTGGGTTCTCGTAGTTCCGTACCGGCAAATGCTTGCAGCGATCCATCGCGAGTATCCGGAAATGGCGGCGAAGGACGCTCGTCGAGACCTGAAAAAACTACTCCCTCCTCGCCCGAAGCGTCATTTTCTCCAAGGAATGGCGAGTGCTTTTGACCTACTGGCATTGCGTGATCGCACACGCGGTGCCGCAGATGGGTTTCAGGCTGACATGGCCGCGCTTTCGAGTGATTGGCAAGCTGTGGGCGAAGACATCGAAAACGCCATGATGTCAGTTGCGAAGAATGAGGGCATTTGGTGAGTTCGGCGAGCGGAGGTAAACGAAAAAACAAGGAGCGCAGCCCCACTAGCCCACCCAAGACGAGTGGCTCAGAACGACCCGTTCCTGCCACTCGCACCTCTCACGGAGATGCGGATTCTCTGCCAGATTCGGTTTCCGATGCACCTAGACTCGCGCCAAGAACGGAATTTGGGTCGGCGCATACTTTCCGTCAACACATCGAATTCTCGTCAGGCCCACTACCGCCTCCCGATTCTCTTCGGGCTTACGAAGAGATACTGCCAGGAGTTGCCAAACAAATGATGGCTATGGCGAAAACGGAGCAAGAAAGTCGTCATTCTGAAAAAAACGTGGTCAGTGGATGGCCTTCTTGCTCGCATTGATCGGTCTGATTGGGGGAATTGCACTGGCTTCTCTTGAAAAGGCAGAAGGGCTTGCAGCGATAATTGCATCTGTAGCCGTCATTGTTGGAGCATTCATCGTTCCGAAGCGGCTGAATCGCACTCGATCAACTGTGCCTCAACCTTCCGATTTTTCCGATTAGTCTCTTGTGGCGTTTCTTTTCCGGAAGTTCGCGGACGCCGCCGGGGATGTTCGGTATGGCGTCTCTTCGCACACCGGCCAGCAGAAGGAGAAGAGACCATGCCCCGAGGACGCCCGTTGAAGTCGCTCGAAGTTAGTCGGGACACCCGCGAAGAACTCGCGTCCGCCATGCGGCCGTGCAACATGTCCGCAGGGTTGGTGGGCCGTGCCGAGCTCGTGCGGCTTAGTGCTGACGGGCTGACCGACTCGATGGTCGCCGGCAGAATCCGCGTCGGCCGCCAGACCGTGAGCAAGTGGTGAGAGAAGTCCTGAACACAAGGTATCGTAGGATCTTACGACGAACACGGATCGAAACCGCCACGCTCCATCGGGGATGAACGGGTGATGGACTCGGTGCGCAGGACCCGCGAAACGCAACCGCCCGAGGCCAGCTCCCGCTGAAGTTGCCGCACGATGGCCGAGGCCGTCGGCGTCTCGAAGGCCACGGTTCACGACGTTTGGAAGGCGTTCGGCATCCAACCCCACCGGCGGAGGAACTTCACGCTCTCCACCGCCCCGGTGTTCGTCGAGAATGTCGGGGTCTGCGTCGATCCGCCGGACAACCCCGTGGCGCTCTGCGTCGACGAGACGCAGGCGCTCGAGCGAAGCCGGCCCGCGCTCCCTCTCGGGCTGGCGTAGGTCGAGGGCGTCACGCGCGGCTGTGTCCGCGACGGGGCCGCCAACCTGTTCGCCGCCCTCGACGTGGCCACCGGATAGGTCCAGTGCAAGCCGCGGCATCGACAGCAGGAGTTCCGGAGCTTCCCGGGGCACATCGAACGCCACGGTGCCCCCGGACCTCGACGTCGGCTTGGCGATCGACAGCCACCGCACGCACAAGTACGTCAAGGTCAAGCGGTGGCTGGCCGCGGGGCCACGGTGCCACTCCATTTCACGCCTACGCACTCCTCGTGGCCCGAGGTCGAGTCCCGAGTCCGCGCGGGACCCGACGACGCGCGTTGATCCGAGCCTGGGCGCGAGCCGCCTCGCAGGGGTCCGCGGTGTCCGTCCGCGTGTGGGGCGGGGAACCTTTTCGCGCCCGACCGGTTCCTTCTAGCTTGATGAGGCGAGTTGTGGCTTGGCCATCGCGCAGGAGGGGTGCCATGAAGGTGTGGACGAGGATCCAGCGGCGTGCGACGCCGACGTGCGCGGCTCTCGCGGCGTGGCTGTCTCTTTCTCCCGCGGAGGGAGCCGCGGAAGCGGGCCCCGGCGACGAGCTCCGCGCCGAAGGATCGGTCTCGGCCGCTCGGCCGCGCGTCGTGCTGGCGCGGACGTGGGTCGACTCGCTGCAGAAGAGCTTCGAGCTGACGATCACGTTCTCCGAATCGGTCACCGGGTTCACGCTCTCGGACATCCAGGCGACGAACGCGTCGGCGACGTCCGCGCTTTCGGGCTCCGGCAGTCGGTACACGGTGACCATGGCGACGACGACCAACTTCGAGGGCGTCGTCACCGTGACCGTTCCGGCGAGCGCGGCGATCAACTCGTCGTCCGAGGGCAACCTCGCGAGAACGCTGAGCTTCAGCGCCGACACGAAGGCTCCGACGGTCCTCAAGGCGGACGTGGACGGTCGGGAGCTGACCGTCACCTTCAGCGAGGATCTGAGCGAAGCGAACACGCCGGCGGTCGGCCGGTTCGGCGTCCAGGTCACGAGGGCGGGCACGAACAGCGAGATCGACGTGTCCTCGGTCTCGATCTCCCGCGACGACGTCGCGCTGACCCTGGAGGAGGCGGTGCTCTTCGGCGACGTCGTCGCGCTGACGTACGGGGACACGGGCGCGAACGCGCTGACCGATCTCGCGGGCAACCAGGCGACGGCGATCAACGGGTTCAGCGTCCGCAACCGAACCGCCCGGACCACGGGCCTGGTGCCGAGCGCGCCTAGGAGCGTCAGGGCCGAGGCCGACGGCAGCACGGTGATCGAGGTGAACTGGAAGGTTCCGGCGTCGACCGGAGGCGACTCGATCGAAGGCTACGTGGTGCAGGCGTCCACGACCGGGCGCGCGCCGTGGACGACTCTGGTGCGCGACACGCGCTCGGCCGCGACCCGCTATCGGCACACGGGTCTCACGGCCGGGACGACGCGCCACTACCGCGTCGCCGCGATCAACGCCAACGGCACGGGGCCGTATTCGACCGTGGTTCAGGGCACCACCGCGCAGGCCTATCCGGGCCCTCCCCGGAGTCTGACGGCCCGAGCCGCGGGGACGTCCAGCATCGAGCTGAGCTGGACGGCCGCCACCGCCGGTTCCGGCGGCGCGATCACGGGCTACCGCATCGAGGTGTCCACGTCGGCGACCGGCAACTGGAGGATCGTCGAGGACGACACTCGGACCCGGCAGACCAAGTACACGCACACGGGCCTGGGTCCGGGCGTCAAGCGCCACTACCGCGTCTTCGCGATCAACCGAGCGGGCAGGAGCGACGCCTCGAACGTGGCCCACGCGACGACCGAGGCGACGACGCCCGGCGCGCCCGTCGCACTCAGGGTCGTGCCCAGCGGCGTCGGCGGAAGCCGCGAGCTGCTGATCGCGTGGTCCGCCCCGAGCAGCGACGGGGGCAGTCGGATCACCGGCTACCGCATCGAGACGTCCGCCTCGGGCTTCGGCGGCTGGACCGTGCTCGTCGGTCGCACCGACGGCGCGGTGACGACCTACACGCACTCGGGCCTCGCTCCCGGCTCGACCCGCTACTACCGCGTCGCGGCCGTCAACGCCGAGGGCCGGGGTCCCTACACGTCGGCCGTCGAGGGCTCGACCCGGGCCGCGCCGCCGTCGGCGCCCGGTCGCGTCCGCGCTTCCGCCGACGGACCGAACTCGATCACCCTGTCCTGGAACGCGCCGCTGGACGACGGCGGCCAGCCGGTCACGGGCTATCGGATCCGACACCGCACCGCGGTCGGCAGCTGGATCGTCGTCGCGGCGAACACCGGCTCGACGGCGACGACGTACTCCCACCAGGGGCTGAGACCGGTCACGACCTACTTCTACCAAGTGGCGGGGGTCAACGGGGCCGGCGTCGGGCCCTGGTCGGGCGAGGCGAGCACGAAGACCAGCCCGTCCGTCCCGGGCAGCCCGAGATCGCTGAGCGCGCGAGCCGTCGGGACGTCCGAGATCGCGCTCTCCTGGAGCCCGCCTCGGGACGACGGCGGCGCGGCTGTCCTGGGCTACCGGATCGAGATGTCCGCCAACGGCGGCCGGACGTGGCGGATGCTGCGGACGAACACCGGGACCCGCCGAACGGCGTTCTCGGACGGCAACCTGAATCCCGCGACGACGCGCCACTACCGGGTCTCGGCGATCAATCAGCGCGGCGTCGGCGCGCCGTCGAACGTCGCGAGCGCGACGACGGCGGCCACGGTTCCGGGCGCGCCCCGCAGCCTGACGGCGACGGCCGACGGCACGGCGCGCATCGACCTGTCCTGGACGGCGCCCGCGAACGACGGCGGCGCCGAAGTCGAGGGCTACCGCATCGAGGCGCGCGACGACGGGGGCGCGTGGGAGTCTCTGGTCGCCCACACGCGAAGCGCGGCCACGAGCCACTCCGAGACGGGGCTCGATCCCGCGACGACGCGCCACTACCGGGTCTCGGCGATCAACCGCGTGGGCGTCGGCAAGGCCTCGAGCCCGGCGAGCGCGACGACGGACGCGACCGTTCCCGATCCTCCGACGGGCCTGGTCGCGACGGCGACCTCTCCGACCCGAATCGACCTGACGTGGACGGCGCCCGCCTACGACGGCGGGGCCGACGTCGAGGGCTACAAGGTCGAGGCGTCGGAGTCGGGCGCGAATTGGAGCGTGCTCGTCGCCAACACCGGTTCGGCGGCCGCGACGTACGCGCACACCGGCCTGGTTCCGGGGAGCCAGCGCTTCTACCGCGTTTCGGCCGTCAACCGGGCCGGCGCGGGCAAGCCCTCGGGCGTCGCTTCGGCCATGACGGACGATCCCGTGCAGCGCGCCGGACGGCTCAACGCGACCGTGTTGCCGCACGTGGCGGCGACGATGACCTCGAGCACGGTCTCCGCCATCGGCGACCGCATCGACGCCGTCGCCTCGGGCGCGGGCGCGTTGCGCCGCGTCGACGCGGGCGTGTTCCGGGGCTTGGCGGCGGGCGCCGACGGTCGATTCGCCAACGACGGGTCCGCCCATTCGCTGGCGCGGCTCCTGGGCGCGTCGTCGTTCCAGACGCCGCTCGAGGGAGGCCCGGGGGGTCCCCAGGAAGAGCCGCGGGGAAGGCGGATCGCGACGTGGGGCGCGGGCGACTACCACGATCTGGGCCAGCCGGCGGCCGCCGAACTCGAGTGGAGCGGCTCCGTCGTCAGCGGCCACGTCGGCGCCGACGCGCGCGTCGCGGCGCGCGTGCTGGCGGGCGTCGCGGCCTCCCATTCGCGGGCCAACGTCGACTTCGCCGACAAGACCGGGGCGGCTTCGGTGTCCGGGACCTACCGGACCGCGATGACGAGCGTCAACCCGTACGTGGCCTGGCTGCCCGACGACTTCGGCACCGTCCTGTGGACGACCGGCGGCATGGGCTGGGGCGACGTCCACGTCGACGACGGTCGCGCGGGCCTGCGCTCGAGTCCGGCGCAGCTGACGACCGGAGCGGTCGGGGCCGCCTATCAGATCTCGAATCGCGGCCTGGTGGGACTCCGCCTGCGCGCCGAGGGATGGGCCGGTCGCCTGCGGGTCGACGGAAGCGAAGCGGCCATGGACTCCCTCACGCTCGGTCTGCGCAGGGCCCGGCTCGCGCTCGAGTGGACGCAGGGCTTCCGCTTCGCCGAAACCAACGAAGTCACGATCCAGCTCGAGGGCGGGGTCCGCTACGACGACGGCGACGGCGCAAACGGGGCCGGCATGGAGGTCGGCGGCGGCGTGACCTACCGGAACCGGGCGGCCGGGCTGACGGCGGAGGGGAAGGGAAGACTCCTGCTCTCCGATCTGGCCGGCTACGAGGAGTGGGGCGTCGGCGGTCGGATCCAGCTGGAGCCGGGGTCCAACGGCGAGGGCCTCTCGATCCGACTGACGCCGTCCTACGGGGACGCGGCCGGAGGCGTCGAGGACCTGTGGGACCGGGGCGTGACGAGCGCCCTCGGAGCGCCGGGCGCCCGCGCGCGCGGAAACCTGGACGGCGAGGTCGGCTGGGGCCTGGCCGGACGGCGGGGCGCGCCCTTCGGCGGGTTCCGCTTGGGCGGCGGCGCGCGCGCCGTGAGCGCCGGCGTCAAGTACGAGCTGAACCCCGACGCGGGCGTGCGCTTCGAGGCGACGCGGCGGGAGAGCGGCTTCGGGCCCGCCCGGCACGCGGTGGGGATCCGGGGGAGGCTGAAGCTCCGGTAGATGGAGCCCAGGCGCCAAGCGCGCGGGCGCGGAGCGTCGGCGGGGCCCCCTCCCGTTCGCCGGCTCGGCGGCTCGAGCGAGCGGCCCGAGGCGGCCGCGGAGACCCGCGGCGAGGCGCGCCGAGGCCCGGCTCGGGCGCGCCGCTGGGTCCCGCCCCGGGCGCGCCCGTGATCTCGGTCGCCGGTCTGGAGAAGTCGTTCGCCGATCGCACGCTGTTCCGCGACGCGACGTTTCGCTTGGACGCAGGCGAGCGCCACGGCCTGGTCGGCGCCAACGGCAGCGGCAAGACGACGCTGCTGAACATCCTGGCCGGCGACGCGACGGCCACCGCCGGCGAGGTGGCGACGCCGCGCCGGATCCGCCTGGGCGTGCTTCGCCAGGAGCGCTTCGTCCATCAGCGCGAGGAGATCCTGCAGGTCGCCCTCATGGGCAACGAGGAGCTCTGGGCCGCGACGCGCGAACGGGAGCGGCTTCTGGCCGCGGGCGGCGACGACTTCGACGTCGACCGGTACTCGGAGCTCGAGGACGTCTTCGAGCGGCACGACGGCTACACGGCCGAAGCCCGAGCGGCCGCGATCCTCGAGGGGCTGGGAATTCCGGCGGAAGTCCACGGGAACCCGCTGAGCACGCTGTCCGGCGGCTTTCGGCTCCGGGTGCTGCTGGCCCAGGTCCTGGCCAGCGCGCCCGACGCGCTCCTGCTGGACGAGCCCACGAACCACCTGGACATCGTCTCGATCCGGTGGCTCGAGACGTTCCTTTGCGGGTTTCGGGGTCCGGTCGCGGTCATCAGCCACGACCACCGGTTCCTGGACAACGTGGCGACCCACGTGCTGGACATCGACTACGACACGGTGACGTCGTACCGGGGCAACTACTCGCGGTTCCTCGAGGCCAAGGCGGCCGAGCGCGAACGTCGCGAGAAGGAGATCGCCGTGCGCGCGCGCGACGTCGCGCACCACCGCCAGTTCGTGGACCGTTTCCGCGCCAAGGCCTCGAAGGCGAGGCAGGCGCAGAGTCGGGTGCGGCTGATGGAGAAGAAGGCCGAGGGCCTCGAGGAGCCGCCCCGGAGTTCGCGCCGGCGCCCGACCTTCCGGTTCGAGCAGGAGCGCCCCAGCGGCCGCGAAGCGCTCGTCGCGAAGGGGCTTTGCAAGTCGTACGGCGACAACCGCGTGCTTCGGGGCGCGGACCTGACGCTCGCCCGGGGCGACCGGCTCGCCGTCGTGGGCGAGAACGGCGTCGGCAAGTCGACGCTGCTCAAGATCCTGGCCGGAACGCTGGAGCCCGACGAGGGCGAGGTGGCGTGGGGGTACGAGACCCGTCCGGGATACTTGGCCCAGGATCCGGGCGAGCATCTGGACGGGTCGAGGCGAACGGCGGAGCAGTGGATCAGCGCCCTGTGCGAGGGCCGGGACGCGGGCTGGGTGAGAGGAAAGCTGGGCATGGTGCTCTTCTCCGGAGACGAGGCCGAGAAACGCCTGGGCGCGCTGTCCGGCGGCGAGTCGGCCCGGCTCGTGCTCTGCAGCCTCATGATCCGGCGGCCGAACGTGCTGCTGCTGGACGAGCCGACCAATCACCTGGACCTCGAGTCGGTCGAGGCCCTGGTCGAAGGGCTCGCGTCGTTTCCGGGCACGCTGGCGTTCGTGTCCCACGACCGCTGGTTCGTCGAACGCCTGGCCAACCGGGTGCTCGAGATCACGCGGAGCGGCCTGGCCGACTTCCCGGGCGGATACCGCGAGTTCGTGGCCAGCCGGCGCGACGACCACCTGGACCGGGACGCCGTCGTCGACAAGGCGCGACGGCAGGCGAGGAAAAGGAAGCGGCGGAAGCGGGACGCGGCCGCCGCGTCGGCCGCCGGGGCCGGGGGAAGAGCGCGACCCGGGCGTCGCGCCGCCGGTCCTGGACGGCGGGAGACGCGACGGCTGCGGGCCGACGCGGATCGCCTCGCCGAGCGCATCGAGGGCGCCGAGACGCGCGTGGCCGAGATCGAGGCCGCGTTCGCTTCCCCGTCGCTCTACCGCGACGAGAGCCGCCGGGACGAGGTGCGCTCGCTGGACGCGGAGCGCAAGGCGCTGGCGGGCGAGATCGGGCGCTTGACGCGGGAGTGGGAAGGGGTCGAGCGCCGGATCGGCGGGGACGGCGCCGCGTGACGGAGCCCTCGGCGCCCGCGGGGGACGGCGCGGCCGCCACGGACGGGATCGGCCCGTCGGAGGGCGCGCTCGACCGAGCGCTCGCGATCGTTGAGTTCCTGCGCGCGCGCTGTCCGTGGGACCGCGAACAGACGCCCGAGTCGCTGATTTCCCACCTCGTCGAGGAGTGCCTCGAGGCGGTGGACGCGATCCGCGCCGGCGACGCGCCGGCGCTGGAGGCCGAACTGGGCGACCTGCTGCTCAACGTGGCCTTCCAGATCGTGCTGGGCGAAGAGGCGCGCGCCTTCGACCGCGCCTCGGTCGTGGAGCGGCTCGAGCGCAAGGTCAGGCGCCGACACCCGCACCTGTTCGGTGGTGGGGAGGGGGAGAGCTGGGAGGCGCTCAAGGCCAAGGAGCGGCCCGACGGCGAGAGCGTGCTGGCGGGCCTTCCCTCGGGTCTGGATCCGCTGCTGCGAGCGCACCGCGTTCAGGAGAGGATGAGCGGAGCGGGCTTCGACTGGGAGGACGTCGAGGGCGCTCGCCTCAAGGTGATCGAGGAGCTCGAGGAGGCGCGCTCGGCGCTGGCCCGGGGCGATTCCGAAGGCGCGGCGGACGAGGTCGGGGATCTGCTCTTCGCGGCGGTCAACTTCTCGCGGCTCGCCGGCGTTCACGCCGGCAACGCGCTCGCGCGCGCGAACCGCAAGCTGGAAGCGCGTTTCAGGCGCGTCGAGGAGCTCGTCCGCGCCGAAGGCGGGCGGGTGACGGAGACTTCGCTGGAGCGGCTGGACGCGCTCTGGGACGCCGCCAAGGCGGAGGCGCGGGACCGGCCGGCGGGGAGTCCGTCGGACTCGGGCGGGGGATAGCTCGCGGGGCGCTTCGGGGCGCGCTGCAACCGCTTGCGGCGACCCGCGTCGAGGGCATGCGCGGCGGTGGGTTGGCGCGCCCTTGATTTGACGAATGATAGTGGTCTATCGTACAATCACGCCACGCCAATTCCACGAAAAACGACCATGCGTTGCGCACGATGGTTACCACGGGCGATGGACGCGATGGTGTCTTTGCGGAGCGTCCGCCGATGTTCGCGCATCGGTGCGTAAAGTGTTTTTGACACATGACTTTCAGCCATGCGAAGGGATGCGCCGGGCGCGCGGCTCGCAGGGGCGGACGGGCGTTCGCGGGACTGGGGCGAATCCGGGTGCGTGACCGTCTTGGGCACAGAAAAGAAGTAGTGTTTCCACAGAAAACGAATGTTGGATCCAGCGGATCCGACCGGAGAATCCGGGCGCCGTCGGCCGCTCGCGAGCGCCTCCGTTGGAGCGCTCGCTGGAAAGCGCGTCTTCGGTGGGACCTCGTCCTCGCGTCGCCCGGTCGGCTTGGAATCCTGGAGTCCTTGCGAGGAGCCGCCATCCGTTTCGCTCCCGTCGCCCGGTCCCGAGCGTCAAAGAACGCACGCAATTACGCACTTATTTCTGCACAATTATTGGCGCTGTCCGTTGCACAGCGTCGCCGTCGTCCGCGGTGCCGTCCCGCGCGGCCGACGCTGCCTCGCGTCTGGACGCCGCCCCGGCTTCCCGCCGTAGACTGCTCTCTGGGCGCCGCTCCCGGCTCGCGGCCCCGTGCCGACGTCTCGAAAGGAGGGTTGCGCCATGCGCCTGCGGTCCCTGTCTCTCGGCGGCGCGGTGGTCCTCGCGGCCTTCGCCGGCCCCCCTGGAGCGGCCGCCCAGGACCCGTCCGGGAGTCTTTCCGCCGATGGGTTGTTCACGGTCGCGCTCGCGGGAGACGCGATCGTCACGCGCCGGCTCTCGCCCTACAAGGAGCCCCGCTATCTCGACATGATCGAGCTGGTGCGGAGCGCGGACGTCTCGTTCGTCAACCTCGAGGTGCTGTTCCACGACTACGAGCCGTATCCGGCGGCGTCGAGCGGCGGGACCTACATGCGCGCGGACCCCGGCTTGGCGAAGGAGCTCGCGTGGGCCGGATTCGACATGGTGTCGATGGCCAACAGCCACACCGGCGACTACGGCGCGGACGGGCACCGGCTCACGCGCCGTCACGCGGAGGCGGCGGGGCTGCTCACCGCCGGGACCGGCGAGAACCTCGCCGAGGCGCGCGAGGCCCGCTTCCTCGAGACGCACGACGGTCGGGTGGCGCTGATCTCGGTGTCCTCGACGTTCCCCGCGCACTCGGTGGCCGGGCCCGCCAAGGGCGCCGTTCGCGGGCGGCCCGGCCTCAATCCGCTCCGCGTGATCTCGACGCGCACCGTCGAACGCGACCGGCTGGAGCGGTTGCGGCGGACGCTCCGCGATCTGGGGCTGGACGAATTGGCCCGGCGCGGCGACCTCGGCGAGCCCGGAGAGCCGCTCGATCTGCTCGGCGCGACCCTTCATCCGGGCGAGACGTCGGGCGTCGACAGCGATCCCGATCCCAGGGACCTGGCCGAGATCGCGGCGGTGGTGAACAACGCGTCGCGGCTGGCCGAGTACGTCGTGGTCTCGATTCACGCGCACAACCAGGGTCCGTACCTGAAGAAGTTCGCCCACGCGATGATCGACGCGGGCGCGGACGTGTTCGTGGGGCACGGACCGCACTACCTGACCGGCATCGACGTCTACGAGGGCAAGCCGATCCTGTACTCGCTGGGCGACTTCGTCTTCCAGAACGAGACGCTCTTGCGCCTGCCGCACGACAACTACGCCGGCCAGGGACTCGAGGACGAGCCGGACGCCTGGGTCGCGGACTTCAACGCGGCCCGGTACCGCGACGAGACCGTCGGCTTTCCGACCCGTTCCCGGATCTGGGAGTCGGTCGTCGCCATGCCGACCTTCCGGGGCGAGGAGCTCGTGAGCCTGGAGCTCCATCCGATCTCGCTGGGGTTCGGGGAGCCCGCGACCGTGCGCGGGCGACCGATGTTCGCGAACCGGGAGCTGGGGAGGAAGATCGTGCAGGACCTGATCGACGCGTCTCGGCCGCACGGCACAGCGGTCGAATGGGACGACGGGCGCGGGATCGGCTTCGTGCGGCTTCCGGGCGTCGCGGACGGCGGTCGGTCCGGCACGAGGGATGAGCCGACGCCCGGGCCCGGTGCGTTCCGAGGACGTTGACCACCCGTTTCGCACGATGCGATCCCACCGGCGAGTGGATCACGTCGCCTGGAATCGCTGGTGAGAATCCGTGGAATGTCCACTCAAGCCCCAAGTGTGCCCCCCGGTTCCATCCAGTGGTCAGCGCACCGGAGGGAGATGTCGGGGGATGCGAGTCACTTTGGATCCATAGAGATCTCGGCCAGCATTTCGTCCCCGTATTGGGTCACGATACGCACCGCGATGCGCCCGGTCTCTGGCCGGGCGAAGGGAGCCGAAATCAGCGAGCTCATGAATTCCCACTGTTCCGGGTCGATGTGGCGGGAGAGCTCGCGCTTGAACCGCCGAATCTGCCTGTCGCTCCTTTTTCCTGGGAAGTGGATGCGTCGCGCGAAGAACGATGTGCCGTCGTACTTGGTATCCAGCATCCAGCAGTCGATGTCCGAAGGATCCCACCCTGGCCGCATGTTCCCCGAGGCGGAGTCGTAGACCTGGTAGCCCAGGATCTCCACTTGTAGGCGTCCGTCGCCGTGGTCTCTAACGTCCACGGTGGGTTCGCCGATCAAGACAAAGGCAGCGTCCTTCTTGTCGACAGCGAGCGAGCTGACAGTTAGTTCATTGTTGGCCCGCACGGTCAACACCTCGAGTTTTCCGCGCTTCTCCCTGTCCACCCCGGGCTCGATGTGGAAGGCGACGACCACCAGTTTGTCAAAGCGATTGCGAGCTGCGTCGCGGGCTAGGTCGTTGACCATCACCGCCCCTGCTGACCGGTCGTCGGGCACGAATGCCAAGGCGACGCGCGCGCCGTTGCCACGGAGAAGAGCTTCGTGTGTGATGCCGCGTTCATGCCGACTCTCCAGCCAGGGCACGATTCCGTCAAGGATCCAGCGTTCCGGCGTTGATTCCGACATCGGAATCGAAATACCGCTGGTGCTCAGCGCGTTGATCACGTTCTCGCGGATCTCAATGTCGCGTTCACTGACATCGAAAAGCGCGTCGTCACGAACTCCTGCAGGCGAAACATGGGTCCACGGCGAGTGCGACTCCACGGTGAACGGCGAGCTAATGCGCAGTACTCCCTTCTTGGCGATAGGGCGATTGACTAGCAAGGTAGATTTCGATGGTCTACCATAGGCAAGGTGGCCAGCGGAAACGTATGGTACGCGTTCATACACAAATCCGCTAGCAGGGTTGGTGCCGGGTGAATCCGGCGATTCACATTCTACTGCAATTCCACTCATCTTTGCCTCGATCGCTTGTCCCATTGACCCGTCCATAGTAAGGTGCCACTTGTGGACGGCCGACAGAAGGCGTTGGCGACATAATGCGATCGGAATCGCGGACGTATCGATCGTGATCCACCGCCGACCCCACCGTTCGGAAACAAGAGCCGTGGTGCCCGACCCGCATGTTGGATCAAGCACTAGATCACCGGGGTCTGTTGCCATCAAAATACAGCGTTCGATCGTCGATTCTGCGGTCTCCACGACGTAGTGCATGTCCGTGGCTGATTGCTTTTTCGGCCATAAATTATGAATCCTCTTGCCCGGCACCTCCTCTTCGTATCTTTTCCAGTTCAACCGTCCGCCGGGCGCAGCAATCAGACGCCCCTGCGATGCAAGAGAATCCAATCCATCGTGACTGACTCTCCATTGTTCTCCCGGAGGGCACAAATACCGATTCCCGTTCCAGAAATAGGGTTCTGATCGACCAGTCGTCGAATTAGATGGAGATGCCAAGGGCATGCTCTGGAAAATGCGCGCACCCTTAGGCATTTGCATTTCGGGATCCTCGAATTCCTCTGCTGTCAGTTTTCGGCAAGTACCGTCACTAAGTTCAACCAGTGCATGCCAGCTCATCAGCGCCACGCGTTGCTTTCGCGAGAAGTCTTCGTATAGCTGATTGAATTTGACATGCTCGCGATCCTTGGCGTACCACAGTAACCAATCTGCGACTTGCGGCAACTGCTTCGCTGGGGTAGATCCAGTTTTTGCGAAGGTGATCGTCGCGATACGGTTTTCTGCTCCGAAAACCTCGTCCAGAATAATCGACAATCGATGAACGTTATCCGTTCCCATTTGGAGAAAAATGCTGCCTGATCGGGCTAGTAGCGCACGAGCGTGTGTTGCCACGGATAGTATACAGTCCATGTAGGAATGCAAACCGTCAATGTACGAATCGCGAAAAGCGCGCCGTGGAGCCCCCGCGGCAGGCGCGTGGCCGCCGCCTCGCTGGCGCGTCGTGGGCTGGCAGTTGCTATCGAAATTGATACCGTAGGGCGGATCGAAGAAGACCATTTGCACTTTTCCCGCTAGTCTTTCCCGGACAGCTAGCGAGGCCATGACGTCGACCGAGTTCCCACGAATCATGCGGTTCGACCAGTTCCCCTCGTGCCGGTACCAATCGTACCGAGCATCCTTGGGAAGACCATTGAAATCTGTGAAAAGACCCTTGCTCGTCGGTTCCGACAACTGCGCGACGAATGCCGAAGGATCGACCTTTTCGTGGATGTATAGCGGCAACGCGTTGGTCTGGATCGCGTTCGGGTCTAGTTTCCGCCGCCAGCTCAAGCGAATGGCACCGTCCGATCCGGCGGGAGAGGGTGAAAACGGTATCGCGCTTCGATCGTCGTCTCCCATGTATACGTGATCTTCGCTGGTCGGAATGTTCGTGCGTCGAGCGTCAGTATGCCGATATGCCTGCGTTTTCGTTCGCTCCCTTTTCGTCATCTCGCCTCCTCCATTCGGCACGCCTTCGCTATGAGATGGGAAGCGTGGGAGACATCCTCGATCCACACGGACCGCCAGTCTCCGAGATCTTCGCCTCCAACGTTCAACTTCCGTGAGGCGGCTGGGGCCCAATAGTCTTCCAAGTACTTCCGCTTGGCGATTTCCGAGGGCTGACCGGCCTTCATCCCCTTGAACTCGATAATCAGGTGGCGCTCGCGTCCACTCGCCGTCCTCAGTTTGGAGCGGGCGAGGAAGTCCGGCTCCGTCCACGCCGTTCCTCCGCGTTCGGGGTCGAACCAAGGCACATACCATCCCAGTCGGAAATTCCGCACCCACGCCTGAACGTCCGAGTGGGAATCCAGGACTTCGGCCAGTTGAGCCTCCGTGGCGGAATGGCAGGCAGCGGCGTTGAGCTCCGACTTGCGGGGGACATCGGTTCGCCGATTCGGGTACCAGTGCCGCAACGTGGTCCAGAACTCGACCGACGAAGTGTCGGTGGTGCGCGGTGCCCCGGGGTCCGAATGATCCGCAAAAATGGGTGCCACTTGTGGAGTTCCGTCGATCCTGTAGCTTTGCGCCGCGATGCGATCAAGCGTGTCGCGGTCGTACAGGACGTCGGCCCAATCGGTGCACTGCATCACGCCGAGACACTTCCGCATGATCTCGAGACTGCAAGCGAAGGCACACCGACGGTGAACCGGCCCGCCGTTCAATTTGGGAACGAGTAGTGCCGCAGCGTGCCAGAGCGTGCGCGTCGGCGTCCTGGCCTTCGCAGGGAGTTCGAGATATCGGCCCACTGGACCGCCAACGTCCGTATCCCATGGCAGCGTCGAAGGCCCATGCGCAACGGTGTGACCCCGAAGCTTCGAGAGGTCCACCTCCCAGCGCGGAACGCCGCGCGAGGTCGCGTACCCGACGATGTGGGGGAAGCGAATCCGAAACTCCCGTCGGTCGGGCAGGGTGCAGACCAGCTCTTCCTCAGGCGTCGGCGGGGGGCCGTTCATCTCCTCCCCTCCCAGGAACGCGAACGGGACCCCGAAGAGGTTCGCGTACTCGATGCGCTGCTTTTCGTCTTGCGCGGAGAACTTCGTCTTTCGGAGAGCTCTTCCGGCCACTTGCTCGCAGAGAAGCTGACTGCCGAAGGCCCGGTATCCGAACACGTGCGTCACCGTGCGCGCGTCCCAGCCTTCCGTCAGCATGCCGACGGAAATCACGCAACGGATTCGCTCCCCCGGTTCCCCCTTCTTGCCGACCGTCATGAACACCTCGCGGATCGCTTTGCGCCTGTCCTTCGCGCTCGTAGCGTCCGGCGCGAACAGCGCGGCCTGTGCGGCGATCGCCTTGCCGATGCGGCCGTCCTTCCCGGCGCCCGGGTCGTCGAGCTGCGAGTGGACGAGCACCGTCGGCGGGTGCGACGCGGGCTCGCCCGTGCCGTAATCGCTGTTCGAGAACAGCTCGAGGTGTCCTCGAATCCACTTCTCTCCGGTTCGATGTCCCGCGATGTACCGGCACAGCATGGTGGCGTTGTCGATGCTGTTCGCCACCACGATCATCACGGGAACAAGGCCCTTGGCGGCGTAGACATCGGCCGTCTCGCAGTAGTGGCCGTACAGCTGGTGCAGCGGCTCGCGAACCTCCGGGGTCAGGGTCTCCCCGATGTCCCTTTTTTCGTTGTGCAGATAGATGTTCCGGTAGCGCGGCTGCAGGTGCATCGGTTGGCCGTTCTCGATCAAGTGGTCGCTGACCGGCACCCGGGGTACCTTGACCAAGCCGGATTCGATGGCGTCCAAGAGCGGGAAGTCCGAGACGGTCCAAGGGAACGTCTCGGCTTCGAGGCGCGCGGGGAGGCGCAACCACATCGGGGTCGCGGAGAGATCGAACACCGGTCCTAGACGGCCGGTGTCGCGGAGCGCCCGCAGCGCTCCGAACCAGAGTTCGGCACGCTTGCGGTCCTCTCGCTCCTCCGACTCTTCCCGGCGCTTCTGGACTTTCACGCCCTTGTACGTGTAACAGTGGTGGGCCTCGTCGTTGATGACCGTGATCGGTCCGCCGCCGCGGTGCTCCCGGAGGAGACGGTCGAGCATTTCCGCCTCGCTTTCCCGCCACGATTCGGGCTCCGTCGCGCCCTGGCCGATCAGAAATTCCTTCTCTTTGCGCGTGGCCTTCTTGCCGCCGACGGCCAAACGCGACTGCCGCTGAAACGACTGGAAGTTGAGCGCGGTCCATCGCATGCGGCCCAAGTCGGACTCGAACCCGGGCGGCGCGACCGATCGCCACGTTTCGCTGTCCTTTTTCGCGAGGTCCTCCGCCAGGTGCTCGCGAATGGTCAGCCCAGGCGTCAACGCCAGGAAGTCGACCGCTTTCCCGGGTTGGCGGACCGTCCACCACAACGCAATCATCGCCATCAGCTGGGTCTTCCCCGTCCCGGTCGCCATCTTCAAGGCGGCGCGCGGGATGGACTCGTTCCAGTCCCGGTTGGCCTCGTCGAGCGTCCGGCGCACCGCCGCGTGCGCCTCGGGCGCCTGGGAGGCGCCGGCGTCGAAGAGCCACACCAGCGTCTCGACCGCTTCGCGCTGACACCAGAAGGGGCGGCGGCTCGCGCCTTCGCCCGCCCAGTGCTCGAGCAGGCGCCGGATGCGGGGATGCACGCCCGGCCAGCCCGCTACGCGCCAGCGGCCGACGTGTTCCCGGATCCGATTGATCGTTCCGTGCGGCTCGATCCGGTCGTCCGGCGGAGTCCAGTCGCTGGCTGCGCCCGTGGCACGCGGAACCGGAAGTTGCGTCGAACTGGGTCTGCGACCCGGCTCAATGCGGTCTAGCGCTCTCCCGTGCTCGTCGAGCGCCCAGTGACGGTCCGGCTCCCGGTAAGGAGTGTGGAGGATCCACTCGCGTTTGGCACTCGGTGAACTGCCGGGCCCCGAGGACCTTCGGTTTTTCGTCGGGGGGGGGGGGGGGCTTGTTTCACGAGGCTGTAGTTGATATCCAGGAGCCGGGAAGGGGGGCCGCGCGCGGGTTCGGTTGCCACTCCCAGAGCGGCGAACCACGGCGAACCACGGTAGTGCGCACTCGTCCTCCGGGCAACATCAGGGCATTCCGCCGCCCCGACCCCCCACGCCCCGTCCTCGCGCCGACCCGACCTCCGGCGGTATGATGACACCCGTGCAGACCCGCCCGCCGCGGCCCAGCGTCCATCCATCGCACACGAGGTCCCCATGCGCTTCCCCGCCGTCGCTCTCGCCGCCTCCGTCGCCGCGCTCGCGGCCGTCGGATCCCCCCTGGCCGGGCAGCAGCGCCCGCTCACCTTCATGGACGTCCAGGAGCTCCGGCGCGCCGGATCGTGGGCCCCGAGCCCGGACGGGGAGTGGTTGCTCTACACGGTCACGACCCCCGACTGGGAGGCGGCCGAGAGCCAGACCGACGTCCACCTGGTCTCGCTCGCCGACGGCATCGTCTCGGAGCGGCGGCTCACCTTCACCGACGACGCCGACGAGACGAGCCCGGCCTGGGCCCCGGACGGCAGCTTCTTCGTCTTCGCGTCGGACCGGGGCGGCGACGAGGACCAGCTCTACGCCATGCGCCACGACGGCGGCGAGGCGCAGCGGATCACCGACGCCGACGAAGGCGTGTCCAACTTCGCCTTCGGCCCGAACGGACGCTGGCTGGTCTACCGCTCGGGAAAGCGGGGCCGCGAACAGCTCTACCGGCTGGCGGTCGAGGAGTTGACCCGAGGCGAGCCCGAACGGCTCACCGACGGCGAGGCCGGCGTCGATCAGTGGGAGTTCTCTCCCTTGGGCGACCGCGTCTACTTCACGCGTCCCGACGCCTACGACGAGGACGAGGAGAAGCGACGCGAGAAGGGCTTCACCGTCGACGTCCGCAACGCCGTCACCCCGCTCTCGAGCCTGTGGAGCGTCGCGGTGGCCTCCGCCGCCGAACGCCGCGAGACCAACGACTCCTCCTACAGCGTGGACCGCTTCACGTTCTCCGAGGACGGTCGCTGGATCGGCGTCACCGGCGGTTCCCCGGAGCGCTACGAGCGCAACATCACCGCGTCGCGGCTCTACGCCGACCTGTACCTGATGGAGGTGGTCAGCGGCGAGATCGAGCGCATCACCGAGAACCGCGAGGTGGGCGAGCGCGGCCTCGACTTCTCGCCCGACGGCAAGTGGGTCGCCTTCACGGCGCCGGACGACATGGAGCGCTACTCGATGACCGAGAACCGCGTCTACGTCCGCGAGGTCGACGACCGGGGCGACGAGTTCCGCAAGCTGGGCGCCGACTTCGATCAGAGCTCGAGCGTGGGGTTCTGGTCCGACGACTCGCGCACCATCTACTTCAACGCGGGCGTGACGGTGACCACGCAGCTCCACGCTCTGGACGTCGAGACCGGAGCGGTGCGCCAGCTCACCGACGAGCGCGCCGCGCTCCCCGTCTCCCGCGACGACACCGGCGTGCTGCTGATCGGCTACAGCGACCCCAGGACGCCGCCCACCCTGTTCACCGCCGCCAGCGTGGACGACGTCGCCGACCGCTCGACGTGGACCCGGCTCGTCGATCCCAATCCGCAGGTGCGCGACGTCGCGCTCGGCGAGGAGGTCGAGATCGACTGGCGGTCGTCGGACGGCAAGACGGTCGGAGGCGTGCTGGTCCGTCCGGTCGGCTACCGGGAGGGCACGCGCTACCCGCTCATCGTCGCCATCCACGGAGGCCCCGCGTCGGCCGACCTGCTGCGCTTCAACGGCGGCTACAACTCGCAGGTCTACGCCGGCGACGGGTACGTCGTGCTCAAGCCCAACTATCGGGGATCGCGGAACTACGGAAACGCGCACCGCACCGACATCGTGGGCGACTACTTCACGCTCGGCTACGAGGACATCATGACCGGCGTGGACCATCTGATCGCCGAGGGTCTCGTCGACGGCGACCGCATGGGCGCGCTGGGCTGGAGCGCGGGCGGCCACTGGTCCAACTGGATCCTCACCCAGACCGACCGCTTCAAGGCGATCAGCTCGGGCGCCGGCACCATGAACTGGATCAGCATGTACGCCCAGAGCGACGTGCAGCGCAACCGCCAGTTCTACGTCGGCGACGGCTTCCTCTACGAGGACTTCGACACCTACTTCGACCAGTCGCCGCTCAAGTACGTCGCGAACGCCGTCACGCCCACCATGATCCACGTGGTCGAGGGCGATCCGCGCGTGCCCAGCCCGCAGTCCGTCGAGCTCCACATGGCGCTCAAGAAGCTCGGCGTGCCCACCGAGCTCTTCATGTATCCCGGTCGCAGCCACGGCATCCCCGACCCCCGCAACCGCCTGGTCAAGGCCGTGAGCGAGAAGGCCTGGATGGACCACTACGTCCGCGGCGTCGGCGAGAAGTTCGAGTGGCGCCAGGTGCTCGAGACGCTCGAGGCCGAGGAGCGGCCTCGAGTCGCGTCCGATCCGTAGGCGCGCCGCGCGGGCGCCGACCGGTTGCGGGACCGCCCGCTTCGCGCGCCGGAGCGCCCGCGCTCTCGCGGTCCTGGCGCTGGCGGCCTGCGGCGCGCCGGCCAGCGAGGGGCCGACCGCGACGGACGCGGAGCTGCGGGCCGAGCACGAGGCGTGGCGCGCGGCCCGCCACGCCGGTCTGGTCGACCCCGACGCCGGCGTGATCAGCTGGATCGGGCTCTGGGAGCTCGCTCCGGGCCCGAATCCGTTCGGCGCCGATCCGGCGCTCGCGATCGCGCTGCCGGCGGCCCAGTCGCCGAGCGTCGCCGGGACGATCCGCCTCGCGGACGGCGCCGCGGTCCTCGAGCCCGAGCCGGGCAGCGGTCTACGGATCGACGGGGTCGAGGCGACGGAGCCGACGGCGCTCGAGAACGACCGGTCCGACCGGCCGACCGTGTGGACCCTCGGGTCGCTCGGCATGCGGATCCACGCCGAGCGCGGCACGTCCCGGCTGTGGCTGCGCGCCTGGGACCGCGACCTCGAGCGCCTCGCCTCGTTCGCGCTCCCGCCCCACTTCCCCGTGGACCGCGAATGGATGGTTCCGGCCCGGTTCGACGCGCATCGGTCGCCGCGCACGGTGCGCCTGGGCGACGTCCAGGGCGGCACGGTCGAGCATCGGTCTCCCGGAGACTTGGTCTTCGAGGTCGGGGGGCGGGAGTTCCGCCTCGCGGCGTTCGCCGAGGAGTCGAGCTCCAGCCACTTCGTGTCGCTGTGGGATTCGACGGCCGTCGAGTCGACCTATCAGGGCGGGCGCTACCTGCGCGTGCCCTTCGCCGACGAGGACGGGCGGACCGTCGTCGACTTCAACCGCGCCTACAACCCGCCCTGCGTGTTCACGCCGCACTCCGTCTGCAGCCTGCCTCCCCGCCAGAACCGCCTTCCGCTGTGGGTGACCGCGGGGGAGAGGAGGCCGGTGGATCCGCCGCGTCGACCCGGCTGAGCGCGGCGCGCCCGCCGGGGCCGCCGCGCCGCGGCGAAGAAAGTCCTTGACATCGCCGGGCGCGCGGCGTACCCCTTGTAGCGACCGACGATTCATCGAGACCGGCTGAGGGAAAGGCCCTTTGAAGCCGGGGCAACCTGCGGGATCGGCATTCCCGCGAAGGTGCCAACTCCTGCGGCGGGCTTCGGCCCGTCGTGAAGATGATGCGCCCGCCGCCCGCAGTCGGGGCGGTCGCCGATTGCACGAAGGGGCGTCCAGAGTCTCCGGAGTCCGACGGATCGGGACATTGGACTTGGGAGACGCCTCGCCATGGCGACGCCGAACGCCGCGCCCGCCGCCCCCGTCTCGTTCGAGACGCGCGCCGCTCCGCCCGGCCGCTCGCGGGGACCGGCGTCCGCCGCCCCCGTCCTCGATCGCGGGAGCGTGCCCGCGCGCATCCGCTTCGACCACTTGGGCGAGCGCGCCGCGGCCGTGCGCTACGAGGTCGCGGGCCCCGCCGGCGCGCCCGCCGTGGCGGTCCTCGGCGGCATCTCGGCCGGCCGCCACGTCGCGCCCTCGCCGGCGCGCCCGGAGCCGGGGTGGTGGCCGGGTCTGGCCGGCGCCGGCCTGGCGCTGGATCCGACCCGACGCCGGATCGTCGGTCTGGAGTACCTTGGCGGCGCCTCCGAGGCCGGTCTCCTGCGTCCCGTCACGACGCGCGACCAGGCGAGGGCCCTCGCCCGCGCGCTGGACGCGCTGGGCCTCGGGGCGATTTCCCTGGTGGGCGCGTCGTACGGCGGCATGGTCGCGCTCGCCTTCGCGGAGCTGTTCCCCGACCGCGTGGACCGCCTGGTCGTCCTGTGCGCCGCGCACCGCTCCCACCCGATGGCCACGGCGGTGCGGTCGGTGCAGCGCGCCGTCGCCGACCTGGGCGTCCGGCGCGGGGACGCGGCCCGGGGACTCTCGCTCGCCCGCGCCCTCGCCATGACGACCTACCGAAGCGCGGCCGAGTTCGAGGGGCGCTTCTCGATGCGTCCGCGCCTGGAGCGAGCGGACCCCGGGGCGCAGGCGCCCGTCGCGCGCTTTCCGGTCGAGGACTACCTGGACGCCCGCGGCGCCGCCTTCGCGCGCGCCTTCGACGCGGACCGGTTCCTGGCGCTGTCGGAGTCGATCGACCTTCACCGCACCGACCCCGGCTCGCTGCCCGCGCAAGCCCTCCTGGTCTCGATCGACAGCGACGTCCTCGTGCCGCCGTGGCTCGTCGAGGAGCTCGCCGCCGGGCGGGGCCGACGTCCGGCCCGCCACGTCGAGCTCGCGTCGCCCTTCGGCCACGACGGCTTTCTCAAGGAGGTCGCCGAGGTCTCGGCCCAGGTCGCCGCCGGGCTGGCGGACGGGGAGGGCGCCCGATGAATCGCCCGCTCTCCAATGCCTCGCCTTCGACCCGCGCCGTGCAGGCCGGCCTCTGCGCGGACTCGGCGCACGGGGCCGTGATGCCGCCGCTCCACCTCTCGTCGAACTTCCTGTTCGCGGCGCCGGGCGTCGTCTCGGGCGCCTACGACTACACGCGCTCCGGCAACCCGACGCGCGACCTGGCGGCCGAGGCCGTCGCCGACCTCGAGGGCGGCTGCGGCGCCGTCGTCACGTCGTCGGGCATGAGCGCGATTTCGGCGACGACGAGGCTCCTCTCCGCCGGCGACCTTCTCCTGGCGCCGCTGGACTGCTACGGGGGCAGTCGCCGCCTGTTCGCGGCCGAAGCGGCGCGGGGAGGCTACCGCGTCCGGTTCCTGGACCCGACGGACGCCGAGGCCTTCGCTCGCGCCCGGGAGCTCAGGCCGCGCATGATCTGGATCGAGACGCCCAGCAATCCGCTGCTGCGCGTCACCGACGTCGGCCGCTGGTCGCGCCTCGCGCGCGAGATCGGCGCGATCTGCGCCGTGGACAACACGTTCCTGTCCCCGGTCAACCAGCGGCCCCTCGACCTGGGCGCCGACCTGGCCGTCCACTCGACGACGAAGTTCCTCAACGGGCACGGCGACGTCGTCGGAGGCGCCGTCGTCGCGCGCGACGACGCGCTCCTGGACCGCCTTTCGTGGTGGGTCAACGCCATGGGCCTGGCCGGCGCGCCCTTCGACGCCTACATGACCTTGAGGGGGATCAGGACGCTGCACGCCCGCTGTCGCGTGCACGAGAGGAACGCGCTCGGCGTCGTCGCCGCGCTGCGGGAGAGCGACGTCGTGAAGGCCGTGCACCATCCGAGCCTGCCCGAGCACCCGGGCCACGAGGTCGCCCGGCGACAGCAAAGCGGGTGGGGAAGCGTAGTGTCCTTCGAACTCGAGGGCGGGCGCGGCGCGGTGGACGCCCTCGCCCGCGCGTCGGAGCGCTTCGCGCTCGCGGAGTCCCTGGGAGGAGTCGAGAGCCTGATGGCCCATCCGGCGACGATGACCCACGCGTCGATGAGCCGGCGCGACCGCCGGGCCGCCGGGATCGGCGAGGGGCTGGTGCGGCTGAGCGTCGGCATCGAGGACGTCGACGACCTGGTGGCCGATCTGCGCCGCGCGCTGCGGCGGGCCGAGGAGGCGGCGTGTCGGCCGGCGTAGCCCGGGACCGCGCGGTCGACCCGCGCCCGCCGATCGCCGGCGCTTCCGCCCCGGGCGCGCCCGTCCGCGTGCTCAAGTTCGGATCGTCGGTCCTGGCCGACGCCGGGCGCTTCGGACCGGTCGCCGACGCGCTCCGAGCCCACGCGGCCGAAGCGCGCAAGACCGTCGCCGTCGTCTCGGCGATGGGCGACGCCACGGACCGGTTGACGCGGATGGCGAGGGCCGTGGCGCCCGTCCCGCCGGCCGCCCAGCTGTGCGCGCTTCTCGCGACCGGCGAGGAGGCGTCGGTCGCCCTCTTGACGATGGCGCTCGCGGTCCGGGGCGTGGCCGCGACGGGGTTCACGGCCCAGAGTCTGCCGGTGCGCACCCGGGGCGCCCTCGAGGACGCCGACCCCGTGCACGTGGACGTCGACCGCATCGTGCGCGCGCTGGCCGCCCACGACGTCGTCGTGCTGCCGGGGTTCGTGGGCGTCGACGCGACCGGGGCGCCGTCGGTGCTGGGGCGGGGCGGCTCGGACTTGAGCGCGCTCTTCCTCGGCCACGCGCTCCGAGCGGCCGAGGTGCGCCTCGTCAAGGACGTCGACGGCATCTACGAACGGGATCCCGGGCGAGAGGCGGGGCTCGCGCCGCTGGCGCGCCTGAGCTGGAGCGAGGCGCGGCGAATCGGCGGGGGCGTGGTGCAGGACAAGGCGCTGCGCTTCGCCGCCCGGCACGGACTGGCCTTTCGCGTGGCGTCGCTCGGCGGGGGACGGGGCACCTGGGTCGGACCGGCCGGGCCGGCGCTCGCGTGAACGGTCCCGCGAGCGCGGCGTGCGGCGCGGCGCGCCTGCGCGACCGGGCGGACCGCGATTGACGGCGCCGCTCGCGCAGCCGCCCTTCGAGCTCTTCGGCCCCGCCCACTGGGCCGCCGTCGCGCTGACCGCGCTGGCGCCGGTCGCGCTTTCCGTCGCGGTCCGAAGGGCCGGCTCGGACGGCGTCGAGCGCGCCGTCCGAGCGGGGCTCGCCTGGATCCTGCTCGGCAACGAGGCCGCGTCCTGGGTCCTCGCCTTCAGGACGGACGGCGCCGCCGTCTTCTGGCGGGAACACCTGCCGCTCCACGTCTGCGGCGTGACCGTCCTCCTGGCGGCGGCGACGCTGCTGTTCCGGCGCCCGCTGGCCTATCAGCTGACCTACTTCTGGGGGCTGGCGGGCAGCGTCAACGCCATCCTCACGCCCGATCTGGAGGTCGGCTACCCGAGCTACGCCTTCCTGCAGTTCTTCGTCTCGCACGGCGGCATCGTCGTCGCCGCGCTGTTCGCGACCTGGGGGCTGGGCATGCGCCCCACGCTGCGGGGCCTGGCGCAGGCCGTCGTCTGGATCCACGTCGTCGCCGTCCTCGTCGCCGGCGTCAACCTCGCCCTGGACAGCAACTACATGTACCTGTCGGCGCCGCCGGCGACCGCCTCGCCCTTCGTCTTCCTGCCCTGGCCCTGGTACCTCGTCGTCCTGGAGATCGTCGGCGTCTCGATCTTCGCTCTGCTGTATCTGCCGACCGCGTTCGCGAAGAGGAGGCGAGCCCGCGCGGCGCGCTCGATCGCGCGCGGTTGACCTGTAGCGGCGCGGGCGATCTGTCGCAGCCTCGCGTCGGGGGAGTATGATGGGAGCGAACCGTCCCGAGGTTCCGGGGTACGGGTTCGAGGGGCCGCGATTCGGCGCGCCCCGCCCGCGAACCGTCGGCTTGGAGGAAGCGCGATGGCCATGAAGACCACGAGACCGCGTGCGTTCGTTCGCTTCGCCGCGCTCGCCCTCGTCGCCGCGTGCGGAGGCGACGACGGGGACGGGCCGGTCGCGCCGGCTCCCTCCGTGCCCACCTCGATCGAAGTCGCGCCGGCGGCCGCCACGCTGACCTACCTGGGCCAGACCGCTCCGTTCAACGCGACGGTCAAGGACCAGCGGGGCGCCGCGATGGTCTCGACGGTCGCGTGGTCCAGCTCCGACGAGAGCGTCTTCACGGTGGACGAGCGCGGCACCGTCACGGCCGTCGCCAACGGGTCGGCGGCGCTGCAGGCCGCGTCCGGAGCGCTGACGGCGTCGGCGTCCGTCACGGTTCGCCAGCGGCCGGCGGGGTTGAGCGTCGTGTCGGGCGGCGACCAGACCGGCCTTCGCCTCACCGCCCTGCCGGAGCCGGTGGTCGTGCGCGCGCTTGATCGCGGGGGATTCGCCGTCGAGGGCGTCGAGCTCTCCTTCTCTCCCGGCACCGAGAGCGGATCGGTCAGCCGGGAGGCGGGCGTGACCGACGAGAACGGCGAAGCGCGGACCGAATGGACGCTGGGCGGTCGGTTCGGCACGCAGACGCTCGTCGTGTCCGGGCCGGTCGGCCTGCGGCGCAGCGTCTCCGCCACGGCCACCTCCGACACGCCGCTGCCCGACCTGGCGATCCACGAGATCGCCGTGTCCCGCGCCGACCTCACCAACCTCGAGACCGTCGACGTGACGGTCGGGATCGCCAACGCCGGCGACGCGCCCGGACCGGATTCCGTGCCGGTGCGGCTGACCGTCGGCGACGTCGTTCTGGCCGAGGCGACGATCGGCGCGCTCGAGCCGCAGGACAGCGCGACCGTGGCCTTCGCCGCCGTCGGTCCGCTGGAGGCGGGTCCGCGCGACCTGACGGCCGTCGTCGACCCGGAGGGCGGGCTCGAGGAGTGGGAGAAGGCCAACAACGCGCTTCGCGAAAGACTGGTCGTGGAGGAGCAGGCCGTCCTCGAGCTGGACGTCCCGGCGACGGTTTCGGGGAGGCGAGGCGAAGTCAAGCTCTTTCGCGTCGAGCTCGGCGCGGCGTCCTCGGAGCCCCTGACGGCCCGGCTCGTCGACCGGTCCGGCGACGGCTCGCGCGACGCCGACATGTTCCTCCACTACGGCGAGCGCCCGGACCACCAGTACCGGTATCGCTGCCTGAGCGGCAATCAGGACTCGAACGAGGCGTGCCAGATCCTGCCCGCCCGGCGCGGCGTCTATCACGTGGCCGTGCACGCCTTCACCGCCTTCGGACCGGCGGAGCTGACCGTTTCGGTCGGCGGCCAGCCGACGGAGAGCTTCGACATCGAGCTGGTGTTCCAGGGCCTGACGAACGCGGCCCGGGAGCGGACGTTTCGCGAGGCCGCGGACCGGTGGGAAGCCGTGATCGGGCAGGGCGTGGACGACTTCGCCTACCGGGACGCTCAAGCCGCCTCGGGGGCATGTCCGGCGGTGGCGGCGGGCGAGACGATCGACGACGTGCGCATCTACGTCGACGTCGCCGCGATCGACGGACGAGGGCAGGTCCTCGCGCGCGCCGCGCCGTGCTCGGTGCGCCTGACGAGCTTCGAGGGCTGGAACGAGAACATCTACGGCGCGGTCATCCGGGGCGCCGCGGAGTTCGACGACGCCGACGTGACGGAGCTGGAGGCCAACGGATCGCTCCTGGACGTGGCGACCCACGAGATGGGCCACGTTCTGGGCTTCGGCACCGTGTGGAGCGAACACGGCCTCCTGGGCGACCCCTCCGTGAGTCGGCCGGGTTCGCCGGGCGACGAGGGCGCGGACACGCACTTCAAGGGTCCCTTGGCCCGGGCGGCCTTCGAGTCGCTGGGCGGCCGGAGGCACGCGGGCGCGAAGGTGCCCGTGCAGAGCGGCGGCGAAGCGGGCTCCTCGGACTCCCATTGGCGCGAGTCCGTCTTCGGCAACGAGCTCATGACGCCGTTTCTGAGCGCGGAGGCCGAACCGCTCAGCCGCATCACCGTCGAGGCGATGGCCGACGTCGGGTACGGCGTCGTCCCCTCGGAGGCGGAACCGTACCGCGTGAGGGGGCCGGCGGCTCGGGTCGGTCCGGGCGCGAACCGGGTGTGGATCGACCTGAGCAACGACATCGCCGACAGGCCCATCGGGCTGTTCAGCAAGGGGCGTCGCGTCGGGACCTTCCACCCTCGTCGCTGATCCCCGCGCGTCGCCGTCGCGCTCCGCCGCCCGGCGGAGGGATCTACCGGATCAGCAGGATCCTGTCGGTCGGAGGGTAGAGCCACTCGACGCCGCGTTCGGTGACGAGCGCGTCGTCCTCCAGCGGGATCCTCACCTTGGCGCCCCCCCAGTCGGGGTTGGCCGTGTAGGCGAAGAGCTCGACCGCGATCAGCGTGCCGGGGCGCAGCTCGTAGGTCAGGCGGGTCGGGTTGAAGAAGGCGAGCGAAGGTCCGACGCCGTGGCCCAGATTGCCGACCGAATGGGGGCCGATCACCACGTCGGTGACGGCCGGGTCGGCGGTGGGCCGGTTGAACTCGACGCGATTGAAGCCCGCGGCCTCGATCGCGGCCCACGTCGAGTCCAGCGCCTCCTGGGCCGTCGGCGCGGGCTTGATCGCCGCCTTCATGACGTCGCGAACGGCCAGCGCCTGGTCGAACGCGCGCCGGAGGCCCGACGGCGCCCGGGTCTCGCCGTCGCGCAGCACGTACGCGACGCGCTTCATGTCGGTGTAGAAGTCCAGGAACCCGACGCCCCAGTCGATCATGATCAGGTCGCCGCGCTGGACGATGCGCTCCGACGACGTGGCCTCGATGCCGCCGGGCCCGGTGACGTACACCGACGGCATGCCGAACGAGGAGTCCAGGCCGCGCGCCAGCAGCTGGTCCCACATCCACCACGCGACGTCCTCGAGTGCCGTCGCGCCCGGCGTCACGACCTCGTTCGAGAGGGCGCGCTCGGCGATCTCTCGACTGATCTCGCCCGCCTCTCCGAAGGCCGCGATCTCGGCCGCGGTTCGAGTGGCGCGAAAGTCCGACACGAAGCGCTCGGCGCTCACCAGGCGGTCGGCGTAGACGGCGCCCAGCGTCTCGCGAAGGCGGAGGTATCCGGTGTGCGAGAGTCCGTCCGCGCCGCCGATGGACTCGGCGACGTTGACGCCGATGCGCACCGGGTCCCTGCGCGCGACGTAGTCGGCCAGCGACTCCGCGTCGCCGAAGTAGTCGTAGACGCCGCAGCGCTCGAGCATGTATCCGCTCGCGCCCAGCGCCGCCCGCTCGACGCGTTTGCCCTGGTCGGTGAACACGTAGTAGGCCCAGTCGCCCGCGTAGCCCCGGCCCAGCGCGTCCCAGAGCGGGTCCGGCGCGCCCTCGCGCACGACGACGATCCACATGTCCAGATCGTTGTCCTTCATGGCCTGCGGAAGCACGAGGTCGAACTTCTCGGACCGGATCGTGCACATGCGCTCCCAGCGGCGGCGGGCCTCCTGGCCGTCGACGGTCCGGGGAGCGACGGGCGCCCAGAGCGCGGCGAGGAGCGCGAGGGCGGCGACGCGCGCGGTCGCGCGCGGTCGGCGAGAGGCCCGCGCCGGGGGCTTCGTCCGCCCGCGGGGCGGGCGGTCCGGTCCGCGCCGTCGCGTCACGATTCCCCCCAGACGATCCAATAGTCGTCGATCGAGTCGTCGTCGGTCCCGAGTTCGCGGTTCCCGGCGGGCAGACCGTTGAGCTGCAGGATGTACGTCAGGGCGTCGGTGACCTGTTCCCGGGACAGCGTGCCGGGATTTCCGTGCGGCATGCGCTGGTAGATCCAGTGCCAGAGGCGGTACACCGACAGCTCGCGCCAGCGGTCCTTGAAGCCCGGCTCGGTCCACTCGGCCGAGTCGTGGCACTCCGAGCAGATCCGGTCGTGGACCGCGCGGCCGCGTTCCGCCTGGGCGACCGTGTAGACGCCGTGGGTCGTGTTCGGCTCGTCCGCTCGCGAACGGGGCGCGGCGGCGGGCTCGGGATTCGAGTCGCCGGAGCCCGGCGCGCTCGCGCGACACGAGGCGACCGCGGCCAGAGCGATCAGCGCGGCGCCGAGCCCGAGGCCCCGCGCCGTGCGCGCGCGCACCCCGCGGCGGCTCCGGATCGCGGTCCCCGACGCGTCTGCGGGAGACCGGCCGGCGCGACGGGCGATCCCCGGCGATCCCGGGTCCGTCGAGTTCGTGGGCGTCGGTTCGGTCATCGGTCTCCGGCGAGCGGACAATTGCGGGCGGCGGGCCGAAAATCTGCGTTCGGCGCTCCGTTCAGCGCAACCCGGCGCGCGCGAGCCGCCGTCCGCGCCGCCGTCTTCGCCTCGCGATTAGCTTTCAGGCGCGGCCGCAACGAACCTCTCTCGCCGGAGTCGGAGCGGCGGGGGCGGCGCGGGCCGAGCTCGAGCCGGGCGCTTAGCTCAGTCGGTTCAGAGCGCCTGCCTTACAAGCAGGAGGTCGCAGGTTCGAATCCTGCAGCGCCCATTGGACTTGCGAATTGGGGCCGCTCTTCGGGCGGTTGCCCCCGAAACGAAGGGAGGACGTCGATGGCCAGCCTGCCCGAGCGGATCATGGAGTACGCGGAGTCGAAGCCGGAGGCGACGCCGATTCAGTCGCGCGACCTGCTGCACCTCGGCGAACGGGCGGCCGTGAACCGAGCGTTGTCCCGCCTCGCTCGGTCGAGGCGCCTGATGAGGGTCTATCGTGGCATCTACATGCGTCGGCTTCCGTCCTGTTTCGGTCTTCGTCCGCCAACCTTGACGCTTGCGCTCAACCCGCCTTATTCATGAACGAACAGAAAGCTTGTCGGCAGCCCTGTTTCCGACCGGTTTCGGCCGTCTGAAGGTTCGCGGGACGTCATATAGCCGACGATCAGCGTATTTGGCAATAGCCTCGGGCGCCCATCTGGATCCGTTCGCACCCGAACGCAGGCATACGGACGCACTCCCGCCCCAAACCGCTCGCTTCCGCTTCGCCCCGCCCCGCAGCGGGGTCAGAACACCGGCTCGGGCAACCTTCGGAGTCGCTGCGTCAGCGTCCACCAGTGCGACGACGCCTCCGACGCGGTCATCGTGATCCGCCGCCCCGACACCGTGAAGCGCGCCGCCGTCCGCAGCGCCCGATCCAGCAGTCGCTTCAGGCTCCACCCGACGCCCGTCGCCTTCTCCATCAGCGTGCGCAGCGCGTGCACGATCTGGTACCCCATCGTCGAGATCAACAGGCGAACGTCGTTGCACGCGAACGCGTCCACGCTCTCCCCAGCCTCGACCTTCCGACCGCGGTAGCGCCTCTTCGGCCGCGGCGACGACGACAGCGCCGGCCGCACCTCGTTCACCAGTTCGCCCATGTGCGCCTCGGCCTTCCCGCGCCGCCTGTACAGCTCCAGCGCCTCGCGTCCCGACATCTCCTCTTCCTTGATCGAGGTCACGAGGTTGAACACGGACGGGAGCAGCTCGCCCACCCGCTCGACCACCACTTGGAGCAAGCGTCGCGGACGAGACCACGATCCCGCCTGGTACCGCTCCTCGAAGACCATCTCTCGCGGCGCGCCGTCCTTGGACGGGCCCAGCGCCATGAAGCCGTCGGTCACGTCTTCGGCCAAATCCTTCAACACGCTGTTGTTGCGAATCCGGCAGACGTAGCCCGTCCCCTTCGCCTCGAGCCCCGCGAGCAGACCCTCGCTCGGAAAGCCGGCGTCGAGGCGCACATCGATCTCTTCGGCAAGCTCGCCGCGCACGCGCTCCACGACGTCGGCGATGAACCCGAGGGCGCCGTCGGCGGCGTGGACCTGGCCGTTGCGGAGACGCGCGTCGAGCATGTCCCCCGTGTCCCCCACCGACGCCACGATGGGCTGGTAGACCTTGCGGTTATAGTACCCGTTCCACGCGCCGCCCGGCTGCTTCCCGTGAACGTCGATGGGAAGGCCGTCGACATCGACGGTCAGCCGTCGGTGCAGCCGACCGCCGCCGATGGCTCGGAACCTCCACTTCACGAACCTGGCGAGCTCCTCGCGAAGGATCTTGCGGTTCTCCTCCGAACTCAACAGCGCCACGATGCGCGACAGCGTGGGCTGCGACGGCAGCGAGTGGTCGGCGGCGGCCGTGCCCTTGCGGTCGCACACGGCGAGCGCGAAGGCGGGATCGTTGCGGTACGCGTCGGCGTCGTTGTGGTCGGGGCGTCCCTGAGCGGCGAGCACGAACAGCGTGCGCAGGCACTCCTGCATCGAGTGCGTGATCTTGCCAGGCTGGCGGGGGTCCTTGATGCGGGCGGCGATGCGTTCGACGACGCCGCTGCGTTCGAGGATCTCGCGGACTGCGACGGCGCCGGCGTCGGCGGTGATCTCGAGGGGTTCGGACTTGAGCTTGAGGGATCGGTTGAAGAAAAGTGAAAGGTTCACGGTTCACCCTGGCCGGTCGGCCCGGTCAGCGGGAGACTGAATATTAACCCGCTGAAAGATAAGACGCTTACCGCATCAACTCAACCCCCCGCCAAGCGCTCATGAATAAGGCGGGCTCAAGGCTCTGTCCGAATTCTGGGGGGAGACGGTCGTCCCCGGCTTGGGGAGCGCGGCGAACGTGCTTGGCCTAACGACGCAGAATCCGGTCCGGGCGATCTACCTGACGTCCGGTCCTGACCGCATCCTGCATTTCGGAGCTCTCCGGGTTGAGCTAATGCACGCGCCGGCTTGGCAGCTGGTGGCTCCGCGCCGCACTGCCGGCTTGGTGATCCGCGCGGTTGCCGGACTGGGGCGAAACGAAGTCGAGGTGAGCTTGGAGGCCGCGCTTCCGAAGCTGTCTTCCGAGGAACTGACGGAGCTCGCGTCTTTTCGCGAAGCTCTGCCCGATTGGATTTCCGAGCCGCTGGGGAGGCGGTTGAGGCAATGCTTGACTTGACGCCGGCGGCTTCGAGGGCGATTTAGGCGCTTCGCCGCGTCCCGGGCGCCGCCGGATCTCGGTGCGACCGCTGGGTCCGCGTGGCGCGGCGATCCCGAGGATCGGAGCGCGACCGACGCTCTGGATGGAGGCGAGCGGCGAGAGGGGCTGTCACGGAGAATCGGGATTCTCCTGCGCTCCTTTCGATGCGTTACGTTTATGGATCGAGGATTGATTCACTGGGAGGGAACCCCGATGGCCAGCCTGCCCGAGCGGATCATGGAGTACGCGGAGTCGAAGCCGGAGGCGACGCCGATTCAGTCGCGCGACCTGTTGCACCTCGGCGAACGAGCCGCCGTGAACCGTTCGTTGTCCCGTCTCGTTCGGGCGGACCGTCTTATGCGGATCTATCGCGGCATCTACATGCGTACGATTCCGACCTGTTTCGGTCTTCGCCCGCCAACCTTGACGCTCGCGCTCGAGGCTCTTTCCGATCTCTGGGGCGAGACTGTCATTCCCGGCCTAGGGAGCGCGGCGAACGTGCTTGGCCTGACCACGCAGAACCCGGTCCGGGCGATCTACCTGACGTCTGGACCTGACCGCATCCTGGATTTCGGAGCTCTCAGGGTCGAGCTAAGGCACGCGCCGGCCTGGCAGCTGGCGGCGCCGCGCCGCACTGCCGGCTTGGTCATCCGCGCGGTTGCCGGGTTGGGGCGAAACGAAGTCGAGGTAAGCCTGGATGCTGCGCTTCCGAAGCTGTCATCCGAAGAACTGACGGAGCTTGCCTCGTTTTGCGACGCTTTGCCCGATTGGATCTCCGAGCCGCTTGGAAGAAGGTTGGAACATGGCTGAAGTCCGCTACGGGGATATCTCTAGTGAAAAGAAAAGGGCCGCGCTTGCGATCGCGTCGAAGCAATCCGGAAGGCTGTCCTTTCTGTTGGAAAAAGACATTTGGGTGGTGGCCACCCTTGGCGTCCTGTTCAAGGCTCCTTTTGGACCGCACATCGTGTTCAAGGGAGGAACGTCGCTATCGAAGGCATGGGGCGCGATCCGGCGCTTTTCGGAGGACATCGACGTCACCTACGACATCCGGGATTTCGCGCCGGACATGGTCGCGGGGGGCGACGACGAGGCGATGCCGCCAACGCGCAGTCAAGAGAGGCGCTGGACCCAAGCGATTCGCCCCCGGCTCGCCGAGTGGGTTCGCGACGTGGCTTGCCCGCTGGTCGCGGCCGAGATGGAACGCGCAGGGTTCGCGGGACGAGTTCGAGCGGAGTCCGAGAGGCTGTACTACGCCTACGATCCGCTCTTCCCACCGGAGGACTACGTGAAGCCCGAGGTCAAGGTGGACTTCGGAGCCCGCGCCACCGGCGAGCCCTGCGTGGTGCGCAGGGTCGTGTGCGATGCGGCCACCCACCTTCCCGACGTCGGCTTTCCCGAGGCCCGACCGACGGTGATGTTGGCGGAGCGGACCTTCTGGGAGAAGGCGACCTCGATGCACGTCTACTGCCTCCAGGGGCGCGTCCGAGGGGAGCGGTGGTCGCGGCACTGGCACGATCTCGCCCGGCTCGACGAAGCGGGCGTCGCTCGCGAGGCTGTGGCGGACCGGGAACTCGCCCACGCCGTGGCTCGGCATAAAGCGATGTTCTACCGCGAAAACGACTCCGACCGGCGCCGGATCGACTACCACGCCGCCGTTTCGGGCAGTCTCGGGATCGTTCCCACCGGCGTCGCCCGGGAGTCGCTCGCCGCCGACTACGAGCGCATGGTCGGCATGGGAATGCTCCTGGACGAAGCCGACCCGTTCGACGAGATCATGCGGAAGTGTTCCCGGATCGAGGAGATGGCGAACGCGGCTGCGGCGGCGGACGGGTAGAGCCAGGGCTCGGCCGACCCCGAACCATCCCGCCGCAACCTTCGGAGCCACGCGCGAGGCGACTCTGCGCGCCTCGCGACGACGTTCGCTCGACGCCCGTCAGGCCCCAGCGCGCCGCCCCGGAAAGGCGGAGATGCGTTCCGCCACGGCCTCGCGGTCCCTGGTCTCGCATTCCCAGATCACCATCACCCTCCAGCCGAGTTCGCGTCGCGTTCGCCGCGTTCCTGGAGCGAGCGACGGCGCCGGAGCTCGGTGCGACCCCCGGGTGCGCGTGGCGCGGCGATCCCGAAGATCAGAACGTGCCCGACGCTCTGGATGGAGGCGAGCGGCGAGAGGGACGTTCGCGGAGAATCCGGATTCTCATGCGCTCTTCTCGATGCATTAGGTTGACTGATCGCGAGTCGCTTGACTTGGAGGGAAGTCCCGATGGCCAGTTTGCCCGAGCGGATCATGGAGTACGCGGAGTCGAAGCCGGAGGCGACGCCGATTCAGTCGCGCGACCTGCTGCACCTCGGCGAACGGGCGGCGGTGAACCGAGCGTTGTCCCGTCTCGTTCGGTCGAAGCGTCTGCTGAGGGTATGTCGCGGCCTCTACATGCGTCGAATTCAAACCCGTTTCGGTCTTCGCCCGCCATTTCTGGAGCTCGCGCTCAAGTCGCTTTCCGAACTCTGGGGCGAGACCATCGTCCCAGGCCTCGGGAGCGCGGCGAACGTACTTGGCCTGACCACGCAGAATCCGATTCGGTCGATTTATCTGACGTCCGGACCTGACCGCATCCTGCATTTTGGGGCTCATCGAGTGGAGTTCAAGCATGCGCCAGCCTGGCAATTGGCAGCGCCGCGTCGGACTGCCGGCATGGTGATCCGCGCCGTTGCTGGGCTGGGACGGAACGAAGTCGAGGTGACCCTGGACGCCGCGCTTCCGAAGCTGTCGTCCGAAGAACTGACGGAACTCGCCTCGTTTTGCGACGCTTTGCCCGATTGGATCTCCGAGCCGCTCGGAAGAAGGTTGGAACATGGCTGACGTCCGCTACGGCGACCTTTCTCGTGACGAAAAGCGAGGTCTGCTAGAAATGGCACGAGAGCAATCCGGTGGAGTGCCTGTGCTCTTGGAAAAGGACATTTGGGTGGTGGCCACCCTTGGCGTCCTGTTCGAAGCTCCCTTTGGAAGGCACATCGTGTTCAAGGGAGGAACGTCGCTATCGAAAGCGTGGGGCGCGATCCGGCGCTTTTCCGAGGACATCGACGTCACCTACGACATCCGGGATTTCGCGCCGGACATGGTCGCGGGGGGCGACGACGAGGCGATGCCGCCGACGCGCAGTCAAGAGAGGCGCTGGACCCGAGCGATTCGTCCTCGGCTCGCCGAGTGGGTTCGCGACGTGGCTTGCCCGCTGGTCGCGGCGGAGATGGAGCGCGCAGGGTTCGTGGGACGAGTTCGAGCGGAGTCCGAGAGGCTGTACTACGCCTACGATCCGGTCGTCCCCCCCGAGGACTACGTGAAGCCCGAGGTCAAGGTCGACTTCGGAGCCCGCGCCACCGGCGAGCCGTGCGTGGTGCGCGGGGTCGGGTGCGACGCGGCTCCGTACCTTCCCGAAATCGTGTTTCCCGAGGCCCGACCGACGGTGATGTTGGCGGAGCGAACCTTCTGGGAGAAGGCGACCTCGATGCACGTCTACTGCCTCCAGGGGCGCGTCCGAGGGGAGCGGTGGTCGCGGCATTGGCACGATCTGGCCCGGCTCGACGAAGCGGGCGTCGCTCGCGAGGCCGTGGCGGACCGGGAACTCGCCCACGCCGTGGCTCGGCACAAGGCGATGTTCTACCGCGAAAACGACGCCGACCGGCGCCGGATCGACTACCACGCCGCCGTTTCGGGCAGCCTCGGGATCGTTCCCGCCGGCGTGGCCCTGGAGTCGCTCGCCGCGGACTACGAGCGCATGGTCGGCATGGGAATGCTCCTGGACGAAGCCGACCCGTTCGACGAGATCATGCGGAAGTGTTCCCGGATCGAGGAGCTGGCGAACGCGGCTGCGGCGGCGGACGGGTAGAGCCAAGGCTCGGCCGACCCCGAACCATCCCGCCGCAACCTTCGGAGCCACGCGCGAGGGGGCTCTGCGCGCCTCGCGACGACGTTCGCTCGACGCCCGTCAGGCTGGCGCGCGCTGCCCCAGAAAGGCGGAGATGCGTTCCGCCACGGTTTCGCGGTCCCTGGTTTCGCATTCCCAGATCACCATCACCCTCCAGCCGAGTTCGCGCAGGAGCGCCTCGTTGCGAGCGTCCCGGGCGACGTTGCTCTCGAACTTGGCCGTCCAGTACTCCGTGCGCGTCGCCGGGGTCGACGCGTACTTGCACCCGGGGTGCCGGTGCCAGAAGCAGCCGTGGACGAAGACGACCGCCCGACGCTTCGGAAACACGATGTCCGGGCGACCGGGGAGGTCCTTGCGGTGCAGGCGATAGCGGAACCCCAGGCCGTGGGCGACGCGGCGGACGATCATCTCGGGCTTCGTGTCCTTGCTCGGCACCCGGGACATGATCTCGCTGCGCTTCTTCCGGTCCACGGTGTCGGTCACGGGGAAGCGCCTCCGGGGGCTCGAGCCCGCCCGGCCCGCGCGGTCCGAGGCGCGCCGCTCGGCCGCGGCCCCCGGGGCGCGCCCGTCCGCGATCGCGCGGGCGTCCGGGAGGATCGCCCGCGGGGCCGGCGTCGCCGGGCGCCGGCGAGCGCCGCCGTCACTCGACGTAGCGTCGCAGCTGGGCGACCTGGTCGTCGTCGCCCAGGACGATCAAGTCGTCGCCGACCCGGAGTCGGGTGTCCGCTTTGGGGTTGAACGCGGTTCGGCTGGCGTCCCCGCCGCCGCTGCGGACGGCGACCACGACGAGCCCCGTCCGATTCGGGATGTCCGCCTCCCTCAGCGTCATGCCCGCGACGGCGGAGTCGGCCCCCACCGTCGCGTGCTCCACGTGGCGCGGCGTGTGGTGCCCCTTGGCCGTCACCTCGAGGAACGACGCCGTCGTCGGGTTGACCAGCAGCGACGCGACCCAGACCGCCCCGGTCACGTTCGGACTCACGACGTGGTCGGCGCCCGCTCGGTACAGCTTCGCGACGGTTTGCTCGCCCTCGGCGCGGGCGACCAGCACCAGGTCAGGGTTGAGGTGCCGAGCCGACAGGCAGATGAAGAGGTTGTCGGTGTCCGCCGAGAGGCACGTCACCAGGCTCGCCGCCGAAGCGATGCCCGCACGCTGGAGCGCCTCGTCGTCCGTCGCGTCGCCCTGAACCACGAGGACGTCCGGGTCCAGCTTCCTCAAGGCCGCGACCGCCCGGTCGCTCCGCTCGACGAACACGCAGTCCCTGCGCGCGGCCGCGAGCTCGTGCAGCAGCTGCCGACCCATGTTCCCACCCCCGCAGACCACGGCGTGGCCCTTCAGTCGACCGATCCTCTTCATCGTCTTCCGCTTCCAATAGGTGTTCCGGATGTCCAGGCGGACCATCGACGCCGTCACCACGGCGAACCACATCCCCAGGGCGGTGATGCCGCCGGCGAGCATCAGCACCGTCCACTCGCGCCCCACGGCGCTCAGGGGATGGACCTCGTGGTACCCGACCGCCGTGATCGTGATGACCGTCATGTAGAAGGCGTCGGCCAGGCTCCATCCCTCGATCGCCATGTAGCCCACGGTCCCGATCGCGACCAGCGCGAGGACCGACGCCCCGACCGTCGCGATCTCGGAGCGACGAAAGGCCATGAACCCGCCCACCTCGGTCTCCGAGTCGCGCCTCGCCCGCGGGACCGGCGCCTCCCCTCGGCCCCGGCGGGCGCGCCGTTCGGTCAACGCGGGCTCCCGACGCCGTCCCGGAACCGGGGCCGCGCGCGGGCGATGGGCGCGCGCACGAGACGGTCCGGGATCCCGAACCCGTCCACGAGGTCGACGGCGCGCTCCGCCAGCTCGCGGCACAGGCGGTTGACCTGGTCGCGAATCGCCTCGCTCTTCGAGGGCTCGAAGTACCCCTTCTCCAAGTACCAGGCGCGGCGGCTCTCCATCGTCGCCAAGCCGAACAGGGCGATCGTTCGCGTGAGCAGCTCCCGGGCGGGTCCGCGCTCCGTCCGCTCCAAGGCGTCCCTCGAGCACTCGAGCAGGATCCGGTCGCTGTGGGCTCGCGCCAGGGCGACGAGGTGGTCCTGGCACTCGTTGACCGCGTCGAATCCGTCCATCCCCCCCTGGACGCGAGACCGCAGCCGCCGCGCCGCGCTTCGGAGCAGCCGCCGCTCGCGGTACTCCAGGGCCGCGGCCTGGACGTCGAGGTCGAGCAGGTGGTCGGCGTCGGTGCGGCGCGTCGTCACCGGGTTCATCTCGACCAGTCGCGTTCCGGCCAGCCCGGCCAGGCGCCGCGCGATCGACCAGAGCCCCATGTCGCCCATGTCGCGCCGGAATCCGGACAGGAGTCCCTTCGCGACCAGCTGCAGCAGCACTGGATTGGCCCCCTCGAAGGTCGTGAAGACGTCGGCGTCGGCTCTCATGCGGCCGAGCTGGTTCTCCGCCAGATATCCCTGGCCGCCGCACGTCTCGCGGCAGGCCTGCAGCGTGTCGAGCGCGTGCCGCGACGCGGTGGCCTTGAGCGCGGCGGCGCGCGCCTCGAGCACGCGACGGTCCGCGTCCGGGTCCGCGAAGCGGCGCACGAGGTCGCGGACGGCGAACGTCGCCGCGTAGGTGCGGGCGAGGCGGGGGATCAGGCGGCGCTGCACGTCCAGATAGCTCAGGACGGGGACCTCCGGAGCGCCCTCGGGGCCGAACTGGCGGCGCTCGGCGGCGTACCGGACGCCGACGACGAGGGCTTTCCTCGCGACCGCGAGCGAGGCGGCGGCGATGCTGATCCGCCCGCTTGCGAGCGTGCCCAGCATGGTGAAGAAGCGGCGTCCCGGACTCGGAATCGGGCTCCGGTAGACGCCGTCGGCCGTCACTTGGGCGAATCGGTCGAGCAGGCTGTCCGCGGGCACGTCCACCGCGGTGAAGCGCAGTCGCCCGTTGTCGACTCCGTTCAGCCCGACCTTCGGGCCGCAGTCCTCGATCTCGACGCCGCGCGCCGGCCGGCCGCGCTCGTCCCGGATCGGCACCAGGAACGCGTGGACCCCGTGGTCCTCGGCTCCGACCCGAAGGCGCGCGAAGACCGTGGCCAAGCGACCGTGGAGGGCGGCGTTGCCGATGTAGTCCTTCCGCGCGTCGGCGTCCGGCGTGTGGATCCTGAAGCCGCCGCTTTCCGGGTCGTGGGTGGCCGTCGTGCGGATGTCGCGGACGTTCGATCCGTGTCCGGTCTCGGTCATCGCGTAGCAGCCGGCCAGCTCGAGCGAGGCGACGCGCGGGAGCAGGCGGCGGTGGCGCTCGGTGCCCAGCTGCGCGAGGCTGCCGCCGAAGAGTCCGAACTGGACCCCGAACTTGACCAGGACGCTCAGGTCTCCGTAGGCCAGCTCCTCGAAGACCTCGACCGCGGCGGCCGGCCGCTCCCGGCCGCCGAAGGCCCGGGGGTAGGAGATCGATCCGAACCCGCGGTCGGCGAGCGCGCGGACGGCCGCCAGGACGCGCTCCCGGCGCTCGCCGCGCTCCATTTCGGCGGGGAAGTCGAACTCCGGGCCGAGCATCGCGGCCCGGACCCGCGCGCGCAGCTCGGGCTCGTCGCCCCGGATCGCCGCCGCCAGGCCCTCGACCAGGGCGCTCGGTCGCGAGGCCGCTTCGGCCGCCGAGGGTGGCCGAGTCGTCCGGCCGGCGATGGACCGAACCGGCTCCCCTCCGGCGAGCTCGAGTTCGCGCGCGAGGCGATCCAGCGTCTCGCGCGCGGCTTCGCGCCAGTCGGCGTCCTCGGTCGCCGCGTCCGAGCGGGCGCGCGCCCCGAGCGCCAGGCCGGCCTCGGTCAGCGTGCCACGCCCGTCCGCCGTCGCCGCGCGGACGGCCTCGACCGCTTCGCGGTAGAGCGTCGGGGCGGGCGGGACGTCGGGGTCCGTCCATTCGCTGGCCAGCGAGCGGGCCCGGGGGCTCATCCAGCGCGCGTCGGCGAGTGCGGCGCGCACGACGGCCAGCTCGTCGCTCTCCATCGCGCCGTCGGCCCAGACCGCGCACAGGACGGGCAGGAGCGTGCGAAAGGTCGGCTCGGAAGGGAGTCCGGCTTGGCGGGCGTTGCGCATGGGGACCGAAGATAAGGCCGGTCGCCAAGGCGCGCCTCGACCGAGCGAGGCGCCGAGGCGCCGCGAGGCCGCCGGCGCGCGCGCCTTGATCCCGAGTCGGCTCGGGGCCAAGATCCTAGCCGATCCGCCCTCGTCCGGCGGCCGGGTCGGCCGGGCGCTCCGTCGCCGGAGCGCTCCCGCGCCCCGCGCCGCCGCCGGTCGGGACTCGAGCCCCCCGCCGCAACGCCCGCCCCCGCCGATGAACGGAGTCTTCCCCTGCGACGGAGCCCGGAAGCGCTCGGCGCTTCTAATCCGGGCCGGGTCCCGAGCGTGAGCGCGCGAGGCGGCGAAGGCGCCCTGGGCGCGCCGGCTCCCGCCGTGGGCGTGATCATGGGATCGCAGAGCGACTGGCCGACGATGAAGCCCGCCTGCGACGTCCTGGACGAGCTCGGCGTGGCCTACGAAGTCCGCGTCGTCTCCGCGCACCGCACGCCCGACTGGCTCTTCGAGTACGCTGAGGGCGCCGAGGGCCGGGGCCTCGAGGTGATCGTCGCCGGGGCGGGGGGCGCCGCCCACCTGCCCGGCATGGTGGCCGCGAAGACGGTGCTTCCGGTGCTGGGCGTGCCGGTCCGGTCGCGGGCGCTGCGAGGACTCGACTCGCTGTTGTCGATCGCGCAGATGCCCGGCGGCGTGCCGGTGGGGACGATGGCGATCGGCGCGGCCGGCGCCGTCAACGCGGGCCTGCTGGCGGCGCGGATCCTCGGCCTGGCCGACGCCGACGTTCGCGAGGCGTGCCGCGCGCTGAGCGAGGAGGCCGCGCGCGCCGTGCTGGCGAGCCCCGATCCGCGCGAGCCGTGACGATCGGCGTCCTCGGCGGCGGGCAGCTCGCGCGCATGATGGCGCTGGCGGGCATGCCGACGGGCTGCCGCTTCGTCTTCCTCGAGCCCTCGCCGGAGCCGCCGGTGCGGGATCTCGGGACCGTCGTCCGCGCCCCCTACGACGATCCCGCCGGCCTGGCCGAGCTGGCCGCCGGGGTCGACGTGGTGACCTACGAGTTCGAGAACGTGCCGGCGGCGGCCGCCGCCTTCCTCGCGGAGCGCCGACCCGTGCTTCCCGGACCCGCCGCCCTCGAAGCCTGCCAGGACCGTCTCGCCGAGAAGCGCTTGTTCGCCAGCCTGGGGATCCCGACGGCCGACTTTCGCGCCCTGGACGCGGGTCCGCCGCCCTCGAAGGCCCGCCTGGGCCGGATCCTCGACGCCGTGGGGCTGCCCGCCGTGGTCAAGACGCGCAGGTTCGGCTACGACGGCAAGGGGCAGGCGACGGTGCGCACGGTCGCCGAGGCGGCGGCCGCGGTCGAGCGCCCGGGGTCGGGGGGCTTCGTCGTCGAGCGCCTGATTCCGTTCGATCGCGAGCTCAGCGTCGTGGCCGTGCGCGACTCCGGCGGGCGGACCGTCTTCTATCCGCTGGTCGAGAACCACCACGCGGGCGGCGTCCTGGTCGCCAGCTGGGCGCCCGCTCCGGCGTCGAGCCCCGGACTGCAGGCCGAGGCCGAGGGCTGGGCGCTGCGCGTCATGGAGCGCCTCGACTACGTCGGCGTCCTGGCCGTCGAGCTCTTCGAGGCCCACGGTCGTCTCCTCGCCAACGAGATGGCGCCCCGCGTGCACAACTCCGGCCACTGGACGCTCGACGGCGCGGCCGTCAGCCAGTTCGAGAACCACGTCCGGGCGATCTCCGGCCGCGCGCTCGCCGAGCCCGAAGCCCACGGCTGGTCGGCGATGGTGAACCTGATCGGGGAGGTTCCCGACGCGGAGGCGCTCGCCGCTGTGCCGGGCGCGCGCGCGCACCTCTACGACAAGGCGCCGCGCCCGGGTCGGAAGCTGGGCCACGTCAACGCGACCGGTCGGGATCCCGTCCGGGTGCGCGGGGTCGCCGAGCGGGTCTGGGCGCTGGCGGCGCCGGCGCCGGGGCCGCTGCCCGCGCCCGCGGGCTGGGGGAGCCCGGCGGCGACGCCCGCCCCGGACTGCGCGCCCGCCGCCCGGCCGACGCGGGCGGGCGCGCCTCGGAGGAGCGACGGACTTTGACTTTCCCGGATCTCTCCCCTACCTTCCCTAGGCTGTAGAAGAAAGCGGCCAGCGTTCCAACCCGAGGCCGCGTCCTCCGACGCGCGCCTCCGAACGACGAGCATGGAAACCGGGCGATGCCCACACTGAATCAACTGGTGCGGAAGGGTCGCGCGCGACTCGCCAAGAAGAACAAGTCGCCCGCGCTCCAGAAGAACCCCCAGAAGCGGGGCGTCTGCACCCGCGTGTACACCACCACGCCGAAGAAGCCGAACTCGGCGCTTCGCAAGGTGGCGCGCGTGCGCCTGACCAACGGCTACGAGGTGACGGCCTACATCGGCGGCGAGGGGCACAACCTGCAGGAGCACTCGATCGTCCTGATCCGCGGCGGCCGGGTGCGGGACCTGCCCGGCGTGCGCTACCACATCGTTCGCGGGACGCTGGACACGTCGGGCGTGTCGGAGCGGCGCCAGGGACGGTCCAAGTACGGGGCGAAGCGGCCCAAGTAGGGCCCGCCGACGGAGACGACGAGAGCATGAGCCGACGTTCGCAGGCGATTCGCCGCCGGATCCCGGGAGACCCGCGCTACGGCTCGGAGGTCGTCCAGAAGTTCGTCAACGGACTGATGCGGGACGGCAAGAAGTCGTTGGCCGAAAGCATCTTCTACGAGGCGATGGGCATTGTGGAGACGCGCGCCGGGCAGCCCCCGCTGAACGTCTTCCAACAGGCCCTGAGCAACGCCCAGCCGGCGCTCGAGGTGAAGAGCCGGCGGGTGGGCGGGGCCACCTATCAGGTCCCGATCGAAGTGAGACCCGAGCGTCGCCAGGCCCTGGCCATCAAGTGGCTGATCGGCTTCGCGCGAGCGCGCGGCGAGAGAACCATGTCCCAGCGGCTGGCCAACGAGATTCTGTCGGCCAGCCGCGGAGAGGGCGCGACCGTCAAGAGGAAGGACGACACCCACCGGATGGCCGAAGCCAACAAAGCCTTCGCGCACTACCGCTGGTAGCCGTCCGCCCCCGCCGCCTGGCGCGGCTCGCCCCCGCACCCTAGGGGACGATCCGGGAGGACCCCTCCGGCGGGACGCTGTTTGAAAGGCCCGAAGCGACGACCGTTGAACCATTTGCGATAGATCGAGAATGCCTAGAGTCACACCGTTGCACAGGTTGCGGAACATCGGCGTCATGGCGCACATCGACGCCGGCAAGACCACCACGACCGAGCGGATCCTGTTCTACACGGGTCGCCTGCACCGCATGGGCGAGGTGCACGAGGGCGCCGCCGCCATGGACTGGATGGAGCAGGAGCAGGAGCGCGGGATCACGATCACGTCGGCGGCGACCACCGCCCACTGGCGCCGGGACGACCGCGAGTACCGGATCAACATCATCGACACGCCGGGACACGTGGACTTCACGGCCGAGGTCGAGCGCTCGCTCCGGGTCCTGGACGGCGCCGTCGCCGTGTTCTGCGCGGTGGGCGGCGTCGAGCCGCAGAGCGAGACCGTGTGGCGCCAGGCCGACCGCTACGGCGTGCCCCGGATCGCCTTCGTGAACAAGATGGATCGGACCGGCGCCGACTTCGAGAACGTGATCTCGATGATGCGCGACCGCCTGGGCGCCAACGCCCACGCCGTCCACTATCCCCTGGGCGCGGCCGACCTCTTCACCGGGCTGATCGACCTGGTGGCGATGAAGGCGTTCGTTTGGGAGGACGACCTCGGGGCGAACATCGTCGAGGTCGAGGTCCCGGAGACGCTGCGCGAGAAGGTCGCCTCGTTGCGCCACCGGCTCGTCGAGGCGGCGCTCGAGCACGACGACGAGCTGCTCGAGAAGTACCTGATCGGCGAGGAGCTGACCGAGGCGGACGTCCGCGGCGCCATCCGGACCGCCACCGCGTCGGGCCGGTTCTTCCCGGTGTTCTGCGGGTCCGCGTTCAAGAACAAGGGCGTGCAGCGCCTCCTGGACGGGGTGATCGACTACCTTCCCTCGCCGCTGGACGTCGAGGCCATCTCCGGCCACGCGCCGGGCGAGGAGGACGTCTCGCTGTCCCGCGAGGCGTCGGACGACGCCCCCTTCTCGGCGCTCGCCTTCAAGATCATGACCGACCCCTTCGTCGGGAAGCTCACCTACGTGCGGGTCTACTCCGGGTCGCTGCCCAAGGGGACGCGCGTGCTCAACTCGACGCGCGACCGCAAGGAGCGCGTGGGCCGCCTGCTGCAGATGCACGCCAACAAGCGCGAGGAGCGCTCCGAGGTGTTCGCCGGCGACATCGCCGCCGTGATCGGGCTCAAGAACGTGCGCACCGGAGACACGATCTGCGCGCCGGACGCCCCGGTCGTCCTCGAGGCGATGGACTTCCCCGAGCCGGTCATCGCCGTGGCGATCGAGCCGAAGACCAAGGCCGACCAGGACAAGCTGGGCGCGGGCCTGGGCAAGCTCGCCGAGGAGGATCCGACCTTCCAGGTGCGGACCGACGGCGAGACGGGTCAGACGATCATCAGCGGGATGGGCGAGCTCCACCTCGAGATCATCGTCGACCGACTCCGCCGCGAGTTCTCGGTGGGCGCGAACATCGGACGACCCCAGGTCGCGTTCCGCGAGACGATTCGCCGACCCGCGACCAAGGTCGAGGGCCGGTTCGTGCGCCAGACCGGGGGCCGGGGCCAGTTCGGCCACGTCGTCGTCAACGTCGAGCCGGGCACGCAGGGGTCGGGCTTCGTCTTCGACGACCGGATCAAGGGCGGCGCCATCCCGCGCGAGTTCATCTCGTCCGTCGAGGCCGGCCTGCGAAGCGGTCTCGAGAGCGGCGTCGTCGCCGGGTATCCGGTGGTGGACCTCAAGGTCGAGCTCGTCGACGGTTCGTACCACGACGTCGATTCCAGCGAGATCGCGTTCCGGGTCGCGGCGGGCATGGCGCTGAGGGAGGCCCTGAAGCGGGCTTCCCCGGTGCTGCTCGAGCCGATGATGGACATCGAGGTGATCACGCCGCCCGAGTACATGGGCGACCTGATCGGCGACCTCTCGGCCCGCCGGGGCAAGATCGGCGGGATGACGGACCGCGGCGACGCGCAGGTCATCGGGGCCAGCGTGCCGCTGGGCGAGATGTTCGGCTACTCGACGCGCCTGCGGTCCCTCAGCCAGGGACGCGCCGTCTACACCATGCAGTTCTCGCACTACCAGGAAGCCGCGCGCTCCGAGGCCGAGGCCAAGGTCGCGGCGGGCGTCTAGGCGGGAGCGCCCGCCGGAGTCGCGTCGATTACGCGTTTCACTACTAGCTCTACAGCAACGGAACGGAGAGAGAATGGCGAAGGAGACCTTCGAGCGGACGAAGCCGCACGTGAACGTGGGGACGATCGGGCACGTGGATCACGGGAAGACGACGCTGACGGCGGCGATCACGATGGTGCAGGCGAAGCGGTTCGGGGGAGAGGGGGTGGCGTTCGACGAGATCGACAAGGCGCCGGAGGAGAGGGAGCGGGGGATCACGATCGCGACGGCGCACGTGGAGTACGAGACGGAGAATCGTCACTACGCGCACGTGGACTGTCCTGGGCACGCGGACTACGTGAAGAACATGATCACGGGGGCGGCGCAGATGGACGGGGCGATCCTGGTGGTGAGCGCGGCGGACGGTCCGATGCCGCAGACGCGGGAGCACGTGTTGCTGGCGCGGCAGGTGAACGTGCCGCACGTGGTGGTGTTCCTGAACAAGGTGGACATGGTGGACGACGAGGAGTTGCTGGAGCTGGTGGAGTTGGAGGTGCGGGAGCTGTTGAGCGAGCAGGGGTTTCCGGGGGACGATCTGCCGGTGGTGGCGGGGAGCGCGCTTGGGGCGTTGGAGAGCGGAGGGGAGGGGGAGGCGGCGGAGTGCATCGGGGAGTTGATGGAAGCGATCGACGGGTACATCCCGGAGCCGGAGCGGGACGTGGACCGGCCGTTTCTGATGCCGGTGGAGGACGTGTTCTCGATCACGGGGCGGGGGACGGTGGCGACGGGTCGGGTGGAGCGGGGCGTGATCCGGAAGGGGGACGAGGTGGAGATCGTGGGGATGGGGGAGGATCGTCGGACGGTGGTGACGGGGGTGGAGATGTTCAGGAAGCTGCTGGACGAGGGGCGTGCGGGGGACAACGCGGGGTTGCTGTTGAGGGGGGTGGGGAAGACGGAGATCCAGCGGGGGCAGGTGTTGGCGGCGCCGGGGTCGATCACGCCGCACACGAAGTTCAAGGGGGAGGTGTACGTGCTGACGAAGGAGGAGGGGGGGCGACACACGCCGTTCTTCAACGGGTACAGGCCGCAGTTCTACTTTCGGACGACGGACGTGACGGGGACGGCGACGTTGCCGGAGGGGATGGAGATGGTGATGCCGGGGGACAACGTGCAGATGGAGGTGGAGCTGATCACGCCGATCGCGATGGACGAGGAGTTGAGGTTCGCGATCCGCGAGGGCGGTCGCACGGTCGGCGCGGGCGTCGTCACCGCCATCCTCGAGTAGAGCGGAGCGATTCATGGCAGCGAAGCCCGACCCGGCGCGCGGAAAGCGGGGGATGTCGAACCGCATCCGCATCCGCCTCAAGGCGTTCGACCACTGGGTGGTGGATCAGACGGCCTCCGACATCGTGCGCGCGGCGCGCAAGACCGGGGCCCGGATCCGGGGTCCGATTCCGTTGCCTACCCGTCGCCAGCGCTGGACCGTGCTCCGGTCGCCCCACATCGACAAGAAGAGTCGCGAGCAGTTCGAGCTCCGGACGCACAAGCGCCTGATCGACATCGTCGAGAGTCGTCCCCAGACCATCGACGCGCTGACGAAGCTGGACCTGCCCGCCGGCGTGGACGTCGAGATCAAGGTGGATTGACGATGCCCGGACTGATCGGCAGGAAGATCGGCATGACCCGCCTCTTCGACGACGAGGGACGCGCGGTCGGGGTCACGGTCCTCGAGGCCGGCCCCTGTCGCGTCCTTCAGGTCAAGGCGCCCGCGACGGACGGCTACGCGGCCGTGCAGGTCGGGTTCGGGGCCCGGAAGCTCAAGCGGACCGGCAAGGCCGAGCTCGGACACGCCGCCAAGGCGGGCCTCGAGGCGGCGCCGCGCCTGGTGCGCGAGTTCCGCGCGCCCGACGGCGGCGAGTGGGAGTCCGGCCAGGAGCTCACCGTCGGCCTCTTCGAGCCCGGACAGAGGGTGAAGGTCACGGGCGTGACGAAGGGGCGGGGCTTCCAGGGCGTGGTCAAGCGCCACGGCTTCGCCGGCCGACCGGCGTCGCACGGACACCCGATGTCGCGCAACCCCGGCTCGATGGGCCCCGGCACCGATCCCTCGAGGGTGATCAAGGGCAAGAAGCTCCCCGGGCGCATGGGGGGCGCGAGAAGGACGGTCCGCAACCTCGAAGTGGTGCGGGTCGACGCGGAGCGGAACCTGCTGTTCGTCAAGGGCGGGATTCCAGGGAGTCGGAACAGCCTCGTGCTCATCCGGAACTGAAACGCCATGTACCGAGCCCCCTACTTCAAGATCGACGGCGCGCAGGACCGCGAGGTGACGCTCCCGACGGCCCTCTTCGACGGGGTGATCCACGAGGGCGCGCTGCATCAGGTCGTCTCCGCGCAGCTGGCGAACCGGCGCCAGGGCACGGCCAAGAAGAAGAACCGCGCGGCCGTGCGGGGCGGAAGCCGCAAGCCTTGGCGGCAGAAGGGGACCGGGCGGGCCCGGCAGGGAACCACCCGGGCCGTGCAGTGGAGGGGCGGCGGGCGGGCGTTCCCGCCGCAGCCCCACTCCTGGAGGCGGGGCCTGCCCAAGCGCCTCCGGCGCCTGGCGCGGACCTCCGCGCTGAACAGTCGAGCCGAGGCGGGGCGGGTCGCCGTCGTCGAGGGCTTCGACTTCGAGGCGCCCCGGACGCGGAAGCTGGTCCGGCTGCTGGGTCGCATGAACCCGGAGGGCAAGGTCCTGTTTCTCACCCGCGGCGTGAACCGCGCGCTCCACCTGTCGGGCCGCAATCTCGCCGGGGTGCGCGTGCGCCCGCTGGGCGAGGAGTCGCCCCTGGATCTGGTGTGGTCGGGGACGGTGATCATCGAGGAGGCCGCCCTCGCGCCCCTCGCCGACGGCGGCGCCCTCGGCGTCGCGGCGCCCGAGACCGAGCCCGAGACCGAGCCCGACTCGCCGGAGGAGGAGACCGACTGATGCGCGAACCCTACGACGTCGTGGTCGCGCCCGTGGTCACGGAGAAGACGACGGACCAGATGGAGCGCAGCCTCTACACCTTCGTCGTCGCCCCGCGCTCCAACAAGCACGAGATCGCCCGGGCGGTCGAGGCGCTGTGGGACGTGCGCGTCGTCGACGTGCGCACCATGCGCTACCCCGGCAAGGCCAAGCGCGCGCTCCTGGGCCGGATGGCCAAGAGCTGGGAGCTGGGCCGGCGCCCCGCCTACAAGAAGGCGGTCGTGCAGCTGGCCGAGGGCGATCGGATCGAATTCTACGACATGGACTGATCCAATGGCGCTCAAGAAATTCAAGCCGGTCACGGCCGGGAGCCGGTTTCGGTCGATCACGGCGAAGGACGCGATCACGAGAAAGGGCCCCGAGAAGTCGCTCACCGAGGCCGTGAGGAAGTCGGGCGGCAGGAACCACCGCGGGCGGATCACGATGCGCCGGCGGGGCGGAGGCCACAAGCGCCGCTACCGCAAGGTCGACTTCAAGCGCGACAAGATCGGCGTGGCGGGGCGGATCGCCGAGATCGAGTACGACCCGAACCGGTCCGCCCTCCTCTCCCTCGTGCACTACGAGGACGGCGAGAAGCGCTACATCCTCCACGTCCGGGGCGCGGCCGTGGGCGACGTCGTCTCCTCCGGGCCGGACGCCGACGTGCGCCCCGGCAACGCGCTGCCGCTCGAGCGCGTGCCCCTGGGCGTCACCGTGCACAACGTCGAGATGAAGCCGGGCAAGGGCGGGCAGATGGTCCGCTCCGCGGGCGCGGGCGCGCAGGTGGTGGCCAAGGAGGGCGACTACGTGACGCTGCGCCTGCCGTCCACGGAGGTGCGTCGGATCCACAAGCGGTGCATGGCCACGGTGGGCCAGGTCGGCAACGTCGACCACAACCTGCAGGTGCTGGGCAAGGCCGGCGCGAGTCGCTGGCGCGGACGCCGGCCGAAGGTGCGAGGCGTGGCCATGAATCCCGTCGACCACCCGCTGGGCGGCGGCGAGGGCAAGGCTTCGGGCGGACGCCCGCCGGTGACCCCCTGGGGCAAGCCGGAGGGTCGGAAGACCCGCAAGAGGAAGAAGGGATCGAACAAGTTCGTCGTCCGCGGGCGCAAGCGCGGCAAGGCGACGCGCTAGCGCGCGCTCGAGGACAAGGGAGACGAGGTAGGGAACCATGCCGCGAAGCGTCAGGAAGGGCCCGTACATCGACGAGAAGCTGCTGCGCAAGGTCGAGATGATGAACGCGACGGCCGAGAAGTCCGTGATTCGGACGTGGTCGCGCGCCTCGACCATCTCGCCCGAGTTCGTCGGCCACACCGTCGCCGTGCACAACGGCAACAAGTTCATCCCCGTGTACGTGAGCGAGAACATGGTCGGTCACAAGTTCGGCGAGTTCGCGCCGACGCGCCTCTTCCGGGGCCACGGCGGCAAGCTGGCCGACAGGCGCTCGAGGATCTAGGGGACCGATGGCGACGATGGAGGCGCGAGCCGTTGCGAAGGACGTGCGCATGAGTCCGCGGAAGGTGCGCCTGGTGGTCGACTCGATTCGAGGTCGCTCGGTCGACGAGGCCGTCTCGGCGCTCCAGTTCTCGAACAAGGCGGCCGCCGAGGTGGTCGACAAGACGCTCCGCTCGGCCGTCGCCAACGCGCGCGACAAGGCGGACCGGGACGGCGAGTCCGTCGACGTCGACCGGCTGTTCGTCGCCCGCGCCTTCGTGGATCCCGGGCGGACGCTCAAGCGCTGGCGGGCCGGCGCGATGGGGCGCGCTTCGCCGCGGCGCCGCAGGACGAGTCACATCACCGTGGTCGTGAGAGAGAGAGAGAGCTAGGGCATGGGCCAGAAAACGCACCCGCACGGGTTCCGGCTGGGCATCGTCTCGGACTGGCGAAGCCGCTGGTACGCCGAGCGCGACTTCCCCGAGCTGCTGAAGGAGGACGACGTCGTGCGCACCTACCTCCATCGGCGCCTCCACCACTCGGCGCTCGCCGGGGTCGACATCGCGCGCAAGCCGTCGAAGCTCGTCGTCACCGTCCACACGGCGCGTCCCGGCGTCGTGATCGGGAAGAGGGGGGCCGAGGTGGACAAGCTGCGCGACGAGCTGTCCGTGCTCACCAACAGCCAGGTGTCGATCAACGTCGAGGAGATCAAGCGGCCCGAGCTGAACGCGCGCCTGGTGGCCGACAACGTGGCCCACCAGATCCGCCAGCGCATCTCGTTTCGCCGCGCCATGAAGAGGGCCGTGCAGTCGTCCATGCGCGCCGGAGCCGAGGGAATCCGCATCCAGTGCGCGGGGCGACTGGGCGGCGCCGAGATCGCCCGGACCGAAGGCTACAACGAGGGGCGCGTGCCCCTGCACACGCTGAGGGCCGACATCGACTACGCCCACGTCGACGCTCGGACCACCTACGGGATCGTGGGCGTCAAGTGCTGGATCTTCAAGGGCGAGATCGTCGAGGACCGGTTCGGGCGGACGTACTCGACCGGACCCGGCGCCTAGCGAACGGGCCGCCAAGGGCGACGAAGGGAGGACTGGACGATGCTGGCGCCGAAACGGATACGGCGGAGAAAGACCCACAAGGGCAAGATGCGCGGCAAGGCGTACCGGGGCGGCAAGGTCGCCTTCGGCGAGTACGGCCTGCAGGCGCTCGAGGCGAGCTGGATCACGAACCGCCAGATCGAGTCCGCCCGCGTGGCGATCACCCGCCACGTCAAGAGGGGCGGCAAGGTCTGGATTCGCATCTTCCCGGACAAGCCGGTCACGAAGAAGCCGGCCGAGACGCGCATGGGCAAGGGCAAGGGCAACCCGGAGGAGTGGGTGGCCGTGGTCAAGCCCGGACGCGTCATGTTCGAGCTCGAGGGCGTGCCGGTCGAGACGGCTCGCCGGGCCATGGAGCTCGCGTCGTTCAAGCTGCCGGTCAAGACGCGCTTCGTCCTGCGCGAGTCGCAACTCTAGCCATGTCAACCGAACCGAAACTCGGAGCGAGACCGTGAAGGCCGAAGAGATCAGAGAGCTCGAGACCGCCGAGCTGGAGCACCGGCTGGGCGAGCTGAAGCTGGAGCAGTTCCGTCTCCGCTTTCGCAGCGCCGTCATGCCGCTCGAGAACCCGCGCCTCAGGCGCGAGATTCGCCGCGACGTCGCGCGCATCAAGACGATTCTGCACGAGCGCCGGACGGCCGAGGCGCGCGCCGGAGCGACCCGATGAGCGCCGGCGAGCGCGCGGCCGACGCGGGCGGCGTCCGCAATCGTCGCAAGGTGCGCGTCGGCGAGGTCGTGTCCGACGGGGGCGACAAGACGGTGACCGTCGTCGTCGAGCGCCGGTTCGCGCATCCGCTCTACGGCAAGCAGGTCAAGCGCACGAAGAAGTACCGCGCCCACGACGAAGCGAACGAGTGCCGGGTCGGCGACAAGGTCTCGATCATGGAGACCCGTCCCTTGTCGAGGACGAAGCGATGGCGGGTCGTCGAACTCCTCGAGCGGCCCGACTGAACCCCGGGCATGGAAACAGGTTGATCCGATGATTCAACAGGAGTCGATGCTCAAGATCGCCGACAACACCGGAGCCAAGCGCGCCTTGTGCATCCGCGTGCTCGGGGGATCGGGGCGCCGCTACGCCCGGATCGGCGACCGCGTGATCGTCACGATCAAGGACGCCGTGCCCAACGCGCCGGTGAAGCGGGGCGAGGTCACCGAGGCCGTGGTCGTGCGCACCGCCAAGGAGATGCGCCGTCGCGACGGGACCTACATCCGCTTCGACGACAACGCGGCCGTGCTGATCAACGCGCAGAAGGAGCCCCGGGGCACGCGCATCTTCGGGCCCGTGGGCCGGGAGCTGCGCGAGAAGCGGTACATGCGGATCGTGTCCCTGGCTCCGGAGGTGCTGTAGCGATGGCGAAGGGCGGCATGCGGATTCTCAAGGGCGACCGGGTTCGGGTCGTCCGCGGCAACTACCGGGACTCGGAGGGCGCCGTGCTCCGGGTGCTGCGAGGGACCGACCGGGTCGTCGTGCAGGGCGTGAACATGCGGAAGCGCCACACGCGCCCCTCGCAGGCGAACCCGGAAGGCGGGATCGTCACCTCGGAGGGACCGATCCACGTCTCGAACGTGATGCTGATCGATCCCGCGAGCGGGGACGCGAGCCGGACCCGGCAGCGCGTCGAGCCCGACGGCCGCAAGGAGCGGATCGCGGTCAAGAGCGGCAATCCGATCCCGAAGCCCGGCTGATTCGATTGCGGCCGGCCCAGGAGACAGACGGAGCGACGACGGAAGCGATGGAACCCAGACTGCTGACCCACTACAAGCGCGTCGCGCGACCGGCGCTTCGCGCGCAGTTCGACTACGCGAACCCGCACCAGATCCCGAAGGTGGTCAAGGTGACGCTCAACGTCGGCGTCGGCGAGGGCAGCCGCGACCGCAAGCTCGTGGACTCGGCGGTCGAGGAGCTCGCCGCGATCGCCGGACAGAAGGCGGTCGTCACCAGGGCGCGCAAGTCGATCTCGAACTTCAAGCTGCGCGAAGGCATGCCCGTGGGCGCGTCGGTGACTTTGCGCCAGCGCGTGATGTGGGAGTTCCTGGACCGCTTCGTCTCGGTCGCCGTGCCCCGGATTCGGGACTTCCGCGGCCTGAACACGCGGTCCTTCGACGGACGCGGCAACTACACGGTCGGGATCCGGGAGCAGATCGTCTTCCCGGAGGTCGACTACGACAAGGTCGCCCGGATCCACGGCATGGACGTGACCGTGGTGACCTCCACGAACAAGGACGACCAGGCCTACGCGCTCCTGCGCCAGCTGGGGTTCCCCTTTCGGGGCGAGACGCCGCTGATCGTCGGGGCCGAGGCGCGAGGGAACGCGGACGAGGCGGCGCGCCCCGGCGCGCCGCCGCCAGGCTCGAGGACAGGAACCCGATCATGATGACCGATCCCATCGCGGACATGCTGACCCGGATCCGCAACGCGGGCGCCGCCGGCCACCGCTGGGCCGACGTGCCGCTGTCGAAGCTCAAGGTCGAAGTCGCCCGGCTGCTGAAGGAGAGCGCCTTCGTCCACGACTACAAGGTGCTCAACGACGGCCGCCACGGCTTGGTGCGGGTCTACCTCAAGTACTACGAGGGCCGCCACGTGATTCGCCGCATCGACCGCGTGTCGCGTCCCGGGTGGAGACGCTACGTGGGCGTCGACGAGATTCCCCGCGTGCGCAACGGGCTCGGGATGGCGATGCTGTCGACGTCGCGGGGACTCCTCTCGGATCGGGGCGCCCGCGAAGCGGGCGTCGGCGGCGAGCTCCTCGCCGTGGTCTGGTAGGGAGGGCGCCGTGTCTCGCATCGGAAGAAAGCCCGTCGAGGTGCCCAGCGGGGTGACCGTCGCCCTCGACGGGCGGCGCGTTTCGGCCGAAGGCCCCGAGGGGCGCCTCGAGCTCGAGGCGCCCGCGCCCATCCGGGTGCGCCTGCGCGAGGAGGAGGGCCGACGGACCCTCGTCGTCGAGCGCCCGAGCGACGCCAAGGAGCACAAGGCGCTGCACGGGCTCGCGCGCTCCCTGATCGCCAACCTGGTCGAGGGCGTCGGCCGCGGATTCAGCAAGACGCTCGAGATCGTGGGCGTGGGGTACCGGGTCCAGGCCCAGGGCACGGGCCTGCGCCTGTCGCTCGGATTCTCCCACCCCATCGACTACCCGGCGCCCGACGGAATCCGCTTCGAGCTCCCCGACCAGACCACCATCGTGGTTCGCGGCGCCGACAAGCAGCAGGTCGGCCACGCGGCCGCGGTCATTCGCTCCTTTCGACCGCCCGAGCCCTACAAGGGCAAGGGCGTCCGATACCGGGGCGAGCACATTCGCAGAAAGGCCGGCAAGACGGCTGGAGCCTAGATGATCAAGCAGAGCGAAGTCAGGAAGAGTCGACGCCTCCGGCGCCAGAGGCGCCACCGGCGCATTCGCAAGCGCGTGCACGGCACGCCGGAGCGCCCGAGGCTGGCCGTGAACCGGTCGCTGCGCCACATCGAGGGCCAGGTGATCGACGACGACGGACGCCGAACTCTCCTCGGCCTCTCCACGCGGGCCCCCGAGCTGAGGGGTCGGGAGCGCGCCGAGGGCGAGGGCAAGACCGAGGCGGCCCGCGCCGCCGGACGGCTGCTGGCGCAGCGGGCCGTCGAGCGCGGCGTCTCGAAGGTCGTCTTCGATCGCGGCGGATTTCGCTACCACGGCCGCGTCAAGGCGTTCGCCGAGGGCGCGCGGGCGGGAGGCCTGGTCTTCTGATGGCCAGGAGCAAGCGACCGCCTCGCGAGGGCGCCGAACAGGTCGAGAACGTGATTCACATCAACCGGGTGGCCAAGGTGGTCAAGGGCGGGCGGCGGTTCTCGTTCACCGCTCTCGTCGCCGTCGGCAACCAGGGCGGGCGCGTGGGCGTCGCGCACGCCAAGGCGAACGAAGTCGCCGAGGCGATCCGCAAGGCCTTCGAGCAGGCGAGGCGGGCGATGGTCGAAGTCCCCGTCGTGCACGGGACGATTCCGCACGAGATCGTCGGGCGCTGGGGCGCCGGCCGGGTGCTCATGCGACCGGCCGCGCCGGGGACCGGCGTGATCGCCGGAGGGCCCGTGCGGGCCGTTCTCGAGGCCGCCGGCGTCACGGACGTGCTGACCAAGAGCCTCGGGACCAACAATCCCGTCAACGTGGTGCGCGCCACGCTGCACGGACTCGAGAACCTGGTCACCGCGTACCAGGTGGCCGCCGAGCGCGGCATCTCGGTCGAGGAGCTCGGAGCGACGGGCCGTGGCTGATCGCATCAGGATCACGCAGGTGAGGAGCGCCGCGGGGCGGCGGAAGATCCAGCGGCGCACGCTCGAGGCGCTCGGGATCCGCCGTCACCAGCAGTCCGTGGTCCACGAGGACACGCCGGCGATTCGGGGCATGATCTCGAAGGTGGACTACCTGGTCCACGTGACCGACGCGGACGGAGGCGAGGCGAAGGAATGATCGAACTGCACAACTTGAAGCGGCCCGACGGGTCGCGGCGGGGCCGCAAGCGCGTGGGCCGGGGACCCGGCTCGGGCAAGGGCAAGACGGCCGGCCGGGGGCACAAGGGCCAGAACGCGCGCTCGGGCGGCGGCGTGCCCGCATGGTTCGAGGGCGGTCAGATGCCGCTGCAGCGGCGGATCCCGAAGCGCGGATTCAAGAACCGGAACCGCGTCGAGTACCAGGTGGTCAAGGTGGGCGACCTGGCGGCCCTCGAGGGCGACGTCACGCCCCGGACGCTGAAGGCGGCGGGGCTGATCCGTTCCTCGCGGCGTCCGGTCAAGCTGCTGGGCGGCGGCGAAGCGTCCCGGGCGGCGAAGTGCTCCGTTCACGGAGCGTCGGCGTCGGCCCGTCGGAAGATCGAGGCCGCGGGCGGCGAAGTGACGCTGATCCCGCTCGGGAGCCGCCTCGATGGCTAACCCGATTCCGAACCTCCTTCGGGCTCCGGAGCTGAAGAGCAAGATCCTCTTCACGCTCCTGATCATGTTGGTGTACCGGATCGGAAGCCACATCACGGTGCCGGGAATCGACGTCGGAGCGCTGCAGGCGCTGTCCGGCCAGTTCTCGGGCACCTTCCTGGGCGTGTACGACATGTTCGTGGGCGGCGGCCTCAGCCGGGCCACGATCCTCGCCCTGGGCATCATGCCCTACATCTCGGCCAGCATCATGTTCCAGCTGCTGGCGGCCGTCTTCCCGACCGTCGAGAAGCTCCAGAAGGAGGGCGAGGACGGCCGCAAGAAGCTGACGCAGTGGACCCGCTACACGACCGTTCTGCTGTGCGTGATCCAGGCGTTCGCCTACGGATCGTTCCTGCAGGGGCTGCCCCAGGCCGTCGCCTCGCCGGGCGCGACGTTCGTCTTCACCACGGTGGTGACGCTCACCGTCGGCGGCGTGTTCGTGATGTGGCTGGGCGAGCAGATCACGGAGCGCGGCGTCGGCAACGGGATGTCGCTGATGATCTTCTTCTCGATCATCCAGGGCTTCCCCGCGGCCATCGCGCGGACCTGGGAGTCGCTGAACGGAGGACAGATCGGCCTGGTGCAGGTGCTCGTCCTCCTGGCGGTCGTCGTCGCCATCACGGGCGGCGTCGTCGCCATGACGATGGCGGCGCGCAAGATCCCGGTGCAGATTCCGCGCAAGGTCATGGGAAGGGGCCGCATCCGGGAGGGCCAGAAGAGCTTCGTGCCGTTGCGCCTGAACTCCGCGGGCGTGATGCCGATCATCTTCGCCCAGTCCTTCATCGTGGTCCCGGGCACCCTCGCGGCGTTCAGCTCGATCCCGATGATCCAGGATCTGGCGACCGTCTTCCAGCCCGGCAACTGGGTGTACTACATCACCTACGCCGTGCTCATCGTCTTCTTCTCGTACTTCTACACGGCCATCATCTTCAACCCCGTCGACCTCGCCGAGAACCTGAAGAAGCAGGGGGCGTTCGTGCCGGGCGTGAAGCCGGGGGCTCGAACCGCCGAGTACATCGACCGCATCCTCACCCGCGTCACCCTCCCCGGCTCCGTGTATCTGGCGCTGATCGCGTTGCTGCCGTACTGGATCTTCAGCCTGTTCAACATCCAGACCTTCACCTTCGGCGGCACGAGCCTGCTCATCGTCGTCGGCGTGGGGCTGGACACGGTGCAGCAGGCCCAGCAGCACCTCCTGCTGCGCCACTACGACGGCTTCATGAAGAAGGGCCGCGTCAAGATGCGGGGTCGCCAGAGGTACATGTAGTCGGCGGGAGCGCCGGCGGCGGCGCTTCCCTCGCGCGCGTAGGGAGTCGGAGGACCGGAGCGGACGGCCGCAAGGGGGGACGCGAGAGTTCATGGGAGCGAAGGCGCCGGGGGGCGCGGCGAACCGCGCCGGCGAGCCGGGAGCGATCGAAGGCGCGGGCGCCCCGGAGCCCCGGGGTCCGGCCGTCGTGCTTCTGGGCTCTCCGGGCGTGGGCAAGGGCACCCAGGGGACGCGTCTCGGTCGGACGAAGGGCTGGGCGCACCTGTCCACGGGCGACCTGTTGCGCCGCGCCGTCCAGGACGGCACGGCGCTGGGCCGGGAGGCGTCCCGGTGCATGGCGGCGGGCGCGCTGGTCCCCGACGACGTGATCGTCGGGCTCGTCCGCGAGCGTCTAGGCGAGCTGGGCCGCGAGCGCGGCGTGGTCTTCGACGGGTTCCCCCGAACCGCTGCGCAGGCGGAGGCCCTGGACGACGTTCTGGCCGACCAGGGGCGCTCCGTCGACCTGGCCCTGCTGCTCGAGGCCGACGACGCGGTCGTCGTCGGCCGCATCTCGGGACGGCGCTCCTCGCCCTCGGGTCGGATCTACCACGTCGACTTCGATCCGCCGCGGCGCGAGGGCGTGTGCGACGACACGGGCGAGCCCCTCGTCCACCGCGCCGACGACCGTCCGGAGACGGTGAGGAAGCGCTTGGAGGTGTACCGGCGCGAGACCGCCCCGCTGATCGACCTCTACGGCGCTCGCGGCGCGCTGGCGCGCGTCGACGCGGGCGGCGACATCGAGGCGGTGTGGAACGAGCTCCTCTTGGCGGTCTCGGACCGATGAGCCCGGGAGGCCGCCGGAAGATCCGCCTCAAGTCGCCCGCCGAGGTGGACGCGATGGCCCGCAGCGGGCGCGTCGTCGCCGACCTGTTCCGCGAGATCGCGCCCGAAGTGGTTCCGGGGACCTCGACCGCTCGCCTGGACCGGTTCGCCGAGTCGTTCATCCGCTCCCACGACGGCGCGACGCCGGCCTTCAAGGGTCTGTACGGGTTTCCCGGCAGCGCGTGCATCAGCGTCAACCGCGAGGTCGTGCACGGGATCCCGTCGCGGCGGCGACTGCGCTCCGGGGACGTCGTGTCGATCGACGTCGGCGTCCGGCGCGACGGCTGGTGCGCGGATTCGGCGTACACCTTCGCGGTCGGCGACGTGGCGGCCGGCGCCGCCCGGCTCCTCGACGCGACCCTGGACGCCCTGGCCGTCGCCGTCGCCGCGGCCCGTCCGGGCGCCCACGTCGGCGACATCGGGGCCGCGCAGGAGAAGCTCGTCGCTTCGAGCGGCTTCTCGATCGTCCGCGATCTCGTCGGCCACGGGATCGGGCGCGACATTCACGAGGACCCCGCGGTGTCCAACCTGGGACGTGCGGGCAGCGGGCTGCGCCTCGAGGAGGGCATGGTCCTGGCCATCGAACCGATGCTGGCCGGGGGGACGGACGAGATCGAGACGCTGGACGACCGGTGGACCGTGGTGACCGCGGACGGAACCCTGTCGGCGCACTACGAGCACACCGTCGCCGTGACCGCGGACGGACCCCGCGTGCTCACCGGGGGAGGGATCTGGGACCTGCCGCGCGCGTGGGCCTCGGATCGGGCCGACGAACCGGCGTGCTCGCGGGGCTGACGCGCGCTCGGGTCTATCCGTCCGCTTCCGGCGCTTCCCCGAGCGTCCGGACCAGCTCGCCCAGGGTCGCTCCGATGCGGATCGAACGCCGCGGTCGATCCAGGAGGCTCGCCAGTCTTCGGGGCGTCCGCACGCGCTCGCCGATCAGCGGCTCGACGACGGAGGCGAACTTGGCCGGGTGCGCCGTGGCCAGCACGACGCCGTGGGCGCCGTCGGCGCCCGAGCCCGCGAGCGCCCGGCGCAGGCCCAGCAGACCCACGGCCGTGTGGGGGTCCAGCGCGATCCGGCGCGCCCTCCAGACCTCCCGGATGCAGGCGCGCGTCCGCCGGTCGGACCACGACGACGCGCGGACCAGCCGTCGCAGCTTGGCCGCGGAGCCCGAGAGCCAGGGGATGCGGTCCAGGTTGCTGGGGTCGCCGACGTCCATGGCGCTCGACAGCGTCGGGACCGACGCTCGAGGCTCGCGGCGGCCCCGCTCCAGCCACTCTCCGAAGACGGCGTTGGCGTTCGTCGCGGCCGTGAAGCGGACGCCGGCGAGGCCGTAGCTCTTCCGCGCGATCAGGCCGGCGGCGAGGTGGCCGAAGTTGCCCGACGGCACGGAAAACACGATTCGGCGCCCGGGGAGCCGTCTCCGGACCTCGACCGCCGCGTGCAGGTAGTGGAACGTCTGGGGGATCAAGCGCCCGACGTTGATCGAGTTCGCCGACGTCAGGCGATGCTCCCCGACCAAGGCGTCGTCCGCGAAGGCGGCGCGCGCCATGCGCTGGCAGTCGTCGAACGAGCCCTGGACGGCGACGGCCGCGACGCCTCGTCCGGCCGCGGCGATCTGAGCCTCCTGTTCGCGGGTGACGCGGCCCTCCGGATACAGCACGACGACGCGTACGCCGGGGACGCCCCGAAACGCGCGCGCCACGGCCCCGCCGGTGTCGCCCGACGTCGCCGCGAGGACGGTGATCGGGGGCGAGTCCGGCGCCTTCAGCGCAGCGACGGTCCGGGCCATGAAGCGGGCGCCGAAGTCCTTGAACGCCAGCGTCGGGCCGTGAAACAGCTCCAGCGCGGAGATCCCGGGTTCGACGGCGCGTAGGGGAACGGGGAAGTCGAACGCGTCGTCGACCACCGAGCGAAGGACGTCGGCCGTCAGTTCGCCCTCGAGGATGTGCCGGGCGGCCGCGAAGGCCCGCTCGGGGAAGCTCTTCGCCGCGAGCGTCTCGGCGGACAGCCGGTCGTCCGGGGGCGCCGGCAGCGCGGCCGGGACGAAGAGCCCGCCGTCGGGCGCCTGTCCCTGGAACAGGGCGTCGCGAAACGACCACGCGTCGTCCCGCCCAAGCGAACGCGTGCTGATCAGCTCCACCCGGTCGCCTCCCGGCGCCCCCGGCCGGGCCGCGTCGGCCGGCTCACTCCGCCTCCAGCACCTTCGCGCCGCTCGGGGCGACGTCGGAGACGATCGAGTCCGATTCCAGGTCGGCCTCGCGCCGAAACGCCGTCGCCATGGCGGCGGCCGCCGCCATGGCGCTCGCGCGCGAGCGGCACAGCGCGAAGACGGACGGACCCGAGCCCGACAGCCCCGCGCCCGCGGCGCCCGCGTCCAGCGCCGCGCGGCGGACCGCGGGGAAGCCCGGAACCAGGGCGGCGCGCACGGGCTCGGCCACGCGGTCCGCGAGACACCGCCCCAGCAGATCCCAGTCCTCCTGCCAGAGGGCGGCCACGACGCCGGCCGCGTTGCCCCACTGCGCGATCGCGTCGGCCAGCGCGACGCGGCTGCCGAGCATGTCCCGGGCCCGGCGCGTCTCGACCTCCATGTGGGGGTGGACGACGGCGAGCGTCGTCCCCGAAGGCGTGGCGACGCGCACCATGCGCGGCGGCTCGCCGGGCAGGACCAGCACGAATCCGCCGACGAGCGAGGGCGCCGCGTTGTCGGCGTGGTTGGCGCCCGAACCCTTGCGTTCGCCGACCATGGCGGCCTCGAGCAGCGCGCTCGGATCCAGGCGGCCGCCCAGCAGCGCGTTGGCCGCGACCCCGCCCGCCACGGCGCTCGCCGCGCTGCCCCCCAGACCGGACGCGTAGGGAATTCCCTTGCGCACTTCGATCTCGACGCCGACCGACGCGTCCAGGCGATCCAGGACGCCCTGCACGGCGAGGGCGGCGGCGTTGCGCGCGGGGTCCCTCGGCACCCGGCCGCCGTCGCCGGTCACGACGACCGACCGCACGCCCCGTCCGGGAACTCTGCGCGCGACGACCTCGTCGCCCGGGCGGCGCAGCGCGACGCCGAAGACGTCGAAGCCGGGTCCGACGTTCGAGATCGACGCGGGCGCGAACGCCCGGACCCGCGTCGGCGTCCCCGGGCGACGGGGCGCGCTCAAGGGGCGGGCCGTTCGTCGGGGGAGGAGCGCTTCTCCGCGCGACCCCGCTCGGCGGCGCGGCGCCGAAACGGCATGGCCAGCATTCCGGCGAGCGTGTCCCAGTCCCTTCGTCTCGTGCCCTCGAGGCCGAGCGTGATCCGGCGCGGGTCGTCGACCAGCCGGAAGCTGCCGAAGAGGCGATCCCAGAAGGAGAAGACGCTCGAGTAGTTCGAGTCGGTCTGGGGCTGACGCTCCGAGTGGTGCACCCAGTGCATCCAGGGCGTCACGACCAGCCAGCGCAGCGCGCGGTCCGCCGAGTTCGGCAGCCGCACGTTTCCGTGGTGGAACAGGACGACGGGCAGCAGAACGGCTTCGTAGACCAGCAGCTGCGGGACCGTGACGCCCAGAAGGGGCAGCACGGCCAGGCGGGCGGCGGCGGAGAGCGCGATCTCGCCGGTGTGAAAGCGGAGGCCGGAGCTCGCGCTCAGCTCCCGGTCGGAGTGGTGCACGGCGTGGAAGCGCCACAGCGCCGGCACTCGGTGGTTCAGGCGGTGCCACGCGTACTGCCAGAGGTCGATCAGCAGGAACGCGGCGACGAACCCCCACGCGCCCTCGAGCCCCAGCCAGTGCAGCGCGCCGAAGCCCGCGACCGCCGCCCGATCGGTGAGGGCCCACGTCGCGCCGGCGAACGCGAACGCGACCAGCGCGGCGTTGAACACGCCCAGCGCCGCGTTCGCGAGGTCGTGGCGGGAGCGCCGGGTGCGACCCTCGAACATCGGGATCAGGCCTTCCAGGAGCCACATGACGCCCAAGGCGACGGTGGCGACCGCGGGTTTGGCGAGGGAGTCGAACATGGCCGGATCTCGGAGACCGGGGCGCAGACGGCGGCGGGCGATCCGCCCCGGGCCCAACGCCCGGGGAGCGTTCGGAAGTTAGGACGAATCGCCCGCCGGCCAACCGGACGCTCGGGGGGCGGAGCCCGCGGACTCCGCCCCCCGCCCCCCACCCCCCGCCCGGAGGCGCGCCGGGCGGGGGGTTCGCGAAAGTGGGCTACGTCTTGGGCGCGAGCTTGGCCGTCTTGGCGCCGATCCTCCACGCTCCGGTGGAGCCCTGTCGGGAATCGATCCTGAATTCGATCGCCCCGGCGAGCTCCTCGTCGGTGACCCGGATGGTGACGCCGGCGGCCGTTTGGAAGCGCTTGAAGTTGATCATGACCGCCCGCCTGGCGTTCCACGCGACGCTCGCCGTCGGAACGAACAGCGTCGCGCCCGCTCCCCCGATCTCCGCGACCGACGGGAAGGTCGCGGCGATCCTCTGCTGCGATCTCGCGTTGGTCCTGGCCACCCAGTCGACGACGATCGTGTCGCCGGCGCGCCGCGCCGCGACCGAGGTCGCCATGGGGTCGACGGCCGGCGCCTTCACGTGCACCGTGTCGGCCTCCACGACCGCGTTCGAGGCGTCGAGCGCCCTCGACTGGATCCTGACGGTGAACGTGTCGTCGGGGATCCGGTTGCCGGCGTTGCCGCCGCCCTGCCAGGCGCGGGTCATGAGCCCTTCGCTCTTGTTCGCGGCGCCGGGGATGTTCTCGAACTCCCCGAGCCACCTCCACGCGCCGTCGGTGTCGCGGTACTGGTACTGGGCGCTGACCCGGACGGCCCCGGCGGGCAGTCCGTAGTTGCGACCGCTCTCCCTCGCCTTGCTGGCGTGGCCCACGATGATCTTCTCGTCCCAAACTATGGTCCGTCACCGTAGGCGTGACCGAGGAGTCGACGCGCGTCGTTCCCGGCCCTCGCTGCGCCCGCACGTTGAGCAGTTTCCACGTGTTGGACTGGATCCTGCCGAAGTTCCTGCGCTGTCCGGGAGCCAGGGACGCCCGCTGGCTGCCGTTCGGGTAGTCGAAGCCGTACTTGTCCTTGGTCGCCTCGACGTCGTAGTCGCCGAACGGCACGCGGAACGAGAAGGTTCCCGCCGATCCCGTGGTCGTCGAGTCGAGCGCCGACGAAGCGCCCACCTTGGTGATCGCGACCTTGACGCCCGAATGCGGACCGCCGTCGATCTCGCGCGGAGCGGCCACGCTGCCGGTGAGCGTCGCTCTCTGGAACCCGGTGAAGTTGGCGCCCGAGATGTCCGTGCCCGACGTCGCGGGCAGCGGCAGCGACGCCGGCGCGAAGGTGTAGTGGGCGTGCTTGGCCGTGATCGAGACCGTGCCCGACGACTTGGCCGCGCCCTGCGCGCGAAACGTCCCGTCGGCGCCCGTCACGAGCTTGCCCTTGTTCGCGCCGCTCTTGGCCGCGTTCTCCGGCGCCTTGCCGTCGATCATGATCTCGACGCCCGCGATCGGCGCGTTCGAGCCCGAAGCCACCACCTTGCCGCTGTAGAACACCGGATCGCCCGAGCCGCCCACCACAAAGTCGATTTGCGTCGGCGAGTTGGCCGTGAACTTCGCCTTCCCGCTGCCGTCCGAGAAGCCCTTGCGGGTCCCCGTGGCGTACAGCGAGTCCTTCTTCGCGGACACGCCCTCGACGACGTAGCGACCGTACATGTCGGTCATGGCCGTCGTTCCGTTGACGTCGACCGTCACGCTGTCGACGCGGAACTTGTCCGAGCCCGTGACGATCCCGTAGACGGTGGTCGTCGTCGGCGTCACGTCGAGCGCGACGGCCGCGTCCAGCGGACTCAGCGCGTTGCCCACGGCCGCCGTCGAGCCCCTCGCGCCCAGCTCTGCGACGAGGACGCCGACGCCGGCACCCGAGTCGGGGCGATGCGACGTCGGCCCCTCGCCCGGGCTGGATCCCGGACGAGGGGCCGACGCTCGGAGCGGGCGTGGGCCCCGCCGACCGGACGATCTCCGGTCGACGGAGCCGGAGCGCGGTCTACTCTATCCGCCGCCTGAGCTTGCGGCCGGGAGCGTGACCTTGGGGCCCGTCTTCCACGGCGTGGCGCCGCCGCTCTGTCTCGCTTCGACCCACATGACGATCTCTCCCAAGAGGTCTGCCTTGGTGAGAGTCGTGGAAGTCCCGCCTTCGGTCTGGAACCGGGCGTAGTTGGTGAGCGCGTTGACGCCGTCCACCTGGAGCTGTCGCCAATCCCAGATGGTCGAGTCGGAAGTCTCGTAGTACAGCTTCGGCTTCCCGCCGCCCAGGCCGGCGACGGCCAGCTGCCAGACGATTCGTTGACGCGACCTTTCGTTGGTCGTCGCCACCCAATTGAGCTGGATCGTGTCGTTGTCCGCGCTGCGCCTCGCATTGATCGACCTCGCCGAAGGATCGATCGCCGGCGCCTTCGCATACACGCTGTCGCTCAAGATCGGGCGGCTGGTCGTCCAAGTATTCGAAATGGAAAGAACTGTGAAGGTGTCGTCGGGGATCCTGTAATCCGCCCCGCAACCAGTGAAGCGTCCCACTCTATTGCAGGCCCGCATGAAGACCCCCGCTCCGCTTCTGGGGTGGCCGGCGGGGAAAAACGAGGGATGGCTCAGTAGCAACCATCCGGCCGGCCACCGGGATACCCCATGGTCGAACGAAAAGTTATAGGTGTAGCCCACAAACCTCCCGTCGGGAAGGCCGTATGGCGCGCGGGGCACAAGCGTGTTCCATGAGACGGGATTGTGGTAGCCATACTGAATCAGGACCTTGGCGCTGTCCTTGTGAACGACGACTTCGTTGCCGTAGGTGTTCGTCACCGTGTCCACCCACGGCGGCGCTCGTTCGACCCACAGACCCCGATTCGCCCACGTGCGCGCCTCGATCTTGCCGTACCGCTTGCGCTGTCCAGGGGCCAACGCAACGCGCCGACTGTCGTTCGGGTACACGAATCCCCAAGTCGAGATCAATTTGGCGTTCGGCGGACACGGCGGATCCTTGGTCTCCCTGATCGTTCCGTCCGCCGCCAGGTTGTTCGAGCAGACCATCTTGCTGGCCGAGATGTCGTAATCGCCGAAGGGCACCTTGAACGTGAAGGTCCCCGACGCAAGAGTCGTCACGGAGTCCACGATCATCGTGGTGTCGCTCGCCTTTGCGATCCTGACCTTGAAGCCCGAGAGCGGACCGCTGGACTTGCGATTGGCGTCGGCTACGACGCCAGTGATCGTTGCCTTTTCGAACGCGGTGAAGTTGGCGCCCGAGATGTCGGTGCCCGACGTCGCCGGGAGCGGCAGCGACGCCGGCGCGAACGTGTAGTCGTCGTGCTTGGCCGTGATCGCGACCGTACCCGACGACTTGGCGTTGCCCTGCGCGCGGAACGTCCCGTCGGCGCCCGTCACCAGCTTGCCCTTGTTGGGCCCGGTCTTCGGCGCGTTGGTTGGCGCCGTGCTGTCGATCATGATCTCGACGCCGGCGACCGGCGCGTTCGAGCCCGAAGCGACCACCTTGCCGCTGTAGAACACCGGATCGCCCGAGCCGCCCATCTCGAAGTCGATCTGCGTCGGCGAGTTGGCCGTGAACGCCGCCTTCCCGCTGCCGTCCCCGAAGCCCTTGCGGGTCCCCTTGGCGTACAGCGAGTCCTTCTTCGCGGGCACGCCCTCGACGATGTAGCGACCGTACATGTCGGTCATCGCCGTCATGCCGTTCACGTCGACCATTACGCTGTCCACGCGGAACCCGTCGTTCCCCTTGACGATGCCGTAGACTGTGGTCGTCGTCGGCGTGACGTCGAGCATCACGGCCGTGTCCAGCGGATTCAGCGCGTCGCCGAGCTTCGTCGTCGAGCCCTTCGCGCCCAGCATCGCCTGCCAGCCCGCCGGGACGGTCAGCTTGTAGACGCCCGCCGCGATCTTCCCGAAGTCGAACGCGTTGCGGTCGTCCCAGGTCGTGGCCTTGGCGTTCGCCTTGGCCGTCGTCTGGCTGTGCTCCATGCCGGCCAGGTTCTTGCCCGCGACGGGCGTCAGACCGACCGTCACGCCGGCGACGGGCGTCTCGCTCACGGCGCCGAAGCCCTCGCCGGACTTTTTGATCGACTTCTTCCCGATCGTCCCGCTGACGCCGTGCTTCATGACGTAAGCGAAGGTGCCGCACTCGCCGAAGTCCTGGCCGGCGGGCTCCGTCGCCGTCAACGGACAGAGCTCGACCATCGGGCTGAACCCGCCGTGATCGCCGAACGCGCCCTTCACGATCCCGTTCGCGTCAGCGTCGCGGAACGCGAAGAGCTCGGCGGGATCGAGCAGCATGACGTCGGTGGCCGTCGAAGCCTCCTTGGCCGAGACCATCACCTGCGCGTCGGCCGGCAGCTTCTTGAACGCGATCACGCCGTTCTTGTCCGACTTGTTCTTCGGGTCCCAGACGTCGCTCGCGAACATGCGGCTGCGGCCGAGCTCGTCGATGTAGCGCACGTCGACGTCGATCTTGCCCGACATGCGCTTGTCGCCCCCCAGGACGCTGCCGGTGTAGCCCTCGGCCTGGTCCATCTCGTGGTGCACGTAGACGGTGAGCGTCTGCGTCGTCCACATCGCCTCGAGCATGTCGGCGTCCATCGTCGCCATCAGCTCGAGGCCCGAGTGCTCGATCGTGACGGGCGTCGAGCTGAACGTCTCGCCGCCGTCGAGCTTGTCGGCCTGAGTCGAGTCCAGCATGACGGTGTACATGGCGGGCAGATCGGCGGCCATGGCCGTCGTCTTGAACATGGTCGTGCCGTCGGCGCCGAGCTTCGTCGGCGCGCCGTCGACGGCCTTGCTGCCCATCATGACGGAGATGGCCCAGTCGGCGAGCGGCTTGCCGCCGCCCATGTCGGTCATGATCGTAGCGCCGCTGATCTTGGCGTCGACCATGAGGTTGAGGACGTCGAAGTCGTTCATGGCCATGGCCGTCTTCGATTTCGCGTTCCACTCGATCTTCTGCATGGCGTCGGCTTCGACGGTGTAGTCGTCGCTCATGACGGACGCCCAGACCATCGAGCCGGTGGCCATCGAGCGGGCGAAGCGGATCGAGGCCATGCCGTCTTCGTCCGCGTCGGCCGAGGCGATCTTCGAGTCGCCATCCGAGTCGGCGTAGAGCGTGACGGTGGCGCCGGCGAGCGTGTCGCCGTGCATGTCGCCGTGGCGGAGCGTGACGGTGTAGTGGACGGTCTGGTGGGTGATGTCGTAGGGCAGGCGCTGCATGACCTTCTGGCCGACGGCGACGTCGAGCTGGTAGCCGGTGGCCGGACCGCCGTAGGCGTAGTCGCCGAGCATGGTGGCGACGGCCGGGCTGCTGACGACGGCGAGCGCGTAGGCGCCTGCGCGCAGCCCGGAGAACTCGAACATGCCACGCTCGTCGGTCGTGCCGGACATCTGGTCGCCGACGGCGGGACCGACGAGGACGAGCGGGACGCCGGCGATCTCGAGGGCGTCCTCGCCTTGGTCGTGCATGTCGTTCTTCGTGGCTTCGTCGACGAAGAGCATGCCGGAGACGCTGGCCGTGGTGGCGTGCTCGCCACGGAAGTTGACGGTGGCGGACTCGTCGTCGGCGAGCGTGACGTCCATGCTGGTCGTGGAGAAGACGTAGGCTGCGCTGGCGACCGTGATCGAGACGGTGTAGTCGCCGGCGGCCAGCGCGGAGAAGGAGTAGAAGCCGCTGGCGTCGGTGGTGTCGGTCATCGAGTCCATGTCGGCGGACGCGAGCGTGACGGCGACGCCGCTGATCCCCATGCCGGCGACGCTGACCTGGCCGACGACGCCGCTGGTGCGCAAGTACGCGCCGTCGAAGCGAACGTTGGCGGTCTCGCCCAAGGCGACGGTGACGGACTGAGAGGTGGCGTCGAAGCCGATGGCGTCCACGTCGTAGCCGGAGACGGCGACGGAGTAGTCGCCTGCGCGCAGCTTCGCGAAGGCGTACTGGCCGCCGGCGTCGGTGGTGGTCGTGCGGTCGTCGCCCTCGCCGGAGAGGCTGACGGTGACGCCTGCGAGACCGGAGCCCTCGACGCTGACCTGGCCGCGGATGCCTGCGGTGCGGAGGTACGTGCCGTCGAAGCTGACGACCTCGGTGTCGCCGACGCCGAGATCAGCGGAGCCCGAGGTGTTCGGAAAGCCGACTTCGTCGGCGTCGAAGCCGGAGATCTCGACCGAATAGCGACCCGCACGCAGCCCCGTGAAGCCGTACTGGCCGCTGGCGTCGGTCGTGGCCTCGGCCTCGGACATGCCGGAGAGGCGCACGGTGACGCCACTCAGCCCGTCGCCTTCGACGGTGACGGTTCCCCGGACGCTGGCCGTGCGGATGTAGGAGCCGGAGAAGTCGACGGTGGCCGTTCCTCCGGTCTCGCCGACGGTGACGGGCATCGAGGTGGCGTCGAAGCTGGCCTCGGTGGGGAAGCCGGAGATCGAGACGGTGTAGCTGCCGGGCTCGAGGTCGTCGAAGCGGTAGGAGCCGCCGCCGGCGGTGGCGGTGGTCGCGCCGCTCGAGAGGGCGACGGAGACGCCGTCGGCGCCCTGGCCCTCGATGGAGACCTGACCGGCGACGGAGCCGGTGGGCGGGGGAGGCGCGACGTCCTCGCCACAGGCCGCGACGAGCATCGACAGCGACGCCAGCCCCCCGGTCAGAAAGTTCCTCTTCGTTCCCTTCATCGATCTCGCCCTCCGGCACCGGTTGATCGGGATGCAGCACACGTAGATGACGTGCGTACGCCCAGCAAAAACCGTGCCCAAAGCGCTTAATGGATCATAAGCAATGCAATCGCATTCACTTTCGGGGGGGGGGGGGGGGGGGGGGGGGGGATCGCCGTCAGATTACTGGACGGTCGTCAGATTACTGACTCCGGCGGGCGTCCACGCCGGGGCGCGGGACGGGCCTCCCGAACCTCGAGGCTCCGCGATGGGGACGCCGACGCCCCCGCCCCCGCGAGTCCCGCGTTCGACCCGTGCGACTCCCGGCGCGGTCCCGATTGCGCTAGCTTTCCCGACTACGCTCGATGTCCGTTCGGCGCTCCGCCGCAGGCGCGGCGGAGCGCAAGCGCGCGAATTTCGGGCGGACCCGCCGACGTCGGGCGGTGCGGCCGTGGCACGGGACGGCCGGAGAATCGACGACGCGAACGAATCCATTCAAACCGGTCTCCCGTAGGACCCGTCGTCGCCGGACCGGAACGAGATCACCGGAGCGCCAGCCGCGTTTCGCTGGCGAAGTGCACCCATGACCGACATTCAAGACCTTCCGGCAACCCCGGAGCAGCCCGACCGCCCTCCTTCCGAACCCGGCTCGACGACCTCCCCGGCGGCCGACGAAATCTCGCCGGAGCTCTTCCACGATCCGTTCGGCGAAGACGTCCTCGACGTTTCGCGCGACGACTTCGAGGCCCTGCTGGCCGAGCACCGGTCGGCCGGCGGCGACGTTCGCGAGGGGCAGGTCGTGCGGGCGAGCGTGCTGCGGATCACCGAGTCCGCGGTCGTCCTCGAGTTCGGCTTCAAGAGCGAAGGCGCGGTCTCTCTCGACGAGTTCCGGGATCCCGACGCGATCGAGCCCGGCCAAGAGGTCGAAGTCCTGCTCGAGCGCCTCGAGGACGACGACGGCGTCGTCGTCCTGTCCAAGAAGAAGGCCGACTTCCTCCGCGTCTGGGAGCTGATCCGGGAAGCCTACGACGGCGACCGGCCGGTCAAGGGGATGCTGACCCGCAAGATCAAGGGCGGCGTGACCGTCGACATCATGGGGGTCGACGCCTTCCTTCCGGGCTCCCAGATCGCGTTGCGGCGGGTCCCCGACATCGAGGAACTGATCGGCGAGACCTACGACGTCAAGATCATCAAGCTCAACAAGCGGCGGCGGAACATCGTCGTGTCCCGTCGGATCCTCCTCGAGGAGGAGCGCAAGGGGAAGCGCGCGATCCTGGTCAAGGAGCTGCTCGCCGGACAGGTCCGCGAGGGCGTCGTCAAGAACGTCACCGACTTCGGGGCCTTCATCGATCTGGGCGGTCTGGACGGACTGCTGCACATCACCGACATGTCCTGGGGTCGGGTCGGCCACCCCTCCTCCGTCGTCTCCATCGGCGAGAGGCTGGACGTCAAGGTGCTGGACGTCGATTGGGACCGGGATCGCATCTCCCTGGGCCTCAAGCAGCTCAGCCCGTATCCCTGGATGGACATCGAGGAGCGCTACCCCCTGGGCTCCCGGGTGCGCGGCAAGGTCGTCTCGATCACGAACTACGGGGCCTTCGTCGAGTTGCAGAAGGGCGTCGAGGGCCTGGTCCACATCTCGGAGATGGCCTGGACCCGCAACGTGCGCCATCCCTCGAAGCTGGTCTCCATCGGCGACGAGATCGAAGTCGTGGTGCTGAGGGTCGATCCCGAGGGCGAGAAGGTCTCCCTGGGCATGAAGCAGACCGGCGAGGATCCGTGGCTCGCCCTGCCGGTCAAGTACCCGCCGGGAACCAAGATCTCCGGCCGGGTGCGCAACCTCACGACCTTCGGCGCCTTCGTGGAGATCGAGCCCGGCATCGACGGTCTCGTGCACGTCTCGGACATGAGCTGGACGCGCAGGGTCGAGCACCCGTCGGAGGTCGTGCAGAGGGGCGAGGAGGTCGACGTCGCGATTCTGGACGTCGACAGCGACAACAAGCGCATCGCCCTGGGGATCAAGCAGCTGTACGACGATCCGTGGCCCAGCCTGCTGCTCCAGTTCCCGAAGGGCCACGAGCAGGACGCGCGCGTCGTTCGGGTTCGGGACCGGGGCGTCGTCGTGGACTTGGGCGAGGGCGTCGAGGGGTTCGTGCCGAGCGTGCACGCGGGAACGTCCGAAGGCCGCATCCAGGACCGCTACGGCTCCGGCGACGCCGTCCGCGTGCGGGTCCTGGCCACGGACGCGTCCGATCGGCGCATCGTCGTGGAAGTCCTGGCGAGTCCCCGGGATTCGGAGGAGGGCGCCGCGCCGGAGAACGAGTCGAACGACGAGCCCGAGCGCCAGCCGGAGGACGAGTCCGTCGGCGAAGCCGAGGACGGCGGCGCCTCGGCCGAGGACGACGCGCCCGCGGAGTCGGAGTCCGGCCCCGACGACGACGCTGCGGAAGGGGAGGGAGAGTCGGAGCCCGAGGACGGATGAGGCCGGGCCGAGGGGGACCTCGAGCCTGCCCGAAGCGCCGCCTTCCCGAGGCGCCCAAGTCGCTGCCGGAGCGTTGGGCGGTTGGGGCGCGGCGACCCGACGCCGCGCGTCGGCGGGCCGCTCTCGTGTGAATCGGCGGCTCGGGGAACCGCAACCCGCGAGGCGAGGGTCGCCCATGGCGCTCGGCGTCGGCCTGCTCTGGATCGGAGCCGTCGCGGCGTGCGCGTCCGCGCCCGCGGCGCCGGCCGTCCAGCGTCCGCCGACGCTCCAGCCCGACCGGGCCGCAGACGACGCGGCGGCGGACGACCGCGCCGCCGCCGCGGTCGAGGAGTCGCGGCGCCCGGACTCCGCGGCGTCCGGCGGCCTGCTGGACGGAGTTCTGCGCGCGCCGGCGCCGGCCAACGCGATCCTCGGGCTGGTCCTCCCCGTTTCCGGTTCGCCGTCGAACCGCGCGTACGCGAACGGGTTTCTGGAGGGCGTGCGCCTGGGCGCGAGGCTGGCGGAGAGCGTCGGCGTCCAGGTCGAGCTGCTCGTCGAGGACAACCGGGGCACGGCCTCGGGCAGCATCCAGGGGACGGCCAGCGTCGTCTCTCGCGGCGCCGCGGCGATCCTCGGGCCGCTCTCGGCGGACAACGTCCGCGCGGCGGCCGCGGCCGCGCCGGACCACGTCACCTTCCTTTCGCCGACGGCCCGGGCGGTTCCCGCCGGACGCCGCCGCACGTACAGCCTGGGCGCGGGCGATCCCGCCGCCGGACGCGCGCTCGCGGAGTTGCTGAGCGACGAAGGACTCGCCGACGCGGTGGTCGTGCATCCGGTCAGTCCCGCGGAGACGATCGAGGCCGAGGCGTTCGCGGAGGCCTTCGCGGCTCTGGGCGGCGTCGTGCTCGAGCGCGTGCCCTACGCGGTGGGGACGACGACCTTCGAGGAGCCGCTGATGCGGGCCGAGGCGCTCGCGCCGGCGGCGCTCGTCGTGGCCGCGCCCGCGCGCGACGTCGAGCTTCTCGCGCCGCAGATCGAGTTCTTCGGCCTGGACAGCGCCGGGATCCAGATCGCCGGCACGGCGGCCTGGACCGCCGACGCCGTGCTTCGCGAAGTCGCGTCGCGCCACACCGACGGCGTGCTGGCGATCAGCGCCCGCCCGCCGGGCGTCGCTCGCGAAGTCCCCTCCGCCTTCGTCGAGGCGTACGAAGCCGAGTACCGTCGCTCCCTGGTGGACGCCGTGCCGGCCGTCGGCTTCGACCTCTTCGAGATGGCGCTGTGGGCGCTCGCGTCGGATCGCGGGGGCGGGGGGGCGGCGGACCCGGCCGTCTCGCTCGAGCGACTGGGCCGATTCGAGGGCCTCACCGGCACGTATCGGTTCCGCGACGGTCGGGCGACCCGGGAGTTCTACCCCGTGCGGATTCGCGGCGGAAGGCTGCACCCGCCCGCGTTTCGCCTGCCCGGTCCGCCGTCGCCCGACTCCGGCTCGGTCGTCGGCCGGACGTCGCCCGTCGGATGACGACGAACGAAGCGCTGCGGCGCCTCGAGGAGATGGCGCGGCGCAGCGCGGCCGGCGGCGGCGAAGCGCGGCGCCGCGCCCAGCGCGAGCGCGGCAAGTCGACGTCTCGCGAGAGGCTCGACCTGCTCTTGGACGAGGGGTCGTTCGTGGAGATGGACCGTTTCGTCACCCACGGCTCCAGCGAGTTCGGGATGGACTCCCGCAGGGTTCTGGGCGACGGCGTGCAGACCGGCTACGGGACGATCCGCGGCCGCCTCGCGTACGTCTTCTCCCAGGACTTCACCGTGTTCGGGGGGTCCCTGGGCGAAGCCCACGCCCGGAAGATCGTCAAGATCCAGGAGCTCGCGCTCAAGAACGGGGCCCCGGTGATCGGCCTCAACGACTCCGGCGGCGCCCGCATCCAGGAGGGCGTCGCGGCCCTGGGCGGGTACGCCGACATCTTCCTGCGCAACACGCTCTCCTCCGGCGTCGTCCCGCAGATCAGCGTCGTCCTGGGCCCCTGCGCGGGCGGCGCCGTCTACTCGCCCGCGATCACCGACTTCGTCCACATGGTCCGGGGCGTGAGCTACATGTTCGTGACCGGCCCCGACGTCGTGAGGGCCGTCACGCAGGAGGACGTCGACATGGAGGCCCTCGGCGGCGCCGACGTCCACGCGCGGACCTCCGGCGTCGCGCACTTCGTCCACGACACCGAGGCCGAGGCGCTGGCCGCCGTGCGGGAGCTCTTTCGCTACGTCCCCGGCAACAACGCCGAAGCGCCGCCCGCGGGCGACGATGCAGATCCCCACTCCCGCAGAAGCGAGCGGCTTCTCGAGATCGTCCCGGACCGCAGCGACCGCCCCTACGACGTCAAGGACGTGATCGGCGAGGTGGTCGACGGCGAGAGCTTCCACGAGGTGCACGCCGACTTCGCCGCCAACCTGGTGACCGGCTTCGCGCATCTGGGCGGGCGCTCGGTGGGCGTCGTGGCCAACCAGCCGGCGGTTCTGGCGGGCGTGCTGGACATCGACTCGTCGATCAAGGGCGCCCGCTTCGTGCGCTTCTGCGACGCCTTCAACATCCCGCTCGTCGTCCTCGAGGACGTGCCGGGGTTCCTGCCGGGCGTCGCCCAGGAGCACGGCGGCATCATCCGGCACGGGGCGAAGCTGCTCTACGCCTTCTGCGAAGCGACCGTGCCCAAGGTCACCGTCATCCTCCGCAAGGCCTACGGCGGCGCCTACGACGTCATGAACTCGAAGCACGTTCGCGGCGACGTGAACCTCGCGTGGCCGGCCGCCGAGATCGCCGTGATGGGACCCAAGGGCGCCGTCGAGATCCTGCACCGCAAGGAGATCGCCGAGTCCGACGACCCCGACGCCCTGACCGAGGCCCGCATGGCCGAGTACCGGGAGCGCTTCGCCCACCCCTACGTGGCCGCCGCGCGGGGATACCTGGACGACGTCGTGGACCCCCGGGACACCCGGCCCCGCCTGATCAACGCCCTCGACATGCTCGCCTCGAAGCGGGACGAGAACCCGCGCAGGAAGCACGGCAACGTTCCGCTGTGAGCGCCTCGCCGACGGTCGACCTTCGTCCCCGGCCGGTGCAACCGCCCGCCCGCCTCGGCGCGTCCCAAGGGCCGTCCTGCCGGCCGCCGCTCGGGCGCCCGGAGGACCGCGGACGAACGCGGGAGGCGAGTCGGATGGGGATGGGGAACGGGTGGATCGCGAGGGGCGCGCCGACGGGCGCTCGGGCGTTCGTCCTGGCGGCGGCGGCGGCCCTCGCGGCGGCGCCGGCGCCGGTCGACGCGCTGCAGGAGCGGGAGCGGGTCGAGCGCGAGCGTGCGGAGCGTGAGCGCCGCGTCGACCGCATGCGCTTGGGAGGGCCGTGGACGGTCTGGGGCGACCGCCCGATGCTGGGCGTTTCGCTCGACATGAAGGCGGACGCCGAACTGGACGGCGTCCGGGTCGCGAGCGTGCTCTCCGGCGGTCCGGCCGACGAGGCCGGAGTTCGCGAGGGCGACGTGATCGTGTCCCTGGACGGCCACCGCCTGAGCGACGAGCTGGACTTCGAGGCCGAGCTGGACGCGGACGTCTCCCTGCCCGGTCAGCGGCTGTCGGCGCTCGCGTGGACGGTCGAGGAGGGCGAAGAGGTCGAGATCGTCGTCGAGAGGGACGGGGAGACCCTCGTCCTCGCGGTGACGCCCGAGGAGATGGGGCGCTGGGAGACGGTCGAGAACCTCAGGGAACGGATGCGCGAGGTGGGCGAGCGCCTGCGCGACGCGCGCTGGGACGACGTGCACTGGGACGACGCGCATCGGTGGCCGCGCCGCAGCCGCAGCGGCCGCGACGCCCGCGGCCCGGACGTCGTGATCGCGCCGGGCGCGTCCGATCTGGCCTGGGCGTTTCGGGGCGCGGCGCGCGCGATCGGCGGGGCCCGCGCGCACGGACTCGAGCTCGTCGAGCTCAACCCCGGTCTCGGCGCCTACTTCGGCGTCGACGCCGGCGTCTTGATCGCCGACGTCGAGGACGATTCGTCCCTGGGGCTGGCTCCGGGCGACGTCGTGGTCGCCGTCGACGGGCGCGCGGTGGACGACGGCCGCGAGCTCGCGCGCGTCCTCGACTCCTACCTCGAGGGCGAGGAGCTCGAGTTCGAGATCTGGAGGGACGGTGCGCGAACGACCGTCGGCGGCGTCGTCGAGTAGGCCGAACGCGGGGGGTCGGGCGCGGGCCCGGTCCCCCGCCGAGCCGCTTCCTCGGGCGCGGGATCCGCGCCCGTGATCGAGTCCGTGCTCGTCGCCAACCGGGGCGAAATCGCCGTGCGGACGATCCGCGCGGCGCGCGAGCTCGGGATCCGCTCGATCGCCGTGCACTCGGAGGCCGACCGCACGTCGCCCCACGTCGCGCTGGCCGACGAGGCGCGCGAGATCGGTCCCGCGCCCGCGCGAGCCAGCTATCTGGACGCCGACGCGCTGATCGAAGCCGCGCTTCGCTCCGGCGCCGACGCCGTGCATCCCGGATACGGATTCCTGTCGGAGCGCGCCGAGTTCGCCGAGGCGGTCGAGGCCGCGGGACTCGTCTTCGTGGGCCCCAGGCCGGAGACGCTGCGCGCGATGGGCGACAAGACCGAGGCCCGCGCGCGCATGATCGAAGCGGGCGTGCCGGTCGTGCCCGGGACGACCCGTCCGCTCGCGTCCGCCGGGGAGGCCGAGGCGGCCGCCCGGGACGTCGGGTTCCCCGCGGCGCTCAAGGCGGCGGCGGGCGGCGGGGGCAAGGGCATGCGCGTGGTGCGGGGCCCCGAGGAGGTGGAGGACGCCTTTCTGGCCGCCGCGCGAGAGGCCGAGGCCGCCTTCGGCGACGGGAGCATGTACGTCGAGCGCTTCCTCGAGCGCCCGCGCCACGTCGAGTTCCAGCTGTTCGGGGACCGCATGGGCGCCGTCGTGCACCTGCACGAGCGCGAATGCTCCGTCCAGCGCCGCCACCAGAAGCTGATCGAGGAGGCGCCCTCGCCGCTGCTGACTCCGGCCGAGCGGCGGCGCATGGGCCGCTCCGCCGTGCGCGCGGCCCGGGCCGTCGGGTACGTCGGGGCGGGCACCATCGAGTTCCTCGTGCAGGACGGCGAGTTCCACTTCCTCGAGATGAACACGCGGATCCAGGTCGAGCACCCGGTCACCGAGATGATCACGGGCGTCGACCTCGTGCAGTGGCAGTTCCTCGTCGCGGCGGGCGAGCCCCTGCCGCTCCGCCAGGACGAGATCCCGCTCGAGGGGCACGCCGTCGAATGTCGGATCACGAGCGAGTCGCCCTTCGACGGGTTCCTGCCGACGACGGGCGTCGTCGGCGAGCTCGAGCTGCCCGGGGGGCCGGGCGTGCGCTGGGACGGCGGCGTCGCCCGCGGATCGGTCGTCGGCCTCCACTACGATCCGTTGCTGGGCAAGCTGATCGTCCACGGACCCGATCGGGCGACCGCGCTCGCGCGCATGGACCGGGCGCTCGGCGAGTTCCGGATCGTCGGCGTCGAGACCTGCGCTCCGCTGCTCCGACGCATCGTGCGCGAGGCCGACTTCCGCTCCGGCGACCTGACGACCGGGTATCTGGACGAACGCCCGGAGCTCTTCGACCGCGCCCTGGACGCGGACGAGCGCTCGGCGATCGCCGCGGCCGCCGCGCTGCTCGAGCGCGAACGGCGGCGCTCGGCGACGGCGCCGCGCGTCCGGCGCCCGGCGGCGGCCGGGCCCGGACCCTGGGACGCCGGGCGGTCCTGGGACCGATGAGGAGCGCGAGCGGGAACGGCGCCGCCGGCGCCGTCTCCTACGTCGTCGAGTTCGGCGGCGAACGCTGCGAGGCCGTCGTGCGGGACGACGGGATCGTGATCCTGGACGGCGAGCCCCGCCGCGTCTCGCTCGCCCGCTCCGAAGAGGGGAGTCGGCTCTCGCTGCTCCTGGACGACGTCCCGCACACCCTGCATGCGACGCCCGCGGGGCGGGGACGGTGGAGCGTCGACGCGGCCGGGCGGCCGATCGCCGTGCGCGTGCTGGATCCGCTCGAGGCGAGGGCGCGCGACCTCGCCGGAGCCGACCGCGGGTCCATGGGCGTCGCGCCGCTCGTCGCCCCGATGCCCGGTCTGGTCGTGTCGGTCGCCGCGCGCCCGGGCGCCGTCGTCGCGCCCGGCGACGCGCTGCTCGCCGTCGAGGCGATGAAGATGGAGAACCGGCTCTCGGCCGCCGCCGCCGCCCGCGTGACCCGGGTTCTCGTCGCGCCGGGCGACGCCGTCGCGAAGGGCCAGACGCTCGTCGAGTTCGAGCCCCTGGAGTCCGAGTGAGCGAGGATCGGACGGAGGATCGCGGGGAGGGGTCGTTCGATCGGCTGCCCGACGGGTTTCGCGTCGAGCGCGATCTGGGGGCGCCCGGGGCGTACCCCTTCGCCCGGGGCGTCCATCCCACGATGTACCGCGGGCGCCGCTGGACGATGCGGCAGTACGCCGGCTTCGGGACCGCGCGCGAGACGAACGAGCGGTATCGGTACCTCCTGGACGCCGGCGCCGCGGGGCTCTCGGTCGCCTTCGACCTCCCCACCCAGATGGGGCTGGACTCCGATTCGGCGAGGGCGGCCGGCGAGGTCGGGCGGGTCGGCGTGGCGATCGACTCGATCGGCGACATGCGCGCGCTGTTCGCCGGCATCGACCTGGGGGCGGTGTCGTGCTCGATGACCATCAACGCGACGGCCCCGATCCTTCTGGCCCTGTACGTCGCGGTCGCCGACGAGACGGGCGTGCCTCGCCATCGAGTGCGCGGCACCGTGCAGAACGACGTGCTCAAGGAGTACGTCGCGCGCGGGACCTACATCTATCCCGTCGAGCCGTCGCTGCGCCTGGTGAGCGACCTGATGGCCTTCTGCGCGCGGGAGCTGCCGAGCTGGAACGCGATCTCCGTCTCGGGCTACCACATCCGCGAGGCGGGCTCGACCGCGGCCCAGGAAGTGGCCTTCGCCGTCGCCAACGGGCTCGAGTACGTGCGCCGGGCGCTGGCGCGCGGCGCCGAGCTCGAGGACTTCGCGCCCCGGATCTCCTTCTTCTTCGCCGCCCACAACGACCTGCTCGAGGAGGTGGCGAAGTTCCGCGCCGCGCGTCGGCTCTGGGCCCGCGTCATGCGCGAGCGCTTCGGCGCCTCGGACCGGTCGTGCCGCCTTCGGTTCCACGCGCAGACCGGCGGCTCGACGCTGACGGCGCAGCAGCCGCTCAACAACGTGGTCCGGGTGACCGTGCAGGCGCTGGCCGCCGTGCTCGGAGGCACGCAGTCGCTGCACGCCAACGGCTTCGACGAGGCGCTGGCGCTGCCGTCGCGGGAAGCCACCGCGCTCGCGCTCAGGACCCAGCAGATCCTGGCCGAGGAGTCGGGCGTCGCCGAGTGGGTCGATCCGCTGGGCGGGTCCTTCCTGGTCGAGCGCCTGACGGACCGCGTGGAAGCCGACGCGCGCCGCGCGCTGGACCGGATCGACGAGCTGGGCGGCGCGGCGATGGCCGTCGACCACATGCGCGACGAGATCCACCGCGCCGCGTACCGCCACCAGCTCGAGGTCGAGGCGGGCGAGCGGATCGTCGTGGGCGTGAATCGACACCGCCGCGGCGAGGCCGTCGCCCCGCCTCCCGGACCCGACTTCTCGAGCCTCGAGGCCGCGCAGGTCGAGGCGCTGGGCGCGCTGAAGGCCGCTCGGGACGGCGCGCGCGTCCGGCGTCGCCTCGAGCGGGTCCGCCAGGTGGCCCGGACCGAGGAGAACCTGCTGCCCGCGCTGATCTCGGCCGTGCGCTCCGAGGCGACGCTGGGCGAGATCAGCGACGCGCTGCGCGACGTCTGGGGGACCTTCCGCGGCCCGGCGTGATCGCCGCCGCCGCGTGTTATCATAGACGGCGCGGGGAGCGCGGAGGGGCGGGGCGCGGATTCGACGGACGGGAGCCGAAGTGCCGACATACGACTACCGTTGCAGCGAATGCGGTCACGAATTCGAGGTCTTTCAGAAGATGAGCGACGCCGCGGAGGCGACCTGCCCCCTGTGCGGGGGCAAGGCCGTGCGGCTGATCTCCGCCGGCGCCGGCCTGCTCTTCAAGGGCGACGGCTTCTACATCACCGACCATCGGGGCGAGGACTACCGCAAGCGGGCGAAGGAGGAGTCCGGCGCCGGCGCCGCCGGCGCCGCCGCGGCGAAGGGCGACGCCGCGTCCGGGGGCGCCGCCGAGGCGGCCGCCGGGACCGCGAAGGCCAAGGGCGAGGCGAAGGCGAAGGCGGGCGGAGACGGGGCGGCCGCCGCCGGCGGCGGAGGCGACTGATTCCCGCTCCCGCCGAGGCCATCCGGGAGGCTCTCGCGCAGGCGGCGGCCGACCTGGGCGTCGCCGACGCCGACGTGCGGGTCGAGCGACCGCGCGAGTCGGGTCGGGGCGACCTGGCCTCGAACGCGGCCCTGGCCCTGGCCGGCCGCCTGGGTCGCCCGCCGCGCGCCGTCGCCGCCGAGATCGCCCGTCGACTGGACGGCGTCGCCGGCGTCGAGCGCGTCGAAGTCGCCGGTCCGGGCTTCCTCAACTTCCACCTGCGCGGCGACGCGCGGGGCGACGCGCTCGCCGCGATCCTCCGGGCGGACGCCCGCTACGGCCGCTCCGAGCGGGGCGGGGGCCGCCGCGTCATGGTCGAGTTCGTGTCGGCCAACCCGACCGGGCCCCTCCACCTGGGCCACGGCCGCCAGGCCGCCCTGGGCGACGCGATCGCCAACCTGCTCGAGTGGACGGGCTGGAAGGTGCACCGCGAGTTCTACTTCAACGACGCGGGCGCGCAGGTCGTCCGCCTGGCCGAGAGCGTGCGCGCGCGGTACCGGCGGCTCCTGGGCCTGGACGCCGCCGTGCCGGCCGGCGGGTACCTGGGCGACTACGTGAACGACGTCGCGCGCGCGCTGCTCGACGCCGTCGGGGACCGGTACGGGACGGACGACGGCGACGCGGCGCTGGACGAGATCCGCGAGTTCGCCGTCGGCGTCCTGCGCGCCGGCCAGGAGCGCGACCTGGCCCGCTTCGGCGTGCGCTTCGACGAGTGCTATCCCGAGACCCGGCTCTACGAGGAGGGGCGCGTCGAGCGCACCGTCGCGGCGCTGAGCGACGCCGGCTTCACCTACGAAAGGGACGGCGCGACGTGGCTCGCCACGTCCCGGTTCGGCGACCAGAAGGACCGGGTCATGGTCAAGCGCGACGGGTCGCACACGTACTTCGTGCCGGACGTCGCCTACCACATGGGGAAGTGGGAGCGGGGATACCGCCGCGTCGTCAACGTGCAGGGCGCCGACCACCACGGCACGGTGGACCGGGTTCGCGCCGGGCTCGGGGCGCTGGGACGCCCGGCGGGCTACCCCGAGTACGTGCTGCACCAGATGGTCACCGTCGTCCAGGGCGGCGAGGAGGCGCGCTTCTCGAAGCGGGCCGGCTCGTACACGACGCTGGCCGAGCTGACGACCCGGGTCGGGGGCGAGCACGCCGCCGCCGTGGTGCGCTATTTTTTCCTGATGCGGCGCGCCGAGGCCCACCTGACCTTCGACCTGGACCTCGCGCTCGACGAGTCGGACAAGAACCCCGTCTACAAGGCGATGTACGCGCACGCGCGGCTGTGCCGACTGCTCGAGCGCGGGCGCGCCGAAGCGGGACCGGGGCGCGGCGCCGGCGCGGCGGTCGGCGACTGGTCGCCGCTCGTCGCTCCGCTCGAGCTCGAGCTCGCCCGCCAGCTGGTCGAGTTTCCCGAAGTCGTTCGGCGCGCCGCCCGGACGCGCGCGCCGCACCTCGTGTGCGACTACGCGGAGAAGACCGCCGGCCTGGTCAATTCGTGGTACCAGTCGGGCCACCCGACCCGCTCGCCCGAGCTGAGGGCGCTGACCGCCGACGCGGCCGCGCGAGCGGCGCGCCTGGGCCTGGCGGACGCCGCCCGCATCGTGCTCCGCAACGCGCTCGCCGCGCTGGGGATCGACGCGCCCCGGGCGCTGGCTCGGGAGGCGTAGCCGTGTCGGTGCTGGTCGTCGGCAGCGTGGCGCTCGACGCGGTGACGACGCCCGCCGGCCATGCGGACGGCGTCGTCGGCGGCTCGGCCGTGTTCTTCTCCGCCGCCGCGTCGCTGCTGACGGACGTGCGCGTCGTCGCCGTCGCGGGCGACGACTACCCCGTCGCCGAACTCGAGTTCATTCGCCGGCGGGGCGCGGACTTCTCCGGCCTGGCCCGCGCGGCGGGCGAGAGCTTCTTCTGGGCCGGACGCTACAGCGGCGACTTCCGCGAGCGCGAGACCACCGAGACCCGCCTGGGCGTGTTCGCCGACTTCCGCCCCCGCGTGCCGGACGCGCACCGGGACTCCCGGATCGTGTTCCTCGGCAACATCGATCCCGCGCTGCAGCTCGACGTGCTCCGCCAGGTGCGCTCGCCGGCCCTGGTCGCCGCCGACACCATGAACTACTGGATCGAGCGCTCGCCCCGGGAGCTGGACGCCGTGCTGGCCCGCGTGGACGCGCTCCTGGTCAACGAGGAGGAGGCCAGGCAGCTGGCCCGCGAGGACGACCTCGAGCGCGCCGCCGCCGCGATCCGCGCCCGCGGACCCGACGTCGTCGTGGTCAAGCGGGGCGCTCGGGGCGCCGTTCTCTTCGCCGCCGACCGGAGCCTCTCGAGCGCCGCCGCCGCGCCCGCCCGCCTGGTCGATCCCACCGGGGCGGGCGACGCCTTCGCCGGAGGGCTGCTGGGCCACCTGGACCGAACGGACCCCGGTCGGGCGGAGTGCTGGGACCGCGCGCTCGGCTACGGCGCCGTGATGGGCTCCTACGCCGTCGAGGCCTTCTCGGTCGACGGCTTCCGCGACCTGGACGGCGGCGGCGTCGAGGACCGCATGGGCGCGCTCGCCGGGCGGACGGCGCGCGCGGTCGGGACGCCGCGTCCGTCTCCCGCCCTCGAGGGCGCGCCGTGAGCGAGCGGTTGACCTACCGGGACGCCGGCGTCGACCTGGACGCCGCCCGGCGCGCGAAGGAGGGGCTCGCGGCGCTCGTGGACGGCACCGCCGACGAGCGGACGCTCTCCGGGCTGGGCGCGTTCGGCGGGCTCTACGCGGTGCCGGACGACGTCGAGCGGCCCGTCCTGGTCTCGAGCGCCGACGGCGTGGGAACCAAGCTCATGGTGGCCTTCGCCGCCGGCCGGCACGACACCGTGGGCCAGGACCTGGTCAACCACTGCGTCAACGACGTGCTCGTCCAGGGGGCCCGTCCGCTCTTCTTCCTGGACTACCTGGCCCGCGGCCGGGCGACCCGCGACGTCGTGCCCGCCGTCGTGGGCGGCGTCGCGAAGGCGTGCCGGGAGAACGGCTGCGTCCTGCTGGGCGGCGAGACGGCCGACATGCCGGAGTTCTACGGCGAGGGCGAATACGACCTGGCGGGCTTCGTCGTGGGCGTCGTCGCGCGTCGCCGCGTCCTGGACGCTTCGCGCGCGCGCGCCGGCGACGCGCTGATCGGCCTCGCCTCCTCCGGCCTCCACACCAACGGCTACACCCTCGCCCGGAAGATCGCGTTCGAGCGCATGGGCCTCTCCCCGGACGACCGCTTTCCGGGCGAGAGCGCTTCCGCGGCCGACGTCCTGCTGCGGGTGCACCGGTCCTATCTGAGCGCGCTCGCGCCCCTGCTCGAGCGCGATCGCGTCCGCGCGATGGCCCACGTGACGGGCGGCGGCATCGAGGGCAACCTGAGCCGGTCGCTGCCCCCCGGACTGGGCGCCCGCGTCGACGTCCGGACCTGGCGTCCGCCGAACGTCTTCGTCCAGCTCGCCCGCGGCGGCGGCGTCGCCCGGTCCGAGATGTTCCGCGTCTTCAACATGGGCGTCGGGATGATTCTCGTCGTCGCGCCCGAGCGGGAGCGCCGAGTGCTCGCCGCGCTGGGCGCCGAGGCCTGGCGCATGGGCGAAGTCGTCGAAGGCTCGGGCGTCGACCTGGTCGGCGCGTCCTGAAGGCCGTGCGGGCGGCGGCCGGGCGGCGGGCGCCGCCCCTTCTCGTCGCGCTCTGCGCCCTGGCGGCGCTGCAGGCGGGGGCGACCGCGCCCAAGGCGGCGGGGCAGTTCCTCGGCCTGCATCGCAGTCGCGTCGAAGGCGTCCAGGACCTGTCCCGACGGTGTCTGGGCGGGCGCTCGGACTTGGGCGCCGCGTGCCGGACGACGACGCTGGCCGCGCTGGCCGTTCAGCGCGGCGTCGGCCTGGCCTCCGCGCTGGGGAGCGACCTCGCGGGCACCTCGAGCACGCTGGGCCGACGCCTGGGCGCGATGCCTCGGGTCGGCCTGTCGGTCACGGCGCTGGGCGCCCGCGTCGGCGTGCCCGACCTCGCGCCGGCCGAGGGGCGGACGCGAGGCGACCAGCGCGCGCTCTCGCTCTTCGGCCTGCGCGCGACGGCCGTCGCCGGAGTGCTCAACGGCTTTCAGCCCTCGCCGGGCTTCGGCGGCCTGTTCTCGCTCGATCTGTTCGGCTCCTACTCGCTCGTCCGCCTGCCGACGAGCGCGGGCTTCGCCTCCGGCCGGTCGTCCGGGGCGGGCGTCGGCGCGCGCCTGGGCATCCTGCGCGAGTCGTTCACGCTGCCCGGGATCTCGATCTCCGCCGCGCGCCGCTGGCACGGCCGGATCGCTCTGGGCGACGGCGAAGAGGGACGCGCGACGACCGACCTCGAGGTCTCCTCGCTGCGCGCCGTGCTGGGCAAGAACTGGTTCGTGCTGGGCCTCATGGGCGGCGTCGGCTGGGATCGCCACCGGGGCGACGCCGAGGTGTCCGTGCCGCGCGGAGCGGGCGATCCGGGCGCCGTGACCGGACGGCTGTCCAGCGAGCGGGTCCTCTACTTCGTCGGCGGGTGGTTCAACGCGTTCGTCTCGCGGATCTCGCTCGAGGTCGGTCTCGCCGAGGGGGCCGCCGATCCGTTCGAGGAGTCGAGCGGCGGCTTCGATCCGACGCGTCGCAGCTGGTTCGCGGCGACCGCCTTTCGGATCGTCCTTTGAGTCGGTCCCCCGTCGACCCGCCCGCGAGCCGGTTGAGCGCGCGCGACCGCCGCTTCCTCGAGCGCGCCGTCGCGCTCGGTCGGCGCGGCTGGGGGCGCGTCCACCCCAACCCGATGGTCGGCGCCGTCGTGGCCCGCGACGGAGAAGCGATCGCCGAGGCGCACCACGAGGAGTTCGGGGGCCCGCACGCCGAGATCCTGGCGCTCGAGCGGGCCGGCGACGCGCGCGGCGCGACGATGTACGTCAGCCTCGAGCCGTGCGCGCACGCGGGCAAGACGCCCCCCTGCGCGCCCGCGCTTCTGGACGCGGGCGTGGCGCGCGTCGTCTACTGGGCGCCCGACCCCGGAGAGGCGTCCGGGGGCGGCGGCGACTGGCTGCGCGCGCGCGGCGTCGCCGTGGACGGCCCCGTGGGCGAGGCGCGCGCCTGGGTCCGGGAGAACCCGGCGTTCCACCACGCGGCCGCCGATCCGGGACGGCCCTGGGTGGCGCTCAAGCTCGCCGCGAGCCTCGACGGCCGCATCGCGCCGCCGGGCGGGCGGCGGGTCTGGCTGACCGGGAGCGAGGCGCGTCGCGAGGCGCACCGGCTGCGCGCCGGCTTCGACGCCATATTGGTGGGCGGCCGCACGTGGGAGGCCGACGACCCGACGCTGACCGTCCGCCTGGGCGACGTCCGCCCGCGCCGCCAGCCGACGCCGGTGCTGCTGGACCGGCGGGGTCGCGCGCCGGCGGGCCTCAGGGCGCTGGACCGCCCGGACGACGGAGACCGGCGCCCGATCGTGGTCACGACGGCGGGTCGGGCCGCCGCCGCGCGCGCTCGCCTGGGCGCCCGGGCGGACGTCGCCGTCGCCGAGCGCGGCGAGGGCGGTCTGGACCTCGAGCGCGTCCTGGTCCTGCTCGCCCGGCGCGGCGTCGGCAGCGTGCTGTGCGAAGGGGGCGGGCGAGTGGCGGCGTCGCTGATCGAGGGAGGGCTCGTGGACCGGATCCATCTGTTCCTGGCGCCGGTCGTCGTGGGCGCCGGCGGCGTGCCCGCCTTTCCGCTGAAGCGCTCCGCCGCCGGGGCCTCGAGCGCGCCGTTCGCGCCGTCCTTCGGGCGCTGGCGATCCGCCGCGCGCCCGACCGCCCTGGGCGACGACGCGCTGATCGTCCTGGACCGCGCGCGCTCGGCGGACGGGGGCGGGCGTGTTTAGCGGCATCGTCGAGGCCGCCGGCGCGGTGCGCCGGATCGACGAGACGGGCGGCGGCCGTCGCCTCGAGGTGGCGGCCCCGTTCGCCCGCGAGCTCGCGCTGGGCCAGTCGGTCGCCGTCGACGGAGCCTGCCTCACGGTCTCGGCCCTGGGCGACGGGACGTTCTTCGCGGACGCCGTCTCCTCGACGCTCGCGCGCACGCTCGCGGGCCGCTACGAGGTCGGCGCTCGGGTCAACCTCGAGCGGGCCCTCCGGGTGGGCGACCGCATGGACGGACACTGGGTGCAGGGCCACGTCGACGGCTTGGGGACGCTCGCCGAGCTGCGGCGCTCGGGCCGGGCCGTCTTCATGGACTTCCGCCTCCCCGAAGACGTCTTCGCCCTGACGGCCCTGCACGGCTCGATCGCGCTGAACGGCGTGAGCCTCACCGTCAACCGCCTGGGCGCCGACCGCCGGTGCGAGGTCGCGATCGTGCCCCTCACCTGGGACCGCACGAACCTGTCGCGGGCGCGGCCGGGCGACGCCGTCAACGTCGAGGGCGACCTGATCGGCCGCTACGTCGAGCGCGCGCTCGAGGCGCGTCGCGCGCCGGCGCGATGACGTTCAGCTCCGTGCCCGAGGCCGTCGCGGACGTCGCGCGGGGCCGCCTCGTCATCGTCGCCGACGACGAGGACCGGGAGAACGAGGGCGACCTGATCGGCGCGGCGGAGACGATCACGCCCGAACGGATCAACTTCATGACCAAGCGCGGGCGCGGGCTGATCTGCGTGTCGATGACCGCGCCCCGGGCCGACGCCCTCGAGCTGCCCCCGATGACGAATCGGAACACCGATCCGCACGGGACCGCCTTCACGGTGTCGGTCGACGCGCATCGCCGGTTCGGGGTGACGACGGGGATCTCGGCGCAGGATCGGGCGACGACGATCCGCGTGCTCACCGACCCCGAGTCGACGCCGGACGACCTGAGGCGCCCGGGTCACGTCTTCCCGCTGCGCGCCCGGCGGGGCGGCGTGCTGCGCCGCGTCGGACAGACCGAGGCGGCCGTCGACCTGGCCCGACTCGCGGGCCGCGCGCCCGTCGGCGTGCTCTGCGAGATCCTGAGCGAGGACGGCACCATGGCCCGGCGCCGCGAGCTCGAGGCGATGGCCCGCGAGCACGACCTCGAGTTCATCACCGTCGAACAGCTCGTCGCCTACCGGCTCGCCCGCGAGCGCCTGGTCGAGCGCGTGGCGGAGGCGCCGCTCCGAACCGCCCGCGGCGACTTCCGAGCCGTCGCCTACCGCAGCGACATCGACGACCGCGTCCACGTGGCGCTGGTCCTGGGCGACGTCCGGGGCAAGGAGGACGTGCTCGTGCGCATGCACGCCGAAGACCCGCTCGCGGACGCCTTCCAGGCGCTCGACGAGCCGGGCGGCGCGCCGCTCGCCGCCGCCATGGAGCGCGTCCGGTCCCGGGGCGAAGGGGTGATCGTCTACATCCGCCGCTCCGGAAGCGGCGAGGCGCTGGTCCGGCGCCTCGCCCGCGCGGCCGCGCCCCGGCCCGCGCGCTCCGAAGAGGACCCGCGACGCCAGGCGCTGCGGGACTACGGCGTCGGCGCGCAGATCCTGCTGGACCTGGGCCTGACCTCGATTCGCCTGCTGACCAACAGCCGTCGCCGCATCGTCGGCCTGGACGGCTACTCGCTCCGCGTGGCGGGCCGCGAACCGCTGGGCGACGCCGCCGGGGAGGGGGGAGAGGTCGCGTGACCGGCGTCGAGCGAAACGTCGACGTCGCGCTGCTCGTGGCGCGCTTCAACAACGTCTTCACCGAGCGGCTGCTCGACGGCGCGCGCCGCAAGCTCCTCGAGGAGGGCGTGCCGGAGGACCGGATCGCCGTGCTCCGCGTGCCGGGCGCGTGGGACCTGCCGCAGGCGGCGCTCAAGGCGGCGCGGTCGGGCCGCTACGCGGCGATCGTCGCCATCGGCTGCGTGATCCGCGGCGAGACGGCGCACTTCGACCACGTGGCCTCCCACGCGAGCGACGGTCTGGGCCGGGTGGCCCTCGAGACGGGGATCCCCGTCGTCTTCGGCGTGCTCACGACCGAAAACGCCGAGCAGGCGAGCGAGCGGGCCGACCCGCTCGAGGGCGACCGGGGCGGCGAGTTCGCCGAGGCCGCGCTGTCCCTGATCGAGCTCTACGAGTCGCTTTGACGGCGCGGACGGGTTCCCGCGCCGGGCGCCGAGCGCCGCCGGGCGCGCTGGACGCGCGCCAGCGCCGGGACCGCTCCCGCGCCCGCGCCTGGTTCCTGCAGGTCCACTACCGGTGGGAGTCGGAGGGCGGCGGCCTGGAGCTGGACCGGGCGCTGGCGGAGACGGTCCGGGGCCGCCTCGTCGCGCCGACGCGCGTCGCCTACCTCGAACGCCTGGTCGACGCGTACGCCCGGCGGCGGGGGGCGGTCGACGAAGCGATCGCCCGCTGCATGGACAACTGGCGCATGGATCGGCTGTCGGTCATGGACCGGGGCGTCCTGCGCCTGGGCGCGACCGAGATCCTCTGTCTCGCCGACGTGCCGGGGAAGGTGGCCGTCCACGAGGCCGTGCGGCTGGCCGAGCGCTACGGGGGAAGCCCGTCGCCGAAGTTCGTCAACGGCGTTCTGGACGCCGTGCTGCGCGCCCGCGGCGCGGCGCCGGAGACGGAGGCCGGAGAGCGGCCCGCCCGCGCCGGGCGATCCGCGCCGGGCGATCCGGGAACGGGCGATCCGGGATGAGGATCCTGGTCGTCAACTGGCAGGACCGGCTGAACCCGAACGCCGGCGGCGCCGAGGTGCACCTGCACCGGATCTTCTCCCGCCTGGTCGCCCGCGGGCACGAGGTCGAGCTGCTCTGCTCCGGCTGGCCGGGCGCGCCGGCGACCGACCTCGTGGACGGCATCCGCGTCCACCGCGCCGGCGGCCGCTACACCTTCAACGTCGCGGCGCCGCTGCGCTACGAGGCCGCGCTGGCCGACGAGCCGTTCGACGTGGTCGTCGAGGACCTCAACAAGGTCCCGATGCTGGCCCACCGCTGGGCGCGCGCCCGCGCGCCGCTGCTCCTGGTGCACCACCTGTTCGGCGCGACGGCCTTCAAGGAGGCGAATCCGGCGCTCGCCGCCGCGACCTGGCTCTTCGAGCGCGTCGCGCCGAGCGTCTACCGGGGCGTGCGCTGCGTCGCCGTGTCCGAGGGCACGCGCGCCGACCTCGTCCGCCGCGGCCTGGACGGCGACGACGTCTCCGTGATCCGCAACGGGGTCGACCTCGAAGGCCTCTGGCCCGCGACCGAACGGTTCGCCGAACCGACCGTCGTCTACCTGGGTCGTCTGAAGCGCTACAAGCGCGTCGACCTGATCCTGCGCGCCGTCGCCCGACTCCGCGAGCGGGGGACGGACGCGAGGATGGTCGTCGGCGGCAGGGGCGACGCGCGGGCGGCCCTCGAGGCCCAGGCCCGGGCGCTGGGGATCGCGGAGCGCGTGACCTTCGCCGGCTTCGTGACCGACGAGGAGAAGCGCGAGCTCTTCGCCCGGGCCTGGGCGCACGCGCTGACCTCGCCCAAGGAGGGGTGGGGGATCTCGAGCGTCGAGGCGTCGGCGTGCGGCACGCCCACCGTGGCCTCGGACTCGCCCGGGCTGAGGGAGACGGTGCGCCACGGCGAGACCGGATACCTGGTGCCGCACGGCGACGTCGAGTGCCTCGCCGACGCGCTGGGCCGGGCGATGGAGCCCGCGAACCGGGACCGCATGGGTCGCAGGGCGCGCGCGTTCGCCGGGCGGTTCTCCTGGGACGCCATGGCCGACGCGATGGAGGCGACGTTGAAGTCTCTGCTCGGCAGGGGCTAGAATTCCGGGGGCTGCGGTCTCGAGCGAAGAGGGCCGGGCGGGAGGCGTCGGGCGCCGACTGGGGCGCGCGGCGCACGGATGTCCCCCAGACCTGAGGAGGACGAGGATGACGACGAGGATCTCGGCGCAGGGTTGCGAGGTGGACGACGCGACGAGGGAGCGGGCCGAGGCGCTCGCCGAGCGCTGGCCCCGCTACGACCCCGCGGTCATGGACGCGAGCTTCGCGTTCCGGCTCGAGGGTCGCCAGCGCTCCGCCGAAGCCGTCGTGTCGAGGCGCCGCCGGCAGCCGGTCGTCGCCCGGGGCGAGGGCCCGGACTTTCGCGCGGCGCTGGACCGGCTCGACGACCGCGTCAAGAGAATCCTGAAGCGCGACCGTTCGCGTCGCACGGATCATCGGGCCGACCTGGACTCCGTTCCGTGAACGGCCACGGTCCGGCCGAGGGCCTCTTGAAGACGGACGCGGCCCTCGCGGCCGTCCCGATCCGGGGACGCGCGGCGGCGAGCGCTTCGAGTTGGGCGTAGGCGACTCCAGCGGCGAGACGGATCCGGCGACCCGCTCGATCTCGGTCGCCCGGCTCCTGGAGACCGCCCCGCCGGCCCTCGAGCTCGAGGTCCTGACCGGCGCCGACGTCTCCCTGGAGCGCCGAATCGCGACGGCGGACGTGTCGAGCCCCGGCCTGACGCTGGCCGGACACGCCGTCGGCCTGGACAGGGCGCGCTCGCTGGTGTTCGGAGAGGCCGAGACGTCGTACCTGGCGACGCTGGGCGCCGACGTCGTCGGCGAGCGCCTCGCGGCCGTCCTCTCCGAGAGCGTGGCGATCGCGTTCGTCACGCGGAGCCGACCGGTCTCCGAGCGCTTCCTCGCCGCGGCTCGCGCCGCTTCGGTTCCGGTCCTGGGCACGCCGCTGGCGAGCGCGGAGCTGAAGCGGGCGCTCAAGGCCCGCCTCGAGGACGCGCTGGCGCCCGCGACGAGCGTGCACGGCGCGTTGGCGGACGTCTACGGCATCGGCCTGCTCTTCACCGGCCCCAGCGGGATCGGCAAGTCGGAGTGCGTTCTGGGGCTGGTCAAGAACGGCCACCGCCTCGTCGCCGACGACGTGGTGCTCGTGTCGCGCCGTGGCGGCGACGTGCTGGTGGGCCGGGGACACGAGCGGAGCCGGTTCCACATGGAGATCCGGGGCGTCGGCATCGTCGACGTCGCGTCGATGTACGGCGTGCGCGCGACCAGGCAGCGCAAGCGCGTCGAGGTGATCGTCGACCTGCGCGCCTGGGACGACGTCCAGGACGTCGATCGCACCGGCCTGGACCGCGAGTCGGTCCGCATCCTCGGGGTCGATCTGCCCAAGCTCGTCATCCCGCTGAACCCGGGGAAGAGCCTCATCGCCGTCAGCGAGGTGATCGCGATGAACCAGCTGCTCGCCTACTCGGGCGTCGACGCGCCCGCGCGCTTCGACGCACGGCTTCGCCGCTCGATGAATCCGCCGGGGTCGCTCGCGGAGGACTACGAGTGACCTCCGGTTCCGACGGCGAGCTCCCGTTCCGCTCCCGCGCCGTGCGCGTGCCGAACCGGGCGGGCATGCACGCGCGTCCGTCCGCGGAGTTCGTCAAGACGGCGAGTCGGTTCTCCGCGAGCGTGCGCGTCGCGAAGAACGACCTGACCGTCGACGGCAAGAGCATCATGGGCGTGCTGACGCTCGCCGCGGAGCGCGGAAGCCTGCTCCGCATCGCCGCCCGGGGCGAGGACGCCGCGGCCGCCGTGGAAGCCCTGGCGCGGCTGGTGCAGGGGGGCTTCGATGAGTGAGCCGTCCGGACCGACGGAGTTCCTGGGGCGGCCGGCGTCCGACGGCGTCGCCGTGGGTCGGGTGCGCTTCCTGGACTGGCGCGTTCCGCGCGTCCGCCACGGCGTCGTCCCGCGCGCCGAGCGGGACGGGGAGATCGAGCGTCTCCTGGACGCCTTCGCTTCCGCGCGCGAGGAGCTGCGCGTCGTCCGCGAGCGGGTGGCGGACACGCTGGGCGCCGAGGAGGCGCGGGTCTTCGACCCCCAGATCCTGATGCTGGACGACCCGGCGCTGGTCGACGGGGCGCTGCGCTACGTGGAGCGCAACCGGATCGGCGCGGCGCGCGCCTTCGACTGGCGCGTGCTCGAGCTCAAGGAGACGTGGTCGCGCGCCCTCGGCCCGACGTTCGCGGACCGCCTGAACGACCTCGAGGACGTGCGGCGGCGCGTCCTGGCCGGCCTGCTGCGACTGCCCCGGGGGTGGGATCCGGGCGCCGGACGGGACGCGGCGGTCGTCGCGAGCGACCTGACGCCCAGCCTGCTGGCGCGCTTGATTCGGGCGGGCGTCGCGGCGCTGGCCGTCGACGCCGGAACCCGCGCGTCGCACTGGGCGATCCTGGCGCGGTCGGCGCGCATCCCCGCCGTGGCCGGCTTGGGCGACTTGGCGAAGCGCGCGCCCGAGGGTCGCGCGATCGTCGTCGACGGGCGGCGAGGGCGGGTCGTCCTGGACCCGGACGAACGGGAGATCGAGCGGTTTCGGCGCCGCCGCGCGACGATGCGGGCCCTCGAGCGCGAGACGGCGGCGCGACCGCCGGGGCCGCCGACGACCTTGGACGGACGCGTCGTCGCTCTGAGGGCGAACCTCGATCTGCCGGGCGAGGCGGTCGCCGCCCGCCGATGCGGCGCCGCCGGAGTCGGGCTCCTGCGCGCCGAGTTCCTCGCGGTCGGCCGCCGGGTCGTGCCCGACGAGGACGAGCAGTTTCGCGCGTACCGCGAGGTGGTCGAGGCGTTCGCCGGCCATCCCGTCTGCGTGCGGACCTTCGATCTGGGGGGAGACAAGTTCCCCTGGCTCCCCCTCGAGCCCGGCGAGGCGAACCCGCTGCTGGGCGCCCGCGGCGTGCGTCTCCACCTTCGCGAGCCCGATCTGTTCGTGGCGCAGCTGCGCGCCCTGTTGCGGGCGGCCGTCCACGGCGACCTGAGGATCATGGCGCCGCTGGTCACCGCCGCGGCGGAGCTCGACGCCGTGCGCGCCCTGATCGAGGAGGCGCGCGCGGAGCTCGCGCGCGAAGGCCGGGCGTTCTCCGAGGACGTGCGACTGGGCTCCATGGTCGAGACCCCGGCGGCGGCGCTGGCCGCGTCCGACCTCGCGCGGGCCGCCGACTTCCTGTCGATCGGGACCAACGACCTGGCGCAGTACACCCTCGCCGTCGACCGCGCCGACGCCAGCCTGGCCTCCGCGTTCGACGAGTTCCACCCCTCGGTGCTTCGCCAGATCGCGGAAGCGGTCGAAGCGGGCCGGTCGCGGGGCATCGAAGTGGCGGCGTGCGGCGAGATGGCGTCGCGGCCCCTCGGCGCCGCCCTGCTCCTGGGTCTGGGCGTCGACTGCCTGTCGGTGTCGTGGCCCGCGCTGCCCGAAATCGGGGCGCTCGTCGAGCGCTGTCGCATGGACGATCTGCGCCGGGCGGCCGCCGAGGCCTTGCGCGCCGACACGGGCGAGAAGGCCATGCGCGCGATGGGCGCAGCGCTCGCGGCGGCCGACGATCGGAACGCCGCGACCTCTTCGACGCCGGGTATTGAGCACTCCGCGGGACGCTCGGGCCGAGCGGCGGATCGCTTCGGCGCGAGCGGTCGCCCCGGTCTCGGATCCGTCGCCCGGTAGAGTCTGGGCGACGGCGCGGCCGAGTTCAGGGGGGTCGGCGCCGCTGCCAGGGGAACGGGTCGAGCCATGTCCGGACCACGCCCGAGCGAACGGCCGGACGTCCCGGTGTCCGGGGAGTCCGGTCCGCTGCGCCCGCCTCCGATCCAGTGCGATCCCGATCGGCGCGAGAGGACCGAGATCGCGAAGCGCGCGCGCCTCGGCGGGCAAGGTCCGCCGCGACCGGCCGCTCGCGACGCCTTTCCTGGGCCTCCCCCGTTTCGACGAGTCTTCTGGGCCTCCGCCGATCAGGCGGCGGTCGCGCGGTCACCGACCGTCCGAACGCCCCTCCGGTCGTCCCAAGCGCGGTTTCCAGGCGTTCCCTTGCGCCCGGAAACGGCGGTCGCCGTCTCCACGCCCGACCCTTGGCCGAGGGCAACGGTTCCGCGGCGGCGGTCGCAAGGCTCCCGCCGCGCTGCCAGGCCATCGCGTTTCGCAGCTCGGGGTCCTGTGGCGGTCTGCACACCGTCGAATCCGCGGGACGTTCGATGGCCGCCGGGGACGTGGGACCCGGACGCCCTCCGGTTGCTTGTGCACGGGAATCCGAGGCATCTTGGTTCATGCGCAAATTCGCCACCGCCGGCCCGGTTCGCCCGGAGCGTCACTACTGCGTTCCCCCTCTCGACCGCGTGAACCTGGACGAGATCCTCTCCCTGGTTCAAGACGAGTCCTACTTCGTCCTGCACGCGCCCCGACAGACGGGCAAGACGTCCGTCTTGCTCGCGCTGCGCGATCTGCTCAACAGCGGAGAAGCGGGCGAGTACCGGTGCGCGTACGTCAACGTCGAACCCGCGCAGGCGATGCGCGAGGACTTGGGCGGCGCGATGGGGGCCATCGCGTCGGAAATCGCCCAGGAAGCGGAGGACGTGTTCGGCGACGAGGCCACGGCCCGGGCCGCGCAGGAGCTGGACACGCACCGGCGACCGGCTTCGGCGCTCGGGGATCTTCTGCGAATCTGGTCGCGGGCCGCCCCGGAGCCGCTGGTCCTGTTGATCGACGAGATCGACGCGCTGGTGGGCGACGTTCTCGTGTCGGCGCTGCGACAGCTCCGGGCGGGCTACGTGCGCCGCCCGGCGGCGTTCCCGCAGAGCGTGGTGCTGTGCGGGATTCGGGACGTGCGCGACTATCGGATCCGCGCGGGTTCCGAGAGGGAAGTGATCGCGGGCGGCAGCGCGTTCAACGTCAAGGCGGAGTCGCTGCGGCTGGGGGATTTCACGCGCGCGGAAGTCGAGACTCTGCTGGGACAGCACACGGCCGAGACCGGCCAGGCGTTCACGCCGCAGGCGATCGCGGCGGCGTGGGAACAGACGCGGGGCCAGCCGTGGCTGGTCAACGCGCTGGCCAAGGAGCTGTGCTTCTCGGCGGGGCGGCTGCGGGAGCGCAGCGGCGCCGTCGAGGAGCGGGACGTCTTCGATGCGCGCGAGGCGCTGATCCTGCGCCGCGACAGTCATTTGGACCAGCTGCTCGACAAGCTGCGCGAGCCCCGGGTGAGGCGCGTGATCGAGCCGCTGCTGAGCGGGGGCGACGGCGACTACGACCCGCACGACTTGGACTACGTGCGCGACCTGGGATTGATCGCTCCGGGTCCTGACGTGGAAGTCGCGAATCCCATCTACGGCGAGGTGTTGCCGCGGGAGTTGACGCGGGCCTTGCGGTCGAGCATGCCGCGGCAGGAGACGGCCTGGTACACGCGTCCCGACGGAACCTTGGACATGGACGCGCTGCTGGCGGCGTTCCAGGGGTTCTTTCGCGAGAACGCGGAGAGCTGGATCCAGCGCGCGGAGTACCGGGAAGCGGGACCGCATCTGGTGCTGCAGGCGTTCCTGCACCGGGTCGTGAACGGCGAGGGGCGGATCGAGCGGGAGTACGCGCTGGGGAGTCGTCGGGTAGACCTGCTGGTCGCCTGGCCCGTCGGGAGCGACGGCTGGGAGCGGTTCGTGATCGAGTGCAAGCTGGTGAAGGAGGGTCGGGCGCTCGAGACGGAGATCGAGCGCGGGCTGGAGCAAACGGCGGCCTACATGGACGCGAGCGGCGCGGCCGCCGGGCACCTGGTGGTGTTCGACGTGCGCGAAGGCAAGAGCTGGGCGGAGAGGATCTACCGGGAGCGGCGCGCGTGGGAGGACGTCCCTGTCACCGTGTGGGGAGCCTGAGGGGTGCCGGGTCCGGGTCTCTGGAGGTTGCCGGGGCACGGGAATCCGTGACAGCGTGGTTGATGCGCGAGTTCAACGCGGCTGGCTCCGATGGACCCGGCGAACTGCGTCCCTCGACTCGGCCGCGTGTAGCGTCCTCCGGGAGCGTCCCGTCCGGTGGGATGGGCGGACCTGCCTCCGGACGGCGGTTTCGTTCGTCGGCGGGCCGCAGCGGCGATGCCGTCCCACCGCGTCCAGAGGATCGGACAGGCGCTCTATGCGCCTGAACGGCAACCCCCCGCAGGTTCAGCCCGCGCAGCGAATCGCCGGCGTCCCATGTCGGCGCATGCAGGGCGGCCGTCAGCGAGCAGGCGCAAACGCGATGCAGCCCGCAGATGCTTGGCGCGGGGCGCCGGAACGAAGAGCTCTCCCCGATGCCGCCGAGAAGCCGACGCCAATCCCGGGCGGCGGCGTGGGAACCATCCGCCGGCGAGGTCCGGGATCCGAGCGGCCGTCGCAACCACTTGAAGCGTTGTCGGATACCGAAAGGCGTCTCATCTTCAAAGAGCGGCTACCGTGCGTCGGAGGGCGTCGCCCCGGTCGCGCGCGCCGGCACGAACACGGCCGCTGACCCATCCAAATTCGCGATCTTGCTGATCGGGGTGGAGACGTTGGAGTCCGTGCGTTCACGGGTGTCGGACACTGCGCCCAAGACCCAACGCCCGGTGGCGTACCCCATGGAAAGCGGGTTTGCCCACCACGCCAGGCCCTGGTCGCGCGCGCCTCGGAACGGCGGTGCTGTGATCCGTGCGTTGCTGCCCGATTACCGACCGGTCAGCCGCCGCAGTCGGCTGTCCACGATCCCGAGATCAGTCGCCAGGCGGACATTTCTACTTTGCGTTGACATTCCCGCTTCGACGAAGCTCTGGACAAGATCGGGTTTGGGGTTAGGTTGTCCTCATGATCGATAGTGATCGCCGATTCGTGGCGCTCAACTCGGTCGCATCCGCGCTTTCGCGGTTCGATAACCCTCGGGTACAGGAGGTTTCCATGAAGAAGGTGCTTTCTCTCTTGGCCTTGGTCGGGCTCTTCGTGGTGGGCGTGGTGGCGGGCGACCTCGTCGCTCCCGATCTCTCCCACTCCGAAGCGCAGACCACTCAGGCCTTCTGCGAGGAGGACAAGTGCGAGCCCGCGCCGTGGTGGAAGGTCTGGGCTGACGACCGATGCGTGATGAACTCCGGTTACCCTACTGGTTGCGACGTCATCGAGGGCGGATGCCGGACCTATAGCTGTACGGGAGGAGAGGAATCGAGCGGTGTCGACGTCGGCGAGGACTTCTGCGACGAAAGCGAAACCGAGGTGTGCCACTAGTGTCAGTGCAGGTGCTTTAGCGCGATCGCGTCGGTGCACTTGGCGATCAGCGACGACGATCCCTCGGCTCGCGTGTCGTGGTCGAAAAGATGTGGAATGCCAGCGATCCTTTACGGCCTCGTCCAAGCGTTCGACGTCTCGCTGGCAACCAACAGGGTCGCGGAGTACGGCAGTGCCAAGGCCGCGGTATAGAACGGGCTGGCGGTCGCGACTGGTGTGTGTACCGACCATTGGTTTCGGCGTTGGGGGCGAGCTTTCCTCCGCGGAGGTTCGCGCGCCAAGGGGACGGGTGGAAGGAGGGCATCTACGGGTACTTCGGAGCCGCAACGCGCTCGAACCCCGTCCGTGTGACCGTGAGACCAAGGTGAAGGGCGTTCGATTCGCGCTTCGACGCGCGCCGGTCCTTGGGGCCGCAGCGGTTCCGCTGATCCTCTCGGCGGGCGCCTGCGGCGGTCCGCGGGAGAACGAGACGGAGCACCCCCTGCCCGGCCGCCTTCCCGGAAGCGAATCGGCCACGCCGATCACGCGCGACAGCCTTCCGTCGGGCCTCTCGCCCGACAAGCTCGCGGAGTGGAGATCCGTGCGAGACGACCTTCTCGACGCCGAGCTCGTCGTCGGGATCGGAAATCCCGGACTGGACCACGCCGACGGCGCGAACCCCGACGATCCCGCCGTTTTCGGAAGTGTGGTCGACGCCGAGGGACACGTCCACGTGCTCGACGAACACACTCAGGAAGTGCGCGTGTTCGATCTGCTCGGCCGCTTCGTCCGCAAGTTCGGCGGCTACGGCGACGGTCCTTCCGAACTCCGGCACGCGATAGGGATCGAACTGCTCGGGGACGAGCGCGTCCTCGTCGCGACGCGCGGTCTTCGCGTCAAGGTGTTCGCGCCCGCCGATCGCGGATGGACCGCGAACGAGAGCGTCGAGGTTCCGGTCGGTCCCCGAGCCGTCTGTTCGATGCGCGACGGGCGCGTCTTCTTCAACGGCTATGGCCGGGACTCGAACACGCTCGTGCACCAGCTCCCCTGACGGAAGCGGATTCGGTCTCCCACGCCTTCGCGGAAGGCTACCGGGACGACAGCTGGCTCGTGCAGATGACGCTCTCGGAAGGATCGCTGGCCTGCGCGAACGGGCGCGACCTGGTTGTGCTCGGACATCTCCACATGCCCATTCTCCGTGCCTTCGACGCGCGCGAAGGCACGCTCGCCTGGTCGTCGAGACTGGCGTCGTTCTCGGGAGCGCCCGTCTATCAGGGCGTGAACGAGAGGGGACAGGACTACGTCCGCCGGGACCGTCCCGTCCGGTGGGACGCCCTAGGCGCCGTGCACCCGGTGGCGGAAGATCACCTGCTGGTTCAGGTCGGCCGCGGGAACCTGATTCAGCGGGAAGTCGCCGTCGAGAGCTATCTGCTGGACGCCGAGACCGGGATCGGCGCGTTCCTCGGCGAGCGGTTGCCAAGGGTGGCCCCCTTCGACGGCGGATACGTGGCGTTGTTCGAGGACCCGTATCCGCGGCTCGAAGTGCGGGCGTTCCGCGACTCTCCCTTCGCGATGCGGGCCTCTCGGCTCGGGGAGACGGCGCAACGATGACGCGCAAGCGCGGGGCTGATGCCTGCGGTGGACGTCGAGGTCGTCGTTCCCGCGCTCGAGGCGCGGGAGTACCGGCCCGGGAGCGTGACGGCCAGCGAGGCAGGATACGAGATCGCGCTGGTGTATCTGGGGTCGTCGACCTGTGGCTAGTCCAATCTCCCCGAGGTGTCGCGGGCGGTGAAGGACGCCAAGAGGCTCGTGGCGGGCCGCGCTCGGGACGGCGGAATGCGCTTCTCCGCTGTCGGGATCGCCCTGGACGCCGACGCCTCGCTCGGTTGGGGACATCTCCGAAAGGCGGGCCGGTTCGACGAGGTCTCGACCGGGATGGGTTGGGCCAACAGCGGTGCCGACAAGTACGTCTTCGGCGCCTTGGCGGGGCCTGCGTCCACTCCTCAGTTGCTCGTAGTCGAGCGGCTGGTGAACACCGGTCCCGACGGCCGCCGGGAAGTCGAGTCCGAGCGCGTGCTGGCGAGGAAGGGGGGCGCGACGGCGATCACGAGTTGGGTGTCGCGAGGCGCCGCGTACGAAAGCCGCCGCGGCCGATCCGAGATTCCAGCGAATCCGGGGTGACTTCGACACCGGACACGTTTTGGCGCGCGAGGCCGAATCGGTGACCCGCCCGCTTCTCGTCGACTGAGGAACTTGCCTCCGGACGGCGGCAGCTTCCCAGCATCGTAGCAGCGGCGCGCCGCCCGCCGCCGAAGCGCCCACGACGAAGGCCTGCCGGTGGACGCGCACGGGTCGGTCGTCTTCCCCGACGCGCAGATCGAGTACGCGCTCGCCAACGGGCGGGTGGGACGGGTCAACGTCGAAGTCGTCTCCGACGGGTACAAGGAGCCGGCCGGCCGCGCGAAGGCGACGGCCGGGTTCTCGCTCCACTCGAACGGTCCGACGTCGCGGCGACTCCTCGCCGAGCTCGGTCTGGCGGACCGGGTGTTCGCCCAGGGACGCTCGGACGGCTCGTTCGAGCTCTGACCGAGAGGCGACGCTCGTGCAGCCGTGGAGGATCAGCGTCGGCCTGACGGCGGCGATCCTGGCCGCCCCGCGACTGCGCTACCTCGCGCCCTACTGGCCGATCGTCATGGCGGACCACGGCGTCGCGATCGCCCTGCATCTGGCGTTGGCGACGGCGACGGTCGCGGCGGTCGTCTACGTCGTCGCCCGCGCCCTGGGCCTGGCCGACCTGGGTCGCCGGGTCGCGCTCATCGAGCGTTCGGTGCGACGCGGCGACGTCGCTCCCGAGCTGGGCCGGGCGCTGGAGAGGACGCCGACGGAGAGTGGGAGTAGCGGTCGGGATCCTCGAGGCTCTCATGCGGAGTCGGCCCTCGGATCGAGGGGCGACGAGGGCGAGCCCGAACGGAGAGACGCGTTTCCGATTGGGCGAGAGGTTCTGGACAAAGTAGAGTTTGGTGTCTACGTTTTTCACTCGACCGGACGGCGATCACCGATCCTTGGTGCGTCATCGGCCGCGTCCGCGCTATTTGCGGTTGACCAACCCTCGAGTACAGGAGGTTTCCATGAAGAAGAAGGGATTTGTGTGCTTGGCCCTGGCCGGGCTCTTCGTGTTGGGCGTGGTGGCGGGCGGCATCGTCGCTCCCGATCTCTCCGACGCCTACGCGCAGACCACTGACTTCTGCGAGGAGGACGAGTGCGAGTCTGCGCCGTGGTGGAAGTTCTGGGCCAGCGACAAGTGCGTTATGAGCGTTGGTAACCCCACTGGTTGCGACGTTATCGCCAACGGGTGCTGGACCTATGACTGTAACAACCCCCCTCTTCCCCCGGGGGGTGGCGCAGACGGTGAGAACGTTTGCGATGTCGGTGAGTTGTTCTTTTAGCACAACGCTTTAGCGTGTAGCGCCGTGGCAGCGGCCGTCCTGGTGGTTGCGATGCAGCAGACGGCCCTAACCGGGGTGGTGCGCGATAGCGTCGACCTCGAGCCGGTCGCCTACGCGCACGTCGCGGTCCAGGTCGGCGGGACTCCTCTGTACGAGACGGTGACCGACCGTTACGGCGCGTTCGCGTTGGCGGGCATCGAGGTCAGCGCGGGCCCGCCCACCGTCACCGTGGACGCCCTCGGCTACGCGCGCTGGAGCCGGGAGGTGGCCGAGTTCCCGGACGGCGATCTCACCGTTCTGGTTCGGCCCCAGCCGATCGAGCTGGAAGGGCTTCGCGTGGAGGCCGGCCGGTCGGCGGACCCGCTGTCGTCCGATCCCGGCGCCTTCGTGGTCGACCGCGAGCTCGTGCAGCTGCAGCCCGTCGTCCTCGAGGCGGACGTGCTGCGCGCCACGGCGCTGTCGCCGGCGGCCTCGCCAGCGTCGGACTGGGTTGCGGCGCCGTTCGTGCGCGGCGGCGCGAGCGAGGGCACGCCGATCTTTCTGGACGGCGTGCGGATCTTCAACCCCTTTCACGTCGGGGGATTCGTCTCCTCGCTCAACGCCGAGACGATCAACCGGGCGACGCTCATGACGGGGTCGTCGAGCGAAGCGCTGGCGATCGGGTCGCTCTCGGGCGCCATCGACGTCGCCACGCGAGACGGAGCGCGGGACCGGTTCCGCTCGAGCGGTTCGGTCGGCTTCGCGTCGATGCGTATGACGGCCGAGGGACCGGCGGGCGCGTCGGCGTCGTATCTCGTGGACGCGAGACGCTCCTACATCGACCTGTTGACGGCGGGGCTGCAAGCGATCTCGGACGGCATTTCCAAGGTGCCGTACCACTTCGGCGACCTGCACGGGAAGTTCACGAAGGATCTCGGGGGCGTGCGCCGGTTTTCGCTGACGGGCTACTGGAACGACGAGGCGCTGGACTCGAGGCCGGAGGACGCGCCCGAGGGCGACGCTTCACTGACCCGAGCCTCGACGGCGGCGTGGGGGAACTTGGCTCTAGCGGCGCACTACCGGGATCGCCTCGGTTCGGCCACGCTCGTGGACGCGAGCGTCGGCCACAGTCGCTTCAAGGGCGACTACGTGGTGTTCCGGACCCGGACCGCGAACGCGGACACGGCGTCCAGGGTCGTTGGGAAGATGAGGGAGTATCGCGCGGAGGTCCGGTTCAAGCGGCAGTCGGGCACTCTGACTCTAGACGGAGGCGTGCAGGCGACGCGGTTCGAGGCGGCGCACTCCGCGATCGGGAAGGCGTGGGACGGCAGTGACCCCTACGACCTCTTCCAAGCGTTCGACGTGTCGCCTGCGACCAACAGGGTCGCGGCGTACGGCAGTGCCAAAGCCACGGTGTGGAACGGGCTGGCGGTCGAGGCGGGCGTGCGTGCGGACCATTGGTTCGGTGTCGGGGGCACGCTGTCCCCCTTCGTCGAAGTCTCGCGCCAGGGAGACGGGTGGGAGGCTTGGCTCTCGGCGGGCAGGACGCACCAGGCGCTCTCTTCGATTCGCAGCGAGGAGCCGGTGGCGTCGAGCTTCCTGGCCTTCGATCTGCTCGCGCCCGTCCAGCAAGCGCCGTTGCTCAGGAACTCGGAGGTGGCCGTCGGTTGGGAGGGCGGCGCGCACGGCCTGCGCCTGCGTCTCGAGGCCTACGCCCGGCGGATGGACAACCTCCGTCTCCCCGTTCTGAACAGCAATCCCATCGAGTCGTTCATGCTGGTCGAGCCCTCGAAGCGGAAGATCGCGCGCGGCGTGGCGCAGGGGCTCGAGTCCAGCTGGAGCTGGTCCTCGGACGGAGGCGGGGCGCTACTGGTCGGCAGCTACCGGTGGGCCCGAGCGACGCGCACCTCGGACGGCCGCACCTACGTGCCCAGGTTCCACAGGGACCACGAGGGAGAGCTGAGTGCAGGCTTGAAGCACGGCGGATCGACGTGGTCGATCCGCTTTTCGGCCCGGAGCGGCCAGCCGACGACGCCCATCGTGGCGTTTCTTCCCTTCGTCGCCTACAGGTCTCTCGACGTGAGGGAGGGCGGTCTCTACGACGATGTCCTGAACTTCGCCGGAGAGTACAACTCGGAGACGTTGCCGCCCTACGTCCGCATCGACGTGGGCTGGCGAGGCTCCAGGGAGGTGGACTGGTTCGGCGGAGGCACGCTGACGCCCTACGCCTCGATCGCCAATCTCTTCAGCCTCCCGAACGTCATCGGCGTCGCACCGGAGGAACGCACCGACGGGGTGACCGAACGCGTGTACGCGCCCCAGTTGCCCATGGTCCCATTCCTGGGACTCGAGTTCCGGTTCTAGCGGGACTGGCGATGAAGCGCTCGAACGCGTCGGCGTCCGGTTCCGGAACCGGATCGCGCGACGCCGGTCGGCCTCGTAGCCTCGCTGTGCTGGCGGTCTGCGGCGCCATGGCCGTAGCCTGCGACTACACGCGTCCGAACCAGGTGTTCGTTCCCGACGAGGACGTCGTCGCGATCGCTTCCGTGATCACTGAGGGGTTCGACAGAGCCACGCTGCTGGCCACCTACACGCATCGCGACTCGACCTCTCCGCCGCCGGTCGTCGACGCCCGGCTCTCCGGCCCGGGCTGGACGGTGGATTTCGTCCTTCCGGGGCCGCACGTGCCTGACTCGCTGGCCCTCTTGGCGTGCAACGTGAACCAGGAATCGGTGCCCTGGAAGGGACCCGCGGTCTGCTTGCGCGCCCGGCTTCCCGGGCCCATCGAAGTGGGCGACCGGTACACCCTGTCGGGCACTTCGGAACTCGGCGCCTTCCACGGCGAGACCGTCGTCCCACCCGCGCCCGCGCTCGTCGAGCCTGCGGATACGTTCGTGGCCACGCCCGCCGCCGACACGTTCGGCGTCGATTTGCGGTATGCCGCGCCCGTCGGCGTGGGGTTCGTCGTGGCGGAAGCCGCCAACGCTGTGCAGGTCGTCGTCGACAGCACGGGCAAGACGAGGGAAGAACCCCGATGGCTCAAGTACATCAATCCCCGGGAGCTGAATCCAGCCGCGGACAGCGTCCACGTCACGGTGGTCAGCTACACCAGGAGTTCGCCCCGCAATTTTTGGCGCCCTCCAGAATTCCGCTTCGATCTCTACCTGGTCGGCTTCGAGGAGAACTTCAGCCGCTTCGCCGGACTCCGCTACGACCGTCTGGTGATCCGGCCCTGGCCCAGCTTCGGGATCAGCGGCGACGAGGGCATCTACGGGTACTTCGGAGCGGCGTCGCGCTCGAATCCCGTCCACGTGATCGTGAGGCCAAAGTGAAGGCCGTTCGATTCGCGCGTCGACTCGCGCCAGTTCTTGGGACCCTGACGGTTCCGCTGATCCTCTCGGCGGGCGCCTGCGGCGGTCCGCGGGAGAACGAGACGGAGCACCCCCTGCCGGACCGCCTTCCCGGAAGCGAATCGGCCACGCCGATCACGCGCGACAGCCTTCCGTCGGGCCTCTCGCCCGACAAGCTCGCGGAGTGGAGATCCGTGCGAGACGACCTTCTCGACGCCGAGCTCGTCGTCGGGATCGGAAATCCCGGACTGGACCACGCCGACGGCGCGAACCCCGACGATCCCGCCGTCTTCGGAAGCGTGGTCGACGTGGCGGTCGACGCCGAGGGACACGTCCACGTGCTCGACGAACACACTCAGGAAGTGCGCGTGTTCGATCTGCTCGGCCGCTTCGTCCGCAAGTTCGGCGGCTACGGCGACGGTCCTTCCGAACTCCGGCACGCGACCTGTGGCTGGTCCAATCTCCCCGAGGTGTCGCGGGCGGTGAAAGACGCCAAGATGCTCGTGGCGGGCCGGGCTCGGGACGCCGGAATGCGCTTCTCCGCTGTCGGGATCGCTCTGGACGCCGACGCCTCGCTCGGTTGGGGGCATCTCCGAAAAGCGGGCCGGTTCGACGAGGTCTCGACCGGGATGGGTTGGGCCAACAGCGGTGCCGACAAGTACGTCTTCGGCGCCTTGGCGGGGCCTGCGTCCACTCCTCAGTTGCTCGTAGTCGAGCGGCTGGTGAACACCGGTCCCGACGGCCGCCGGGAAGTCGAGTCCGAGCGCGTGCTGGCGAGGAAGGGGGGCGCGACGGCGATCACGAGTTGGGTGTCGCGAGGCGCCGCGTACGAAAGCCGCCGCGGCCGATCCGAGATTCCAGCGAATCCGGGATGACTTGACACCGGAGATGTTGCGGTGCGCGAGGCCGAATCGGTGATATGCCCGAACCCCTCCCCGTCGACCGAGGATCTTCCCTCGGAGGGCGACGCCAAGCTCGCCCACGTCGCCGCTCGCTGTCGCCGTCCGTGCGCCGATGCGCCGATCTCGGAGTGTTCAGGAGGGAGTGTCGACTTGACGTCCGTGCCTCGAATGACTTTAGTTTTTGTTCCATGGTTGAATCTCCGGTACGACGAAAGACGCCGGCGGACATGGGCTTGGAACGCGAAATGCCGGTGGAAGCGGCGCTCCCGCCGTCGACCGCGTTTTCGAGTCGCGTTCGTTCCAGGTCGCTTGAGCGCCTGCGCCTGCGGCAACCGCACAGTCGCGGCGGTCGCCGCAGCGGTGGCGTTGGTGACGAGCGTCGGCTGCGCCACGTATCGCCAGACTCCCCTGGAGGAGTTGTCGCAACGGCAGCCGGTGCGGGTGCGGCTCGCGCCGGAGGAGTTCGTGCGCAACGTCGCCTTCGCGTCGGGCCCGCAGGGGCTCGTGGGCGGGCGGTTCGTCGAGGCGAGAGGCGACTCCGTGACGCTGCTGTTGACCACGCCGACGGCGTTCAGCCAAGTGACCGTCCACCGGAATTCCATCCTTTCGCTGGAGAGGAAGGAGACCAGTCGCAGGCGCAGCCTGCTGGTTTCGGCCGCCGTCGTCGGAGGCGTGGCGGCCCTCGCGTACCTGGGCTTCGAGGGCGGCTCGGAGGGCGAGCCGGGCCCGAACGACAGCGACGTGGACGCGTTTCGACCGGGCGTGCGCTTGGTCCTCCCCGTGGGATTCGATTGAGTCGAGTGTTGCACCCTGCGACGTCGCGAGACCCGCGCGGTCGATCCGCGCCGCAGGTCCCTTTATGTGGGGCGCGAAACGAAGCGCTCCGCTCGTTCACCTCCTTCAAGGAGTGATTATGCGATCCACACACTTTCGTCGAGCGACGCTTCGCTTCGCTCTCCACTCGCTCCTCGCCGCCGGTCTCTTCGCGGCGACGAGCCACCTGCCCGCGCATGCGCAGCAGGTGGGCACGCTCACCGGCTCCGTGCGAAGCGCGGCCAATGGGCAGCCCATCGCGGGCGCCCAGGTCAGCATCCCCGAGCTGGGCATCGGGATGGTGGCCAACAACGTCGGCCGCTATCTGCTCCAGAACGTGCCGGCGGGCACGCACACCGTCTCCGTCGTGTACATCGGCTACTCGTCTCTGACCGCCGAGGTCACGGTGTCGGCCGGCGGCAGCGCGGTCCAGGACTTCGATATGCGGTCCGAGGCCATCGGACTCGAGGGCGTCGTGGTGACCGGAACGGCCGGCGCCGCGCGGCGGCGCGAGATCGGCAACTCGGTCAGCCAGCTCAACGAGGAGGCCTTCCAGTCGTCTCCGATCTCCGACGTCGCCGACATCCTGCAGGGTCGGGCTCTGGGCGTGACGGTGCTCAACAACGGCGGCCAGGTCGGCGCCGGCTCCACGATCAAGCTGCGCGGCAACAACTCCGTCGCGTTCAGCAACACGCCGCTGGTCTACGTCGACGGAGTGCGGATTCGGGAGCGCGGTCTCGTGCATTCGGTCGAGGCCAACCAGCAGTCGAACCCCTTCGACGACATCAACCCGGCCGACGTCGAGCGGATCGAGACCATCAAGGGGGCCGCCGCCACGACGCTCTACGGCACGGAGGCCGCAGGCGGCGTGATCCAGATCTTCACGAAGCGGGGCGCCGCGGGCGCGCCGGCGTGGCAGATGACCATCGACCAGGGCCTCAACACGCTGGGGCACATCGGGCCGTCCGCCGACGTCAACCCCACCGGACTGGGGATGAACAACTGCAACTTCACCGGCAACGGTGACTTCGAAGGCGAGGACCCGCAGTTTCCGGCCGATCCCAGCTGTCCCGAACGAGGCTCGTGGCTCAAGGACGGGTACACGCAGAGCTACAACCTGTCGGTCCGGGGCGGCGCGCAGCGCATGAACTACTTCATGTCCGCGCGTTGGGGCGCGGAGGAAGGCGTCTTCGACACGGGTGTCGACGAGAACGGCGACGCGCGGCCCACTCAGGGGCAGGAATCGTGGAACCTCAGGGGCAACTTCGGGTTCGCGCCCGCGGACGACCTCGACCTGCGCTTCAACACCTTCTACTCGCACCGCGACATCACCTGGGTCCCGGACGGCAACAACGCGGAAGGGCTTTTGTTGAACGTGTTCCGAGGCGGCAACGACTACACGAACGACGAGGACGGCAAGCTCCTCGACATGGACATTACGAACATCAACGACCACTTCACGAGCGGCTTCAACATCCTGTGGACTCCCTTGGAGGGGATGAGCCATCGGCTGAACACCGGGATCGACTGGGTGAGGCACACGTACTTCGAGGAGCGTCCTTGGGGGTATTTCTACGTCCAGGGCGGCAACCGCGAGACCTACGAGGAGACGTTCAGAAAACTCACGCTGGACTACGCGGGCGAAGTGAATTCCGAGCTTTTCGGGCTCTCTTCGAAGTTCTCGCTCGGAGGTCAGCTGTACAACGACTTCGTGACGGGGACCTACGGTCTCGGGAGGGATTTCTCCGGGCCCGGCGCCAAGACGCTCCAGTCGGGGGCCATCACCGAGTCGAGCGAAACCAACTCGACCGTGACCAGCGGCGGGTTCTTCGCCCAGGAAGTGATCGGGATCGGCGATCGGCTGTTTCTCACCGCCGGCCTGCGGGTGGACGGCCATTCCGCGTTCGGGCAGGACTTCGGACTCGAGACGTATCCGAAGGGGTCGTTCTCCTATGTGATCTCCGACGAGTCCTTCTATCCGGCCAGCTTGGGTAGCCTGAAGCTCAGGGGGGCGTATGGGATTTCCGGCAAGGCGCCTGGCCTGTTCGACGCCGTGCGCACTTGGAACTCGGTCCCGGGCGACGGCGGAAAGCCCGGCGTGACGCCGGACAACCTGGGCAACTCGCTTCTGGGCCCCGAGCGTACGCGCGAATGGGAGCTTGGCTTCGAGGGATCGACGCTCGCCGACCGCGTGACCTTCGAGTACCAGTACTACAATCAGCATACCTACGACGCGCTGATCAACGTGGTCCAACTCCCTTCCGGGGGCTTCGTCGGCACGCAGCTGGAGAACGTGGGCGAGATGAGCAACACGGGACACGAGGCGTTCGTGAACCTCGGCGTGCTGGCGTTGCCGTCGCTCAGCTGGGACGTCGGATTGCGCCTCGCGACGACCGATTCGAAAGTGCTCGACCTGGGCGGTCTCGAGTCGATCGACATGGGCTGGCGCAACTACGTGCGGGCCCCCAAGGAGTGCACTGCGGAGATGTCCGAAGGCGTGGACTTCGACGGCAACGGCTTCGTCGGCAAGGGGTGCACGGTCGGAGAAATGGTCTACTTCCCGCTGCCGGCGTTCTGTCACGACCGCGTGCAGAATCCGGACGATATCGCAGCGCCCGCCTACGAAGACCAGTGCCTGGGCCCCACGAGTCCGAGCCACACGTACGGCATCAGCACCACCGTGTCGGTCGCGCAGCGCCTGACGTTCGACGTCGTCGGCGAGGGCATGGGCGGACACTGGCTGTCCTCGGGGACGGCGTACCAGAACGCTCGCCGTCGCGTGTGGCCTCTGTGCCGTAGCACCGTCGAGGCCATCGAACAGGGCCGAAGGGACCAGCTGACGGCGCGCGAGCGCGCGCTCTGCGATCCCTCGGTGACGCGCTACGGAATGTGGACGCAGCCGGCGGACTTCTTCAAGATTCGCTCGGCATCGATCAGCTATAGGGTTCCCGAGAGCGTCCTGCCGCCCCAGTTCAGGTCGGCGACGGTGCGTCTGCAGGGAAGGAACCTCCTGACGTTCACGGACTACGAGGGCGTGGACCCCGAGGCGTTCGAGGACGGATCCGCCGAGGTGATCTTCCGGCAGGAGTACTACAACCTGCCGCCTTACCGCAGCTTCACGCTGTCGGTTCAGGTCGACTTCTAGCCCGGGGGACACAGACAGTGAATACGACAAAGACCATGATCGCGAGACTCCGGACCGGCGCCTGCGTCCTTCTGGCGTCCGTGGCGACGACGGCGTGCGGCGAGGGCCTCTTCGACGTCACGAATCCGGGCAGGATTCTCGACGACGACCTGAACACGGCCAGGGGCGTCGGCCCCTTGGTGACGGGGATGTCGGCCGACTTCTCGGTCTCGTACGACAACCTGTCGTTCGCGACGGCGATCCTTTCCGACGAGGTCGTCGGTTCGGGCAGCTACTTCTCCACGGGGCGCTATCGGAGAGGTCTGTTCGATTCGGAAGACGCCGACGGTTTCTGGAACGGCGTTCAGCGCGCGCGCTGGGTCGCCGAGGCCGGACTGATGAGGATGCGAGAGATCGAGGGCTACCAGTACGAAGGAAACCGCGAGACCGCGCGCGCCCATCTCCTCGGCGGCTTGGCCAACCGATGGTTCGGCGAGAACTTCTGCGAGGTGGTGTTCAGCAACCCCTACGACGCCGAAAACCCGGGTCCCGGAGGCGAGGTGGACACCGGCGAGGCGATGGACCGCAACAGTGCGTTCATGCGTGCGCAGCATTTGCTGGAAGGCGCCGTGCGGCACGCGTCGTCGGCCGGCGCCACCGACTTGAGCGTCGCGGCCGAGGGTGCCCTGGCGCAGGTGGCGCTTGGGCTTGGCGACCACGCCGGGGCCCTCGCGCACACGTCGAAGGTGCCCACCGACTTCGTGTTCAGCGCCGCCTACTCGAGCAATTCGGCTCGCGAGACCAGTCAAATCTGGAATGAGACCCACGGGCGGCACGAGGTTTCCGCTTGGGGCGCGCTGGCCGGCACCGTGGGCGCCGGCGATCCGCGCACGCCTTGGACCGACTGTTCGGCCGCGACCAGCGGCTGTGCCAGCGGAAACGGGGCGGACGGCGAGACGATCCACTATCGCCAGGAGAAGTACCCGACCCGGGACGACGGCATTCCGCTGGTCAAGGGCACGGAGATGCGCCTCATCGAGGCGGAAGCCGCGCTGGTCTCCGGCGACCTCGACATGGCGATGGAGAAGATCAACGAGGTCCGCGCCCACTTCGAGCTCGAACCCGTGGAGTCGGACGGCACGATCGGCAGCATCACCGGCGGCGAGGGCGGCGGGGCGAACCCGACGTCGATGTCCGGGTGGGACATTCTGGACCGAGAGCGGCACCTGACTCTCTGGTTGGAAGGGCGTCGTCTCTGGGACCTGCACCGCTGGGATCATCCGCACTTGGACGGCGGCGGCGTGGTCTACAAGGCGACGGCCGCGAGGCGGTCGTCCTGCATGCCGATCTCCCTGGAGGAATGCCAAGTGAACGACAAGGTCGAGGACCGCTGCTTTAGCCTCTGACGGCTAGCGGGCTCGATTGTAGGGATGCGTAGTGGAGCCGCCCTCCGGAGCGATCGCTTCGGAGGGCGGCTTTGCGTTCGCGGCGCTTTCGCCCTGGGGTGGACCGCCCTGTGGTTGGGGTCTCACGCCGCTGTCCGGGCCCAGGTCTCCGTCGCTGGGGAGGCGCTGGACAGGACGACCGGGTTGCCGGTGGCCGGCGCGATCGTGCACTTCCCCGATCTGGGGATCGGCGCGATCTCCGACGATCTCGGGTACTTCGCGCTCGCCTCGGTTCCGCTCGGAACGCAGGTGATGGCCGTGCATCGCGTCGGCTACGTCGAGTTGGAGGAAGAAGTGCGAATCGCTCCCGGCGAGATCTGGGAGGTCCTGCTCACGCCCTCGGCCGTCGCGATTCGAGGCCTGGCGGTGACAGCGCCCACCGGGCCCGAGGCCGAGGCGGCTCGGACGGGTCGCCGATCCGACTTCCTTTCCCCGACGACGGTCGCCGAGGCCGCCGAGCGAACGGACAAGCTCTTGGGCGTGCTCCGGTCGAAGGCGCCGCCTCGGCTCCGCATCCGCCAGGAAGGAGGGCCGGCGGGGGTGTCGTTCTGCGTCGAGTCGTCGCGCCGCCGGCCGTCGGTTCACGAGATGACGGAATCGGGCGTCGGGTGTCGGCCGGTGCTGCTCGCTCTGGACGGGGTGATCGTGTACGCGCCGCCGCGAGCGGGCGTCGCGTCGGGACTTCCCGCCGACGTCGCCGCCGTCCTTCTGAACCAGGACCCCCGCGAGGTCCGCAGCGTCAGGGTGCTGTCGCCGGCGGACGCGTTCTTCCGCTACGGCGAAGCGGGGCGGGCCGGCGCCGTCGAGATCGCGACCGTGCGCCCCGGACGCCCCGGGGCGTGACGCCCGCGGCGGAGCGCGCGACGGCCAAGACGGGATTTCCGCCGCTGGCGCTTCCCCTGGCGGTCGCCGTCCTCCTGGCCGCCTATCCGCTGCACCCGCAGGTGCGCGCCGTGCCCGCGCTTTGGGCTTCGTTCGCGGTCGCCGCCGTCGGCGTCCTCGCGTGGACGCTCTGGCTGAAGACGCGGACGCGTTCCCGAGGCGAGCGTCTCTCTCTGGACTTCCGCGCCGTGCGGCCGCACTGGATTCAGCTCCTGGCCCAGGGGACGGTGCTCGCATGGTGGGGCTGGTTCGTTCGTCCGGTCTACGAATTCGCGCCCTTCATCGTCGCCCAGCTGCTGCTCGCCGTCGCGGTCGAGGGGTTGCTGAACTGGACGCGCCGAGGCCGCCACACGCTGGGCTTCGGACCCGTTCCCGTGGTCTTCAGCGTCAATCTCTTCCTCTGGTTCCACCTGCAATGGTTCTTCCTCCAGCTGGCGATGGTGGCGCTGGTCTACGTCGGCAAGGAGTTCGTCCGGCGCACCGTCGACGGTCGCTCCCGGCACGTCTTCAACCCGTCGGCGTTCGCCCTGGCCGCGGCGTCGCTGGCCCTCATCGCGACCGGGTCGACGGACATCACCCAGGGCGTCGAGATCGCGCAGAGCCAGTACGTCCCGCCTTACATCTTCTTGGTGATCTTCCTGGCGGCGCTCCCCGGCCAGCTGCTCTTCGGGGTCGCCGCCATGACGATGCCGGCGGTGCTGGTCATCTGGGGCTTCAGCGCCGTCCACGCCGGCCTGACGGGAGAGTACTTCTTCCACGACGCGCACGTCCCGATCGCCGTTTTCCTGGGACTGCACCTGCTGTTCACCGATCCGGCGACGTCGCCACGGTCCGAATTGGGACGGGTCGTCTTCGGCGTCCTCTACGGCGGCGGCGTGGTCGCGAGCGCGCACTTGCTGGGCGCCGTCGGCGCGCCGCCGTTCTACGACAAGCTGCTGCCGGTGCCGATCCTGAACGCGCTCGCGCCGTCGCTGGATCGACTGGCCGGCGCGCTGGCGCCCCGGATCGGAATGGCGTGGGCGGCCGCCTTCGGGCCCGTCCCCGTCCGGCGCCGGATCGCGACCGCCGGGCTCTGGGCCGGCGCGTTCACGGCCCTGATGCTCACCGACACGCTGGGCGACGATCATCCCGGGCAGCACTATCCCTTCTGGGCCGAGGCCTGCGAGCGGGGCAGCGTCCGGGCCTGCGACTACACGGGCATCGTGCTGCAGGGACGCTGCGACCGGGGATCCGGGTGGGCGTGCAACGAGTTCGGAATGCTGATGGTCGAGCGCGACGCGGACTACGCGGGCGCCGCCGGGGAGTTCGAACGCGCCTGCCGACTGGGGCTGGGCCGCGGATGCGCGAACTTGGAAGCCATGGCCGCAGGCGAGCTCGGCGGGTTCGGCAGCGATCCGCCGGAGATCTCCGAACTGCCGATCCTGATCCGCGGGAGCAAGGGTCCGGTGCGCGAGCGGGACGCGGACGCGCTGCGCGCCCTGGCCTGCGAGCGAGGCTGGCGCGACTTCTGCTGACGGGGCGGGCTCGTCCCGCCCGGCGTCACGGACCTCGCGGACGGTCGACGACGGCGAGCGCGCCGTCCGCCCCGCGCGTCACGACGACGACCGCTCCCGGCGCCGCGGTCGCCTGTGCGACCAGACTTGTCCGCAGCGTGTCCGAGGCCCGCGCGCCCCCGTCGCCCTCGAGTGCCGAATCGGGCTCGATCGAGACCTCGATCCGGCGCTCGCCCGGCGGCATCGCGAACGTCTCGTAGACGGTCGCGGCGCGCGCCCGCCGTCCGCGCGACCCGATCGGCGCCGTGTGCACCGTGTCCCCGTCCAAGACGACCGTCACGCGGAGCTCGAGCGCGCGCTCCTCGCACACCTCCGCCGGTCGCATGTGCGCCGGCACGCCCTCGATCTCGGCGGCCGTGGGAGGGCGGCACGTCCTCTCGATCGGCGCGGGCTGGCGCCACGAGACCCGCAACTCGGCCATGTCCGACCCGGGCGGCGTCCACTCCACCTCCGACAGCGACGCCAGCGCGAACGGCGCGCCCAGCGCAAGGGCGACGGCGAGCGCCCGCCGCGGTCCCCGTCCCGCTCGCGCGCCGCGCTCAGGCACGGCGCGCCGCCGCGGCCTGCGGCCGATCCGATTCGGGTGCGGAGACTTCGCACTCGACGTCCACCTCGACGTCCCTTTCGCCCGCCGGATCGTCCAGGCGATCCAGGTCGCGCTCGAACGCCTCGAGCGCTCGCGCCAGCGCCCAGCGATCGCGCCTCGAGGCGTGGGCGACGCGCACCCGTCGGCGGTCGACGCGCTCCTTGAGCTCCGCCTCGCGTCCCCGGAACAGGCGTTCGCCCAGCCACTTGGGCCCCTCGCGACCCGAGCAGTCGCGCGGCGGACACGCGACGACGAGCACGCCCCTCGCGCCGGAGCGCACGAGGTACTCGACCACCGACGTGTGGAGGTTTCCGACGCAGGACACGGAGAAGCGGGAAAGCGAGTCGGTCGCGCCCGGGGCCGCTCCGGCGGATCGGCCGCAGGCGACCAGGACGACGCCTCGGCGGCCGAGCGGTTCGGCGGCCGCGAATTCCCGAACCCGCGCCAGCTGATCGCGGCCCGTGCGTCCGGGCGGGCCCACGCCCATCGGCGCGCACGAGCCCGCGCAGATTCCGCAGCTGACGCACGCCGACGGATCGACCAGGGCGACCTGGCCCGGCCGGTCGTCCGAGCGGTCGACCATGCGGATGGCGTCGTAGGGACAGTCGACGTAGCACTGTTCGCACGCCGTGCACAGCCGGGGCGACACCGTCGACGGCGGCGGTCGGCGGTCCTTGGGCGGCCGCGTCAGCGCGGGCGCGGCGAGGAGCGCCAGCGCGCCCGTCGCGGCGACCGCCCACGCGACGCCCGCGGGCGAGCGCGCGAGAAGCGGAAGCCAGAAGGTGTAGAAGGCGTCGAGCGAGACGTCGGCGGGCAGCTGCAGCGGATCTCCGGCCGGACCCAGCGAGGCCGGCGCCAGGACGGCGGCCGCGACCAGGAGGCCGACCGAAGTCCGGAGCAGCGGTCGGGGAGGGAGCATCGTCGGGCGGGCGATCCGGGCCACGTGCACCCAGAGGAAGACGACCATGCCGACCGGCAGGGCGATGTGGAGGAAGAGGTTCATGAAGAAGAACGCCCCCGGCAGCGGGGCGTCGCCCGAGAACGTCCGCGAGACGGGCTCGGAGAAGATCGGCAGCCCGTCGAGGAGCCGCGCGCCCTGCATGGCCAGGAGCTGCCCGTGCGAGTCCCAGACCATGACGTAGCCGGTCCATCCGCAGACCAGGATCAGGAAGACCAGCAGGACGCCCGACAGCCACGCGAGCGCCCGCGGGCCCCAGGCGCGGCGCTGGCAGAACATGCGCAGCGCGTGGAGGGCGACGGCGACGAGGGTCGCGTCCGCCGCGTACCGGTGGAGCGACCGGACCCAGCGTCCGCCGAGGACCTGGCCGTCGATGCGCGCGACGGACTCGTGCGGAGCGCCGATCCGGTAGAAGAGGATCAGGTACAGTCCCGTGACCAGGAGCACGGCCAGAAACGCGACGGCCAGCGCGCCGGACTGGTAGAGCGGATTCCACTTCCAGCCGTAGAGCCGGTCGACCCAGCCGTCGAGCCGTTCCAGCGCCGCCGCGAGCGGTCTTCGGATCATCTTCGCGCCCTCCAATGCCGTTTGCGCCCCCGCCCGTCGACCGGTCGGGCGGCTCGAGGTCGCCCTTCGCGCCGGAGGGTCCCGCCCGGCGGTCCTTGCGACCGGGGGTCCGAATAGCATATCGTCATGACGATATCCTGAATAGATGGACGGGGGATGCGCCCATGTTCTCGAAGACCGCCCGCACCGCGCTCCTCGCCGTCGTGCGCATCGTCGAGCGCCGGGGCGAGGGACCCGTCGCCGCGACCGTTCTGGCCGGGGAGCTGGACCTGCCCGCGAACTACCTGGCGAAGACGCTGAGTCGGCTGGTCCGGGCGGGGATCCTCGAGGCGACGCCGGGCCCCGGGGGCGGCCACGCGCTCGCATCGCCCCCCGACGCGGTGGCGCTCGCGACGGTCGTCGACGCGATCGACCCCGGGAGCAGGGAGCGGACGTGCCTCCTCGGGCGCCCCGAATGCTCGGAGCGTCGCCCGTGCTCGGCGCACAGCCGCTGGTGCAAGGTCCGCGAATCCATCGACCGATTCCTGGACGAGACGACCCTCGAGGATCTCCTCGTCCCGTCCCCGGACGTCGTCCCGGCCGGCGCCGGGGCGGCGCCGCTCCCGTCCACGAAATCCGAGTAGGAGGCGAGTCCGTGCCCGATGCCCGAAGCGACGCAACGTCGGACGCCGCGTCGCAAGCGTCCGACGAGACCCCGGTGCCCCTGATGCAGCGGCTCTACGACAAGCCCTTCCTGCTGCTCGGGGCCTGCATGGCGATCATGTTCGCGTTCTACACGGCGTGGGGCGTGATCGAGATCCTGTCCCTCGATCCGGCGCCGCTGCCGTAGGAGGAGCCGACCGTGTACAGAACCGGAATCGAGTCGCCCGAGCGCATTTGGTGGAAGCCGGTGGGCCGGCACGAAAGGGCGTGGGTCTGGATCGCCTTCGCCTGGTGCATGATCCTCTTCGCCATGATGCCCATCTGGCACCTCCGGGGCGGCCAGAACGCTTCCGGAGTGCGCTACCGGGTGCTTCCGGCCGACTACCAGGAGCGGGTGGCCCGCTTCGTGAGGGAGCGCCAGGTGGGCACCGACAACGGCATGCCGGTCGTGGAGCCGCCGCCCGGAGGCCACGCCTACATGCAGGCTTCGCAGTACGCGTGGATCCCGGTGCTGCGGCTGCGGGAGGGCGAGGAGTACACGCTCCACCTGTCGTCGCTGGACGTGAACCACGGCTTCAACCTGAAGCCCGGCAACGTCAACTTCCAGGTCGTGCCCGGCTACGACTACGGCTTGCGCTGGGTCCCGAAGGAAGCCGGGGAGTACCACGTCATCTGCAACGAGTTCTGCGGAATCGGGCACCACAACATGGTCGGCAAGATCGTCGTGGCGCCCGCGGAAGCGGGTGCCGACGGCGTCGAGGCGGCCGCCGACCCCGCGGCCGACCGAGCCCCGGCGAACGGGGCGGAGGGAGCGGACCGATGAGCGACTTCCGAACGTGCCCGACGACGGGTCTCGAGGTGCACCGAACGGCCGACCGGCTGGTCAAGGTCAACGCCGTCGCGGCCACCGTCGCGCTCCTGGTGGGCGGCGTCGCGGCCCTGCTCGTGCTGCTGACCCGCTGGGAGGCCGTGCTGCTCCTCGAGGCGACCATGTTCTACCGCATGCTGACCGTGCATGGGATGAACATGCTCATCTTCTTCATCGTCTTCTTCGAGATGGCGGTGCTCTACTTCGCCTCCGCGGCGCTGCTCAACTGCAGGGTGCCCGCGCCGAAGGTCGGCTGGATCGCCTTCGCGCTCATGGTGGCGGGCGCCCTGACGGTCGAGTGGACGATGTGGACGGGCCGCGCCGACGTCCTGTTCACCTCCTACGTGCCCCTGCGGGCCCACCCGGCGTTCTACCTGGGCGTGATCCTCTTCGCCGTCGGCGCGCTGACGGTGGTCGGCCACTTCTTCGCCACGATCACCCTGGCCAAGCGCGAGGGCGCCTACGAGGGCTCGATGCCCCTGGTCACCTACGGCGCCATGGCGGCGGCGGCCATCGCCGCCGTGACGCTGCTGCACGGAGCGATCATCTACGTGCCGACGTTCCTGTGGTCGCTGGACGCGATGCAGGTCGATCCGCAGGTGTACCGCCTGGTCTGGTGGGGGCTGGGTCACTCGTCGCAACAGATCAACGTGGCCGCGATGGTCTCGATCTGGTACCTGCTCGGCGCGTTGACCGTCGGCGCCGTGGTCCTCAACGAGAAGGTCAGCCGGACGGCCTTCGTGCTCTACGTGCTGTTCATCTCGATGGCCTCGGCTCATCACCTGCTGGTGGATCCCGGCATGGGACCCGCGTGGAAGGTGTGGAACACCAGCTACTTCATGTACCTGGCCGTGCTGGCGTCGATGCTCCACGGATTCACGGTGCCCGCGGGCGTCGAGGTCGGGATGCGGCTGCGCGGAGCGACGCAGGGCCTCTTCGGGTGGCTCAAGCGCGCGCCGTGGGGCGATCCCGGGTTCAGTTCGCTGGCCTTCTCGATCATCGTGTTCGGCTTCGTCGGCGGCATCACGGGCGTGACCTTCGGCACCGAGCAGATCAACATCATCGCCCACAACTCGCTTAGGATCCCGGGGCACTTCCACGCCACGGTCGTGTCGGGCACGGCGATGGCCTTCATGGGGATCACCTACTACGTCATCCCGCTCGTCTTCCGCCGCGAGATCGCGTTCTATTCGCTGGCTCGCGTCCAGCCGTACCTGTTCTCCCTGGGCATGCTGATCTTCTCGATGGCGATGACCTTCGCGGGCACCTTCGGCGTGCCGCGCCGCCACTGGGACGTCGGGTTCTCGCAGGCGCTGTTCCAGCCCCAGTTCTCGCCGACGGTCAACCTGATCATCGGCGTCATGGCGATCGGAGGGCTGATCGCCATCGTGGGCGGAGCGATCTACATCCTCGTGACGGTGGCGTCCGTGTTCTTCGGTCGCAGGCTCGCGCCGGACGACTCCGGTCTGGGCGCCGTCGGCCGGGGCCTGCCTCCGGGCATCACGAATCCGCCTCGCGCCCTCGAGCCCGAGGACGCCGAGCGGCTCGAGCCCCACGGCCGCCTGGGTCCGGTGCCGGGCACCATGATCCTCGTGTTCGTCTTCCTGGCCGCCTTCGTCGTCTACTACTTCGCCAACTGGATGTGGTTGGCGGAAGCGCCGGTGGAAGTGGGCTGACCGAGGAGGCCCGGACCGCCCGTGTCTCTCGCGCGCGGGGTCGCCGATTCGACGTCCGGCCCGTCGAAGCGCACACGCCGGGCGTGGACGGAGGATCTCGGCCGTCGCGGGACGCCCTCTACGCCTCCGCCCGAATCCGCTCGGCCACGGCCTGCGCCTCGTCCAGCGCCCGCAGCAGATTGCCGCTCCAGAGCAGGCCGATCTCCTCCTCCGAGTAGCCGCGCCGCGCGAGCTCCAAGGTGACGTTGAAGGTCTCCGACGCGTCGTCCCAGCCCCGGACGCCGCCGCCGCCGTCGAAGTCCGAGCTGATCCCGACGTGCTCGAGGCCGACCAGCGCGACCATGTAGTCGATGTGGTCGACGAAGTCGGCGACGTCGACGTCGGGCGGGCCGCCCTGAGCGTCCACTCTCGCGGAGGCTCGGCGCCGGACCTCGGCGCGCCGCTCGGCGTAGGCGGCGCGCTCGTCGGCGGACAGCTCCGCGATCGCCGCCCGGTCCAGCGCCTCGAACCCCGTCTCGGCCGCGATCGCGGCCTCCGCGTCCTGCACCGCTCGGGCTCGCGCGCGGGCCTTCTCGACGTCGACGAAGGCCCTCAGCGCGACCGCCTGCGCGACGCCGCCGTTTCTTGCCAGGGCGTGCAGCGTCTCGTCGTCCAGATTCCGGCTCACGTCGCTCAGCGCGCGGGCCGACGAATGCGACGCGATCACGGGCGCGCGGCTCAGCTCGAGCGTCTGCAGGATGGACGCCTTCGACGGGTGCGACACGTCGACGAGGATCCCGAGGCGGTTCATCTCCGCGATCGCGCGGCGACCCGCCTCGCTCAGTCCGCCGTGCATGAAGTTCCCGTCGCTCTCGCCCGAGTGGGCGTCCGACAGCTGGCTCGGCCCCGTGTGGGCCAGCGACATGTAGCGGGCGCCCAGGCGATGAAACTCCTCGATGCGCGAGAGGTCCGCGCCCAGCGGGTAGGCGTTCTCCACCCCGATCATCGCCGCCGTCCTGCCTTCGCCCACGATCCGGCGCGCGTCGGCCGACGTGCCCGCGACCTCGATTCGGTCCGGGGCGAACTCGTCGGCGAGCCGGTGGATGGCGGCGAACTTGTCCAGCGCGTTTGCGTACGCCGCCCGATAGCCCTCCTCGTCCAAGGGGCCCTGCGCCGTGTACACGACGAACCACGGCACGTCCAGTCCGCCGGCCTCGAGCTTCGGAAGCGTCGCCTGGGTCGGCAGGTCCGCGGCGTAGTTCCGCTCCGCCGTGAAGTTGGCCGTGCTGATGTCGATGTGGGTGTCCAGAACGACGACCCGGTCGTGAATCCCGCGCGCGCGCTCGACCAGCCGTTCCTCGCTCTCCTCCGTCGGCGCGGGATCGGCGTCCGGGTTCGCGCAGGCGACGAGGGTCGCGGCGTGGGCGGCGAAGAGCGCCAGCGCCGGCGCGTTGCGGAAGGCGGGCGGGCGAGCGATCATCGGACGAACCTCCTCGAGGCGTTTCGGGACGGGCGGACTGCCTGCGCGACGACAATGGGCCGACGGGCCCGTCCGGGCCAGGGCGGCGTCGGAGGCCGGACCCGGAATCGCCGCACGAGGCGCGCGACCGGCCCGGACGCGCGCGCGGTCCCCGAGGCGCTCCGCTCGCCATGACCGAGACCGTCCTCCTGCGCGTCTTCGACGCCGCGCTCGGCGCCCTGCACCTGCTGTGGACGGGCTTCAACGCCGTCGGCTGGGCGTGGCGTTCGACGCGTCGAGTCCACCTGGTCGCCGTTGGGATCACGCTTCTCTCGTGGTTCGGCCTGGGTCTCGCCTACGGGTGGGGATACTGTCCGCTGACGGACTGGCATTGGCGGGTCAAGCGGGCCCTGGGCGAGGGTCCGCTGCCCGCGTCCTGGATCGAGTGGGCGCTCGAGCGCGTCACGGGCGCCGACTGGAGTTCGGCCTTCGTCGACCGGCTGGCGGCGAGCGGCGTCGCGGCGGCGCTGGCCCTGTCGGCGATCCTGCACGCGCGCGACCGCCGCGGCGGCCGCGCGGCCGCGCCTGGCGCCCCGACGGTCCGTGCGCCCAAGTTGACCGGCGGCGGCCGATCCGGCCGCGAGGCGCCGGACGCCCAACGCCTCAGCCAATAGGGAAGAGCCCAAGTTGAACAGCCCCCGTGAACGCCCGTCCACGTCGATCCCTCGCGTCGCCGCTCGCGGCCTCGCGCTCGCCGCCGTCGCGGCCCTCGCCGCCTGGAGCGCCGAGAGGAGAGCGAGCGCCCAGGAAGCCGCCGCCGCCGACGCGACGAGCCGCTGGGAGACGAGCCACGCGATCGAAGTCGGCGGTCGGACGATCGAGTACGACGCCGTCGTCGCGGCGACGACGCTGACGAACGACGCCGGCCAAGCGGCGGCGAAGCTCTTCTACACGGCGTACTTTCGCACCAACGGCGCACCGGCGGACGAGCGTCCGCTCGTCTTCGCCTACAACGGCGGACCGGGCTCCGCCTCGTTCTGGCTTCACATGGGGATCATGGGGCCGAGGCGGGTCGTCACCCCGGAAGTCGGACCGCAGGGCGCGCCCCCGTACCCGATCGAGGACAACGCGTACACGTCGCTGGACGTCGCCGACGTCGTCATGGTCGATCCCGTCGGGACGGGCCTCAGCCACACCCTGGGCGACGCTCCGGGAAGCGACTACTGGGGCATCGACGAGGACGCCCGTTCGCTCGCGCAGTTCGTGCGCCGGTTCCTCAGCGAGCACAACCGCTGGAACTCGCCTCGCTACCTCCTGGGCGAGAGCTACGGGACGACGCGCTCCGCCGTGCTGGCCCGACACCTGCAACGCTCGAACGTCGACGTGAACGGGATCGTGCTGGTGTCCTCGGTGCTCCAGTTCAACACGATTCAGTTCGCCGCCGGCGACGACCTGCCGTACATCGTGAACCTCCCGTCCTACGCCGTGGCGGCCCGCTACCTGGACGCCCTTCCCCAGGGGAGCCCGCCGGACCTCGAGGCCTTCATGGCCGAGGTCGAGGCGTGGTCCCTGACCGAGTACGCGACGGCGCTGCTCGCGGGCTCGACGCTCGCCGCCGAGGAGCGGCGGCGCGCGATCGAGCGGATGCACCGGTACACGGGGCTGAGCCCGGACTTCATCGACAAGAGCGACCTGCGGGTGACGGCCCCGGCCTTCGAGGCCGAGCTGCTGCGCGACCGGGGCCAGGTCGTGGGTCGGCTGGACGCCCGCTTCGTCGGGCCGGCCGGCGACGCGCTGGGCGCGCGCCCGTCGCACGACCCGCAGTCCACGGCGATCAGCTCGGCCTACACGTCGGCGTTCAACCGCTACCTGCGCGACGAGCTGGGCTACGACGGAGAGCGCGAGTACGTGCCCAGCGGCGGGACCCCGGGCTGGAATTGGGGTCGGCAGGGCGGGGGCGGGGGTTTCGTGCGCGGCGGGGGCACGCCGAACGTCGCTCCCGACCTGGCGACGGCCATGAAGCGCAACCCGAGCCTGGAAGTGCTGCTGATCAACGGGATCTACGACCTCGCGACGCCCTACTTCGCCGCCGTCTGGACGATCGACCGCATGGGCCTGCCGCCCGAGCTGCGCGACAACGTCGAGCGCGCCGACTTCGCCGCGGGCCACATGATGTACGTCGAGGAGTCCCTGCTGCCGCAGTGGAAGGAGACGCTGGACGGGTTCATCGAGCGAACCTCCCGGCGTTCGCCGGTCTCCCAGTAGGGACGCCCGAGGTCGAGCGGGCGCCGATTTCGCCCTCGTCCGCGACCGCCGGAGCGCCGCCGTGTACCGGAGAATCGTCTGCCTCACGGAGGAGACGACGGAGATCCTCTACCGTCTGGGCGAGGAGGATCGCATCGTCGGAATCTCCGGGTTCACGGTGCGTCCGCCCCGGGCGCGCCGGGAGAAGCCCAAGGTGTCGGCGTTCACGTCGGCCAGGATCGACCGGATTCTGGCCCTCGAGCCCGACCTCGCGTTCGGGTTCTCGGACATCCAGGCGGACATCGCCGCCGAGCTGATCCGCAGCGGCGTCGAGGTCCACGTCTTCAACCACCGGTCCGTCGAGGAGATTCTCCGCACCGTGCGGGCGGTCGCGTCCCTGGTCGGGCGCCCGGAGAAGGGCGACGCGCTGGCGGGCGAGCTCGAGGACGGTCTCGCCCAGATCGAGTCCCGCGCCCGCCGGCTCGAGCGGCGTCCGCGGGTGTACTTCGAGGAGTGGCCCGACCCCCTGATCTCGGGGATTCGCTGGGTGTCCGAGCTCGTCGAGCTCGCCGGAGGCGAGGACTGCTTTCCCGAGCTGCGCGGCGCCGCGCTCGCCAGGGACCGGATCGTCGCCGACCCGGACGAGGTCGTGCGCCGCGCGCCGGACGTGATCGTCGGGTCGTGGTGCGGGCGCAAGTTCCAGCCCGGGCGGGTGGAGGCGCGGCCCGGATGGGACCGGATTCCGGCGGTGCGAAGCGGATTCGTGCGCGAGATCAAGTCGGCGCTCATCCTGCAGCCCGGTCCGGCGGCTCTGACCGACGGCGTGCGGGCCCTGGCCGACATCGTCCACGCGTGGGACCGGCGACGTCGGGAACCGGACTCGCCGGATCCGGCCGATCCTGCCGGACGACGCTGAATCGGGCGCCGCCCGGAGCGCGCCCGAGGGGTGCCCCGGCGCACTTCCCTGCGGTATAGTGGCAGGGCGGGGGTTCGCCCCGTCGCCGACTCGACCACTCGAACGCTCGGAGCTGAACCGTTGCGCTACGCCCGTCTTGGCCACTCCGGCCTCGTCGTCTCCCGTCTCGCGCTCGGCTGCATGAGCTTCGGCAGCAAGCGGTGGCGTCCGTGGATGCTCGAGGAGGACGAGGCCATGCCCTTCTTTCGGCGCGCCGTCGAGCTGGGGATCAACTTCTTCGACACGGCCGACGTGTATTCGCTGGGCGTCAGCGAGGAGATCACCGGCAAGGCCGTGCGCGAGTTCGCCGTGCGCGACGAGGCGGTCGTGGCGACGAAGGTCAAGATGAAGATGGCGCCCGGACCCAACCGGGGCGGGCTGTCGCGCAAGCACGTCGTCCAGTCGTGCGAGGCCTCGCTGAGAAGGCTGGGCGTCGAGCGCATCGACCTGTACCAGATCCACCGCGCCGACCCGGACACCCCCGTCGAGGAGACGCTCTCCGCCCTGGACCAGCTGGTGCGCCAGGGCAAGGTGCTCTACCTGGGGGCCTCGTCGATGTACGCCTGGCAGCTCATGAAGGCGCTGTCGGTGTCGGAGCGCAACGGCTGGGCCCGATTCGTGTCCATGCAGAACCACTACAACCTCGTGTACCGCGAGGAAGAGCGCGAGATGATGCCGCTGTGCGTCGAGGAGGGGATCGGCGCGATCCCGTGGTCGCCCCTGGCCCGCGGCCTCCTGACGGGCAAGCGCGAGCGCGGCGACGCGGGCGCCACGATCCGCGCCCGAACCGACGCGACGCTGGTCGACGAGCTGTACGACCACCCCTCCGACTGGGACGTGGTCGACGCGACGCTCGAGGTGGCCCGGCGGCGCGGCGTCGCGCCGGTGCAGGTCGCGCTCGCTTGGCTTCTCTCGAGGCCGGCGGTCGTGGCTCCCGTCGTCGGCTTCACCAAGGTCGAGCAGCTGGACGGCGCGGCGGCGGCCGTGGACCTGGACTTGACCGCGGACGAGTGCGCCCGCCTGGAGGCGCCGTACCGGCCGCACGAGGTGCGGGGCTGGCTGGGAGGACCGGTCAAGCTGCCCGGGATCGAGTCGTGAGCGCGTGGCCCGAGGTCCCGGGCCTGACCCTGACCGAGGCCGACTTCGCGCGCGCTCGCGAGCGCATCGCGCCCCACGCCCGGCGCACGCCGATGCTGACGAATCGGTCGCTGAGCGAGGCGAGCGGGCTGGACGTCCGCCTGAAGGCCGAGCTGTTTCAGCGCGGCGGCTCCTACAAGGTGCGCGGGCCGCTCAACCAGATCGCGGGCCTCGACCGCGAGCGGCGGTCGCGCGGCGTCGTCTGCTCGTCGGCCGGCAACCACTCGCAGGGCGTCGCGATCGCCGCCGCGCACTACGGCGTGCGCGCCGTCGTGGTGATGGCCGAGAACGCGACGCCGGCCAAGATCGCCGCGACCGAGGGCTACGGCGCCCGCGTGGTGCGCCACGGCCGCATCTGGGACGAGGCCAACGAGGAGGCGCTGCGCATCGCCCGTTCCGAGGGGATGACCTACGTGCACCCCTTCGACACGCCGGAGCTGATCGCTGGGCAGGGCACCGTGGGCCTCGAGATCATGGACCAGTTTCCCGAAGTCGAGCTGGCGGTCGTGCCGATCGGCGGCGGTGGCCTCATCTCCGGCGTCGCGATGGCGCTCAAGGCCGTCAACCCGGCCGTCCGCGTCGTCGGCGTCGAGTCGGCGGGCGCGCCCGCGATGAAACTGAGCGTCGAGGCCGGACGGCGCGTCACGCTGGACCGCGTCGACTGCGCGATCGACGGACTCAAGGTCATGCGCGTCGGGCGGCACACCCACTCGGTCGCGTCGCGCTTCGTGGACGAGATCGTCGAGCTCCCCGACGAGGAGATCTTCGCCGCCGTGCCGTGGCTGATGACGAGGGCGAAGCTGGTCGCCGAAGGCGCCGCGGCCGCGACCGTGGCGGCCGTGCTCGGCGGCCGCGTCGCCGCCGATCCCGGGACGAAGACCGTGTGCGTCCTCAGCGGGGGCAACCTGGACGTGGGGCGCCTGCGAGGACTCGCCTGGAATTAGCGCGCCGTGACGGACGTGCGATTGCTGGTGCGGATGGCCGGCGAGGTCTGCTGCAAGTCCAGCCGCACGCGGCGCCGGTTTCAGCGCCGGCTGGCGGCCAACCTCGAGGACGCGCTGGCCGCCGACGGGGTCGTCGTCCGGGTGCGCGACCGGTGGAGCCGCCTGTTCGTCGTCGTCGCCCCGGCGCGCGCGGCGGACGCGCCCGCCGCGTCCGTCGACGCCCAAGCCGTCGTCGCGCGCGCGCGGCGGGTGTTCGGCGTCAGCTCGTGCTCCGTCGTCGACGCGGTCGTCGACGCCGACCTGGACGCGATCGTCGCGACCGGGCGCGACCTCTACCGCGACGCCGTGCGCGGGCGCAGCTACAGGATCGCGGCCCGGCGCGCCGGACGGCATCCCTTCAAGTCGCGCGACGTCGAGGTGCGCCTGGGCGCGGCGCTGAACGACTGCGGCGCCGTGGACCTCGAGAGCCCCGACGTCACCGTGTGGGTCGAAGTGCGCGACGGTCGGGCCTACCTCTTTCGGCACCGCTCCGAGGGTCCGGGGGGCCTGCCCCTGGGGACCCAGGGGCGCTGCGCGTGCCTGATGTCCGGCGGCTTCGACTCGGCCGTCGCCGCCTGGCTCCTCCTGAAGCGCGGCGCCGCCCTGGACTACGTCTTCTGCAACCTGGCCGGTCCGGCGTTCGAGCATTCGGTCGTTCGCGTGACCCGGGTGCTCGCGCGTCGCTGGAGTCACGGCGACCGGCCCCGCCTCCACGTCGTCGACTTCGCCGACCTGGTCGGCGCGCTGAAGGACTCGGTGACGCCCCGCTACTGGCAGGTGGGGCTCAAGCGGCTGATGATCCGCGCCGCCGAGACGGTCGCTCGGGAGATCGGCGCTTCGGCCGTCGCGACGGGGGAGTCGCTGGGACAGGTCTCGAGCCAGACGCTCGCGAACCTGGGCTCCGTCGAAGCGGTGGCGAACCTTCCCGTCCTGCGTCCGCTCGTGGGCTTCGACAAGCAGGAGATCGTCGCCGTGGCCGAGCGCATCGGCACCTCGGCGCTCTCCGCCCGGGTCCGGGAGTACTGCGGAATCCTCGAGGGCAAGCCCGTGACGGCGGCCAAGGCGGCCGCGGTGGATCGCGAGGAGCGCGCGCTCGACCTGAGTCTGCTCGAGCGGGCGGTCGCGCGGCGGCGCGTGCTCTCCGTGCGCGACCTGGACGACGCCGCCCTGCGCCGCTCGTACCTGTGGGTGGACGAGGTCCCGCCCGGCGCACGGGTGATCGACTGCCGGCCGAGCGCGCAGGACGACGGGTGGAGGCGCGCCGGCGCGAAGCGCGTCCCGCCCGACCGGTTCGCGGACTGCGCGGCGTCTCTGGACAAGGAGTCCGCCTACCTGCTGTTCTGCGACCGCGGAGCGCACTCGGGCCGACTCGCGGGCCTCATGCAGGCGGTCGGCTTCGAGGCCTACGCGCTGAGCGGAGGCACGCGCAAGCTGCGGCGGATCGAGGGCGCGCCGCGCGCGGACGCGCGATGAACCGAGGCCGTCCCGGGGCGGGGCGCTGCGCTTTCGCGTCGCCTCCGCCCTCCCGCGCGTCGTCGCTCCGCCGTTGGCCTCGGACGCGAAGCCTCGCGGGTCGGCAGCGTTCTTTCCGTCCGCGCGTCGTTCGCCGTCAGGGGATCAGGCGCCGCGCGCGCGGCCGCACGACGAACAGTCCTTCCCGGCGGCTCGACAACAGGACGCTGCCGCTCTCGAAGTACGGGTAGACGCTCCAGGTCCCGTCGAAGCCCGCCTCGTCGGCGCTCCACGGCGTCGTGTCGAAGGACCCGAGCTCGACGGGGTTCTCCGGGTCGCCGATGTCCAGCACGCGCAGGCCGGCGCGGTTGTTGGACATGTAGAGACGGTCGCCGCGCACGTACAGGTTGTGGTCGGTGGCTCGCGTGGGGCTGGCGTACTCGCGAACGAGCACGGGATCGTCGAGGTCCTCGAGGTCCCAGATCAGCGTGCGCGTGGCCTCGACGAGTCCGCCGACCTCGTCCAGCTCGTCGTTGGAGTAGAAGTGTCGGTGATCCTCGGTGAGCCAGCCCTGGTGGGCGTACGCGACGTTCGGGTAGGCGGCCGCAGAGATCGGCACGGGGTCGTCCTTGTCGGTCACGTCGGCCACCGAAAGCGCCGTCTCGTTCGAGCTCACGCAAATCTCCCGGCCCACGTACGCCTCGTCGGGGCCGCGGTAGACGACGCAGTGCGCGTCGTGCGTGCTGCCCGTGCCCCGGCGCCCCGTGTTCGGGTGCGCGAAACACCCGACGAACGTCGGGTTCGTCGGGTCGTTCACGTCGACGATGTGGGCTCCGCCGCCGCACGTCACGCCGCCGTCGGAGGACCCCACGAGGTACGCGTAGCCCGTCTCCTCGTTGATCGCGACGTTGTGCGACGACGCCACGTCGCGGTACAGGACGGTGGGCTCGAACTCCCGCGGCTCCCGGACGTCGCGCAGCTGGCGCAGGTCGAACACCTGCATGCCGTGCTCGCCGGCCCCGTCCGCGACGATGAAGGCGTGGTCGCGAAAGACCTTGGCGTCGCGCCACGTGCTCGCGGGGCTGCCCTCCGTCTTGGCCAGGTTGCCCAGGTAGCGCGGGTTGTAGGGGTCGGTCACGTCGACGAAGGCCGTGCCGTCCATGCGTCCCAGAATCGCGTACTCGCGGCCCGTCAGGGGATCGGTCCAGCCCCACACGTCGTTGAGCCTCGCGCCTCGGCTCGCGCCCAGGCTCTCGCGGGGCAGGAACGACAGCAGATCGACGTGATCGCAGTCGTAGCCCGCCGCCGTCCCTTCGCTGCACGGAACCTCGCCGCCCGAAACGGCCGGCAACGGCGCGTGGTCGACGACGATCAGATCCGGCGTCGTCGAGGCGCCCTCGTCGGCGAAGGCCGCCAGAGCGCCCATGCCGAAGTCGGCCGCCGGCATGCCCGCGACCGCGACCGCGCCCTCGACGGCCAAGGCCCCGACCGAAGGCCTGGCGCTCGGCAGCGCGGCCAGGTCGGCGACGCCGTCGGCGACCCAGTCGCCGCCGCTTCTCCGGAAGCGCGCGATTCGCGCGCCGCCGCCCGCGGCGAGGAACGAGCCGTCGGTCGCCAACGCGAGCGCCAAGCTCGCGGGCGCCAGGCTCGGGACGGACGTTCGGCCCGCGCGGGACCAGCCCTGGGCGTCCTTCGCGTACCGATCGATCGCGATCGTCGCGGTCCGGTCCGCCGAGCCCCAGCCGACGAGCGCTTCGCCGGCCGAGGCCGCGACGCCGAGCGCGAGACGGCGCGTCGACCCGGCCTCGGAGTCGGCTGCCGGCGCGACCGTCTCGGGCGCGCCCCACGCGGGGCCGTCGGGCTCGCGGATCTCGACCGTGCCCGCGGCGCGGCTCGCGACGACGAGCACGTCGTCGCTCACGTCGAACCAGACGCCGGAGCGGTCGTCCGCGCCCGCGAACGGGCGGATCGCGCCGGAGGCGACCCAGCGTCCGTTGGCGCCTCGACGATACGTCTCGATCGCGGGATCGCCGGCCGGATCGAATCCGGCGACGGCGAGGCGGGCGTCGGACGCCGCGATCGAGCGGCCGAATCCGCCGAGATCGGACGAGGCGAGCGTCTGCACGGGTCCGCCGTCGAGATCGTCCAGGTCGTACACGTGGACCCGGCCCGCGTCGGCGCCGGATCCGATCGCGCCCACGAGCAGATGGTCGCCTGCGCGCGCCAAGGCGGCGCCGAATCCGTCGCGCAGGCTGGCTTCGGGGGCCTGCAGCTTCGCGACCTCCGCCCACTCGCCGTCGAACGCGTACACGCGCACCGTGCCGGGCTCGCGTTCGTGGGACGGTTCGCCGGCCACGACGCGGCCGTCGACGACGGCGACGGCGGTCCCGAACGCCTGGGCGCGGATCCGCTCTGGCCCGAAGGTCGCCGAGGCGACCGCGAGGGAGAGGCCCGCGGCGAGCGCGAGTTTCGTCGTTCCGAGGCGGGCGTTCGCGCGGCGGGCGCTACGTTGGTGGATCATCCATGTCCTCCGGTTGTTCGGACGGGCGAAGCCGATGCGGGTCAATGTAGCGGTCGACGCGGCGCCGCCAAGCGAAGGGCGGCGATTGGGTTCGGAGACCGGGGCTGGGCGGGCGAGCCGCCAGCGGCCCGTCCAGGGTCCCGGCGCCGAGGCGCCGCGCCGCTTCTGGCCCTCCGGCGCTCGCGGGCGCCGACGCGCCGGCTCGCATCTTGGGAGAGGCTGCAGCGTTGACTCGCGTTTTCGTGCACCCGAGGATGCTCGAGTGGGCCTGCGAGCGCGCGGGACGCGAAGTGGCCGCCGTCGCGGCGCGAGTCCCGAAGATCGCGGCCTGGATTCGGGGTGAAGAGCGACCGACGCGCCCGCAGTTGGAAGAGCTGGCCAGAGTCACGCACACGCCGCTCGGCTACCTCTTTCTCCGAGAGCCCCCCGAGGAGCCGTTGGACATCCCCGACCTTCGCGCCCCGTCGGCCGGAGCCGGGGAGAGGCCGAGTCCCGATCTGCTCGAGACGCTCTATGCGATGCAAAGGCGCCGGGACTGGTTGCATGAAGTCCTCGCGAGCGACGGCGAGCCGCCGCTCGCGTTCGTCGGCGGAGCACGCCTGACGGACGATCCGGTCGCGGCGGGGCGCGAGATGCGTCGCGTGCTCGAATTCGACGCGGGCTGGGCGGTCGGCGCGTCGACGTGGCGGGACGTCGCGCGGGAGCTCCGGCGGTCGATCGAACGCCTCGGCGTGACGGCGGTGGTCAACGGCGTGGTCGGAAACGACGCGCGGCGACGACTGAACGCGCGGGAATTTCGCGGCTTCGCGCTCGCCGACCCGCTCGCGCCCATGATCTTCGTGAACGGCGCCGACGCCAAGTCGACGCAGTCGTTCACGCTCGCTCACGAGCTCGCGCACGTCCGGCTCGGCCGCGACGGACTCTCCGGATTCGAGGACTTGTCGCCCGGAGGCTGCGACGTCGAGAACTGGTGCGCCGCGGCGGCGGCGGAGACGCTCGTGCCGGCCGAGGCGCTCCGGGCGCGCTGGACGGCGCTTCGCCACGACGCGCACCGCTTCGAGAGGATCGCCCGCGCGCTCGAGGCGAGTCCGGTGGTCGTCGCCCGTCGGGCGCTCGACTTGGGTCTCGTGGATCGGGGGGTCTTTCGCCGGTTCTACGCCGGTCATGCCCGCCGCGGGGGCGGAGCCGGCGCCTCCGGCCCCGAAGGCGGTTTCTACGGCGTCCAGAACGCCCGCGTCGGCGAGTCGTTCGCGAAGCAGGTGATCGGGGCGGCGCTGGGAGGGCGGGTCGGCTTCAAGGAAGCCTATCGCCTGGTGGGTCTTCGGGGGGCGACTTTCCAAGAGTACGCGAGGCGATTGGGTTTCAAGCTTCCGTGAGGCGAGGTCTCGCCGGTCCAGTCCGTGTCCGGGAACCGCGCGGGTCGGTCGCGGCGAAGGGCCGGAGATCGCCGCTCCGCGCGGTGCGAGAGCGGCGGCGGAGGCGACCGTCGCGCGCATTCTAGGCGGGCCCGCGGACGGGCGATGGCGCGCACGGGGCGCCGGGGCCCAATCGGCCGACCTATCTTCGACGTCGGTGGTTGCGGCATGTTGGTGCGGCGCTCGCGCCGGACGGTCGCGCGCGGCGCGTTTCCGAATCGCACGCTCTGGGCCGCCCAGGCCTGCGGGCGCCTGAACTTCCAATAAGGGTGAATTGCGCTGATGTCCTGGGTCGATCTTCGAGCGTGGTGGGACCAGGTGGTGGCCTACGCGGAACCCCGGTGGCTGCCCAGCGTCGTGGCCGTGCTGGTCGCCGGAGCGGTGTATCTGGTGGTCGGCGGGATCCTGCGCAGGCTGCAGCGGCGCGTGGCGGCGCGCACGGCCACCGATCTCGACGACGAGTTCCTGCGGTGCCTGCGCAAGGTCGTGCGCCTCACGGCCGTCACCTGGGCGTTGTGGCGACTGGTGGGCGCCTGGGTGCCGCCCTTGGGCGCGACGAGCCCGGAGGGGGTGTGGACGCCCAACGAAAGCCAGCCGGGCGACTGGGTTTGGGGCGTGTGGACGGTCGGCGCGTTCCTGCCGATCAGTCGGCTCGTCGGGCACGTGATGACGACGTTCGAGGAGCGCGTGATGTCGCGCTCCGACACGGTGCTGGACGAGACGGCGCTGCCGATGATCAATCGGTTCGTTCGTTTCACGGTCGTCGCCGTCGGCGTCCTTCTGGCTCTTCCCCAGTTCGGCATGAGCATCGCGCCGCTTCTGGGCGGGGCCGGCGTGATGGGCCTCGCGCTGTCGTTCGCCGCGAAGGACACGCTGTCCAACCTGATCGCGGGCGTCCTGCTGATCCTCGACCGCCCCTTCCAAGTGGGGGACCGCATCGAGTTGTGGACGGCGCCCACGGAGACCGGGACGTGGGGCGACGTGATCGAGATCGGGATTCGCGCGACCAAGATCTGCAACCCAGACAACCTCGTCGTCGTGGTCCCGAACAACATGATCATGCAGCGCGACATCATCAACTACACGATGTCGGGCGACGACATTCGGCTCCGCATCCCGTTCAGCGTGGCCTACGAGTCGGACCTGGAGCGAGCCAAGGAGATCCTCAAGGAAGTCGCCGTCGGCGTCGAGGGCGTCAAGGTCGATCCCGAGCCGCTCGTGATCGTTCGGGGCTTCGGCCCCTCCGAGGTCAATCTGCAGCTGAGGGTGTGGATCCTCGAGGCCCGCGCCCGGCGCCGCATCGCCGACGAGATCACCGGCAGGGTCATGCACGCGTTCTCCGAGGCCGGGGTCGAAATCCCTTACCCGAGGCGCGAGCTCTACATCAAGGGGCAGGGCGTTTCGCCCGCGCCGCCAAGGTCCGCCGGATCGTCGATTCAGTGAGGTCGGGGGGCTTCGGAGCGGCGATCGAACGAGACGCCGAGCGTCGGGTCCGCGCCTCCACGCTCCGGCGTCGCTGCGGGGCGGGAAGGACGCGGGCCAAGGTCCTGCGCCCGGCGCGACTCGGAACGAAGGGCCTCGCGGCCGACGCGTCGACGCAGTGCCCCGCCAGGGACTCGAACCCCGAACCTGCCGATTAAGAGTCGGATGCTCTACCAGTTGAGCTAGCAGGGCGGAAAACGGCGCCCGGCGCCGCACAGTGAATATAGGGCAACGCGTCCGCCGAACCCCCGTCCCTGGACTCCACCGGCGTTCTCGGGCGGCCGGGCGATCCGTCGCGCCGTCGCGCGTCCGCCGACCCGGACCTTCGGTCCAGCGCGAATCCCGCGCGCCGCCGTCGAGTCTCGAGACGCTCGCGCGGTCGCGTCGAGGTTCGGGTGCGGTTAGCTTGATGCGTCTTCGCCGTGGGGCCCGGTCGCCCGCTCGCCGCGCCGCCGGAGTCGCGCGCGCGACACAGGGGGTCCCACGGGCGACGACGGTCTGCGACGAGCGAGCGTTGCGGCTCCGCTGGGTTCCGTCGGTGCCAGTGCGCCGCCGGCGCGGCGCTTCCGGGCGTCGTCGAGTCCTTACAGAGTTGGGAGAGACATGGCCAAATCGCTGAACAAGGCGACGTTGATCGGCAACGTGGGGGGAGATCCGGACGTGCGCGCCACGCCGTCGGGAACGAGAGTGGCCAGCTTTTCGCTGGCCACGAACGAGAGGTTCACGGATCGATCAGGCCAGCGGCAGGAGCGCACGCAGTGGCATCGCCTGAAGATCTTCGGCACGCTGGTCGACGTCGTCGAGCAGTGGGTCAAGAAGGGCGACCGGCTCTACGTCGAGGGACGGATCGAGTACTCCCAGTCCCAGGATCAGCAAGGAGGGACCCGGTACTGGACCGACGTCGTGGTCCGGGACTTGATCATGCTGGGGTCGAGGGGCGGAGTTCCGGGGGCGCCGCCCGACGGCGGGCACGGCGGGGGCGGATCGCGGGCGCCGGCGCCGGACGCGCCGCTGAACGAGCCGGACGACGACCTGCCGTTCTAGGATGGCGAACGAGGGTCTCGCACCGGGCGCTCGCCACGCGGTCGCGCCTCGGTCGGCGCGCGAGGCGGAGGCGATCATGGACGCGCGAACAGCGGAACGGAGAGGGTAGGCGGTTTGGCGAACGACGCGATCGAGATGGAGGGCACCGTCACGGAGGTGTTGCCCAACACGAACTTCCGGGTCGAGTTGGAGAACGGCCACGAGATTCTCGCCTACCTGTCGGGCAAGATGCGGAAGTTCTACATCCGGGTCCTGGCGGGGGACCGGGTGAAGGTCGAGATGTCGCCGTACGACCTGTCGCGGGGCCGGGTGACGTACCGCTACAAGTGATCGTCTCCCTTCGTCTTCCAGAGGCCCATGAGGTAGGGGGCGAACTGGTCGGGATCCCTCGAGTACGCCTCGACCCACTCGGAGTACTCGGGCAGCCGCAGACGACCGCGAATGCGGGCCGTGGCTAGGCGGATCGCTTCGCGGTAGGAGCTCGGCGCGACCTGGTCCGCCGTGCGGGCCTCGGATTCCGCCAGCGTGAAGATCTCGTCCGGCGACAGTGCCAGCAACGCGTCGGCGATGCGGGCCGAGCAGTAGTCCATGTACTTGGCTCGAAGCAGAGCGTCTTCGTCGCGTTCGGCCATCGTCACTCCCTTCGCTCGGGCGAAGACCGCAGTGTCGGCGCGTCGGCGCGCTTCGCGCGTCCCGCCCCTCGCGGGTCGAGCGGAGACGCCGCCCGGCGCGTCATGCGGACGTTGGACCGGCAACCGGCAGCCATGAATGTCGCGCCCGCACGGGAACGCGCAACGCCTTCGCCGCCGAGCGCGCACGGCGCGAGCCTGTGGAATTTAGGCCAACCCCTCAAGATGCGCTCGCCCGTCGCGGCCGCGGACTCGCGGCTCTCCCGATCGCTCCCGAGACGTGGCGGCGGCGCGCCGCCGATCAGTGCACCGTCATGCCGAGGCGCTGCGGGCGAGCGGCTGCGGGCGCGTCGGCCGACGACTCGGGGGCGAGCGCCGGCGCCGGCGCATCGCCCTCCGCGTCGCCCAGCCGCAGGCGGTCGAGCGTGGCGCGCCGCCCGAAGGTGGCAACCAGCGCCTCGGAGGCTCGGAACCGCTCCGGTTCGAAGCGGGCCAGCAGCGCGCCCAGGCCGCGTCGCATCGCGTCCAGGCTGGCCCGCGCTTCGCCGTAGGCGACGGGGACGCCGAGGCGCACTTCCCGGTCGGCCTCGCCGCGGATCTCGCCCGGGTCTCGCGTCCGTCCGCTCGCCGCTCTCCTGGCCCGGACCACCGTCGCGCCCGGGAACGCGCGCCGGAGCGCGTCCGAGAAGGCGGCCGCGGGCGCGTCCGACCGGAAGACGAGCGAGTTGGCGTCCTCGTCCAATCGGGCCCGCGCGACCGCCGCCGGGCCCGTCGCGATGCGGACCGATCCGTCGTGGAACGGATCGAAGTCGGCTGCGAGGTCGGAGAATCCGATCCTGAGGACGACGGGTCGGGTCAGCGGCCCGAATCCCCGGCGCTCGACGACGCGCAGCGCGAGGTCGAGACCGTAGCGCCGCAGGTCGTCGCTCGCCCCGGCGTCGGACGGGTCGTCCGGCGCGGCCAAGGACCGAACGTGCGCCAGCGTGGGCTCGTGTACCCAGTCCAGAACCACGAGCTCGGAGGTCAGGTCCAGCGTTCGCTCGCGGCCGCTGCCCAGGTCCAGGGCGTGAACGGACGAGGCGAAGCGACCCTCCAGGACCAAGGCGGCGCCGACGTCGTTCGCCCGCGTCGCGGGACGCTCCGCTTCGTGCCGGCGTCGGTACTGCACGACGGCGCCGGTCAGGGGCAGCGCGCAGGCGCCCTGCACGTCGGCCATGGCTTCGGGAGCGCGGCGACGGAGCGTCCCCGTCGGCGAAGCGGCTGGCATGGGACGCCCTCCTCGGATGACGCCGGGCGCGGGAGCTCGGGCGGGGCCGACGCGGGGCCCGACGCTCGACTCGGTCGCGCATGGGGCGTGCACGATAGACGCCGGACGCGGGGCCGGGCAAGCGTCGGCGCGACCGGCGCGGTCTCGCCCGAAGGCGCGTCCGCGTGCTATTCTCCACCGCTCCGGAACGACGGTCCCGTCCCTCGACCCCCTGGAAGCGATCGCATGAGCGAGAACGAAAGCCCCCCGTCCGACCGCCCCGTCCCCGAATCCGGCGCCCCTGCGACCGGCGCCGATCCCGCGGTCGCGACTCCGGCGGGCGGCCCGGTCGCCGACTCCGTCGACCGACGCGGGTTCGTCGGTCGCGCCGCCTTGGGCGCGGCCGGCGCCGGACTGCTCGCCGCCTGCACGGCGGAGTCCGGGGAAGGGGACATCGAGGGCGCGCCCGCCGTGCGGACCGGCCAACGCGTCTCCTGGCGATGCGCGTCGAGCTTCCCCAGGGGACTGGACACCATCTACGGTTCCGCCGAGACGATCGGCGAGGTCGCCTCGGCGCTCACCGGCGGGCGTTTCCGGATCCGCGCCTATCCGGCCGGCGAGCTGGTGCCCGGGCTGCAGGTGATGGACGCCGTGCAGCAGGGAACCGTCCAGGTCGGCCAGAGCACGAGCTACTACTACACGGGCAAGAACCCGGCCCTGGCGTTCGACGCGGGCGTGCCGTTCGGGATGACGGCGCGCCAGCAGGACGCGTGGCTCGGCGAGGGCGGCGGGCTCGACGTCGTCCGCGGCGTCTTCGCCGACTTCGGCATCGTCTCCTTTCCCGGCGGCAACACCGGCGCGCAGATGGGCGGGTGGTTCCGCCGCGAGGTCGACGCGCCGGACGACCTCCGGGGGCTGAAGATGCGCATTCCGGGCCTGGGCGGCGACGTGATGGACCGGATGGGCGTGACCGTGCAGGTCCTGGCCGGAGGCGACATCTATCCGGCGCTCGAGCGCGGCGCGATCGACGCCACCGAGTGGGTCGGCCCGTACGACGACGAGAAGCTCGGCCTGCACCAAGCCGCTCCGTTCTACTACTACCCGGGCTGGTGGGAGCCCTCGGCGTCGGTGTCGTTCGAGGTCAACCGGACCGCGTGGGACAGCCTGTCCAGCGACTACAAGGCCGTCTTCGAGGTGGCCGCCCAGGTCGCGGCCAGGCGCATGCTGGTCACCTACGACGCCCAGAATCCGGCGGCGCTCGAGCGGCTGGTGGCCGGAGGCACGCAGCTTCGCCCCTTCTCCGACGAGATCATGGCGCTCGCCCGGACCACGACCGACGAGCTCCTCGAGGAGAACGCGGCCGCGGACGCGCAGTATCGCCAGGTCTACGATCACTGGCGCGCGTTTCGCGACGCGTCGCACCGATGGTTCGGGACGGCCGAGCTGCGGTACGCGGGATTCGCGTTCCGGCTCTAGGCCGCCGGCGCCGGCTCCGCGCCGGAACCGCGGAAGCGACGTCGGCGTAACGGAGGCGGACGCGCGTTCGTAGTTCTTCCCAGTCCGCGGTCGACTGCGGGCGCCGCGCGAACGCGCGTCGGCGTCGCGAGGGCTGGGGAGAGAGACGAGCACGGGGGGCGGCGATGACGGCGAAGCGCGTTCGGAGCGATCGCGGCGTCGCCTGCGCGTTCGTCCTGGCCCTCGCCTGGGGTTGCGACGACGCGGATGGCGGGCCCGCCGCCCCGCCGTCTTCTCGCCCGACGGCGATCTCGGTGACTCCGGACAGCGTCGCGTTCGGCGTCTTCGGTCGCTCGGTCCAGCTGACGGCCGAGGTGCGAGACCAGCGCGGCGCGGCGATGACCGGCGTCGCGCTCGCGTGGTCCAGCTCCGACGTCGACGTGGCGACGGTCGACTCGGCGGGCCTGGCGACGGCGGCGGGTCCGGGCACGGCCGTCGTCGCGGCCCGGGCGGGCGAAGCCGAAGGGACGGCTCGCGTCACCGTGATCCAACGGGATCGGGCGGCTCTGGTCGCGCTCTACGAGGGAACAAACGGGCCCGGATGGGTCGACAGCGACGGCTGGCTCACCGACGAGCCGCTGGACCGCTGGCACGGCGTCGACACCGACGCCGCAGGGCGGGTGACCCGTCTGGATCTGGGCGGGACCTGGGACCACGACACCCAGCTCTGGACGTCGCAGGGGCTCGAGGGCCCGATCCCCCCGGAAATCGCGGGCCTCGACCGACTGGAGTCGCTGAACCTCTCGGGCAACGGCGTCTCCGGGCCGATCCCCGCCGAGCTTGCTCGACTCGAGAACCTGGTCGACCTCGAGCTGGGCGCCAGCCGCCTCTCCGGTCCCGTTCCCCCGGAGCTCGGACGCCTGGTTCGCCTGAAAACGGCGTGGCTCGCCTACAACGAGCTCTCGGGCTCCGTTCCGCCCGAGCTGGGCGGGATGGAGAGCCTCGAGGAGCTGTCGCTGGCCGGGAACCGGCTCGAGGGCGCGATCCCGGCCGAACTCGCCGGCGCCGGTCTGCTGGAGGAGCTGGACCTGAGCGGCAACGAGCTCTCCGGACCGGTTCCGGGAGCGCTGGGCGGCCTGTCGCGTCTCCGCGTCCTGATCCTGAGCGACAATCGCCTCTCGGGTTCGCTGCCGCGCGAGATGCTGGAGCTGAAGCGACTGAACTACTTCGTCCTCGGCCGCAACGACGGGCTGTGCGCGCCCGGCACGGCGCCGTTCGCCGCCTGGATGGAAGGCGCGAGCGCGGACGACGGGCGCGCCTTCTGCAACGCCCGGGACGCGGTTCTGCTGGCCGACTTCCACCACGCCGCCGGCGGACCCCGCTGGCGCGCGGCGGACCGCTGGCTCGCCACCCCCGCCTTGGGGACGTGGCACGGCGTGGACGCCGACTCGCTGGGCCTGGTCGTGGCGCTGGACCTCGCCGGAAACGGCCTCGTCGGCCGCCTGTCGCCGAGCGTCGGCGGCCTGACCCGGCTGACTCGGCTCGCCGTCGGCGACAACGCGCTCGAGGGTCGGCTGCCGCTGGGTCTCGTCGGGCTGTCCCTCGAGGCCCTGCACTACGAGGGCACGCGGCTCTGCGCTCCTCCGGAGCCGGCGTTCGCGACGTGGCTGGACGACGTCGATTCCCACCGCGGCACGGGCCTCGCGTGCGCGCCCCTCGAGGACCGCGAGGTCCTCGCCGCGCTCTACAGCACGATGGGCGGGGCCGACTGGACGGCCTCCGACGGCTGGCTGACGGACGCGCCGCTCGAGGACTGGCACGGCGTCGAGTCGAACGCCGCGGGCGACGTCGTCGGACTGGACCTCTCGGCGAACAACTTGACCGGGGCGATCCCGCCCGAGCTGGGCGGCCTCTCGTCGCTGAGGTCGCTCGATCTCGGCTGGAACGGTCTCGCCGGACCGATTTCCGACGCGCTCGCGAACCTGGTCGCGCTCGAGTCCCTCGACCTGTCGCACAACGGCTTCGTCGGTCCGATCCCGCTTTGGCTCGCGGACCTGGTCCGCCTGGACTCGCTCCGCCTCGAGTGGAACGAACTCGCCGGTCCGATTCCGCCCGAGTTGGGCCGCCTGGCCAACCTGCGAGCGCTCGTCCTGCACGGAAACGCTCTCTCCGGCCCCATTCCCGCCGAGTTGGGCGAGCTCGTCGACTTGAGGCGGCTGTCCCTGTACGGCAACGACCTGTCGGGGCCGATCCCGCCGGCGCTGGGCCGCCTGGCCCGCCTCGAGGAGCTGTGGCTCCCGGACAACGATCTGTCGGGACCGATCCCGCCCGAGCTGGGCCGCCTGACCCGCCTGGAGCGGTTGTTCCTCGACCTGAACGACTTCAGCGGGCCGGTGCCCGAGGAGTTCGGGCGCCTGTCGAGTCTCCGGGCGTTGAGCCTGACCGGGAACGCCGCGATGGCGGGCCCGCTGCCGGACAGTCTGACCCGACTGGACCGCCTGGAGGAGCTGCTGGCCGTCGGGACCGATCTGTGCGTTCCCGCCGACTCGGCGTTCCTGTCGTGGCTCGAGACGGTGCACAAGCGCCGGGTCGACCCTTGCGCCGGCGCGGATCCGCCCGCCGCGTACCTCGCGCAGACGGTCCAGTCGCGCGTCTTTCCGGTGCCGCTCGTGGCCGGCGAGCGAGCGCTGCTCCGGGTGTTCCCGACGGCGGCCCGCGCGACGAACGCCGGCCTGCCCCGGGTTCGCGCCCGCTTCTTCGTGGCCGACCGCGAGGTGCACGGCGTGGAGATCGCGGGCACGTCGGTCCCCATCCCGACGGCGGTCGACGAGAGCGACCTCGCCGCGTCGCTCTCCGCCGAGATCCCGGGCTCCGCGGTGCAGCCCGGACTCGAGTTCGTGGTCGACGTCGACCCGGACGGCGCGCTGGACGCCTCGCTCGGGGTCGCCGCGCGAATTCCGGCCGCCGGTCGCATCGCCGTCGAAGTCCGCGCCATGCCGCCTCTGGACCTGACGCTGATCCCCTTCGTCTGGACCGCGACCCACGACTCGACCGTGGCGGACGCGGTCGCCGCCGTGGTCGCCGATCCCGAGGGCCACGAGCTGCTCGAGCCCACGCGCACGCTCCTGCCGGTGGGCGAGCTGGACGTCAAGGGCCACGAGCCGGTCGTCGTCTCCAGCAACGACGCCTTCGACGTGTTGCTGCGCACGCGGGCCATCCGCGCCCTCGAGGGCGGACGCGGCCGCTACATGGGGTGGATGGCCGAGCCCGTCCACGGGGCCAGCGGCGTGGCGCACCCGTCGCTGATGGAGAGCATGTCGATCCCCGAGGCCTCCGTCGTCGCCCACGAGCTGGGCCACAACATGAACCTGGGACACGCCCCGTGCGGCGTCTTCGGCGATCCGTCCTATCCGCACGCCGACGGGTCGATCGGTGTCTGGGGCTACGACTTCGGCGAAGGCGCCCTGGTCGCTCCGTCGAAGCCGGACGTGATGTCCTACTGCCTGGACTCGTACTGGATCAGCGACTACCATCTCGCCAACGCGTTGCGCTACCGCGCCTTCGCGGAGCCGCGCAGCGTGGCGGCCAGTCCGGCGCCGTCGATTCTGCTGTGGGGCGGCGTGACCGCCGACGGGGCGCCGTTCCTGGAGCCCTCGTTCGTCTTCGACGCTCCCGCCCTGCTGCCGGACTCGGCCGGACCGTACCGGGTCGTCCTGCACGGTCCCGACGGGGAGGCGCTGCGCTCGCTTCGCTTCGCCATGGCCGACGTCTTCGATCGAGACGGGGCCCGCGGGTTCGCCTTCGTCCTTCCGCTCGAGGCCGAATGGAGAGGGAGAGTCGCGCGCGTCGCGTTCTCCGGTCCGGAGGGCGCGGCGACGATGGGCGCGGAGGACGCCCGGCCCATGGCGATCCTGCTGGACGCGAGCGACGGGACGGTGCGCGGCTTTCTAACGGGGGCCGACGCCGAGTCCGCGGCGGCCGCCCTCCAGGCCGACCGGGAGCCGGGCGGCCCGAGCGGCCGGACGCCCGTGGAAGCGCTCTCGAGTCGGGGCGTTCCCGCCGGCTGGGCGTGGCGGCCGTAGATGTGGCGCGCCGTCGTCGGGTCCGCGGTCGCGGCGAGCGCGCTCTGGCTTTCGCCGGCTGGGACCGAAGCGCAGGGCGCGACCGCCCCCTGTCCGGCGGCGAGCGGAGACGCGGGCGGCGAGCGCGCCCTGGACGGCCTGGCGCGACCGGTCCTGCTCGTGTGGGGCCGGATCGACGCGGGCGGCAGGCCCGAGCTGGACGCCGCCTTCTTCGTCGCGGGGTCGCCGACGCTGCCCGAGGGCGCGGGTCCCTACCGCGTCGAGGGGCGGAGCGAAGACGGGGCCGCGCTCTTCTCCCTGGCGTTCGACGCGCCCCGAGTGGCCGACGGCGACGGCGGCTCCGGATTCGCGTTCCTCGTTCCGGCCCCCGTCGACTGGAGCGCTCGGCTGGCCAGCGTCGCGGCGACGGGACCGGGAGGCGGCGACGCGCTGGACCGATCGAGCCGACGACCGACGGTCCTCGTTCGCGACCGGCGGAGCCGCCGGATCCGCGCCGTCCTGAGCGATCCGCCGGCGAGCGTCCGCGATCGGCGGTCGGCCCGGGAATGGGCGGGGGCGTCGGCGGACCAGGACGCGCTCTTCAGCCGGGGGATCCCGGACGCCCGGGCGTGGTGCGACGCCCTCGAGGCTTCCGTCAGGGCAGGATCCCCGTCACCAGCTGGGGCCACTGGACGATCAGGGCCAGCCCGATCAGCTGGATGAAGATGAAGGGGACGACGGCGCGGTAGAGTTGCGTGGTCTCGACCTCGGGCGGCGCGACGCCCCGGAGGTAGAAGAGCGCGAACCCGAAGGGCGGCGTGAGAAACGAGGTCTGCAGGTTCATGCCGATCATCACGCCGAACCAGACCAGGTCGATGCCGAGGACCTCCGCCGCGGGGGCGAGCAGCGGGATGATGATGAAGGCGATCTCGAAGAAGTCGAGGAAGAACCCGAGCACGAAGACGGTCAGGTTGGCCACGAGCAGCAGGCCGACCCGCCCTCCCGGCAGGCCGGTCAGCAGCTCCTCGATCCAGACGTCGCCGTACAGGCCTCGGAAGACGAGCGCGAAGGCGGTCGAGCCGATGAGCAGGAACATCACCATCGTCGTGAGCTTGGTGGCGCCGACGCACGCGTCGCGCAGGACGGCCCACGACATCCGGCCCCGGGCCGCGGCGAGCCCGATGGCGCCGACCGATCCGATGGCGCCGGCCTCGGTCGGCGTCGCGACGCCCGCGAAGATCGACCCCAGGACGATCAGGATGAGCGCGAGCGGCGGAACCAGGACGAGCGCGACCCGGCGCGTCAGCTCTCGGGGCGACACGTCGGTCATCTCCCGGGGCAGCGCCGGCGCCGATTGGGGGCGAACCGTCGCCACGCCCGCCACGTAGAGCGCGTACATGGCCGCGAGCATGAGCCCGGGCACCAGTCCGCCGAGGAACAGGTCGCCGACGGAGATCCCCAGCTGGTCGGCCAGGACGACGAGCACGATGCTCGGCGGGATGATCTGGCCCAGCGTCCCGGACGCCAGGATGACGCCCGCGGACAGACGCTGCGAGTAGTCGTAGCGCAGCATCACGGGCAGCGAGATGCTGCCCATCGCGACGACCGAGGCGCCGACGACGCCCGTGGCGGCCGCCAGCATGGCGCCGACGACGACGACGCCCAGCGCGAGCCCTCCCCGCAGTCGCCCGAAGAGGGTGCCGATGGTGGTGAGCAGGTCCTCGGCCAGCTTCGCCTTCTCGAGGACGAGTCCCATGAAGATGAAGAACGGGACGGCCAGGAGCACGTAGTTCGACATGACGCCGAAGATCCGCTCCGGCATCGCGTAGAGCAGGTTCCAGTCGAAGAGCCCGGCTTCCACGCCGATGAAGGCGAAGAGGAGCGACGCGCCGCCCAGGGCGAACGCGACGGGGTAGCCGCTGAAGATGATCAGGAAGACCGCCAGGAACATCAGCGGCGCCAGCGCGTTGCCGTCCGTCACGCCGACGCGGCCCCTTCACCGGCGGTCCGCTCGCCCGCGTCGCGGGCGACGTCGTCGTCGCGGGGGCGGCGAAGCGCGCGCACGCTTCGGATCAGCTCGGCGACGCCCTGGGCCAGCAGCAGAACGAAGGCGACCGCGATCACGGTCTTGAGCGGGTAGCGGGGCAGGCCGCCCGGGTCGGGCGATCCCTCGCGCACCGCCCACGAACTCCGGATCGACGGCCAGGACACCCAGAGCGAGAACGCGCAGAACGGAATCAGCAACGCGACGGACCCGATCGCGTTGATCCAGGCCCTGGCCCGTTCCGCGAGGCGGCCGTAGACGACGTCGACGCGCACGTGCGCGTCCTCCTTGAGGGCGAACCCCGCGCCCAGGAGGAAGATCAGCGAGAAGAGGTACCACTGGAGCTCCAGGTACAGGTTGGAGCTCAGGTTGACGCCCACGAAGCGGCCGAGGTAGCGCGCGATCGCGTTGTAGGCCCCGATGAGGATCATGGCCAGGGCCAGCCAGGAGACCGTGCGCCCCAGGGCGCCGGTCGCGCGGTCGAGGACGCGCACGTAGAGGGGATCGTTCATGTCCGGGACAGACTACCGCCCAGGCCCGCGCTCGAGCAAGGAGCGCCCGGTCATCTCGGGCGGGGTCGGCACGCCCATGAGCTCGAGCGTCGTCGGCGCCACGTCGGCCAGCGCGCCGCCCCGGACCCTCGTCCGCGCGCCCCGGCGCGCGAAGAGGAACAGGCGCACCGGATACGTCGTGTGCGCCGTGAACGGGCGCCCGTCCTCGAGCATCTTCTCCGCGTTGCCGTGGTCGGCCGTGACCAGCGCCGTGCCGCCCAGCGCCCGAATCCTCTCGAGGACCCGGCCCACGCACCGGTCGACCGTCTCGACGGCCGCGACGGCGGCGGCGACGTCGCCCGTGTGGCCCACCATGTCGGCGTTGGCGTAGTTGACCAGCGCGAAGTCGTGACGGCCCTCGTCGAGTCGATCCAGCAGCGCGCGCGTCAGCTCCGGCGCGCTCATCTCGGGCTGCAGGTCGTAGGTCGCGACCTTCGGCGACGGGATCATGTGGCGGTCCTCGCCGGCGAAGGGCTCCTCGACGCCGCCGTTGAAGAAGTACGTCACGTGCGGGTACTTCTCCGTCTCCGCCATCCGCAGCTGCGCGCGTCCGGCCTTCGCCAGCGCCTCGCCCAGCACGCCGGCGAGACGCTCGGGAGCGAAGAGGACCGGGTGGGCGAAGTCCTCGCGATAGCGGGTCATCGACGCGAACGTCCGGCACGGCCCGCGCGGGCGACCGAAGTGCGGGAACTCGGGCTCCGCGAGCGCGGCGGTCAGCTGGCGGGCCCGGTCCGCCCGGAAGTTGAAGAAGAGGACGCCGTCGCGGGCGCCGATCCCGCCCTCGTCCCGCTCGCCGCCGGACGCTCGGGGCGCGTCGATCGCGACGGGCGGCACGAACTCGTCGGTGACGCCGCTTCGGTACCGATCGGTCACGTACCGGACGGGATCCTCCGCGGACGGTCCGCGCCCCTCGACGATCGCCCGGTAGGCGCGCTCGGTGCGCTCCCAGCGCCGGTCCCGGTCCATCGCGTAGTACCGGCCGGAGACCGTCGCGACGCGGGCGTCGGGCAGCGCGGCCGTCCGTTCGACGAGCCGTTCGAGCCAAGCGACGCCCGCGGTCGGCGACGCGTCCCGCCCGTCGAGGACGCAGTGGACGCGGACGGGAAGGGGGATGCCCGCGGCCCAGTCCAGCAGCGCCCGCAGGTGCGCGACGTCGCTGTGGACGCCGCCGTCGGAGCAGAGCCCGATCAGATGCAGCGCGCCCTTCGAGGCGAGGAGCGCGCGGGCCAGCGAAGCCAGGGCCGGCAGGCGAGCGAACGACCCGTCGGCGATCGCGTTCGCGATGCGCGCGACGTCCTGCTCGACGACCCGGCCGGCCCCCAGGTTCAGGTGGCCGACCTCCGAGTTGCCCATCTGGCCGGCCGGCAGGCCGACGGCTTCGCCCGACGTCTCGAGCATGCCCCAGGGGCAGTCGCGGAGCAGCCGCTCGCGAACCGGCGTGCGCGCCATGGCGACGGCGTTGCCCTCGCGTTCGATCGACTCCGGATCCTCCGGCCCCACGCCCCATCCGTCGCAGACGATCAACGCGGTCGGCGTCCTGCTATCGTTCACGGGCCAGGGGTCCGGGTCGGCGCGGGGTCGAGGCGTCGCCTTCGACCTCGAACCCCCGCGAGTCCGTCGAAGGCATCGGCGTCCGTCGAGTTTCTCGGGTCCATCAAGGTAAGGGCGGGTTCGGTTGACGGCGCAATGGACGCGAACGGTCGACGGCGACGGGCGCTCGGCGCCGCCGGTGCGGTGGACCCGGGCGGCGGCGGGGCGGGCGGAAGCGCGCCGCCTGGACCGGTGGGCCGCCGCCGTGGGGCCCTGTCGTCGGGCGAGCGCGGCGCGCGCCGCGCCCCGCGACGGGCCGGTCGCGATCGCGGCGTGGAACGTCGGCGTCGGCGTCGGCTCGCTGGCGCGGTTCTGGCGGCGCGTGGCCGGCGCGGACGGGGCGGCGCGCCCGCGGCCCGCGGCGGCGCTCCTGCAGGAGGTCCACTCGGCGGGCGAAGCGTTGCCGGGCCGCGACGAGCGGGCGCTCTGGGCGCCGCGGATCGGCGGGAAGACCGATCGCGTCGACGTCGTCTCCTTCGCCCGCCGCTTCGGGCTCTCGCTGCTGTACGTCCCGTCGATGCGCAACGGCCGACCGGGCGAAGGCGCGCCCGAGGATCGGGGCTCGGCGATCGTCGCGAACGTGCCGCTCGCGGAGCCGCGGGCCGTCGAGCTGCCGCTCGAGCGCCAGCGCCGAGTCGCCGTCGTCGCGTCGCTCGCCCTGGGACCCTGGACGCTGTCGGTGTGTTCGCTCCACCTCGAGAACCGCGCGCCCTGGCGGCGCGTCTGGCGGACGCTGGGTCCGGCGAGACGCCGTCAGATGGAGCGTCTTCTCGCCGCGTTCCCGGGCTCGACGGAGGCCGACGCCTTCGTCCTGGGCGGAGACTTCAACACCTGGGTCCGGGGACGGCGCGAGGGAGCCTACCGCCTGGCGCGCGCGCGCTTTCCCGGTCCGGAGGCGCCCGACCCCCGACCGACCCACCGCTTCGAGGTCGGCGGCGCGCTGCGGCCGTCGGACCACCTGCTGTTCCGGCTGCCCGCCGGGTGGCGCGGTCGCTGCCGGCGCCTGGACGACGCGTTCGGCTCGGATCACTATCCGCTGCTGGGAACGATCAGTCCCCCCGCGTAGCCCAGTACCCGCCCCGCTCGCGATCGAAGACGATCTCTTCGCCGACCGGTTCCGTCTCGACCCGGCCCGCCGCGTAGACGGTTCGCCCCCGCACCCACGTTCGCACGGGCCAGCCCTGGAGCCGCGCGCCGTGCCAGGGACTCCACTCGCACTTCGAGCGCTGCCGCTCGTCGCGCACCTCTCGCCTCGCGTTCATGTCCACCAGGACGGCGTCGGCGTCGTAGCCGACCTCGATGCGTCCCTTGCCGACCATGTCCCAGACGCGGGCCGGGGCGTCGCACATCCAGCCGACCACGTCGAGGAGCGCGCATCGGCCGCGAGCGACCTGGTCGAGCATGAGCGGGAGGGCCGTCTCGACGCCGGGGACGCCCGCAGGCGCTCGGCCGTAGGGCGCGTCCTTCTCGGCGAGCGTGTGCGGGGCGTGGTCGGTGGCCACGACCTGGAGGTCGCCGACCGCGAGCCCGCGCCACAGCGCCTCGCGGTCGGCCGCCGTCTTGAGCGCCGGGTTCATGAGCGCGCGCGCGCCGAGCCTGTCGTAGTCGGAGACGTCGAGGAACAGGTGGTGCGGACACGCCTCGGCCGTGACGAAGCCGCGGTGGTCCCGGACGATCTCCGCCTCCCGGGCGGTGGAGACGTGCAGGACGTGCAGGCGGCGGCGATGCCGCTTCGCGAGGTCGACGGCCCGCGTCGTCGCGACGACGGCGGCGCGCTCGTCCCGGATCCTCGAGTGGTCCCGGACGTCGAGGGGCGGCGTCAGGCGGGCGGCGTTGGCCCGGACCGTCGCCTCGTCCTCGCAGTGCGCCGCGATCGGCAGCGACGTCTCGGCGAAGATCGCCTCGAGCCGCTCCTGGTCGTCCACGAGCATGTCGCCCGTGCTGGAGCCCATGAAGATCTTGATCCCGCAGGCGCGCCGGGCGCGCCGCAGCTCGGCCAGATTGTCGACGGCGGCGCCGACGTAGAAGCCGTAGTCGACCACGCTGCGTCGGCTCGCGCGCGCGAGCTTGGCCTCGAGCGCGGCCGCCGTGACCGTCGGCGGCGCCGTGTTGGGCATGTCGAGAAACGAGGTCACGCCCCCGGCGGCCGCGGCCCGGCTGCCGCTGCGCAAGTCCTCCTTGCGCGTGAGGCCGGGGTCGCGAAAGTGGACGTGGTCGTCGACGACGCCGGGGAGCAGGTGGAGACCCGTCGCGTCGACCGTTTCGTCCGCCCGGACCGAGGCGGGCGCGTCGACGGCCGCCACGCGCCCGCCGTCGAACAGCACGGAGGTTCGCTCGATCTCTCCGGGCAGAACGACCGACGCGTTCCGGACGAGCGTGCGCCGCGCGCCGCTCACGCGAAGTAGGGATTGTCCCCGCTGGCGTGGTCCGTGACGTCGTGGATCGCCGTGACCTCCGGCACCGAGGAGGACACCATCCTCTCGACGCCCTGCTTGAGCGTCATTCTGGACATCGCGCACCCCTGGCACCCGCCCGCCATCTCGATGAAGATCTCGGTGCCTTCGACGTCCACCAGGTGGATGGCGCCGCCGTGCGACGCGATCGCCGGGTTGATCTCGGTCTCGAGGACGTGCCGGACCCGGTCGGCCAGCTCTCCCTTGGGGTCCGCGCGGTCGGTCGCGGCCCGGAGCGCGTCGGGGTCGGGCGTGATCTGAAAGCCGCTCTCCTTGATCGTCTCCACGAAGTCGACGTTGGCGCCGTCCAGGAGCCTCGCGCTCTCCGCGTCGATCCAGACCCTGAAGGCGCCCTCGTCCCATTCGACGTCGGACTCCTGGCGAGTGTCGGGCTGGACCAGCCTGAGCTCGTAGTTGGGCGCGAGGGGGCTGCCCTCGACCGTCATCCTGAGCACCTGGTCCTCGCTCCACTCCTCCATGAACGACGTCACCATGTCGCGGGCGGCGCGAGTGAAATTGAGTTGCATCGTTCCTGGGCGTCCTCTCTCGCGAGTGCGTTCGGCGCGTCCGAGCCCGGTCGCCCCCTCGAGGGGCTTCCCGGGCGCTTCGTCGCGAATTCGAGCCTCGGGAGACCGGCGACCCGGATTCGCTCGACGCTGAATTATGCGCAAGCGAGACCCTCCGTGTCCACGCCCGCCGGGGACGGCGCCGGTCCGAAAGCGCGGCGTCGCCCTGCGAAAACCGCCGTCCATGGCGTCGGCGGGCGGGTCGGGTTCAGCCGAGGCGGGCGTCGCGCCGCCGGCGGCCTTCGGGGTCGGCGCGCCCGGCGCCCGCCACGATCGAACGTCCCGCGCCGGCGCCGTGGGCGGCGTGCTTCGTGGAGACTCCGAGGGCCGTAGGACCGGCGGCGTCGCGTTGCGCGCCCGCGCCCGACGTCGATTCGCGACTCGTCCTTCCGACTTCCCGTCAGGCGCCCCACACCGTGATGGAGACGTCGTTCCACGCGCGTCGTTTCCGGTAGGTTCTGTCCGCCCAACTCCTTCCCTCGCGGAGGTCGAAGACGACCAGATGCCCGGCGTCCGCGCCGCTCGCGTCCATGCGGACGGCCGTCCGCTCGACCCCGCGCTCGATCTCCGGCGCGAGTGCTCGGCCCTCTTCGACCTTCGTGCACACGACCGCGAAGCGCTGGGCGCTCTCGGTTCCGGTGGGCCACACGACCGCGAGCTCCACCCGGCGACTCCCCGCTGCGTAGCTCCGCTCGAGCCGGCCCTTGCCCTTCACGACCCGATGCAGAAACGCCTGCAGGACCAGTTGCGGGCCCGCCTCCTCGTAATGCGCGCGCGCGATCAAGCGCTCCGCGTCCTCGCTGAAGAACTCCTGGAACGCCGCGAGCAGCGCGTCCATGTCGAGGGCGCCGGTCGCGTCCGCGAACCGATCCGTCTCCTCCAGCTGGATCTCGGACTCCAGCATCCGCGTCAACGTCCTGGGGATCGCCTCGCCGTAGATGGGGTTGGCGACCTGCAAGGCCTGGCCCGAAGCGACCAGCCCGAGATCGCCGACGCGCTCGAAGTCGCGCCGGCTGTAGTGGCCGTCGTCTCCGCTCAGCAACGGCCCGATCACGCGCCTGACCCAGGGCTCGAGCAGCTTGTCGTGCAGCCGATTCACAGGGAAATCGCCACGCTGGATCAACTCCTCGCGCGCCGCGAAGACGTCCCTCTCCTCCACCGGCCCGCAACGCTCCCGCGGCTTCCCCGCCCGGAAGCACGTCTTTTTCGCCAGCGCGTTGACCAGCCAGGGCTGGCCCCGAGTCTGTTCCCAGACGGCCGCGATCGCCCGCGGCGCGAACTCCTGGCCGGTCTCCTTCGTGTGCTGCCCGAGCAGGGCCGCGACGTCCGCGCGCGTGAAATCCGGCAGTTCGATCGACTTCGCCTCGATGTCGAACACGCTTCCCGCGGCGATCGCTTCCTCTTCGGAACGCGTGTGGTTCCGGTGGTCGCGCACGTCTCGCACCCCGCAGAGCACCACGCTCTGAGGGAACGCGGCGGGGCGGTTGGGATAGCCCGCCTGCAGCTGTCGCAGAAACGAGATCATGGGTGCGCCCATCAGCTCGTCGACCTCGTCGATCAACAAGACCAACGGTTCCGACGCGGCCCGCGACCAGGTTGCCAATAGATCGGCCAGCGCGTCGTCGCGAGGAAACGCGTCGGCGTCGATCTCGCGCGCGGCTTGGGCGGTGGCTTCGTCGCCGAGCGTCAATCTCGCTTCCCGGGCGATTTCCGACGCGATGCGCTCCATGGCCAGGGCCACGTCCCCGCGCGCGGACCAGGCCGACTGGACGTTGACGTAGGCGCAGCGGTACTCGCCCGCGTCGCCGCCGTTGAGCAGATTCCGCAACGCGAGCAAAGTGGAAGTCTTGCCCGTCAACTTGGGCCCGTGCAGGACGAAGTAGCGCCCCTCGCGAATCAGGGAGAGGATCTCGTCCGGATTCACGCGGTCGAGAGGAGGGACAGCGTAGTGGTCCTCCCGTCCCACTGGATCGGCGACGTTGAAATGGCGCATCAACCAAGATGCTCCGGACGCCCGTGCGCGCGCAACCCGGGCCCGACGTCTCCAGCGGCGCTTCGTCGCGTCCCCGCACGGCCGCCGATCGCGATCCCCGTCCTCCGACGCCCGGTCGTTCACGCGGTCGCGTCCCGCCCGGACTCTGATCGCTCGCGGACGGCTCCGAAGACGCTCGATCCGTTTCGTTCGCCGTCTTGACCGCTGGCGCGAGCGCCAGGATCCGGAGGGGCGACGAGGCCGACGCCGTCGCTTGTCCCGCCTTCGCGCATGGGTCATCTTGCGGAGTCCGAAAGGGGGCCTTCGCGGCGGCCGAGGAGGTCCGTCCCTTCGGCCTCCCCCGGCTTCCCCCAAATCGCTGCCCGGCAGCGAAAAAAGGAGCTTGCGAACGCGTCGTGGCCGATTCGATGGACAAGATCGTCTCGCTCTGCAAGAGGCGGGGCTTCGTGTTTCAGTCGTCCGAGATCTACGGCGGAGCCGCGTCGGTCTGGGACTACGGTCCGCTGGGCGTCGAGCTCAGGAAGAACGTGGCCGACGCCTGGTGGGCGTCGCTCGTGCACGCCCGCGACGACGTCGAGGGCCTCGACGCGGGGATCCTGATGCACCCGCGGGTCTGGGAGGCGTCGGGGCACGTGACCGGCTTCGCCGATCCCCTGGTCGAGTGCAAGACGTGCAAGAAGCGCTGGCGCGCCGACCACGTCGGGCGGGGCGCCTGTCCCGCGAAGCCGTCCCGGGCGCCCGGAGCGCACGCCGACTGCGAGCTGGGCGAGCCGCGCCTGTTCAACCTGATGTTCAAGACCTTCATGGGACCGGTCGAGGAGGACGCCTCGGTCGTGTACCTGCGCCCGGAAACGGCTCAGGGGTCGTACGTCAACTTCCTCAACGTGCAACAGACGGCGAGACAGCGCGTGCCCTTCGGGATCGCGCAAGTGGGCAAGGCGTTCCGCAACGAGATCACGCCGGGAAACTTCATCTTCCGCACTCGCGAGTTCGAGCAGGCGGAGATGCAGTTCTTCGTCCGGCCCGGCACGGACGAAGAGTGGTTCGAGTACTGGCGGGACGAGCGCCTGAAGTGGCATCGCGAGCTCGGCGTGGACCCGAACAAGCTCCGTCTCGCGACGCACGGCGCGGACGAGTTGGCGCACTACGCGAAGGCCGCCGTGGACATCGAGTACGAGTTCCCCTTCGGATGGCAGGAGCTCGAGGGCATCCACAACCGCACCGACTTCGACTTGTCGCGTCACCAGGAGTTCTCCGGCAAGCGTCTTCTCTACGTCGACCCGCAGGGCGGAGAGCGCTACGTCCCCTGGGTGGTCGAGACCGCCATGGGCGTCGGCAGAGCGGCGCTGGTCGCGCTCGTCGACGCCTACCGCGAGGAGGAGGTCGGCGGCTTGGCCCGCGTCGTCCTGGGGCTCGATGCGCGCATCGCGCCGATCAAGGCCGCGGTCTTCCCGCTGATGAGAAAGCGCGGACAGCCGGAGACGGCCAAGGCGCTGCTCGAGTCGCTCAGGCGCGCTCGGATCCCCGCCGCCTACGATCAGGCCGGCTCCATCGGGCGCCGGTACCGCCGGCAGGACGAGGCGGGCACGCCCTGGTGCGTGACCATCGACGGCCGGAGCGGCGAGGACGGCAGCGCGACGATCCGCGACCGCGACACCTTGGAGCAGGTGCGCGTGGGCCTGGACCGAGTGGAGGACTGGATCCGGGAGCGGCTTCGGTAGCGGCGGCGACTCCGGCTGGCCCTTCGGCGCGCGCGCGCCTACGCTTTCCCCCGCGGGGACCGACGTCCGGGGACCCGACTCGACACCCTCGACTCGAAGGAGGCGGCCGTCTTGTCCACCCGAAGCGAAGTCTTCACGTCCCGTTGGGGCATGCTGCTCGCGATGCTGGGGATGGCCATCGGCACGGGCAACATCTGGCGGTTCCCCCGCATCGCGGCGTCCAACGGCGGCGGCGCGTTCCTCGTCGCCTGGGCCGTGTTCCTGCTGCTCTGGTCGGTCCCCCTGCTGATCCTGGAGTTCGGGATGGGCAAGGGCTGCCGCAGGGGCGCCGTCGGGTCGTTCGTCCAGACGATCGGGCCGAAGTTCGCCTGGATGGGCGCGTGGGTCGCCTGGGTCGCGACGGCCATCATGTTCTACTACTCCGTCGTCATGGGGTGGACGATCCGCTTCTTCTTCGCGGCCGTGACGGGCGCCGTGCCCACCGAGGCGCCGGGCCGGTTCTGGGACGCCTTCAACTCGACGCCTCAGGCGGTGGCGTTCCACGGCCTGGCCGTGGCGCTGGGCGTCTTCGTCGTCTCCCGAGGGGTCAAGGGAATCGAGAGAGCCGCGCGCTTCCTGATTCCGGCCCTGGTCGCGCTGGTCGTCGTGCTGGCCGTCAAGGCGCTGACGCTGCCCGGCGCGACGCGGGGCCTCGCGTTCCTGTTCACCCCCGACTTCGCCGCGCTGGCCGACGTGCGGATCTGGCTCGAGGCGCTGACCCAGAACGCGTGGGACACCGGCGCCGGATGGGGGCTGGTCCTGTCCTACGCCGTGTACATGCGGGCCCGCGAGGACACCGCGCTCAACGCCTTCGTCATCGGGTTCGGGAACAACTCGATGTCGTTGCTGGCCGGCGTCATGGTGCTGTGCACCATCTTCTCGATCATGCCCGACGCGGCGGGCGAGATCGTGGGCGCGGGCAACGAGGGACTCACCTTCATCTGGGTGCCCCAGCTCTTCGGCCAGATTCCCGGCGGGCGGTTCTTCATGGCGCTGTTCTTCCTCGCGCTGGTGTTCGCCGCCTGGTCGAGCCTGGTCGCCATGATCGAGCTCGCGTCGCGCGTGCTCATGGATCTGGGCGTCGCCCGCAAGCGCGCCATCCTGCTGGTCGGGTCGACCGGGTTCCTGCTGGGGATCCCGTCGGCGCTCCGGCTGGGGTTCTTCCAGAACCAGGACTGGGTCTGGGGCGTCGGCCTCGCGGTCTCCGGCGCCTTCTTCGCCTTCGCCGTGCTCAAGTACGGCGTCCGCCGCTGGCGCGAGACGTTCGTCAACACGGACGACTCGGACGTGCGGATCGGCGCTTGGTGGGACTGGGCGATTCGCCTGGTGGCGGTGCAGGCGGTCGCGTTGCTGGGGTGGTTCCTCTGGCAGTCGCGGGGCGGCTCCTTCGCCGAGACGTGGACGCTCCTTTCGTCGTACAACGTCGGGACCGTGGTGATTCAGTTCGGCGTCGCGATGCTGGCGCTGCTGGCCGCGAACCGGTGGCTGGCGAAGCGCGTCGAGGCCACCGCCGCGACCGGAGACGGCGAGTCCCGAGCCGTCGACGCGTGACGAGAGGCGAGCGCGCGAACGCGGGGACGGATCGCTAGTCGGGCGTGCCGATCCACGACGCGTACGCGCGGCGGACTCCCTACGAGCTGCTGCTCCCGACGCCGGACTTCCTCGACCGGGGCTTCGCCGGCGTCGAGGCGGAGGCCGACGAACGGGGCGTCGATCCCGCGAATCCCGCCGCGTTCACGATGCTGGGCGCGGTGCAGGGGATGCTGGCGGAGCTCCGCCCGGCGGACGCCGCCGCTGTGGCCGCGCACGATCTCGCAAGCGTGCTCTACTTCGCCTACCGCATGTGGAAGGCGGGTCCTGCGGTCTGCCTCGTGCGCGCCGCGACGCTGAGGCGTTGGCTGGCCGCCGAGGAGATCGACGGTCCTTCGGCGGCGCGCGACCTCGACGCGTTGGCGGGTCGGGCCGGATACGTGCAGTTGCCGCAGCACCTCCTGTGGATGGAGGGAGACGAAGGGAGCGCCGAGGCGTCCGACGACGGCCGCGAATCCGTCGACGGCCTCTTCTGGGCGGCCGACGACGGCGGGATTCTGCACTTGGCCTTGGCGACCGGCCTGTGGCGCGACCGACCGGGATACACGGTGGTGCACGTGCCTCCCCAGCCTTTGGCGGCCATGGTCGGCTGGGCCTCGGGACCGGTCAGGGACGACGGCGACGACTACGACGTCTCGCTGCCCGGGGCCGAGATGAGCGGCCTGCTGGGGATCCGCACGCCGGCCGAGGTCTACAAGCTCGCCGCGCTGGCGCTGGGCCGCCTGGACGTCGCTCGGGACGCCGCCGCGCCGTCCCCGCCGGACCGGGAAGCCGACGGATCGTCCCCGCGGCCGACCGGGCTGCCGTGCGTCGTCCTCTGACCCCGGCGACCGAGGCGGCGCGGCGGCGTCCCGAGGCTTCGCGTTTCGGCGCGCGTGGGTTGACGCCGCCGGTCCGCGGGCGAGACGTTCGTTCATCCCCGTCCCGGCCTCGTCGCCGCTCCGGCTGGGACGGCGCGATCAACGGCGGCGACCGGCACCCGGACCGCGGGGACCAAGCCAAGGCATGGAAAGAGCGTTCATCTACTGGGACGGTTCGAACGTCTTCGCCGCCGCCAAGGACGTGGCGGCCGAGCGCGAGGGCGAGGGCGCCCGGGAGAGAGTTCGGTTGCACGTTCGCAACCTGCTCGATCTCGCTCGCGCGGATCGCCGCGTCGCGAGGGCGCTCGCTGCGGGCTCGGCGTCGCCGGAGCTGTGCCACGCCTGGAATCGCATGGACAACGAGGGCGTCGAAGCCCGTCCGCTGGAACGGGGCCGCTCGAGCGCCGACCGGTTGCTCCAGGCCGAGATGTTGCGCGACGGCCTCGACTGCAGCGCCGATCCGGGCATCGTCGTGCTCGTCACGGGCGACGGTCGAGGATTCTCCGACGGCGCGGAGTATCGGGCCGATCTGGAGCGCCTGCGCGGTCGCGGCTGGCGGGTCGAAGCGCTGTCCTGGCGCCGCAGCTGCGCCCGCAGGATGCGGGACTGGGTCGCCGCTGCCGGCGTCTTCGTCGCGCTGGACGACTTCTACGAGAGCGTGACCTTCCTCGAGCCGTCCGCGGCGGGTCGGCCCGTCGCCGATCCCCGCTTCGCGATCCCCGTCGATCTTGATCGTCGCCCCCGCGTTCGCTGACGGCGGTCGAGCGGCCGCCCCGTCCGAGGCCTGACGCGATGCCCGCCGAGTCCGCGAAGGCCCGCCGGGAACGCGCCGGTCGGGTCTACGAGGTTCTGCTCGAGACGTACCCGGACGCCCACTGCGCGCTCGAGCACGACTCGCCCTACGAGCTGGCGGTCGCCACCGTGCTGTCCGCCCAGTGCACCGACGCTCGGGTCAACATGGTCACGCCCGCGCTTTTCGCACGCTACCCGGACGTCCGATCGCTCGCGCTCGCCCGGCGCGAAGAGCTCGAGGGCCTGATTCGCTCGACGGGCTTCTTTCGCAACAAGGCCCGGAACCTCGTGCGGCTGGCCCGAACCGTGGTCGACGACCACGGCGGCGAGCTGCCCCGGACGATGAGCGATCTCTCGTCTCTGCCCGGCATCGGCCGCAAGACGGCCAACGTGATCCTGGGCAACGCGTTCGGAATCGACGAAGGCGTGGTCGTCGACACGCACGTCAAGCGCCTCTCCGGACGCATGGGACTGACCCGCGAGTCCTCGCCGGTCAAGGTCGAGCGAGACCTGGCGAAGTTGTTTCCCCGGTCCCGGTGGACGATGCTGGCCCACCTGCTCATCGCCCACGGGCGCGCCGTCTGCGACGCCCGGCGTCCGCGCTGCGCCGACTGCGCGGTCGCCTCGCTCTGCCCCTCGAGCGCGGTCTGACGCGACGTCGCGTCGCCGCGCCCGCCGCCCGGCCGACTCGAACACGGACCTCAAGGACCGAAGACCGCCATGCCGAACCGATCCGACGCGCTCGCCCTGCTGGACCGGTGGGTCGAGAGCGACGCCCTGAAGAAGCACATGCTGGCTGTCGAGGCCGCCGTGCGCCGCTACGCCCGCGAGATGGGCGAGGACGAAGACCTCTGGGGCCTCGCCGGCCTCCTGCACGACCTGGACTGGGAGCGGCATCCCGAAGAGCACCCCCATGAGGCGGTGAAGCGATTGACCGAACTCGGGTACCCGGAAGAGGTGGTTCGCGCGGTGCTGACGCACGGGTACCCCGACCGGACGGACGTCGCGCCCGAGTCGCCGCTGGAGCGGGTCCTGTACGCCTGCGACGAACTCAGCGGCCTGGTCGTCGCGTGCAGCCTGGTCCGCCCCAACGGGATCGACGACCTGAAGCCGAAATCCGTGGCGAAGAAGCTGAAGGACAAGGCGTTCGCGCGCGGAGTGCATCGCGACGCCGTGCACCTGGGCGTCGAGCTGATCGGGCTGCCCCGGGCCGAGCACATCCAGAACGTGATCGACGGACTGCGCGACGTCGCCGACGCGCTGGAGATCCGGGGCGTCGACCTGGCCGCCCGCCGCGCGGGCCGGTGACCGGCCCTGGGCGGAGGCCGAGCGCCTTCCCCTTGCCGAAACGGGTCCGACGCCCACCTTACAATCCAGCGATCCCGAGCCCGAACCCCCTGCGGGCGCCCCGGTCCCCGAGTCTCCGCTCGGCCCCTGGCGCGACCCGCTCGAACCTCTGATAGGCGCGCGCCCGATGCTCGAACCGACCGCAGCGACCTGGATCGCCATGATCGCCGTCGTCGGGTTCGTGTGGGGAGGCCTCGCGACGGTCCTTTTCGTCGCCTTCGCCAGCGAGTCCTCCAAGGGCGCCGACGGTTGACCGCCATTGCCTAGGCGCGCCGACATCGACTCGGTCCTGATCCTGGGATCGGGCCCCATCGTCATCGGCCAGGCTTGCGAGTTCGACTACTCGGGCACCCAGGCCGTTCGGGCCCTCAAGGAGGAGGGCTACCGGGTCGTCCTGGTGAACTCGAATCCGGCGACGATCATGACCGATCCCGACCTCGCGGATCGGACCTACATCGAGCCCCTCACCCCGGAGTGGGTCGAACGCGTGATCGAACGCGAGGCGCCCGACGCGCTGCTGCCCACCATGGGCGGGCAGACGGCGCTGAACATCGCGATGAACCTCCACGAGAGCGGGGCGCTCGCCCGCCACGGCGTCGAGCTGATCGGCGCCGACGCGCGCTCGATCCGGATGGCCGAGGACCGCGAGGCGTTCTCCGAGGCCATGGGCCGGATCGGCCTGGCGGTGCCGCACGGCGGATTCGCGCGCTCGCTGGACGAAGCGCTCGCCATCGTCGAGGACACCCGGTACCCGGCCATCATCCGGCCTTCGTTCACGCTCGGCGGCACCGGGGGCGGCACGGCGTACAACCTCAGGGAGTTCGAGGCGCAGGTCCGCAGGGGGCTCGACGCGAGCCCGACGGGCGAAGTGCTCGTCGACCGGTCCGTGATCGGGTGGAAGGAGTACGAGCTCGAAGTCGTCCGCGACGGGATCGACAACGTGATCGTCGTCTGCTCGATCGAGAACTTCGACCCCATGGGCGTCCACACCGGCGACTCGATCACGGTCGCGCCCGCGCAGACGCTCTCCGACGTCGAGTACCAGCGGATGCGCGACGCCGCCATCGCCATCATCCGCGAGATCGGCGTCGAGGCCGGCGGCTGCAACATCCAGTTCGCCGTCGACCCGGAGAACGGCGAGACGCTCGTCGTCGAGATGAACCCGCGCGTGTCGCGCTCCTCGGCGCTCGCGTCGAAGGCGACCGGATTCCCGATCGCGCGCGTCGGCGCGAAGCTGGCCGTCGGCTACCGCCTCCACGAGCTGCCCAACGACATCACCGAGACGACGCCGGCGTCGTTCGAGCCGGCCCTCGACTACGTCGTGGTCAAGTTCCCGCGCTTCGCGTTCGAGAAGTTCCCCGAAGCGGACGACACGCTGGGCGTCCAGATGAAGGCCGTGGGCGAGACGATGGCCATCGGACGCACCTTCCGCTCGGCGTGGCAAAAGGGACTCCGGGGTCTCGAGGTGGGCCGCGCGGGCTGGGTCGCGGGCGAGACTCCGGCCGACGACGGCGTCGAGTCCGACGACCCGGAGACGCTGCTCGCCGCCGTGCGCCGCCCCACCACGTGGCGGAAGTACCAGCTCAAGCGGGCGCTCGAGGCGGGCGTCTCGGTCGACCGCCTGCACCGGGCGACGGGCATCGATCCGTGGTTCCTGGACCAGCTGGCGCAGATCCTCGAACGCGAGCGCTGGTACGCGGCGCTGCCGACGGTCGACGTCGACGCGCTCCGCCTGATGAAGCGCGAGGGGTTCGCCGACGCGCAGCTGGCCCGCCTGCGGGGCGAAGACGAAGCGTCCGTGCGAGCGCGGCGCTGGGAGTGGGGCGTGCGGCCGACCTACAACGTGGTCGACACCTGCGCGGGCGAGTTCCCCGCGGCGACGCCGTACTACTACTCCTCCTATGAGACGGAGGATGAATCGAATCCCGCAAGTGGCCGTAAAATCGTCATTTTGGGCAGCGGACCCAATCGAATAGGACAAGGCATCGAGTTCGACTACTGCTGCGTGCAGGCCGTGCTCGCGCTCAAGGAGATCGGCTTCGAGACCGTCATGGTGAACTCGAACCCGGAGACGGTCTCGACCGACTTCGACGTCGCCGACAAGCTGTACTTCGAGCCGCTCGCCCTCGAGGACGTCGTCGAGATCGTCGCGCGGGAGCGGCCCGAGGGCGTGATCGTCCAGCTCGGCGGCCAGACGCCGCTCAACCTGGCGCGCGCGCTCGAGGAGGCCGGCGCGCCCATCCTGGGCACGTCGGTCGACGCCATCGACCGGGCCGAGGACCGGGGCCGGTTCGAGGAGGTGTGCCGACGGGTCGGCGCCCGCGCGCCGGAGGCCGGCACGGCGGGGGACGAAGCGGAAGCCGTGGCGGTGGCCCGCCGGATCGGCTATCCCGTCCTGGTCCGCCCGTCGTACGTCCTGGGCGGCCGGGCGATGGAGATCGTCTACGACGAAGCGGCGCTGAGGAGCTTCTTCGCCCGCGCCGTCAAGGCGTCGCCCGACCGCCGCGTGCTGATCGACCGCTTTCTCGAGGACGCCTTCGAGGCCGACGTCGACGCGCTGAGCGACGGGGAGTCCGTCCTCGTCGGGGGCGTCATGCAGCACATCGAGGACGCCGGCGTCCACTCGGGCGACTCGGCCTGCGTGCTGCCGCCGTACCTGCTGGGACGGGCCGAGCTCGAGCGCATGCGCGACCTGACCCGCGCCTTCGCCCGCGAGCTGGGCGTGGTCGGGCTGCTCAACGTCCAGTACGCCGTCAAGGACGGCCGCGTCTACGTCCTCGAGGTGAACCCTCGCGCGTCCCGGACGGTGCCGTTCGTCGGCAAGGCGACCGGCGTGCCCCTGGCTCGGCTGGCGGCGAGGCTCATGGTCGGCGAGAAGCTCTCCGACCTGGACGCGCCGACCGAGCCGACGGTGAACGGCGTGGCCGTCAAGGAGGCGGTGTTCCCCTTCAACCGGTTCGACGTCGACACGCTGCTGGGCCCGGAGATGCGCTCGACGGGCGAGGCCATGGGCGTGGACGACTCCTTCGGGATGGCCTTCGCGAAGGCGCAGGCGTCGGCCGGCAACCGGTTGCCGGAGGCGGGCGACGCGAGCGCCGTCATCGTGACCGTCAACGACGCCGACAAGCCGACGGTCACGCCGCTGGTCCGGCGCCTCGTCGATCTCGGGTTCTCCGTCCTGGCCACGGCCGGCACCCAGAGCCACCTGAACCAGCTGGGCGTCCCGGCGGGACGCGCCTACAAGGTGGGCGAGGGACGCCCGGACATCGTGGACCGGATCGTGAGCGGAGAGGTCGGACTCCTGATCAACACGCCCCTGGGCAAGAAGTCGCAGTACGACGACTACGCGATGCGCCGCGCCGCGATCGCGTACCGGGTTCCGTACCTCACGACGATGTCGGCGACGAAGGCGGCCGTCGACGCCGTCACCGCGACGCGGACGCGCGCGCCCGAGGTGCGGAGCGTCCAGGAGAGGATCTCGCCCGGCGTGGCCGCGGTCGTCTCGTGAGCGTCGTCGACCCGAGCGCTCCCGCCACCGCGTTCGCGATGCACCCGGCGGCCGTGCTCCACGACACCGGGTGGGACCACCCGGAGCACCAGGGGCGGCTGCGGGCCGTGGCCGGGGCCGTCAAGGCCGACCTGGCCGCGTTGCACGGGCGCGTCCGCCAGATCTCCCCGGACGCGGCCGACGAGGACGCGCTCCGCCTGGTGCACACCGACGCGTTGATCCGGTTCGTGCGCCGCTCGGCGGAGCGCGCGGCGACCGCGGGGCGACCCATGCCGATCGAGGCCAGCACCGTGATCTCGGGCGCGTCCTGGGAAGCGGCGCTGGGGACCGTGGGGGCGGGCCTGGACGCCGTGCGCGGCGTGGCGGACGGATCGTTCGCGAACGCGTTCGTCGCGTCGCGTCCCCCCGGGCACCACGCCACGCCCGGACGCGCCATGGGGTTCTGCCTGTTCAACGGCGTGGCGATCGCCGCGGCCAGCTTGCGCGCGCGCGGACTGGCCGAGCGCGTGCTGATCGTCGACTGGGACGTGCACCACGGCAACGGCACCCAGGACGCCTTCTACGACGACGAGAACGTGTTTTTCCTGTCGCTCCACCAGTACCCGCACTACCCGGGCACGGGGAGCGCCGACGAGACCGGCTCCGGCATGGGGGAGGGCGCGACCCTCAACGTGCCCCTGGCCGCCGGCACGTCGCGCGAGGACTACCTGCGCGTCTTCGCGATGGCCCTCAAGGCGGCCGCGGCCCGCTCCGAGCCGGACTTCGTCCTCGTCTCGGCCGGGTTCGACGTTCTGGCCGGCGATCCGCTGGGCGACATGACGCTCGAGCCCGCCGACCTTCACGAAATGACGCTGCGCGTGATGGACGAGGCCGAGCGTCGCTCGGGCGGACGCGTCGCGGCGTTTCTCGAAGGCGGATACGATCCGCCCCGGACGGGCGCGGGCGTCGCGGCGGTGGTCCGCGCGCTCGCCGGCGTTCCCATGGAGGCGTGAGCGACGATGCGGCTTGGACGGGGAAGTCCCGGGGCGCTCGGTCGCGGCGGGTGGCGGGCGGTCGTCGGGGCGGCGCTGGCGGCGGCGCTTGGGTCGCTGCCCGGCTCGGCGACGGCTCAGGACGCGGCGCCGCCGGCGCAGGACGAGACCGTGGCGCAGGACCTGCACCCGGACGCGCGCGAGGCGATCTCGAAGATCCGAAGCCCGTTCTGCCCCGGCCTGATGCTCGAGGTGTGCCCGACGCGCGAGGCCCAGGCGCTCCGGGACAGCATCCAGGCCGGCGCCGAGGCCGGCGTCGACGCCGACGGTCTCGTCGAGCGCGTCGTCGCCCTGCACGGCGAGGAGTACCGCGCCTTTCCGAAGCCGAGCGGCGCGGGCCTGCTGGCGTGGCTGATGCCCCCGCTGGCCCTCGTGGCCGGCCTGGCCGTCGTCGTCGTCGCGCTCAGGCGCCTTCTGGCGCCCGGGACCCGGGAGGCCGGCGCGGGTCTGTCGGACGAGGAGCGGGGGCGCATCGAGGCGGCCCTCGAGGCTTTCGACGCAAGCGAGGAGGACCGGACGTGACGAACCGAGACGCCGCCGCGGCGCTGCTGACGACGGACGAGGGGGTCCTGCGCGTGCAGGAGGCGCTCCGGGAGCGCGGGCTGGACGCGTGGCTGCTGTTCGACTTCAAGGACCGCAACCCGATCGGACGGCAGCTGCTGGGGCTCGAATGGACGACGCGCCGGGGCTTCGCGCTGATTCCGGCCTCGGGCCCGCCCCAGTTGTTGATCCACGCCATCGAGCGGTCCAGCTGGCGACACCTCGACTGGACGAAGCGCGCGTACTCGAGTCGCCAGGAAATGCAGGCCGGACTCGAGGCGCTGCTGAAGGGTCGCGCCCGGGTGGCGGCCGAGACCTCGGCCAGGGGCGACGTTCCCTATCTGGACCTGATGCCGGCCGGGATGCGGGACCTGGTGGCCCGGACGGGCGTCCAGCTGCACAGCTCCGGCGATCTCGTCTCGACGTTCTACGCGGTGTGGACATCGCGTCAGCGCGAGGAGCACGGCCGGGCGTCGCAGCTGGTCAAGGACTTGGCGCGCGACGCCTTCGAACGCGTCGCGTCTCGCATCCAGCGCGGCGAACCCGTCACCGAGGGCGAGACGGCGGCGTGGATCCGCGACCAGCTGGCGCGCCGGGGCGCGCCGTCCCAGGCGGACTGCATCGTGGCGATCGGGCCGACCGCGGCGGATCCGCACTACGATCCCGGCGCCGTCGGTCGCCGCATCCAGGCCGGCGACCTGCTGCTCATCGACCTGTGGGGCGCTCTGCACGACGAGTCCGTGCCGGCCGACCAGACCTGGATGGGCTTCATGGGCCCGACGCTGCCCGACCGCGTCGCCCGGCTCTGGGAGGTCGTCAAGGCGGCCCGCGACGGCGTCGTCGCGTCGCTCGTCGAGCGCTGCGCGCGAGGCGAGACGCTGCGCGGCTTCGAGCTCGACGACGTGGCTCGAGACATCGTTCGCGATGCGGGCTACGGCGAGTTCTTCATCCATCGGACCGGTCACTCGATCGACCGGGACATCCACGGTCGCGGACCCAACCTCGACAACCTCGAGACCCGGGACGACCGCGTGCTCGTTCCCGGCGTGGGGTTCTCCGTCGAGCCCGGCGTCTACATCGAGAACGACGTCGGGATCCGAACCGAGATCAACGTCCACATGGGGCCCGACGGGCCGGAAGTGACGGTCGATGGTCCGCAGGAGGACGTCCTTCTCCTCTTGGGCGATTAGCCGGCGCGGCCGGGCCGCCGCCGGCGCGAGAATGGACGTTGTCGGGGGGATCTGACGCCGGGTCGCTGGTCGAGGTCGCGCTGCCCCTGCCGCTGTTCCGGGAGTTCACCTACCGGGTCGAGGGCGACGTTCCGGCCCCCGGGACCCGTCTCCTGGTGCCGTTTCGGGCGCGCAGGATGGTCGGATGGTCGCTGGGCCCGGGGCCCGCGGTCCCCGGAATCCGCGACGTGGTCGCCGCGCTGGACCGCGACCCCTCCGTGGGCCCCGAACTCCTCGAGCTCGCCCGGTGGATGGCCGACTACTACGTCGCCCCGGTGGGCCAGGTGCTCCGGGCGATGGTGCCGGCCGGCCTGGCCAAGGCGGGCCGAGTGCCGGAACCGAAGCCCAGGACGCTGTCGGTCGTTCGGCTGACGAAGGCCATCGAGACGCTGGACGAGTTGGAGGCCGTCTTCGGGCGAGCCAAGCGGCAGCGGGAGCTGTACGAGCTTCTGCAGGGCGCTGGCGGGCGGCAGTACCTGGCCGCCGCGCTCGAGGCCGGTTTCAGCCGAAGCGTCGTGCACGGTCTCAGGGACAAGGGACTGGCCCGGATCGTCGCCGAGGAGGTCCTGCGCGACCCGTTCGCGGGCGAGCCCGTCGACGACGATCGGGCGTTCGTCCCGACCGCGGATCAGAAGCGGGCCCTCGAGCCGCTGGTGCGGGCGCTGGACGCCGGCGGCGGGTCGTTCCTGCTGCACGGCGTGACGAGCTCGGGCAAGACGCTGGTCTACATCGAGCTGATCCGGGCGGCGCTCGCCCGGGGCGCGGGGGCCATCGCGCTGGTCCCGGAAATCGCCTTGACGCCCCAGACCGTGTCGCGGTTCCGTCAGGCCTTCGGCGACCAGGTCGCCGTCGTGCACTCGGGACTGTCCGAGGGCGAACGCTTCGACGCGTGGAAAGAGATCAAGGCGGGGCGCCGCCGCATCGTCGTCGGCGCGCGCTCGGCCGTCTTCGCTCCCGTCGAGTGCCTAGGCGCGATCGTCGTCGACGAAGAGCACGACGGCAGCTACAAGCAGTCCGAGTCGCCGCGCTACCACGCCCGCGACGTGGCCGTCGTCCGGGCGCTCCGAGCGGGCGCCGTCTGCCTCCTCGGGTCGGCGACTCCGTCGCTCGAGAGCTGGACCAACGCCAAGTCGGGAAAGTACGCGCTGCTCGAACTGCCCGAGCGGATCGGCTCGGCGGTCCTGCCCCGCGTGCGGGTGGTGGACCTCAGGGAGCGGGAGGAGACGGCGTTGCCTCCCCGACCCGAGGAGCCCCCGCCTTGGGTGCTGTCGCCCAAGCTGATGAAGGCGCTCAGGGCCCGGCTGGCGCGCGGGGAACAGGCGATCCTGCTGCTCAACCGGAGGGGCTACGCCACCTTCGCCCAGTGTCGGAGTTGCGGACACGTGCCCGAGTGCGTGCAGTGCTCCGTGTCGCTGACGCTGCACCGCCAGCGCGACCGGATGGTCTGTCACCATTGCGGCCACACCGAGTCGCGACCCAGGCGCTGTTCCCAATGCGGCTGGGAGGGGATCTCGTATCGGGGCCTCGGCACGGAGCAGCTGGAACGCGTGCTCCGCGAAGCCGCGCCGGGGGCCAGGGTGGCGCGCATGGACGTGGACACCACGCGGGGCAAGTGGTCGCATGCCGACATCCTGAAAAGGTTCCGCACGGGGAAGGTGGATATCCTGCTGGGCACGCAGATGATCGCCAAGGGACTGGATTTTCCGCGAGTCACGCTGGTCGGCGTCGTCAACGCCGACGTCGGCCTGCACCTGCCGGACTTCCGCAGCTCCGAGCGCACCTTTCAGCTGTTGTCGCAGGTCGCGGGTCGGGCGGGTCGGGGCGACTTGCCGGGAGAGGTGTTCGTGCAGACCTACGTGCCGGACCACTACGCCGTCCAAGCGGCGGTGGCGCACGACTACGAGGGGTTCGTGCGGCGGGAATTGCATGCGCGGGCCGAGCCGCTGTACCCGCCCCACCTGCGGGTCGGCAGACTCCTGGTCAGCAGCCCGAATCAAGCCGAGGCGATCGACGCGGCCACCGCGCTGGACGCGTGGCTGGGCGCGCGCGGCAATCTGGGCGTGGCGGTCCTGGGGCCCGCCCCGGCGCCCATCGAGCGCCTGCACGGGCGCTACCGCTGGCACGTGCTCCTGCGGGGCGGGGCGGGGGCCGTGGGAAGGGCGCTGCGGGCCGTGGCGCTGGGGTTCAAGCCGGAGGGCGCCGACGTCAGGGTCGCGGTCGACCGGGACCCGCAGCAGTTGCTTTGATCGTGGCGGGTGGCGGTGCGGGGCGTGCGCGTGTCGGTCAGCTCGTCAAGTTCGCTGACTGCGGAGGTTCGCCCGCGCCGGCCGCCGCATGCGATGGCCAGTGCTTGTTGATGTAGTCGACCAAGTCCTCTCCATCGAGGGTGCGCGTCGAGTTGTTCACCCGCACGAAAAAGACCTTCTTCGGTTTGGACACCTTGGCGAAGACCGGCTTGGTCGCGGGGTTCGCGTGCACGAGGGCGACCTGCTCGCCGCCGACGGAGCGTAGTCGAATCCGGACCTGCGTGGAGGCGAGGGCGCCGAGCGAGCGCTCGACGATCGTCGTGAGCCGGTTCACGTAAGCGTCCCCGTCGATGTTCTTCACGTCCAAGTCCCGCTGGACGCCAAGCACCTCGCCGTCGTCGGCGACGCCTATCGCGAGGGTGCCTCCATCGGCGTTCAGAAAACCCGCGACGCTCTTGATCACGGAATCCGTGACGACCCGCTCAGGAACTCCTGGCCTGTAGCTGTGGTACGCGGAAGATTTGAATTCCAGCCGGTCGGACTCCGGCTGCGCGAGGAGGTTGCCGACGTGCACCTCATGATCGTTGGCAGGGAGCGACGAAAGCTCCTTCGGAATCTGCCCGAAACGCAGCTGTTCAAAGGCGGCTCGAACCACGCCTGCAATGAGTTTCCTGCGCTGCGGAAGGAAGTCTTGATATTCCATCTTCTCCCAGCCCTGAGGCAGAGCATGCCAGAAACGGAATCGTTTTTGGTCCCAAGGTGAAAAATCCGCAAAACGAGAAGGGAAGTACTCGCGGGGAGACGCCGCACCGATGGATCGGTTACCCCACCATTCCATGAAGGCGTAGTTGGCGATTTGGTTTTTGTCCTTCTTGTCGTAAATGCCGATCTTGTCCAAGTGTTTCCTGGGAAAAAGATGGTGCCGCTCGATGGCTGCACTTGGAGCATGATCCGGTTGGTCCAAAATGGCTGCCAATGAGAGTTTAGAGAATAGAGGGCGGGCATCCAGAAGCACGAGACTCGCGTGGTACGCGTACAAGGCGGGTCCAGAGACACCCGATGATTCGAGTTTCGCCGGAAGCTGAATCTCCCAATAGTCGTCCGTCAGCGTGGTATCGATGATGCCTTCGAGCGTTCTCACGAAATCGTCGCCGGATTTTGCTTCTTCGATACGGCGTAGGTCCCATTCGACTTGGGTTTCGAAGCTCCCGGTATACCGGCCGGATAGGGCGGCCATAAAGAACCATCGGGCGATCGCCTCACGGAGAGTGAATCGGTCCATTCCGTGATCTCGGCGTCCGATCAGGTACATCAAGTAGGAGAACATCAGATTGTTCCCCGAGCTGATCATCTTGCCGCTACAGTATCCAGCACGGCGGACGGATTTGAGAAACTCGTGCCAATTCGTCAGACAAAGGGCGTCCTTCTGTGCTTCCCGCAATGCGGCGAACTGATGCTCCCTAAGCTCGGCTGATACTTCTTCCGTCTTGGGGATTTTGCCTTGAAGTGCGTGGTATACGTGACGAAGACGCGCACGTCGAAGTGCAAGCCCTGCCACTACGCGTAGCATCTTGTCTGGCTCAGGTTCGATGAACCGGTTGTATGCGGATGGTAGTGACGTTTGTTTTCGTGCGTTGCGCGCAAACATCTCCAGCTCTTTGCGACCATCTTCCCAGAAAACGGACATCAACGTCAGGATAAAGTCAGCCTCGACAAGTTTGACACCCTCGCTGTTGATGCGAACGAAAACGGCAGCGGCCTGCTCCTCGTCTACACTCGAGCGCAGCTCCAGGATCTTAAACGGATAACTGCTGAGGTTGACCAATTTGGTGATCGCGTCTTGAAGTGCCGTCAGCTTATCTTCGGTCAATTCTCCTTTGCTACGCTGGAGCCGATCGAGGAACTCTCTCTCCGTACTACGCCAACGGCCGTCACGCCAGAGAACTGAAATGTCTGGAATAAACTCGGGATTGGCTTCGACTGCAGCGTTAGTGACCGCGAATCTACCGTCTCGAGGGCGAAACGCAATGCGGATCCGTGAGGACGTGTAGTCCTTGCCGATCACCTCTTTGCCTTTAATGACGCTATAGAGGCTGGTAAGGCGCTGTTGTCCGTCCAAGATCATCAGTCGCGGCGCCGCCTCGTGAGCGTGCGTGCCGATTTGGCGGGTGCCTTCTTCTGCACCAGTCTCCCAGAAGAGCAGGTGGCCCACCGGAAATCCGCGATACATTGAATCGAAGAGATTACGAACCTTGACACGCTTCCAAACGAAGGGGCGCTGGATTTCAGGCAGCGCGATCACGCCCCGGTCGATTTCCTCAACCAGGGTCGAAACGGTGTACGAACTGTCCTTGAAGACGGTAGTGGCCACGGATCGATTCGGGTTCAAGGATTGTGGAAACACAAAGAGGTGCTAGCGCCTCCTCTCGGCGAGCAATGAACCTAGCGGTAGGTGGGGCGAGCGACAAGCGGTAGCCACGGCCGCTCTGTCAACGCAAAGTAGAAATGTCCGGGGGGCGAGCAAAGTAGAAATGTCCGCCTGGGGACCGGTCTTGGGGTTGGGGGTAGCGGGTTGCGACAGCGTTCCACGTCTTCTGGGATGCGCGGGCCCTGGCGCCTCGCGCAGGGAGCGGAGCGACCGAAGCGAGGCGCCAGGGCCCGGGAGCGGCCGGCCGACCGCTCCCGTTGCCTGTCTGGACGCCCTGGGACCCGCTGTCCTTGGCGAATGTGTGTGCGGAGAAGCGGTGCCTGCGGGCCGATCTGCGCCGTCGAACGTCCGTACGAGGCCGCCGTGCATGCGGTGCGGGCGGTTCGGGGCTGCCCCGCGAGGGGTTGTGTTCAGGCGCGTCGAGCGCCTGTCCGATCCCCCCCGGCGAGGGGGAAGAACGGCGTGGCTGCCTGCTCACTCGTCGCTTCGACCCCGTTCCTCGCGCCGCTTCCGCCTGGCCAGCGCGCGCTGCACTTCCGCTTGGATCCGGAGGCGCCACGGGTGGCCCGAGCCTGGCTTCGGCGGCTTGCCGAGCGGCTTCGGGGTCTTCTCTTCGGCGGGCTGCGCCGGAGCTTTCGGGCGGCTTCGCGCACAGCCCAGCGACTCGACGTCCAGGTACCGGGACCCACTGCGGAAGCGCAGTTCGCCGTCCAACCGCCGTTCGACCACGATCTCAGCGCCGGGCGCCAAGTCCGTAGCTTCGTGCTCCGGGATCTGCCAGAGCTCGTTCTTGAAGCGGATCGTGAAGTCCCGAGCGACCTTGCGGACCACCGTCTCCGCGAACAGAGCGTCCAGATCCACCCCCGCCGGCAACGGACGGTGCGCGTCGCGCGCCTCCGCAGGCGCCGTCGCGAACCGTTCGTTCCACAGCGGCGCCCAGTACTCCTCGAGGAACTCGTTCGCCTTCTCGAGATCCGAGATCCGCGCGAGGCGCATCTCCTTGATCAGCCGGTCCTGCGCCGTCCCGAAGGTGCGCTCGACGCGCCCCTTGGCCTGCGGAGAGCTGGCCAGGATCAGCCCGATGTCCAGTTCGCCCAACGCCTTCGAGATGATCGTATCCGTTCGCTTCTCCTTCTCCGACTGCCACTGCCCGAAGTGGCCCGCGTGGTCCGTGTACACCGCCAAGGGCCGACCGTGACGCCGCAGGTAGTCGATGATCACGCGCCGGTTCTCCGCCCCGTTGTCGCGGGCCACGAACCGGGCCGCCATCAGACGGCTCGTCGCGTCGTCGTGGAGCGCGATCAGCGTCAGGTCGCCCTCGACGCGATCCTCGAGCCACCGATGCACCGAGCTGTCCCACTGCGCCAACTCCCCCAGCGCCGCCCGGCGGGGACGCCGACTCCGGTGCTTCGCCCGCTTGCGACTGCGCGTCCGCAACCCGGACTCCAGCAACCAGCGCCGCACCGTCTCCCGACTCACCCGCAGCCCGCACGCCAGCTCGACGTGTTCGGCGAGCAGCGTCGGTCCGAAGTCGCGGAACATCGGATCCTCCGCGAGCGCCAGCACCGCCTGGCGAACCTCTGGAGGCAACGCCCGGTTCGAGGCCCGACCTCGAAGCCCGTGGACCGCGACGGCGTCGCCTTCCGCCTCGAACCGCCGCAGCAAGCGTCGGAAGTGACGCGGCGTGACGCCGATGCGCCGGGCGCCCGCAGACGCCGTCAGCACCCCTTCGCTCACCTGCCTCAGCACCGACACGCGGTCGCGCTCCTTCAAACTGAGTTCCATCTGCTCCTCTCCCGGATCGGGTTGCGTGAACCACCGAAGACCATCCGAAAGAGGACATTTCTACTTTGCTAAACCAACCCAGAACCGGACATTTCTACTTTGCTACGACAGGTAGCCACGGCCGCTCTCCCATCGGGGCGGGCGGTGAAGTCGAGCACTGAAGTCGACTCGAGGCTACTCCGCTATCTTCCCTTCGATCAGCGAGACGGGATCGTCGGCGTTGGAGGCCCCGATTGGTAACCCAGGCCCGCGCCCGTCCGGCGGCAACACGCGCCCCCGCGTCCAAGACTACAGGGAGAGTCGAAGACGATCATGGCCAATCGATCGACGCCCCCGACCTCCGTGCGCGACATGATGAACGCGCCCACCCGGAGGAAGAAGCCGAAGCCGCCCCGAAAGGCCCCGAAACCGAAGCCGAAGGCGCGCCGCCCGCGCGCGCCCGCGCCCAAGCCCGAACGGAACCGCGTGCGCAAGGTCTCCGTCGGCGACGACGTGTGGGTCGTCCGCGTGGTGGGCCAGACGCGGGTGGCGTCTCGGGCGGACGCTGGTCCGCACCTGTTGAGCGTCGCGGTCGAAGACCCGGACGGGAAGCCGCTCGACTCCGACCGGCTCCACTACGTCGTCGGCACTCGGCTCTCTGACGTTCCCGAGTGCGCGCTGCGCGATGCGGTGCGCGAGGCGATTCGCCGGGTCAAGCGGGAGACGAACGGTTCGCGGTAGGTCCGCTGACCCCGGGCGAAACGGGTTCGCGAGCGGTGCGACGCCGCCGCCGTTCGCGTCCGGCGCCGACGGCCCCGCGGGCCGCCGAAGCGCCGCCGTCCGCGTCTCCCCTTCAACGGAGCTCGGCGTGCGGGTGTCTGACTGCAGGAGATGAGGAATCGGTCCGACGCCCAGCTTGTGACCCTCGCGCGTTCAGGCGACCGGGGCGCGTTCGGCGAGCTGGTGCGGCGGTATCAGAGGCCGGCGTACTCCGTCGCCCTGGCGGTCGCCAAGTCGCCGGCGGACGCGGAGGACGTCGTTCAGGAGTCGTTCATGGTGGCCCTGGCCAAGCTGGAGCGTTGCCGGAATCCGGCCCGATTCGGTGGTTGGTTCCTGACGATCGTCAGGAATCGAGCCAAGAATTGGATCCGCCGCGAGAGCCTGCGGAGCGCCGGCCCGATTCCGGAGCACGCGAGGGCGTCGGGACCGAGTCCGGAGAAGGCGGCGCACGTGGCCGAACTGCGAGAACGACTGACGGAGGCGCTGGACACGTTGACCGAGGTGCAACGCGAGGTCGTGTTGCTGCACGATCTCGAGGGCTGGAAGCACGCCGAGATCGCGCGGCGACTGGAGATGCCGACCGGCACCGTTCGGTCCCACCTGCACTTCGCGAGGAAGGCGCTCAGGGCCCGGCTGTCGGGCGGAAAGGACCTTGGCAAGGCTGGATGACGTGAGAGACACCATCGACGCCGCGGTGACGGAACTCGAGGTCCTCGACCCCGGTCACGGCGACCCGGAGCGCTGGGACCGGTTTCGCGCCGAAGTCCTCGAGCGCGGCGCGCTCGAGCTGGCCCGCCGCCGCGCACGCGCGGCGACGCTGTCCGGCGTGCTTTCGGGTTGGTCGAGGCGGCTCATTCCCGTGGCGCTGGTCGCCGCCGCCGTCGCCGCGATCCTGCTCGGCGTCGAGGGCTCGAGCGGCGGCGCGAGCGCCGACCCCGCGGCGCTCGAGGACGTGCTGTGGGGCGACGTGGCCGACGGGCCCTTCGGCGCGGTGATGGCGGGGGACGCGCACGACAATCCGGTGGCGTTCATGGCCATGGTCGAAGGCGGCAGTCCGTGAGCGCCAGGACGGTCGGGGCGCGGACGCTCTCCGTCGCGCTGCTCGCGCTGACCGCGCTCGCCGGATTCCTGGCCGGCGCCGCGTGGAGGGGCGGCCAGACGCCCGCGCAGCCGCCGACCGAGCCCATCGTTCGGGAACGGGAGTCGAGCAGGGGGGACCGTCGGCTGGTGATCGACGAGGTGGGCCTCGAGCCCGGTCAGCGGGCCGAGGTGGACGAGATCGTTGGGCACTTCCGGACCCGGATGCGGGCCCTGGACGCCGAGTTCCGCGAGTCGTACCGGCCCCGGCAGCGCGCGCTGTTCCAGAGCAGCATGGATTCGATCAGAAGCGTCCTGGATTCGGCCCAGTGGGCGACCTACGACTCGCTCCGGGCGGTTCGATACGGCAGGCGAGGCGAGGCGCGAGACTCGGCCCCCGGCGGCGCAGGTCGCGGTGGTTCGTCGAGAAAGGAGTCCAGGTGAGCGTGGTGATCGGCGCGATCAGGGGATCCGCGGCGGCGTTGGCGCTGGCGGCGCTCGTCGCGTTCGGGGACGCGGCGCGCGGACAGGAGCCCGTCCAGTCCATGTCGCTGGAAGAGGCGATGGAGCTGTCCCTGGTCCACAGCCCGCAGCTGGCGCAGAGCCAGGCCGGCGTCGTCAACGCGGGCAACACGCGGCGGCGCGCGTGGGGGGCGTTCCTGCCCAACGTCAGCGTGGGGTCGGGAGCGTCCGTGCAGAGCCAGAACCGCTTCGACCCCAACACGCAGCGCGTGGTGACCGGGAGCAACGACTCCTACAACGCGTCCCTGAACGCCAACTACCAGCTGTTCCAAGGCGGACGCCGGTACTCCGAGCTGGGTCGCTCCGCTTCCGCGATCCTCGAGGCCGAGGCGCGACTCCTGGACCAGCGCCTGGCGGTGACGCTGCAGACGCGCACGCTCTTCATGAACGCGTTGCGCCAGCTCGAGCTGGTCGAGGTCGCCGAGGCGAGCGTGACGCGTGCGGAGGAGAGTCTCGCGATCACCCGGACCCGCGTGCAGGTGGGGACGGGCACGCGCTCCGACAGCCTGCGCACCCGCCTGGAGCTCGCCAACGCGCGCCAGGCGCTGCTGCAGGCGCGCAACCAGCTGAGGGCGTCCCAGTACTCACTGGGCCGTCAGGTGGGAGCCGACGGGCCCGTCTCGCCGATCCGGCCGGAAGGACTGGATCCGGCGCCGCTCGCGCTCGGCGAACGGGAGATCGTCGCGCTGGCCGAGTCGGCGTCGCCGACGGTCCGGGCGGCCGAAGCCGCCTCGGCCGTCGCCCGGTCTTCGGTGGGCAACGCGAGGAGCTCGTACCTGCCGTCGCTGTCGATGTCCTCGGGATACACCTGGGCGAACCAGGAGCCCGCGTTCGACGGAGGCGCCACGAGCTGGAGCTTCCGGTTCTCGGGCAGCTATCAGCTCTTCGACGGATTCCAGCGGCAGCAGACGGTCACCCAGGCTTCGGAGGCCCAGAGGGTCGCGCGCCTCGCCGAGGACGACGCCAGGCGCGGCGTGCGCCAGAGCGTGGACGGGGCCCTGCGGACGCTGGAGACGCAGGAGCAGGCCATCGGGATCGCTCTCGAGGCGGTGGCGGTGGCCGAAGAGGATCTGCGCCTGAATCGCGCACGCTACGAGGTGCAGGCGGCGACCGTGCTCGACGTGATCACGAGCCAGGTCGCGTTGGACCAAGCTGAAGCAAACCTGGTGTCCGCCCGGTACGACTACGCGTTGGCGAAGGCGGAACTCGAATCGATCGTGGGGAGGAGTCTGTGAACGACGGCGGACGGGCGGGGAACGGGAGCGGCGGCGCGGTGAACGGCGTGGTGATTCGGACGGAGGACCTGCGCAAGTACTACGTGTTGGGCGCGGAGACGGTGCGCGCCGTGCGGGGCGTCGACCTCGAGGTCCGCCAGGGCGAGTTCCTGGCGATCATGGGGGCGTCGGGCAGCGGCAAGTCGACGTTCATGAACCTGCTGGGCTGCCTGGACACGCCGACGCGCGGGAGCTACTGGCTCAACGGTCGCGAGGTCTCGGAGCTGTCGGACGACGACCTGGCCCGGGTGCGCAACCGCGACATCGGATTCGTGTTCCAGACGTTCAACCTGCTTCCGCGCGCCTCGTCGCTGCACAACGTCGAGCTCCCGCTGATCTACGCGGGCGTTTCGGCCAGGGAGCGACGGCGGCGGGCCGAGGAGAAGCTCGTGCGCGTGGGACTCGGCGACCGCATGACCCACAAGCCGCCCGAGCTCTCCGGCGGACAGCGCCAGCGGGTGGCGATCGCGCGCGCCCTGGTGAACGATCCGGCGCTCCTGCTGGCCGACGAGCCGACCGGAAACCTGGACTCGGAGACGTCGCGCGAGATCGTGCAGATCCTCGCGCAGCTCAACGCGGCGGGCCAGACCATCATCCTCGTCACGCACGAGCCCGACATCGCGGCCGCCGCGTCGCGGCAGATCCACCTGTCCGACGGGCTGGTCGAGAGGGATTTCCTGAACGAAGGGGCGAACGGCTAATGGGTTTTTCGATCTGGAACCGGGGCGCCGGAACGCCGCGGGCGACGTGGACGGCCTTGGGCGTCCTCTCCGCCGCTCTCGGCTGCGCGCAGGGAACGGAGGCGCCGGAGGGCGTCAGCGTTCAGACCGCGCCCGCCGAGCTGCGAGATCTGCGCATCACGGCGGAGGCGACCGGAGAGCTCGAGCCGGTGCTGCGGGTCGAAGTGAAGTCGAAGGCCTCGGGCGAGATCCTCGAGCTCTTCGTCGACTCGGGCGACGAGGTCGAGCCCGGGACGCTGCTGGCGCGGGTCGATCCCCGGGACGTCGAGAACGCCTTCGAGCAGGCCGAAGCGGACCTGGACGTCGCCGAGTCGCGGATGGAGATCGCGCGCGCGCAGCTCGATCGCAATCGCGATCTCCTCGAGGCGGAGGTGATCACGGCGCAGGAGTACGAGAACCGGGAGCTCGAGTACGCGAACGCGCAGGCGTCGCTCGTGCGGGCCACCACGAACCTCGAGCTGGCGGGGCTCAGGCGAACCGACGTCACCATTCGGGCGCCGATGGCCGGGACGATCCTCGAAAAGCAGGTCGAGTTCGGCCAGGTCATCCAGTCGGCGACGCAGAACGTCTCCGGGGGCACGACCCTGTTCGTCATGGCGAACCTGGACGACATGCGCGTCCGGACGCTGGTGGACGAGACGGACGTCGGGCAGCTGCGCCCGGGCATGAACGCGACGGTCGGCGTCGAAGCGTTTCCCGACCGGACGTTCCGGGGCGAGATCGAGAAGATCGAGCCCCAGGCGGTGGTGGTTCAGAACGTGACGATGTTCCCCGTGATCGTGCTTCTGGACAACCGAGCCGGTCTGCTGAAGCCGGGCATGAACGCCGAAGTGGAGGTCCTCATCGACCAGCGGATGGCCACGCTCACGGTCCCGAACAACGCCGTGGTCCAGCCTCGCGAGATGGCGCCCGCGGCCGAGGTCCTCGGCCTCGACGCCCAGACCACGGCGCTCGACCGGGGCGCCTGGGGCGACCTGATGGCCGAGGCCGCGACGAAGGCGGGCGCGCCGCCCGGCGGAGCGGCAGACGCTCTGGCGGACGCGGCCGCCGGCGGCTCGGGTCCCGCCCGAGGGGGCGGCTTGGGCGCGCTGGCCGAGATCCGGTCCCGGGTGCAGGCGGGCGAGATCACGCAGGACTCGGCCCGGGCGCTCTTCGCCCGGATGCGCCAGGATCGCTCCGGGGCGCGGACCGAGACCTCGGGCGGGCCGGACGAGACGGCGGCCGACCGCGCGGGCGCGGCCGGGAACGGCCAGGCTCCGGGCGCGCGTCGAGCGGCGATGGGGGGCGGTCCGTTCGGCGCCGGCATGATGGCCGCGATGGGCGGATCCACCGGGGACGCCGCGTTCAGTCCCGCCGTGGTCTTCGTCGTGGACGACGTCGGGACCGTCCAGCCGCGGGCCGTCGTGATGGGCCTCAGCGACTGGGACTACGCCGAGATCCTCGCCGGTCTGGAAGAGGGGGAGCAGCTCGCCCTCATCGGCGCGGCCCAGCTGCAGGCCCGCCAGCAGGAGCGGATCCAGCGGATGGCCGGACGCATGCGGCCCTTCTGACGGGAGCGTCGATCACGGGGGAGCGGAACCGAGAATGTTCATCGCGAAAGAGACGATCAACGTCGCCCTGGCCTCCATTCGGGCGAACGCGCTCCGTTCGGGCCTGACCACGCTCGGCATCGTCATCGGCACCGGGGCGGTCATCACCATGGTGGCCCTGGGCGAGGGCGCGCAGCGCCGGGTCCAGGAGCAGATCGAGAACATGGGGACCAACATCCTCACCGTGCGCCCGGGCCAGGGGTACTTCCGAGGCGTGGCGAGCGGCAGTCGCCGCCTCGAGGAGGACGACGCGATCGCGCTGCGCGCCCAGGTCGGCGATCGCTACGAGGTCGCGCCGGAGATCGAGAGTCGCCTGCAGGTCTCGCACCTCAGGTGGAACTCGTCGAACTCCGTCGTCGGCACGTGGCCGTCGTACTTCTCGGTCCACAGCCACGAGCTCGCCTTCGGGCGCTACTTCGACGAAGGCGAGGTCCAGGGGCGTCGCCGGGTGGCCGTCCTGGGATCCAACGTGCCCGAGGAGCTCGGCACTCCGCCCTCGCTGCTGATCGGGCGCAACATCCAGATCCGGGGGATCCGGTTCGAGGTGGTCGGCGTGCTCCGGGAAAAGGGCGGCGCCATGTGGATGCAGCCCGACGATCAGATCTTCATCCCCCTGTCGACGGCGATGTACCGCGTCATGGGCGGCCGCGACCGCCTGCGCTCGATCTACGTGGCCGCGCCGTCGCCCGAGGAGCTCGACCCGGCGTGGGCGGACATCGACCGCGTCATCCGGCGCGAGCATCGCATTCCGCCGGCGGAAGAGGCCGACTTCAGCATCCAGCAGTCCTCGGACATCCTGGAGACCTTCGGCGAGACCACCCAGACCTTCTCCCTGTTGCTCGCGGGAATCGCCGGCGTGAGCCTTCTGGTCGGCGGCATCGGCATCATGAACATCATGCTGGTCAGCGTCACGGAGCGGACCCGGGAGATCGGGATCAGGAAGGCGCTGGGCGCGACCCGAAAGACGATCCTCTTCCAGTTCCTCATCGAGGCCCTGGTGCTCTGCGTCCTGGGCGGACTGCTCGGAGTCGCGTTCGGGGTGGGCGGCGCCCAGGTCATCACCGGCCTCTACGGCACGCAGACCGCGGTCGCCGCCGAAGCGGTCGCCATCGCGCTCGGATTCTCCGCCGCCATCGGCCTGTTCTTCGGCATATGGCCGGCCCGGCGGGCCTCGATCCTGGACCCCATCGACGCGCTGCGCTACGAGTAGAAGGGCTGATGGCGGGCGAACGGAAGGCTCCGAGGCCTTTGGCAGGCCCATCGCTACGACTCTCGATGTTGTGGCCCCGGTCTGGCGTCGGTCGGACGGCCGCCCGAAATTGGGCGCCCGGCTTCGAGGCCTGGCGGATGGATCGTTCGACGACGGCAGACCTGCCTGATCGATCCGGGCGAGGGTGACGGGTGAGCGTTCACAGGCGATCCAGGGTCCCAGTGGGTGGTGTCGGTAAATCTAAACGAAAGAGGCTGTGTCGATGAGCAGTCGCCAATGGAATGTCACTGTACTACAAGAGGAAGCGGCCGCCTTTGCGACGATGGAATCCCTTGATGACGAACCCAGTCTGTATGGCGTGAGCGACGGCAAGGCAGTGGGCACCTATATGGAGCGCCGATTCCAAGATCTTCTGAGTGAAAAATACGCGTATGAACGCGGCAGTTCTGCCAAGGGTGTCGATTTCGCTGATCTCAACGTCGACATGAAGGTCACCAGCGCAAGGCAACCCCAATCTTCATCTCCTTTTGAGTCGGCTCGCCAGAAGATATACGGACTTGGATATTCCCTGCTCGTTTTCGTTTATGAAAAAAGTGACAACCATCGTCTGCGCACTTCTCGCTTGCGAATAGTGCACAGTGTCTTCATCGATGCGTCTCGTACGGCGGACTACCAGACCACTCGCGGGATACGAGAGATTGTTGGACGTGATGGAAATGTCGACGATTTGGTGGCATTCATAGTAGACAGGAACCTTCTTGTCGATGATATCGAAGCGATATCGATAGCCGAGGAACTGGTCGGCAACCCACCTGAACTCGGCTATCTGACTATATCCAACGCCCTCCAATGGAGGCTCCAATACGCACGAGTGATCGATAGTGCGGGCGTTGTAGACGGTATTGTACGACTGCGGTGACGGGGTTATGTCTACAGTAAGCCGACAGAAACTGGAGTTCGGGGATTTTCAAACCCCGGCGCCGCTTTGCGAGCGAATCTGCGCGTCGTTGACGCGGTGGGGCGTCTCTCCTCGATCGGTCGTCGAGCCCACGTGCGGACTGGGCGCGTTTCTCCGCGCCGCCATCCGGGAGTTCCCCGAATGCGAAACCGCGCTGGGATTCGACGTCGAACCGAAATACGTCGAAGCGGCTGGGTCCATCGAGCGGGCGAGGGTCCGGCGCGCCGACGCGTTCACGCACGACTGGGAGAGCACCTTCGAGCGGCTGCCCGATCCGGTGCTTGTCGTCGGCAATCCTCCCTGGGTGACGAATTCCGCGGTGGGCGCCGTGCGCGGAACCAACCTGCCCCGGAAATCCAATCGTCGCCCCGGCTCCCAACGCCGCCGCTTCAGCGGCATTGCGGCGATCACGGGAAAGAGCAACTTCGACGTTTCGGAGTGGATGTTGCTTCGCTTCCTGAACGGCCTGTCCGGGCGCTCCGCAACGCTCGCCATGCTGTGCAAGACCGCCGTGGCCCGCAAGGCGCTACGGCAAGCTTGGGACGGTCGCCTGCAGATCGAGAAGTCGGCGATCCACGCGATCGACGCAAGCGGGATTTTCGGGGTGTCGGTCAGCGCCTGCCTGCTGGTTTGCGTCCTCGAGCCCGGCGCGGACAGCCGGGAGTGCGCCGTCTATCCGAGTTTGGAAGCGACCGAGCCCGAGTCTCGCTTCGCGCTCCGCGGGCGCCGACTGGTCGCCGATCCGAAGGCGGCCCGAGCGACCGAGCGCCTGGCGGGACCGTCGCCCGTCAAGTGGCGCTCCGGCATCAAGCACGATTGCTCGAAGGTCATGGAGTTGTTTCCCGCGGGCGATGGCTCCTTCAAGAACGCGCTCGGCGAGGTCGTGCGCCTGGAATCGACGTGTCTGTTTCCGATGCTCAAGAGTTCGGAGCTGGTCCGGTCCCGACCGCGGCCGTCGCGGTTCATGTTGGTGACGCAGCGGTCGACCGGAGACGACACGAGCCGCCTCGAGGCCGCGGCGCCGAGAACGTGGCAGTACCTGGAGTCGCATGCGCAGCGACTCGACGGCCGGGCGAGCGCGATCTACGAGAACCGGCCGCGGTTCTCGATCTTCGGCGTGGGGGACTACGCGTTCGCGCCGTGGAAGGTGGCGATCTCCGGGTTCTACAAGCGGCTGTCGTTCCGGGCGGTCGGCCCGGTCGACGGCAAGCCGGTGGTCCTGGACGACACGTGCTACTTTTTGCCCTGCTCGTCCGAGGCCGACGCTCGAGCGCTCGAGGGAGTGTTGCTTTCGGACGCCGCGAGAGAGTATTTCGCCGCCCTGGTGTTCTGGGACGCGAAGCGACCGATCACCGCCGGCCTCCTCGGGAGCCTGAACCTCGGCGCTTTGGCAGGCGAGCTGGGAGTGGCGCTGCCCTCCGCCTTCGATCCGGTTCCGGCGTTGTCGCTCTGATCCACTTGCGCCTCGTCTTCGCCGAAACGGCCGTCCGGTCCGGATCGGTGGCGCGAGCCCTGAAGCGGGGTCGACGCCGGACCTCCGTTTTCGGGCGGACCCGCGGCTTCGGCGCGTCGGTCGAGAACGCCGGCCTCCCAGTGAGACGACCGTGAGCCGCTCGCCGGCGACCGGAGGAGGCGTCGCCCCGAATCTCCGGCATCCGCCGACTCCCGCCCTGCGCATCCGGCGGTGCAACGCCGCTCCGGTGGCCGGCGACGGCCGCTTCGTCCTCTACTGGATGATCGCCGCGCGACGCACGCGCTGGAACTTCGGCCTTCAGCGCGCCGTCGAGCTGGGCAACGAGCTCGATCTGCCTCTCGTCGTGCTGGAGCCGCTGCGGATCGGGTACCGGTGGGCGTCGGAGCGCTTTCACCGGTTCGTCGTCGAGGGCATGGCGGACAACGCCGCGCGATGCGAGCGGAGCGGCGTTCCGTACCATCCCTATGTCGAGCCCAGCGCCGGTTCGGGCAGCGGCCTGCTCGAGACCCTCGCCGGCCGCGCCTCCGCCATCGTCACCGACGACTTCCCCGCCTTCTTTCTGCCCCGGATGGTCGAGGCCGCGGCGAAGCGGGTCGGGGTGCGCGTCGAGGCCGTCGACGGCAACGGCCTGCTGCCGCTGCGGGCCACCGAGGGCCCGTTCGCGACGGCCTACGCCTTTCGGCGGTTCCTTCAGCGCGAGCTGCCCGCTCACCTGGAGACGGCGCCCCACCCGGATCCTCTCTCCCTCCTTCGGCGCGCCGGAGGACGGGAGACCGGCGACGCGGAGTCGATCCCCCGGGACGTACGCGATCGCTGGCCGGCCGCCGACCTGAGCGACCCGGCGGCCCTGGTGCGGGCGTTGTCCGTCGACCGTTCCGTTCCCGCCGTCGCCGCGCGGGGCGGCGCCGAGGCCGCGTCGCGACGCGCCGGGGCGTTCGTCGACGACGTCCTGCCCCGGTACGCCGACGAAGCCAACCGCCCCGAGAGCGAAGCCACCAGCCTGCTTTCGCCGTATCTGCACTTCGGCCACCTCTCGGCCCACGAGCTGTTCCACCGCGTCGCCGTCGGCGAGGGGTGGACGCCGGCGCGTCTCGCGTCCGACGCCCGGGGGCGACGCAGCGGCTGGTGGGGCATGAGCGAAGGCGCGGAGGCGTACCTCGATCAAGCGGTGACGTGGCGTGAACTCGGGTTCGTTCGGTGCGTCCACGTGGACCGCTACGACGCCTACGAGGCGTTGCCCGAGTGGGCTCGCGAGACGTTGTCCGAGCACGCGTCGGACGCCCGCGAGTTCGTGTACGACCTCGACCGGTTCGAGGCGGCGCGCACGCACGACCCGCTCTGGAACGCGGCGCAGCGGCAGCTGCGCCGCGAAGGCCGCATCCACAACTACATGCGCATGCTCTGGGGCAAGAAGATCCTCGAGTGGAGCGAGAGCCCGCGCGAGGCGCTGCGCGTCATGTTCGAGCTCAACGACAAGTGGGCGCTCGACGGACGCGATCCGAACTCCGCGACGGGTATCCTCTGGATCCTCGGTCTCCACGACCGGCCGTGGGGTCCCGAGCGCCCGATCTTCGGCAAGGTGCGCTACATGAGCTCGACCAACACGGCGCGGAAGCACAGGGTGGGCCGGTACCTCGCGCGCTACGGGCCCGACGAGCGCGTCAGCGAGCGGGATACGACAGCGTCAGGCGCTCGCCCCGTCTGAGGACCGCGACCTCCACGGGCAGCGTCGACTCGGTCAGGAACTCGCGAAGGCGCGAGACCGTCTCGGCCGCGCGCCCGTCCACCGAGAGCACGACGTCGCCCGCGAGGAGGCCGGCGTCCAGCGCTGGACTCCCGGCCACGACCTCCGTGACGAGGATGCCGGCCCGGACCCCGAAGTAGCGTCCCAGCGGATCGCCGAGGTTCCGCACGACCGCGCCTCCGAGGACCGCCGGACCCCCCACCGTGTAGCGGGTCAGGAGCGGAAACCGGTCGCTTCCGCCCGAGCTGTCCGGGGGCGCGGAGCCGACGCCGCCGCCCGAGGAGCGGACCGTGACTTCGGCCTCGAAGCGGAACGCCCCGACCGCGGCATCCGGAGAACCGGTCGCCGCGCTGCGCGCCCCGACCGCCGGCGTCGCCGCCGGCGCGATCATCCGCTCGAACGCGCGCAGGCGCTCCGACGGGTCGCTCCACAGCAAGGCGACGGTGTCGCCCATCGACAGGCGCCGCACGGCGTCGAACACCGAGTCGATGATCCGCGCCATGCGCGCCCGCTCGATCGCGATGCGGTCGAAGTTCGGGGCGGGGGCCAGCGACGCCGGTCTCGAGTCCGCGACCAGGGAGATCTCGCGGCGTCCCTCGCGTCCCTCGACCGTGAACCTGAGGGGCTGTCCCGGGCCGGTCGCGGCGATCGACCGGAGCCACGCGGCGTAGTCGACCAGACCCGCTCCGTCGACGCCGACGATGCGGTCGCCCGGCCGGAGCCCCGCACGGTGGGCGGGGCCGCCCTCGTAGACGCCCGTGACCAGCAGGGAAAATCCTACGGAGTCCGAGGCCGTCCAGCCGACCCGAACGCCGAGCCACGCCCCCTGCGAGCTCGTCTCCGGCCGCTCCGCCGGGCCGGTCTGCGCCGCCGCCGGCGTAGCGAGCGGCGTCCACGCGGCGGTCGCGCACAGGACCGCCGCCGAGATTCGGTTCATCGTTCGCGCGCCTCCGCCCCCGATCAGTGCCAGTTGTCGAGCCCGATCTCGCGCAGCGTCTGTTCCCGCTCCAGCACCGCGTTGACCAGGAATCCGTTGAAGAAGGGATCGGTCGGCGCTTCGGAGACCACCACCTGGCTCGCGGCGAGGAGCGCCTCGATGCCGGCCAGCCGCTTCGCGGGATCGAGGGGGCGCTGCCCGGGTCCCTGGGCGTCGACCACGCGCCTGTAGTCGCTGTAGGCGCGCATCCACCGCTCTTCGGCGCGCTGCACCGCCGCCCGGGCCTCCTCGATGGACGCGAACGACGCGCCCTCCGCCTCGTCCACCGCAGCGGACGCCGCCGGACTCGACGCCGAAGGCGGGGCCGATCCGGTCACCCAGCCGAATGCGGTGCCTCCGACGAACAACGCGAGGGCGGCGGCCGCCTGGAGCCATTTGCGCCACACGACGCTCGCCGCCGCCGGATCGATCAGACCGGCCGCCTGCAGCTTCCGCTCGAGTGCCCTCCAACCCTCCGGCGGCGGCCTGAGGGCGGGCATGGCGCCCAGGGCGTCGGTCTGCGCGCGGAGCGCTTCGAGCTCTCGCCTCAGACGGGGATCGGCGTCCAGGGCGGCCCTCTCCTCCGGCGCGGGCCGCTCGTCGACCAGTCGCGCCAACCGCTCGAGGTCCATCTTCATGCTTCCAATTCCCTGGCGTGGTCTTCGTATCCGCGGAGCATGTCGCGCATCTTCGCCCGCGCCTTGAACAACTGCGACTTCGACGTGCCGGCCGTCACTCCGAGCGCCTCTCCGATTTCAGCGTGCGTGTACCCCTCGACGTCGTGGAGGATCAGGACCGTGCGCATCCCGTCGGGCAGTCGCTCCAAGGCCTCGTGGAGCTTCCGGTCCATCAGCGCGTCGCCGACGCGGGGCGTCACCGCGATCGAGTCGGTCAGCGGCAGCTCCCGAGACCGGGCCGTCTTCGCCTTCCGCACGGCCTGCAACGCCGAGTTGACGGCGATTCGATGCAACCACGTCGAGAACCGCGCCTCGCCCCGGAAGGTCGGCAGGGCGCGAATCGCCCGGATCCACGCCTCCTGGGCGTAGTCCTGAGCCAAGTCGTCGTCTCCGGCGATGCGTCGCACCACCGCGTAGACGCGCGGCGAATAGCGGTCGTACAGGGCGCGCACGGCCCGTCCGTCCCCGTCGCAGGCCTGACGAATCAACTTCTTCTCTTCGATGGTCTCTCGGTCCGGCGTTCTCGCCCGCCCCTCGAGGCGGAGCGTTGAATGGGCGACTTCTCCTTCGAGTCTTGAGACGCGCCCGACGCGCGTCGGGTTGTCCGTCGCAGAGGCGGCGCACCGCGGTCTCTCGTCCGCGGGCGTCCGGCCGACGGCCGTTTTAACTTGCACTCCTTCGCCTGAGCGCGGCCCGTCGGCGCCCGTCCCTCGACCGGAGAGCGGCGGCCGGCGCCCGCGCCCGCTCCGCCCACGACCCCACACCCCAAAGGACGCCGCGATCCCGTGAACGAAGACGCGAACCCGCCGGGCGCCACCCATCTCGAATGCACCGCCACCGGCGAGCGCTTCCCGTCGGAGCGACTCGTCGGTCTCTCGCCCGCGGGCAAGCCGCTCTTCGCGCGCTACGATCTGGGCGCGCTCCGGGGGCGCTTCACCCCCGAGGCGGTTCGCGCCCGCGAGGCCACCCTCTGGCGCTACGAGGAGGTGCTGCCGGTGCGCAGGCGCGATCGCCGGGTCAGCCTGGGCGAGGGATTCACGCCGCTCCTCGAGGCCGGCCGCCTGGCCGAGCGGCTGGACGTGGGCGCGCTGTGGATCAAGGAGGAGGGCCAGAATCCGACCGGGTCCTTCAAGGATCGGGGGCTGGCGCTGGCGGTGTCGCGCGCCTACGAGCTGGGCGCCCGCGAGCTGGCGATTCCCTCGGCGGGCAACGCGGCCGGATCGGCCGCCGCGTACGGGGCGGCGGCCGGACTCCCCGTCCACGTCGTCGTGCCCCGCGACACGCCCAAGCCGATCCTCGCGGAGATCCGGGCGCTCGGCGCCGACCTGCAGCTTCTGGACGGATTGATCTCCGACTGCGGCGCCGTCGTGCGTCGGCGCGCCGAACGCGACGGGTGGTGGGATCTCTCGACGTTGAAGGAGCCCTACCGGGTCGAGGGCAAGAAGACGATGGGCTACGAGCTGTTCGAGCAGCTCGGGGGGCGCTTGCCCGACGCCGTCGTCTACCCGACCGGCGGCGGGACGGGCCTGATCGGGATGTGGAAGGCGTTCGCCGAGATGGAGGAACTGGGCTGGATCGGCGACGCGAGGCCGAAGATGTTCAGCGTGCAGGCCAGCGGCTGCGCCCCGATGGTCCGCGCGTGGGAGCGCGGACTCGACGAAGCCGAGCCCTGGACCGACGCGTCGACCTACGCGGCCGGACTGCGCGTTCCGGGCGCCGTGGGCGACTTCCTCATCCTGCGCGCGATTCGCGAGTCCGGGGGCGCGGCCGTCGCCGTCGCCGACCGCGAGATGGAGCGGTGGGTCGCCGTCGTGGGCGCCGCCACGGGCGTGTTCGGAGCCCCCGAGGGAGGCGCGACCGCCGCGGCCGTGCCCAAGCTGCGGGAGATGGGGCTGATCGAGCATGGCGACGAGGTCGTGCTCTTCAACACCGGCAGCGGACTCAAGTACGTCGGCGCGGAGCCCGTCGCGTAGGCGCTTGCGGGCGGCGCGCGCTTCAGCGCCGGACCTGCCAGCGATAGCTGAGCTCGGGCAGGGGGACGATCGTCGTCCGGGGAGGGCGCAGGTTCGCCGGATCGGGGCGCTTGAGGGCAAGGGCGCGATTCAGGTACACGGCGAGTGCGCCGTTGTGACGGGCATGGACGTCCCATCCGACCCCGATCGGCAGGCGGGCGATGAGACCCAGGCCCGTGCCGAGGTCCGCCCGCGCGACGATGCCCCAGAGGCCGATGCCGACGAACGGCTCGACGGCCCGCGAGCCCGCGTACAGCTTGCCGGTCGCCGAAGCGCTGAAGTCCCGAAACCCCCACGTCCCCAGCTGGAACTCGAGGCCCCGCCCCTGCCAGCGCCGTTCGACCAGGAGAGCCACCGTGCTGGCGCCGCCGACGGAGACGCCGATGCGCGTCTGCGCGGCCGCCGGCGCGGGCGAGGCGACGAGGCACGACGCGACGAGGGCGGCCGCCCACTTCGCCGTTGGAACTCGAGACTTGAACATCGTCGGAGAGTATACCGCGACGGCGCGCTCGCTCGCGCGGCCTACCGTCGCGAGCCGCGCCAGGACACGTCGAGTCCGACGTGTCCTCCTCGCCCGGGGCCCGGCTCGAAGAACCGACCGCCGAACGCGTTGACGACGACCGAGGCCGCGTGGCGAACGTTCGCCACGTTGGTGACGGCCGCGAACGGCGCCATCCGGAAGCGTCCCGCGCTCACGTCCGGCGCCCCGAATCGGGCGTCGAGCAGCGTGTGCGCCGGGGCGCTCGCCTCGTTGGCGTCGTCGGCGGGAACGGCGCCGCGGGCCTCGACGCGAAGCTCGCCGAACCAGCCCCGCCGCTCGGCCCTGACGCTGGCCTCGAAGCGGTGGGGCGCGACGCCGGGCACGCGGGCGCCCGCATGGTCCCGGCCCGCGACGGCGAACTCCGCGAACCGCGCGTCCACGTAGCTGTAGGCCGCCCGCCCGGAGAGCGGCGAAGCGGTCGCATGGGCCGAGACTTCGAGCCCCCGGATCCGCGAGCGCCCGGCGTTGCGATAGAACCTGCGTCCTGGCGCGCCCGGCACCTCGAAGGGCGTCAGCTGGTCGACGATCCTCGACGCGAAGCCGACGACGTCGTAGGTCGTTCGTCGACCCAGGCGGCCGCGCAGGCCTCCCTCGACCGTCCATCCCCGCTGCGGCTCGAGGTCCGGATTGAATCCGCCGGCGCCGGTCGGCCGATTCGCGAGCTCGGTCGTGGTCGGCGTCTCGAACGACCGCGCGACGGAGGCGAAGAGGCCGTGGCGCCCGAGATCGACGTGGAGGCCCAGCGACGGACTCAGCGCGCCCATCGCGCGACTGCCCGAGTCGTCCGGATTGGCGGCGGCGATCAGGCGGTCGGTCGCCCGGAACTCGAAGCGGTCGAGGCGGAGCGCGCCCACGACGCCGACGCGCGGAGCGAGCGAGAGCCGCAGCTGCGAGAAAAGCGCCGCCGCCCTGACCCGTTCCCGCTGGTCCAGGGTCGTCGCTCCCGCTTCGCCCGACTCGTTGGCGAAGTTCCTCCGGTCGTCGCTCTGCACCTCGCCCTCGACGCCCACGTCCAGGCGGTTCTCTCCGGCCCGTCCGTCCCAGGCGCGCGCCAGGACCAACCGCGCGCCGAGGCCGCGGCGACCCAGGTCGATCACCGACGTCGGGATCGGGTTGTCCAGCCGGCGCGTCAGCGCGTAGGTCGAAAACGCCCCCTCGAGGCCTCCGAGGTCGCCCGTCCACCGCAGTCCGGCCTGAGCCTGCTGGACCGACTTCCGCGTGCGGCGGGCCACGTTGAAGCCCCAGGCTTGGTCGCTGCCCTCGTCGAACAGCTCGGCCGGAAGCGAGCCCGCGTTGAGCGCGTCCAGCTCGAGGCCGCTGAACCGCGCGCTGGCCCGGCCGCCGCCCAGGGGAAAGTCGACGCTCGCGCTCGCGGTCGTCCGATCGGCCCGACTGTACGGGTCCTCTCCCGACCCGGACGCGTTGTCGCGAAAGCCGTCGTAGGCGCTCCGGGCGACGCTGGCGCGATAGCCCACCCGACCCGCGGTGCCCGATCCCGTGGCCTGGAGCCTGAAGAGGCCGTGGGACCCGGCCACGGCGGTCAGCCTCTGCAGGTGCCCGTCCGCGAAGGGCGCGGCGCTCTCGAAGGCTACGACGCCGCCGGCCCCGTTCCCGTGGAGCGCGGCCGCCGGCCCGCGCAGCACCTCGACTCGGTCCAGCGATCCCAAGTCGAGGTGGTCCAGCGTCGTCTGCCCGTCGGGCAGCGTCGCGGGCATGCCGTCCACGAGGACCTTGATTCCGCGCACGCCGAACTGGGCGCGAGCTCCGAACCCCCGGATCGACATCCTCTCGCCGACCGCCGGGTTGTACCGGTTCTGGACGCGCACGCCGGGCAGCGCGTGAAGCGCTTCGCGCAGGAAGAGGCCCGAAGCGCCGGCCGCGAGGTCGGATCCCGCCAGGACGGACGCCGAGAAGGGGAGCCGGTCCAAGCGCATCGGCGAGCGCAGCACGGACACCGCGATCGGAGCCAACGCGACCGTGTCGGGCGTCTGCGGCTGACCCCGGGTCGGCGTCGACCACGCGATCCAAGCGAGCGCGGCGAGCGTCCAGGGCCTTCGGAGCGTGCAGGGGAAGGCCGTGAGGAATGGGAGGCGGCTCGAGGTCATCCGATCGCGATCCAGCGCTTGGGGGGCGAGGCGGGGCCCGGTCCGTCGTCCATGGGCTCGGAGAAGATCGGGGCGAAAGCCGCCGGCGTCGACTACCTCGACTCGAGGCGCAGGTCCACGGAGGCGAACGCCGGGCTGGACGGCACGGCGACGTCGACTCGGCCGCGGCCGCGAACGGGGTCGCGGCGAAGCGAGGGCGGTTGGCCCGGGCTACGGTCCTCGGCCCGGACGGCCACCAGCGAGAGCGTTCGGTCGACGGGGACCCCGCACGCGAGAAACCGCCCCGCGGCGTCCGTGCTCACGGCGACGCCGGCGGCCCTGTCCTGGACGATCGTCGCTCCGCGCTCGCCTTCCAGGGGCGCGTCGACGACGTAGTCGGACAGCCAGATCTCGACCGTCGCGTGGCCGACCCCTTCGCCCTCGTCGTCCCGGACCGTGCCGAAGAGGATCCCGTCGCTTCGCGTCCTCGGGTCCCAGGGGGCGTCGTTCGCCCGTTCGCGGTCTCGACACGCCCGCCGAATCATCCGCCCGAAGGTCGGGGCCTGGAAGTTGACCTGCGCCGGAGTCTCGGCGTCCGCCGCCACCTCGACCTCGAAGGGCTCGCTCCGGTAGGAGAACCGCTCGAGGTACGGATGCGCGAAGCGCACGGCGTAGACGCCGGGATCCAGGCGGGAGAGAACGAAGCGACCGTCGGCGCCTGTGACGGCCTCCACGCCGGACCCGTCCACGAAGACGCGCGCGCCCTCGAGGCCGGCGCGAAGCGTGTCGAAGACGACGCCCGCGATTCGGCCTCCCCGATCCTCCTCCTCGACGAGCGGGCCGTCTTCGCCGTGGACGCGCACCACGTCGGCGCCGCGGACCGAGAGTCCCTCGAGGACGTTCCGCATGCCCCCGCTCAAGGGATCGGGCCTGGCCCCGCCGCGAGGCATCCGAATCCGCCAGGAGTCCACGATCCAGGTCCCGTCGGGGAGCGCCCGGAAGCTCACCGTGCCGCCGGCGTCCGCCCGCGCCAGCGCGTCGGGAAGGTTCAGGTTCCTGTACCGGTAGTCCAGCCGGATCAGGCGCGAAGTGCGCGAGTCGATCCATAGCGTGCCGGCGATCTCCGGGAGCCTTCGCCCCCCGACGGGCTCGAACGCCAGGCCGATCGATCCGGGCGCCCGCTCCTCGTCGGACTCGAGGCGGAGGCAGTGGGTGTCCAGGAAGGCGTCGGAGAGGAGGACCGCCGCGTCCGGGGCCCAGTACACGGACTCCGACGGCGTCAAGCGCGCGAACCCCTCCTCGACCAGCTCGCGTGCCGGTCTCGAGACGTACGGCGAGCCGCGAAACGAACGCTCCCGGGTCCGCGTCTCCGACAGGACCCGGCGACCGTCGGGTCCGAGCGAGCGTTCGACCGTCTCCAGCTCGTAGCGGTAGAAGCCCCGCTCTCGCGTCCACGCGGCGGTCGCCAGCGCCTTGCGCGCTTCGGCCCACACCTTCGACACCGCCAGGCCCTCCTCCGGACGCACGCGACAGCGGTTGTCCGCCTCGGCCACGACGCCGTCCAGCGAAATCGCTTGCACGGACGCGGAGATCGGCACGAACAGGGTGTCGTCGGCCGCCGCGTCGAAGGCGTCGGACGCCGCCGTGCCGTACCCGATCCGCTCGGCCCGAAGGCGGTACGACCCCGGGGCCGGCGCGCGGAGATCGAAGGTCCCGCCGGCGCGCGTCAGCGCCCGGGCCAGCGTCGCGCCGCCGCGGTCGACGAGGCGGATCACGGCGGAGCCGATCGGCGCGCCCGACGTCGCGTCCACGAGCTTGCCGCGCACGACCTGGCCGGACGCGGCGACCGTCGCGCCCGCCGTCGCGAGCAATGCGGCCGCGACGAGGCCCGCGCACGCGGCGACGCGGACGAACCGCTTCGCGACCGGTTCGTCGGAGGTTTCGGGCGGCGACGAGCGCTCCCGACCGAGCCCCTTCGCCTTGCGCTCCGGGCGCGGCGCGGCGGCGACCGCCGATCTGCGGTTCAGGCGGCCGATCTCGGGCGCGTTCCCGGCGCTCAGGCCTGCGTCCAGGACCGCCAGCCGAACCAGATCGCGCCGCCGACGCAAACCGCGAGCCAGCATCCCAGCCAGGCGCGACCGCCCCACGTCCGCTTCGCCTCCGCCCACGACGCCGCCACGTGCCTCCCCGCGGCAAGGAACATGATCGCGACGAACGGGACCGCAGGCTCCCAGGCCGTGGGCCCAAGGACCAGTCCGATCACGTTGATCGCGCAGGCGGCGAGGCACGCCAACGGAAGCCAAACGGGCGAGCCGCCGTAGGGCGCGACCCTTGCACGAAGGTCCGCTTCATGGCCTCTTTCGGGGTCGCCGGGCAGGCGTCCTGCGTCATTTCGAGCCTCCTTTGCGGACCGGCGGCGGGACGAGCGCTCGTGCGCGGCCCGCGATCGCTCGCGCCGCGAGCGGAAGTCGCGCCAACGGATCGACAAGTACAGTCTAGCGCCCTCGGGGCGGCGTGCAAAGTCGGCGATCTCGCAGCCCAGCCCGCGTGCTCGCCCCTTCGAGATCGGGCCCCGGCTCGCGCCGAGCGATGGGCTTGGCGCGGTGGTGCGAGAGCGCGAGAGCGTCCGGCGGGAGGGCGGAAATCGTCGGCCGCTGGCCGTGGCGTTGAGCGGTCGTAGCGTCCATGGCCAACGCCATCGTTGTGCCGGCCGCACAATTCGGTTAAAATTTGGAATCATGGAACTGGACTTGCAGGTGGATGCGGGTGACGACGGGTGATCCGCGGCACGCGTCGCCGCCCCACGCCAACGGATTCGCCCAATTCGCCGAAGGCGGCGTGCGCCGACTTCTACTGGAAGGACCGCGGCCGACTGGGCGTTCCGCCGCTCCACTCGTTATTGCGATCGGCGTTTGGGAACGTTACGTTGTTTCCGCACAACACGTCGTTTCCAATTTGGTGAAATCAGGTAGCGTGTACGGTCTCGCCGCATTGATCGTCGAGGAGATTGGAGTCCACAACAATGTCATCTGACGACATTTGTAAGCCCAACTGGGTTCCGCGCACGGTATGGACGGGCGACAATCTGTTTATTTTGCGAGGCATGAATTCAAACAGCGTTGATTTAATTTACCTTGATCCTCCCTTCAACTCGAATGCCAATTATGCTGCTCCGATCGGGTCCCGGGCTGCCGGCGCGGCGTTCAAGGATACTTGGAGTTTGTCAGATGTGGATGTCGAGTGGATCACGCTAATCGCAGAAAAGCACCCGACGTTGTACCGCGTTCTTCTAGCAGCTATGAACGACAGCGACAAATCCTATCTTGTCTATATGGCCGCTAGAATGCTTGAAATGCACCGTGTGCTCAAGGACACTGGATCCATTTGGGTTCACTGCGATCCGAAGATGAGTCATTATCTTAAGCTGACAATGGACGCCATTTTCGGGCGAGAGAACTTTCGCAATGAAGTTGTATGGTGCTACCGGGGCATGACTCCGAAGTCAAATAGATTCAATGCGAAACACGATTATCTACTGTACTAAACCAAGAGCGGTAGATGGACTTTCAACCGCATTACGGGGGAACCGACTCCCGGAACGCAGAGGACCTATGTAAGCGCACAGCGGAGAGGATACAACGCGAACCACGCCCGAAACATGGTGGTGGTATTCGATCGCTCGAAATACGAAGCCGCGGTCGAACGCGGTGACATTCCCTCCGGAATGAGAGAAAAGGACTTTGATGGCGGAGCTCCATGGCTCACAGACTGGTGGGCCGACATCAAGATTCTGGGCGGTCCCAAGAACCGATAACGCACCGGATACCCGACACAGAAGCCACTCGCTCTGATGGACCGCATCATTCGCGTTTCCAGCAATGACGGCGATGTGGTGCTTGACCCATTCTGCGGATGCGCCACAACCATGGTGGCCAGCGAGCAGATTCGCGAACGCCATTGGGCAGGAATCGATATCTCCTCCAAGGCTGTGCAACTCGTCCGGCATCGTCTGTCCAAAGAGCTTGGCTTCTTGGGACAGATCGTCGTACGTAGCGATATCCCTCGGCGCACGGACCTTGGATCGCTGCCGTCCCCGAAGACGCACAAGAGTCTGCTGTATGGGCAACAGGAAGGTCATTGTTCAGGTTGTAAAGAGCACTTCCAGATGAGACACCTCGAGGTGGATCATATCATTGCCAAGTCGAAGGGAGGCACAGACCATGTCGAGAATCTGCAGCTCTTGTGTACTCACTGCAATCGCACGAAGGGCGACAGAGGAATGCAGTATCTTTCTGCAATGCTCAGACTTTGGGATGGCGGCCGCGACCGGTAGGGTTCATGAAGCGAATGGTGTTGCACGCTGCGCGAACCGTGGGTCGCCCATTCCCTCGTGGCTTCTCATCCGTCGCATCCGCACTGGCTTGCGCGGGTTGGGCTCGACGACACTCGAGGCGAACGCGGCGAGGCGGATGATCGCGCGCCGCGACGTGAAACAGTGGGCCCAGATTCTATGCCCGTGAATCTCGACAAGCCGCATCGGTGGAAGACCGACATCGCCGAGTCGGTCGAGACGTACAACCGGTGGTTTCTGGCCAGCGCGCCAGCCGTGTTTCAGGACCAGCGCAGGGATGCCGCCGCAATGGTGGGGGCGGCGATGGCCAAGATCGATGCGACGGCGTTGGAGCGCCACCCGGAGATCCTTCCTTCTCTGCGAATGGCGACCAGTCCCCCGCTCGCGAGAGACCGTCTCGTCGGCTTGGCGAACGTAAGCAGGAGCCTCCTCGACGCGATGGAGAAGCGGCGGAGAGCGCCGCCCCGGTTGGGGCGTAGGGAGCTACGCCGACAGCTGGACCGCATTTGTAGAATCTTGAACAGCCTGATCGACCGGGACCTATGCCCATGGATCGCTGGCCGAACGGCCGCCGACGATGACGTCCGAATGGCGGAGCTCGTGATCGCTGATCGCCTCTGCGGCTTCTCTGCCAATCCTCGCATCCGAAACGCGCAAGAAGAGCGCCAACTGGACCGTATCGCCACTTGGCTTTTGGAGCGCGATTACGTTCATATGTCTCTCGAAGGCCTGGAAGAGCCGGCATCGCTAACGCCAGGCGCGTTCGCGTTTCGCGTGAGCGTCGAGGGTTGGTTGGATCGCGAAGGAGAATCGACGGTTCGTATCCCCGTGGACGTCGTGGTCAAGCCTCGCGGTGCGTCGAACGACGAATTGCCGATTTTCGTGGAGGCGAAGTCGGCTGGCGATTTCGCGAATGTGAACAAGCGACGGAAGGAAGAAGCCGTCAAAGCGGCGCAGTTGCGAAGACGGTACGGTCCTGCAACCCGATTTGTCTTGTTTCTGGGAGGCTATTTCGACGCGAGCTACCTGGGCTACGAAGCGGCCGAGGGGATCGATTGGGTGTGGGAGCACCGAGTTGACGATTTTTCGGAGCTCGGCCTGTGAATGCTCTGGAGTCGAGACGATCGCGTTTGCAAGCGGAGCTGGACGCAGCCCGCGACCAGAGCCAGCGGAATCGCTTGGGGCAGTTTGCGACTCCGGGCCCGCTGGCGATGGAGGTTCTCCGCGCGGCTCGCCGCTTGACGGGAATCGGAAACGGACGGCTCCACTTTCTGGATCCCGCGTTCGGCACCGGATCGTTCTATTCCGCGTTGTTGCGCGTCTTCTCCCAGGAGACCGCTCTGGTCGCCCGCGGGTTCGAGATCGATCCGCACTACGGAACGCCTGCGTCGGGGATCTGGGGCCCCTCCGGCCTGCGGTTGACGTTGGCCGATTTCACGAAGCAAGAACCGAATTTCGACGATGCCGACGGAGTCGACTTGCTGGTGTGCAATCCTCCGTACGTTCGACACCATCACATCGGAAAGGCCGAAAAGGCTCGGCTGTCCGCAGAGGCGGCGCGCGAGGTCGGCATCGAGGTTTCGGGATTGGCCGGCTTGTACGTCTACTTCATGCTGTTGAGCCACAAATGGCTCGCGCCGAACGGCTTGTCGGCGTGGTTGATTCCCAGCGAGTTCATGGACGTCAACTACGGATCCGCACTGAAGGAGTACCTTTTGGAACGCGTGGACCTCCTTCGCATTCATCGGTTCGACCCCAGCGATGCGCAGTTCGAGGACGCCATGGTGTCCTCGGCGGTCGTGTTCTTTCGCAATCGCCGTTCCTCTTCGTCGTCCGCCCCCGAGTTCACGTTCGGCGGATCGCTGCTCGAGCCGAGACTCCGACGCGGACTGGCGCGCAAGGAGCTTCGCAGGGAACGAAAATGGACGCGATTTCCCAAGGCGGCCGCGGCCAAGGACTCGTCCGGCATGACGCTTGAGGACCTTTTTTCGATCAAGCGAGGGGATCGCGACCGGGGCGAATCGGTTCTTCGTCATGGACGCGAACGAGGCGGAGTCGCTCTCGATACCGCGTCGTTTCCTGCAGCCGGTGCTCCCGAGTCCCCGATACGTCCAGGGCGACGTCGTCGAGTCTCGCAGCGACGGCGTTCCGAAGATGGACCCGGCGCTTTTCGTTTTTCGTTGCCGCCAGCCCATGGAGATCCTGGAACGCACCGAACCGGGAACCGCCGAGTACATTCGCGATGGGGAGCGGCAGGGCGTGAGCCGAGGCTACCTGGCGTCGAGGCGCAATCCGTGGTACGCCCTCGACGCGCGAGAGGGAGCTCCGTTCGTGTGCACGTACATGGGTCGGTCGACCGGAGGAGAGGCCCCCTTCAGGATGATCCTGAACGAATCGCAGGCGATCGCGACCAACGTCTACCTGATGATGTACCCGAAGAAAGGCGTGGAGAGGGCCATGACGCGCGCGTCCGGTCGGCGGGCCGTCCTAGCGGCTCTGCAACGGTCCGTCCAGCGCGATTGGAAGGACAACGGGCGGGTCTACGGAGGCGGGTTGTACAAGATGGAGCCGAAGGAGCTGGGACGCCTCTCGGCGAACCTGGTTCTTCGATCGCTGCCAGGCTGAAGCCGCGCGGCCAGGCGCTCGCGGTTCCGCCCGGGATCCGTCGCCGCGGCGATCCCGGAGGCGCGACGGCTCACGGCTCGGGGTACCGACCGTAGCGCAAGGAGTCCAGTTCGGCGCGGACCTCCTCCCACACGCCCTGCATGAACGCGGGGTCGCCGCCCCGGCGCTCGGCGAACTCGAGAAGCTCCTCTTCGGTCACCCCGAAACGCTCGAGGACCTGTCGGCGCGTCGCAGGCGCGATCACTTCTTCCGTCCCCCGCAGCTCGGCGACGCGCAGCGCGACGTAGACGTCGACGAACAGCTCCCGGTCGATGCCCTCCGGCTCGGGCTCGGCGCAGGAGAGGGCCGCAGCCGAGACCAAGGCCAGGGTCGCCGCCCTGCGCCGCCGGCCCAAGATTCTGCGAAGGGTCACGACGACGCCCCTCGGTTCGCTGCGCGCCACAGCGTCCAGCAGAGCGCCGCGAACACTGCGGCGCCGAAAATCGCGGCGCTGTGGGGGAACGCCTCGGTCCACCCGTAGCCCACGTGCCAGAGCGACGACGGTTCCCGGAGACCCGTCGCCCGTCCGACGGCGTAGACCAGACCGCCGACGAGCACGCCGACCAGGGCTGCGCCCGCGATCAGGCCCGAAGCGAACAGCACGCCGCGTTCGCGACGCTGCGCGAGCTCGCCCTCGTCGTCCTCGCTTCCCCGATCCCTCCCGTGCTTCCGGTCGAGAGCGAGGCGCAATCCTCCGCCGACGAAGATCGGCGTCATCAGCGAGATCGGCAGGTAGAGGCCCACGGCGAACGCCAGCGACGGCAGCTTGAAGACGAACTCGACGACGGCCGCGACGGCCATCCCCAGGATCACGAACCCCCAGGGCAGGGACGCGTTCAGGACGCCGTCGACGACGAGCGACATCAGCGTCGCCTGCGGCGCGGCGAGACCGTCGGCCGTGCCGATCCCGTAGGAGTCGTTCAGGACCACGAGGACGCCGCCCATCACGGCGGCGCTCGCGAGCGCTCCGGCCATCTCGCCGACCTGCATGCGCGCCGGCGTCGCGCCGAGGAGAAAGCCCGTCTTCAGGTCCTGCGACGTGTCGCCGGCCACGGCCGCCGAGATGCAGACGACCGCGCCCACGGCCAGCACGGCGACCTTGGCGGCGGATCCGCCGTCGTTCAGCCCCAGGGCGACCCAGATCAGCGACGCGAGCATCAGCGCCGCGATGGTCATCCCCGAAACCGGATTCGAGCTCGAGCCGATGAGGCCGACGATCCGGCTGGACACGGTCACGAAGAAGAAGCTGAACACGACGATCAGGACGGCGCCCAGCGGCCCCACGGGGACGCCCGGCCAGAGCCAGAGCGCCGTCGCCGTCAGGGCGGTCAGGCCGAGGACCAGCTTGAGCGGCAGGTCGCGCTCGGTGCGGCGCTTCCCGGCGCCCGCGCTCGAGCCCACGGCGCCCAGCCCCAGCCGAAACGACTCGACGATCGTGGGCAGCGACTTGGCGAGCGTCACGACGCCCGCGAATCCGACGGCGCCGGCGCCCGCGTAGCGGATGTAGGCGCTCCAGATCTCCGACGCCGAGAGCGACGCCATCGCCGCCGTCGCCGGATAGACGACCGAGTCGCCGCCCCAGGCGTTGATCGCGGGGATCAGCGCAAGCCACGCCAGCGCGCTGCCGCCGAACATGATGGCCGCGATCCGGGGCCCGACGATGAACCCGACGCCGAGCAGCTCGGGCGTGAAGTCGCCGCCGATGCGCGCCTTGCCGGGCAGGTCGACGCCGGGCGCGTCGTTCCAGAGCGCGAGCCCTCGGGGGTTGGCCAGGGCTTGGTACAGCGCGCCCAGCCCCAGCCCTCGGAAGAGCAGCTTGGCGCGCCCGCCGCCGACGTCGCCGGCCACCTGCACTTCGGCGCACGCCGTGCCCTCGGGGTAGGGGAGCCTGCCGTGCTCGCTCGAGATCAGGTAGCGCCGCAGCGGAATCATGAACAGGACGCCCAGGAGTCCGCCGAACGCGGCGATCGCCGAGACCTCGACCAGATCCACGACGACGGTCGGATCCGAGCGCTGCCAGATGAACAGCGCGGGCAGGGTGAACACGACGCCGGCGGCGACCGACTCGCCGGCCGATCCGATCGTCTGGACCATGTTGGCCTCGAGGATCGTGCCCCGTCCGAGCGCCCGGAAGATGGCCACCGCCATGACCGCCGCCGGGATCGACGCGCTCACCGTGAGCCCCACCCGAAGCCCCAGATAGGCGTTGGCGGCGCCGAAGACGACCGCGAGGACCAGCCCGGCGACGAGCGCCTTGACGGTGAACTCGGCCATGGACGCGTCGGCCGGGACGTAGGGCCGGTACGTCTCGCCAGGCACGACCTCGTGGGCTTGTCGCGGAAGGCCCTTGCGGGCCGGTGGTTCGCCGGTCGCCATCGCGCGTCCTCGTTCGTGGGCGCCGGGCGCGCCCCAAGATCGTTGGCCCGATTCTTCCATAAGGATACAAGGGCGGCGCCCGACCGGTCGCCATCCGGTCGCGCGACGGGCCGACTTGGCCGCCCGATCTCGTCGGACCGAGGGGAACGGTCTGCCAAAACGGCAGACGCGCCGAAGCCGGGGCGGCGTCGGGAGCGCGGCATTCGAGGATCGAACGCAAGGGAGGAGCGAAGACGCGATGAACGCCGATCGACTGACGCTCAAGGCGTCCGAAGCGCTGACGGCCGCGGCCGCGGAGGCTCGTCGTCGCCAGCACCCCGAGGTGGAGGGAATCCACCTGCTCAAGGCGCTCGTGGAGCAGGACGAGGGGATCGTCGTTCCCGTGCTCCGCAAGATGGAGGCGTCGACCGAGGCGGTCGCCGGAGACGTCGAGGAGGCGCTCTCGCGCCGGGCCCGGATGAGCGGGGCGTCCCAGGCGGTGGCCTCGCGCGACTTCCAGGACGCGCTCGCCCGGGCCGAGGACGCGGCTCGCGAATTGGGCGACGCCTACGTCTCGACCGAGCATCTGTTGATCGGGCTCGCCGGCACCGACGGGGACGCCGGGCGCGTGCTCGAGAGCCGCGGCGTCTCGCCGAAGGGGCTGGACGCCGCGCTCGAGGCCATCCGGGGCTCGCATCGGGTCACGGACCGGACGCCGGAGCGGAAGTTCCAGGCGCTCGAGCGCTTCTCGGTCGACCTGACCGAGCGGGCGCGGCGCGGCAAGCTGGATCCCGTGATCGGCCGCGACGACGAAATCCGGCGCGTGATGCGCGTCCTGGCGCGAAGAACCAAGAACAATCCCGTCCTGATGGGCGAGCCCGGCGTCGGCAAGACGGCCATCGCCGAAGGCCTGGCCCAGCGCATCGTGGCCGGCGACGTGCCGGCCACGCTCGGCGACAAGGTCCTCGTGTCGCTCGACATCTCGGCGATGCTGGCCGGGGCCAAGTACCGGGGCGACTTCGAGGAGCGGATGAAGGCGGTGCTCGAGGAGGTGACCGAGGCCGACGGCCGCTACGTCCTCTTCATCGACGAGCTGCACACGATCGTGGGCGCGGGCGGCGCCGAGGGCGCCGTCGACGCCGGCAACATGCTCAAGCCGGCCCTGGCCCGCGGCGACCTGCGCGTCGTCGGCGCGACCACGCTGGGCGAGTACCGCAAGCACATCGAGAAGGACCCCGCCCTCGAGCGGCGCTTCCAGCCCGTCTACGTCGCCCCGCCCTCGGTCGAGGACACCATCGCCATCCTGCGGGGCCTGAAGGAGCGCTACGAGGTGCACCACGGCGTGCTCGTCACCGACGACGCGCTCATCGCGGCGGCCCGACTCTCCGACCGCTACGTCGGCGGGCGGTTCCTGCCGGACAAGGCCATCGACCTGATCGACGAAGCGGGGAGCCGGCTGCGCATCGAGATCGACTCGCTGCCGCAGGAGATCGACGAGGTCGAGCGGCGCATCGTCCAGCTCGAGATCGAGAGGCAGGCCCTGCAGGGCGAGGAGGACGCCGGCGCGAAGGAGCGCCTGGGCGGCATCGAGTCCGAACTCGCGGAGATGCGCGAGTCCAGCCAGACGATGAAGGCGGCGTGGCAGGCCGAGAAGATCCAGATCGCCCGGATCCAGGAGCTCAAGGAGCGCGTCGACGGCCTGAGGACCGCCGCCGAGCAGGCGACGCGCCGGGGCGAGCTCGAGCGGGCCGCCGAGATCCAGTACTCGGAAATCCCCCGGAGCCTCGAGGAGATGAGTCGGGCCGAGAGCCGTCTCGCCGAGCTCCAGGCCGACGGCAAGTTCCTCAAGGACGAGGTCGCGGCGGAGGACGTCGCCGAAGTGGTCGCCGAGTGGACCGGAATCCCGGTCGCCCGGCTCATGGCCGCCGAGCGCAAGCGGCTCGCGCGTCTGGAAGAGCTGCTGGGGAAGCGCGTCGTCGGGCAGGAGCGCGCGCTGAGCGCGGTGTCGAGGGCCGTGCGCCGCGCCCGGGCCGGCGTCCAGGATCCGAACCGGCCGGTCGGCTCGTTCCTCTTCCTGGGTCCCACGGGGGTCGGCAAGACGGAGACCGCGCGCGCGCTGGCCGAGTTCCTGTTCGACGACGAGCGCGCGATGGTCCGCATGGACATGTCGGAGTACATGGAGGCCCACTCGACCTCGCGCCTCGTCGGCGCCCCGCCCGGCTACGTCGGCTACGACGAGGGTGGACAGCTGACCGAGGCCGTGCGCCGCCGTCCGCACGCCGTGGTGCTCTTCGACGAGATCGAGAAGGCCCACCCGAAGGTCTTCAACGTCTTCCTGCAGATCCTGGACGACGGGCGGCTGACCGACGGGCAGGGGCGCACCGTCGACTTTCGCAACGTCGTCGTCGTCATGACCTCGAACATCGCCGGGCCCGAGATCCTGTCCCGAGCGCGCGGCGGCGATCGGAGCGGCGAGCGGTGGAGCGAAGTCGAGGAGGTGGTCAAGGGACGGCTGGCCGAGCGCTTCCGGCCCGAGTTCCTGAACCGGATCGACGACGTCGTGGTCTTCAAGCCCCTCGGGGCGCCCGAGCTGGAGCGGATCGTCGATCTGCAGCTGGCCCGGGTGGCGGCCCTTGCCGCCGAGCAGGACGTGACGCTGGTCGCGTCCGACGCCGCGAAGCGCGTCGTCGCTCGCGAGGGCCACGACCCCGCGTTCGGGGCGAGGCCTCTCAAGCGGGCCGTGCAGCGCCTGGTCCAGGACCCGCTCGCGCTCGCGATCCTGAACGGCGAGGCGGGGGGCGGAGACCGGGCGCTCGTGGACCGGGGGCCGGACGGACTGACGCTGACCGTCGAGCCGGCCGCGGAACCGGAAGCGGCGGACGCGAGCGCTCCCGCCCGCGAAGCGGAAGGGGATTCGGGGTCCTGACGCCCCCGGTCCGAGGAGCGACGGTGGGGATGGACGGGCACACGCGAGAGGGCACCCGCGTCACGCGTCGGCGCGATGTCACATCGCGGTGCGGACCAGGTACACGATACACGCGATGGGCAGCGCTGCGGTCAAGGCGGTCAGGAACTCGATCCAGTAAATCACCAGCATCGGTGGCCAATTCCTGAGGCGCACGCGATTCGGATTCAAGTTCGCAGCTCGGAGCGCGACCCATTCACTCGAGAACATCCAGACTCGCCAACACCAAGTAATCGGATATAGGAAGGAGGAAAGAAGCAAACCGAGCCAAAAGTCGCTTGCGATTCCGATCAATACGCCTGCCGTGACGTTGGGCATGAACCACCACGCGATGGCGGCCAAGGCGAGCCAATACGTGTTCATGTGCTTCTCCCAGCCTGCCCTCGGATGCGTATTGGAGTCGCGCCGCCCAAGAGCCCTTGAGCCGCGGCGCCGAAAGGCGGGCGACCGAAGCGGCTCCCCGGGATCCGTCGCGCGGTCGATCCCGAGGAGCCGACGTTCCCGCCGAGGCGGGTTCGCGCGTCGCCTAGGCGCCCTCGACCGAGACGTCGAACCGGACGTCGGCCCACGACATCCTGAGCGCGCCGTCCATGAACTCGAAGGTCAGCGACTCGACCATGGCGTCGGTCGGCGTCGGGGCCATCGTGAAGCTGCCGACGTGGTTCATCTGCACGCCTTCGTCGATCGGGATCCCCCAGCGGTCGTGCACGCCGTTGAAGACGAACTCCCAGTCCATCCCCTCCTGGGGAATCGCGTACACGGAGTAGCTTCCGGCCTCGAGACGCACGCCGCCGACCGTGGCCGGAGCGGAGAGGTGCAGGCCGGTCGCCTCGTTGGCGCCCAGGCGCCAGGGCGCGTCGTACGGCACGAGAGCGCCGAAGATCTCGCGATCCCGGACGGACGGCGATCCGTAGCAGAGGAGGCCCTCGCCGCCCTCGTACTCGAAGCTCACCCGCTGGAGCGGGCTGGCCCGCCCTTCGGTGTCGCCCCGGACGAAGCAGCTCAACGCCGCGTCGTCCATCGCCGCCATCTCGCCCATTTCCTGGGCGTCCATCGCCGCGTCGCTCTGGGCGGACGTCTCCTCGTCGCTCGCGCCGCCACCGCAGGCCCACGCCATCGTCGTCGCCGCCAGCAGCGGCAGGAAGCCGCGTCGCTTCATCGTCGTTCTCTCCTTGGAATGATGCCATGACCTCGACGCGACGCGCGTCGCCTTCGCGGCGCGCCGCCGTCGAGCTCCGATCGGCGGCCCCGGACGACGGAGCCCGTCTCAGGGAGCCAGTCCGCCCGGGGTTCGCTCCCGGGACCGCCTTGCTCGCCGACGCTCCCGGAGCCGCCGAAGCCGCCCCCAATCATGCATCGGCAGCGTCCGGTCCGCAAATGCGGGCTGGTTGCGAGCGCGCCCGTGCACCCGGTCGACGCGTCCAGGGGCGGCCTCGGATCAGGAGGGCGCGCCCGCGCGCGGCCGCTCCAGCAACTCGATCAGCACGCCTCCGGTCGACGCTGGATGCAGGAAGGCGACTCGGTGTCCCCGGGCTCCGGGCATCGGTTCGGGCGCCGTGAAGGTCCGTCCCCGCGCCGCGAGCCGGGCCATCGCCCCCTCGAGGTCCGCGACGCGGTAGGCCACGTGGTGCAGCCCCGGCCCCCGCCTCGCGACGAACCTGCCGACGGCGCCGCCGGGCTCCAGGGGACGAATCAACTCGACCGATCCCGCGAAGCGGACTTCGACGCCCTGCGCGGGCACCCGCTCGGGCTCCGACGCGCGCCGGCCCGTCACGAGCTCGAGCAACGGCGCGACGTCGGAGAAGTCGGCGACGGCGATCGCCACGTGGTCGAAGACGCCTCCAAGGCCGATCGCCGCCGCGTCCAGGTCCGGCGACGCGCTCGCCGCTTCGGACCGCTTCCCGGCCCTCTCCTCGCGCATCGGCGTCCTCCTCGCCCGACCCGGCGCTCGATTCGGGTTCCGGCGGGCGGGGCGTCTCCTTCGCCTGCGCGAACCCTCGCGTCTCGGGGGCGCCCGCCCGCCTCGTCCTGTTAGACTAATGCGACGCGGCGCTTCTCGGGCGGCGCACGGGGGGATTTCGCGGACGTCGAAGGCCGGACCCCGGGGCGCGAACTCGCCGACGCTCGGGCCGGCGCCGGGCCTGGCGCCCAACGCCCAAGGGGATCGAACGAAAGGAGAGTGCGACCATGGCGGACAACGGCAACCTCGTCACCGTCACCGACGACAACTTCGCCGAGGAGATCGAGGGCTACGAGGGCTTGGCGATGGTCGACTTCTGGGCGGCCTGGTGCGGGCCATGCCGGATGATCGCGCCGCTCGTGGCCGAGCTCGCCGACGAATTCTCCGACCGGATGCGCGTGGGCAAGATCGACGTCGACGCGAACCAGTCGACCTCGATGCGCTTCGGCGTGCGTTCGATCCCCTCGATCCTCTTCTTCAAGAAGGGCGCCCACGTCGACACCGTGGTCGGAGCCGTGCCCAAGGCGCAGCTCGCGAGGAAGATCGAGGAGCACCTGTAGCGGCGGGCCGCCCAGTTGGGAGGCGTCGACGACGCGTTGCGGGCGACCCCGTCCGGCGCCGGCCGCCTCTTCGTCGTGGCCACGCCGATCGGCAATCTGGCGGACCTGACCGAGCGCGCGCGCGACGTGCTGGCTGCGGCCGACCGGATCCTCGCGGAGGACACGCGCCGGGCGCGCGTCCTGCTGAGCCGGGCGGGCGTCTCCGCGCGTCCCGTGTCGCTGCACGCCGGCAACGAGGCCTCTCGCGCGTCGCGCGTTCGCGCCTGGCTGGCCGCCGGCGACGACGTCGCGCTGGTCTCGGACGCGGGCACTCCGCTGCTCTCCGATCCCGGCGATCGCGTCGTTCGGGCCGCGATCGCGGACGGACGCTCCGTCGTCCCGATCCCGGGCGCGTCGGCGATTCTGGCCGCCCTGGTCGTCTCCGGACTGCCGGCCGCCCCCTTCGTCTTCCTGGGCTTCCCGCCGCGTTCCGGCCGCGACCGGGCCCGCGTCCTCGACCGCGTCGAGGCGGCCCGGGAGACCGCCGTGCTCTTCGAGTCGCCCCGGCGTCTGCAGGCGCTGCTCGAGGACCTCGAGGTCCGGTTCGGGGAGACGGACCCGGAGCGCCGAGTCGCCGTCTGTCGCGAGATGACGAAGGTGCACGAGGAGGTGGTTCGCGGCAGCGCGGCCGACTGCGCGCGTCGCTTCCGGCGGCGTCCGCCCCGGGGCGAGGCGACGGTGGTCGTCGAGGGCCGGAGCGAGCCGGCGGCGTCCGGGCGGCAGGTCGACGGGGAGGCCCGGGCCGCGCTGGACGCGGGCCTGGCGCCGACCGCGGCGGCCCGCGAGGTCGCCCGCCGCACGGGCGTCTCGAGGAGCGCCGCCTACGACGCCGTGCTGCGCCGCAAGCGGGGCGGCGACCCCGAGCGAGGACGGCTCGCGTGAGCGGCCGGGTTCGCTCCGGGCGCGTCGGCGCGCGCCGACGCGCCTCGGGACTCGGCCTCGTCGCCCTGCTCGGGGCCGCGGCTTCGGCGGTCGGGTCGGCGGCGGGCCAGGCGAGCGGTCCGGTCACGATCGCTCGGCTCGAGTACGACGGGGGAGGGGACTGGTACGCGAACCCGTCGTCGCTCCCGAATCTGCTGGCCGCGGTTCGCGAGCGCACGGGCATCCCCATGGCCCGGCAGGAGGCGGTCGCGCGCCTCGCCGACGCGTCGCTCGCCGACTATCCGCTCCTCTACATGACCGGACACGGCGCCGTGCGCTTCTCGGTCGAGGACCGCGCGGCGCTGCGCGAGCACCTGCTCGCCGGCGGCTTCCTGCACGCCGACGACAACTACGGCATGGACGAGTCGTTTCGCCGCGAGATCGCGCTCGCGTTCCCCGACAAGCGGCTGGTCGAGCTGCCGCCGACGCATCCGATCTTCGGCTCCTTCTATGAATTCCCCGACGGCCTGCCCAAGATCCACGAGCACGACGGAGCGCCGCCGCAGGCGTTCGGCCTCTTTCACCAGGGAAGGCTCGCGTTGCTCTACACCTACGAAAGCGACTTGGGCGACGGCTGGGAGGACGTCGATGCGCACGGGGACTCGGAAGAGGTCCGCGAGAGCGCGCTCCGCATGGGCGTGAACGTCGTCGTCTTCGTCCTGGCGCAGGCGGCGCGCGCCTCGTGACGGCGTCGCTCGGAAGCGGACGCGCCGTGCGGGCGCCGGAGTCGGGCGTCGCCGCCGCCGTGGCCGGCGTGCGCAAGCGCCTGCACGCGTCGCTGGCTCGCGCGGTGGGCGCCTGGTGCGCGGCGATCGCGCTCGTCGTCGTCGGCGCGGCGCCGTTGCTGGCCGGAGCCGACGGCTGGGGCGCGGGGAGTCCGGCGCCCGCGCTGCTCGTCGGCCTGCTCGTCGCGGTCGCGCCCGCGGGCTTCGCGCTCCGGCGCGTCCTGGGCCGACGCTGGTGCCGCAGGAGACGCGTCGCGGGGGCCATGGACGCGAGCGTCGGCCTCGCGCCGGGCGCCGTGCTGGGCTCGCTCGAGCTCTCCGAGCGGGCGCCGCCGGGCACGTCGCCGGCGCTCCGCGAGTTGGCCGTCGCGCGCGTGAGCGACCGGCTCGCGGGCGACGCGAAGTCGCTCGCGGGCGCGCTGGGCGCGCGCCTCGACGGCTGGCGGCGGCGCAGCGCGATCGCCTCGTGCGTCGCCCTCGCGGCGCCGCTGCTCGCGCTGGCCCTGTCGCCCCGGCGCGCCGTCGACGCGTGGCAGGGGATGGCCAGGCCGCTCGCCGTGCTGGCCGAGGCGGCGCGGCCGCCCGTGACGGTCGAGCCCGGCACGGCCGAAGTGCCCCGGGGCGCGGCCGTCGCCGTCGTGGCGCGCGCGCCGGGTCGCGTGGCCGCCACGCTGTTCTGGGAAGCCACCGGACGCGTGCTCGAGTCGCGCGAGATCGAGCTGACGGACGGCGAAGCGGCGACGGCGCTGCCGCCCGTCGAGGCCGAGACCCGCTACTGGGTCGAGACGCCCGACGGGGCCGCGAGCGAACGCCACGTCCTCACTCCCGTGGATCCGCTGTTCGTGAGCCATCTCTCCGTGCAGTGGACGCATCCTCCGCACACGCGCCTGCCGCCCGCCGAGCACCGGGCTCCGTTCCCCGCGCTGACCGTGCCCCGGGGCGCCCGCGCGCGGATCGTCGGCGCGGGGAGCCGCGACGTCGGCGCGGCGACGCTCGTCGACTCGCTCGGCGTCGTCGAAGCGACGTTCGCCGTCCGGGGCGCGCGTTTCGAGGGGCGCTGGGCGCCCACGAGGTCGGGGACGTTCCGGTGGGAGGTCGTCGACGCGGCGGGCGCGCCGGCGGCGACGGCGCCGTCGCCTCTGGTCGTGCGCGTCGCCGCCGACGCGCCCCCTCGAGTCGAGATCCTCTTTCCGGCCCGGGACACGGCGATGCCGTTGGACCGGCGTCAGCCGCTCGTCGTGCGGGCGAGCGACGACTACGGCGTCCAGCGCCTCGAGGTCGTGTCCTGGAGGATCACGGCGTTCGGGTCGACCGAGGGTCCGGCGACGCGACGCGTCGAGCTCGAGGGATTGACCGACGCGCTGCTCAGGCCCGTGCTCGACGCGTCCGTCTGGGACCTCTCGCCCGGCGACACGGTGCGCTACCGCGTCCGCGCCGTCGACAACCATCCGTCCGCGCAGTCGGGCCTGAGCGCCGAGTACGCGCTCTGGGTGGCCGGGGCGAGCGAGGCCGAGCGGAGCGCGCAGGAGCGTCTCGACGAGGTGGGCCAGGGCGTCGAGGAGCTGGCCGGGAGGGCCCGGGACCTCGAGGTCGAACGGCGCGCGCGCGCGTCCGGGACGGGCGCGCCGCCCGACTTCGGCGAGCGCGAGGAGCTCGCCCGGGAACTCGAGCGTCACCGCGAAATGCTCGAGGCCGTCGATTCGCTGCAGCGCGAACTGGCCGAGCTGCGCGAGTCGCTGGATCGGGGCGGGCTGGCGGATCCCGAGGCGCGGCGGCGCGTGGAGGCGCTCGAGGGCCTGCTGGACGACGCGGCGCCGGAGGAATCCCTAGACGCCGCCGCCGAGCTCGAGCGACGGCTGGCGGAGATGGACCCGCGCGAGCTCGAGGAGGCGCTCGCGCGAATGGCCGCGGATCGGGAACGGCTGCGCGAACGCCTCGAGGACTCGCTCGCCGAGTTCCGCGACGCCGCCATCGAACAGGACTTTCGGGCCACGGGCCGGGCCGCCGAGGAGCTCGCGCGCGAGCAGCGGATCCTCGCCGACGCGATGGCCGAGGGCGGAGACGACGCGCTGCGCGCCGAGCAGCAACGCGCCCTCGAGGCGCGGGCCGACGAGTTGGGGGGGCGGCTCGAGGACCTCGAGGGAAGGCTCGAGGAGGCCGGCGAAGCGGGCGCCGAAGCGGGCGTCGAGGACGCCCGACGCCGGCTCGACGACGCGCGTCGGAGCATGCGGAGCGCGGAGCGGATGGCGTCCCAGGGCCGCCGCCAACGCGCGGGCCAGGAGGCCCAGCGGGCGGCCGGCGACCTGTCCGAGCTGTCCCGAAGCCTGGACGACGCCAAGGCGAGGATGCTCGAGGAGCGGATGGCGCAGTTGCGAAGCGCGCTCGCCGAAACGGCCTCCGGCGCGCTCGCGCTGGCGCGCGGCCAGACGGAGCTGCGTCGGCGCATGCAGGGCGCGACGGCGACCGAGCTGGCCGGCATGCGGAGCGCCGAGGCCGCCATCGCCCAGGGCGTCCGCAACCTGGCCGAGAACTACGCCGAGGACACCGAAATGGCGGTGCCGGGCGCGCGCGATCTGCTGGCCGCCGCGGGCGAGGCGATGGAGCGCCTGGACGCCACGCTGGACGCGATGGGAGGCGCGCAGGGCCGCTCGTCCTCGCCGGTCGCCGAAGCCGAGCTCGTCGTCGGCGCCCTCAACGAGGTCGCTCGCATGGCGATGGCCGCGGGCCGGAGCGACGGGCAGGCGCAGGCGTCCGGCTCGGCGACCGAACAGATGCAGCAGCTGCAGGAACTCGCCCAGAGCCAGGGGGAGATCGTCGAGGACGCCGCCGCGCTGACGCCGATGCGGCTCGGCGAGCGCACGATGGCCGATCAGGTCGAGGAAGTGTCGGGCCGGCAGCGCGACGTCGCGCGCGAGCTGGGCGAGATGTCCGAGCGGGACGGCGAGGGGTCGGACCCGCTGGGCGACCTTTCCGCGATGGCCGCGGAGGCCGAGCGACTGGCCGAAGCGCTGGCCCGCGGCCGCCTGGACCCCGAAGTCCTGCGCCGCCAGGAACGCCTGTTCCACCGCCTCCTGGACGCCGGTCGGACGCTCGAGCGCGACGAGGAGTCCGAAGAGCGCGAATCGGACCGGGCGGGCGCGTTCGATCGCGAAGCCGTCGACGCGCTCGGGTCGGAGGATGTGGACGCGCTCCGCTTCGCCCTGCCCGGAGCGGGGGCGCTGCGCGCGCTGTCGCCGGCCCAGCGCGACCTGGTGCTTCGCTACTTCGAGAGACTCAACCGGAGCCCCGGCGGCGGCGCGCCCGCGGGGACGCCCAGGCGGTGACGGACGCGCGGAGGGCGGCGCTCGGCGTCGCGGTCGCCGTCGCGCTCGCCGCGCTCGCCGCTCCGGCGGCCTTCGCGTCGCAGTCGTGGAGCGATCGGCGCATCGAGAGCCGGATGCTCCGCCAGGCGTCGGCGCGCGTGGCGCAGGGCGACCTGGTCGGCGCCGAGGCGACGTTGCGCGAGCTGCTGAGGCTGCGCCCCCGGTCGTCGGCCGCCGTCCTGTCGCTGGGCGACGTCTACGACCGCCTGGGTCGCCCGGCGTCGGTGCTGCCGCTCGTCGACGCCTTCGTCGCGGCCGATCCCGCGGCGACCGCGCTGTGGACGCTCAAGCTGTCCGTCCTGGCCCGGGTCGACTCGGCCTCGGCGCTGGACGCGACGGTGCGGCGCTGGATCGAGGTCGCTCCGGAAGCGACCGACCCGTACCTCGAGGGCGCGCGAGGGCTCGGGCTGGCCTCGGGGACCGCCGCCGCGGCGGCGCTGATCGAAGAGGGAATCGAGGCGCTCGGCCAACGGCCCGCGCTCATGGTCGAGCTGGGCGCCCTGCACCTGGCGCGAGGCCGCCTCGACGACGGGGCTCGCGCCTGGGCTCGCGCGCTGGGGTCCAGCCGCCGGGCGAACGAGGACGTCTTCGAGCGCGTCGCCGGGCTGGGCGAGGAGCGCGCTTTCGTCGTCGACGCCGTCCTGGACGCCGTCGTCGCCGCGCCGGCCGATCGGGCGAGCGCGCTGGCCGCCGCCGATCTCGCGCTTCGCGAGGGCCTGGGCGAGCGCGCGCAGGCGCTCGCCCAGGCGCGCGTCTCGAGGGGCGGCCCCGGCGTCCCGGACTTCCTCGAGACCTTCGCGCTCGCGGCCGAGGAGGCGAATCGGCCGCGCTCCGCGCTCTGGGCTCGGGACCGTCTGCGCGTCCTGGGGCGCGACCCCACGAGCCGCCTCGAGGCGGACGGCCGGGTCGCCGAGCTGGCCCTCGAGATCGGCGACACGGCCGCCGCGCTGGCCGCTCGCGAGAGACTGGCCCGATCGTGGGGCGCGGGCACGCCCGAGCGGCGCTCCGCGTGGGTCGACGAGTTGCGCCTGCGCGTCGCCTGGAGCCGGGACACGGACGCGTTCGCTCGCTCGCTCGCCCGGTTCCGCGACGAGCACCCGGGCGACCGGGAGCTCGACGCGCTGGCCGCCGGCCTGGCCGCTCGTCTGCTGGCGGAGGGTCGGCGCGCCGACGCGATGGACGTCCTCGAGGGCGTCGACGGCCCCGGCGCGGCGCTCGAGCGCGGCTATCTGCTGCTCGAGGCGGAGGCGATCGCGGACGGCGTCGCCGCGCTCGAGAGCGCGCTCGCCGACCTCGAGCCCGCGGCGGCGACGGAGACGATCGAGCTGCTGCTGACGCTGGGCGAGCGGACGGAGCCGGGCGCGCGCCTGATCGCTCGGATGGCCGTCGCCGCGCGCCGCGATCGAGGGAGGGACGCCGTGCGGGAGGCCGAGAGCGGGGTCGAGGACGTGCCGGAGTCGGACCGGAGCGCGATCCTCGCCCTGGGCGCCCGCATCGCCGCCGCCGCCGGTCTCGAGCGCGACGCCGTTCGGCTGCGCCGCCGCCTCGTCGCCGAGTTTCCCGACGCGCTGGAGACGCCCGAAGCGGCGTTGCTGCTGGCCCGCGCCCTGGCCGAAGGGCCCGAGGGACGCGCCGAGGCGGTCGCGATTCTCGAGGCGCTCGTCGTCGCGCGCCCCGACCATCCGGTGGCGCCCGGAGCGCGCGACGCGCTCGAGCGGATCCAGGCCCGGGGCCCGTCCCGGCCGCGAGGGTCCGGACGGTGAGCGGCCGGCGAGCGGGGCGGGGCCGCGGCGCCGCCGCGGCGCTCGGGCGCGTCGCGCTCCTCGCGGCGCTCGGGCCGGTCGTCGGCGTTCCCGGAGCGCTGGGCGCGCAGTCGCTCCTGATCCCGATGGACGAGACGCAGACGAACCACCTGAAGGCCTACGGCCTCGCCTACTCGGCGCTGGAGCTCGGCGAGGCCGCCGAATGGCTTCTCAACTTCCGGGGCGGTTCCTTCCTGCTCGCCGACGGGGAGGGCGTCCGGCGTCGCGCCGCGCTCATGGGCGTGACGGCGCGCCCCGTCGACGCGGCGGAAGAGGCGCGCGTCCGCGCGGCGGTCGCGTCCGGGAACATGGAGTCCGTGATCCTCGAGAAGGCGACCGCGGTCGCGATCTACACGCCGCCCAACAGCGCGCCCTGGGACGACGCCGTCACGATGGCGCTCGAGTACGCCGGAATTCCCTACGAGAAGGTCTGGGACCCCGAGGCGCTGGCCGGCGACCTGGACGAGTACGAATGGCTGCACCTGCACCACGAGGACTTCACGGGCCAGTACTCGAAGTTCTACATCGCCTACGGGGGCGCGCCGTGGCTCGAGGAGGAGGTCGCGCGCAACGAGGAGGCGGCGCGCGAGCTGGGGTTCGCCGACGTGCCCGCGCTCAAGAAGGAGGTGAGCCGGGCGATTCGCGCCTACGTCGAGGGCGGCGGCTTTCTCTTCGCCATGTGCTCGGCGCCCGAGACCCTCGAGCTGGCCCTCGCGTCCGCGTCCGTCGACATCGCCGCCGCCTACGCCGACGGCACGCCCCCGGACCCCGACGCCGGCTCGAAGATGGACTGGGGCCCGGCGATGGCGTTCCAGGACGCGGACATTCAGATCGCGCCGTCCGTGAACGCCTTCTCCGACATCGACGGACATCAGGTCAACACGCCTTGGCGCAAGGAGTTGGGCGCATTCACCCTATTCGAGTTCTCGGCCAAGTTCGACCCCGTCGCGGCGATGCTCACGCAGAACCACGTGTCGGTCGTGCCCGACTTCTACGGCCTGACGACCTCGTTCGCCGTCGACCGCCTGAAGCCCGGAGTGGTCAAGCTGGGCGTCGAGGGCGCCTGGGCGAAGTACATTCACGGGAACCTGGGCGAGGGGACCTGGACCTACTACGGCGGCCACGACCCGGAGGACGCCGAGCACCAGATCGGGGACGCGCCGACCGACCTGGCGCTGCACCCCAACTCGCCGGGCTATCGTCTCATCCTCAACAACGTGCTCTTCCCGGCGGCGAAGAAGAAGAAGCTCAAGACGTGACCCGTCGACCGCTCCGGCTCGAGGGGGAAGCCGCCCGCGAGATCCGCGACGAGGTGGCTCGGGCCGGGGGACGCGAGGTCGCCTTCCTGGCCGAGGTGACGGACGAACGCCTCGTCGTCCGTCCGCGCGCGGTGGCGAGGGGCAACCGATCGGCCGTGCTGGCCGCGGCCCGCGACGCGCCCGAGGGCGGCGTCATGATCCACAACCATCCGTCGGGCGACCTCGAGCCCTCGCACGCCGATCTGGCCGTCGCGGCCCGCATCCACGAGGACGGGCTGGGCACGGTCGTCGTGGACAACCGCGCCGAGCGTCTCTACGTCGTGGTCGAGCCGCCCGAGGCGCGCGTCGTCGAGCCGCTCGACGTCGACGAGCTGGCCGACCTGCTCGCGCCCGACGGCCCCCTCGCGTCCGTCGCGGGGTACGAGGATCGCCGGGGACAGCGCGACATGCTGCGCTTCGTGGGCAATCTCTACAACGAAGGCGGCGTCGGGCTCGTCGAGGCCGGGACGGGGACGGGCAAGTCGCTCGCGTACCTCCTGCCCGCCGCCCGGTGGGCGCTCGGGAACGGCGAGCGCACCGTCCTGTCGACCAACACGATCAACCTGCAGGAGCAGCTGGTCGGCAAGGACCTCGACCTCGCGAGCGCCGTGCTGGGCGAGGAGGTGCCCTGGGCGCTGGTCAAGGGACGGGGGAACTACGTCTCGATCCGGCGTGCGCGCCTGGCCGCCGCGTCGGCGCGCACGCTGTTCCCGGACGACCGCTCCTCGGAGCTGGACGCCTTGCTGCGGTGGCTGGACTCGACGCGGGACGGGTCGAGGAGCGATCTCCCCTTCGCGCCCAGTCGCGAGGTCTGGGACGAAGTCCGCAGCGATACGGACGCCTGTCTGCGCGCCAAGTGTCCGCACTTCCAGGCGTGCCACTATCAGAGGTCGCGGCGGGCGGCCGCCGCCGCCGATCTCGTCGTCGTCAACCACGCGCTCTTCTTCTCCGATCTGGCGGTCCGCATCGCGACCGACAACCACCGGGCCGCGGCCGTGCTGCCCGCCTACGCGCGCGTCGTCTTCGACGAGGCGCACCGGGTCGAGGACGCGGCGACGGAGCGCCTGGGCAGCGAAGTCGCGGGCTCGGGGCTGCTCCGCGTCCTGTCGCGGCTGGACTGGGGCGGCAAGGGCGTCCTCGCTTCGGTCGCCCGCGCCGCGAGGAGGGTCTCGGGTTCGGTCGACGCCGAGGGCGCGGCCGAGCGGATCCTCGAGCGCGCCGTCCCGCTCGTCGGTCGGCTCCGGCGCGCGACGAACGCCTTCCTCGAGGCGATCGGACCGTGGACGGTCGCTCGCGCGGACGGCGGCGGCCTTCGCCTGGGCGCGCCGCCCGCGGGCAAGGGACTCGAGTCGGCGGCGCCGCTGGAGCCGACCGACGACGAGGCCGTCGCCGAGACGCTCGACGCCCTGCTGACGCTGATCGGCGACGCGTCCCGGGAGCTCTCGGCGATCGCGGAGCGGCTCGACGAGATCGACGAGCTTCCCTCCGAGCTGGAGGGGCATCTGCTGGACGTGCAGGGCTCGGCGGGCCGCCTGACGGCCGCCGCCGCCGCGCTGCGCCTTTGCCTCCGCCCCGGCGTCGACGCGAACCCGATCGTGCGCTGGCTCGAGGTGCGCCCGGGAGGCGTCCGTCCCCGCGCCGCGCCGCCGGGCGCGAACGTCGCCTTCTGCTCCGCGCCGGTCGAGATCGGGGCCGTGCTCGCCCGGCACCTCTTCGCGAGGACCGAGACCGCGGTGCTCACGTCGGCGACGCTGGCCGCGGGCGCCGACTTCTCCTACGTGAAGGGCCGGCTGGGCCTCTCGCCCGGCGAGCGGCCGCGCGTCGCCGCCGCGCGCGCGCTCGCCGACGGCGCGACGGACGCCGGCGTCGGCCGCGTGGACCAGGCGATCGTCTCCTCGCCCTTCGACCACGCGGCCCAGAGCTGTCTGGCCGTGCCGACGTCGGGGCCGAGCGGGTGGGGACCCGACGCCGGCCGGGGAGCCGCCGACGTCGTCCACGACGTGGCCGAGCTGACGGACGGGGGCGTCCTGGCGCTCTTCACGTCGCACTCGGCGTTGCGCGCCGCGGAGCGTCGCTTGCGCGACCGGGGCGTCGAGCGCCGCTGGCCGCTGTTCGTTCAGGGCCGCGCGCCGCGTTCGCGGCTCCTGGCCGACTTCGCGCGCTCGGGCGACGCCGTCCTGCTGGGCACGTCGTCCTTCTGGGAGGGCGTCGACGTGGCGGGCCGACCGCTTCGCGCGCTCGTGATCCAGAAGCTGCCCTTTCGTCCGCCCGGCGACCCGATCACGCAGGCGCGCGTCGAGGCGCTGGCCGCGCGGGGCGAGAACGGGTTCATGCGCTACATGGTTCCCGACGCCGCGATGCGCCTCAAGCAGGGCGTGGGACGCCTCATCCGCTCGCGCCGCGACCGGGGCGCCGTCGTGATCCTGGACGACCGCATCGTGACCCGCCGCTACGGCGACGCCATCCTCGAGGCGCTTCCCGCGATGCCGCTCGTGCAGGGCCCGTGGGCGGCGGTCCGGGAGCGCGTGCGCGCCTTCTACGCCGAGGCGCCTTGAAGCGCGCGTTCTTGTTCCCCGGTCCCGCCCGGGTAGATTTTTCCTTGAAGGCGGCTTCGCGGGCCGTCGGCTCTCGGCGGAGCCCCGCGCCGATCCCCCGAAATCCCAAGGACGCGCTGTCGCATGAAAAAGGCGCTCGGCTTCCTCGCTGGACTCTTCCTCCTGACCCTCGCGGGCGGCGCGGCCCGCACGGCGGCGACCGGATGGAGCGGCGGCCACGGGGACGTGGGCTTCTGGTGGACCGTCGTCGCCGGCTTCCTGGGCGTCGCGGCCCTGGGCGCGATCGTCGGCGCCGCGATCCACGGCCGACCGGCGGACTAGCCGTGGCGGCGGCGTCCGTCCCGCTCGCCCGCCGGCCCAGCAAGATCGCGTGCGTGGGCTTCGACGACCCGCTCCACGCCCGCGAGATCGTCGAACCGGTTCCCAGCGAGCCGTCGATCTTCCCGGAGGCGCCGTCCGCCGTCGTCGCCAGCGGCGACGCCGTAGCGCGCCCGCCGGACGCCGGTCGGGTCGACGACGAGGGGGGGATCGGCCTGGTCGCGGGGCGGACGGGCGCGACGTCGGAGCCGACCTTCTCGATCCCGTTCCCGACGAGCTTCGCCTCGCACGCGACGACCCTCGAGGCGGGGGATCCGATTCCGACGGGAACGCCCGCCGGCGTCGGCTCGCCGCTGCCCGGCGACGTCGTCGAGGTCGAGGCGTCCTGCGGGTCCAGGGTCACGAATCCCGTCGTCGCGGCCCCGGCGCCGGGGTTCGGCGGGTGACGCCGCCGCCAAGGGCCGGGACCTTCGCGGGCGATGCGCGGCGCCGTTCGCGCCCGCGCCGCGCTCTGGCTCTCGGCTTCGCCGTCTCGGCGCTCCTCCACGCGGCGCTCGTCGCGGTGTACCCGTTCCTGGCGGTCGACTGGCCGGGCGGTCCGGCGAGCGCGCCGCCGCCGCGCGAGCGCGAAGCCGAGGGCGTGCGCGTCGTCGCGCTCGTCGAGCGGCCCGCCGACGCGGTCGGGGAGCCCGAGGACCCGGCCGAGATCAAGTCGCCCGCCGAGCCGGACGCGACCGTCGACGCGCCCGACCTCGAGGACCGCGTGCGGGCGCGCTATCCGACGCCGCCGGCGTCGGCCGGAGAGCGTCTGCGGTTGAGCGAGGGCGACCCCAGGCTGTGGGCGCCCGTGCGCCCGGAGCTCGTCCGACCGACGCCGCAGCAGCTCATGGAGCTCGGCCTGCACGCCGCGCTCGAGGCGGCGAGCGACTCGGCCCTCGCCGAAGCCGAGCGCGCGGCCTCGGCGATGGACTGGACGCGCACCGACGAGCAGGGCCGGACCTGGGGACTGTCGCCGGGCACGATCCACCTGGGCGACGTCGAGGTGCCGCTGCCCTTCGGGTTCGGCCCGCCGCCCGACTACAACGGCGACCGGACGGAGTGGGCCTTCCGGATGGCCGACATCGACCGGGCCCGGAGCTCGCTGGCCGCGCGGCGCAGCTGGAGGGAGAGGGTCGAGGCGATGCGGGTCAGGCGGGAGGAGCGCCGGGCCGCCGAGGAGGCCGAGCGCTCGGGCGACGCCCGCGCCAAGCCGGACACGACGTCGCTCGCGTCGCGGCCGCGCTCGGGGTCCGCGACTTGAAGCGCGCGCTGTCGAAGACGTTTCGGCCTCGCGAGGTCGAGGCCCGCGTTCTGCGCCAGTGGAAGGAGGGCGGGCGCTTCGGCGCCTCGCCCGACGACGTGGAGAAGGGGGGCGATCCGTACGTGATCGTCATCCCGCCGCCCAACGTGACGGCGGTCCTGCACATGGGCCACGGGCTGAACAACGCGATCCAGGACGCGCTCGTGCGCTGGCGCCGGATGCAGGGGAGGGTCGCGCTGTGGGTCCCGGGCACGGACCACGCCGGGATCGCGACCCAGAACGTCGTCGAGCGCCGCCTCGGGGCCGAGGGCTCGAGCCGCGTCGACCTGGGCCGCGCCGCCTTCGAGAAACGCGTGTGGGAGCACGTCGACGAGACGGGGAGCCGCATCCTCGGCCAGCTCGAGGCGATCGGCTGCAGCTGCGACTGGAGTCGGGCGCGGTTCACGCTCGACCCCGGACTGTCGCGGGCCGTGCGCGAGGCGTTCGTGCGCCTCTACGAGGACGATCTCGTCTATCGGGGCGAGTACATCGTCAACTGGTGCCCGCGCTGCCTGACCGCGCTGTCCAACGAGGAGGCCGAGGGCGTCGAGACTCGGGGCTCGCTCTGGAGCCTGCGCTATCCGCTGGCCGCGGGCTTCGAGGAGGAGGCCGCCCGAGCGCGCGCGAGGGGCGCCGACGCGGTGGGCCGTCTGGCCGACGGCCGCTGGCACGTGACCGTCTCGACCACCCGCCCGGAGACGATGCTGGGCGACGCCGGCGTCGCCGTCGCGCCGGACGACGAGCGCTACGCGCCCCTCGTGGGCGCGGCGGTCGAGCTGCCGCTCGCCGGACGGACGATCCCGCTGGTCGCGGACCCGCACGTCAGCGCCGACTTCGGGACGGGGATGGTCAAGATCACGCCCGCCCACGACGCGGACGACTTCGAGGTCGCGCGCCGCGCCGGGCTCGAGCCGCTGGACGTGATGACCGACGACGCGAGGATCGGCGACGCGGCGCCGGAGCGGTTCCGGGGCTTGGGCCGCGAGGCCGCCCGCGACGCCGTCCTGGCCGCGTTCGAGGAGCGGGGCCTGCTGGCGGGCCGCGAGGACCACGTGCACGTCGTTCCCCGCTGCTACCGCTGCGGGACGGTGGTCGAGCCCCGGCTGAGCGAACAGTGGTTCGTGCGCATGGAGCCGCTCGCGCGACCGGCGCTCGAGGCTTCGCGCTCCGGGCGGGTGACCTTCGCGCCCGACCGCTGGACGAAGGTCTACGAGCGGTGGATGGAGAACATCCGCGACTGGTGCGTCTCGCGGCAGCTCTGGTGGGGACACCGCATCCCCGTCTGGACGTGCGCCGACTGCGGCGAGACGATGGCGCGCGTCGAGGACCCCCGCGAGTGCTCGGCGTGCGGAAGCGAGCGGCTCGCGCAGGATCCGGACGTCCTGGACACCTGGTTCTCGTCCTGGCTCTGGCCGTTCTCCGTCTTCGGCTGGCCGGAGAGGACCCGCGACCTCGAGGCCTTCTACCCCGGCCACGCGCTGTCGACGGCCCCGGAGATCCTGTTCTTCTGGGTCGCGCGCATGATCATGGCCGGTCAATACGCGATGGGCGAGGTCCCGTTCTCCCGCGTCTACCTGCACGGCACCGTGCGCGACGGCCAGGGCCGCAAGATGTCCAAGTCGCTGGGCAACGGCGTCGACCCGCTCGAGGTCGTCGAGCTCTACGGCGCGGACGCGCTTCGCTTCACCCTGCTGTCGAGCGCCGGCGTCGGCGCCGACATCCGCCTCGACCACGAGGACCTCGACGCCGCCTTCGCGCCCGGCCGGAACTTCGTCAACAAGCTCTGGAACGCCGGACGCTTCGCGCTCATGAGCCTGGGCGACGACTACGTGCCGACGGTCGACGAGGTCCGCGACCAGTGGAGCCTGGAGGATCGCTGGATTCTGTCCCGTCTCCAGCGCGCGATCCCCAGGATCGACGAGGAGCTCGAGGCGTTCCGCATGCAGGGAGCGGCCGAAGCGGCGCGCGACTTCTTTCGCGGCGACTTCGCCGACTGGTACCTCGAGTCGGTCAAGGACCGTCTGCAGCCCGGCGGTCGCGCCCGCGACGCGGCCCGGGCCGTGCTCGCGCACGTCCTGGACTCGATTTGCCGCCTGTTGCATCCGCTGATCCCCTTCGTCACCGAGGAGCTCTGGAGCGTGCTGCCGCGGGCCGTGCGCGACGGCGGCGACGGGGAGAGCGCCGGCGCCGGGCTCGTCGGCGCGCGCTGGCCCGCAGCCTCGGCCGATCGGATCGACGCCCGGGCGGAGGCCGACTTCGGGTGGCTGCAGGAGGCGATCGCGCGGGTCCGCGCCCTGCGCAAGGAGTACGGCGTGGGCGAGGGCCGCCGAGTGGTCCTGCACGTCGCCGGGGGGCGGGGCGCCGATCCGCTGGAGACGCTGGGCGAGACGCTGCTGCGCCTGGCGCGGGTCCGCGCCGTCGAGCGCGGGACGCCCGCCGCCGGCACGGTGAGCGCCGTCGCCGTGATGCAAGACGGCACCGAGCTGTTCGTTCCGCTCGAGGGGGTGATCGACCTCGAGGCCGAGCGCGAGCGCCTGCGCCGCCAGGTCGCTCGCCTGGGCGAGCGCCGCCGGGGCGTCGAGGCGAAGCTCGCCAATGCGAACTTCGTGGCGCGCGCGCCCGCCGCGGTCGTCGAGCGCGAGCGCGAGAAGCTGAGCTCGCTGGCCGTCCAGCAGTCGAAGTGGGAGTCGAAGCTGGCCGTCCTCGAGGGCGCCGGCCCGTGAAGGGGCGCGGCCTCGCGCTCCTTGGCCTGGCCCTGATTTCCTGCGCGACGCCGGAGGCGCCGCGCGGGGGACCCGAGGACGTGATGCCGCCGTTCGTGATCGAGACCGTTCCGGACACCTTCGCCGTCGTCGAGCCCGGCCTCCGCGAGGCGCTCTTTCGCTTCAGCGAGCGCATCAGCGAAAGACCCATCGGGGCCGGCGTGCGAACCCTCGACGACGCCGTGGTCGTCTCGCCCTCGACCGGCGCCGTGCGCGTCCGCCACCGTGGCGACGCGCTCGCCGTCGAATGGGAGGAGGGACTCGAGGAGGGGCGCGTCTACCGGATCACGGTGCTTCCTGCGATCAACGACCGGTTCAACCAAACGCTGCGGGACCCCTTCGAATTGGTCGTCTCGACCGGCCCCGAATTCGTGCCCAACGCGCTCGCGGGCGTCGTCGAGGACCGCGTCTCGGGCGATCCGCCCCAAAGCGGCGCGCGCGTCGAAGCGCGCTTCGCGGCCGGAGATGACACGGTCGCGCACTGGAGTCCGGTGGGCGATTCCGGCTTCTACGCGCTCCGCTTCCTCCCCGACGGCCCGTTCACGGTCCGCGCGTGGCGGGACGTCAACCGGGATGGGGACCACCAGCGCGACCGAGAGGCCGAGAGCGCGTCGGCGCCGCTCGAGCTGCGCTCCGGCGCGCCGGACACCGCCTGGGCCGTGCTGTCCCTGATCGAGCCCGACACCGTGCCCGCCCGCCTGGGCAACGCGACCGTCCGCGACTCCTCGACGCTGCTGTTCGCGTTCGACGACCACCTGGAGCCGACGCTGCCCAGCGTCCTGCTGTCGAGCCATGCGGTCGTGCTGGCGCTCGAGGAGACGGAAGCGGACTCCACCGCCGGCGAGGCGAGCGACTCCGCGGAAGCCGCCCCGCAGGTCGACTCCGCCGGGGCGGACGAGGACGCTGTGGTCGATTCGATTCCGGCGGACGAGGGCGCGCGCGTCGCTCCCGCCCTCGGCGACACGATCCGGATCCGCGTCTTCAGGCCCTTCGAGCACGAGCGCTGGACGCAAGCCCGGGCGGACTCGGCGCAGCGAGCCGCGGCGCAGGAGGCCGGCGAAGGCGAAGCCGAGGCGACCGACGCTCCGGGCGAGGACGCGGACGCGGAGGACGCCGAGGAGGAGGCGCGGGAACCATACTCCCTCCTGTCGGGCTTGATTCTGCCCAAGGACACCCTGGTGGGCGTCCTGGAGGAGCCCCTCTTCCCCGGGGCGAGCTACGAGGTGACGATCTCCGGGGTCGTGAACATCGCGGGACTGGGCAACGGGGGCGGGGTCGACACGATTCTCTGGGAGCCGCCGGAACCGGACACGGCCGCGACCGCCGACTCGACGACCGTCGGCGACTCCGCGGCGGTCTCGGACACCACGGTCGGACCCGACGCGAGCGACACGCTGGCGGCGGACACGCTGGCGGCGGACACGCTGGCGGCGGACACCCTGACGGCGGACACCTTGGCGGCGGACACCGCAGCCGTCCCAGGCGTTTCGGGCGCTGCCGCGCGGTGCTTGGCGGCGGGGCGTCGGACGGATCGGCGGCGCGGGGCGTGGCGGCGGGCGCGCGACGCGCGATCCGCGTTCGATCCGTCCTCGGCCGTCTTCGCATTCGCCGGCGGTCCGTGACCGAAGTCCGGGATCCCCGGCGCGCGCTTCCGGGCGTGGACCGTCTGTTGGAGCGTCCGTGGTGTCGGGACGCCATCGAGCGCCACGGCCGCGCCTGGGTGACCGACCGGCTGCGCGACGCGCTCGAGCGCGTTCGGTCCGGGGGCGTCGCGGCGCCCCTGGGCGACCGGTCCGTCCAAGAGGTCTGCGAGGCGGAGATCGAGCGGGCGAGCCGTCCCTCGCTCGAGCGGGTGATCAACGCCACCGGCGTGGTGCTGCACACGAACCTCGGTCGCGCCCCCCTGGCGCGCCAAGCCCGCGACGCGATGGCCCGCGCGAGCGGGTACGGCAACCTCGAGTTCGATCTCGCCGACGGCGGGCGCGGGTCGCGCTACGACCACTGCGCCCGGCCGCTCGCCCGGCTCACCGGCGCCGAGGACGCGGTGGTCGTCAACAACTGCGCCGGCGCGCTGGCGCTGGCGCTGGCCGCGGTGGCTCGGGGCGGCGACGTGGTGGTGTCGAACGGCGAATTGGTCGAGATCGGGGGCGGCTTCCGCATCCCCGAGGTCGTGGCCGCCGCCGGGTGCCGCCTCCGCGCCGTCGGGACCACCAACTGCACCCGCGTCTCCGACTACGCGCACGCCGTCGAGCGCGGCGCATGCGCCGTTTTGAAGGTGCACCGCTCGAACTTCACCGTCTCCGGGTTCGCCGAGGCGACGGCGCTCGAGGAGCTGGTCGCGCTGGGCGCCCGCGCCGGCGTGCCGGTGATCCACGACCTGGGCTCGGGACTCATGCTCCCGGCCCGAGACCTCGGCCTTCCGCCCGAGCCCACGCCGGCCGACAGCGTCGCCCAGGGCGCGGACCTGGTGGCCTTTTCGGGCGACAAGCTGCTGGGCGGACCCCAGGCCGGCATCCTCGCGGGCTCTCGCGCCAGCGTCGACCTGGCCCGGGCCCACCCGCTCTGCAGGGCGCTCCGCTCGGACAAGGCGACGCTCGCCGGGCTCGAGGCCACGCTCGCGCTGTACCGGAGCCCGAGGCGCGCTTTGCGCGAGATCCCGACGCTCCGCATGATCGCGGCGCCGGTCGAGGTCCTCGAGCGCCGCGCGAAATCGGCGCTGGCCCAAGTCGAGGCGCTCCTCGGCGAGAGCGGCGCGCTCGAGGTCGTTCCCGGCGAGTCGCTGATCGGCGGCGGCACGTTCCCCGGCGCGCGCCTGCCCTCGGCGCTCGTGCGCGCGCGCGCGGGGTCGGCCACCGCTCGGCTGGCCGCGGCGCTGCGCGCCCGATCGCCGCCGGTCGTCTCGAGAACCGCGGCGAACGCGGTCCTGCTGGACCTGCGGACCGTGGAGCCGGAAGAGGACGGGACGGTCGTCCGGGCCCTGGCCGACGTCCTTCGCGCGCCGGCGCCGTAGCGTGTCCGACGCGGACGCCGGCGGTCGCCCCGCCGTCTTCCTCGACCGCGACGGGACGGTCGTCGTCGACAAGCACCACCTCTCCGACCCCCAGGACGTCGAGCTGATCCCTCGCGCGGCGGACGCGCTTCGGCGTCTCGGCGACCTCGGGCTCGCCCTCGTCGTCGTCACCAACCAGTCGGGGATCGCGCGCGGGCTCTTCACGACGCGCGACTACCGGAGCGTCGCCGCCGAGCTGGACCGGCGCCTCGCTCGGGCGGGCCTCGCCTTCGACGCGACGTACTTCTGTCCCGACCCCCCGTGGGCGGATCCGCGCTCGACGTGTCGAAAGCCCGGGCTCGCGATGTACCGGAGGGCCGCCGCCGACCTGGGGATCGACCCGAGCCGGTCCTACTGCGTCGGCGACAAGCGAAGCGACGTCGAGCCCGCGCGCCGGCTCGGCGGCACGGGCGTCCTGGTGCGCACGGGCCGCCGGCCCGCCCGCGAGCCGGCGCCCGGCGAAGGTCTGCACGCGGTCGACGACCTGTGGGCGGCCGCTCGGCTGATCGAGCGCCTCGAGCGCGAACGCGCCCCGAAATCGGCGTCGGGCGCCGCTTGACCGTCCGGCCGCCCAAGCGGTATTTTGGACGGCGAAGGACGCCGCCCGCCGGCGGCGGCTCGCCGGACCCGGCACTCGAGGGAGCGCAGTGGCCCACGCATGGAGCTGAACCTGACGCCCAACGCCGTCAAGATGGTGCAGGGCTTTCTCGAGCGCCACGGCGGGGGCGCGCCCGAGGCGGGGCTGCGCGTCGCCGTCCTGCCCGGCGGCTGTTCCGGCTTCCAGTACGACGTCGACATCGACGAGGCGCCCGAGGGCGACGACGAGATTCTCGAGCGCCACGGCGTCAGGATCTTCGTGGATCCCTTCAGCGCCCAGTACCTCGACGGGATCGAGATCGACTACACCACCTCCATGATGGGCTCCGGGTTCTCCTTCAAGAACCCGCAGGCGACGGGCGGATGCGGATGCGGAAGCTCCTTCACGGTGTAGCGTCCGCCCCCGAGCGGACCCGAGCGACGTCGTGGAAGTCCTGACCTTCGCCGGGGGGGCGTTCGTGCAGAACACCCTGCTGGCGATCGGGGCCGACGGTCGGCGAGCGGTCCTCGTCGATCCCGGCGCGGCGACCGCGCGCGCGCTCGCCGAGGCGCGCCGGCGCGACCTCGACGTCGCGGCGCTTCTGCTGACGCACGCGCACCTGGACCACGTCGAGGGCGTGGCCCTGGCCAAGCGAGCGACGGGCGCGCCGATCCGCCTGCACCCGCTCGAACGGCCGCTGTACGACGCCGCCCCCGCCGAGGCCCGACGCCACGGCGTCCCCTTCGAGACGCCGCCTCCGCCGGACGCGTCCCTGGCGCCGGGCGACGTCCTCGAATTCGGGGGCTCGGGCCTCGAGGTCGTCTTCGCGCCCGGCCACTCGCCGGGTCACGTGATCTTCCGCTCGACGTCCGAGCCGACGGCCCTCGTCGGCGACGTGATCTTCGCGGGCTCGATCGGTCGCACGGACCTCGCGGGAGGCGACCACCGGACGCTCCTGGAGTCGATTCGGCGCCGCGTGCTGACGATGCCCGACGAGACGCGCCTCCATCCGGGGCACGGCCCCCCCACGACGGTCGGTCGCGAGCGGGCGACGAACCCCTTTCTCGCGCCCCAGTACGCCGGTCTGTCGGCTTGACGGTCCCGTTCGCCGTCTTCGCGTCGGGCTCCGGCAGCAACCTGCAGGCGCTGCTGGACGGCGAGGGCGGACGGACGGCCTGTCGCTACCGCGTCGCGCTGGTGGTCGCGAACCGCCCGTGCGCGGCCGAGGATCGGGCGAAGGCGGCCGGCCGGCCGGTCCGGCGCCTGGATTTCGACGCGCCCGACGTCGGCGCGCGCGCGCTCGATCTGCTGGCTCGCCGGGGGATCGCGGGGGTTCTGCTGGCCGGGTTCCTCAAGCTGCTGCCCGCCCAAGTCTGCCGCGCGCTCCGGGGCAGGATCCTGAACGTGCATCCCGCCCTGCTGCCCTCGTTCGGCGGCCGGGGCATGCACGGCGCCGCCGTGCACGCCGCCGTGCTTCGCTCGGGCGCCAAGCTGTCGGGGCCGACCGTGCACCTGGTCGACGAGCGCTACGACGAGGGGCCGATCGTCGCGCAGTGGCCCGTGGCCGTCCTTCCCGACGACACGCCCGAGTCGCTGGCGGCCCGGGTGCTCGAGGTCGAGCACCGGCTCTACCCGGCCGCGGCGGACGCGCTCGCCCGCTGCATCGCGCGCTGGGACGGGGCCGGCGAGTGTCCGCGGCCGTCGTTTCGGTGGCCCGCGCCGACTCGGGCCGGCTCGGCGCCCAGCGCGGCGTCGCTCGGCCGCGCCTTCGGAGCCGGGCCCCGCCCGGCGGGCGCGGACCTCGAGGACCGAGCGACGGCCGAACGGTCGGACGAGACCTTGGGCGCAGCGGCGGTCGGCGACCGCGCGGTCGACGCGTGAGCCGCCCCAGGGCGGTCCTGAGCGCGTGGGACAAGACCGGGATCGTCGAGCTGGGCCGCGGCCTGGCCGAGCGGGGCTGGGAAGTGCTGTCCACCGGCGGCACGGCCGCCGCGCTGCGCGAGGCGGCCGTCGAGGTCGTCGACGTCTCCCTGGTCACCGACCACCCCGAGATGATGGAGGGGCGAGTCAAGACGCTCCACCCCGCGATCCACGCCGGGATCCTCGCGCGCCGGGACGTCGAAGAGGACATGCGCGCGCTGGCGCGCTCCGGGTACCGGCCCATCGACCTGGTCGCCGTCGACCTCTATCCGTTTCGCCGCACGGCGCGAACGCCGGGCGCGACGCTGGACCGGGTCCTCGAGCACATCGACGTCGGAGGACCGACGCTGGTGCGCGCCGCGGCCAAGAACCACCGCCATGTCTGGGTCGTCGTCGACCCGGACGACTACGCCCTGGCGCTGGACGCCGTCGACGGGCGCGAGGCCGCGGACCGACTTCGGCGCCGCTTCGCGGCCAAGGCCTTTCGGAAGATCTCGTCCTACGACTCGGATGTGGCCACCTATCTCGATGAAGAAAAGTCTCTTCTGCCAGATCATCTAAACCTTCGCATGAAGCGATGGGGCGCGCCGCTTCGCTACGGCGAGAACCCCGGCCAGGCTGGCGCGCTCTACGTCGTCGAGGGCGATCGCGAGGGCTTGGGCGCCCTCCGGCAACTCCGGGGCAAGCGGCTTTCCTACAACAATCTCCTGGATCTGGACGGCGCGCTCGTCGGTCTCGCGCCGTTCGCGCGCTCGCCGGACCCGGCCGTCTGCGTCGTCAAGCACTCGACGCCCTGCGGCCTGGCCGAACGCGAACGGCTCGTCGACGCCTTCGAGCGGGCCCGGGCCACGGATCCGGTCTCGGCCTTCGGGTCGGTGATCGCGCTCAGCCGGAGCGTCGACGTCGCGACCGCGCGCGCCCTGGCCAAGGTCTTCGTCGAATGCGTCGTCGCGCCCGGGTTCGACGCGGAAGCGCTCGCCGTCCTCGAGGCGAAGCCCGGTCTTCGCCTCCTCGCGTTCCCGTCCGAGCGGGGCGACGCGGCCGCGCGCTTCCTCGCGCGCGCCGCGGGCGGCGAGGGCGCGCGCTCCCTGCGCTCCGTCCACGGCGGCCTGCTCGCCCAGTCGCTGCCCGAGCCGCCGTCGGCTTCGGACGATTCGGGCTGGACGGTCGCGAGCGAGCGCGCGCCGTCGCCCGAGGAGGCGCGCGACCTCGCGTTCGCGTGGGCGGCCGTCGCCAGCGTCAAGTCGAACGCCGTTTTGCTGGCGCGGGATCGGGCCACGGTCGGGATCGGCTCGGGCCAGGCCAGCCGGGTCGATTCGGCGAAGCTGGCCGTGCGCAAGGCCCGCGACGCGGGGCTGGCGAGCGAGCTGGACGGGTGCGTTCTGGCGTCGGACGCCTTCTTCCCCTTCCGCGACGGGGTGGACGAAGCGGCGCGGGCCGGCGTGCGGGCCATCGTCCAGCCCGGCGGGTCGAAGCGCGACCGGGAGGTGGTCGCCGCGGCCGACGAGCACGGCGTCGCCATGGCGTTCACGGGGCGCAGGCTCTTTCGCCACTGAGCGGCCGCGGGCCGCGTGCGGCCGCCCGCCCGTTGCCCGGGAGTCGGTCGGGAGGGCAAATTGCACTCTCCCGAGGAGGGGTGGCAGAGCGGCTCAATGCACCGGTCTTGAAAACCGGCGTTCGTCACGGACACGTGGGTTCGAATCCCACCCCCTCCGTCGACTTTGATCGAGACCCCGCGCGCGGGGCCGAGGGCCCAGGCTTTGGCGCGCGCGGCGACAACGAGCTCCCGAAGCCCCGAGGGGGAGGCGTGCGCAGAGAATCCGTCGAGGTGAACGTCGGCGGCGTCCGCGTCGGCGGCGGGCGTCCCGTCGTCGTGCAGTCGATGACGAACACCGACACGGCGGACGCGGCGAGCACGGCCCGCCAGGTCAAGGCCCTGGCCGACGCCGGGAGCGAGATCGTGCGCGTCACGGTCAACGACAAGCGCGCGGCGGCGGCCGTGCCCGAGCTCTTCGAGCGCCTGGCCGACCTGGGGTGCGACGCGCCGATCGTCGGCGACTTCCACTACAACGGCCACATCCTGCTGCGCGAGTTCCCGCGCGCGGCCGAGCTGCTCGCGAAGTACCGAATCAATCCGGGCAACGTCGGCACGAGCCGCAGGGACGAGAACTTCCAGGCGATCGTGCGGATCGCCATGGACCGGGGCGCCGCGGTGCGCATCGGCGTCAACTGGGGATCGCTGGACCAGCGGCTGCTGACCGAGATGATGGACGCGAACGCGCGCCGAGCGCACCCGAAGGACGCCGCCGACGTGCTGAGGGACTGCATCGTCGAGAGCGTCGTGCGCTCGGCCGAGCTGGCCGAGGAGACCGGCCTGGCGCGCGACCGCGTCGTGCTCAGCGCCAAGGTGTCGGGCGTGCGCGACCTCGTCCGCGTCTATCGCCAGCTCGCGCCCCTGAGCGACCACGCCCTCCACCTGGGCCTGACCGAAGCCGGCATGGGATCGAAGGGCGTCGTGGCCACGGCGGCCGCGCTCTCGCCGCTGCTGATCGACGGCATCGGAGACACGATCCGAGTCTCGCTGACGCCGCGCCCGGGCGGCGACCGCGCCGAGGAGGTGCGCGTCGCGCAGGCGATCCTCCAGTCGCTCGAGCTGCGCAGCTTCGAGCCGCAGGTGACGGCGTGTCCGGGCTGCGGGCGGACGACCAGCACCTTCTTCCAGGAGATGACCGAGGACATCCAGGACCACATTCGCGAGCGGATGCCCGACTGGCGGCTGCGCTATCCCGGGGTCGAGGACCTCAAGGTGGCCGTCATGGGCTGCGTCGTGAACGGACCGGGAGAGTCGAAGCACGCCGACCTGGGAATCTCGCTGCCGGGGACCTTCGAGGAGCCCAAGGCGCCGGTCTACGTCGACGGCAGCCACTTCAGGACGCTCAAGGGCGACCGGATCGTCGAGGAGTTCAAGGAGATCCTGGGCGCCTACGTGGCCCGGCGGTACTCCGCGGACGCGCCCGCGCCCCGGACCGACTGACCGGCGCCGGACTGGCTTGCGGGGCGCGCGGATCCACCGCCGCGAGTCGGCGACGCGAACCTCCGAGAGCGCGCCCGCCGCCGTCCCCGGCGCGCCGCCCTGCGTTTCGCTGGACCTCGAGGTCGACCGCGACGGTCGCCTGCGCGCCCTCGCCGCCGTGCGCTCCGACGACGGCGTCGTCCTGACCAGCGCCGGCGGCGATCCGATCGCGGCGCTCGCCCGCCTGGACGCCTTCGCCGAGGGCGCGGTCGCGTTGCTCGGACACAATCTGATCGAGTTCGACCTGCCGCGCCTGAAGGCGGCGCGGCCGGGCCTGCGCGCGCTCGCGCTTCCCGCCATCGACACGCTGCGCCTGAGCCCGCTCGCGTTTCCGCGCAACCCGTACCACCATCTGGTCAAGCACTATCGGGACGGCGGCCTCAGGCGCGGTCGCCGAAACGACCCCGAGCTGGACGCGCGCCTCGCGCTGAAGCTCTTCGCCGCCGAGCGCGCCGCGCTCGCGGCGGCGCCCGCCGACCTGCTCGCCGCTTGGCACCGACTGTGCACTCCGGACGCCGCCGGCGCCGACGCCGCGCTGGACGCCGTCTTCCGGGCGCTCCGCCGCGCCGAGCGGCCCTCGCCGGCCGCCGCTCGAGCGGCCGTCGGGCGGAGGCTCGAGGGCGTCGCCTGCAGCGCGACCGCCCTCGGACGCAGTGTGAACGGTGCATATCACGGTAAGGAATCGTCTAACGTCAACTAGGACTGCACGATCTGCCGCCTTACCGCCACCAACTGGTCTGAGTCCGTCGTGTCGAACGGCTGGAATGCAGGCTCGAAAAGCGGGAGTTCCGGTGGTGCGAGCCTCGGTCGGGTAGCTCAGCTGATTGCGGTGCCGGCGATGAAGAGAGTGCAAGGCGGGGTCGGAAGAGGACGAAGGCGCGACGGGGGCCGCAGGCGAAGGTTGCCGAGGACTTGATTTGATGGACTGGCTGGTCAAACAACGCTCCATAGGAGCGAGCTTGCGGACGGGTCGATGAGAAGGCTCTACGACTCGACCAAGGCGGCGAACGGCACGAAGGAACCGAGTAGACGACGAACGGCCAAGAGACGACCGACGCGCTTGAGGTCTCGACCGGCGGAGGGATCGGCGACAATAATCGTGCGAACGCGAGACGAAGGCGTGCGGCGTCGCGTCCTGGTCCACCTGCGGCGGTTCACGCGATCATGGGAGCGAGACCGAGGAACGGAAACCGGAGATTCCCCCCTAACGGTGATTGCGACGCTCGGAGGGGTTGGAGGTCGCCCTAGAAAACGCTCTTCGGGGCGGCGCCCCGTCGGGACCTGAGCGGGTGGTTCGTAGAAATCGCCCGGTCTCCCCGCCCGGACATGGAAGCGCGCCACCGCCCACCAACCGGGCGGACTGGGGCGGGTGACAACGCCCGCACCGGGGCCCCGGTGCACCGGCCTGTGCAGCTGACACTGATACACCGTCGTACTACAATGCCCGCAAGTTGCGGCGGCGGTTTGAAAACGCTCCGACCCTCGACTACGGAAGGTGTAGACCACTCACGACCCATCTTGCACGCCTGCCTTGACTGCACGGCAAGATCATGCCATCTTCGATGTTCGCTACGAACGGCGTGTGCGCGAACACGGAGCGCTGGATCCAGTGCCTTAGGGCGGGCCGTGCCCCTGCCCGGCGAGGCGAAGCCCGACTGGTGGATTCTGTCGCGGCTGGCCGAGCGCATGGGCTGGGAGGGATTCGGGTTCCAGTCGGCCAAGGAGGTGTTCAACGAGCTCTGCTCGGTGTCGGCCACGTACGCGGGGCTGGACTGGGACCAGATTCGGCCTGAGGGTGCCGCGTCTGGAGATGTCGATGCGAGAGCATCCTCAACAAGACACAGATTCCGTACTTCACGACGAATTTTCCGAGCAATCGGAGGACCAGAATGGCAGACTTTTTCGAGATCGACTTCCTGAACGTCGGCGAAAGCAAGAGCGGCGATGCAATAACTCTGCGCTACAAACTCAACGGCGGCACTTTCGTGCATGTCGTCGATGGGGGCTTTCAGAACGACGGGCCGCACGTCATGACTCACCTTCACCAGTACTACGGCGGCAGTGGCGTTAGCCACGTCGTCCTGACCCACCCGGATGGTGATCATGCCGGTGGCCTGAGGACCGTTCTGGAAAAATGTGTGATGGCTTCCGGAGGCGGACTGTGGATGCTGCGTCCCTGGCTCTACGCCGTCGAACTGTTAGATCACTTCGCGCGGTTCAGAACAGTCAGCTCTCTCGAAAAGGCCCTGCGCGAAGCCTACCCGAGCGTCTCGGCACTGGAAGAAATCGCCCTGCGCCGCGGGATCCAGATCCACGAGCCCTTCCAGGGCGCAAAGATCGGCGCGTTCAGGGTCCTTGCACCGTCGAGGTCGCGGTATCTCCAACTGGTCGTGGACTCCGACAAGACGCCGAAATGTGCTGCCCCCCCGGCGGCCACCATGGGGATTCTCGGGGCATTTCAGACGGTCGTCCGCTACACCAAGGCTGCTTGGGGGGTCGAGGCTTTCTCGACCGAGCCGACGACGGCGGAGAACGAGATGAGCATCGTGCAGTACGCCAGTCTCTGCGACAAGAAGATTCTGCTCACCGGTGATGTGGGACGGGACGGCCTCGGTGAGGCCGCCGACTTCGCTCCCCTCATCGGACTCCAGTTGCCAGGGATAGACCGCCTCGATGTTCCACATCATGGATCCCGGCGGAACCTGTCGACCGAAGTGCTTGATCGGTGGCTGGGGCCACGCCACACGCGTCCGTTTCCTGAGGGCCAAGGCCGGTTCTCCGCGTTCATCAGCGCGAATCCGGACGACAAGGATCACCCGCGGCGCACAGTGGTGCGTGGTTTGATCCATCGCGGCGCGGATGTGGTGCAGACGAGAGGGAAGCGCGGAGCGTACCTGAGAACCTCCTCCGAAAACGCTCCATTCAGGGGCGCCGTGCCTGCTGCTGATCGATTGCCGTATCCCGAGGATCAGGAGGAGGAGTAGAAGACGTGTCGGCCAGTGACGGCATCAAGTCGCGCTACAGGTGGTACCTGAGGACTTTCGTTGTATTGATAACCCTGTTCATATCTGCGGTATTCTCGGACGGCGATGTCCTACGAGCCGTCTTGGCAGGTCAGTGGATGGACCTGGTTGACTTCAAGCACATGCTAAGCCTTGGACTGCCCTTGGCCACGCTTGTCCTTGATGGAATCGCAACACCCCATTTCAAGGCAGTGCTGGTCTATTGGAAGTGGCGGAATCCGCTCCCTGGTCACGAGGCCTTCACCGTGCATGGGAAGGACGACCGCCGCGTCGATATGAATGCGTTAGAGGCAGAGCATGGTCCGCTGCCGACTCACTCGGCCGAGCAAAATCTGCTCTGGTATAAGCTCTCAAGGGTGACCGCAGATCGGGCATCTGTCGATGAGGCCCACTACGCCTGGCTGCTCATGAGAGACCTGACAAACCTGAGCGTCGGGCTCGTGAGCGTGAGCGTCGGGCTCGCCGCCGCCTTCCGCGTCGTCGGGTGGGATTTGCTCATCTTGGTCAGCGGTCAAGGGTTACTCTACGTCTTACTGAGGCAGGTCGCAGCGAACAAGGGAATCCGCTATGTGACAACGGTGTTGGCTGAAGCAGGGGCTGCAAGGTGACCGCTAGGAACCGTCGGCTGGTTGGTACCGCTCACCGAGAAACTTATCGGGAATTATAAGCCTCCTCGCTGGTGAGCTCGTCCCGGTTTTTCGGACAGGTCGTTAAAGTGTACTCCCGTACCCGAGAGGAGGCACCGAAGTGGCCAAGAGAAGAAGGAGATTCACCCCGCAGTTCAAGGCCCGGGTGGCCCTCGAGGCGGTCCGAGAGCGCGACAGCGTCCAGGCGATCGCGCGCCGCCACGAGCTCCATCCCAACCAAGTGAGCCTGTGGAAGCGCCAGCTGCTCGCCGCCGTCCCGGACGTCTTCGCCGTCGGCGCCGAGAAGCGCGCCAAGGAGTGCGAGGCCAAGATCCGCGACCTCCACGCGAAAATCGGGGAGCTGACCGTCGAGCGGGATTTTTTTCGGCGCGGTTCGCGCAGCTGACCCGCGCCGAACGCCTGGCGACGATCCAGCGGGACGGCCCGATGACGCTGGCGAAGCAATGCGCCCTGCTGGACGTGAGCCGGTCGTCGCTGTAATACACGCCGAAGGGCGAGAGCGAGGACAGCCTCGCCCTCATGCGTCGCCTGGATCAGCTCCACATGGACTGCCCGTTTCCATGAAACTACCAGGTCGAGCCAGTCTGCCCGGCCCCACCCGGAGCGGTTAGGCGGCCGTCGCCACGATCTCGATCTCGACGCCCAGCTTCTGCAACCGACTGATGTGTCGGCGCACCGCCCGCATCTTGTTGCGCTTGCGGAAGTGATCGGCGCCCAAGTCCTCGTGCAGGGCTCCAGTCTGAAACATGTGCCAGATCGCGACCAGCATCGCGTGCTGCACCGCCACGATCGCCCGCTTCGGCCCGCCGCGCGCCCGGTGCCGGTAGTACAGCGCCCGGTAGTAGCTGTCGCGGGTCCGCACCGCCGCCCACGACGCCTGCGACAGCGCCTCCCGCAACCACGCGTTCCCCTTGCCCGTCCGCGTCGACCGTCGCTTGCCCGCGCTCTCGTGGTTCCCAGGGCACACTCGAGCCCACGACGCGAAGTGACCCGCCGTCGGGAACTTCGACATGTCGTCGCCGATCTCCGCCACGATCGCCCTGGCCGACCTCGCGCCGACCCCCGGCATGCTCTCAAGCAGGGCCACGCCACCCGCAAAAAGGCGCGCCGCCTCCTCGATCCGAGCGTCCAGCTCCGCCAGCGTCCGGTCCGCGTAGTCGATCATTCGCAGCTCCAGCCCGACCAGAAACCGACGATGATCGTCCATCAGCCCCGGCACGACTTCCGCAAGCTCGCCGCGCTTGCTCCGCAGCGTCCCGCAAGCCAGACCGGCCAGCTTCTCCGAGTCCGTCTCGCCCGCCACCATCGCGTCCAGGATCGCCCGACCCGTCTTGCCCATGACGTCCGTGACCACCGAGCCCAGCTTCACGTTCGCCTGCTCGAGCAGCTTCGCCACCCGGTTGACGTGCCGCGTCCGCTCCCGAGACACCGTCTTGCGCGTCCGCGTCAGGTCCCGAAGATCGCGCACCGCCCGATCCGGCACGAAGCTGCCTCGCAGAAGTCCCGCCTCGAGCAACCGCGCCAGCCACTCCGAGTCCTTCACGTCCGTCTTGCGACCCGGCACCTGCTTGATGTGGCGAGGGTTCACCAGCAACAGCTCGAAGCCGCCCTCGAGCGCCGCCCACACCGAGCACCAGTACACCCCCGTCGACTCCATCGCCACGTGAGTGACCCCGAGAGACTCCATCCAGTCCCTCAGCGCGCTCAGGTCCGCCATCGTCGTCCCGAAGGTCCGCACCTTCCCACGACGCCCCTTGGCGCCGTCGTCGCGCGGGGCGCGAACGCACGCCGTCACGCTCTTCTTGTGCACGTCGAGGCCCGCGCACCGCTCGTTGACGACCTTCATGCCCATCGCTCCCTCCATGTGGTTCGGGTGTCCGTGACCGGGGGCGGGCGCTTGGGATGATCGATTTTTCCATACGTGATGAAGACCGTGCCAATCGGCCAACTCAACACTGCGGGCTGCCTCGAAGCGCCGTGGGTCATGTTCTACATCGGGCTCGTTCGCACCAGTGGGACTGACGACCTCTGCCCCCACCCCATAGGAAGGGCGGGAGCCGACGGCCCGCAACCCCCGGCCGACGACGCCAGCTCCCACGGCGGCGACCGCAAACAGTTTCAGCTCGGCGGGGTGACCGCATCGCGGTCATGAATTGTTCTACGGGAGCCGACAGATGGCGCGCCACCTGAGGCGCGAAGGCACGACGGTCTCGGCAGACACCGGGTCCGCCGACTGATGCGGAAGATGGGGATCGAGGCGATCTACCGGCGTCCCAAGACGAGCGTGGCGAGCCCGGAGCACCGGGTGTTCCCCTATCTGCTGCGCGACATCGAGGTCTCGCGGGCGGATCAGGTGTGGTGCGCGGACATCACCTATGTGCCTGTGACCCGTGGGTTTTTCTACTTCGTCGCGGTGATGGACTGGGCGACGCGCCACGTGCTGGCGTGGGAGCTGTCGAACACGATGGACGCGTCGTTCTGCGTGAGCGCGCTGGACGAAGCGCTGGGCTGTGGAAGGCCGGAGATCTTCAACACCGACCAAGGCTCGCAGTTCACGAGCGAGGCGTTCGCTGAGCGGGTCCTGAGCGCGGACGTCCGGTTCTCGATGGACGGGCAGGGGCGGTACCTGGACAACATCTTCATCGAGCGGTTGTGGAGGTCGCTGAAGTACGAGGCGGTCTATCTGTGAGAGCTCGAGGACGGGGCCGCGGCTCGGCGGGTCATCGGGGATTGGATGGCCTTCTACAACGAAGTCCGTCCGCACTCGGCGTTGGAGGGGCGGACGCCCGGCGAGGCGTACCGCGAGGGCGTGGGCGTGGGCGTGGAATGAGCGAGTCTGGACCGTTGGGAGGGACGTGGTCGGAACCGGCGAACGTGCCCGTCGGCGAAACCGAGGTTAGATTTACCCTGAGATGGGGAGGGGGCTGTTCGAGAGGGTGGGTTGGCGAGGTCGGCGGAGCCCGAATCGGGATGCGCCGCACCCGCTCCAATCAACCCCGAAAGGAACCGTCGCAGAGCGACGGAGTACACCTTAACTTCGCCCCCAATCTGTCCAACGAATTAGGACCACCTCAGGGGCGAGACCAGCCGCCTCTCGTTCAGGCTCGCTTGCCGGAGTCGGGATGGCCGTTGTGGCGTTGGCGACGCTGGTTTACATTTTATCGGTGTGGCGGTCGAGTGGGGGATCGGAGACTGAAGCGAGCGAAGACTGATATTGACGACGTGGACAAACAACGGCGCCACAGCCCGTGACGACATCGGGCTTGTGGGCGGGCGGTGAGCGATGGTGCACGACGAGGACATTCGACAGCAACTAATGCTAGGAGAGGACAGCAAGTGGGAATTCAAGCAAGTGGAATTCAAGGGTAACCAGCTAGTGGGCCCCCACAAGGGCCGTTTCGCCGCCGCGATGATCGCGTTCGCCAACAAGAGTGGTGGGCGACTCTTGGTGGGCGTGGCGGACGATGGCGCGCTCCAAGGCCTATCCCGGGAACAAATGGACGTGTTGGTCAAAATGCTGGCCGAGATCGGGTCAGACATCGTCAAACCTCCATTGCCCATCGACGTGTATCGCCGAAATCTGGACGGCAGGGCTTTTGTCCTAGTAGAAGTTCCCCGCGGCCACGCGGTGCACGAGTACAAGCAGAAGAGCTGGATACGAACTGGAGCGAGCAAGCGGCCGTTGATCGACCCCGAACGGATGCGGCTAGTGCAAAACCGTGCTCAAGGCCAACACACTTGGAACGACCATCAACCGATATCTGGAACCGGGTTCGGCACGCTGGACTCCGCTCTTTGGAAGCCGATTTTAAGTGCCGAAGGCCTTAAGGACCCTGAAGCCGGACTTGCGAAACTCGCCCTACTGGCCGAAAACGAAGTCGGAGTTCAATGTGCGACGGTGGCCGGCCTGCTCTTGTGCACCGAACACCCTGAGCAGTGGTTGCCCGGAGCCATCATCACCGCGACGCACTATCGGGGAACGGACCGCACAACCGGCCAAGTGGATGCGCAGGAGATTACCGGTCCGCTTCAGGAACAGATAGCGGACACGCTGACCTTCGTGGCGCGGAATATGCGAGTCGTCGTACGCGGCAGTCCTGCACGGGTCGACATGCCGCAGTACAGCGAGAAGGCGGTCTTCGAGGCGGTCGTCAACGCTGTGGCGCATCGCGACTACTCCATCAAGGGCAGCACGATCCGCCTGTCGATGTTCTCCGACCGTTTGGAGCTCCAGTCACCTGGGGCGCTTCCCGATAGCCTGACCATCGAGAGTATGCTGACGAGGCAGGTCACCCGGAATCAGGCTGTCACCTTCGTATTGAGTAGAATGAAAGTGGATGGTATTCGCGGTTTCTCGCACCCACGCCACTTCATGGAGCGGCGCGGAGATGGCGTCCCCGTGATCGTCCGCGAAACCCAGGAGATCTCCGGGACACCGGCGGAGTATAGGCTGATTGACGATGCGGAAGTTATGCTCCGAATCCCCGCCGGGCCACGGGACGTCACCTTCTCCGCTACAGTCGAGCGGGGGATCCAGCACTGAAACGATTGAGAGTAGACGACGATGTTCACGAGGCGAACAGACAATGGTGCCACGGTCGGTGACGACACCGATCTTGTGAGCGGATGGTGAGCGATGGTGCGCGACGAGGACATCCGGCAGCAGCTTATGTTGGGCGAGGACAGCATGTGGGAGTTCATGCAGGTGAAATTCGACGGTCACCGTCCCGTGAGCCCGAAGCGGGATGATCTCGCCGCCGAGATGGTCGCGTTCGCCAACGGGAAGGGCGGCCGACTGCTGGTCGGCGTGGCGGACGATGGGTCACTCCAAGGTCTGTCCCGGAAACAGATGGACGCGCTGGTCGAACTGCTGGATGCTGTCGGGTCGAACGGCGTGAAACCGGCATTGTGCTTTGAGGTGCAACGCCGAAAACTGGATAGCAAGGCTCTTATCCTGGTGGTAGTACTTCGCGGCAACTGTCTACACGAGTACAAGGGAAAGAGCTGGAAAAGGGTTGCAACAAATAAGCGCAGGTTGACTGATGATGAATCAGTGCGATTGGCCCAGCGACGTGCGCAACGTCGGAGTATTTGGTTTGACGAAGAACCTGTGTCGGGGACTGGATTCAACACCCTGGACCCCGCGCTTTGGAGGCCGATTCTGAGCACAGAAGGCCTCAAGGACCCGGAAGCCGAACTATCCAAGCTCGCGTTGCTGGCTGAGGACGAGTCCGGCGTCCAGTGCGCGACGGTGGCCGGTCTGCTCCTTTGCACCCGACACCCCGAGCGGTGGTTGCCGGGTGCGGTCATCACTGCAGAACACCACTGGGGGATAGATCGCGCAACCGGCCAAGTGGACGCGCAAGAGATTACTGGTCCGCTCCAGCAACAGATCGCCGGTGCGCTGAACTTCGTGGTGCGGAATATGCGGGTCGCGGCACGTAAGACTCCCGCACGGATCGACATGCCGCAGTACAGCGAGAAAGCGGTCTTCGAGGCGGCCGTCAACGCTGTGGCGCATCGTGACTACTCTATCCAGGGGAGGAAGATTCGGCTGTCGATGTTCTCCGACCGCTTGGAGTTCCAGTCGCCCGGTGTGCTTTCCAACAGCCTGACCATCGAGGGCATGTCTTTGAGGCAGGCCACCCGGAACCAAGTCGTAGCGTCTGCAATGGGCCGGATTGGAGTCGGCGATATCCGCGGCTCTTCGCACCGGCGCCACTTTATGAAACGGCGCGGAGACGGCGTCCTTGCGATCATCCGCGAGACCCAAGATCTCTCGGGGAGACCGGCAGAATACAGGATGATTGACCATGCGGACGTTCTGCTCCGGATCCCCGCCGCCCCGCAGGATGCCACTTCCGCTCGCGCGGTGGTCACCATTGGCGTTGGCACTCGCCCTCTTCCGCGCGCAGATATCGTCGCCCTGTTCCCGAACGGGACTTGGAAGTGCGCGGTTTCGGACAAACACGGCGAGGCCATAGTGGACCTGTATACGGCCGAGTTGCCGATGACCGTGTACGGGGCTGCACTCGGATACGCCGCCTGTCTGGTGCGAGAATGGCTCCCCGCAACCGGCGGCCTTGCGCTCAAGCTGGCTCCGCTACCACGGGGCGGTAGCGTGATCTTCACTGAGGGAACAGGCCGTCTACCCGGGTTAAGAGGGCGTTTGAATCCCATTCGCGATGCACAGGACCGAACCTACCTCTACACTTCGAACATTGCTGTGGATCGCGGACGACCGCAGCCCGTTCATTTCGCGCTCGGCGAAGAGCTCCGACTAACCGACTCGGACGGCGTGATGCGCTGTGTGCGCATCGTTGAGATCATTGGTCGTTCCGCACTTGTGGAGTACTGGGCACCGCAGGAATAGCGGGCCTGTGTGCGTTGTTGACAAACCGGTCTAATCAAGATGGCGTACTTGGTGTGCGGTCGCCTCGATTGCCATACGCAACTGAAAAGTGAATGAGCCCTAAATTACAAGATCCAAAGGAAGATCGGAGATATCGCGGAGTCGTTTACCCTGGGTCATGATGCTCAGTGTTTCGCCAAGCCTCGTAAGCCCCAGACCGATGAGAGTGTCCTCCAACTCCGGCAACGCGAAGTGATAGACACAATCAATGTCACCAGTTCCAAGTGCGATTGAGGCAATGCGATTGGGAGTGGGTTCAGCAGTTACCACGACAATGTGAGGTAGTCTTCCCTTCCTGTTTCGCACCAAGTTCAACGCTTCAGAGCGTGAATTTTGAGCTCGATCACTTCGGATCGTCCATTTGCACGAAACGCTAGCATGGAGAATTGGCCTCCGGTTGTTGATTTCCCTCAGAGGCGTGTAGCGTGCTTGCATGCCACCGACCAATCTCTCGCAGGTGTTTATTGATTCTTCACTCTCGGGAAGCCGCGTGATGACCACATCCGGTTTGATGAGATAGTCAGTCCCCAGAGAGGCGGCCAGCGTAGGATCTTCTTTGGCCGCTTGATCCAGGGCGGCCAAGTGCTCGTACTGGTCGTAACTCGCAATCGCGGTGCGTCCACCGCCGCCTATGGCGACCTCCCATCGGCCTGGCCGAAGGTGAGCGAGGCGAGGGAAGACACGCTCCAGATACTCCTTGCAGACATGCTCAAATTTCCTCCCCACCTGTTGGCCAGATAATCGACCCATAGCGGCCTTCCCTCGGAGGCGATGGAAGATGCCTTTGGCAATATTAGTACTGGTCGCATTGCTCTTGTCCGCGTTGTTTGGGATACCCTTCGCATCAACCCGGAGCACAGTAGCCAACAGCGCGTCGTGGAAAGCACGACGGGCCGTGTCGAAGAAGACGTCGTTGATCATCCGACGATCTTTGAGACTTGTAGAGAAGTTGGAACAGAGAGGCAGTGTCTAAGCTCATTCCCAACAGCGCGGGCGACCGGAGGTGGAAAGGCGTTGCCAACTTGTCGATATGAAGCCGTCTTGCGGCCTGAGAACTCCCAATCGTCTGGGAAGCCTTGAAGACGCGCAACCATACGGACCGTAAGGCGGGGCATTCCGACAAAATCACGAGCAGGTGCTTCGTCAGCAATGCCGAGACCATCAACGCCTAAGGTCGCCCATGCTTTTCTTGCACGAGTCGGCCCTAGGTCTGGGCCTCCGTGCTTCAACGACCCTCCAACAATCGTCGGCGCAATATCATCGGCGCGGTTTTTCCATGTGGCTGCACCTTGCCAGCCACGTTCGGCGATGAGGTCATGGAGTGTCTCGCCAACAGTCGGAGGACTACCCGCACTGGGGGTCGGCCAAGAGAAGTGATGTGCGATGTCGTTGCGCAAGGCGACGATGACCACGCGGGGGCGGAGTTGCGGAACACCGAAATCAGATGCGTTGAAAAGGCGCCATTCGGCCCGATACCCCATCTTATGAAATCGAATCGTGAGTTTTTGCCGAAGATCCTCGAATACTGCGTTGAGCATGCCTCGGACGTTTTCGATCATGACAGCGCGAGGCCTAGTTTCATCCACAAGATCCAGCATGACCGGGAACAGATTTCGGTCGTCCCGATCACCTAGTTGTTTGCCAGCGATTGAAAAGGGCGGACAGGGAAGTCCCCCTGCCAGCAGATCAACACCTTTGAATGATCGCGCGTCGTTTTGTACGAAATCCCGCAGATCCTTCTCGAAGACTGGCCACTCAGGTCGATTGAGTCTCAACGTATTGCAGTAATGGCGTTCAATTTCGACAAGTGCTTGGTGCTCGAACCCCGCATGCTCCAGTCCCAGTGCCTGCCCACCTCCTCCCGCACAGATTTCCAAGGAGCTGACCCCAATCACGTTTGTTCCTCCAAACGGCAGGCCTTCTGCAGGTCGAGTAGAAGCTGGCGTTCTCGCGCTCGGTGGGGCCTAGGCCGACCGAGCCACGTCCTATAGATCTGGATGGAATCGGTCACGGCAATCATCCTACGGTGTTCTTGCGAGGTCAAGTTCACTGAGGTGCGGATGGGCAAATCGGCAATTTGACGAAGGAAGGTCCGTTTCGGCGCGTTGTGCAGCCTTCCAAGGATCCTACCTAGAAGGACATGTGCTGTCAAACCTAGTCTCATCCAAAACTCCCCGGCCATGTCCCGCTACATCCTCCTCGATGCCCAGACGACGCGGCCGATGACACGGATCTCCTCGACGAGGCGCTCGTAGCTCTCGTACTCCGGGTTGAGCGATTTGATCAGGACGCGGGGCGGGTCGGAGTTCGGCACGTGCTCGACGCGCTTCGCGACGCACCCCATGCCGTCCCAGATCGCGAACACGCCCGGCGGCGTCGGCGCCGTGCGGCTCACGTCGACCAGAACGCGGTCGCCGGCCGACAGCAGCGGCTCCATCGAGTCGCCCTCGACGGCGAGCATCCGCAGGTCCTCCGCCCGCGCGCGGAACTCGTGGCGCACGACGGGATCCGCGAACAGCCACCGTGCCACCGCCTTGGGCTCGTCGTCCCACATGCCGATTCCCGCCGCCGCGCGCACGTCGATCTCGGGAACGGCCGTGTAACCCCTCGGCACGACGCGCGAGGCGGTCGGCGCCTTCAAGTGCGCCCCCATTTCTCGCGGGTGCCGGAACAGATCGGGACTGCACCCGACGTGCTCCGCGAGCGCCTCGCGGTCGTGTTCGCCGAGCACCCGGGGCGTGCCCCGATGGATGAACTGGTGCATGTACGCGCCGTTGCGGCCCATCGCGAGCGACGCCATCCGCAGGCTCGAGCGGCTCTCCGCCAGCAGCGCGACGATCCGTCGGCGCACCGGGTCCAGTTCCGAGTCGTCCCTTCTCGTGCGTCTCATCATGTAGAGGACGTTACCTACGCGACCCGGTCCGTGCAAGTCCCGCCGACCTGCGCACCCGATTCGACGGCTCCTTCCCCGGACGTTCCGCCCGCAGTCTCGAAGGAGTCGGTATCCACCGGTTTCGCGCCCTCGGACCAAGAGTTTCCGAGGCTCCGGCACGCGACTGGCGGCACCGGTCGGCGGACCGAATCGCGCATCTCGTTGCGATCGAACGACGTGGGAAAGAACCCATATCCCATACACTTGCGTTATTTGCCAACATGGTGTTCGGATTCCCGCACGATGGAGAACCTGACGAACGAGTTCGTGCGGCGCGTGGAGGCGTTCCTGCGGCGGTCGCGGCTCTCGCCTTCGGAGTTCGGGGAGCGGGCGGTCGGCGACCGGAAGTTCGTGGGCGACGTGCGGCGGGGCCGTTCGCCGCGGTTGGCGACGGCGGACCGGGTGCTGGCGTTCATGACGGAGTGGGAGCGCGCGCACGGACGGGAGTCGTCGTCGGGGGATCGGTCGGTCGCGTCCGGGTCGGGGACGTCCGGGCGGAAACACACTGTTAATAAGGAGTCGAGGAGATGAGGGGACTGCTGTGGGCCGCGCTGGCCTTGCTGGCGCCGGGCGCGGTGCGGGCGCAGGGCACGAGCCCGTGGGTGGAGGCAGTGAACGAGCTGCAGGCACAGTTCACGGGTCCGATCGCTCGGGGGCTGTCGCTGGTCGCCATCGTGGTGGGCGGGCTGATGTTCGCGTTCGGGGAGGGCGGGAGCAAGCGCACGCTGGCCGGGATCATCTTCGGGATCGGGATGGCGATGGGCGCGGTGAACTTCCTGGCGTGGCTGTTCTGATGCGGGGTTCGAGGCGCTGGATGGGCTACGCGGCGCTGAACCGTCCGTTGACGGTGCTGGGCGTCGAGCGGCGTCTGTTCCTCTTGGGCTCGACGCTGGCGGCGGCGGTGTGGAACGCGACGGCGTCGCTGGCGGCGGGCGGAGCGGTGTTCGCGGCCTGCCACGGCGCCGGGTGGCTGGCGGGCCGCCGGGATCCGGCGTTGCTCGCGACGCTGCGGGCGGCGATGCGCCATCCGTCGCGGTACGACCCGGGCAAATGGGTGGCCGAGCCGTGGCGTCTCCGCATCCGGGCGGACTCGTGAGGGTGGCCGGGGAACGGGCGGCCCACGAGGCTGCGGGCTCGCTGGCCGAGGAGCTGCCCTACTGGGGTTGGCTGGCCGACGGTCGAGCGTGCCTGACCCGTTCGGGCGAACTGATCGCGGTGGGCTGGATCCGGGCGGCGACGACGGACGGGCGCACGCCCCAACAGGTGGATCGCGTGCTGGGCCGCTGGCAACGGCTGCTCTCGGGGCTGGGTCCCGAGACGCGCCTCCAGTTCCATCTGCTGCGCCGTCCGGTTCCGGCGACCGACGCGGAAGAGGGGGGCGACTCCGGGATTGCCGAGATCTCGGGTCGGAAGCGTCGCGCGTTCCTGGCCGGGCGCGTGCAACGCCTCGACGCCTACGCGATCTGGTCTCAGGACCCCGGCCTTCGCGCGTCCGCCCGAGGCTCGAAGCCGGGCTTGGCGGCGCGGCTCTCGCGGTTGCGGAGGCGTGACGGCAAGACGGCGACGACGTATCTCGCGTCGGAGATCGAAGCGGCGGCCGAGAGGTTCCACGCGACGGTCGAGGCGGGCCGCTCGCTGGTGGCCGAGCACACGCCCGTCGAGATGCTGGGGGCGGTCGAGGCCTCCCGCCTGCTGTGCGAGCTGATCAACCGTCCCGGCACGGCGTGGGACGGCGCGACGGGCAGCGGCATGAACTGGCGGCTCGCGCTCTCGGAGCTCGAGGCGGAGCGTTCGCACCTGAGGCTGGACGGCGAGGCGGCGATCCTGTATTCGCTGGTCTCGCCGCCGGGCCGGGCGCGCGCCAACCTGCTCGAGGACCTGTACTGCCTGGACGCGACGCTGACGGTGTCGCTCGAGTGGCGGCCGTGGACGGTCGAGGCGGCGCGCCGACGGATCCGAAGCGCGCAGCGGCACTACTTCGCGCGTCGCTACTCGATGATGGCGCACGCGCAGGAGACGCAAGGCACGGCGGCGGCGATGGTGGACTCGGCGGCGGCGGCCGAGTCGGACCGGCTGGGCGGCGCGTTGGTCGAGCTCGAGGCCGACGGCGTGGCGTACGGCGAGGCGTCGCTGACGGTCGCGCTGCACGGCGACTTGGCCGAGATCGAGCGCCTCGACGGCGACGTGCGCCGGATCTTCGCCGCGCACGACGCGAAGGCCGTTCGCGAGCGCTATGGGCAGCTGCCCGCGTGGTTCGCGCGCCTTCCGGCCCAGCCGAGGCGCCGACAGGTGCGGGGCGTGTTCGCGTCGGCGGGCCTGACGGCGTGCATGGCGCCGGTGTTCGGTCCGCCGAGGGGAACGGCGTGGAGCGGCCATCTCGGCCGCGAGTCGCTCGCGACGTTCGAGACGCGGTGGCGCACGGCGTACGGCCACGACCTGTTCGCGGGCGACGTCGGCCACACGCTGGTGCTGGGCGCGACGGGCTCGGGCAAGAGCTTCGCGCTGAACTTCCTCTTGGTCGAGGCGCTCAAGTACGACCCCCGGGTGCTGATCCTGGACCTGGGCGGCTCGTACCGCTGGCTGACGCGGTTCGTCGGGGGCCGACATCTCGAGCTCGCGCCGGGCGGCGCGGAGGCTTCGCTCCGGTTGCAGCCGTTCGGGCTGCCCGCGACGACGCGCACGTTCCAGTTCCTGACGGGCTGGGTTCTGAGACTGCTACGGCTCGGGGGATACGAGCCCGGCGGCGCGGACACGAGCGAGGTCCGGGCGCGGATCGAGGACTTGTACGCGCTCGACGTCCGGCGGCGGACGCTGAGCGTCTTGGCGGGTTCGCTGCCGACGGCGACGTGGCCGGCGCTCGGTCGCTGGACGGAGGGCGGCGCGTGGGGCGCGTTCTTCGACAACGCGCCGGCGGGCGCGGCGGACATCGAGTTCCGCGACTGGCAGGTGATCGACTTGGCGGGCGCGGCGGAGCACGCGGACCTGTGCGAGGCGGCGCTGTCGTACCTGCTCGAGCGGACGCGTCTCGAGGTCGAGGATCCGGCCGAGACGACGCGGCTGAAGCTGACGGTCGTGGACGAGGCGTGGCGGTACCTGGCGGACCCTGCGGCGCTGGCCTACCTGGCGGAGGCGGCGAAGACGTGGCGGAAGCGGAACGCCGCACTGGTGCTGGCGACGCAATCGGCGGGGGACGTGACGGCGGCGGCGGGCGCGGCGGCGCTGCTCGAGTCGATCCCGACGAAGCTGTTCCTCGCGAACCCCGAGCTGTCGGACGAGGCGGGGGCGTCCTTCCGGCTGAACGGGTCGGAGGTCGCCGGGATCCGGGCGTTGGCGCCGAAGCGCGAGCTGTACCTGCGGAGGCCGGACGAGGCGGCGGCGCTGCGTCTCGAGGTCGATCCGGAGAGCTACTGGCTGTACACGTCGTCGCCGCTGGACGCCGAGAAGCGTGCCGAAGCGGTGGCGAAGCACGGTCTCGCGGGCGCGCTCGAAGTCCTGGGGCGCTCGCGAGCCATTCCCACGAGGAAGGAGGACACGACGACATGAGAACTCGAACGACGACCATTCTGCCGGGGCTGCTGCTGGTCCCGCTGGCGCTGGTGCCAGCCGCGGTCGCCGCCCAGAGGCCAGATGGAGACGCCGCCCTGCTCCGGGTGTCGGCGGCCGAAGACGGCGGGGAGCGGATTCCGCAGCTTCGCGCGCGCGTACGCCACACGACGGTGATCGTGCTGCCGACCGGGGAGCGGATCCTCGACTTCGTGACCGGCGACTCGGAGTACTGGCGCCTGACGGGCGCGGCCAACGTCGCGTACCTGAAGCCCCTGGCCGAGGACGTGGCGACGAACGTGGCGCTCGTCTGCGAGTCGGGCCGCATCTACACGTTCCTGGTCTCGGAACGCGGCGACGAGCCGCCCCACCTGGTCGTCCGCGTCGAGGCGGGCGCGGAAGCGGCGGCGACGGGCGGGGGCGCGCCCGCGTTCGTCGCGCGGAGCGAGGTGGCGGCCTACCGCGAGATGGCCGAGACGGCGGCCGGGGCCGCGCGCCGGGCGCATGCGGAGGCGGAAGCCGAGATCGAGGCGTTCCGTGCGGCGTATCCCGGTCGGCTGGCGTTCGAGTACCGGCTCGACGGCGACGCGTCGAAGCGTCCGTTCCTGGTCGAGGCGATGTGGCACGACGGGCGGTTCACCTACATCCGGTCGCGCGCGCAGGAGTCGCCGACGCTGTACGAGCTGAAGGACGGCGAGCCGAGCCTAGTCGCGTTCGACCTCGACGAGGACGGGCTCTACACGGTACGCCACGTCCTGGGCGACGGCTGGCTGCGGATCGGCGACGAGCGCGCACGCTGGCGGTTCGAGCCCCGGGAGGGGTCGCGATGAGCCGCTGGAGGCAACTGGTCAAGCCCCCGAAGGGCGCGCTGTCGGCGGGCGTCGTGACGAAGGCGGGGATCGCGCTGATCGCCGTGCTGGTCGCGGGACTGCTGTTCTCCTCGTCGCTGACGGGTCCCGACGGGACGGAAGAGGGCTCCCAGGCGGCGGGACCGCGCGCGGTGGACGACCGGGCGGGTCGTTCGTTCGAGGGGCGACTGCGGCAGGAGGCGGAGCGCGAGACGCTGCGGGCCGAAGCCGAGTCCCGCGACGACCCCGCGGACCGGCCGGTCGCGGGCGCGGCGGAGATGGCCGCGGTCGAGCCGGAACGCGGTGCGGGCGGTCGAGCGGTCGGCGTGGGCCGGGCGGAGGCGGAACTCCGCGAGGCGCTCCGGCTCGAGGAGGTCGAGCGCAGGACTCGTTCGCTGCGCTCGCCTCCGGTCGCCGAGTCGCACCGGGATCGTGGCGGATCCCAGCGCGCCGACCGGGCGTCGGGCGGCAGTGTCCAGGAAGGGGAGGAGGAGATCGCGGACGCCGCCTTCGAGGAGACGCTCGCCTCGTTCGAGCGGTCGCTTGCGGCGCTCGACGGCGAGATCGCGGCCGGACTGGCGAGCGGAGGGGTCCCCCCCACCACTGCCGGGCCGACGTCGCCGCGCACCCGGGCTTCCTCCACGCGTGTCGCGGCGGAGCCGGGCCGCGTGGTCCGACCGAACGATCCGCCGGGCTGGGAGCGGATCCGCGAGGGCTCGTTCCTCGAGGCGGTGCTCCTGACGCAGCTCTCGGGCGAGTTCCCCGGCCCGGCGCTCGCCATGGTGTCCGTGCCGTTCCATTCGGCCGACGGCCAGCGCGTGTTGATCCCGCGCGGCGCGCGCGTCGTTGGGACCGCCCAAGCCGTCCGTCACCGCGATCAGGGCCGGCTCGCCGTGGCGTTCCACCGGCTGCTGTTTCCCGACGGCAGCTGGATCGACCTCGAGTTCGCAGGCCTCGACCAGACGGGAGCCGCAGCGCTCCGCGACCAAGTCGACCGCCACTACCTCTCGACGTTCCTGGCCGCCGGCGCCGTCGGCGCGATCAGCGGACTCGCGCTCGCCGGAGCGCCGCCGTACGGCGTCCGAGCGGGCGTCGGCCAGGGGCTCGGCCAGAGCGCCGCGTCGACGCTCGACCGGTTCCTCAACCGGCTTCCCACGGTGACGATCCGCGCCGGCCATCGGCTCCGCATCTGGTTCACCGCGGACGTTCTCGTCCCGTCCCCCGCTGCGCGCCGATAGCGCGAAAAGGACTTCGCCCATGCATCGCCACATCCTCGCTCCCGTCCTGCTCGCGGCGCTCTCGACGGTCGCCGCCGCGCCCGCGAGCGCCCAGTTCGACCTCGGCAGCTGGGCTCAGCGCGCCCAAATGATCGCGAACCAGCTGAGGCAGATCTCGAACCAGGCCCGCCAGCTCCAAAGCATGACCCGCCAGGTCTCCGAGCTCGAGAGCCAGCTCGACCACATGCGGCGCGCCGCGCGCGGCGAACTCGACGCGCTGACCGAGCCGTTCTCGAGGCTGGCGGCCGGGCCCGTCGACCGGGTCGGCGACGGCGTCGCCTGGGGCTCCGACTTCGGCGGCGCGGGCCGCGAGACGGTCGAGGCCGTCCGGCGCTTCGGCGTCGGCGGCTCGTTCACCGAACTCTGGCGCGCCGCCCACGGGACGGCCGACCGGGTGGACGAGACCGACGTCCTCGACCTCCACCGGCGCCTCCCGCCGCGCGCGGCGACGCGCGCGCTCGAGGACCATCGCCGCGACCGGGAGGCCGCCGACCGGCGTCGCGTCCTGGACTACGCGGCGCTCGACGCTGCGGCCGCGCTCGCCGAGACGGTCGAGGGCGCGCGCGGCTCGTTCGCCGGCCTGACGGCGAACGGCAACCTCTCGAACACGGCGCTCCAGCAGGCGGGCGTCGCGGCGGCGCTGAGCCGGGGACGGATCGACGCTGCCGTCGGCCAGGCGCTCGCCCACCGACTGGCACGCGAAGCCGGACGGGCGCGGCAGGCCGAACTCGCGCGCCTCGAATGGCTCGCCCGCTGGCGCGAGGGCCGCGAGCGGGCCAACGGGCTGGCCCGGACGCTGCGCGAGTCCGCGACAGCGAACCGGGACGCCCTGCGCACCGGGCTGCTGCTGCGCGTCCCGTCGTCCCACGACCGCGACTTCTGATCGGAGGAACACGGACGCCATGCAACTTCCCCCGCAGTCGGTCGACCCGAACGTCCCGACCCGGATCCCGCCCGACCAGCTCCAGGACTTCAAGAGCTTCCTCGACGTCGTGCTCGACTCGGTCGTCGCCGGCGCGGCGCCCGACGTGCACGCCGTCGGGCTCCAGCTCTGGGGCGGGCTCGCCGCCGTCATGGTCGCTTGGACGGGCCTCAAGGTCGCGTTCAGCGGCGCGTTCGACGCCTGGACCATGGTCCGGCTCGTGATCGGGATCGCGATCCCGCGCACGCTGCTCCACTACTACGCCGTCCCGATCCCGGGCGTCGGCTTCACGTTCCCGGCGACGATCGCCGGCGGCGGCGTCTGGCTCCAGAACCTATTCCTCTCGGACGTCGTCGCGACCGGACACTCGGAGCTGACGGCGCTCGTGCAGGCCTACGGCGCGCACCTGAACGCGGCGTGGTCGACGGGCAACCTGCTGTCGGTCGCGGCGGCGGGCGCGACGGTGATCTTCTCCTCGCTGGCCTCGCTCGCGATGGGCGCCTCGCTCGTCGTCGGACTGCTCGCGCTCTTCTGCGTCACGTACGCGCAGGTGATCTGGGCTCAGGTCGCGCTCGCCGTCGCGATCCTGCTCGGTCCGGTGCTGATTCCGTTCCTGCTCTTCGAGCCGCTCGCGTTCCTGTTCTGGGGCTGGTTCCGCTCGATGCTGGTCTACACGCTGTACGGCGTGGTGGCCGGCGCCGTGCTGCGCGTCTTCATGGGCGTCGGCATGGGCTACGTCACGACGTACGCCGACGCGCTGATGGGCACGGGCACGGCCGATCCGCTCGAGCTCTGGCTCTGGGCCGTGGTGCTGCTGCCGCTCGTCGTCTCCGGCTTGATGGCCGGCCTCAAGGTCGGCGAACTCGCGTCTATGCTGGTCTCGGGTTCGGGCTCGTCCGGGTCCGGGTTCATGGCGCTGGTGATGCGCACTGCGGGCGCGGGCGCCGCCAAGCCGCCCGCAGTCGGCGCATGAGGCCCGCGAACGACGGCATGACGCACCGGGACCGGGGTCGAGACCGGGACTCGGGCCGCGAGTACGCCGAGATCTGGAGCGAGGCGGTGCGGTCGAACCGGAGGCTCAAGGCGATCCTCGTCCTGCTGGGCGCGGCCCATCTCGCGCTGTCGGTCGCGCTGCTGCGGCTCGCGACCGTCCCGCCGCCCAAGCCCGTCGTGGTCCGGGTCGACGAGGTCGGTCGCGCCGAGGCGCTCGCCTACGAGGCGGCGACCGCCGAGGCCGATCCGCTCGATCCCACCACGAAGTACTTCCTCAACCGGTTCGTGCACGACCACCACGCGCGGCGTCGCGCCACCGTCGAGGAGCGCTGGACGCGCAGCCTCCGGTTCCTGTCGACCGAACTCGCCAACGCCGCGTTCGCGAGGGACGGCGCCGAGGTCGCCGCCGCCGCGGCCGGGACGGCCGAGACCGAACTCGCGGTCGAGCGGGTCGTGCTCCGCGTGCACCCTGCGCCCGAGCCGCCGCACGGCGCGACGGCCGACTTCGACCTGGTGCACCTGAGGGACGAGCGGGAGGTCCGGCGCGAGCGTTGGTCGCTCACGCTTCGCTTCGAGTTCCTCGACACGATCCCCCGGACGCTCGTCGTCCACAACCCGATGGGCATCCTGGTGACCTACCTGCGGGCGGACCGCGCGCTGGTCACGGGGGAGGCGCGATGATCGCGCACTTGGACGGGCGCGAGAGGGCGCTCGAGGCGTTCGGCTGGACGGGCGCGAAGGCGGAGTGGATCGCCTTGGCGTGCCTCCACAGCGGCGTGTTCACCCGCGCGCAGTGCGCGACGTTCCTGGACGCGCACCCCGAACAGGTGCGCCGCGTCGTCCACGCGCTGATCGCGCAGCGCTTGGCCGTCGAGGAGACGGTGCCCGGCGTCCGCGGGATCGGGCGCGTGTGCCGGATCCACTCGCGGAAGGTCTACCGGGCGCTCGAAGCCGAGCACGTCCGCCACCGACGGAGCGCGTCGACCGGCGTGCTCATGCGTCGGCTGCTCTCGCTCGACCACGTGATCGAACGCCTGGACTCGCCCTGGCTCGCGACCGAGGGCGAGAAGGTTGCCGCGTTCGAGGCGCTCGGGATCGAGCGCGAGCTTCTGCCCTCCCGGCTGTACCGTGGCGCGACGAGCGCCACGCGTCGCTTCTTCCCCGTCAAGCTGCCCGTCGCGCTCGGCCCGGAGAGCGCCGTGTTCGTGTACGCCGACTCCGGCCACCGGACGGCGGCCGCGCTGCGCTCGTGGGGCGCCGCGCATCGCGAACTCTGGCGTGCGCTACGCAGCCGGGGCCGCGCCGTCGAAGTCGTCGTGGCCGTTCGGACGCTGCGGGAGACCGAGCGGGCCGACCGCGTGACCGGGCGGTGGGTCGGGGCGCCGAGTTCGGACGGGCCGGTCGATTCGGCGGCGGACGAACTGGCTCGGATCGAGCGCGCGATCATCGAGGGCGCCGTCGACGTGCTCGACGAGTTCGGCGGCCTCCAGGCCGCCATGAAGCGCAGCGTGGAGCTCGAGAAGCGCGTCCGGCAAGGAGGCCGACAGGGCTCGGTCGACCGCGCGGTCACGTGGCGGACCGAGCGGCTCGCGGGAGCGCGCTACCGATGAGGCGCGCGCGACGTCGGACCGCTCCGCGGCGTGAACCCGACTGCGGCCGCCGATTCACCGGCCGCTCCGGCCGCCGCCTGCGCCGACGCCGACGGCCATCCGTCGGCACGCGGGCGTCTTGCGCCCGGCCGGGCCGTGCGGCCTGTGCCGGACCGGCGGGGCGAGCGGGGCTGCAAGCGACCCCCCGGCCCGAGGGCCGGGTGCGGGTCGAGGGCCGGGTGCGTTTTCACGCCCCGCCCCCCGGACCCGCACGGGGTCGCTTGCAGCCATCGATCCCTCCGGGAAGGGGTCCCAGCCGATGAAGGCCGACACGCTGGCCATCGTCGGGGCTGCGGTCGGAGCTGCGGGCGCCCAAGCGCTCCACGCGCCGTTCCCCGGCGCCGGCGCGAACCCGTACCTCGACCTGATCGCCCGCCACGACCCCGCCCTGCACACCGCGCTCCGCGTCTGGCACCACGCGTGGCCCGCCGTCGCCGTCGCGCTCGCCGGATCGGTCGTCGTCTCCGTCTGGCGCGTGTGGTTCCAGCCGCTCGCGCGCCCGCGCCGACGCGGCCGGCTGCCCGAATGGCCCGCCTCGTCCCGCGACGACGCGCCGTCGCTCGTGATCGGCGAGGTCCACCATCCGACCGAGCCCCGCGAGAGCGACCGACCCTCCTGGCTCGTCGTCCCCGAGAAGGGGCTCTACACCGGCGTCCTCGTCGTCGGCGCCGTCGGGACCGGCAAGACCACCGCCTGCATGTACCCGTTCGCCCGCCAGCTGCTCTCCTGGCAAGCCGACGACGCCCGTCGTCGCGCGGGCGCGCTCGTGCTCGAGGTCAAGGGCGACTTCTGCCACCAAGTGCGTGGCATCCTCGAGGACGCCGGGCGCGGCGACGACTACCTCGAAATCGGGCTCGGCGGATCCTGGCAGTGGAACCCGCTCGACGACCCGCTCCTCGATTCCTACTCGCTCGCCTACGGCGTCGCGTCGCTGATCAACCAGCTCTTCGGCAAGAGCCGAGAACCGTTCTGGCAGCAAGCCTATACGAATCTCGTACGCTGGATCATCGAACTGTTCCGGCTCTTGCCGGGGGGTTGGGTCACGCTTCGCGACGTCTACCGCTGCACCGTGGACCCCGAGTTGCTCGCCTCGAGGATCGCCGGGGCGCGCGCGCTCGCCGACCGTGCGTGCCCCGTGCGCGCCGTCGTCGGCAACCGGGACCTCGCCGCGCACCGCGAGGCGCTCGCCGACTGGGCCTGGGAGGCGCTGCCCGACACCGGGACTTCGGCCTGCCGGCTCGACTCGGGGCTCCGGGAGCGGCTCGCCGAGCTCGAGGTCGCCCACACGGTCGAGGCGGCCGGGGACGGCGCGGGCGCCGAACTTCGCGAACGGGTCGAGGCCGTCGAGCGTTGGTACCTGCTCGACTGGTCGGCGCTCGACGCGAAGCTCCGCACCTCGATCGTCGAGGGAATCAGCGTCTTCCTCTCGCTCTTCGACCAGCCCGACGTCGCCGGCGTGTTCTGCCCGCCGCCGCCGCGCGCTCGCCCACCGGAACATGCGGAGAGCGCCAGCGCGGAGGACGACGTCGACGACGCGCAGGCGCTGCCGGGGCTGCGTCGGCGGCTGCCGCCGCTCGCGCGGCTGATCGACGAGGGCAAGGTCCTCGCGCTGAACATGCCCGCCGGCGCGAACCCCGCGCTCGCCCGCGCCGTCGGCGTGCTGCTCAAGAACGCATGGATGCAGGCGCTGCTCCGGCGTCCGGCCGAGGCCGCGCGCCGGCCCGACCGCTACATGCGGCCCGCCGTCTTCGTCTGCGACGAGTACCAAGCGTTCGCAACCGTCGGCCAGGACGACCCTGCGGGCGACGAGAAGGCGTTCGCGCTCACCCGCCAGTGCCGCTGCGTCCCCATCGTCGCCACCCAGTCGATCTCGTCGCTGCGCTCCGCGCTCCCCTCCGGCGAGGCGTGGCGCACGCTCGTGCAGACGCTCCGCACGCGCATCTTCCTCGCGCTCTCCGACGAGGCGTCCGCCCGGATCGCGTCCGAGATGTGCGGCAGCGTCATGAGGACCCGCGCCTCCCACACCTTCACCGAGACCACCGGCAGGCCCGAGTTCTCGCTGCTCTCCGGACGCGCCGGCGGCGGTCGCGGCTCCATCGGCGCCAGCAAGTCGTTCCGCCAGGCGCGCGAGCCCGTGTTCGCGCCGCGCGAGTTCGGTCTCCTCGCCAACCACCAAGCCATCTGCCTGCCCTACGACGGCGTGAACTCCCTCGCCGCACGCCGCGTCTACCTCAAGCCGCACTACCTGCCGCGCGACGTCGGCTACTGGCGGCTCCGCCTCGAGGGCCGGATATGAGGCGCGCGAGCGACGTCGGGCATCTGAAGCCGTTCCTCCCGGGCCTCGAGGGACCGCTCGAGGACCCCGAGGTCTCCGAGATCATGATCAACGGACCCGGCAACGTCTGGGTCGAGCGCCGGGGTCGGCTCGAGCCCCACGAGGCGCCCGGGCTCACCGCCGCGTGGCTGCATCGTGCCGCGATCCACATCGCCCGCCCGCTCGGGCTCGATCCCGCCGCCAGTCCGGTGCTCGACGCCCGGCTCGGCGACGGATCGCGGGTCGCGATCTGCACCCCGCCCGCCGCGCCCGAGGTCGCCATCACCATCCGCCGGTTCGGGGGCCGCGCGTTCTCCGCCGACGATCTGGTCCGCATGGGCTCGCTGCCCGTCGCGGCGCTCGAGGCCGCCCGGACCACCCTGGCGGCGGGCCGCAACGTGCTGGTCTCCGGGGGCACGGGCTCGGGCAAGACGACGCTGTTGGGCGCGCTGGTCGAACTGCTGCCCGCCGACGCGCGGATCGTCGCGATCGAGGACACGCTCGAGCTCGCGATCGGACGCGCCAACTGCGTCAGGCTCGAGGCCGGCGCCGAGGCGTCCGTTTCGATCCGCGACCTGGTGCGCCACGCGCTCCGTCATCGGCCCGACCGCATCGTCGTCGGCGAGGTGCGCGGCGCCGAGGCCGCCGACCTGCTGCAGGCGCTCAACACCGGTCACGGCGGCTCGCTCACGACCGTGCACGCCAACGACGCGCGCTCCGCGCTCTCGCGGCTCGCGAGCTGCGCGATGCAGGCCGGCGACGCGCTGCCTTGGGAGGTCACCTGCCGCAGCGTCGTCGACGCCGTCGCGCTCGTGCTCCACACGACCCGCCGCGACGGGCGCCGGTTCGTCGAGGAAGCGCTCGAGGTGCGCGGCCACGACGCGGCCGCAGGCCGTTGGATCGCCGCGCCGGTGTCGGTTCGGGCGACGGCGGACGGAGAGGAGACGCAAGCCCACGCACCCGAGGAGGTGAACGCATGACCGACGACCGGATCGTCCGCGTCCGCACGCTCGGCGACTTCGACCGCGAACTCGCGCGCGACGGCGGCGAGACGCTCGAGGTCCCCGCCCGCTTGGCCGAGGAGTACGGCCTCTTCCCCGAGGACGTCGGGACCGAGGACGAGATCCGCCGCGCCGCGGACGACCCGCACGTCGAGGCGGACGAGCGATGAAGTCGGACGAGTACCACCGCAAGTTCGCCGACGCGATCGTCGCCCAGATCCGCGAAGGCACCGCGCCCTGGCAGAAGCCCTGGGCGCCGGGCGAACGCGTACTGCCCACGAACGTCGACACCGGCCGCGCCTACCGGGGCGGCAACAGCCTGCACCTCGCAGCCGTCCAGCAGGAGCGCGGCTACGACGACGTGCGCTGGGGCACCTACCGCCAGATCCAGGCTCGGGGCGGACAGGTCCGGAAGGGCGAACGCGGGACCCGCATCCTCTCGTTCCAGGACAGGCGCAGGATCGCCGTCACCGACGAGCGCGGCCGTCCCCGCAGGGACACCGAGGGCAAGCGCGTCTACCGCCACGAGAAGCTCGCCGTCCCCCACATCCGCCAGTACACCGTCTTCAACGCCGCACAAGCCGACGGTCTGCCCGAGCGTTCGAACGCTCCGACCCAACCGCTCTGGAAGACCCACCGGGAGGCCGAGCGGGTGCTCGACGACGGCGCCGCGAGCGTCCGCCACGTCGCTGGCGACCGCGCCTGCTACGACATCGAGCGCGACGAGATCGTGCTGCCCCGGCGCGGACAGTTCCCCTCCGCCAACCACTACTACCAGACGGCGCTCCACGAACTCGGCCACAGCACCGGCCACCCGGACCGCATGAACCGCGACACGCTCGTCCAGGGGATCGAGAACGGGTTCGGGTCGCCCGACTACGCGCGCGAGGAGCTGCGTGCGGAGATCGGCGCCATGATGACCGGCGAGCGCGTCGGCGTCGGCCACGACCCGAGCCGGGGCGCCGCGTACGTCGAGGGCTGGATCCAGGTCCTCGAGGACGACCCGTGCGAGATCCGGCGCGCCGCCGCCGACGCGCAGAGGATCTCCGACTTCGTGCTCGTCCGACACCGCGAACGCGCGGCCGAGCGCGAACCCGTCGCCGCGTCCCGAGCGCCCATGCCCATGCCCATGCCCGCGCCGGGACCCCGGCGGATCGTCGCGCCCGCAGCGCGCATCCCGGTCCCCGAGCGCGAGATCGGCCCGAGTCGCTGACGCGACGAAGGAGACACGCCCCCAAGGAGAATGATCGACCGACGGATCGAGGCGGACCCGCGCCCCGCCGCGCCACGCAGCCGCAACGGCAAACGCATGCGGGACGGCCATCGCCGAGAATACGCCGCGAACCGGGAGCGCGGGTCCGTCTCCTTCCCCGAGCGCTGCGCCGGCGCGCTCGCCGACGTCGGCGTCCACGGAACCGTCTCGTTCCGCGATCTCGCCGACGCCCACTTCGGCGGCCATCCCTACACGACCCGGCGCGCCGTCAACGCCTGGGTCCGGGAGGGCGTCGTCTCCGAAACCACCGCCGTCGGACCCAGGGGCAACCCGTTCAAGGTCGTCAGGCTCACCCGCAGGGGCGTCGCCGAGGTCCGCAAGCTCGACGCCGTGCGCGCGATGGGTCCGCGACAGAGGGTCCGGCCCGCGCGCGGCCGCCCCTCCGAAGCCGCCCACGACACCGCCGTCTACCGCGCCTGCGTGCGCGAACGCCGACGCCTGCATGAGCAGAGCGCCACCGTCCGGCGCGTCCGCCTCGACTCCGAACTCAAGGGCACCGTCGCGCGCGCCAGCGAGACCGCGCGACGCAAGCGCGGCAAGCGGGCCGCCGACGCCGAACGGCTCCGCGTCGCCCGCGAACTCGGCCTGCCCGTCGACGCCGACGGACGCGTGCTCCACCCGGACGCGCAGATCGAATACGCCGACGCCGACGGACGCGTCGGTCGGGTCAACGTCGAGGTCGTCTCCGGCAACTACCGCGAAGCCGCCATCCGGGCCAAGGCCGCCGCAGGGTTCGCCCTGCACGCCAACGGCCCCGTCGCCGAGCGGCGCATCCGCTCGCTCGGGCTGAAGCTCGGCGGCAGCGAAGGCGGCTCCTGGCTCAAGGGACCCGTCGACCGCAATCCCGCCGCGCTCGAACTCTGAACCCTGCGGAGGTCCCCACATGCAACCTTGGAGGATCAGCGCGGGGCTCACTGCCGCCGTCGCCGGGTCGGCGCTGCTGATCGGCGGATCCCGCCTCGACTACCTCGCGCCGCACTGGACGGCCATCGTCGCCCGCCACGGCGTGCCGCTCGCGCTGCACCTGACCCTGGCGCTCACCGCCTTCGCCGCCGCCGTCTACGCCGTCGCGCGCGCCGCCGGACTCGCCGACCTCGGACGCCGCGTCGATCTCGTCGAACGCTCGATCCGCCGCGGCGAAGTCGATCCCGAACTCGCCGACGCGCTCCGCAGGGACGCCGAGGGCGACTGGCCTTGAGCTCGAGGACCGGATCGGCGACGGATCGCGCATCCGCCGAGGGCCTGCCCGCCGTCTGGCGGAGTCGGGCCAAGGCGCTCCGCCGCTACGGGAGCGACGCCCCCGCCGTCGCGCTCGAACGCTGCGCCGACGAACTCGAAACGACGCTCCGGGAGCGCGACGAGACCGGCCTGTCGCTCGTCGAGGCCGCCAAGGAGAGCGGCTACTCCGCCGACCACCTCGGACGCTTGGTCCGCAGCGGCAAGCTCCCGAACGCCGGACGGCCCGGCGCGCCCAAGATCGCGCGTCGACACCTGCCCCGGAAGGCGACCGCCGAGCCGCGCCTGGCGCGGACGCCCCGACGACGCCGGCTCACGAACAGGCAGCTCGTGCGGTCCATCGTCGAGAAGGGAATCGAGTGACGGAACGCGCGCGTCGAGGTCGGCGCGGATACAGCGCCGGCGAATGGGGCCGGAACCGGGTCCGGGTCTTCCCCGATCCCAAGACCGGCCGGTTCCAGGTCGAGTGGCGCGAGAACGGGCGCAGGCTGAGCCAGTCGCTGGGGCATCGCGACTGGGTTCGGGCGAAGCGGCAGGCGGACGAGTTCGCCGCCGGTTTCGTCGGGCCGGAGACGCGCGCCAAGGCCGAAGCCGAGCCCGAGCCGCTCACGCTGGGAACGCTTTTTGACATCTACGGTGAGGAGGTGACGCCCACGAAGAGCGAGCGGAGGCGGTGCCACGACCGGGCGGCCGCCAAGACGTTCCTCGGACTCTTCGGACGGGATCGCGAACCGGAGACCCTCTCTCGGCGGGACTGGGACTGGTTTATCCGCGAGCGCAGGGCGGGCGGGATCGGGCCGACCGGCAAGCCGGTGTCGGACCGCACCGTCGCGGACGATCTGAAGTTCCTGCTCGCCGTGCTCAACTGGGCCGTGAAGTCGAAGGACGCGCGGGGGCGCCCGCTTCTCGTCTCGAACCCGCTGAAGGGGCTCGGGACGCCCAAGGAGAAGAATCCGACGCGAGTCGTGCTGGCCGAGGAGGAGTACCAAGCGTTACTCCGGGTGTCGGCGCAGGTCGACTGGCGCTTCCGGGTCGCGCTCGTGCTCGCGCACGAGACGGGACATCGCATCGGGGCCATCCGCAAGCTTCGGTGGTCCGACGTCGACTTCGACGGTCGTACCGTCCTGTGGAGGGCCGAGCACGACAAGACGGGCCACGAGCACACCACGCCCGTCACCGCCGAAGCGCTGTCCGTTCTCGAGGACGCTCTGGCGAAGCGCTCGGGCGCCGGGGACGCGCCTCTGTTGCCCTCCCTGCGGAGCCCTGAGGAATGGGTGGATTCGTGGAGGACGCGCGCTTGGTGGCAGAAGGCCGAGAAGCTCGCAGGGCTCGAGCCGAAGCCCCGCAGGGGCTGGCACTCGCTGAGGCGGAAGTTCGCCTCCGATCTCATGGAACTGCCGCTCAAGGTGCTCTGCGAGCTCGGCGGCTGGAGGGACGCCAAGACCGTGCTCCAGTGCTACCAGCGAGCCAACCAGAGGCAACTCCGGGAGGCGCTCGACGACCGGCGCAGAGCTCGCACCCGAGGTCGGTTCAGCGAGAATCGGATGCCGGAAGTCGCACAACCGTCCCGCGACGTATCGGACGGAACGAACCTCCGAAGTGCCGTCAATTCAGGCCCTGCCCGAGCGCCTACCACCTGAACCTGCGACGTATCGGCATGGGCGAGTGGGTCGACCGAAGCTCGGAGGAGGCCGCGACCCCATCGGCCGAGCGGCTACCGGCCGATGGGGTCGCGTCGAAGTCGCCTATTCGGCTGCCGCACGGTCGCGAGCTCGACCGTCCCGGCCCCCTCCGGCCGCTCCTCGACTGAGGAGCCCCGGCCGGACTCGATCCCGCACTCCGTCGACCCCTGCGTCTCCTTCCTGCGCGGAGTGGGTGGTTCCGTGGCGATGGCGCGCTTGGTGGCAGAAGGCCGAGAGGCTCGCCGAGCTCGAGCCGAAGCCCCGCAGGGGCTGGCACTCCCTGAGGCGGAAGTTCGCCTCCGATCTCATGAACCTGCCGCTCAAGGTGCTCTGCGAACTCGGCGGCTGGAGAAACGCGCACACCGCACTTCGTTGCTACCAGCAGACCAGCGAGACGCAACTCCGGAAGGTGCTCGACAACCGTCGCAGGGCTTGCACCTGAGCCGTAAATATGTGCGCTTACAAGTCGCCTAAGTAATATGAGACAAGAAATCTCGTAAGCAGTTCTCCACGGAGCGCAATTTTATCAATATTGGGGCTGGTCATTGCCGCGAAATTTGTCGGGTATTTTCGGACATCGAGGCGGCTAGGGAGTCCTGGTGGAATTCGCGGCAACTTGCGATCTCTCTGCCCAAGGTAGGAGAGAACGAATCCAGAAATGGTCCCGGAATCCGCAAATTGATGCAATCGCGCCCGGGTGGCGTCTTGTGCCTTTCGATGCACAGTCATGAATGACCGGCACATCCGGCTCGGCCAATATGTAGAATAGCTTCTCTTGTCGAAGAGACCAGTACCCGCATCGCAACAGATAATATAATCTGGCTTAAAAACGTTGGTGCTGATCGAGGCCCTTCGACCCGGCTCCATCGGAGACACTCCAAGGTTATCGAAGATGCCACCATCGGAAAGAAGAACTCGCGTTGTGTCTGTGGTAGTTTTGCCATTCATAAAACAGTATTCTCGATCCAACGCTGGGAGAAAAACCGGAAACGCTGCTGATGCCGAAACCGCATCTGCAACAAAAGCTCTGTCTTGTGGAATATCTCCGAAACGCCAGCACCCGCTATGTCTACTCCCAAACCGGAACGCCGAGCCTGTACGGAGCTCGGTGGCGTTGATAACCACATCCAGAGATTCTCGGGCTACATCTCTCATCACAACGTCCCCGAACAGCTGATTTCTTAAAACCGCACGGAACGCCTCGCTTCGGCTATGCGCGCGAATCGGAGGGACTCTATAGCGATGAGGTTCGGTATGCACTTTGAAATTAGAACTAAGCGCTAGGCAAAATGATCGAATACAGAAGATCGCATTCCGCATGCCCTGGGTCCGCACGGCGTTCCAGATGGCTCTCGGCTTTAGAGTCTCCCGCACAATATCCCGGAAAAGCCCTCGACGCAACAACTCGACCACTCGGCCATCGAAATCGAAAAAGGACTCGTCCGAATAGGCGTACATCGCTGCAATGACAGACCCTCCAGAAACACTTGATATAACTTGAAGTCGATCTAGCAATCCAAGATCGTAAAGAGCGCGAAAGCACCCAAGGTGGAAAGCGATAGCTCGACACCCACCGCCAGAAAGAGAAAGTCCAACATTTCGTGATCCAACTGGCTCTAGCTCAATGGAGATCGCCTCAGAGACGTCCCTAGCGATGCGAACACGTGGGCGTTGAAGGTCAGTTCGGAACAAATGTACTCCGAGACGAGGAGTGCCATTCATTTTTCCAGAGAGGATCAGCAGTACAAGTGTTCGCCGAGATGCGTTTGTTCCCTTAAAGATCCGATTAACGGCGGCCAAATCTGTCGAGCTTGGTTTCGGGGCGGTCGTAGGGTGGGTGTGCCAGCTGCCAAGGCACTCCATAGATCCACGATAGCGTCGGTGTCTTGTTTCGGTGGATTCAATCGTTTCTTGGATACCACAGGTGAAATGACCGTCGGACGCGTTGCTGTCTGGTGGAGGTCCATCGACATCGGTAATCCACACCACCGATGCCGCATCATTGATTTCGCCAAATATCAATCCTCCTGTCTCAACTGATGGACTGGATACACGGGCAGACCGCATCGTCCACGCTCGCATTTCTCTGACGGCTTTACGCGACACCTTAACAGTGTATCGTGCGCTCTGATCTTCAGTGCTGTAGTCTGGGCGCCATGCGAAATCGTGTATTGGACCTGATTCCTCAATGAACCATCCAAGTGCCGTGTGTTCATCTGGTTTTGACAAACTTCGGGCAACAGCGTTCAGCATTCGTGCTGAAAGGCTTGCAAGATCAGCATGCGATCCGACAAAAGTGGCTTCCGAGCACCCAGGTTCTGGATAAAAAGGCTCTTTCAGTCCGAACGCTGGCCAAAAGCCATCGAGTATTTTAGTGAGCTTATCATCCCGACAGGCTTGAAGCTTGAGTTTTCGGACGATATCGAGAGTTCCTCCACTATGGTTTGGTCTCGAAATGGTGACCATTCCCGTAGATGCGTTTCTGTCGATGGCCAAAGCGGCGATTGGAGGACGCGAATTCGTCTTGCGGAGTCTCTGCTCGAGTGTCATTTGGACGGCGGGTGAAGCAGTACAATCGATCACTAGGTCGATGCCGTGTGTTTCAAGAATATTACTATCATTCAAGCACTCGTTCAGGTTTCTGACCGAAGTCTCGACACTGATATCGGGATTGATGCGCTTTAATCGTTCCGAAAGTGCGTCAACTTTCCATTTTCCAATATCTGCATCATCGAAGCATTGTCGCACCAGAATTCCAGGATTTACTATCCCATTATCTACGAGGTGAAAAAACGCTACACCAGCGCGAACCACAGACTCTGCCACATGTGTTCCAATAGCACCGCATCCCCAAATAGCCACCCGCCTACCGTGGAACCACGCCATGGAAGAGCGGTGGTCACGACGTCGCGTAACTTCAGGCCGCATTTCGTAGACACGGCACCAATCTACCTTGGCCGACATGGCCCATTTGACGGCCGTTTCCATTGCAGATTTCTGCAAGATCGCGTTTTCGGCAACTTGAGGGAAATCTAAAGTAGCGATCTTACTTTTATCAAGTTCCGATATCTCCCAGACAGCGAGGTGCTGAATGAAGGGGCCGCCGGACTCAATGCGACGCATGGGAGTGCCGATAACCACCGTTAACGACGTACCTGAACTACTCTTGTTCGCCAGCGAGGCGAGACACAACATCAAGGATCCATATTCAATGCCTTGAGTCTTTAATTCACTAAAAAGATCGTTGACGGTTTTTGGATACTCGAACGGAAACGGTTTGTGAAGCAGTATCGCCAAAGCATGATTGTCAGTGTTATCACAAGGTTGTTGCGTCCAACCAACGATTTCAGTTCGATCATTTCGGAGGCGAAGTTTTGCGAATCCAACCCAAGGTGAGTGGGCCACCTGCGGGGTATCAATTTTCGGAATCACTAACCGACAGTTTATGGGATATACGACGGGGGGATGAAGGGGCGCGTCGTCGGGGTCAAGAAGGTTACGTGCGGCGTCGCGAATCCACTTGTCGATTTGGCTAATCAAGCCGAACATACCGTCTTCTGGACGCCAGTCGGTTGCACTCGCATAGAGACAAAGAACATGACCCCACTGAACATGGGGAAAGCCGACGAAGCGACGATGACGAGTGCATACTCGAGGATGCACGTAGGGAAACGCATGTGGAACGACTAGCTGAAATATCTCTCGAGCGCGTACCGGCAGCCCGCCTTCGACGCGCGCGTGGCCATCAAATCCAATGCTAATCTCGAATTGGCTTTTACATGGAGACGCAGATTCAATCTGAACAGTGCCATCGGACGCGGCTGCAATGTCCTCTAGTTGCTCCTTTGCAAGACCATAGGCGCGATTCATCATCCGTAAGTGTGACTCGATTGAGGTGGTTTGTACGAACCCCGTGCCTTGTCTGCTGCCTGTGAAGCCGTCACGGCAGGCGTCGCACTCCCAACGAACGTGATTCCCTTGTCTTCTAGTTGAACTATGATCGGCTTATCTTGATCCATCGTGCAGAGAAAAGATTCTGTAATGGTCTCGTATTGTGTCTTGGCTTTGGCGTGGGGCGGGTTGTCTCCTGTCTTGTTGGACGAAGGGATAGTTTTCGAACTGGATATTATGGCGTTGGGAGTCAGCGAGGCTTTTTCCATTGAACCCGCCTTATTCATGAACGAACAGAAAGCTTGTCGGCAGCCCTGTTTCCGACCGGTTTCGGCCGTCTGAAGGTTCGCGGGACGTTATATAGCCAACGATCAGCGTATTTGGCAATAGTCTCGGGCGCCCATCTGGATCCGTTCGCACCCGAACGCAGGCATACGGACGCACTCCCGCCCCAAACCGCTCGCTTCCGCTTCGCCCCGCCCCGCAGCGGGGTCAGAACACCGGCTCGGGCAACCTTCGGAGTCGCTGCGTCAGCGTCCACCAGTGCGACGACGCCTCCGACGCGGTCATCGTGATCCGCCGCCCCGACACCGTGAAGCGCGCCGCCGTCCGCAGCGCCCGATCCAGCAGTCGCTTCAGGCTCCACCCGACGCCCGTCGCCTTCTCCATCAGCGTGCGCAGCGCGTGCACGATCTGGTACCCCATCGTCGAGATCAACAGGCGAACGTCGTTGCACGCGAACGCGTCCACGCTCTCCCCAGCCTCGACCTTCCGACCGCGGTAGCGCCTCTTCGGCCGCGGCGACGACGACAGCGCCGGCCGCACCTCGTTCACCAGTTCGCCCATGTGCGCCTCGGCCTTCCCGCGCCGCCTGTACAGCTCCAGCACCTCGCGTCCCGACATCTCCTCTTCCTTGATCGAGGTCACGAGGTTGAACACGGACGGGAGCAGCTCGCCCACCCGCTCGACCACCACTTGGAGCAAGCGTCGCGGACGAGACCACGATCCCGCCTGGTACCGCTCCTCGAAGACCATCTCTCGCGGCGCGCCGTCCTTGGACGGGCCCAGCGCCATGAAGCCGTCGGTCACGTCTTCGGCCAAATCCTTCAACACGCTGTTGTTGCGAATCCGGCAGACGTAGCCCGTCCCCTTCGCCTCGAGCCCCGCGAGCAGACCCTCGCTCGGAAAGCCGGCGTCGAGGCGCACATCGATCTCTTCGGCAAGCTCGCCGCGCACGCGCTCCACGACGTCGGCGATGAACCCGAGGGCGCCGTCGGCGGCGTGGACCTGGCCGTTGCGGAGACGCGCGTCGAGCATGTCCCCCGTGTCCCCCACCGACGCCACGATGGGCTGGTAGACCTTGCGGTTATAGTACCCGTTCCACGCGGCGCCCGGCTGCTTCCCGTGAACGTCGATGGGAAGGCCGTCGACATCGACGGTCAGCCGTCGGTGCAGCCGACCGCCGCCGATGGCTCGGAACCTCCACTTCACGAACCTGGCGAGCTCCTCGCGAAGGATCTTGCGGTTCTCCTCCGAACTCAACAGCGCCACGATGCGCGACAGCGTGGGCTGCGACGGCAGCGAGTGGTCGGCGGCGGCCGTGCCCTTGCGGTCGCACACGGCGAGCGCGAAGGCGGGATCGTTGCGGTACGCGTCGGCGTCGTTGTGGTCGGGGCGTCCCTGAGCGGCGAGCACGAACAGCGTGCGCAGGCACTCCTGCATCGAGTGCGTGATCTTGCCAGGCTGGCGGGGGTCCTCGATGCGGGCGGCGATGCGTTCGACGACGCCGCTGCGTTCGAGGATCTCGCGGACTGCGACGGCGCCGGCGTCGGCGGTGATCTCGAGGGGTTCGGACTTGAGCTTGAGGGATCGGTTGAAGAAAAGTGAAAGGTTCACGGTTCACCCTGGCCGGTCGGCCCGGTCAGCGGGAGACTGAATATTAACCCGCTGAAAGATAAGACGCTTACCGCATCAACTCAACCCCCCGCCAAGCGCTCATGAATAAGGCGGGTTGAACTGACGATATCTTGTTTCAACTTTTCGTTGTCCTCGCCTTCGTTTTTCCAGTACATCACCGCTTTGGAACAGTGATGAGGTGCCAACAACACGTTCCAAGCGACCTCGTCAGGGTCACCGATGTCGAAGATACGACTCACGATGGGATACGACAGGTCGCCAAAAAGCAACACCCGAAGTTCCGTGCCTTTTCGGCACAGTGTCAGTTGCATGCCAAGGCTAGTATCGTTGCGATCTCCTACGTCGTCGTCTTTGAATGGCGCGTGTACAGCTATATGGAGAACATCCGACACATTTTTATTGTCGATCATCGTGAGCTTGTTCTTCCCTGGAATCGTTAAACGATCTTGGGGAAAATTCTTGAAGTCGCTCCCCTCCAGCGTCTCGGAATGGCCGAAGATGCGCACCCGGTTGCCGGCACCGGGATCACCACCGTTCGCTTCGATAGTTCTTTTGATACGACGCTCAGCCTCCTTTTTGAAAACTCCGGCATCGTTGGACAAGTCCTTGGTGTACTCATGAAATATGCGAGGTGTAAACCACAATTCTCCTATGTCAATATCCTCGAGCAGTTTCTCGAATCCTCGGCAGTGATCCTGATCTGGGTGCGTGAGAGCGAACGCGGACAAATAGGGACGACCATTCGGAATCTTGGGCAGAAGTTCGGCCAATTCATCGGCGACGGCCCAAGCCGTGTCGTTATCTTCATCGGCCTTTTCGAGGTGATTCAAATCTATTTGGAGGTGGATGTCGGAATCGACGACAACTGTTGTGCTGTCGCCGTTTTCGACGGGCCAGAATATCAATCCGCGAGAGGGTAGTTTGACGGTCATATTTTCCTTTGTGGTTTTAATTTAAAAGGTAGCACTAACCAGTAAATGCGGTATTTCGAGCCATGGCGATGATCAAAGGGTCGATGCGGGGCGAGGGCCAAACCGGCTGGCTCGATTCCACTTCCTTGAGAGCATAGCTCATGACGTGCCGCGTCGATCAGCCCGGAGAGCATAGGCCGAGGTGTTGTCGGGCGCACGGGAGGAAGGGTGGTGCAAAGAACTGAGTGACACCTCGATGGCGTTACCCATGTCTGACTACGCGGACGGCGAGCTGAAGGGAGGGGGAGGAGGGGGGCCGGAGTGCGTTGTAGAGGGCGTCTCCAAGTTGGTCGAGTACAGAAGAGTTCATTCATGGACTGCACACCGCACCGCCGTGCGAATCGACTTCTCCAACGACGCCACGTTCTGGTTCCCATCCTCTCGTGATTGATCGCTAGCAACACGCCGTAGACGAGGTATCCGAGCACGAGGACGGTAGATGTAGCCCGCGAGGGTAATCGTCAAGAATTTTCTGCTCACGAAGCCTCATGGGAGGGTGGTGGAGTCACGTGACACATGGGACAAGATACAGGTTCGGCTACGGTATGCAAGCTCGAGGGTGAGCCAGGGGACGAAGATGACGGCTGGCGGCGGCACTCGGACGGTCGGCGCGCGCACCCCGCAGGGATTTTCGCGCTGGACCCCGCGTCAGGCTTCGGCGCGTCTCTGGCCGATCACCGCGCTGCCGATTCCGTAGAGGACCAGAGGGACCACAATGGTCGCCGACGAGGGTGGTGATCGTGGTCATGCCAACCATCGTTCCGTACGTCGCCAGACCGAACGCGAAGCTCGTTACGGCCCCGATCATCGCTCTCGCGTGGAGGCCCTCCTTCGCGCTACCGACCCCTTCCGGTCGAGGATGGCGACGAGGAACGTCACCGAAAGGAGTGGCCCAGGACCACCGCCCCATGATCGGCTCGGGATTGATCGCGCCGTTGTCGAAGAAATCCGGCAACAACACGACGTAGACGAGGAAGCCCAGCACGAAGAGGGTGACGCCGCCCGCGAATGCAGGAAACGAGTCGGCCTCGTCGTCGCGCAAACGCGGCCACTCGAAGCGAGCGAGGTCACCCCAGGGGCCGGATTGCGCGTGTGGTTGCGTAAGGAGGTGGGATCGCGCGCACGTCCGTCTTGAACCGGTGTGACCGTCTCCACGTTCCCCGGCCCGCGTCGCGCCCCGAAGGGACCGAGAAGGGCGCCCGGCCGACTCGGACCCGCGCCTGTCGTGTAGATGGCGAACGGAAGGTGAAGAGGGACGCGAACCGGAGCACGAACAGGGACCGAGCCGAGGCGCTCCGCCGCTCGTCGAGTCCACCACGGAGACCGGCTACTCTTTTCGACCGCCTCGGACGCTTCTCCGCGACGATGGGACGCCGAACACCGTACGGCCGAGTCCGACACTGGCGCGGACACCCCGGCGACGCCAGCTTCCGAGCTAGGCAGATCGTGCAGTCCGTCGTCGAGAGGGCATCGAACGATGGGACGCACGAAACGTGGTCGGCGCGGATACAGCGCCGGCGAATGGGGCCGGAACCGGGTCAGGGTCTTCCCCGATCCCAAGACCGGCCTGTTCCAGATCGAGTGGCGCGAGAACGGACGCAGGCGGAGCCGGTCGCTGGGGCATCGCGACTGGGTTCGGGCGAAGCGGTACGCGGACGAGTTCGCCGCGGGCTTCGTCGATCCGGAGACGCACGGCGAGGCCGAAGCCGAGCCCGAGCCGCTCACGCTGGGCGCGCTTTTTGACATCTACGGTGAGGAGGTGACGCCCACGAAGAGCGAGCGGAGGCGGTGGCACGACAGGGCCGCCGCCAAGATGTTCCTCGGGCTCTTCGGACGGGATCGCGAACCCGAGACCCTTTCCCGGAGGGACTGGGACCGGTTCGTTCGCGAGCGGAGGGCGGGCGAGGTCGGGCCGACCGGCAAGCCGGTGTCGGACCGCACCGTCGCGGACGATCTGAAGTTCCTGCTCGCGGTGCTCAACTGGGCCGTGAGGTCGAAGGATGATCGGGGTCGCCCGCTCCTCGTCTCGAATCCGCTGAAGGGGCTCGGGACGCCCAAGGAGAAGAACCCGACGCGGGTCGTGCTGACCCAGGAGGAGTACCAAGCGTTGCTCCGGGTGTCGGCGGAGGTCGACTGGCGCTTCCGGGTCGCGCTCGTGCTCGCGCACGAGACGGGACACCGCATCGGAGCCATCCGCAAGCTCCGGTGGTCCGACGTCGACTTCGACGGTCGGGCCGTCCTGTGGAGGGCCGAGCACGACAAGACGGGCCACGAGCACACCACGCCGGTCACCGCCGACGCGCTGTCCGTTCTCGAGGACGCTCTGGCGAAGCGCTCGGGCGCCGGGGACGCGCCGGTGTTGCCCGCCCTGCGGAATCCTGCGGAGTGGGTGGTTCCGTGGCGATGGCGCGCTTGGTGGCAGAAGGCCGAGAGGCTCGCCGAGCTCGAGTCGAAGCCCCGCAGGGGCTGGCACTCGCTGAGGCGGAAGTTCGCTTCCGACCTCATGGACCTGCCGCTCAAGGTGCTGTGCGAGCTCGGCGGCTGGAGGGACGCCAAGACCGTGCTCAGTTGCTACCAGCACACCAACGAGATGCAACTCAGGAAGGCGCTCGAGAGCCGATGCAGGGTTGGCGCCTGAGGATCGATTCAGCGGGAATCGAACAGCGGGAACTCACGCCGTTGCTTTCGTAAAGGCAATGACTACAATAGGATGACGGCCAAGTAGTCTGCGTCCCTCGGCGTCATGGAGGACGCCTCCCAAGGCGGCTGGCCGCTCGCCTACGCGCTCGCCTGGCTGAGCGTCGCGGGCGGGAACTCGGTCATGCCGCCGTGGGTGCGCCACCAGTTCCCCGAGGCCGGGCGTCTCGTCCGGCGCCTGAGGGACGCGGCCTGCGACGACTTGACGTGCGCCTGGTGCCGCGCGCGCCACGACCCGGACGCCGAGCTGAAGCGCTGGTTCGGGTTCGCCGGGTTCCGGCCCGAGCCCAGGGACCGGCGCGGGGGCTCGATGCAGCGCGCCGTCGTGCGCGCGGCGATGGCCGGCCGGCACGCGTTCGCCATTCTGCCCACCGGCGCCGGCAAGTCGCTCTGCTACCAGCTGCCCGCGCTCTCGCGCTACGACAAGACGGGCGCCCTGACGGTCGTCATCTCGCCCCTGGTCGCGCTGATGGCCGACCAGGTGGCGGGACTCGAGCGCCGGGGCGTCGCCTGCTGCGTCACCGTCAATGGTCTGCTGTCCATGCCGGAGCGCGCCGAAGCGCTCGAGCGCGTTCGCCTGGGAGACGCGGGCATCCTGCTGATCTCCCCGGAACAGCTGCGCTCGAGCACGCTCCGGCGCGCCCTGGATCAGCGCGAGATCGGGTCCTGGGTCCTGGACGAGGCGCACTGCCTGTCGCGCTGGGGCCACGACTTCCGGCCCGACTACCGCTACGTCGGGCGCTTCGTCCGCGAGAAGGCCGGCGACGGGCCCGTGCCGCCCGTGCTCTGCCTGACGGCGACGGCGAAGCCCGACGTCGTCGAGGACGTGCGGCGGCACTTCCGCGAGCGTCTGGGCGTCGAACTCGAGGTCTTCAACGGCGGCGCCGAGCGCTCGAACCTGGCCTTCGAGGTGATCCCGACGGGCGGCGGGACGAAGTTCTCGGACATCCACTCCGTGCTGGACGTCCACCTGCCGCGCGGAGCTCCGGGCGGCGCCATCGTCTACTGCGCGACGCGGCGGCAGAGCGAGGAGGTCGCCGAGTACCTGCGCCTCAAGGGCGTCGACGCCGACCACTTCCACGCGGGCGTGCCGCCGGAGACCAAGAAGGACGTCCAGCGGCGCTTCGTCGGCGGCGAGCTCGGGGTGATCGCCGCGACCAACGCCTTCGGCATGGGCATCGACAAGCCGGACGTGCGGCTCGTCGTCCACGCCGACGTGCCGGGCTCGCTCGAGAACTACCTGCAGGAGGCGGGCCGGGCGGGTCGCGACCGCGAGGCGGCCCGGTGCGTGCTGCTCTACTCGACCGACGACGTCGAGCGCCAGTTCGACATGTCGGCGCGCTCCCGGCTCGCACGCGCCGAGATCCACGCCATCCTGCGCGCGCTGCGCGCCCTGGACCGCCGGGGCGGGCGGCGGCGCGAGCGCGACGTCGTGGCGACGGCGGGCGAGATTCTGATCCAGGACGAAGACCGGGAATTCGGTCGCGACCGCGCGACCGACGACACGCGCGTGCGCACCGCCGTGGCGTGGCTCGAGGAGTCGCGTCTGCTCACGCGCGAGGAGAACGTCGTCAAGGTGTTCCCGTCCTCGCTGCGCGTGAGTTCGGTGGCCGAGGCCGGGCGGCGGCTCGCCAAGGCGAAGATCGACGACGCGTACCGCCGTCGCCTGCTCCGCGTCGCCGAGGCGCTGATCGGCGCCGACGCCGACCGGGGGCTGAGCACCGACGAGCTGATGGTCGTCTCGGGCCTGGGTCCGGAGGGCGTGCGCAGCGCGCTGTACGACCTCGAGCGGCTCGGGATCGCGAGCAACGACACGGCGCTCACGGCGTTCGTCCACGCCGGCGTCGAGCGGAGCTCGAGGAAGCGCCTCGCCCAGGCCGCCGCCCTCGAGACGGCCCTGATCGCGCACATGCGCGAGTCGGCGCCCGACCTCGGCAAGGGCGACCGGTCGTTCCTGCGCCTGCGCGTCGCCGCGCAGGTCCTGCGCGACCGGGGCGAGCCCGACCCGCTGCCCGAGCGGCTGCTGCGCATCGTGCGCGGCATAGGCTACGACGGTCGCGGCGAGGCCGACGGCGCCGCGGGCAGCCTGAGCGCGAAGAAGCGCGACGCCGAGACCGTCGCCGTCACGCTGCACCGCGAGTGGGACGCGCTCGAGGAGACGGCGAGCCTGCGCAGGGAAGCGGCCGCCCGGCTGCTCGAGCACCTGGTCGGGCGCCTGCGTCCGGGCCTCAGGGGGACCGACCTGCTGGCCGCGACCACGATCGGCGACCTCCTGCACGCGCTTCGCACCGACCTGGTCCTGGCGGGCAAGGTCAGGAGTCCGGAGAAACTGCTGAACCGGGCGCTGCTGTGGCTGCACGAACAGGAGGTCGTCCGTCTGAACAAGGGTCTCGCGGTGTTCCGCCCGGCGATGACGATCCGTCTCGAGCGGCGCAAGCGACGCGGATACTCGAAGGCCGACCACTTGCCGCTGTCGCTGCACTACCGGGGCCAGACGCTGCAGGTCCACGTCATGAAGGAATTCGCCGAGCGCGGGCTCGAAGCCATGAGCGACGCCATGCGCCTGGCGCTGGACTACTTCGCGCTCGAGGAGGACGAGTTCCTGGCCCGCTGGCTGCCCGGGCGCGACGAGGAGATCGGTCGCCAGACCACGGCCGCGTCGTGGAAGCGCGTCGTCGAGGACCTGGGAGACCCGGACCAGCAGCGGATCGTGACCGCCGGCCGCCGGCGGGCGAACGCGCTCGTGCTCGCCGGTCCGGGCTCGGGCAAGACGCGCGTGCTCGTGCACCGAATCGCCTGGCTGCTCCTCGCCGAGCGCGAAAGCGCGCGCGGCATCGTCGCGCTGGCCTACAACCGCCACGCCGCGGCCGAGATCCGCCGCCGCCTGCTCGAGCTCGTCGGCGACGCCGCCCGCGGCGTCACCGTGCTCACCTGCCACGCGCTCGCGATGCGGCTCGCGGGCGAGAGCTTCGCCGACCGAACGGAGCCGCCGGACGAGGCGGCGTTTCGCCGCGTCGTGACGCGCGCCGTCGCGCTGCTCGAGGGGCGCGACCTGCCGCCCGCCGACGCCGACGAGCGCCGCGCGCGCCTGCTGGCGGGGTTCCGCTGGATCCTGGTCGACGAATACCAGGACGTGGGCCCCGAACAGTACGCGCTGATCTCGGCGCTGGCCGGCAGGACGCTCGAGGACGAGACGCGCAGGCTCCGGCTCTTCGCCGTCGGCGACGACGACCAGAACATCTACGCCTTCGACGGCGCGTCGGTCGAGTTCATTCGGCGCTTCCAGGCCGACTACGGCGCGAAGCCGGCCTACCTGACCGCCAACTACCGCTCGTCGGGCCACATCGTGGCGGCCGCGAACGCGCTGATCGAGCCCGCGCGCCGCCGCATGAAGGCCCACCGACCCATCCGCGTCGACCGCGCCCGCAGGAGGGAGCCCAAGGGGGGCGCGTGGGCGAAGCTGGACCCCGCGACGCGGGGCAGGGTGCAGATCCTGCCTGCGGGCGCCGACGCCGCGAGCCAGGCGCGCGCCGTCGTGGCCGAGCTGCTCCGCCTCTCCGAACTGGCGCCGGACTGGGACTGGTCGCGCTGCGCCGCGATCGCTCGGGAGTGGAGGACGCTGGCGCCCGTGCGGGCGCTCTGCGAGGCCGTGGGCGTGCCCGTGCAGATGGCGAACGAGGAGATCCCGAACTTCTGGCGCCTGCGCGAGACGCAGGCCTTCGTCGCGTGGCTGCGAGCCCTGGACCCGGCGGTCGTCGACGGTCCCGCGCTCGAGGGCTGGCTCGAGGGTCGCCCGCGGGACCGCTGGCACGAGCTGCTCCGCCAGGCCGTCCGGGAGCACGCGCTCGAGTCCGGCGGCGGCGACGCGCCGACCCAGCCGTTTCTCGACTGGCTGGCCGAATGGGGCTGGGACGCCCGCCGTCGCCAGAGCGGATTGCTGCTGCTCACCGCGCACCGCGCCAAGGGTCTCGAGTTCGACCACGTCGTCGTGCTGGACGGCGGCTGGACCCGCGTCGGCCGCGGCGAGGACGCGGACGCTCCGCGCCGCCTGCACTACGTCGCCATGACGCGCGCGCGTCGCACCCTCGCGCTGGCCTTGCTCGACGGCTCGAGGAGCTTCGCCGCCGAGCTCGCCCGCTCGGACTCGACCGTCGTCCGCACCGTCGTCGAGCTGCCGCCCAGCACCGACGCCGTCGACCGCGTCCACGCGCGCCCCGGGCTTCGCGAAGTCGACCTCGGGTTCGCCGGGCGCCGCCCGGCCCGCGACCCCGTGCACGCGGCCGTCGCCGCCCTGAACGTCGGAGACCCTTTGGACGCGCGCGTCGATCGTTCCGGCCGGTGGGAGCTGCTCGACGGCGCCGGGCGCGCCGTGGGTCGCCTGGCGCGGGCCTTCGAGCCGCCCGCCGCGGCGAAGCTCCGCTCGGCCGCGGTGTACGCCGTCGTCCGCTGGAGCCGCGAAGCCTCGGACCCCAAGTACCGGGACTTCGCGCGGTGCGACGAATGGGAGGCGGTCGTGCCCGAGCTCGTCTTCGAGCCGGACCGGGGCGCCGCGGCGACCGCGCCGCCGACCGGCGCGCGCTTTGACGCGGCGCCCGGCTCGGAACCATCTTGAGCCCTCCGGGGTAGCGAACGTCGGGTGGCGGGGGCTCGCGGCGGCGTGCGAGCGTCCTGGGGTCGCCGGGCGTCGGGAAGCGTTTCGATTCGGGGAGGACAGCAGCCGATGGCACGGTCGAAATCCACGCTGGGCGCGCTGACCGTCGTGGTCGTTCTGGCGGCGATGGCCGGGGGGATCTGGTGGCGGTTGCGACCCGAGCCCCAGGAGACGGACGAGGACGGCGGGGAGACGTCGGAGGCGGCCGAGGAGGTCGTGCAGTCGGTCCAGGAGCAGTTCAACACCGAGCTGCCGCAGCCGGTGACCGGCGTCGCGGCCGTGCGCGACACGCTGTGGATCTCGGTGACGGCCAAGGGCCGGGCCGAGGCGATCCGCGAGGCGAAGCTGACGGCTCGGGCGAACGGGGCGCTCGTGAGCGTGCCGGTGCGGGAGAACCAGCGGGTCGAGCGCGGTCGGCTGGTGGCGGCGATCGACACGACGGAGTACGCGCTCGAGGTCGCGGCGCGGCGAGCCGCGCTCGAGAAGGCGCAGGCCGACTACCGGACGCGGGTGATCGGCGACGACGAACTCGAGGACGAGGCGGTGCGGTCCCAGCGCGACCGCCTCGCCCGGGCGATCGCCGGACTCGACGAGGCGGACGTCGCGCACCGGCGCGCCGTGCTGGACCTCGAGAAGGCGTCGCAGCGCGCGCCCTTCGGCGGACGGGTGGCCAACCTGAGGGTGGTGCCCGGGCAGTTCGTGCGCGAGGGCGACGAGTTGCTCACGATCGTGGACGTCGATCCGATCAAGGTGTCGGTGCAGGTCCTGGGCACGGAGGTCGTGCACCTGCGGGAGGGCCGGAGCGCGTCGCTCGTCTTCACGGCGTTCCCGGGCGAGACCTTCGAGGGGACGATCCGGACGATCAACCCGGTCGTCGACCCGGAGACCAACACGGCGCGGGTGACGGTCCACCTGGACAACGCCGACGGGCGGATCCTGCCGGGGATGTACGCCGAGGCCGACCTCGAGGCCCAGCAGTTCCCGGACCGCATCCTGGTGCCCCGAACGGCGATCCTCGAGACGGCCGACCGGCGCACGCACCTCTTCGTCCTCGAGGACGGCCGGGCGAAGTGGCGGTACGTGACGACGGGCCTCGAGAACGAACTGCAGGTCGAACTGGTCGAGGGCGACGAGGACATCGTCGCGCCCGGCGAGGTCGTCCTGGTCGACGGCCACTACTACCTGCCGCACGACGCGGCGGTCGAGCTCGTGGACGACCCGGAGCGAGCGGGCGGGAGGCCGACGCGATGAGGCCGAGGGACGCGGGCGCCTCGGGAGGGCGCCGGAGCGCGCCGGCGGCCGCGCGCCGACTCCGGCTCGCGGCGCTCGTCGCCGTCGCGGCTTTGGCGCCGCTCGGCCCGCCGGCGGTCGCGCAGGGCCCGGCCGGATCGGAGGGCGTCGTCGTGCTGACGCTCGAGGAGGCGCTCCTGCGGGCGTCGGACCACAACCCGGCGTACCGGCGAGCGCTGAACCAGGTCGAGCTGGCGGGTCCGCAGGCGCGCGAGGCGCTGGGCGCGTTTCTGCCCAGCCTGAGCTTGAGCTACGGGACGGGGCAGAGCTTTCGCCGCGAGGCGACGGCGGTCGACTTCTTCGGCAACGTGATCGACAACGCCGAGCCGACGATCCGGACGTCGTCGAGCGCGAGCCAGTCGCTGAGCCTGGGCATCGACCTGCTGCAGGGCGGCGGTCGGTTCCACGAGGTGGGCCGCGCGCGGGCTCAGGCGAGCGCCGACCGCTGGGCGGCCGAGCGGGAGCTGAACGCGATTCTGGCCGAAGTGCAGCGCCAGTTCCTGATCGCGCAGCGCCAGAAGGCGAGGCTGCGCGTCGAGATCGAGCTGCTGGCGGCGCGCGAGCGCGACGTCGACGTGGCGCGCCGGCGGTTCGAGCTGGCGTCCATCGGCCAGTCCGACCTGATGGCCACCGAGCTCGAGCTGGCGACGCAGCGCACCGCCGTGACGCAGGCGCAGGGCGCGCTCGACAAGGGGCTCCTCGCGCTGAGGCGCGTCATCGGCGATCCGGCGCTCGCCGACGTCGACGTGGCGGCGAGCGCGCCGGAGCCCTTCGATCCGGCGACGCTCGACATCGACGCCCTGGTCGCCGAAGCCGTGCGGGAGAGCCCGCAGGTCGGCGCCGCGAAGGCGGCGCTGGCCGCGAGCCAGTCGGCGCTCCGGGTGCAGAGGGCGACGCGCTGGCCGTCGCTGTCGCTGAGCTCGAGCCTGCGGCGGGGCTCCTACGGCCCCGAGCGGAGCGCGCTCTTCGACGTGAATCCGTCGGACTTCGCGGGATCGCTGTCGCTGAGCGTCTCGATCCCGGTCTTTCGCCAATTCCGCACGACGCGCGCGATCGCGGCGGCCGAGGTCGACCTTCGCAACCAGGGCGAGACGGTGCGCCAGACGGAGCTCGAGCTCGAGGAGACGGTGCGGACGCGGTACGTGGACCTCGAGACGGCGTGGGCGACGGTGCGCGAACGCTCGCGACGACTCGAGATCGCCGAGGCGCGCCTCGCGATCGTGCAGGAGGAGTACCGCCTGGCGACGAAGAGCATCGAGGACCTGCGGGCCGCCGTGCGGGAAGAGGCGTTCGCGCAGCGCGACGCCCTGGACCAGAGCTACGAGTTCGCGGTCGCGCTGGTCGGCCTGTACGAAGCGGCCGGCGTGGTCGGACGCGAGGCCGGTCTGGGCGCCGAGCCCCTCGGGGAGCGCTGATCGGTGTCGATCCCGAGGACGTCGACGAGACGGCCCGTCGCCGTGGCGATGCTGGTCCTGGCCGTGGTGCTGCTGGGCGTCATCTCGTTCGCGCGCCTGCCGATCGACCTGCTGCCGGACGTGAGCTTTCCGAGGCTGGTCGTGCACACGGGCTACGCGAACGTGGCGCCGGCCGAGATCGAGCGGCTGGTGACCGAGCCGGTCGAGCAGCAGGCGGCCGCCGTGCCGGGCGTCGAGAAGGTCTCGTCGCTGTCGCAGGAGGGCGTGAGCCTGGTGACGCTGCGCTTCGCGTGGGGCACGGACATGGACTTCGCCGCGCTCAACGTGCGCGAGCGGCTGGACAACATCCGCGACCGGCTGCCCGAGACGGCGACGAGGCCGACGATCCTGCGCGTCGACCCGCAGGCCGAGCCGATCCTGACGGTCTCGCTGACGGGCGGCGGCGACCTGCTGAGGAACAAGGAGATCGCCGAGGACGTCTTCCGGCGCCGCCTCGAGCAGCTCGAGGGCGTCGCGCAGGCGTCGGTGACCGGGGGGCTCGACCGGGAGATCCACGTCGACGTCGATCCGGCGCGGATGGAAGCCAACGGGATCACGCTGGCCGAGGTGTCCCAAGCGCTCGACCAGGCGAACCACTCGGCGCGGGGCGGGACGATTCTCAGGGGCCGGTACCGGTACCCGCTGCGCACGCTGGGCGAGTTCCAGAGCGTGGACGAGATCGCGGCCGTCGTCGTCGGTCGGCAGCGGATCGGCGCGGGCGCTCGAGCCCGGGCGCCCGCGTCCGCGCCGGGCGAGGGCGAGGGCGACGAGGCGAGCTTCCGCCTGGTGCGGCTGGGCGACGTCGCGACGGTCGTGGACGGGTTCGCCGAGCGCGAGGCGATCGCGCGCTACAACGGATCGGAGTCGGTGGGCCTGCTGGTCTTCAAGGAGTCGGGCGCGAACACGGTCGCCGTGTCGGAAGCCGTCCAGGAGACGCTCGAGCTGTTGCGGGACCAGTACCCGGAGTTCACGGCCGAGATCGCGTCGAACCAGGCGACGTTCATCGACGAGTCGATCGACAACGTGGTGCAGGCGCTGATCCTGGGCGGCCTGCTGGCGTTCGCCGTGCTGTTCCTCTTCCTGCGCGACCCGCGCTATCCGGTCGCCATCGCGCTCGCGATCCCGATCTCCGTGATCGGGACCTTCGCGCTGATGGAGGCGTTCGGCGTGTCGCTGAACATCATGAGCCTGGGCGGTCTCGCGCTCGGCGTGGGCATGCTGGTCGACAACTCGATCATCGTGCTCGAGAACATCTTCCGGCATCGCCAGGCGGGGATGGGCGCGCTCGAGGCGGCGGCGCGCGGCGCCGAGGAGGTCCAGGGCGCGATCACGGCGTCGACGCTGACGACGATCTCGGTGTTCGGTCCGATCATCTACGTGCAGGGCGTGGCGGGCGAGCTCTTCGGCGCGCTGTCGCTGGCCGTCGCGTTCTCGCTGCTCGCGAGCCTGCTGGTCGCGCTGACGCTGCTGCCCACCATGGCCGCCCACTTCAAGGGCGCCGGCGGACGCGAGGCGGCGCAGGAAGCGAGCGCCGCGCCCGCGCCTCGAGCGCCCGAGAGCGCGGGCGAGCGCCTCGCCCTGGGCGTCCGCCGAGCGCTGCGACTCCCGCTGCGCGCGCTGGCGGGCCTGGCGGCGCTGGCCCGCGAGCTCGCGGCGTTCTGGATCGAGATCGCGGGGGGAATCCTGGCGACGGCGTTCTCGCCCCTGCTGCGCGCCTTCGACCGAATCTTCGCCGCGTTCGCCGCGTGGTACCACGGGGTGCTCGAGCGGGCGCTCGACCGCCGGGCCGTGGTGCTCGCCGTCGCGGGCGCGACGCTGGCGGGCGTCCTGTGGCTCGGCTCGGGGCTGGACCGCGACCTGCTTCCGAACGTGGACCAGGGCGGGTTCGACGTGCGCGTCGAGCTGGGCGAGGGGACGCAGCTGGCGGCGACGGCCGACGCCGCCGAAGCGATCGAGGGGCGCTTGGTCGAGGACGCCGACGTGGCGGCCGTCTTCAGCCGCGTCGGACGGGACGTGCAGGCGAAGGGCGACGAGGGCCAGGCGTCGGGCCTGAACACGGCGGCGCTGCAGGTGCGCTTGCGCGACGACGCCGCGACCGAGACGGTCGTTGCGCGCCTCGGCGACGTCGAGGGCGAGTTCCCCGCGGGCGCGATCTCGTTCGAGACCGGACAGGCGACGGCGCTGGGCCGGATCCTGGGCGGCGGCGAGGCGGACGTGGCGGTGCGTCTGCGCGGCGAGGACCTGGACGAAGCGTACGGCTTCGCCGAGGCCGTGCGGCGGCGGCTCGCCGACCTGTCCGAGATCCGCAACGTCCGCATCGGCCAGGAGCGGGGCCAGCCGCAGTACCAGGTCTCGATCGACCGCGAGGCGGCCGCCGGCTACGACGTCGATCCGAGACGGGTCGCCGAGACGATCGAGTCGGCGATGCGGGGCGACCTTGCGACCGAGTTCGTGGACTTCGACCGCAAGATCGCCGTCATGGTGCGATTGCCCGACTTGCTGCGCCACGACGCCGCGACGCTGGACCTGCTGCGCGTCGACGGCATCCCGGTGAGGGAGCTGGTCGAGGTTCGCGAGACGGTGGGCCCGGCCGAGATCCGGCGCGAGGACCAGGGGCGCGTCGTCACCGTGTACGCGGACGTGGCGGCGGGCGGGCTGGCCGACGCGATCGCGTCGATCGAGGGCGCGCTCGCCGAACTGGCGCCGCCCCGCGACGTGCGCGTCGACGTGGGCGGCGAGAACGAGGAGATGCGGCGCTCGTTCCGCGACCTCGCGTTCGCCTTCGGCCTGGCCGTGCTGCTGGTCTACATGATCCTGGCCGCCCAGTTCGAGTCCTTCGTCCATCCGTTCACCATCCTGATGGCGGTGCCGCTGGCGCTGGTCGGGGCGATCCTGGCGCTGGCGGTCTCCGGCCAGGGGCTCAACACGATGAGCCTCATCGGGGTGGTGATCCTGGTGGGCATCGTCGTGAACGACGCGATCGTGAAGGTCGACTTCATCCGCCAGGGCGTCGCCCGGGGCAAGGGCCTCAGGGCGGCGATCCTCGAGGCGGGCGAGGTGCGGCTGCGCCCGATCGTGATGACGACGGTCACGACCGTGCTCGGCCTGGCGCCGATGGCGATGGGGCTCGGACGGGGCGCCGATCTCCGGGCGCCGATGGCGATCTCCGTCATCGGCGGCCTGCTGGTCGCGACGGCGCTGACGCTGATCGTGGTGCCGGTCGTCTACTCGGTCGTCGAGGACGCGCGCCGCGCCTGGGCGGCGCGCCTGGGACGCGCGCCGACGCAGGCGAGCGACGCCGCGCGCGGGACGGCGCCGGCGTGATCCGGCTCAGCGCGCGCCGACCCGTCGCCGTCGCGATGGGCTACGTCAGCGTCGCTCTGCTCGGGCTCTTCGCCTGGCAGGACATCCCCATCGAGCTGATGCCGGACCGGCGCCTGCCGCGCCTGACGGTCGCGGGCACGTGGCGCGGCGCCTCGCCGGAAACGGTCGAAGCGTTCCTGACGTCGCCCCTCGAGGCCGCGATTCAGCTGGTCGAGGGCGTCGAGAAGGTCGTCTCGAACTCGTCCGAAGGCGAGGCCGAGATCCAGGTCGAGTTCTCGCGCGACGTCGACATGGACTTCGCGCGCCTGGACCTGTCCGAACGACTGGCGACGCTCGAGGAGTCCGAGCTGCCGCCCGGCGTCGACCGCGTCGTCGTGCGTCCGTACGTCCCCGAGGCGTTCGCCGAGACCCAGGGGCAGGGGTTGCTGCGCTACACCTTCACGGGCGCCCGCACGCTCGAGTCGCTGCGCGAACACCTGGACGACGTCGTCGTCCCCGAGATCAGTCGCGTCGAGGGCGTCGCCGTCGTCACGGCCCAGGGCGGCCGCGAACGCCTGCTCGAGGTCGAGCTGGACCGCGAACGGATGGCCGCGCTGGGCGTCACGTCCGTCGACGTGGGCCGCAAGCTGGCCGACCTGGACCTGGTCCGCGAGGCCGGATCGATCCGGGCGGGCGACCGTCAATGGACGCTGACGATCCGCAATCGACCGTCGTCGATCCACGACGTTCGCGCCGCCGTCGTCAGGTCCGACCGCGGGCGGGTCGTGCGCGTCGCCGACGTCGCCGTCGTGCGCGACACCTGGGAGGACATCCGCAGCCACTACCGCGTCAACGCCCGTCCAGCCGTGTCGCTGCGGGTGACCAAGGAGATCGGCGCCAACTCGGTCCGGGTCGCCGATCGCGTGAAGGAGCGCCTCGCGCTGGTCGAGCAGCGCAGTCCGCCGAACACCCGCTTCATCCTGGACTGGGACGAGAGCGAGCAGATCCGCCGCCAGATGTCGGATCTCCGCAATCGCGCCGTCGTCTCCGTCGTGGTGATCTTCGGCGTCCTGCTGCTCTTCCTGAGGTCGCTGCGCTCGGCGGTGGTCGTCTTCGCCACGATCGCGTTCTCGATCCTGATCGCGCTCAACCTGATCTACTTCGCCGGCTTCTCGCTGAACCTGCTGACGCTGATGGGGCTCGCGATGGGGTTCGGGCTCATCGTGGACAACTCGATCGTGGTGCTCGAGAACGTCTATCGCCGATGGCAGCTCGGCGAGAGCCGGGGCGAAGCCACCCGCCGGGGCGCCGCCCAGGTCGTGCTCCCGATCATGGCGGCCACGGCGACGACGCTGATCGTCTTCGTGCCCTTCGTTTACCTGCAGGGCGAGCTGCGCGTCTACTACCTGCCGCTGGCGATCGTGGTGGCGCTGAGCCTGCTCGCCTCGCTGATGGTCGCGTTCAGCTTCATCCCCGCGTCGGTCGGCAAGCTCCTGCCCGCGCGAAGCGCGCCCGTCGCGGGCGGCGCGGCGCCCGGCCGACGAGCGGGCGAGGCGACGATCTACCGGAGGTTCTATCGCGGCCTGGTCGGACGCACGCTGCGCTGGCCCTGGCTGGTCGTCGCGCTCGCGCTCGCGTCGCTCGGCGGCTCCACGTACCTCTTCAAGAACTACGTCACGACGGGCAGGGTCTGGGGCGGGGGATGGGGCTCCCAGACGTACATCAGCGTCAACATCCGCCTGCCCCGGGGCTCCGACATCGAGCGCACGGACCAGCTGACGCGCTACTTCGAGGAGCGGCTGCGGCAGATGCCCGAGGTCGAGCAGTTCGTCTCCCAGGTGTACGGAGAGTCGAGCTTCACTCGGGTGACGTTCCCGCCCGAACTCGAGAACACCGCCGTGCCGGTCCGGATCAAGGACCAGCTGTTCGCCTTCTCGCTGGGGTTCAGCCGCGCCGAAGTGAGGGTCTACGGGTACGGGCCGTCGTTCTACGGCGGCGGCGGCTCGACGCCGAACTACCGGATCCAGGTCCTGGGCTACAACTACGAGAAGGTCCGCGACATCGCCGAGGACCTGGGCGGGCGCCTCGAGCGCTATCCGCGGATCCGGGAAGTCGACACCAACGCGTCGTCGTCCTTCTGGAGGCAGGACAAGGCGTCGGAGTTCGCCCTGGACATTCGCCGCGACGTCGTCGCCCAGCACGACGTCACGGTCGAGCACCTCGTGGCGCAGATCTCGGCGGCCGTGCGCGGCCAGGTGAGCCAGAACCAGCTCAAGATCGGCGGCGAGGAGATCCGCTTCGACGTCAAGCTCGAGGGCAACCGCGAGGTGGACCTGGTCGAGCTTCAGCAGACGCTGGTCCTGACGCCGACCGGCAATCCGGTGCGCCTGGGCGAGCTGGTGACGATCCGCGACCGCGACGTGCTCTCGACGATCCGGCGCGAGGACCAGCAGTACGAGCGCACCGTCGCGTACGAGTTCCGCGGACCCTACAAGCTGGGCGACCTGTACCACAAGACGGTCATCGACCTGACGGCCGTGCCGCCGGGATACACGGTCAAGGCCGCCGACGGCTGGCGCTGGTCCGAGGAGGAGAAGGCCCAGATCTACATGGTGCTGGGCGTCTCGGTGTTCCTGGTCTACATGGTGACGGCGGCGCTCTTCGAGTCGCTCCTGCTGCCCCTGTGCGTCCTGCTGACCGTCCCCATGGCGTTGGTCGGCGTCTTCCTGGTGTTCTTCTACACCGACGCCCTGTTCACCCGCGAAGCCTACATCGGGGTGATCATGATGGGGGGCATCGTGGTCAACAACGCCATCCTTCTGGTGGACCACATCAACCGATTGCGAAGGGAGCGGGGCCTTGGGCTGACCGAGGCGATCCTCTCGGGAACGCTGGACCGGGTCCGGCCCATCCTCATGACGACCACCACGACGATCCTGGGCCTGCTGCCGCTGGTGCTCTTCAGCGAGACGGCGAACTCGAACATCTGGAACGCGCTCGCCTACGCGCTCATCGGCGGGCTCGCCTCGTCCACGTTCCTGGTGCTGACCGCCACGCCCGCCCTGTACTTCCTGTTCTCGAGCGCCCGGGCCCGCCGCACCTTGGGCGAGCTGTTCTCGGGACGCGCCCGGGCGAGCCGCGCCTGGTGGACCAATCACATGGCGGTCCACGCGGTCGTGGCCGCCGGACTGGTCTTCGGCGTCCTGGCCTTCGCCGACGAGTTGGGGGAGATCTGGACGGCCGTCCTGATGACCGGCCTCGCCCTCGCGCTGCTCTCCGCGATGGGCGGCGTCACCATGAAGCGGCTCCACGACCTGGGTCGCCCGGGATGGCACCTCGCGCTCCTGGCCGTGCCGCTCTACAACCTCTACCTGATCCTTCGGCTGTTCCTCGCGAAGGGAGAGCCCGGCGGCAACCGCTACGGGCCCGAGCCGCTGGCCACGGCTCCTTGAGCGGCGGCCTCGGGAGCCCGTCCGGCGCCGGCGGGGAGACGAGGCTGCGGTTCGCGCCTTCCCCCACGGGGGTCCTGCACGTGGGCGGCGCGCGAACCGCCCTGTTCAACTGGCTGCTGGCGCGCCGGAGCGGAGGCCGGTTCCTGCTCAGGATCGAGGACACCGACCGCGAGCGGAGCCGACCCGAGCACACGCGGGCGATCCTGGACGGGCTCGAGTGGCTGGGCCTCGACTGGGACGAGGAGCCGACGTTCCAGGCCGACGGCGTCGAGCGCCATCGCAGCGACGCCCTCGGTCTTCTCGAGCGGGGCCTGGCGTACCGGGACTTCGCGCCGCCCGAGGAGCTCGCCCGGGCCCGCGAGCGGGCGGTGGCCGCGGGCGCGGGCGCCCACACGCGACTCTCGCGCGAGCTGGCCTTCGCCGTCCCGCCCGACGAAAGGGAGCGGCGCGCCGCCGCGGGCGAGCCCCACGCCGTGCGATTCCGGGTCCCCGAGGGCGAGACCCGTTGGCGAGACCGGGTGCACGGCGACGTGCGCTTCGCCAACGAGCAGATCGAGGACCTGGTCCTGCTTCGCAGCGACGGCACCCCCACCTACAACCTGGCCGTCGTTTCGGACGACGCCGATCTCGCCGTCTCGCATGTGGTGCGAGGCGACGACCACCTCTCGAACACGCCCAAGCAGATCCTGCTGTACCGGGCGCTGGGTCGCCTGGAGCCCGTCTTCGCCCACCTGCCGCTGATCCTCGGGCCCGACGGTCGACGCCTCTCGAAGCGTCACGGCGCTAGGAGCGTCGAGGACTTCCGAGCCGAGGGCTTTCTGCCGGACGCCATGGTCAACTTCCTCGCGCTGCTGGGGTGGTCGCCGGGGACCGACGAGGAGATTCTGTCGCGCGACGAACTGGTCGAGCGCTTCTCGCTGGACCGGGTCGTGAAGAAGGGCGCCGTCTTCGACGCCGCCAAGCTCGAGTGGACGAACCAGCGCCACATGGCCCGCGCCGACGCGGGCGAGATGGCGGAGCGCCTCCGGCGCGCGCTCGCCCGGGAAGGCGGCGACGCCGTCGAGCTGTCGGAGTCCCGGTTCGAGCTCCTGACGGAGACGCTCGTGGCCCGGTGTCGCACGCTCTCCGAGATGGCCCGCGCCGCCCGTCCCTACGTCGGAGAGCTCTCCGGGTACGACGCCAAGGCGGTGCGGAAGGCCTGGGGCCGGCAGCCGGACCGGACGCGCGAGATCCTCGCAGCGGCCGCGGCCCTGTTGCGCGACGCGGCGCCCTGGGGCGCCGACACCCTGAACCGGGAGCTCCGGGCGCTGGCCGAAGAGATGGGCCACGGCGTGGGACCGGTCTTCCAGGCGCTGCGCGTCGCGCTGACCGGCGGATCGGCGTCCCCGGGCATCGACGTCGTCCTGGCGATCCTGGGTCGGCGTCGCGCGGTCGGACGCATCGAGCGCGCGCTGAAAGCGGCGCCGTATTAGTCGCGGCCCGAGCGACCGCGTCACCCCATGGCATCGCCCACGACGCGCGCGCCTTCCGACAGGGGGCCGTCCGCATGCGAGGGCTCCGCTTTCGGCGGCGCCGACAGGGGTCACGAGGAGTGGATGGGCCGAGCGCTCGAGGCGGCCCGCAGAGGCGCCGAACGCGGCGAGGTGCCGGTGGGCGCCGTCGTCGTGCTGGACGGCCGGGCGATCGCCGAAGCCCACAACATGACTCGCGCGTGGAACGACCCCACGGCGCACGCCGAATCGGTCGCGATCCGGGCGGCCGCGCGACGGCTGGAAGACTGGAGGCTCCTGGGGTGCACGCTCTACGCGACGTTGGAGCCGTGCGCGCAGTGCGCCGGCGCCATCGTGCTCGCGCGCGTCGAACGCCTGGTCTTCGGTGCGCGCGACCCGAAGGCCGGCATGGCCGGGAGCCTGGAGAACCTGGTCCAGGATCCCCGGCTCAACCACCGCGTCGAACTGCTGGGCGGCGTGCGAGAGCGCGAGGCGGCCGGGTTGCTGCGCGCGTTCTTTCGGAGTCGGAGGTCGCCCGAGCGCGACGATGCGTAGCGCGAGGCGCGCGCGGGACAAGTCGACGCCGAAGCCCTCCCGAGCTCGGACGGAGCCGAGCGAGGCCCGAGCGTGCGAGGAAGATCGGCCCGAGCGCCTTGCTCGACGGATCGGCGGCGGCCCCGCCCCCTTCGCGACTTCGCTGCCTCGCTCCGCCCCGGCTGATGGCGGCTGCGGACGACCGACTCGCGATCGCCGCGCGTATGGCGTTGGCGACGGGCCACGCCGCGTCCCGATCGCGCATGCGCAATCCTGTGCGACGGCAGGTTCGCGCCGAAGTGGAATTCAGGATCATTCGAACCACTCGCGCGCCGGTTTGAGCAGGAACTCGGACATCGGGAGGCCGTCCATGCCCACGATGTGCGACGCAGTCACCGAAAAGCGCTCGCCGAACGCCTCGAGGCCACGCGCCGAACGCCTCCTGCCGCTCTTCACCGCGAAGGCGACTAGCCTTCGCCCTCGCTCAAGGACGAAGTCCACTTCGCTCCCGTTCTCGCGCCAGTAATGGACACGGCAACTCCCGTCGGCAGTGTTCACTAGGTGGGCGCCGACGGCGCTCTTCGCAAGTCGTCCCCAAAACGCCCGGTCGGCGCGCGCCTGCGCGAACGTGTATCCGGAATGGGCCGCCATGAACGCAGTGTTGAGGACATTGAGCTTGGGAATCGATCCCCTGCGTCGATGGGGGCTATTCGCGTACTGCGGGATCCCGGTGATCAATTTGGCCGTGGATAGGAGTTTGAGGTAACGAACAAGTGTCTCCTTGTTGCCCGAATCCTGAAGCTGACCCAGAATTTTGTTGTAGGAGAGAACCTGGCCGGAGTACTCGGAGGCGAGCGAAAAAAGCTGCCGTAGAAGACCGGGCCTTTCCACTCTTTGCAAGGCCAGAATGTCACGTCCGACATACGGAGCGACAATCGATTGTGCGATGAAGCTCCGCCACCTGACCTCGTCGCGAATGAGCGATGCGGCGCCCGGGTAGCCACCGAAGTAGATGTACTGGTCGACATCCAAGCCGAATGCCTCGTTCATCTCGGCAAAGGACCAGTGGCCCACGTCGATGACCTCGAAGGGGTCGGCGAGACCGTCACCCGCCCCCTTTTGCATTGGAAGCGGGGCGGGTCCCAGAAGCGCGATATGGATCTGGCGGCGGTGACAACGGTCCGAGTCCCAAAGATCCTTGACCGTTTCGAACCAGTTGGGGATCTTCTGGATTTCGTCCAGCGCGAGGACGAACCCCCTATTCGAATCCTCGGATGCGACACGGGCCAGCTCCCAAGTCCTCGCAAGCCAACGTGCGTCCCGCCGGTCCGTCGGCGGAGCGACGTCCGAGGTCGGCGGGTCGGCGTCCACGGAGAGCGGGCCGGACACCGTTATGGGATCGGGTTCGTCGACGGCGACGTGTGCCCAGGGGCGCTCGACCTGGTCCAGGACTTGCTTGATCAGCGTGGTCTTTCCGGTTAGCCGGGGGCCGGCGACGACGGTGAGGCTCCGCGGTTCGTCGCGGAGGCGCGTCAACAAAGTCCCGACACAAGGGCGTCGGTATCCGTTCATGTTGAAGGTCCACGCGTTCAAGAAGCTCGCCGTTTCGGCGGAACGACGGTTTAGGAACGAAGCTTGGCCCGACGAGTTGGTTTCGGTCGCTGGCGGACTCTAGTGGGAGGGCCCGTCCGAGGCAATCGGCGTCCACCGACCCAATGGCCGACGGGGGCGGCCGACCGCCGGAACCCCGCGTCGAGGAACCGAGCCTTCCGGGTGGGAATCGGGTGTGCGCTGCGGGACTACCGCGGCGCGACTCCGCCGTCGTGCAGGGGCTGGATGGTCTCCTCGCCGGACCCGCCCTCGTCGACCCGTGCGCCGAAGAGGAACAGGAACGCCGCCAACGAGGCCGCGCCGACGACGAGTGCCGCCCAAGTGGGGAGTCCGAGTGCCGTCCCGACGCTGCCCAGTCCCAGGGAGACGGCGCCCACCAGCAGCGCGTACGGCAGCTGGGTGCGCACGTGGTCGACGTGGTCGCACGCGGCGGCCGTCGAGGACAGGACCGTCGTGTCCGAGATCGGCGAACAGTGGTCGCCCCAGATCGCGCCGGCCAGCACCGAGCTCGTCGCCGCGAGAAGGATCCCGTAGGCGGAGCCGTCGGCGAACCCCGCGCCGCCCGCGAGAGACACCGTGAGCGGCACCACGAGCGGGATCAGGATGGCCATCGTGGTCCACGAGGTTCCGGTCGCGAAGGCCATCGCGCCGGACGTGACGAAGACCAGGGCGGGGAGCAGGTACAGCGGCAGGTTGCCGGTGAGGAGCTGCGACAGGTAAGCGGCGGTGCCGACGTCCCGGGTCACCGCGCCCAGCGACCACGCCAGCGTCAGGATCACCATCGCGATCATCATCGCCTTGGCGCCGGTCAGCCACGCGTCCACGCATTCGTGCATCGTCAGCAGGCGCTGGCCCACCGACAGCGCGACGGCCGTCGCGCACCCCGCCAGCGATCCCCAGAGCAACGTCCGAAAAGGGTCCGCCGCGCCGAAGACGTCCCTCAGCGAGGCGCCCGGTCCGGCGGCGGCCGTCCCCGACGCGTAGAGTCCGCCCAGGACGACGAGGACGACGGCGAGCACGGGGACGGCGGCGTTCCACCAGCGATGCGGCGTCCCGTCCTTGGCCTCGACCAGACTCTTCGTCGTGTCCGTCGCGAGCCGGGCGTCGGGGCGGTGCAGGCCGCGGCCCGCCCGCGCGCGCAGCTCGGCCCGGGCCATCGGTCCGAAGTCGCGGTTGGTCAGCGACGTGAGGAACACGAAGCTCAGCGCCAGGAGCGGATAGAAGAGGTACGGAATCGTCTCGACGAAGACCGCGTACGGACTCAGGCCCGCCAGGAACTCGGCGTCGGCGCCGGTGGCTTCCAGAGCGGCCGCCTCGAGCCCGCCCCCGATCAGCGACACTTCGTACCCGACCCAGGTCGACACCGGAACGAGCGCCGCCACGGGCGCCGCCGTCGAGTCGACCAGGTAGGCGAGCTTCTCGCGCGAGATCCGCAGACGGTCCGTGATCGGCCGCATCGTGTTGCCCACGACCAGCGTGTTGGCGTAGTCGTCGAAGAAGATCCCGAGCCCGGCCAGCGCCGTCGCGACCTTGCCCCTGCGGCGATTCCGGGCGAGCGGGGCGACGGCGCGGACGACGCCCATCGTCCCCCCGTTCCGGCTGATCACCCCGACCATCCCGCCCAGCAGCAGGCTGAACACCACGATGTGCGTGTGGCCGGATTCGGTGTTGCCGAGCGCGGGCACGACGTACTGGTCGACGACGCGCCACGCGGCCTGGACCGGATTGTAGCCCGCCACCGCCAGGGCCCCCAGCCAGATGCCGGCCAGCAGCGCCGTGACGACCTCCTTGAACGCGAGCGCGAGGCCGATGGCCAGCAACGGCGGCAGGATCGAGAACCACGCCGGCGCGTAGGGCGCCGACACCGGGTGCGTCGAGTCTCCGATGCGAACCTGCAGGGGCAGGGAGGCGCGGGCGTCGACGACGATCCCCTCGACGACGCGCACGCGGCCCGCGCCGACCGTCGACGCCGCCAGGAGGAGGCCCTGGGCGTCGCGAACCTCGACCAGCGACGAGAGATCGGGCGCTCCGCGAACCGAGATCGAGAAGGGCACGGAGCCGAGAACGACCTTCGGCCCGTCGACGATCTCCTGAGCGGCGGCGGGGCCGACGGCCAGCGCGACGGCCAGGACCGCGGTCGCGACGCCCGTCTTCGGCCGCCGAGCGAAGGGAGCGCGAGGGCGGCGGGGCGGCGCGGGGGCGCGGGTCATGGACGCTCCTAAGGGCGACTGCGGCAAGGCCGAAGGCGCGTTGCGGGAAGTCGAGGGCCGAGGTTGCGCGGGGCGGGCGGCCCGTGGAAGTCCCGGGCCGCTTCCGCCCGCGCCGCTCGGGGTATCATGTTGGTGCGGCCCGATCCGTGCAATTACGTTCAGGGCCGAGGGCGGGGGCGAGGGCGGCCGATCCGTGGCAGCGCGAGGGAGGGCTCTCGGGCGCGGGACGGCCGCCGGGCGAGCCCGGACGCCCCGACGTCGCCCATCGAAGGGAGGGCCGGACCGAATCGTGTCGACCGCCGACCCCGGCGCCGTCGGGCCGGAGAGGATCCTGGACGACTCCGGCGTCCGCGCCGCCGTGGCGGGCATGGCCCGCGACGTCCTCTCGCGGCTGGGCCCGGACGGCCCCCCGCTCGCCCTCGTCGGCATCCAGCGCCGGGGCGTGGATCTGGCGCGGATGCTGGCCGATGCGATCCTCGACCGGCGGGGCGTCGAGACGCCCATCGGCTCGGTGGACATCACGCTCTACCGGGACGACCTGATGGCGATCGGCCCCGTGCCGCTCGTGGGCGAGACCGACCTGCCCGAAGGCGGCGTCGACGAACGCGCCATCGTCCTGGTCGACGACGTTCTGTACACGGGTCGCACGGTGCGGGCGGCGCTGAACGAGCTGATGGACTGGGGCCGGCCGGCGCGGGTGCTCCTCGCCGTCCTCGTCGACCGGGGCGGCCGCGAGCTTCCCGTCCAGGCCGACGTCGCGGGTCGCGCGCTCGCCGTGCGGCCCGACCGGCGCGTCGACGTTCTGGTGCCTCGCGTCGACGGCGTCCTGGCGGTCGAGCTCGGGGCGGGGCGGGGCGGGTGAGCCGCAGCGCCTCGCCGCTGGGCAAGGACCTGATCGGGCTCGAGCCGCTGTCGGGCGACGCCATTCGCGCCGTCCTGGACACCGCCGAGCGCTTCAAGGGCATCGCCAGTCGCCGGGTCAAGAAGCTGCCGGCGCTGCGGGGCAAGACGATCGTGAACGTCTTCTTCGAGGCGTCGACCCGGACCCGCATCTCGTTCGAATTCGCGGAGAAGCGTCTTTCGGCCGACACGGTCAACATCGGGGCCGCGGGCTCCTCGGTCGCGAAGGGCGAGTCTCTGGTCGACACGGCGCGCAACCTCGAGGCGATGAGCATCGACATGGTCGTGATTCGCCATTGGTCGGCCGGGGCGGCGGCATTTCTGGCCGAGCGCATCCCGTCGAACGTGATCAACGCGGGCGACGGCGCCCACGAGCACCCGACGCAGGGGCTGCTGGACATCCTGACGCTCCGGGACCACTTCCGGCGGCTCGAAGGTCTCAAGGTCTGCATCGTCGGCGACGTGCTCCACTCGAGGGTCGCGCGCTCGAACATCGCCGGCCTCGTGAAGATGGGCGCCCGCGTCGGCGTCTGCGGACCCCGCGCCCTGCTTCCGGCCGGGATCGAGCGCCTGGGCGCGCGCGTCTTCGGTCGCCTCGACGAAGCCCTCGCTTGGGCGGACGCGCTCAACGTGCTGCGGCTGCAGCTGGAGCGGATGAAGGAGGGGTTCGTCCCGTCGCTTCGCGAGTACAACCGGGTCTTCGGGATCACGCGCAGCCGCCTCGAGCGCGCACCGCGGGAACTGCTGATCCTCCACCCCGGACCGATGAACCGGGGCGTCGAGATCGACTCGGCCGTGGCCGACGGACCGCACTCGGTCATCTTGCGGCAGGTCACCAACGGAGTGGCCGTCCGCATGGCCGTGCTCTACCTGCTCGCAGGCGGAAGGACCTCGACCGATGGGGAGGCGGCGGGCGCGGGCGACGCCGACCCCGTTCGCGGCGGCCCGTGAACGGGCGGCTCCTGATCCGGGGCGGTCGCGTCGTCGACCCCGAGGCGGACCTCGACGCTCCGGCCGACGTGTTGATCGAGGACGGCCGCGTCGCCGCGGCGGCGCCCGGAATCGACGTCGGCGACGCCCGCGTCCTGGACGCGACGGGCCTCGTGGTCGCGCCCGGCTTCGTCGACCCCCACGCGCACCTGTGCGAGCCCGGAGGGGAGCATCGGGAGACGATTCGCGCCGGCGCGCGCGCGGCGGCCGCGGGCGGGTACACGGCGCTCTGCGCCATGCCCGACACCGATCCGCCCGTCGACAACCCCGCCGCCGTGGGCTTCGCCGTGGCCCAGGGACGGCGCGCCGGCGGCGCGCGCGTGCACCCGGCCGCGGCCCTGTCGGTGGGGCGCTCCGGCGAGCGCCTGACCGAATTCGGGGAGCTCGCCGAGGCGGGCGCCGTCGCCGTCTCGGAGGGTGGACGGCCGGTCGCGTCCGCGGCCCTCATGCGTCTCGCCCTGCAGTACGCCCAGTCCTTCGATCTGCCCGTCCTGACGCACGCCGAGGACCCCGACCTCGCGCGGGGCGGCGTGATGCACGAAGGCGTCGTGTCGACGCGCTTGGGCCTGAGGGGCAAGCCGGCCGTCGCGGAGACGATCGGCGTCGTCCGGGACCTGGCCCTGGCCGAGGCGACCGACGGCCGGCTGCACGTCCAGCGCGTCTCGACGGCTTCGGCCGTCGAGCTGATCGCGCGCGCGAAGGACCGCGGCGTCCGGGCGACGGCCGAAGCGACGCCCCACCACCTCGCCCTGACCCACCGCGCGCTCTCGGGCTACGGACCCGAGTTCAAGGTCGACCCGCCGCTTCGCACCGCGCGCGACGTCGAGGCGCTGCGGCGAGCGCTCGCCGACGGGACCGTCGACTGCGTCGGCACCGATCACGCGCCCCGGCACTACGACGAGAAGGAGCGGGCCTTCGACGACGCGCCCTTCGGCGTCGTGGGGCTCGAGACCGCCTTCGCGACGCTCCACACGCTCCTGGTCGTCGGCGGGGAGCTCGGTCTTCCCGCCCTGATCGAGCGGATGTCGACCGGTCCGGCTCGGGCGCTGGGGCTCGACGGCGGCGGCCTCGCCCGGGGGCGGCCGGCCGACCTGGCGCTCATCGACCCGGCGAAGTCGTGGACGATTCGGTCGGCCGACTTCCTGTCCATGGGGCGCTCGACCCCGTTCGAGGGGCAGCGCGTCGTCGGGCGCGTCGTGCGCACGCTGGTCGGGGGCGAGACCGTTTGGAGTCTCGACGACTCGCCGTAGCGCGCCCGTGGGGCTTTCCCGCGGGTCTCCGCCCGTGCGGAGGCGCGTCTTTTCCGGAAGAGCGCCTACGCTTCCCGGGAGCGAGCCGAGACCATGCGGGCCAGCTGCGACTTCATCCGCGCCGCCCGGTTCGGGTGGACGATCCGACGCCCCGAGGCGCGGTCGATGAGAGCGACGGCCCGGCGTCGCGCGCTCTCGGCCTCGTCCCCCGACGCAGCCTCCCGCACGCCTCGGATCGCCGTGCGGATGCGGGAGCGGACCTCGCGGTTGCGGCCGCGGGCGGCCCGGCTGAGCTCCATCCGCTTTTTCGCGCTCTTGATGTTGGGCATATTGCTCTCTCGTCGCTGCTCTTCTCGGGGGCGTGCGGAAAGCCCGGGCGCATCGTCGGGCGGCGCTCTCGTCGGCGACCGACAAGATAGAGCGAGCGGTCTGTCCGATCAACGGCTCGTCGCTTAGGCTTGACGGAACGTCATGGAACTCGTCCTGATCCTCCCCGTCCTGCTGTTCTCCGTGGTCGTCCACGAGGTGGCCCACGCCTGGCAGGCGCTCAGGGAAGGGGATCCCACGGCTCGGGACCTGGGGCGCATCACCCTGAATCCGCTGCCGCACCTCGATCCGGTCGGGTCGTTGATCGTGCCCCTGGTTCTGCACTTCGTCGTGCCCGGCGGTCTGCTCTTCGGGTGGGCCAAGCCGGTCCCGGTCGACCCGGGCGGGTTCCGGGACCCTCGGATGGGCGACGTGCGCGTGTCCTTGGCGGGGATCGTGTCCAACCTGGGACTCGTCGTCCTCTGCGCGGCCGCCCTGGCCGTCCTGAACGCCGTCGTCCCGACGGAGGCGTCGTGGGCCGCGCCCGTCGCCGCGATGCTGACCTACGGGGTCTTCGTCAACCTGGCGCTCGCGTGGTTCAACCTGATCCCCGTCCCGCCGCTGGACGGCTCGCGCGTGCTCGCCCGCTTGCTGCCGCCGGCCGCTCGAGCCCGCTATCGGTCGCTGGGCCGATACGGCGTGACGCTGCTCTTTCTGACCATGCTGGCGTTCCCCGGCGCGCTCCGGGTCCTGTTCGCGCCCGTGGCGCTCGCGGCCGAGTGGATCCTCGGCGCGCTCGGCGGATGATGGAAGACGATCCGTTCGTCGTCGACGTCGATCGGTTTCGGGGACCGCTGGACCTGCTGCTCCACCTCGTTCGGTCGCAGGACATCGACGTCTTCGACATCCCGATCGGCCGCATCACGGGGCAGTTTCTGGCGTCGGTGGCCGCGCTGCGGGAGCGTCGCGTGGACGAAGCGGGCGAGTTCCTCGAGATGGCGGCGACGCTCGTGCGCATCAAGTCGGCGACGCTGCTCCCCGACGCGGCCGCCGACGACGCCGAGGATCCCCGCGCCGAGCTCGTTCGTCGCCTGCTCGAGTACGAGGTGGTGCGCGAGATCGCCACCCGACTGCGGGCGGCCGAGAACGACCGGAGCCGCCGCTTCGCCAAGGGCTGGGTCGAGCCTCGCCGCTCCGAGCGCGGCGAAGTCGTCGAGCTTCGAGCGACGTGGGACCAGCTGTTTCGGGCGGCCCTGCAGGTGAGCGCCGCCGGGGGCGACCCCGTCCACCGGGTCGTCGCTCGACCGGTGGCGATGCGGGACAAGGTGGACCTGATCCTGGGAGCGGTCGGACGCCTCGAGCGCGTCGACTTCGCCAGCCTGGTGGCGCCCTGGAAGGACCGCATGCACGCGGTCATGACCTTTCTGGCCGGACTCGAGCTCGGACGCCGCCGCGAAGTGTCGCTGCGGCAGCGCGCGCATTTCTCGCCGCTGTGGATCCGCGCGCGCTCGCCTGACGCCGGCGGCGCCGGCGCCGCGGAGGGGCGCGACGCGTGAACGACGCGCGGATCGTGGAGGCGATTCTGTTCGCCAGCGACGAGCCCCTGTCGCCGTCTCGGATCGCGCGCGCCGACGAGGCGCTGGACGAGGACCGGGTGGTTGCGGCGCTCGAGGTCCTCGGGGCCCACTACGACGACTCCGGGCGCGCCTTCGAGATCCGCGAGGTCGCCGACGGCGTGCAGCTGCTGACGCGACCCGAGTTCGCGCCCTATCTGGAGCGCTTCGCCACCGTGCCGAAGTCGGCGCGGCTCTCGAGCGCGGCGCTCGAGGCCTTGGCGATCGTCGCGTATCGGCAGCCGATCGGCCGCGTCGACGTCGAGTACGTGCGGGGCGTCAAGTCGACCGGCGTCATGGGCACGCTGCTCGAGCGGGAGCTGATCGCCCGCGTCGGTCGCGGCGAGGGCGTCGGACGCCCGGTGCTCTACGGCACCACGCGGCGGTTCCTCGAGCACTTCGGCCTGTCCTCCATCGAGGACTTGCCGCGGCCCGAGGAGCTCCCGGTCGTGCTTCGCGAAAGGGCGCCCCTGGACGCTCCGGGGCGGACGCCGGGCGACGGGAGTTCGCGCGACGGCGACGCGGACGCGGAGTCGGCGCCTCGTCCGAGCGGCGAGGAAGCCGTCGAAGAGGTGCTCGCCCACGCCCGGGGCGAACGATGAAGCGCCGCCCCGAGCGCACGCGCGCGACGCCCGTGCGCGTGCAGAGGTACCTGTCCCAGGCGGGGGTCGCGTCGCGGCGCCAGGCCGAGGGTCTCGTGGCCGCCGGGCGGATTTCCGTGAACGGCGCGCGCGTCGAGCGCCAGGGCGTCCGCGTGACGCCGGGCGTCGACGTCGTGGCGCTCGACGACGTCGCGGTCGAGCCGGCGCCCACCCGCTGGGTGGTCTTCCACAAGCCGAGTGGGACGCTCTGCACGCGCTCGGATCCCCACGGCGGGACGACCGTCTTCGACGCGCTGCCGGACTGGGCGCGCGCGCTTCGCTACGTCGGACGGCTCGACCGGGACACCTCGGGCCTGCTCCTGCTCACCAACGAGGGCGATCTGGCCGCCCGGCTCGCGCACCCCAGCGGTCGCGTCGAGCGCGAGTACCGGGCTCGAGTCTCGGGAGACGTGACCGCGCGCAGCCTGCGGGCGCTCAAGGCGGGGGTGCGCCTCGAGGACGGCCTCGCGCGTCCCAGGCGCGTGCGGAGGGTCAGGCTCGAGGGAGACGACGCGTGGGGCGTTCGCCTGGTGCTCGTCGAGGGCCGAAAGCGGCAGGTGCGCCGAATGCTCGAGGCCGTCGGCCATCCGGTCGAGGCGCTCGCGCGCACGCGTTTCGGTCCGTTCCGGCTCGGCGCGCTGAAGCCCGGACGCTGGCGACCGGCCGGCGACTCGGAGCTCGCGCGGGCCCGGGCGCTCTCGGCGGCCGCGGCGAAGCGGGCGTCGGCTCCGCGAGGCCGCCGCGGGAGACGTTCCCGTGCGTGACGGCGCGGTCGTGCTGGATCACCCGCTGATTCGCCACAAGCTCTCGCGCCTGCGCGACCGGCGCACGGGCAAGAAGCGGTTCCGGGAACTCGTCGACGAGATCGCCTCGCTCATGGTCTACGAGGCCACGCGCGACCTCGTGGGGGAGAGGACGACCGTCGAGACGCCGCTCGGGCGCGCCCAGGGCGAGCGTCTCCGGGAGGATCGGGTGGTCGTGGTCCCCGTGCTCCGGGCCGGGCTGGGGATGGCGGAGGCGTTCCTGCGCCTCGTCCCCGGGGCCCGGGTGGGACACCTGGGCTTCTTCCGCGACGAGGAGACCCTCGAGCCCGTCCGCTACTACGCGAAGACGCCGCCCGGCCTGGAGCGCGCGCACGTCTTCGTCCTGGATCCCATGCTGGGCACCGGCGGGACGGCTTCGGCGGCGATACGGGAGCTGAAGGAGCGCGGCGCCGCCGACGTTCGCCTGCTGTGCCTGGTCGCCGCTCCCGAAGGGGTCGCGCGGGTTCGGGGCGACCACGCGGACGTCCCGCTGCTGACCGCGGCGCTGGATCGACGTCTCGGGGACTCGGGCTACATCCTGCCCGGACTGGGCGACGCCGGCGACCGCCTCTTCGGCACGTGAGGCGCCGCCGGCGCTCGCGGACTTAGACTGTTCCGGACGGGCCCATAGCTCAGTTGGTGAGAGCGGCGGACTCATAATCCGACGGTCGGGGGTTCAAGTCCCTCTGGGCCCACTCGTTCGTTCGCCGAAGGCGTCCGCGCCGGGTCGTCGCCGCCGGCGCGGGCGCGTGAGACGGGAAACCGGGGCGCCGGGCCGGAAGCCCCGCGCCCGGCGGCGACGCTTCAGTTCCCGACGACGGCGACGCCCAGGTACCAGGTCCGGCCCGCCACGCCGTACGGCGACTCGGCCGGGTAGTCCATCGACCACAGCTGAGCCACGTGGTCGTCGGGCAGCTTGTTCGGGAGTCGGTCGAGCGCGTTGGCGAGGCCGACGCGCAGGCGGATCCGATCCGCGATCACCGCGCTGGCCTCGGCGTCGACGAGGGTCGCCCCGTCGATGACGACGGGCTCCTCGAAGATGAACGGCGTCTCGACGTCGCTCAGGTTCTTCACGCCGACCCGAAGACCCAGGCCGCCCGCCGACCGCACGTCCGCGCTCGCTCCGATCCTCATCCGGGGCTGCGTGGCCGTGATCAGCAGCTTCTGCGTCTGGCCGATGAAGTTCTCGTTGCGGTTGTCCGTGATCTCCGTGTCGTTGCGATGCAGGCTCGCCGAGAGGTCGGCCGCTCCCCACTCCATGCCCCGGAAGCGCCAGTTCGCCACGACGTCGACGCCCTGCGTGCGGGTGTCGATGGCGTTCGTCCAGAAGGACACGGCGTCGACCGGGCGACCTTGGAACTGGGCGTCCGCGCGCAGGCCGTGCGTCTGGCGAAGGCTCTGGGTGAGCGCGATGGCGTCGGAGACGGCGACCCGGTAGTAGTCGGCGCTGATCGCGAGTCCGGCGTCGGTCGAGTAGACGACGCCGCCCGTGAGGCTGAACGACGTCTCGTGTCCCAGCGAGCAGGCGCCGAAGTCGGCGCAGGCCACGGGGTGGCCGTCCGGCAGGAAGCCGGCCGTCGTCAGGCCTTCGGCGCCGCCGACGAAGCCGAGCGTGTTGAAGCCGCGCTGAGCGAGTCGGGGCGCGCGAAAGCCCGTCGAGACCGCGCCCCGCAGGGCCGCGCCCGAGGCGCCCAGCTCGACGCGCGACGCCACCTTGCCCGTCACCGACGATCCCGCGTCGTCGTACGACTCGACGCGCAGCGCGCCGCTCAGCAGAAGCGCGTCCGAAGGGCGGATCTCCATGTCGCCGTACGCGCCCACGCTGTTGCGCTCGCGCTCGCTGTCCGCGGCCGAGCGCGGGCTGTAGCCCGGGTACCCCTGAATCCCGCAGCTGGCCACCGCGCTGCCGTCGGCGTTCAGGTGATGGGCCGCGGGGAAGCTGCCCGGCGTGTCGCTGGGCCCGCAGGCCCAGGACGCCTTGTCGCCCGCCTCCATCCAGTACGAGTCGCGACGATACGCCGCGCCCACGGCGAGGAACGCGGGCGTGTCGCCCAGTTCGAGGTCTCGCGCGGCGTCCGCGTTCAACGTGAACTGGCGCACGTTCAGCGACCCGCTGTAGACCGACGTGGGACCCGCGTTGGCGGCGATCGTGGCGCCGTCGGCGTCCGGGTTGCGCGCCAGGTACTCGGCCGCGTAGGACGGATTGATCGAGTTGGCGGCGGAGAACGCGAACCGACCCTGGCCGTAGCCCGCCGAGACGTCGGCCGACCACGCGCCGACGTCCGCGCGATAGCCCGCGACGGCCGAGCGGTCCGTCATCTCGGACTCCTCCTTGGGGAAGAACCCGTTGGGGTGCACGTAGGACACCGAGCGTGGAACCCAGTCCGCCTTGCGGTAGAGTCCGTCGGAGACGGCCTCGCGACCCGAGTAGCCTCCGAACGCGTAGAGCTCGCCCGTCTCGCCGAGGGGAACGGCGAGGTTCGCCATGAAGCCCGCGCCCTCGTAGTCGGGCTCGCCGTTGCGCTGCAGTCGGCGCGCCATTCCTCCGTCGGCGCACGGCCCGTAGCTCGCGCTCGGGCCGAAGCAGGTTCGGGCGACGCCCGCGCGATTCGTGACCTCTTGGCGGGCGAGTTCCATCGTGACGTTGAGGAACCCGTCGCCCAGGGGCACGCCCGCGTTGGCCGCCGTGACGAGCTCGAGCCCGTCGCCCCGCGACGTGCGCCCCATGTACGTCGTGGCGTCGACGCCGTGCGCGTCGTCCTTGAGCACGATGTTGACGACGCCGGCGATCGCGTCCGAACCGTACTGCGACGCGGCGCCTTCGCGCAGAACCTCGATTCGCTTGATCGCGTGGAGCGGAATGGCGCGCAGGTCCGTGCCCGTCGTGCCTTGTCCCGACGCGGCCAGCAGCTTGGCGAACGCCACGCCGTGCCGCCGCTTCCCGTTGACCAGAACCAGCGTCTGGTCGCCGTTCATGCCCCTCAGCGTCGCCACGTGCAGGGCCGCCCCGTCGCCGGCGGACAGGCGCGTCGAGTTGAACGAGGGCGCGATGCGTCCCAGCGCCTCCGCGAGGTCCACCTCGCCCAGACGGGCGATCTCCTCGGCGCCGTAGACGTCCACGGGAACCGGGAGCTCGATCGGGTCGACGACGCCGGCCCGGGAGCCGACCACCACCTCGACCTCCGCGAGCTCGACCGCCGAGTCGGGGGGGAGCTGCGCGTGGGCGGGCGAGGAGGAAACGCCCAGCGCGAACGCCGTCGCCATCGCGACGGCGGAGACTCGGGCCTTCGCCGGGGCTTGCGTGCGAGCTTGGGACATCGTGGCTCTCCTGTGGGGTGCGATTCGGTCAGGGGTTGGGGAGGACGCGCGCTCGGCGCGGGGCGAGCGTCGGGGAAGCCGCGCATCGCCCGGTACGCTCGCCGACCCCGGTCGGTTCCGCCGCGGCGCCGGCCGCCGGGCGTCGCCCGGCGTCCGACGTTATCGTACATGCCGCCGCCCGCCGCCGGGCGGGCCGTCCGCCGACCTTCGCGCCGGGCGAGCGTCGGGTCCGCGCGCCTTATACCGCCGCAGGGTTCAATTTGTTGCATCGACGCTCCGTATCCAACGTGCGCGCCCCCGGACGCGAGCGCTCCCGGCCGCGATGAGCGACGCCGCCCGCGACGTCTTGGAACGGGTGTTCGGCTTCTCGGAATTCCGGGGACACCAGCGCGCGGTCGTCGAACACACGGTGGCCGGCGGCGACAGTCTGGTCCTGATGCCGACGGGGGGCGGCAAGTCGCTGTGCTACCAGATTCCCGCGATCGTGCGCGACGGGGTGGGCGTCGTCGTCTCTCCGCTGATCGCGCTGATGCAGGACCAGGTCGCCGCGCTCCGCCAGCTGGGCGTGCGCGCCGCCTGCCTCAACTCGAGTCTCTCGTATCGGACGGTCGTCGAGGTCGAGACGGCCCTGGCCGCCGGCGCGCTCGATCTCCTGTACGTCGCCCCGGAGCGGCTCCTCGCCGACCGGACCTGGAACCTGCTCGCCGACGCCGCGCCGGCGCTGTTCGCCATCGACGAAGCGCACTGCGTGTCCCAGTGGGGACACGACTTTCGCCGCGAGTACCTGAAACTGGACCGCCTGGGCCGGGCCTTTCCCGACGTGCCCAGGATCGCGCTCACCGCCACCGCCGACGAAATGACGCGCGACGAGATCGTGCAGCGGCTCGGACTCGGCGGTGCCCCGCAGTTCGTCAGCGGATTCGATCGGCCCAACATCCGCTACGCCGTCGTGCCGAAGCACCGGGTCAAGCGCCAGCTCGAGCGCTTCCTCGTCGAGCGGCACCGCAACCACTCCGGCATCGTCTACTGCCTGACCCGCAAGCGGGTCGACCAGACGGCCGAATGGCTCCGGAGCATCGGCGTCGACGCGCTCCCCTACCACGCCGGGATGTCCGCCGGCGCGCGCCGGCAGAACCAGGACCGCTTTCAGCGCGGCGAGGGCGTCGTCATGGTGGGCACGATCGCCTTCGGCATGGGGATCGACAAGCCCGACGTGCGCTTCGTCGCCCACCTCGACCTGCCGAAGAGCATCGAGGCCTACTACCAGGAGACGGGCCGCGCCGGCCGGGACGGACTCCCCGCCGACGCGTGGATGGTCTACGGGCTCCAGGAGGTGATGACGCTCAGGCAGCTGGTCGAGGGCTCCGACGCGGGCGAGAGCCGCAAGCGCCTCGAGGTCCGCAAGCTCTTCGCCATGCTGGGCTACTGCGAGCTCACGGCCTGCCGCCGCAAGACGCTGCTCGCCTACTTCGGCGAGTCGGCGCCCGACCGGTGCGGCAACTGCGACAACTGCCTCGACGAGGTGGGCGACTGGGACGCCACGGAAGCGTCGCAGAAGGCGCTGTCGTGCGTCGCGCGAACCGGTCAGCGCTTCGGCGCCGGGTACCTGATCGACGTGCTGCTGGGCCGGGAGAACAAGAAGATCGCGCGTTGGCGCCACGACGAGATTCCGACCTTCGGCGTGGGCCGGGACCTGAGCGCTCGACGGTGGTGGGCCGTCTTCCGGCAACTCGTCGCGCGCGGCCTGCTCGCCGTCGACATGCAGGGATACGGCTCGCTCAAGCTGACCGCGGAATGCCGGCCCGTGCTTCGGGGCGAGGCGACGGTGCGCATGAGGCGAGATCCGCACGGGGGATCGGTCCGGGACATCGGCGCGGGCGAGCGCGCCGGCGCGCCGTCGGAGCCCTCGCTCTGGAGCGAGGCGCTCTGGCGCGATCTGCGCCGCCTGCGCAGCGAGCTCGCGAAGGCCCAGTCGGTGCCTCCGTACGTGATCTTCCACGACGCCACGCTGCGCCGGATGGTCGAGGTCAAGCCGCGCACCCTGGACGAGTTGTCGCGGATCGGAGGCGTCGGCGACGCGAAGCTGGAGCGCTACGGCGCCGACTTCCTCGAGGCGATCGCGGCGCAGGAGTCGGCGTAGCGGCGCCAAGGCTCGGGATCGCCCGGGGAGGGCGCGGGGGACGCGCGCCCTGCGCTCCGCTTGCGGCCCGGGACTGGGCGGTGCAACATCGACGTTGATCGGGTGCGCGGCGATGCGCGCTACGGGACCGCCGATCCTCGCGCGAGTCGACGAAACCGGAAACCGGCCGGAGACCGTTCATGTCCGCCATTCCTGTCGCACGCTGGCGCCAAGCCTTGGCGGCTCTGGCGCTGGCGGCCGTCCACGGTTGTCAGGCGGTCTCCGAAAGCGCGCTCCGCAGGGACGCCGAGCGCGGCGACGCGGAAGCGCAGTACGAGCTGGGTCGCATGCACGCCGACGACGAGTACTTGGACGGCGTTGCCCAGGACGACGGCGAGGCGGTGCGCTGGTTTCGCTCGGCAGCCGAACAGGGTCACCCGTCGGCCCAGTACGAGCTCGCTCGAATGCTCCACTCCGGCGAGGGCGCGCTCGAGAACGAGCTCGAGGCGCTTCGCTGGTTGCGGGCGTCCGCGGAGCAGGGGCACTCCACAGCGCAGTACACGCTCGGTCGCGCGCTGATGGAGGACGCCTGGGAGCGGCAACGGGACCGCGTCCTGTTCGACGCTCGAGGGACTCCGGCCCACGGCGCGTGCGTGCCGGAGCCCGACCTGAATCAAGCCATCCGCTGGTTTCGGTTGGCGGCTGAACAGCGTCATCCCCTCGCTCAATTCAGCCTCGGCTTCGTCCACTACTACGGCGTGAACTGCGCACGGGTGGACGACGTCGAAGCGATGCGCCTGTTCCGTTCCGCCGCCGACTTGGGCCACCACTCCGCCCGGATCTTCGCTGGCGACGGGCCAACGAGATCCGACGGCGAGCGGTTCGGTTCGCCGTCCTGGGCGCTTCGCGAGGCCCGGCTAGGCGATGCGGACGCACAGCACATGCTCGGTCTCATGTACGCGCTCGGCGAAGGGATGCCCGAAAACGACGTGCACGCCTTCGCGTGGGCGAACGTCGCCGCCGCTTCGGGCGCGTACTTCGCGCCCGAGCTCAAGGACGAACTGCGAGCCCGGATGTCCCCCCAGCGAGTCGTCCGCGCCCAGGAGTTGAGCGCCGAGCTGCTGGAGCGCATCGGCGGGTCCGAGTCGCGGCCGGGCGGGGAATCGCCGTGATCGCGCGCGCATGGAGGAACGGACGGGGCGAGGCGGTGAAGCGCCGCCGCTGGGGACCGTTGGCGCTGGCGTTGGCGGTCTCGAGCGGCTGCGGAGACGCGCCTGACCGCTCTCTGGCGGAGGCCGCCCGAGCGGGCGACGCCGGTGCGCAGTTCGCGCTCGGGGTCGTCTACGCCGAAGGCGACGGCGTGCAGGAGAACGACGACCGGGCGGCGCGCTGGTTTCGGGATGCCGCGGAGCAAGGCCATGCTGCCGCCGCAGCCCGGATCGGGTGGATGTACGCCGAGGGCGTGGGCGTCGAGCGAGACGACGCTCTCGCCGTTGGCTGGTTGCGGGTTGCCGCGGAGGGCGGCGATCCCTCGGGGCAGTTTCGACTTGGCTTCAGCCACGACCACGCCTTGGCGGGGCTGGACGAGGACGACGTCGAGGCGTTCCGCTGGTATTTGGCCGCCGCCGAGCGGGGCCACCCGTCCGCTCAGCGTCTCCTCGGGCGCATGTACGACCGGGGCGAGGGCGTGCGCGCCGACCAACTGGAGGCCGTTCGCTGGACCCGCGCCGCCGCCGAGCGGGGCGATGCCCTGGCCCGGTACGATCTCGGCCTCAAGTACGCGAACGGCGACGGCGTGCCCAAGAGCGACGTGCACGCCTACGCGTGGACGAACCTCGCCGCGAGCGAGCCTCTGTCTCCTTACTGGATCGGGCCCATGTTCCTGGCGGCGGGCCTGTCGAGCGCGTCCGACGATGGCGCGTGGGACGACTTCCCTCTCGGCCCCGAGACCTTCGCGCCGGCCCGAGATCTCAAGAAGCGTCTGAAGGCGCGGATGTCGCCCGCGGAGATCGCCCGCGCCCAGGACTTGAGCCTCGAGTGGGCGGGAGAGTCCAGGTAGGAAGAAGGGGGCTCGAGGCGGAGAGCTTCCGCCGGGCGGTCGCGCCTGGCGGTCCTGTCGAGGCTCGCGGACGCCCTGCGCCGAGACGCTGGGGCGAGCGGCCGCGCGCGCGATGCCCCTCCCTGCGGGTCATCCTCCGTCGGTTCGAGACCGCCGCGCTCGTTCCAGCGCGGCAATCCCTGCCCACGGTTCGACCCGTGGACGGGTGCGCTCACTCGTACCAGCCCCCGCGCCAGCGTCTCCACCTCTCCTTCAGCGGCATGCGCCGGAAGTCGTCGATCCACTCCCAGACCCCGGACACCAAATAGGCGAGGAAGAACGACCCGAGGATCGCGTCGCCGATGAGCGCCCAGTCCAGCCAGTCGGGCCACCAGTCCATCAAATGGGCCTCCAGTTGTCGGGTCCCGGTCCCGCGCCGGGGGGCTTGGCGACCGCGCCTTCGGCGCGAAGGAGCTCGACGCCGGCGCTGACGCGTCCGCGTCCGAGGTCGGTTCCGGGCATGATCCCCGCGACGGCTGGCGCCGACGGTTCGTAAAGAGTGCGGGGGAAGCCGCGATCCGCCTCGGCGTCCCCGTCGACCCTACGCGCCTTCCTCCGCGTTGGCCTCGCGGAACGCCTGCACGAACTCGTCGAGTCCGGTCTCCATCGCCGCCGCGAGCGCGTCGGAGGTCGCGGCGGCTTCGGACACCCCCACATGGGACGTCCACCACGTGACCGATTCCGAGAGCGTGATCTGGGTGTCGCGGATCATCTGCACGGCCTGCTGCACCCGCACCGAGACCGAGTGGCCCACGACTCCGGCCACGCCGCCCGCGCACTCGAGGGTCACCCGCAGCTCGGACAGGCCCGGGCTCGCCAGCATCTCGTCCTCGCTCAACAGCGGCACGGCCGCCTCCTCGAGGGCGGCGACGGCCGCCGTCCGCATGGATTCGGCCGAGACGCCCGCGCCCTCGCAACCCTGGTTGACCTCAGCGCGCACGTGCACGCCCGCGAGGCCCTCGAGCGTGTACCGGTTCCAGATCGTGTCCTGCGCCGCCGCGGGCGAGGACGCCGCCGCTGCGACGAGCGTCGCCGCGAGCGCGGGCGCCGCCGTCCTCAACGGCTGCCGCCGCACGACCGGCATTCGTGGTTGTTGGCCGAGCCCAGCTTCTCGAGCAGCGCCACCGTCGCCGGGATCGGTTGGGCGCGCTGTTCGGGACTGTTGGCGAGGTCGGCCGTCGTCTGGCCGCGGCGACTGATCGCATGCACGTCGGCGCCCCGAGAGACGAGAAACAGAATCACGTCGTTGTCGCCGCGCGCGGCCGCGTGATGCAGCGCGCTGTAGCCGTCCCTGTCCCTCAGGTTCGGGTCGACGCCCAGCTCGTCGACCAGATAGCGGATCGCCGGCAGCCACCCGTCCGGGACGCTCCGATGCTGCTGGGCGACCCGCGAGGTGCCGAAGCCGACGCCGGCGGCCGCGTGCAGCGCGTGCACCGCCGGGCCTCCGACCGGAACCGGCGGCAGCCCCGAAGGATCGGCGGGCGCCTCTTCGGGGCGCGTGTCGGGGAAGTTCGGATCCCGGAATCGGCGTCGATCCGGGAGCCGGACGGTCCAGATGTTCGGGTCCGCGCCGTACTCGACCAGCAGGCGCATCGCCTCGACGTCGGCCGCGTAGGCGGCGCGCCAGAACGGCGTCGCGCCGGTGAAGTCCACGCCCATGCGCCCCGCGTTGTACGCCGCGTACCAGATGTGCGTCGTCGTGCGCTGGTCCGGATCGGCGCCGGCGTCCAGGAGAATCCGCATGAACTCGAGGTAGTCCAGCTCCTGCTGGCGGAACGCCTGCGGTTGCGGATACCAGGTCCTCAGCGACCACTCGATGTTCAGCGTGGCGAAGAGCGGGCCCGCTCCGTCGTCGCTGACCAGGTTCGGATCCGCGCCGCTCTCGAGCAGGTCGCGCGCGAGGTCGTAGTTCCCGTTGATCACGGCGACCAGCATCGGCGTCGACCGGTCGCCGGCCGTGGCCTGATCGACGTCCGCCCCGCCGTCGAGGAGCGTTCGGGCCATCGATCTGTGCCCCTCGCGGGCGGCGAAGTGCAGCGCCGCGAAGCCGCCCTGCTTGCCGATCTGCTGCGCCGACGTCAGGGCCTTCACGGGCGGTTCGGCAGGCGGCGTCGCGGCGGTCGAGTCCGGGGCCTCGGGCGCGGGCGCCTGCGGCGGGGGCATGGGCGCGCCGGGCGCCTCCGGGCGCTCTTCCGTCTCGTCCTCCTCGGGCTCCTCGGCGGCGGCCCGGACGCGGGCCCTCCGCCTCTGCTCCTCGCGCAGACGCTTGTCGACGGCCTCGTAGTCCTTCACGGCGGTCGCGAGCGCGGGATCCGCGCCGGCGTCCAGCAGGACGCGCGCGGCGGCGTCCGCGCCCCGCACGGCCGCGAACATCAACGGCGTGCGCTGGGAGAAGTCGTCCCGGGCGTCCACGTCGGCTCCGCCCGCGAGCAGGGCGGCCGCGACGGCCGCCGCGTCGGCGTCGGCCGCGAAGTGCAGCGCCGTGACGCCGGTGGCCGTGTACGCGTCGACGTCGGCGCCCTGGGCGACGAGGACGTCGACGACCTCCCGGCTGCCGGCCCGGCTCGCGAGGTGCAGCGGCGTGTAGCCGCCCAGCCGGGTCCGGGCCTGGACGGTCGCGCCCGCGTACAGAAGCGCGCGCGCGATCGTCGCGTCGTTGCGCGCGGCGGCCCAGTGCAGCGCCGTCATGCCGTCGCTCTGCGCGGCGTTCGCGTCGGCGCCGCCCTGCAGCAGCGCGCGCACCGCGTCGGCGTCGCCCCGCTGGGCGGCGTCCGCCACGGGCGAGTCGGGCGCTCCGGTCGCCGCGCCCGTCAGCGCCAGCATCGGAATCGCCGCCAGCGCGCGCAGGCGGCCGCCGAGGGAGCGCTTCCGGTTCGAGACGCTCGCGGTCTGCGAACCCGAACGGCTTTCAGCGGTTGCGGATCGTAGCTTCATCGTCTGCCTGAATCCTTGCCGTGGGTGTCGGGTTCGACCCCGGGGCCCGAAGCGCTCGCGTTTCCCGTCCGACGAGACCCGGCAAGGCGCGCCGCGCGGCGCTCGCCTCGCCGGGCCGTCGGGTCCGCTACAGCGCGAAGGTTCCGGTGCTGTTCCCGAAGCTCTCGATGTCGTCCGCGCCCAGCTTGTGGAGCAGGCTGAGCATCACGTTGGCCATCGGCGTGCCGGGCCGCGCCCGGATGTGCTTCTCGCCCTCGAGCGCGCCGTTCGCGCCTCCGACGACGAAGAGCGGGCAGCGCGCGTGGTTGTGGAGGTTGCTGTCCGCCATCGCCGAGCCGTAGACGATCATCGTCTTGTCCAGCAGGTTCGAGTCGCCCTCCGCCGTCGCCTGGAGCTTCTCCAGGAAGTAGGGGATCATCGAGACGTGGTACTCGTTGATCTTGGCGAAGTCGCGCACCCGATCCTCCCGGCCGCCGTGGTGCGAGGCGGCGTGGAAGGGCGTCTCGACGCCGGATTCCGGGTACACCCGGGGCGACGCGTCCCGTCCCAGCTTCAGGGAGAAGACGCGCGTCATGTCCGAGCGAAACGCGAGGACCTGCAGGTCGAACATCAGCTTGACGTGCTCCTCGAACGAGTCGGGCACGCCGATCGGCGCCTCGGGGATCTGGCGCTCCTCGCCGCTCGAGTTCTGCGCCTCGATCCTCTGGATGCGCTGCTCGAGCTCGCGGATGTTCTGCGCGTACTGGTCGAGCCGCTGCGCGTCGGCCGGGTCGAGGCGCCGGCGCACGGCCGCCATCTCGCCCATGACCCAGTCCAGGATGCTCCGGTCGGTGAGGAGCCGCTCGGCGCGCTGCTCGGGCGTGCCGCCCGCTCCGAAGAGCTGCTCGAAGACGGCGCGCGGATCGCGGATCATCGGCAGCGGCTCCGTCGGCGACGCCCAGCTGATCGTGTCCGTGTAGACGCACGCGTATCCGTAGGCGCATCCGCCGGCCTGGTCGACGTTCTCGATCGACAGCTGCATGGACGGGATGGGCGTGTCGGAGCCGAACCGCTGGACGTACAGCTGGTCCATCGACGTGCCGACGCGCACGTCGGAGCCCTCCGTCTGCTTCGGGTGCGACTGGGTCAGGAACACCGCGCTCGTGCGGAAGTGGTCGCCCCCGATCTCCGACGGCGCGTAGGCGTCCGCCATGCGGGCGTCGCTGTCGCTGACGATGGTCAGGCGCTTCCGGAACGGCTCGAGCGGCCGCAGGCTGCTCGACGACAGGTCGAAGTTCCGACCGGTCTCGGCGGGCGACCACAGGTTCTGCGAGGCGCCCCAGTCGTTGCAGCCGGCGGCGCCGTGGACCTGCTCGACGCACACCAGGCGGGTCCGGTCGGCGGCCTTGCCGGCCTCCGTCCTAGCCCACAGCCGGCCCGCCGGGATCATCGCGTCCAGGAGCGGGAGGCCGACCGAGACGCCCGCGCCCTTGAGCATCGCGCGCCTGGAGATGTGCTTGCCACTCAGGTACTTCATGGAGGCCCTCGCTGTTGCGGGTGGGTTCCTGTGGGTTCCTCTGACTTCTAGCCGGAAGGGTGGGCCGGAGCGGGCGCGGGAGCCGGATCGGCTCCCTGCTCGGTCGCGACGCCCAGGCGAGACATGCGGAAGGGCGGACTCTTCACGACGCCCAGGACGTAGGCCGACATGCGATGGTCCCGCTCGCCGGCCTCGCGCGCGATCCGGCGCACCGTCGGCATGTCGTAGTACTCGACGCGGCGCCCGAGGGCGTAGGCCATCAGGTTCTGGGTGAAGTTGCGCAGCACCACCTCGGGCAGCGCCAGGAGCGCGCGTCGCAAGTCCTCGGGGCCCGCGAGCTCGGTCCCGTTGTACATGACGCTCGCCGGATCGACCGGATTGCCTTCGTCGCGCAGGCGCCACACGCCCGTCACGTCGAAATTCTCGAGCGCCAGGCCCAGGGGGTCGATCACGTTGTGGCACGAAGCGCACGCCGGGTTCGCGCTGTGCATCGCCATCCGCTCGCGGACCGTGAAGAAGCGCCCGTCCTCGGCGGCGTCCGTCTCCTCGAAGGCCGGGATGTCGGGCGGCGGCGGGGGCGGCGGCGCGCCCAGCAGCACCTCGAGCACCCACTTGCCGCGCAGCACGGGCGACGTGCGGTCCGGGTGCGACGTCAGCGTCAGGACGCTGCCGTGGCCCAGCACGCCCCGGCGCCGGTCGTCGGGATACGTCACCCGCTCGAACTCCGGTCCCACGACGCCCGTGATCCCGTAGTGGCGCGCCAGGCGCTCGTTGACGAAGGTGTAGTCCGCCGTCAGGAGCTCGAGCACCGGCCGGTCCGCCTCGACCAGGTGCGCGAAGAACGTCTCGGTCTCGCGGATCATCGCGTCCGCGAGCGTCTGGTCGAAGTACGGGTACGTCAGCGCGTCCGGGTGGATCTTCTCGAGGTCCTGCAGACGCAGCCACTGGCCGGCGAAGCGCGTGGCCAGTCCGTGCGACCGGGGGTCGGCCAGCATGCGCCGCGCCTGCCGCTCGAGCTCTCCCTCGTCGGACAGCGCGCCCGCCTGGGCGAGGCGCATCAGCTCGTCGTCGGGAGGAGAGCCCCAGAGGAAGAAGGAGAGGCGCGTGGCGAGGTCCGCGTCCGAGATGCGGTACAGTCCGTCGGCGCCGACGTCCGCCGGCACGCGCTCGAGGCGGAAGACGAAGTGCGGACTCGCGAGGATGGCCTGGAGCGCCGTGCGCACGCCCGTCTCGAAGCCGCCCGCGGCGGCGCCCCGCTCGTAGAACGCCATGAGTCCGTCGACGTCCGCCTCGGTGGCGGGTCGGCGGTACGCCCGCGTCGCGAGCCTGTCGACGATCTCGCGCGCGCAGGGCCCGGTCTCCTCGGGAGCCGTGGGCCGACACGCGAACACCGCTCGACGCGTGGGCGTGTCGGACACGCCCGAGACGTCGAAGGGCCCCAGAATCGTCAGGCGCTGCAGGTGCTGCTGGGTCGTCACCCCGAGCCCGATGCCGATCTGCCCGTCGGCCAGCGTGTGGTCGATCGGGCGGATCAGGTCGTCCACCACGCCCTCGAACTGGCGAATGAACGCCACCGAGACCCGCTTCTGTCCGGCCGTGACGTAGATCGAGTCGGTGCGGACGTTCAGTCCCGTCGGCTCGGCTTCGCTCATCCACTGGTCGATCGTCAGAAGCGCGACGCGCGCGCCGTCGATCGAGACCTCGAGCTGCTCGGCGCCGAAGGTGCGCCCGAAGACCTCGCCCTCGACGGCGGCGTAGGGCATGACGTGGAAGACGTACTTGCCGTCGGCGGGGAACGCGTGCGACACGGAGAGGCCGCCGCGCGTGCCGATCGGCGCGCCCTCGACCCGGTCCTTCTGCGAGGCCACCCTCGGGATCCGGTAGATCGTCGAGGCGACCTCGGCGTCGGCGTCGCCCAGCGCGAGGCGGCTGACGTGGCCCGCCGCCCTGAGGTACCCCTCCATGACCGTGGCCGACGGCATCTGCACGTCGGCGATGTTGTCGAAGTTCGCGCTCCGGGTGTCGGGCGGGAGGAACGCGCTCACGTCGACGTCGATCCCGAGCAGAGCCTTCACCGCCCGCGCGTACTCGGCCTGGTTGAGGCGCTGGAAGACGCGGCGGCCGGGGTCGGGCTCGCGGGCCGCGACTTCGTCCATCAGGGCCTCGAGCTCCTCGGCCATCGCCTCGATCACCTCGGGCTCGGGCCGCCGCACGTTCGCCGGCGGCATCATCTCGGCCCTCAGCTTGCGGATCATCTTCTCGACCGTGGGACGCCGGTCGGCCGCGTTCGCGACGTCGAAGCCCTCGAGGACCAGCCCGCCGACCTGGCGCCGCTCGCTGTGGCAGCGCAGGCAGTACCGCTCGACGACCTCGTTGGGGTCGTCTGGGGCGGGAACCGCCGCGAACTCGGCGTGCGAGGGGGGCGCCGTCCAGCGCCGGGCGTCCGATTCCGATCCCGTCTTCCCGGCGACGCCCAGGCACAGCGCGCCCGCGGCGGCGATCGAAAGGGAGATTCTCGTCATGGCGGTTCAACCTGCGGTGCACGTTGCGTTCGCGCCAGCGGGCGAGCGTCCGGGACGCGCGCGTCGCCGGCCACGCTCCCATCGCCCGGCCCGTTCCCGTTACGATGTATACGGCGACGCGGCGCCAAGCGCAATTCGCGCGCCCCGCGTCGGACGTCGCGCACTTCAGTCGATGTCATGGACACGCAAGGAGGTGGAGACCGTTGAGCGAAGCCGCCGTCGGGGCCGTCGCGCCCGACTTCTCGCTGGTCCGGAGCCTGGGCTCGGACCCGACCGTTCTCTCCGAGCATCGGGGGCGCCCCGTCGTGCTCCTGTTCCTGCCCCTGGCCTTCAGCGACACGTGCACGGAAGAGCTGTGCCACATGGCCGAGAACTGGCCGTTCTGGAAGAGGCTCGGCGTGGACGTCTACGCGATCAGCGTCGACTCGCCGTTCGCGAACGAGCGCTGGGCCCGCGAGACGGGGATCGACTTCCCCGTGCTCTCGGACTTCAACAAGGAGGCGTCGAGGTCGTTCGGCGTGCTCCAGGACGACTTCTTCGGCCTGGCCGGCGTCGCCAAGCGCTCCGTCTTCGTCGTCGACGGCGACGGCGTGGTGCGGTTCCGATGGGTGAGCGACGATCCCGGCGTGCTGCCCCCCTTCGACGAGATCGCGTCCGCCGTCCGGGCGCTGTGAGGTCGGCGGCGTGACCTCGAGGGCTCCGAGCGCCGCGTCCGCGGTCGCGGCGCTCGCCCTCGCCGTCGCGTCCCCGCTCGAGGCCGTCCAGAGCCGGGACGCGCCCGGACGAGCGTTCCTGCCCGTGGCCTTGACGGGCCAGGTGATCGACACCTATCGGGGCATGCCGGTGGCGGGCGCGGCGGTCCGGGTCGAAGGCGCCGAGCGCGCCGACGGGAGCGCGCTGGTGGACGTCACCGACGCTTCGGGCCGCTTCGCGATCGCCGACGTGCCGCCGGGTCCCAATCCGGTCCTCGTCTCGCGCCTGGGCTACGTGGATCTGGCGCAGGTGCTGGACGTCCGCGAAGGCCAGTTCGTCGAGATCGCCGTCATTCCGAAGCCGGTGGTGCTCGAGGGCATCGAGGTGTACGTGGATCGCCTCGAGTCGAGAATCCGGGGCCTCTCGGCGGCGACCCTCGCCTTCGACGAAGCGGCCCTCAAGACGTCGCCGGACCTCAGCGTCGCCCAGTACCTGGACAGTCGGCCGGGACTCGAGTTCGTTCCGTGCTTCGCGAACGGATCGTCCGGCGGCGTCTTCGCGCAGCGGCGCGACTGCCTGCGCGCGCGCGGCGGCATGCCGATCCGTCCCCGGATCTACGTCGACGACGCGCCCGGGTTCGGCGGCGTGCGCGAGCTCGCGAGCCTCCCCTCCAGGGAAGTCTACCGGGTCGAGGTGATTCGCGGCTGCGGGCAGATCCGGGTCTACACGATCGCCTACGTCGAGGGGGCCGCCGCGCACCCCCGGCCGCTCCCGCCCATCGTGTGCTGACGCCCGCGCCGGCCCGGCGTCGCTCCCTGCGGGCGCCGGCCGGAGACGCCGGGTCGCCGGAGGTCACGCGTCGTCCGCCCTCGGGCGGCGGCGCAGGCGCTTGACCCGCGAGCGGCGGGCCTTGTCCTCGCGCCGCTTGCGCTTCTCGCCCTTGGGCACGCGGGTCGGCCGGCGGGCCTCGGGGCGTCGGGCCCGCGCGTCGAGCTCGCCCATCAGCCGCGCGAGCGCCGCGTCTCGGTTGCGGCGCTGCGAGCGATGCTCGCGGCTCTGGGCGACGACGCCCGTCGGCAAGTGCGTCAGGCGGACGCCCGTCTCGACCTTGTTCTGGCGCTGGCCGCCCTTGCCGCCGCTGCGAAACGTGTCGACGCGGCATTGGGCGAGGAGGTCGCGGGCGGCGCGGTCGCGCGGGACGGGCTCCGAGGGGATTTCCCTCGCTTCGGCGGTCCCTTTTCGGGCGGGCGGCTTGGCCATAGAATCATGCTCCTTCGGAAGCACCCGTGCGAGCGAGCGCGATGGCGTTTGACCAGTGGGATCAACATCCGGGCCTCCGCTTCCTCTTCACGCTCGCGATCGCGGTCATTCTCATCCAGGGGCTGCGCTTCGCCCAGCCCGTGCTGCTGCCTCTCGCGCTGGCCCTCTTCCTCGCCGCCACGTGTCTGCCCGTCGTGTTCTGGCTCAAGGGCAAACGCGTGCCCCTGGGCTTGGCCGTCGCCGTCGCCGTCCTCGCGGTCGCGGGCGTCTTCGGGCTCCTGATCGTGGCGGGCAGCCTGCAGCTGCCCGCGCTGGGAGCGCACGTGCGCGTCCAGATCGAGGCCGTCTTCGGAGACTCCGGTCCTCTGGCGGCCTGGGTGGCCGCGACGGACGCGTCGACGAGCGCGGCGGCGGGCGGGGCGTCCGGGATCGCGCAGCTTGCGGTCGACTACGCGCGCGACGCCATCGCGAGCGTCTTCGACGTCCCGACGATGACGGCGCTGGTCACGGGCGCCACGACGTGGGCCCTGTCGTTCCTGTCCACGACGTTCCTGGTCTTCCTCATCCTGGCCTTCGCCCTGGGCGAGGCGTCGATCCTGCCGCACAAGCTGCGCGCGATCGCGCCGGCCGGCGTCGGATCGGACGAGCGCTTCGCGACGATCGTCGAGGAGGTGCAGGGCTACCTGGTCATCAAGACGCTGGTCAGCCTGGTCACCGGCGTGGTTCTGGGGCTGTGGACCTGGGCCCTGGGACTCGAGCTTCCGCTGCTCCTGGGCCTGATCGCCTTCGCGCTGAACTACGTCCCGACCATCGGCTCCGTGATCGCGTCCGTGCCCGCGCTGCTCCTGGCGCTCGTCGAGGTCCGCGCGCCGGCGACGCCCGAGGCGAGCGCGGCAACGGGCGCGGCGGCGGATTCGGCGGCCGCGGCGGCCGACAGCCTTCTGGCTCTCGTCGAGGCGGCGCCGGCGACGTTCGTGGGGCTGGACGTCCAGGGCGCGGTGATCGTGGGGCTCGGATACCTCGCCGTGAACATCGTGCTCGGGAACTGGCTCGAGCCCACGCTGATGGGCCGGCGCCTCGGTCTCTCGACCCTCATCGTGGTGCTGTCCCTGGTGTTCTGGGGCTGGCTGTGGGGTCCGCTGGGGGCGCTCCTCTCCGTTCCGCTCACCATGGTGGTCAAGATCATGCTCGAGAACACGAAGGACCTGCGCTGGATCGCCGCGCTCCTGGACAAGAATCCTCCGTCGGCGCTCGCGGGCGGCGAGCCGGCGCCGTGAGTCCGGTCGAGAGCGCGGGCGTCGACGCGCTGCCCGACGACGCGAGAGTCTGGATCTTCGGGGCGGACCGCGAGCCGACCGGCGCCGAGACCGAGGAGGTCCTCCGCGCGGTGGACGGGTTCCTCGGCTCGTGGGCGGCGCACGGCGTCCCCCTTCGCGCGGCCAGGAGCTGGCTCCACGGACGCTTCCTCGTCGTGGGCGCCGACGTGCGGGCGTCCGCGCCCTCCGGGTGCTCCATCGACGCGCTCGCGCATCTGCTGCAGGAGCTCGAGGGCCGGCTCGGGGTGCGCTTCCTGGGCCACGACGCCGTCTACTACCGGGACGACGCCGGAGCCGTCCGCCGGGTGGACCGCCCGGGCTTCCGGGCGTTGGCCAGGGCAGGGCGCGTGACGCCCGAGACCGTCGTGTTCGACACGTCGGTGACCCGACGCGCCGAGGTCCGCGCCGGGCGCTGGGAGGCGCCCGCCGCGACCCGGTGGCACCGAGCGTTCTTCGATTAGGGCCGCGCGCAGGCCCCGGCGCGGCGGAAGCGCCCGTTCGGGCGGCGCGACCGGGACGACGCCCCGCCAACGGAAACGAGGTCGGCGAACCGAAGTTCGCCGACCTCGCGGGTCGCGCCTGCGAGCCGTCCCCGAAGGGGAGGCCCGGGCCCGGAGGGGCCGCGGCGTCGCGGAGTCCCTTCAGGCCTCCACGCGGACGACGTTCTCGGCGGACGGCCCCTTGGGACCGTCCACGAGCTCGAACTCGACCTGCTCGCCCTCGGCGAGGCTTCTGAAGCCGTCGCCCTCGATGGCGGAATAGTGGACGAAGCAGTCTCGCTCGCCCTCCTCGGGACTGATGAACCCGAATCCCTTGGCGTCGTTGAACCATTTCACGGTTCCGGTGGTCCGCATCCTGCATACTCCTTTTTGCACTGCGACCGAGGTGGCGTTCGCGGCCCCGCACCGCGCGGGAGCCGACTCGGCTGCGCCCGGAGCTCGGTCGCGCCCCGGGCCGATGGCCGATTGCATTGTCCGGTTTTGGACTCTCTACCAGAATGATAGAGATTTCACGATGACGGTACGGCGACGCGGACGCCCCGTCAAGCTCCGGGTCGCGGCAAGGTCGGAGCGGAGCGCGTCTTGGAGTCGCGTCGCGCCGTCCGACACGGAAGTCGCGGACCGCCGGGACGCCCCGGCGCTTCGCAATCGAAGTCACTCGAAGGGTCCGGTTCTTTCATGAGCAAGCGCGCATCGGGTTGGATGGTTCCGGCGGTCGCGACGGCGGCGCTGCAGTGGTTCGCTCTGGCCTGCGGTCCCGCGGTGGAGGACAGCGCGTCCGGCGCCGAGTCGGCCGCCGTCGCCCTGGCCGACCGGGCGATGGTGGTCTCCGCCTACCCCGACGCCAGTCGGGCCGGCGTCGAGACGCTGCGGGCGGGCGGCAACGCCGTGGACGCGGCGGTCGCCGTGGGGTTCGCGCTGGCCGTCACGCATCCGGCCGCGGGCAACGTCGGCGGGGGCGGCTTCATGATCGTGCGCCGCCCCGACGGGACGACCGCGGCGTTCGACTTCCGCGAAAAGGCGCCCATGGCCGCCCATCCGGAGATGTTCGTCGGCGAGGACGGGGAGTACTCTCCGCGCATCCACCGCCGCAGCCATCTGGCGGTCGGCGTTCCGGGCACGGTGGCGGGGTTCGCGCTGGCCCACGAGCGCTTCGGCCGGGCGGCGTGGGGCGATCTGGTCGATCCGGCCGTCGCGCTGGCCAGGGACGGGTTCGTCGTGAGCGACCGGCTCGCGCGCTCGCTCGCGGGCCGGCTCGACGCGTTCTCCGACTATCCCGCCACGCTGGCCCAGTTCTCGAAGGCGGGCGAGGCGTACGCGGCCGGCGACACGCTCGTGCAGGCCGACCTGGCGGCGACGCTCGAGCGGGTGCGCGACCAGGGCCGAGACGGCTTCTACGCGGGGGAGACGGCGCGCTTGATCGCGCTCGAGATGGAGCGGGGCGGCGGCTGGATCACCGAGGAGGACCTCGCCCGCTACCGCGCCCAGGAGCGCGAACCCGTCCAGGGCGCGTATCGCGGCTACGACGTCGTCAGCATGCCGCCCCCGTCGTCGGGAGGCACGGCGCTGGTGTCGATGCTGAACGTGCTCGAGGGCTTCGACGTGGCGGCCATGGGATCGGGCAGCGTGACTTCGGCCCATCACCTGATCGAGGCCATGCGGCGGGCGTTTCGCGACCGGGCGCTCCATCTGGCCGATCCCGACTTCGCGGACGTTCCCGTGGCGCGCCTGACGAGCAAGGCCTACGCCGACGAGCTGCGATCGACGATCCGCGCCGACGCCGCGAGCGCGTCCGCGCCGGCCGACGTCGCGGGGGCCCCCGGGTGGGAGAGCCCCGAGACGACGCACTACTCGGTCGTGGACGCCGACGGGATGGCCGTGTCCGTCACCTACACGCTCGAAGGGGGCTACGGGTCGTACATCACCGTGCCGGGCGCCGGGTTCCTTCTCAACAACGAGATGGGCGACTTCAACGCCCGGCCGGGCCTGACCGACGAGCGCGGCTTGATCGGGACGGAGGCGAACCTGGCGCGCCCCGAGCAGCGGATGCTCTCGTCGATGACGCCGACGATCCTGGCCCGCGACGGCCGACTGGTCGCCGTGATCGGCAGCCCGGGCGGCCGCACCATCATCAACACGGTGCTGCAGGTGATCGTCAACTTCGTCGACTTCCAGCAGTCGCCCCTGGAGGCCGTCGCCTCGAAGAGGCTGCATCACCAGTGGCTGCCCGACGTGGCGCGCCTCGAGGAGGGCTACATGAGCGAGACGGACGCCCGGCTTCTCGAGGCGATGGGGCACAGCGTGACCTGGAGTCGGTCGCAGGGCATCGTGCACGCCGTCTTCGTCGACGCCGCGGACGGCTCTCTGATCGGCGTGCCCGATCCTCGCGACTCCGACGGCACGGCGGCCGGGTACTGACGCATCGCCCAGGGTGCGAGCCATCGGCAAGGAGGAAGGTCCATCGCTTGAGGACCTCCCGACGCTCGGTCACGCAATGGGACGAAGGGCGGCGAGCTCGGCGTTCACGGCCAATAGAAGGCGATTCCTGCCTCAACCGTGCCCATGAGCGGCTGCGAGACCGAGGCATGGGATACGGAGTGACTACGCCTGGTTCACGCAAACCCGCATGAGGGTCAAGGTGAGCTGGTCCCGGTTTTTCGGACAGGTCGTTAAGGTGTACTCCCGTACCCGAGAGGAGGCACCGAAGTGGCCAAGAGAAGACGCAGATTCACCCCCCAGTTCAAGGGCCGCGTGGCCCTCGAGGCGGTCCAGGAGCGCGACAGCCTCCAGGCGATCGCCCGCCGCCACGAGCTCCATCCCAACCAGGTGAGCCAGTGGAAGCGCCAGCTGCTCGCCGCCATCCCGGACGTGTTCGTCGCCGGCGCCCAGAAGCGCGCCAAGGAGCGCGACGCCACGATCCACGACCTCCACGCGAAGATCGGGGAGCTGACCGTCGAGCGGGATTTTTTTCGGCGCGGGTTGCGCAGCTGACCCGCACCGAACGCCGACGGATGATCCAGCGGGACGGCCCGATGGCGCTGGCGAAGCAGTGCGCCCTGCTGGGCGTGAGCCGGTCGTCGCTGTACTACACGCCGAAGGGCGAGAGCGAGGACAGCCTCGCTCTCATGCGTCGCATGGACCAGCTTCACATGGACTACCCGTTTTACGGGAGCCGACAGATGGCGCGCCATTTGAGGCGCGAGGGCGCGACGGTCGGCAGACACCGGGTCCGTCGGCTGATGCGGAAGATGGGGATCGAGGCGATCTACCGGCGTCCCAGGACGAGCGTGGCGAGCCCGGAGCACAGGGTGTTCCCCTATCTGCTGCGCGACGTCGAGGTCTCGCGGGCGGACCACGTGTGGTGCGCGGACATCACCTATGTGCCTGTGGCCCGTGGGTTTTTCTACTTGGTCGCCGTGATGGACTGGGCGACGCGCCACGTGCTGGCGTGGGAGCTGTCGAACACGATGGACGCGTCCTTCTGCGTGAGCGCGCTGGACGAGGCGCTGGGCTCGAGGAAGCCGGAGATCTTCAACACCGACCAGGGCTCGCAGTTCACAAGCGAAGCGTTCGCCGAGCGGGTGCTGATGGCGGACGTCCGGTTCTCGATGGACGGGCGGGGGCGGTACCTGGACAACATCTTCATCGAGCGGCTGTGGAGGTCGCTGAAGTACGAGGCGGTCTACCTGCGGGAGCTCGAGGACGGCGTCGCGGCTCGACGGATCATCGGGGATTGGATGGACTTCTACAACGAAGTCCGTCGTGCGCCGTGGAAAGGCGCCGTTTCCCAGCGGGTGCGAATCCCGCCCGGCAAGGGTCGTTCCAGCCGGTAGCAACCAAAGCGGGTTGTGGAGGTAACGACATGGCCTGAAGCACTTTGGTAGACGGGCCGCCAAGGGCGGCTCAGCGAACATGCGGGCCGTAACGCGAGTGAACGCCGAGCAGGCCTCGAAAACGTTGAAGTCGCGGAGGCCGACCCGCCGACGCATCGGGGAAGGCTGCCAGCGGTCGGGAAGCGAACGACGAGAGCACCGGCCGTCTCCGCCGGGGTAGTGGCGACGGCACGCATGGAAGAGGGAAGCGGTAGCAACACGGGAAGCCCTGTCGGTGGCGTGGCACGACGCCAACTGGAACCCCGCGAGGGGCAGGCCGGGCCGGCAGGGTGGCGGATGGGCCCGTAGTACTGGAGACGCCGGGTAACGCCGGTCGAGGAAAGGGGCCCTGGTTCGAGAGCGGTGCGGAAAGGGGGAAGGGACGTGGCCACTGGCGAGAGCCTACAAGGGCCGAAGACGTTCGGAGACTCCGGCACGTGCTACACGCGAAAGCTGAAGGATGAACCCGAGGGAGACCGCGAACGGATGTTGAGTGCGGCGGACTCCGATGCGGGGAACCCGACGCGAGCCCGAACGGCTCCGTCGGTGGCCCTGCCTGGGACGGAGGACGGCATCGGGGAAGCGTGCACTTCCTCGGACGGGAGGCTGGGAGACCGCCTCCGCCGTCCGAAGCGACGGGCGAAGGGCCTTCCGAGTGCGAAGGCGTGATCTCGTCCGAAAGCCGGATGCGGGAAAACCGCACGTCCGGTTTGATGGGCGGGGACTGGAAACGTAGCCATGGGAGTCGGCACTGGAGGCCCGGAGCGAAAGCTAACCGGGATCACCCCACCGGACCCTAAAGCCGACGCGCCAGTCCCCGACCCTACCGCACTCGGCGTTGGAAGGGCGGACGCCCGGCGAGGCGTACCGCGAGGGCGCGGGCGTGGAATGAGCGGGTCCGGACCATTGCGAGGGACAGGGTCGGAACCGGCGAACCGGCGGCAGGGGTCGCCAGGGGCGACGCGGCGCCGGTTGCCTCGGTTTCGCCGGCGGGCGCGCCCGCCGGCGAAACCGAGGTTAGATTCACCCCGAGGTTGGGGAGGGGGCTGTTCGCGGGGGTGGGTTGGCGAGGTCGGCGGAGCCCGAATCGGGATTCGCCGCACCCGCTCGAATCAACGCCGAAAGGAACCGTCGCAAAGCGACGGAGTACACTTTATTTTTGCCCCCAACTCTGTTCGACGAAGTGGGACCGCCTCAAGGAGATTTGGACACTACAAGCGTGGATTCAGTTTCGCACCAAACCAATATGGGACGATTTCGCACCGTTAATGTCCAGACCTTGGCGTAGGGGATGACATGCCCCGGCCCGTGCCGGTAAGGGGGGTCCTTCCGTACCTCGGCGATGTGGACGGTGGTTTGCCCGCAGACGTTCTGAACGACGTATTTGGTGTCCTTAGCGAGGGACAGTGAGTCGACGATGTCCACGGGCTTTCGGGTGACGTGAACTGCGCGCGTTCGCATGAACGAAACTCCTTGAAGGGGACTAAGACGAACCTACTAGCGTTAACTATACCATCCGGCTTCACGCCGTGCAACCCGTATGAAGCTCGGTTTGTTTTGCCTCCCGCGACAGGCGACGAACCTTCCGATCGCGAAGGTGTGACCTCGTGCGAAGCAGGATGCGAGAGCGTCGCGCGTCCGGTCTGGTCGCTGGGGAAATGGAAACGCGGCTATAGGAGCAGGACTTGAGTGTCGAAGCCAAGCTGACCGAGCGACGCAACCGGGCGCTACGCCGGCGCGCCAGCCCCCGACCGCACCCAGATTCCCGCAGGTGCGCATTGTCCTTGCCCGGCGCGTGGTCTGGCCGGCCGGGCCCCCGAGGGATGGAGTCCTACTCCTCGAGACGGGCCTTGGCCAAGCGGCTAGCCGCCCGGGGGTCGGCCTTGCCTCGGCTCGCCTTCATGACCCTGCCCACGAAGAAGCCCAGCAGTCCGGCTCGTCCGGCGCGATACGCGGCCGCTTTGTCCGGGTGCTCCCGGATCGCGTCGTCGATTATCGCGAGCAGGGCGCCCTCGTCGTCGACTTCGGTCAGATCGAGGCGGGCGCGGACTTGCTCGAAGGCACCCCCGTCCTTGAGTAGGCTCGCGACGACGAGGCGTCCCTGGCGGTGCGACAGGTCTCCGCAGTCGACGGCGCGCGCCAGCTCCGCGAGCGCCTCGGGCGCGAGTCGGCTCAAGCGGGCGTCGTCTTCCCGGCCGATCAGACGCGCGCACTCGTTGACCAGCCACGCGGCGATGGCTCCGGCGCCTTCGACGTAGTGCGTGCGGGCCGCCCGAAACGCCGCCAACGTCTCCGGCGAACGCGCGAGATTCGCCGCCGCCGCTTCCCCGACGCCCAGCTCGGAGAGTTCGTCGAAGACTCGCCTGTGCTCCGGCGAACGCAGCGAGTCGGCCGGAGACGGCGCGGGAGCCGCCGACCGCCGCCGGTGCGCGTCGGCGACACCGGACTCCTTGTCGGCGTCGGCCGCCGGAGTCGACCGCTTCTCGTCGGCGCGCGCCGCCCAGCGGTCCCTGAGCGGCACGGCGCGGTTGAAGACGAGGCGGTCTGGGCGCGAGTCCACCGGGTCGGAAAAGAAGTAGCCGAGCCGCTCGAACTGGAAGTGCGTTCCAGGCGCGGCGCCGAGGACGCCCGGCTCGACTAGCGCTCCGGCGACGACGCGCTCGGCGTTCGGGTTCAGGTGCGCCGCCAGATCGCCCATTGGCGGGTCGGGCACGGAGAAGAGCGGTTCGTAGAGCCGCGCCTCGGCCGGGACCGCGGTCTCGGCCTCGAGCCAGTGGACGGTTCCCCGCACGCGAGGGCCCGCCGCGGCGACGCCGCCCCGGGTGGAGAAGTCCACGCTGCAGCGGAGCTCCGAGACGCGGCCGCGTTCGTCCTTGACCACTTCGTCGCAGCGCGCGACGTAGGCGTACTTGAGCCGCACGCGGCCGCCGGGCGTCAAGCGGTGAAAGCCCGGCGGCGGGCGCTCCTCGAAGTCGCTGCGGTCGATCAGGATCTCGCGGCCGAAGGGAAGGTCCCTATGGCCCGAAACGCCCGCGTCGCCCGGCAGCAGGGGTGCCCTGAAGGTCTCGCGGGAGTCCCGAGGGTAGTTGGTCAGGACGACCTTGATCGGATCGAGGACGCAGAACGCGCGCGGCGCCTTGTGGTTCAGGTCGTCGCGGATCGCGAAGTCCATCTTCCGCAAGTCGACCCGCGAGTGGGCGCGCGCGACGCCCACCATCTCGCACAGCGTCCGAATCGACGCCGGCGTCACGCCGCGGCGCCTGAGTCCCGCGAGCGTCGGCATGCGAGGGTCGTCCCATCCGCGCACGTGGCCGTCCTCGATGAGGAGCTTGAGCCTGCGCTTGCTGGTCACCACGTGGTCCAGCACGAGCGGCGCGAACTCCGTCTGCTCGGGCCTGGGCGCCGGCGCGTCGACGTGGATCAGGATCCAGTCGTAGAGCTCGCGGTTGTTCTCGAACTCGAGAGTGCAGAGCGAGTGCGTGACCCGCTCGATCGAATCCGAGAGACAGTGCGCGAAGTCGTACATCGGGTAGATCGGCCACTGGTCGCCCTGGCGGTAGTGGCGCGAATGGCGGATGCGGTAGAGGAGCGGGTCGCGCATGATCATGTTCCGGTGGGCCATGTCGATCTTGGCCCGGAGCACGTGGCTGCCGTCCGGGAACTCGCCGGCCCGCATCCGCCGAAACAGATCCCGGTTCTCGGCCGCCGAGCGGTCGCGGTCCGGGCTGTTCTCGCCGGGCTCCGTGACGGTGCCCCGGCGCGCCCGGATCTCTTCCTCGGAGGACGAGTCCACGTAGGCCAGCTCCTTGGCGATGAGCGCGTGCGCGTACTCGTACAGCCGCTCGAAGTAGTCCGAGGCGTGGTACAGGTGGTCGCCCCAGTCGAACCCGAGCCAGCGGATGTCGCGCTTCATCGCCTCGACGTACTCCGCTTCCTCGGCGTCGGGGTTCGTGTCGTCGAGCCGGAGGTGGCAGCGCCCGCCGGGGTGTTCGGCCGCGATCCCGAAGCTCAGGCAGATCGCCTTGGCGTGACCGATGTGCAGGAAGCCGTTGGGCTCGGGCGGGAAGCGGGTCACGACCCGGCCCCCGTACTTGCCGGTTTTGAGGTCCCGCGAGACGGTGGCCCGAATGAAGTCCATTTGGCGATACCCTCCTCTGCTGCGCCCGGCGCCTGGGGCCGCGTAGCGGACCTCGCGGTCCGCTCGTTCGGCTCGCGTCGCCGGGAGTTCGTCCTTGACGCTCAGGTCCGGCGACCCGTTCGTCAACCGCCGGTGCGGGAAGGGGTAGCTTCGAGCGTGGCGTCGGTTTAGGTTCACGGGGTGGGAGCGGCGGCTGTCGTCAGTGGTTGACAGCTGATGTTGTGGGCCTGGAAGGTGCTTTGGGTGCATATTGTTGAGGGTTTTGTGTGACCGCCAAGGGATGTTGCGTTCAATGTCCGGTCAATACTCGCAGAAGATGGATCCAGAATAAAGGCGATAGTCGATGTTGGATGCGTTTTTTCGGCGTTGGATGAATCCTGGACGACCGATAGAGATACGACGGCAAACCGGGATCATCATGCTGGCAACAGCTGTGTCAATGGTGCTTTGTCTCCTCTCGATTCCATTGGCAGGTCAGAGCATGGATTCCGAGATGCGTGTGCATAGGTTTCAGCTATACACCGCTTGTTCGCAACTCGCGGGCTCTGTAACCGTCCAAGATGATGAGCGGAAGCTACCAGATTTGACTGAGGCATCCTTGAGCTCTGCTGTTACTAGCAGACTTCGTTCCGCTAGACTCTACCAAGATCGTTCCGACCAAACTATACCGTCATTACTCGTCACCGTTCAAGTTGTTGGGTATGGATTCTCTGTTGACCTTAAACTCTATAAGTGGGTCTTCGATCAGTTTAGTGGTTTGAATTACTACGCTGCGACATATGGGTGGCATGTCGTAGGGACGCATGGAAATGGTGGTGCGCAGTTTATCCGTGGTAGTGTGGCCGAATATATGGACAAATTCATCGATGATTATATGCGCGTAAACGAATCTGCATGTGGGAATTGACCCCGTTTATTTGTGAAGGACGGAATGCGGACATCGGAGAGGGAGCCGCGTGCGCGCGGGATCGTACCGCATCGGATTTGTGACCGAAAAGGCTGGCACGTTAAGAACGCCATTCACCAAGTGATCGCTCACTCCAAGGAGACCCTTCCAAGATGCTGAATCGAATCCGACGACCGGCCCTGCTCGCGCTGGCGTTCGCCGCCGCGCTCGCGCCCGAGACGCACGCCCAGCGCACCGAGAAGCCCGTCCTGCACGGCCGCGAGTGGGTCGCCATCACCGGCAAGCCGCTGGGAGCGACCGCCGGCGCGAAGATCTTCCTGCAGGGCGGCAACGCGGTGGACGCCGCGGCCGCGATGCTGGGCGCGACGGCCACCATGTGGGACGTCCTCGGCTGGGGCGGGGAGACCCAGGCGCTGATCCACGACCCGAACGCCGGCGAGGTGATCGGCGTCAACGCGCTGGGCGCCGCGCCCAGCGGCGCGACGCCCGAGTTCTTTCGGGGCCGCGACATGGACATCCCGCCCGCCTACGGACCGCTGGCGGCGGTGACGCCCGGCACGCCGGGCGGCCTCATGGTGATGCTCGCCGAGTACGGCCGGCTGAGCCTGGCCGAAGTCCTCCAGCCCGCGCTGGACATGGCCCGCGGATACCCGATCGAGGCCCAGGCCGCGAACTCGATCCATCGGGAGCGCGAGCGGCTCGAGCAGTGGCCCTACTCGAAGGCCGTCTTCCTGCCGCACGAGGACCGGGAGCGAGCGGCACCGAGTGCCGGCGAGCTCTTTGTCCAGGCCGACCTGGCGCGCACCCTCGAGAAGCTGGTCGAGGCCGAAGCCGAGGCGCTCGCCCAGGGCGCGTCGCGCAAGGACGCGATCATGGCCGCCTACGACCGCTTCTACCGGGGCGATCTCGCGGAGGAGTTCGTGCGCGGCTCCCAGGAGCAGGGCGGACTCCACACGCTCGCCGATCTTGCGCGCTGGCAGGTCCACCTCGAGGAGCCGGTGTCGACCTCGTACAAGGGCGTCGACGTCTACAAGCTCACCACCTGGGTCCAGGGCCCCGTGCTGCTGCAGGCGCTGAACATCCTGGAGAACCTCGACGTCAAGGCCATGGGCTACAACTCGGCCCGCTACATCCACGCCGTCTACCAGGCGATGAACCTGGCGTTCGCGGACCGCGACTTCTACTACGGCGATCCGTACTTCCCGCCCGAGGAGCCGATCGAGGGGCTGCTCTCGAAGGAGTACGCCGCCGCGCGCGCCGCCGAGATCGACTGGGAGGCGAACGACGCCGACGCGCTGCCCGGCGACCCGTACCCGTTCCAGGACGGCGTCAATCCCTTCCTCGATCTGCTCTCGACCTGGAACGACGAGCCTGCCGCGACGGCCCCGCAGGCGTCGGACGAGGCCCTCGACGAGGCGTTCTACTCCGGCACGACGACGATCCAGGCGGCCGACGCCGAGGGCTGGGTCGTCTCGATCACGCCGTCGGGCGGCTGGATTCCGGCGGTGATCGCGGGACGCACCGGCGTCGGGATGAGCCAGCGGATGCAGAGCTTCGTTCTGGACGAGCGCGCCGGCCCGTACAACGTAGTCGAGCCGGGGAAGCGCCCGCGGGCGACGCTCACGCCGTCGCTCGCGCTCAAGGACGGCCGTCCCTTCCTGTCCTTCGCCGTCCAGGGCGGCGACGGACAGGATCAGAACCTGCTCCAGTTCTTCCTCAACGTCGTCGAGTTCGGGATGGACGTGCAGCAGGCCGCCGAGGCCGCGAACTTCAACAGCTATCAGATGCGCAGCTCGTTCGGGGAGCACGAGAGTCGCCCCGGTCGGCTTCTGCTCAACGACGGCGTGCCCGACTGGGTGAGGGCCGAGCTCCGGGACATGGGCTACGACCTGACGTTCGGCCGGCGCACCTCGGGTCCGATCAACGCGATCTTCTTCGACGCCGAGAACGGGACCTTCTGGGGCGGGTCGAGCAACCACGGCGAGGACTACGGGATCGCCTGGTGACGGTCGAGGTTCGCCGCGATGCCGCGCCAAGCGAGTCCTCGGCGTCCTGGGGCGAGCGCGAGGTCGAGATCGAGGGGGAGTCGCGCACCGCCCTCCGCGGCCTCCTGCGCGACGGCCCGGACGCCTCGGCTCTCCTGGCGCTGGCGCACGGGGCCGGCGCGCCGATGACGCACCGCTTCATGGAGTCGCTCGCCGAGGCGCTGGCGCGGGAGGGCGTCGCGACGCTGCGCTACAACTTCCCCTACGCGAAACGCGGCCGACGCCTCCCCGATCCTCCCGGCGTCCTCCTCGCCGCAGTGGGCGACGCCGTCGCGGAGGCGCGCCGCTGGGCCGAAGGACGGCCGCTCTACGCGGGGGGCAAGTCCATGGGCGGGCGGATGACGTCGACGCGTCTCTCGGAAGCGAACGACGAAGCGGTGCGGGGGATCGTCTTCTTCGGATTCCCGCTTCACCCGCCCGGCCGGCCCGCCGTCGCGCGCGCCGCCCACTTGGCGGCCGTGCGCCAGCCCATGCTCTTCCACCAGGGAACCCGCGATCGCCTCGCCGACCTCGACCTGCTGCGCTCGGTGCTCGACCCCCTGGGCGCGCGCGTCTCGCTGCACGCGATCCAGGGAGCGGACCACGGCTTCGTTCCGCTGAAACGCTCCGGCCTGACCCCGGAGGACGTGGTGGCCGCCGTCGCTCGCCGCACGGCCGAGTGGATCGCCGACTTGGAGCGTGGGCGGGCCGCGGACGCGGCGGACGCCCGAGGGTGAGCGCGACCTCGAACCCGCTCTTGGAGCGCGGCTTTCCGATCCCGTTCGACAGCATCGCCCCCGAGCACGTCGAGCCGGCCGTGACGGCCGCTCTGGCCGAGGCCCGCGGCGGCGTCGAGGCGCTGGCCGACGGCGCAGGCGGAACGTACGACGAAGTCCTGGGCGAGCTCGACCGGATCTGCGAGCGCGTGGCGCGCGTCTGGGCGCCCGTCTCGCATCTGGTCAACGTCGCCTCGAGCCCCGAGCTGCGGCGGGCCTACGCCGAGGCGCTGCCCCGCATGACGCGCTTCTCGACCCGGCTGCTCCAGGACGCCGGGCTGCACCGCCGCATCCGCGACCTCGCCGACTCGCTCGACGAGGCGACGCTGTCGGCCCTCGAGAAGCGCCATGTGGAGAAGACGCTGCGGGAGTTCCGGCGCGCCGGCGCCGAGCTGGATCCGTCCGCGAAGGCGGCGCTCGAGCGGATGCGCGTCGAGCTCTCCGATCTGGGCCGGCGGTTCCAGGACAACCTCCTCGAGGAGACGGCGGCCTACGCGAAGATCGTCGATGGGCCCGAGGCGCTGGCCGGACTGCCCGAGGCGACGCTCGAGCGAGCGCGCCGAATGGCGGCCGAGCGCGGAGAGGAGGGCTGGGCGATCACGCTGGACATGCCGACCGTCGAAGCCGTGCTCAAGCACGCCGCCGACCGCGAGCTTCGCCGCGAGATCCACTCCGCCTACCTGGATCGCTGCACCGGGGGAGAGCGGGACAACCGGCCCCTGATCGCCCGGATCCTCGAGCTGCGGCGGCGCGAGGCGGAGCTTCTGGGCTACGACGACTTCCCGCACTATCGCCTGGAAGAGGCCATGGCGGCCTCGCCCGGCGCGGTTCGCGCCTTCCTGGATCGGGTCGTCCGCCTGACCCGCCCGCACTGGGAACGCGACGCGGGCGAGCTCGAGGCCTGCGCCCGTCGCTCTGGCCTGGCGACCCTCGAGCCCTGGGACGTCTCGCATCTCATGGAGCGCCTTCGGCGCGAGCGTTTCGACGTCGACGACGAGGCGCTCCGTCCCTGGTTCCCCCTCGAGGAGGTGCAGCGAGGACTCTTCGAGATCGCCGAGCGGCTGTTCGGCCTGTCCGTCGCGCCGGCCCAAGACGTCCCGACGTGGCACGCCGACGTTCGCTTCTTCGAGGTGCGCGACGCGACCGGTCTCCACCTGGGCTCGTTCTACACCGACTGGTTCCCGAGGGAGACGAAGCGGCAGGGCGCCTGGATGGACGGTCTCGTCACCGGCGGCGCCCGGCCCGACGGCGGCATCGATCCCCACCTGGCGTTCATCGGCGGGAACTTCAGTCCGCCGACCGCCGCGCGCCCGGCCCTGCTCACGCACCGCGAGGTGCGGACGCTCTTCCACGAGTTCGGTCACTTGCTGCACCATACGGCGTCGCGCGTCGAGATCGCGGCCCGGGGCGGCGTGAACGTGGCCTGGGACTGGGTCGAGGTCCCGTCCCAGATCATGGAGAACTGGACGTGGGAGCGAGAAGCGCTCGATCGCTTCGCCCGACGCCACGACACCGGCGAGGCGCTGCCCGACGCGTTGCTCGAGCGCCTCCTCGCGGCGCGCCGATTCATGGGCGGATGGCACCAGATGCGCCAGCTGTCCTTCGCGCACTTGGACCTCGAGCTGCACCGCCGCGCGTTCGAGGACGAGGCGTCCGTCATGGAGTTCGCCGCGGCCACGCTCCGGCCCTTCGTCCCGTCGGACCGCTTCGTCGAGCGGCACATCCTCCCGTCGTTCGCGCACCTCTTCGGCGGCGGCTACGCGTCGGCCTACTACTCCTACCTGTGGTCGGAGACGCTCGAGGCCGACGCGTTCACCCGCTTCCGGCGCGAGGGCGTCCTGAACCCCGAGACGGGGCGCGACTTCCTCGCAAAGGTGTTGTCGCAGGGAGACCGCCGCGATCCCGCCGATCTGTTTCGGGCCTTCCAGGGACGGGACCCGGACCACGAGGCGCTGATTCGCCGGAACCTGGGCCCGCTGAACGGGGCGTCCGAGGCGGGGCCGAGCCCGGGCCGCTAGCGGGCCAGGCGGGTCTGCAGCCGCTCGAGGGCGGCGGGCAGGTCGGGCTCGAGCCGGAGCAGGTCCCGCATCGGGTCCGGTCGGCTCTTCATGCGCTCGGGCACGGTCGCGATCGTGTGGTCCCCGATCCTGAGACTCTCGTCGACTTCGCTCCACTCGAGCGGCGTCGCGACGGGCGCGCCCGCCTTGGGCCGCACGCAGTACGGCGCCGCGATGAGGCGTCCGTGTCCGTTCTGCAGGTAGTCGACGTAGACCTTGCCGTCCCGCTGCGACGGACGGCGGGCCACGGTGGCGATCTCGCCGAGCTCGCGAACGGTCACCAGCGCGAGCAGCTGGGCGACGCTCCTGGACTGTTCGTAGTTGACGCGGCGTCCCAGCGGGACCGCGACGTGCAGCCCCGTCGAGCCGCTGGTCTTGACGAAGCTGGGCAGCTCGAGGTCGTCGCACAGCTCGTTGAGGAACCGCGCGATGGCCACGACGTCGGCGAAGGGCGCGTCCTTGGGGTCGAGGTCCAGCACGAGGAAGTCCGGCTGGGCCAGATGCGAGACCCGGCTCTGCCACACGTGCAGCGGGATGGCCGCGCTGTTCGCCAGATAGAGGAGCGTCTCGACGTCGTCGGCCACGAAGTGGTTCAGGTCCCGCTCGGAGCCCTCGCTGTAGAGGCGGACCCGGCGGACCCACTTCGGCGCGAAGTCCGGCGCGTTCTTCTGGAAGAACGACTTGCCCTCGATGCCGTCGGGGTAGCGCGTCAGCACGACCGGGCGGTCGGCCAGGTGGGGGAGAATCCACGGCGAGATCTCCCGGTAGTAGTTCACCAGATCCAGCTTCGTGTAGCCGTCCTCGGGCCAGAACGCCTTTTCCGGGTTGGTGACGCGCACCTCGGGCCGCGACTCCTCGACGACCGTCTCCTCGAGCTCGACCGGGCGGGAGCCGGCGTCCGGCGGGCCGCACTCCTCGGGGCCCTTGTCGCGGCGCAGCCGAAGGAACGACGGGTGGCGGAGATTCCCCGACGCGGTGACGTCCTTGTAGCGCACCTCCGCGACTAGGTCCGGGGCGGCCCAGCGCTGCGCCGGGCCGGTCGGCGCGCCGGCGGGCGGCGGCGCGGGCGGAAGCGACTCGAGGGTCCGCCGGATCTCGCGCCGCTCGTCTTCCGAGAAGCCCGAGCCGACCTTGCCCGAGTACGCGAAGCCGTCGCCGTCGAAGTGGCCCAGGTGCAGCGCTCCGAAGCCGTCGCCCGCGTCGGCGGGCTCGGTGAAGCCGAGCACGGCGAAGTCGGCCGTGCGCACGACGCGCACTTTGAGCCAGGACGCGCTGCGGCCCCCGACGTAGATCGAGTCGGCTCGCTTCCCGACCACGCCCTCGAGGCCCAGGCCCGCGATCCGCTCGAACAGCGCCTCGCCCCGCTCGGGGACGTGCTCGGAATAGCGAATCGGTCCGACCGTCGGCAGGACGCGCCGGAGGATCTCCTTTCGCGCGAGCAGCGGGAGGGGGCGCAGATCGAACCCCTCGAACGCCAGGATGTCGAAGGCGTACCACATCGCCGGCGTCTCGGCCGCCGCCCGCTCGACGTCGGTCCGGCGTCTCAGCTGCCCGCGTCGCTGGATCCGCCGGAAGCTGGGCAGGCCCGAGGCGTCGTTGACCACCAGCTCGCCGTCCAGCAGCAGGGCGCCGTAGGGCAGTCGCTCGAGCGCCGCCGCGACCTCGGGGAAGACGGGCGCGAGGTCGACGCGGTTCCGGGACAGCATTCGCACGCCGCCGTCCGCGCGCTCGCCCAAGGCCCGGTACCCGTCGTACTTGACCTCGAACACCCAGCCCTCGCGGGAAAAGGGCTCGTCCGCGGCCTCGGCCTGCATCGCTCGGACCGAGCGGGCGGACACCGCGGCCGGCCGCGCGCCCGCGGCCCGGCACATCGCCCGGACGGGCGCGCCGAAGTCGCCGCCGGCGCCCAGCTGGTCGACCGTGAGGCCGGAGAGGATCGAGTCGTCGGGGTAGCCGTCCGTCCCGCCTTCGGCGTCCTCGTGGGCGTCGCGCTCCTTGATGAGCAGCCAGTGGTTGGCCGCGCCGCCCTTGGTCCTGACGAGCGTCCAGCGCCCCCGGAGCTTGTGGCCCGCGAGGTCGAAGAGAAGCTTGCCCGCGCGCATCCCCTCGACGGGATCCTCGACGGCCGTCCACACGCCCCGGTCCCAGACGATCGAGGGGCCGGCGCCGTAGCTGCCCGCCGGAACGACGCCCTCGAAGTCGGCGTACTCGAGCGGGTGGTCCTCGACGTGGACGGCGAGGCGCTTGTCGGCCTGGTTCGGCGACGGGCCCTTGGGCACCGCCCAGGAGACCAGCACGCCGTCCATCTCGAGCCTGAGGTCCCAGTGCAGCGACGAAGCCCGGTGCTTCTGGACGACGAACAGGCGCCCCCGACCCGACCGCGCGCCGCCCCCGAACGGCTCGCTCGTCGCCGACGCGGAGCGCTTCTCCCGATAGCGCTTCAGCCGGTCGGAGGCCGAGTCGCTCCGTCCTCCCGTCTCGCTTGGGCTCACGATCGCTCGCGTTTTATGTTGGTGACCATGCGCCCCGTTTCCCGCTCCACCGTGGCCTTCGGGCTCGTGTCGCTGCCGGTCCGCCTGTATTCGACCGGACAGCCGTCGGCCCAGGTGCGCTTCAACTGGATCAACCCCGAGACCGGGTCCCGCGTCAGGTTCCAGCGCGTGGACGGCCGGACCGGCGAGGTGGTCCCGAAGGAGAACCTGGTCAAGGGCTACGAGTTCGCCAAGGATCGCTACGTCACCTTCGATCGGGACGAACTCAAGGCGATGGACGCGCAAGCCGCGGAGTCGATCGAGATCGCCGAGTTCGTGCCCGCTCGCGACATCGACCGGCTCTACTTCGATCGGGCGTACTTCATGGGTCCCGGCCGGGGCGGCGCGCGGGCCTATCGGCTCCTGTCCGCCGCGCTGCGCGAGTCCGAGAAGGTGGCGATCGCGCGCCACTCGTCCCGGGGCAAGCAGCGCCTGGTCATGATTCGGCCGGCCGGGGACGGACTGATCATGGAACAGCTGCTGTACGCCGACGAGGTGCGCTCCTTCGACGAGGTGCCCCTCGAGGCGGCGGAGATCAGCGAGGCCGAGCTCGCGCTCGCGAAGCGGTTCATCGAGCAGGCGGCGTCGGAGTCGTTCGACCCCAGCCGCTACCGCGACGAGGTCAAGGAGCGGATTCTGACGCTCATCGAACGCAAGATCGAGGGCGAGCAGATCACGCTCGCGCCGCAGGAAGAGCCCGAGACGAAGATCATCGATCTGATGGAGGCCCTGAAGGCCAGCCTGGGCGCGGCGAGCGGCGACGCGAAGGACGCCGAGCGCCCGGACGGCGACGGCGAGGTTCGGCGCGTCGGCGGCTCGTAGGAGGGCGTCGCCCGGGCCCGCGATCCGGCGACCGATCTTCGCCGGACCGCCTCTGGCCGGGCGTCCCGCCGCCTTCGGCGCGGGGATCGAGGGAGGCGCGCTCGGGGTCCGGTCAGGACTTCCGTTCGCGATGAATCCAGATTCGGATCAGCACGGAGCCCCAGACCAGACCGACGCCGCCCCAGACCAGCTTGGCGTGGACGGGAGGCAGGTCCAGGCCGGACTGAATCACGAGGCCGCCGCCGGCGGTCAGCAGCAGCGTGCCGATGAAGAACGCCGTGTCCTCCCACTGGGATCTCGGTTTGCTCATGGTCTGTCGATCCCGGTGTGGCTCGGGGCTCGCGCCTCGGGCGGGCGCCCCAAGGCGGCGGCCTCGAAGGTGTGGCATCTTGGGGCGGGCGAGGCCGCCCGTCAACGGCGCGATTCGCCTGGCCGCCCGGGCTCCGGCGCCCGGCCTGCGCGCTGGAAGGCTCGCGC
>OZ220468.1:1200000-3064649 GCA_965115975.1 Longimicrobiales bacterium
CGCCGGACGACGTCGCGGCCGCGCCGGTGCGGTTCTTCGTGCGCGAGCTGATCCGCGAGACGGTGTTCGAGCGCTATCGCCAGGAAGTCCCGTACGCGGTCGCCGTGACGGTCGACGAGTTTCGGGAACGAAGCGATCCGCTCTACATTGCGGCGACGCTCCACGTGGAGGGGAAGTCCCAGAAGGGCATCGTGATCGGAAAGGGCGGCGCGGCGATCAAGGCGCTGGGCAGGGAGTCCAGGGCCAAAGTGGAGCGCTTGCTCGAGCGGAGCGTGTACCTCGATCTCTGGGTCAAGGTCTGGGAGGGCTGGAGATCGAAGCCCAAGGGACTGCGGACGTTTGGATACGGAGCGCCTTCGGATGGGACCTGATCCGGCAGTGACCCGGTCCTCGATCCGGCGGACCTGCTGGGCCGTCTCCGCAGCGGTCGTCGCGGCGCTTCTGTGCCTGGCGACCCCGAGCCCGCCGGCGTCGGCGCAGGAGGACGGCGTTGGCGTGGGCGCCCGCGAAGGCGCCCTGTTCCTGCTGTTGCCGGTCGGGGCCCAGGGCGTGGGGCTCGGGCGCGCCATGACCGCGCTCGCGGGCGAGGAGGGCGCGTTCTGGAACCCGGCGGCGCTGGGGGAGCTCGACGCGCGCCGCGCGATGGTGTACCGAGGGGATCACTTGGCCGGCGATGCGACGGCGCTGAACGTCGTCGCGCCGTGGCCGCGCGTCGGCGCCTTCGGTCTCTCCTACCTGCTCTTGGACCTCGGCAGCCAGGACCTGCGCGACGACTTCGGAGACGTGCTGGGGTCGATCTCGGTCAGGAACCACGTCGGCATCGCGAGCTTCGCCACGTCCCTGCCGGCAGGTCTGCTGGCGGGAGTCAACATGAAGCTCGTGCAGTTCAGGGTCGCGTGCCGGGGGCAGTGTCCCGACCTCCAGACCACGAGCTCGGCCTACGCGATCGACGTCGGGATGCAGGCCACGCCGTTCGAGGGCGTTCCCCTGCGCTTCGGCGCGATGCTCGCGCACGCGGGGACCGTGTTCCGGATCATGAACGAGGAACAGGCCGACCCGCTGCCCACCCGGATCCGCCTGGCCGTGGCCTACGAGACGCTCCACCGCGTCGCCGACGAGGTGCCTATGGAGCTCTGGGTCACGATCGAGACGGAGGACCGCGCGCGCGATCCGGGCTCGCCGTCGCTGTACCTCGGCATGAATCTGGCGGCGGCGGACATGTTCTTCGTCCGTGCGGGCTACGTGGGCGGCGAGCTGGACCAGGTCAGCGGCGCGAGCGTCGGCGTCGGGTTTCGGGTGGACCGGTTCGATCTGAACCTGGCGAAGTCGCTGAGCCGCTCGACGGTGACCGGCGGGGCGCAGCCGATCCACGTGACCTTCGGCGTCGAGTTCTGACTCGGGCGGCCATGCGCGAGACGGTCGGTCGGTCCGCCGCGCGGGCCCGGCGCGGTCGGCGCGTTGTCCGGGCGACTCTCGGGTGCGCAATTTGCGTCGGCGTGGCCGCATGGCCTAGGTTGGCGGCTTCGCAGATCCCGTTTCCTCCGCAGCCCGACGTTCGCCTAGTGGGTCAACTTCCGAGTCTGTCCGGTTTTCCGGGAGCTGTGCACGCACACGCTGCTTGGGCTCGGCCGTCGGATCAGCCGGGCCCGGCCGGTGCGTTTCTGTCTTCGCTGGTCGTGCCTGGAATGGGGCAGTTCCGGCAGGGGAACCGCCGCTGGATCGCCTACGTCGGGGTCGAGCTCGCGATGGCAGCGCTGTACGTCCAGCGTCGTCGGGACGCCTGGTCGCTACGGACGGAGTATCGAGACTTCGCCTGGGAGGCGGCCCGGAGCGGACGGAGCGCGGAGCCGAGGCGCGAGGGCGACTTCACCTACTACGAGACGATGTCGGCGTGGGCCACTTCGGGGGCGTGGGACTCGGATCCCGAACGAGGGGGAGTGCAGCCGGAGCGGGATCCGACAAGCTACAACGGGTCGGTCTGGGCGCTGGCCCGCCAGATCTACAGCGTCGACGCGGCTACGCCGGTGGGCTCCGATGCCTACGGCTTGGCCCTGGCGTACTACCGAGAGCGGGGATACGGACCCGCTTTTCTGTGGGAGTGGAGGGACGGCGACCCGGATCGCGAGCGCTTCGGGAGCCTAATTCGACGCAGCGACGGGCGTTTCGGGGCGGCGCGGCGAATCGCATGGGTACTGGCCAGCAATCACCTATTGAGTGCTCTGGACGGTTTTGTGACCGCACGCCTGCGGTCGCTGCCGGGGCGCGACGGCCTGGAGGTGGGACTTGCAATGGAGCTCCCGTGGCAGTAGATCACCTGGAAGTTCATTCGGCACCGGTTGCGACGGTGGGTGGGCCCGTGCCGCCGTTGCTTTCTCGAAGCTGCGGCGCTTGCCTGACTTGCAATATGGACTGGTGACAACGAAACGACACTTCGACCCTTGGGTGAACATATGGACAATATGAATGTCGCAAGACGTGACTTCTTGGATCTATTCGTTGCGGGAGCTTGCTACAAGGTTCCACGGTGGCAACGTCGATATCGATGGAAATCGACCGATATCAAGCGGTTAATAGCGGATTTAGTGGCTGTGGCAAATTCGACCAACCCGTTGAAACGTCACTACGGAGGCACTCTACTTACGAAGATGGAATCTGTGCCGCCAGGGACGAGGATCCAACCCTTTCAGGTTGTCGACGGACAGCAAAGGCTGACGACGGTTAGCATTCTGCTCTCCTGCATCGCGGATGCGATGACCGCTAGCAATATGGAGGTCGATGACTGGACTGGTCCGGAAATCAAAGAAAACATGGTGTTCAATCCGACGAAGAAAAACCGCTACAAAATGAGATTGCAGGACGGCGATAATGATGCGTATCGATTGGCCCTCGATGGGGAATCCTCTGAGATTAGTGCTGTAAGTCAGGCTCGGAGGATTCTCAATGCCGCCGTCAATAAGAATGGCGCGGAGGTCCTTTTCAAAGGACTTCAGAGATTGCAGGTCGTCAGCATCGGATTGGGCCGTGGCGACGATCCTCAGCAGATCTTTGAAAGTTTAAATGCCACAGGACGTCCGCTCACGGAAAGCGAGAAGCTGAAGAACTGGTTTCTGATGGGCCTTTCTGACGAAAAGCAAGAGGAATTGTATAATGGCCCTTGGCTGAGGATGGAAAGGGCCTTGCAAGCAGAAGTTGAAGATGATGAGTCCGGGCGAATTGACCAGTATTTGCGAGATTTTTTGAGGTGGAAGACCGGAGTTTTGAGAGGCCGAGGATATGTGTATGAGGATTTCAGGAGATGGGCGCTAAAGTGCGATAAGGATGAAAATCGGCTATCGTTGTGCCGGGAATTGGCCGAGGCGTCTCGATCCTATGGAAATCTCATAAGTGGCGGCGGCCCTCATTGGCACAAAGATGTCGAAAAGCAACTGGTACATCTGCGGGCCATCGGCCTAGACACCCATCGTCCATTTACCCTTCGCCTGCTTCATGAGAGTCGACGCCATGGCGAATCGTATCAAGCAGGTTCGTCGTTGGCCCAAGTTCTCGCCATGGTCGGAACTTGGGTCACGAGGTTTTGGCTTGCTGATCGTCCTATGGCCGGCATGAATCGTGCATTTGCCACATTGGCTCATGGAAAGGGCCCGATGGACAATGAAGACCCAGTCGCCTTCTGGACGGATCAAATTAAAGGGTTCCGCGGATCGCGAGTGGAAGTTCCTACAGACCATGCGGTTCGCGAGGGGGCCCGGACTCGTAAAGCGTATGGAGGCGCAGCCACTCGTGCTACGAAGGCGATTTTGTGTGCGTTGATGGAGCAAGAACAACGTGGAGGGGCGCCTGCACGAGAATCGCTGACCGTCGAGCATCTGATGCCGCAAAAGCTCACAGATGAATGGCGGCAAGTACTGGGTCCCGACGCGGACGAAATCCGACGTTGGCACGCTCACCGAATTGGCAATCTAACGATTTCTGGAGTCAATTCGGAATTGGGAAATAGATCTTGGCAAGAAAAGCGATATATCTTGAAACATCGCTCGGGTGTGTTGGAGAACCACCGCATCGCTTCTAGAAAGCGGTGGGATCCAGGGGCAATGGAAGAGCGTACGCAGCGCCTTACCGAATCAATATTGACGTTGTGGCCGTGGGTGGATCAAGATGATTACAAGAGCCCGAACCCACAGGGATGGGGACAGTTAGCTTGGCGACTCAAGGGGATGGGGTGGAGAGACGAAGCAACCTTTCGAGACGCACTTCTGAATGTCGCGAGTGCGCTAATTTCTCATGATCATTCGAATGGCGATAGACTATTGGGGTCCAATGGAAGGTGGAATCTTCAACTCGCTAGTGAGCATCCGCCCTCAAGTATGCGAAGTGCTGTGCCGAAGCACCCAATGTACACAATGTACGTTAATTTAAGCGCGCCTGCCATTGTCAATTCGATTCGTCAGATGGGAGACCGATGCAAGTCTCCTGTGGAGTTGGACATCACTATCCAGGCCTTTTGGCGTACACTCGAAGCCGAAACGGGTGGCATTCCGGGCCAGCGTGACGAGTGGTTGTCTGGGTGGCAACGATCTTCGCCTGTAAATGGTTATGGGGATCGAGTGCATTTTACACTCAATGAGACATGGATAGGCATGTATATCCGAGCTCATGAAGAATCGTCTCCAAGCCGAACCGCACGTATCAGAAGGGCGTCGCGAAAGATCCGTAACGAGATGCCCGATCAAGAGAACGACGGGATTGACCGATCAGAACAAGGTAGCACGATTACCGTTCGGCAAGATTGGCAACGGAGCGATAGAAGTGAGTGGCCGGAGATGGCGATTTGGGTCAAGAGTCAATTCAGTCGCCTGGAGGGTATCGCCAGAGAAATGGACGAAGAACGAGGTTTGTCTTCTGCTGATGCATGATCAATTTACTTGGACCAGATGGATTTACGGATATCTTGAAGGAATGCCGTTATGAACACTCAGACAGTTGCGTTTTTGGATTTGCTCAAGTCCCCAGTTCAGTACGTCGTACCTCTATGGCAACGTCGTTATTGCTGGAGGGAATCCGATATTCGGAGACTGGTGGATGACTTGGTCACTGTGGCGACGGCACCTGAGGAAAGTGCTCGACACTACGGGGGCACGCTGCTCACCTTTCCCTTGCGACGCGATCCGACGACTATGGTCAGCCCCTACCGCGTCGTCGACGGCCAGCAGCGACTGACGACGGTCAGCATTCTTCTCGACTGCATTACGGATTGGCTGATCGCAAGAGAGGAAGAGGTCGGAGACTGGACGGGACCGGCTATTCGCCATCAGATGCTCCGAAACCCGGTGGGAGACTCCGATCGGAGATACAAGTTGCGACTGCAGGACGGAGACCACGAGGAGTTTCAGGCTGGAATGAAGGGCGACCGCGGCGGACCTGGATCGGTCGCTCATGCATGGCGAGTGGCGCGGAGGCTGGTCAATTCGGTAGGCGCCGAAGCACTGCTTGTTGGACTTCAGAGACTCCGAGTGGTGAGCATTACGCTGGGGAGCAACGATGACCCTCAGCAAGTTTTTGAGAGCCTCAACGCCACCGGACGCCCGCTGACAGAAAGCGAAAAGCTCAAGAATTGGCTATTGATTGGACTTTCCGATTCAAAGCAGAAAGCGCTTCACGACAAATACTGGGTGAAGATGGAAGAGCATCTTCAGCTTCATGCGGGTGGCTCTTCGGGGACGGTGGAATGGTTCTTGAGGGACTTTCTTCGGTGGAAGACCGGAGAGCTGAGGGGACTCCGACAGACCTACGAGGGCTTTAGGCGATGGGCAGTCCGCAACGGCATGGCCGAGAATCGGAAGGCGTTGTGTAGAGATTTGACCGACGCGGCGAAGATCTACGGAATGTTCCTGCCTGGCGGAGCGAGCTACGGTGACGACGCAGAGGTGGAGGCGCAACTCGCTCATCTTCGAGCGATGGGACTGGATACCTTTCGGCCCTTTGCGCTTCGGCTTTTTTACGACTTGGCCAAGGAAAAACCCAAGCATCACGAATCTCTAGCCTCGGTCCTCAAGCTGATTTCGACTTGGATCACCCGGTTTTGGTTGGCGGATCTTCCCACGAACTCCCTGAACCGCGCATTTGTGGATTTGGCGCACGAACCTGGCCCCGACGCAAATTCGGATGTACCCGATTTTTGGAAAAGGCGCATCGAAAGGCTGAGGGGTACCCGCGTGGCAGTTCCCTCCGACGAAGATGTTCGCAGCGGTGTGGCATCGCGTAGAGCTTATGGAGCAAGGGTAGGGCGTAGCACCAAGGCTGTGTTGTGTGCGTTGATGGAGACGGAGAAGAGGCAGCGGAATGAACTGCCTGATCCGGCTCCTTTGACGTTGGAGCACATCATGCCGCAAAAGCTAACCCCGCTATGGAAGCGAGCCTTGGGCCGGGGTCCCGACGAAGTGCACGAACTGTATCGGCATAAGCTAGCGAATATCACTCTGACCGGTGTCAACAGTGAATTGGGCAACATGAGTTGGGCAAAAAAGAGAAGGTACTTCAGGGAAAGTGGCGTACCCGACAATCGTCGGATCGCGAAGGAAGATATGTGGAACCAGGATGCGATGGAGCGGCGTGCGTCGCGCCTATCGCGGTCTTTCTTGGAGATGTGGCCGTGGGAAGACCAAGGTCCGTCGAAGGGGAAATTGGCATGGCGGTTCAAAGGTGAAGAATGGCGTGAGGAGGCGACAATCAAGGGTGCGCTGTTGAATGTAGCGGCCGCATTGATCGATAGCGACGACGGAAATGGGGAGCGACTCTGCGGATCACGACAAACACTAGACCTCCAGTTTACTGAGAACTACCCGCCAAGAGACGGCATGGACACCGTGCCTGGATGGCCGAAATTTACAATTTACACCAATTCAACGACTGATACCGCGACGAATCGGATAAAATCGATGGGCGAGGCGTGCGGGATGCCCATCCAAGTGAGAGCCGTGAGCATCGAGCGGGAGTTTTGGGAGTTCATGATGGATGAGTACCAAGGGCTTCCTGGGCAAACCGATGCTTGGTGGGGTCCAGCTCAATGGTTGCCCCCGGTCAACCAATGGGGTGATCGAGTCGGTGTCAGCCAGACAGATACTCGCGTGTACGTCTACATCCGCGGACCCCGTGGCGACGACTCGTCTCGCCGTCGACTGCGAATGCTAAGGGCGTCGGCCGCTCTCCGTGATCAGATGCCGGATCAGGTTATGGAGCCGAGGATTGACGACGAATCCAACGCGGCACAAGGAAGGACGGCGGCCTTGATCGGAGAATGGTACCGTGAAGACAGAGGCGAATGGCCGGAAATGGCCCGCTGGATTATTGATCAAGTGGATCGAATGGAGAAAATCGCCAAGTCTCTCGATAGCCCCGACGATGGCAGGAGAGAAGAATGATCGCCGCGTGCAGAAATGAATAAGCTCTCTGGCGTCTCGTGAAAAGCCGTCGCTGACGACTTGTTCAAAAGCCTGTTTCGCCCAAGGAGAAGAATGAAAAAGAGGCCCCCCGATTTCGTTCCCGAGTTCAAGGCCAAGGTGGCGTTGGAAGCGGTTCGGGGACAGCGCTCTATCCAAGAGCTCGCGAAGCGGCATGGGATCTCGCCGAGTTTGGTCATCCGGTGGGAACAGCGGCTGATCGATGCCCTTCCGAGTGTGTTCGCTGTTGATGTCGAGGTCGAGGCCTCGAGCGACGTCGAGGGGCGGGGTGCCAAGATCCTCACCCTGTATCCGAGGGCCGAGTCTCGCGCCGCGAAGATCGAGCGGAACGCCGAGACTCGACCCCAGCCACCGCCGCAGAGAACCGGAATCCCCCGTGGGTTCCGGTTCCGGACGGGTCCCGTCGGACCGAAGGTCGAGTGGCGGATCGAGGGCGGGGAGTGGCGTCGTGAGAAGGCGTTCGCCCATGCGCTACTCAACCTCGCCAAGGAACTGATCGACCTCGATTCGAGGAACGTGGACCGCCTGAAGGGCGGGCGCGTCAGCGTGGACCTCCACGACGCCGCAGAAGTGCCGCCGGACCGGACGACGGGGCTCAAGATGTGTCTTGTGCCGGGGTATCCGATGTACACCATCTGTCCCTACGCGCCGTCGGACACCATCCTCTACCGCATGCGGGACATGGGCGAAAGGTGCGGCCTCAAGGTCGAGGTGACCGTCCCGGACGCCTGACCGTGTGTTCGAGGCGCGCCATTCGCGCAGGCCTGCGAGGAGTCTCTAGCTGGCGGTCGACGGACAAGGCGAGGAATCGGGAAGCCAAGCGCCGTGTCGCTTTGGGGCCGGCGGTCGAGCCCGACATGCAGGGAGTGAGCGACAACCGTGAACTGGCGTGGGAACGAGAAGCCCGAGAGGGCCGAAAGGGCTTTGTCGCACCTGTTGCACGTGGCCTTTGGCGGCGAACTCCGGGTCGTCGGGAGACGGGATGGGCGTGATGCCGTGATCGAATTCCGAGCCGCCGGACCCGAGGGCGATTACGGGCTCGTGGATTTTCGGTTCGAGCTCGGGTCCGACTGGTGGCGCTACGTCGGATTGGATCGAAAACGGCCTGGGTCGGGTGCCTCCGTGCACCTGGGCGAGCGCATGGAGCGAGCACGCCGGGTCCTGCGCGGCGAGATGGCCGACGAACGCGAACCCGAGAGGTTTGATCGACGCCGATTCATGAACTGGGGCCAGACGGGGAAGCCCGAAGAGGCCTTGTTGCACCTGCTGGACGTGGTGTTTGGCGGAGCGATCTGGATCGTCGCGAGGGTCGGCCGCCCGCGCTGTTGGCATTGGGAGAGGGTGGATGCGACGATCGAATTCCAGACGCGCGAACCTGGAAGAGAAAGGACCATCATGATGTTCGCCTTCAACTTCTGGTCCGACCGCTGGAAGTTCTTCGGAGTGGCCCGATTCCTTCCCCGGCGCGAATGGAGCAGCCCCGAGTACCTCTTCCAGCGCGCGGAACGAGCCCACCGCGCTCTGCGCCGCGACCACGCCGCCGAGGGCGACTCCGAGAAGTAGACCCTCGACGGGAATCGGAAACCGCGCTCCCCGTGCCCCGGTGAGAAGGAGCGCACCGTCACCCCTGCCGACTCCGTGCCTCTCTCCGAGCCTTGGGACCGGAGCGGGCGTGTGCCGAAGGCGCCGCGTTCCCGCCGAGCGCCGGGTCGCACGCCCTGGGCCGTCCGATGTCCCGCCGACCGGCCAACCACGGGCTCCGGGCGCCTCCGGCGCCAGGGCCGACGGGCGACGATCCTCGGCGTCCGCCAACGCCCCGAACCCTCGCCGGGAGTGCGTCGCGATTCGCGCCTTTTCGCTTATCTTCAGGGCGCCTCGGGCGAGCGCGGCGGATCCACCCGGTCGCGCCCCCGAAATATCCGACTCCGCAACGCCCCACCCGACCGGTTGACCATGGCCACGCTTCAAGATTCTCGGCATCGGCTTCGCACGGCCCTCGAGCGCATCGAGGAGCTCCGGGGGTACCTTTGACGTCGCCGGGCGCAGAGGCCGCATCTCCGCCCTGGAGAAGCGCATGGCCGAAGAGGGGTTCTGGGACCGCGGCGACGCGGCCCGCGAGGTCATCGGCGAGGCCAACAGGCTCAAGGGCTGGGTCGAGCCGTGGGAGTCGCTCAAGGCGAAGGTCGACGAGCTCTCCGAGCTCGGCGATCTGATCGGCGACGAGGACGACGCTTCGCTCGAGGAGGAGTGGAGAGCCGAAGTCGAGGCCCTCGAGCGGGATCTGGCCGGCCTCGAGCTCAAGACGATGCTCCAGGGCGAGGACGACCACCGGGAGGCCATGCTCACCATCAACCCGGGCGCCGGCGGCCTCGAGTCGCAGGACTGGGCCGACATGCTCTTCCGCATGTACCAGCGCTGGGCCGAGCGGCGCGGCTACGCCGTCAAGGTGCTCGACCTCCAGCCCGCCGAAGAGGCCGGCATCAAGGGCGTGTCGCTCGAGATCGGCGGCGCGTGCGCCTACGGCTACCTCAGGGCGGAGAAGGGGGTGCACCGGCTGGTGCGCATCTCCCCGTTCGATTCCCAGTCCCGCCGTCACACGTCGTTCGCCAGCGTCTTCGTCTACCCGGTCCTGGACGACGAGATCGAGATCGAGATCGACGAGTCGGAGCTGCGCGTCGACACCTTCCGGGCGTCGGGCGCCGGCGGCCAGCACGTCAACAAGACCGACTCGGCGATCCGCGTCACGCACCGGCCCACCGGGATCGTCGTGTCGTGCCAGCAGGAGCGCTCGCAGCACAAGAACCGCTCGACGGCGATGAAGATGCTCAAGGCCGCGCTCTACCAGCGGGCCCGCGACGAGAAGGAGAAGGAGAAGCGGGCGCTCGAGTCCTCGAAGACCGAGATCGCCTGGGGCAACCAGATCCGCAGCTACGTCTTCGCGCCCTACACGATGGTCAACGACCACCGCACCGAAGTGAAGCGCGCGAACGTCTCCGCCGTGATGGACGGGGCGCTGGACCCGTTCATCGAGGCGTATCTGAAGAAGTTCGGCGCCGCGAGGGTGGCGTAGGCGTGTCCGCGCCGAAGCCCCAGGCGCCGTCGCGCGTCGCGAGGGACCGGAGAGCCAAGCTCGAGGCCCTTAGGGAGCGAGGCGTCGAACCCTTCGCCTACCGGTACGACGCGACCCGGCGCGCCGCTCCGGCGACGGAGCGCTTCGAGGCGCTCGAGGCGGCCGGCGGGGAGGACGCGGACGTCGCGGGTCGCTGGGCCGGACGCGTCGTCGGGCTGCGCAGACACGGGGGCAGCGCGTTCGTCGACCTCGAGGACGCGACGGGGAGGATCCAGGTCTTCCTCAAGCGGAACCTCCTGGGCGAGGACGCCTACTCGCTCCTCGACCTGCTCGATCTCAGCGACTGGATCGGTGTCGAGGGCGCGCTGTTCCGAACCCGCATGGGGCAGGTCACCGTGCGGGCGATCAAGCTCGTCCTGCTCGCCAAGTCGCTCCGACCGCTGCCGATGGGCAAGACGGAGGTCGACGCCGAAACGGGAGAGACGGTCACGCACTCCGGTTTTCGGGACCGCGAGGCCCGCTACCGCCAGCGCTACGCCGACCTGGCCGTCAACGCGGACGTCCGCGACGTCTTCCGCGCGCGGGCGCGCATCGTCTCCGCCGCCCGGAAGTTCCTCGACGACCTCGGGTTCGTCGAGGTCGAGACGCCCGTGCTGCAGCCGCTCTACGGCGGCGCGTCGGCGCGACCGTTCACGACCCGCCACCGCGCCCTGGACCGGCTGCTGTACCTGCGCATCGCCGACGAGCTGTATCTGAAGCGGCTGGTCGTGGGCGGCATGGAGCGCGTCTACGAGATCTCGAAGGACTTTCGCAACGAAGGCGTCGACCGGTTCCACAACCCCGAGTTCACGATGCTCGAGTTCTACGAGGCGTTCTCCGACTACGAGGACATGATGGTCCGGGTCGAGCGCCTCATGATCGCGCTCGCCCGCGCGGCCAACGGCGGGACCGACTGCGTCTACCAGGGCAGGGAGATTCGGTTTCGGGCGCCCTTCGCGCGCGTCTCCTTCGTGGACGCCCTGGCCGACGCCCTGGGCGAGGATCCCATGCGGGCGCCCCTGGACCGCCTGCGCTCGCGCGCGCGCGCCCTGGGCGCCGACGACCTGGACGGCGCGGGCCGGGGCAAGCTGATGGACAAGCTGTTCGGCGAGCTGGTCCAGCCCGATCTCGCGCAACCCACCTTCGTCGTCGACCATCCCCGGGAGCTGAGTCCGCTCGCCAAGCCGAAGCGCGGCTCGCCCGAGCGCTCGGAGCGGTTCGAGCTGTTCGTCGCCGGCCAGGAGCTCGCCAACGCCTTCAGCGAGATGAACGACCCGGACGCGCAGCGGGCGCGCTTCGAGGAGCAGGCGGCGCTCCGGGACGCCGGGGACGACGAGGCGCAGGTCGTCGACGAGGACTACCTCCGCGCCCTCGAGTACGGCCTCCCCCCGACGGGCGGCGTGGGCGTGGGCATCGACCGCGTCGCGATGACGCTCACGGACCAGCGCTCGATCCGCGACGTGATTCTCTTTCCGACGCTTCGGGAGGAGGAATGAGCCCGTCGCCGCCCCGCGGCGCCCGTCGCTTGCGGCTGGCGTGGTTCCTGGCGCGGCGCTACCTGACGCTCCGCGGCCAGGGCCGGTTCCTCTCCTTCGTCACCTGGGTCTCGCTGGGCGGCGTCACCGTCGGCGTGACGGCGCTCGTCGTCGTCATCGGCGTGATGACCGGCATGCAGAACGAACTGCGCAGAAAGATCCTCGGGTCCACGCCGCACGCGATGGTCCGCCAGATCGGGCCGTCGCTCCGTCTGGACGAGTGGGAGGAGGTCGTCGAGCGGATCGAGGCCGTCGACGGCGTGGTCGCCGCGGCGCCGACCATGTTCACGCGCGTCGCGCTCCTGCATTCCGACTACGTCGACGTGATGGACCTCTACGGCGTCGAGACGGAGCGCGCGGGCCCGTCGGTCACCGAGATGGAGGACAGCCTGCGCGCGGGGCGCCTTTCGCTGGACGGCGCGTCCGCGGGCCCGACGCCCGTCGTCCTCGGCAGCGGCCTCGCCGCCCGCATGGGGATCCTCGTCGGCGACACGGTCTCCGTGATTTCCGTCGAGGGCATCCAGGTCACGCCGAACGGCGATCCGACGACGCGCGTCGAGGAGTGGGTCGTCTCCGGCGTCTTCTCGTCCGGGCACTACGACTTCGACCACCGCAACGGCTACGCGACGCTGGCCGCCGTGCAGGACCTGCTCGCCATGGAGCGCTCCGCCGCCTCGTTCGTCGGCGTCCGCGCGGACGACCCGTGGCGCGCCGCCGAGACGAGTTTCGCCGTGGCCGAGGCCTTGGGCGGCTGGCCCTACGTCGTGGATCCCTGGACCGAGACGAACCGACACCTGTTCTCCGCGCTCAAGCTCGAGAAGCTGGCCATGGGCGTGATCGTGTCGCTGATCGTCTTCGTCGCCGCGTTCAACGTCGTGAGCGCCCTGGTCATGGTGGTCGTCAGCCGCACCCGCGAGATCGGCATCCTCAAGGCGATGGGGCTCACGGCCCGGGACACGCGGCGCGTCTTCGTCCTCCAGGGCGTGTGGATCGGCGTCGTCGGCACGGGCGCGGGCCTGGGGCTCGGGCTGCTCCTCGCGCTGCTCGTCGACGAGTTCGGCCTGATTCGCCTTCCGCCGGAGGTCTACTTCGTCGACCGGCTGCCCGTTTCGCTGTCGCCCGTCGACCTGCTCTGGATCGCGGGCACGAGCCTGGCGATCGCGCTCGTCGCCACGATCTACCCGTCTCGCCGGGCCGCCGCGCTCGAGCCCGTGGACGCGATCCGGCATGAGTGAGGCGACGACGAGCGGCGCGCCCCTCGAGGCCCGGGCCGTGCACCGCGCCTTTCCCGGCGTGGCCGGGCCCGACCTCAGGATCATCCGCGGCGTCGATCTCACGGTCGAGAAGGGCGAGGCGGTGGCGATCGTCGGCGCGTCCGGGTCGGGCAAGTCGACGCTGCTGCACATGCTGGGCGGACTGGACCGGCCCACGTCGGGATCGATCCGCGTCGGCGGTCTCGCCCTCGGCGGACTGGACGACGAGCGGATGGCCGAAGTGCGGAATCGCCGGATCGGCTTCGTCTTTCAGTTCCACCACCTGTTGCGGGACTTCACGGCCGTCGAGAACGTCATGATGCCGGCCCTGATCGCGGGGTCCAGGCCCGGCCCGGCCCGCTCCCGCGCGCGGCGCCTGTTGGAACAAGTCGGGCTCGAAGGGCGTCTCGCCCATACGCCCCGGCGACTCTCGGGCGGCGAGCAGCAGCGGGTCGCCGTGGCCCGCGCGCTGGTCAACGAGCCGGTCGTCGCGCTCGCCGACGAGCCGACCGGCGACCTGGACGCCGAGACCAGCGTCGAGGTGCAGGACCTGCTGTTCGAGACGAGAGACCGCCACGGGATCGCCCTGGTGGTGGCGACGCACAACCGCGCGCTGGCGTCCCGGGCGGACCGCGTGCTCAGGCTGAGCGAAGGAGCGCTGGAGAATGTCTGAAGCGGGGCGTCCCTGCGACGAGCCCGGCTGCGGCGCCCGCGCCGAGATCAGGTTGACGCACGTCGTCGACAACGAGTCGAAGACGCTGTACCTGTGCCAGGACTGCGCCCAGGCGAAGGGCGTCGCCCCCGAACCGTCGGCGTCTCCCGTCGACGTCTCCGACTTCCTGGCCGGGCTCGACGAGAGCGACGCCTCGGACGTCGCCCAGGTCTTCGGCGGGCCGTGCGAGTCGTGCGGCATGACGTTCGAGGAGTTCCGGCGCTCGGGGCGACTCGGCTGCGCGCACTGCTACTCCGCCTATCGGGCCGGACTGCACGGCCTGCTCCACAGGATCCACGGCGCGACCGAACACGTCGGGAAGGTCCATCTGGCGACGGACCGCGAGGTCGACGCCATCGACCGCCGGGTCGAGACGCTGCGGAGCCGACTCGAGCGCGCCGTCGAGCGCGAGGACTTCGAGCGGGCCGCCGAGATCCGGGACCGGATCCAGGCGTTCGAGACCGAGACGGCGGCCGAGGAGTAGCGCGTGGACGAAATGGACGACCATCTCCGCGTGCCGCGCGACTTCGGGCTGCACTGGCTCGACGGAGCCGGCCCGGAGTCCGACGTCGTCGTGTCGACTCGGGTGCGGCTCGCCCGGAACCTCGCCGACCGCCCCATGCCCCAGCGCGCGAGCGAGGACGACCGCGAGCGCGTGCTGCGCGCGTTCGAGGCCGTGAAGGAGAAGGGGATGCACCCGGACGCCGTGCTCGTCGAGATGGTCCATCTGGACGACCGCGGTCGGCGGCTGCTGCTCGAGCGCCGGGCCGTCACGCGCGAACTCGTCGGCGAGGAGGGCGCGGAGGCGAGGATCGGGGCCGCGCTCGTCGCGATGCCGGGCGACGCCCTGACCGTCATGGTCAACGAGGAGGACCATCTGCGCCTCCAGTGCCTGGTGTCCGGGCTGCGCCTGGCCGAGGCGTGGGACGAAGTGGACGAGCTCGACACGCGCCTCGGATTCGAGCTGCCCATCGCGTTTCGGCCCGACCTGGGCTACCTCACCGCGTGCCCGACCAACACGGGCACGGGCCTGCGCGCCTCGACGCTGGTGCACCTGCCGGGACTCGTGCTGACCAGGGAGATCGAGCGGGTCCTGCACGGGATCGGGCAGGTGGGACTCACGTTTCGGGGCCTGTACGGGGAGGGATCGGAGGTCGTCGGGAACTTCTTCCAGATCTCGAACCAGACGACGCTGGGCGTGACGGAGGAGGATTCGGTGCAGCACCTCGAGCGCGTGATCCGCACGGTGATCGAGAAGGAGCGCCAGGCCCGCGAAGTGCTGCGGCGCGACGCCGGCCGCACGACGCGCGACAAGGTGTCGCGCGCGTCGGGCCTGCTCCGCTACGCGCGCATCCTGACCTTCGAGGAGCTCATGAACCTGGCGTCGGGCGTGCGCATGGGCGTCTCGATGGGCCTGCTCGAGGGGCCCTCGCTGCCGACGTTGAACGGGATCATGATCTTCGCCCAGGCGGCGCACCTGGACGACGAGGTCGACGGCCAGCTGTCGACGGACGCCCGCCACTCCCGGCGCGCCGCCTTCGTGCGCCGGGCGCTCGAGGAGGAATGGACGCCCCCCACTTCCGGCGACGCGCCTTGAAGGCGACATTTGGGGGGGGCGAGGCGGCCCTGGGGCGGCGCCGCGGCCGCTCGCGAGGAGGAGCGACGACGATGAACTACAACTTCACGGACCGGGTTCGCAAGGTGTTGTCGATGGCGCGCCAGGAGGCGACGCGCCTGAAGCACGACTACGTCGGGACGGAGCACATCCTCCTGGGGCTGATCCGGGAAGGCGGGGGCGTCGCCGCCCACGTGCTGCGGAACCTCGGTCTGGACCTGGCCCAGGTCCACGAGCGCATCGAGCAGTCGGTGCGCAAGGGCAAGGCGACGATGGGGCTGGGCGAGCTCCCCTACACGTCGCCGGCCAAGAAGGTGCTCGAGTACGCTATGGGGGAGGCGCGCGAGCTCAACCACTCCTACGTCGGCACGGAGCACCTGCTCCTGGGATTGCTGCGCGAGAGCAAGGGGATCGCCGCCCAGGTGCTCAACGCGATGGGCGCGAGCGCCAAGGAGGCCCGCTCCGAGACGCTGAAGATCCTGGGAAGCGAAGTCGCGTCGTCGGCCACGCCCGAGGCGGGCGGCGCGCCGGGCCCGTCCGAGTCGCGGCCGGCGCGCGGCGAGGCGAAGTCGAAGACGCCCGCGCTGGACCACTTCTGCCGCGACTTGACGAAGCTGGCCCGCGACGGCGAGCTCGACCCGACGATCGGGCGCGAGGCGGAGATCGAGCGGATCACCGAGATCCTGTGCCGCCGCAAGAAGAACAATCCGGTGCTGATCGGCGAGGCCGGCGTCGGGAAGACGGCCATCGTCGAGGGGCTCGCCCAGCTGATCTCGCGCCAGGAGGTCGCCGAGAGCCTGCTCGAGCATCGGGTCCTCGCGCTCGACATGGCCGCCGTCATCGCCGGAACCAAGTACCGCGGCCAATTCGAGGAGCGCCTCAAGGCCGTGATGAACGAGATCGCGAGCCGCCGCAACGTGGTCCTCTTCATCGACGAGCTGCACACGCTGGTGGGCGCGGGCGCCGCCGAGGGCGCGATCGACGCCTCGAACATGCTCAAGCCGGCGCTGGCCCGCGGCGAGCTCCAGTGCATCGGCGCCTCGACGCTGAACGAGTTCCGCAAGTACGTCGAGAAGGACGGCGCTCTCGAGCGGCGCTTCCAGCCCGTGATCGTCGATCCGCCCACGGTCGACGAGACCGTGCGCATCCTCGCCGGGCTCCGGGGGCACTACGAGGACCACCACGAGGTGACGATCCCGGACGAGGCGCTCAGCCACGCCGCCGTCCTCGCCGACCGCTACATCACGGACCGGTTCCTCCCCGACAAGGCGATCGACGTCATCGACGAGGCCGGCAGCCGGGCGCGCATCGCGAACCAGGCGCCGCCGCCCGAGGTCGAGGACCTCAAGGCCTCGCTCGCGGGGATCGGCGAGAGCAAGGAGGCCGCGATTCGGGACCAGGACTTCGAGCGCGCGGCGCAGCTGCGCGACGAGGAGCGCGCGCTGCGCAAGCGGATCGAGGAGGAGAAGGACGCTTGGCGGGAGAAGCGCCGGCGCTTTCGGCCCGAGATCGGCGTCGAGGACGTCGCCTTCATCGTCAGTCGCTGGACCGGCGTGCCGCTGACCCGGATCCGGGAGGCCGAGACCCGGCGCCTGGTGAACATGGAGGAGGAGCTCCACAGGCGCGTCGTGGGCCAGGACGACGCGATCAAGGCGATCTCGCGCGCGATCCGGCGCAGCCGCGCCGGCCTGAAGGACCCGCACCGCCCCATCGGCTCGTTCATCTTCTCCGGGCCCACGGGCGTCGGGAAGACGGAGCTGGCCCGCACGCTGGCGGAGTTCCTCTTCGCCGACGAGGACGCGCTGATTCGCGTCGACATGAGCGAGTACATGGAGCGCTTCTCCGTCTCGCGGCTGATCGGCGCTCCGCCGGGCTACGTCGGCTACGACGACTCCGGCGCGCTGACGAAGGCCGTCCGCCGCCGGCCCTACTCGGTCGTCCTGCTCGACGAGATCGAGAAGGCCCACCCGGACGTCTTCAACGTCCTGCTCCAGGTGCTCGACGAGGGTCACCTGACGGACAACTACGGGCGCGTCATCGACTTCAAGAACACCGTGCTGATCATGACGTCCAACCTGGGCGCGCGCGACATCGCGAAGGGCGGTCTCGGGTTCCAGGCGGGCGACTCGCGCACGGCCTACGACACGATGCGCGACCGGGTGAACGAAGAGATCGACCGGGCCTTCAACCCCGAGTTCCTCAACCGGGTCGACGACACGATCGTCTTCCACTCGCTCGGCCGCGAGCACATCGGGCGGATCGTGCACATCCTGCTGGCCGAGCTGCGGACGCGGCTCGCCGAGACGCGCATGTCGATCGAGCTCGACGCCGCCGCCGTCGACTTCCTGGTCGATCGCGGCTACGACGAGAAGTACGGCGCGCGGCCGCTCAAGCGCGCGATTCGCCGCTACCTCGAGGACCCGCTGTCGGAGAGGATCCTGACGGCCGACGTCGAGGAGGGCGATCGGATCGAGGTCGGCGTGCGCGACGACGGCGAGGGGCTGTCCATCGGGGCCCGATCGAAGAGCGCGACGTGAGCGCGCGGCCCCGCGGCGCGCGGCGCGCGGGCGCCGTCTGGCCGCTCCTGGCCGCCGCGCTGGCCGCGGCCGACCTCGAGGCGCAGGCGCCCGGCGGGCTCGGCGCCCTGGTGCGCATCGACTCGCTCGTCGCCGTCGGCGTCGAGCGCCTGGCTCCCGACGACGTGCTGGGCGTCGCCGGCGTGCGCGCCGGCTCGCTCGCCGGCTGGCTGGACGTCCAGCGGGCGATCAAGAACCTCTGGGCCACCGGGCAGTACGACGAGGTGACGGCGCGCCTGGACGAGTCGTCCGGGCGGAACGTCCTCGTCTTCGAGGTCGCGGAGCGACCGCTGACGCGTCTCGTGCGGATCGCGGGACTCGAGTCCCTCTCCGACGACGACGTGATCGAGGAGTCCGGACTGATCGAGGGCGTGCCGCTCTCGAGGAACGGCCTCGCCAGGGCGCAGGGCTACATCCGCGAGGAGCTCCGACGCCGAGGCGTGCCGTTCGCCCGCATCGAGGAGAGGATCGAGCCCGCGCCCGGCGACGACTCGCGGGTCGACGTCGTGCTCGAGGTCGACGAGGGGCAGCGGGTCACCGTCGCCCAGGTCGAGTTCCGAGGCAACGAGCGCTTCACCGACGAGGAGCTCCGGGGCGCGATGAACACCAAGCCCGAGGGGTTCTTCTGGTTCCGGGGCGGCGAATACGACGACGTCGACTTCGAGCTGGATCTGCTCGAGTCGCTGCCCGTCCACTACAGCCGCGCCGGCCACCTCGACTTCGAGGTCCTCGGCGACACGCTGATCGTGGATCCGCGGACGGGGAAGGCCCGCATCGAGGTCGAGGTCGACGAGGGGCCCGAGTACCGGCTCGGCGACTTCCTCGTCGAAGGCGCCGCCGCCTTCGAGGCCGATCGGCTGAAGCGCTACTTCGCCGACGAGTCCGGGGGCATCCTCTCCGCGCTCGGCTTCGGCGGCGACGACGAGAGCGAGGAGAGCGGGCGCGTCTTCGACCTGGTGAAGTTCGAGGAGGCGGCGCAGCGCGTCCGCGAGCTGTACTCCGACGAAGGCTACCTCTACGCCCAGGTCGACCCGCACTGGGAGCGCGCGGGCGGCGAGGAGGACGGGCCCCCGACCGTGCGCGCCGGGTGGCGCATCACGGAGCGGACGCAGGCGTACGTCAACCGAATCGTCATTTCGGGCAACGACTTCACCCACGACCGGATCATCCGCGAGAAGATCTTCCTTCTGCCCGGCGACGTGTACAGCCAGAGCCGGCTGATCCAGTCGTTCCAGAACATCTCGTCGCTCGGGTTCTTCGAGACTCCGCTGCCGAACCCCGACGTGCGACCCAACGAGGACGGCGACGTCGACATCGTCTTCAACGTCGCCGAGAAGTCCACGGGATCGGTGCAGTTCGGCACGGCCGTCGGCGGCGGCGTGGGGCTTTCGGGCTTCCTGGGCTACGACCAGCCGAACCTCTTCGGACAGGCCAAGGCGGGCAGCGTCCGCTGGGACTTCGGACGCTACATCAACAGCTTCACCCTGAGCGTCAGCGATCCCTCGCTCTTCCAGTCGACCGTCAGCGGATCGATCTCGCTCTTCGACTCGACGGACCGCTTCTACCAGTTCGCGACCGGACGTCGCCAGCGCCGCGGCTTCACGACCCGCTTCGGGGTGCCGTTCCCCGGCTCGCTGAGGACGCGCGTCTTCGTCGGCTACTCGCTGTCCAGAACGAGCTACGAGTCGTTCCGCAGCGCCGACGACCAGTCGCTCTTCGGACTGCCGCCGGGGACGCTGAGCCAGATGTCGCTCGGCGTGACCCGGCGGACGCTGAACCATCCCCTGTTCCCGACCTCCGGCTCGACGCAGACGTGGACGACCGAGCTCAACGGCGGACCGCTGGGCGGCGCCGGCGACTTCGTGAAGCACACGGCGCAGGCGCAGTGGATGATCCCGATCGGATCCCTGGGCGGCTCCGGCGGCGCCGGCGGCTCGGTGCAGTTCGCGCTGGGCGTCTCCGTCAAGGGCGGCGCGCTGTTCGGCGACGCGTCCCGGTTCCCGTTCGAGTCGTTCTGGATGGGGGGCGTCCAGTTCGGACAGCCCCTCCGGGGCTACGACGAGACGACCATCACGCCCCGGGGCTACTTCCCGGAGCGGGGCGGCGGCATCGCGCAGATCGACCGTCTGGGAAACGCCTATTTTTCGACGACGGCCGAGTACAAGGCGGTCGTCGGGTCGAACGTCGGCGTGTCGGCGTTCTTCGACGCCGGCAACCTTTGGGAGGGCCCGCGCGACATCAACTCGTCGAAGCTCTATCGCGGCGCCGGCGTGGGCGTCCAGCTGGTGACCCCCTTCGGACCCATCGGCGTCGACGCGGCGTACGGGTTCGACCGGCCGGAGCCGGGCTGGCAAGTGCACTTCAAGATGGGGCCCAACTTCTAGCGCCGGTGCGCGACGCGGGGCTTGGGGACGTCCCGCCGCGACGACGCGAAATCGACGCGCCGCCCGCGCGATGCGGGAAACGGCCGGCATCCGAGAACCCGAGTCCGAAACACCGCAAGGAGCGAAGAGGAATGAGCATTGTCCGCGTTGGACTGGCGGCGGCGACGGCCCTGGCCGCGACCGCAGGGTCGCTCGCCGCCCAGGCGACGAAGGTGGGCTATGTCAACTCGCAGGACGTGCTCGCCGGGTACGCGCCCGCCCAGGAGGCCCAGGAGGAGCTCGAGACGGTGCGCCAGGAGTCCGAGTCCGAGGTCCAGCTGCTGAGCTCGGGGCTGCAGGCCGCGCTCCAGGAGTACGAGCAGCAGCGCCTCACGTTGAACGCCGACGCCCGCCAGGGCAGGGAAGCGGCGCTGGCCGAGCAGCGGCAGGCGTTCCAGCGCCGCACCCAGGAGCTGGATCGCCAGTTCGCGCAGCGTCGCGCCGAGGTGCTGCAGCCGCTCATGGAGGAGATCAACGCCGTGATCGAGGAGATTCGCGTCGAAGGGAACTACGCGCTGATCCTCGACGCCGCGTCGCAGGCGATCCTGACCGCGGATCCCGCGCTCGACCTGACGCAGGAAGTGCTCACGAGGCTCGAGGCCAAGCGAGGCGCCGACGAGGGAGCCGACCCGGGGCCGTGACGCCGGGCGATCTCGCGGGCGCCGCCGCCGGGCGCGCCGCCGATGCGGCCAGGGCGGGCGCGCCCGCGCGGGGCATGACGCTCGGCGAGGCCGCTCGCGTGGCGCAGGCGCGCGTCGTGGGGCGCGCCGACGTCGTCTTCCGGCGCGTCGCGCCGGTCCGGGACGCCGGAGCCGACGACCTGGCCTACCTGGCCCGCCGCCGCTACGCGTCCGATCTGCCCGCGTGCGAGGGCGCGGCGCTCCTGGTCGCCGAGGAGCTGGCCGACGTCGCGGGCGGCCCCGCCGACCGCCTCGTCGTCTCGAATCCCCGCGCTGCGCTGGCGCGCCTGCTGGGCGCGCTGCACCCGGAGCCCGCGCCCGCGCCGGGCGTGCATCCCACCGCCGTCGTCGACGCTTCGGTCGACGTGCCCGCGTCGGCCGCGATCGACGCCCACGCCGTGATCGGCGCCGACGTCCGGCTGGGCCGCGACGTGCGGATCGGCGCCGGCTGCTGGATCGGCGCGGGAAGCCGGGTCGGCGCCGGCTCGACCCTGCACCCGAACGCGACGCTGTATCCGGGCGTCCGTCTGGGCCGCCGCGTCGTCGTGCACGCCGGCGCGCGCATCGGCGTCGACGGCTTCGGCTTCGCCGCCGCAGGCGAGGAGTCCCTCCGGATTCCGCAGGTCGGGGGCTGCGTGATCGAGGACGACGTCGAGATCGGCGCCAACTGCACCATCGACCGGGGATCGATCGGATGCACGGCCGTGGGCAAGGGCGCCAAGCTGGACGACGCCGTGCACCTGGGACACAACGTCGTCGTGGGCGCGGGCTCGATGCTGGCGGCCCAGGTCGGCGTCGCGGGCTCGACCCGCATCGGCGCAGGCGTCGTCGTGGGCGGACAGGCCGGCCTGGCGGACCACTTGACGGTGGGCGACGGCGCGCGCGTCGGCGCCCAGGCGGGCGTGATCGGCGACGTGCCGGCCGGGCGGACGGTTTCGGGCTATCCGGCGCGCGACCACGGGCTCTACCTGCGCGCCATGGCGCGCCTCATGCGGCTGCCCGAGGCGTTCGCGCGTCTGCGCGCGCTCGAGCGCCGGGCGGGCTCCGAGGCCGGCTGAGCCTTGCGTCCGCGTCAGAACACGGTCGGCCGGCCCGTCGAGCTGAGCGGGATCGGCGTGCACGGCGGCGAGCCGGCGACGCTGACCGTGCGTCCGGCGGAAGAGGACGCCGGGCGCGTCTTCGCGCGCGTCGACCTGCCGGGCTCGCCCGAAGTGCCCGCGCTGCTCGAGTTCGTCGCCGGGACGGAGCTCTGCACGTCGCTCAGCCGGGGCGGCGTCCGCGTCGGCTCGGTCGAGCACGCGCTCGCCGCCCTGGCCGCCCTGGACGTCGACAACGCGCGCCTCGAGCTCGACGGGCCCGAGGCGCCGATCATGGACGGCAGCTTTCTCCCGTACTTCGAGGCCGTCCGCGACGCGGGCGTCGAGCCGCAGCGGACGGAAGCGCGCGTCCTCGGCGTCGACGAGCCCGTATCGGTCGCGTGCGGCGACGGGGACGCGTCCTACGTCGCGCTGCCGGGCGAGGGCCTGAGCATCGCGGCCACGATCGACTTCGAGCACCCCGCGATCGGCCGCCAGCACGGCGCGTTCGCGATCCAAGCCGACGAGTTCGGGCGCGAGCTCGCCGGCGCCCGCACCTTCGGCTTCCGCGCCGAGGGCGAGGCGCTGCGGGCCCGGGGCATGGCCCGGGGCGCGGGCCCCGAGAACACGGTCGTCCTGAGCGCCGACGGCGTCGAGGGCGCGCTGCGGTTCGCGGACGAATTCGTGCGCCACAAGGTGGGCGACCTCGTGGGCGACCTGGCGCTCCTGGGCGCGAGGGCGCAGGCGCGCGTCGTCGCCGAACGGCCGGGCCACGCCGGGAACGTCGCCCTCGCGCGCGCGCTCCTCGAGCGTCACCGCCGAAGCGAGCGCGCGTGCCGCATCGACGTCGAACGGGTCATGCGGCGCCTGCCGCACCGCTACCCGATGCTGCTCGTCGACCGGATCGTCGAGCTGGATCCGGGTCGCCGCATCGTCGGGCTCAAGAACGTCACGATCAACGAGCCGTTCTTTCGCGGGCACTTCCCCGGCCATCCGATCATGCCCGGCGTGCTGTTGGTCGAGGCGATGGGGCAGGTCGGCGGCATCCTCCTCATGGACGCCGTCGAGGACCCGGACGACAAGGTGGTCTACTTCATGTCCCTGGACCGGGTGAAGTGGCGGCGGCCGGTCGTCCCGGGCGACCAGGTGCTCTTCGAGGTCGAAATGCTGAAGTTCCGCGGCCGCACCTGCAGGATGAGGGGCGCCGGCCGGGTGGACGGCGCCGTCGTCGCCGAGGCCTTCATGACGGCTCGGGTCGTCGACCGATGAGACCGGCGCTGGCGCAGCGGCGCGCGCGCGCGACCGTGCACGAGACGGCGATCGTCGACGCGGCGGCCCGTCTGGGCGCCGGCGTCCGCGTGGGCCCGTTCGCCGTCGTGGGTCCGGGCGTCGAGATCGGGGCTGGAACGGTCGTCGAGCCCCGGGCGACGCTCGAGCGCGGCACGGTCGTGGGCGAGGACTGCCGCGTCGGCGTCGGCGCCGTGCTGGGCGGCGCGCCGCAGGACCTCAAGTACGACGGCGGGGAGACGCGCCTCGAGGTGGGAGACCGCACGGTCGTGCGCGAGTACGCGACGCTGAACCGGGCGTCGACGCCCGGCGGCGCCACCGTCGTCGGATCGGACTGTCTGCTGATGGCGTACAGCCACGTCGCGCACGACTGCCGGATCGGCGACCACGCGATTCTCTCGAACGGCACGGCGATGGCCGGCCACGTCGACGTCGGCGACTGGGCGTTCGTGAGCGGCCTGGTCGTGATCCACCAGTTCGTCCGCGTCGGCGCGCACGCCTTCGTCGGCGGCGGCTCGAGGGTCGGCCAGGACGTGCCCCCGTACTGCAAGGCCGTCGGCAACCCGTCGGCCAAGCTCTACGGGCTGAACGGCGTGGGGCTCGATCGCCGCGGGTTCCCCGACGACGTCCGGCGGCGGCTCAAGGCGGCCTACCGCATCCTCTTCCGGTCCTCGCTCGGCCGCGCCGACGCCATCGCGCAGGTCGAAGCCCGCTTCGACGGGCGGTGCGCCGACGTCGAGCGCCTGGTCCGGTTCCTTCGCGGCAGCCGTCGTGGCGTCGCCTCGTAGCCGCCCGCGCTCGGGCGCTCCGGCGATCGGCGTCGTCGGCGTGGGCTCGTTCGGGCGCCACCACGCCCGCGCGCTGCGCGACCTGGAAGGCGCGACGGCGAGCGGCGTCTTCGACATCGACGCCGGTCGCGGTCGGCGGGTGGGCCGCGAGCTGGGCCTGCCGGTCCGCGCGTCGCTGGCCGAACTCCTCGCCGCCAGCGACGCCGTCGTCGTGGCGACGCCGACCGCCGAGCACGAGTCCGTGGCGATGCGGGCGATGCGCGCCGGCCTGGCCGTCCTGGTCGAGAAGCCGATCGCGCCGGACGCCGCGGCCGCCCGGCGGATGATCCGCACCGCCGACCGCCTGGGCGTCGTCCTGCAGGTGGGTCACATCGAACGCTTCAACCCCGCGCTGCGCGCGGCCGCGCCCTACCTCGAGCGCCCGCTGTTCGTCGAGTGCGAGCGGTTGTCGCCGTTCGTCGCCCGATCCCTGGAAGTGCCTGTGGTCATGGATCTTATGATCCACGACCTCGACCTCTTGTGCAGCCTCGTGGGCGCCGCCGCGGCGGTCCGGGTCGCCGCGACGGGATCGTCCGTGATGACGACCCGCACCGACGCGGCCGAAGCGCGGATCGACTTCGCCGGCGGCGCGGCGGCCAAGCTGACGGCCAGCCGCGTGGCGACCCGCAGGGCGAGGATCCTGCGCGTTCGGCAATCCTCGGGTCTCGTCGAGCTCGACCTGGACGCCGGACGGGGCGAGGCCCGCCTGGACGGCCGTGCGGGGCGGTCGGCGAACGGGGCGCCGCCCGCCGCCCGCGCCGGGCGGCGCGTGGCGATCGCGGGCGACGGCGCCGAACCGCTCGCCCTCGAGCTGGCGGCGTTTCGGGACGCCGCGGCGGGGTTGGCGCCGCCGGCCGTCACGGGCCAGGATGGACTGAGGGCGCTCGAGCTCGCGGAGATCATCGAGAGGAGGATCGAGGAACATGTCGCTCATTCGGGTGCGCCGTCGCCGTAAGCGCGACTGGATCGACGCCAAGAAGGGCAAGTCGCCCGGGAAGCTCCTCGCGCTGCTCGTCGTCGTCGCCGTCGTGATCTGGTATTTGGGACGAGCGTTCTGAGCCGGTGGCCCGCGCCGAGAATCGCCGTGCTCGCGGGCGAGGCCTCGGGCGACGCGCACGGCGCGCGAGTCGCCGCCGAGATCCTCGAGCGCTGGCCCGACGCCGAGCTGACGGGGCTGGGCGGACCGCGCCTGGCCGCGGTCGGCGCGCGCCTGCTCGAGGACATCGACGCGCTCGCGGCGATGGGGTTCGCCGAAGTCGCGGCGCGGATCCCGTTCTTCCTGCGTCTCGAGCGCCGCATCGCCCGCCTCCTGGACGGGGGCGGGATCGACCTCGTGCTGCCGATCGACTTTCCCGGCTTCAACCTGCGCGTCGTCCGCCGGGCGGCGAAGCGCGGGATCCCGGTGCTGTACTACGTCGGTCCGCAGGTCTGGGCGTGGCGGGCGGGGCGCGCGCGCGAGCTCGCGCGCCTCGCGTCCCGGATCGCCGTCGTCCTGCCCTTCGAGCCCGAGATCTACCGAGCGCACGGCGGACGGGCCGAGTTCGTGGGCCATCCGCTCCTGGACGAGGATCCGCGTCCGCGTCCGCAGGCCCTCGCGCGCGACCTCCGTCTCGACGCCGAGGAGCCGGTCCTGGCGCTGTTCCCGGGCTCGAGACGCCAGGAACTCGAGCGCCACGCCGGTCCCTTCGCCGCGATCGCGACGGCGCTCGAGCGGCGCGTTCCCGGACTGAACGTCGTCGTCGGTCGCGCGCCGCACCTCTCGCCTTCGCTGTACCGAGCGCTTCCCTTCGCGGCGACGGAGGACGGCGATTCGCTGCGCGCGCTCGCGACGGCCGGGCTCGTCAAGTCGGGCACCGGCACGCTCGAGGCCGCGCTCGCCGGGATGCCGTTCGTCGTCGCGTACGTCGTGCACCCGCTCACGCACCTGATCGCGCGCCGACTCGTCGAGACGCCCGACGTCGCGCTCGCCAACGTCGTCGCGGGGAAGCGCGTCGTCGCCGAGTTCCTCCAGCGCGACGTCGCGCCCGCCCGCGTCGTCCCGGCGCTCGAGCCGCTGCTCGATCCGGCGTCTCCCCAGCGGGCCAGGGTCGCGGCCGACCTGAAGGGCGTGCGCGCCCGGCTGGGCTCGCCCGGCGCCGCGCTGAGGGTGGTCGACCTGATCGAGGAGATCCTCGCGGCGCCGCGCTCGGGGAGGCGCGCGTGATCGGCGACCGCGCGCGCGCGCGCTTGCGCGACCACTGGGCGGCGCCGCGCGCGGGGTGGCGGGGCGGGGCGCTCGACGCAGCGCTGGCCGGCGTCGAGGCGCCCTACCGACTGGCGACGGGACTCAGGAACGCCTGGCACGACGTCCGTCCCGCACGGCGCGCGCCTCTGCCCGTCGTCTCCGTGGGCAACCTCGCCGTCGGCGGCACGGGCAAGACGCCGGTCGTCCGCTGGCTCGCCGACTGGCTCGGGGCCAGGGGCGTCGACGTCGGCGTCGCGCTTCGGGGCTACGGCGCCGACGAAGTCGAGCTGCTCCGACGCTGGCTCGGCCGGCGCCGGGTCTTCGTCGATCCCGACCGGGCGGCGGGCGCGCGAGCGGCCGCCGAGCGGGGCTGCGCCGCCGCCCTCCTGGACGACGGGTTCCAGCACCGACGGCTCGCCCGAGCGCTGGACGTCCTGCTCGTGGCCGCCGAGGACCCGTTCCCCGTGCGACTGCTGCCCCGAGGGCCCTACCGGGAACCGCTGGCCGCGGCCCGGCGCGCCACCCACGCGCTCGTCACCCGGCGCGCGGCGCCGCCCGCGGCCGCCGCCGCGTGGGCGCGGCGCCTCGAGCGGGCGGCGCCGGGGGCGCCCGTCCAGGAGATCGAGATGCGCATGGTCGGCTGGAGCGACGTCCAGGGAGCGAGGATCGAGGCGCCGCGGGGCGACGTCCTGGCCGTCTGCGGGATCGCCCGCCCGGACGCCTTCGCCACCGGCCTCGCGCGGATGCTGCCCGGCGCCGAGATCGAGCTCGCCGCCTACCCGGACCACCACGCGTTCACCGCCGCGGACGCGAAGGAGATCCTGGCCCGGCGGCGCGGACGGCCGATCGTCTGCACGGCGAAGGACGCCGTCAAGCTGGGCCGGCATCCGCGCCTGGCCAAGCGCTCGGCCGTGGTCGACCTCGAGGTCGCGGGCGAGCCCTCCGGCGCGCTCGCCTCCGATCTGCTGCTCGCCGTCGGCCTCTGATGCGCGTCTCCGTGGTGGCCGTCGGCCGGCCGCGCCCGGCGCTGGCCGAAGCGATCCGCGAGTACGAGGCGCGCGCGGGGCGGTACTGGCGCTTCGACGCCGCCGAGGTGCGCGCGGCGCGCGGCCGCGTCGCCGGCCCGGTCCTGGCCCGCGAGGCCCGCGCGATCGCGGCGCGCGTCGATCCTGAGCGCCACGTCGTCGCGCTGACGCGCGAGGGGCGCGCCCGCTCGTCGGCCGAGACGGCCCGGTGGCTCGGGAAGCTGGCGGCGACGGCGCGCTCCGGCGTGTGCTTCGTCGTCGGCGGCGCCTTCGGGCTCGCCGAGGACGCGCTCGCGGCCTGCGACGAGCGCGTGAGGCTGTCTTCGCTGACGCTGCCCCACGACGTCGCGCGCCTGGTGCTGGCCGAGCAGCTCTACCGCGCCGGCTCGATCCTCCGGGGCGAGCCCTACCACAAGGGGCCCGGGTGAGCCGCGCCGACGCCCGCCCCACGGGCTGGTTCCGCGACTGGTTCGGCGGCGAGTACCTCGCCCTGTACCCGCACCGGGACGAAGCCGAGGCGCGCCGCGCCGTCGCGCTGCTCCGGCGAGCGACCGGGCTCGGACCGGGCGCGCGCGTCCTGGACGTGGGCTGCGGCGCCGGGCGCCACCTCGCCGAGCTCGGCCGCGTCGGATGCCGGGCGACGGGCCTGGACCTCTCGGAGCGCATGCTCGCCGCCGCGCGCGAACGCGCGCCCGAGGCGCGCCTCGCGCGCGGCGACATGAGGGCGCTGCCGTTCGCGGCGGCCGCCTTCGACGTCGCCACGTCGTACTTCACCTCCTTCGGCTACTTCGCCGACGAGCGCGACGACCGCCGCGTCCTCGCCGAGATCCGACGCGTCGTCGAACCGGGCGGGTTCTTCCTCCTGGACTTCATGAACGCCGACCGCGTGGTCGCGAATCTGCGCACGCTGGACCGGCGCACCGTCTCGGGACGCGAGGTCGTGCAGGAGCGCCGCGTGGTCGAGGGCGGACGCGTCGTCGAGAAGGCGATCACGATCGGCGCCCGCGCGGGCGAGCCGGAAAGGAGATTCGTGGAGCGCGTGCGCCTCTACCGGCCCGAGGAGCTCGACGCGATGATGGAGCGGGCCGGGCTCGAGCCCGACCGGCGCTACGGCGCCTACGATCCGGCGCCGTTCGCGCCCGCGTCGCCCCGCTACATCGTCGTCGCTCGGGTCGCAGGGACCCAGGGCGCCGCCGCCGAGGTGCCGGGCCGGACCGAGGGATCGTCGTCGACGCGGAGCCAAGCGCCGAACGCCCGCGTCCGCAGCGGCTTGAGGGGCGCGACCTGATGCGCTTTCTCGCGAACGCACCGGGCGGAGGGCCGCTCGCGCGGGACTATCTGGCGGGCGTCGAGGCGGCGAGCGCCTTCTATCCCGGGTCGCCGTTCGCCGCCGCGACCTACCGCGCGAAGGCGCGCGAACTCGACGCCGGGGACGCGCGGGCGAAGCTCGAGACGGCCCGCGCGATCGTGCGGCCCGCCGGACCGGCGGCGGCCGCCGCCCTCGAGCGCGTCGCCCGGGGCGACGGGCGCTTCGTGACGACCGGACAGCAGCCCGGACTCCTGGGCGGGCCGCTGTACAGCCTCTACAAGGCGCTCTCGGCGGCGCGCCTGGCCGAGGAGCTCTCCCACGCCCTGGACAGGCCCGTCCTGGCGCTCTTCTGGGTCGCTTCGGACGACCACGACCTCGAGGAGGCGAACCGGGCGCGCGTGATCGACGGCGCGAACCGTCTGCGCGCTCTGGCGCTGCCCGAGCCGGAGGGCGGCGCGGGCCGGCCGCTCGGCGCGACGCGGCTGGGGCCGGGCGTCGACCGGCTCTTCGCCGAGTTGCGGGAGTGCTTTCCGGCGAACGACTTCCGCGACGGCTGGCTCGAGGCGGCGCGCGCGTCGCACCGACCCGAGGCGACCTACGCCGAAGCGTTCGCGGACCTGATGGCGACGCTGCTCGCCGACGCGCCGGTCGGTCTCGTGGACGCCCGCCACCCGGCGCTCAAGCGGGCGTCGCGCGCGGCGTTTCGCCGCGAAGTCGAGGACGCGGCCGCGGCGGAAGCCGCGCTGACGGAGAGGAGCCGGGAACTCGCGGCTCGGGGCTACGGCGTCCAGGCGCCCGTCGTCCCGGGCGCGCTCAACCTATTCGTCGAGACGAGCCGGGGGCGCGCGCGGCTGCGCGCCGACGGCGCGAAGCTCCGTCTCGGGCGGTCGGGGCCCGCGACGACGCGCGCGCGCGTCCTGGACGCGATCGAGCGCGAGCCGGAGCGCTTCTCGCCCAACGTGCTGCTGCGCCCCGTCGTCGAAGCGTGCATCTTTCCCACCCTGGCGTACGTGGGCGGACCGGCCGAGGTCGCGTACTTCGCCCAGCTGTCCGGGGCGTTCCGACGCCACGGCGCGAGCATGCCCGTCGTCGCGCCCAGGGCGTCGCTGACGGCGGTCGAGAGGAAGGTGGCGAAGGTCATGGACAAGTACGGGCTCGACGTGGGGGAGCTCCGGCGCGAAGAGGTCGCGCTGGGCCGGCTCGCGCGCGCCGACGTGCCCTCGGACGTCTCCCGAGGGCTCTCGCTCTGGCGCGCGGAGTCGACGGCGCGCGCCCGGGAGCTCGAGCGCGCGACCGCCGCCCTCGATCCCGGTCTGGCCCGCGCCGTCGTCAAGGCGCGCAACGCCGGACTCGCCGCCCTGGGCGGACTCGAGCGCAAGATCGTGCGCGCGGCGAAGCGCCGCCGGGAGACGGCGCGGAGCCAGATCGCGAAGGCGCGCGTCCACCTGTGGCCCGCCGACGAGCCCCAGGAACGCGTGCTCGGGCCCCTGCAGTATCTGACGCGCTACGGGCCGGACTTCGTCGCGAGCGCCTTCGAGGCGGTGCGCGGCCTGTCGTGGACCGGCGGCGAGGCGACGGCGGCGAGCGTCCGGACGGACGCCGCCCCGCCGCGCGAGGACTGACCCCGCCATGTGGATCTTCATCGTCGCGCTCGCGCTCCTGATCCCCATCCTCGCGATCGTGCTGGACTCCGACTTCGGCAAGGCGATCGCCCGGCGGCTCGACCGCAAGAACCTGAAGCAGGGCGAGGGCGCCGTGCAGGACCGGCTGGCCCGTCTCGAGGGCGAGCTCGAGCGGCTCGGCGGCGAGGTGGTCCGACTCGACGAGGAGAGCCAGTTCTTCCAGCGTCTCCTCACCGAACGGGCCGAAGCGCGCGAGCTCGGCGCGGCCGACCCGAACGGGACCGCCGACGCCGACGCCGACGCCTGAGCGGCGCCGGAGCCCCCGAGCGACCATTGGCCGCCTTCAGCGCCGCCTCGGGCATCGCGGTCAGCCGGGTCCTCGGGTTCGCGCGAGACCGGGTCTTCGCCCACCACTTCGGCACCGGCGCGCTGGCCGACGCGTGGGGGGCCGCGCTCCGGATCCCCAACTTCCTGCAGAGCCTCGTGGGGGAGGGGAGCCTCGGCGCGTCTTTCATTCCCGTCTACGCCCGCATGATCGAGAACGGACGGGAGCGCGATGCGGGTCGGCTCGCCGGCGCCGTGCTGGGGCTGGTGGTCGCCGCCGCGGGCGCGCTGGCGCTGCTGGGCGTCCTGGCCGCGCCGGCGCTGGTGTGGGTCGTGGCGCACGGCTTCGCCGACGACGCCCGGGCCGAGATCGTCGTCGACCTGCTGCGCGTGCTGTTCCCCATGGCGGCCGCGCTGGTCGTCTCCGCGTGGTCGATCGGCGTCCTGAACAGCCACCGGCGCTTCTTCGCGTCCTACGCGGCGCCGGCGACGTGGAACCTGGCCATGATCGTCGCGGTGGTCGCCGCGGCGGCGCGCGGTCTCGGCGACGTCGACCTGCTCGGCGCGCTCGCGTGGGGCGCGCTGGTCGGCGGACTCGCCCAGGCGCTCTTCCACGTGCCCTTCCTGCTGCCCCACCTCCGCCACGTGCGCCCGTCGCTGACGACGCGCGCCCGAGGCGCGCGCGAGGTCGTGCGGAACTTCCTGCCCGCAGCCGCCGCGCGCGGCGCCGTGTACATGAGCGGTCTGCTGGACCTGCATCTCGCCTCGTGGCTCGCGATCGGCGCCGTCGGCATGCTCTCCTACGCCCAGAGGCTCCACTTGCTGCCGATCTCGCTGTTCGCGATGTCGGTCGCCGCGGCCGCGCTCCCCGAGTTGGCCCGCGACGGCGAGTCGGGTCTCGCGAAGGTCCGCGCGCGGACCCAAGCGGCGACGACGCGAACGCTGCACTGGCTCGTTCCGGTCTCCGCGGGCTACGTCGTCTTCGCGGACGCCGCGCTGGCCGTGTTCCGGACGGGCGAGTTCGGCGCCGACGACGTCGCCGCGGTCGGGTGGGTGCTGGCCGCCTACGCCGTCGGGCTGCCCGCGTCGGGGGTTTCGCGGGTCCTGGCGTCGGCGTTCCACGCGCTGGGCGACACCCGCCGGCCCGCCTGGATCGCGCTCGCGCGCATCGCCGTCTCGGCCGCCGTCGGGCTCGCGCTCATGTTCCCCCTGGACCGGATCTCGGTCGGCGGACTGGGCATGGGCGCCGTCGGCCTCGCGCTGGGCGCGACCGTCGGCGCCTGGCTCGAGCTCGGGCTTCTCGCGACGCGGCTCAGCCGCAAGCTGGGGCGCGTCTCGCTCGCCGGCGGCCGCTTGCCGCGCTACCTGCTCGCGACCGCCTTTGCAGTCGGCGTCGGGGCGGCGGTCGAGCGGCCGCTGAGCGCCCTGCCGCCGCTCGCGGCCGCGGGCGCGACGATCCTGGCCGTCGCCGCGACCTACCTGGCGCTCGCGCGCTGGATGGGCGTCTCCGAGGTTCGCCTCCCTCGGTTGGGCCGAGACCGCGGCGCGCGTCCGTGAGCGCCGACGCGCCCCTGGACGCGGCCCGCGTCGCCCGGCTCTCCGCCGGGCCCGGCGTGTACCTGTTCCGCTCCGCCCGCGGCGAGGTCCTCTACGTGGGCAAGGCCAAGTCGCTGCGCGCGCGCGTGCGCTCCTACCTCGGCCGCATCCCCGAGCGGGATCTCAAGACGCGCGAGCTGATGCGGCGGGTCCGCTCCGTCGAGACGCTCGTCGTGGGCACCGAGGCCGAGGCGCTGATCCTCGAGGCCAACCTGATCAAGGAGCGCCAGCCCCGGTTCAACATCCTGCTCCGCGACGACAAGCGGTATCCGTTCGTCAAGGTGACCGTGGGCGAGCCGTTCCCGCGGGCGCTCGTGACCCGCCGCGCGGTCGACGACGGCGCCCGGTACTTCGGCCCCTTCGTCTCGGTCGGCCGCGTGCGGCGCGCGCTCGAGTCGCTGGTGCGCGCCGAGGGCCTGCGGTCCTGCCGCTACGACCTGCCCGGCGACGCGCCGGCGCGGCCCTGCCTGGACCACCAGATCGGGCGCTGCGGCGCGCCCTGCGTCGGCCTGCAGTCGCAGGAGGACTATCGGGCCGCCGCGGACCGGGTCGTCGCCGTCCTCTCCGGCGACGTGGCGGCGACGCAGGCCCAGGCGCTCGAGGAGATGCGCGCGGCGGCCGAAGCGCTCGACTACGAGCGGGCGGCCCGCATGCGCGACGTCGTCGCCGGCCTGGACGCGATCGCGGCCCAGCAGCGCGTCGAGAAGGTCGGCGTCGGCGACCTCGACCTGATCGGCGTCGCCCGCGACGGCGCGGCCGCCGCCGCCGTCGCGATGCGCGTGCGCGGCGGCGTCCTCGTCGGTCGGCGCGCGCACGCCATGACCGGCGTCGAGCGCGAGAGCGACGAGGACCTGCTCGCCCGGTCGGTGACGCACGCGTACCTGTCGAGCGGCGCCGTCGGCGCCCGGGACCTGCCCGGCGAAGTGCTGCTGCCGGGCGACTTCCCCGACCGCGCGCTGCTCGAGGGGATCCTGCGCGACCGGGCGGGCCGCGGCGTGAAGCTCCGGACGCCCAAGCGCGGCGCCAAGGCGCGCCTGCTCGAGCTCGCGGCCCAGAACGCCCGCCACGCGCTCGGCGAGCGGATCCGCAAGGGCGGCGATTCGTGGTCCCGCGTCGACGACGCGCTCGTCGAGCTGCAGGACGAGCTGGGGCTCAAGGTCGTGCCGCGCCGCATGGTCTGCTTCGACGTGTCCCACAGCCACGGCGCCGACGCCACGGCCAGCGCCGTGGCGTTCGAGAACGGCAAGCCGCTCCGCTCCGGCTACCGGCACATGCGCATCCGGGGCGGTTGGGGCGCCGACGACTACCGCTCCCTGGGCGAGGCGGTCGAGAGGCGCTTCCGGCGCGTGGTCGAGCGCGGCGAAGCGCTGCCGGACCTCGCGATCGTCGACGGCGGGAAGGGCCAGCTGGGCGCCGCGGCCGCGGCGCTCGCCGAAGCGGGCGTCGCGGGCGTCGCCCTGGTCGCGCTGGCCAAGCGCGAGGAGGTCGTCTACACGACGGGACGCCCCGAGGGCCTGCGTCTCCCCAGGACGGCCCGCTCGCTGCACCTGCTGCAGTGGATCCGCGACGAGGCCCACCGCTTCGCGCTGAGGTACAACCGCAAGCTGCGCTCGCGCCGCGCCGTGCGCTCGGCGCTGGCCGACGTGCCGGGCGTCGGTCCGAAGCGCCAGCGCGAGCTGCTGGTCCGCTTCGGCTCGCTCAAGGGCGTCAAGGAGGCCACCGCCCAGGAGATCGGCCGCCTCCCCGGCTTCAGCGAAGCGCTGGGCGTGCGCATCCTCACCTACCTCGAGCGCGGGGGCGGCTGACGCGTCCGGCGCTCGGGCGCCTGGCGCGCCTTCGATTCGTCCCTTGACCCGACGCGGCGCGCCCGTGTAGAATTCGCGCTCGGATTCGGCTTGGGAGCGCAGCTGCGACCGAAACCGAAGGCGTCGCGGCGTCTTCGGGTTTGGGAAGCGCTTGCGCCCGACACGCCCCTTCGCGCTTTCCACTGGGAGTACGGTCGTGAGAGTTCATCGGTTCGGTACGCTGGCGGCGGCTGCGGGTCTCGTCCTGTTGTCGGGTTGCGCTTCCGGCGGGGGCGGCGCGAGCGGCGGCGCAGACTTCGGCGACGAGCCGAGGGAGAACGTGCACACCCGTAGCGCCGAGCTGTTTCTGGTCCAGGCCGCGGGCGATCCGTCGCGCTACCAGGACGCGCTGGACGCCGCCCTCATGTCGATCGCCGAGGACTCGAGCAACGCGACGGGGTACTTCCAGGCGGCGAGGGCGCGGCTCGGGCTGGACGACGTGGTCGGCGCCGACACCATGTTCGACGCCGCGCTGGCCATGTATTCCGGCTACGAGACCGAGATCCGGCGCTTGCGCGAGAGCGCCTGGATCGAGCTCTTCAACAGCGCCATCGAGCCCCTGGACCGGGGCGACGCCGAGGAGGGGATCCGCATGCTCGAGTTGGCCGAGACGATCTTCTCCGAGCAACGGCCCGAAGCGCTGATCAACCTGGGCGTCAGCTACAACAACGCCGGTCGCGTCGACGACGCGATCGACGCGTACGCTCGAGCGCTCGACTTGATTCGCGGACCGCGCATGCAGGAAGTCGACAGCGCGACGGCCGTCGACTGGGCCCAGCGCGAGACGAACGTCGCGTTCAATCGCGCGCAGCTGCTGAGCATGGAGGAGCGCTACGACGAGGCGGCGACCGAATACGAGACGTACCTCGAGTCGCGCCCGGGCGACGTGCGGGCCCTGTCGAGCCTGGCTTCGGTGCTCGCCGAGGTCGGCATGGCCGACTCCGCCCAGGCGATCTACGACGGCCTGCTCTCGGAGGCGGGCCTGGGTCTTCGCGAGTTCCTCAACATCGGCGTGGGCCTCTACACGGCCGGGGTGTACGACAAGGCCGCCCAGGCGTTCCAGGAAGTCGTGCACGTGGCGCCGGAGAACCGGGACGCGCTCTTCAACCTCGCCCAGTCGCTCTACGAGGCCGAGGACTGGGAGACGTTGATTCCGGTGGCGGAGGACCTGGTCGAGCTGGACGGCCACAACCGCGACAGCTACACGATCCTCGGACAGGCGCTGGCGCGCACGGGCGACGACCAGAGGGCCGTCGAAGTCCTGAGCCAAGGCCAGGATCTCGATTTCCGATTCGAGGGCGGCGCGCTGCAGCCTCGCTCCTCGGGCGGCGGCGCGTACTCGGGCGCGCTGGTCAACAACGCGCTCGACGCGGGCGCGACGGTGACGGTGCGGGTGCACTTCAACGGGGAGGACGGCGCCGAGATCGGCTTCGTCGACGTCCGCGTGGCGGCGCCCGCGCAGGGAGAAAGCGAGTCGTTCCAGGCCGATCTGACCAGCGACGAGACCCTGGTGGGGTACTATCTGGAGGTCGTGAGCCCCCGGTAGGACCGGCGCCTGGCGCGCCCGGCGCCCTCGGCGAGGTCGCGCCGCCAATGGCCGCGACGGCGTCGACCTCGACATAGGCGGGAGTAGCTCAGTTGGCAGAGCATCAGCTTCCCAAGCTGAGGGTCGCGGGTTCGAGTCCCGTCTCCCGCTTGGCGCTCGCGGCGCGGCGCCGACCGACGGCGCTCGAGACGCGGGAGCCGTCGACCTGAAGCGGACGCGCGCATCGACCGGGTCGGCGGCCGCGCCCAAGCTCGCCGCCGCGTTCGGCGCCCTGGCCGTCCTGGGCCTGCTCGCCGTCGCCGTTCGCTACGAGTACGACGCCGACCTGCTCGAGCGCCTGCCGCGACTCGCGGCCGCCCACGTCGCCGATCCGCGCTTCGCGGGCGCGACGTTTCGGTTCGAGGGGCGCGCGACGCGGGTCCGCACGCTTTCGTCGGGCACGCTGGTCTTCCAGCTCCGCGACGCCGAAGAGGACGTGAACGTCGAGGTGTCCGTGTTCCCGTCGGCGGGTCGCCTCGCGGTCGACCCGCGCCGGGACGACGTCGTGCGCGTCGTCGGGAACCTGGGGACGTATCGCGGACGGCCGCAGATTCGACCGCTTTCGGCCCGGCACGTCGAGGTGCGCGCGGGCGATGCCGTCGCGCTGGCCCAGGCCCGCTCGGCGCCCGAGGGCAGGACGATGCGGGTGGGACCCGTCGTCGCGGCGCGCGTCCTTCCGTTCGCGGGCCGGGGCGGCCGCCGGCACCTCGAGGTCGAGTTCGTCGCCCCGGGCGGCGGCGCGCGGACGCGCGGCGTCGTCTTCGCCGGCGACTGGACGGACGAGACGCTGCGTCTGCTGAGCTCCGGACTCCCCGTCGAGCTCGTCGCTCAGCGCGACGACTACGGCGGCGAGCCCTCGCTGATCGCGCGGCTGGTCGAGCCCGCGAACCGGCCGTGACGCACGCTCCGTGATCCAGTGGATCGCGGCCGCGCTCGCGGGCGCCGTCGCCGGCGTGTTCACCGGCCTGATCCCGGGCATCCACGTCAACACGGTGACCGCGCTGCTGCTCGCCGTCAGCGCGGGACTGGCCTCGCTCGGCGTCGAGTACACCGAGACGCTGGCGTTCACCTGCGCGCTCGCCATCTCGCACACGTTCTTCGACGTCGTTCCGGGCCTCTTCCTGGGCGTGCCCGGCGACGAGGCCTTCGCGCAGCTGCCGGGTCACCGGCTGGTCAAGCGCGGGGAAGGGGAGGCGGCCATTCGCCTGTCGGTCGCGGGCAGCCTGATCGGTCTGGCGCTCGGGCTGCCCGTCATGGTCGTGCCCGCGCTGGGCGGCGCGATCGGCGGACTCGAGGGCCTGGTGCGCCCGGCGATGTTCCTCGTGCTCGCGTCCGTGTCGGCGATCCTGATCCTCACCGAGAGGCGCAAGGGGTGGTCGCTCTTCGCGTTCCTGGTCAGCGGCCTGCTGGGCGTCGCCGTGTTCGCGTCGCCGCTCGTGGCCGGCGGTTCCGACGCGCCGGTCAACGCGCTTTTCCCGAGCCTGGCCGGGCTCTTCGGCGTCGCCGGACTGCTCTTCGCCATCGCCACCGCCGCGCCGCTCGCGGACCGGCCGCGCCCGCCGCCGCCCGAACGCGCGCCGCGCCCGTCGCCCCTCCCGGACCCGAACCCGGGTCCGCCGGCCTTCGCGGCGCGCCTGGAACGAATCGCGACGCGGCTCAAGCGGACGTCGGCCGGGCGGCGGGCGCCTCGCGACCGAGCGGCGCTGGGCGCGAGCGGTCGCCGGATCGTCGCGGACGGCGGAGTCGGCGGCGTGGCGGGGCTGCTGGTCGGGTTGTTGCCCGGACTGGGCGCGGCCAACGCGGCGACGCTGCTGCTGCTCCTGCAACGCTTCGTCGAGCGCGCGACGAGGTGGAGGAGGGGAGGGGCGGCCGCGGCGCCCGCATCGGGCGACGACCCCGCGGACGCGCGCTCGTACCTGGTGACGACGTCGTCGCTCAACACGTCGGAGGCGTTGTTCGCGATCGCCGCTCTCTACGTGATCCAGCGGAGCCGGAGCGGGGCCTCGATCGCGGTCGAACGCATCCTGGGCGGCGACGTCCTTCAGGCCGACCTGCTGCCGATGGCCGCGGCCATGGCCATCGCCGGGGGCGTCGCGGCGGCGATCATGTGGTTCTCGGGCCCCCGCCTCGCGGCGATCTTCGCGTCGGTCGACGAGACGGGGCTCAACTGGAGCGTCGTCGCGTTCCTCGTCGTCCTCACCGCGCTGCTGCTGGGGCTCGGGGGACTGACGATCCTGGCCGTCGCGACCGCCGTCGGCGTCGTGCCGCTGCTGACCGGGGTCCGGCGCGCCCAGCTGATGGGCTTCTTCCTCTTGCCCGCCCTGCTGTTCTTCTCGGGTCGGCAGGAGGCGCTCGTCGCGCTGCTGCCCATCGAACAGCGCACCGCGCCGCTGGCGCCGGCGCTCGGCCTGGCCGGCATCGCCGGGGCGACGCTCGGCGCCGTCGCCGCGGGCGCGCTGGTCCACTTCGCGCTGCGCCGACGGGCCGCCCGCCGCTCGCGCGCGCCTTCCGGGAAGCGCATGGCGACGGCGTGCGGGCTCGCGATCGCGGGCGCGCTGGCGCTCGCGCTCGCCGGCGTCGCCTACCCGGGTCCGGGACCGCTGCCGCCGCCCGAACCCGTGTCCCGGGCACACGGCCGCATCGCCGAAGCGATCGACGGCGACACGTTTCGCATGGCCAGCCTGGGGCGTCGCTTCAGGGTCCGGCTCAAGGGCGTCGACGCGCCCGAGACGAGCACGGAGGAAGGTCGGGCCGCCGCTCGGGCCGTCGCGGACCGTTTCGAGGGCGAGTCCGTGACCTGGCAGCCCCTGAGCGTCGACGCGTACGGCCGACTGGTCGCCGACGTGCACCTGGTCGACGGCCTCTTCGTCAACGCCGAGATCGTGAGGATGGGTCATGCGCGCGTGGTCCGCGACCGTCCGTCCGAACATCGGGACGCTCTGGCGCGGCTCGAGGACGAAGCGCGACGCGAAGGGCGGGGCCTGTGGGGCGCCTCCTCGGATCCGTCGGCGCCGCGGCCCGCCGAATCGGACCCGTCGTCGCCGGCGCTCGAGCGGTGGGACGACGACGGGAACGGCCGCATCAGCTGCGCCGAAGCGCGCGGACACGGCATCGCTCCGGTGCGCCGCGGACATCCGGCCTATCCGTACATGCGGGACGCGAACGCCGACGGGGTCGTCTGTGCCTGACCGCCTCGCACGACGTCGATTCGGCGTCGCGTCGGCGCGCGGACACTCGGGCGGGCGGGCGGCCGCGCTCGCCCTGCTCGCCGCAGCCGCTTGCTCGGGCGGCTCGCCCGACGGGTCCGCGACGCCGCTCGAGCGGTGGGACGACAACGGAAACGGCCGCATCACGTGCGCCGAAGCGCGCCGCCACGGGATCGCTCCGGTCCACCGGGGACACCCGGCCTATCCGTACATGCGGGACGCCAACGCCGACGGCGTCGTATGCGCGCCCCGCAGCCGGTCGCGGAGCGGACGGTCGGCGGCCCCGCCGGACCCGTCGTCGCCGGCGCTCGAGCGGTGGGACGACAACGGGAACGGCCGCATCACGTGCGCCGAAGCGCGTCGGCACGGCATCGCTCCGGTGCGCCGCGGACACGCCGCGTACCCGTACATGCGCGACGCCAACAACGACGGCGTGATCTGCGCCTGAACGCTCCCGAACGACGGCGATTCCGGGACGATCGGTCCGCGACCGTCCAAGCGCTCCCTCGACGCCCCGGAGCCGCGGGAGCGCCCGGCCACGTTGGCCCGCTCCCCGGGGTTGGGTCGACGGCCTGGCCGTTTCGACAGGTCGCGCTCGGCTCTCGCGGCCGATTCGGTGGATCTCGCCCGCGCTTGGCTTGGGCGACGCCGCGGCACGCCGCTTGCCGCAACGAAATCGGCGCCCGAGAGCGGCCGCCGCGCGGGAACGAAGAGAACCGGAGAATCATGGGAAGGACCGCCGGAAACGACCTGGGGAGCCAGGAACTCCCTGGCGGCCGTCGCCGCCGCCGGCGAGCCCGAAGCGATCGCCCAGGGGCGAGTCGGAAAGGAGAAGGGCCTCTCATGCGGTCGATTCGGTATCTTCCCTCAGCGCCGCCGGACCGGCGGCGCGGGCGGCCGTCCCGCAACCTCCGGCGGAGAATCGGCGTACGGAGAAGGCTGCGGCGCGACCGGATCCGCGATCGGCCCCAAAGGGGCTGGAAGACGCGGCCGACGGGGTGGGAGGAGGACCGGCGTCGGGGACGCGCTCCCGCGCCCCCCGGAGCCGTCCGACCCGCGTCGCGGGGCGCGAGTGCGCCAAGGCATCGACCGGAAGCTGGAGAGCGTGCATTGTCATGGATCTCGTGAAGTCCTCGAAGTTCCCGCCGCGCCCGCGCGAGTGCGGGGCGTCGCCGGGGCGACCGGCGCGGCTCGCTCGCTTCGCGGCGGCCGGAGTCCTTCTGCTGGCGTGGGGCCAGGCGGCCGAGGCGCAGCGGAGCGCCGAGCGCGCGGCCGCCCCCAAGGGCCCGCTGACGGTGAGCGCCGCCGCGCGGTGGGCGCTCGAGAGCAACCGCGACGTGCTCGACGCCGAGTACCAGCTCGCCGTCGCCGGCGACCAGGTCTCGGAGGCGTGGGCCGAGGTCTATCCGAGCGTGAACCTCTCGTCGTCGTACACCCGCAACGTGGCGCCGCAGGTGAGCTTCCTGCCGGCGCAGATCTTCGATCCCGACGCGCGAGAGGGCGATTTCATTCCCGTGCAGTTCGGCGCCGACAACATCTGGAACCTGTCGATCAACGCCGAGCAGGTCGTCTTCGATCCCAGGTCGATCGTCGGCTTGGGCGCCGCGTCCCGATTTCGGAACCTGCAGAGGGAGAGCCTGCGCGGACGAACGCAGCAGGTCGTCACGCGGGTGCGGGACGCCTTCTACGAGGTCCTGCTCGGCCAGGAGGAGGTGCGCCTGACGGAGAAGTCGCTCGCCCGGGTGCGCGAGTCGCTCGACGAGACGACGGCCATGGAGAGGGCCGGCATGGCGTCGAGCTACGACGTGCTTCGCCTCGAGGTCGAGCTGGCGAACCTCGCGCCCAGCTCGAGGCGCGCGCGCAATCGGCTCGCCGCCGCGAGGCGCTCGCTCGCCGTCGAACTCGCCGTCGACCCGGAGGCGGAGCTCGAGGTGGTCGGCGAGCTGGCGCGGATCGACCTCGAGGATCCGAACGCGAACACGCCCGCCAACCGAGACGTGCTGGCCTTCGCCGGCGTCGCGGTCGGCGACGAGACGGACGTCGCTCCGCTCGTCGGCCGCGCCGTCGCGCAGCGCAGCGACATGCGCCAGCTCGAGGTCCAGGAGGACTTGAGGCGCACCGAGCTGCGGCTGGAGCAGGTCGAGTACCTGCCCACCGTGCAGGCCTTCGGCACCTACGGTCTGGCGGCCCAGCAGAACGGTCCGGTGGACTTCTTCGGCAGCGCCGCCCAGCGGGGGTCGTCCAAGCAGATCGGCCTGAGCGTCAGCTTTCCGATCTTCTCCGGCCTGAGCCGCGACGCCCGCATCGACCAGCGGCGCGCGGCGCTGCGCCAGGCGGAGACCCAGACCCGCGGCGCCGCCGATCGGGCCGAGGTCGAGGTCCGCGACCTCCTCGACGAGGCGCTCGAGGCCAGGGACCGCGCCGCCGCGCAGCGGCTCGCCGTCTCGCAGGCCCAGCGCGGATACGAGATCGCGAGCGCGCAGTATCGCGAGGGCCTGAGCGGCCAGCTCGAGCGGACCGACGCCGAGGTGGCGCTCCGCCAGAGCGAGTTCAACTACGCTCAGGCCGTCTACGACTACCTTTCGGCCAGGGCGCGCTTGGACCAGGCGGCCGGCGAAGTGCCTCTGGTGGACCTCGAATACCCGGGCGCGGACGCGCCGAGGGGGCGGGAACGGTGAAGATGGAAAACGGGACGAAGGCGGGAATCGGGCGTCGGCGCGGGAGCGGCGGCGGACTCGCGGCGACGCTCGCCCTGCTCGCGGTCGCCGCCTGCTCGGGCGGAGCCCCGGGCGAAGCGCCGCAAGGAACGGAAGCGGCGGCCGAGGCGCTCGCGCGCGTCGTCAACGTCGAGGTGCGACCGGTCGCGCCGCAGCGGTTCGAGCGCACCGTGCGCTTCACGGGCATGGCCATGGCCATGCGGGACGTGACGGTCTCGGCGGAGGAGGCCGGCGTCGTGCGTCGCGTCGTGCGCGACAAGGGTCGCCGCGTGCGCGCCGGCGAGCCGATTCTCGAGCTCGACGACGAGATCCTCGCCGCGGAGGTCCGCACGGCGAGGGCTCAGGCCGAGTACGCCCAGGACGTCTGGCAGCGCCGCAAGACGCTCTACGAAGAGGACGGCATCGGCTCGGAGCTGAGCTACCGCGAGGCGCGCTATCTGGCCGAGCAGGCCCAGGGGAACCTCGTCGCGCTCGAGGCGCGCCTCGCGCGCACCGTCGTCCGGGCGCCGATCGACGGCGTGCTGGACGACCGACTGGTCGAAGTCGGCTCGCGAGTGGGCCAGGGCGCGCCGGTCGCGCGGATCGTCGCGGCCGACCGGGTCAAGATCCGCACCGGGATCCCGGAACGCTACGCGCTCGACGTGTCCGCCGGCGCCACGGCGATGGTGACGTTCGACGCGATCGCGGGCGAGGTCTTCGAGGGATCGGTGGTCTTCGTCGGCCTGACCGTCGATCGCGACAACCGCACCTTTCCCATCGAGCTCGCGCTGCCGAACCCGGGGCTGCGCATCAAGCCCGGCATGGTCGCCGATCTCTCGGTCGTGAAGGACGAGTTCGAGGACGCGATCGTGATTCCGCAGCAGGCGGTCGTCGTCGTCGAGGCGGGGCAGGTCGTCTACGTGGTCGAGGGCGACGGCGACGGCGCGGTGGCGACGGCGCGCCCGGTCGCGACCACCATCGTGCAGGGCAACGACGTGATCGTGGACTCGGGGCTCGCGGCGGGCGACCGGCTCGTGGTGGTGGGCCAGCACGGGCTGACCGCCGGAGATCGCGTGCGGATCGTCCAGGGCGCGGCGCGCACGGAGGAGGGCCAGGAATGAGCCGGATTTCCGACGGCGACCGCAGCGGTCCCGAGGGCAAGGGCTTCAAGGAGTTCGCGCTCACCTCGCTCGCGGTCCGCAACGCGACCTCGGTGGTGGTGCTGTTCGCGTTCGTGACGATCGCGGGCCTGCTCGCCTACCGCTCGATTCCCAAGGAGTCGTTCCCGGAGTTCGAGATCCCGATGATCGCGGTCAACACGATGTACCCCGGCGTGGCGCCGGGCGACGTCGAGAGCCTGATCACGCGGAAGATCGAGGAGGAGCTCAACACGATCGCCGAGCTCGAGGAGCTCACCTCGACGTCCGTCGAGGGATACTCGTCCGTGATCGCCGAGTTCCAGACCACGACCAACATGGACGAAGCGCTGCAGAAGGTGCGCGAGAAGGTCGATCTGGCGAAGCCCGAGCTCCCGGCGGAGGCCGAGGACCCGTCGATCCTCGAGTTCAACCTGAGCGACACGCCCATCATGCAGGTGAACCTCGCCGGCGGGTACGGCCTGGTTCGCCTCAAGGAGCTCGGCGAGGACCTGCAGGAGAGGATCGAGTCGATTCCGGCGGTCCTGCGCGTGGATCTCCGGGGCGGGCTCGAGCGCCAGGTGAACGTCGACGTCGACCTCTCGAAGCTCCAGTACTACAACGTCTCGCTGGACGACGTCATCGCCGCGATTCGCCAGGAGAACGTCAACGTCCCCGGCGGCGCGATCGACGTCAACGGCGTCGACTACCTGGTGCGCGTCGACGGCGAATTCGACGATCCGGCCGTGATCGGCGACCTGGTCGTCGAGACGTTCGCCGGCAGCCCGGTCTACGTGCGCGACCTGGCCCGGGTCGAGTTCGGGTTCGCCGACCGCGAGAGCTACGCCCGCCTGGGCGAGCAACCCGTCGTCACGCTGGACGTCGTCAAGCGCTCGGGCGAGAACATCATCGCCACGGCCGACGCCGTGCGGGCCGAGATCGAGGCGATGCGCCCCCTGTTTCCGCCCTCGACGGCGGTGTCCGTGACGTCGGACCAGTCGACGCAGATCGACGACATGGTCCAGAGCCTGCAGAACAACATCATCTCCGGGCTCCTGCTGATCGTCGGGGTGCTGCTCTTCGTCCTGGGCCTGCGCACGTCGGTCTTCGTGGCGATTTCGATCCCGACCTCGATGTTCCTGTCCTTCGTGGTCCTGTCGATGCTCGGGGTCTCGATGAACATGGTGGTCCTGTTCTCGCTCATCCTCGCGCTGGGCATGCTGGTCGACAACGCCATCGTGATCGTCGAGAACATCCACCGGTTCGTCGAGAACGGCTGGGATCCGGCCGTGGCGGCCCGCAAGGCCACCGGCGAAGTCGCCGTGCCGGTCGTCGCCGCCACGGCGACGACGCTCGCCGCGTTCGCGCCGCTCCTGTTCTGGCCCGGCATGGCGGGCGAGTTCATGAAGTTCCTGCCGCTCACGCTCATCGTCACGCTGTCGAGCTCCCTGTTCGTGGCCCTGGTGATCGTGCCCACGCTCTGCGCGCTCTTCATGCGCCCGGACGGCGAGGCGCCGCGCCGGCGCGCGGGCCCGTGGTTCCTGCGCTGGGAGACGCTGGGCGCGGCGGTCGCGCTGTTCGCGGCGCTGGCGCTGGGCGGACCGCTCACGGCCGCGCTCCTGGCCGCCGCCGCCGTCGGACTCTGGGCGCTGCACGCCAGGGTTCTGGAGCCTCTGGGCCGGATCTTCATGACGCGCGGAATGCCCAGGATCGGCGGCTGGTACGAGACGCGGCTGCGCTGGGCGCTGGACCACCGGGGCCTGATCGTCCTGGGATCGGTCGGGGCGCTGGTCGGCACGGTCGCGCTGTACTCCGTCTTCGCGGCGCCGGTCGAGTACTTCCCCGAGGACATTCCGCCCAACTCGTTCTACGTGTCCGTCGAGGCGCCGGTCGGCACGGCCGCCGACGTCACCAACGAGTACGCGGACCGCCTGTACGGAGAGCTGTCCGGCGTCGCGGGGCTGGCCGACGCCGAGACCGTGGTCTCGACCGTCGGCTCGTCGGGCGGCGGGGGCGGCATGATGGGCGGCGGCGGACCGGGGGGGCCGGAGAACGGCCGCATCTCCGTCAGCCTGGCCGACTACCAGGACCGCCGGTTCGACGCCTTCGCGACGCTGCGCGAGATGCAGAGCCGCATCGGGCGAACGCTCGCCGGCGCGGACGTGCGCGTCGACGTGCCGGTCGAGGGCCCCGCGACCGGTCCCCCGATCAACCTCGAGATCACGGGCGAGGATCCGGTCCTGCTCGAGCGGCTGGCCGAGGAGGCGATGCAGGTGGTTCGCGACGCCCCGGTCCACGCGCGTCTGGTCGGGCTCGAGAGCGACATGAGCGCCGGACGCCCCGAGCTGCGCGTCGAGGTCGACCGCGAGAAGGCCAGCCTCTACGGTCTGTCGACCGACGTCGTGGGCTTCGTCGTCCGCGGCGCCGTCAACGGCATCGAGGCGGCCAAGTACCGCACGGGCAACGACGAGTTCGACATCGTCGTGCGCCTGCGCGAGGAGGACCGCCGCGACCTGACGTCGATCGGCGACCTCACGGCGCTGGCCGACGGCCAGCAGGTGCCGCTGGTCTCGGTCGCCCGCTGGAGCCTGGGCGAGGGCTACGGGTCGATTCGCCGCAAGGACATGGACCGGGTCGCCACCGTGAGCTCCGAAGTCGCGTCCGGGTACAACAGCAACGCGGTTCGCGCCGAAGTCGAGAGGGCGCTCGCCGGGTTCGCCGAGGCGCTGCCGCCCGGATACTCGCTCGAGTTCACGGGCGAACAGCAGGAGCAGCAGGAGGCCGCCGGGTTCCTGGCGAGAGCCTTCCTCGCCGCCCTGATGCTCATCGCGCTCATCCTGGTGTCGCAGTTCAACTCGGTGATCAAGCCGCTGATCATCCTGTCCTCGGTGATCCTCTCCACGATCGGCGTCCTGATCGGCCTGATGGTCTTCCAGATGCCCTTCGTGATCATCATGACCGGAGTCGGGGTCATCTCGCTGGCGGGGATCGTCGTCAACAACGCGATCGTCCTGATCGACTACATCGACGTGCTGCGCCGTCGCGACGGACTGGGCGCGCGCGAGGCCGTGATCCTGGCCGGCAAGACCCGCATGCGACCGGTGCTTCTCACCGCCCTGACCACGGCGCTGGGGCTGGTGCCGCTCGCGATCGGGCTGAACTTCGACTTCTTCGGCCTCTTCCGGAGCCTGTCGCCCGACCTGTACTGGGGCGGCGAGCAGGCGGCGTGGTGGGGGCCGATGGCCGTGGCCGTCATCGTCGGCATCGTCTTCGCGACGTTCCTCACGCTCATCCTGCTGCCCGTGCTGTACAGCCTCGTCGACGATCTGGTCCGATGGGCGCGGGGCGGCGAAAGGGAGGAATCGTCTCCGGCGGCCGTCGACCTGCCGACGCGTCCGCTCCCCGAACGCGAGCCCGAGCTCGACGTGGCGGTGGCGAGGAGCTGAAGCGAGCCGAGCCCGCCGCTCCTTCCGAGCGCCGGCGCGCGCGTGCTGGCGCGTGATCGCGAAGGTTGATACATTGCCTGCGTCGCTCACTCGACGCGTTTTCGCCGCGCGCCGGTTCGCCCCGCGAATTGGCGCCGGTCCGTCGCGTCGAGCTCGTTCCCTCAGGGAGAAGGTCCATGCGCCGCACGATCTTGACGTTTCTAGCGCTCGGCCTCGCGCCGGTTCTGCACGCTGCCGCGGCGGCGGCGCAAACGCCCGGAGACGAGCTCATGCGCCGCGTCGACGCGGCCGGAAGCTCCATGGACGCGGACGTGCTGCTCGAGGGCGCGGCGGCCGCCCGTCTGCTCGGCGACTTCTCCCAGGCCGAGGATCTGCTGGGCCGGGCGACCGAGGCCTTCCGGCAGGCGGACAACGACTGGGTCACGGAGATGATCTTCCTCGCCCTGGCCGCGGGTCGGGGGACGAACGGAATGCAGCGCGCGTTCCGGGAGGCCAGGGCCCGGATTCGGATGTCGCCCCAGGAGATCGCCTCGGTGGCCAACGACTTCCCGTCGCTGCTCCTCGGCGGCGAGTTCGACGAGACGATCCTCGCCTTCGAGCCCGACCACCCGGACCCGGACTACCGTTGCGCGTGCCTCGCCGAGAAGGCCTGGGTGCACCGGGTGGCGGGCCGCCAGCACGAGTCGCGCGTCCTCTGGGGCGACCTGGTCGCCGCCTGGGACCGGAACCCTCTGACCTTCGACGACCCGGACGCCCAGGCGAACTGGCAGGGCCAGTACGCGCGCAACTTGGCGCGGGCGGGAAGGACGGCGGACGCGCGCGCGGCGCTCGAGAAGGCGAAGGCCATGCCCGTGACGGAGGACATGCGCCCCGCCGTGCAGCGGCGCTGGGCGCAGACCCACGCCGAGCTCGGCGACGTCGAGGGCGCCGTCGAGCTGCTGGAGCCCTTGATCGCGAGCTCGACGCTGGTCACGGTCAACAGCCTGTCGACCCGGTACACCTGGGAGCCCGTGCGCAACACGCTCGCCTTCCAGGAGATGCTCGCCCGGCACCGCTGATCCGGGATCCGATCCTGTCCGCGGGCGCGAAGGCCGCGACGCCAATTCGGGGGTGAAGCCACGTGGTGCGGATCGGGGAAATCGGGCCGGGCTCGATCGCGGAGGAGCTCGAGCTCCGCATCGGGACTAGGATTCTGAAGGTCAACGGGGAGCGTGTCCGCGACGGCCTGGACTTCCTGTTCCTGGCCGCCGAGAACGAGCTCTCGATCGAGGCCGTCGACGAGGACGGCTCGCCCGTCGTGTGGGAGATCTCGCGCGATCCCTCGGAGAGTCTGGGCATCGTGCCGGCCCGCGACACGGTGCGCGAATGCGCCAACGAGTGCGTGTTCTGCTTCATCGACGGCAACCCGCCGAACGCGCGCAGGCCGCTGTGGCTCAGGGACGACGACTTCCGCCTCTCGTTCACCTACGGGAGCTACGTCACGCTGACGAATCTGGGTCCCCGAGGCCTCGAGCGCCTCGTCGAGCAGCGGCTTTCGCCGCTGTACGTCAGCGTCCACTGCACCCGGCCCGATCTGCGCGTCCGCATGCTGAAGAACGAAAGGGCGGGGCTGATCGTGGACCAGCTCGAGCGGCTCCTCGCGGGCGGGCTCGAGCTGCACACCCAAGTGGTCCTCTGCCCGGAGTGGAACGACGGCGAGGAGCTGGACCGGACCATCCGGGACCTGTACGCGCTGGGCGACGGGATCCTCTCGCTGTCGGTGGTGCCCGTCGGCCTCACCCGCTACAACCTCGAACGGCCGGTGCGGCCGCTCACGAGCGCCGAGGCCCGCTCGGCCTTGGAGCGAACCGCGTCCGTCCGGCGGCGGGCGCGCCGCGAGCGGGGCCATCGCTGGTGCTACGCCGCCGACGAGCTGTTCCTCATCGCCGGACGCGACGTGCCCGCAGGCGACTACTACGACGACTGGGGCCTGGTCGAGAACGGCGTGGGCGCGCTTCGCTCCGCCCTGGACGCCTTCGAGGCCGGGAAGACCGGGCTCGCGCCGCTGCCGGGCGTGGAGCGGGTGCGCATCGTCACGGGGACGTCGATGCGTCCCTACCTCGAGCGGATGGCCGGCGAGGTCTCGACCCGGATCCGCGCGCCCGTCGAGGTCGTGGCGGTGAAGAACCGCTACTTCGGCGAATCGGTGACGATCGCGGGGCTGCTCGCGGGCGCCGACGTCCTCGAGGCGCTCGCCGACGCGCGCGCCGGCGACCTGGTTCTGCTGCCGCGCTCGGCGCTCAACCAGGACGACGCCTTCATCGACGGCGTGCCGCTCGAGCTCGTGGCCCAGCGGCTGGCGCCGGCCGGACTGCGCGCGGGGCGGGAGCTGACCTCGACGCTGCTGGCGCCCTGCGGGCGGGCGGTCGCGTGACCGGCCTGCCCGTCGTCGCCGTGGTCGGCCGGCCCAACGTGGGCAAGTCGACGTTCTTCAACCGGGCCGTCGGTCGCCGGATCGCCGTCGTGGACGACTCTCCCGGCGTCACCCGGGATCGGAACTTCGGGCGCGCCGACTGGATCGGGCGCAGCTTCTTCGTGGTCGACACGGGCGGGATCGTCGAGGGATCGAAGCGCGCCCTCGAGCGCTCGATCCGCGAACAGGCGATGATCGCCGTCGAGGAGGCCGACGTGGTGCTGTTCGTCGTCGACGCGAAGACGGGCGTGCACCCCCTGGACCAGAGACTGTCCGAGGCGCTCAGGCGCGCCGAAAAACCCGTCCTGCTGACGGTCAACAAGGTCGACAACCTGCCCATGGAGCGCACGCACCTGGACTTCTGGGAGCTGGGCATGGGCGAGCCCCATCCCGTGAGCGCCGTCTCGGGCCGGGGCGTCGGCGACCTGCTCGACGCCGTGGTTCCGCTGCTGCCCGAGGAGACGGCCGCCGCGCGCGCCGACGAGCTCCGGGTGGCCGTGATCGGGAAGCCGAACGCCGGGAAGTCGTCGCTGGTCAACCGCCTCTTCGGGGAGCGCCGGGTCGTCGTCGGCGACGCGCCCGGCACGACGCGCGATCCCGTCGACTCGAGCATGACCTTCCATGGGCGGACGCTGACCTTCGTCGACACGGCCGGCCTGCGCCGCCACGCCCGCATGAAGGACGCCGTCGAGTACTACTGCAGCCTGCGCACGACTCGCGTGGTCCGGGAAGCCGACGTGTGCCTGGTCGTGGTCGACAGCGACGAGGGCCTCCACGCGCAGGACGTCAAGGTCGCCGAGGCGGCGTGGGAGGCCGGCTGCGGCGTGATCGTCGTGTGCAACAAGTGGGACCTGGTCGAGAAGGAGACCTCGACGGCGGCGCGCTTCCGACGCGAAGCCGTCCGGAGAGCCCCCTTCCTCGGCCACGTGCCGTTCCTGTTCGCGTCGGCGCTGACCGGACTGCGGGTCCGCAAGACGCTCGAGCTCGTCCGGGACGTCGACGCGCGCAGGCGCAAGCGGATCCCCACGTCCGAGGTCAATCGGGCGCTCGAGGCGCTCGTCGCCAAGCAGCCGCCTCCACACGCGCGCGGGCGGCCGGTCAAGCTCAAGTACGCGACGCAGGCGAGAACGGTCCCGCCGACGTTCGTCGCGTTCGGCAACCTGCCCGACGAAGTGCCCACCCACTACCGTCGCTACGTCGTCAACTCGCTGCGCGCCGCGTGGGACTTCACGGGCGTGCCCGTGCGCCTGAGACTGCGCGCCGGCCATGGCTGACGCGCCGTGAACGTCGCGACGCTCGCGCCGCTGCTCGCCGCCTACGCCGCCGGATCGATCCCGACCGCCTACTGGATCGGTCGCTGGGCCTACGGAAAGGACTTGAGATCGCTGGGCAGCTGCAACCTCGGGGCGACCAACGCGCTGCGGGCGCTGGGCTGGCGGGCCGCGGCGCCGGCGCTGGTCGTCGACGTGGCGAAGGGCGCGCTGCCGGCCTGGCTGCTGCCCGGCGTCGACGGTCGGTCGGAGCCGTGGTGGGCGCTCGCCTACGGAGGCGCCGCCATCGCCGGCCACGTGTTCTCGGTCTGGGTGCGGTTTCGGGGCGGGAAGGGCGTGGCCACCAGCGCCGGCGTGCTCGTCGCCGTCGCGCCCTGGGCCGCTCTGGCCGGACTCGTCGCCTGGCTGGCGACGGCGGCGACGGCGCGCATCGTGTCCCTGGCTTCCGTCGTCGCCGCCCTCGCGGTGGGCGCCGTCGGCTTGGCGACGCCGGACGCGGACGCGTCCACGCGGGTGTTCCTGGCTTCGGTCGCGCTGTTCGTCACGTGGGCCCACCGGTCCAACCTGCGCCGACTCGCCAGGGGCGAGGAGCCGCGGTTCTCGTGGCGGCGGACGTCGGAGACGGGCCCGTGAGCGAGTCGCGCGCCGCCGCGACCGCGGCCGTCGTCGGCGCCGGGGCGTGGGGCACGACGCTCGCGCACCACCTGGCCGACGCGGGCGCCCGGGTGCGGCTCTGGGCCCGGGAGCCCGAGGTCGTTGCGTCCGTCGAGTCCAAGGGCGAAAATTCCCTGTACTTGGAAGGGTTTTCCCTAAATCGAGAACGCCTGTCGGTCACCAACGACCTCGCCCGAGCGCTGGACGGCGCCGAGGCCGTCCTCTGGGTCTGTCCGGTGCAGCATTCCCGGGCCCTGCTCGCAGACGCCGCGCCGCTCGTGCCCCCGGGCGCTACGATCGTGACGGCGTCGAAGGGCATCGAGGTCGCGACGCTCATGCGCATGGACCAGATCTTCGCCGAGGCGCTCCCGAGCGCGCAGGCGCACAGGCTTTGCGTGCTTTCGGGCCCGAGTTTCGCGAGGGAAGTCATGCGCAAGGCGCCGACAGCCGTCGTCGTCGCGTCGCGCGACGAGGCGACGGGACGGCGCATGCAGCGGCTCTTCCAGACGGACCGCTTCCGGGTGTACACCAACGACGACGTGGTCGGGGTGGAGCTGGGGGGCGCGCTCAAGAACGTGGTCGCGCTCGCGGCCGGCGTCGCCGCCGGGCTGAAGCTGGGCCACAACGCCGTCGCCGCGCTGATCACCCGCGGGATGGCCGAAATCACCAGATTGGGGGTGGCCCTCGGGGCCCGGAGCGCCACCTTCGCCGGCCTGGCCGGCATGGGGGACCTCGTGCTCACCTGCACGGGCGGCATGAGCCGGAACCGCGCGGTCGGGGTCCGCTTGGGACAGGGCCGCCCGATCGACGAGATCGTCGGCGAGGCGCGCACCGTGGCGGAAGGGGTGGCGACGGTGCGCGCGGCCTGCCGGCTGGGGCGCCGGCTGGGCGTCGAGTTGCCGGTCTCGACCGAGGTCCATCGCATCGTCGCGGAAGGGGCCGACCCGATGCACGCGCTCGATCGCCTGATGGCGCGCGAGCCCAGGTCGGAGCACATGGACTCGAACCAGCAGGGAGCTTGACCGCCATGTCGACGCCGGAATCGAAGCGCGTGGAGCCGATCGCGCGCAAGACCTACTACTCCATCGGCGAGGTCAGCGACCTCACCGGACTCAAGCAACACGTGCTGCGCTACTGGGAGAGCCAGTTCGACGTCCTTTCGCCGACGAAGAACCGCGGCGGCAGCCGGGTCTACCGGATGAAGGAGATCGAGACGGTCCTGCTGGTCAAGCACCTGCTGTACGAGAAGCGCTTCACCATCGAGGGCGCCAAGCGCGAGCTCGACGACATGCGCAAGGGCGGGAAGATCGCCGAGGTGGGGAAGGTCCACGCCGAGCCCGCTGTGATGAGCTCGATCAAGGAGCGGCTCGGCGTCGTGCGCGACGTCCTGACGCTGCCCGAGCCCGAACTTCCGCTCGAATGACGAAAGAGAGGGCGGGGATCGGCCGCCCGCAGGTCTCCGTTCGACGACAGCGACTGCGTCCGCCCCTCGGGCGGTCAGGCGCTTGCGAAGGACTTGACTTGTTTGGTCGGGTGCTGTATCCTGTCAGTTGATCGGTGGATCTCGAACCTCGATGCTGGGGGTTGAACCGTTGTCGAAGCGTCGCATGACTAGTTGTGCCGATCGCCCGCATAGAGACGGAAACCGAGGTGATCGGCGTGGGCGGTGAACCTGAAGGCGCCCGAAGGGCCGATTCCGTCCGAACGAGGTCGCCCGCCGGTTCGTTTCGGATCAACGAAGGACAGCGGACGAGGAGCAGGGGGATGATCGCACCGTCGCGGCACTCCCGCGCGCGCCAGCGGGGTTTGCGGGAAGCGACGACCATGCGCCGTCGCGGCGTGGAGGTTTCCCTCGGAGACGCCTTGGAGATGTACGACGCCTGGCCCGCGCCGGTCGTCATCGTGTCCGACGGTGCCTACGGGGTGTCCGGTTTTCTGGGCGACACACGTACCGTGGACGGGCTTGTCGATTGGTATCGTCCGCATGTGCAAGCGTGGTCCGAGGCGGCCACCGGGGAGACCACGCTCTGGTTCTGGAACACCGAGCTGGGGTGGGCGACGGTTCACCCCTTGCTCGTCGAGTTCGGCTGGGAATACGTCGGGTGCAATATCTGGAACAAGGGAATCGCGCACGTGTCCGGCAACACGAATTCGAAGACGTTGCGGCGATTTCCGGTAGCGACCGAAGTTTGCGTCCAGTACGTGCGGCCGCCGAAGTTCCTGATCTCGGGTCGCGTCGTCGAAATGAAGGAATGGCTGCGCTGGGAGTGGACGCGGTCCGGCCTTCCATTGAACCGAGCGAACGAAGCCTGCGAAGTGAAGAACGCGGCCACTCGAAAATACCTTACTCAGGACCATATGTGGTACTTTCCTCCGCCCAGCGCGTTTCAGATGTTGGCGGATTTCGCCAATACGCACGGCCACGCGGAGGGACGTCCGTATTTTTCTCTCGACGGTGTCTCGCCTCTCACCGCCGAAGAGTGGCGACGGATGCGCTCGAAGTTCAATCTCGAGCTCGGCGTCACCAACGTATGGAAGGAGGGAGCCGTTCGCGGGGAGGAGAGGGTGCGCCAGAACGACGGCTCAAGGAAGTTCATCCACGCCAACCAGAAGCCCAAGCGACTCATTCGGCTGATCATCGAGGCGTCTTCCATCGCGGAGGATGTCGTGTGGGAGCCGTTCGGCGGACTGTGCACGGCTGCCGTGGTTTCGGCCGATTTGGGTCGACGCTGTTTCTCCGCCGAACTGCTGCCGAAGTACTTTTCCGCAGCTGTTCGGAGGCTCCAGGATTGCGAACAGCTTCGTTTGATATAGGATCCTACGGTGCCCGACTCACATCCTGCTCCCGCCCCTCCTCATAGGGATTGGGAGCACTACGATCTCTATGAGAGTGTCCGCGAAGCGATATTCGCCGTTCCTGGGAACTTCAGATCCAATGTTGTCATTCGTGGAGTGCAAGCCACCGACCTCTTCAATCTGAACGCACTCCTCGGCGCAGCGATCGAAGAGGGCGTCGTCGACACTCTCAATTCGCTCCGGAAGCTGTGGGACGACGAAGAACGCTATGCGATGTACTCGTTTGTGCGGCAACCGCAGACGTTTCCCGACGTGCGCCTTCAGAACGTGGCCAACCCATCCGACGTGCTTCTTGGCATTGAACTGAAGGGCTGGTATTTGCTTGCTAAAGAGAAGGAGCCGAGCTTTCGGTTCTTGGCGACGCCGGCTGTGTGTGCGCGCTCCGATCTGTTCGTTGTCTATCCATGGTATCTGTCAGAAGTCATCTCTGGAGTTCCGCGTCTCGCCATTCCCTATGTGGAACTGGCTCGCTACGTAGCCGAGCATCGGAATCACTATTGGGAATTCGTGATGAAGCACCAGAAGTCAGCGAGAGTCGTCTTGTCATCGGCAAGTCATCCCTATCCGAAAAAAACAGACGAGATTTCAGACAAGGCCGAACAAGATGCAGGGCGGAATTTTGGACGTATTGCTCGAACGGGGATCCTGGACGACTTTGCGCAACGGTCCGGTGATCGACTTCTTTCTGGAATCCCTGCGAAACACTGGAGGCGCTTCCTACGGGTTTTTACGGAAACCGCCACGGAAGCGCACATTGAAACGGCACTAGCTAGATTCACGGAACACGTTGCGAGATCTTCGGACGAGTCGCCGGACGTTGACGATGTACGGGACAACGTCGACAAATTGGTGCAATTGCTCTTGCCGGAGAACAAGGCGCCTTGACTCCCCCACGAGGATCCGGCCCAGCGACGCGACGCCAATGTAGCTGTGGCCTGGATCGGTTCTCTCCCGAGGGCCTTTCCGACTAGCCCGTGCGCATCCTCTGCACGAACGACGACGGGTACCTGTCGCCGGGCATCCGCGTCCTGGCCGAGGCGGCCCACCGGATCGGCTCGGTGGACGTCGTGGCTCCGGATCGGGAGCAGAGCGCCTCGAGCAACGCGCTGACGCTGCATCAGCCGCTCCGGATGCGGAAGACGCCGGACGGGACCACCATCGTCGACGGCACGCCGACCGACTGCGTCATCCTCGCGGTGAGCGAATTCCTGGACGCCGACCCCGATCTTTGCGTCTCGGGCATCAACCACGGCCCGAACATGAGCGAGGACGTGTTCTACTCGGGCACGGTGGCGGCGGCGACGGAGGCCACGATCCTCGGAATCCCGTCGGTGGCGTTCTCGTACGTGGGCCGAGAGATCGAGGAGGTCGAGGGCTGGCAGCCGGTGGTCGCGCAACTCCTCGAGCAGATCCTCGCCCGGGGGATTCAGCCGCACGAGCTCTTCAACGTCAACCTGCCCGCGATTCCGCCCTCCGAGGTGCGCGGCGTGCGGGTCACGAACCTGGGACGCCGCCGCTACTGGGAGTCCATCACGCGCGCCACGGACCCTTCGGACCGCGAGTACTTCTGGATCGGCGGCGGACACGTGAACTGGAAGGGAGGACCGGACGCGGACTTCCGGGCCGTTCAGGAAGGCTACGTGTCGGTGACGCCCCTCCACCTCGACTTGACGAACTACTCCCGCATGGACGAGGTGCGCAGCTGGAACCTCGCGGTCTGACCCCGAGACCGATGCGATGAGGCACTGGATCGGCCACTCGCTGAGGGGGTTCTGCATGGGGCTCGCCGACGTGGTCCCGGGCGTCTCGGGGGGCACGGTCGCGTTCATCCTCGGGATCTACGCCCGCCTGGTCGACGCCGTCGGCAACGTGGGCTGGTCCATGGTCACGCGCCTGCGCCGACGGTCCTTCCTGTCCCTGCTCGGGAAGGGGCTGCGGGAACCGGCCGCTCTGCCGCAGGACCCGGAGGGCGCCGACGCGGGACGGGTGCTGCTGCTGGCGTCCGTCGTCGCCGGCATCGCCATGGCGATCCTACTGGCGGTCCGCCCGCTCTCGCTGCTCATGAGCGCCCACCCGGCCGAGATGAACGGTCTGTTCCTGGGGCTCGTGGCGGCCGCCGTGATCGTCCCGCTCCGCGAAATCGAGCGCCGCAGCGTGTCGCGCTGGGTTCTGGCGGGCGCGTCCGCGCTGGCCACCGTGTGGTTCCTGGGCGTGTCCGCTTCGACGCGCGGGCACGCGAGCGGCGTCGTCACGCTCGAGTTCGGCGCTCCGCTCGAGGCCGAACTGGTCATCACGCCGACCAACCTGACGCTGGCGGCGCCGGGCGAAGGAGGTCGACCCGGCGTCGCGTTCGGGGCGAGATCGGCCAGGACCTTCCCCGCAGGTTCCGCCGCCGCGCAGGTCGAGATCCTGGCCCGGCGAGCGGGCGAGGCCGGAAACGCGCCGGCGGGGACCCTTCGGGTCGAGGAGAGCCCGGCGCCCGTCGCGTCCGTGGCGCAGTCCGACGCGTTGGCCGGGGGGCGAGACCCGAGTCCGTGGATCGTGTTCCTGGGCGGCGCGCTCGCCGTGTCGGCCATGAGCCTCCCGGGGCTCTCCGGGGCCTTCGTCCTCGTCCTGCTCGGACTCTACGAGTACGTGGCCGGCTCCTTGGACTCGCTGCTTTACCACGGAGACCTGAGCCAAGCCTTTGTCGTCGTCCCGATGGTTGCCGGAATGGCGGTGGGGATTCTGACCTTCGCGCGCGTTCTCGACCGCCTCTTCTCCAAGTGGCGCGACCAGACGCTCGCCGCCGTGGTCGGGCTCATGATTGGATCGCTACTGAAGCTCTGGCCCTTCGTCGCGCACTCCCCGGACGGGGGCGAGGTCCCGATTTGGCCCGGCGCGGACGCGTCGCCGGAGATCGTCGCCGTGGCCCTGGCCTGCGCCTCCGGCGCGAGCGCCGTGCTTGCCCTGGACTGGATGGGCCGGAGGCGCGCCCGTCGGTGACGGCTGCGGCCGGGCGGTCGCGCACGGCCGCGACGTCCGCCGGCATGTCCCCGCCAGGACTCGAACCTGGGGCCTACTGCTTAGGAGGCAGTCGCTCTATCCACCTGAGCTACGGGGACCCGTGGTGGACCCGGAAGATCGGCGCGAGCCGACGCCGCGACAAGGCGCGCTCGGTCGGACGGGCCGGCGTCGGCGCGCGGGTCTACGCAGGTCGCCGGGCGCGTTCGAGATCGCCGCAATCGGCGGACGGCTTCGCGGAAAATCGATCCCGCGAACCGGTCTCGGGCGCCGGGTGGAACCGAGAGCGATCCGGCGCGGACTGGTCGTCTCGGTTCGCGCGCCGTACAATTCCCGCCGGATCGCGTAGGCGAGCGCGAGGCGTCCTGGTTGCGCCGGCGACGCTTGGGCGATTCGCCGTGACCTGATCGTGATCGGGAGTCCGTGCTCGAAGTCGCGAAGGAGCTCCGTCGAATGACGTTGAACGCGTTCATGCTGTTGATGGCCGGCGTGCAGGCCCAGCCGGAACGGATCGATCTCGATCCAGCGAGTCTGATGCTCGAGGTGGGCGAGTCGGCCTCGGTCGCCGTGAGCGTCCGGGCCGACGACGGGTCCGTTCTCTCAGGGATCCCGTTGCGCTGGATCGCGGCGGCTCCCGAGGTGGCCGGCGTGGACCAGGCCGGGCGGGTCACCGCCGTGTCGTCCGGCGAGACCCGGATCGGCGTTCGGGCCGGCAACGTGATGGGGTTCGTGACCGTTGTCGTTCGCGCTCCGCCGGTGGCGCGCCTCGAGGCGACGCTGCCTCCGGGCGCGCTCGTCGCGGGCGCCAGCTTGCCCTTGGGCGTCGAGGCGTGGGGAGCGGACGGCGAGGCGATACGGATGCCGGCGTTGTCCTTCTCGACCAGCGACGACGAGGTCCTCGGCGTGGACGACACCGGTCGCCTGTACGCGCGCAACCCGGGTCAAGCCACGATCCGAGTGGCGTCCGGTGACGCTCGCGCGACCGTTCGCGCGACCGTCGACGCGGGAGAAGTCGGCGACGTCGCGGTCTCGCCGGCCGAGGTCCGCGTCCGCACCGGGGACGTGATCCGCTTCACGACTCAGGCGTCGACCGAGCTCTACCCGGAGTGGAGCGTGAGCGGGAGCGGGGCCCAGATCGAGGCCGAGGGCCCGGAGGGCGTCTTCGTCGCCGAAGCGCCCGGCACGTATCGGATCACGGCCATGTACGGAGAGGGTCGGGCGGCGACGGCGCTGGCCCGGGTCTCGACCCGGATCGAGGAGGCCGAACTCGTCACGATGGGGCGGGGCGCGGCCGCCGATCACCACTCCGGCGACACCTGGGTCTTCGAGGGCGCCGACGGCCGCGACTACGCCTACGTGGGCACCTTCATGCACGACTGGATGAAGGCTTGGGACGTGACGGACCCGTCCGCGCCGGTGCTGACCGACTCCGTGCAGCTCGACGCTCGCCGCATCAACGACGTCAAGATCCACGAGAGCAATCGGATCGGCATCGTGACCCGGGAAGGCGCGTCCGACCGGAGAAACGGCATCGTGCTGCTGGACCTGTCCGAGCCCGCGCACCCGACGGTCCTGTCGGAGTACAAGCGCACCGTCCCGGGCGGCGTCCACAACGTGTGGGTCGAGGGCGACGTCGTCTACGCCGTTCACAACGGCACCCGCGACATCCACATCATCGACATCGAAGACCCGACCCGGCCCGAGGAGGTGGGGCGGTGGGGGCTGCCTCCGTCGCCGACCAAGTCGTTGCACGACGTCATCGTCCAGGACGGCTACGCCTACCTGTCCTACTGGGACGACGGGGTCGTGATGCTGGACGTTGGGGCGGGGAGCCACGGGGGGACGCCGACCGATCCCGAGTTCGTTTCCCGCTACAAGTACCCGGCGGGCAACACGCACACCGCCTGGAGGTCGGGGCGCTATCTGTTCGTGGGCGACGAGATCTTCCCGGACGACTGGGACTCCGAGGCCCCTATCGAAGCGCGAGGGTACATCCACGTGCTCGACATGGTGGACCCCGAGAATCCGGTCGAGGTCGCGCGGTACGAGGTCCCGGAGGCCGGTGCCCACAACATCTGGGTCGAGGACGATCGGCTGTACGTGGGCTACTACCAGGCCGGGCTCCGGGTGGTCGACGTCTCGGGGGAGCTCCGGGGCGACCTCTACCGGCAGGGAAGGGAGATCGCGGTGCTCAAGACCACGGACGCGCAGACGACGGTGCCGAACTGGGGGATGACCTGGGGCGCCCAGATCCACAAGGGCCACATCTTCACTTCCGACCTCAACTCGGGGCTCTGGGTGGTCAAGCTGCTCGAGGCGTCGCGCGCGATTTCGTAGCGGGTCCATTCAAGGGGCACAACCGCGATCAGCGTTGGTCATAGCGGTTTTGTTGCTTGTGCCCCCAGTCCACTGCGGCGAGCTCGGACGCCTGTCTGACGAAGGCCTGGGTCGTTTCGAGCCTGCCTTCGAGGTTATCAGCGAGCTGTTATATTTGGTAGCGGGCGATTGAGAGCGTCATACGGAGCGAAATCTGCGGTGGGGGGTGATCTTGTGGAACGCGAGGAGATCCTGGCTTTAGCCACTGGACCCGAATCCGAGACGCTGGAATTCAAGCTTACGACAAGGACGCGTCGAGAGGCAGCAGAGACGGTGTGCGGCATGCTCAATCATGGCGGTGGGCACGTGCTGTTCGGTGTGACGCGGGAAGGAGGCGTCGTTGGCCAGCAGGTAAGTGACCGCACGATGGAAGAGGTGAGCGCCGAAATCCAGAGGATCGATCCGCCCGCTTTTCCAGAGATCGGGCGAGTCAGCGTCGATGGCGACCTCGAGGTGATTGCGGTCAGCGTGAAACAAGGATCGATGCGACCGTATCGTTACCGGGGCAAGGCGTATCGCCGGGTCGGCAACACGACGTTGACCATGTCCGCGGAGGAGTGCAATCGGATGCTCTTGGAGCGTGTGCACAAAGAGCACCGGTGGGAGAATCAACTCCTCCCCGGGTGGACGATCGATGATCTGGATGTGGCGGAGATCCGCAACACTGTGGCGCAGGCGGTGTATATCGGGCGCCTGAACGAGCCAGATGGTCGAGATCCAGAGAATTTACTTCGTGGACTCGGTCTAATCAGTGACGGCGTCTTGTTCCGTGCAGCGGCGGTGTTGTTCGGAAAACAGGAGCGTCTCGAATGCGAGTTTCCGCAGTGCCTGCTTCGCGTGGCTCGTTTCCGGGGTATCGACCGAAACGAATTCCTGGACAACCGGCAGTTCAATGGGAACGCGTTCATGTTGCTCTCGAATGGCGAGCGCTTTCTGCGCGAGACGATTCCGATTGCGAGTCGGTTCGAATCGGGCCGCATCCAGCGCATCGACGAGCCGCTCTACCCACCTCTCGCTACGCGAGAGGCGCTGGCGAACGCCCTTTGCCACCGCGATTATGCACTGTGGGGCGGTTCGATTGGGCTCGCGGTGTACGACGACCGTCTAGAAGTCACGTCGCCCGGTCCGTTGCATTTCGGCCTGTCTCCGGCCGAGCTTTTGGGACCGCACGATTCGAAACCGTGGAATCCGATGATCGCTCGCACTTTTTACCGGCGTGGCATCATCGAGGAGTGGGGCCGAGGAACGCTCAAAATGGCGGACTTGGCGGTTGCTGCTCGATTGCCGCCGCTGGAGATTGATGAACGTGGGGATTGCGTGACCGTATGTTTCCGGAATGGACGGGCTGTATCGTCGCGTCGCCGGGATCTGAACGAACAGCAAGAGGCGATTCTCGCCTTGTTGGATCGTGTGGACGGTGGATTGGCACCGCGCGAGATTCAATCCCGGTTGGCTCTACACGGGACCGAACGCAACGTGAGGAGGGATTTGGCAACGTTGAAGAGCTTCGGGCTGGCGGTCTCCACGGGGCGAGGTCCAGCGACTCGGTGGAGACGTACCTCCGAGTTCATCGAAGATGAGTGACATCGCCTGATGGTCTTGGGACCTTATAGAATTTCCTCATTTGTCCTCATTTGTCCTCATTTGTCCTCATTTGTCCTCATTTGTCCTCATTTTCCGAATGACACCTGTACACCACAAGTTTCGAAGAGATGAAATCTCTACTTCTACGAAGATATAGGTTGCCGATGTACTGCGCTTCTCGTAATTGAAAACTGGAAATAGCCAACATCGTAGTAAGGTGAAGGTCTTGCTCGACCTTTTGTCCGCGTCCAAGCGCATCCGTTCCTTCGCGTGGGCGACCCCGATCATCCCGGTAGGCCCACCGCGGAGTGCGACCACCGTGCTGGCCAAGGCGGAGTCGCTACAGCACACGGGTTCGTTCAAGGTGCGCGGCGCGGCGAATCGCCTTCTCAAGCTCGCCGACCGCGAGCGTGCTAGAGGCGTTGTGGCCGCCTCCTCCGGCAATCACGGGCGCGCCGTCGCGGAGGTCGCTCGTCGGTTGGGCGTGTCCGCGACGATCTGTGTGCCGGAGTGGGTCGATTCGCTGAAGCTCCAGCGTATCCGCGCCGCAGGCGCGCGAGTTGTCTTGGCCACAGGCGGATATGACGAGGCGGAAGATCGGGCGGCGGCCTTGGCCGCGAGAGATGGAAAGGCCCTCGTGCACCCCTTCGACGACATCGATGTGGTGGAAGGGCAGGGGACCGTCGGGCTGGAGATCCTCCGCCAGTGTCCGGACGTGGAGGAGGTCCTCGTCCCGTTGTCGGGCGGGGGATTGGCGAGCGGAGTCGGGCTCGCCCTGCGGGACGCGCGTGTGCGAGTGGTAGCCGTCTCCGCCCGCCGCGCATCGGTGATGATGCGGAGCCTCGAGGCGGGACGCCCCTTGGAGCTCTCGGACCAAGAGACCGTCGCGTCCGCGCTGTCGGGGGGCATCGGGCGACCGAACCGGCTGACCTTCGATCTATGCAATAGCGTCGTGGACGAACACGTGGTCGTCGAGGAGCGCGACGTCGAGGACGCCGTCGCTCGGGCCTTCCGCGAGCTCCGTCTGGTGGTCGAAGGCGGGGGCGCGGTGGGTTTGGCGGCGCTGTGGTCGGGACGACATCGACCTCGGGGCACGGCGGTCGCGATCGTCTCCGGCGGCAACCTGGACCCATCGATCCTGCGTGCGTTGGCGATTCGTCCGGCGCGTGAGCCGTGACCGTCGGCGACCCTTGGGGGCGGAGGGGCCGCCTCGGCGGGCCGATGGCTGCGGCGGACGCTTGCGCCCAAGGGCTGCGGTTCCGCCGGAGCGCCGAGCAGGCGAGACCGCCTGGCGCCCGCTCCCGTTGAGCCATGGGAGTCGCATGCGTTATCCTAATGGCGCGAGTTGATCGGCGGAGTGCGCGCCCGACGTCCATCGCAACGATCCCGGAAACCGAATGACCAAGTATCGCAAGCCCAGATCCACGCCTCCCAAGAAGACCGACGCGGTCGATCAGGAAGACGCGTTCGTCGCGAAGACGCTCGAGGTGACCCACTGGGCGCAGCGCAATCGTCCGTTGCTGACCCTTGCCGTCGTCATCGTCGGGATCGGCGTGGCTTCGCTCGTCTACTACGGTCGCTATCGGACCCAGATGGCCGGCACCGCGGCGACCACGCTCGAGGAGCTCCACCAGCGCATCGCGGTCGGGGACGACGCGGCCAGCGTGCGCGCGGACCTGGAGGTCTTCCTCCAGCGCTACGGCGGCACGCCGTCGGCCGACGAAGCCCGCATCGTCCTAGGTCAGCTGGCCGCCGAACTCGGCGATCTCGGCGACGCGGTCGCCGTTCTCGAGCCCATGGCCGGAGACGTCAGGGACCCCCTGGGAGCGCAGGCCGCGACGCTGCTGGCGGCAGTCGCCGAAGACGACGGCAACCTGCGCACCGCCGAGGCCCTGTACGAACGTCTCGCCGATCGCGCCGCGCTGGGGTTCCAGGTCCGCGACGCGCTCGCCGACGCCGCGCGCCTGCGGCGGACGCAGGGCGACGACGAGGCCGCGCTCGCGCTGTACGATCGCCTTCTGGAGGACATGGACGAGTTGGACCCTGGACGCGGCGTCTTCGAGATGCGGCGAGCCGAGATCGTCGCTTCGCTTCGGTAGGACCCCAGCCGCGACTGGGGCCACCGGGTTTCGCAGCGATACGAGGCGAAGACCGGCGGAGGGCTGCCGCTGGGCCGCCGTCCTGCAGGAGCCCGGCCCGAAAGCTCCGCACCAACCGCGCATAATGTACATTATGTAACGCGGACGGCCTAGCCGCAGGTACCATCGTCTGCCCCAGCCTGTCTGCCCGGAGCCATCTCCGGGCCGACAACCTCCGGCGCTTCTCCTGCAAACCGCCGGATCGGGTCCGGCCACGGCGCCCGTTTTGGGAACGCTTCTAGCCGAGTCCACGGTTCTCGGCTCCATGATCGCGCGAACGGTCAGAGGTGGATCGGAACCGCCGCCATGCGCCGTTGGCCGGGGGTTCGGACGATCACCATCATCGCGGGATCCCGCTCCCCGGCTGCGGCGTGCATACGAGCCCCGCCTCAGAACTCGAACATCCGCACGTGCGAGCCCGCCCAGCCCTCGAGCTTCCGCGTCCGTGGCACGGAAGCCGAGCCACCGCCCCCTCACGTTCCCTGCTGCGGACCCAGCAACCTCTCCACTTCTCGCCACAGTTTGTCGAATGAGGGCGCGCCTTTGCGAGCTGCGGAGAGGTCGAAGTGACCAGTCAGCCCGGCTTGATCGAGGGTCGGGCGGTATCTTCGCTTCGACATGTGCCGGCTCAGCCACCCCTTCGGGTCGCGGATCGACTCGGGGTCCGGCGGCGGATCCACGGCCGCGTCGATGTCTCGTTTTCCCGCAACGGAAGCCGCAGCGGCGACAAACCAAGATTCGTACTCGCTCTTGGCGAGCACGATGCCTACATCGCGGTCTCGACGACTGATCTTGGCGCGTTCGCGCAGGTCCCTCGAAATCTCCGCAGGACAATCGGAATCGGCATCGAGCAGTACCAGGATTCGACCGCCCTTTGGCGTGTACCGGCTGGCCAAATCCAGAGCGCACTCCAACTGGCCGGGCTTGACGATGCGATTCCGTCGCACCCTGATGGGCTTGGGGAGCTCCAATGCCATGCCTGGGCGAATGTGATCCCTGATTCTACGCAATAGCACCGGGAGCGCCTCCACCTCTCCCTTTCCCTCCACGATCGTGGCGATGGTACACACAGTCAAGATAAACGACGAAACAGATTCAAGTCCCTCGGAGCCAACTGTGAGCTTTCGGGGTCTGGATCCAGCAAGTCCATTCGGAGAAGTTCCCCTGCGGAATAGAGGTGATCCCGGAGTGCAGAACGTCCCACTTCGTTCACTGAACCAAGACGCGTTTCGCCGTCGTGGGACATCACCGCGATGATCTCATCGGCCGTGACTTCGTCCAAGAGATCGGCGCTATGAGTGGTCACGACGACTTGAGCGCGCTCCGCGGCATCGCGCAGGCTATCCACCAATATGGCCGCAGCGGCGGGGTGCAATGCCACCTCGGGCTCCTCGATTCCAATCAACCATGGCTCGAGGGCGTTGCGGCCAGCGCGCTGGAACAGAGAGACCAGGACTCCGCATGCGCGCAGCGTTCCGTCGGACATGTTGCTCGCATAAAACCTCCATGGGTGCCTTGCATTGCGCACCTGTTGGCGGAATTCGAGCGTCTCATGAGGGCCGGCACCCACTCTGTCGACATTGACGATTCCCGGAGCGAGCTTGGACAAGTACTCCTCGACCCTCCGTTTCGCCGAAGGCGCCCTCCTGTTCAAGCGATCTAGAACGCTCGCGATGTTGCGTCCATCGCGGTGTAGGAGATCGGATGGATCGGGAGGCTGCGGAGTCCGGATGGCTTCTGGCTGCAGGTTGTAGAACCCTGTATTGGAAAGAGCATCGTAGACGTTGCGAAAAACGCCGGCGCCGGAGACGCTGGGCAGGAAAAGACGATCTTCGACGGCTGTCGGCGCTGACGTTAGGCTGGTTTTGCGCAAGCGGCCATTGGCAATTTGATAGTACTGCGGGTCTCCGTCGCGTGGGATCACCCAACAATCTTCACGTCGGATGCGATGACCGCTGTGTTTTTCGGCGCCGATCTCGAAGGCGTACGCGCCACGGGATTCACGGAGATTGAAATCGACCCGTATCCCGAAGTGGTTCGGGTGACCGCTGGACCGCCGCCGAACCTGATTGATTCCTCCCCGTTCGGATAGGGAGTGGTTGATCGAGAAGCGTAGAGAATCGGAGACGAACCTGATGGCGTCGAGAAAATTGCTCTTCCCCGAGCCATTGGGGCCCACCAGAAAAGCGAGTTGAGATGGGGACACGTCGCATGCGCCGATACTCTTGTAATTCCGTAGCATAATCCGGGTGATCAGGCGCCGATCCGGCGGCGTCGCGCCAGGAGCCTCCGCGATCATGCGACTCGTATCCCGAGGGGCTTGACTTCGGATCCTCCCAGTGAACCGTTGGAGCCGACGATCGAGCGGCAGCGCATGCTTCGACGGTGTCGTCGTTCTGCGCAACGGCCACGCCACGCTGCCGCATCGCGTTTTTCGGAACCGGCGTGGGCACCGCACCGACGGTCAGGGGGGCGGACGGTCACGCCGGTCGAACCCACAACAAGTCGCTGGAGGCCGCTCACCGAAACAGCGCTTCGATCCGGCCCGCGAGCTCGGCGTCGATGGGCGCCTGCCACAGATTCGCGACCACGGCGACGATCCACCCCGCGTCTCGATTGAGCGTGAGAATCGTGCGTCCGCCCACGGAGCCGCCCGAATGGGACGCCATGCGCTCTCCCCGCTCGTTGACCGAAGTTCTCCAGCCGATGCCGTAACCCGTCTCGCTGCCGTCGCGCAGCGTCTGCGACGTGAACAGGAGCTCGAGGGTCTCCTCCTGGAGGAACCCCTCCGCCCGGTGCGCGTTGGCGAAGATCAGCAAGTCCTCCGGCGTGGACAGGAACCCCCCGCCCGCCCACTTGTAGCTGTTGTCCACGAACGGGGCGTTGACCACCTTTCCGGTCGAATCGGCGGAATAGAAGCGCGTCCGATGAGGGATCACCGGCTCGACGCGGCCTGCGACGGTGCGTCGCATCCCCAGCGGCTGGAACACGGAGCGCCGCATGACTTCGAGGAACGGCTCGCCGGCCGCCCCTTCGACGACGGCGCTGATCAGGTTCCAGCCGTACGACGAGTACTCGTACTCCGTGCCCGGCTCGTGGATCAGCGAATCGTTCTGGAAGATCTCGAGTCCGGCCAGCACGGTGGGATAGGACCGCGTCGACAGGTTCTCCGCGCCCCGGTAGTGGCGAACGCCGCCCAGGTGTCCCGCGAGCTGCCGGGTCGTCACGGGCCATCGCTTTTCAGGGAACGACGGGACATAGCGCTGTACCGGCGCGTCCAGGTCGACCTTTCCGGCCTCGACCAGGAGGGCCAGCGCCGCGGCCGTCAACGGCTTCGACACGCTGCCGATGCGGAAACGGGTCAGCGGCGTGACGGTCACGCCGTGGGTCAGGTCGGAGAACCCAAGTCCCTCGGACCAGACGACCCGGTCGCCCCGCCCCACCGCGACGGACAACCCCGGGATCCGGTGCGCGCGCATGAGGGAGTCCAGCAGGACCCGCGCGTGTCCGACGGCCTCCTCGTAGTCGTCGGCGCGAGCGTCCCGCTGGGCGGTCGCCGCGCCCGGCGCGACGACGAACAGGAGCAATCCGAGGGCGCTCGCCCGCAGGCGCCGCCGCGCCCCTCGCCGGTCCCGCCCGCGAGCTCCGAACCCACCCGGGTTCAACGCGTTCACCACGGCAGCATGCTCCGAAGCACGAACCCGACGTTGGCCGGTCGTTCGGCGAGACGGCGGACGTACCAGGGGAACCAGTGCTCTCCGTAGCTGATCAGGACGCGGATCCCCCGTCGCTCGCGGGCCAGGCGGCGCTGCTCGTTGACCGAGATGCCGTAGAGCATCTGGTACTCGTAGGCTTCGGCGCCGACGCCGTGGGAACGGGTCCATTCCTCGATTCTCCGGATCAGGGCGGAGTCGTGCGTCGCGAACCCGGGGCGGATTCCCGCCCGCCGGGCGTCGAACGCGAGCATGCGGGTCGCCAGATCGAAGAACGCCTGATCGACCTCCGCCTTGCGCGGATAGGCGACGTCCGGCGGTTCCGCGTACGCGCCCTTCACCAAGCGAACCGCCGGCCCCATCGGCAGCAGCGCCTCGAGGTCGGCCGGCGTGCGGCGCAGATAGGACTGCAGACAGATCCCGACGTTGTCCCAGTCGGCGCGGACGCGTCGGTAGAGGTCCAGCGTCGGGTCCACGTAGCGGCTGTATTCCATGTCCAGCCACACCCAGTTGTCCCGACCCGCCGCCTGCTCGGCGACGCGCCGGACGTTCCGCTCGGCCACGTCGACCCCCAGGTCCAGGCCCAGATGCGTCGGCTTGACCGAGAGTTCGGCGTTGAGGCCCTGCGCGGCCACCGCCGTCGCGGCGAGCGCGTAGTGGTCGGCCACGGCCCGGGCTTCCGCCTCGTCGGCCACGTTCTCGCCCAGAAACGTGAGCAGCGCCGGAATTCCGGGTCCGTTCGCCAGGTCCGCGGCCGCAGCGAGCGCGTCGCTCAGCGTCTCGCCGGGCATGAATCGGCGCACGGCCCTCTTCACGAAGCCGTACCGGGGCAACGCCTCGCGGCACCATCGGTTCTCCGAGATCCGGAGCAGCGCGCTTCGCATGGCGCTAAACGTCGATCTCCAAGCGTCGAGTCACAATGCGGCGGCGGCGCGGCGACGGCGGCGCGGACGGCGCGTCTCGCCCGTCCCGTCCAGGTCGATCAGCGCCTGGCGCAGCCGGGCGGTCGTCTCGTCCAGGACCGCTTCGCGTTCCGCGCGAGTGTCGTGCGCCCCGAAGTGCAACGGCCTGCCGAACCTCACCGACACCCGCCCGCGCCGGGGCTTTCGGCTCCAGCGCGGCCACACCTCGAAGGTGCCGTTCAAGCGGCACGGCACGACCGGGACGCCGGCCTTGAGAATGAGACGAATCGCGCCTTGGCGAAAGGGTTGAAGCGAGCCGTCCCAACTGCGCTCCCCCTCGACGTAGATGCCGACCGCCCTGCCCTCCTTCAACAACCGCAGCGCGACGCGCACGACCTGGGGATCGACCCTGTAGCGCCGCGTCGGGATTCCGTTGAGGCGGAGCATCAGCCATCGCATGGCGGGGCCCGAGGAGAACTGCGTGCTCTTGGTGAAGGAGTGCACCGAGCGCAGGATCGAGCTCTGGACGATCACGGGGTCCAGGACGCTCTGGTGGTTGGCGATCAGGAAGAACGGGCCGCGTCGGGGGATGTGGGAGCGACCGGACACGGTGAGCCGCGTCAGCGCCAGCGTGATCCCCTTGGCCACGGGCCAGAAGAGCGTGTACCAGGTCAACGCGCTTCCGTCACGATCCTGGGCTGGAACTCCAGCACCTCTCCCCGCCCCGCTCGCCGGTGCGCCTCCGCGATGAGGCCGCGCATCAGCGTCTCCCACCGCCGGGGCGAGTCCGCCACGAAGGCGAGCTGCGCCAGACGGTCGCCGGGGAACGAAAGCTGCAGCGACGACGACGTGGCCTGCATGGAGCGGATCTCGAGGTGTTCCCAGCCGCGCGCCGTCCCGTCGCGGATCTCGACCCGGCTCGGGTTCACCCGAATCGAGCCCGGCGTCGCCGGTCCCATCCGCTCCGCGAAGCCGACCAGTCTGCCCCCGCGCCGGATCGCCTCCTCGTCCATGCGCCAAGAGACCATCGCCGCGGCCTCGTAGCCGCGCGCGCGGAACGCTTCCGCGCCTCGACCCCAAGGCCCTCCGTGCCGCTCCACGGCGTCGCCCACGGCCTTGGCCGTCGCCCGCCGCAGCACGTCTCCCCTCGCCGACTTCACGACCAAGTCGCGCCGGGCGCGCTCGACGCGCACGTGGCAGGCCGAACAGCGCGCCCAGTCGTCTTCGCCGCTCATGGGGTCGTGACCGCACTCGGGGCAGCGGTACACGAAGTCGACCAGAGCCACGCGAGCGCGCCTGCCTCAGAGCCTTCCGAAGACGTCGAGGAGGCGGAGCTTCCAGACTCGCCACACCGCTTCGCGAATGATGCGTCCGGACATCTTCGATTCCCCGGTGTCCCTCTCCGTGAACACGAACGGAGCCTCGCGCAGACGGAAGCCCGCGCGCCAAGCCCGGAACTTCAGTTCGATCTGAAAGCTGTATCCGTTCGACTGCACCCGGTCCAGCCCGATCGACTCGAGCACGCGGCGCCGAAACGCGTTGAATCCGCCGGTGGCGTCGCGCACCGGCAGCCTCGTGATCATGCGGGCGTACCAGGACCCGAAGAGACTGATGAGCAGGCGGCGCATGGGCCAGTTCACGACCGCGATGCGGCCGCCGACGTAGCGCGAGCCGACCACGACGTCCGCGTCCTCGAGCCCGGCCAGCAGGTCCGGAAGGCTCTCGGGCGGGTGCGAGAGGTCGGCGTCCATCTCGACGAAGACGTCGAAGTCCCGCTCGAGTCCCCACCCGAATCCGGCCACGTAGGCGGCGCCCAGACCCGCCTTGCCGGGCCGATGCAGCGCCGCGACGCGCTCGTGCGCCGCCGCCAGCTCGTCCGCGACCGCGCCGGTCCCGTCGGGCGAGTTGTCGTCGACGACGAGGACGTGCACCCCGGGCCCTTGGTCCAGCACGCGGGGGACGATCCGCGGCAGGTTCTCCCGCTCGTTGTAGGTGGGCATCACCACCAGCGCGCGTTTCGCCGTCGTCATGGCTCCTGCGGGTCCGGCTTCCGAATGACGAGCGCTCCGCACGCCGCCCCGACCAACTCGGCGGCGGTGATCCACACGCGCTGCAACAAGGCGACGGCGAGGCTCGCCTCCAGACCGAGGACCGGATCGAGAACGGACACGAGCGCGGCCTCCCGAACGCCGATCCCGGCCGGAGCGAACACGGCAATGTAGCCGACGAGGTAGGCGCCGGCGAAGGACGCGGCGGCCACGACCGGGGGGGCGTCGAACCCGGCGCCCCGGATCAGGCAGTAGAACGCCGCCCCGTAGACCGCCCATCCGATCAGATAGCCGCCCAGCCACTGCAGGAGCCTGCGTCGGGTGGGGCGCGAGATCTCGGCGCCGCTTCGCCCGCTGCGCCTCAGGGCCCATTCGAGCAGCGACTCGATCCAGCCGAAGCCCACGGCGCACGCGAGGGCGACCAGAAGGGCCGCCGCGACGACGAGCGCGCGGCCCTTGGGAAAGTCGGGGGATCCGTACGCGGCCCAGCCGCCGACGACCACGGCCGCCAGCAGGTGGACGACCTGACCGGTCACGGCGGCCGTCCCGGCGCGCGCCGCCGAGAGCCCGGCTCGCCGGGCGAGCATCGCGAGGCCCGCGATCTGCGCCAGCTTGAACGGCACGTAGCGGCCCAGGTTGGCCACCAGCACGATCCCCGTCGCGACGGCGAGGCGGGGCCTGCGGTCGCCCAGGTCCCGGACGATTCCCGACCACAGCCAGGCCTGCAGGACGAAGGCTGGAAGGAGGAGGGCGACCGAGAGGACGAGGAACGCGGGCTCGAGGCTCAGCGCGGAGAAGTCGACGCTGCGCGCGCTCTCGACGATGCCTACCCCGGCGACGCGCAGGATCAGCGCGGTGACCGCCAGGGTCAGCGCCGCCTTGAGCAGCCCCCCGCCCCACCGCCTCGGCCACGACGCGGCTTCCCGGCCTTCAGGCACCGCCGCTGGGGCGTCCCGTCCGGCGGCGCGCCCGGATCAGCGAGATCGCGAGCGCCGCCAGCGCGCAGACCGTCGCGAGCGCGCTGACGCCCAGCGCGCTTCGCACCGTCGGCGCCGTGAAGCGCAGCTCCACCGCGTGCTCGCCGGCTTCCGGCAGGACGACGGCCTGGAAGGTCAGGTTGGCGCGGCGGACCGGGACTTCGCGTCCGTCGATCTCGGCCACCCATCCCGGAAACCAGTTCTCCGAGACGACCAAGAGCCCCGGACCGTCGACGCGGACGCGGAGGCGCCGTTCGTCGGGCTCGTCGAGCTCCCACTCGACCCGGCCCCGCGGCTCCGCCGAAGGCGCGACGTCGAGCGGCTCGGCCAGGATAGCCTCACGGGCCGGATCGAAGCTCGGAAGCAGCATCCTCTCGAGCGCGACGTCGTCCTCGGCCACGGAATGCCGGCCCACGACCCACGCGCGGTCCATCCCCGGAAACGGGTAGACGGCCTCCGTTCCCCGGGCCGTCGCCGCCGTGCTCAGCGGCTCGGCTCCCGGGTACGGCGGCCCGCCGGCCGCCTCCTCGGGCCAGAGAAGGTACTTGACGTTGGCGAGCCGAAGCACGTTCGGGTTGCGCACATGGGCGCCGGAGCGCGCGCTGGCCTCCAAGCCCAGGAGCTGGCGGTAGCGGGCCAGGTCGTTCGGGTGATGGCCCGCCACCAGGTCCAGGCCGAACATGGCCAGGTCGACGCTCTGGTCGCTTCCGCGCAGATCGGCGACCCGAAACGGCGGGCCGGCGTCGCGACGCTCCTCCAGGAAACGCGTGTTGGCGTCCGGCGCCGCCCAGCTGTGAAAGTCCCAGGTCCGGATGAACGCTCGGTCGATCCTCCCCGCGTCCAGCGCGATCAGGACGCCCAGCAGGGCGAGCGCGGCCGACGCGGGCAGCTTGCGCTCGCGCGCCGCCCAGACGGCGGCCGCCGCGAGGAGGCTCCACAGCAGCGCGATCGCGAACCCGCGCGTGACGAAGGGCTGCGCGCGCTCGAGCGCCGCCAGGCTGCGAGGACCGATCTCCGCATGGACCGCCGTCGTCCAGAGAGCCGCCAGCGCGCCCGACGACTGCAGCAGGAGTCCCGCGAGGAGGAGGCCCGAGAAGCCCAGCATGGCGCGTCCGCCCGGCGCGCTCGCGAACGCTCGTCCAGGACGCTCGTCGGCGACGAGGTCGTCGAGCCCCAAGGCCAGCAGCGTGACGACGCCGAAGCCGATCAGGAACGCGCCGAGCGACGGCGCCCGGAAGAGCGAGATGCCGGGCACGACCTCGTAGAGGATCCGCCACACCGGGGTGTGGGCGCCCAGGGCGAAGAGCAGCCACGCGAGGCTCATGGTCGCCATGAACGCCTTGAGCGCCCTGCGCCTTCGCCCGGCGAGGGCGAACAGCGCGAGGGCCACGGCCGTCGCGCCCAGGTACTCGTGGTTCAGCTTGAGCGCGTTGCGGCCCCAGTAGGTCCCCTGTCCCCACTCCGCGTCGGCGGCCGTGTTGCCCACGAACTCCGGCACGATCAGCGCGACGACCTCCTCCGGGTGCAGCGACCACGAGCTCGAGTACGCGACCGCCTCTTCGGGCGTCGCGTCGACCGTGGTCGCGATCCTGCGCGACGACTCGGTCACGTACCGGGCGGCGGGAATCAGCTGGACGGCCGCGATGCCGCCGCCCAGGAGCGAGCCCAGCAGGAACGTCCCCATCGCGAGTCCCACGCGTCGGGTCCGCGTCCCGGGCTCCCCGGACGTCGGATCTCGCCAGGCGCGCACGGCCAGGAAGACGGCGAACGCTCCGGCGCTGCCGAAGAGGAAGTACGCCGTCTGGAACTGCGTCGTGAGCGACACGAGCGCGACGGCTCCGGCCAGGCCCGCCGTCGACCGGCCGCCCGGCCGCCGAAACGCGACGCCCGTGGCCCAGAAGACGAGCGGAGCCAGCGCGGCGACCATGAGCTTGCCGTCGTTGCCGCTCAGCGCGAGCGTGGCCATGACCGGGGCCGTCAGCCACGCGACGCCCGCGACGGTGGCCGCGGGCCGTCCCAGCCCCAAGTGCCGGGCCCATCCGTACATGAAGAAGCCGCCGGCCAGCACGTGGAGCACGAGCTTCCACCCGAGGGCCCGGTACGGCTCGACGACGAAGTACAGGAGGCTCGTCGGGTAGATCGAGTCTCCGGCCGACAGCGCTTCGACGAAGGGGATTCCCCCCAGCAGCCGAGGCGCCCAGAGGGGAAAGTCCCCGGCCCGCAGCCGCTCGGCGAAGTCGGCCCGCGCCATGTAGCCCAGCGACAGCGAGTCCTCGCCGTACAGCATGCGGTCCGAGAAGACGAACTCGCCGAAGAGGACGAGCGTCGCGAACAGGAACGCCAGGCCCGGGACCCACCAGGACAGCGCCTCGGCGTCGAGCCCCGCTCCGCGCGTTGGCCGCCCGCGCTTCGCCGCTCCCGCCACGCTAACGCCTCGCGTCCAGCAGGTCGCGGTAGACCTGCAGGTGGCGCTCGACCAGGCGCGCGTTGCTCCATTCGGCCACGACGCGCGCCCGGGCCCGGGCGCCCAGAGCCGCGAGGTCGGCTTCGTTCAGGAGCTCGAGCACCTTTCGCGCCAGCGCTTGGGCGTCGCCCGGCGGAAACAGGCCGCCGACGTCGTCGCCGACGATCTGGGGCAGTCCCCCCACCGCCGAAGCCGCGACCGGAAGGCCGCACGCCATCGACTCGAGGGCGGCCACCGACGTGGCCTCGACGAGCGACGGAAAGACGGCCAGGTCGGCGCTCGAGAGCAGGTCCGGCATCTCGCGGTGCGGGCGGCTGCCCAGGAAATCGATCCGGTCGGCGACGCCCAGGTCGGCGGCGAGGCGCTGCAACCGGTCGCTCTCCGGTCCGTCGCCGACGACGATCGCGTCGACGTCGGCGCCCGCCGCGATCAGGGGCATCGCGCGCACGAAGTGCTCGACGCCGTTCTTGGCGAAGAGCCGCCGGGGCGCCACGAGCCGGAACCTCGCGCCCGGCCGCGGCCGCGCGGGGGCGACGGGCTTGAAGACGTCCGTGTCGACGCCGTTGACGAGCACCTCGACCGAGACCGCCGAGCTCAGGCTTTCGCCCACGTCCGCGATCTCCTTGCTGGCGGCGAAGTTGTAGTCGCTCAACTCGACCAGTTTGCCAAGCGCTCGAGCCGCCAGCGGGTTCGCGGCCAGGCGCAGGAAGTGCGACGTGTGGAGCGTGCACACCAGCGGCGCGCCCCTGCCCGCGAGGGCCAGCGACGCGGGCAGCAGCGACGGGAAGGCCTGGGCGTGCACGACGTCCGCGTCCTGGACCAGGGCGCGGGTTCGCGCCGTCGAGCCCGCCGCGTGGCCGAACCAGCCCAGCGGCGTCCGAGCGCGCAGCGGCGTGCGATGCACGCGAATGCCGTCCAGGACCTCGCGCCCGGGAAGCCCCGGCCGCGAGAGCGAAGTGACCACGGCGACGTCGTGGCCCCGCTCGACCAGCCCCCGGCACAGATAGTGCACGTGGCTCTCGAGGCCCCCGACTTCCGGCGGGAAGTAGACGCAGTGCATGACGATTCTCATCGGCCGCTCCAGTCCTCGAGTCGTCGCGGGACGCCCGCGAGCTCGGCGAGCAGGACGTCGGCGATCCGCTCGCCCGCCCGTCCGTCGCCGTACGGGTTGGCGGGCGCTTCCCGCCCGGCGGGCGCCGCCAGGCGCGCCTCCGCCTCGGCGAGGATGCGCTCGGGATCGGTGCCGACCAGCGTCGCCGCGCCCGCAGCGACGCCTTCGGGCCGCTCGGTGACGTCGCGGAGCACCAGCGCGTGGACGCCGAAGGTCGGCGCCTCCTCCTGGATGCCGCCCGAGTCGGTCAGCACGAGCGCGGCCCGGTCGAGCACGGCGATCAGGTCCCGGTAGTCCAGCGGCGCCACGAGCTCGACGCCGGCCGCGGACCCGAGGATGCGCTCCGCGGGCTCCCGCACCTGCGGGTTCGGGTGCACGGGGTACAGTAACGTCGCGTCCGGGATGCGCCGGGCGAGCGTCGCGATCGCGCCGAAGACGCGCTCGAGGGGCGCCCCGAACGACTCCCGTCGGTGCGCCGTGACCAGGACGAGCCGCCGGGCGGAAGCGACCGTTCGGGCGATGCGCGGATCCCGGGGACCCTCGACCCGGGCGCGCATCTCGACGAGCGCGTCGACGACCGTGTTGCCGGTCACGAAGACGCGTTCGCCGGACACGCCCTCCCGCGCGAGGTTGGCCGCCGCCGCTGGCGTGGGCGCGAAGCAGAAGTCGGACACGGCGTCGGTCATGCGCCTCAGCATCTCCTCCGGGAACGGCGAGTCGCGGTCGCCGCTTCTCAGCCCGGCCTCGACGTGCGCGAGGCGGCCGCGCTCGAAGAACGTCACCAGGCCGGCGAAGAAGACGGTCGCCGTGTCGCCCTGCACGATCGTCGCGTCGGGCCGGAAATCGGCGGCCACGGCGCGAAGCCCGTCCAGGCAGGCGTGGCCGACGTCGTAGAGCGTCTGCCCGGGCTTCATCAGCTTCAGGTCGTAGTCGGGCGCGAGGTCGAAGTCGGCGAGCGCCCGGTCGACCATCTCGGCGTGCTGGCCCGTCAGCGCCAGGCGATGGTCGCACCCGCCGCGGCGCTCGAGCGCCCGCACGACCGGAGCCATCTTGACGGCCTCCGGACGGGTCCCGACGACCGAGAGGACGCGGGGACGCCTCGGCGCCCCGGAGCGCGCGCCCGCGCGCGTCACGCGGAGCGCTCCCGGTCGGCGCGCGCGCCGTCCTCGATCCGTCGCCGTTCGCTTTCCCTCAGGGCGTCCAGCTCGTCGTGAACCGACGCGATCATCTCGCCCAGGAAGCCGGCGACGAAGAAGAGCACGCCCACGGTGATCAGCAGCGCGACCAGGTAGAGGACCGGCCGAAAGCCCATGTCCAGCGCGATGCGCATGTACAGCGCCGCGAGGCCGACCAGGACGCCGGACCCGCAGAGCGCGACGCCGGGGATTCCGAACGCGACCATCGGCTTGCGCGAGAATCGCAACTGGAACCAGACGGCCACCAGGTCGAGCACGCCGCCGACGACGCGGCTCTTGCCCGAGTACTTGGCCCGGCCCGCGCGGCGAGGATGGAGCGCGACGTCGATCTCGGTGGCGCGGTAGCCCTTGCGGTGGGCGATCACGACGAAGAAGCGATGCCAGTCGTGGCGCAGCCGAACGACGTCGAGGATCTCGCGGCGAAACGCCTTCATCGAGTTCAGATCGCTCACGGAGACGTCGAAGATCCTTCGGCTCAACGCGTTGTAGATCGACGAGACGGCGCGCTTGTCGTAGGCGCCGACCTTCCGGGCCGTCACGACGTCCCAGCCTTCGTCGAGCTTGTCCAGGAAGCGCGGAATCTCCTCGGGCAGGTGCTGCAGATCGGCGTCGAACAGCACGAGGTGCGTCCTCTCCGTCGCCGCCGCCGCCGTCAGAAGCGCCTCGGTCTTGCCCCGGTTGACGCGGTGGCGGAGCACCCGCAGCGCGTCCCAGCCCCTGCCCTCCTCTTCGGCCAGCGCCGCCGTGCCGTCGCTGGACCCGTCGTCGACCAGGATCACCTCTCCGCCGAGATCGAACGCCTCGAACGCGGACCTGAGCGCGGGCACGAGGTGCGGGACGTTCGGCGCCTCGTCGTAGGCCGGCACGACGAGCGCGAAGTCGTCTCGCGCGCTCGTCGGGGCCGGTCGGCGAGGCGGGGTCGCGGGCGCCGGGCGGTCCGGCGGGAGCGGGGCGGCCATGGCGCGCCTACACCCGCCGTCTCATGCGCGCGGGCGGCAGGCCGAGCCGGTCGCGGTACTTCGCCACCGTGCGCCGCGCGATCTTGACGCCTTCGCTCTTGAGCAGATCGACGATGGCCTGGTCGGTCAGCGGACTGCGCCGGTCCTCGTCGGCCAGCAGGCCCCGGATCATCTCTCGCACGCGGCGCGTCGAGATCTGGTCTCCGGTGACGGTGGGGAGCCCGCCGGAGAAGAAGAACTTCAGCGAATGCACGCCCTGGGGCGACTGCACGTACTTCTCGTTGGTGACCCTGGACACCGTGGACTCGGCCATGCCGATCTCGTCGGCCACCTCCTGCAGCGTGAGAGGCTCGAGGCTCTGAAGGCCTTCGTCGAAGAACTTTCCCTGCTTCGCCACGATGCATCGCATCACCTTCAGGATCGTCTGGCGCCGCTGCTCGATGGCCTGCAGCAGCCAGTGCGCGGCGTTCAGCTTCGAGACGACGAACGCCTTGCCGTCCCCCTCGAACCGATCCTTGTCCTCGGCCAGCTCGACGTAGGAGCGGGCGATCTGCAGCCTGGGCAGCCCGGTGTCGTTGGCCAGCACCACGTGCGAGTCGCCGACCTTCTCGACGACGAGGTCGGGCACCACGTAGTGCTCCTCGTCGGCGACGTGCTCGCGTCCGGGCCTCGGGCTGAGCTGGGTCAACTCGTCGGCGGCCTCCTGGACCTCGCGCGGCGCGACCCCCAGACGCCGGGCCATCTCGCCCCAGCGGCGCCGCGCGAGGTCGTCGAAGTGGTCGACGACGATTCGGTGGACCAGCGAACCGCTCCGCCCGGCCCTCTCGAGCTGAATCGTCAGCGACTCCCTAAGGTCGCGCGCGCCGACGCCCGGCGGGTCCAGGGACTGGACGATCTCGAGCGCCGCTGCGACCTCGTCGAGGTCCGGCGGCGCCGGCGCCGGGTCGTCGCCCTCGTCGGGCCCGTCCCCGCCCTCGGCCTCGCCGTCGCCGTCCAGCTGGTCGCGAATCGCCTTCCAGGCGTCCTCGAGCCCTTCGCGCACGGCGTCCAGCGAGCAGCCGAGGAGCCCGTCGTCGCCGATGTTGCCTAGGATCTCCTCGGCGATCCAGAGCTGGCGCTCGTCCAGCTGGAGCAGGCCCAGCTGTTCGCGCAGGAAGTCGCGCAGACTGGGCGCCCGCACGGCCGGCCGATCGTAGAACTCCCGCGCGTCGTACTGAGCGCTCGCGACGCCGACCTCGCGGTCCCGCAGCAGCAGATCGTCCCAGTCGACCTCGTCGTCGGCGTCGTCCGGTCCCTCCTCGTCGATCTGCAGATCCTCCTCCTCGTCCGCTTCCGACAGCTCGAGGAACGGGTTCTCGGACAGCTCCTGCTCGATCTTCGCCTGCAGGTCCAGGATCGGCAGATAGACCAGCTCCATCGCCTGGTACAGGCGCGGATTGATGCGCTGTTCCTGGCTGATTCGGAGGCTCTGGTCCGCGTAGAGCCCGGCGCCGCGATCCCTACCGCTCATCGGCGGCGTCTCCCGGCCGAGCGAAGCGCGCCCTCATGCGCGCCGTGAGCGTCGGGCCCAGATACAGGTCCGCGACCTCGTCGTTCCAGACGAGCTCGGACACCGTTCCGGCGACCCGAATCCGGCCCTCGTGCATGATGTAGGCGCGGTCCACGATCTCGAGCGTCTGCTCGACGTTGTGGTCGGAGATGATGACACCGATGTCGCGCTTCTTGAGGTCGCCCACGATGCTCTGGATGTCGTGCAGCGCGATGGGGTCGATGCCGGCGAAGGGTTCGTCGAGGAGCATGAACCGGGGGCGCTGGACCAGCGCCCGCGTGATCTCGAGGCGCCGTCTCTCGCCCCCCGAAAGGGAGAAGGCCTTGGCGTCGCGCAGGTGGCCGATCGACAGCTCGTCGAGCAGCTCCTCGAGTCTCTCGCGGCGCTCGCGGCGGCTCAGGTCGAGGGTCTCGAGGATGGCCAGCACGTTGTCGGCGACGGTGAGTCGGCGAAAGATCGAGGGCTCCTGGGCCAGGTAGCCGACGCCGAGGCGCGCCCGCTTGTACATCGGAACCGACGTCAGCTCGGCGTCGTCCAGGAACACCCGGCCGCCGTCGGGCGCGATCAGTCCGACCAGCATGTAGAACGTCGTCGTCTTCCCCGCCCCGTTGGGTCCCAGGAGGCCGACGATCTCGCCTTGGCGCACCTCGATGCGCACGTCGGACACGACGCGACGCTTCTTGTAGATCTTGGTCAGAGACTCGCCCCTGAGCACCGCGGCGCTCATCGCCTGGCCTCGCCGAGCGGCCGGCCGGGCGCGCGCGCGGCCGTCGTGTCGGGGACCGCCCTCGCGGAGTCGGCGGGAAGTCCGGCCGTGTCGGCGACCGGCTCGAGGTGGATCCCCGAGAGCCCCGGGCCCTCGGCCTCCATCTTCACGACTTGGCGGCCGTCGAGGTGGACGACGATGCGGCCGCCTCGCACCAGGTGAAGCGCCAGGCGCCCGCTGGCCGCGCCGCCGCCGGTCGTGTCGGAGGCGGCGAGGCGGTACAGGCCCTTGGCCTCGCCGATCGCCGTGAGCGTCTCCATCCGAACCGGCCCGTCTTCCGGCTCGGCCGCGGTCGCGGCGTCCGCCGAGGAGTCCGCCGGAGCGTCCGCCGAGGAGTCCGGCGACAGGAACGAGGCGACGATCCGGTCGCCGGTCATCCAGTCCCTGCGGGCGATCTCGGGCAGGCTGTCGGCGGCGGCGGCCGAGTCCTGGCCGATCGCTTCGGCGCGGGCCGATCCGACGGCCGTCACGGTCTCGAGCCTGCGACCGGGCGACCGCACGTCGATCGAGTCTCCGACGAGCGCGAACTGGTCGGCGCGCGCCCGCGGACGAGGAACGGAGTCCGGAGCGAGCGAGTCGGGCGCCGCCTCCGCCGCGCGGGGCGCTTGCGCCCTCTCCCGCGCTCGCTGCAGGTCGCCGGGCGACACGCCGGCGACTTCCTCCGGCCCCGGGCCGTCGTCGGCGCCGGGCAGCGGGGGCGTCTCGGGCAGCGCGACCAGGCGGTCCACGGCGCCGTCGTTCATGAACATCCGAATCGCGGGCGCCGTCATCTCGACGTCGCCGGCCACGACGACGGCGTCCCGTCTCGCCAGGATCTCCTCGGCGCGCGCGCCCGTCGGCGTCACCGAAACGGTCGCCGCCGTCAGCTCGAATCCCCGGTCGACGACGCGCGCGTCTCCGAAGACGGACATCGCGCCCACGTCCTGGTCGTAGTCCAGCGAGTCGCCCCGGGCCTCGAGCGAGTCGCGCGTCACGACCACGTCGCCCCCGGCCCTGAAGAGCCGTCGCCCGTCGATGACGAAGCGCCGGGCGGCGATCTCGTACGGCGCGAGCGGCTCGGGGTCCTCCGCGTCGGCGGGCGGCTGGTCGAGGGCGAGCGTGTCGGCCCCGGGCGACTCCCCTTGCCGGGCGCCGTCCGCGGAACTCGAGTCGGCCGCCGCAGCCGGAGGATCGGAGGGTCCGTCGACGGGCGGCGTCGCCGCGGCTACGGAGTCGGACACGGCGACCGAGTCGCCGGCGGGCGACTGGTCGAGGGCGAGCGTGTCGGCCCCGGGCGGCTCCCCTTCCCGAGCGCCGTCCGCGGAACTCGAGTCGGCCGCCGCAGCCGGGGGATCGGAAGGCTCGTCGACGGGCGGCGTCGCCGCGGCTAGGGAGTCGGACACGGCGACCGAGTCGCCGGCGACGTCCGGCCCGGCCCGAGAGCGCCCCGTGTCGGTCCCCTCGATCGGAGCGCCGGCCTCCCCTTCCGCGACGCCCGCCGCCTCGCCGACGGAGTCGCTCTCGGGCTCCCCGCTCGCGGGCTCCGCCTGGGCGCTGTCCGCGGGCGACGCCTCGTCCGCCTCGTCCGCGGCGGCGGACGGAGCCCGGACCACTGGACGCACCACGGCGCGCGGCTCCCCGCCGTAGACGAGGATCCGGTCCATGGCGCGCCGCGCGGACGCCCGCGAAAACCTCAGGCTGTCGCCCCGAACGACGGCCCCGCTTCCCTTGTCGGCGACCGTCACGCCGGACCAGGCCTCGAGCAGTCCGGCGCCCGGAAAGTAGTGCGCCGTGTCGGCGTCGAGCTCGGTGTCGGGGTCCTCGAAGCGGACGTTCCGATACAGCTGCACGTTGCCGCTGTGCTCGTAGACGACGGCCGAGTCGGCCAGGATGCGGGTGCCGTCCGTGCACCGATAGTCGATGCCGCCCGCCGCCCGATGCGTGTAGTTGACCGAGTCGGAGCGCTCGCTGTGCGTGTACCCGCCCACGGCCACGAGGCGACAATCGAGGGGCTGCGCCGCGAGCGCGGGCCGGGCCGCCGGGCTCGCGAGCGCCGCGGCCAGGGCGAGCGCCGCCCCGGGGCGGCGTCCCGACGCGACGGCGGCGCGCGCGAGCGTCGAAGCCAAGCCCGTCATCGGCGCGCGCAGTCGCGTTCGCGGGTCCGGGTGCCCCAGATCTTGACGTCCTCGAAGGCCATGTCGGCGGTCATGCGATCGCCCTCGACCTCGCACGCGCCTTCGCGCATGACCGTGGGCAGATCGCTCCAGACGCGCCCGCGCTCGGGCGAGACGCGGAGCTCCTCGGTCCGGATCTCGAGATCCCGGCCGGGCACCGTGAGCACGGCGTTCCCCGAGGCCGTGAGCTCGCTGGCGTCGACGTGCAGCCGTCCGCGCTCGGCCGAGATCGTGGCTCGAGGCTCGCCCTGCTCGTCGAAGACGTCGACCGAAAGGCCCATGAACGCCGCGTGGGTCGAGTCGCGCCAGCTGAACATGCTGTCCGCCCTGAGCGTCGCCTCGCGGACGCCCGCGTTCGACATGCGGATGATCGCCCCGTACACGATCTCGTCGGCCCGCGGGGGCTCGAGCTCGGCGGCCGGGCCGGCGGAGGGCTCGTCCGTGCAGACCGCCGCGAGGGCGAGGATCGGGATCCAGGCGCCGCGCCGCGCCGCGCCCGTCCGCCGCCCGGACTCGAGCGTCATCTCGCGCCCGCCCGCAGGAGGTCGTGCAGGTGGACGACGCCGACGAGCGCTTCGTCGATGACGACGGGCAGGGCCATGACGCCGTGCCTTTCCATGCGGCGCACGGCGGCGGCGGCCAGGTCGTCGGGCGCCGCGACCTTGGGCGCCGGGTTCATCAGGCGGGCCACCGAGACGTCGAGAAAATCGTCGGTCCGCTCCATGAGCCGGGTCAGGTCGCCGGCCGTGACGACGCCGACCACCCGACCTCGGTCGTCGACGACCGGCACCGTGCCCCTCCGCCTCGCCAGGGGCACGATGACTTCGCGCACCGGGCTCGCGCTCGAAGTCGTCGGGTAGCGGTCGGAGTCCATGACGTCCCGGACCCGCAGCGTGAGGCGGCGCCCGAGCGCGCCGCCCGGGTGCAGGCGCGCGAAGTCGTCCGCCCGGAATCCCCGCCGCTCGAGCAGCGCCATCGCCAGGGCGTCGCCCATGGCCATGGCCGCGGTCGTCGACGCCGTGGGCGCCAGGTCGAGAGGACAGGCTTCGGCCGCGACGCCGCAGTCGAGAGCGACGCGAGCGCGCTTCGCGAGCGGCGACGCGAGGTCGCCGACGAGCGCGATCGTCGGGACGCCGTTCGTCGACGCGAACTCGAGCAGCCCGCCCAGGTCGCCGACGGCGCCGCTCTTCGAGACCAGGACCAGCGCGTCGCCGGCGCTCAGGATCCCGAGGTCGCCGTGCGGCGCGTCCGCCGCGTGGAGGAAGACGGCCGGCGTGCCCGTCGACGTCAGCGTGGCCGCCACCTTGCGCGCCACGAGCCCCGACTTGCCCACGCCCGACGCGACGACCTTGCCGTCGGCCGCGAACGCGAGGTCCACGGCCTCGGCGAACGCCGAGTCCAGTCGCCGGGCCAGCGCGTCCAGGGCGCGCGCTTCGGCTCCAAGGACGCGCCGACCCAGGGCCAGCGCGCGGCTGTCCCGGGTCGCGGGCGCCGCCTCAGCCCTCGCGGGCGCGACAGTACGCATCGACCAGGTCGTCCCACTGTCCGCGGGCCCTGAGCAGCGCCTCGGCGAACTCGCGCACGGCGCCCCGCCCGCCCGCCCGCCGACCCCGCCACACGGCTTCGCGGCGCGCGTCGGGCAAGCCGTTCGCCGGCGTCGCCGCGAGGCCGACGCGGCGCAGCGCCCCCAGATCGGCCAGGTCGTCGCCGACGAACGCGACTTCGTCCCAGCGGAGTCCCTTGGCGGCCAGCAGACGCTCGAGGATCGGCACCTTGCGGCCCTCGGGGTCCTGGAACACGTCTGCGACGCCCAGCTCGGCGGCCCGGAGCCGCGTGGCTTCCGAAGGGCGGGCCGAAAGGAAGGCGACGTCGATGCCCGCGTCCTTGAGGAACTTGACCCCCAGTCCGTCGGTCACGTCGAAGCGCTTGAGCTCGATCGCGGCGCCCGCGTCCGAAGCCCCGACGTAGACCGCGCCGTCGGTGAGGACGCCGTCGACGTCCAGCACGACCAGACGCACGCGCCGCGCCGCCTGGGCCGGAATCGCCGGCGCTTCGGCGCTCACCCGACGGCGCCCCGCACGGCGACCGCCGCGGCCAGCAGGTCGCGGAGCCGGTGCAAGGGCAGCATGTTCGCGCCGTCGGACGGGGCCGACGCCGGGTCCGGATGCACTTCCACGAAGAGGCCGTCGCACCCGGCGGCGACGGCCGCTCGCGCCAGGGGCGCGATGTGCTCGGGCGCCCCGCCCGTGCTTCCGTCCGCCCGCCCGCCCGGGCGCTGCACCGAATGGGTCGCGTCGAAGACGACCGGGGTCCCCGCGGCCTTTCGGATCTCGGCGAAGTTCCGCATGTCGACGATCAGGTCGCGGTACCCGAACGCCGTGCCCCGCTCGGTGACCGCGACGTCGGTCGCCCCGCCCGAGCGCACCTTCTCGACGGCGCCCGCCATCGCCTGGGGCGACATCCACTGCCCCTTCTTGACGTTCACGGCGCGTCCCGTCGCGCCCGCGGCGACCAGCAGCGACGTCTGGCGGCACAGGAACGCCGGGATCTGGAGCACGTCGACCGTCTCGGCCGCGCGCGCCGCCTGTTCGGGCTCGTGCACGTCGGTCAGCAACGGCAGTCCGGTGGCCTCGCGCACGGTCGCGAGCCGCTCGAGCCCGAGCGCGAGCCCCGGACCCCGGGGCGAGCCCAGCCGCGAGCGGTTGGCCTTGTCGAAGGACGCCTTGAAGACGGCCCGGACGCCGAACTCGCGCGCGGCGGCCTCGACGCCCCTCGCGATCGCCAGGTTCGTCGCGTCGTCCTCGAGGACGCACGGACCCGCGTACAGGGTGAACGGCGACCCCGCCCGCCCGGCTCCGTCGCGCGGCGCCACCGCGTCAGGCGCCCATCGCGAGGGGCCTGAACGGACGCTCGCCCAGCGCCCGGGCGGCGCCGGCCGCGATGAACGACGCGAACAGCGGATGCGCGCGCGTGGGGCGACTCTTGAACTCGGGGTGGAACTGGCTCGCCACGAACCAGGGGTGGCTCGGCAACTCGACCATCTCGACCAGCTTCCCGTCCGACGAGGTCGCCGAGATCCTCAGGCCGCCGGCCCGCAGCTCGGCCCGGTAGTCGTTGTTGACCTCGTAGCGATGGCGATGGCGCTCGGAGATCTCGGACGCGCCGTAGATCTCGGCCGCCCGCGAGCCCGGCGCGAGCACCGCCTCGTAGGCGCCCAGCCTCATCGTGCCGCCCTTCGTCGTGACGTTGCGCTGCTCGTCCATCAGACAGATCACCGGGTGCGGCGTCGCGGGGTCGAACTCGAACGAGTGCGCCTTCTCGAGTCCGCGCACGGTGCGGGCGACCTCGATCACCGCGCACTGCAGCCCCAGACAGATGCCGAGGAACGGAAGGTCGTTCTCGCGCGCCCACCGGATCGCCTCGATCATCCCTTCGACGCCGCGGATCCCGAACCCGCCCGGGACCAGCAGGCCGTGGCGCTCGGCCAGGAAGTCCGCGTCGAGGTCCTCCTCGAGCCGTTCGCACCCGACCCAGTCGACCTCGACGCGCGCGTCGAGGGCGGCGCCGCCGTGGATCAGCGCCTGCTCGATCGACTTGTAGGCGTCGACGAGTTCGGTGTACTTGCCGACGACGGCGATCCGCACCGGGCCCTTCGCGGGCGCCTTGATGCGGCCGACGATGCCGGTCCAGGGCTCGAGGTTGGGCGCCTTCGCCTCGAGGTCCAGGCGCGAGAGCACGAAGTCGTCGAGCCGCTGGCGACGGAACTCGAGCGGCACCTCGTGGATCGTCTCGACGTCGCGCGCCTCGATCACGCCGGCGGGATCGACGTTCGTGAAGCTCGCGATCTTGCCCTTGATCTCCTCGTCGAGCGGGCGCTCCGCGCGGCACACGAGCACTTCGGGCTGGATCCCGGTCTGCATGAGCTCGCGCACCGAGTGCTGCGTGGGCTTCGTCTTGAGCTCGCCGGCCGCCGCGATGAACGGAATCAGCGTCAGGTGCACGTGCAGGGCCCGCGACCCGACCTCCTGGCGGAACTGGCGGATGGCCTCGAGAAACGGCAGGCTCTCGATGTCGCCCACCGTGCCCCCGACCTCGGAGATCACGACGTCGTGGCCGTCGGCCAGGACCCGCACCGAGTCCTTGATCTCCTCGGTGATGTGGGGAATCACCTGCACGGTTCGGCCCAGGTAGTCGCCCCGGCGCTCGCGGTCGATGACGGAGCGATAGATGCGTCCCGTCGTCGTGTTGTTGTCCTGCGACAGGTTGGCGTCGACGAAGCGTTCGTAGTGACCGAGATCGAGGTCCGTCTCGGCGCCGTCCTCGGTGACGAAGACTTCGCCGTGCTGCAGCGGCGACAGGGTGCCCGGGTCGACGTTGATGTAGGGGTCGAGCTTCTGGAGCGTCACGGCGAGCCCGCGCTCCTTGAGCAGCACGCCCAGCGACGCGGCGGCGATGCCCTTGCCCAGCGACGACACGACCCCGCCGGTGACGAAGACGTAGCGCGTGCGGTCGGATCCCGCTGGACTCGGCTTGTCCGCCACCTACTCCTCCTGGTTTCGTTTCGAGGGTTCGCGCTCGCGGCGCGCCCGCAGGCGCCGCTCGACGCGCCGCAGGTCGGCGGGCGTGTCGACGCCGGCCGCCGCGCTCGCCACGACGGCCACGCCGATCCGCATGCCGTGCTCGAGCGCGCGCAACTGCTCCAGCCCCTCCTCTTCCTCGAGCGCCGACGGACCGAGGCCGACCCACCGCTCGAGCGCGCGGCGCCGGTACGCGTAGACGCCGACGTGGCGCAGGCGAGGTCGGGCGCGGCCGGCCTCGGTCCCTGGACGGCGGTGCGGGATCTCGGCCCTCGAAAAGTACAACGCCCGCCCCGACGCGGTGCGCACGACCTTCACCACGGACGGGTCGTCGAGCTCGGTCGGATCGTCGATGGGCGCGGCGCAGGTGCCCGCGTCGAACCCCGCTTCGACCATACGGACGGCGGCGGCGACGCACTCCGGCTCGATCAGCGGTTCGTCGCCCTGGACGTTCACGACGACGTCGTAGAGCGCGTCGCTCGCGCGGGCGACCTCCCAGACGCGGTCGCTGCCCGTGGCGTGCTCGGGCGACGTCCGCGCGACTTCGGCGCCGGCGCGTCGACACACGCGCGCGATCTCGCTCGAGTCCGTCGCGACGACGAGCCGGTCGAGGACGTCCATGCGCCGGGCCCGCTCCCACACCCAGAGAATCAGCGGCTTGCCCAACAGCGGCTGCAGGGGCTTGCGCGGCAGGCGCGTCGACCCGATGCGCGCGGGGATCACGCCCAGCGCGGGGCTCAAGGCGACGCCGACGCTCGGGCGCGCCGAACCGGAGGGGCCGTGTCGTTCACGGACCGAAACCTACCCGCCCGGCGCGCCTCGAACAAGGCGGGCCGCCGTTCGGCTTCGGGCGGCGCCGCCGGGTCGGAAGCGACCCTATTCGGCCGCGCCGTCCAGGGGGCCCAGGAAGTTCCGCAAGAGTCGTCGGCCGCCTTCGGTGAACCACGATTCGGGATGGAATTGCACGCCCCACACGGGGTCCCGCTCGTGCCGCACGGCCTGGATCTCCCCCTTGTCGTCCTCGTCGTCGCTCCAGGCGATCGCGCGAAGACCGGGCGGCAGCGGACTGGCCGTCACCAGCGAATGGTAGCGAGCGACCTCGAGGGGAGAGTCGATGCCGGCGAAGAGCGCGTCGCCCCGGTGCGCGACCCGGCCCGTCTTTCCGTGCACGGTCCGCCGCGCGCGCACCGTGCGGCCGCCGTAGGCTTCGCCGACCGCCTGGTGGCCCAGGCAGACGCCCAGCGTGGGCGTCGTCGGTCCCAGCGCGCGAATCGCCGCCACGCTGACGCCCGCGTCCTTGGGCGCGCGCGGCCCGGGCGAGACGACGAGGCGCGTCGCGCCGGCGCTCTCGAGCTCGTCGACCGTCACGGCGTCGTTGCGGAACACCTGGGGGTCGCCGCCCAGCTCGCCCAGGATCTGGACCAGGTTCCAGGTGAAGGAGTCGTAGTTGTCGATGACGACCAGCACGGACGGCGCTCCGGCTCTTGGACGGTGTAGCTTTCGGACACCTTCACGATACACGACTCGGGCGATGGGCGGCATGTACCGACGGTGCCTCGTATGCGGCGCGGACTTTCCGCCGAACCGCGCGCTGGAGCTTCTGCCCCGGGGTCGCCAGGTGGCCTACGACCCCGAGCGCGGCCGCCTCTGGATCGTCTGCCCTTCGTGCGGGCGGTGGTCGCTGGTCCCGATCGAGTCGCGCTGGGAGACGATCGAGGCGCTCGAGAGGCGGGTCCAAGGCGGCGCCCGACCGCTGGCGCGGACGGACCGGGTGGCCTTGTACGGCTCGCCGCCGCTCGAGGTCCTTCGCATCGGCCGGGCGGATCTGCGCGAGGAGGCCTGGTGGCGCTACGGCCGCGCGCTTCGCCGCCGCCGCGAGCGGTTCAGGAAGCTCTCCGCCGCCGGCGGCGCGGGCGCCGTCGGGTTCGCCCTGGGATCGGCCTTGGCCGGAGGGTTCAGCTTCGTGGCCGCCTGGCTCGCGTGGAATCACGCGCCCGGCGTCGTCGCCGGCGGCGCGCGCTGGCTGCGCTTCGGCGGCTCGGCGTGGAAGGGGCGCGTGCCGTGCCCGGAGTGCGGCGAAGTCGTCGAGGAGCTTCGCTTCGCGGCGCGCAGGAGCCTCGTTCTGCAGGCGACGGAGGACGAAGGCCTCTCGATCCGAATCCCCTGCCCCGCCTGCCGGAATCGCCTGGGCGGCGCGACGCTCCGGGGCGCCGAGGCCGAGCGCGCGCTCATGCGCGTCCTCGCCTACCGGCACTTCGCCGGGGCCTCCGCTGCGCGGGTCGAGGGGGCGGCTCGGCTGATCGAGGTCGGCGGCGGCCCCGACAGGCTCGCCTCGAGGATCCTCCGTCGGCGCACGCACCTGGGCCGCGTGGGTCGCACCGGCGGCGTGGCGCTCGAAATCGCTCTGCATCACGAGAGCGAGCGAGCCGCGCTGGCGACGAAGGTCGCCGATTTGGAGGCGCGTTGGCGCGACGAGGAGGAGCTGGCCCGGATCGTGGACGAGGAGCTCACGCCCCTGCCGGCTCTGGCTTCCATGCGACGCCGCATCGCGGGCCGACGGCTCCGGGAGGTCGAGCGATGACGACCCAAGGAGACAGACGGCTCTCGGTGCGCCGCGTGCGCGTCCTGCGCACGGCGCGCTACTACCTCCTCGGGGACCCGGGCGGCAGCGCGCGGGTAGTCTGGTTCGCGCTTCACGGCTACCGGCAGGCGGCCCGTCGCTTCGTGCGTCGGTTCGAGGTCCTGGACGCGCCGGGTCGACTCGTCGTGGCGCCCGAAGCGCTCTCGCGCTTCTACGTGGATCCGAGTCCGGGCCTGCACGGGCGCGAGCATCGCGTGGGCGCCAGCTGGATGACGCGCGAGGAGCGCGACGGCGAGATCGCGGACTACGTCGAATACCTGGACGCGCTGGCCGCCGACGTCGACGGCCCCGGCGTCGGCCGCCGAATCGCGCTCGGGTTCTCGCAGGGCGCGCACACGGCGTGCCGTTGGGTCGTCCTGGGTCGCGTGGCCGTGCGCGAGCTCGTGCTCTGGGGAGGCGGTCTCGCGACCGACCTCGGGCCGGACGCCCTCGCTGCGGGGCTGGAGGGCGTGCGGGTGACTTTCGTGCGCGGCAGGTCCGACCGCTACCGGGACCGGCGCGAAGAGGCGAAGCAGGAGGCGCTGCTGGACGAGCTGGGGGTGTCCGTGCGCGCGCTGGAGTTCTCGGGCGGGCACGAGGTGGCGCCGGGGCCGCTCCTGGAGTTGGCTGGGGTGGTATACGGACATGCTGATGGCAATTGACTGTACAATTGCCAAATCGATTTTAATACCCCATTGATATCGTATCGGTCCGTTTTTCTATCGTCTTTGTCAATTGTCGACGGATATCGGATCCGAAAACGGAGAGATTGCGATGTCGCGTCCTATTGAGTTTTCGTCCGTTTTATCGGTTTGAGCGAGCCGAAGCCGACCGCGACCGACGATGATGTTCGGTTTTCATTCGCATAAAGTGCGCCGCAGCGACGACTCGCACCGCCCAAAGATCCGATGATCCACCGATCTTGGCCAGTTCAGAGCGCCTTCGGCGCCCCCAGGAGACACCTCTCCCACTGGTCCCGGGGCCAACCCGGGCGATCCGCGCTTCGGTCGGCCCGCTCAGGCCGGATTCAGTCGCAGCCGGTGCCCCGCGAGCCGCTTCAGGTTGTGCGCCATCACCGCCGACCACGCGTACGCCCGGAAGCGCTCCAGCCCGCGCCACGTGCATCGACTCAGCCCGAAGCACCGCTTCAGGTACGAGATCACCGCCTCCATCCCAGCCCGGAAGCACACCAACCTCTTGTACACCCGCGGCGACGACGCCATGTCCTCCACCGCAAGCCCCCTCCGCTTGTGGAAGACCATGTCCTCCACTCCCAGCTCCTTCGCTTCCGCCACATTGCGCTTGCTCGCGTAGCCGCCGTCGCACGCCACCTGCTTCGGCGCCACCCCGTAGATCTCGATGTTCCTCTCGATCATCGCCACGCACCGCGCACTGTCCGCCGGATTGCCGTCCTCGATCACCACGTCGAACACCAAGCCGCTCTTCCCGCTCGCCAGGTTCAGCTTGTGTCCGTACTGCACCTTGCGCCCACCCTTCTTGATGATGTCCGTGTGCTCCTCGAACAGGCTCACCACCTTCTCCGACGCCGGCACCGCCTCTCCATCCAACACCCGCCGAACCGTTTGCGACACAACCTTTTCGGCCAGGTCCCGGAAGCGCTCCACCTCCGCCCTCCACTTCGCCAGCCACTCCTCTTCGCGCCCCGCCGTCGCCTCGAGCGCGCCGTCCGCGTATCCCATCGTCCGCCGCGTCGTCTTCAGCAGCTCCCGATACAGCTTCACTCGCTTGCGTCCACGCGCCTTGCGGATCGCCAGCGCCCTGCGCTTCGCCGCCCGCATGTGATTGTGGAACTCGAACGCGTCGCTCCCCAGCTCCTTTCGCGCCCAAGCCAGAAGCCGCGAGAGCACGCGCACCGAACCCGACAACAGCGCGCTGTCGCTCGGAGGAAGGATGTGCGCCTCCATCACCGTGCTGTCGATGCGCACCGTCCGGCCATCCTCGATCTTCTCGTCGCGCGCCCTGCCCAACAGCGTCCGGTTGATCCGCTCCCACGTCTCGGCGCGAACGGCGCCGACGCGCCGATTCAAGGCGGAACGCTTCGGAGGCGCCAAGGGATCGACCCGAGCGAACCGCTTCGCCGCGCTCGAGTCGAGCAGGTGGTACTCGAGGTCCCTGTACGTCCACTGCATCAACTGCAGCAGGGTCCCGCACCGCAGGATCGTCTCGCAGGTCAGCCCGGCCCTCCCCCGCGCGGACGTCTCGTCCCCGTTCACGTCCGCCGCGATCCACTCGAGGAACTCGGGGTGGGCGTCGAGCTGCTTGGACATGTCGCCCAGTAGCCTCCCCAGCTTGTGGTCGGGGTACTCGGTCCCGAAAAGGTTGCCCTGGCGGGTGCGTTTCGCCCGCATCGACGATCTCCTTCGGCGCGATGGAAGCCGCTGGCGCAAATGAGGATAGATGACAACCGAATACCCCAAAGGTAACCGATCCGGGCGCGAAAATCCACCCGAACTTCCATCGACTCGCCGCTCTATCGCCAATCACGGCAGAAATTTGCGAATTTACGGACAGGAACTATTGAATTCGAGCGACTCCGAAATCGGAAATAAGTCCACGGATGAGGGGAGGAACTTCTCCACGCTTTATAGACTCGAACGCAGCGAGCACAAGTCGGCGCGTACGGTACTCTCCGAAGCTCTTCAACTCATTTTTCTTTAGGGTCGGAAAGGATGAACTCGGCGGCGGCGCATCTAGTATCCACTCGAGCTCGGAATGATCGAGTCCGTACATATGTGCAAATATACCATCAATTTCAGACCGTAACCGATGTCGCCGTTCTTCATCCCACCTGAAGGGTGGTCCATCGTATCCGACATCACGGGCGAACCACTGCATCTCTTCGGCCGTGTAAACAAGTTCGAGCGCCGCGACCTCAACCATATCTGCGTAGGAAACGCCTGGCTTGAACTCAGCCGCAAAAGCTCTCGGAGAAAAGACGGGAAGCTGTTTGATGATGAAATAGCTGAGATCCGTGCCACCGACCGCCGTGCGTGCTGCAAAATCCAGTACGATACTATTCAGATTGGATACCAGCAACACAAGTCTATTGGGAGTCGTCGGAGATGAAACCAAAGGGGCCTTGTCGCTCATTCCGACGCTCGGAACGACAGATGCGATACTGGTTCGTTCGTCAGTCGAACGCGTGGTCTTTCTAAAGGGCAGCTGCCATCTACGATTCGCATCGTTACCGCTTTGTGACCAACCGCTCCTATTGATGGCATGATGGAAGCGACCAGTGTTCTTTGATTGGTAGCGTTTGTGATCAACCTCAACACTCCTGGTCCTTGACGATTTGCTCTGTGCAAATGGTGACTGCCTTGTGGCCAACCGCCGACACGGCTGCGAGTGGAGTACAGATCGTCGTCCGACAATCGGTGGCTCGTGCGACGAGTCGAAGCGCGAGCCGTCCGTCGCGAGCCGTCCGTCGCGAGCCGTCCGTCGCGAGCCGTCCGTCGCGAGCCGTCCGTCGCGAGCCGTCCGTCGCGAGCCGTCCGTCGCGAGCCGTCCGTCGCGAGCCGTCCGTCGCGAGCCGTCCGTCGCGAGCCGTCCGTCGCGAGCCGTCCGACAAATTCCTAATAATTCGCCAAATTCGCCAACTGTGTCAAGTGGCAGCCCCAATCTCCTTCCAACCTCTGAGATCGGTACCCAGTAGCGTGGGATGGCCACCGACACTGAACTTTCCTTTTCTTCATGCGTCATAAGCCGGCCTCCGCCATTGCGAATCTTGTTTTCGGAAACCCCATCGAATGTCCTGAATCTGTGATCAAACTGGTGGAACATCTTCGCCTCGTAAAGAGGTACATAGCATTCCGCTGTGTCTTCTTTTTTGTACACGTTGCCATCAAGTGTCCAGCCTCGATCCTCCAACTGCGCTTGTGTCATAAATAGGTCAGAGTCACCAGACATATCAAACATCCTGGAGAACCTCAAACCCCAAGGGTTGTGCCCGGAACGTGATTGATTGGCATCTCGCCAGAGGACTCCTGCACGCTGGTGCATCTTTCGTACAATGTCCATATCGTTACGAGTGCGAAAGATCGGGCAGGTTCGTGTATTGGGGTTGAACAACCTGAAATCTCCCCGCGACAACGTATACCGACGTTCCCGTTCCTTGAGGTGATCCACCCTCTGCAGGAAGAACGCGAACTCGGCCTCAGCGACTGGATTATCGCTCCCGGCAAGCGTGAGAAGACAGAATTTCGTGGAACGATGCACTCCAGGAAATACGCCCCCTCGATTCTCAAAATCGTAAAGCGTGGAGAGTCGTTGTCCATCCACGATATGCTGGAAGAACTTCCTCGTCGAGTAATCCGTGGAGATCCCTGTGGGCACTACCATCCCAGCGCGTCCACGCGGGTTCACGAGTTGAAGGCACAATTCCGCAAGAACTGCATATGTGTTCACATCACCGACGCCGGTGAGCGGAAACCGACCTCCGGTTCGCACGAACTGACTGGTTGCCTCCGCAGTGCGCTTGGCGTTCACGAACGCACGGAAGAGGCCCTTTTCCGCCTCTGTCGCGTCGTCCCGATTCAAGCGCTGAATGAGTCGGTTGCGTACCGCCTTAGTCCTTGCGTTGGCAATCCTCGGAGAACGAGCGCCGAAGAACTCCTTTTCTTGGAGTTTTATCCTCTCCCAGGGCGGGTTGGCCAGGACGACGTCGAACCCGTCGTTTCGCATGATCTCTGGAAATGCGAGATGCCAATGCAAGAACCGGTGTCGGATCGCCAATTTTCCAGCAACCTGTACCGCTCCTCGCCGAATCGCACTGGAGGCGGAACTCAAGTCTCGGATGTCGCGTGAGAGCGGCACGGTTTCGACGGAATCGATTGTCTTGTCCGCAAAAAAGGCGCCAACGAACAGATTTGCCTTGAGCGCTTCTCGTTTGCGAGTCACATCCCTGCGCGCCTCCATCCATGCCATTTCCTTCCGCCTTACCTCTTCCAGAGTGTCGTCGGGCATCATATCGAGGTCTATGCGGGCGGTCGCCACCTCGTTCGCCGCTACGTCGTCAAAGAAATCCCGTTGGGAATCCTGACGGTTCCTCTTTCGGAGGTCCGTGCACACCTCCTTGTGATCCCCTGAAAGAGGCTTGTAGGCCCCCGCCGGAATCTCTTCGGTGAGGATTTTCGGGTCGAAGACGCCGACGATACTGTCGCCGAGAACGATATGTGCATCGAGGAACGTCAACGGCTTGCCCGGTTCGTGCGTCTCGATCCACAGTGCGGTCTTGCAAAGCTCCGTCGCAAGCGGGTTTCGGTCGACCCCGTAGACGCATTGCCTTACGACTTCCCGGAGCGCGTGCCGGTGCCGGGCGTCGTCGTGGACGTCGTCGCCGACTTCGACGCGTACCATCTCCGTGGCGAGCCGACGCGCCGCCGCGAGCAGAAAATGACCCGACCCGCAGGCTGGATCGAGGATGCGGAGACCGAGGACCGCCGCGCGGGGATCCTCGGGGTTTTCCTTGACTACCCGCTCGATCACGGGATCGAGCGTCGTCCTTACGAGCTCGCCAGCCAGACTTGGGGGTGTGTAGTAGGATCCGCTCGTCTTCCGGTCCACACCCTTGCCCTTGCCCGGACGGCGATCCGCGTCTCCGACGAACGAGAAGCGCCACGGCGACGCGTGCACGTCGATGGATGGGTGCAGATCGAGAAGACTCTCGTAGACGGAGCCCAGTTCCTCGGTGTCCATGTCCCGGAAATTGACGTGGGCCATTCGTTCCTTGGACCGCGACGGCAAGTAGGAGAGGTTGCGGACGGCTTCGAGCAGACTCCGGTTCCGAATCCACGCGCCGTCGAGGTCTGGACACTGGCCAGCTCGGTACAGGCCGCCAAGACCAGGAAGGCCCAGATCGGGCGCTCCGTTCGCGAGGGCCCCGAACGTGACTCGAAGCCCCATCCAGAGGTCGGACTTCCGGTCGTAGTGGCGGCGGCGCAGGGCCCGTTCACGGAGCCGCGTGATCGCATACCCGCCCTCGTACAGAGCGCGCATGGCGTCCGTGGCTTCCGGGACATGGAGCAGATCGCGCTCCTCGGCCTTGAACAGGAACAGCATGCGGTACACGACCCGGAGCAACTGGCGGAAGTACCCCTCGGTGGTCAGCGCACCGTCGGTGAGCTTTTCGCGGAGCGCCGCGTTCGCGGGATGTTCCAGGAAGCCGTTCCCGAGATTGCGGAGCGCCGCCGTCACGCCGTCGCGGAGCTTGTCCCGCGCCCGTTCGCCGGTCTCGTGCGCCTTGGTCCTCCATGTTTCCATGATGCAGTTGGACGGCGTCCCGTCCGGAGACCTGAACCTGCTCGCGTGGGTGGCGAGCCAAAGCGCTGCGAAGTCGGAATACAGCTCTTCTTGGAACAGCTGATCGAGGTCGGCCTCGATGTAGGCGGGACCCGCAAGGCTCGGGTTGTCCCTGACGATCCGGAACTTCGATCCGTTGGAGACCAGTCCCCACAGCGCACCGGCCTCCGCGTTGAGGTACTCCTGCATGACGGAGTGCGGGGCGACCCGGCGCTCGTTGCCGCCGAATCGGAGATGCGCCCTGTCGAGATCGTAGTCGCGAGTCACGAGGAGCAACGGCACGGATCCGCCGCATGCGCGGTGCGTGAGATCGAATCGGCGACCCTCCAGCGCGACGCCGCCGCTTGTCCCGTGCAGGTCCTCGAACCCGAGAAGGCGACTCGTGAAGGGCACGAGCCAGTCGTCGACGCCGATCCTCGACGCCTCGAGGTCTCGCCGTCGCCGACGCGCCTTGTACCGCCCGTACCAGTCGTTCCCCATCCGCCAGTATCTGGCGATCTCGTCCTTGATCGAAAGCGATTTGGTGAGATCGTAGTCGGCGCCGGACTGCCCGGGCGCCTCGAGCGCGGCCACCTCGGCAAGGAAGTCCGGCGGCAGGATCCCGCCCTGGACCCTGATCGAGGTGAATCCGCTGTCGCCTCTCGCCCGGGCCACGGTCAGATCTCGACCATGGGAAGGAGCACGCACACGCCGATCACGTCGCACGGCAGCGCCGGAGTCACGCTGTAGCGTTCGCCTTTCGTCTCGCCGGCGTCCCGAATCCGCCGGTGATCGGCCAGCAACTCCCTGGCCCGCTGGCTGGCCAGCCGTTCGAACGCCGGTTCGAGCGCGGGCAGTGCCTCGACCGCCTGCCGAACCAGATGCGTCTTCTGACCATCCGCCATGTTGCGACCCGGTTCCGCCGACAGGAGAGACACCGTTTCCAGGTCGGCGAGGGGCTCCAGCGATCCGTCGTTGCCTCGAATCGCCGCTGCCAGGCACTCTTCGGCGAGCAACGACTGCGGCGCGTTCCCGTTCGCTTCGCGGCGCTCGACGCGGAGGTGGCTCCGAAGACGCAGCAGGTAGACGACCGTCCGAACTTGGACCTTGTCCGTGAACGCGGCGGACGCACGCGCGCCGACGTCCGACGCGTCCGCATCGAGAGAGCGTTCGGCGACGTAGTCCGCGAGCACGGAAACGATGGGATGGGCGCGGTGCACGAACGTGGAGCCTCCCTCGGCGCCCGGGCTGAACGCGAGGTTGACCGCATTGGGCACCCCGATCGAAGCCAGTCGCTCGCGTAGCGGACCCGGAAGGTGGCGCACGGGGAAGCGCCACCGATCGTCGCGCCGGTGCAGCGGGGCCTCGAGGCGTTCGGCGGCGACGCGAACGAATCGCTGGACGTCGTCCTGACCTCCAAGGACGGAAACGGCCTTCTCCCATTCCGGCCAGACGTCCCCGGGCGAGAGCCTCGACTGAGAGAAGATCGTGCGCGACGCAGTGGCCTTGGCCTTCTGCCAGGCGGCGTCCACCCGAGCTTCCACCTGGTCCAGTTCGAGCTCTCCCTGAAGCTCCCAGGAATCGGTCCCCGCATGAAGGAGCACGGTTCGCATGATCGCGTCCACGACCTTCTCGTTGTCCGAGGGCAGCGGCACCAGGACGCCGAGTTCCTTGCGGATCTTCTCGGCCTTGCGGACGATGACCCGAAGCACGGCGCCGTCGACCGGATTGTTGCGACCGTAGATCGTCAGCGCGCGAACCGTCCGGGAGGGCTGGCCGAACCGATCGGATCGACCTTCGCGTTGTTCGTGCCGCGTCGGATTCCACGTCAGGTCGTAGTGGACCACCGCATCGAAGTGACTCTGGAGATTGACCCCTTCCGACAAACAGTCGGTCGCCACGAGAACCGGAGTCTCGCCGTCGCCCAGTTCGCCGAGGGCGTCGACCCGCTCCTCCCGTTGCTCCGGCGTGAGCTCTCCGGTCACCACCAGGACGTGAGCGCGTCGCCGCCCCTTGCGAGGGAGGGCGTCCCGTAGCCGGCGACCCACGTAATGCGCCGTGGAAACGAAGCGACAGAAGACCACCGGAGCGAATCCGTCCGCGACCAACCGTCGGACTTCGCGGATCAGCACCTTCAGCTTGGGGTCGTTGTCAGGACCGCGGAGCGCGTCGGCCCGCTCGATCAGCTTCCGGAGGATCTCGTCCCCCTCGGGATCGTCCACGGCGCCCGCCGGCAGCCTGTCGGCGAGCATGAACGAGTCTTCGGCGTGCGCGTCCATGACCTCCTCGCGTCCCGCCAAGTCCAGGGCGGCGATCCGGTGTTCCTCGGTCTCTCCCTTGGTCGCTTCCAGGCGGGTCCTGAGCGCGAGAGACGCGGCGGCCGGACTCGAAGACACGCACCGCAGCAACGCGAGGGCCGCCCACCACGACATGCGCTGCTCGAGCTTGGTTCCCCCCTCCGAACGCCGCACCATCCCCCTCGCGTAGGCGAGCACGCGCTGGACCAGTCGGCCCCACTCGCCTGTGAGTCGGTAGGTGGCTTCCCTGCTCTCGCGCACCGGAAAGCTCGTGTCGTCCTTCCACTCCTCGATGTCCCCGCGCCGCCGCTGCACGAAATGCAGGGCGAGCTCGTCGCGAAGCGCGCGCCGAGCGTCCCCCTTCGGCATTCCAGCCAGTTGCGCGAACTTCGGGTTCAGCAAGCCGAGGAGATTGTGGAAGGCGACGTCGTCTCCCGAATGCGGTGTGGCGGTGAGCAGCACCAGTCCACGCCGCGGCTTGCTCCGGGCCAGTCCGCGAAGCAGTTGGTAGCGCTGGTGGCGGGTGTTCGTGTTCGCTCGCACGCAGGTGTGCGCCTCGTCGACGATCACGAACTCGGGACACGTCCGCAGGAAATCGTCGCGCCGCCGATCCGACTTGATGTAGTCGAGCGAGACGATGGTGTGGGGATAGGCCTCGAACAGCGACTCGTCGGGCCGCAGGCGGCGCTCGAGGCGCGTGACCGTGCCCGTGCGGACCACCTCGGCCCGGATGTCGAACTTCTCGCCGAGCTCGGCCTGCCACTGCTCGCACAGGTGCGGCGGGCAAATCACGACGGTCCGCTGGATCTCGCCGCGGTCGAGCAGTTCCCGGGCGACCAGGCCGGCCTCGATCGTTTTTCCGACGCCGACGTCGTCGGCCACCAAGAGACGAACCGGATCCAGTTTCAGCGCCATCAGCAAGGGGACGAGCTGGTAGACGCGGGGCTCGACGTTGAGATTGCCGAAGCTGCGAAACGGGCCAGCGCCGGCTCTCAGCTTCAGACGGAGAGCGTCGCGTAGAAGGAGGGCCGCCGCCAGCGAGCCGGGCTCGTCGGGGTCGGGAGGGTCGAAGCTCGCCGGTACTGGCTGTTCCGGCTCGAGAGGCAGAAAGATGAGCGTCGCATCGTGCTCGGCGCCGCCGAGCGGTCGCAGCCGCAACACGCGGGACCGCGTCTCGGGAAGCACCACCCACTCGCGGCCCCGGGCTCGAACGATGTTGCCCGTCTTGAACGCGGGTTCGGGAGCGCTCACCGCTCGCCGCCCCGCCCGCCCGCGCCAGGACCGAAGATCCACGCGAACCTGCGCACGATGTCCAGCCATTCGCTCCGTTCGGTTCCGAAGCGGACGACGGTGTACCCTGCAGCCTCGAGTCGACGCGTGATCTCGGCGTCCTTCGCTGCCTGCCAGGGCTTGCGGTGATGATCGCCGTCGATGAAGACCGCTGCCTGGAAGTCGCTGTACGCGAAGTCCGGCCGAGTCTTGAATTCCGCCAGATACGCCTGCACCTTGTCAGGTCGTCGGTATCCGCCCACCCGGATGAACTTCAGCCACTCGCTCTCAAGCGGGGTAAGGGGCGGAAGCGGCATCACGTGGGGACCATCTTGTCCGTTGGTTCCGTTCGCGCGTCGATGGAACGCAGTCGTTCCGTGCGCGAGTCGGCAGAGCAGGTCGAGGAACTGCTCGTTGCGTCGATCGATCAGCTTGTGGTCGGGCTGGTTGTAGTAGCTGAGTAGACACCGGTAGCAACCGGCTTCGCATTCGTCGTTGCGGTTGACCAGGTCGGCCAAATCCTCCCAGTTCCCCGACTTCGAATCGAAGTGGCACACATCGATCGCCCTGCGAGCGATCAGCGCCATTGCGCCGGGATCGCTCGCCAAGCGCGTCAGCACCCCCGCCCCCCCTTCCGCCGCTTCGTAGAAGAGAATCGCCCGGCGGCGGTCCCGGTCGGGGAGCGGCTCGGCGGCCAGTTCGGTTTCCTCGACCTGGAACTCGTGCTCGATGCCACGCTTGAGGGCGTACTGCAACGAAACCATGGCCGATTCGGACAGATCCACCTCGGGCTGCAGAATTAGCGCATTGCGCGTGTCCGTGACGAAGGGCGTGACGCGACGCACGTTCTTGCCCTTGCCGACGCGGTCGTCTTCCGCGTCCGTCGGCGCTTGCGAATCCCGGGTCCACTCGCCCGTGGCGACGTCGACGCTGAACCCGTAGACGGACTTCTCCGTGCGCCGACTCCACCCAAGGTTGACGCGCCACAAAGTGGCCGCAGGACCGTATTTGAGCGTGAGCAGGCTGTCCCCGTCCCTGCCGACGACGGTCTTTTCGGTCGCGCGCGTTCGCCCGTTCCGTTCGCCGAACCGAAACGCGGTGATCATCTCGTAGCCTTGACGTTGGCGTTCCTCCTCGTCCGACGTGATGCGGTGCGCCCTGCGAGTCGAGACTTGCTCGATCCGATGGAGGTTGGGTATCAAGCGCCCGTGGCCGAGAGACGCCCCGCAGTTCGCGCAACGCTCGACCTCGCTCTGGTCGCCGAAGTGACCGTACCCGCACTCGGGGCAGATCCGGGCGGCCTGCACCGGCAGATCGGCCGTCACGGAGGCCGCTCGCTCCTCGCCGAGCGTGAAGATCGTGCGTCGAACCCTGTAGGTGCTTCCTTCGTAGTAGATGATCGACTGGGGACCGAACTCCGTCAGCCCCAAGAACCGAGGTCGGCTCAGGACGGACCCCCGCTCGATTCCCTTTCGGCGACCTGGAATGAACGCCAAGAGCGGGAGCCGCGGGAAGTTGTAGCCCGGCAGGAACCCCTCGGCGGCCAGATACCTGTAGGTATAGAAGTCGGAGTTCATCGTCTGTTGGTTGCCCAGGAGCAGGTTCTGCTGGGCGAACGCCTCGTCGTGGCGCTTCTTGGCGTCCCGCCGCTCCTTTTCTGTCGCGGCGGCGTTACCGATGACGCGGTTGGCGAGTTCGATCTGGCTCGCCGTCGCGCGATAGAGCGAGCGCCAGCGGTCGAAGGAGCCGTCGAACCGCAGCTTCGCCGAGTTGATCGCGCTCTCGACCCACGTCTCCGTGTACCATGGAGCCGTCTCTCGGGAGAGGTCGGACTCGATGGACTCGATGATCCCGAGGGCACGTTTCGCCGCTCTCTTCCTAGTGGCTTCGGATTGGACTTGGTCCGCCGTTTCGGCAATGACGGGCAAGTCGTCGAGCCGCCGCAAATCGAGAACGTCGCGAACGGAGGGGCCGAGCTGCACGCCTGTTTCCGCTAGCCAGACCGCCTGCAGGTGGCTGCGGAGCAGGTCTTCGTTGGCGAGATCGATGCTGGGTGGATTGACCGCGCCTGCGACCATCCGGGTCGGATTGGAGAAGAAGTACTGGTCGTGCGGCGACGTGGCCCCGCAATACGTGACCACGAGCGCGGGTTGCCCGCTGCGACCCGCGCGCCCGCTGCGCTGAGCGTAGTTGGCCGGCGTGGGCGGAACGTTCCGCATGTAGACCGCGTTCAGGGTCGCGATGTCCACGCCCAGTTCCATGGTGGGCGAGCAGAAGAGCACGGGGAGGCCCGGGGAGCCGCCCGACGAGTCCATGCCCTTGCGAAAACGCCGTTCCCGCGCCTCGCGATCCGCTGCGTCGACTTGCGCCGTGTGCTCCCTCGCCTCCAGGCGGTGATAGGGAGCGCGCTTCGAGCCCAACTGGTCCGCGACGTTGCGGTACAAATCGCTGAAAAAGGCGTTCACGCCGACTTGGTCCTCCGCCCCTCCCTCTTCGGCCAAACGCCACTCGAGCGCCTGCGCGTCGACTCGGTACCCAGTGCGGGCTCCGGAGAGGTCGGAGGGCTCGACGTATCCGTGGGTGGTCAACGCTCCCAGGACGTCGTCGATCACCGCTTCGTAGACGTCTTCGCCGAACTTCTCGGGGTAGTGCGGGTTGTCGCTTCCCCAGAACTTGGCGGACTTGACCTTTCGGCCGAATTCGGAGCGGTGCGAGAGATGGCGAAGGTCCGGTTCGCGCCTCCTCCCCCGGGCGCGAGGTCGCGGGACCATGAACCGGTGGGCTTGCAGCTCCTCGCCTTCGGAAAGCCCCCACGGCTCCTTGAGATCGCCGTAGCTCCGGTTGCGCAACCGCTCCTGAAAATTCGGATCGAGGTAGATCGTCTTGATGCAGAGATCTCTCCGCATGCGGTCCAAGAGATCCCGAGCGAGCGCAAGTCTGCGGCGGGGCGGGATCGAGCCGAGGAGCGGATGCCTCCCCCGCCAATCCTCTTCGTCCTCGCAGCATTCCTCGAGGCCGCGGTAGCCGATCTCCAGCAGTCCGAGCTGTTCGATGTTGGGGTTGTTGATCCTCCAGCCGCGCTGTAGATCGAAGTAGAGCCGGTACCCGAGCACGTCCTGCAGCGACCGGCGCGTCCGCCGGGCCTTGACGCCCTTGACCACGGGGCTAGATGCGTAGTCCCAGGGATCCAGGCGCAGATGGTCGAACGCGCTGCGGGTCAGGACATCGTCGGTCAGGGTCCGGCCATCGGCGCTTCGCATGGCCGCGAGCAGAGCGCCGCGCAACAGCAGGATCTGCACGAAGTCGTTGAAGTGGCCGGCCTGCAGGCTCGCGTCCTGGCGGTTGTCGGTGAACGCGAGGAGCTTCTTGGTCCGCTCGTTCGACGAGTGGTCGATGAGGTGCCGAAGGGCCGACAACGCCAGGATGGTGGTCGCGGAGCTCCTCCCCTCGCTCGACAGCCTGGAGAGCTTCGGGAACTCCTTTCGCACGTGTCCGCTGAACTCGGCGTCGCAATCCGGGTTGAGACAGAATCGAAACGCGCCCGGTATGAAGTGGACGAGCAGTCCCTCCGCGCCGACCTCACCGAGTGTGTTCACGCGAAGGCTGATCGGCTGGCGGTTGCGGAAAGATGACTTGAGTCGGACGCCCGTTGCGCGATGCTCCAGCCAGTCCTCGGGGTATTCGCCGAGGTCTGACGCGTCGAAGACGCCCTCCGGATCCGGCATCAGATACCCGTACTGAAGTCCATCTTCGTCGGTGGATCGCTCCGCCATTTCGCGAGGCGTGAAGGACCCGGGCACATTTTGGTCACCCGGATAGTGCGCCCAGACCGGCACGTATTCTTGTCCGCAGCTCCGACAGAGGCAAAGCGAGTAGAGCGGACGATCTCGATCACCCGGCTTGTACCGTTGCCCGTTGAGCGTCAGGTATCGTTCGCCCGGCGCTTCCAGCGTCGAGTACACGTCCGATGCGCTGCTGACGAACTGGTGCAGGCGGAACGCGAAGAAGCTGCGGCCGTCCCGGTCCCGGCAGCGGTGCGCCGCCAAAAGGAACTCGGCCACGTAGGACCGACAGTCTTCGGTCGAAAGCCCGGTGTCGCGCGCGAGACGCTCGGCGGCTTCGTCCATGTTCAATGGACTGCGAACGCGGGCGAACTTCCCGTCCTGACGTTCCATGCCGAGCCGGTGCTCGACCCATTGGGCCACTGGATGCCGCTGCATTTCTTGGTGCGTCGGGTCGTCCGGGATGCCTGCCTCGACCGCGCGCCGAAGGGCCGAATCGCCGTCGGCTCCGTTCCCGTTCGTCATCGGTCGGAGGGTCTCGGTCACCACGTTCTCCGGCCGGACCTCGGCGCCGAACAAGCGGCTCGCGACCTGCGCGACGGAGGCGCTTCTCGACTTGGCGGACCCCTCCGAAGCCATGGTGGCCGACGTCCCGATGCAGAGCAGCCGGTCGTTGAAGCGCTGCCGGACGCGGCGAACCAGCATCGCAATGTCGGCGCCCTGTCGGCCGCGATAGGTGTGGAGCTCGTCTAGGACGAGAAACTTGAGCCCGGAGGCATGGTGCCTCACTGCCTTGTCGGTCTCCATGAACCGCGTCATGATCAGCTCGAGCATGACGTAGTTGGTCAGGAGGATGTCGGGCGGGTTGGCGGCGATCCGTTCCCGCTCCTCGTACGAATCCTGGCCGGTGTAGCGGGCGAAGGAGACCGGTTCTCGACCTTCGCCGTAACCGAGGCGCAGGAACCGCTCGAGCTCCTCGCACTGACTGTTGCAGAGCGCGTTCATCGGGTACACGACGATGGCCGTGATGCCTTGGCGGCCGTTCCCGGCGCGTTTGCGCCGCAGCACGTCGTCCACAATGGGAATGAAGTACGCCAGAGACTTGCCGGAACCGGTGCCCGTTGTCAGCACGTAGCTCTCGTTGCGCTTGGCGATGGCGATGGCGTCGGTCTGGTGCCGATGGAGCTGGAGGGGAGCGCTGCGCTCGTCGTCTCGACTCTTGAGCCGGAAGATCTCCCTGCACTCGGGGTGGAGTGTGCCGTCGGCGACCAGTTCGTCGATCCATCCGCCGGGCTCGAAGTTGGGATTCAGCTGCACGATCGGGGCCGGACAGAAACGCCCCCCGGAGAAGGCCTCGTGGACCACGCGGGCGACGTCGTCGGCTCGGATCCGAGTGAAGCTCCGCGAGAAGCGCTCGTATTCGGCGACGAGATCGTCCCGAAAGGCGAACACGTCCAGCGCGCCTGGGTGGGGCGCGCTCGCCTCCCCTGGTCGTCCGTTCATCGCGATTCGTTCAGCCAAGTCGATCTGCGGCGGCCGTCATCCGGCCTGTCGGCGCCACGTCGTCGTTCCGACCCGGTTCCGGGGCGGGTCTTCGGACGATCACGGACGATCAAGCGTCGCCTCTCGCCTCATCGCTCAGACTCGAGGCCCGCGAGCCGGACGACTCGGACGGTCGGAACGTCCATGTCGTCCACTTCGACGTAGGCCATCAGTCCGTCGGGCCCGAAGGCGTCCGGGACTCGGAAATCGCCCGGGGCCAACGTGCCCACGTAACCGCCGTCCGCCGAAAAAACGTCCGCCGGGCCTCGAGAAACGCCGTCGTCGCCCGTCCGGGTGACCCAGACTCGGTCCTCGGAGTCGACTGCGACCCCGGAGACGACCGGGACTTGGGAGGCGAACCTCATCCCCGCGGCCATGGCTTCGGCGAGGCGCGCCGCCAGAGCGTCCCCTTCGGAAGCCGAAACGCCCCCCGCCCCTGTGAGGAACACCTGGACGCCGCCCCCGGACGCCTCGCGTTTCCGCGCGGCGTCCCGCATCTCTTGAGTGACCGGAACAGGGTCGATCGGCCTCTCGAGCACGGCGCCGACCACGCCGTCTTCCCGCACGATCTTCACCCGGTACCCCACCGTGTCGGCGATCGCCGTCCGGTCGTCCGAAAGCGCCGCCACCGCCAGCGGGGGACCGAACCCGACTCCTGCGGACATGCCGGGCAGGGAAAGCTGCATCCCGCCGAAGCCGACGACCGCGTCCGGGCCGCCGTCTCCGTCCACGGCGTCGGCCGGAAGGCTGTAGGCGCGATAGAGCTCGGACGCCCCCGCGCCCAGGGTGTGGATCGCCAACACGCGCTCCCCGTACGTCGTCAGCAGCCGGGCGCCGGAGAGCGCGCCCAGGACGCTGGGCGCTCGCCCCCTCGAGACGAACGTTCCCGGCGACGACGGGCTCTCGACCCCGGACGGCGGCGCGTCCGCGGAGCCGTCGCCGAACGGGAACCGCTCCACGTACTGTCCGCCCTCGTCGAAGAGAAGAAACGCTCGGTGTCCCAAATCGCTGACGACCAAGCGGTTGTCTTGCAGGACCTCGATGTCGCGGACCATCCGCAGTTCGCCGGGTCCGTCGCCGGCCTGGGAGACGACGTGCAGGAGCCGCCCATCGGGCCCGGCGACCGCGATCCGAGTCTCCCGCCTGTCGAGAACGACGAGATTCCCCGCACAGTCGAACCGCACTTGGGAGACCTCCACGAACTGTTGCCAATCCGGAGCGTCCACGCCCCCGAGCGCGTAGACCGCCTCCAGGTTGGCCTCCAACGGCAGGTCGGCGCCGTTTCCGGTCGCCGCCCCCTGCTCCGCCGAGTCGCACCCCGCAGCGAACAACGCCAGCGCGGCCCCGAACAGCGGAGACACGGGCGTGGGACCGAAGCGTCCGCGTCGGCGTCTCCGCCCCCAGCCAGCCCCCCGAATGCGACGCAGGGCTACCACAACGTCGATCATCGGTCGATGCACGCTCCCTCCGTTCTTCGGGTCGGACCGACCGTTTCGGCCGGATTCAACCGCGACAACGCGATCATTGGCTGGTAGCTTGACGTCGTTCGGGGCCTTGAAGCAAGACGCCCCCGACTTTCTTCGGGAGGCCCCGCCGGACGAACGACCGGGCGTCGCGAAGAGTCGGGACCGGAGACGACCAGGGAGGGACGACGAAATGAAGGCGAGAAACGGAATGACGCCCGTCCATCCGGGAGAGATCCTCAAGGACGAGCTCGACGATTTGGGCCTGTCCATCGACGATTTGTCGCAGGCGCTGGGGGTCGGCGCGGAGCGGATTTCGGCGATCGTCGACGGCGAGCGAAACGTGAGCGCGGACACGGCCTTGCGGCTGAGTCGGCTCTTTGGAACGACGCCGGCGCTCTGGCGCAATCTTCAACAGTCGTAGGAGTTGCGCCAAGCGGAGCTGGAAGTCGGTCGCGAGATCGCCGAGCGAGTCGTTGCTCGCACAGCAACGGACGTGACGGGGTGAGGAGAGACCCTGATCGAGTTCGGGCAGACGCCGCCTCCCCGCCACCCGTCCAGTCGTCGAGCGGTCGCGGGGACGGCACGCCAGACCTCCTCGCCGTTCCGCAGGCACACCGCCGAGACGCCGAGCTCTTCGGTCGCGCCTACCCGGGTCCTGGCCGTGATCGGGTCGACGTTCGAACGCATGGCTTGCAGCGCAGCGATCGGTCGCCCCAGACGATCGCAAGGCGCGCAGCCGGCCCGCGTGTCGTCGCACGCTCCGTGACCGACTGGAACGCTCGATCCGTCGGCGAGGTCCCACTTTCGCGTCGGCGAGCATGGCGTCGATCCCGTTGCGCACAAGAGCATCGGTCTCGCCGCTCACGCGATCGCCCATGGACCCATGTGTCTTCCGCGATACCTCGGGTTGTTCCTCGAAAACCAAGCCCCCGTCGTCGTTCCGCGCCTTGGCCGTCGCGAAGATCCAAGCCGTGCCGAGACGCGGTACCCTCGCCGCGAACGAAGCGCAGCGCCCGTCGCCGCCGGTGAACAAAGGGCCATGGCGATCAAAGTTGGTCTACAATGCGGTCGAGCCGATCCAGTTCCTTGCTTGCTTGCAAATATTCCGAGTACGCCTCTTTCGCGTTTCGGATAAGGGTGTCGTAGTAGACGATCCGACTGCCCGGTGAAACCGATTCCATCAAGGATTTGTAGCGACTGGGATTGTTTTCCATTTCCTCGACCAGCGTGCCGAGTACGAACACGACTTCGACGTTGGGAGACCTGTTTCCTTGCCTGATCAGTATTTTCTTCAGCTTGTCGACGTATCTCTGACCCTGCCCTACGAGGTCAAGGAGCTTGATGCTCCTTTGGGCCCGTTTCAACTCGACGATGATGTGCTTTCCGGCGTTCGTCCGGTACGCAATGTCGACTCGACCGAGTTCCTCCTCCTGGGTCGCGTCTTCGGCCACGCCAATTTCCCGGAGACGCGATTCAATGAGCTCACTCCCGGTGGCTCGCTCCCATGCGGTATCCAACAGCCAAAGATGACCGAAAAGGTACTCTTGGAGAACCCTCTCGGCCATGTTCTCGTCCACGATGCGCTGAAACGCACGAATGACCTCAAGCCGAGACCGGACGATGTCCCGATACAGAGCGGCTTCCAGTGCGTCTCGGTCCGCCAGTAGCGCCAGCAATCGGTCGACGTTCTCCAGGTCGTCCACCAAATCGACCTCCGATCCCCGGAGCCTCATTCGCTCGAACGCAAAGAGGCCGTGGCGGTACAAAAGTCGCCGATCTTCTTCCTCGTCCATAGGAAGCGCGCTGAGCTTGGCGATCAACTCCTCGGCGGCGGCGCGATGTCCTGCCGGTAGCATTTCAAACCAGCGCCGCAACGCGGGAGACACCTCTTTCGCTCTTCGAACCTCGTGCCTGCGACGCCACTCCGTCCATCGGCTCTCGACGGCATTGAGGCTACACCTGAGAAAGTCCAGCAACGCCTCGTAGCGTTCGCCCTCTTGAATGCGCTGTCGGTCGCTCGTCGCGATGTCCCTGCAGTCGTCCTGATCCAGGAACTCCGCCTCGATTTGTCCGGTGAGATATTTCGTGTACAGCCGACCATCGTTGATTTTGTCGAGGATGTTCTCGTGAAAGAGACGTCCCCTCGCAAAGACCACGATGCCGTTGAGATTGCCGGAGTGCTTGTTGTCCAACTGTTTTGGCTTTCGAGCAGTGCCCAACCATCCTCGAATCGCCCACCCGTCTCCTACCGGTAGTTCATTCGGAAGAGAGCCCGTTTCGACCACTGCAGGCATCGCGGTCCGATCGATTTCGGATTCTCCGAAGGTCCACAGGAACTGGATCATGGACAAGTCGTCTCGGTCATCGAGCGTAATCTGTCGGCCGGCGACGAACACAGTGAAGCCATGGGATTCGCCGATGATCGAAAAACGCCGCGCAAGCCTCTTTCGAAGGGCGGTGATTCCAGGCATCAGACGTTTGCGCTTGACGTCCCTGAGGACGATGCGAGTGCCTTGGTCGACATCGACTTCGTCTTCTTTCAGCGGCTCGGGATAGTAGGCGTTGTCTCGGTGCTTCACAGCCTGACGGATCTTATCGACGTCGATGCGGAAACCATGGCGTTCGCCGTTCTTGGCGGACTGCACCTCGATCTGGTCCGCGATGGAGAAGAGCGAGAGCTTGCCCAGGCCCTTGCGGCCCATCACGGGACGTCCGCCGGGCGTGCGGCCGCCGTCGGCGCCGGCCTGCCGACGGCTATAGCCCACGCGGAGGTACTTTTCGTTCAGGTCCGCGAAGGTCATCCCGACTCCGTCGTCGGAGATCGCGATCGACCGGTGATCCGGGTCCACGTCGATGTCCACCCGCTCGGCGTCGGCGTCCCAGGCGTTGGCGACGGCCTCGGTCAAGACCGCCGGGACGTTGCTGTAGAGGTTGATTCCGAGATGATCGAGCACGTTGAGGTCGACCGTCATGCGATACCGGCCCGGTCCGCGCACGGTCGCGTCGCCTCCGCCGTCCGCGCCGGTCACGTCGAGGGGCCTCCGGGACGACCGCGATCTCGAACGTGACGCGTGAAACTGGCGCCGACCGAATATCCGAGATTGACCGGTACGGCGTTACCCACCAGACTGCCGATTTTCCGTCGGCACATCGGATCGCCCGGCTTCACGAACCTGTAGTCGCGGGGGAAGCTCTGCAGAATCGCGCCTTCGCGCAGCGAGATGGCCCGATCCTGTTCCGGGTGTCCGAAGCGGCCGTTGCCGAAGCCGTAGTATTGCGTCGTCACCGTCGGCGAAGGCTGGTCCCACGTCATGCGGCCGTACACGCTGGAATAGGTGCGCCCTCTCGGCCTCCGGTGGCATCGCGCCCTCAGCTTCTCGTCCCAGTCGCGCCAAGTTCCCCCTGGCCTCGAAGCGCGGATCCGCCTGACGTTGAGAGGGGAGAGTTTGCAAGACCGGTGCAGCGGGTCCTCGCTGCACGCTTGACCGGCGTGAAGGCGCGGAAGGTCGCCGATAGCGGATCTGACCGTTCGGCGACTGCTTCCGGGGGTCGTCGGAGGCGCTAGACGGACCGGCCCCAGAGTGGAGGCGAGAACGACGAGACGGCGCCGGTTCTGGGGCACGTCGTAGTCCGCGCAATCCACCACGCGGGTCGCGACGGAGAACCCCTCGTCTTCGAGAATCGCCACGAAGTTCGCAAAGACCCGCTCTCGTTCAAGCATCGGGACGTTCTCCATGGTCACGAAATGGGGTTTCGTTTCCCGCACCAACCGACCGAAGTGGTCCAGCAGGTTCCAACGACCGATGGGCGCGCGCGAGCGAGGTCGGCTGTAGGTCGAGAACGGCTGGCAGGGCGCGCACCCGGCGAGCATCCGGAAGGGGGCGTCGTGGAAAGCGGTCGGAAAGTCGTTCGCGGCGACCTCCTCCACGGACTTCAGGAGGAACGCGGCCCTGTTGTTGTGGGTGTAGGGGTATCGACAGATGGGTGCGGCGTCGATGCCCAGCGTCACGTCGATTCCCGATTCCTCCAGTCCCCGTGTGAGTCCACCCGCCCCACAGAACAGATCCACCGCGCGAATCGGAGGACCAGCCTCGTCCCGGTCCACCGGCGGGCCCGTGTCCGACTCCGGTCGGAAAACGGCGGTTTCGGCCGAATCGCCCATCGCTCCGGCGCTCCTCCGCTCGACGGCACTCGCCTCCGAAGACGCCAAGGCGGCGAACGGTGTTCTACGGTCGCTTCGCAAGAGACATGGGCGCCGGCTGGCATCCTTTTCATGGTTCGCGCGTCCGCGAACGCAGGGCTCAACCCCGCCGGGAGACGGAATCCGCGATGCGACGCTTCTGCGGGCTGTGATCACAGTTTACCTGTCGCGTACGCGCTTGGGTAGGTCCGACCTGGAAGACGCCAGGGACAATGCGGTCAGTAGTCGACCGGTCGCAGGTACCACGCGCCGATCCCGCTGGTCGAAAGTAGCGCCGTCGTGGGCAGGGCGCGCTTCCAGTGCGTCGAGGATAGGCGTCGCTGGACGGCGTCGACGTCCTCGGCGCGGAACCCGGACCGAACCAGAGACTCGGGGCTCCGCCCCTCGATCAGCAGGCGCAGGATCGGGTCGGCCACCCGGTAGGAGACGCCCAGCTCGTCCTCGTCGTCGACGCCCTGAACCAGGTCCGCGCTCGGCGGCTTCTCGACGATCGCGCGGGGCACGCCCAAGTGTTCGGCCAACGCCCGGACCTGCGTCTTGAACAGGTCGCCCAGCGGGTTGACGGGCGGCGAGTCGTCGGCGTGCCACGTGTAGTAGCCCAAGAGACGTTCGCTCTTGTTTCCGGTCCCCAGCGGGAGCGCGTTCAGCTTCGCGGCCTGATCGAACAGGACGGTCGCCCGCGTTCGGGCGGCGACGTTGCCCCTGCGGAGCGGCGTCGCGTCGGGCTCGTGGGCCTCGACGTAACCGTCCACGGCGTCCGCGATCGAGATCGTCCTCTCTCGCGCGCCCGCGGCCTCGATCGCGGCTCGGGCGTCGGTCAGGCTCTCCGGGCTCGACGTCGCGTACGGCAGACGAAACGCGAAGACGTTGTCGGGGCCCAGCGCCTTGGCGGCCAGATGGAGCGACGCGGCGGAGTCGACCCCGCCGGAGACGCCCACGACCACGCGCCGGAATCCGCGCGCCCGCGCGACTTCGTCGCGAAGGAACTCCAGCAGAGCGGCCTCCGCGAGCGCGCAGTCGATCGCGAGCGCGTCGTCGTCCTTGGCGGACGGACGGCTTCCGGGCGCCGGAGCGCCCGGGCCAGGCCGCTCGCGCGCCGCCGCCGCGCCGCAGTCGACCGCCGCGCCCGCCGAAACCGAACTCGGCGATCCCGGCGCCGGGGACCCTTCCGCCTTCTCTTGGCCACTTCGGTGCCTCCTCTCGGGTACGGGAGTACACTCTAACGACCTGTCCGAAAAACCGGGACCAGCTCAGCTCAGTTTGGGGCGGGAGTGCGTCCGTATGCCTGCGTTTGGGTGCGAACGGACCTGATCGGGCGCCCGAGACCCGCGTCAAAGACGCCGATCGTCAGCGATATGACGTCCCGCGACCCTTCAGACGGCCGAAACCGGTCGGAAACAGGGCTGCCGACAAGCTTTCTGTTCGTTCATTCATGAATAAGGCGGAATTAGCCGTTAGCTTGACACAGTTTCATTCTTGCTGTAGAGAAAAGACATTTTTCGATTCTCTTCAGATTAGGAAATATCGTCGGATTAGTTCACGGCTGTCAAATTTTTGACCCAAAGTCTATTATTGCTGCTAGCGATGTGCTTTAATGCCGGTCCCCTTTCAAATGCAATAGTCGAAAGGTGATAGAGAGTCAGAACATGTTCTTGCAGAACGTGATCGTCCTCGAGGTCAATTACATTGACACCTAGTCTCTTGGCCGCCTCACGATCAATACGCCTGCCATGGCTTCCGTGTTGATCACCTCCAAAGTAATCGGCGACATTCCTAGCCAATGCAGGAGGATCAGACTTATCTGAAAACATGTATTGTGTAAGCCATCGTATGACGAGATCCTCTCCATAAGAAATCGACTTGCGCGCCTCTTCAAGCAACGCAGGTCCAAAGGAACGAAGTACTGGAATCCATGCATGAGCCAAAACCGGATTGTTGGAAATATCATCCCTCGCTTTGTCGAACTGCTCTACGATAGAATGGGCAGAAAACGGCCGACCTTCAACCATTAGCTGAGGGTCTGTCGGCCCCAGTTGGCTCTGCCTTCCCATAATGATGTTATCACATCCCAAAGCGATCATGGTCCCCGCAGACATCGCATATGTAGGAACAAGAGCACTGATTGCAGTGAATTTACTTCTCAAGTAATCAACTATAGTCTGTGCCGCCTCTGCCATTCCACCTGGCGTATGCAAAATCAATATCAAATCCTTGTCAAAATCTAGATCGTGTACTCCGGCCATGAAACCGTTGATGTCTTCCAGGTTAATGGCTGTGAATGCAGGCACATGAGGCTTCTGAAGAAAGCCAGAAGCGTAGTAAATTACATTGCAATCCGAGGATTTCGCGATTTTCGCAACGACTTCTCGCAATTTATCTGCTATATAATCTCCTTGATTACTAGGCTTAAAATTAACAAGCTCTTCCATTAGCTGAGGCCAACTGGGCACGCTACGAGTCTCCTATTACAATTCCTATTGGGCCATCCCACAAATATCTCGGATGTTCGATGTCTTTATGATCGGAAAGATCAGCTAATTCGGAAAGACGTACATACTCTTCATATTTTTTAATCGCCTCTCGGTGAAGCTCAAAAATCCGATCTTCGATCAGAAATTTCTGTTCTTTTAACTCCCTCTGATCTTGGTCCCCTTGATTGTCCTTCATCGATTCTCCTCCTCTCGCCTCGACAAATCCCTGCAGGCGATCTAGATTTCCGCCAAACGCCGTAAGCGGCCGGATGGGCCTAAGGGCCCGTCGTTATCCGTCCCTGTGGTCAAATCGGTCTTCTGTGGTCTAGGCAACATAACAGATCCGCACCATTTTCCAGTCGCTCGTGACCTGGCCACGCTTCGTCCCCTCTTCGCAGAGAAACCCACGGTACACTATAGTTGAAATGGAGCTGGACTTCAAGGATCAGGTACCGACCGCCCCAAGGCGGTCGGGCCGGATGCTTCGGGCCCCATGCCGCGACTCTGATTGAGCCTGCAGGATACCTGGGAGCGCCGGAGCGAATCTGGGTCAGAAGTCTCCCCGCAAATTGCTTGCGGCGCTGCGTCCGAGCGACGTGCAACCAAGCGAGGCCCGTGGAGCCCGGGGAGACGCCGCCTCCCCTCCCCCCGGTCAGTAGTCGACCGGCCGCAGGTACCACGCGCCGATGCCGCTGGTCGACAGCAGTGCCGTCGTGGGCAGGGCGCGCTTCCAGTGCGTCGCGGAGAGGCGTCGCTGGACCGCGTCGACGTCCCCGGCGCGGAACCCGGACCGAACCAGAGACTCGGGGCTCCGCCCCTCGGTCAGCAGGCGCAGGATCGGGTCGGCCACCCGGTAGGAGACGCCCAGCTCGTCCTCGTCGTCGACGCCCTGAACCAGGTCCGCGCTCGGCGGCTTCTCGACGATCGCGCGGGGCACGCCCAAGTGTTCGGCCAACGCCCATACCTGCGTCTTGAACAGGTCGCCCAGCGGGTTGACGGGCGGCGAGTCGTCGGCGTGCCACGTGTAGTAGCCCAAGAGACGTTCGCTCTTGTTTCCGGTCCCCAGCGGGAGCGCGTTCAGCTTCGCGGCCTGATCGAACAGGACGGTCGCCCGCGTTCGGGCGGCGACGTTGCCCCTGCGGAGCGGCGTCGCGTCGGGCTCGTGGGCCTCGACGTAACCGTCCACGGCGTCCGCGATCGAGATCGTCCTCTCCCGCGCGCCCGCGGCCTCGATCGCGGCTCGGGCGTCGGTCAGGCTCTCCGGGCTCGACGTCGCGTACGGCAGACGAAACGCGAAGACGTTGTCGGGGCCCAGCGCCTTGGCGGCCAGATGGAGCGACACGGCGGAGTCGACCCCGCCGGAGACGCCCACGACCACGCGCCGGAATCCGCGCGCCCGCGCGACCTCGTCGCGAAGGAACTCCAGCAGAGCGGCCTCCACGAGCGCGCAGTCGATCGCGAGCGCGGCGTCGTCCTTGGCGGACGGACGGCTTCCGGGCGCCGGAGCGTCCGGGCCAGGCCGCTCGCGCGCCGCCGCCGCGGCGCCGCAGTCGACCGCCGCGCCCCCCGGAGCCGAACTCGGCGATCCCGGCGCCTGGGACCCTTCCGCCGCGCCCGGCCGCCGCGCCCGGTCCAGCGACGGCAGGAGACGCGGCAGCGCCGTCTCGAGATCCGCCAGCAGCGGCAGCTTGGCGCGCGCGCGCCCGACCGCGGCCGGATCCATCTCGACTTCGAGCCGACTCTCCTCGAACAGCGGAGCGCGGCCCAGCAGCGTCCCTTCCGGACCCCACGCCGAGGAGCCGCCGGCCAGCAGCCGGCCGCCCTCGGAGCCCAGGAGCTGGGCCAGGAACACGAAGACGCCGTGCTCGTGCGCGGCCCGTCCGGCGATGCGGTCCCACTCGACCAGGTTCGCGGGCAGCGGCGATCCGGGCCGGAAGTTCCGCGCCGGCGAAGCGCACGCGCAGTAGATCGCCCGCGCGCCGTCCAGCGCGAGCGCCAGCGCCGTCGGCGAGTGCGTCAGGTCCTCGCACGCGAGCAAGCCGACGCGCCCGAATCGGGTGTCGAAGGCGCGCACCTCCCTGCCCGGCTGCACGAAGCGGGCCTCCTGGAAGACCCCGTAGGTCGCCAGGCAGACCTTCCGGTGCACGTGGACGACCTCGTAGCGCCGATCCGGTCCGGCGCCCGGCGTCAGGTAGGCGACGCTGTTGTACACGCCTCGGTCGTCGCGCTCGTAGAAGCCCAGCGCCACGTCGGGCGCTCGATCGGGCGGCGGGGGGCCGAGGACTCGGGTCAGCTCGAGCGTCGTGAGCGAGACCTCCCGCGCCGCGCCCTCGACGAAGTAGCCGGAGAGCGCCGCCTCGGGAAGGACGGTCACGTCCGCGTCGCAGGCCAGCGATTCGCGAACCGTGGCGACGTTCGCCGCGACGTCCCCCTTCGCGGCCCTGAACTGCCGGAGCGCGACGCGCACCGGGCGCTCGCGATTCGCCTCGCGATGAAACGCGGGAGTCGAGATGGGACGACCTCGAGCGGGAGGGTGCGGGGGGCTCGGGCGGCGTCCGCGGGTTGCTGCGAAGCGCCCTGGACGATGGACTATATTCCGTAATCTACGAGGATCCGTTCGACCGAGAGGCTCGGGGGAGTCATGCCACGACCTGTCCGCACGCTGTCGCTGATCGCCGTCCCGTTGCTCCTCGCCCAGCCGCTGGCGGGTCAGTCGGGCGCGTCGTCCGCCGCGGGCGCGGACGCCCTCCTGCAGTCGGAGGAGGCGCGCGTCTTCATGCGGGCCTTCCGGACGATCTCGCAGTACCACGCGTCCGACGTCAGCGATTCCGCCCTGTGGGCCCGCGCGCTCGACGGCCTCGTCGGGCAACTGGACGACCCCTACGCCACCGTCTTCACCGAAGAGGAGTTCGGGCGCTTCACCGAGAGCAACACGGGCGACTACGCGGGCATCGGCGTGCAGATCGGCCTGCTCGGCTCCCGGGTCACCGTCACGGCCGTGTTCCGGGACAGCCCGGCCGAGGGCGTCGGCATGATGGTGGGCGACCGGATCGTGTGGGTCGAGGGTCACGACGCCCGCGACTGGAACCTCGATCAGGCGCGCGACTCGATTCGGGGCGATCCGGGCAGCGTGGTCAACCTGCGCGTCGCCCGCGACGGCGTGGCGAACGACGTCCCGCTGTCCATCGTGCGCGACAACGTGCACGTGGACGCCCTGCAGGCGACGCTGCTGGACGACGGCGTTGCCTACTTCGCCATCGATCGCGTCGCTCGCGGACTGGCCGACGAGATCGTCGCCGCGCTCGCCGACCTGGCCGACGCGCGGGCGCTGGTCCTCGACCTGCGTCGCAACCCGGGCGGCTACCTGGACGAGTCGCTGCGCGTCGCCGACCTCTTCCTGGCTCCCGGACAGCGCATGGTCAGCGTCGAGAACGAGAGCCGCGCCGGCAAGCAGCGCCAGGCGTGGCCCGCTCGGACGCCGGCCCGCATTCCGACGACGCCCATCGTCGTCCTCGTCGACGAGTACACGGCGTCGGCCGCCGAGATCATCGCCGGCGCGCTGCAGGACCACGACCGGGCCGTCGTCCTGGGGCGCAGGACCTTCGGCAAGGGGTCGGTCCAGACCACGTTTCCGCTGGTGGCCGGACGTCAGATGAAGATCACGACGGGATCGTGGTACACGCCCCTGGGCCGATCGCTCCACCGGCTCCGCCACAGCGACGGGAGCCTGAAGCCCGAGGACGAGCGCGCCGACGAGACGGTCGCGACGCGCGCGGGGAGGGAGCTGAGGAGCGGAGGCGGGGTCTTCCCCGACCTCGCGCTCGACGCCGAGTCGGTCGCGCCCGAGGAGCGGGCGTTCTTCAACCACGCCAACGAGCGCCAAGTTCCGGTGACCATGCGGATCGAGGAGTACGCGTTCGACATGGCGAAGGAGGCGCTGAGAACGGGAGGGACCGTGGAGCCGGCGCCGGCGGCGGCCTTCGACGACCTCGCCCAGAGCCTCGTCCAAGCCGGGATGGACGCCGAGATCGTGAACGACCCCGTGGCGCGCGCCTACTTGGACTGGAGGGCGCAGATCCGCTACCTGTACCGGGCGGAGGCGACGGAAGCGATGCTGAAGGCGCTCGCCGAGCGCGACCCCGTGCTCACCGAGGCCCTTCGCCTGGCGCGCGCGGCGGAGTCTCCGAGCCAGCTCTTCGCGCTGGTCGAGGCGGCGGCCGCGACCTCCGGGACCGCGCCTCCCGGAAACTGAATCAGGGCGCCCCGCTGCGGGGGTGGTGGCGGCGGTGCACCTCGCAGATGTGCTCGCGATCGAGGTGCGTGTAGATCTGGGTCGTCGAGATGTCCGCGTGACCCAGCAGCTCCTGGACCGCGGCCAGGTCGGCGCCGCCTTCGAGCAGGTGCGTCGCGCAGGTGTGCCTGAGCGTGTGCGGCGAGACGCGGCGCCCGACGCCTGCGCGCTTGGCCGCGCCCGACACGATCCTCCACACGCTCATTCGACCGAGCGGTCCGCCGCTCTGGTTCAGGAACACGGCGCCCCGGCTCGCGCCCCGGTCCAGGTCGGGTCGCGTGTGCCTCAAGTAGCGCCCCACCGTCCTGGCCGCCACCCGCCCGATCGGCACCAGACGCTCCTTGCCCCCCTTGCCCAGCACCAGCGCGAGCCCTTCGTCGGCGTCCAAGTTCTGCACGGTCAGCCCGACCAGCTCGCCGACCCGCACGCCGGTCGCGTAGAGGAACTCGAGCACGGCCCGGTCCCGCCAGTGCACGCGCGAAGCCGGATCGACGGCCTCGACGACGCGGGCCGCTTCGTCGCGGCTCAGGAACTCCGGCAGCTTGGCCGCCGTCGAAGGGCGCTCCATCCGATCGGTCGGATCGGCCCGCACGACGCCCTCCCCCGCCAGGAAGCGAAAGTAGGCGCGCAGAGCCGACTGGGCGCGGCGGATCGACGTCGGCGCCAGCTCCAGCGAGTGCAGGTGCGCGACGTAGGCGTGCAGGAGGCGATCGTCGACTTGGTCCAGCGGCGGCGCGCCGCGACCGCCCAGCCAGGCCGCGAAGCGCCGGACGTCCGCGCGGTACGAGCTGCAGCTCGCGGGGCGCAGTCCGCGCTCCAGGACGAGGTGGTCGACGAAGGTCTCGACCCGGTAGCGACGCTCGAGCGCCTCGCGGTCGGTCTCACGGCGCATCGCCCGACTCCCCGGCCTCGGCGCCGCGGTCCTGGACCCCGCGCCGGTCGCGCGAGCGCCACCACAGCGCCGCGAGCAGGACGATGAGCCCCAGCGAGGCCGCGAGCAGTCCGCGGTTGGCGCGCTCGACGGCGCCGACCGCGGCCTCGAGGTTGCTGCCCGCCGCGACGCCCAGGCGGATCAACGCCCCGTACCACAGCGCCGACGCCAGGACCAGCGGAGCGACGACGCGCCGCGGCCCGAGCCCCGCCACGCCGGCGAAGACGGGCACCAGGGCCCGAAACCCGGGCAGGAAGCGCCCGAAGAGGATCGCCCACACGCCCCACCGTTCGTAGAAGGCCTCGAGGCGTCGCATCTGCCCGGCGTCGATGAGGACCCGGCCCAGGCCGCGCCGAAAGAAGCGCTGGCCGTAGCGGAGGCCCGCGCCGTAGACGGCGACGGCGCCGGCGACGTTGAACGCCCACACCGCGGCGAACGCGCCCAGCGGATCGACGTCGGCGTCCAGTCCGGCGACGAAGCCGCCGACGAGCACGAAGGTGTCGGCGGGCAGCGCGGGCAGCACGTTCTCGACCGCTCCGCCGGCGGCGACGACGACGTAGACCAGCGCCGGGGGCAGCCCGGTCAGGACCTCGAGGGCGCGCTCCACGGGGGCGCCCCTAGCGCGCGTCCGCGCTTCGAGCGCCGCTTGGGCGCAGGAGCGCCACGGCCTGGACGGCGACGCCCTCGCGGCGCCCCACCCAGCCCAGACCTTCGTTGGACTTCCCCTTGACCGACACGGCGCCGACGGGCGCGCGGAGCGCATGGGCCAGGCGGCGGCGCATCTCGGCGGCCGCCGGTCCGATCCTGGGCGTCTCGCAGATCACCGTCGCGTCCACGTTGCCCACCCTCCAGTCCCGGCGCCCGAGCATCCGCGCGACCCGGGCGAGCAGCTCCATCGAGTCGGCGTCCCGCCACTCCTCGACGCCGGGCGGGAAGTGGGCGCCGATGTCGCCCAGCGCCGCGGCGCCCAGCAACGCGTCCGTCACGGCGTGGGCCAGCGCGTCGCCGTCGGAGAAGCCCTCGAGTCCGGGATGCCCCGGAAAGCGGACGCCGCCCAGAACGAGCTCGCGGTCGGGATCGAAGCGGTGCGAGTCGTACCCGGTTCCGATCCGCGCTTCGCGCGGCGTCTCAGCGTCCAAGCCGCCGCGCTACCCGTCGTAGCGGCGGATCGCCAGACAGGCGTTGTGGCCTCCGAACCCGAAGGAGTTGTTGAGCGCGAGCGCCACCGGCCGCTCGACCGAGCCGCCGTGGGCGTAGTCCAGGTCGCAGGCCGGATCGGGCTCGGAGAAGTTGATCGTGCCGGGAATCCGACCCGTCCGGCACGCCAAGGTCGAGATCACGGTCTCGATCGCGCCGGCCGCTCCGAGCAGGTGTCCGGTCATCGACTTGGTCGACCCCACGACGACGCGCCTCGCGTGCTCTCCCAGGACGCCCTTGATCGCCCTCGTCTCGGCCGCGTCGTTCAGCGGCGTCGACGTGCCGTGCGCGTTGACGTAGTCGACGTCCTCGACGCGCGCGCCGGCGTCGGCCAGCGCCATGCGCATGGCGGCCTGCGCGCCTTCGGCCTCCGGCGGCGGCGCCGTGATGTGGTGCGCGTCGCCCGAGGGACCGTATCCGGCGATTTCGCCCAGGATCTCGACGCCGCGCGCCCGCGCGCGCTCCATCTCCTCGAGGAGCAGCACGCCCGCGCCCTCGCCGATCACGAACCCGTCGCGGCCCGCGTCGAAGGGACGGCTCGCGCGCTCGGGGTCGTCGTTGCGGGTCGACGTCGCCTTCATGGACGCGAAGCCGGCGACCGAGACCGGCGTCACCGCCGCCTCGCAGCCGCCCGCGAGCATCAGCTCGGCGTCGCCCCGCTCGATGTAGCGCGCGGCGTCGCCGATGGCGTGGGCGCCCGACGCGCACGCCGAGACCGTCGCGTAGTTCGGGCCCCGCAGCCCGAACTCGATGGACACGAGCCCGCTGACGATGTCGGGGATGAACATCGGGACGAAGAAGGGACTGACGCGCCGGGGACCCTTCGCGTGCAGGTTCCTGCAGTTCTCCTCGAGCGTGGCGATTCCGCCGACGCCGCTGCCCAGGATCGCGCCGAACGCCGCGGGCGCCACTCCGGGCGGCGGTCCGTCCAGGCCGCCCGCCGCCATCGCCTGGCGCGCCGCGACGACGCCCAGCTGCGCGAACCTGTCGTAGCGCCGCGTGTCCCGGCGGCTCAGGTGCGCGAACGGATCGAAGCCCTTGACCTCGCACGCGATTCGAGTCGAGAACCCGTCCGGATCGAACAGGGTGATCGGGCCGCCGCCCGAGCGTCCCTCGAGCAGCGCGGCCCAGCTGGAGTCGACGTCCAGGCCGACGGGGCTCACCATCCCCATCCCCGTCACGGCGACGCGACGACGCTTGACGCTGGTCACGGACCCTCCGAGAGACTTCCGACCGCTGGAGACGGCGGGATCGACCGCGCGCGAACGCCGCACGGACTCCAGCCGAGGCGAACCGGCTAGCCGGCGTGCTTGTCGAGGTACGAGATCGCGTCCCCGACGGTGCGCATCTGTTCGGCGTCCTCGTCCGAGATCTCGACGTCGAACTCCTCCTCGAAGGCCATGACCAGCTCGACCGTGTCCAGGGAGTCGGCGCCGAGGTCGTCCACGAAAGAGGCTTCCCAGGTCACCTTGTCCGCCTCGACGCCCAGCTCCTCGACGATGATCGCCTTGACCCTGGTTTCGGTGGTTTCCGTGGTTTCGGACATAGCGTCGCGTCTCCTGTTCATTCTGCGGGGGTTGCGGTTTCGGACCGTCCGGGGGGCGAACGCGAGGGCGCGGCCTCGCTACATCGCCATCCCCCCGTCGACCGATACGACCTGACCCGTAATGTAACTCGCGCCCGGGCCCGCGAGGAACCGCACGACGCGGGCCACGTCCTCGGGCTCTCCCAGCCGTCCGGCGGGGATGCGCGAGCGGATGGCGTCGACCTGCCTTTCCGACAGGACGGCCGTCATTTCGGTGCGCACGAAGCCGGGCGCCACGGCGTTGCAGCGGACGCCGCGCGCCGCCAGCTCCTTGGCGACGGACCGGGTCAGGCCGTGGAGGCCCGCCTTCGACGCCGCGTAGTTGGCCTGTCCCGCGTTGCCGGTCAGGCCGATCACCGAGGTGACGTTCACGATCGAGCCCGCCCGGCGCTTCATCATCCCGCGCGCGAGGGCCCGAATCATGTGGAAGGCGCCGCCCAGGTTCGTGGCCAGGACCTCGGACCAGTCGTCGTCGCTCATTCGGAGCAGGATCGCGTCCCGGGCGATCCCGGCGTTGTTGACCAGGATCGCGACGGGGCCCTGCCCGCGTTCGACTTCCCGCGCGACGCGCCTGCACGCCTCGGCGTCCCGGACGTCGCAGGCGTAGGCCGTGTGTCCGTCGCCGGGCAAGCTGTCGGCCGCGGCGGCCGCCTTGTCCAGGTCGCGGCCCAGCACGGCGACGCGAGCGCCGGCCTGGGCGAGCGCCCGCGACGTGGCCAGTCCGATCCCGCCGGCGCCCCCGGTGACGACGGCCGCGAGGCCGTCGAGTTCCCGCGCGTTCTCCATGGTCGTCACTCCTCGATGGCCTCGACGGCGTCCAGCGTCCCGAGCGCCCGCGTCCGCGCGCCGCGGGCGTTCCTGCGGTTCAGCGTCGTCAACACCTTGCCCGGTCCGAGCTCGGCGAAGTCGTCGATGCCCATCGCCGTCATCCGGGCGATGCAGTCCATCCACCGGACCGGCGAAGCGAGTTGGCGGACCAGCAGCGCCGGGATCTCCTCGGGATCCTCGACGAGCCGAGCCGTCGCGTTGGAGGCGACCGGAAAGGCCGGCCGCCGAAAGCGCACCTGGGCCAGGTGGGCGGCGAACGCCTCGGCCGCCGGCGCCATCAGGGGCGAGTGGAAGGCGGCCGACACCTTGAGCGGCACCGCCTTGCGGGCGCCGCGCTCGCGCGCGACGCGAAGCGCCCACTCGACGCCCGCCACGTCGCCGCTCGCCACGATCTGTCCCTTCGCGTTCAGGTTGGCCGGCACGAGGACCATGCCCGCTCGGGTCGCCTCGGCGCACAGCGCGGCGACCGCTTCGTCCGCCATGCCCAGCAGCGCCGCCATGCCTCCGGGCGCCGCCTCGTCGGCCGCCGCCATCAGCAGGCCGCGCTTGCGGACCGCCCGCAGACCGTCGGCGAACGAGAACGTCCCGGCCGCGGCGTGCGCGGACAGCTCGCCCAGGGAGTGGCCGGCGGCGGCCGCGACGGGCCCCAAGCGGTCGGCCACGACGCGGTGGATCGCCAGCGAGTGCGCGTAGAGCGCGGGCTGCGCGTTCTCGGTGCGGGTCAGCTCGGCGTCCGGGCCCTCCCAGGCCAGGCGCGACAGCGCGAACCCGAGGACGTCGTCGGCCTCCTCGAAGGTCTCGCGCGCTCGCCGGTGCGCGCGCGCGAGCCGACGACCCATGCCGGCGAACTGGGATCCCTGGCCCGGAAAGAGCAGGCCCGTCCCGACGCCCGCGACGCGACGGGTCTCCACCTACCAGCGCATCGCCATGGCGCCCCAGGTCAGACCTGCGCCGAAGGCCGTGATCACCACGAGGGAGCCCGGGCCGATTCGCCCCGCCTCGACCGCCTCGTCCAGCCCCACGGGAATCGTCGCCGAAGAGATGTTCCCGTAGCGGTGAAGGTTGACGAAGACGCGCTCCATGGGGATGCCGGCGTACTTGGCCGTGGCCTCGACGATGCGGGAGTTGGCCTGGTGCGGGACCAGCAGGTCGACGTCGTCCGCCTCGAGGCCGGCGTCGGCCATGGCCCTGTGCCCCGCTTCGGCCATCGACCGAACGGCGGACTTGAACACCTCGCGCCCCGACATCTCGAGCAGGTGCTCGCGGGCGAGCAGCGACTCCGCGTCCAGGGGTCGCGCGGCGCCGCCGGCCCGGCGCTGCAGCAGCGGCGCCAGGTCTCCGTCGGAGCGGTGGTAGCTCGACAGAATGCCGTGGCCGTTCTCCGCCGGCTGCACCACGGCGGCTCCGGCGCCGTCGCCGAAGAGGATGCAGGTGCCGCGGTCGTCCCAGTCGACGATCGAGGACATCTTCTCCGTCGACACGAGCAGGACCGTCTCGCCGCGGCCGGCGGCGATGTACCCCTCGGCCATCGACAGCGCGTAGAGGAAGCCCGTGCACGCGGCGTGGAGATCGAAGGCCAGGCAGCCCCTCGAGGCCCCGATGCGCGACTGGACGTCGCACGAGGTCGCCGGCAGCCACTGATCCGGCGTCGCCGTCGTGACGATGATCATGTCGACGTCCATGGGGCCGAGGCCGGCCTTCTCGAGCGCGCGCTTGGCCGCGCGCTCGCCCATGTCGGCGGCCGTCGTGTCGTCGTCCGCGATGCGGCGCTCGACGATTCCGGTGCGCTCGCGGATCCACGCGTCGCTGGTGTCGACCATCCGCTCGAGGTCGGCGTTGGTCAGGACGCGTTCGGGCAGGAAGCGCGCCGTCGACGCGATGCGCGCGACCGGTGCGGGTGCGTTCATCGGAATCCGTTCCTGTTCGCCGCGAGGTCGCGGGCGATGTGGGACACCATGCCGCTCCGCACGGAGCGGGCCGCCACGCCGATGGCGGTCGCGATCGCGCGCGCCGAGCTGCGTCCGTGACAGACGATGCTCACGCCGTTGATCCCCAGCAGGGGCGCGCCCCCGTACTCGGCGTACTCGAGCGCGCGAAAGACGCCCTCGATCTCGGGACCGATCCACTCCGGCCGCAGGCGACCGCGCAGGCTCTCGACCAGGACGCCTCCGACCGATTCGTAGAACTTGAGCAGAATGTTGCCCACGAATCCGTCGCAGACCAGCACGTCGCAGGCGTGGCGCATGATGTCGCTGCCCTCGACGTTGCCCACGAAGTCGAGGCCGCTGTCCGCGAGGCGACGGTGCGCCTCCTGCAGGAGGTCGGTCCCCTTGGTCGCCTCGGCGCCCACGTTCAAGAGCCCGACCCGGGGAGCGGCGACGCCCTCCAAGTCCTGCATGTGGATCGCGCCCAGGCGCGCGAACTGCACCAGATTCTGGGGCTTGCACTCGATGTTCGCGCCGGCGTCGACGACGAGCGTGACCCCGCCCGCCGTCGGAAACGGCGTCCCGACGGTGGGGCGGTCGACGCCCTCGAGGGGGCGCAGGAGCAAGAGCGACGCCGCCATGACGGCGCCGGTGGGTCCGGCCGACACGAACGCGTCCGCCTCCCTCGAGCGCTGCAGCTCGAGCCCCACGCCGATCGACGAGCGCGGGCGGCGCCTGAGCGCGTAGGCCGGCGACTCGGACGCGTCGATGCGGTCCGGAGCGTGCACGACGTCGATCCGGTCCGAGTCCCGGCGGTCGCCCAGGGCGTCCTCGACGACGCGCCGGTCCCCGACCAGCGCGATCCGCAGCTCGGGGTCCGCGTCGAGCGCGGCCGCGGCGCCCGCGATCTCGCGAGCGGGCGCCTCGTCGGTGCCCATCACGTCGAGAGCGATCCTCATCGCGGCTTTGGGCAGGGCGCGAGGCCCGGCCTCCACGAGGTCTATTCGTCGACCAGGTGGACGCGCTTGCCGCGGTACATGCCGGAGGTCGGACACACGCGGTGCCGACGCTTGGGATCGCCCGTCCGGGAACAGGTCCCCAGCGTGGCCTCGGGCGCCTTGTGGTGGGTGCGCCTCTTCCGCCGCCTCTGCTTCGACACGCGCTTCTTGGGCACCGCCATGGACTCTCTACCTCGTCTCCGGGTTCCGTTGCAGGCGCCTCAGGGCATCCCAGCGGGGATCCGCGTCCCCGCCGGGCTCCGGGCTCGGCGCCCTCGCGTACTTCTCCACCGGGTCGCCGCAGTGCGCGCAGCGACCGTCCTCGCGCTCCCGAGGCGCGTAGTACCGGGGCGCCTCGAGCAACACCTCCTCGCGGATCGCGTCCGTCAGGTCCAGCGTCGCCTGGCGGACGTCGACCGCGCGAACGTCGGGATCGGACGTCTCCCAGCCGCTTCTCGGCACGAACAGGAGCGCCAGCGGCCGCTCGACCGTCAAGGACAGCGCCTCGAGGCAACGACTACAATCGTACAGAAGCGGCGCCTTCCACAAGCCCCGCACCTCGACGCCGCCCTCGGCGGTGACCGCGGCCGCCGCCTCGATCTCGACGGGGGCGGCGAAGGCGAGCTCCGAGCCGCTCCAGATCTCCGCGTCGGCGGCGACGCGGACGCTCACGCTCGTCGAGCGCCTGCGTCTGAGACGCGCCAAGTCGATCGTCGCCATCGCGGGGGAAGATACCCTCCTCTCATCGGTTGCGCCATCGGCCGCCCGCGCCGCCGGCGCACGGGCTCGCAGCGCCGGTCGTTGCGCGGACGGGGCGCGGCGGTTCCCGCGGGTCCGCGGCGTCGGCCTGGTCGTCTCGAGGGCTCGCCCGCTGCGCCGCGAGCGGATTTCCGGTAGGATTGAACGTCGGCTCGTCGGGAGCCGGAGCGGAGCCGTCGCGGCTCGCCGCGGAGACGGTTGGCGACCGACGTCGACCGTGGGCGGATCTTTTCGTCGAGCAAGGAGCGAGGAAGCGATGACCATGCATGACCCGCCGCACCCCGGCGGCGTCGTGAGGCGGCAGTGCCTCGAGCCCCTGGGGCTGACGACGACGCGGGCGGCCGAAGGCCTGGGCGTCGGCCGCCGGGCGCTGGCGGATCCGTCGGACGGGCGAACTGGGATTTCGGCCGAGATGGCGATCCGCCTGGCGAAGGCCTTCGGGTCGACGCCGGAGCTCTGGCTCGGGATGCAGACGGCGTACGATCTTCGCCAGGCGCGCAGGCGCGCCGCCGAGATCGACGTGGAGCGCTTCCGAGTGGAGTGACGCGGGCGGATCCGGTCGCCCGAGCGCCGGGAGCGTGGTGGAGTTCGGCGCTTCCGAGTCGGGGACCGGCGGGATCCCAGACCCGCGAGCCGCACGACCCGCACGGTCGGCACGTCCGGATCGTCCGCCGCGACCGCCCATTTTGGCGGAGGCGGCGAAGACGTGGTGGAAGCGGAACGCGGCGGCGGCGGTGGCGACGCAAGGGTCGTCACACGCGGTATCTTCGGACCGCTTCCGCATCGAGTCGATCAGCGGGCACCAACCGGTAATGACGTTCGTCGACGACCTTGATTTCGCCATCCTGCAAGGTCAACTCGAACAGAGCGACGACCTCGTTGCGCAGAAACTGCAGCAGCGATCGCGCGGCAACGCATGCCGGGAAACTGTTGTTCGGCGAACCGGATGTCCTGGATGGGCTGAACGATCCCAATTCGGTCCTTCGCGCCCTTGGCTTGGACCGGAATCACATAATGGCATCCGAACCTGTCGATGCCGATGTAGAGTTCGTCGATCTCGATTTGTCCTACGCCTTGAACCGTTGTCCGAAGATGGCTTTGCAAGCTATACGCCGTCAGACCGAGGAACATGTCGATCACGCGGTTGTAGCGGACCATCGCCAGAAGAGCCTGCTCGTCGCCTAGCCTGTGCGCGCGGATCACTTCCGGAGTGGCGTCCGGTATGTCGATGACGGCCAGATCTTTCCGCGGTGAAATTCGGCTCGCCATGGCGACCAGCTTGAACCTGTATCGGCCCTTTCCCGCTCCTTCGATGATCCACTGATGGCCATCGGGTTGCGTATCGAGGATACTGTCGGGCAAGGAGATTCGGTGCCGGAAAGAATACGTGACGTCGCCAAGATTGCTGACGCGAGCGATTCCGAGCGCGACGACCGCGTTCTCGAGTTCCTCTCGGTGGAACTCGAATTCGATCATTCCGTCGGCGAAGTGATCGAAGAACACCTTCGCGATCACGGCCTGGTATCGATTCGTTTTCTCAGGCATGCGTACCGGTCAACTCGCCCATGCGCTCTCGTTCGATGTCGATTTGCCTACGCTTCCGGATACAGCTCTTCCTGTCGCGGCGGCTGGGCGGCGGCTTGACTCCGAAGTGTCTCGCGGCGCCCGAGAGGTCGAGCGACAGGAGTTGCGGATCTCCCAACGAGACCGTCGTGGCCGGACGCGCCGGCACTTCGCCCAAGGCGGACATCACCTGATCGGCGATGGCCCGGGCAAGCGGAGGCGGCACGGCGTTTCCGATCTGGCGCCCGCCATGCCACTTGGTCGCGTTGAAGCGGAACCAGTCCGGGAACCCGTGCAAGCGGGCCATCTCTCGAACCGTGATGCATCGGTCGTAGCGGTAGTGGATCGGGCGAGGGCTCGTAAAGGCCCCGCGGGCTCCATCGGTGCCTGCGCGCAGGGTGTTGGAAACCCCGAGCTTCGGCAGCTTGAAGAATCTGCTGACGGGTTCCACGGAACCGGGCGCGGTGGCGCGAAAACGTCGGCGGGTGATCGCCGTGTGCGCGGTGCGAGCGCTCGACGTGAGAACGGCGGGATCCCACTCGCGTACGTATCCGCAATGCCAAGCGGCTTCGGATCGGCATCGCAAGAGGGCCGCGTATTCCGACGGCTCGCCGAATACGGCCTTCGTCGTTGAATCGGAGGCGGTCAGCTCTTCGATCTCGTCGACGTCCGGCAGATCTCCCAACGCGTCCGAGCAGGTCGGCCCCTCGGGCAAGCCGAGAACGCGTTCCCGCGATTCGGGGATTTGGGTCGCGGGCGTCGGGTATTCCGGTAGCGATTCGCCTTTTCGGACGCCCAGCAGAATGAGGCGTTCCCGATTCTGAGGCGTGCCGAAGTGTCCGGCGTTGAGAACGCGCCAAGGCGCGCGCACCACGTATCCGCTCCGAGAGAATTCGTCGATCAACTCGTCGAGGAAGCCGCGATGCCGACCGATCGTCAGTCCCTTCACGTTCTCGAAGACGAAAGCGCGAGGTTCGATTTCCTCGACGATGCGAACGAAGTCGCGCACGAGTCCGTTGCGCGGATCGTCCATGGCGCGGTGGCCGATGAGGGAAAAACCCTGGCAAGGAGCGCCGCCGAACACGCAGTCGACTCTGCGGTCGCCGATGTTGGCGGCCTCCAAGATATCGGCGGCCGCGAGCGTCTCGATGGGTTTGGGAATCGTGGCCGTGTCGGGGAAGTTGAATTTGTGGACGGCGCAATGCACTGGATCGATCTCCACGGCGGCCGCCACGTCGAAGCCGGCCTGCTCGAAGCCCAAGCTGAGTCCGCCCGCGCCGGCGAAGAGGTCGATCCCAATGGGTCTCATCGCCCTCCCGTCTCTCCCGTCAGCTGAAGCCGCATTGCCATTGAAGCGTAAAGACGACGCATTGCCCGAACAAGCGAAAATTCCGTCCGAAAACGCTCGCCACGGGTGCTGGCTGCGCACCCTTGGCGGCCGGAACTTGCCAGTCGGAGCTCATCGGAGACTCCGGTACCCCGCCCCGCAGCACCTTCTACATCCTCCTCGAGGCCCAGACGACGCGGCCGATGACGCGGATCTCCTCGAAGAGGCGCTCGTAGCTCTCGTACTCCGGGTTGGCGGACTTGATCAGGACGCGGGGCGGATCGGAATTCGGCACGTGCTCGACGCGCTTCGCGACGCACCCCATGCCGTCCCAGATCGCGAAGACGCCCGGCGGCGTCGGCGCCGTACGGCTCGCGTCGACCAGTACGCGGTCGCCGGGCGACAGCAGCGGCTCCATCGAGTCGCCCTCGACGGCGAGCATGCGCAGGTCCTCCGCCCGCGCGCGGAACTCGTGGCGCACGACGGGATCGGCGAACAGCCACCGCGCCACCGCCTTGGGCTCGTCGTCCCACATGCCCGCTCCCGCCGCCGCGCGCACGTCGAGCTCGGGGACGACCGTGTAACCCCTCGGCGCGATGCGCGAGGCGGTCGGCGCCCTCAAGTGCGCCCCCCTCTCTCGCGGGTGCCGGAACAGGTCCGGGCTGCACCCGACGTGCTCCGCGAGCGCCTCGCGGTCGTGTTCGGCGAGCACGCGGGGCGTGCCCCGGTGGATGAACTGGTGCATGTACGCGCCGTTGCGGCCCATCGCGAGCGACGCCATCCGCAGGCTCGAGCGGCTCTCCTCCAGCAACCCGACGATCCGTCGACGCACCGGGTCCAGTTTCGAGTCGTTCCTTCTCGTGTATCCCATCATGTAGAGGACGTTACCTACGCAATTCATGCCGTGCAAGTCCCGCCGACCTGCGCGCCGATTCGACAGCTCCTCCTTGGACTGTTCCACGCGCAATCTCGAAGGAGCCGGTGCGCGCTGGCTTCGCGCCATCGGACGAGGGTTGTTCGAAGGCTCCGGCACCTTGACTGGCGACGCCGGCCGGCGACCCCGATTCGCGAATCTCGTTGCCGTCGAACGACGTGGGAAAGAGCTTCTGTCCCACATCCTTGCGGCATTTGCCAACACGGTGTTCGGATTCATGCACGATGGAGAACGACGTCGGAGCTCTGGCTCGGGATGCAGACGGCGTACGATCTTCGCCGGGCGCGCAACCGCGCCGCCGAGATCGACATGGAGCGCTTCCGAGTGGAGTGACGCGGACCGATCCGGTCGCCGGATCGGCGGGAGCGCGGTGGAGTTCGGTGCCCTGAGTCAGTCAGGGAACGGCGGGCTCCAGGCCCGTGAGTCGCGCGACCCGCACGGTCTGCACGTCCAGATCGTCCGCCTCTACGTACGCCATCAGGCCCGAGGGCCCGAACGCGTCCGGGAGCCGAAACGCGTCCTCGGACAGCGTGCCCAAGTAGTCGCCGTCGGCCGTGAACACGTCCGTCGGACCTCCGGACAGGCCGTCGGCGGCCGTTCGCGAGACCCAGATCCGGTTCTCGAAGTCCACGGCGACGCCGTTCAGGACCGGCACCTCGGGACTGTACTGAATCTGGGACGCGGCAGCCGTCAAGGCCTCCCGGAAACGAGCCGACTGGGCCTGCGCGTCCTGGACCGACGCGCCTCCGGTCTCCGCCGTCACAGTGAAGCTGCCGCCTCGATCGGATGCGAACCGCTGTCCGGCGGTTTCCCGCATCTCCTCGGTCACCGGGACCTGGTCGATGGGCCTCTCCAGCGCGCCGCCGACGGCGCCGTCGTCGTTCAGGATCTTCACCCTGTATCCCACGGCGTCGATGACCGCCACTCTGCCGTCGGCGAGCGCCACGGCGGCGAAGGGAGGCGCGAACGCGTCGAGCGCGCGCGACACTCCTCCTCCCAAAATCGCTGCCAACGGGAGCTGCGCTTCGAGGCCGCCCGCGCGCACGGGTACGGCGCCCTCGATCTCGTGGTCGAGCGGAGGCAAGGGCGCGCGATGGAGCTCGACGCTCCCTTCCCCCACGGTGTGGATCTCGAGGGCTCGCGCGTCGAAGCGCAGCGCCAGGAATCGGGCGCCGGGCAACGCGCCGACGAACACTGGCTGCACGGTCATCGTCGAGCGACCCGATCCTCCCGGCAACGCCTCCGTCCGGGCCCGCCCGCCCGCGTCCGCGAATCGCTCCACGAACGCTCCCGTCTCGTCGAAGAGCACGAGGGCGTCTCGATCCCGGACGACCAGGCGACCGTCTCGGAGGACCTCGAGCTCGCCGACCGATCCCAGCTCTTCGGGTCCGTCGCCCGCCTGCGACACGAAACCGCGAGGGGAGCCGTCCGCTTGCACGACCGCGATCCGGGGCTGTCGTCGGTCGAGGACGACCAAGTTCCCCGCGCCGTCGAACCGGACTTTCGACACCTCGACGAAGCGCTGCCAGTCGAGGGTCGCGTCCGCGCCGCCGACCGCGTAGACCTCCTCCGTGGTCGCGGCCAGGGGGACGTCCGCGTCCGCGCTGCGACCGGGCTCGCCGCACCCGGCCAGGACGGTCCACGCGCACAAGCACGCCGACGCGCCGGCTGCGCGCATTCCGCGCCGCGCCCCGATTCGTTTCGTCTCAAGCGGTTTGTTGTGCGCGATCATGCAAGCTCCTTTTCGGATTGACGATACCGAATCCGCTCAACGTCGATGCGAACCGAACCGCCCCCCGAAATCGCAACCCGCTTCGGAAGACGGGTCGGCCCCGGGCGCCCGCGTCAGCTCGGCAACTCGCTTTCGGAGAAGAAGAACCCGATTTCGCGGCGCGCGTTCTCGTCCGAGTCGGATCCGTGGATGGCGTTTCGCTCCTTCGACCGGGCGTAGAGTCTCCGCACCGTGCCCTCGGCGGCCTCGGCCGGATCGGTCGCGCCGATGGCCTGGCGCAGCGCGCCGACGGCGTCGGCCGCCTCGAGAACGACCGGGATGCAGGGTCCCGACGTCATGAACGCGACCAGGGACTCGAAGAACGGACGCTCGCGGTGCACGTCGTAGAAGGCGCGCGCCTGGGCCGGCGCGAGCGTCGTCATGCGCAGCGCGCGAATCGCGAAGCCGCTCGCCTCGAGCTGCGCGAGGATTCGGCCCGCGTGGCCCGCGGCCGTCGCGTCGGGCTTGATGATCGCCAGGGTTCGGGTCATTCGGTTCTCCGGGGCTCGTTGGGGGGATCGAAGGGGTCGCAAGGCGGATCCGGAGGCTTAGGTTCCCCGCCGCGCGTCCCGCGCGACGAACGAAGTCACCGGTCGGCCCGGGCGTCAACCGGACTCGGGCGGCGAGGCCAGCACGATCGCCTCGGCGAAGGCCCGCATGACGGTCCGCCGCGACAGGAACCCGACGAGTTCCCCGCCCTGCACGACCGGGAGACTCGAGACGCCGCGAGCGATCATCGATCGGCTGGCGTCGAGGAGGTCCTCGTCCTCGGCGACGCAGTACACGGCCCGAGTCATCACGTCGCGAGCGACGGGCCCGTTCGCGGCGCCCCCTCCCGCGCCGCCGCACGGCAGGACGTGCGGCAGGACGTCGCTGACCGACACGATGCCCAGCATCTCGTGGGAGGCGCCGACGACGGGGACGGCCGCCAGGCGACGACGGAGCATGAGGTGCTGGATCTCGCGCACCGGCGTGTCGGCGCGGACCCGGTACTTGAGCGGCGTCGCCGCGGAGCCCACGCGGACCCGGCGCTCGACGCGTCGCCCGGACAGCTCGCGGGACGCCAGGACCTCCTGGGCCTCCCGCGCGGTTCCGGCCTTCGAGATCGCCTTCGAGACTCGCGCCAGCGCGGGCGCCAGGAAGAGGTTGACGGCGGGTCGGGGCAGCCCCCAGCACACCCACGTCGCGGGCTCGGCCGCGCCGTTCGCACGCGTTGCGGGCAGGTACAGCAGCAGGTTGGGCGAGCCGGGCGCGCCGCCCAGGTCGATCAGATCGACCCCTCGAGCCAGGTCCGCCCGGCGGGGCTCGCGCTCCTTGCGGGTCAGCGCGCCGACGGCGGACGCCAGCGACGGATCCGGACACTGGGCGGGCGCGAGGTTCGCGAGGAACCTCCACGCGTCCGGGCCGTCGCCCGCGAGGACCCCGGGGTTGGCGACCAGCCGATCGAGCCCGATCACGGACGAGCGCCGCTTCGGGGACCCGCCGCCCCTCGATTCGAGCTCAGGCCAACGCCTCGCCGACGAGCCCGGCGATGTCCGCGGGACGGTCCGCGACGCCGATCCCGCAGTCCTCGAAGGCGCGGATCTTCTCCTCCGCCGTGCCCGAGGATCCGCTGACGATCGCGCCCGCGTGACCCATCTTCGTGTCGGGTGGAGCGGTGCGTCCCGCGATGAACCCGACGGCGGGAACGTTCGAGTGTTGGTCGACCCACTGTGCGGCCTCCTGCTCCGCCGTGCCGCCGATCTCGCCGATCATGACGATCGCGCGCGTGTCCGGATCCTCGGCGAAGGCGGCGAGGCAGTCCACGAAGCTCGTGCCGATCAGCGGATCGCCGCCGATCCCCACGCACGCCGTCTGGCCTAGGCCCGCCTTCGTGAGATGGTGCACGGCCTCGTAGGTCAGGGTGCCGGACCGCGAAATCAAACCTACGGGTCCGGGGCGGACGATGCGACCGGGGATGATGCCCATCGTGATCTTGCCCGGGCAGATGACGCCGGGGCAGTTGGGGCCCAGGACGCGGCATCCGCGGTCGCGCGCCAGCGCGTGCGCGCGCGTCATGTCCAGCACGGGCACGCCCTCGGTCACGCAGACGACGAAGTCGATTCCGGCGTCGGCGGCCTCCATGACGGCGCCGGCCGCGAAGGCGGGCGGCACGTAGACGACCGAGGCGTCCGCCCCGGTCGCGGCCACGGCGTCGGCGACCGTGTGGAAGATCGGCACGCTCCGCCCGCCCGGGCCCGCGAACGACCGTCCGCCCTTCCCCGGCGTCACTCCGGCCACGACCCGGGTCCCGTACGCCATCATCTGGCGCGTGTGGAACGACCCGTCGCGGCCCGTGATCCCCTGCACGACCACGCGCGTGTTCTCGTTCACGAAGATCGACATGACTCGTCCCGTCGGGTTTCCGGTGGGGCGCCTCGGCGCTCGCCGCCGCGCGCTCGGGCGAGGCCGTTCACCGGGCCAGCTCCACGGCCCGCTGGACCACTTCGTCCATGGACGCGGTGGTCGCGAATCCGGCTTCGTCGAGGATTTCGCGCGCGCGGGCCTCGTTGGTCCCGGTGAGGCGGATCGCGAGAGGGACCTTCATTTCGATCCTGCCGACCGCCTCGACGATCCCCCGGGCGACGTCGTCGCATCGGGTGATGCCGCCGAAGATGTTGAAGAGAATCGATTTGACGCCCGGATCGGAAGTGATGATCTCGAGCGCGGCGACCACCTTGTCCGGGTTCGACGAGCCCCCGATGTCCAGGAAGTTCGCCGGCTCGCCGCCGTAGCGCTTCACGAGGTCCATGGTCGCCATGGCGAGTCCGGCTCCGTTCACGCAGCAGCCGACGTCGCCCTCGAGCGCGACGAAGCTCAGCCCCGCGGCGCGCGCCTTGCGGTCGGCGTCGGTCTCGGAGCTCGGGTCGCGAAGCGCGGCGATCTCGGGACGCCGGAACAGCTCGTTGTCGTCGATGCTGACCTTGGCGTCGATCGCCTTCACGTCGCCCTCGGCGGTCGCGATCAAGGGGTTGATCTCCGCCATCGAGGCGCCGTTGTCGGAAAAGACGTCGTAGAGCTGGCCGATCGTCCTGGCCGCCTGCCGGATCAACGCCGGCTCGTCGTACAGCTTCGTGGCCAGACCGTAGGCCTGGTGCGGCAGCAGGCCGTAGCGCGGATCCACGCGCGCGCGGTGAATCGCGTCCGGGTCGCGCGCCGCCACCTCCTCGATGTCGACGCCGCCCTCGGGAGAGACCATGAAGACCGGGCGCTGGCTCTCCCGGTCCACGAGGACGCCGACGTAGGCCTCGGACGCGATGTTCTCGACCGGAGAGACCAGGACGCGCTCGACGACGAGGCCGGAGATCTCCATGCCCAGGATCTCGCCCGCGCGCTCGGCCGCTTCGTCCGGGTCGGCGGCCAGCTTGACGCCGCCCGCCTTGCCCCGGCCGCCGGAGTGCACCTGCGCCTTGATCACGGTTCGGGGGCCGTGCCGTTCGGCCAGCGCCCGGACGCCGGCCACGTCGCGGGCCACCTCGCCCGGGTTCACGGCCATCCCGGCGGCGCGGAACAGCTCCTTGGCCTGGTATTCGTGAAGATCCATGCACGACTCTCGCGGGGGACGGGCGACGCGGCGCCTCGCGGCCGCAACGTCGGGGGGTTGGAACCGGAAGTCGGAGCCGAGGCGCCAAGGCGCGGCGACCGAAGGGGCCGCCGCGGTCCCGCGCCGATCCGGCGCCCCGGACCATCGGGCGACCCCGCATGAAGATACCGGCATTGCGCGACGGCGTCCAACGCGCGGCGGTCCGCCTTGGCCGTCGCGCCGCGGCGGCGCGACGGCGCCGCCTCTCACGTCGCGGTCCTCGCCGTCCCCATATTGGAAGCGTTCGCGACCGCGCCGGGGCGCCGTCGACGCCCGATCCCGAAGTCGATTCGGAGGACCGAGAGCCAAGATGACCGCGACGAGCCCGAGGCCGCTTTATCTGGATCACGCCGCGTCGACCCCGATGCGGCGCGAGGTGCGCGACGTCGTGTCCCGGTGCTGGGCCGACTTCGGGAACCCGTCGAGCGCGCATGCCTGGGGCCGCGCCGCCCGCAGGCGCCTCGAGGAGGCCCGCTCGACGGTCGCCGCCGCGCTCGGCGCGACCGAGCACCGCGTCGCGTTCACGCGCGGGGGCACCGAGTCGGACAACCTGGCCGTGCTGGGGCGAGCGAGGCGCGATCTCGCCCGGGGCCGGCCCGCGCACGTGGCGACCACGGCGATCGAGCACCCGGCGGTCGTCGGCGCCGCGGCGCAGGCCGTCTCCGAGGGGAGCGCGCACACGATCCTCGAGCTCGAGGGCGGCGAGCTCGACTTGGACGCCCTCGACCGGGCCCTCGAGAGCGGCGCTTCCGTCGTCTCCTGCATCTGGGTGGACAACGACACGGGCCTTCTGCTTCCCGTGGACCGGGTGGGCGAGCGCTGTCGGCGGCGGGGCGTCGCCTTTCACAGCGACGCCGTCCAGGCGGTCGGCAAGGTTCCCGTGGCGCTCGCCGAGACGCCCGTCGACCTCCTGTCCGTGGCGGGACACAAGCTCCACGGGCCCAAGGGGACCGGAGCGCTCCTGGTTCGCGACGCGCTCGAGCTGCAGCCGCTGCACTTCGGGGGCGGCCAGGAGGGCGGACTCCGCCCCGGCACGGAGGACGTCGCCGGCGCCGTCGGGCTGGCCGAGGCGATTCGATTGGCGGTCGCCGAGCTGGCGAGCGAGGCGGCCCGGATGGCGAGGACGACCGAGGCGCTGCGCGCCCGCTTGCTCGAGCGGACGAGCGGACTCCGCGTGCACGGGGACGGACGGCCGCGCGCGCCGCACATTCTGTCGCTGGGCGTCGCGGGCGCGGACGGCGACACGCTGCTGGCCGCGCTGGACGCGGCGGGGATCGCCGCTTCGGGCGGATCGGCCTGCGCGAGCGGCTCGAGCGCGCCCAGCGCGGCGGTGACGGCGCTGGCGCCCGGCCGGCGCGACGCGACGCTGCGCCTGAGCGTCGGCAGGCTCTTCCGCGAGGCGGACGTCGAGGGGGCCGCGCGCGCCGTCGAGCTCGCGATCCGGCGCACCCGCGCGTGGGTCGCGGCGTGACGGCGTCGCGCGCTTCGCGCGTTCTGGTCGCGATGTCCGGGGGCGTGGACTCGTCCGTGGCGGCGGCGCTGCTGGTCGAGGCCGGCCACGACGTGGTGGGCGCCACGATGAAGACGTTCTGCTACGGCGACGACGAGGTCGCCGGCGCCGCCAGGACGTGCTGCGGCCTCGAGGGCATCCAGGACGCGAAGGCGGTGGCCGCCGCGCTGGGCGTGCCCCACTACGTCTTCGACGTCGAGGACGCGTTCAGGCGGGACGTCGTCGACGACTTCGTCTCCGAGTACGCGCGCGGCCGAACCCCGAACCCGTGCGTTCGCTGCAACTCGAACACGAAGTTTCGCGACTTGCTCGCACGGGCGCGCGCGCTGGGCTGCGAGGGCGTCGCTTCGGGCCACTACGTCCGGCTCCGCCGGTCGAACGGCCGGACTCGGCTGCTCCGGGGCGTGGATCGGGCGAAGGACCAGTCCTACTTCCTCTGGGGGCTTTCGGGAAGCGACTTGGAGCGCCTGCACTTCCCGCTGGGCGACCTGACCAAGCCGCAGGTTCGGGACCGGGCCCGGGCGCTGGGCCTCGCGACGGCCGAGAAGCCCGAGAGCCAGGAGATCTGCTTCGTTCCGACCGGGAACTATCGGGACTTCCTCTCGACTCGCCTGCTGCCGACGCACCCCGCCCTGGCGCCGGGCGCGATCGTCGACGTCGAGGGCCGAACGCTGGGGCGCCACGGCGGCTACGCGGGCTTCACCGTGGGGCAGCGCAAGGGCCTGGGCGGAGGCTTGGCCGAGCGGCGCTACGTGATCGAGATCCGGCCCGACTCCCGAGAGGTCGTGGTCGGGCCGCGATCGCTCCTGGCCGTCCGCGACGTCGTCGTCGGCGACCTCAACTGGCTCGCCCGGCCACCGGTCCGGGGAAGCCGCGCGACCTGCCAGGTCCGCTACCGGTCGCCGGCGCTCGAGGGCCGGGTCGAGGGCTGCGACGAAGGCGTTCTGCGCCTGTCGCTCGAGCGCGCCGCGGGCGCGGTCTCGCCGGGTCAGTCCTGCGTGTTCTTTCGCGGCGACGAGGTCCTGGGCGGCGGCAGGATCCGGCGGGCGACGGCGGCGGGGCGACGGGCCCGCGCTTGAGTTCAGGAACGCATTCGCCCGACGGCGTCCACCCTGAAGCGAGATTCGCGGCGACTTGGACGCCGTCCGCCGTCGATCGCGGTGGGTCGCTCCAACTCAGGCGCCAACGCGGACCTGCACCGCTCTTGCCCACCCGGCAGCAACGGCGCTTAGCATCCCCAGAGGTACTTTTGCAACTCCAAGTCGGCGATGACGGAATCGGCCTCGTGGTTGCGAGTGCGCACCAACATGCGGTAGGTGCGGGTACTCGGGTCGCCAGTGCGCGCAACGCTCTCCAAGTAGGAGGTGCGGATGCGCTCCTCGATCGCGATCCGCCGATCCCAGAAAGCGCATTCGGGGTCGGCGTTCTCGCCGTACCGCCACGCCATCCAAGCCGCCGCCGCGGCGCCGACCAGCAACAACGGCCACAGCGCCCGAACTCGGCGCGCGCGCGATTTCCGCATATCGGAAGCCATCGAGGTTGGATCGTTCCCGTCCCTCAGCCCAGTTGCCGCTCCCGCGCCGGAGGCGGCCAAGATCCGCCCCGGAAACCGACTCGGCCGGTCACCACTTCATTCCGGCCGCCTCGGCGAACTCGCGCAGACGACCCTGCTGCTCCTCGGTCAGCGTCGTCGGCACTTCGACCTTGACCTCGACGTACTGGTCGCCGGTGCGTCCCTTGCGACGGATCCCCTGCCCCCGAATTCTGAAGCGGGTTCCCGGCTGCGTCCCCGGCGGGACGCGCAGCACCACCTTCTTGCCCCAGATCGTGCCCACCCGGATCTTCGATCCCAGCGCCGCCTGCGCGACGTTGATCGGCACGGAGACCAGCACGTCGGTCCCGTCCCGTCGGAAGAACCGGTGCGGCTTGACCTTGAAGGCGATGACGAGGTCGCCGGCGGCGCCCCCGTCGCTGCCGCGCTCGCCTTGGCCGGTGAGGCGAACCTTCGATCCGGTCTCGACGCCGGCGGGCACGGACACCTTGATCTTGCGGCGCTGGTGGACCTTGCCGGCCCCCTGACACGGTCCGCACGGCTTGTCGGCCACCTCGCCCCGGCTGGCGCAGGCGGGACAGGGCCGGTTGACCGCGAATCCGCCCTGGCCGAACGACACGCTGCCCGAGCCGCGGCACTCCTCGCACTTCTTCCACGCCGCGCCCGGCGCGCCGCCGGACGCCCCGCACGCGGCGCAGTCCTCGCTGATCGGCACCCGAATCGCGACGCTGCCGCCCTGAGCGGCCGCGAGGAAGTCGACCTCGACGCTGTACTCGACGTCGCGCCCCTTTCGCGGTCCCGAGGGGGCGCCGCCCCGCGACCTGCCCCCCGGTCGTCCGCGGTCGAAGATCGAGGAGAGGATGTCGGAGAATCCGCCCAGTCCGCCCATGTCCTCGAACGAGAAACCGCCGCTCGTCGTCCCTCCGGGCCCGCGGCCGGTCGGGACGTCGCCCAGGACGCCCAGCTTCCGCATGCGGTCGTACTTCTTGCGCTTCTCGGGATCCGAGAGGACGCTGTGGGCCTCTCCGACCTCCTTGAACCGCTCGGCGGCTCGCGGATTGCCCTGGTTCGCGTCCGGGTGATGTCGCTTGGCGAGCTTGCGGTAGGCCTTCTTGACCTCGTCGGCCGTGGCCTTCTCGCCGACGCCAAGGATCTTGTAGTAGTCCTTGTCCTTCGTCATCGACGCCCCGAGCCCGTTTCGACCTCTACGCCTTGAACACGCTGACGCGGGCGGGCCTCACGAGCAGGCCCCGAAACGCGTAGCCGCGCTGGAACACCCGCTCGACCCGGTCGTCGAGCTCCTCGGAGTCCGCGGGCGATCGCATCATCGCTTCCATGGTGTTGGGATCGAAGGCCTCGCCGGCGGGGTCGACGACCTCGACGCCCGCGTCGGCCAGGGCCTGCAGGAACTTCCGCTCCACCAGGTCGACGCCTTCGACGATGGCTTCGACCGAGGCCGTCTCGGGCTCGAGGGCCGTGACCCGCAGCAGGTCGTCCAGCGGGTCCAGAAGACGGCCCACGAGCTCGGCCTGCGCGCGGTCCCAGCGCTCCCGCAGTCGCCCCTCCATGCGCTTGCGGTAGTTGTCGAAGTCGGCCGCGAGGCGCAGGTGCCGGTCGCGGATCCGGTCGCATTCCGCCTGCAGATCGGCCGCGCTCGCGTCGTCGTCCGGGTCCGGCGCGTCCCCGTCCCGGGACGACGCGTCCTCCGGCGCCGCGTCGGCGCGGACCGCGACGTCGGGCTCCCCGCCCGCGGACGCGCGCCGCGTCTCCTCGTCCGGACCCTCGCCGACGGGTTCCGGGCGCGTCGCGCCGTCGTCGTCGATCCGCAGGTCCCGTCCGTCCTGATCCATGCGAGCGCTCACCCCTTTCCCGCAACGCGGCGTTGCAGGCGCGAATCGGCCCCGCGCTTCGCCGCGCGAGGCCCGGCGGGAAGCGCAACCGGCTCAAAGCTACCGGAAATCGCGCCCGGGGGCACAGCGCCGCCGCCGCATCGGTCCGGGAAAGGCCCGCCCGACGGCCGGGCGAAGCGCCTCCGGTCAGAGGAGCGCCCCGCCGATCGTCCCCAAGGCCATCCGCAGCGCGGCGACGGCGCTCTCGGCGCGGATGGACGCGCGGTTCCCCTCGAGACGCACGAGTTTGGCCGCGGCCGTGCCTCGCGCGAGCGCGACGGCGAGCCACACGGTGCCGACCGGCTTCTCGCGGGTGCCGCCGTCGGGGCCGGCGATCCCGGTGACGGCGACCGCGACGTCGGCCGAAAGGCTCCTGCAGGCCCCGAAGGCCATCTCCAGGGCCACGACCTTCGAGACGGCGCCGTGGGCCTCCAGGGAGGCCGGATCGACGGCGAGCAGCCGGACTTTCGCGTCGTTCGAGTATGCCACGACGCCGCCCGCGTAGTACGCGGACGCGCCGGCGACGTCCGTCACCGACTTGGCCAGCAGGCCTCCCGTGCAGCTCTCGGCGGTCGCGATCCTCAGGCCGCGGGCGATGGCGGCGACCGACAGGTGCCGCACCAGGTCCGCGATCGTCGAGTCGCGGGTCGGCCGCGACTCACGCATCGGAGGACGCCGGCGTCCTGTAGCGCCACAGGTAGCGCGCGAGCGACAGGACGGACAGGCCCACGGCCAGGGCCAGCGTCACGCCGATCCACGCCGAGTGGAACGCCCGCCAGAATCTCCAAAGCGAGCCCGACCAGCCCCGCTCCGCCGCCGTGAGCAGCAGCGGATACCACAGGAAGAGTCCCCCGACGAAGAAGTTCTGAGCCAAGGCCTTGCGCTTGCCCAGCGCGTCGGCCGGGATGACCCGCCCGCGCCGGGCCGCGTAGCCCCGGAACAGGGTCACGGCGATTTCGCGCCCGAAGACGACGACCATCACCCACATGGGCAGGGGCACGCCCCACCACGGCGCCTCGGCGACGGCTTCCGGCCTGCGGCTGACGATGAACGCCGGCACGAAGGTGCTCGCCAGGAGCGCCTTGTCGGCGATCGGGTCCAGCAGCTTTCCCGTGTCGGTCACCCAGTCGTGCTTGCGCGCCAGGTAGCCGTCCCAGAGGTCCGAGACCGCCGCGACGACGAAGAGTCCGAAGGCGGCGTACCGGGCCGGCGCGCCCGGCGAGAGAGCCAGATGGAACACCAGCGGACAGATGGCGATGCGGGCCGCCGATATCCAGTTGGGCAGGTTCACCGCCCAAGCGCCCTTCGCTCGAGGTCGCGCTCCATGCGGGCCAGCACGCCGGCCGCCTGGCTTCTCAGCAGGCGCCGGGGCTCCCAGGCGACGAAGTCGCGCAGGACGGTGATCGCGTCGATCGTCGCGGGCTCGCCGGCCATGTGGCGCAGCGCGGCCAGGCGCCGGAAAGGCGTGCGGCTGAAGAGCTCCTTGCGGTGACGCTGCACCTGGTCCCGGAACGCGAGCGTCGCCAGCGCGGCGACCGCGCCCAGCCCGAGCAGAAAGTAGCCGGCCTTGCGCCAGCGGCGTTTCGCGGACACTTGCGCTACATCTCCCTTCGGCCGGCCAGCGCCTGCGCGATGGTCGTGGCGTCGACGTACTCCAGATCGCTGCCGATCGGGACCCCCTGCGCGAGGCGCGTCACCCGCGCCGCACGGGGCCGGAGCACGCTCTCGAGGTACACCGCCGTCGCCTCCCCCTCGACGTTCGTGTTGGTCGCCAGGATGACCTCGCTCGGCGTCCATTCGGGTTTCGAGAAGCGGTCCGCGAGGCCGGCGACGTCGAGGTCCTCGGGTCCGACGCCGTCCAGGGGGGACAGGCGGCCGCCCAGGACGTGGAACACTCCGCGGTAGCGCCCCGCCCGCTCGATGGCCCCCACGTCGTACGCCTCCTCGACGACGCAGACGACGCGGCGGTCCCGCGTCGGATCGGCGCACACCGAACACAGGTCGCCGTCGCAGTAGTTGCCGCACACGGGACAGGGGCGGACGCGGTCGGCCACGGTCAGGATCGACCGCGCGAGGCGGCGCGCGTCCTCCTTCTCCCCCTTGAGCAGGTGGTAGGTCAGGCGCAGCGCCGTCTTGGTCCCGACGCCCGGGAGTCGTCGCAACTCGCGCGCCAGCTCCTCGATCGGCGACACCGGTCCCGCGCCGGCGCGCCTAGAAGAGCCCGGGAAGCTGGACCGGCAGTCCGCCCGCGGCGCCGCGCATGCGCTCCTCGCTGAGGTCGCGAGCGCGCTTCTGCGCCTCGGCCACGGCGGCCACGACGAGGTCCTCGAGCATCTCGCGGTCCTCGGGATCGATCACCTCCGGCTCGATCGCGAGGCCCGTCAGGTCGCCCTTGCCGTTGACGCGCGCCGTCACCATGCCGCCGCCCGCCGACGCCGAGATCTCCTCGCTCTCGAGTCCCTCCTGGAGCTCCTTCATGCGGGCCTGCAGCTGCTGGCCCATCTTCATCAGTTGCTGAATGTTCGCCATCGATTCGCCTTTGCCGAAGCTCTCGTGAACGGTCCCCGTCCGGCGCGCGGGACAATGGAGACCGGCGCGCTCCCTACTCCACCAGCTCGAGGTCGAGCTCCCGCACGGCCCGCTCGATCCCGGGCACCCGGTCGACGAGCTCTCGCAGGCGCGCGTCTCGCACCGAATCCTCGGTGATCCTGCCCCCCTCCGCCTCGTCCCGACTCGCCTGCGCTTCGCCGTCGCCGTCGGGCGCGGGGCCTTGGCCTTCGGGGGCCGGAGCCGCGTCCTCGATCACAATCTTCGCGGAATCGCGCCCCGAACGCAGGGCCAGCGCCCGCTCGATGCGACGCTTGACCGTCGGCTTGCGAACGCGCGCCGCCGCGTCGGCGTCCGTCGCGGACAGGACCAGCGTGCCGGACGGGTCCTCCCTCTCGGCCTTCAGGGCGTCGAGCACGGGTCGGGGCGCGCCCTCGATGCGCGCCCCCGCGCTCGCCGCGACGAGCGTCCAGCCGTCGACGAGGGACCGCGCCGCGACCGGATCCGCCGACCGTTGTCCGGCGCCCGAGCGCTTCGCCGCGCCCTCGCCGGTCGGCGCGTCCGAGGGACGACTCCGGCGGCCCTTCGGGCGCGGCTTCGCCTTCCCCGTCCGGGCGGCCTTCGGCCGCGCTCGCTCGCCCTCGGGCGGAGGTCCGCCGAGCGCCTCGACGACCTCCTCGAGCTCGACGGTGCGGTCCAGATAGCTCATGCGCAGCAGGAGCGTCTCGATCAGGATCCGGGGCCGCGCCGCCTGGCGCAGGCTGCCGCTGGCCTCGAGCTCCGAGGCCAGCGCGAGCATCCGCACCAGGTCGCCCGGCGCGAAGGCCGTCGCGCGTTCGGCGTAGGCCTTCCTGGTCTCCTCGCCCATGTCGTCGGCGCCGGCGTCCGGGTCGAGGTTGAGGCGCAGGAGGAGGCGCAGCTTGTCGGCCAGTCTGTGGTAGAACTCGACGACGTCGTACCCTTCGTCGGTGAGCGTGTCCACGAAGTCGAAGACGTCTCCGTAGCGGCGCTCCGCGACCAGGTCGAAGAGGTCCAGGTACCGCTGCTCGGCCACGACGCCGAGGACGCGCACCGCGGTCTCGTGCGTGACTTGGGCGTCCGACAGGGCCAGGACCTGGTCGAGCAGGGACAGTCCGTCGCGCATCCCGCCGTTCGCCTTGCGCGCGATCGCCCTCAGGGCTTCCCGCTCGGCCGGAATGTCCTCGGCGGCGAGCACCTCCTCGAGCCGCGCGGCGATGTCGTTCGCGCCGATGCGCCGGAAGTCGAAGCGCTGGCAGCGGGACAGGATCGGCGCGGCCGTCTGCTGGATCTTCCGCGCCTCGGTCGTGGCGAACGCGAAGACGACCCTGGGGGGCGGCTCCTCGAGGATCTTGAGCAGCGCGTTCCACGCCTCCCGGGTCAGCATGTGCGCTTCGTCGAGGATGTAGACCTTGAAGCGCCCGTCGTCGGACGGCGCGTACATGGCCCGTTCCCGGAGCGCGCGGGCGTCGTCGACGCCGCGGTTCGACGCCGCGTCGATCTCGACCACGTCCAGCGAAGTGTGTCCTCCCCAGATGCGCCGGCAGTCGGCGCACTCCCCGCACGGCTCGCCCTCCTCGGTTCGGTCGGCGCAGTTCAGCGCCATCGCCAGGATGCGCGCCAGCGTCGTCTTCCCGACCCCTCGGGGGCCGCAGAAGAGGTACGCGTGGCCCACCCGATCCCCGGCCACGGCGTTGCGCAGCGTGTTCGAGACGTGTTCCTGCGTCTTGACGTCCGCGAATCGGCGGGGCCGGTACTTTCGGGCTAGGGCGAGGTAGGACAAGCGCGCTTGCCGCCTGCGGCTTCGGGGGACCGAGCCGACGTGGGAGGGGGCGGGACGCGCCCCAGGCGCTCCGCGGCGACGTTCGCCTCGCTTACCGCTGCTACCTGCGGGGTCCTGACGGGATTCGCGGGATCCCGCCCCGCGGACCTGGGGCGCGAAGGGAAAAGGTAGGCGGTCGGGAACGGCGGCGTCAACCTCGCGGCCTGGTCCGACGAAGCCGAGCCTCTCGGTCCGGGTTCGGCTCCGCTCGAGAGCGGAGCCGCCTTCGTCGCCGTCCGGTCCGGGGCCGACTTCGCCGCCGGAGCCCCCGAGGTTCTCGAGCGCTGCTCCCATTCTCCGCCGGCGCCCCCTCCTTCAGGGCGCGGCCCCCGGTTCGGGGAGCGACGTCGCCTCGCCGCACCGAACGGTCGACGAGCGCGATCCGGCGACTCAGGTCGGTCAGCCCCGAGGCACGGGCGACGACGTAGAAGACCGCTGCGGTGGTCGCCAACGCCAAGTGCGCGGCGATCGCGAGTCCGTGGTCCGCGACGACGCTCGGCAACCTCCGCCCGAAGGGAAGTCCCTCAGTCGCCGGGGAGCGGAGTGTCCGGCGCCGAAGTCACCCCGGATTCGCTGGCACCTCGGATTGGCCGGGGCGGCTTTCGTACGCCGCGCCCCGCGACACCCAACTCGTGATCGCGGTCGCGCCCCCCCTTCCTCGCCAGCACCCGCTCGGACTCGACTTTCCGGCGTCCGTCGGGGCCGGTGTTCACCAGCCGCTCGACCACGAGCAACTGAGGGGTGGACGCAGGCCCCGCCAAGGCGCCGAAGACGTACTTGTCGGCGCCGCTGTTGGCCCAACCCATCCCGGTCGAGACCTCGTCGAACCGGCCCGCCTTTCGGAGATGTCCCCAACCGAGCGAGGCGTCCGCGTCCAGGGCGATCCCGACAGCGGAGAAGCGCATTCCGGCGTCCCGAGCGCGGCCAGCCACGAGCCTCTTGGCGTCCTTCACCGCCCGCGACACCTCAGGGAGATTGGACCAGCCACAGGTCGACGACCCCAGATACACCAGCGCGATCTCGTATCCTGCCTCGCTGGCCGTCACGCTTCCGGGCCGGTACTCCCGCGCCTCGACGGCGGGAAAGGCGACCTCGACGTCCACCGCAGGCATCAGCCCCGCGCTTCCGAGGACGACGCCCGCCGCGCCGCCTGCCGCGAGCGCCGCTCCCGCCACCCACACGCCCGGCGCTTGCGCGTCATCGTTGCGCCGTCTCCCCGAGCCGAGAGACCCGCATCGCGAAGGGAGAGTCGCGGAACGCCCGCACTTCGATCCGCGGATACGGGTCCTCGAACAACGCGACGTACCCGCCGTCGAAGGGGGCCGCCCTTGGCAACCGCTCGCCGAGGAAGGCGCCGATCCCGGTCTCAGCGTCCAGCAGATAGCTTTCGACGGCGACTTCCCGTTGAATCAGGTTCCCGCGCCCGACCTGGACCAGCAGGTGATCTTCGGCCACCGGGTGCACGGCGCCCAGGGCGTCCCATCGGACGGGACGGTCCCGGCGGACGTAGTCCTGTCCCCTCTCGTTCACGCCCTGATAGACGGGCGCTCCCGAGAACGACGCCAGTCTCGACGACCAGGCGAGCGTGCCTTCGCGCGCATCGAAGGCGCGGAGGGTCGGCATGTGGCGATGTCCGAGCACAACCAGGTCGCGCCCGTCCGCGCAGGCCAGCGATCCTTCCGAGAGCGTCATCTGCACGAGCCAACTGTCGTCCCGGTAGCCTTCCGCGAAGGCGTGGGAGACCGAATCCGCTTCCGCCAGGGGGAGCTGGTGCACGAGCGTGTTCGAGTCCCGGCCAAAGCCGTTGAAGAAGACGCGCCCGTCGCGCATCGAACAGACGGCACGGGGACCGACCGGAACCTCGACGCTCTCGTGCGCGGTCCATCCGCGATCGGTGGGCGCGAACACCTTGACGCGAAGACCGCGCGTCGCGACGAGGACGCGCTCGTCTCCGAGCAGTTCGATCCCTATCGCGTGCCGGAGTTCGGAGGGACCGTCGCCGTATCCGCCGAACTTGCGGACGAAGCGGCCGAGCAGATCGAACACGCGCACTTCCTGAGTGTGTTCGTCGAGAACATGGACGTGTCCCTCGGCATCGACCGCCACGTCGACCACGCTTCCGAAAACGGCGGGATCGTCGGGGTTCGCGCCTTCGGCGTAGTCCAGTCCGGGATTTCCGATCCCGACGACGAGCTCGGCGTCGAGAAGGTCGTCTCGCACGGATCTCCATTCCTCGAGCTTGTCGGGCGAAAGGCCCGAAGGAACGCTGTCACGCGTGATCGGCGTGGCCGACTCGCTTCCGGGAAGGCGGTCCGGCAAGGGGTGCTCCGTCTCGTTCTCCCGCGGACCGCCGCAGGCGCCCGCCGAAAGGATCAGCGGAACCGCTGCGGTCCCAAGGACCGGCGCGCGTCGCAGCGCGAATCGGACGCCCCTCACCTTGGCCTCACGATCACGCGGACGGGATTCGAGCGCGACGCGGCTCCGAAGTACCCGTAGACGCCCTCGTCGCCGCTGATCCCGAAGCTGGGCCAGGGCCGGATCACCAGACGGTCGTAGCGGAGTCCGGCGAAGCGGCTGAAGTTCTCCTCGAAGCCGACCAGATGAAGGTCGAAGCGGAATTCCGGAGGGCGCCAGATGTTGCCGGGCGAACTCCCATCGTAGCCCCACACAGTGACGTGGGCACTGTCCGCCCTTGGATTCAGTTCACGGGGAAGGATGAACTTGAGCCATCGGGGTTCCTCCCTCGCCGTGCCCGCGCTGTCGACGACGATCTGCACGACGTTGGCGGCTTCCGCCACGACGAACCCCACTCCGGCGGGCACGTCGTACCGCAAGTCGATGCCGAACGTGTCGGCGGCGGGTGTGGCCACGAACGTATCCGCAGGCTCGACGAGCACTGGCGGAGGCGGGACGACGGTCTCGCCTTGGAAAGCGCCGAGCTCCGTGGTGCCCGACAGGGTGTATCGGGCACCCGCTTCGATGGGCTCGGGAAGCCGGGCCCGCAAACAGACCGCGGATCCCTTCCAAGGCACCGACTCCTGGATCACGTTGCACGCGAAGAGCTTCAGCTCTTCGGGCACTCGCGGACCCGGAGGAGCGAGGGTGACCGTCCAGCCCGGGCCCGAGAGCTGGGCGTCGACGACCGGCGGCGGAGAGGTCGAGTCGTGATGCACGTAGGTGGCCAGCAGCGTGGCTATGTCGAACCCCGCAGTGATCACGGCAGCGATCGCAATGACGTCCTCGTCGGGAACGAACACCTGGTTCGGGCGCGTGTAGTCGCAGGCTGCGGCCATGACGGCGATGACCGCCAGCGCAGCGAGGCTACGAGGCCGACCGGCTTCGCGCGATCCGGTTCCGGAACCGGACGCCGACGCGTTCGAGCGCTTCATCGCCAGCCCCGCTAGAACCGGAACTCGAGTCCCAGGAACGGGACCATGGGCAACTGGGGCGCGTACACGCGTTCGGTCGCCCCGTCGGAGCGTTCCTCCGGTGCGACGCCAACGATGTTCGGGAGGCTGAAGAGGTTGGCGATCGAGGCGTAGGGCGTCAGCGTGCCTCCGCCGAACCAATCCACCTTCCTGGAGCCTCGCCAGCCCACGTCGATGCGGACGTAGGGCGGCAACGTCGCCGAGTTGTACTCTCCGGCGAAGTTCAGGACATCGTCGTAGAGGCCTCCGATCCTCACGTCGAGAGACCTGTAGGCGACGAAGGGAAGAAACGCCACGATGGGCGTCGTCGGTTGGCCGCTCCGGACCGAAAAGCGGATCGACCAAGTCGATTCGCCGCGCCTCGCGCTCGCACTCAGCTCTCCCTCGTGATCCCTGTGGAACCTGGGCACGTAGGTGCGGCCGTCCGAGGTGCGCGTCGCGCGGGCCCACCGGTAGCTGCCGACCAGCAGCGCCCCGCCTCCGTCCGAGGACCAGCTCCAACTGGACTCGAGCCCCCGCGCCACGCCGCGCGCGACTTTCCGCTTCGAGGGCTCGACCAGCATGAACGACTCGATGGGATTGCTGTTCAGAACGGGGAGACGAAGGTTGTCCATCCGCCGGGCGTAGGCCTCGAGACGCAGGCGCAGGCCGCGCGAGCCACCCTCCCAACCGACGGCCACCTCCGAGTTCCTGAGCAATGGCGCTTGCTGGACGGGGGCGAGCAGATCGAAGGCCAGGAAGCTCGACGCCACCGGCTCTTCGCTGCGAATCGAGGAGAGCGCCTGGTGTGTCCTGCCCGCCGAGAGCCAAGCCTCCCACCCGTCTCCCTGGCGCGAGACCTCGACGAAGGGGGACAGCGTGCCCCCGACACCGAACCAGTGGTCCGCACGCAGGCCCGTCTCGACCGCGAGTCCATTCCACACCATGGCTTTGGCGCTGCCGTACGCCGCGACCCTGTTGGTCGCGGGCGAGATATCGAACGCTTGGAACAGACCGTGGGGATCGTTGCCGTCCCACGCTTTCTCGACCACGACGCCCGAGCCGATGGGGTCGTCGTCGCCGATCGCCAAGTGCGCCGCCTCGAACCGCGTCGCCTGTACGCCGCCGTCGAGAGTCAGAGCGCCCGACTGCCGCTTGACCCGGACCTCCGCACGCCACTCGCCCATCCTTCCTACGATCTTGGACGCCGTGTCCGCGTCCGCGGTCCGGGTCCGGAACACCACGTAGTCGCCCTTGAAGCGACTGTGGCCGACGCTCGCGTCCACGAGTGTGGCCGAGCCAAGGCGATCCCGGTAGTGCGCCGCTAGAGCCAAGTTCCCCCACACCGCCCTCGAGGCCCGGCCCAGTGCAGCGTCCCCCTCGGGCACGTCCTCCGGCCTCGAGTCCAGCGCCTCGTCGTTCCAGTAGCCCGTCAGCGAAAACCGGCGCACGCCCCCGAGATCCTTCGTGAACTTCCCGTGCAGATCGCCGAAGTGGTACGGCACCTTGGAAATGCCGTCGGAGATGGCGTGCAGCCCCGCCGTCAACAGGTCGATGTAGGAGCGTCTCGCGTCCACGAGGTACGACGCCGACGCGCCCGCCGGTCCCTCGGCCGTCATGCGCATCGACGCGAAGCCGACCGAACCGCTCGAACGGAATCGGTCCCGCGCTCCGTCCCGCGTGGCGACGTCGATGGCGCCCGAGAGCGACCCGATCGCCAGCGCTTCGCTCGACGACCCCGTCATGAGCGTCGCCCGGTTGATCGTCTCGGCGTTGAGCGACGAGACGAACCCCCCGACGTGGAAGGGGTTGAAGATCCGCACGCCGTCCAGAAAGATCGGCGTGCCCTCGCTCGCGCCGCCGCGCACGAACGGCGCCGCAACCCAGTCCGACGCTGGCGAGGCGGCCGGCGACAACGCCGTGGCGCGCAGCACGTCCGCCTCGAGGACCACGGGCTGCAGCTGCACGAGTTCGCGGTCGACCACGAAGGCGCCCGGATCCGACGACAGCGGGTCCGCCGAACGGCGGGCGTCCACGCGAAGCCCCTCCAGTTCGATCGGCTGGGGCCGAACCAGAACGGTGAGGTCGCCGTCCGGGAACTCGGCCACTTCGCGGCTCCAGCGTGCATAGCCGAGGGCGTCCACGGTGACGGTGAGCGGGCCCGCGCCGACCTCGAGACCCGCCAACGCGAACGCGCCGTACCGGTCCGTCGCCGTCTGGTACAAGCGGGTCCCGGACTCGACCGAGACGCTCGCGTAGGCGACCGGCTCGAGGTCGACGCTGTCGCGCACCACCCCGGCCAGCGCCGCCTGCTGCATCGCAACCACCAGAGCGGCCGCCGCCATGGCGCTACACGCTAACGCGCTAAACTAAAGGCAGATCCAAGTGCCGTCCGACTCTCTGCATTCTTTCGGCTCTTCGCCGCCTTCCGAGCCGTACGTCGGATCGATCACCTGGCCACACGCATACGTCTCGCATCCGGAGACGATGACGTTGCAACCAGTCTGGTTGCCCACGTTCATGACGCACTCGTCGCTGGCCCAGAACTTCCACCACGGCGGGGAGTCGCACTCGTCCTCCTCGCAGGTGGTCTGCGCGTAGGCGTGGGGGAGATCGGGAGCGGCGATGCCGCCCGCCACCACGCCCAACACGAAGAGACCGGCCAGGGCCAACCAAGCAAACCCCTTCTTCTTCATTCCCATGGAAGCCTCCTGTACCCGGGGTTGTCGAACCGCAAAAGCGCGGATGCGACCGAGCCAAGCGCGAAGAATCTATGATCGCCATTCGGTCGTGTGAGAAATCTAACCCCAAAGTCCACTTGGTACAAATTCACTTGTCCAACCTGGGCACGCCTCGCTCCATTCGGGCTCGCCTCCGCGTCGGACTGGACCTCCCCTTCGCAAGCGCCCCCATCCGAGAGCCGACTCCGCATGGGCGCTCCGAGGATCTCGCTACTCCCACTCTCCGTCGGCGTCCCTCTCCAGCGCCCGGCCCAGCTCGGGAGCGACGTCGCCGCGCCGCACCGAACGCTCGATGAGCGCGACCCGGCGACCCAGGTCGGCCAGGCCCAGGGCGCGGGCGACGACGTAGACGACCGCCGCGACCGTGGCCGCCGCCAACGCGAGATGCAGGGCGATCGCGACGCCGTGGTCCGCCATGACGATCGGCCAGTAGGGCGCGAGGTAGCGCAGTCGCGGGGCGGCCAGGATCGCCGCCGACCCGACGATCGCGGCCGTCAGTCCGACGCTGATCTTCCACGGCTGCACGAGCGTCGCCTCTCGGTCAGAGCTCGAACGAGCGGTTCGAGCGTCCCCCCGCGAGGGTCCCGTCCGCCAGACCGAGCTCGGCCAGGAGGCGCCGCGACGTCGGACCGTTCGAGTGGAGCGAGAACCCGGCCGTCGCCTTCGCGCGGACGGCCGGCTCCTTGTACCCGTCGGAGACGACCTCGACGTTGATCCGTCTCATCCGTCCGTCGGCGAGCGCGTACTCGATCTGCGCGTCGGGGAAGACGACCGACCCGTGCGCGTCCACCGGCAGGCCTTCGTCGTGGGCGCTTCGGCGGCGGACGGCGACGTTCACCGGGAGTCCGGGCGCCGCGCCGCCGCCCAGAGCGACGACGCTCTGGAGTTCTCGTTCCAGTCGCAGGCGACGGATGGCCGCGCCCCTCTCGAGCAGCCGCCGAATCTCGCGTCGGCACGCTCTGTAGACGGCGACGTCGTGGACGGCGTCTCGTGGACGCACGGGCGCGAGATCGATGCGCTGAAGGCCGTCCACCCCCCTCTCCCGAGCGACGTCGCGCGCCACGGCCGCGCCCCGGCGCGTCAGCGAGACCGCCAGGACGGTCCCTCCCCGCTCGCCCGGCGCTCGGGTCTCGCGCGCCCATCCCTCGCGAACCCAGCCCTTCGCGGCCAGGCGCGCCGCCCGGAGCGAGCCCGAGAAGTGGACCCGGGACAGATCGCGGACGTCGACGACGCCGAAGACGCCCACGTCGACGAAGGCGCGCGCGCGGCGCTCCCGAGGCGGCGTCGCGCCGACCTCCCGCCCCGCCGTGAGGCGCCAGTGCGAGTCCGGCCGCTCGCGGCGCCCCGGTTCGCGAGCGCGCTCGTCGGCTCGGCCGCGCTCGCGCCCATCGAGCGGGCGCGAGTCCCGGCGCCCGTCCGGCCGCGAGCGCTCGTCCCGTCCGCGGCGACGGCTCACGGACCGGCGGTCCGCCGCGCGCAAGGCGCCTCGACGCGGACGCCCGCGAACGGGCCCAGCGTTCGCGCGTTCATCGGTCGCGGACGAACCCGCGCTCCGGGACGGCCGCGGCGCGCTCGGGCGGCGAAGCGGTCCTCGGCCGGTCGGCGCGCTCCAGCGCGCGCTCCTCGCCCGCCCGGTCGTCGCCGCCCGAGCGCGTCGGCAGCGCCTCTCGCTCGCGGCGCCGCGCCAGCACGTAGTCGGAGATCCTCCAGGCGTCGGCCGCGGCCCGGCGGATCTCGAGGGGATCGTTCTCGAGGACCTGGATCCAGCCCTCGACGTACGCGGCGCCGCGGCGCGGATCGTGGCCCACGCCGACGCGGTCGCCCGTCATCATGGCGCTGATCTCGGCCCGCAGCTCTTCGCGCGCGTAGGGGATCGAGCCGAACCCGGCCTCGACCCCCTCGATCAGCGTGTCCCGGTTCATGCGGTCGGGGTGGCCGGTGCTGTGTCCGAGCTCGTGCAGCGCCGTCTGATAGTACTGGTTGGCCGAAGCGAACTGCGCGCGCTCGGGCAGCACGATCCGGTCGCGCTCGAGGTCGTACATGGCCCGGTCGCCGGCCATGTGGCGCACGGGGACCCGGCTGTCCGCCATCACGGCCTCGGCGCTCCGGTGCGCCGTCCAGAGCGAGCTCGCGCGCCCGTCCGCGCGCTCGGGCGCGGGCAGCCCGTCGGCCTGCTCGGCGTTGAAGACGGTGTACTGGCGGATTCGCGGCACGGCGAGCGCTTCGGTGCGGTGGAGGCGGCGCCCGTTCTCGTCGCGCACGCTCCGGCCGCGCTCGTCCCTGACGGCGACGCGGCGGCGGTCCCGAAACGAGAGGATGCGCGTGCCCCGCTGGCCCTTGCGCACCTGCCCGCCCCGGGCCTGGATCTGGCGATACGTGCCCCAGCGCGCGTCGACGTAGCCGCGGCGCTGCTGCTGGGCCGCCAGGGCGACGCTGTTGCCGCCGGCGTAGCGGCGGCCCGTCGCGACGTTCCTGGGCAGCGCGCGCTCGCCCGGCCCCCACGGGCGCTGCCACGGCGCCGCGCCCCGGCGCACGAGGTCGATGATCGCGTCGGCGAACTTGCGGTGCGCGTCGCCCCGGTCCGCGCTCACGGGTCGTCGCCCAGGGCGTCGCCCGGGTCCGCGCCGGCCAGGCGGACGTCCTCCTCGCTGCCCACGTCCTCGACCAGCAGGCCCAGCTCGAGGGCGAGCTCCAAGGGCGCCTCGATCGTCTCGCCGCCGTCGCGCGCCAGTTCGCGCTCCAGCTGGTCCCGGTCGACGACGCGAATCGCCCCGCTCCGCTCCGGCTGCGCGCGCTCGCTCACGGCGCCTCGTGCGCGGCGCTTGGAAGCGGCGTCGCCCCAGCCGCGGGACCCGGCTCGCCGGCCGCCAGGTCGCGCGTCCGCCAGCGTCCGCCGGACGCGTCGTAGCCCTCGACGGCGACCGTCTCCTCGACCACGCGCCGACCGCCGCGCCGCGTCATGTGGAGCACGAGCGCGATGCCGTCGACGACGCTCCGGCAGGTGACGTCCCAGGGCAGCGCGTCGGCGGCCTGCGTCGCGCAGCTCGCGAGCCGCGACAGCGCCGAGCGCGCGTTGTTCGCGTGCACGGTGGTCAGCGATCCGCCGTGTCCGGTGTTGAGCGCTTGCAGCAGATCGGCCGCCTCGCCGCCGCGCACTTCGCCCACGACGATGCGGTCCGGCCGGTGGCGCAGCGCGTGGCGCACCAGCTCGCGCACCGAGACGGAGCGCTCGAGCTCGGGGCCGCCCGCCTCGAAGCGCACGCAGTTGGCGCGCTCGATGCGCAGCTCGAGCGTGTCCTCGATGGCGACGACGCGCTCGTCGGCCGGAATCAGCCCGATCAGCGCGCCCAGCAGCGTCGTCTTGCCCGAGCCCGTGCCGCCCGAGACGAGCACGTTCCGCTTGGCCAGCAGCGCGGCCTGCGCGGCCGCGAACGCGGCTTCGGGCAGCGCGCCGAGCTCGACCAGGTCGCGGGCCGAAAAGGCCCGGTCGCCGAAGCGCCGGATCGTCATCGCGACGTCCGGACTCGCCGGCGGCGTCGAGATCGCGACCCGGCTCCCGTCGGCCAGGCGGGCGTCCAGGACGGGGTGCGTCGCCGGATCGAGTCCCAGCGGGCGGGCGACGTGGATGGCGGCCCGCGCCAGCCAGGACGCGTCGAGCGCCGGCGCGGCGACGGGCTCCATGCGGCCGTCCCGCTCGATCCAGACGTTGTGCGGGCCGTTGATCATGATCTCCGAGACGCGCCCGTCGTCCAGCCACCTCTCGAGGCCCGGCAGAAAGGGCTTGAGGCGCGCGATCGCGCGGGCCGCCGTCGAGCGTCCGGGGCTCACACGCGCCCCTCTTCCCGGTGCCGCCAGTGGCTTTCCATGCGCGGCAGGTAGTGGGGCTTCAGGTACACGCGCGTGGCGGGCAGCGACTGGGCGCCGTCGTAGGGCAGGCAGATCGCCTGGTAGTTCGCGAGCAGGGAGAAGTCGCGGGGGCCGAAGACGGGCTCCCTGCCCTGCCGAAACGACTTCGACGCGCCGATCGTGCCCCGGCCGCCGCCCGCCCGTCCGCTCAGGAGCGAGAACTCGGGCCGACCGGTCGTTTCGGTCAGCGTGTAGGACGGCTGGGTCTTGAGCACCGCGCCGCACATCTCGCTCGCGATGCGCGCCGACGCGACGTCCGAGAGCGCGAGGAAGACGCGCGTGCGCAGCGTCTGGACCAATGCGCGCCAGGCGTCGTCGCCGGGCAGCGCCGAGCGCAGCGACGAGATCGACTGCGTCGCCACGATCGGGATGCAACGGCACTGGCGCGTCAGCGCGAAGGCCTTCTCGTCGCCCGCCGGGTCGTCCTGGCCCACCGTCGCGAACGCCTGGTACTCGTCGCAGACGAAGACGGCCGGACGCATCGGCGCGTCCCCGGGGCGCGCCGCCCGCGCGGGGCGGCGCAGCAGCGCCTGCAGCCACGCGTTCTTGAGCATGACGCCGACGGCGCGGGCGAGCGCGGGGTTCGCGCCCGCGGGCATGTCGAGCGCGAGCACCCTGCCCTCTTCGATCAGCTGCGCCAGCGGCGGCAGATCGCGGACCAGCCCGCGCACGCGCTGGCGCTCGTCGGCTGGGCCGGCCGGCGCTTCGCCGGCCTCGGCCTGGCCGCCGGCCTTGCGCTCCTTCGGCGCGGGCGGACAGAACACGCGGGCGACGTCTGGCTGATCGAAGAGCGAGAGGAAGACGCTGATTCCCTCGACGATCGACGTGCGGAGCTTCGCGTCCAGCTTCGTCCAGTCGTGCGCGTACCAGCGCTCGACGGCCGCGACGCGCTCCCCGAACTCGCGGAGCGCCGCCGAATCGTCCTTCTCTCTCCGGTAGGCGAGCCCCAGCTCGCCCAGGCGCGCCTCGAGCGCGTCGTCCAGCCGGCACGTCGCCTCGGCCTCGCCGCCCTCGCATGCGCGCAGGCGCCAGGTCCACGCCCGGAGCGCCCGCGGCCGGGCGGCCAGGTCGGCCGCCGCGATCGCGACGCGGTCCCGCGCGAAGCGGCGCGCGCGCTCGCGCGCCCGCTCGATCCGCCGGGCGAGGCGCTCGCCGTCGATCGCGCAGCGGTAGACGTCCTGCAGCGTCACCCATTCGTCGGGCAGGAGCCGGTGCAGCTCGACGATCCAGCGCACCAGGTTCGTGTACGCCTGCTGCCAGAACGGGTCCCTGCCCTTGCCGAAGAGCTGGTTGACGAGCGAGGCGACGCCGTAGGCCAGCGAGTAGGCGTCCGTCTCCGGGTCGTCCAGCGGGTTCCAGCGCCACCGGCGACCAAGTCCGATCCCGACGTAGTCGTCGCCGCGCCCGCAGTCGGCGAGGATGCGGCGCACCTGGCGGCAGAAGTCGCCCTTGACCTCGAGGACGAGCGCGCCGGCGCGCAGGTCGGGCCGGTCGGCCTGCCAGGAAAGCAGCTGCTGGGCGAACGGGCGCATGCACGCCGTCGTCTTGCCCGTCCCGACGGCGCCGACGACCAGCACGCCCGTGTAGAGGCCCTTCTCCGGCACGACCAGCCACGACGGCCGCGCGCTCTCGGTCGCCCGGACCGGGTGGTGCAGCTCGCCCACGACGACGCTGGGCGCGGCGTCGGTCGGCGCCGTCGGCCAGGGCGGCAGCTCGGCGGCGCGGGCGCGCGACCCCGACCGCGCCGCCCACACGCGCACGCCCGCGACGGCGACGCTCCAGGCCAGGAGCGCGGCGACGCCCGGAGCGGCGTGGCGCCAGAGGCGGATCGCGGCGTGGAGCGCGGGATCGCGGTCGGCGATCAGGTCCAGCGCGGCGACGTCGCCCGTCCGGGGAAAGGGCCGCGCCCACGCGTTCGCGCCCACGGCGAGCAGCGCCGTGGCGGCGGCGAGCCACGCGCAGCGCCGCTTCGTCCGCCGCCCGAGCGGCCGCGCCCCGCGCGCGCTCACAGCGCGCCGGCCGCGAAGCGTTCGGAGCGCCAGACGCGGCAGCGGTCGACCAGTCCCTCGGGCTGCAGCGCGCCCATGCGCTCCCTCAGCTCGACGATCCGGTCCAGGCAGGCGGCGACGCCGCCCGCGCGCTCGACCGCCGGCGCGTCGGCCGTCCGCACGGCCCGCTCGAGCGCCTCGATCTCGCGGTGCTCGGGGAACGTCGGCGCGCCCGGATCGGCTGTCCCGTCCGCCTGCCCGGGCGCCCAGTGGGCCGCGATCCGGCGCGCGCGCTCGACCTCGCCGCGGGTCCGCGCGACGATCGCGGCTTCGACCCGGAGTCCCTCGGCGCGCAGTCGGCGCCAGAGCGGCTCGTGCGCGTCGGCCCAGCGGCGCACGGAGTGCGTCTGGCAGTGGCCGGGGTCGACGTAGGCGAAGACGGCGCGCTCGGGCTCGACGGCGACGGGCAGCTTCGCGTGGAAGACGTAGCGGCGCTTCGGCCGTCCGGGCGGGCCGTACTTCGCCGCCGGCAGAACGTCCTCCTGGACGCCCAGGCGCGCGAACGCGCGCGTCTTCTCGGCGGCCGAGCCCAGCCAGGGCACGTCGCTGCGCTCGAGGACGTAGTCCAGCGTCAGAAGGCGCCTCACCGTCGCCGATTCGAGCGACCGCTCCCGGTGGTGCACCAAGTCGGCGTCCAGCGCCCGGTAGACCCTCGGCGCGACGACGCGGCAGATCCCCTGCTTCCCGACGCGCCCCCGGGTCGCCAGGCCGCCCGCCTCGATTCCGTCCAGGAACTTCCCCAGCCGCCGCCGCCCGCAGTCCAGGAACGCCCGCGCCTGGCGAAACGAGAAGACGCCGCCGTGCAGGCACGCGAGCGCGACCCAGCGCGCCTCGGCGCCGTGGACGCCCAGCGGCTCGAGCGCCCGCGCGCGCTCCTCGAGGCCGGGCGTCACCGCGCGTCGCCCGTGACCAGCGCCGCGTCGGAGCGCAGATACGTGATCAGGATCCCCATCGGGTTGTAGAGGACCAGGTCGGCCGGCACGCGGCTCATGAACTCGAAGCGCAGCGTCAGCGACCAGCGCTCCCGGCCCACCTCGCGCTCTCCCGCCAGGCGCACGACGTCGAAGTCGGCCGTGGCGCCGTGCGGCGGCTGGGGCGCGGGATGGACGCGCAGCACGACGTCCTCGATCTGGCGCTCGCCGTCGGCCGTGCCGGCGGCCGTCGCCGCGACCTCGGGCCCGTCGCGCTCGAAGGCCGCGTTCGCGAGGTCGGTGCTCAGGAAGCGCAGGCTCCGCGTCCAGTGGTCCTCGACGGTCGCGCGGCGGCGCGAGTGGAAGTCGTCGACGAAGCGCGCGAGGAAATACTTCGTCGTCGGGTCCAGCGGATCGGCCTGCGCCGTCGCCGCCTCGTAGCGGACGGCCTCGGCGCGCCCCACCTCGTCGACCCGCACGACGATCGGCTTGGGCGCGTCCGACGTGGCCAGGTGGATCACGGCGACGGCCATCAGCAGGCCGCACGCCGAGAGCAGGACCAGGACGGTCCGGAGGCGGCGGTTCGCCCGCGTCGCCTCGGCCCAGATCTCCGCGTACTGCCGACCGGCGTCGGAACTCGTCTTCATCGCTTTCTCTCGTTCTCCGGCTTCGGGGAGGGTTCGGGAGCCCGTCGCCTCACGGCGAGGGGGAGGAGGGCGGCCGGGCGGCGGCGCGCGTCGCTCGAGCCGTCGTCGCGACGACCGACGTCAGCCCGCTTCCGACGGCGCCCGCGCCCGAGACCAGCGTCGCGGCGAGCTCGCCGACCTTGAGGCCGGCCAGGAGCCCGGAGACGACCAGCGGCAGCAGCACGGCCGCCCAGAGGCCGAGCTCGGCCGGGTCGGCCGACCCGACGCCGACCAGCGCGCCGGCGAAGGTCGTGACGTAGCCCATGCCGACGCCCATGAAGACCCTCAGCACGGCGCCCGCGACGACGCCGTGCAGCGTGTAGACCAGGAGCGCGCGCAGCCATCCCCAGAACAGGAACGCCAGCGGCTCGAAGAGCAGCCACGGGATGAACACCGGACCCAGCAGGACGACGACGGCGACGGCGACCTGAGCCCAGATCACCTGCGCGTAGGTCAGGCAGAAGAGCAGGACCAGGCCGAAGACCAGCGAGCCGCCCAGCGCGAGGCCCGCGATCGCGGACAGCGCGACGTCCAGGCCGGCCGTGAGGATCGTCAGCACGCCGCCGCCGTCCCAGGCGGCCGTCAGATGCGTCGCGAACGCCTGGACCAGCGCCGTCGTCTCGGCGTAGCCCGTCGAGACGACGTCCGAGACGAAGAGGTTCTGCAGCCAGGCGCCGCCCGAGACGACCGCCGCCGGGAAGGTCAGCCCGACGCCCGGAATCGGCGTCTCGTAGTAGTGGAGCAGCGTGCGGGGCACGGCGACGGCGACGACCAGGCGCACCGTCGTCCAGGCCTGCAGGTCGCCGCTGAAGGCGACCTTGAGGCCGGTCCACGCGACGACGACGGCGGCCATCGCGCTCCACAGATCGAGCCCCAAGTCGGCGACCTGGGGCGCCGCGCCGCCGACGGCCGCGTCCAGCACGACGTCCAGGAAGCGCTTGAAGTCCTGCAGCTCGGCGCTCGGGATCCGCGTCGGGACGTTCGCGTCGATCGACTGCGGCGCGGGCGTCTGCACGGTCGACGTCTCCCCTACTCGGACGGCGGCGGCGAGAACGCGGTCGGGACCCTGAGCAGCAGTCCGTCGCGCATCGAGCGCCGGCCCAGCTCGGAGGCGCGCCGCAGGTCGCGCGCCATCTCGTTGGCCCGCGTTCGGCTCTCGCGCCAGCGAACGCGGCTCTCCACGCGCGCCGCCTCGGCCTCGGCGGCGCGACCGGCTCGCTGGGCGGCCTCGAAGGCGAGCGTCTGCGCCACGGCCGCGCCGACGCGGCCGTCGCTCAGCGCGGCGGCCAGCGTCGCCTGCTGCAGCGCCGTGTTCGAGAGGTTCGCGTTCGCCGTCAGCTCGGCGAACGACGCGCGCGCGCTCTCGACGGTCGCGGCCAGCGCGTCGGCCGCCTCGAGCGCGGCCCGGTCGAAGGCCCGCCTCCGGTCGGCCGCCGCCCGCGCGCGGCGGTGGTCGGCGAGCGCGCGCGCCGCCGCGGCCGGCGGCCGATCGCCGTACAGCTCGAGCAGGCCGGCCTCGTCGAGTCGGTCCGCCGCGCGGCGTTCGCGCCGCTGGAGGTCGGCCAGCGAGCCGCCGTCGCCCAGCGCGCCCAAGGCGCGCGCCGTCTCGAGCGCGGCGCCGGAGAAGTCGCTCCGCCAGCGCGAGCGGTCGCCGACTCGGTCGACCGGGCCGGCGGCCAGGTCGGCGAAGGGTCGGGCCAGCGCGCCCAGCTCGCCCCGCGCCGCTTGGGTCATGTGGGTCAGCTGGCGCTCGAGCTGCGTCAGCTGGCGGCCCATCTCGCTCAGCGACCGGACGTCGTTGGCCAGCTGGGCGACCTGGTTCGCGACGATCTGCGCCCGCTGCATCCAGGCGCCGAAGTCGAACTGCGCGCGAGCGGGCGCGGGCGCGACGATCGCGAGCGCCAGCAGGCACGCCGGCGCCGGAACGAGCGCGCGTCGGCTCACGGCCGCGCGCTCCCGGGACGGACGGGCGGCCGACTGGGCCGAGGCGCGAGCACGTCGCCCGAGAACCAGATGCGCAGCCGGCGCCCGGCCCGAATCGTCACCGTCGGAATGCGGTTGAGATATCGGTCGAGGACGGACCCCGCGCTCCCGCCCAGCCCCTGGCCGACGCCCGCGCGCAGTCCCCAGGGCGAGCCGCCGGCCAGCGCGAGGCCGCTGATCGCGCCCACGGCGCCCGCGGCCAGGAGGGACGACAGCGCATGGCGGTCGACCTGGTCCTCGAGCGCCGACTCGCCCGCCTGGTTCAGCCCCGGGGACGCGAGGTCGACCCAGGCGCCGTCGGGCTTGAGCAGGCGGTGGAACGTGACGGCGAGGCGGCTCTGGTCCCGGTGCTGGACGGCGCGGGCGACGCCGACGGCCCGACTGCCCCGGGGCACGAGGACGCGCTGCCGGTCGGCCGAGAGGAGCGGCGTCGAGACCATCGCGAGCGCCGGCCCGGGAAACTCGCCCGAAAGCTGCGTGACCAGCACGGCCTCGACGAAGCTGCCCTCGGGGATCCGTTCCCAGCCCGGCGGATCGGTCGGCCCAACGAAGCGCGTCGCCGGCGGCGTCTCGCCTCTGGCGCCCTGGGCCCCGGCGTCGGCCGCCGCCGGCAGGGAGACGGACGCGTCGGCCAGCGCGGCCGCCATCTCGCCCTCGAGCCGGCCGGCCGAACGCTCGAGCGACCGAAGCGCGCCGTCCAGCGCGTCCCTTTCGCCCCGCCCCGCTCCCGAACCCGCCGCCTGGACGCTCGCCGCAGGCGCGCGCCGCTCGTCCGGGTCGCGCCGCGTCAGCGCGACGGGCGACGAGCGGAGCGACCGCGCGCGGCGCTCGATTCGCTCGAGGCGGAGCGTCTCGAGCAGCTCGGCTTCGCGCGCGCCCATCGGCGCCGCGTGGGGCGTCGTCGCATCCGCGGCGGCGGCAGGCGCCGCGTCCGGGCGCGCTTCGGCGCGTCGGCGCTCGAGCTCGCGCTGGGCGCGCGCCGCCGCCTGCTGCGTTTCCCGCTCCGTCTCGGCCCGGATGCGGCCCTCGAGCGCGCGACCCAGCCCGTCGTCGACGGCCCTGGGACCGGCGGCGGCGCCGCCCGCGTCCGCCTCGTCGCCGGCGCCGGTGAACGCCCTGGAAAGCAGCAGACCGCCGACCATGACGGCGATGAGCCCGATGCCGGCCTTGGTCACGAGTCCGCCCGGCAGCGCGCCCTTCGGCGGCTGTGCCCACTGCGTCCAGCGGCTCGGTCGGGCCGGCTCGGAGCCCGACTTCCCGTTCGCCTCGGCCATCGTCAGCGCAGTCCGTCGTCGGGGTCGAACCGCCACGCCATGCGGCGATCCCCGATCTGCAGCCAGCCGTCGCCCAGCACGCGCCGGGCGACGTAGAGGCCGTCCTCGGTCAGGTCGTAGGCGACGAGCGCCGGCTCGCCGTCTTGCCTCTCGTAGAGCGCGGGCGATTCGCGGGCCCGCGAGCGCAGGTACGTGAACCGCCCGTCGTGCCACATCGCGTCGATCAGGAACGGACGCCTCGCCGCGCCGGCGGGCAGTCGGTACTCGAAGGCGAGGCGCTCGGGATAGGCCGACAGGAACTCGTCGATTCTCGCCTGGGCGCTCGCTTGGGCCGCCTGGGCGCGCGCCTCGGCGTCCTCGCGCGCGCGGCGCACCGCCGCGTTCGCTTCGCTGGCCATTCGCCGGTACGCCGCGACCTCGTCCGCGGCGACGAACGCCGGCCGCCGCGGCTCGTCCGCGCGGCCGTCGGCGCCCGTCGCCTCGGCGTCGCCGCCCCGCGCGACCCGGACGATCAGGTGCGGCGGCTTGTCGGTGCCCTCGGCGACGACGAAGGAGTGGATCGCGCCCGACTCGCAGATCAGCGCGACGTTCGTGCGCGCGCCCTCGGCCAAGGGCTTGAGGAGGGCAACGTTCGCCGCGCCCGTGAGATGCCAGTACTCCGAGTCGCCGACGACGAAGTCGAGGATCCGCTCCTCGGGCGGCAGTGCGATGACCGTCGTGTGGCGCACGCGCGCCCGCACGCGGTGGATCTTCTCGGCGCCGGCGGCGGGCGCGGCGACCAGGAGCGCGGAGACGGAAGCCGTGGGCGCCGGCTCCGTCTGCGCGGACGCGGCGGCGGGCAGCGCGAGGCCGAGCGCGGCCAAGGCGGCCAGCGGCGCCCATGCCGGTCGGATCGGGAAAGGAAGAGGGGTCACGGCGCGTGCGGGTCTCCTTCGGCCGCCTCGGCGGGCGGCGCGTCTCGAGGGGCGGTCGGGTGGGCGCGCGCCAGCTCCTCGAGCGCGCGCTCGAGGCCCAGGCGCTCGACGGCGCGCGCGCGCCGCTCGGCGTCCAGCGGCGACGACGTGTAGAGCCAGTAGCTCTCGGCGTCGACGTTCAGGCGGAGCACGGCCGACTCGCGGGGGCGGCGCAGATACGCCTCGCGCTTGGGCGTCAGGCGGCGGATCCGGTCGACTTCGGCCGGGCCCAGGCGGAACGTCTCGCCCGCCCGGTCGGGCAGCTCGGGGTTCGCGAGGAACAGCTTCGTCGGGATCGACTCGAGCAGCGCGGCGGCGCCCTCGGCCCGGGTCACGTCCTCGACCGACTGCGTGGCCAGGATCAGCGCGGCGTTGCGTTTCCGCCACGTCTTCGCCGCCTCGGCCAGGTAGGCCAGCACGCCCGGGTCGGCCAGGTAGCGCCACGCCTCGTCGACGACCATGAGCTTCAGGCGCGCCGCGTGGGCCGGGTCCTCGACCTCGAGGCGCATGCGCTCGAGCAGATACGACAGCGCCGCCTCGCAGAGGTCCGCGTGCTCGGCCGCGCCCGCCAGGTCGACGACCTGCCAGTCGCCCGCGAGCAGCATGCGACCCTCGTCCGACGGCGCGTTGTCGAAGTGCGCGCCCCACACGCCGTCGCCCGTGAAGCGACCGAGCGCCGGCCACATGGCCGCCGGCAGCGACCGCTTGAGCGCGCTCAGCGTGCGCCGCTCGGGCTCGAGCGCGTAGAGGTCGGCGATGCGGTCGCCGATCTCGTTGGCGTCGCCGCCCTTGGGCTCCCAGCCGCCCAGGCGCAGCAGCCTCGTCACCCAGCCGACCAGGAACTGGCGCGCGCGTCGGCTGTCGGGCAGCGAGAACGGCTCGAGCGCGACGGCTGGCTCCGACTCGCCCGGCGTCAGCTCGAGGTGGCGGCCGCCCAGGAAGCGCGTGAGCCAGCGGTACGAGCCGCCCAGGTCGAGGATCAGCGTCTTGGGCCGGTACTTGAGCGCCTCGACGAGCAGGAAGTTGAGCAGGAAGCTCTTGCCCGAGCCCGTCGCGCCCAGGATCAGCGTGTGGCCCACGTCGCCGCTGAAGAGGTCGTAGCGGTAGGGCGTGCGCCACGGCGTCTCGAGCAGGGCGAGCGACTCGCGGCCCAGGTGACGGCTCCGCCGCGACCCCTGCGGAGGCCCGAAGACGGGCGCCATGCACGCGACCAGGCCGGCCGACGCGAAGACGCTCCTCAGGGGGCGCCGTCCGGGCTGGGCCGGCAGGCGGGCGAACCAGACGGGCAGCTGGCCCCAGCCCTCGCGAATCGTCTTCGCGTCGTGGGCCGCGAAGATGCGGCGCACTTCGCCGTCGAGGCGTTCGGTTCGGGCCAGGTCGCCGTGCAGCGCCACGGTCAGCGCCGCCTCGCCGTAGCCGACGCCGTCGGCCTCGAGCTCGATCAGCGCGTCGCCCAGGCGACCCGACTCGGCGGCGGCCGCCGAATCGACCATCGCCGCGGCCGTCCCCTCCGTCTCGCGCGCGTGCGCCATCAGCGAGTAGCGGCGCGAGAAGTAGTGCCGCTGCGCGCTTCGGATCCTGCGCCGGGCCGCTTGCGTCCCGCTGGGCCGCCACTCGAGCGAGACCGTCAGCGTCGCGTCGAGGCTGTACAGGCGCCGGAGCATGTTCGCGAACCCGCCCGCCGGCGGAGACAGCAGCGAATACAGGACGACGGGCTCGCCGCCCAGGCGCAGATGCGAGCGCTCGGCCTCGAGCTCGGACAGCGCGAGGCGCCAGTTCATGCCGCTGCCCGTGGCGCCGCCCCACGGCGTGCCCGGCCGATTGATCAGCTCGCTCAGCACGCCCGAGGCCTCGCTTGCGCCCAGCGGCTCGACGGGCGTCTCGGCGCCGACCAGCGCGCGGCCCGCGTCGACGATCGCGCGCATGCGCTCGGCCGCCTCCTCGATCCGGTCGCCGTAGAACGACGACCGACTGCGGCCGCGCCCCCGCCACCGGCCGACGACGCGGTCGAGCGGGCCCGCCGTCCCTTCCCTTCCGCTCGAGCGGAGCCCGGCGTCGTGGCACCAGGCGACGTAGACATCGAGGCGCTGCACGCGGCGCTCGAGGAACGCGCGGCGCCGACTTCGCGAGACGGCGGCGACGTCGCGGCGGCGGCGCGCGCGTTCGTCGCCCGCGGCGCCTCCCTGGGCGATTTCCGCCTCGGGGCGCCCCGCCCTCTCGGACTCGCGCCCGGAATCGGGCGCCAGGGGGCGCCGGAGCGCGTAGAAGTGAAGGCGCGTCCGGGGCGACAGGCCCGACAGCATGCGCTGCCAGAGGTCGAGCGTCCGGTCGATCCGCTCGGGCTCCGCGCCCTCGGCGACCGCGGGCTTCAGTCGGCCCATCGAGAGCAGCTCGCCCGAGCGCGCGAGGCAGGTCCGGTCGTCGTCCAGCCAGCCCCAGTAAGGCAGTCGGTCGGCCAGCGAGCCGGCCTCGGCGCGCGCGCTCATTCCGAGTCGGGCGGGCGGACGACGACGTGCCACGGATCCTGGTCCCACGCGCCGGGGTCGTAGCGCGCGGGATGCTCGGCCGCCGCGCGCAGCACGGAGAGCGCGGCCGGGTCGGCGCGGCCGATCAGCCAGCCCCCGCACGCGCAGGCGGCGAAGACCAGCGCGCCCGCGACGAGCGAGGCCGTCGCGTTCCAGAGCCCCAGGCCGAGCGTGGCGGCCAGCAGAAACAGGCGGCGTTCGACGCCCATGACCGTGAGCGGACGGTTGAGCGCCCGATAGCCCGCCCAGCGCTTCAGCTCTCCCATCAGAAGAGCCAGCCCAGGAAGTTCACGGCGCCCATCGCCATGCCGAGACCGAAGATGATCCCGGCCAGCGTGCGCTTGCTGCCGCCTTCGCCGAACGCGAACATCAGGCCGCCGATCACGATGGCGATCAGCGAGAGGCCGCGCGCGATGGGGCCCGTGAACTGGGCCTGCAGCTCGTTGACCGCCTCGACCCACGGGCTCGTGCCCTGCGCCGCCAGCAGCGCGGGCGGGAGCAGCGCCAGCGCCGCGGCCGATGCGGCCTTGGTCGCGCTTTGGATCGTCCTCTTCATCCTTTCTCTCCTTGCGTGGTGTCGGCGCCCGCCCGGGGACGCCGCCGAATCCAGTCTTCGACGTCGCTCTCGAGCCAGCCGACGGAGCGCCCGCCCAAGTCGATCGGGCGGGGAAAATCCCCTTGCTCGATTCGCACGTAGATCGTGCTCTTCGAGACTCCGATCCGGGCGGCGACCTCGCCGATGCGAAGGACTCGACGCGGCCTGGGCGCCAAGAGCGCCGTCGCGATCGTCGCGTACGCCGGCGCTGCGGGACCCGAGACCGGCGCCGAGGTTGCGCCAGTCTTTTTTTTTAGGGGTTCCGGCCGCTCGGACCATCGCTTCCCGTACGTCGGCGGTGGCTTCGCTGTAGGCCTGGATGCAGGCAAGCACCAAGTCGGCCGTCCTCAGCGACGGCGAGCGGCCCGCGTCCATTTCGCGCATCAGGTTCGGGTCCCCGATGGTCATCGCGCCGAGCTTCGAGCGGCTGATGTCGAAGCGGTCCAGGAAATCCCGGACCGTCTCGTCGAAGCGCTCCGTGAGTGTTTTCATGGGTGGAAGCTGTAGTGGGAAATGCAAGGGGGTCAACCGATAGGGAAATCCCTAAAATCCTGTAACGTCTAGGGATGTCCTATAACGTCCGATCGGCCTTGGATCGGGACCGGACGCGCTGCCGGAGGGCCTCCCGAAGGGGGTGGAAGAGGCCCGTCGAGGGCCTCTTGGAGAGGTCGGCGAACGCCTCGAGGGAGGAAGCGAGATTGAGTTCGAGCGAAGCGCGGCGTCGGCGCCGGCCGTGCGCGTCAGCGTCGGCCGCTGGGCGGGTTCTCGAGGACGCGCGCCGGGCGGTGCCGGGTGGGCTCGCGGACGCGCGAGCGGCTCGCGTCCCGCGGTTCGAGGGCTACAGGACGCGGTCGAGGAGTTCCGAGAGCGTGGTCGCCTCGGGTTCGGCGTCTTCGACGTCGCCCGCGTCGCGCTGCGGCGCCCCGATTGGAAACAACGGGTGGCCGGGCGACCACAGGCCGACGCTGTCGGAGTGGGCCTCGAAGTGCTCCGGGTCGGTGGTGACGCGCACGCGCTGGCCCGACTCTTCGTCCAGCAGCTCGTACTCGCGTTTGGTCTGGGAGAGGCGACGAACCGTCTTGAGACCGTCCGGCATCAGGTGCGGCGCGTTCAGGACGCGGTCCAGGTCGTCCATGGTGACCGGCGACGGCGCGAGCTCCGGTGCGCGGACCTCGGTGGCGACGGCTTCCTCGATGTCCAGCGCGGCCGTCGGCGACTCCTCCATTTCCCGCTCGACCGAGCGTGCGATCGCGCGACGGCCTTCGGCGTCGCTGGCCCGACCCTGGAGGACGGCCCCGGCGATCTTGCCCGATACCTTCGCGAGGATCGGAGGGAGCGGTCCGACGATCCCCTGGAAGCTCCCGTGACGCCCTCCCAGGACATCATAGATGTCCGCCTCGATGGTGTCCTTGTAGTAAAGGTTGTCCACGTCGATCTCGTCGTGCGCCTGACCAAGGCGGTCGATCCTCCCGATGCGCTGCTCGACCCGCATCGGGTTCCACGGCATGTCGTAGTTCACGAGCGCCTTGCAGAACTGGAAATTGAGCCCCTCGGCGGCGGCCTCCGTGCAGAGAAGAACATCGGCCTCCCCACCGCGGAACCGGCGCTTGACCTCGTCGCGGCCCACCGCTTCCCACCGTCCGTCCGAGGAGGGGACTTCCCCGCCCCGGCCGGTGAAGCACATGAGCCGACGGCGGCCCCGGGTCCACAGCTCGCGGCGCAGGAAGTCGATGGTGTCTGTGTACTGGGTGAAGACCATCGTTTGGCGCCCCTCGCCGCTCGTCCCTCCCAGGTCGACGAGAAGCTCTTCGAGCTTGGCGAACTTGCTGTCGACGGGAAGCGCTCGGGCCATGGCCAGCAGCGTGCGGATCTCGCTGACGTCCTCCGCCGCGAGCGCCTTCTTTTCGGCCGCGTCGATGTCGCTCCGGTCCATCTTGAGCGCGACCTCGGAGAGCTCGTCGTCGCTCCGGTCCTCGTGCCACGTCCCCTCCCTCCGCGTCGCGCGGCCCTGCTTTTGATTCAGCCGTCGCTCGAGCGTCGTGATGAGCGCGTGCACGCTGCTGGCCAGCCGTCGGCGGTAGAGCGTCATCACGAACCCGACGGGGTTGCGGTCCCTGCCCGTCGCCCGGTCGTAGGTCTGGACGATGTAGCGTTCGACGGCTTGGTACAGCTCCCTCTCGCCGTCGGTCATCTCGAGGAATTGATCCCGGACGTTGCGCTCGGCGATCCGCGCGTCGAGCAGCCCTTGCTCGCAATAGCGGCGAAGCGTGCTGCGGGTGTGCCTGGACACGAGGTGGCGCACGGGCGTGTGCGCCTTCAGAAGGCGCAGGGCCGCCGTGCGCTTCTCGGCCGAGAGCTGGAGCCTGGGGACATCGTGCGGATCTCGCAGGTCCTTGAGCACGTTCCTGGCCGACAGCGGGGACAGCCCAGCGAGAGCCGGATCGCTGTCGCGGGCTTGGGGCCCCAACTCCGCCTCGGCCGCTTGGAACAGCCGCGCCATCGTCTCGAAGGCGGGGGCCGGTACGTGTTCCGCCTGCGCGTGCTCGAAGAACTCGAGGAACGCGTCCGGGCTCCACTCGGACGGGAGTCCGAGGAGGTCGAGCAGGTCCCACAGCTCGATCGGATGCACCTGCATGGGCGTGGCGGTCAGGAGCAGGAGTCCCTGCGTGCGGTCCTTGAGACGCCGCATGAGGCGGAGGAGCAGGTTGGGCTTGCCCTTGGTCCCTCCGCCCGCGCCGCGCCGGCGCGCGTGGTGCGCTTCGTCGAGGACGACCAGGTCCCAGGGCTCGGCGCGCTCCAGCAGCTGTGTTTGCACCTTTCGGGTGCGCATCAGCTGGCTGGAGACGATCACGACGGGCTCCTCGTGCCAGCGGTCCCGGCGCACGGGGCGGGTCTCCGGCTCCGTTCGACTCTCCGTCGCGTGCCACCGGAGCTTGCCTTGAGTGTAGATCGGCCAGTTCAGGTTGAACTTCTCGTAAAGTTCGATCTGCCATTGGTCGCGTACGGCGGCCGGGACCCCGACGAGGATGCGCTCGGCCCGCCCCGACAGCTGCGCCTGGCGCAACAGCAGCCCCGCCTGGATCGTCTTGCCCAGTCCGACCTCGTCGGCGATCAGCAGTTTGGGCGGCCAGGAGTCGTAGAGTCGCTCGAAGGCGCGCATCTGGTGCGGCCACGGGGCGATCGGCGCGGTCGAGCGGCCCACTTGGTCGCCGCCCGGGGACTTGGACGCTGCCCCGTGGATGAACGACCACACGCGTCGTCGATCCCGATCATGGTCGACGATCCTCAACCGCCGAGGCAGTTTTCCGTTCGCTGGACAGTGAACGAGCAGGCGTTCCCGCACGGCGCTGGGGAGATCCAGGACCCGCCATCGCTTGGTTCTGCCGTGCCAGATCCTGTCGAAACTCTCCTCCTCGCACGCCACCCGACGGAGATCTTCCCAGCTGGTCGAGACGTTGATGGTCTCCCAATTGAGCCGCCACGCCTGAGCGGTCTCGTTAAGGCTTCCCGTCCATGCGATTCGGTCGCCCGCCGCGTCCTCGATGACGCCGGACTTCTCGTGGAAGATGCCCGGGCCTTTGACCGGCACGCCGCCCTCGACGGGCACAGCGATCTTCACGTCGAGGTGACCCGCAGCGACCATCCACGCGATCAGCTCGAGCGCATCGACGGCGTCTTGTTCGGCGGCCTCGAGCGGAGAGCGCAGCAAGTGGCTGGTCACCGCGTCCCGGAACTCCAGTCCCTCCTGTATCGCTCGGATTTCGGGTTCGTCGAGCGCGTTCCCGACCACCATGCGCATCCGACCGCCGGAGCGGACGAGCTCGTCGATGCCCTGGGCTGCGAACTCGAACGCACTTGCCGTGAAGTAGCCTGTCAGCCGGTCGTAGCGCTTGGCGTCCCGGAGAGCGGGCACGTAGAACACGTCGACCAAGTCGCCGTCTTCGGGTGTGTACTTCACCTTCCACTCATGGGCGCGGAGCATGCGTCAGGTCAGGATTCGCCGTGCTGCCATATCTCGAGCTGTCCCGGTTTGGGCACCTTGTCCCGAAAGACCAAGCGGCGGACGTTCTCGAGGGCGTCGAAGTCTCGTGACGCCTGCGTGATGCCGCCTTTCGGCAAATCGAACCCGGTAAACGCCGCCGAGACGGGGAGAACTTCCAGCGTCGCCTTTAGCGCCGTGGAGAAGCGATGGTCTTCGTGCAGCTCCGCCTTGACCAACAGCTCGCGCGCAGCCTCCAAGGACCTGTCTCGGGCGGCATGCGCGATGAAGTGGAGGGCGTCGATCATGCCGTTCGAGCCGTCCATCGGTCCGAGGGATCCTTTGGCCGCTCGGCTCGAGCTATCCCACAGCGTTAGGCTCGCACCCTTCTTGCCCGCCATCCGCCCGACGACATTTCGGTCCAGATCGACGCCGATGGCACGCGCTAGCTTGAGCGCCTCGTCGTACGGGAAGGTGGGGGCCCGAAACGCGTCCCACGCCAAGACGAAGAACGACGTCGGGCCGTCGATATCCACGCTTTTCTTGATCCGGATCAGCTGTCCCAGACGCCAATTCTTGACCTCGCGGCGGGCCACGTCCAACGCATCCTCTGGAGTGACGGCGTACTTGTCCCAACCCTCTGGCTCCAGTCCGAGGTGCCCCGCGGTCTCGCGTCTTCGACCACTGCCCCAAGCGGGTCGCCTGCGCGGCGTCTCTCGCCGAAGGGGCCAACTGGACGAAAACACCTTGAGGGCCGGCCCGAAGGACGCCAAGTACAGGTCGACGCCTTGGACGCCGGCCTTCCGAAACTCGCCGATCCGTTCCCGAACGGCTTTCGCGACCTTCGGCTCTACGTGCTCCCAGTACTGGATCTCCTCCGAGGAAGATGCACGGGGCTTGCACACCAGAAAGATCGTGCTTCTCGCTGCGGCACGGTCTTTGATGTGGATGCTCCCGGGCGCCTCCGTATTCACCGGCCAGCTGGCCGTGATTGCGAACCCGGCTTCAATCAGCCCGGTGGTGAGCGCGTCCCACGCTCCTTTGGCCTTGTGGGTGAACATCAGCGTCATGATACCGTTGGGCTTGAGCACTCGTCGACACTCGACGAAGATCGCCCTCATGCGCTCGCGATAGTCGTTCGCGGCTAGTGCCTTGGGGTTCTTCATTCCCTCGAACCGCGCCGGATTGGCCACCGCCTCGTTGTCCTTGTCGGTAAGGTACTGCTCGAAGAGCTTCGGGAACACACAGCCCGCAGTGCGCTTGAGCCACACGTAGAAAAAGTCGGACAGCTCCGCGTACATGACGTTGTCGTAGTACGGTGGATCCATGACGACTGCGTCAACGGTGTCATCGTCTAGATGATCCAGGTCATCGGCCGACTTGCAGGTTATGGTGACCGGAGTCGATGGAGAGGCTTCGGAATCATCCGAGGAATCGGTGAAAAATCCCTGCGCGCCAATGTCATCGGCAGAAGGCAGCAAGTCTGTTAGTTCTCCGATGCACTTGGCGACTTGGCGGATAACCCAATCGTACCCGACTCCGGTGACCAAAGGGGACATTTCAACATAAGACCACCTGAAGGGAAACGCATGCTGCGTAAAGGTATGCCTAATACCTCTAACCGGTTCCCACACACACAGCCGCGAACCATAGTCAATCAATTTGTCGATGGCGATGGCAAGGTAGCCATACGCCGCCTTGCGAACAGGCGTCAGTGCACCGTCCCGTCGGTCGGCTTCGAGCATTTCGCGATAGATCTCGACGCTGGTGCCGTGACAGAGCAGTTGACGTGGAGAGAACATGTCGCGCCAACGAGACATACCGTATCGGTGAAGTTCTTTCGTCTTGTGACCATCGGAGATCGGTTCGCTCGGTACAACGTCGTTCGCGTCCCAGTGCAGCATCTTCTCGCCTAGAATCTCCTCGACGTAGGCGCCGTTGTCGTCCTCGGGCCTCGGTGCGCGGTATCCCCGCACCCACCGATCCTTGCCACGTTTTCCGCTCTTGAGGTACTTTTTGACGCGTCGCTTGTAGACTACCGCGTAGAGCTGTTCGCCCATTTCGCCGGATTGAGCCTGCTCCTTGATCTCCTTCCCGTCGATGATCTGTCCGCAGTCGGGGAATGGGCAGAGAGCCGTACCTCGAGCGACGGTGCCGGCCGATTGTTCGTCCACGTTGTCGACGATTTCAAATGAACAATAGCGATCATCGGACCCAGATCCGTTGCCGATGTGCAGATGCAGTCGGACTCCCGTGCCGTCGGGCGCGAGACGCCAGTTGGGCGAAAGCGGGACTATACCGCCGCAGTATGGACAACAAACAGTCCGAGCCCAGAGGAAGTTCGTCGCTATGGCATCTAATCCATCGGGTTCCTTTGGATAATTTGGCGCAAGCCATAATTCCTTCTGCCGAACGAAACGATCTGATAAGTCCGAAAACTCGGACGCAAGGACGTTTCCGTATCGCGATGGCCAATCCACCGTGGCTCGCATCACAAAGCTCGCCACCGGGTTCAGCTCGTTCGCCAACGTTTGCGCTCCAAGGCGAATCGTCTCAAAGGGAATGCTGCCGCCGCCAGCAGTCGGGTCAAGCACAGTAGTTTCTGCGACTGCGCCTAGACAACTTTCCAGCCATGCCACGTCGTCTTCGTCGGGTATGTGTTTGAACGCACGAGGATAGGGATACGCTTGACCCTTGAAACGCTCTCCTCTTTGACGCGCGAGATCGATCCGTTTGCGACAGGCGATTGGGTCTCCGTGAATGCCCAATACATGAAAGAACATCTTCTGGTCCGCATCGGCGGGCAAAAGCGAAGCCAATACCGCAGCTCGTGAGGCCACCAAAGGTCTTCTCGCCCACCAAACGTGAAGTCGGTTGGGAGCGGGAAAGGGCGTCATCGCCGTTCGTTCTCGACGACCTTCGATACCCAGTTCCGCGATTGGAAGCCAATCCTCGATCAGCCGGCGGTCCGTCATTGCCGTGTTCCCCTAGGCGACTAGCTAGCCGCCGGAGCAGTCAGAAGCACCCGCAGCCCCGCGAGTACGCGACGGGGATGCTCCCGGTGCATCGTCATACCCAACCAGTACGAAGCCTCCTCGCACTCCATCGCCTCAATGCCCTCCGTCACCAAGCGAATCTGATCTCGGCGTTTCATAGGCGCCAATGCGCGAAACAGGAGCCCGAGGGTTACAGCTACGGGCTCGGGCACGCGGTGCCTGTGCATCGTCGCCGCAGTCGGTGCGGCCAGGCGAATATCTGCGTTCGCCAGCTGGCTGAGCACTCTATGCTGGACCAGCTCCAGATTCCTTCCGCCGAGTGCGCCAATCAGGATCGGAGCGCTGACATGCGGCGTCGCACGGCACGGTAGTTGCCACACTTCGTAACGCTCCATGTCGGGACCTTTGGAATGAAAACGAATTTCATAGCGAGGAATGAGTCGGTTCGACTGACGCAACCACAGTGATTCGGAGATCACTGGCCGATCCGGTCTCCGATGCCGCGTGTCACCTGGACGTGTGTGTCTCCTTGCGCATAACTAGAAATCAGTTCTGTAAGCGTGTCGGCGGCGGGACTATTGAGGTCAAGGCCGCCCTTGAAACAAATCGTAAGCCAAGTGTCGACACGATGCTCGGAATTCCGAATTTGCGTTTTCAGAAACCCAGTGATCGAGACCGCGTCGGGCGTCGGTCCATCAAACTCCCAGGAGAACGTGCCTCCGGATTCCGTTTCAAAGTTCCCTTCGATGCGTACGCCCACGTCGGCGGAAGCAACCCTGTTCGCCGGGCCTAGAAGACGAAATCCGTCTCGGTAATCAAACGACCGAATACGCATCTCCGCGATAGTCTCCCACTCGTTCGACTTCGCCTGCGCTAAGATGTCCATCAGAGCCTGTCTCATAACCCCTTTGGCCTCGATGCTACCTGTCGGCGGCGGTGGAGGTGGAGGAGGTGGTGGCGGCGGTGGTGGCTTTACTGCGGGCCAAATCCTCTTCTCCTTCGCATAGGTGGTCGTCATCAGAGTCGATTGCTCATCGATTCTGATTGCTACTTTCGGATCTCCAGGGCCACACAAAAGATCACCTGATCGATACACGAAAAACCCACCGTCCACTCCGTTTCGAATTCCCCGAATGAACACCGCGTCACCGATGAGAATAGGCAGGTGTGTGTTGATGCGGAACTGGTCCCGGAACTCGCCGGTAGTAATCTCCCCTTTTGTCTTGAGCGGCGTGCGGTTTCGCAGAGACGCAGGAGAGTCGGGATCGTCTCCCGACAGACGCATTTTTCCAAGCTCTTGGAGAACGCGAACAACCTGTTGTTGTCCTGCACCCGGCGCCTTCGAAGTCGACGGAGCGTCGATAGCAGTATGGGTTAGGTTCTCATTGCTCAACCCAGAACCGCCGCGACAAGGATAGAACACGTGGCGGTAGCATGTCTGAACGGCGATCGCTAGCGTGTGCGCAGACTTCTTCGCCCGCTCTTGTAGGTTTTGCTGCTGGTAGTCCGCCAAGTCTCGGATACGATCTTTGGCAGTTAGTGCCTGAAGAGCCACTCTGCGACGCATCGCGTCTTGCATAGCCGAGACATGTGAATCGTCAGCAACGATGAAAATCAGGTTGTTGCGTAACTGACGCTTCGCGTCGCCGTGCGTTCCCTTTGTTCGGAAGAAGCGGTCTACGAGCTTTGGAACGTCGACGTCGACGGCTTGTACATTCGCTCCATCATACGACATCACAGCCAGCTTTGGTCTTCCGTTTCCCACCTGATCGGGTATGTCGTAGGGTCCGGCTGGAAAATGGATGGCCTCGAGCACATTGCCTTGAAAGATCTCCCTGATGCGTTCCTTGAGACGCGTGCGCACCTCGTCCATCTCCACTTGGCGCATTTCCCTGCGCACAACGTGATTGAGGTTTGCGTCTGCCGAAAATCGCATCGGACCCCCGGGACGGTCGTCCAAGTACGCGGACTCCTTGATGAATCTCTTGCGCGCGTCCTCGATGAAGGACAGATCCAAAGCCGGGCCGGTCATTGAATAGCGCAGTCGCTTGATCGACAGCCCCCTGAGGCGATCGTTGAACGCGAGCGTGTGCAAGAGCACAGTACGCGCCAAGTACTCCGTGTACGGCGGGCCATGTCGATGGATTCTCGTGTCGATCTCCTGAGCCAAGGAAGGCTTGTCGTCTCGACCTGCCGAAACGTCGTTCGAAACAGCGGGCCGGTATTGCTGTTGGTCGAGTCTTGTGAAGATCTCGTATCGAATCGGCTTGTGCCCGAGGTCGACGTGATGCAGGTGGATCGCGTGGGCGTCCCCAGGCCTTTCCTTCCACAGTCGCCTGACGGTTTCGCCCAAGAGGCGCAACATGCCCCGCACACGCTGGAACTTCGCCAGCGTCGCCGTCTTCGCCGTCAGTGTATCCAACACCTCCGGGTGGAATGGGTATCCGATCCGGAAGTCCTCGAGGTTCTCTGGACGACGTGCATCGTCCGACAGGGACTTCCTGTCCCGAGCCCACACGCTTCGGTACGCGTCCACCAACTCGTCAACGCGCCTTTCGTCCACGGACTCGAACAACCGCCGGCGCAGCACGTGCACCGTCTCGTTCTCTTCAGTGGGGTTGAGGTAAGTCGCCTTGCGGGCCGAGGTCTTGTGGATCTCGTCCATGGCCTCGGCGATGCGGTCGTTCTCCTCGGCGTAGGCGTCCGTCGCCTTTCCGTCTTTGCCCACTGCCAAAGTGTAGACCACGCACGCGTTGTCCGTCCCCGCAACAGCGCTGAACAGAGAACTCATGAACGCCGTGAGCTGCCCCACGTCGCCCTCTAGACCGACCTTCCGCAGGTAGATGGACAGTTCGTCGAGCAGAATCAGCGTGGGCTCTCCGCCGAAGAGCTCGCGCAGCGTCGAGGCGCCAGGCGCCTTGCGCTGCAGGTCGCTCTCCTGGACTCGCTCGTAGCCCTCGGCGCCGTTCAACGCGAACGCCAACTCTCCCCACGGCGTGTACGCACGCAGGTCGCCCTCGAGCGTACGTCCGTTGGTCGGGTCCGCGTTTTCGCCGTCGAACGCGGCGACGCGCACCCCTCCGGTGGGCAAGAGGTCGGGATCGACGAACTCGCCCGGTTCGGCGACCCTCTGCATCCCCCTGGCGGCGTGGGCCAGGGCGATCAGTGCATGCGTCTTACCTCCGCCGTAAGACGTGTCCAGGCGGAAGGCGGCTTCTTCGTCCCCCCCCCCCCCCCCCCCCCCCTAAACGCCCTAAAACCATTTCCAACAAAGACTTAAGGCCTTTGGTCGGATAAGTGTTGTCGAAAAACAGCCCAGCGTCGGCGTATTCGGGAGCCGCTTCCCGACGCACGACCTGCGCCAAATCCGCCGCGAACCCGGTCTTCGCCGTCCTACCCTCGAGGACATCCGCACGGGGTCTGCAGATGTCGAAGATCGTCGGAAGGGCCATGGACGTGGGAGGGTCGTCTCTCATTTCGAGTCGCTGGCGGGGGGCACACGCGGCATCTCCGGGCCGCGCAGATGCCCTCGGGATTTTTCGTCCAGTCAACATCGGTGTTTTCGTTTGCGAACACAACCACCCGGGGTCCGAGGCGAGGCTCGAGCTCCCCACGCGCCCAGGACTACGGGGGTTCAGATCCGCGGTCCCGACCTCCGGTCAGCCCGTCTCGGACCGTGCTGCGGCCTCGATCGCACGGATCCCGATCCGGCGCGACGCCTCGAAGAGGTGCGGCGCCGAAGATCCGGGCCGGGTTCTCCGCGCGAATCACCCGACGCTTCGACCCGCGGTGGGTCAGCGCCAGCGCCAAGGTGCACGCCTCCCCGGCGTTCAGGGCCGCGAGCCGTTCGTTTCGCGTCACCGCAACGGTGCGCGCCCCCGGCCCCCGCTCCTTGACGATGAGGAACCGCAGGCGCCCGGTCTCGGGGTCGCGGCTCTCGATGTCGTAGCCGCAGCACTCCGCCGAGACGTCGGTCGTTTCGCGTCCGACGCTCCGCTCCCGTTTCGCCACCGCGTCCATTGCGGCGGCCCTGGCCTCCGCTCGTCGCGCCGCTTCGACGCGACGCGCATTGGCAGAACCCGTCAACGTCGCCGCAGGAACGACCAGGGCCACTGCGAGGATCTCGGGCGCGCAAGCCTCGATGGTCCAGCGTCGACTGAGTTCGAGCAACCGACCTTGGAGTCGATCGCGCAGCGCATCCGCCTGGGCGTGCGCGTTCTTCGCGCGGAGACGCGCAACGTCGTCGCGCAAGCGTTTCCTGACCGCGGTCTGGATCTTCTCGAGCCGAGGCCGGCGAGCGTGTTGCACCTCGCGCAGGTGCCGAAGGGCCGCCGGGTCCGTCTCGGCGTACCGGCGCGCTGCCTCGTCGAGCGGTTCGGCCAGCCAGGGCGCGTCCACGAGCTTTCGGAGCCTTCGATCTTCGGTGACGCCGACGCCGCGACAGTCGAGGTGAGGAGCCACGCCCGCGTCGACCGCCTCTCCTCTTGCGTCCAGCCAAACGAACTGAAGTCGTGCCGAGAGCCTGCGGGGCTCCCTGTTGCGGATTTCGTGGCGGAGTGCCACGAGTGCGCGCGGACCGTCCCACCGGTTCGATTCGTCGATGAGGATCGCCGCATTTCGGAGCGTCTTTCGATGGCGTCGGACGGTGTAGTCGACCAGCGAATCGAGCATCGGGTGCCCCGGCGCCACGAAGGTCGTCTGGGGATGGCCCTTGATTTTCTCCTTGGCGAAGCGGATTCGCGCACCCCGGAATCCTGCCGGAGCGCCCTGATCCCGATGTGACGTGGTTTCGAGACCCTCCGGCCACCGCAAGATCTCGAAGCACCCGTCGCCCAGCCACGCCAATGTAGCTGAATCAAGTCGTTCCCTCGTCCCCAGTTTCGGGGTCGCACGGGAACCGACGCGCCAGCTACAGGGTCCGGTGGGGTTCTCCGGCGGCTTGCGCCTCGGTCGTCAGGGTCGACTCCATGGCCGCGTCTCCAGCCCCCTGCGGCGCGAGCGTCCGCGCCATGGCCACCACTCGGTCGCAACGCGCGCGAACGACGCCGACCGGCGGCGCCCGGACCGCTCCAAACTCAGCGGCTCGACGCCCCCGCCCGCGCTCCCGCCGATTCGGACGAGCGGTCTCCGGCGGCCGCCTCCGGCGCGGGCGGCGCGGGCGCCAGCGAACGGCCGATGGCCTCGGCGATGGGTCCGATGTGGGACATCAACTCCCCAAACTGCTTCGGGTACAGGCTCTGCGCGCCGTCCGAAAGCGCCTCGGGAGGACTCGGGTGGACCTCGACGATCAGTCCGTCCGCTCCGGCCGCGACCGCCGCTCGGGCCATCGGCAGGACCTTCGAGCGGACCCCCGTCGCGTGGCTGGGGTCCGCGACGATCGGCAGGTGGGTCAACGACTTCGCCAACGGCACGGCCGTCAGGTCGAAGACGTTGCGGGTCTGCGGATCGAAGCTCCGCACGCCTCGCTCGCAGAGCGCGACGTCGGCGTTGCCCTCGCTGAGCAGGTATTCGGCCGCGAGCAACAGCTCGTTGATCGTCGCCGACATGCCCCTCTTGAGCAGCACCGGCTTGCCGGCGCGTCCCACGCGCTTGAGCAGCGGGAAGTTCTGCATGTTGCGCGCCCCGATCTGGATCATGTCGGCGTACTTGGCCACCTGATCCGCGCTCTCGGAGTCGACGGCCTCGGTGACGACGGCCAGGCCCGTCCTCTCGCGCGCCTCGGCCAAGAGCTCGAGTCCTCGCACCCCCAGTCCCTGAAACGAGTACGGCGACGTGCGCGGCTTGAAGGCGCCGCCCCGCAGCGCCGAGGCGCCCGCGTCGCGCACCCGCTGGGCGATCTCGAGGATCTGCTCGCGGCTCTCCACCGCGCACGGGCCGGCCATCACCACGACCTCCCGACCGCCCAGGACCGCGCCGTTGCCCAGGTCGACCAGCGTGTCTTCCTCGCGCCACTCCCGGGACACCTGCTTGTACGGCTTGCTGACCTCGATGACCTCGCGGACGCCGGGCAGTCCCTCGAGTCGCGCCGACTCGACGCGGCCGTCGTTGCCGACCAGCCCGACGGCCGTGCGCTGCCGCCCCGGCATGGCCTTGGCCCCGTAGCCCATCGCGGAGATGGTGTCCACGACCCGCTGCACGTCTTCCCGGGTCGCCCTGTGGTCCATGACGATCAGCATGGCGCCGTCTCTCGAAGCGTGAACGCGCTGCCCTGCCCAAGATAGCCCTCCGGCGATCGAGCGGCGCGGCTCACGACGCGTTCGTCCCCAGCGGAAAGCTCTGCCCGTCGCGGGCGCAGACCGTCGGTCCCGAATGGCCCACCCGCCGCACCGCCCTGGCGGCCGAGTCCGGCTCGAGGGGCGGATACAGGTGCGTGAGCGCGAGCGTGCCGGGACGCGCCGCCGCCGCCATCTCGGCCACCGACGCGCAGGACAGATGAGTGTCCACGCGCGGCGGGTCGTCCTGCGAGCATTCGCTGACCAGCAGGTCGACGCCCTGGAAGAACGCGCCCAGCTCCGGGTCCGGTCCCGCGTCTCCCGTGTAGCCCGCCGTCCAGCCCTCGCCCTGGGCGCGCACGGCGACCGAGTGGTCCGTGTGGCGGGTCGGCAGGAACAGGAGCGTCGCCGGGACGTCCGGAAGAGAGACGTGGCCGCGCCGCTCGACCTCGCGGTAGACGACCTCGAACCCCGGACGGACGACCCAGTCGCCGTGGGCCCGCCGGAGTCCCTCGACCCTGGCCTCGAGTCCGGGCGGGCCGAAGACGCCGAGCGGCCGCGCGCGCGGCGCCGGGGGCGCCCACCGCAGGGCGAAGAGCAGGTGCGGCAAGTCGGCGAAGTGGTCGGCGTGGTAGTGGGTGAACACGACGTGGTCGACGCGCCGCCACGGCTTGCCCAGGCGCGCCAGCGCGTGGACGGCGCCCGGCCCCAGGTCGAAGAGGACCGCCCGGTCCCCCGCCTCCAGCAGGTGGCACGGCGAGGACCGCTCGCCGCTCGGGACCAGCGTGCCGGACCCGATCACGGTCCACGAGGCCGTCACGCCGCGGGTTCCGCCGTCGCCGGCGTCTCCGTCCGGCCGTCCAGGCGAACGCCGACGATCGACGACACGCCGGGCTCCTCCATCGTCACGCCGTACACCCAGTCGGCGGCCTCGATGGTGCGGGGATTGTGGGTGATCACCACGAACTGCGTCTGGGCCTTGAAGCCCTGGAGCATGCGGATGAAGCGCGACACGTTGGCCTCGTCCAGCGGCGCGTCGACCTCGTCCAGCACGCAGAAGGGGCTCGGCTTGACCAGGTAGATGCCGAACAGCAGCGACAGCGCGGTGAGCGCCCGCTCGCCGCCGGACAGCAGGTCGATGCGCCGGGCGCGCTTGCCGCCCGGAGCGGCGCGGATCTCGACGGGCGACTCGAGCGGGTCGTCCGGGTCGGTGAGCGACAGGTCGGCTTCGCCGCCCTGGAACAGCGTCCGGAACGTCGCGCGGAAGTTCTCCCGAATCGCCTCGAAGCTCTCCTTGAACCGCTTCGAGGCCGCGGCGTCGATTCTCTTGACGGCCGCGCGCAAGTCGGCGCGCGCCTTGACCAGGTCCTCCTGCTGGCCGACCAGAAAGTCGAGACGCTCGCTCTCCTCGGCGTGCTCCTCGACGGCGAGCATGTTCACCGGCCCGATCTTGGCCAGGCGCTCGACGACTCGGGCCCCCTCGGCTCGCAGCGCCTCGACGTCGCCGGTCGCGGGCTCCGCCTCGGCGACGAGCTCTTCGACGGGCCGTCCCCAGTCGCGCTCCAGGCGCTCGGCGATCCGCTTCGCCCGGTCGCGAAGGCTCTGGCGCTCGAGCTCGAGGCGATGCCTGCCATCCGTCGCCGTGCGCTCGAGGGCGCCCAGCTCGCGGATCTCGCCCTCGCGCTCCCGGACCGCGCTCGCCGCGTCGTCCAGCGCGCGGTCCCGCCCGCCGAGCTCCAAGCGGATCGCGTCGCGCTTCGAGAGCAGCCGGTCCAGCGCGCGGCGGCCCTCTTCGCGCCGACGGCCCGATTCGGCGACCTCGCGCTCGAGGGCTTCCCGCTCGCCGGCGAGCGCGGCGCGCTGCTTCGTCGCGCGCTCGGACGCGGCTCGCCCGGCGGCCAGGCGCTCGACCAGGCGGTCCCGTTCGGCCTCGAGGCGCGCCGCCGCGAGCGCGGCGCTCGATTCGGCCTGGCGCACCCGCTCCCACTCGGACTGAGCGGCCGAGTGCGCGGCGCGCGCGTCCTCGAGGCGCGCCTTCGCGTCCTTCTCGAGCTCGCGTAGCCGAACGCCTTCCCTTTCGGCCTCCTCGAGCCTCCGAAGCGTGCGCTCGCGCGCCGCGCGCGTGCCCTCGAGGCGCCGTTCGAGCTCTTCCCCGTCGCGGGCCAGCCGTTCGCCCCGGTCCGTCTGGGCGACCTGGCGCGCTCGGCCCGCGCGGGCGGCGTCGCGCGCCGCCAGCACGCGCTCCGACGCGTCCGCGACGCCCCGCTCGCAGGTCTCGCGCTCGCGCTCCAACGCGTCCAGCTCCCGGCGCGCGCCGTGCCGTTCGACGCGGGCCTGGGCGAGCTCGCGGTCGAGCGCGGCCAGCCGGTCGGCCTGCTCCAGCTGCCCCGCGTCGCCCTCGTCGGCGATCAGGTGGACGGCGCCCCGCGCATCGCGCCACGACCGGTCGCCGGCGAGCGTCGAGCCGCCCAGCGCGGCGCGCACCCAGGGCGCGCCGACGCCGACGGCGCCCACGCCTTCGGGCAGAGGCCCCGGCGCCCGGGGCGCGGCGTCGAGCGGAAGGAGCGCGAGCGGCGCACGGCGCGGCGGCCCGGAGCGGTACCACGCCTCGACGCGCTCGACGTCGCGGGCGTCGCCGACGACGAGCGCGCCGGCGTAGCGCCCCAGCGCGTCGTCGACCGCCCGGGGGTCCGCGCCTCGCACCTCGACGGAGTCCACCAAGCGGCCCCGAACGCTCTCGGGCAGCGCCCGGGCGGCCTCGCGGGCGAGGCGGTTCGCCTCTTCGCCCGAGTCCTTGATCCGAGCCGTCGCCTCGGCGCTCGCCTCGAGGTTCGCGACGCGCGCCGCGCTGGCGCGGTCGCGGTCGCGCGCTCGCGGCAGACGCTCGGCGACCGCCGCGAGTCGCGCGCGCTCCTTCTCGAGGTCGCCGTCCGCCTTTTCGGCCTCGCGATCGAGCTCCTCGCTGCGACTCGCGAACAGGTCGCCCTGCGCGCGCGCCTCGCGCTCGGCGGCGGAGCCGCGCCGCGAGTCCTCGGCCAGGCGCGCGAGATGCCGCTCGAGCTCGTCGGCCTGCTGGCGCGCGCCGTCCCGGTCGCCCTCGACGCGGGCGAGGCGCCTCGCGAGGCGCCGGTGACGGGTCTCGATCTCTTCGACTCGGGCGCGCGCGCCGGCGAGTCGCTCGCTGGCTTCGGACGCGCCCTCGCGGCGCGCCGCGAGTTCGGCCTCGCCGCGGGCAAGGTCGACGTCGCAGCGCTCGCGCTCGCGGTCGAGTTCGAGGCGCTCGGCCTCGAGTCGCGCCAGCGCCTGGGCGGCGGCCTCGCGCTCCTCGGCGATGCGCGCCAGGCGCTTCCTGCCGTTGGCGATGCGCTCGTCGGCGACGGCCACGTCGCGCTCGACGCCGGTCGTCTCGTCCGAGATCTCGCCCATGCGCGCCGCGAGCTCGGCTCGGCCCTTCTCGGCCTCGAGGCGCTCGACGCGCAGCCGCTCGAGCGAGGCCTCGGCCGCCGCCAGGCGCGCCGTCCGGGCGGCGGCCTCGCCCCGGTCGGACTCGAGGGTTCGCTCGATCTCCCGGAGGCGCCCGTCCAGATGTTCGAGATCGTGACGCGCGACGGTCGCCTCGACCGATCGGCGGCGGCTCTCGAGCTCGCGGCGCCGCTGCGCCTTTCCCTTCTGGCGAGCCAGCGAGCGCACCTTCGTCCTCACTTCGGCGATCACGTCCTCGATGCGCCGGAGATCGGCTTCGGACGCGTCCAGGCGTCGGCCCGCCGAGCGCCGCCGGTCCTTGTACTTGCCGATCCCGGCCGCCTCCTCGAAGAGCGCCCGGCGCTCGTCGGTGCGCTCCGACAGGATGGCGTCGATCATCCGGATCTCGATGACCGAGTACGCGTTGGCGCCCAGGCCGGTGTCGCGGCACAGGTCCACGACGTCGCGCAGCCGGCACGCGGCCCGATTCAGGCGGTACTCGCTGCCTCCGTCGCGGAAGACCGTGCGGCTGATCTCGACTTCGCGAAACGGGATGGGAAGGACGCCGTCCTCGTTCGAGACGACCAGCTGGACCGACCCCCGGTTCATGGCCCTGCGGGCCAGCGTGCCCTGGAAGATCGCCTCCTCCATCTTGGCGCCGCGAATCGCCGTGGGCCGTTGCTCGCCCAGGGCCCAGCGGACGGCGTCGCCGATGTTCGACTTCCCGCACCCGTTGGGGCCGACGACCGCGGTGAGGCCGTCGTGGAAGGCGATCTCGGTCGCGTCGGGGAACGACTTGAATCCCCTGAGCGCGAGGCTCTTGAGCTTCACGACTCGGCCGCGTCGGCGATCTCCGTCGCGGGGGCGTCGCCCCACAGCGACTCCAGCCGGTAGTGGTCCCGCACCGCGGGCTGGAAGACGTGCACGACGTGGTCGATGTAGTCCAGCAGCACCCAGCGGCCCTCGTCGAGCCCCTCGACGTGCTCGGCCCGGACGCCGTCGCGCTTCGCCGAATCGAGCACGTGGTCCGCGATCGCGCGCGCGTGGACGTCGGAGCGCCCGGTGGCGATCACGAAGAAGTCGGTGGCGGAGGAGCGCTCCCGAAGGTCCAGAACGACGACGTCGCTCGCGCGCCGCTCCAACGCGCGCTCCGCCGCTCGACGCGCCCGCGCCTGCGCCGAAGGACCCGGAGCGGGTTCGGTCAAGCCTCTTCGGCCTCCACGACGACCCGAACGCGGGCTTCCGTTTCCCCTCCGGTGCGCACCGTCGCCAGGTGCTCGCCGACGGACTTGATGGGCTCGGGCAGGACGACGGCCTTCCGGTCGAGCTCGAAGTCGAGGTCCTGCGCCTCGAGGAGCGCCCAGACGTCCCGGGCGGTGACCGACCCGAAGAGCTGGCCCTCGCTTCCCGCCTTGGCCGCCACCGAGACGCTTCGGCCCTCGAGCAGCGACGCCCGGCGATTGGCCTCGAGATGGTCCCGGCGCTCGCGCTGGGCGCGACGTTCCATCTCCGCCTCGAAGCGCTTCACGTTCGCGGGCGACGCGACGTAGGCGAGCCCCTGCGGCAGCAGATAGTTGCGAGCGTAGCCGGGCTTGACCGTCACGACGTCGCCGACGCGACCCAGGCGCTCGACCGATTCGCGCAAGACCAGTTTCATCGCCTTAGCCCTCGTGGTCCTTGACGTAGGGGAGCAGCGCGACGAATCGGGCGCGCTTCACGGCCGTCCCGAGGCTGCGCTGAAAGCGCGCGCTGACCTTCGTCGTCCGCTTCGGCAGGATCTTGCCCTGCTCGGTCAGGAACCGGGCCAGCGTGGTCACGTCCTTGTAGTTGAGCAGCTCGATCGGCGGCCCCTCGTGACGACGGCGGCGGCCCCTCGCGCCCGAGAACTCCGGCGGTCCGGACGACGGCCGCGGCGCCTCGGCGTCGGCTTCGTCCGCCTCGGGCTCCCCGTCCTCGGTCGCGGCGGCGGCGGCGTCCCCTTCGTCCGCAGCCTCGCCTTGGGGCGTCTCCGAGGCGTCCGCGGCCGAGCCCGCTTCGTCGGCTTCGGCCTCGTCCTCTTCGCCCGCAGCCTCGGCGTCGGGACCCGCCTCCGGCGCTTCGGCGCCCTCGGCGTCCCGAGCGGCGTCGCCCGGCGCGGCCCCTTCGCCTTCGGCGCGCGCCTCGCCCTCTCCGGCGGCGGAGGCGTCCGCGCCGTTCTCCGCGGCCGCCGCCCGCCCGGCGAAGCCGGGCCGCTCCGCCAGCACGGAGGCGCCCGAGGTGGGCTGGCCCTCGTCGCGGACGACCAGGTACCGAATCGTCTCCTCGTCGAGGCGGAGCAGGCGCTCGAACTCGGGCAGGCCGACCGGGTCGACGGTCACGTGCGCGATCGCGTAGTAGCCGGTCCGGGCGGCGCCGATCGGATACGCCAGGCGGCGCACGCCCCAGTGGTCCTCGGCCGTGACCTCGCCGCCCAGGGCGGCGTGGAAGCGGGCGAGCTTGGCCTCGACGGCGGTCGGCGACAGCGTCGCGTCGAGGATGTAGACGACTTCGTAGGATTTCATGGTCGGGAGGCTCCCTTGGACCGCACGATCAGGCGTCGCGGGCTCCGCTTCCCGAAGCGGAGCGGGCACGGGCGCACCCGATCAACATAACCAAACGCGCAAGCGGCGCGGGCGCGGCGGCGGGTCCCCTTTACTTGCGCTTTCGTTCCAGGGGCCGACCTTTGTAGGCTTTGGATCGCCAGCGGACGAACCGAGGAACGGGACGCAACCTTCATGGACTTCACATTCGTGGGCTCGCCCGAGAGCGACCCGTTCGGCGGTTTCTCGGAGGGACTGCGCCGCGTGATGGAGTCCGAGGGGCACCGCTACGTCGAGGGCGCCGACGGAGCCAAGCTGGTCGTCAACTTCTTTCCCAAGGACCGGCCGAAGCCCGTCCGCCGCCACGCCCAGGCCGTCTTCGTCTGTTCCGTCACCGAGTTCCCGCAGCCCTTCACGGACCACATCGCGCAGGGGTACCCCACCCTGCTGCGCTCGCTGGCCAATCTGGTCGTCGGGCTCGTCCCGGCGGACGCGTCCCTCCCGCCCGACGCGCACTTCGTCACGCCCGAGCAGGGTCACTACCGCGTATCGGGAAATCGGGACGCGGACGGCTACTTCGGCCGCGTGTACGAACGGATCGAGCCGCTGGCGTCCTCCACGCTGGTCATCGAGAACTTCTTCCGGCCGGACTTGCCCGAAGCGCTCTGGGAGGGCGACGAGATCACCCGCTCGATCCATCGCGCCGGGCGCCATCTGAACGACATGAACCTGCTGCCGGCGCCCTTCCCCATGGACGAGGTGCTCCCCGAGAGGGACTTCCGCCACGTCAAGCGTCTCTTCGGGATCGGCGGCCTGAGCTACGGCAACGTCTCGGCGCGCTACGACGAGAAGCGCTTCTGGATGAGCGCCAGCGGCGTCGACAAGTCCGACCTGCGCGACGTCGGACGGCACGTGCTGATGGTCGAGGACTACGATCCCGACCGGGGCGGCATGATCGTGAGCCATCCGCCGTCCGTCGAGCCGAGCCGCGTCTCCGTCGACGCCATCGAGCACTGGATGATCTATCGGGAGCACCCCGACGTGGGCGCCATCCTGCACTTCCACGGCTGGATGGAGGGCGTACCGTCGACCGAGATCAACTACCCGTGCGGAACCCGGGAGCTCGGTCAGGCCGTCGCCGACATCGTGCGCGAGGCGGACGATCCCAGCCGCTGCGTCGTGGGGCTCAAGAACCACGGCTTGACGGTGACCGGACGCGACCTGGACGAGATCTTCGCGCGCATTCGCGGCAAGGTCCTGCGCACCGTCCCGATGGAGTGAGGCGCCGTCAGGCGCCTCGCTCGGTCGAGCCGGCCATGGCCCTCTGCAGCGCCGGCACCAGCTCGAGGTGGCGACCGTAGGCCCACCGCGCCTCCTCGAGGTCCAGGTGCTCCGTGTTCGTGTGGGCGTGGCGCTCCTCGCCCGGCGCGAACCCGATCGTCGGGATGCCGCGCACGCCCGAGGTCCAGCCGCCGTCGGTCGCGAAGGTCCACGGCCGGACGCGGGCGGGTCCGGGAGCGCCGCCCCGCCGTCCGACGGCGCGCGCCGCGGCGACGACGGCCGGGTGCTCGGCGTCCATCAGGAAGCCGGGGCTGAAGATCCGCCGCTCCTCCTCGACGCCGGTGTAGGCGCGCTGGCGCTCGGTCGCGACGGAGACCTCGAGCGCGCCCTCGGCGTCGGGCCACCGGCTCGGGTCCAGCTTCGCGAGATGGGGCGCGATCACGCGGCGCGCGCGCTCGACCAGGCTCTCCGGCGTGTCGGCGGGCAGGATGCGCCAGTCGAGGGTCAGGACGACCCGGTCGGGAATCACGTTGAGGCTCGCCGGCTCGGCGTCGATCCCGGTGACGACGACCGACGAGCGGCCCAGCGCCGGGTGCGTCTCCTGCGCCGCGTCCAGGTCGGCGACTCCGGCCAGGACGGCGGGCGCGAGCTCGAGCGCGTTTCGCGCCCGTTCGGGCGCCGACGCGTGGCCAGCCAGGCCGGAGAGGACGACCTCGACCTCGCACCGGCCGCGGTGGCCGATCGCGACGTCGCCGCCGGTCGATTCGCCGATCACGACGACGTCGGGCGCGAGCCCCCCGTCGGGGCGGACCAGATGGTCCATGCCCCAGCCGCCGCGCTCCTCGAAGACGGGGTGGGCGACGACGACGTCGCCCGCCGCCCTGCCCGCGAGCGCGGCCGCGGCGTGGGTCTGGAGCGCCAGCGGACCCTTGATGTCCATGGCGCCCCGCCCGTGCAGGAACCCGCCTTGGACGACGCCGTCGAAGGGCGGGAACTCCCATTCGGCCGCGTCTCCGGCGGCGACCATGTCCAGGTGCGCGCTCAGCATCGCGCGCGCGCCCCCGGCCTCGCCCTCGATCACGCCGATCACGCTGCCCAGATCGTCGAGCTCGACGCGGTCGTAGCCCAGCGCCTCCATCTCGGCGGCGACGCGCCGGGCCAGCTCTCGCTCCTCGCCCGGCAGCGACGGGATGCGGATCAGGTCCCGGGCGAAGCGAACCGCGCCCTCGAAGGAGGGCGTCGCGCGACGGGGGCGAACGCCCGAAGCGCTCACGGCGCCGCCCTCGCGCGCTCTCGCCGCGCCCGCGCGATCAGTCGAATCCGACGAACCACGGCGCCAGCACCAGGGAGACGACGCTCATCAGCTTGATCAGGATGTTGAGCGACGGGCCCGACGTGTCCTTGAACGGGTCTCCGACGGTGTCGCCGACGACGGCCGCGCGGTGCGACTCCGACCCCTTGCCGCCGTGCGCGCCGCCCTCGATGTACTTCTTCGCGTTGTCCCAGGCGCCGCCCGCGTTGGCCATGAACAGCGCCATGAGCACGCCGGTCACGGTCGCGCCCGCCAGGAGCCCGCCCAGCGCCTCGACGCCCAGGAAGCGACCCACGAGGACCGGGGCCAGCACGGCCGTCACGCCGGGCAGCAGCATCTCGCGCAGCGCCGCCCGGGTCGAGATGTCGACGCAGCGCGCCGAGTCGGGCTTGGCCGTCCCCTCCATCAGGCCCGGGATCTCGCGGAACTGGCGCCGGACCTCCTCGACCATGCCGGCGGCCGCCCGGCCCACGGCCGTCATCGTGAACGACCCGACCAGGAACGGCAGCATGCCGCCCAGCAGCAGGCCGACGACGACGAGCGGGTTCAGGATGTCGATCCCCGTCTCGCCGCCCAGGCCGACGCGCGTCGCGTAGGCCGAGAACAGCGCCAGCGCCGTCAGCGCGGCCGAGCCGATCGCGAACCCCTTGCCGATCGCGGCGGTCGTGTTCCCGATCGCGTCCAGCGAGTCCGTCACCTCGCGCGTCTCGGGCCCCAGCCCCGCCATCTCGCTGATGCCGCCCGCGTTGTCGGCGACCGGGCCGTAGGCGTCGACCGACATCGTCGCCCCGACCGTCGCGAGCATCCCCACGGCGGCGATGCCGATGCCGTAGAGGCCGCACGTCGCGAACGAGACGAGGATCGCGCCGCAGATGAGCGCCAGCGGGATCGCCGTCGACTCCATGCCCACGGCCAGGCCGGTGATGATGTTGGTCGCCGAGCCCGTCTCGGACGACGCCGCGATCCTGCGCACCGGGCGACCGCCCGTGTAGTGCTCCGTGACCACGCCGATCAGGACGCCGACCAGCGTCCCGGCCAGCAGCGCCCAGAACGGTCCCATCGGCGACTTGGCCGCGCCCGTCGCCGGGTCGACGATCGTCATGTCCATGGCCTGAACGACGAAGAACATCGCGACGAGGAACAGCCCGGCCGAGATGAAGGTGACGTTCCTGAGCGCGGCGCCCGGCTCGGTGCGCTCGAGCCACTTGATCGCCGCGATCCCGATCAGCGAACAGAGCAGCCCGACCAGGACCGTGATCAGGGGCAGCGCGACGGCTTCAGCCATGCTCGCCGCCACGGCCGCCGAAGTCGCTCCGATCGCGATCGTTGCGACGATCGATCCCACGTAGGACTCGAAGATGTCGGCGCCCATGCCGGCGACGTCGCCCACGTTGTCGCCCACGTTGTCGGCGATCGTCGCCGGGTTGCGCGGGTCGTCCTCCGGGATGCCGGCCTCGACCTTGCCCACCAGGTCGGCGCCGACGTCCGCCGCCTTCGTGAAGATCCCGCCCCCGACCCGGGCGAACAGCGCGATCGACGAGGCCCCCATGGCGAACCCGGAGACGATCTCGGCGAAGCGCGGCAGGTCGCCGGTGCCCGGAATCGCGTCCGACGCCAGCGCCGCGTACATGACGCCGATGCCCAGCAGTCCGAGCGCCGCGACGGAGAGCCCCATCACCGCGCCGCCGAAGAAGGCGATGCGAAGCGCCTTGCCCTGGCCGTCGCTGTTCGCGGCCGCCGAGGTGCGCACGTTGGCCCGGGTCGCGGCCTTCATGCCGAAGAACCCGGCCAGCACGCTGCTCGCGGCGCCCGCGACGTAGGACAGCGCCGACGCGTTGCCGATCGCGAGCGCCAGCAGGACGGCCACGACGACCACGAACAGGGCGAGCACGGTGTACTCGCGGCGCAGGAACGCCATGGCCCCGCTGTGGATCTGGTCCGCGAGCTCCGTCATGACGGCGGAGCCGGTCGGCTGCCCCACGAGGTATCGATACACGTAGAGGGCGGCCGCGAGCCCGACGACTCCGACGCTCCACGACCAACTGGTCAGGTCAAGGATGTTCATTCCCGGTTTTCGGTTCCATGGTTCGGTGAACGTATCGCGCGCGCAGGGACTCGCCCGCGGCGGCGGTCGCCGCCCAGCGGGCGCGCCTTAGGCGCGCGTCATCGATTGAATCGGTTCATCGCCGCCTCGACGCCCTCCTCGGCCCAGACGGCGACGGCCTCGCTCAGCGTGGGCAGCAGCTCGGCGACGACATCCTCGTCGGCCGGCGGCATCGCGGCCAGGACCCAGTCCGACCGCACGACGCCCGGCGGCGGAATCCCGACGCCGACGCGCAGGCGCGCCCAGCGATCCGTGCCCAGCGTGCGCGCGATCGACTCGAGGCCCCTGTGTCCGCCGGTCCCGCCTCGCTTGCGAATCCGGATCCGGCCCACGTCGAGGTTCGCGTCGTCGCCGACCACCAGCAGGTCCCTCGAGGGCGAGAACCCGTCGAGCGGACCCAGCGCCGCCAGCGCGGCTCCGCTGCGGTTCACGTAGGCGAGCGGCTTGAGGAGCCGGAGCGCGCGTCCGCCGACGAGACCGGTCGTCTCGAGTCGGGCGCGCCGGCGCTCGAACGCGGGGAAGCCGCCGTCGAAGGCCACCCGGTCGACCACCCACCAACCCACGTTGTGGCGGGTCGCGTCGTACTCGGGGCCCGGGTTCCCGATCCCCAGGACGACCTTGCGGGGCGCGTCCGCGCGCGCCGCGGCGCTTCGACGCCGTGGCGTCAATCGCTCTCCCCACTCGACTCCTGCGCGTCGCCGGCCGGGACGCCTCCGGGCAGGGGCGAGGCGTCGCCCTCCTCGCCCTCCAGGGCGTCTTCGTCGACCTCGGCCACGCGCGGCGCCGCCACCCCGCAGATCGTGCGTTCCGGATCGACCAGGTTCTCGACGCCCTCGGGCATCTCGAGGTCGCCGGAGCGCAGCGTGTCGCCGATGCCCAGCTCGGTCACGTCGGCGACGATCTCCTCGGGGATCCGCCTCGGCAGGCACTTGACGGCGAGGTCGTGCACGACCTGCTCGAGCACGCCGCCGTCGTTGCGCACGCCGGCCGGGAGGCCGTCCAGGCGAATCGGGATCTGGAGCTCGATCTCCACGCCGCGGCGAATGCGGATGAAGTCGACGTGAAGCAGCTCGGTGCGAAACGGATGCGTCTGGATCTCTCGGATCAGGACGCGTTCGCGCGCTTCGCCGTCGACCGACAGCTCGAGGATCGTGTTGTCGACGGGAATCGACTGGAACAGGTTGAGCGCTTCGGTCGCGTCCATCGAGACCAGCGCCGGGTCTCCCCCGCCGCCGTAGACGACGCCCGGCACGCGGCCGGAGCGCCGCAACTTGCGCGCGACGCCCTTACCCGCCGCTTCGCGGCTCGCCAGGTTCAATTTCGCCTGCATGGATGGTTCGTTCCTCGGGTCCGATGGTGCGTCGCTTCGCTCTCGAGAGCCGCGCGCCCTTCAGGCCAGGGCGATTCGAGGCGACTCGCCCGATTCGCCGAAGTCGAAGAGGCTGCTCACCGAAGCGTTCGAGTGGATGTAGGTGATGGCCCGAGCCAGCAGGTCGGCCACCGAGAGGACCTTGACCCGGTCGAACCTCTTGGCGTCGGGGATCAAGATCGTGTTCGTGACGACCAGCTCCTCGAGCGGGGACGCCTCGAGCTTGGCGACGGCGTCGGCGGACAGCAGCGCGTGCGTCGCCGCGACGTAGACGCGCTCGGCCCCGCGCTCCTTGAGCGCGTGGACGGCCTGCACGATCGTCCCGCCCGTGTCGATCATGTCGTCGGTCACCAGGCAGGTCCGGCCCGCGACGTCGCCGACGACGTTGACGACCTCGGCCACGTTCGGGGCCGGACGTCGCTTGTCGATGATCGCGAAGGTGGCGCCCAGGCGCTTCGCGAAGCCGCGCGCCATCTTGCCCGAGCCCACGTCCGGCGCCACGACCACGGGGTCCGTGAAGCGCTTGCCCTCGAAGTACTCGGTGAAGACCGGAGCGGCGTAGAGGTGGTCGACCGGGATGTCGAAGAACCCCTGGATCTGATGCTGGTGGAAGTCGATGCTCACCACCCGGTCGGCGCCGGCGGCCACGACCAGGTTCGCGATCAGCTTCGCCCCGATCGCCACCCTGGGCTGGTCCTTCCGGTCCTGGCGCCCGTACCCGAAGTACGGAACGACCGCCGTCACCCGCTCCGCCGAAGCCCGCTTCGCGGCGTCGAGCAGCAGCAGCAGCTCCATGACGTTGTCCGCCCCCGCGACCGTCGGCTGCACGATGAAGACGTCGCGCCCGCGCGCGTTGCGGTCGATCCGGACGAAGATCTCCCCGTCGGCGAAGTTGTGGATCGTCGCGCCTTCGCACGAGGTGCCCAGCAGGGTCGCGATCTCGTGGGCCAGCGGCCGATTGGCCCTGCCCGCCAGAAGCAGCAAGGGTCCGCGACTCGTATGGTCGTCCATGACGGCGGTGGGGCTTGGGGGAGAGGCAAAGGTCGAAGTCGGGACAGCGGAGAATATAGCGAAAGCCCGGCGTCGTCGGGGCCCTGGGCCCGGGGCGTCGGAGCGCGCGCCCGACGCGCCCGCGATTCCGGCACGCCTCGGGATCGATCGGTCACCGCCGCCGCACGCGAAAGGCCGCGCGCCCCCTGAGCGGCGCCCGGCCCGGAGCCGCGACTTGGACGACCGCGTCGTGGAGCCCGGCCTCGAGCGCGGGCAGCCCGATCCGAAACGTCTTGAGCCACGGGCCCGCCGCGGCCGGCGCCCCCTCCTCCCACCGAACGACCGCCTCCTCCTTCGGCCCTCGGAGTCGCAGCCAGCGCAGCGGCCGCGCCAGGAGTCCCTCGTCCCGGCGCTCGACCCAGGCCTGAAACCCGATCGGACCCGAGCCGGGCGCCAGACCGTAGATCTCGAAGGCGACGGCCAGCGCTTCGTCCCCGTCGACGTCGCTCGTCGGGCGGATCGCCCGGGCGACGCCGGCCAGGTCGACCGGGTCGGCCCGCCCCTCGATCAGCACGAGGTCGGAGATCGAGAGCAGGCCCGCAACCAGCGGTCGCGCCGAAAGGGTCGCGCGCAACCGGCGGGCCTTGCGGTCGCCCGGGGCCCACGTCTCGAGCGAGACGACCGCCGACTCCGACCACGGCGCCAGCCCGGACAGGCGCACGGGCGTGCCGGGCGGGGCCCGCGACCGGACGTCGAGGGCCAGCGCGCCGCCCCGTTCGACGAAGAGGCCCGACCGCACGGGCAGTCCGTAGGCGGGCGCCGTCCAGCCGGCGACGATCGCGACGCCCCCCTCCCGCCAGAACCTCCCCCACTGCGCGTCCAGCGCGCCCAGCGAGTCCAGGTACGGCGGCAGATAGGCCGTTCTCGCGTGGCCCCGGGGCTCGGCCCAAGTCCACGGCGCGGCGTCGGGTCGCGGCGCGGCGAGCGCTTCGGCCGGCGGCAGGAACCTCCTCGCGCCGGGCGCGTCGCGCCCGACGACGGCGCCGGACGACTCGCCGCCCCGGGGCCAGGCGCGCTCCCACGCGACGGGCCACCCGTAGCGCACGACGGCCTCCTCGAGGTCGCCGCCCCAGCGCATCTGGTGCGGACTCCACGCGCCCTCGGAGCTCGTCGCGTGCGCCCAGCGACTCAGGTGGCCCGTCCAGCGGTCGTTGCCGGGAGCGAGGAAGAGCGGATCGGCCAGCGTCCAGATGCGGCGAACGGCCGCGAGCGAGTCGGCGCTCTCCTCGAGCCAGCGGCCGAGGTCGCCGTCCAGCAACGGGTCCAGGTCGAGCCACCGCGCCCGCGTTTCGCCCGGCATCGCCGCGAGCGCGCGCCGAAACGCGACCTCGGCCGCGCGGGCGTCGCCGCGGACGTGCTCGACCAGCCCGAGCAGCGCGTCGCAGCGCCAGCGGTCGACGAGTCCGCAGGCCGAAGCGGTCGCCGCCGCCTCGTCCAGGCGGCCCGCCTCGACGCGGTAGCGCACGCGCTGGCCGAGCGCCCAGGCGTCGCCGGGCAGAAGCGCGCCCAGCGAGTCCAGGGAGACGAGCAGCGCGTCGCGCGCCCGGACGATCGGATCGGGTTCGGGCGGCAGCGCCCGATCGTCGTCCCGGTCGTCCCACACGCACAGCCTGCCGATCCGCTCGTCGCAGCCGCCCCCGGCGTCGCCGGACCCGCGGGGAAGCGCCCGCAGGCGAGCGCGCTCGAAGCGCCGCTGCAGCGCGCGAGCGCTCGCGCGCGCCTCCGCCGAGTCGGGCGCGACCTGGGGTCCGCGGACCGCGACCGGCGGCGCGGGCGCCAGCCCGTGCGCGCTCTCCGCCAGCGCCAGCAGCGCGATCCAGACCGAAGCCGCGCGCGCGCCCCGCTGCGCCCGGGCGCGAACGGCGTCAGATTGTCGGCGGCGCCGCGCGCGCGAGAGACTTGCACGAGAGGATGGCCGATGGCCGCACGAGACCGGGATCCGCCGCCGGACGGTCGCGGGCCGGCGCTGCGCGACTTCGTCGCCTTCCAGCTCAAGCTCCTGCTCGACGGCGCGAAGGACGTGGCGGCGTTCAAGCTCTCGATCGTCGCCATCGTCGTCGACCTGATCGCCGGTCGACGCCGGGAGCCGAAGGCGTTCTACTGGGTCGTGCGAGCGAGCCATCGGTTCGAGCGGTGGTTGGGTCTGCACCGCGTGAAGGGAATGCGGCGGCTGCCGCCGAGCGAGCGGGGCGCCGGCGCCGGCGTCCCCGACGCGGACGACCTGATCGAGTCGGCCGAGGAGCTTCTGGGTCGACTCGACTTCAAGACGCGGCGCGACCGGTAGCGGCGGCGCCGGGCGGCGCGACCGGAGCAGTTGGCCCGGGTGGAATCGAACCACCACCCCCGGTTCCAAAGACCGGTGTCCTGCCGTTAGACCACGGGCCAGCTCGCTCGCCCCCGCCGATCCGGCTTTGCGGTATCGTAGCGCAAGGCGCGCGACGGGCAAGCGGGAATCGCGGGCTTCCCCGGCGGCCGGCCGGGCGTCAGAGACGCCGCGGTCGGGGCATCCGGTCCAGCGTCCGGACGACGCGGACCGCGAATCCGCCCGGCAAGCGGCTCGCCCGGCGCGCGCCGACGCGCGCCGCGCTCTCGCTCGGAAACAGGCCGAAGACGGCCGACCCGCTGCCGGTCATCCGCGCCGCGAGCGCGCCCGCGCTCTTCAGCGCCGCGAGCGCGCCGCCGAGCTCCGGGAGGCGGGCGACGACGGTGGACTCGAAGGCGTTTTCGCCCAGCGCGGCGAGCACCGACCAGTCGCCCGAGTTCCAGCCTCGAAGCAGCGCCGCCGGCGCCGGCGTCTCGACCGCCGCCGAGGCTTCCGCGTAGGCTTGGGCCGTGGACATCCGCGCGCGCGGCGCCGCCAGGACGACCGGCCGCGCCGGCGGCGACGGCGCCGGCGCGAGACGGTCGCCCCTGCCCCACGCCAGCGCCGCCGGCGCGCCCGCGCAGAAAAAGGGCGCGTCGGCGCCGACGGACCCCGCCAGCTCGATCAGGCTTCGGCGGCCCAGGGGTCGTCCGTGCAACTCGTTCAGCGCGAGCAGGGCGCCGGCGGCGTCCGAGGAGCCGCCGCCCAGTCCGGCGCCCGCCGGAATCGACTTGACGAGCGCGATGCGGACGGCCGGCGGGGTCCCGAGGCGGGCGTGGAACGCCTCGGCGGCCCGGACCGCCGTGTTGTCTCGGGCGTCTCCCGTCTCGGCCGCGGCGTCGACGAACCCGAGCGCGTCGGCGCCGGCGCGCACCTCGAGGTCGACGCCGGCGGGTCCGGGGAAGACGTCGACGCGGTCGAAGAGCCCCACCGCCTGGAACAACGTCTCGATCTGGTGGTAGCCCGTGCTTTCTCGGGCCAGGAAGCGCAGGAAGAGGTTGATCTTGGCCGGACACTCGACGGTGACGCCGCGCCCGAGTCCCCCGGTCCGCCCCGTCACGACGCGTCGGCGCGGGTTCCGCCCGCCGCCGCCTCGGTTCGGCTTCGGAGGTCCCCGAGGCCCAGTCCGATGCGCCGACAGTGCCAGAGTCCGAGCAGCGTGATGGGGAAGAAGTTCACGACGTGCCACCCCACGGCGAACGCGAGCGCGGAGGCGTCCGCGACTCCGTAGACCTGGACCAGCGCGAGCGACATGCCCACCTGAAAGGTGCCGACGTAGCCGGGCGCCGCCGGCACCGCCACCATCACGGCGACGGCGGCGTTCGCGACGAGCGCCGCCGCGAAGGGCAGGTCGATCCCGAAGGCCCGGAAGCCGACCCAGAACGAGAGCGACTGCAGCGTCCAGAGGCCGACGCTCCACAGCGCCGCGGGCGCCATGTGGCGCCAGTTCCGCATCGAGGAGAGCCCCTGGACGAGTCCCTCGGCCACGCCGGCGAGGCGCTCGGCGAGACGCCGCGGACGCGCGCGCGCGCCGATCCAGGCGCACGCGCGCACGCTGGCCCCGGGCAGCGCCACGACGAGGATCGCGGCCGCCAGCGCCAGGGCGAGTCCCGTCGCTGCCAGGTGGACCACGCGCCGGAGGTCCGGCGAGAGCTCGTCGGCCGGAAAGCCCGGGCTGGCCATGGCCGCCGCGAGCAGGGCGAGGATGGCCACGCCGTCCAGGAGGCGCTCGACGACCAGGGTCGCGATCGCCGGGGCGACGCCGACCGGCTCGAGGCGGCTGTACGCGTAGGCGCGTCCCAGCTCCCCGACGCGACCCGAAGGCAGGAGGTTGTTCGCCATGAACCCGACCGCGACGGCCGCGAACCGGGACGAGAACGGCGAGGCGGACTGGACCGGCGCGAGCAGGCGCCGCCAGCGGATCGCGCGCACGACGAACCCGACCATCGCGATTCCCGCGGACGCCAGCAGCAGCCCGACGTGGGCGCCCAGCAGACTGTCGCGCACCTCGCCCGCGTCGATGTCCCGGAACACCAGCCACAGGAGCGTCGCGACCACGACGGCGCCCAGGATCGACTTCCAGCGCCGCCGCGCGCGGATCGGCATTTCGGGCCTCGGCGCTCTACGCGCCGGCGCCGTCCCGCGGGGGCGCGGAGAACTGGTTGATCCATGCCACCACGGTCGCGCGCCGCGTCTCGGACAGGTGCATGGCGCGCGCGACCTCGCGCACGCAGACGGCGCCCCGCGCGAGCAGACGATGGAGTTCGAAGTTCCGGATGCAGGCGAGCACGTGCCACACGTCCGAGCGCGCGTGCGCGTCGAGCTCGGGCGCCTTGAAGTGGCTGCGGAGCTGCGCGCCGGAGGGTCTCTCGGACATGCCCGCGAGGTAGCTGCAGGAGAGGCAGTGGAAGAACGCGTGCGCTTCGCGAAGGCCGCCGGGGGGGACGAGGGTCGTCTTGGCCCGCGGGTGGTCGAACCAGGAGAGGGGCAACGGCCGCAGCTGGGCGCGAAGCTCGGGGAAGCCGTGGAACGCCGTGAGCGGCTTCCCTCGACCGCCGATCATGGATCCGTGAGGCCCGAGTCCCTCGGCTTCCGGGTCCCCGCCCCGCTCGACGCAGGCCTCGAAGCGCTCGCGCTCGTAGCGCGCGTAGATCTCTTCTCGCGTGGGGACGCGCTCCGGGTCGGGGGGAGGAGGATCGAAGTAGTGGGCACGGACCTTGGCCAAGTCGAGCATGGCGGATCAGCGCTCCGGACCGGGATCGCGAGAACGGCCGCGGCGCTCCCTCGCGTCCAGGTGACGTCCGATTTCGCGGCGGACGATGGCGACCGAGTTCTCGGCCTCCCGATCATGGACGGGATCGAGGAGCGGCTTGGGGTCGCGCTCGGCCCAACCGGGCTCCAGGAGCGCGAGCGCGCGCCGGACGTCGTGGAGAGACGGGGCGGGCACGGAGGCGAGAGCGACGTCGAGGGCGGCGGGATCGAGACGACGGGCGACGGCGACGTCGTAGAGGTCGCGAGAGACGAAAATGTGGTATTCGGCCAGACGGTGGACCAGTTTTCCGGCGAGGATCTCGGCGTTGTTGACGACGGCGATGCGGGTGCCCCTCACCGTGTCGCTGGAGACCGGGGAATCGGTGATGGGATCCGTGGCGAGAATGTTGACCTCGCTGTCTCTCAGAGCGATGACGGCGTAGGCCCGGCCGACGCCGATCTGTTCGATCGGACCCGAATGCCGCTCGACGTCGTCGATGAATCGATGGGAGTTCCGAAACAGCGGCCTGTAGGCTGCGTAGTCGACGAAAAGATCGACGTCCGTGCTGCGGCGATGCGACCATCGGGCGGCGAGCGCGGTTCCGCCGCCGAAGCGGATGCGGCCTTCGCCGCCCAAGTGATCCGCGATGGGACCCCGCACGGCTTCGAGCAGCTCGGCCGGGCCGCGCGGCAGGTCTAGCTCGGCCATCAGCCGGGCGTCGGCTCGGCGACGCGGCCCGAGCGACGGTCTTCGTCCGAACCGCGCGTCACTCGCCTCGGACCCGTTCGCGAACCCACGGCGGGCCGCAGTAGGCGTCGCGGATCGCTTCGCGGAGCTTCTCCTCGGACGGTTCGGCGTCGAGCAACCCGGACGTTCTCGGGCTCCCACAGGGACCAGGGTCGATGGCTCCCGACCTCGGCGGCGAGCCGGGACATGAACGCCTCGTGGGCCCGAATGTCGTCTTCGCGCCCTCGAGGCGCCTGCGGACCGTTCACCGAAGCCCCGCTACACGCCGACGGGACCGACCCAGACCCCGGGTCGCTCGACGCGCTCCGGGGCGGACAGCACCAGCGCCTTCATCTCGCGCACGGCCCGCTCGAGCCCGACGAACACGGCTCGGGCCACGACGCTGTGGCCGATGTTGAGCTCCTCCACCCAGGGCAGCGCGGCGACCGGGATCACGTTCTCGTACGTGAGCCCGTGACCGGCGTGCACGGCGAGTCCCAGGGCGGAAGCCCGCTCGGCCGCCACGGCCAGGCGCGCCAGATGGACCGTCTTGTCGTCGTCTCCGACCGCGTTCGCGTACTCGCCCGTGTGGAGCTCGACGGCGTGGGCACCCAGTTCGGCGGAGCGCTCGAGCACGGCTTCGTCCGGATCGACGAACAGCGAAGTGCGCGTCCCGGCGCCCTCGAGGCGATCGAGCGCCGCTTCCGTTTCCGCGCGCACGCTCGCCGACAAGAGGTCGAGCCCTCCCTCGGTCGTCACCTCCTCGCGCTTCTCGGGCACGAGCGTCGCCTGCATCGGCGCCATGGCGACGGCCATGTCGAGCACGGGGCCCGCCGCCGCCGCGAGCTCGAAGTTGATGCCGGTGCGCACGGTCTCGGCCAGCATCAGCACGTCGCGATCCCCGACGTGGCGCCGGTCCTCGCGGAGATGGACGGTGATCCCGTCGGCGCCGCCCAGCTCGGCGAGCACGGCCGCCCGCACCGGGTCGGGCTCGTCGGTGCGGCGCGCTTGACGGACCGTCGCCACGTGATCGACGTTGACGTAGAGTCTCATTTCGACAGTTCCCTTGATCGTTTCCACCGCGCCCCGGCCCCGCGCGGGCCGAACCGAGCGCCTCTACAAGATCGCCCTTCTCGCGCCCGGGCGGGCGTCACGACGTCCGCGCGCCGCCCCGGGCCCGGAGGCGTCCGGCCATCGCCTTCGTCACCCTGGCGACCACGGCGAGCGTTTCGCCTTCCTGGCGCCGAGACAGCACTTCGCCCTCGCGGTAGAGCTCCGAGAGCAGCTTGCCGTCCGCCGCGTCCAGCACGACGCGCACCTCCTCGAGCCGACTCTCGATGCGCGCCCGCAGCTCCCGGCGCAAGGGCTCGAGCGTGGCGGGCGCGAGCGCGGAGGCGAACAGGGCCGGCGCGCGCGCCTCGGCCTTGAGCTTGAGCAGCGCGTCGGCGGACAGCGCGTCGATCTTGTTGAACACGGGCACGCGGGGACGATCCCCCAGGTCGAGCTCGGCGAGGACGCCGCGCACCACCTCGCGCCGGCTCTCGCGGTCCGGGTGCGACGCGTCGACGACGTGCAGCACCAGGTCGGCCTCGCGCGCCTCGTCCAGCGTCGAGCGGAAGGAAGCGACCAGGTGGTGGGGCAGCTTTCGGATGAACCCCACCGTGTCGGTCACGAGCGCGTCGCGCCCGCCGCCGACCGGCACCGTCCGGGTCGCCGCGTCCAGCGTCGCGAAGAGGCGATCCTCGACGAACTGCTTGGCTCCCGACAACGACTGCAGCAGAGAGGACTTGCCGGCGTTCGTGTACCCGACCAGCACGGCGCGGAAGCGCCCCGACCGGCCCCGTCGCTGCGTCGCGCGGGTCCGGGCGACCGCCGCGAGCTTGCGCCGGAGCTCGGCGATCCTGGCCCCGATCAGGCGCCGGTCGGTCTCGAGCTGCGTCTCGCCGGGGCCGCGCAACCCGATGCCGCCTCGGATGCGCGAGAGGTGGATCCACATCCGCCTGAGTCTCGGCAACAGGTACTGCAGCTGCGCCAGCTCGACCTGCAGGCGCGCCTCGTAGCTCCGCGCCCGGGTCGCGAAGATGTCCAGGATCAGCTCCGCGCGGTCCATGACCCGGACGCCGCAGAGCGACTCGAGGTTCTTGCCCTGAGCCGGCGTCAGCTCGTCGTCGAAGATCACCAGATCGGCGTCCCTCTCGTCCACGAGGCGCGCCAGCGCCTCGGCCTTGCCGCGCCCCAGATAGTGCCGCGGACGCGGCGCGTCCAGTCGCTGCACCAGGTCTCCGACGACCAGCCCGCCCGCCGTGTCCGTCAAGCGGCCGAGCTCGCGGAGGTGCTCGTCTGCGTCCGTCTGCGGCGTCGCGGGCGTCGGCGTTCCCACCAGCACCGCCCGGTCCACGGGCGCACGCTGATCCAGAAGCTGCGTGGGCATCGTCCCTCCTCCTCCCCTACCCTTCGCGGATCTTGCGCCATCGCGCCAGTCGGGGTCCCGACTCGGCCTCCCAGCCCTCGTCGCCGGGATCGTAGAACCGTTCGCCCTCGACTTCGGAAGGCAAGTGCGACTGCGGCGCCACGCCCTCCGGCTGATCCGGATCGTAGAGGTAGCCGTCGCCGTGACCCAGGTCCTTCGCCAGGCGCGTCGGAGCGTTGCGAAGGTGGAGCGGCACGGCGGCGCCCGGAGTCCGGCGCGCGCGCTCCCGAGCGCGCTTCCAGGCCTCGTACACCCGATTCGACTTCCGACTGCCCGCCAGGAAGACGGCGGCCTGGGCGAGCGCCAGCTCGCCTTCGGGCGAGCCCAAGTGGCGACAGGCGTCCCGCGCGGCCAGCGCCGCGCCCAGGGCGGCCGGCTCCGCGAGCCCGACGTCCTCGATCGCCATGCGAATCAGCCGCCGCGCGACGTACATCGGGTCCTCGCCCGCCTCGAGCATTCGGGCCAGCCAGTACAGCGCGGCGTCCGGGTCGCTCCCGCGCACCGACTTGTGCAGCGCCGAGACGTGGTCGTAGCGCTGGTCGCCGGCGCGATCGTAGACGGCGAAGCGCCGCTGAGCGGCGACCTCGATGCCGCGAAGCGTCACGGCGGACCCGGCTTCGAGCGGCTGGGCCGCGCGTTCGAGGATCCCCAGCGCGCGCCGAGCGTCGCCGTCGGAGAGGAGCGCGATGCGCTCGATCGCCTCGCGCTCCACGACGAGGTCCCGGGCGCCCAGCCCTCGCTCGCGGTCCGTCGCCGCGTCCTCGAGGATCTCCGCGAGCTCGTCGCTGGCCAGCGCCTCGAGGACGATCACCGGCGCCCGCGACAGCAGCGGGCGCACGACGTGGAAGCTCGGGTTCTCGGTCGTCGCGCCGATCAGCGTCACCGTGCCGTCCTCGACGAAGGGCAGGAAGGCGTCCTGTTGCGCCTTGTTGAAGCGGTGGATCTCGTCGCAGAAGAGGATGGTGTCGACGCCCGTCGCCCGACGGCGGGCCTGCGCTTCCTTGACGATGGCGCGCACGCGAGCGACGCCCTGAGTCACGGCGCTGAAGGCGACGAACGCAGCCGCGACCGATTCGGACGCGAGGCGGGCCAGCGTCGTCTTCCCCGATCCCGGCGGCCCCCAGAGGATGAAGCTGGTCGCCCGGCCGGCGTCGATCATGGTCCGAATCGGACCGCCGGGCCCCACGACGCGGGCCTGCCCCCGGAACTCGTCCAGCGTCCGGGGTCGCATCCGGGCGGCCAGCGGCGCCCGCTCGGAGGCCGCCGCCGGGTCGCGGCCGGAGGCGCCGGCGCGCGGATCGGAGCCGAAGAGATCGCGCACGCGGGTCAATCCTCCTCTCCCGACCGGGTGCGTTGCCACGCGGCGGCCGCCTCGATCAGGGCGTCGCGGTCGTCCAACGTCGGATCCTCCCAGACGAGCTCGAGCAGGTGGCGCAGGGCGTCTCCGATCGCGGGACCCGGCGGCCATCCCAGCGCGACGAGATCCCGTCCTCGCAGCGCGAGCTCGCCCGTCGCCAGCGGCACGCCGCGCCGCAGATCCGCTCGCGCGGCGGCGACGACGCGGCCGACGAGGTCCGCGTCCGTCGCCCGGGCTCCGGTCCTCAGCACGGCGATCCAGACGCGAAAGACGTCCCGGATCGCGCCCGCGCCGATCGCCGCCGTCCAGCGCCGCCGCCGGGCGGGGCGCGCCAGATCGCTCGTCGGAGCCGCGCCGCCGCTCGCGATGCGGCGGATGCGCTCCGCGTCGCGGTTCGAGAAGCGCAGGCGCTCGAGCGTCTCCCCCGTCTCGTCGTCTCCGGCGCGCGACCCGAATCCGAGCGCCAGCAGCGCGGCCATGCGGACGACGGGGCGCCGCCGGCCGAGGGCGTCGACGGCGGCCAGCGCGGCCTCGTCCAACGCGCCCTGAAATCCGGGGAACAGCTGGGCCAAGGCGCCGCACTTCTCGTAGAGGGCCAGCGACCGCGACGGCGTCGGCGCGCCGAGGACCCGGAGCATTTCCTCGCGAACCCGCTCCATCGAAAGGCGCGCGAGTCCGGGGACGGCCTCGGCCATCGCCTCCCACGTCGCGTCGTCGATCGTCAGCCCCAGGGCGCCGGCGAAGCGCAGGCCCCGCAGCAGTCGCAGATAGTCCTCCCGGAACCGCTTCGACGCCTGGCCGACGGCCCGCAGACGCCCTCGGGCCAGGTCCTCGCGCCCGCCGTGCGGATCGCGCAGCTCGCCGCGAAGCGGATGCCAGGCGATGGCGTTGACGGTGAAGTCGCGGCGCGCGAGATCCTCGTCCAGGGTGTCGGCGAACGCGACGACGGCCCTCCGGCCGTAGGTCAGGACGTCGTGGCGGAACGTCGTGACCTCGTAGAGCGCGCCGTCGCGTCCGAACACGCCCACGGTGCCGTACTCGACGCCCAGCGGCACGGTGCGCCGGAACAGCCTCTGCACCTCGCGGGGCTTCGCCCGCGTCGCCAGGTCCCAGTCCTCGGCGCGCCCCGGGCGGCCCCGCAGCGCGTCGCGAACGGCGCCGCCGACGGTCCACGTCTCGAACCCCGCGCCCTCGAGGCGGTCGACGAGATCGCGCACGGCGGGCGGAACGTTCACCCCGCGAGCACCGCCCCTCCGTTCACGTTCACGATCTCGCCGGTGACGTGGCGCGCGAGCGGCGAGCACAGCAGCAGGATCGGTCCGGCCACGTCCTCGGCCGTCGCGACCCGACCCAGGGGGATCGACGCCTCGACGGCGACGCGGTCCTCGCCCTGGAGCGCGTCCTGGGACATCTCCGTGTCGATCCAGCCGGGAGCGACGGCGTTGACCGTCACGCCCCGGCCGGCCACCTCGGGACAGAGGCTCTTGACCATCGAGATCATCGCCCCCTTGGTCGCGGCGTAGTCGGAGTGATAGGCCTCGCCCCGCTGTCCGGCCGTCGAGCTCACCAGAATCGCCCGGCCGTCGTCGGAGATCCTCTTCAGCGCCTCGCGCGTCGTGTAGAACACGGAGTCCAGGTTCACGGCCACCGTCCGGCGCCAGCGCTCGTCGTCCATCTCGGACATCGGCACGTCCGCGACCGGCCACACGCCTGCGTTGGCGACGAAGACGTCCAGGCCGCCGAACTCGGCGTCCAGGCGGCGATAGAGGCGGTCGACGTCCTCGACCCTGGAGAGATCCCCCGGCTCCGCCCAGCAGCGGACGCCCTTCGCGCGGGCCGCCCGAACGACGTTCTCGGCCTCGGCGCCGCGCGTCCGGTACGAGAACCCCACGTCGGCGCCCGCCAGGGCGAGCAGGCGCACGACTTCGGCCCCGACGCCGCGCGACCCTCCCGTCACCAACGCCCGCTTGCCCGCCAGATCCACCGCGATTCCGCTCAACGCGCGCTCGCTCCCGTCTAAGGACGCCCCGGGGGTCTGATCCACGGAATGTCCTGCATGAGGATCGGACCGAAGATCGACTGCTCGACGAACCGACACACAATATGGCCGATCGCCAGGTGCATTTCCTGCGCCCTCGCCATCCGCTTCGTGGGCACGACGACGGCGACGTCGACCGCCTTGGCCAGCGGGCCGCCGTCCCCGGAAACGACGCCGACCGCGGCGACCCCCATCTCGCGGGCCTGCTCGGCGGCTCGAAGCACGTTCGCCGAGCGGCCCGACGTCGAGTGCGCGACGAGCAGGTCTCCCGGACGGGCGAGCGCCTCGACCTGGCGCGCGAAGACCTCCTCGAAGCCCGCGTCGTTGGCCCACGCCGTCAGCACGCTCGCGTCCGTCGTCAAGGCCAGAGCGGGCAGCGCCTGGCGCAGCCACGCCATGCGCCCCACGTATTCGGCGGCCAGATGCTGCGCGTCCGCCGCCGACCCGCCGTTGCCGCAGAAGAGCAGCTTGCCGCCGGCCTGGATCGTCTTCAGCGCGCGGTTCGCGTAGGCGGCGATGGGGACCGCCTGTTCCCGGGCCGTCTCGCCGGCCAGCACGGACAGCTCGAGCAGCTCGGCGACCGCCGACTTCGCCGCGTCAGGCACCGGCGCCGACCTCCGACCGAATCAGCGGCGCAACCGGCCGGGGCCGCAGGTCCCGAAAGAGGCGGCCCGGGTTGACGGCGCTCAGCAGGCGCATCTGGACGTCGCCCCCGCGCCTCTCCATCTCGCGGGCGGCTCGGGCCACGTGGAGCCTCTCGTTCGGCCGGCCGTGAAAGTCGGTCGAGAAGTAGTCGACGAGCCCCGCTTCCAGCATCGCGAGCAGGCGTTCCCGCGCCCGGGGCCCGTAGCGCCCCGCGAGCGAGCCGTAGCTGCCCTGCAGAAAGGCGCCCGCGCGCTTCCAGTCGCGCACCGCCCGCATCTCGGGATCGACGCCCGCGTAGCGCTCCGGGTGCGCGATCACCGGCACGCTCCCCCGGCGAACCAGGCGCTCGATCGCCGCCGAGCCCGCCGCGCGCTCCGGAGCCCGGAAACGCGCCCACTCGACGAGGACGAACGCCGTGCCTCCCAAGTGCAGCGCGGGATCGGAGAGGTCGGCGTCGCGCGCGTCCAGGCGGACTTCCGCGCCCCGCCGGAAGTCCAGCCGCGGAAACTCGCGCGCGACCTCGCGTCGCACGTCGCGCCACCGCCGCGCGATGCGCTCGAGGCGCTCCGCGCCTTCCGAGCGCCAGGTCCAGGAGGCGCGAACGTGCGGCGTGACGACGATCCTGCGGATCCCGGCGTCCCACATCCGCCCCACGGCCCGGAGCGCTTCCCCGACGGTGCGGGCCCCGTCGTCGACGCCGGGGACCAGGTGGCTGTGCAGATCGCCGCGGTCGCTATCCATCTGCGCCTCGGTGCGGGCCGGATTCCGCTCCTTCCGGCGACCAGCGCCCGCCGATGCGTCGCGCGATGCGCTCGAGCTCCTCGCTTCCGCCGCCGTCCAGGATCGTCCGGAGACAGGCGTAGGTGACGAACGCGTCGGCGACCAGCAGCGGAAAGGCCGCGTCGCGGTCCCTCGCCCCGGCTCCCGTCGCAACGTCGAGCTTCGCCTCCGCGGTCGCGAGCAGCGCCTCGACGGAGTCCGGGCGTTCGTCTTCGAGGAACGGCCGGAAGCCGTCGGGAACCAGCGACTTGCGACGCTCGATCCACTCCTGGAAGGTGGACGCGGGGGTCACGGCGCGGCGGCGCCCGCCAGGTCGACGCCGGAGCGGATCGCGTCGTCGATGCCGTCGGGGTTCCCGACCCCCGCCTGGGCCATGTGGGGTCGACCGCCGCCGCGTCCTCCGACCCCGGCGGCGACGCCTCGGACGAGCGCGTCGGCCCGCAGTCCGGCCTGGACGGCCCGGTCGCTCGCGAAGGCGAAGAGCGCGTATCGCTCTCCCGGCATTTCGGCGGCCACGACGGCGACGCCGCCGTCCGCGGACTCGCGGAACGCGTCGCCCCAGCGCCGGGCCTCGTCGGCGCTTCGGACCTTGAGCCTCACGCCGCGGTACGGCACCCGGAGACCGTTCACCTCGACTTCCGTCTCGACCACCGAGCGCGCGCCGCCGTCGCCGCGCCGGCGCAGATCGTCCAGCATCGCGGCCAGATCGGCGTTCTCGGCGACGAGAGCCTCGACCTTGCGCTCGAGGTTGTCCGGCGCGGCCCCGAGCGAGGCCGCGAGCGCTTCGATGCGGTCCTCGAAGGCGGAGAAGCGCTCGTAGGCCCGTCGACCCGTGACCGCCTCGACGCGGCGCACGCCGCCCGCGACGCCCGTCTCGGACAGGATCGCGAAGGCGCCGACTTCGCCCGCGCGGCGCACGTGGGTGCCCCCGCAGAGCTCGACGCTCGTCCCCGGAATCTCGACGACCCGCACCCGGTCGGAGTACTTCTCGCCGAACAACGCCATCGCCCCGGCGGCGACCGCTTCGTCGTACCCGCGAACCGAGACGCGCACCGGACGGCTGCGGCGGATCTCGTCGTTGACGGTTCTCTGAACCGCCTCGAGCTCCGCCTCGGTCAGCGGCGCCGGGTGAGCGAAGTCGAAGCGCAGGCGGTCGGGCGCGACCAGCGAGCCCTTCTGCACGGCGTGACTCCCCAGCACGGCGCGGAGCGCCGCGTGCAACAGGTGCGTGCCCGTGTGATTGCGCTCGACGTCGCGGCGCCGCTCGGCGTCGACTTGGGCCGTCGCGGCCGCGCCCAGCGCGTTCGCGCCGGGCCACGCGCCTTCGGGCCGTCCGCGCACGGCCGTCCAGCGGCCTTCGCGAAAGACGGCCTCCGCGTCCATGCGCCAGCCGTCGCCCGTCACCCGGCCCCGGTCCGACACCTGCCCGCCGCCCTCGACGTAGAAGGGCGAGCGCTCGAGAACGAGGTCCACCGCCCCGTCGCCGCCCCCGTCCCGGACGCCGACGACGCGCGTCTCCGAGGTCAGCCGATCGTGGCCGACGAAGGTCTGCTCGAGCTCGCCCGCCACGAGGTCGAAGTCGCGCGGCGCGGTCGCGTCGTCCCCTCGGGCCGCGACCGACCCGCCCGGCGGCGGACCGAGCGAGCCCGCCGCCCGGGAGCGCCGCCGCTGCTCGGCCAGGGACCGCTCGAAGCCGTCCATGTCGAGGTCGTAGCCGCGCTCCGCGGCCATGACCCGCGTGAGGTCCGCCGGAAAGCCGAAGGTGTCGTAGAGGCGAAAGACCTCCGCTCCGGGGATCGTCGGCCGGGGCGAGGGCTTCTCGTCGAGCTCGGGCGCGACGGCCGCGAACCGGCTCATCCCGCCCTCGACGGTCGCGAGGAAGCGCTCCTCCTCGCCCCTCGCCAGGGCCAGGACGCCGTCTCGCCTCTGGGCGAGCTCGGGATAGGCGTCCGCCATCGTCTCGATCGCGCGCTCGGCGACGTCGACCAGGGTCGGCTCCCGGCGACCGAGCAGCCAAGCGTGGCGGACGCCGCGCCTGAGGATTCTGCGCAGCACGTATCCCCGGCCCTCGTTGGACGGAAAGACGTCGTCGGCCAGCAGGAAGACGACGGCTCGGGCGTGGTCGGCCAGCACGCGGTACGACACGCCTTCGTCCGCCGCGGCCCGATAGGGGCGCCCCACCGTCTCGGCGACCCGGTCCAGAAGCGGCAGGAACAGGTCCGTGTGGAAGTTGCTGTCGACGCCCTGCAGGACGGCCGCGAGCCGCTCGAGCCCCAGCCCGGTGTCGATGCTCGGCGCCGGCAACGGGCGGAGCGTCCCCGATTCGTCCCGGTCGAACTGCATGAAGACCAGGTTCCAGAGCTCGAGGAACTCGCCCGCTCGGCTGCGCGCCTCGAACTCTTCGAGACCGGGGACCGAGCCGCGCTCGCCGCGCGGGCGCAGGTCGTAGTGGATCTCGGAGCAAGGGCCGCAGGGACCCGTGTCCGCCATCTGCCAGAAGTTGTCCCGGTCGCCCAGGGCGTGGATCCGGTTCGCGGGGACGCCGGCGATGTCGGACCAGAGGCGCGCCGCCTCGCCGTCGGACCGGTGGACGGTCACGAAGAGCCGGTCGGGGTCGATGCCCGTCTCGGCGACGAGAAACTTCCAGGCGCACTCGATCGCCCGACGCTTGAAGTAGTCGCCGAACGAGAAGTTGCCGAGCATCTCGAAGAAGGTGTGGTGCCGCGCCGTGCGCCCCACCTCCTCGAGGTCGTTGTGCTTGCCGCCCGCGCGAACGCACTTCTGGGCCGTCGCCACGCGCTCCGCCGGCGGCGTCTCCGCGCCCAGGAACGCCGCCTTGAAGGGCGCCATGCCCGCGTTGACGAAGAGCAAGGTGGGGTCGTTGGCCGGCGCCAGCGGCCCGCTGGGCAGCACCTCGTGGCCTCGCGCTCGGAAGAACTCGAGGAAGGACCGGCGGATTTCGGCGGATTTCATGGCCAAGGCGTCGGGGGCGGGGCCCGCCGTCGGGGGCGGACCGGGGGAACCGACCGGGCGCGGACGCGCCCGGTCTCCAAAATAGTCCAAAACGGGCGCTCCGCCGCAGGCCGGGTCCCGTCCGGCGTCGCAGCGAAGCGGAGCGTTCGGGGGTCGCGCGCAAGCGGACGACGGCCCGCTTGGCGACCGACCTGGGGATCGTGGACAGCGCGCCGTGCAGCCGGCCAGGGGCCGATCGGGCGGAGACGCCGCATGGAGCGCCTGTGCGATCTCCCGGCGGGACAATGCGGCGTTGCGGTTGCGGATCGCCGGCAACCGAAGCCTGCGGCGTCGATCCCGACCGCAGGAATCGAATTCCCTCCCGCAACCGGACAATTCCATTTGCCATGACTAACGGGCCCGTGCCCTGCCGTTGCGCAGGAGCGGGAATCCGGGACAGGTTGGCGCATGCGCGATTTCAACACGGCCGGTCCGATGGACCCGGAAGAACACTACTGCGTCCCTCCGCTCGACCGCGTGGATCTGGGCGAGATCCTGTCGTTGGTGCGCAAGAAGCGGTACTTCGTGCTGCACGCGCCCCGGCAGACGGGCAAGACGTCCCTTTTGCTCGCGCTGCGCGACTTGCTCAACGGCGGAGAAGCGGGCGAGTACCGGTGCGCGTACGTCAACGTCGAGCCCGCGCAGACCGCTCGCGAGGACGCGGGCCGGGCGATGCGATCCATCGCGGTGGAGATGGCCCGGGAGGCGAGGCTGACGCTCGGCGATCAGGCCACGGCCCAAGCCATGCTCCAGCTCGACACGTACCGGGGGCCGGACTCCGCGCTCGGGGATCTTCTGGAAATCTGGTCGATGGCCGCCCCGGAGCCGTTGGTGCTGTTGATCGACGAGATCGACGCGCTGGTGGGAGACGTTCTCGTGTCGGCGCTGCGACAGCTCCGGGCGGGCTACGTGCGCCGCACGGCGGCGTTTCCGCAGAGCGTGGTGCTGTGCGGGATTCGGGACGTGCGCGACTACAGGATGCACGCACATGCCGAGAGGGAAGTGATCGCGGGCGGCAGCGCGTTCAACATCAAGGCGGAGTCGCTCAGACTGGGCGACTTCACGCGCGCCGAAGTCGAGACTCTGCTCGGACAGCACACGGCCGAGACGGGCCAGGCGTTCACGCCGCGGGCGATCGCGGCGGTCTGGGAACAGACGCGAGGCCAGCCGTGGCTGGTCAACGCGCTGGCGAAGCAGCTGTGCTTCTCGGCGGGGCGGCTGCGGGAGCGCAGCGGCCCCGTCGAGGAGCGGGACGTCTTCGATGCGCGCGAGGCGCTGATTCTGCGCCGCGACAGCCACCTGGACCAGCTGCTCGACAAGCTGCGCGAGCCTCGGGTGAGGCGCGTGATCGAGCCGTTGCTGAGCGGGGGCGACGGCGACTACGACCCGCACGACTTGGACTACGTGCGCGATCTGGGACTGATCGCTCCGGGTCCGGACGTGGAAGTCGCGAATCCCATCTACGGAGAGGTGCTGCCGCGGGAGTTGACGCGGGCGTTGCGGTCGAGCATGCCGCGGCAGGAGACGGCGTGGTACACGCGTCCCGACGGGACCTTGGACATGGATGCGCTGCTGGCGGCGTTCCAGGGGTTCTTTCGCGAGAACGCGGAGCGCTGGATTCAGCGCGCGGAGTACAGGGAGGCGGGACCGCATCTGGTGCTGCAGGCGTTCCTGCACCGGGTCGTGAACGGCGAGGGGCGGATCGAGCGGGAGTACGCGCTGGGGAGTCGTCGGGTGGATCTGCTGGTCGCTTGGCCGGCCGGGAGCGAGGGCTGGGAGCGGTTCGTGATCGAGTGCAAGCTGGTCAAGGAGGGCCGGGCGCTCGAGACGGAGATCGAGCGCGGGCTGGAGCAGACGGCCGCCTACATGGACACGAGCGGCGCGGGCGCCGGGCACCTGGTGGTGTTCGACGTCCGGGAGGGCAAGAGCTGGGCGGAGAGGATCTACCGGGAGCGGCGCGCGTGGAAGGACGTTCCCGTCACCGTGTGGGGAGCCTGACGGGGAGTTTGCGACGTTCGTCCGGCTCCCCCGCCCCGCTGGCGATGGCCCACCCGGTGGCCTGGAAACGCGTCGGTCCCTTCGGCAGCATCCAGGATGATCTCTTCGTTCCGACAGCCCTGTCCAAGCGTTCTGCGCCGGGTCGCATAGCGGTAGCGGATCGCCGGCAACCGAGTTCTGCAGCGTCAACCCCGGCCGGAGGAGTCGATTTTCCTCCCGCAACCGGACGTTTCCAATTGCCATGACAAGAGGGGCCCGGGCCCCGCCGTTGCGCAGGAGCGGGAATCCGAGGCACTTTGGTTCATGCGCAAATTCGCCACCGCGGGCCCGGTTCGCCCGGAACGTCACTACTGCGTTCCCCCTCTGGACCGCGTGAATCTGGACGAGATCCTCTCTCTGGTTCACGACGAGTCCTACTTCGTCCTGCACGCACCCCGGCAGACGGGCAAGACGTCCCTTTTGCTCGCGCTGCGCGACTTGCTCAACGGCGGAGAAGCGGGCGAGTACCGGTGCGCGTACGTCAACGTCGAGCCCGCGCAGACCGCTCGCGAGGACGCGGGCCGGGCGATGCGATCCATCGCGGTGGAGATGGCCCGGGAGGCGAGGCTGACGCTCGGCGATCAGGCCACGGCCCAAGCCATGCTCCAGCTCGACACGTACCGGGGGCCGGACTCCGCGCTCGGGGATCTTCTGGAAATCTGGTCGATGGCCGCCCCGGAGCCGTTGGTGCTGTTGATCGACGAGATCGACGCGCTGGTGGGAGACGTTCTCGTGTCGGCGCTGCGACAGCTCCGGGCGGGCTACGTGCGCCGCACGGCGGCGTTTCCGCAGAGCGTGGTGCTGTGCGGGATTCGGGACGTGCGCGACTACAGGATGCACGCACATGCCGAGAGGGAAGTGATCGCCGGCGGTAGCGCGTTCAACATCAAGGCGGAGTCGCTCAGGCTGGGCGACTTCACGCGCGGCGAAGTCGAGACTCTGCTCGGACAGCACACGGCCGAGACCGGCCAGGCGTTCACGCCGCGGGCGATCGCGGCGGTGTGGGAACAGACGCGGGGTCAGCCGTGGCTGGTCAATGCGCTGGGCAAGCAGCTGTGCTTCTCGGCGGGGAGGCTGCGGGAGCGCAGCGGCCCCATGGAGGAGCGGGACGTCTTCGACGCGCGCGAGGCGCTGATCCTGCGTCGCGACAGCCACCTGGACCAGCTGCTCGACAAGCTGCGCGAGCCCCGGGTGAGGCGCGTGATCGAGCCGCTGCTGAGCGGGGGCGACGGCGACTACGACCCGCACGACTTGGACTACGTGCGCGACCTGGGACTGATCGCTCCGGGTCCCGACGTGGAAGTCGCGAATCCCATCTACGGAGAGGTGCTGCCGCGGGAGTTGACGCGGGCCTTGCGGTCGGACATGCCGCGGCAGGAGACGGCGTGGTACACGCGTCCCGACGGAACCTTGGACATGGACGCGCTGCTCGCGGCGTTCCAGGGGTTCTTTCGCGAGAACGCGGAGCGCTGGATCCAGCGCGCGGAGTACAGGGAGGCGGGACCGCATCTGGTGCTGCAGGCGTTCCTGCACCGGGTCGTGAACGGCGAGGGGCGGATCGAGCGGGAGTACGCGCTGGGGAGTCGTCGGGTGGATCTGCTCATCGCCTGGCCCGTCGGGGGCGACGGCTGGGAGCGGTTCGTGATCGAGTGCAAGCTGGTGAAGGAGGGCCGGGCGCTCGAGACGGAGATCGAGCGTGGCTTGGAGCAGACGGCCGCCTACATGGACACGAGCGGCGCGGACGCCGGGCACTTGGTCGTGTTCGACGTGCGCGAAGGGAGGAGCTGGGCGGAGAGGATCTACCGGGAGCAGCGCGCGTGGAAGGACGTTCCCATCACCGTGTGGGGGGCCTGAGGGGACGCCGGAGGAGACGTCGCGCGGCCAGCGACGACACGGTCCACCGGGGCGTGGGATCGACCTCTGCGACATCGGGCCCGCGCCCGGAGTTCTGCTCCAACGCGGGAAGCTGTTGCGCCCGCACGGGAATCCGGGGCACCTTGGTGCATGCGCGATTTCAACACGGCCGGTCCGATGGACCCGGAAGAGCACTACTGCGTCCCTCCGCTCGACCGCGTGGATCTGGGCGAGATCCTGTCGTTGGTGCGCAAGAAGCGGTACTTCGTGCTGCACGCGCCCAGACAGACCGGCAAGACGTCCGTGTTGCTCGCGTTGCGCGACCTGCTCAACGGCGGAGAAGCGGGCGCGTACCGCTGCGCGTACGTCAACGTCGAGCCCGCGCAGGCCATGCGCGAAGACGTGGGCGGCGCGATGGAGGCCATCGCGTCGGAAATCGCCCGGGAAGCGATACTGACGCTCGGCGACGAGGCCACGGCCCGAGCTGCGGAAGAGATCGATACGTACCGGGGACCGGCCTCCGCGCTCGGCAAGCTCCTGCAAGTCTGGTCGATGGCCGCCCCGGAGCCTTTGGTTCTGCTCATCGACGAAGTCGACGCGCTGGTGGGCGACACCCTCGTGTCGGCGCTGCGGCAGCTCCGGGCGGGCTACGTGCGCCGCCCGACGGCTTTTCCCCAGAGCGTGGTGCTGTGCGGGATTCGGGACGTGCGCGACTATCGGATCCGCGCGCATTCCGAAAGGGAAGTGATCGCGGGCGGCAGCGCGTTCAACATCAAGGCCAGGTCGCTCAGACTGGGCGACTTCACGCGCGCCGAAGTCGAGACCCTGCTCGGACAGCACACGGCCGAGACCGGCCAGGCGTTCACGCCGCGGGCGATCGCGGCGGTGTGGGAACAGACGCGGGGTCAGCCGTGGCTGGTCAACGCGCTGGCCCAAGAGATGTGCTTCCCGGAAGAGCGGCTGCGGGAGCGCAGCGGCCCCGTGGAGGAGCGGGACGTCTTCGATGCGCGCGAGGCGCTGATTCTGCGCCGCGACACGCATCTGGACCAGTTGCTCGACAAGCTGCGCGAGCCCCGGGTGAGGCGCGTGATCGAGCCGCTGCTGAGCGGGGGCGACGGCGACTACGACCCGCACGACTTGGACTACGTGCGCGATCTGGGACTGATCGCTCCGGGTCCGGACGTGGAAGTCGCGAATCCCATCTACGGAGAGGTGCTGCCGCGGGAGTTGACGCGGGCGTTGCGGTCGAGCATGCCGCGGCAGGAGACGGCGTGGTACACGCGTCCCGACGGAACCTTGGACATGGATGCGCTGCTGGCGGCGTTCCAGGGGTTCTTTCGCGAGAACGCGGAGCGCTGGATTCAGCGCGCGGAGTACAGGGAGGCGGGGCCGCATCTGGTCCTGCAGGCGTTTCTGCACCGGGTCGTGAACGGCGAGGGGCGGATCGAGCGGGAGTACGCGCTGGGGAGTCGGCGGGTGGATCTGCTGGTCGCCTGGCCCGTCGGGGGCGAGGGCTGGGAGCGGTTCGTGATCGAGTGCAAGCTGGTGAAGGAGGGGCGCGCCCTCGAGACGGAGATCGAGCGCGGCTTGGAGCAGACGGCCGCCTACATGGACACGAGCGGCGCGGACGCCGGGCACTTGGTCGTGTTCGACGTGCGCGAAGGGAAGAGCTGGGCGGAGAGGATCTATCGGGAGCGGCGCGCGTGGAAGGACGTCCCCGTCACCGTGTGGGGAGCCTGACGGGGCGTCGGAGGAACACGCCCGCCATCGCGTCGGCGCGAGGCGCGGGGCGTTCGATCCCTTCCGGGGGACCCCGGCGTCGGCGCCGACCGCTCAGACCACCTTGACGGCGGCGACCTCCGGCGACTCCCGATCAAGCTCCTCGTCGTCCTCCTCGACGGCCCCCAGAGCGACGAGCAGCTCGGCCTCGATGGCCTCGGCGACGTCCGGGTTCTCCTCGAGGAAGTGGCGGACGTTCTCCTTGCCCTGGCCCAGCCTGAGGTCCCCGTAGGAGAACCACGACCCGGACTTGTCGACCACGTTCTCCTCGACGCCCAGGTCGATCAGCAGGCCCGTGTGGCTGATGCCCACCCCGTAGAGGATGTCGAACTCGGCCTGCTTGAACGGCGGGGCGCATTTGTTCTTGACCACCTTGACCCGCGTCCGGTTGCCGATCACCGCAGGCCCCTCCTTCAAGGCCCCGATGCGACGGATGTCCATCCGCAGCGACGCGTAGAACTTCAGCGCCCTTCCCCCCGACGTCGTCTCGGGGCTGCCGAACATGACGCCGATCTTCTCGCGAATCTGGTTCGTGAAGACGATCGCCGCGTTCGAGCGGCTCACCGCGCCGGTCAGCTTGCGGAGCGCCTGGCTCATGAGGCGCGCCTGGAGGCCGACGTGCGAGTCCCCCATCTCGCCCTCGATCTCGGCCCGGGGGACCAGCGCGGCCACCGAGTCGATGACGATCACGTCGACCGCGTTGCTGCGGACCAGCACCTCGGTGATCTCGAGCGCCTGCTCGCCCGTGTCCGGCTGCGAGACCAGCAGGTCGTCCACGTCGACGCCCAGCTTGCGGGCGTAGCGCACGTCCAGCGCGTGCTCGGCGTCGATGAACGCCGCCACCCCGCCCTCGCGCTGCGCGTTGGCGATCACGTGGAGGCACAGCGTCGTCTTCCCCGACGACTCCGGGCCGTAGATCTCGCTGATGCGGCCCCGCGGGATCCCCCCGATGCCGATGACGGCGTCCAGGTTGATCGCCCCGGTCGAGACGCTCTCGATCTGGTGGCGCGAACCCTCGGCGCCCAGACGCATGATCGCGCCCTTCCCGAACGAGCGCTCGATCTGCGTCACGGCCGTGCTCAGGGCCCTGTCGCGGCGCTCCTTCTCCCTGTCCCGCCGGTCCCGCTCCTTCGACGCCTGCTTCTTGGACATCGCAGTCGACCTCTCATCGGTTGTGCGTGGGCGAATGTGACACGAGTACCGAAGATAATGCGAAAACGGCGCGCGTCAACGTTCGAACGTCTCGCGCGGGCGTTCGGTTCCCCGCAATGGTACCTTACCCATGCGGTTCCGATCGCGCACGGCCGTGGGAGCCGTCGTCGTTCGGCTCCGCTTCGACCTCGACCCCCGAGTCGCCTCGTCGCCATGGCCCGAAAAGCGCAGGAGTACGATCTGGTCGCCCTGGGCGGCGGGGTCGGCGGACTGGTCGCGACGGCCGGGGCCGCCTATCTCGGGCTTAAGCCGGCCGTCGTCGAGAAGGCGAAGCTGGGCGGGGACTGCCTCTGGACGGGGTGCGTGCCGTCGAAGGCGCTGATCGCGTCGGCGCGCCTCGCCCGGTCGATGGAGACGGCGGCGACCCTGGGGCTCGGCTACGGCGGCGGCAAGCCGGAGTTCCGGACGGTGATGGAGCGGGTGCGGGCCGCGCGGGCCATCGTCGCCGACCACGACGACCCCGAGCGGTTTCGGCGGATGGGGGCGGACGTGCACTTCGGCGCCGCGCGCTTCCTGAGTCCGTCCGTCGTGGAGGTCGAGGGCGTGGGACGTCTGCGGTCGAAGTGCTTCTTCGTCGCCACCGGGGCCGCCCCGCACGCGCCCCCGATTCCGGGGCTCGCCGAGGCCGGACACTGGACCTACGAGACGGTCTTCGAGCACGACGACCTGCCCGAGACGATCGCGATTCTGGGCGGGGGGCCGGTCGGCGTCGAGTTCGCGCAGGCGTTCGCCAGGCTGGGAAGCCGGGTCGTCGTCCTGGAGGCCGCCCGCACGATCCTGACCAAGGAGGACGAGGACGCCGCCCTGTTCATGAACGCGCTCCTCGAGGCGGAGGGCGTCGCGGTGCGGGTCGGGGTCGCCGTCCGGTCGGTCGCGGCCGAGCGGGGGGCGAAGGCGGTCGAGCTGGCGACGGGCGAGCGGATCCGGGTCGACGAGATCCTCGTCGCGACCGGCAGGCGACCCCACACCGAGGGACTGGACCTGGCGAGCGGCGGAATCGAAACGGACGCGACCGGCGCCGTGAAGGTGGATCGCCGCCTGCGCACCACGTCCGAGCGCGCCTGGGCCGTCGGCGACGCGGCCGGCGCGCCGCAGTTCACGCACGTCGCCGAGCGCATGGCCAAGGTCGCTCTCCGCAACGCGACGCTGCCGCTCAAGGCGACGATCCAGTACGAAGACGTGCCTCGGGTGACGTACACGGACCCCGAGATCGCGCACTTCGGGCTGGGCGAGAAGGACGCCCGCGCCGTCGGCGCCTCCGTCTACCGCTACGAGCTGGACGATCTGGACCGGGCCGTCGTCGACGCCTCGGCCATCGGGTTCGTGAAGGTCTCGGCCGACCGCAGGGGGAGGATCCTGGGCGCCACGGTCGTCGCCCGAGGGGCGGGCGACCTGATCTTCCCGCTCGCGCTGGCCAAGCGGCACGGCATCTCGCTGGCGAAGCTCGCCGACGCCGACTTTCCGTATCCCACGATGGTCGAAGGCGTGAAGCGCGCGGCGGCGATGCACCTTCGGGGACGGCTCGATTCCTTCGCGGGCAAGGCGCTCAAGCGGGTCGTCCGATGGCTGAAGTAGAGCCGGACGGCCGCAGAGCGCCGATCGTCAAGCTCCTCCTCTTCGGCCTCCTGCTCGTCGGCGGCTACGTCGCGCTCGCGCGCACGCCGCTGGGCGCGCACCTGAGCCGAGAGGGGATTCGGGAGACCGTCGCCTGGCTGAGCGGGCGCCCCGGCGCCCCGGCGATCTTCGTCGCAGCGTACGCGACGGCCACCGCCCTGGCCGTGCCCGGCACGGTGCTGACGCTGGCGGGCGGCGCTCTCTTCGGCCCCGTCCTGGGCACGGCGCTGAACTTCGCGGCGGCCAACCTGGGGGCCAACGCGGCCTTCCTTCTCGCCCGCGCCCTGGGCAGGGACGGCGTGCGCAGGCTGGTCCCGACGGACTCCAAGGCGATGGAGAAGCTCGACGCCGCGACTCGACGGCACGGCTTCAGGGGCGTCCTCGCGCTTCGCCTGATCCCCATGGTGCCCTTCAACGCCCTGAACTTCGGCTCCGGACTGCTGGCGCTGCGCTGGCGAAGCTACGCGCTCGCGACCCTGGTGGGCATCCTGCCCGGCACGGCGATCTACACGTTCTTCGCCGACGCGCTGCTCCAGGGCTCCGCGGAGGCGTCGCGCGCGGCCCTGGTCCGCCTGCTCGTCGCCGGAGTCATGGTCCTGGCGCTCAGCGCGCTGCCCGCCCTTCGCAGACGACTGCGGGATCGGCGCGCGCGGGGCGGCGCCGCGGCGCTTCTCGTCCTCGCCGCCCTCGCGTCGTTCGCGTGCTCGCGGGAGAGCTCGGCTCAGGCGCCGCCGGCGAACGCGGCGCTTGCGGACCACTCCGACTGGACGTCCGCGCTGGCCTCCGTGGCGCGGGGCGATCGAGTGGACTACGCCGGGCTCGCCCGGGATCCGGCGACGCTTCGCCGGTACCTGGACCGCCTGGCCGACGTCGACTCGACGGCGGTCGGACGAGCGCCCCGAAACGAGCGACTCGCGTTCTGGATCAACGCGTACAACGCGTGCATGCTCAAGCGCGTGATCGACCACTATCCCATTCGAAAGGCGACGGGCCTGCGCCGGATCCGGAACGCCGCGTTGCGGCGCCCCGACGACTCCGTTTGGCAGATCGAGGACCCGTTCACGGGCCGGCACTGCCGGGTGGCCGGCGCGACGCGGTCCCAGGACGACATCGAGCACGAGATCCTCCGACCGATGGGCGACGCCAGGATCCACTTCGCGATCAACTGCGCGGCCGCGAGCTGTCCACCTCTGCTGCCGCGCGCCTACGAGGCGGGCGCGCTGGACGAGCAGCTGGCCGGGCGCGTGCGCGCGTTCGTGAACGATCCCCGGCACTTCGAGCTCCGCGCCGCCGACGCCGGCTGGACGCTGCGTCTGAACCGCGTCCTGGACTGGTTCGTCGAGGACTTCGGCGGCCCGGACGGTCTGCGCCGCTTCCTGGCGGAGTACGTCGAAGGCGCGGCCCGCGCCGCCGTCCTCGCCGAGAGCACGGCGCTCGAGTTCCTCGAATACGACTGGACCCTGAACGACGCCTCGCGCTGAGGCGGCCGACCGGAGGCTGGTGGAGGACATCCGACCGGAGGCGAACCGCTCCGTCCTCGCGGGCGAGCGGTGCGGGCTGGGCGTCGTCGTTCCCGCCCTGGACGAAGCCGACGCGCTTCCGGCCCTCCTGGACGATCTGGCGCCGCTGACGCTCGACGCCCGCGTTCTCGTGGTCGACGGCGGGAGCGTGGACGGGACGCCCGAGGCGGCGTGGACGCGCGGGGCCGACGTCCTGTTCAGTCGCGCCGGGCGCGCGGCGCAGATGAACGCGGGCGCCGCGTTCCTGCCCGCTCGCTGGCTCCTGTTCCTCCACGCGGACACGCGGATCGGAGGTCGCGCGCTCGAGCTGATCGAGGAGCACGTGCGGCGCGACGCGGCGGCGGCCGCGTTCTTCGGCCTCAAGATCGAACACGACCACTTCCACTACCGCTTGATCGAACGCGGACAGCGCCTGCGTGAGAGGGCGCTCGGACTCGTCTACGGAGACCAGGGCCTGCTGATCCGTCGCGACCTGTTCTTCGGCGTGGGGCCCTACCCCGACGTCCCTCTTCTCGAGGACGTCGTGCTCAACCGGTGGCTCGCCCTCGAGGGCCGCCTTGAGCGTCTGCCGGGCGTCGTCGCGACGAGCCCGCGGCGCTACGAGACGGAGGGCCGCGCGACGAGGTGGCTCAGGAACGCGGGACTGATCGCGCGCTTCTTCGCCGGCGCGAGTCCGGCCCGGCTCGCCTCCGGCTATCCCAACCGCAGGGGTTCGGGCGAGAGGAGCGACGAGCGAGGAGGCGCGCGCGCGCGCCTCCTGATCTTCGCCAAGGCGCCCCGGGCCGGAACGGTCAAGACGCGACTGGCGCGAAGCGTGGGCGCGAGCGAGGCCGCCGCCGTCTATCGTCGCCTGGGGCGCATGGTCGTGGACAACGTCGCGTCGTCGGCCGCGGAGTCGACGATCTGCTACGATCCCCCGGATTCGCTGCACGAGATGAGGGATTGGCTGGGCCCCGTGGATCCGGCGCGCTGCTGGCCCCAAGGCGAAGGCGACCTGGGCGCTCGGCTCGAAAGGTCGATCGACCGCGCCTTTCGCTCGGCTGCGCGGGTGGTGGTCGTCGGCGCCGACGCGCCCGCCCTCGACGCCGCCGCCGTCGACCGGGCGTTGACGGCGCTCGACTCGGCCGATCTGGCGCTGGGCCCGACTCCAGACGGCGGCTACTACCTGATCGGACTGAAGGAACCGCGACCGGAGCTGTTCCGCAACGTCCCCTGGAGCACGCCGGCCGTGTTCGCCGCGACGGTCGCCAAGGCCCGGGCCATGGGGCTCCGCATCGCGTACCTGGAGGTGGAGTCCGACGTCGACACGGTCGCCGATCTCACGCCGGCGGTCCGGGAGCGCCTGGCGGGGCCGGACATCGATTCCGGCTGCGGCGCACCGACGGCGCCTTCGGCTGGACCAGCCGAGCCGGCGGACTTGGAGCGCGGTCGCGCCTGATCGGCGGGCGAGCCTCCTCGCGCAACTCGCCGGTCGCCGCTCGATGGCGACATCCGTTCGCGCCCTCCCAACGGCGGTCGGCACGGGGGCTCGGGAAGACGAGGGAACCTCCTCGCGGCTGGCGTGTACGGCTTGGCGAAGACCCATTGCGGATGGGACGCCGGTGGCCCGAACCGAGGAACCGACAACCCCATGACTTCCTTCGCGGAGAATCGCACGGGCTGCGCCGGCGCTCCCGACACCGGCGGCGACGAAGCGCTGGTCGCGGAGTGGCTGGCCAGGCACCGCGACGCCATGGTTCGGGCTGGCCGGTCCTTCGAGGATGCGGTCACGCGGGCGCAGGACATCGCGCAGGAGGCGGCCGTGATCGCTTGGCGAAAACGGAAGCTGGCGCCGGGGATCCGTCACCCCAGAGCTTGGCTGGTCGCCATCACGCGGACCGTCGGACTGCGGGTGCACGCCAAGAGAAGCCGTAGACGGCCTCACGACGAAGCGCTCGTCACGGACCCGCCCGCGTGGCTCGACGCCGGGGATCCGACGGCGGAATGGCAGCTCCAAACGACCCGGCGCGAGTGGTTGGATCGAGTGGTGAGCCTGGCGGACCGGTTGCCGCCGTCGCAGCGCGAGGTCGTGCGGTGCAAGCTCCTCGAGGGGATGGACAATCGCGCGGTGGCCGAGAAACTGGGGATCTCGGTCACCACCGTGCGGGTGCACCTTTGCCGGGCGGTGGCCAGGTTGCGGCAACTGCTTGACCTCAAGTGCGAGTAGACGGGCGAGCGATGGGGCGTGTGGTCGCCGCCGATCCGCAGCTCGGCGACGTCGCGGGTGCGGTAGGATGGCCACAACCAGCCCTGGCGACGCGCTCCGACCACGGCGCGCATGCCGGGCCCGGCGCTCGGGCGACCCGCCCGGGTGCACCGCTGACGGCGCGGTTCCCGCACCCAATCGGAGATTCCGTCGCGCCGAGCGATCTTGCGGGTGAAACGAAATCGAGCCTTCGCGACGACTCCTTGGCACAGAGGCGGGACTCGCCCGCCCCTGTGGCCAACCTGCCAACCGCAAGGAGCGTAAACCATGTCTAACGAGCGAAGCGCGGCGATGCTGCTGCGATTCACCCTTCTCCTGGTCGTGTTCGTCGTCGGTGGCCTGCTGGGCACGGCGCTCGTGGGTCCGGGACCCGCGCGCGCCGCCCATCCGTGCCAGCAGGTCGAGTGCGAGGGGTGGTGGATCTTCCGAGACTGCGAGGAAAACTCGGGCGGCGGCACCTACTGCGATGGGACCGGCAGGAAGTGCAAAACACGGGCGTGTGGACACCCGTAGCCGGAGCGACGATTCGCGGCGGTGCGCGGTGGGGCCCGCCCCGCATCGCCGCGGCAGTTCTCCACTGCGCGTCTCGAAATCGCGATGGCGAAATCGCGGAGGACCAGTCATGACGATTTACCAAGACCGGGCGAATTCGGTTGGACGGCTTCGGACGGCTCCTCGCATGGCGCGTAGAGGCTTTCCGATTCTCGCGTCGATCGCTCTAGCGTTGGGCGGTTGCGAAGCGCCCCCGTCCGAGGTGACGCATCCGACCCCGGAGAACCTGCCTCCGGAAGGGAGCCCGATGTTGCGCGGGTCAGGGCCCCCGCAAAATCTCTCCGCTGACCGCCTCGCCCTCTGGTCCGCCGCCAAGGTCGCTCTCCTTCAGGCGTCTGCAAGCGAAGCTCTCGTCGCGCTCGGCCGCCACGGCGAGATGGGAGACGCGTCCCTCGACATTTTCGGATCCCTGATCTACGCGGCGATGGATCCCGAGGGCACCCTGTTCGTCCTCGATCGACAAAACCACGCGGTGAAGGTGTTCGACCGGAACGGAAACGCGATCACCAGCTTCGGACGCGCTGGCCAAGGTCCAGCCGAGTTTCGCTCTCCGTCGCGCATGGAGCGACTGCCGGACGGCCGAATCGCCGTCGTCGATCGAGGCAGGCGCGTCAGCTTCTTCGCTCCGTCCGAATCCGGTTACGTCCATACGACCGCGGTCTCGGTCGACAGGGTGCCGGAAAGGGCATGTTCGGCTGGCGGACGAATGTGGGTCTCGGGGTGGGACGAGGATTCCGGGACCGCAATCCGCGAAGTCGAAGTCGCCGCCCGTAGCCGATCGACGAGCTTCGGGCGCGGGTACCGTTCGGACTACTGGCTGGTTCGGGGTCAGATGTCCAAGGGCGACATCGCTTGTCTGGACGATCCAGCGCGGGTGGTCTTCGCCTTCGAGAACATTCCCGTGATCGAGGCGTACGACGCCGACGAGGGAAAGATGATCTGGAGCGCAGGCGTGGAGGATTGGCTCCAGAGCGCGCTCACAGAAGTTCACGAGGGCCGCCCACAACCGTCCATGGAGGGGGGTGGAGGCACAGGCGACTATTCTTGGGGAATGAAGACTCTTCCGAACGACTTCGTTCTCTATCAAGTCCTCCGGGGCGACGAGGCTGGTGAATCCTACGAAGTTCGCACCTACCTCGTCGACGCACTGAGCGGCGAAGGCGCTCTGGTGAGCGTCGACCTTCCCATCGTGCTGGCCGTTGGACCCGATCGGATCGTTCTCGGATGGCTTCTCCCCTTCGCGCGGCTGGAGGTGCGTCCATTCGAGTGGGGCGCCGCGACGCCATGAACGCCGTGAAGCCCAGACCCGTGCGAGCGAGGCGCGTCGCAGTCACGACGTTCGCATTGCTCCTCGGGGTCCTGGCAGGGGCGCTCGGCCTGGTCCCGATCCCTGCGGTGAAGGTGCAGTGGACACTGCCCAGATTTCAGGACGAATACGTACCGATCGGCAGGGCGGACGCGGGCGACGAGTTGGTCCTGGTCGTCATCGGCTCGTCGGGTTGCGGCTGGTCGAACGAGCCGGCTTTCCGGAGGGCGGTCAGGGCGGCTCGGACCATCGTGCAGTCCGCGAGTCGAGACCGGGGCGTCGGCTTCGCCACGGTCGGCGTGGCGAAGGACGAAGTCGTCCAGCGCGGCGTCGAGCACCTCGAGTGGCTTGGCCCCTTCGACGAGATCACCACAGGCAGAGGATGGAGAAACGACGGAGTCCTCAAGTACGTTTACCAGGATTTTCCGGGGCAGGCGTCCACGCCGCAACTCCTAGTCATGAAGCGAACGCTCGTGCATCGCGGCGACGAGTGGAGCGTCGAGGGCGCCCGCGTGCTGATCCGCAAGGTCGGCCTGTCGAGCATCGAACGCTGGGTGGACGTCGGCGCGCCATTCCCCTTTGATCGGAGTAGCGGACCATGAAGGCGACATCGAACGCGAGAGCGTTTTGGGTCTCGTTGACGGTCGCCTTGGCGCAACTCTCGTGCGAAGGAGAGAAGCAGCCGGACTACGCGGTCACGGTGGAGCCTCTCCGCACGCCAAGCCCCACCGAGGTCTCGGGTGACGTCGTCGCGACCGTCCACGACGTGTGGCGGAGATCGCTGGGCTCTGGCGTCGAAGACGTGGACGCGCTCGCGTCCTGGGGCGACGGGATCCACTGGCTGGGGATCGAGGACGGTCGGTTGCTGGAGCTGGACGTGAAGAGCGACGCTCTGGCGGTCGCGCGGGAAGGGCCACCCATCGAATCCGGGCCGTGGACGCGGACGCTGGGGATGTCTCCAGCCCCGGACGGGAGCCTGCTCGCGTGGAGCACCGAGGGCGTCGCTCGCTACCTCGACCGGAAAGACCCGGGCGCCATGGTCGCGGCGTTCCAGTCCGGAACGGGCTTGAGGTTCGCCTACCAGATCGTCGCTCTTCCGGATGGAGGATTCGTCGTGAGCGGCGGGAGATACCCGGACGATCCGCTGGTCCCCTACGCAATTCACGAATACGACAATCAGGGGGCCCACGTGTCCAGTTGGCATCCGGCCCACGAGCATGACGACTGGCGCGTGGTGTCGGCGTTTTCCGGGAGACCGGTCGCGCTGACGGCCGACGGGGGCGTCTTGGTGTCGGAACTCGCTCCGTTCCGGATCACCAAGTACCCGAGCCGGGGCTTGGGCGAGGGATCGGTTCTGGTGGAAGACGCGCGCATCGTGTCCGAGGACGAATTCGACAAGGCGTTGCCCGAATCTGATCCCGGGTCCACGAGGTTCTATTGGGACAGATCCCGTTTTGTGGACGAGTTGCCCGACGGCAACGTCCTCGCCCTCGTGCACCTCTATCCTCGAAGGGTGGAACCGAAGACGCTGTTCGTACTGGTCTCGCCCGACGGCCGAGTGCTCGGATCGACCCTGTACGACGAGACGTTCTGGGTCGTCGGAAAAGGACTTCGACCCAATCGCTACCTGACCGCTCTGTCCGACGAAGTGGGCGAAATCGAGGTTCGCTGGGAGCGGCGGTAGGCGAGTCTTCGCGGTCGCCACCCGGAGGCGCCGGACATCTCCGTCGCTATACGAGTCCACCTCGCCAGGGGTTCTCCTGGTCGTGTTCACCATCGGTGGTGTGCTGGGCACGGTGCTCATGGGTTCTCGCCTGCACAGACAACGAAGGCTCGACCTACTGCGAACCGACCTGGGACGGTCGTTGCAGAACCGGCGCGTGTCGGTAGCCACGCGAAGTCGCGGCGCAACGGTGTGTCGCGCGTGCTGGCGCGCAGTCCGCTGTGGACTACGGCGAGCGAAGCCGCGGCAGTCGAGCATTGCAAGCTGGGGGACTCCGGCGGCCGTTCACTCTGGATCGGGGAAGCGGATCATTGCGCGCTCCTCGCTGCCAATGACACGGCCGGGACTGAAACTGGCTTGGGGTGGGACCGGCGACACCGGCTCGATCTCGTGGTTTCGTGGCGCCACGCCGCGCGCCCGGCGGAACCTGCGTCGATCTCCCCGCTGCGAACCAGACCTGCAGTCGTCGCCGGAGGCGGCCCGACCCGGTCCGAAATCGGAGTCTACTCCTCCAGGCGCTTCAGGGCGCGGGCGATGCGCCAGACCCAGACGAGGATCAGGATCCACGCGATCCCGTAGGCGCCCAGCACGTGGACGAACGGACGCAGCGCTCCGCGCCCGGCTTCGGTCTGGGCCAGCAGCGCCGTCGGCGCGGCCAGCGTCGCGAGGAACGCCGCCCAGAGAGCGGTCGGTGCGCCTTTGGGAGTCATGGCGAGCCTTGGGGAAGCGCGTCCGCGCGGCGAACGAGCCGCTCGGTCGCGTAGCGGAAGCTGAACAGTCCGAGGAACAGGAGCGTGAAGCCGGCCAGCGCGGTGAACAGGGTGGCCAGCATGTCGGGATGGAGCGTGGGCCCCTCGGGCTTGACGACCACGGGTCCCGGATGGAGCGACCGGAACCACTCCACGCTGACGTGGATCAGCGGGATGTTGAGCGCGCCGACCGCGGCGACCACCGCCGCCAATCGCTTGGCGCGCCGCGGGTCGGCGACGGAGCCGCGCAGCAGGAAGTACCCGACGTAGGTGAACCACAGAAGCAGCGTGAGGGTCAGGCGCGGCTCCCAGGTCCAGTAGGTTCCCCAGGCGATCCGGCCCCAGAGCGGGCCGGAGGTCAGCATGATCGCCCCGAAGACCAAGCCGCCCTCGGCGGCGGCCACGGCGGCGGCGTCCGCGCGCTCGTCCTCGAGCCAGAGGTACGCCGCGCTCGCCAGCGCCGCCAGACCGAACGCGAGGAAGGTCGTCCAGGCGGCCGGGACATGCACGTAGAAGATCCGCTGAACCACGCCCTGGATCGCCTCGGTGGGCACCCAGAACGCGACCATCCAGTGCGTGACCAGCACCGTCGCCACGCCGATCGACGCGAGCGCCAGCCCGATCCGCCTCGCCCTGTCGAGTCCCATGTCGCGCACCCTCGCGGGACCTATTCGTCCACGACGTAGTGAAAGAGGAGGGATCCAACGCCAAGCGCTCCCAGCGCGTAGGCCCAGAGCATGCGCACCGGGCCCGCGACCTCGCTCCAGTGGATCCCCTGGAAGATCCGCGACGACGCGGTCACCCCAAAGAAAACCAACGGCGCCAGCAAGGGGAAGGTCAGCGCGGGGATCACGGCGTCGCCCAGCGCGCTATGGGTCGAGATGCGTCCGAAAAACGTGCCCACCGCCGCCAGCCCGATCGCCCCGGGCAGCAGGACGGCGACGTGCGCCCAGAGCGAACCGGGCTCGCGCACGCCCAGGAACGCGGTCAGGGCGGCGAAGGACAGCGCCGCCGCGATCCAGACGGCGGCGAAGGTGGCCGCCGTCTTGCCGAGGAAGATCGCGGGCCTCGAGACGGGCGAAAGCAGCAGGTGCCGGAACGCGCCCTCCTCCTCCTCGGCGTCGAAGACGCGCCCCGAACTCGCCGTCGCGGCGAAGAGGATCGTCAGCCACGTGAAGGGCGCGGCCACGTCCCGACCCGCGACCCGGCCCCGGTCGAGGACGAACGAGAACAGAAACCCGGCCAGCGCCACGAAGGCCGCCGTCGCCGCCATGCGACCGCCGCTGCGGAGCTCGAGGCGCAGGTCCTTCGCCACGATCGCCCACCACAGGCGCGCCTGCCTCACGGCCGGGCCTCCTCGTGGTCGGCCTCGACGAGGCGGCGCAGTCGCCCAGGTCCTTCCGCCGGACCGTCGTGCACCTTCCGCCCTCGCCGAAGCGCGACCGCGCGATCGGCGAGCTTCGCGCCGCGGCCGAGATCGTGCGTGACCAAGGCCACGAGCCTGCCCTCGGCGCGACACCGGCCGAGCGCGCCCTCGAGCGCCTTCGCGCCCTCGGCGTCCAGTCCGGCGAAGGGCTCGTCCAGGAAGAGCGCCTCGGGGTCGTGGTGCAGCGCGCGCGCCAAGGCGACCCGCTGGCGTTGTCCGCGCGACAGCGCTTCGACGCGCGCGTCGGCGACGCGCGCGGCTCCGACGGCGTCCAGCGCCCCGATCAGTGCCGAGCGCCGAGCGTCGGCGCCCTGCAGCGTCGCGAAGAAGCGCAGGTTCTCGACGACCGAGAGCTTTCGGTAGAGCCCCGGACGGTGCGACACGAGGCCGATCCGGGACCGCCAGGCCGCGCCCGCTTCCCCGACCCGCCGCCCGTTGACGAGGACGTCGCCCCGGTCCGGCCGCCGCTCCCCCGCGAGCACCCTCAGCAGGGTCGTCTTCCCCGCCCCGTTCGGTCCGACGACGACCGTGATCTCGCCTCCGCTCGCCAGGACGTCCACGCCCCGGAGCGCTCTCGCGGGCCCGTAGCGGACCTCGACCCCGCAGGCCTCGACGGTCACGCCTCGGCGCCGGGACCCGTCCCCGCCTCGGGCGGCGCGGTCCCCCCGGCGCCGGCCCCCGTCAGCGCCCGCCCGCACCGGCTGCAGTACCGGGCCCCGATCCGGTCGACGGCGTCGCAGTGGGGGCATTCGAAGCCCCCGCGAATCGCTCGGCGCGCCCGCGCGATCTCTTCCTCGAGATCCCTGGACGCCCGCTCGGCCTCGGGTCGCCCCTCGGCGCGCGCGTCCGCGTCGCCCTCCGACCCCTCGAGGTGGCGCAGTGCCTCCCGACCCAGCTCGATCTTCAGACTCTCGTAGTCGGCTCGGTCGATCTTGCCCGTGGCCCGGTCGTACTCGAGGTCCCGAAGCGCCGTCAGGGCGACCCTGCGGCGCGCCGCGCCCTCGTCGTGCTCGTCGCCGGGTCGGTCCCGCGCCGCCCTCCTGCCCGACAGAATCGGCTCCAGCACCGCGAGCGCGACCGCCGCCGCCAGCAGGAGGCCGCCGAGCAGAACCGTCATCGGGCGCTTCCTCGCCCGTGCGCGGCGACGACGACGGCGCGAGGCGCCCGGGCCCGGGACGCGAGGACCCGCATGCGTCAGGCGGGGGCGTCGGCCCGGCGCGGTCTCCCCTCGATCGCCCGCACGGGCGCCCGGACCGGCACCGAACCGGAGGGCCAGAGCGCGATCAGCGTGCCGACCGTCACGATCAGCGCGCCGTACCAGATCCACGGCACGAGCGGTCGCACCTTGACCTCGAACGCGACCGCTTCGGAGCCGTCGGCCAGATTCACTTCCTTCGGGATCACGTAGAGGTCCTCGAGGGCGGAGCTCGCGATCCCCACCTCGGTCGAAGCCTGGTCCATCACCGGATAGAATCGGCGCTCGGGTCGCATGATCCCGATCCGCTCGCCGTCGGCGTACACCGTCAGGAGCGCCGTCCAGCGCCAGTCGTTCTCGCGGACCTCCTCGGCGGCGCGGGGCCTCGAGTGGGACAGGCTCTCGTAGCGCAGGCGGTACTCCGTGCCCAGCGCCGAGCGCACGGACATCGACTCGCCCGGGACCAGCTCGCGCACCGTCGCCACGTCGAAGGCGGCGCCGGCCAGGCCGGTGAACACGACGACCACGCCGGCGTGCACCACGTAGCCGCCCCATCGGCGGCGGTTGCGCCTGAACAGCGAGAGGAAGGCGCGCAGCTGGCCTTCGCCGGCGATCCGCGCGCGCGCCCGGGTCCCCTTCCAGAACTCCCGCACGACGATCGTCGCGACGAAGACGGAGAGCGCGAACGTCGCCAGCGCCATGCCGTGGCGCACGCCCACCGCCCAGAGCGCCGCCAGCGTCGCCGCGCCGCAGGCCACGGGCGCCGCGAAGTTCCTCCAGAGATTGCGCTTCGACGCCCGTCGCCACGCGATGACCGGACCGACGCCCATCAGGGCGAGAAGGGCGAGGCCGATGGGGATGTTCACTCGGTTGTAGAACGGCGGGCCCACGTTGATCTTCTGGCCGACGAGGCCCTCGGTGATCAAGGGGAACAACGTGCCCCAGGCGACGGCGAAGGCGATGCCGACGAAGAGCAGGTTGTTGAACAGGAAGGCCGACTCGCGCGACAGGAACGACTGGAACCGATTCTCGGAGCGGAGCGACGGCAGGCGGTGGACGACGAGGACGGCCGAGAACGCCGCCAGCGCCCCCATGAAGCCCAGGAAGATGTAGGCGATCCTGAGGTTCTCGGCGAAGCTGTGGACCGAGTCGATCAGGCCCGAGCGCGTGAGGAACGTCGCGAAGATCGTCAGCAGGAACGTGGCCACGACCAGCGCCATGTTCCACACCTTGAGCATGCCTCGGTTCTCCTGGATCTGGATCGAGTGCAGGAAGGCCGTGGCCGTCAGCCAAGGGAGCAGCGAGGCGTTCTCGACCGGATCCCAGAACCAGTACCCGCCCCAGCCGAGCTCCTCGTAGGCCCAGCGCATCCCGAAGACGATCCCGTTGGTCAGGAAGAACCAGCTGAGCAGGATCCAGCGCCGGGTGATCGCGATCCAGCGCGAGTCCAGGCGATCGTTGAGCAGGGCCGACACCGCGAAGGCGAAGGGCACGGCGAACGACGTGAACCCCAGGTACAGCGTCGGCGGATGGATCGTCATCCAGTAGTTCTGCAGCTGCGGGTTCAAGCCCATGCCGTTGGCCCGCGTGAAGCCCAGCCTCTCGAACGGGTTCACGTCGGCGAACAGCAGCACGACGAGCAGGAACGCGAGCAGCGAGAGCAGCGTGCCGGTCGCATAGGGCATGAACTCGCGGTTGCGCCGTCGGTTCCTGTACACGGCGATCGACGCGAAGACCGACAGCAGCAGGGTCCAGAAGACCAGCGAGCCGCGCTGGCCGGCCCAGAGCCCGGCGACCTTGAAGTACGTGTCCAGCTCGCGGTTCGAGTAGTTGGCGACGTACAGGAACTCGTAGCGGTCGCCCAGGAACGCGGCCACGATGCCGAGCGACGTCAGGAGGAGGAGGAACGTGACCACGTGAACGGTCCGTTCCCCGCTCGACACGAGGTCGTCGCGGCTCGCGCGGCCGCCGACGAACGAGACGCACGCGCCCCAGAGCGCCGCGGGAAGGGAGATCCAGAGGGCGAGCTCGCCCAGCAGCGTCACGCCGCCAGCTCCTCCTCGGCCGCCTCGTAGCGGCTCCCGCACTTCGTCAGCACCGTGTGCGCCCGAAAGACGCCGTCGGCCGCGTAGCTGCCCTCGACGACGACTTCGGCCCGGTCGTTGAAGGTGTCGGGCACCACGTCGTCGTAGCGCACCCGGAACGTCACGCCGTCGTCGTCCAAGTCGGCGACCAGGAACTCGTGCTCGCCCGTCGTGCCCCGACTCCGGGTCCACGAGCCCTCGACGACCCGTCCGCTCACCTTGACGCCGACGTCGTGGAACGCGGGGTCGTCCTCGACGCGCGCCATCAGCTCCGTCGGCGTGAGATAGTAGACCATGCTGTCGCGGACGCCCGTCCACATCAGGTAGCCCACGACGCCGGCCACGCCCACCAGCCCGACGGCGAATCGTCCGTTCTTCATGACCTCGTCGCTCCCGCGCCGCCCCGCTGCGCCCGACGACGGGCGACCGAACGCCTCGATCGTCGTCGCGGCGGCGGTCCCGGGCGCGCGTCCCCGGGATCGCTCTGGTTCAATCTACAGACACGGGCCCCCGGGGGCGAAGTCGGGTCGGGGCGTCGCGCCTTGGCCGGCGTCACCGACCCAGCGGGACCAACGTCGCGCGAACGGCCCGATTCCAGCCCTCGATCAGCGCTTGGCGCTCGCGCCCCTCGAGGTTCGGGACGAAGGTCCGGCCCGCCTGGAACGCGGCGGCGAAGTCCTCGGGGGCGTCCCAGACGCCCGCGGACAGGCCCGCGAGTCCGGCCGCGCCCAGCGCGGTCGTCTCCTGCACGCCGCCCCGGCGGACCGGAATCCCCGCGACGCCGGCGAGGAACTCCATGAGCCAGTCGTTGCGCGTCGCGCCGCCGTCCACCCGGAGGAGGTCCACGGCGACGCCCGCGTCGCTCTCGACGAGCTCGAGCAGGTCGCGCGTTCCGTAGGCCATCGCCTCGAGCGCCGCCCGCGCGAGGTGGCTGGCCGTCGAGCCCCGGGTCAGCCCGGTGACGCAGCCGCGGGCGTCCGGCGCCCAGTGGGGCGCGCCCAGCCCAGTGAACGCCGGCACCATGTAGACGCCGTCGTTGCCGTCCAGCGAGCGCGCCATCTCCTCGCTCTCGGCCGCATGGTCCAGGACGCCCAGCCCGTCGCGAAGCCATTGCAGCGCGGCGCCGGCGACCAGGATCGAGCCCTCGACGGCGAAGCAGGGACGTCCGCGAGCGTCGCACGCGACCGTGGTCAGAAGTCCCTGGGACGAGGACACGCGCCGGGCGCCGGCGTTGACCAGCAGGAACGCGCCCGTCCCGTAGGTGCACTTGCCCTCGCCGGCCTCCCAGCAGCCCTGTCCGTAGAGGGCGGCCTGCTGGTCTCCCGCAACGCCGGCGATCGGCGCCTCGACGCCCAGGAATTCGCCTCTCGCGCACCCGAAGTCGCCCAGGCTCGGACGGATCTCGGGCAGCAGGGCGCGCGGCACCCCCATGAGGTCGAGAAGGTCTTCGTCCCATTCGCGCCGGTCGATGTCGCAGAGCATCGTGCGCGACGCGTTCGTGGGGTCGGTCGCGTGCACGCGCCCCCCCGTGAGACGCGCCACCAACCACGAGTCGACGGTGCCGGCGGCCAGATCGCCCTCCCGCGCGCGCACCGCCAGATCCGGCCTCGACTCGAGGATCCACCGGAGCTTCGTGGCCGAAAAGTACGGGTCGAGGAGCAGTCCGGTGCGGCGGCGAACCAGATCGCCGTGACCCGCGGCCTCGAGATCGCGGCACATCGGGGCCGTTCTGCGGTCCTGCCAGACGATCGCCGGATGCAGCGGCTCGAGCGTCTCGGGGTCCCAGACGACGACGGTCTCGCGCTGGTTCGCGATCCCGATCGCGACCGGCTCGCAGGCGCCGGCGGCCGCCAGCGCCTCGCGGGCGACGCGCGTCGTCGCGCGCCAGATCTCCTCGGCGTCGTGCTCGACCCGTCCGGGGCTGGGGAAGCTCTGCGCGAACTCCGCGTAGGCCTTCGAAACGAAGCGCCCGTCGGCGCAGACGACGAACGCGGACGACCCGGTCGTGCCCTGGTCCAAGGCGAGCACGACCGGAAGGCTCACTTCTCCCTCCCTCGGCGCAGCAACCGCGCCCCGGCGGGCGGCTTGCCCGGCGCGTACCGCAGTCCCGCCTCGGCCAGCAGGCCGAGCCACGCATGCACCGAGAACCCGACGATCGCGTAGTGGTCGCCCTCGGTGCGGGCGACCAGAGACGCGCCCATGCCCTGGACGCCGTAGGCTCCGGCCTTGTCGAGGGGCTCGCCCGTCGCCGCGTAGGCGCGGATCTCGTCCGCGCCGAGCGCGCGAAAGAACACCAGCGCCGACGCCACGCGGGAGAACGCGCGCCCGTCGCACACGATCGCCAGGGCCGTGTGGACGGCGTGGCTCTCGCCGGACAGGCGCTTCAGCATGCGGACCGCGTCGCGCTCGCTCCTGGGCTTCTCGAGCACGCGTCCCCGGTGGATCACGATCGTGTCCCCGCCGACGACGAGCGCGTCCTCGCGTTGGTCGGCGACGCATCGCGCCTTTTCGCGAGCGAGACGCTCGACGTACGCCAGGGGCGCCTCGCCTCCCTCGCGACGCTCCTCGACGTCGGGCGACGCGACCTCGAACTCGAGACCCAGCATGCGCAGGATCTCGGCCCGTCTCGGGGACGCGGACGCCAGCACGAGCGGCGGCGACGGCTTCACGACGCTGGGACGGGTCGGGACGGCGAGCGCTCGAGGATCAGCGTCACGGGTCCGTCGTTGACCAGCGCGAGCTTCATCGCCGCGCCGAAGCGGCCGGTCCGCACGGGCGCGTCGATTCGCTCCTCGAGCAGCGCGACGAAGGCGTCGTAGAGCTCGCGGGCGACGTCCGGCGGGGCCGCCTTCGCGAACGACGGCCTGCGGCCGCGACGCGCGTCTCCATAGAGCGTGAACTGACTCACGGCCAGCAGCTCGCCGCCCGCTTCGGCGAGCGACCGGTTCATCCTGCCGCGCTCGTCGGCGAAGACGCGCAGAGCGACGATTTTGTCCGCCATCCACGCGAGGGTCCGCTCGTCGTCGTCCGCCGCGAAGCCGACCAACGCGGCAAGTCCGGCTCCGATGGCGCCTACGACCTCGCCGTCGACGCGCACCGACGCCTCCTCGACGCGTTGCAGGACGACTCTCACGACGTCCGCGCCCGCTTCACTCGACGGTCACCGACTTGGCGAGGTTCCGGGGCTGGTCGATGTCGCAGCCACATGCGACGGCCATAGGGCGCGCGAGCGAATCAAGAGACTGGAAAGATCCAGAAGGCTCATCGTGTAAGGTGAATATGGTGATATGCGAAATGAGCGATGACCGGCATCGTCTTCTCGAAGTTCTGCGAGCGGTATGCATCGCGCCGCCGGCATCTTCGCGTCGCCCGCCACGACCGGCCTTCCAGGAACATGTCCCAGCCGCCGTAGAAGCGCCACTACTTCGCGGCGCCCTGGCGCGGTATCGGCTTCGCCGCCGTCGCGACGGTGGGCATCCGTTCCATCGGGTAGACTTCGATCAGAGTCTCGTCGTGGGAGCCCCGTCGCCCGGACGAGCACCCGGTCCTCCGCAATGTCCAGGACGTTTCTAACCAACAACGCCGTCGGCATCGAGAGTCGCTTCTTGCGCTCCCACGCCTCGCTGAAGCCGACCCAGACCACCTCGTCCTGCAGCGGGTCGGGGTACTCGCGGTGAGCTGGTCCCGGTTTTTCGGGCGGTCCGTCCGAAGATCACGGGCAGCCCGCCGTCGCTTTGCCCGTCGTGGGTCACCTCCCTCTCCGCCCACTCCTCTTGGCCTGGAAGCGTGTCCTCGAAGACGACCCTCCCGTCGGAAAGACGGACGATCTCGTAGGTCACCGGCTGCCGGACCTCCAACGGCCCGACGGACCCCTCGCCCGGGAATCCCATCCTCCGGAATTCCATCAGCGCGTTGCTTCCGAAGGTCCCGACGATCCTGCCGTCTCCCCGACGCCACCGGATCCCCGTCTCGCCGACGTACTCCCCGGAAGCGTCGAGCACGGTCGCTCGAAAGTGGTTCTCGTCCCAGGTAACCAGTCCGTCTCCGTGACGAGCGATCCCTTTCAGAAACCTGTACTCGCCGGGACCGTCTCCTCGCCTGCCGCGCCGCGAAATCAGCCGGCCCGCAGAATCCACGATCAGGACTTCGTGCGCCCCCGTATGCGCGATCGCGACGCCGTCGCCGAAGAAGACCGCACCCCTGACCGAGCCCAAGGGAAGAGACTCGTCCGATCCCGCCACCAGGCTCGGCTCCGCAGCGAGCCGAAACGACTCGTCGCCAGGCCACGAGGAGAACAGGTCCGCAGCCGCGGCGCCCGCGGATCCAGGATCCGACCGCTCGTCTAAGCAGGCCGCGCAAGGCGCCAGACAGAAGACTGCGAGCATCGGCGTCGCCAGCGGCCTGCGCAGCGGTTCCGTCACGGCCGCTGAAGCGCAGCGCCGACCGACGCTTCCCCGGCCCGCCGCAGGACGCCTCGCGCGGCCCGCGCCCGCTTCATTCGACCGTCACCGACTTGGCGAGGTTGCGGGGCTGGTCCACGTCGCAGCCGCGCAGCACGGCCATGTGGTACGCGAGCAGCTGGAGCGGCACGGTCGCCAGGACCGGCGCGAGCGCCGGCAGCGTGGCGGGGATCTCGAGCGTTTCCTCGACCGCGCTCTCCATGGCCCCGTTGCCCACGGCGATCACGTGTCCGCCCCGCGCCCGCACCTCGGCGATGTTCGACATCGTCTTGCGATACACCTGGTCCTTGGGCGCGAGCACGACGACGGGCATCCCCTCGTCGATCAGCGCGATCGGACCGTGCTTCATCTCCGCCGCGGGGTAGCCCTCGGCGTGGACGTAGCTGACCTCCTTCAGCTTGAGCGCGCCCTCGAGAGCCACCGGAAACTGGTACCCCCGCCCCAGGTACAGGCAGTTGGGCGCGTCGCCGTAGCGCTCGGCCACGCGCCGGACGCGGTCGTCCAGCCGCAGCGTCTCCTCGACCTGGCCCGGCAGGCGCCGGAGCGCCCGCACCGCTTCCCTGCCCTCGAGGATCGACATCGTGCGCCGACGGGCCATGTAGAGCGTGAACAGGACGAGCGCGACGATCTGGCTCGAGAACGACTTGGTCGACGCGACGCCGATCTCGGGGCCGGCGTGCAGGTAGATGCCGAAATCCGTTTCCGCGGCGACGCTCGAGCCCACGACGTTGACGATCCCCATCGTGCGGCACCCCCGCCGCCTGGCTTCGCGCAGCGCCGCCAGCGTGTCCGCCGTCTCGCCCGACTGGCTGATCCCCAGGACCAGCGTGCGCGGCGTCAGCACGGCGTTGCGGTAGCGGAACTCCGACGCGTACTCGACGGTGACCTGGATCCGCGCCATCTCCTCGAGAAGGTGCGCCCCGATCAGCCCCGCGTGCCAGCTGGTCCCGCAGGCCGTGATCACGATCCGCTCGACGTCGCGGAGCTCCTCCTCGGCGCCCGTCAGACCGCCCAGCCTGGCCGTGCCCTCCTCCTCGAGGAGGCGGCCCCGCATGACGTCCGCGAGCGACGCCGGCTGCTCGTGGATCTCCTTGCACATGTAGTGCTCGTAGCCGCCCTTGCCGACGGCTTCGGCGCTCCACGCGACCGTCTCCATGCCCCGGCTCACCGCGCGGCGCGAGACGTCGAAGGTGCGGTAGCCGTCGCGGTCGAGGACCGCCAGGTCGCCGTCGCGCAGGTGCACGACCCGCTGCGTGTGGGCCACGACGGCGGCGGCGTCCGAAGTGACGAAGCGCTCGCCGGCGTCCCCGACGCCCAGCAGGACCGGGCTGCCGGCGCGCGCCGCGACGATCTTGTCCGGATCGCGCGAGCTCACGACCGCGATGCCGTACGTCCCCTCGACCTGGGCGACGGCGCGGGCGACCGCCTCCTCGAGCAGATCCGTCTCCCGAAACGCGAGGTCGATCAGGTGGACCAGCGTCTCCGTGTCGGTCTGGCTCCGGAACTCGTACCCGAGCGCCTCGAGCGCCGGCCGCTGGCGGCCGGCGCTCTCGACGATGCCGTTGTGGACCAGCGCGACGTCCATCGACGGCGAGAAATGCGGGTGCGCGTTGACCTCGTTCGGCGGACCGTGCGTCGCCCAGCGCGTGTGCGCGACGCCCAGGCTGCCGGCGGGCAGGCGACCCGCGAGCGCGCCCTCGAGATCGACGATCTTGCCCGGTCGTTTGGCCGTCGCCAGGCTCCCGTCCGGCTCGATCACGGCGAGGCCGGCCGAGTCGTAGCCCCGGTACTCGAGCCGCTTGAGCCCCTCGAGCAGGATGGGCGCAGCGGCGCGCGGCCCCACGTAGCCGACGATCCCGCACACCGGACTAGCGGCCCGCGACGCGAGCGAGGACTCGGCGCGCCCCTCGGGTCAGCGAGCGGGCGTCCTCGATCCGGGGCGCCTCGGCGATCAGGCGCACGACCGGCTCGGTGCCGGAGGGTCGCACGTGGATCCAGCGCGCGTCGTCGGGCCAGTCCATGCGCGCGCCGTCGCTGGCGTCCAGCCGCCCCGGGCCCCACTCGCGCTCGAGCGCGTCGTAGGCGTCGGCCAGCCGCTCCCTGGGAAACTCGACCTTCTCCTTGACCATGCGATACGACGGCAGACGAGCGACGAGAGCGGACGTCGGCCGGTCGGGCTCGAGGGCCAGCAGCTGAAGCACGAGCGCCGCTCCGACGGCCGCGTCCCGCGTGAGGTTCAGCGCGGGCAGAATCACGCCGCCGTTGCCCTCGCCGCCGACGACGGCCCGCTCGCGGACCATCGCGTCGACCACGTGGATCTCGCCCACGGGCGCCCTCGCGACGCGGCATCCGCGCGCCCGGGCCACTTCGTCGATCACGCGGCTGGTCGAGAGGTTCGTGGCGACGGGCCCGGGTCGGCGCCTCAGCGCCACGTCGGCCGCCAGCGCCAGCGTGAGGTCCTCGCCCAGAGGGCGGCCCCGCTCGTCGGTCAGCGCGAGGCGGTCCACGTCCGGATCCACCGCCATGCCGATCCGCGCGCCCGCGTCGCGGACCAGGCGACCGAGCGCCTCGAGGTTCTCCGCCGTCGGCTCCGGGTCGCGCGGAAACCGGCCGTCCGTCTCCGTCCCCATCGCGCGGACCTCGCACCCCAGCCGCTCGAGCAGAAGGGGCATGATCGCGCCCCCGGCGCCATGCACGCAGTCGAGGCCGACGCGGATCCTGGCGCTGCGGATGGCCTCGACGTCCAGGTGCGGCAGACCCAGGATCGCCTCGACGTGGCGCTCGACGGCGCCGTCGTCGACCGAGACCCGACCCAGGCCGTCCCACCGCGCCCAGGGCGGATCCTCGGCCGCGATCGCCCGGAGGAAGCCATCCATGCCGCGCTCGGGCAGAAAGGTCCCGCCCGCCGCCGCGAACTTGAAGGCGTTCCACTCGACGCCGTTGTGGCTCGCCGTCACGGCGATTCCGCCGGCCGCGCACGAGCGACCGACGGCGAGCATCAGCGTCGGCGTCGGCACGAGCCCCAGGTCGACGACGTCGCGGCCCACCGCGACCAGCCCGGCCGCCGCGGCGCCGAGGAGCGCGGGGCCGGAGGTCCGAGAGTCGCGTCCCAGGAGCACGGGCCCGTTCGCGCCGCCCCGCTCGAGGAGGGTCCCGTACATGGCCGCGAGCCGGGTCGCGAGCTCCGGGTCGAGCGCCTCGCCGACGCGCCCCCGGAAGCCGGACACGCCGACCATCAGGTCGGAAGGGAGTTGGATCGGCATGGCTGAAGCTAGCGTCGCTCGGCGCCCGGGTCCGGCGTAGCGCAGCGGCGCGCCCGGGGCGCCCATGGCTACATTGATTGCGGGCGCGGGGCCGGGTCGCCGGAGCGGACGAAGCCCCCGTTCCGAAGCGGCCAAGCCGCTCGCGCGAAACGCATGCAGCCGAGGAGGCCCGTCATTTCCGACCGAGAGGATCGCTTCGCGACCCTGTGCGTTCACGCCGGCGGCGGGCCCGATCCCGCCACCGGCGCGATCTCGACGCCGATCCACCAGACGTCGACCTACGTCCAGGACGGCGTCGGGCGGCACAAGGGGTACGAGTACGCCCGCCTTCAGAATCCGACGCGCGACGCCGCCGAGGCGAGTCTCGCCGCCCTGGAGGGCGGTCGGCGCGCCGTCGCCTTCTCGAGCGGCCTCGCGGCCATCGAGTGCTTGGTCAAGACGGTCGCCGCGGGCGGCCACGTCGTCGGCGAGGAGAGCACCTACGGCGGCACGACGCGCCTGTTCACCGAGCTGCTGCACCGCATGAACGTCGCCGTGACGCTCGTCGACTGCCGCGACCGCCGGGCGCTGCTGGACGCGTTTCGGCCCGACACGAAGCTCGTCCACGTCGAGACGCCGACCAACCCGACGATGCGGGTGACGGACGTCGCGGCGGTCGCCGCGGAGGCCCGGAAGCGAGGCGCGATCCTGTGCGTCGACAACACGTTCGCGTCGCCGTTCAACCAGAGCCCGCTCGCGCTGGGCGCCCACGTGGCGATGCACTCGACGACGAAGTACCTGAGCGGCCACTCCGACGTGCTGGGCGGCGTCCTCGTCGTCGACGACGAGGAGCTGGCCGAGCGGATCCTCTTCGTGCGCAAGACCACCGGACCCGTGCCGGGGCCGATGGACTCGTGGCTCACGCTCCGGGGCGTCAAGACGCTGCAGGTGCGCATGGAGCGCCACAACGAGAACGGCATGCGCGTGGCGGAGTTCCTCGAGTCGCGCGCCGACGTCGCCGCCGTGCACTACCCCGGGCTCGCGTCGCACCCGAGCCACGCCCTGGCGGCCAGACAGATGAGGGGCTTCTCGGGCATGCTGTCCGCCGAGCTCGAGCCCGAGGCGGCGACCAAGTGCGCCGAAGGCACGCGCCTCTTCCGCCTGGCCGAGAGCCTGGGCGGCGTCGAGTCCATGATCAGCGTTCCCTCCCGGATGACGCACGCGTCGGTGCCGCCCGAGATGCGGGCCCGCTTGGGCGTCCACGACGGCCTGGTGCGCCTGAGCGTCGGGATCGAGGACGGCGAGGACCTGGTCCGCGACCTCGAGCGGGCGCTGGACTCGTGAGCCGCGCTCGAGCCGGGAACCCCCGAGGCGCCTTCGTCGTAGGGGACGGCGCGGAGCGCGAACGCCGCCGACCCGGCGACGCGCCGAGGCGTCCGGCCCGCCGGGCGCCCGTTGCATTCAAGGAGCGCCGAACGCGATGACGGATCGCTACGACTACGGCATGGACGCCGACGCCGGAGGGGGCGACGCCCCGGCCGCGGACGCGCCCTCGACGCGCGTGCTGACCGACGTCTCGAGCCGGGCCTGGGAGCACAGCGCGGACCGCGCCGCGCTCGCGGCGCTCCGCAAGCTGCCCCTCTTCGACCAGGTCCTGCGCGCGCTCTTCGGCTTCTTCGGCGAGAAGCCCATCCGCCTCGCCTTCCAGGCGAACGCCGTGCGCGTCGGACCGAACCAGTTCCCCCGGATCTGGGAGCTGTACACGGAGGTCTGCCGGACGCTGGACAGTCCCCGGCACCCGCTCTTCGTGTCCCAGAACCCGGTCGTGAACGCGGGCGCCTACGGCATGAAGGAGCCGTTCGTGATCCTCAATTCGGGCACGCTGGCGCTGCTGTCGGACCGGCAGGTGGCCTACGTGCTCGGCCACGAGGTGGGCCACGTGCGGAGCGACCACGTGCTCTACAAGACGATGACGGAGCTGCTGGTCAGGCTCGCGCAGCTCGGATTCCCCGTCGTGGGCATCGCGGCGCGGGCCATCCTCGTCGCCCTGCTCGAGTGGTCGAGGAAGAGCGAGCTGTCGGCCGACCGCGCCGGTCTGCTGGCCGTCCAGGACCCCGATTCGGTGATGGCGGCGATGCTCAAGATGGCCGGCGGCGGCGACGACGAGGAGACGTCGCTGCCCGAGTTCGTCCGCCAGGCGGAGGAGTACCGCGAGTCGGGCGACGTCGCCGACCAGGTCTTCAAGGTCCTGAACCTGCTGGGCCAGACTCATCCATTCTGGGTGCTCCGGCTGTCCGAACTGCGCGGCTGGATCGAGGACGGGTCCTACGACCGCGTGCTGCGCGGCGAGTACCCGCGGCGCGGCGACCCCGATCCGGCCTACGCCGAAGACGTCGCCGAAGCGGCCGAGGCGTACAAGAGCGGCGCCAAGGACTTCGTCGATCAGTTCGCCGATGCCGCCAAGCGCATGGGCGGCAGCATCTTCGACTCCTTCCGGAAGTAGAAGTAGACGTGCGGCGCGGGCGATGCGCGTCCTGATCGTCGGCGCCGGCGGGCGCGAGCACGCGCTCCTCTGGAAGCTCCGCCGCGACGCGCCCGAGGCGCGCTTCCACGCGACGCGCCCGAACGCCGGGATGGCCGCCGCCTGCGAGGCGGTCGATCTCGCGCCCTCGGACACGCTCGCGCTGGCCGACTGGGCGGCCGCGCGCGCCGTCGACCTCGCCGTCGTCGGCCCCGAAGGGCCGCTGGCTGCGGGCGTCGTCGACGCCATGGCCCGCGTCGGCGTGCCCGCCTTCGGCCCGACGGCGGCGGCGGCCCGGATCGAATCGGACAAGGCGTTCGCGAAGGACCTCATGGCCAAGGTCGGCGCGCCGACGGCCCGCTACGAGGTGCACGCGGACGCGGACGCGGCCGAGCGCTGCATCGAGGCGTTCGGCGCGCCCGTCGTCGTCAAGGCGTCCGGGCTTGCCGCCGGCAAGGGCGCCCTCGTGTGCGAGACGGAGCGCGAAGCCAAGGACGCGGCGCGGAGTTTGCTGGCCGGCCGCCTCGGAGCGGCGGGCGAGCGAATCCTCGTCGAGGAGTTCATGGAGGGCGAGGAGCTGTCGTGCCTCTACCTGGTCCAGGGCGAGGAATTCGCGCCGCTGCTCCCGTCGCAGGACCACAAGCGGATCGGCGAGGGGGACGCGGGTCCCAACACCGGAGGGATGGGGGCGTACGCGCCGGTCGGCGTCGCGACGCCCGCGCTCGCGAGGCAGGTGGCCCAGCGCGTCGTCCGACCGGTGCTGGGCGAGCTGGCCGACCGGGGGACCCCGTTCTCGGGGCTGCTCTACGTGGGCGTCATGATCGCGGCCGACGGCCCCCGCGTCGTCGAGTTCAACTGTCGCTTCGGCGATCCCGAGACGCAGGCCGTCCTTCCGCTCATGGAGTCGTCGCTCCTCGAGCCGATGCGCTCGATCGCGCGCGGCGAGGGCCTGGGCGACGGCGCGCCCGAGTTCGCGCCGGCCGCGTGCGTCGCGACCGTGCTGGCCGCCGAAGGGTATCCGGGGCCGTGCGCCAAGGGCGCGCCCATCTCGACGCCCGAGCTGCCGCCCGACGTCCACTGCTTCCACGCCGGCACCGCGCTCGACCGGGGTCGGCCCGTGACGGCGGGGGGCCGCGTCCTGGCCGTCGCCGCCGTCGCCGCCGACTTCGAGGCGGCCCGCCGCGCCAGCGTGGACGCCGCTCGCTCGATCTCGTTCGAAGGAAAGCGTTTCCGCGCCGACGTCGGATGGCGTGAGTCCGAACGTCGACGCGGCCGGCCCGGGGTCGGCGCTCCCCGTCGACCTCCACCCACGAATCAAGGAGCCTGAGAGTCATGACCATCTCCACCACGCCCGCGCTCGAGGGGCGCCGGATTCGCGACTACCTGGGCGTCGTCACGGGCGAGGCCATCATCGGCGCGAACATCTTCAAAGACTTCCTGGCGGGGGTTCGCGACATCGTCGGCGGACGCTCGGCCGCCTACGAGGACTCGTTGCGCAAGGCGCGCGAGCAGGCGCTGCGGGCCATGGCGCGCGAGGCCGACGCGCGGGGCGCGCAGGCCGTCGTCGGCGTCGACCTGGACTACGAGGTCCTGGGTTCGGGCAACAGCATGCTGATGGTGACTTGCTGCGGCACGGCCGTCGCCCTCGAGGACGCTTGAGAGCCGGACCTGCGGCCGTTGCCCGAACTGCCCGAGGCGGAGACGATCGCGCGCGGCCTGCGCTCCGCGCTGCCCGGACGCTCGGTCCGACGCGTCCGCGTCGTGCGCGAGGACGTGCTCGTCGCCGACGCGGGGCGCTTCGCCCGCGCTCTCCGCGGACGTCGGTTTCGGGACGTGGGACGACGGGGCAAGAACGTCGTCCTGGCGCTCGACGACGCGTCGCGCCTGGTGGTGAATCTGGGCATGACCGGCCGCCTGCTGGCCCACGCGGGCGGCGGTCGGGCGCCCGGCGCCGCCCACCCCGCCCTGATCCTCGCGCTCGACGACGGCGCGTCGCTGACCTACGACGACGCGCGCCGCTTCGGTCGCGTGGCGCTGATGCCGGAGGCGCAGTGGAGGCGCTGGTCCGAGCGGCTGGGCCCCGAACCCCTCGGTCGCGCCTTCACGGGGACTCGGTTCGAGGCGAGCCTGGCGCGCTCGCGCGCTCCGGTGCGGAGTTTTCTCCTCGATCAGCGCAAGGTCGCCGGCGTGGGCAACATCTACGCGATCGAGGCGCTGTGGAGGGCGCGGATCCATCCCGAGCGCCCGGCCCGGAGCGTCGCGGGCGCCGAAGCCAGACGCCTCCACCGGGCGCTGCGCCTCGTGCTCCGTCGGGCCGTCGAGGCCGGCGGCACCACGCTCAGGGACTATCGGAACGCCCAGGGCGCTCGAGGGACCTTCCGGCCGGCGCTCGAAGCGTACGGTCGCGAGGGCGACCCGTGCCGCCGCTGCGGCGAGGCGATCCGGCGCCGCGTGTTCGGGGGGCGGCCGGCGTTCCGCTGCCCCCGCTGCCAGACGCCGTAGACGCCGTGTCGGGGGCGAGACTCGGGAGCTCGCGCCGGCCCCGCTGGCGACGCGCCCTTCGGGCCTGCGCGTGTGCGCTGGCCGCCGCCTCTCCGCTGGGCGCTCAGGACGACGCCCAGGCGGGTTCGGGCGTCGCCGTCGGGGAGCGCCTGCCCGTCCGTCGCCACACGCTGGCGAACGGCATGAGGCTCCTGGTCCTCGAGCGCCGCCAGGCGCCGACCGTCTCGCTCGTGATCCACTACCCGGTCGGATCGGTGCACGAGCGCCTGGGCAACACGGGCGTCGCGCACGTGGTCGAACACATGCTCTTCAAGGGCTCTCTGGAGATCGGCGTTCGGGACCGGGACAGCGAGCGGCCGTTGCTGGCGGCCGCGGAGCTCGCCCGCGACTCGACGATCGCCGAGCTGGCGAAGCCGCGGCCCGACAGCGCGCGGGTCCGGCGCCTGAGGCGCGCGACGCTCGACCTCGAGCGCCAGGCGCACCGCTACGCCGTGCCCAGCGAGTTCGACCGGCTGCTCTCGGCCGAGGGCGCGCGCGGGCTCAACGCGACGACGTCCCACGAGGCGACCCGGTACTTCGTCGAGCTGCCGGCCAACCGGCTCGAGCTCTGGTTCGCCCTCGAGGCGGACCGCTTGGCGAGGCCGGCGTTCAGGGGGTTCCACACCGAGCTCGAGGTCGTGCGCGAGGAGAGGCGCACGCGGCTCGAGACCAGCGCGGGCGGAACGCTTCGGGCGGCGCTCATGGCGACCGCCTTCCAGGTCCACCCCTACGGCGTTCCCGTCGTCGGGCACGCTTCGGACCTCGAGGCGATGACGCGCCGCCAGGCGGTCGAGTTCTTCCGTCGGCACTACGGAGCCCGCAACGCCGTCGTCGTCGCGGTCGGCGACGTCGACGCCGACCGAACGCTGCGCTTGGCCGAGCGCCACTTCGCGGCGCTGCCCGCGGGAAGGCCGACGCCGCCCGTCCTGGCCCGCGAGCCGGAGCAGAGCGGCGAGCGCCGGATCGACGTGGAGTTCGACGCCGAGCCCCGACTGCTGATCGGCTGGCGAGCGCCGCCCGCTTCGCACCCGGACTCCCCCGCCCTCTCGGCGCTGGCCTCGGTTCTCGCCGGCGGCAGGACCTCGCGCCTGCATCGGCGCCTGATCCTCGAGGACGGCTCGGCGGTGAACGCGACGGCGAGCCTGGGCCCCGGCCTCGCCCACTCCCGACTCTTCGTCGCGAACGTCGTCCCGAGAGCGCCCCACGCGCCCGCCGACGTCGAGCGCGCCCTCGCGGACGAGATCGAGCGGATCCGCCAGACGCCCCCGGAGCCCCGGGAGATCGAGCGGATCAGGAACTCGATCCGGGCCGGCGCCTATCGCCGGCTCTCGTCGAATCTGGGCCTCGCCTTGCAGCTCGCGGAGTCGGAGGCCGCGCTGGGCGACTGGCGCGAGACGTTTCGCCTCGACGAGCGGCTGGCGGACGTCGGACCGGAGGACGTCCGGCGGGTCGCGGCCCGGTACCTGACGGACCGCGCAAAGACGGTCGCGACGCTGACGCGCCGGACCGGACGGTGAAGGCGCGGTTCGCGACCGCGGTCCCGGCCCTCGCGCTCGCCCTCGCGGGCGCGGCGGACGCGCAGGAATCGGTTCGCGAACGCGTCGCGGCGCTCGAGTATCCGCCGCTCCGCTTCGCCCCCGTCGAAGCGGAGGTCCGATCGGTGCGCGGCGTCTCCGTGCACTACGTCCGCGACGACCAGCTGCCGCTGGCGACCTTCTACGCGACCTTCGAGGGCGGACCGCGCCGCTTTTCCCGCGACCGCTTCGCGGCGGCCTCGGCGGTCCCCGCCCTGCTGCGCAACGGCGGCACCGTCCGTCTGCCGCCCGACTCGGTCGACGTCCTGGTCGAGTCGATGGCGCTGGCCATGAGCTTCGGCCAGGGGGGCGGGCGGGCGTCGTCCTGGGTCAACTCGCTGTCGGACGGCATCGAGGGCGCGGTGGCGCTCTGGAGCGAGATGCTGCGCGAGCCGCGCTTCGATTCGGCCCAGGTCGAGCTCTGGCGCGCGAGCGAACTCGAGCGCGCGCGGCGCCGGAGCGACGACCCCGCGTCGCTGGCCTTCGCCCACTTCAACCGCATCATGTTCGGCGACCATCCCGTGGGATGGCGCATGTCGCCCTCCGACCTCGAGCCCGCCGACCTGGCCGAGGAGCGGCTTCGGTTCGTGCACGGCGCCGTCTTCTGCCCCGAGCGGATGATCCTGGGCGTGACCGGAAACGTGAGTTGGAGCCGGGCCGCCGAGCTCCTGGAGGCCGCTCTCGCCGACTGGCCGCCGTGCTCCGGGGACCTCCGGGAAGATCCGGCACCGCGGATCCGGACCGAAGCGGGCGTCTTCGTGCTGCACAAGCCCGTGGCGCAGAGCGTGGTCGTGCTGGCCGGGCGGTCGCGCCTCAGGCAGGGGGACGACCCGCGGTACTTCGCCGCTCAGATCGGCAACTCGATCCTGGGGGCTTCCGGGCTCTCCAGCCGCCTCGCCGCCGCCGTGCGCGACCGCGAGGGGCAGGCCTACGGCGCGTCCTCGATCTGGACGACGTCGACGAGGAACGACGGCCTGGCGGGCGCGCTCACGCGAACCAAGCCCGAGACGACGCTCGCGGCGACCCGCTCGATGCTGGACGTGATCGACTCGCTGCGGACGGCGCCGCCGTCCGAGGCGGAGGTCTCCCACGCGATCGCCGAGATCGTGAACGGCTTCGTCTTCAACTTCCGCACCCCGTTTCAAGTCGTGGCCCGCGCGATCGCCCACGAGAGCCTCGGCCTGGGCCCGGACTGGCTGGACCGCTACGTCGCGGGCGTCGAGCGCGTGCGACCCGAGGCCGTCCTCGACGTCGTTCGCGCCGAGGTCGATCCAGCGCGAATGACGGTGCTGCTCGTCGGCGACACGACGCGGTTCGACGGGTCGCCCTCCGAGCTGGGACCGGTCACGGCGATCGAGGACGAGCGCGCGCCGCCGCCGCGCGCGTCTTCTCGGCGACGTGAATCGCCGCGATCCCGGCGCTGACCGGGAACCAGCGCACTCGCCCGAACCCGGCCTCGCGGAGCGAGTCGGCCAGAGCGTCCGGCGCCGAAAAGGCGTGCACCGACTTGGGCAGGTAGCTGTACGCCCAGGGATGCCCGGAGACCCAGCGGCCGAGAACGGGCAGGATCCTGTTGAAGTAGAACAAGTAGGCCATGCGGACGAGTCGGCTCGACGGGACGGAGAACTCGAGGACGGCGAGGCGGCCCCCGGGCTCGAGCACGCGGTGGAGCTCGCGGAAGCCGGACAACGGAACGGAGAGGTTCCGCACTCCAAACCCAACGGTGGCGCCCGCGAACGACGCGCTCGCGAAGGGGAGCCGCTGCGTGTCCCCACAGACCGGAGTCACCCTTGCCCCGTCGATCTTCGCCAATCCTCGGGCGAGCATGGGGAACGCGAAGTCGGCGGCGACCACGGTGCCGAGAAAGCCCGCTCGGCCGGCCAGCTCGAGGGCCAGATCGAAGGTCCCGGCGCAGGCGTCGAGATAGACGCCGCCTGCAGACCGCTCCCATCCGAGCGCCCGCACCGCGCGGCGGCGCCACCGCCGATCGACGTTCAGGCTGAGAACGTGGTTGATCAGGTCGTAGCGCGGCGCGATGTCGCTGAAGATGGCGCGGACCTGGTCCGCTCTCTCCTCCCCGCTCGCCGGCTCCGCGTCCGGCAACCTGGTCGACGGCAACCTGCGTGTCCTCTCTCGGGCGCGGCCGGGAAGCGCGGCGTGAATGAAACCGGCCCCGCAAAGGTAGATTCGGGAGTGGGCCTTCGACAACGGGGCGCGGGGAGGGGCGGGGCGAGGGGGGTGGCGATGCGCTCGTTCGAGGGACCGCCGAGGCGGCGGCGGACGCGCCCGAGGAGAACGCCCGAGCCTTGACCTCTCCCCCTCCCGACGACAAGACGCTGGCGGCCCAGGCGGCCGCCGGACGCCAACGGGCGTTCCGCGAGCTCCTGCGCCGCTACGAGCGCCCGGTCTTCTCGCTCGTCTACCGCATGGTCCGGGACCGGTCCCTGGCCGAGGACCTGTCGCAGGAGGCGTTCGTCCGCGCCTTCAAGGCGATCGGCAAATACAACGCCAACTACAAGTTCTCGAGTTGGATGTTCAAGATCGCCAACAACGTCGCCATCGATCACCTGCGCAAGAGGCGCCTGGACACGATCTCGCTCGACGGCAGCCCGCACGCGCTCACCGAGGAGGCCCAGGCGCGGACGCGCCCGGTCCTCGTGAGCGAGGACGAGCGCCCGGACGCGTACGTGGAGAACCGCGAGCTGGGCAATCAGATCGAGCGGGCGATCGGTCGCCTGCGGCCCGAGTACCGGACCGTCACCCTGCTGCGTCACGTCGAGGGCCACTCGTACAAGGAGATCGCGCGGATCATGGACCTGCCCCTGGGCACCGTCAAGACGTACATTCACCGTGCCCGACTGGAGCTCAAGGCGGCGCTGACGGAGGCCGGCGTGACCGCTGGGCGGTCGAGCTGAAACCGCGACCGGACCGGAATTCGTAGGGCGGCCATGAAAGACGCGGACCATCGCCCCTCGCGACGCCCGACTACAGCGATGCCGAGAGCCCAGTCCAGAAAACCGCCCGCCGAGGCGACGCGAACCGCAAGCGTGTTCGCGTGCCTGGACGGGACGGCGAGCGCGGACGCGCGGCGCGCCCTCGAGGCGAGGGCGCGGACGGACGCGGACCTCGCGCGCGAGTTCGACGCCGCCCAAGCGCTCTTCGCCGCCCTGGACGGGCTCGGGCGGCATTCGCCGGCGCCCGGCTTCGCGGTCCGCGTTCGGGCCGCCGCGAGCGTTCCCACGTCGTGGCGCGCCCGGCTGCTCGCGATCCTGGGCCGACCGGACCCCTCGGCCCGGGCGAATCCGTTCGCCGCCGCGCTCGACGGGCGGCTCTCGCCGCGCCAGGAGAGAAGCCTCGCCGCCTTCGCGGCCGAGGACCCGGAGGTCCGCCGAGCGTGGGCCGAGTGGGCCGAGCTCGACCGCCGGACCAAGGCGGTGGGACGCTTCCGTCCCGCGACCGGGTTCGCCGACCGCGTGCTGTCCCAGGTCCCCCTCCGGGCGCCGGCGCCCGAACGCGGATTCGGCGCCTGGGCGCGCCGCTGGCGCGGGCGGCGCCGGGAGCGGTGGGCCCTGGCCTGCGGCGCGGCCTTCGGGCCCGTCGCCGGCGTCGCGAGCCTCGGCTACGCCTTGGTCGGCGCGCTTTGGCTGGGCGGCGATCCCGCGCGAAACGCGTCCAGCGCGGCCGCCTACCTGTGGACGACCGCGGCGGACGCGGCGGCGACCGCCGCCGCCGGCCTCTGGGACGCGGCGACGACGAGTCCCGCCGCGGGGGGGGTCGTCGAAATGGCGCAGCGCGCGCTCGGGTCGGCGCCCGCGCTGGCCCTCGCCTCCTCCGTCTTCGCCGGACTCGCGGCGCTCTCCGCCTGGATCCTCTACAGGCAGCTGTTCGGACACTCCGTCCCGGAGCGCGCGCATGCGCCGGTCTAAGCGATTCGTCCCGGTTGCGGTCGGCGTTCTCTCCGCCGGCGTTTCGGCGTGGGGCGGAGCGGTCCTCGGCCAAGAGCGCACGATCGTCTCCAGCCGCGTCGAGATCTACGACCGGGCGGCGAGCCTGAACCTCGACTTCGACTACGGCGAGCCTTTCTCGGCCGCGTTGGCCACCCCGGGTTCGGAAGCGTCGCCGGATGACGATCGACGATCCCGCGGCGTCGTGCTGATCAACGGCGCGACGTCGGGAACGTACGAACCGGGCGGGGCCCTGGACCGGGCCTGGCGCGGCCTCCTGACCGACGCCCAGTCCCTTTCCGGCCGGCGCCTGGCCGACGCGCTGCGCGACTGGGCTCCCGATGGGGACGACGAGGCGGCGGAGGCGTTGGAGGGCGCGCTCGAAGATGCTTTGGCGGGATCGCCGCGCAGCCTGGGCCGCAACGAGGGAAGTCGTCTGCGCGCGCTCCTCAGGGCGGTGACGCTGAGCTCGGACGCCGGGAGCCTGGCCGAGGCGATGGCCGCGGTCGACCTCGAGTCCGTCGAAATCCACGTCGAGGACGACGTGACCGTCGAAGCCGGCGAATCGACCTCGAGCGGCCTGCTGGTCGTGCGCGGACGCCTGGACCTGCAGGGCCGCGTGGCGGGCGACGTGGTCGTCTGGGACGGCTCGGCCGCCTTGGGCGCGGAAGGCGTCGTCGAGGGGGACCTGCACCTCCATCGGGCTTCCCTGGACCGTCGCGGCGGGCGCGTCGAGGGCCGCGTGATCGACCATTCGGAGGCGGCCTCGGAGAACGACCGGATCCAGGACCGCATCCGCGAGGAAGTGCGGCGGGAGCTCGCGCGCGACCGCTCCGCCGCGTCCCGCGAAGGGAGCGTGCCCTCGAGGGTGGGCCAAGTCGTCCACGATCTCTCGAAGGTCCTCTTCGCGCTGGCGGCCATGGTCCTGACGACCGTTCTGGCGCTGCGCGTCGCGGGCGACCGCGTGCGCGTCGTCACCTGGGAGGCGGCCCGAAACCCGGCGCGATGCGCGCTGATCGGCTTCGCGGGCGCCTTCCTCGCCCTCCCTCTCTACGTCGTGGGCATCGTGGGCCTCGCGATCACCGTCGTCGGCATCGTCGGACTCGTCGTCTGGATTCCGCTCTACCCCGTCGCCGTCGTCGCCGCGGCGCTGCTCGGCCTCGTCGGCGTCAGCTACTCCGTGGGACGGTGGGTCCTCGATCGCGACCTCTCGTGGCCCGATTGGATCGACTCGGAAAACCCCGTCCACCTTCGGCTCGCCGGCGTCGGGACGTTCTTCCTCCCCTGCGTCGCGGGCACGCTGCTGGGCGCCCTGCCGATCATCGGCTGGCTCGGCGGGATCGCGGCGGCGCTCGGGACCGTCGCCGTCGCCCTGGCCATGACGATCGGCCTCGGGGCGGTGATCTCGACGCGCGCCGGAAATCGTCCGGCGACGTGGGCGTATGGGAACGACGACGAGGAGATCGACGCCGACGTCGACGACGCGTGGTCGGACGACGCCGGCGACCCCCCGGTCTCCTCCGCGGAGGACGAAGAGGTCGGGGCCGGGCCCGCAGAGGGCGGCGGTGTGGACGACGATGGAGCGGGCGCCGGTTCCGACCGCCCCGAAGGCGCGCCGTGACGGGCCTGCGATCGCGCGGTTCGGTCCGCGCGCCGCTCGGGCGGGTCGGCCTGTGTCTCCTCTCGCTCTTCGTCGGGTCGGCCGACCTGGGCGCGCAGAGCTGGAAGAGCGTCGCCGCCTCGCGCCTCGCCACCGACGAGGAGGACCTCGACGTGCGCGTCGGCTACGGCGCGGGCGAGCTGACGCTTCGGGCCGCCGAGCCCGGCGTCCTGTATCGGACCGTGTTCCGGTTCGACGAGCGCTGGACCCTGCCCCGCACCGACTACCGGAACGGCCGGCTTCGGGTCGACGTCGGCAGAGAACGGGGACGCGGCGGCCTGGGCATGCGCCCGGACGGAGCGTCCCTCGTGCTCGAGCTGTCGCGCGACGTGCCCATGGAGATCGAGCTGGATTTCGGGTCCGGCCGAGCGGACCTGGATCTCACGGGGCTGCCGATCCGTCGACTCGAGGTCAACACCGGCGCGTCGGAGTCGGTGCTGCGCGTGGGCGAACCGAACCGGGAATCCATGGAGTCGGCGGAGATCCACGTCGGCGCCGCCGACCTGCGGGTCCAGGGGCTCGGCAACTTGAACGCGCGCGAGATCAAGGTCACGGCCGGCCTGGGATCGGTGGCCCTCGAACTCGACGGCGAGTGGCCTCGCGAGGCGCGCGTCTCCGTCGAGGTCGGACTCGGGGCGCTGGAGATCCGGGCGCCGAACGAACTGGGCGTGCGGCTCCGCCACCGCGCGTCCTTCCTCGCCTCGCTCGATCTCGATCGCTTCGTGGCGGACGGCGACGTGCACCATTCGGTCAACTGGGACCGCGCCGAGCGCCGGGTCGACATCGAGGTCTCCGCCGCGCTCGGAAGCATCGACCTGATCTGGGTGAACTGAAGAGACCAGGCCGCGCGCGCGCGGCTCCCGTCCGCCCAGGCTGCGGCCCGGTCCCGCCCGGCGCGGGCGCGGTGGTATATTGATTCGACCGAAGCGAAAACCACCCTTGCGCACTGGGAGGCCGAAGTGATCGAGGCGCTGTTGATCTTCCTGGCCATGGGCGTCGTCAGCATCGTGGTGGTGTGGATCGTGCTCTCGGTCCTCGGGTCCATCCTGGGCCTGACGCTCGGCGTCGCGGGGTTCCTGCTCTTCAAGGTCGCGCCGATCATGTTGCTGGGCTGGGCCGTCCTCAAGATCCTGGCCAAGGTGCGCGGGCCCAGACGCGCGCTCTCCTCGTCGGATCGCCAGTGGCTGGAGGGCGAGTAGGGGCCGCTTCGCGGCGGGCGCCTCGCCGGAGACGGCGCCCGAGCCCATAGGGGTCAGGCGCGGGGCGGAAGACCGTCCAAGGCCTCGAGTAGCGTCGCGCCGATCTCGGCCAGGGACCTTCCCGCCTCGGAGGCGGGGTGCGAGACCACCGTGGGCACGCCTTCGTCGCCCGCCGTCCGGACCGCCAGGTCGAGCGGGACGCGCCCCAGGAACGGCACGGAAAGCTCCCGGGCGAGGTCTTCCCCGCCGCCCCGCCCGAACAGGTCGACCACCTCGTCGCTGCCGGGGACGCGGAAGCCGCACATGTTCTCCACGATCCCGAGGATTCGAGTGTCGACCCGCTCGAACATCTTGACGGCGCGCAGGACGTCGCCGGTCGCCACCTTCTGAGGCGTCGTGACGAGCGCCGCGCCATCGAGGTCGACGGTCTGAACGAGCGACAGCTGGGCGTCCCCGGTGCCGGGGGGCATGTCGACGATCATCAGATCGAGGGCGCCCCAGGACACCTGTTCCATGAACTGCCTGAGGACCCCGGCGATGAGCGGGCCGCGCATGATGGCGGGCTGCTCGCGCTCGAGCAGGAACCCGAGGCTCATCAGCCGGACCCCGTGCGCCTCGAGCGGCACGATCATCTCCGAGCCCTTCGCGCCGGAGACCTGGGGGCGCCGACGCTCCCCGAACATCACCGGAATGTTCGGCCCGTAGATGTCGGCGTCGAGAAGCCCGACGGTCATGCCGCGCGACGCGGCGAACGCGGCGAGGTTCGTGGCCATCATCGACTTGCCCACGCCGCCCTTCCCCGAGCTCACGGCGATCACGCGCTCGACGCCGGCCAGGATCCCGGGCTTCGGCTTGGGCGCGGGAACCGATCCGGGCTGCAGTCCCGGACGAGTCGGCGGCGCGCCCCTCGGTCGGGGGCCGCCCGCGCGTCCGCGAGAGGACTCGGGGCCGGCCGGCCCCTCGTCGCCGCCACCGGACTGCGGAAGTCGAATGTCGACCTTGACGGCGCTCACGCCGGCGACTCCGGCGGCCGCCGCGCGCGCTTGGCGCACGATGTTCCCCGGGTCTCCCCGCCTGAGCGTGAAGGCGAAGCGCGCCACGCCTTGGTCGTCGACCACGACGTCGCCCACCTGCTCGCGGGTCACGACGTCGCCGCCCGTGGCGGGGTTGACGACCTTCGAGAGGGCCTCGGTCACGGCCGCGGCGAGCGTCTCGCGCTTCTCGCTCATGCTCATGCCGCGTCGTCGCCGAATCGCGGGAGCGGAGCGATCCCGCTCCACGCCCCGCCTCGCGTCTTCGCTACGGTGAAACGCACAGGCTGCCACCCTCCTCGGAGCCGCGAAAAGCCGGCGACTCGAACCAACCGGGAACCGGCCGACCGCGCCGAATCGAATCTCGAGGCTCCGAGCCATGCTCGGCAACGCACGGGTCCGTCCGACGACGTCGCCGATCTCGGACCTTGGAGCGTGGGGCCGCCATGCGGGCGACCCGCCGCGAATCAAGACGCGAAAGCTACCAAAGGCGGCGGATGCGCACCATCGGGCGACGAGATCGGGGATCGTCCGCGAGAGAAGCGGACTCCCGTTCGCAGGCGATCGCCGGCGGCCACGAGGCGACCGATGCGCCGTGTGGTTCCGGAAGGACGGCGAAGGCGCACCGCTTGGCTCCCACTCGGAGGCCCCGCTGCCGTCGGAAAGAGTTCCTGGTCCAGGCGGATGCGCTGTTGGACGATCCACTTGGTTGACGCCGCGGCAGGCCGCACCGATGTTGATCGTCGACCGGGTGCGTCGAAAACGTCAGGCTTCCGTCGATCACTTTTACCCGAAATCGAAGTTCCCGCAGCTGGCCTACGAGTGGAGCAAATATCGACTTTGTCGAAAAACGCTCAACGAGTTCAAGGCGGATTCCGAAGACGTGGTGGATCCATTTCATGTCCGGGACAACCGGTTTGTCGTGGATTTTTCGAGTTGCCTAATTCGCCCAGGCGAAAATCTGGACACCGGTGATATTGAGAGCGTGTGCAAGACCATTGATGTGCTGAAGCTCAACGACCCCGATCTCCTCGCGTAGAGACTCGACTGGATGATCGATTTGACGGAGCGTAAGGTATCGATTTCCCACTTGAACCCGCCTTATTCATGAACGAACAGAAAGCTTGTCGGCAGCCCTGTTTCCGACCGGTTTCGGCCGTCTGAAGGTTCGCGGGACGTTATATAGCCAACGATCAGCGTATTTGGCAATAGCCTCGGGCGCCCATCTGGATCCGTTCGCACCCGAACGCAGGCATACGGACGCGCTCCCGCCCCAAACCGCTCGCTTCCGCTTCGCCCCGCCCCGCAGCGGGGTCAGAACACCGGCTCGGGCAACCTTCGGAGTCGCTGCGTCAGCGTCCACCAGTGCGACGACGCCTCCGACGCGGTCATCGTGATCCGCCGCCCCGACACCGTGAAGCGCGCCGCCGTGCGCAGGGCCCGATCCAGCAGTCGCTTCAGGCTCCACCCGACGCCCGTCGCCTTCTCCATCAGCGTGCGCAGCGCGTGCACGATCTGGTACCCCATCGTCGAGATCAACAGGCGAACGTCGTTGCACGCGAACGCGTCCACGCTCTCCCCAGCCTCGACCTTCCGACCGCGGTAGCGCCTCTTCGGCCGCGGCGACGACGACAGCGCCGGCCGCACCTCGTTCACCAGTTCGCCCATGTGCGCCTCGGCCTTCCCGCGCCGCCTGTACAGCTCCAGCGCCTCGCGTCCCGACATCTCCTCTTCCTTGATCGAGGTCACGAGGTTGAACACGGACGGGAGCAGCTCGCCCACCCGCTCGACCACCACTTGGAGCAAGCGTCGCGGACGAGACCACGATCCCGCCTGGTACCGCTCCTCGAAGACCATCTCTCGCGGCGCGCCGTCCTTGGACGGGCCCAGCGCCATGAAGCCGTCGGTCACGTCTTCGGCCAAATCCTTCAACACGCTGTTGTTGCGAATCCGGCAGACGTAGCCCGTCCCCTTCGCCTCGAGCCCCGCGAGCAGACCCTCGCTCGGAAAGCCGGCGTCGAGGCGCACATCGATCTCTTCGGCAAGCTCGCCGCGCACGCGCTCCACGACGTCGGCGATGAACCCGAGGGCGCCGTCGGCGGCGTGGACCTGGCCGTTGCGGAGACGCGCGTCGAGCATGTCCCCCGTGTCCCCCACCGACGCCACGATGGGCTGGTAGACCTTGCGGTTATAGTACCCGTTCCACGCGCCGCCCGGCTGCTTCCCGTGAACGTCGATGGGAAGGCCGTCGACATCGACGGTCAGCCGTCGGTGCAGCCGACCGCCGCCGATGGCTCGGAACCTCCACTTCACGAACCTGGCGAGCTCCTCGCGAAGGATCTTGCGGTTCTCCTCCGAACTCAACAGCGCCACGATGCGCGACAGCGTGGGCTGCGACGGCAGCGAGTGGTCGGCGGCGGCCGTGCCCTTGCGGTCGCACACGGCGAGCGCGAAGGCGGGATCGTTGCGGTACGCGTCGGCGTCGTTGTGGTCGGGGCGTCCCTGAGCGGCGAGCACGAACAGCGTGCGCAGGCACTCCTGCATCGAGTGCGTGATCTTGCCAGGCTGGCGGGGGTCCTTGATGCGGGCGGCGATGCGTTCGACGACGCCGCTGCGTTCGAGGATCTCGCGGACTGCGACGGCGCCGGCGTCGGCGGTGATCTCGAGGGGTTCGGACTTGAGCTTGAGGGATCGGTTGAAGAAAAGTGAAAGGTTCACGGTTCACCCTGGCCGGTCGGCCCGGTCAGCGGGAGACTGAATATTAACCCGCTGAAAGATAAGACGCTTACCGCATCAACTCAACCCCCCGCCAAGCGCTCATGAATAAGGCGGGTTGAAGGAAGAGTATCGGTTTCTGGCAATTCAAGTCGAAGGCCAAGGCATCGAAGGACGTCTAAAGGCGATTTTCGAATGATTTGAACGAAATTGGCGATTGCCAAGCACTCGGAATTGTCTCGTCACGACGGGTTGCGTTGGCATGGATAGACCCAGTTCGCGACGATCGAAACGGGAACCAATGCGCTGGGCAACAGCCCACGTCGGAGCCTCTAATCCGTGTTTTGATATTGCAGGACTTGCGGCAGATTCCCAGCTTCGGAGATTCTCGAAGATCTTCGTTTGTGGATTCGATGCCAATCGGGCGCTGGTGGCCGGACCAGCCGATCCTTCCCATGTCGCTGTCCGTATACCGTGTGACGAACGTTTCGTCAATCCAACGGCAGGAGTCATGGAGTCCTCGGCCGCGCGCCGAGGTTGCCCAATCGGCCCTGCCCGGTGAGATTGAGTCGGAAGCTCAGTTGGCCGGACCACTGAGATTCCGCACCCGGTGGAGCTCGTTCCCAGGCTCTCGACGCGTCGTCGGACGATCCGCGCAGAATCCGTGGTCGGGGCGCTCGCGCGACGCCTTCGGGGCGGCCGTCCCGGGCGCTCCCGCCAACCCATCGCCCGAGGTCACGCCCCCATGTCAGGAACGATCCGCGTCCCCACGCCGTCGAACGAACCCGTCTTCTCCTACGCGCCCGGCACGCCGGAGCGCGCGGAGCTCAAGTCCGCGCTGAGATCCATGGCCGCCGAGCGCGCCGACGTCCCCGTCGTCGTCGGCGGGCGCGAGATTCGCACCGGCAGGACGCACGCCATTCGCGTGCCCCACGACCACGGCCTGGACCTGGGCGTCTGGCACGAGGGGGGCGCGAAGGAAGCGGCGGCGGCCATCGCCAACACGCTCGACGCCGCCCGCGACTGGGCGACGTGGCGCTGGGAGGACCGCGCGGCGGTCTTTCTGAAGGCCGCCGAGCTCGCGTCGACGACGTGGCGCTCGACCCTGAACGCCTCGACGATGCTCGGGCAGAGCAAGAACGCGTTCCAGTCGGAGATCGACGCCGCGTGCGAGATCATCGACTTCTTTCGATTCGGCGCCCACTTCGTCGAGCGCGTCTACGACCGGCAGCCGATCTCCGAGAAGGGCGTCTGGAACCGGATGGAGTACCGCCCCCTCGAGGGCTTCGTCTACGCCGTGAGTCCGTTCAACTTCACCGCCATCGGCGCCAACCTCGCGGGGATCCCGGCGATGGCCGGGTGCGGAGTCCTCTGGAAGCCGTCGAGCCACGCCGTCCTGTCGGCGTACTACACGTACAAGCTGCTGGAGGAGGCCGGACTCCCGCCGGGCGTGATCAACTTCGTTCCCGGAGACCCCGGCGCGATCACCGAGGTCGCGCTGAGCCATCGCGAGTTCGCCGGCCTGCACTTCACCGGCTCGACGGAGGTCTTTCAGTCGCTCTGGGCGACCGTCGGCCGGAACATCGCGTCCTACCGAAGCTACCCGCGGCTGGTCGGAGAGACGGGCGGCAAGGACTTCATCGTCGCGCACCCCTCGGCCGACCGGGCGGCGCTCCGGGCCGCCATCGTGCGCGGGTCGTTCGAGTACCAGGGCCAGAAGTGCTCGGCCGCGTCGCGGGCCTACGTCCCCCGGTCCGTCTGGCGAGAGATCCACGAAGACCTGATCGCCGAGACGGAGGCGCTGCCGATGGGCGATCCCAGCGACTTTCGCAACTTCGTCAACGCCGTCATCCACAGGGACGCCTACGCGAAGATCACGGGGTACATCGAACGGGCGTCCGAGAGTCCGGTCGCCCGAGTCCTAGCGGGCGGAATCCACTCGGACCGCAGAGGCTTCTTCGTCCGCCCCGCGATCATCGAGGCCGCGAAGCCCGACTACGAGACGCTGTGCGACGAGATCTTCGGTCCGGTCATGACCGTCTTCGCCTACCCGGACGAGATGTGGACGGAGCTCCTCGACGTGGTGGATTCGACCTCGCCGTACGCGCTCACCGGCGCCGTCTTTTCGCAGGATCGCTCGGCGGTCGCGGAGGCGACGAACCGGCTCCGGCACGCCGCCGGCAACTTCTACGTCAACGACAAGCCGACCGGCGCCGTGGTGGGACAACAGCCCTTCGGCGGCGCACGCGCGTCGGGCACGAACGACAAGGCGGGATCGGAGTCGAACGTCATGCGATGGCTGACGCCGAGGACGATCAAGGAGACGTTCAGTCCGCCCACCGAGATCGGGTATCCGTTCATGGAGGAGGCGTAGGGGACGGCTCGCGCGCGCGGGCGGCCGCGTTCGAAGCGGTTCCCTACCGGTCTCCGGAGCGGGCGGACGCAAGCGCGGCGAGGAAGTCCTCCTGGAGGTCCCCCACGTCCTCCAGGCCGACCGAGACGCGCACGAATCCGTCGGGGATCCCCTGCTCCTCGCGCTCCGCGGCCGTCAAGCCGGCGTGCGACGTGTGGCGGGGCTGGGAGACGAGCGTCTCGACGCCGCCCAGCGAGGGCGCGGCGGACGCGAGCTCCAGATGCGCGCAGAAGCGGTCGGCGGCCTCTCCGCCCCCGTCGAGGACGATCGAGAGCATGCCGCCGTAGCCGTCCAGCAGCCTCGACGCCGCCTCGTGGTCGGGGTGGTCGGCGAGGCCGGGGTGGACGACGCTCCGCACGCCGTCGACCGAAGCGAACCATCGGGCCAGCGCGAGCGCGTTCGCGTTGTGCCTCTCCATCCGCACCGGCAGCGTGCGCATGCCCCGCTCGAGCAGCCACGCGCCCTCCGGATCGATGGAGCCGCCGTAGAGCTTCATCATCTCCGTCACGCCCTCGATCAGGCTCTCGGGACCCGCCACGATCCCGGCGATCAGGTCCGAGTGGCCTCCCAGGTACTTGGTCGCGGAGTGAATCACGGCGTCCACTCCGTGCTCGGCGGCCCGGAGATTGATCGGCGTCGCGAAGGTCACGTCGGCGGCGAGGATCGCCCCGACCGAGCTGGCGGCCGCCCGGGGCGCCTCGAGGTCGAAGACCCGCAGCGTCGGATTCGTGGGCAGCTCGACCAGGACGACGCGCGTGTTCGGGCGCGCGGCGCGCGCCCACGCCGAAGGGTCGCCCGGGTCCACGAAGGTCGTCTCGATCCCGCGCCTGGGCAGTTCGGTCGCCAGCAGCGCCCGCGTCGCGCCGTAGAGTTGGCGGCTGGCGACGACGTGATCGCCCGCGGCTGCGGCCGAGAGGAGCGTCATCGAGATCGCCGCCATGCCGCTCGCGAGCGCGACGGCCGACTCCGTGCCCTCGAGCGCCGCGGCCTTCGCGGCGACGGAACGCTGGTTGGGGTTGTTGCCGTAGCGCGTGTAGAGCAGATCGCCGCCGCCCGCCGACTCCAGCCAATGGAAGGTCGAGCTGCGATAGACGGGCGTCGAGACGGGCTCTCCGACGCGGCGTCCGGGCGACCCGGCGTGCACCGCGCGCGTGGCCGGCGCGCTCCTCCTCGTTCGATCAGCCTCCACGGCGTCCTCCGTTGCGCGCGGCGTTCGGGTTCGGCGCGCCCGCCAGGGCGCTCAGGGACGCGAGCCCGCCGTCGGCGCCCCGATAGATCAGCCGCCGCCGCGCCAGTCGGCCGACGACGGGATCGGCCCCGTTGTCCAGTCCCGGCAACCGTTCGCCGGGGTCGACGCGCCCCAGGCGCTCCAACGCGTCCCAGGCGCTCCGCTCCGCGGCCGAAGCCTGGCCGACGAGCCGGCAACGGCGGCGGCCGACGTCGCAGACGGCGGCGATGCCGTGGCGAGCGAGCGCTTCGCGGGCGCAGCGCCCGTGCGTCGGCTCCCGGGCGCGGAAGAGAAAGAACGCGTCGGCCGGGCGGTTTTCGGGCAGGTATCGGAGCAGAAGCTTGGCCATCACCTCGTCGGCGCAGCTGAAGTCGAGCACGCGGACGCCGGTGAAGTCGACGACCGAGACCGACGGGAAGCGCGCGACGCTCGCGACCCGTCCCTCGATCGCGCGACGCACCGCCCGCCCGGTGGGGCGCGTCACCAGATCGCGAAGCGGGCCGACTCCGGGCCCGTCCCGCAGGGCGGTGACGTCGATCCGAATCGGTCGGGGCCGCGCCACGGCCAGGAGAGCGCCGCGCGACGCCGCGTGGATGGCGTCAGTCATCGACGCGCTCGGGCAGCACGATGTTGATCTGCGCCCCGGGGAAGGGGCTGAGACCGTCCTCGAGCGGCGGACTCGGGCTCCAGGGCTGGGCGTCGGCGATGCGGGCCGTCCCGCTGCGGATCGACAGCAGGCCCTTCCAGCGGCCCACCTGCTTGCGGATCTGCTGGATGCCCTGCCCTCGCCCCATGTCCGGGAAGCGGGTGAGCCCCAGCAGGAACGCGGCCTCGAGCGCGGTCGCGTCGCTCCAGCGGTCGCCGAAGCGGTCCGCGTGCCCCTCGGAGAGCGACTCCCGAAAGCCGCGACCGAGGTCGGACACGGCGATGACGACCACGCGACGACCCAGACGCTGGGTCCAGTTGTACGACTGAGCGGCGACCCAGCCCGGACCGGCCGCGTGCTCGACGATGTTCTGACACACCTCGGACAGAATCACGGAGAAGTGCACGACGGCCGCCGCCGGATAGCGGAGCCTCTTCCTCAGGATCGTACCGGCCCCCTCCTGCACCCGGTCGACGACGGTGTGGATGTCGGCGTTCTCGGCGATCGGGGTCACCTCGAGGAGCACTTCGGAGACGCGGCCCGAGTGGCTGCGCGACGGGGCCGGAACGGACGCGAAGACGTCCGCCGCCGCCGCCGAGAACCCCATGCGGTCCAGATATCCCGTGATCTCGCTCCTTTCGGGCAGCGTGATTCGGGGCTTCGGGCCGCCCGCGCCCACGACCTTGCCCGCCGTCAGGAGGGCCAGCATTCCGTTCGGGTCGATCCACCGCAGGCGATGCGCGTCGAAGAGCGTCGGTCCGGGCTCCTCGCCGGCGACGCGCCCGTACAGCGACTCGACGGACCGGTAGTCCAGCGTGGGCGGCACGTCGACGACCCTCAACGTCGGGTCGCCTCCCCGCGCGGGCGCGCGACCCGACGGAACGCCTCGGGACATCGCTCGGCGCCCTGGACCTCGAGGTTCGCGCCCGCGAGCGCCTGGGCCCGATCCATCGCCGGGCGCGCGCCGACGCCGGAGAGGAGGCCCGCGAAGAACGCCGCGCCCAAGACGTCGCCGCACCCCGTCGGATCTCCGGCGGCGGCGACCGCGGCCGGCGCCATGCGGGAGCGCGCGACGCGGCCGTCTGGCTTCAAGGCGGTCAAGTCGACGCCTTCCCTCCCCCGGGTGACCACGACCAAGCGGACGCGAGCGTTCGGCCCGCGCAGGCGCTGGAGCCACGCGTCGCCTTCGCCTGCCGCGAAGAGCGCGAATTCGTCGCCGTTCATCTGAACCGAGTCGAAGCACGCGGCCCACCGCGTCGCCGAGGGAAGATAACGCGGTCGCCGCCGTCCGTCGTCCGCCGCGCCCAGGAACAGCGAATGGAGGTCGGCGTACGAAGGACCCGCGACGCACGTTCGCGCGAGAAGCGCGCCCTCGAGGTCCATCTCGCGGCCGGACACGAAGTTGACGTACAGGGCGTCCAGTCCCGTGGTCGCCTCCTCGATCTCGTCGGCGGTCCATCCGCGCACGCCTCCGCGCAGGCGTTCCGTCCGGTCGGCGGAGTCGGTGTAGACGAGGTCCACGCGGTTGTTCGCCTCCGCTGATCGGCGCACCCACCCCAGGTCGCCGACGCGCGCGAAGGAATCCAGGTAGGCGGCGCCCTCCTCGGCCAGGTCCCGACCGATCCTGACGATCGGGACCACGGTCCATTCGGCGTGCAGAACGGCGTCGAAGGCCGAGAGCGAATACGCGATCCCGCCCCAGCCCTCGACCCAGGAGCGCGCGCCCGCGAGCCGAATCCTGTCCCGGACCAAGGTCCCCAGAACCCCCAGCCGCCTGCCTCCCCGGCCGGGGGCCGCGGACGCGGCGTCGGGGCCGTGGGTCAAGAGCGCTCGTCGTCGAGCTGGAGGACGGCCATGAACGCCTCCTGCGGGATCTCGACCGAGCCCACCTGCTTCATCCGCTTCTTCCCCTCCCGCTGGCGCTCGAGGAGCTTTCGCTTCCTGGTGACGTCGCCGCCGTAGCACTTCGCGGTGACGTTCTTGCGGACGGGCTTGACCGTCTGGCGGGCGATGATCTGGCCGCCGATCGCGGCCTGGAGCGCGACCTCGAACTGCTGCCGGGGGATGAGCTCCTTGAGCTTGCGCACCAGGGCGGCGCCGTGTCGCTGCGCGTTGTCGCGGTGGAGGATGACCGAGAAGGCGTCGACGGGCTCGCGGTTGACCAGGACGTCCAGCTTCACGAGATCGCCCCTCCGATATTCCGCCATCTCGTAGTCGAGCGACGCGTAGCCGCGCGTCCCTCCCTTGAGGCGGCCGTAGAAGTCCAGGACGATCTCGGCCAGCGGCAGCTCGAAGTCCATCTCGACGCGGCGAGGGTCCAGATAGCTCATTCCCTTGAAGACGCCGCGCCGGTCGTGGCACAGCGTCTGCACGTTGCCGATGAAGTCGGCGGGCATGACGATGCGGGCGCTGACCACGGGCTCGGCGACCGACTCGACCAGGGCCCGATCGGGCAGTTCGGTGGGGTTCTCGATCCACAGCTCGTCGCCGTCGGCCATCGTCACGCGGTAGCGCACGTTGGGCACGGTGGTGACCAGCTTGACGCCGAACTCCCGGTCCAGGCGCTCCTGGACGACCTCGAGGTGGAGAAGGCCCAGGAACCCGCACCGAAACCCGAAGCCCAGCGCTCGCGACGTCTCGGGCTCGAAGTGGAGCGACGCGTCGTTGAGCCGAAGACGCTCGAGCGCGTCGCGCAACTCCTCGTAGTCGTCCGCGTCCGAGGGATACAGTCCGGCGAAGACCATCGGCTTGGCCTCCTGGTACCCCGGCAGCATCTCTTCGGCCCGGTTCGCGGCGTCGAGCACCGTGTCGCCGACCTTCGTGTCCGAGACGGTCTTGATGGCGGCCACCAGGTATCCGACCTCGCCCGGTCCCAGCGACGGCGCGGGAACGCGCCCGAGACGCAGCACTCCCGTCTCGGTGACCTCGTAGCGCGACGCCACCGTGCCGAAGGCGACCGAGGCGCCGGGACGCAGCGTGCCGTCGAAGACCCGAATCGTGGGCACGGCGCCCAGGTACTGGTCGTAGTGCGAATCGAAGATCAGGGCCCGGAGCGGCGCGTCGGCGGCGCCCGTCGGCGGCGGGATCCGCTCGACGACCGCCTCGAGGACCGCATCGACGCCCGTTCCGTCCTTGGCGCTGACCTCGAGCACGAGATCGGGATCGATGCCCATCAGCTCGGCGATCTCGGCGCGGCGCCGCTCGGGCTCCGCGCCCGGCAGGTCGATCTTGTTCAGCACGGGGACGATCTCGAGGTCCGCGTCCAGGGCGAGGAAGAGGTTCGACAGCGTCTGGGCCTGGACGCCCTGCGTGGCGTCGACGACGAGGAGCGCCCCTTCGCACGCCGCCAGCGACCTGGACACCTCGTAGGTGAAGTCCACGTGGCCCGGCGTGTCGATCAGGTTGAAGGCGTAGTCGCGGCCGTCCGAGGCGCGGTGCCTCATGCGCACCGCGTGAAGCTTGATCGTGATGCCCCGCTCGCGCTCGAGCTCGTTCGAGTCGAGCACTTGGCTGCGCATCTGGCGCTGGTCGAGCGTGCCCGTGCGCTCGAGCAACCGATCGGCGAGCGTCGACTTGCCGTGGTCGATGTGGGCGATGATGCAGAAGTTGCGGATCGAGTCGATGCGCACGGGCGCGCTCCCCTGTCCGGGCGGGCGAGTCCCGCCGCCGGCCCCGCCCGAAACGGAAGGACGACCTCGAGGATCGTCGTCGGGGGCGTCCGGACGGACGGGAACGGGACTCGCATGGCCATCCGGCGATGGCCTGTCGGCGTGAATTCTACATCAAGAGGCGGCTTGCGGACGCGCGCGCGACGACGCGGCCGCTCCGGCGGGACTCCGTGCGGCGCCCAGCGTCGGCCCGCGTCGCTCGCGTCACCCCGAGCCCCCGACGATCTCCTTCGCCGCGACGCCGACCCGGAATCTGCGCTCGACGAGTCCCCGCCATCCGCCGGGGCGCGCGTCGAGGGCGTTGTCCACGCCGACGACCAGCTCGAGGCGCCTCCACAGCGCGACGGACGCCTGGACGTCGATGGCGAAGAAGCGCTCCTGGGCGCCGACGCGCGCGGGCTCGCCGCCCCGGGCGGATCCGAGGATGGGCGCTTCGCCCGTCAGGTGCGCGGTCGCGTCGAGCCGCGCGCCCGTCGGAGCGGCGAGCGTCCAGGACCCGCGAACGCGAGCCGAGTGGCTGGGGCGCCGGTCCAGGGGCGCGTCCGAGGCGGGCGAGCGCGCGTTCAGATAGGCGTATCCGACGGCGACGGCGCCCCTGCCCGAGACGGCCCGCGCGCCGATCTCGAAGCCGCGCGTCGTCACCTGGCTCACGTTGCGCGGCGAGTAGATCAGGAGCCCGCTTGGCGCGGCGCCGACGAACCCCGACTCGATGAGATCGTCGATCCGGTTCCAGTAGCCCTCGGCGTCGACGCGCACGCCGGCGCGCGGGCTCCACTCGGCGCCCCCGGAGAGGCTCCACGAGCGCTCCGGCGCCAGGTCCGGGAAGCCCTGCAGCGCGTAGCCCGCGCCCACGTTCGCGAAGCGCCAGGTCAGCTCCTTGAACGAGGGCGCCCGAAAGCCGCGCGCCGCCGTCGCCCGCAGTCGGAGCGACGAGCCCGCGGGGCGGACCCATCCGAGGGTCGGCGAGACGTTCGTTCCCCACCGGCTGTTCCAGGTGACGCGCGCGCCGGCGGTCCAGGTGTTCGCGCCCCGTCGCCACGCGTCTTGGGCGAAGAGCGCCGCTTGCGCGTCTCCGACGCGCTCCTCGACGAGCTTGTCGGGCGATCGGACGTTGCGGGTCGCGATCTCGAGCCCCGCGTCGATCCGGTGGTCTCCCAGCGCGGCGGAATACGCGCCGGTGGCCCTGGCCTCGCGTTCTCGCTGAGCCTCGTCGTCGCCTTCGACGGGCGCGTCGCCGCGCGCGCTCCGGTACAGGTGCACGTAGTCCTGGAGAAAGACCCCGGTCCGCCAGTCGCCGACGTCGGTCGCGCGCCGCGCCTCGAGCCACCCGGAGAGGCCCCGGTTGTCGTTGAAGCCCGAGAATCCGCCGCCGACCGGCCACCGCTGGCGCTCGCGCAAGAAGTTCCACCCCCCGCCCAGCTTCCACCTTCGGCTCGCGTCGAAGCCGAGCTCGGAGCGCAGGTCCCACACGCGCGCGAACGCCTCTCCGTCGCCGCCCACCGAAAGGGGCGCCTCGTCGACCTGGCGCCACGCCCCCGTCGCCCGAACCCGCAGCCGCCCGCCTCCGCTCGCGGTCGCGTGGGCCTGGCGACGGCCGGCCGTGCCGGAGAGGACGCGCCCCTCGAGGCGGAACCCGGAGTCCGGCGGCCTGGTGATCAAGTTCACCACGCCTCCAAGCGCGTCGGATCCGTACCGCGACGACAACGGCCCCTTCACCACCTCGACGCGGTCCACGCCGGCGAGCGACATGCGGCTCAGGTCGCGGTTCTCGATGAGCGACCCGGGCGCGGGCCGGCCGTCGAGCAACACGAGAACCCGGGGGCCGCCGATGCCGCGGATGAGAAGGACGCTTCCCGTCGGCAGAGCGGGACTCGCCTGCAGCCCGGGCAACTCGGCGAGCAGGCGGTCGACGGAGGCGGCGCCGGACCCGGCGATCTCGGTCGCCTCCACCGTCTCGACGGGGACGGCGACCTCGGATCGCGGCCGCGGGCGCCCTCCTGCGGTGACGACGATCGGATCCAGGGCGATCGGGTCGCGGTCGAGCGCGATGCGCCAGCCCAGGGCGGCCGCTTCGCCGACGTCGACGGTGCGCCGCCGGTAGCCGAGCGCCGTGACGACGACGGCGCCGTCCGGCCCCCACGCGGGCGCGACGCGGAAGATCCCGCGCGCGTCCGACGTCCTCGTCGCAGACTCCGCCCCGCCGCCCGCGGCCTCGACGGCGAGCCACTCGAGGCGGGCCCCGACGACCGCCGCGCCGGACTCTCGGTCGTGGACGCGCCCCTCGGGCTGGGCGGCCGCGGTCGCCGCCAGAAGAACGCACGCGGCCGCCGCGATCGCCGAGGGCGCGGCGCGCCGTCGACCGAACCTCATCGAAGCCGCCGGTACCTCAGCTTGGGATGCCCCGAGTCGCCGCCGGCGTCGTAGTAGTCGATGATCTGCACCTTGTAGACCCGCTCGTCCGCCCGCACCAGAAAGACGTTGTAGGTGGGCCACATGCGGCTGTTCTCCCGGATGTTGTACCAGAAGAAGCCGCCGGCGTCGTCCACGGTCGAGGGGAACGCTCCGCTGACGGTCGCGAGGAAGCCGCCGTAGTCCGGCGCGTCTCCCGCCGAAGTCTCGGCGGCGAAGTCCTGTCCCGCGTCCAGAGGGAAGGTCCCGGCGCCGCAGTCGGCGTTGACGCGAATGGCGAAGTCGGGGGTCACGCCCAGGTCCCAGGCGCAACCGGCGGGACTCGCCGCGGCGCCCTGGGCGAAACCGAGGAACGCCGGACCGGTCCGCAAGTCGAGCGCGACGGTGGCGGCGGCGCCGAGCGAGCCGCTCGGATCGTGTCTGCGGTATTCGACGGAGACGCCGATGGGCCGCTGTCCCTGCATCTCGATCTCGGAGACTCGAAAAAGGGCGTATCCGCGCTGGGACGACTCGCGCAGCTTCCACGCCGCTCCGGGGTTGGCGACGATGTTGCGGGTGCGCGGGTCGAAGCGAAACCAGGACGCGCCGGGATCCGGCGCCAGTCCGTCCTCCGCGAAGGACGCGGCGGCCGGGACGTCCGCTTCGCCGACCGCCTCGAACGCCGCTTGGCCGTCCGCCTCGGTCAGGGCCGCGACCTGCTCGGCCGCGAGGTCGGCGTTGTTCTCGAGATTGAAGCCGGCCACCGACCCGGGTCCAGCCACGCCGCCGTTCAGGCGAATCGAGAAGCGCCGGAACGCCATGTGCCAGTCCGTGGACGAGTCGGGATCGGAGGGCGTCACGGCGGACCCGGGGTTGCCCAGGCGCGCGTACGCGAATCCGCCGGGCGACGAGGCGTCGATGGAGAGCACGCCCTCCTCGAAGACCTCCGGGGGCGCCGCGACCTCGGACTCGCAGGATGCGAGGACGAGGACGGCGACGGCGAACCGCGACCGGCGCGTGGCTTGGAATCTCTTGCGATATGCCATCAGGATGCTCCCTGCTCCGATAAGTTCAGCGTTGATTTCAGGTTGCTTCGGTCGAACCCCGCTCGGGGTTCGTTCAGCGCGAACCCCGCGCCGACGAATCGAGGTCCGCATGCAGATCGCACGAGCCCAGCGGCGACGGGACGCCCGCCCTGCAGAGCTGCGACGTCGCCCTGCGGGCGATCCAGTCGGTCACCAGGTCGTGCGGCAGAAACCCGTCGGTGGCCACGTAGTCGAGTCCGTCGAGCACGTCGGCGTACGGCCCGAAGCCGAATACGCGGTACGGCACGACGACGACGCGGCCGTGCGCGTTGGCCATACGCTCGACGGCCGCCCGGATGTCCCGTTCGGCGGCCTCGCGCGGAGCGGCCCAGTCCTCGCGCAGCGCGCCGACGCGCACTTCGGCGTATCCGCGCGCCCTCAGCGCCGTCGCCGCGTCGTCCATGGCGAGGAGCACGGCCCGGTTTTCGTCGTCGTCGCCCATTCCGTGGGCGATCAACGCCACGCCGGTCTCCTCGGGGACGTCCGCATGCGCGGCGGCGCGAGCGAGGAGGATCGCCTTGGCCTCCCCCGATCCTGCCAAGCCTTCGCCGTCGAGCAGGATGCGCGCCTCGGTGCGGAGCGGGGCGATCTCGTCGCCGCCGACCATTCGGTGACCGAGGAAGGCGCGGTCCGGCGGGTCGGAGCGCAGGCCGAAGAGGTACTCGGTCGGGTGCAGGAACGACGCGCCCGAGACGAAGAGGCGCACCACGGCCACGTCGCTGACGCCATGGTCACGAAGAGAGTCCAGCGCCGCCTGCAGCGAGCGAGGGTCGGCCATGCCGAACGCGACGGCCACGGGCATGCGGTCGCGCAGGCTCGCCACGGCGTCTCCGACGCGGTCGTTCCACGGCGATCCCGCGCCGTGCGCCATGACGAGGAGACCTGCGCGGGCGGCCGGGAACTCGGTCGGCGCCCGCGGCCCGGCGTCGCGGGCCGGAGACGGGGCGCGCGAGGTGTCGATGGGGGCGGCGCAGGCGGAAGCGGCCCAGACGAGGGCGGCCGCCGCCGTCGAGCGCCGAAGGGAGACTCGCATATGTGCACCATGGGAACAGAGGTCGATTCGGGCGTCGAAGCGCGGGTCGTTCGACGAAAAAGGCGGCCAATGATAGCGAGAACCGGCAGGGCGTCAACGACCGTCTCGGACCCGGTTGCCCCAGGGGGGTCTCCGAGCGAAGCGCACACCGACTTCGGCGGCGATGGGCGTAAAAAAAAGGGGGAGGATTGGCGTCGCCAAGATCTTTTCCGTTCGCGTTTTGCGTTCATTGACACGATGCGTCGCTTGAATCGCTTCGGCGTCTGGGATCCGTCCAGCGGCACCCGCTCCACCGCAGCCAGGCGAACGGCGCGGACGTCCGCTGATCGCGCCGCGCGGCTTCGGTCGGGGACGAGTCGTCCGCCCCCGAATCCGGGCGGCGGAGCGGCCGTTCATCGTCGGGGCGCGCGCCTCCGGCGCTTGCGCCGATCCGCCGAGAGGTCCAGCGGGGACACCATGCGCTCGTACGCCATGAACAGGTGTTCCACGCGCTCCCTCTCGGACGCGAAGCCCTTGCGTCCGCCGGTGTAGAGCCGGTCCACGGCGCGGTCAAGGGCGCGGTGCGCGCGCCGCAGGTTCGGCGGCATGGTGTCCGGGTCGTACAACTCGGCCAACGTGGCGTTCGGGTGCTCCGCGCGCGCGGCCAGCACGTCCTCGGCCAGCGGCGCCAGACCGGATCGATCCCGCTCCGGCGGCGGCGTCGGAAAGGTGTTGTAGACCGAACCGATGCCGTAGCGATAGTCGCTCTTGAGCCGTCCCCCAAACTGCCTGACCCACGCCATGTGCATGGCGGAGCTGACCAGCGCGAAGTCGGAGAGCGACGCGTTGTCGAGGGCACGAACGGCGTTGCTCGGAACGACGGGCGGCTTCAACCAAGCGACCGGGATATAGTTCCGGCGTTCGGAACTCGTCTCGGGAATCGCCAGAAATGGCCGGGTGGGCAACACGTTGACGTGGTACACCGTCGGCGTCTCGGCCAACTGTCGAGTGGGCTTGCTCTTGCTCGCTTCCCGGTATGCTCGGACGGCCGCGATCCGTTCCCGCACCAGCGGAAGACGCGCAAGCTCCTGCGGCGTCGCGTCATGGAGAGCCAGGATCCAGCGCTCGTGGCCCTGGAGGAACTCTCGCGACCCCAGGAACGGCCGAACGAACGGAGTGGCGCCCGGCTCGGTCTCCAGGAACGCGTCCCGTTCCTCCCTGCCCTTCAGGATGTAGTGACCGCCGTCGATGGGCTTCGATCCGATGACCAACCGCCCCATTCCGTTGATCGGCGTCGTCTCGCTCTTGACGGTAAGGTGCGGATCGACTAGGCCAGCACCGTCGACCAAGTACGGAGACAGGACCTGGTGGAGGCTCTCCTCCGGGTCGCCGTTCAGATCCAGATAGCTGAAAAGCCGTCTCCATTTCGGAGCCAGCGCGCGGGGCGCCAGCCCCAGGACGACGACGTGCACGTGAGCCTTGCCGCGCGCATCGGAGCCCCAGGCGAAGGTGCGGTGGGCAAAGGCAATCTCGAGCTGGCAACGCTCGAACAGCAGGGGCCAGAGCTGCGCGACCTGCTCGCCTTGCGTGATCGAGTTGGTGGCCACGAACCCGATTCGGATATCATGGGCGCCCCGCGCGTACTCGCCCGCCTTGACGAACCAAGCGGCGACGTAGTCCAGCGTTCCCGACCTGCCTTCCAGCGCCGCGACTCGGCGGACCTGCGCCCGCTGTTTCGGAGTCTGAATCTTGGACCCGAGAAACGGCGGATTCCCGAGCACGTAGGAACATTCGCCGGCGGGCAGGAGGTTCTTCCAGTCGGTCTCCAGCGCGTCGCCGTGCACGATGTGCGGGGCCTTCTCCAGCGGGATTCGCGCGTAGGTCTCGCCGAACGCCAAGCTCAGCTGGTTGTTCATGATGTGGTCCATCATCCACATCGCGGTCTCGGCGATCCGGACCGGGAACTCGTCGATCTCGACGCCGAAGAACTGATCGACGTCGACTTGGGAGAGCACGGTGGCGTCGAGCTCCATCTGCACACCGCGCAGCTGCTCGAGCACCTCGATCTCCAGTCGCCTCAGCTCCCGATAGGTGATGACGAGGAAGTTCCCGCACCCGCACGCCGGGTCGAAGAACTTCAGGCCGGAGAGCTTCCGCTGGAAACGCAGCAGGTCGGCTCGACGTCGGCTTCCCTTGCTCGCGGCCAGGCGCATGAACTCGTTGCGAAGATCGTCCAGGAACAACGGCTCGATGACCTTGAGGATGTTCTTCTCGGTCGTGTAGTGCGCGCCCTGCGCCCTGCGCTCCTCCGGGTCCATGACCGACTGGAACAGCGCGCCGAAGATCGCCGGCGAGATCCCCGACCAGTCGAAGTGGCACACGTCGAGCAGCCGGCGGCGCATCTCGGCGTCGAACGACGGGATGCGGAGCGCGCCGTCGAACAGCTCGCCGTTGACGTGAGGGAACCGAGCCAGATCGGCGTCCAGCGTCCGCTGGCGCCCCTCCTCCGGCGTGTCCAGCACCTGGAACAGCTGCGACAGCCATGGGCCCAGGTCGGATCCGTCCTCGCGAGTGCGGGCCTCGACCAGGTCGAGGAAGGCGTCGCGCTCGAAGATGCCGGTGTCGTCGGCGAACAGGCAGAACACGATGCGCACTAGGAACCGCTCGAGGTCGTGGCCCCCGTATCCGGCGTCCTCCAGAGCGTCGTGCAGGCGCCCGACCAGCTCGGACGCCGCGACGTTGGCCGGGTCCTGGTCCCGAAACGCGCGCGGCGTCACGCCGAGGACGAAGCCGAACGCCTCGACGTGGGCAGGAAAATCGGCCAGATCGAACGAGACGGTCGTCCGCTCGTCCAGGTCGTGCAGCTCGAAGGCGCGAAAGTCGCTGACCAGAATGAACTGCGGGCGCTCGCGCTCGGGCAGCGCGTCGAAGTAGTCCCCGGCCTGATCGTAGGCCCGCCCCAAGTCCCGCCCGGCGCTCTTCTGCTCGACCATGAGGACGCCCGGCCAGAAGAGGTCGATGAAGCCCGAGCGCTCGCCGCCGAGCTTGCTCACGTGCTGCTCGTAGCGGGCGACCGAGCGGCGCTGGACCCCGAACACCTCGAAGAAGTCGTTGTAGAAGCTCTGCGTCTCGCCTTTCTCGTAGCTGGCGTCGGCCCACTCGCGCGCGAAGGTCGCCGCCCTCGCCCGCACCTCGTTCCAGGACAGGCGCACGGTCGCTACTCGCCGCTGCCGGGCGGCGTCTCAGCGCGGGCGTCGCCTCCCAAGGCCCCCGACTCGATCGCCTCGAAGGATCCTCCCCAGAGCGTCGCCGCGCGAAACGGCGGCGTCGTCCTCATGTCGCGACGCTCCACAACGACGCCTTGGAGCGACCGGATCCTCCAGAGGCGGCGCGCCCCGGTCGCCGGGGACGGCTCCGGACCGCCTTGGCGCCAAGGCGCGTGGCACGCGATGCGCCACCGACAACGGCGCCGGTCAATGGACGGCCGCAGCGTTGATCTTCCGCTCGACCGCCTCGAGCGGCTCGTCGAGAAGGCACGCCGCGCGGAAAGGCGAGATCATCCAGTCGCCGACGGCCCGCCAAACCAGCCACTCGAAGAGCCGAGGCTTCTCGACTGCGCCGAACCTCTCTTCTCCGCCCATCGGTTCAGGCTCCGTCTTTCGCCAGGAGCGGGCGAACGTGCGGAACGCCTTGTCCACCGCCCGAGGGCGCACGGCGCCGGTCTGGCCGAGGCGGACCAGCATCGCCGCGGCCGGAACGCCCCAGATTTCCTTCAGGCGAACGACCTCGTCGCGATCGACCCGATCGCGGTCCGCCCCGACGTCCTCGAGCAAGGGCTCCTCGGGAACCAGGAACGCGCCGGCGAACCTCTCCATGGACGCTTCCGCCCCCGCGCCCGATTCCCCCGTCCACCGAACGACCCGGCGCGCGAGTTCGCGCGCCAGAACGAAGCGCAGGCGTTCCACGCTCGACTCGCTCGAGACCAGGATCGCCTCCGCAACGGGTTCGCCGTCTCGCCGAGCGCTGCAAGCCATCCCGCACAGCCGTTCGGGCAGGTCGGCCAAGACGACCTTGACGCCCTGTCGCTCGAGTCGCTCGCACACGCTTGGCACCGGGCGAGCGCCAAGGTCCCACGAAGCGCGGAGCCGTGCGGCGCCACGGTCGATCCGGTCGGCGGCGGCGACGTCGCCCAGCCGAAGGCCCGCGTACGGGTCGCCGATCGGTTCCAGGTCCAGCACGGCCTCGATCGCTAGGAAACGGTCCAGCCGGTCGAGCACGGCGACCTCGGCTCGGGCGCGATCGCGAACGGACGTCCGCGGCGCCTTGCGGAAATCGAGGCCGGCGAGCGAGTCGATCCGAACGCCCATCAGGAAATCGAGCGAGACATCGAGCGCTCGGCCGAGGGCGGTGAGCCCGGTCGACGACGGCGCCGTCGCGCCCGCCTCGTAACCGCCGATCTCCCGAGCCGTGCCCTTCGGGTCCATGCGCCCGGCCAGGGCGCGCATGGAGAGCCCCGCCCGCTCGCGCGCGACCCGAAGCCGGTGGTCGAACATCGCTTCCCTCATGGTTCCCGCGTCCGCAGCGCCGGCGATTCCCCTTGACGCGTCCCTCGTGACGAAGCGGAATCGATCCGCCGATGTCAACGTCGAGGCGACGCTCCGGGTCCGACGCGGCGGCGTTCTCTGGTCGATCATTGTCGCTGGCGGGTCACCCGAACGACGTGCCCCGCAGCGGCGCCGCGAACCCCCGAGCGGAGCCTGGGCGGGATTCACCCGATCCCCCCGACATTCGACTTGACGCGTAGCGTGCGCCGGCGTCTCGTCACGAGGGGGGACGGCGCCGTTGCGGAATCGAGGCGCGCGGCGCGAACCGAAGACGAGAGGGCTCTACGGCCTGGCCGGGGCGGCGCTGGCGACGTTCGCGGCGGCCTGCCACACACGACGGACGTCGCCACTCCGAAAGCGGCGCCCGCAAATCGAGACACGATCGTCGTTCGTCCGTCCGCCCACCCGGTGCAGGCGATGATGAGAACGGTTGGCGCGGCTTCGGCGTCGGGCGAAGGAGGCCGAACGGACGGGCCGGCCGTTGCCCGACGACGCGTTGCGCAACTTGCGATCCCTGGAGTAGACGAACGCCCGATTCGATGCGCTCGAGGCGCAAGGGTGCCGTCCGCATGCCGTCCGCCCGGAAGCGTTCACCCGGGCGCCCGCTGGCCGTTGCGTCCGAATGTCCGGCGACGCCGCGCATATCGTCGACACCCTGCGGCTTCGCGACGCAGCAACCGGGCGACGGTCGCTTCCGACGTAGGCTGATCCCCCGCGCAAGACGGGAGAAGCGCCCGCGGGGTCCCTGCTCTGCGCCGACCCCGCGCGCGAGCGCACGCAACCGATCTTGCGCGATTCGACGAAGCGCGATGTTCCAGCGACGACGACATCGGTCAACGGGCAGCTGAAGCCGCGATCTTCCGCTCAACCGCCTCGAGAGGCTGGTCGAGGAGCGCCGCGGCGCGGTACGGCAAGTACATCCGCTCGTCGACCGCACGCCAAACGAGCTCCTCGAAGCGCCGGGGCCTTTCGGACGCGGCGAAATTCTCGCCGGCGCCGATCGGCTTCGGTTCCGTTCTCCGCCAGGAACGGGCGAAGGTGCGAAACGCCTCTTCGACCTCTGGCGAGTTCATCGCGCCAACCTGGCCAAGGCGGACCAGCATGGCCGCGGCCGAGACGCCCCAGATCCGCTTCAGGCGGATGACGTCCCGCGGATCGATCCGATCACGGTCCGCCCCGAACGCCTCGACCAAGGGATCTTCGGGAACCAGGAACGCGCCTGCGAACCGGTTCATGGCCGCATCCAGTCCACTCGGTTCACCCGTCCACCGGACGACTCGGTGCGCCAGTTCATGCGCCAGCGTGCAGCGGCGACGTTCCACGCTCGACTCGCTCGAGACCAGGATCGCCTCCGCAACGGGTTCGCCGTCTCGCACGGCGCGGCACGCCGTCCCGCACACCCGTTCGGGCAGGTCGGCCAAGACGACCTTGACCCCCTGTCGCTCGAGTTGTGCGCACAGGCTGGGCACCGGGCGCGTGCCAAGACCCCATGAGGCGCGGAGCCGGGCGGCGCCGCGGTCGATCTCCTCTTCGGTGGCGACGTCGCCCAGCCGAAGTCCCGCGAACGGGTCTCCGATCGGTTCCAGGTCCAGGACGGCCTCGATCATCAAGAAGCGGTCCAGGTGGTCGAGCAGAGCGACCTCGGCCCGGGCGCGATCGCTGGCGGAGGTCCCGGAGGCCTCGCGGAACTCGAGGCCGTCGAGCGAATCGACCTGAGTGCCCATCAGGAAGTCGAGCGAGACCCCAAGCGCTCGCCCGAGGCCAGTGAGCACGGGCGACGACGGCAACATCTTGCCCTTCTCGTACTTGCCGATGGCCTGCGGCGTGATCTTCGGGTCCGTCCGCTGGGCCAGGGCGCGCATGGAGAGCCCCGCCCGCTCGCGTGCGAGCCGAAGCCGGCGGCTGAACATCGCTCTTCCTCTTCAAGGTGCGGGGCGATCCCCCTTGGTCGCGCCCTGGCGACGACAAGACGACAATGAGCGTCGATCCAGCGGTGTCAACCCCAGGTTGACACCTCGGTCCACCGTAGCGGCGTTTCGGGTCGCCCAGCGGCGCGGGCGGCCGAACGGCGGATTCCAGCCGCCGAACGCCGCTTCGGCCGCCCGCCCGCGAACCCGGCTCCAGCGCCACGATCGCGCCCCCCCGCCCTACCGCCCGCCCATGCGTCGCTCCACATTCAGGACACGATGGCGACCAACGAAACGACGACGCCCCACCTGGACCGGCGCACGGATCTTCTCGATCCCGAGACCCTGGCCGAGCTGGGCGGCATCGACGTCGTCGCCCGCCAGGTGGTCCACGGCTTCCTGCTCGGACTGCACCGGTCGCCGAACCGCGGGTTCTCGGCCGAGTTCGCCGAGTTGCGCGCCTATCGGCCCGGCGACGATCTGCGCACGCTCGACTGGCGGATGTACGCCCGGAGCGACCGCTTCTACGTCAAGCAGTACGAGGAGGAGACGAACCTGCGCGCCTACATGCTCATCGACGTGAGCGAGTCGATGGCGTGGTCGTCGCGCGCGCGCCTGCCCTCGAAGCTGTGGTACGCCAAGCACCTGGCCGCGGCGATCGCGCTCATCCTGATCCGCCAGGGCGACATCGTGGGCCTCATGGCCTTCCACGAGCGGATCGTCCGCCAGACGACGGCCCGGGGCGGCAGGGTGCACTGGCGCCTGCTCCTGCAGCACCTGAACGCGCTCGAGGGCGGCGGGCGCACGGACTCGGAGTCGGCCATCAAGAGCGTGGCCATGCGGCTCAAGCGCAAAGGCCTGGTGATCCTGGTCTCCGACATGCTCGTCGACCCCGAGGCGACGGCCAAGGCGCTGATCTACCTGCAGCACACCGGGCACGAGGTCCTGGTCTTCCACTTGGTCGATCCGGGCGAGCGCGATCTGCCCACGACGGGCGAGACGAGGTTCGTCGATCCCGAGACCGGGGATTCGCTGCAGGTGTCGGTGGCGGACATGCGCCGACAGTACCGAAAGGCCGTCGAGGACGCGATCGCCGACTGGACGGCCGCGCTCACGAGCCGCGGCATCGCGTATTCGACCGTCGGCACGGACGAGCCGCTGTCCCGGGCGCTCCGCCTCTACCTCTGGAAGCGGCAGAGGCTCCCCTGAATGGGGTTCTTCAACCCGCTGTTCCTCCTGGCCGGCGCGGCCGTCCTCGTGCCCGTTCTCCTGCACCTGTTCCACCGGCAGGAGAGCAAGACGTTCGACTTTCCGGCGATCCGGTACCTGCTGCGCACCGAGCGCGACCACGCCCGCCAGATCCGAACCCAGCAGCTCCTGCTGCTGCTCCTGCGGGCGGCCGTCGTCCTCGTCGTCGCGCTCCTCGGCGCCCGCGTGCACCTGCCCGGCCAGGGCGGCAGCCACGACCCCACGGCGTTGGCCCTGGTGCTCGACAACTCGATGAGCTCCACGCTGGTCGAGGACGGGCGCCGAACGCTCGACGAGCTCAAGGCCGTCGCGCGAGCCAGCGTCGAAGCGGCCGGCCCGGACGACGCGATCTGGGTCGTGCGGGCGGGCGCGCCCTGGCTGCCCGCGGCGCCCGGGGGCGCGGGCGAGGCCCTGCGGGCCATCGCCGAGACCGGGGCGAGCCACGCGCGCGGCGACCTGACCCGGGCCGTCGAGCGCGCCCGCGCGCTGGTCCGCCAGAGCGACCTGGCGCACCGCGAGGTGCACGTCTTCACCGATCTGCAGGCGACGGCGTTTTCCGATCCGCCGCCCGGCGGCGAAGACGACGTCGCCGTCCTGGTGTTCGCGCAGCCCACGGCGTTTCGGGAGAACCGAGGCGTCGCGAGCGTGCGCGTCGGCGGCGGCATGTCTCCGCTGGCCGGACGCCCGACCGAAGTCGACGTCGCGCTGGCCGGCGGGCGCGCGGGCGACACCGTCGGCGTGCGCCTCTACGTCGACGGCGCGCTCCGGGCGGCGGCGACGTCGACGCCGGGCGCGGTGGTCCGCCTGCCGTTGGGCGTCTTTCCGCCGGGCCGGATCCAGGGACGCGTCGAGATCGACCCCGATCCGCTGGCCGCCGACGACCGCCGGCACTTCTCCGTCGCCGTCCGCGACCCGGAGCCCGTCGCGCTGGTCGGGCCCGCCCCGCTCTTTCTCCGCGAAGCGCTCGCCGTGCTGGCCGAGAGCGAGCGCGTCACGCTCGAGGCGCTCGGCCGGGCGCGCACGGTGATCGGCGTCGGCGGCGAGGGCGTCGAGGGACGCGGGCTCGGAGGCGCCGCGATCGTCGTCCCCAGCGCCGATCCGGCTCTTCTCCCCGCCCTCAACCGACGCCTGGCCGCCGCCGGCATCCCGTTTCGCTACGAAGCGGGATCGGGATCGGGCGCCCGCATCGCGCGCAGCGAGATCGGAGTCCCGATCGAGGGCGTCGTCGTGCGCCGCCACTTCTCGATCCTCCCCGCGGGAGCGCCGGCGGCGGGCGAGCCGCGAGGCGCGAACGAAGCGCGCGGCGGCGAGGGCGCCGCGGCGCTGGTCGAGCTCTCGACCGGAGAGCCGTGGATCCAGGTCGGATCCGACGAATCGGGGTCCTACGTCCTGTTCGCCTCCCCTCTGGATCAGCGGTCGAGCGGCGTGCCCGTCTCCGAAGCGATGATCCCGCTCGTCGAGTGGGCCGTCGAGCGCGGCGCGGCGGCGAGACCGGTCGCCGGACCGATCCTGGCGGGATCGAGTCTTCCCCTCCCCGCCCAAGCGACGGCCGTGGCGACGCCGGACGGCGTCGAGCACGCCGCCGATCCGGGCCGACCGTTCCTCGCCACGGCCGCGACGGGCGTCTACCGGATCCTCGCCGGGGACAGCGTGATCGAGCGGATTCCCGTCAACGCGCCGGCGGCCGAGACGGATCTCGCGCCGGCCGCGGCCGCCGAAGCGAGCCGCGCCTTGGGCGGCGCGACGGTCGTGACGGACGACGCGTCCGAGTGGCCGAGCCGGATCTTCCGCTCGAGCCGGGGCGTCGAGCCCTGGCGCGCGCTCGCGATCCTGCTCCTCGTCCTCCTGGTCGCGGAGACGGCCGTCGCCGCTTCGCGCCCGCTTCGCTCCCGCAGGCCGGGCGCCGTCTCGTGACGTCTCGGTCGGAACCGCACGTCGTCGCGAAGGCCGTCGCGTCCGCTCCGGCGTTCTCCCGCCTGCTGCGCGAACTGCCCTCGGCCGGCCGGACGCTGACCGTCGGCGGGGCCGCGGGCGCGCTCCCGGCGGCGACGCTCGCCGCACTCGCCCACCGTCTCCCCAATCGACTTTGGATCGCGGCGGCGCGGTCGCCCCGCGAGGCCGCCGAGCTCGAGAGCGACCTCGGGACCCTGCTGGGCGCCGACGTCGCCGTGCAGTACCCGCAGCGCGAAGGCGCGCCCGACGCGCAGGAGGAATCGCATTCCGAGATCGAGGGCCAGCGCGTCGAAGCGGTCGAGGCGCTACTGGCCGGCCGGGCCCGGGTCATGGTGGCTGCGACGCGGGCCCTGCAGGAGGTCGCGCCCCTGCCGGCCGACGTCGCCCAACTGCGCTACACGGTGCGCGCCGGCGACGAGCTGCGCCTGGAGGACCTCGTGGCGGCCCTGGAGTCGCGCGGCTTCGCGCGCGCCCCGATGGTCGAAGAGGCGGGCCGATACGCCGTTCGAGGCGGTCTCGTCGACGTGTTCTCCTTCGGCGCGGCCGGGCCTGCGCGCATCGAGTTCTGGGGCGACGAGGTCGAGTCGATTCGGGGCTTCGACGTTCTGGACCAGCGCTCGACCAGCGCGCTGGAGCGCGCCGACGTGCTGCCCGTTCGGCTGGCGGGCCGCGCGGCCGGCGGCGCGGTCGAGCGCTGTTCGATCCTCGACCGCCTGCCCGGCGACGCCGTGCTCGCGGGCGTCGGGACGGACGCGTGGACGCACGGAGCCCAGTCGACCTGGGACGCGGCCGACGCGCGTTGGCGCGAGGCGATCGAGCACGACAATCCGGCGACCGAGGCCTCCGCCCTGTTCCTGGATCCCGCGGCGCTCGAGGCGCGCGCGGCCCGGTTCGCTCGAATCGCCTTCGTCGAGGAGCACGTGGGCGACGCCGTGTTCCAGGCGCGGCGCCCGCCCGAGTTCGACCGGGACGTTCGCCGACTGCGCGCTTTCTCGGAGTCCGAGACGGACCGGGACCGCCAGACGCTGATCCTCTGCGACAACGAAGGCCAGGCGAAGCGACTGGACGAGTTGCTGAGCGATCGCCGGGGCGACCCGCCTCGGGGCTGCCACCTCGTCGTGGGCTCGCTCTCGCGCGGCTTCCGGCTCCCGGACGCGTCCCCGCCCGTCGCCGTGCTCACGGACCACGAGATCTTCCGACGGGATCGCAAACTGCGGCGACGGCGGCGCTTTCGGGGGGCGGCGTCGCTCGAGAGCCTCGCTCAGCTGAACCCCGGCGACTACGTCGTGCACATGGACCACGGCATCGGCCGGTTCAAGAAGCTCGAGCGCGTGACGATCGGCGGCGAGTCGATCGAGGCGCTGGTCGTGGCGTACGGCGGCGGCGAGGTCCTGCGCATTCCCGTCTACCGCCTGGACAAAGTCGAGCGCTGGGTCGGCGCGCATCCCGACGACAAGCCTCCGGCGCTGCACCGAATCGGCGGCAGGCGCTGGACGAACCTCAAGCGGAAGACCGAGGCGGCGATCCGCCAGCTGACGGCCGAGCTGCTCGAGTTGTACGCCACCCGCAAGGCCGGAGGAGGCCATCGGTACTCGCCCGACACGCGATGGCAGCGAGAGATGGAGTCGGCGTTCCTCTACGAGGACACGCCGGACCAGCGGCGGGCCGTCGAGGACGTCAAGCGCGACATGGAGTCGCCGCGGGTCATGGACCGGCTCGTTTGCGGCGACGCCGGATACGGGAAGACCGAAGTGGCCGTGCGGGCCGCCTTCAAGGCCGTCCAGGACGGCAAGCAGGTCGCCGTGCTGGCGCCGACGACCGTGCTGGCGGCCCAGCACGTCAAGACCTTCGGCGACCGCCTGGCCGACTACCCGGTCGTCGTCCGGTCGCTGTCGCGCTTCGATTCGGCGGCGAGCCAGCGCGAGACGCTGGCCGGCCTGAAGGACGGGACGACCGACGTCGCGATCGGGACGCATCGCGTCCTTTCGCGCGACGTCGAGTTCAAGGATCTGGGGCTCTTGATCGTCGACGAGGAGCAGCGCCTGGGCGTGCGGCAGAAGGATCGCCTGAAGCGCCTTCGCGCCGCGGTGGACGTCCTCACGCTGACGGCGACGCCGATCCCGAGAACGCTGTACATGTCGCTGGTCGGGATCCGCGACCTGTCGCTGATCCGCACGCCGCCCCGGGATCGCATGGCCGTCGCGACCCACGTCGTCCCCTGGAGCGACCGGCTGATCGCCGAGGCGTGCCAGCGGGAGCTGGACCGGGGCGGCCAGGTCTTCTTCCTCCACAACCGGGTCGCGACCATCGAGTCGGCGGCCGCCCGGGTCCGCGGCCTGATGCCGGGCGCTCGCGTGGACGTGGCGCACGGCCAGATGCAGGCCGCGGCGCTCGACGCGGCGATGACGCGCTTCGCCGGCGGCGAGACCGACGTGCTGGTCTGCTCCGCGATCATCGAGAACGGCCTCGACGTGGCCAACGCGAACACGCTGATCGTGTCCGGCGCCGATCGCTTCGGGCTGTCCCAGCTCTACCAGATCCGAGGTCGGGTGGGACGCTGGGACCGACGGGCCTACTGCTACCTGGTGGTCCCCGAGAGGATCGGCGACGAGGCGGACAAGCGACTCCGGGTCCTCGAGCACTACACGGACCTGGGAAGCGGGTACCGGATCGCGATGCGCGACCTCGAGGTCCGGGGCGCGGGGAATCTGCTGGGCGAAGACCAGTCGGGCTTCGCCCACGCCGTCGGAATCGACACCTACATGCGCATGATGGACGATACATTGAAGCGGATGCGGGACGGACCCGATCCCCGCAAGCTCCCGCGGCCGGACGTGAGCATGGAGGACGGCGCCTATCTGCCGGACAGCTACATGGCCGACCAGCACCAGAAGCTGCACTTCTACCGTCGGCTCGCGAAGATCGAGAGCCGTCGCGAGCTCGCGGACCTGCGCGCCGAGATCGCGGACCGCTACGGGCGGCCGCCGCCCGAGACGCAGAGGCTGCTGCAGAAGACGCTGATGGGCCTCGTCGGGCGGGGCTCCGGCGTGGCGCGCATCCGCGTGAGCGGCGCCCGAGCGCGCGTTGCCTTCCGCTCCGACGTCGTGCCGCGCATGTCGGCCCTCGGCGACGTCGTTCGAGAGTCGGACGTTCGCGTCGACGTGATCCGGATCGCGCCGCTTTCCCTCGAGTTCGAGTGCCAGGACGCGGACGGGCTGGTCGACGCGACGGTCGGCGCGATGGACGCGCTGAGGCGCGACGCCGGCGTTCCGGACGAAGAGGAGGCGATCGGCGCGGCGGACGGCGCACGGGACGGGAGCGTCCGGGCGAACGGACGATGACGTCGGGCCGCCCAAGACCCGTCCGCGCGCGGCGCCCCGCCAAGAGTCGGGGACGGCGGGCCGCGGCGTTCGCGGCGGCTCTTTCGGCGGCGTGCGGCCCGCAGCCGCTCGCGCAGGCGGGCGACCGTCGGCTCGAGGTCGACGACGCGGCCCGCCTGATCGCGTCGCACAGCGCCGTGGCGGCGGACACGCAGGTGGTTCGCGCCGTCGCCGAGCTCTGGGTCGACTACACGCTGTTGACGGCCCACCTGCTGGCCGACGATTCGCTCGAGTCGCTGGACGTCGACGATCTCGCCGGTCCGGCCCTGGACGACTTGACGGTGCGGCGGCTCCTGAACCGGGTCGTCGACGTCGACACCTCCGTGTCGGCCGAAGAGCTCGCGAGGCGCTTCGCCGCCGACCTGCCGGGCGCCCGGGCGACGGCTTCGCAGATCCTGCTGCGCTTTCCGCCGAGCGCGACGACGCGGCAACGGGACAGCGTGCGGGCGACGGCGAGCGACCTGCGCGCCCAGCTGGTCCGGGGGGCCAGCTTCTCGGCCATGGCGTCGCGGCACAGCGGCGACCCGGGCAGCGCTTCGAGGGGCGGCCGCATGGGCACGTTCGCCCGAGGCGAGATGCTCGCCCCCATCGACTCGGCCGTCTTCGCGCTCGAGCCCGGAGAGACGAGCGATCCCGTCGCGACCGAGCTCGGATACCACTTGGTGCGCCTGGACGCCGTGGAGGCGCCCTCGCTCGCGGACGCCGGCGAGGACTTCCGACGCCGGCTTCAGCGGGAGCGCAGGGACTCGGCCGAAGCCGACTACCTGGTGCGCTTGGACTCGATGCGCCGGATCCGCGTCCAGCCGGGCGCGCGGGAGCGCGCCCGAGCGCTGGCCGAACGGTCGCCTCGGCGACTGTCCAGCGCCGCGGCCGAACAGCCGCTCGCGACGTGGACGGACGGCGCCTACTCGGCCGGCGACTTGCTGGCGGTCATTCGGCGTTCCGGGCCGGGATTCGCCCGGGACGTGGCGACCGCCAGCTTCGACGATCTGGACGCGGCGCTGACGAGTCTCGCCCGACGAGAACTTCTGTTGGCCGAGGCGCGCGCGCGCGGCGTCGAGCCGACGCCCGAGCAGGCCGACTCCGTCCGCGCCGAACTTCGCGCTCTCGTTCGAGATCGCGCCGCCGCCGTCGGGCTGCTGGCCCGGACGGACGGAGGAGAGGTCGAGCCGGACTCCACCGGAGCCGAGCGCGCAGACTCCGGGGCGGCTCGCGGCGCCACCGACCGGGTCGAGGCGGCGATCGCGGACATCGTCTCGGGCCGACGCGAACTGGTTCCGCTGGGCGGGGTCGTCCTCTTGCTGAGGAACGGGAGCGACTGGCGCGTCGACGACGCTGCCGTCCGGGCCACCGTTCGGCGCATCCGAGAGGAGCCCTCCCGATGAGGCGGGCACTCGTTGCCGTGCTCGTCGCGCTATCGGCAGGGTGCGGCATTCGGCCGCGCTCGGCGCTGCCCGACGCCGAAGCCGGGACGGTGATCACGCAGGAGCGCATCGCGGAAACGGAAGCCTCGACGATGTGGGAGGCGCTGCGACGCACGGTTCGCTACGCCGACTTCGGAGAGACGTCCTCGGGCGCGCCCGCTCGGGTGCACCGGCGCGGCTTCTCGAGCATCGCGCTAAGCGAAGACATGCCGATCTACCTGGACCGAGTCCGGGTGCGCGACCTCGGCGTGCTGGACGCCCTGCCGGCCGCGAACATCGATAGAATTCAGGTCCTAAGCGGCATTCACGCGAGCACCTATTACGGGACGGACGCCGGCGACGGCGTCATTCTGATCCGGACGAAGGCCGCCGGCGAGAGCTGACGAAGACTCGACCGGCCGGGGACGGCCAGCGAGACGACGGGACTCCTCGCGGTTTTGTGTGGAATGGCGGTGCGCCGCAGGCATGCCTCCAGGGGAGTAGAGGCGCGGGAGCCGCTGCCTCTTGGAGCGTCGTGGAATCCCCCGTGCACCCGAGGCGACCGATGACGTCGGTTGCCGTGCATCTTGCCCCGTCCGTGCGCCCAGGCACGTACACGGGCGTCGCCCTGAACGAGCGCCGCTTTGCTGATCGGTGGGGGTGGTTGGCCCCCGCCAGCGACGTTCGTCTGGCCGTCCACCCCGGCGGCCGTCCAGTGGCGGAGGGGCACCTCGGATTGGCGTTACTCAAACAAAACGGCGAGGAGGCGACGACGGTCGCTCGCACCGTCGGCGGGAGCTTCCCGCGCGCGTCCAAAGAGTCGGCGCCGCCTCGCAGGCGGGAGGACGCCCGGGCTGGATTCCCGCGACCGATTCGAGGCTGCGACTCGGACGAATCTTCCGCGAGATCGGACAACGATGCGGGGGCGCCCCGTCGCGTGAACGGGACGCCCCCAAGTCCATCTTCCGGCCTCTGCGGGGTCAACCGCCGGGGATCGAACTCCCGGTCGGTCGATCCGCAAACGTCAGGCGCCTCGGTTAAGGCACAGCGCCTGTCCCTCGAGTCCCGAAAGCGCCTCGTTCTCGTGTTCCTCGAACGGGATCGGGAAGTTCACGTCCGTCCCGTAGACGCCGCCCTTGAAGAAAGCTCCTGACGGGAACGCCTCGTCGGGCGAGAATCCGTACTGGCGCACCAAACGACGCAGGTCGCCCAGCCGCTGCCCAGTGCCGAACAGCCAGCGGGCGCGCTCGTCGAACAGCACCCGAGCGTTCGCCTTGAGGTCGCCGCCCGAGTCCGCGAGCGGGTCCAGGCCGACGTCGGCGCGCAATGCGTTCAGGGTCTCGAGCCACGGGCCGCCCGAATTCAGTTCGTGCTCGGCCTTGATCAGCATCGCTTCGACGCCGCTGGCGAGCACGACGTCGGATTCCTCCGAGTCGTACTTGAGCTGGTGAAACAGCTGCGTCTCCTCGTCGAAGCCCGTGCCGCCCGAGTCCTCGAAGGGAACCCGGGAGTCGGCCTCCGAGCGAAACGCGACGCCGTTCCCGCCCTCGGCGTCGGACAGCGACCAGCGGCGCTGTCGATGATTCAACTCGAAGACGGCGTTCCGCTGTGCGGCCGTACCGCCTTGCTTGCTCCGCACGCTGTACGTCCAGTCGGCGGGTACTGCGGACGCCGCGCTCGCCGCCCCGGCGTAGTCGCCCTGGTTGAGGCGCACCCGCGCCGTGCCCATCGCCGCCAGGCTCCGTTGGTCCCCGTCGCCGGCGGCGGCCGACTCGGCCGCGCCGAAGCTGGTCGCCGCCGTAGCGAGCACCTCTTCCGTCGTCTGCCGTTCGCCGTAGACGATGTCGCCTTCGTTGGGCGTGTCGCTGAAGGGAACGCCCGAGCAGTAGTTCTCGGCGAAGAAGAGGTTCGAGTAGCCGTTCAGGTTCCACATTTCGGCGATGCGCACGTCCCCCGGCAGCAGCTCGGCCATCCGCTCGGCGGCGTTCTTGGTGCCGACCCGGGAGCGGTGCAGGTTTCGGTACTGGCCCAGCAGCGTGCCGTTGCGGTCGTCCATCTCCCTGCGGTCGACCTCGTTGCGCGTCGGGAACGTGCCGGAAAGGTGAAACTCGTCGGCCAGCATGCCGCTGTAGACGACCTGACCGCCGCCGCCGCTGGAGTAGGCGCCCGCGAACAGGCCGACGGCGCCGGCCCAGTAGAGCTCCGCCCCCTTGGCCCCCACCACGTCGGCCGGGGTCACGATGTCCGGATCGACGACCTCGAGGAGTCGGTCCGTGTCGCACGCGGCCACGGCGAACACCGCCAGCATCCCCGCGAGAGCGCGCCCGACCAATCCGTTGTTGCTCGATTTCATGATCGGTCTCCCTCTAGAAGGCGAAGTTGAGGCGCAGCATGTAGTAGCGCACCGGCGGCTGGGTCAGGAACTCCGAGATGCCGAAGTTGTCTCCCGATCCGTTCCAGTTGATCTCGGGGTCCATCCCCGTGTAGTCGGTCCAGGTGCCGAGGTTGCGGCCCGTCAGGGAGAGCGAGCCCCTGGACGATCCGATGCGGCTCGTGAGCGTCTCGGGCAGATCGAAGCGCACGGACACCTCGCGCAGCTTCACAAAGTCGCCCTTTTCCATGTACCCCCAGACGGTCTGGCTGGGGTGCAGAAGCGAGGCCACGGCCCGGACCTGCTCCTCGAGCGGGGTCGCGGGATCGACCAGCGCGCCGCACAGCCGGAAGCGGCACCGGAAGCGTTCGGTGTTGTTGTAGGCGATGTAGTCGCCCCGGTAGTCGAGCAGGCCGTAGACGCTCAAGCGGTCCAGAATTCTCACGTTCGTGGACACCGTCAACTGGCGGGTCGGCGCCCCCGGTCCGATGTACTCCAGGCTATCGCCGACGACGATCTCGCCCGCCGTGATGATGCCGTCGCCGTTCGCGTCGGCCCAGCTCTCGATTCGCTCGGCCCACTGTCCGCCGAGCGGATATCCAGGCACGAAGCGGGTCTGCGACCCGATCGGCTCCGTCCCCTCCCCCAGACTCAGCAGCTCGTTGCGGTTGACGGAACCGGACAGCGTGACGTCCCACCCGAAGTTCTCCAGGTCCAGGACGGACGCGTTCACGGCGACCTCGTACCCCTTGTTCTGCACGTCGCCGATGTTGATCCACCGGCTGGCGCTCGCGCCCAGCGACGGCGCCAGGGGCACCGTGATGAGGGCCCCGTTGGTGCGCTTGTCGTAGTAGGTGAACTCGATGCCGCCGCGACCCCCGAAGATTTCCGCGTCCAGGCCCAGCTCGAGCTCGCTGGACTTCTCTGGCTCGAGCAGGTTGTTGCCGATGTTCCCGATCGACACGCCGGATCCGGTCTCGTCGCCGGGCGTGGTGATCGCATTCGCCGACAGCGTGCGGATCGCGTCGTCGCTTCCGGGCTGCAGACCGGAGCGACCCCAGGCGCCGCGAACGCGCAGCTGGTCCAAGAAGCCGATCTCCGGGAAGAAACTCTCTTCGGACGCCACCCAGGAGACGCTGGCCTTGGGATAGTAGATCAGGTCGAAGTCCTGGCCGAAGGCGCTGTTGTCGTCCGCGCGCACGGCCGCGGTGACGAAGAGACGATCGTTCAGGCCGATCTGCTGGTCGACGAACAGTCCGGCGGTCTTTTCCCAGACGTGGAATTCGCTGGAGAAGGTCTCGGCCGCGGCGCCGATCGACGAGGCGCCGTTCACGATGTCGATCCCCCACGCGTCCGTGCCCGTGTATTGGTTCTCGAAGTACTGCACGCCCACAGTGGAGCGCGACGTCAGCGACTCGGTCAGGTCGAACGACGCCGTGCCGCTCGCGTCGAGCGTGTACTGCCACTGGTTGGTGTAGTCGGTGTCCTTCCGTCCGCGGTTGCTGTCGCCCGGGACGCCGATGTCGCGCGCGAAGAACGACACGTCGTAGAGGTTGTAGTAGTCCACCCCGCCCGTCGCCCGCGCGGTCAGCCACTCGAAGGGGTCGAACGTCGCCGTCGCGCCCGCCGTGAACCGTTGCACGTCCTGGTAGAAGGTGCGGCCGAAGAGCTGGGCCGGGCGCTGGAATCCCCAGGCCCGATCCGGGTTCGAGCCTCCGAAGAAGGCGCTGGGCAGGAACCCGAAGGAGTTGTTGTCGTTGCCCATGTAGGCGAAGTGGCTGTCCAGGTAAGAAAGCCTCAGTCCCACCGTCGCGTTGTCGGCGATCTGACTGTTGAGGTTGACCCTCAGGTTCTTGCGTTCGATCTGGTTAGGACGCTCGACCTCGTCGATAATCGGAACCCCTCGCTCCTCGAGGTCCTCGCGGTCGGCCTGCGGCAGCGAATACGGGCCCGTCTCGTCCTCGATCTCGGCCGCGACGTAGTAGTTGATGCTCTCGGTGCCCCCGCTCACGGAGATCCCGATCTGGCCCCGGCTCCCGTCGTCGATGGGCGACAGCTCCGGGTCGTGGAGCACTTGGTAGGACTCGACCGATGTCTGGTTGCACAGCCCGTTGGCGACCTCGTTGAGTCGACAGGCCCGCGCGTACCGGCCGCCCGCCGCGTCCAGCCCCGCGTAGTTGAGCGGATAGGTGTTGGGCTCCTGAAGCATGCCGCCCTCGACCCACACGTTCCAGCGCGTCTCGCCCGGCATACCGCTCTTGGTGGTGATGCGGACCACCCCGTTCGCGGCCTCCGTGCCGTACAACGTCGCGGCGGAGGGCCCCTTGACGATCTCGATCGACTCGATGTCCTCGACGTTGATGTCGTCCAGTCGGGACGACTCCTGTCCGCCCGCACCGAGACCGCTCTGCCGGTTGTCCAAGCGGATGCCGTCTACCACGATCAGCGGATCGTTGGACAGCGAGATCGAGCTCGATCCCCGAATGCGGATCCGCGAGCCGACGCCCGAGGTGCCGGCCGAGTTGAAGACCTGCACTCCGGCCGAGCGGCCCTGGATCAGGTCGGCCATGTTGTTGACCGGAGCGATCTCGACGACCTCGGCGGCGGAAATCTCGCCCACCGCGTTGCCGAGCTCGCGCTTGCGCTGCTGGCCGGTCGTCGTCACGACGATGCCGTCGAGCTGGAGCGCCGAGGCGGAGATCTCGAAGTTCGCCTCGGCGACGCCGCCGGCTTGGACCGTGACGTCGACCGTCTGGGGGCCGTAGCCGATGAAGCTCACGCGCACCCGGTGCGCGCCCGCGGGCACGTTGAGGATGGCGAAGCGGCCCTCGGCGTTGGCGAGCGCGCCGAAGGCGGTCCCCTCGATCGAGACCTGCGCACCCTCGATCGGCGCCATCGTGCCGGCGTCGAACACCGTGCCCGCGACCGTGCCGCGCTCCTGCGCCTCGACCGGCGCGGCGGCGAGCGCCAGCGCCGCGAGCGCGGCGGCGGGCCAGGATCGGACCCGGGCGAGCGCGCCGACAGGGGGGGGATTCAATTGACGTGTGTTCTCCATAGTCCTCCGTGTTCCTTGCGGTGGGGACGAGCGATCGGGGGCCGAACGAGGGCGCCCGAAAAAAGGGTGCGGTCAATGTACCCCGGGACCATTCGCGGTACAAGCGAATCGCCGGACTCTTCGGCGCGAGCGTTGCCGGACGTCGGGGCCCGCACGCCGGTTGGCGTCGAAAGCGCCTTCCGCGGGGCAACGAGTCTTGAGACGGGGCGCCGGTTCCTCTCTGATGAACCAATCCGACTTGGCTGACCCGTCGCGTCGTTTGCGGATGCCTGGAATCGAAGCGCCCGGTCCAGTTCGGGAGCGCGACTAAGCCTGGGCGCCCCGTCAGGCTCCCCACACGGTGACGGGGACGTCCTTCCACACGCGCCGCTCCCGGTAGATCCTCTCCGCCCAGCTCCTCCCTTCGCGCACGTCGAACACCACCAGGTGCCCGGCGTCCGCGCCGCTCGTGTCCATGTACGCCGCCGTCTGCTCCAAGCCGCGCTCGATCTCCGTCTCGAGCGCCCGACCCTCCTTCACCAGCTTGCACTCGATCACGAACCGCTCCCAGCCCCCGCCCCCGACGGGCCAGGCGACGAGCAGATCCACCCGCCGACTCCCCAGCGCGTACTCCCGCTCGATCCGCCCCTCGCCGTTCACGACCCGGTGCAGGAACGCCTGCAGCACCAGATGCGGCCCCGCTTCCCTGTACTCCGCGCGCTGAATCCAGCGCTCCGCGTTCTTTCGAAAGAACCCCTGGAACGCGGTGAGCAGCGCGTCCATGTCCAAGGTCCCGTCGGGACGCGCGTACCAAGCCGTCTCCTGCTCCTGCGACGCGATCCGTTGCTCCAGGATCGACGTCAACTCCCGCGGAAGCACCTCTGTGTAGATGGGGTTGGCGACTTCCAAGCCGGGGCCCGGCGCGACCAGTCCCAGGTCGCGCACGTACTCGAAGTCGCGTGCGTCGTAGTCGCCTTCCTCCCCGCTCAGCAACGGCTCGATCACGCGCCTCACCCGGGGCTCGCGCAGCTTGTCCAGCAGCTGGTCCAGATGGCTGTCGCGACGCAGGATCAGCGCCTCGCGCGCGTCGAAGACGTCCCGCTCCTCCATGGGGCCGCTGCGCTCCCGCAGCCTCCCCGCCGAGAAGCACAGCTGCTTGCCCAGCGCATTGACCAGCCACGGCTGACCCCGCGTCTGTTCCCACACCGCCGCGATCGCCCGCGGCGTGAACGCCTGGCCGGTCTCGGCCGTGTGCTGTCCGAGCAGAGTCTCGACTTCCGCGCGCGTGAAGTCGCCCAGTCTGAGCGACTCCGCCTTGATGTTGAACGCGCTGCCGCCCGCGACCACTTCCTTTTCGGCATGTGCGCGCATCCGGTAGTCGCGCACGTCCCGCACTCCGCACAGCACCACGCTGTGAGGGAATCCCACCGAGCGGCGCGCGTAGCCCTCCCGGAGCTGTCGCATCACCGACACGAGCGTGTCGCCCACCAGCGCGTCGATCTCGTCGATCAGCAGCACCAACGGCTCCGGGGCGGCGCGCGACCAGATTCGCAGAAGATCGTCGAGCACGGCGTCCGGTCGGCGGTAGGTGTCGAGCTCGCGCGCGGCTCGAGCCGTCGCGTCGTCGCCGAACACGTCCTCCGCTTCCTGGGCGATTCCCGACGCGATGACCCCCATCGCCCGACCCGCGTCCTCGCGCGCGGCCTGTGCGCGCTCGACGTTGACGTAGCCGCACCGGTACTCGCCCGCTTCTCCGCCGTTGAGCAGGTCGCGCAGCGCGAGCAGGACGGAAGTCTTGCCCGTCTGCCGGGGCGCGTGCAGCACGAAGTACCGCTTCTTGCGCACCAACGACAAGATCTCGTCCAGGTTCACGCGGTCGAGAGGAGGGACGCAGTAGTGCTCTTCCGCGTCCATCGGACCGGCTGTGTTGAAATCGCGCATGAACCAAGGTGCCTCGGATTCCCGCTCCTCGGCAACCTCCAGCGTGCAGGGCCGGAAGTCCCGGACGGGATCGAACGCCCCGCCGCCAGCGCCGAATAGCGGGCGCGTCCTCTGGCGTCCCGTCAGGCTCCCCACACGGTGACGGGGACGTCCTTCCACGCGCGCCGCTCCCGGTAGACCCTCTCCGCCCAGCTCCTGCCCGCGCGGACATCGAACACGACCAGGTGCCCGGCGTCCGCGCCGCTCGTGTCCATGTAGGCGGCCGTCTGCTCCAGCCCGCACTCGATCTCCGTCTCGAGCGCCCGGCCCTCCTTCACCAGCTTGCACTCGATCACGAACCGCTCCCAGCCGTCGCCCCCGGCCGGCCAGGCGATGAGCAGATCCACCCGGCGACTCCCCAGCGCGTACTCCCGCTCGATTCGCCCCTCGCCGTTCACGACCCGGTGCAGGAACGCCTGCAGGACCAGATGCGGTCCCGCCTCCCTGTACTCCGCGCGCTGGATCCAGCTCTCCGCGTTTTCGCGAAAGAACCCCTGGAACGCCGCCAGCAGCGCATCCATGTCCAAGGTTCCGTCGGGACGCGTGTACCACGCCGTCTCCTGCCGCGGCATGCTCGACCGCAACGCCCGCGTCAACTCCCGCGGCAGCACCTCTCCGTAGATGGGATTCGCGACTTCCACGTCCGGACCCGGAGCGATCAGTCCCAGATCGCGCACGTAGTCCAAGTCGTGCGGGTCGTAGTCGCCGTCGCCCCCGCTCAGCAGCGGCTCGATCACGCGCCTCACCCGGGGCTCGCGCAGCTTGTCGAGCAACTGGTCCAGATGCGTGTCGCGGCGCAGAATCAGCGCCTCGCGCGCATCGAAGACGTCCCGCTCCTCCACGGGGCCGCTGCGCTCCCGCAGCCGCCCCGCCGAGAAGCACAGCTGCTTGCCCAGCGCGTTGACCAGCCACGGCTGGCCCCGCGTCTGTTCCCACACCGCCGCGATCGCCCGCGGCGTGAACGCCTGGCCCGTCTCGGCCGTGTGCTGTCCGAGCAGAGTCTCGACTTCCGCGCGCGTGAAGTCGCCCAGCCGCAGCGACTCCGCCTTGATGTTGAACGCGCTCCCCCCTGCGATCACCTCTTTTTCGGAAGCCGCGCGGAGCCGATAGTCGCGAACGTCACGGATCCCGCAGAGCACCACGCTCTGCGGGAACGCCGCCGGACGGCGCGCGTAGCCCGCCCGGAGCTGTCGCAGCGCCGACACGAGGACATCGCCCACCAGCGCGTCGATCTCGTCGATCAGCAGCACCAACGGCTCCGGAGCCGCCTTCGACCAGGCTCGCAGGAGCTTGCCGAGCGCGGAGGCCGGGCGGCGGTAGGTGTCGAGCTCGTCCGCCGCTCGGGCCGTGGCCTCGTCGCCGAGCACGTCCTCCGCTTCGCAGGCGATTTCCGCCGCGATGGCCTCCATCGCGCCGCCCAGATTCTCGCGCATGGCCTGCGCGGGCTCGACGTTGACGTAGCCGCACCGGTACTCGCCCGCTTCTCCGCTGTTGAGCAGGTCGCGCAGCGCGAGCAAGACGGACGTCTTGCCGGTCTGTCTGGGCGCGTGCAGCACGAAGTACCGCTTCTTGCGCACCAACGACAGGATCTCGTCCAGGTTCACGCGGTCGAGCGGAGGGACGCAGTAGTGCTCTTCCGCGTCCATCGGACCGGCTGTGTTGAAATCGCGCATGAACCAAGGTGCCTCGGATTCCCGCTCCTCGGCAACCTCCAGCGTGCAGGGCCCGAAGTCCCGGACGGGATCGAACGCCCCACCGCCAGCGCCGAACAGCGGGCGCGTCCCCCGGCGCCCCGTCAGGCCCCCCACACGGTGACGGGGACGTTCTTCCACGCGCGCCGCTCCCGGTAGATCCTCTCCGCCCAGCTCCTCCCTTCGCGCACGTCGAACACCACCAAGTGCCCGGCGTCCGCGCCGCTCGTGTCCATGTACGCCGCCGTCTGCTCCAAGCCGCGCTCGATCTCCGTCTCGAGCGCCCGACCCTCCTTCACCACCTTGCACTCGATCACGAACCGCTCCCAGCTCTCGCCCCCAACCGGCCAGGCGACCAGCAGGTCCACCCGACGACTCCCCAGCGCGTACTCCCGCTCGATCCGCCCCTCACCGTTCACGACCCGGTGCAGGAACGCCTGCAGCACCAGATGCGGTCCCGCCTCCCTGTACTCCGCGCGCTGAATCCAGCGCTCCGCGTTCTTTCGAAAGAACCCCTGGAACGCGGTGAGCAGCGCGTCCATGTCCAAGGTCCCGTCGGGACGCGCGTACCAAGCCGTCTCCTGCTCCTGCGACGCGATCCGTTGCTCCAGGATGGACGTCAACTCCCGCGGAAGCACCTCTGTGTAGATGGGGTTGGCGACTTCCAAGCCGGGGCCCGGAGCGACCAGTCCCAAGTCGCGCACGTACTCGAAGTCGCGTGCGTCGTAGTCGCCTTCCTCCCCGCTCAGCAACGGCTCGATCACGCGCCTCACCCGGGGCTCGCGCAGCTTGTCGAGCAGCTGGTCCAGGTGGCTGTCGCGACGCAGGATCAGCGCCTCGCGCGCGTCGAAGACGTCCCGCTCCTCCATGGGGCCGCTGCGCTCCCGCAGCCTCCCCGCCGAGAAGCACAGCTGCTTGCCCAGCGCATTGACCAGCCACGGCTGACCCCGCGTCTGTTCCCACACCGCCGCGATCGCCCGCGGCGTGAACGCCTGGCCGGTCTCGGCCGTGTGCTGTCCGAGCAGAGTCTCGACTTCGCCGCGCGTGAAGTCGCCCAGCCTGAGCGACTCCGCCTTGATGTTGAACGCGCTGCCGCCCGCGATCACTTCCCTCTCGGCATGTGCGCGCATCCGGTAGTCGCGCACGTCCCGCACTCCGCACAGCACCACGCTGTGAGGGAATCCCACCGAGCGGCGCGCGTAGCCCTCCCGGAGCTGTCGCATCACCGACACGAGCGTGTCGCCCACCAGCGCGTCGATCTCGTCGATCAGCAGCACCAACGGCTCCGGGGCGGCGCGCGACCAGATTCGCAGAAGATCGTCGAGCACGGCGTCCGGTCGTCGGTAGGTGTCGAGCTCGCGCGCGGCTCGAGCCGTCGCGTCGTCGCCGAACACGTCCTCCGCTTCCTGGGCGATTCCCGACGCGATGACCCCCATCGCCCGACCCGCGTCTTCGCGCGCGGCCTGTGCGCGCTCGACGTTGACGTAGGCGCACCGGTACTCGCCCGCTTCTCCGCCGTTGAGCAGGTCGCGCAGCGCGAACAAGACGGAGGTCTTTCCCGTCTGCCTGGGCGCGTGCAGGACGAAGTAGGACTTGTCGCGAACCAGGGAGAGGATTTCGTCCAGGTTCACACGGTCGAGAGGCGGGACGCAGTAGTGCTCTTCCGGGACGACCGGGCCGGCGGTGGCGAATTTGCGCATGAACCAAGGTGCCTCGGATTCCCGCGCCCGCGCAACCACGGGAGCGCGGGCCCAAGGCGCCGGCGGCCATCCGCCGCTTCGCGTCCAGCGTCGCCGATTTCGCGGAGGCTCGCCGGACCGGAGAACCGGCGGCGCTTCGGCGCGCGTCGAGGCCTAGCGATGGCGCGAGCGCGCAGCCGCCCGCACCCGCGAACGGCTACATTTGAGCGTCCGAGCGGGCCCTGGTCGGCCGGCGACGCCGCAGCCGCGAGCGCGCGCTCGCGGCGAAGCGCGTCGGCGCTCGGACTCGCGACGGCGCTGAAGGGACTTCGATTTTCGGGAGGGACCATGGGACCGGAGTTCTTCGGGTCGGCGCGGTTGTCTGCGGTCGCCGCGCTCGCCGGGCTCTGCTGGTCGCTGGGCGCCGGCGGCCCGGCGACGGCGCAGCGGCCCGAGCGGATCGATCACGTGATGGCGATCGTGGGCGACTCCGCGATTCTGCACTCCGAGGTCATGGAGCTGGAGCTGCAGTGGCGGGCTGCGAACCGGCCCGCGCCGGAGCCCGAAACGGAGGAGTGGCAAGAGTTTCGCGAGGACCTGCTGGACCAGCTGGTGGAGATGCAGCTGCTGATCCAGGCGGCCGCTCGGGACACGTTGCTGCAGGTCGACGACGCCCGCGTCGAGGACGCGCTGCAGGCGCACATGGCCGACGTCGAGAGCCGGTTCGGGAGCCGCGCCGAGATGGAGCGGGCGCTCCAGGCGGAGGGCCGGTCCGTCCAGAGCTACCGCGAGACCGTTCGGGCGCAGATCGCGCGCGAACAGCTCGTGCAGCTGTACATGAGCAAGCACGGCGACCAGGGCGCGGTCGAGGTGACGGAAGCGGAGTTGCGCGAGCACTTCGAGGCCGGCCGAAGCGACATCCAGCGGCGCCCGGCCACCGTCGCCTTCAAGCAGGTGCTCCTGACCGCCGAGGCGTCCGACTCGGCGAAGGCCGCCGCCCGCCTGAAGATCGAAGGTCTCCTCGAGCGCGCACGCGCCGGAGAGGACTTCGCGACGCTGGCGACGGAGCACTCCCAGGACCCCGGCTCCGCGGCGGCGGGCGGCGATCTCGGCTGGTTTCGGCGCGGCGGCTTCGCCGAGGAGTTCGAGGACGCGGCCTTCTCCCTGCTCGAGGGCTCCGTCAGCGACGTGATCGAGACGATCTTCGGCTACCACATCGTGCTGGTCGAGCGGGTGCGTTTCGCGGAGCGCAAGGCCCGCCACATTCTCGTCCGTCCCGAGGTGACTCCGGCCGACGTCGCGCGCACGCGACGACTGGCCGAGGAGATCTTCGCCCTGGCCGAGGAGCGCGACTTCCAGTCGCTCGTCGACGAATACCACGACCCCAGCCTGCCCGACTCCGCCACGGTCCCGCGGGCGCAGGTCGCGCAGATCCTCGCGCCGGCGTACGTGGCCGCGCTGGCCCGAAGCGAACCCGGCGAGATCGCCGGTCCGATCCAGTTCACCTACCGGGACCAGGAGCGCTTCGCCGTCCTCGAGATCCTCGAGGTCCGCGAGGCGGGCGAGTACACCTTCGAGGACCTCGAGCTCCAGGTGCGCGCCAGCCTGACGCAACGGAAGCGGCGCGACGCCCTGCTCGATCGCGAGAGGGCTAGGACCTACGTCCGACGGATCGGTTGACGCTCGGGACGTCCGCCGCGCCGCGTCGTGGCGCCCGCGTGATCGCCGCTCGCCGTCCGGTCCGCGTCGCCGTCACCTTGGGCGACCCCGGGGGGGTGGGGCCGGAGGTGGTCGAGAAGGCGCTTCGAGCCCTGACGAGCCGCGTGCCGCCCTCCGGCGACGACGCCCCGGACGCTCCCGCCCTGAGCGCGCTCGCGATCGGACCGCCCGAGTTTCGGGATCGATTCTCGGGGCTGGCCGACTTCGACGCCGTCGACGCTTCCCGCGCGACGCCCGGGCGGGCCGCCGGGCTGGCGATCGAGCGGGCCGCCCGCCTGGCCCTCGGCGGCCGCGCGGACGCCGTCGTCACGGGCCCGGTCCACAAGCCGGCCCTGCTCGAGGCCGGGTACCTCCCCGGCCACACGGAGACGTTCATGGCGCTGGCCGGCGCGCCCGAGGTCGGAATGCTGATGTGCGACGAGGGACTCGACGTCGCCGGCCGCCGCGTCGGGCCGCCCAAGCGGGTGCTGCTCGCCACCGTGCACGTCCCGCTGGCCCGCGTGCCGGAGCTGGTCACCGAGGAGCTGCTGGTCTCGCAGACCCGCCTTCTCGAGCGCGCGCTGCGAGACGACTGGGGCGTCGAAGCCCCCCGCATCGCGCTCTGCGCGCTCAATCCGCACGCGTCGGACGACGGCCTGTTCGGGACGGAGGAGCGCGACGTCTACGCGCCGGCGCTCCGCGCGCTGGCGCGCGGTTCCGCGTCCGCGAGCGGCCCCTTCCCCGCCGACACCGTCTTCGCCCGCGCGTTCGGCGGCGAGTTCGACGCCGTCGTCGCGCCCTACCACGACGTCGGCATGGCCGCTTTCAAGACGGCGGCCTTCGGCGTCGGCGTCAACGCGACCGTCGGGCTGCCGTTCGTGCGCACGTCGCCCGACCACGGCACGGCGTTCGACATCGCGGGCCGGGACGTCGCCGACCCCGGATCGACGATCCGGGCGATCCTGCTCGCGGCGCGCCTCGCCGCTCGACGCTCCGCGGCCTCGGGGACATCCCCTTAGCGACCGATCCCGACTGCCGCTCGCTGGAAGCGAGCGCGGAAGTCGCGCCGCCCACAGGAGGCCTTGTCGGCCCTTCGGAAGCGGACCATGTTCATCGCCATGGCACCGAAGCGAAGCAGCGCGCCCGCGCCCGCCGAGCGGCGCGAAGCGCCCGCCTTTCGCGGACACGAGGAACTCCGGACGGCTCTCGCTCGCACTCTCGCCCGAGGCGCCCTGCCGGCGACCGTTCTGATCCACGGTCCGCCGGGAACGGGGAAGCAGTCGCTGGCCCACTGGATCGCCCGGGCCCGACTGTGCACGGCGCCGGAGAAGCCCTGCGGCCGCTGTCGCGACTGTCTGCGCATCCGGCGCCTCGAGCACCCGGACGTCCACTGGCACTTTCCCCTGCCGCGGCCGAAGCGGGCCGCCACGCCCGCCAGGCAGACCGAGATCCTCGAGGCGCAGCGCCACGAGAGGCTCGCCGAGCTGCGCGCCCAGCCGCTCCGTCCCCCCTCCCCCGCCGGCGTCCACGGCATCTACCTGGCCGCCGTCCGCGCGATTCGCGACCGGGCCCACCGGAGGCCGGCGGAGGGCGAAGAGCAGATCTTCGTGGTCGGCGACGCCGAGCACCTGGTGCCGCAGGAGTCGAGCCAAGCGGCCGCCAACGCACTGCTCAAGCTCCTGGAGGAGCCGCCCGCCGGGACTCGGTTCGTCCTGACGTCGAGCCGGCCCGGCAGACTCCTGGACACGATCCGGTCGCGGTCGCTGCAGATCCGCCTCCCCCCGTTGCCCGTCGAGGACGTGCAGGCGTTCCTCGAGGAGGAGTGCGGCGCCTCGCCCGCCGATGCGGCGACGGCGGCGGCCCTGTCCCAAGGCTCGATCGGGGTCGCGCTGGGACACCTCGATCCCGAGGGCGCGCCGACTCGGGAGCGGGACCGCGCGCAGGCGCTGCTCGGCGCCGTCGTCGGTGGACGGCGAGCCGAGGGCTACGCGCTGGCCATGAGCTGCGGGGCGACCGGCGGACGCGGACTGCAGGACGCGCTCGCCGCCCTGCAGTCGTGGATCCGCGACCTCGGCGCGGCCGGCCTCGGGCGCCCGGAGCGCGTCGTCAACGTCGACCGGCGCGCCTTTCTCGAGGAGACGGCCCGGCGATCGTCGCTCTCGCCCGACCGCGTGGCGCGCGCGGTGGAGCGGGTCGAGGAGGCGAGGACCCGAGCGTTGGGCAACGCGAATCCCCAGCTGTTCGTCGCGTCGCTGCTGCTGGATCTCGAGGACGCGCTGGCCCGCGCCGACCGCTGATGCGCGACTCCGGACCGCCGAAGGCCCCCGCTCCGACGCACCTGGACGCCCGCGGCAAGGCCGCCATGGTCGACGTCGGCGACAAGCCCGCCACGCAGCGCCGCGCCGTCGCCCAAGGCGCGCTCCGCTGTTCGCCGGAGGCGTTCGCCGCGCTCGGACGCGACGGCGCGAACCCCAAGGGCGACGTCGAGCAGGTGGCGCGCGTGGCCGGCATCATGGGCGGCAAGAGGACGGGCGAACTCATCCCGCTGTGCCACGTGCTGCCCGCCTCGAGCGTCGCGGTCGAGGTCGAGCCGGACCCTTCGCTGCCGGGCCTGCGCGTGACCGCCACAGCGAGGATCAGGGGCCGCACCGGGGTCGAGATGGAAGCGCTTACCGCCGTCGCGGTCGCGTTGCTGACCGCCTACGACATGCTCAAGGCCGTTGATCGCGCGATGGCCATCGAAGGGATCCGTCTCGTCGAGAAGACGGGCGGACGAAGCGGGGCGCGCCGATCGGGCGACGCGGGACGCGCGGAGATCAGCCCGACGGCGGAATCCTGACGACGTCTCCGGGACGCAGGAGGGCCTCCTCGCCCAGGTCGTTGTGGCGGCGCAGCCGCTCCAGTTCGACCCCGTAGTAGCGCGCGATCAGCCAGAGGCTCTCCCCTTCCCGAACGACGTGGACTTCCGGGCGCTCGGAATCCGACGCGGCGGGCGCGGCGACGGACTGGGCGCGCACGACTCGAGGCTGCGGCGCGACCGCCGGGGAGGCGCGGTCGCTTCGCTCGCCCTGCGTTCTGGGGATCACGAGGCGCGCGCCGATCCGGACTCTTCGGGGCTCGACGTCCGGGTTCGCCGCCCGCAGTTCGGCGAGCGAGACCCTGTAGGCGAGCGCGACGTGGGACAGCGTCTCCCCGGCCGAGACGCGGTGCTGGGTCAGCGTCACCCGGGAATCGGGCGGAATCGCGGCGAACCGCTCGCCGAAGCCGACGCGCGCGCCCGGCGGAACCCGAACCGCGGTCGACCGGCCGGCCGGCGTGAGATCGAGCACCAGGTGCGGATTGAGGCGTCGGACCTCGGCTTCGGCGACGCCGGCCGCCCGGGCGACGACGTCCAGCGACGCCGCGCCCTCGACGACCACGGAGTCGAAGGCGAGCGGGGGCTCCTTGGCGACCCGCTCCAGCCCGATCAGGGTCGGATCGGCGGCGATGCGGACGGCGGCCAGGTACTTCGGCACGAAGTCGCGGGTCTCCGCGGGCAGCCGAGGCCGGATCCTGTGGAACAGATCGTCGCCCGGGCGCGCGTCCGGGAGCTCCCGCAACAGGCGCGCGACGCGGCTCGGACCGCCGTTGTAGGCGGCGAGCGCCAGGAACCAGGAATCGAACCGGCGATGCAGGTCGCGCAGATAGTCGAGCGCCTTCGCCGTGGCCAGAAAGGGATCGAGCCGCTCGTCGACGACCGGGGCGACCTCGAGGTCCAGCCACTCGGCCGTCTCGGGCATGAACTGCCAGAGCCCGGCGGCGCCGACGGGCGATCGCGCCGTCGGGTAGTATCCCGCCTCGATGATCGGGAGGTACCGCAGCGACGGCGGCAGGCCGCGCGCCTCGATCTCGCGATCCACGTGGGCCTCGTAGCGACCCATGCGCGCGAGCGCCCGCTCGAACTCCCCCGCGCCTCGCCCGCCCCAGTACTCGAGCCACCAGGCGACGCGCTCGCGAATCGCGTCGTCGTCCGCCGCGGGCGACGAGACGATCGGGTCCGAAGGCGTCGCTTCAGCCGAAGTCCGCTCGACCTCGGCGACGCGATCGGGGCGCCTGGGCGGCGCGGCGTCCGCCGGCGCGGGGAAAGCGGCGGGCTCGTTCGCCGGATTTCCCGGCGCCGCCGCGGGGGCCGGCGCGAACGGCGGCGGCGGGCGGGAGCAGCCGGCCGCCAGGGCGACGACGGCAATCCGGAACAGGGGCGAGCCGCGAGCGCCGGGGCCCCAGCGGACGACGGGCGCCCCTGCCGCGGCCGGCGCCGACTCAGTGGCTGTAGTTCGGCGCCTCACGCGTGATCGTGACGTCGTGCGGATGGGACTCGCGCAAGCCCCCGGCCGTGATGCGCACGAACCGGGCGGTGGCCCGCAAGCGGTCCAGCGTTCGCGCGCCGCAGTAGCCCATGCCGCTGCGAAGCCCGCCCGCCAACTGGAACACGGTGTCGGACACCGGACCCTTGTAGGCGACGCGCGCCTCGATCCCCTCGGGCACGAGCTTGCGCGCTTCGGCGCGCTCCTGGAAGTAGCGGTCCGCCGAGCCCTCCTCCATGGCGGACAGGGATCCCATGCCGCGCACGGTCTTGAAGCGTCGACCCTCGAGCAGAAACGCCTCGCCCGGCGACTCCTCGGTGCCCGCGAGGACCGAGCCCATCATCACGCTCTCGGCCCCGGCCGCGAGCGCCTTCACGACGTCGCCGGAATAGCGTATCCCGCCGTCGGCGACGACCGGCACCCGCCCGGCGACGCCGTCCACGGCGTCCATGACGGCGGTCAGCTGCGGCAGCCCGACGCCCGTGACCACGCGGGTCGTGCAGATCGATCCCGGTCCCACGCCGACCTTGACGGCGTCGGCGCCGCGCTCGACCAGCGCCGCGGCCCCTTCCGCCGTGCCGACGTTGCCGGCGACGAGGTCCGTGTCGGGAAAGGCGTCGCGGATGCGCGCGACGGCCTTCAGCACGCCCTCGGAGTGGCCGTGCGCGGTGTCGATCACGAGGAAGTCGGCGCCCGCCTCCACGAGCAGGGCGGCCCGGTCGGCGTCGTCCGCTCCCGCTCCCACGGCGCCCCCGACGCGCAGCCGCCCGTGCTCGTCCTTGCAGGCGTTCGGGAACTGGCGGCGCTTCGCGATGTCCTTGACCGTGATCAGGCCCACGAGCCCGCGCGCCTCGTCCACCACCGGCAGCTTCTCGATGCGGTGCCGGTGCAGGATCGTCTGGGCCTCCTCGAGCGTCGTGCCCACCGGCGCCGTGACCAGCCCTTCGGACGTCATCAGGGCGCCGACGGGGCGATCCAGGTCGGACTCGAACAGCAGGTCGCGATTCGTGATGATGCCCACCAGCGTGCCGTCGGGCTCGACGATCGGCACGCCGCTGATCGAGAACCGCGCCATCAGGCGGTGGGCGTCGCGCAGCGACGCCGTGGGCTCCAGCGTGATCGGCTTGAGGATCATGCCGCTCTCGGACCGCTTGACGCGGTCCACCTCGAGCGCCTGACGCTCCGCAGGCATGTTCTTGTGGACGACGCCGACGCCGCCCTCGCGCGCCACGGCGATCGCCATGCGCGCCTCGGTGACCGTGTCCATGGCTGCGGACACGAGAGGCACCTGCAGCCCGATGCGGCGGGTCAGTCGGGTCGAGACGTCCGTGTCCTTGGGGTGCACGCGCGAATGGGCCGGCACCAGGAGCACGTCGTCGAAGGTGAGGGCCTCCTTGAGGATCGTCCCCCGGAGCGGGCCGCGGGCCGCGGGCGCGCCTTCCATCAGGACGAGCGCTCGCGGACGTCTTCCGAGCCCGGCTCCGGATCCCGGGGGAGCGGAGCGTCGTCGCCGGACGCGCGCGCGTCCGGCGTCGGCTGCTCGTCCGTCTCGCCGGAGAGTTCGCTCAGCATCCGGCGACCCGCCCGGGCGACGCTGCTCATGGCCCGGTCGGCGACGGCGAAGACCTGGAACGCTTCGCGGACGCTCGCGGGGTTGAAGGAGCGCTTCCTCAGCCGATCCTCGAGGTTCTCGGCGAGGCGTTGAAGGCCGCCCGCGCGAGCCTCGAGATCGGCGGCGCCGTACTTCGACTCGAGGAACTCGATGTAGTCGAGGACCTGGTAGACCTGGGCCTCGGGAAGGCTCTCGATCCTCCGCATCAAGCGGCTGCGCAACACGTCGTGCATCTCTGAAAGAAGCCGCCGGAGGCGCGTCGGCGCAAGGCGGGGTTATCTTGGCCTCTCCCGGCGCTCCGTTTCAGCGCCGACGCTTGGGAACGAGGAGTCCTCGGGATGTCGGCTCGAAGCGAGTACCGCTTTCTGCCCCTCGCCGCCGCCGCTCCGGCGGCCGCCGCGGCGCGGCGATACGACCGATGGCTGGCCGAGCTCGAGGAGGAGCTCTCCGATCCCGCGTGCGACCGGGACGACTTCTGCCGCCGCACGCTGGAGCGGATCTACGCGCTGCCGGGCTCGGGAAGCGACGCGGCGCGCGCCCGTCTTCCCCTCGCGCGTCGGGTCCTCCTCGACCAGCTCGATCCCCGCAACGTCACGCTCGAGCCCGAGTACTACGTCGACGTCGACGCGGCGCGCTACCGCCGGGTGAAGCCGCTGATCTGGCTCTGGGAGATGTTCGACAAGAGCCTTCTGGGCGAGAACGTGCACCTGGGAGTGAAGTTCCGGCGCATGCTCGCCAAGCGGATCTTCGCCCGCTGCGGCAGGAACTTCAAGGCGTTCCACTTCGTGAAGTTCACCTTCGGCTACCGGATCGAGGTCGGAGACGACGTCGTCGTCCACCGGCACGTCCTCCTGGACGATCGCGGCGGCATTCGGATCGGCGACGGCGCCTCGATCTCCGACTACGCGAACGTGTACTCGCACAGCCACCACATCGCCGAGCCCAGGGACGTGGCCACGCCCAGGACGGTCGTCGGCGACCGGGTTCGCGTCGCCTACCACGCCACGATCCTGGCCGGCGCGCGGCTCGCGCCCAACTCGATGGTCGGCGCCGGCGCGCTCGCGACCCGGGACACCGAGCCCGACACCGTGCACGTGGGCGTGCCGGCGAAGGCCGCGAAGCGCAAGCCGGAGGCGAGACCGCGCCCGCCCACCGTCGATCCGCTGGCCGAAGCGTAGCCGGACGCGGCGTCCCTCGAGACGGCCGCGCCCGGGGCGTCAGTCGCCGTCCCGGTCGGCGTACGCCTCCTGGAGCTCGCGGACGACCGCGGGATCGGCCAGCGTCGTCGTGTCGCCGAGCGCGCGACCCTCGGCGACGTCGGCGAGAAGGCGCCTCATGATCTTGCCCGAGCGGGTCTTGGGCAGGTCGGCCGCGAAGAACACGGCGTCGGGTCGCGCGATCGGGCCGATCGCGCTCGCGACGTGCGCCTTCAGCTCGCGCTCGAGGTTCGCGTCGCCTTCGCGGCCCCGCATCGGCGTGACGAACGCCGCGATCGCCTCTCCCTTGACGGCGTGGGAGCGGCCCACGACGGCGGCCTCGGCGACGGCCGGATGCGCGACCAGCGCGCTCTCGACCTCCATCGTCCCGATCCGGTGGCCCGCGACGTTGAGCACGTCGTCGACCCGGCCCAGGATCCACAGGTACCCGTCCTCGTCCACCTTCGCGCCGTCGCCGGGAAAATACACGCCGTCCCACTTCGACCAGTACGTCTCGCGGTAGCGCTCGTCGTCGCCCCATATCGTGCGCAGCATGGCGGGCCACGGCCGCGCGACGGCGAGGTACCCGGCCGCGACCGACTCGCCCTGGTCGTTCAGGACCCGGGCGTCGATGCCGGGAAAGGCGCGGCACGCGCTGCCCGGCCGCGTGGCCGTCAGGGCGGGCAGCGGCGAGATCATGACGGCGCCGGTCTCCGTCTGCCACCAGGTGTCGACGATCGGACACCGGTCGCCGCCGACGACCCGGCGATACCACATCCACGCCTCGGGGTTGATCGACTCGCCGACGGTCCCCAGCAGGCGCAGTCGCGTCAGGTCGCGGCCTTGGAGCCACTCGTCGCCCCATTGCATGAACGCGCGGATGGCCGTGGGCGCCGTGTAGAGGATCGTCACGCCGAGCTCCTCGCAGATCTGCCAGAAGCGACCGCGATCCGGCCAGTCCGGCGCCCCCTCGTACATCGCCACCGTGGCGCCGGCCGCGAGAGGACCGTACACCACGTAGCTGTGTCCGGTCACCCAGCCGACGTCCGCCGTGCACCAGTGGACGTCGTCCTCGCGAAGGTCGAACACGACTCGGGCGGTGGCGTGGACCTGGGTCATGTACCCTCCCGTCGTGTGGACCACCCCCTTCGGCTTCCCCGTGGTGCCCGAGGTGTAGAGGACGAACAGGACGTCCTCCGCGTCCATCGCCTCGGCCGGACATTCGGCGCCGACGGCCGCGGCCAGGTCGCGGTACCAGTGGTCGCGACCCGGCGTCATCGGCGCCTCCGGGGTCGACTCGGGCCCGCCGCGGGCGACGACCACGACGCTCTCGACGCCGGGGCAGCGAGCGAGGGCGGCGTCGGCGTTCTCCTTCAGCGGCACGACGCGTCCCCTGCGCCAGCCGACGTCGGCCGTCAGCAGGACCTTCGCGTCCAGATCGAGGATGCGATCGGCGAGCGAGTCCGGGCTGAAGCCGCCGAACACGACCGAGTGCGGCGCCCCGACGCGCGCGCAGGCGAGCATCGCGAAGACCGCCTCGGGGATCATGGGCAGGTAGATCGCGACCCGGTCGCCCTTCTCGACGCCCAGAGACCGGAGCGCGTTGGCGAAGCGACCGACCTCGGCGGCGAGCTCGGCGTAGGTGAAGCGCCGCCGGTCGCCGGGCTCGCCCTCCCAGATCAGGGCCGCCTTGTCGCGCCTGGGGCCGTCGAGGTGACGGTCGACGCAGTTGTGGCAGGCGTTCAGCTCGCCGCCGACGAACCACTTCGCGTGCGGAGGATTCCACTCGAGAACCCGATCCCACGTCCTGAACCAGTCGAGCTCGGCGGCCCAACGCGCCCAGTGGGACTCGAAGTCGCGGCCCTCGTCGTAGACGGCGGGGTCGGAGTGGCTCGAGGCGGCGGCGAACGCCGAGGGCGGGGGAAACGCGCGCCTCTCGTCCAGCAGCGCGTCCAGGGTCCTTCGGTCGTCCGTCATGGGTTCGCGCGTCTCCTAAGGGGTTGGCGGGGGCGCGCGCGCCCCGGGCGTCCTCTTGGACCGAAGCGCGCGGGGCGCGCGGGTCGTCGGCTGCGAAGATGGCCCGGGGCGCGGCGCGCGAGCAATCTTGACGCCGTCCTAAGGGACCCGTATGCTGTGGTGCGCGATTCGGCACGTCGCCAAGCCAAGGAGCGGAGGCAAGTTGTCCGGGACGAACGCGGGCGCTCGATCGGCGGATCTTCGCGACGCCCTCGAGGCCAGGGGGCGTCGACTCACCGAGCAGAGAAGCGCCGTGCATCGGTTCCTGGTCGGGACCGACCGCCACCCCACGGCCGAGGAGGTCTTCCTCGGCGTGCGTCGGGAGTTGCCCGCCATCTCTCTGGCGACGGTCTACAAGAGCCTCGAGACGCTCGCGAGCTGCGGACTGGCGCTGAAGCTCGCCGGCGCGGACGGATGCGCCCGCTACGACGGTCGCACCGACCCGCACCACCACGCGCGCTGCGACCGCTGCGGCAAGGTGCGCGACGTGCCCGGGGGGCTTCCTCTCGAGGCGGCCGCCGTGCCCGACGCGTTCCCCGGTTTCCGGGTCACCGGGTACCGACTCGAGCTGACCGGACTCTGCTCCGACTGCCGGTAGACGGGAGGCGCGCGCCCTTCAGGCGCAGGCCAAGTCCGCCCGGAGCGTCCTCCCCTTCGCCATGCGGAGCCGGCGGCGCAGTTCGACCGTCGACATCGTGCGAATCGTGCGCTCGGCCGTCCTGAGGGAGTTCCACCGCACTTCGTCCAGACGCAACGGGACGTCGTCGCCGCCCGCCGCGCGCTCGAACGCCAAACGGAACCGACCCTTGTAGTCGCCCCCGGACTCCCGGACGGCGGAGGCGACCCAGGTCTCTCCGCGATGGTCTGTGAATCGTCGCACGCGCTCGTCCTCGCCAACTCCAACGCAAAGCTCGGTCCTCGCGACCGCGCCGCGCCGCAATTATAGCGCGCCCGCTCCCCTCGCAGGAGGGCGAGAGCGCGCTCGCCCGCTCCGCTACACGGCGCCGCCGCTGCGGATCGCCTTGCGGTGGCGCAGCTCGGGGAACTCGTAGTAGAGCACGCCCTCCCTGCTCACCTCGGAGCGCACCCGCAGCCCGTCGTCCATCCCCACCAGGACCTTCTCGGCGGCGGGCAAAGTCAGATCCAGCTCGGTCGCCACCTCGGTGACCGTCACCACGCCGCCGCGCTGGTCCGCCAGCGCGAGCACCTTGCGGCTGAGGTCCTGCAGCACGGCTCGCCGCCGCTCCTGCAACGCCCTCCATCCCCAAAGGAAGGTGCCGGAGCCGGCCATGCCCAGGAGCGAGCCCACGACGAAGGGCTCGGGAACCCTCCCGAGGACGCCGGCCACGACGAGAACGGTCCCCAGCAGGGCGGCTCCGGCGCCGAAGACCCGCCGGCCGACTCCGCTGGGCGGCAGCGCCGACGCCGGGACGGGCGTGCCCAGGCTCCGCCGCCGAGGCGCAGGCGCGACGGCCGCTCCGCCCGAGAACGCCTCGCCGGGATCGCGGGCGTGCTCCCACCCCAGTCCGCAGCTGGGGCACACGGTGTGGCGACGGCGCATCGAGTAGTAGACCAGTCCGCCGATCCCGTAGGTGAACACGCTCAGTCCGACGAGCAGACCGACGTGGCCCGCCTTGCGGAAGTACGGGACCCCGTCGCCCCGGTAGAGGCACCGCGGGCATTGCTTCAGGCCCGGGTGCGCCACGGGCCGGCGTTCCCTGACGACCTGCACCGCGCCGCAGGTCGGACAGCGATCGGACCCGGCTTGCACGTTCTCGCCGCAGGTCGCACACCGCATCGGGTCCACGCGCTTCGCCCTCTTCATCGAATTCCGGCCGTTCGCCTCGCGCTCCCGGCCCCACGCAATTCACTACGCCGACGCGCGCCTCGAGGTTCATGCGGGCTTCGTCGGAGGCCGCCGTGCCGGCCCGCCGATTCAGATTACATTCACAGGCGCACCGCGCGAAACCCGCCCCCTCCGACGTGGGACTTCATGGCCCGACCCAGAGCGCTCGGCGTCGCCCTCGCGACGTGCCTCGCCGTCTCGGGCTGGACGCCTCGGGCGGACGCGCAGACGGTGCCCTCGCCGTTTCGCGCCATCGAAGGCGGACAGGAGGTCGCCCTGGTCTGGGGGCGGAGCTGGCTGGCGCCCGGATCTCTCGATCTCGGTCCCAAGCCGGGCCCGGTCCTCGCGGCGCGGTACCTGGTCGAGGCCAGCGGGCCTCTGTTCTTCGAGGGCGTCGCGACGTACCTGCCGACGACGCGCGACGTCGTCGACCCGAGGAGGGCCGAGGGCGACCGAGCCATCGGCGAGGCGGACGCGCGCCTGATCATGCTGGACGCGCGCCTGGGGTTCAGCCTGACCGGCCGCCGGACGTGGAGGCGGACGAGTCCGCACCTGTTCGTGGGCGGCGGCGTGGCGCACGACGCCGCCGGCGCCGCGCCGCTGGACGAGAACCTGCTCGCCGAGGACGCGTTCGACTTCGGAACCGCCTTCACGGCGTCCGCCGGCGCGGGCCTCCGGTTCGCGCTGTCGCCGAGCGTCATGCTGCGGGCCGAGGGGAGCCTCCGGCTGTGGCAGCTGCAGACCCCCGGCGGGTTCGACGACCCCGACAAGCCGCTCGAGAGCGTCGAGCAGAGCGAGTGGGTGGGCGGCTACGGCGTCGAGCTGAGCGCGGGTTGGCGATTCTGAGGTCGGGACCGCGGCGGACGCCAAGCGGAACATGGCCGAGTTCGAGGACCTGAAGGCCGACTGGCTTTCGCTCGAGGACGCGCTGAAGCGCGTGCTCGCCGACGCTGCGCCCATGCCCGTCGAGCGCGTGGACGTCGGCGCCGCGCTGGGGCGCTCGCTGGCGCGTCCGACCGTCGCGCGCGCCACCCTGCCCCGCTGGCCCAACAGCGCGATGGACGGATTCGCGGCGCGAAGCGACGACCTGCCGGCCGACGCGGACGACCCGGTTCGCCTTCCCGTCGCGGGCGTCTCCTACCCCGGGTCCCCGCCGCTCGAGCGGGTCGCCCGGGGCGCCGCCGTCCGCATCATGACGGGAGGACCGCTGCCCCGTGGCTTCGACACCGTCGTGCGGGTCGAACACACCGACGGCGAGGCGACGCCGGGCTGGGTGACGATCCGACGCCTCGACGACCGGGGCCGGCACGTTCGCGCGCCGGGGAAGGACATGAAGGCCGGCGAGCCGACGGCCCCCGTCGGGACGGTCCTGCACTCGGGGTCCCTCCCCGTCGTCGCGGCGAGCGGGGCCCGGCGCGTCTCCGTCTTCCAACGCCCCCGCGTGGGCGTGCTCTCGAGCGGGGACGAACTCGTCGACGCGGACGACTTCGACCGCGTGATCGACGGGCGCGCCGTGCCCGACACCAATCGCGCGATGATCGCCGCGGCGGCGGCCGAAGTCGGCGCGACGCCGATCGACCTGGGCGTCGTGCCCGACGACGCGGCCGAGCTCGCGAGACGCGTCGCCGGACTGGGCGAGCTGGACGTCCTGGTGACGACGGGGGGCGCGTCGATGGGCGAGCGCGACGTCCTCAAGCGAGCGCTTCGCGACCTGTCCCTTCGCCTGGACTTCTGGCGAGCCCGGCTGCGGCCGGGCAGCCCGGTTTCGTTCGGGCGCCTTCCCCGCTCGGGCCCGGAGCTGCCCGTGTTCGGGCTTCCGGGCAATCCCGCGTCCGCGTTCGTCACCTTCCACGTCCTGGTCGCCCCCTATCTGCGCGCGCGGCTGGGATCCAGGCGACCGACGGGCACGTGGATCGTCGCGCGGGCCGAGTCGACGCTGACGGCGCCCGCCGGTCTCACGCAGTTCCACAGGGTGCGGCTCCGCTCGGCGACCGACTTCCCGCTCGGGGCGGCCGAGCCGGGAGCGCTGCCCGTCTGCGCGCCGACGGGCCCGCAGGGCAGCGGCCTGGTGCGCTCGCTGCGCGACGCCGACGGCTTGGCCGCGCTCCCGGAGGGGGTCGAGCGCGTCGAGAAGGGACGGCCCGTCGACGTGCTTCTGCTGCCGTGGCGAAGCTGAAGAGAGGCCTCCTCGCCGCAGGCGCGCTCCTGCTCCTGGGCTGCCGGACGCCGCAGTGGCCCGTCGACGGACCACTCACGTCGCCCTGGGGGGTCCGGATGATGGGGACCTTCGGGGATTTGCACCGGGGCGTGGACATCGGGGCCCCGGTCGGCACGCCCGTGCGTCCGGTGCTGGGGGGACGCGTGCGCTTCGTCGGGACCATGAGCGGCTACGGAACGGTCGTGTGGATCGACCACGACAGCGAGACGCTCTCCGTCTACGCCCACCTCTCGCGCGCCTCCGTGACGGCCGGCCAGCAAGTCGACAAGAGCACCGTGATCGGCCTGACGGGCAGCACGGGCGCCTCCTCGGGGCCGCACCTGCACTTCGAGGTCTGGCGCTGGGGCCGCGAGGTCGACCCCGTGGAGTTCGTCGGGCGCCCTCGCGAAGCCTCCTGAGTCGAAGGCGCGCTTCGGGAAGACGCGGGCCAAAGCGCGAGAGGAGGGCGCCGCGTCCGAATTTGCAGCGGCGAATGCCGCGTGGGCGCGGGGGAAGTGCGCGCGGCGCGTGGCGCGGATCGCCGACCGGACGTCGTCGTAGGGAGCGGATGCAGGAACACGGGCCGAGAGGAGCGACCCGTCGCCTGATCCGGATCGTGCGGCGGCGGGGGCGAGGCGGTGGGGGGCGCCGGAGGACGACGGCGGATTCCGCGCAGCGGCGCCGAGGGTCCGCCGTCTCGGAAGCCCCGCTACTTCGCTGGGCCTTGGCGTGGTTTCGGTTTCGCCGCCGTCGCGATCATCGACGTCCGCTCAATCGGGTAGCCTTCGATCATTTCGTCGTTGGCGCCCGCCGCGCGGACGAGCACCCGGTCATCATGAAGTTCCCGCCGCCAGGGCCACGAGCTGGTCTGGCTCCATGCTGTCCCACAGCGTCCCGCATGGCGTCTCTGACAACCCGCTCCCACTCCGCCTCCGTGCACTCCAAGGGCTGCCCGAACGAGAGTTCCCCGGCGGTTCCGGCCTCGCCCTGGCACGCGATCGCGATCAAGTCGATCGTCGCCAAGTACGCATAGCCGTCGGTGAAGCGGAGACGACGGTCCGCCAGAAGGAAGACGGCGAGCGTCGGGGTCGCCAGCCGTCTGCGCATCGCGTCCGTCACGGTCGCTCTAACGCGATCAGTCGATCAGCTCAAGGAGCCGTTCCTCGCTCGCGTACGCGACGTACTTCACGGAGCCCGTAAACGAACGTCGGAGTCGCCGCGACTCTCACAATTTACCTTCCCTCTTGGCGCGTTCAATTCGCTCTTGCGCCCAAGATCGGTATTTTCCGATAAAATCCTGAAACTCGGGGTCGGCAAGACCCTCCGGGTCGTTTTCTTTGACAGAATTCATACTGTGTTCAAAATCAGCTAGTCCGAGTCGTGCACTCTCCAAAGCGGAGACCTTCGGAAACGCCTTCGACACGGACGGAACATGACCCTCGTAGAAGTCCCACGACTGTCCGTCCTTGACGCCGGTTCTCCAAGTCGCGGTGTACGGCGCTCCATCGACCCAGTTGATGCAGCAGTTGCGCTCCCAATACTCGAATCCGTCCCGCACGCCCCCCGGCATCAACCAAGGAACGGTCTCGGGGTCTCCGATGGCCAAGGGCCACCCCTCCGGCGCGTTCGGGTCCATGTCGCCGACCTGCAGCTCTGCGGATGCGTCCACGTCCCCGCCGTCGCAGGCGAGCGACGCGAGCGCCAGCGCCAAAGCGACGGCACGGCCCAACCACGCGAGCCCGACGTCTTGATCGAAACCTCGAGCGCATCGGATCATGGCGAACCTCCAGTACCAATGAACCGGCAACGCGGAGAGAACGGATCAGACACATGAGGCATCTCGATGGCGTCGCCGAAAGGGGACTGCCCCACGACGCCGCCCCGCTCACCCGTCCAACCGCATTCTACCCCTCGTCCCGCAGTCTCCCGAGCGCCGAGACGAGCTCGGGCACCACCTCGAAGGCGTCGCCCACGATTCCGTAGTCCGCCACGCCGAAGATGGGCGCGTCGGCGTCGCGGTTGATCGCCACGATCACCCCGGACGTCCGCATGCCGGCCAAGTGCTGGATCGCGCCCGAGATTCCGACCGCGAAGTACAGCTTGGGCGTCACCGTCTTGCCCGTCTGGCCCACCTGTTCCGAGTGAGGCCTCCAGCCTGCGTCGACGACGGCTCGCGACGCGCCCAGCGCGGCCTCCTCGCCCAGCGCGTCTCTCAGCGACTCGAGGAGACCCCAGTTCTCCGGTCCCTTGAGCCCGCGTCCGCCCGACACCACGACGCTGGCTTCGGACACGTCCAGCGCCGCGCCCCGAGACGGCTCGAAGCCGCGCACCCGGTAGCCGCCCACCGCCCCGCCCACGTCGGCCTCGACGCTCTCGCGCACGGCGTCCCGGGGCGCTTCGACCGGCGGGAAGACGTTGGGCCGAATGGAGAGCAGGGCCGGCGCGTCGGGAACCCGGACGTCGGCGAGCGCCTTGCCGGCGAAGACGGGACGGGTCGCCGAGACCTGGCCGTCGACGACGCCGACCTCCGTGACGTCGGTCAGCAGCGGCGACGAGAGCTTGGCCGCCACCCGCGGCGCCAGGTCGCGCCCGGCCGCCGTCGCGGCGAACACGACCGCGCGGTACCGGACGGCGCGCGCGCGGTGGGCGAGCGCGGTCGCCCACGCGTCCGGGCCGCCTTCCGCGGCCAGCGCCGCGCCCTCGAACTCCAGAATCCGATCGGCGCCCCACCGGGCGAGCTCCGCCGCCGACGCGCCCGCGACGGCCGCGTCCACCTCGACGCCGAGGGCGTCGGCGAGGGATCGGGCCACCGAGACCGTCTCGCGCGAGACGCCCGCCAGAGCGTCGCGCTGCGCCTCCGCCACCGCCAGGACGCCCGCCATCAGATCGCTTTCGCCTCTTCGCGCAGCAGGCGCACGAGCTCGGCGACGGCTTCGGGCCCCTCGCCGACGATCCGGCCCGGGGGACGCCGGGGCGGAAGCCGGAGTCCCTGGACCGCGAGACCGCTCGCCTGGGCCGGGGCCTCGCGCGTCTCGAGGGGCTTGCGCTTGGCCATCATGATTCCGCGCAGCGACGCGTAGCGGGGCTCGTACTCGCCCTTGCCGACCGTGACCACCGCGGGCAGGTCGAGCTCGACGACCTCCCGGCCTCCGTCCACGGCGCGCCTGCAGGCGACCGCGCGCCCCTCGACGGACAGCGACGCGACCGCCGTGGCGCAGGGCCGGCCCAGCAACTCCGCGACCATCGGTCCCACCTGTTGCTGGTCGTCGTCGACGGCCTTGACGCCGAAGAGGACGAGGTCCGCGTCGTCGTCCTTGAGCGCCGAGGCGAGAACCTGCGCCGTGGCCCATCCGTCCATGGCGGGCTCGCCCACGAGCAGGACGGCGCGGTCGGCGCCCTGCGCGAGCCCGCCTCGGAGCGACTCGGCGGTCGCCTCGTCGCCGTAGCTCAGCAACGTCGTCCGCCCCTCCCCCGCGGCCTCGACGAGCCGCAGGGCGGCCTCGAGCGCGAACTCGTCGTAGGGACCGAGCACGTGCTTGACGCCGTCGCGCTCGACGTCGGCGCCGCCGGCGGCGATTCGAATGCGCGTCTCCGTATCCGGAACGCGCTTGACGCACACCGTCGCGTTCATTGGATCAACGCGCCCGTCAAAGCGAAGCAGACGACGGCCGCCGCGCCGCCCGCCAGAGCGTAGGGCAGCTGGGTCCGCACGTGGTCCACGTGATCGGTGGCGGCCGCCATGGAGGAGATGATCGTGGTGTCGCTGATGGGCGAGCAATGGTCGCCGAAGATCCCGCCCGAGAGCGCGGCGGCGAGAAACGGCGCGAGGTCGAGTCCCATGGTCGCCGCCGCGGGGACCGCGATGGGGATCATGATCGCGAAGGTGCCCCAGCTCGAGCCGATCGAGAACGCGATGGCCGACGACGCCAGAAAGACGAGCGGCAGAAAGGCCCACGGCTCGAGCGCCCCTTCGGCGACGCGCGCGACGAACGCGCCGGTGCCCAGCTCCCGGGTCGCCTCGCCCACGGCGAGGGCCAGGAGCAGAACGACGGCCAGCGGCACCAGTCCGCCGGCTCCGCGCAGCGCGATCCGGACGAGATCGTCGACCGAGTAGGCGCGCTGCGCGAGCAGCGCCGCCCAGGCCGCGCCCAAGCCGGCGAGCGAAGCCCAGAGCACGGACGTCGAGCCGCTGCCGGCCATCATGTCGCCCTCGCCCGTCGCCCACAGCGCGAACGGCATCGCCGCCACCAGGACCGAGATGGGCAGGACCATGTTCACGGCTCGAGGCGGGATGGACGGCGCATCCTGGGATCCGAGGACGTCTTCGTCCATCATCGGCGTGGCCCCGGGTCGGAGCACGCGTCCCTCCCGCGCCCGCGCCTCGGCGCGCTTCATCGGCCCCCAGTCGAGTCCGACCAGGGCGACGGCGAGGGCCAGGATCACCGCCGCGAACGAGTAGAAGTTGAAGAGGATCGAGCGCAGGAAGACGGTCAGCGCCTCGTTCTGGGGCACGCCCGACTCGCCCAGGAGGCGCAGGTTCGTGGCGCCCCAGGCGTTCAGCGGAATCAGGATGCAGATCGGCGCGCTGGTCGAGTCGATCAGGTACGCCAGCTTCTCGCGCGACACCCGATGGCGGTCGAACAGCGGCCGCGACACCGAGCCCGCCACCAGAACGGTGATGTTCGACTCGATGAAGACGACGACTCCGACGACCCACGCCAGCAGGCGGGCGCCGCGAGGACTGGACACCCATCTGCGGCGCTCGAGCCAGGCGACGAAGCCCTGCACGCCGCCCGCCGAGCTCACCGTCGCGATCAGGGCGCCGACGACGAGGGTGAACATGATCACCGACGCGTTCCCGCCGTCGCCCAGGACCCGCACCGTCGAAGCCACCGTCTCCGCCAGGCCGGCGCCGAAGTTCCAGTCGCTGAGGATGGTCCACCCGAGCCACAGCCCGGCGGCCAGCGACACGTAGACCTGGCGCGTGCCGACGGCGAGTCCGATCGCCAGCAGCGGCGGCAGGACGGAGACCCAGGTCGCGTCGTTCACGGCGCGGACGCTACCGGCGAGGCGACTTCACCGCCGGATGGCCGGCGACGAAGAACCGGAGCGGCCGGTCGGCCGCGCGACTCACGCCGACGCGACCGGACACGCCCACCCGGGCGTCGTCGATCGCCGGACGCTCGAGCAAACGAATCGGCTCCCGCGCGAGGTCGTGACCGTTGTGGGGCATGCCGATCCCGAGCGCCTGGGCCAGCCGTCCCGGACCGTTGCACAGATCGCGGGCCCGCCCCCTGCGCTCGGCCATCGCGTCCAGACCGTCCGCAGGCTCGAGGGCGCGGATCAGCACGGCGCCCGGCTCGCCCGGGCGTCCCGTCACCACGTTGACGCAGCGGTGCACGCCGTAGGACGCGTACACGTACAGTCGGCCGGCCTCCTCGAACATCATGGCCGCCCGCCCCGTGCGCGCGCCGGGCGAGCGGGCGTGCGAGGCGGGATCGTCCGCCCCCAGGTACGCCTCGGTCTCCACGATCACGCCCTCGGTCGTCCGTCCGCCGACGGTCGAGCGGAGCGCGACGCCCAACAGGCGCCGCGCCGCCGCCTCGGTCTCCCCGGCCAGCGTCGTCCACAGATCGCCCCGGGAAGGGACGCGCGGACCCGCCCGACGCGCCGACCCGTCCAGCGGATCCTCACTCGGAGGGGGTCGACGGCTCGCGCGAACGACGACGCCCCAGGAGCCGGTCCATCAGCCCCGTCCGCTTCGCCTCGCCCCTGGCTTCGGCCACGGGATCTTCAGCCGCCTCGCCTCCGGGTCCGCTCGGCGCGGGAGACGAGGCGCCCGCGGCGACGTTCTCGGCGCCCGCGTCCGGCCGCCCGTCGTCCGCCTTGGGTTCGGGACGCCGACCGCGCTCGCGCTTCCGCGGCGTTCGCGCCGCGCGGTTCTCGCCTGCGCGCCGCGCCGATTTGCCCGCGGACCTGGCTGCGGACTCGACCCGGCGCCCGACGTCGGCGGTCCACTGGGACAGAAGGCTGTCGGCGCGACCCGGCGACAGGAGCTTCCGAATCCGGTCGGGCTCCCGGTCGAGCGCCTCGAAGACGCCGACGCCGAAGCTGTCGACCAGCCGGGCGGCGGTCTTCACCCCAACGCCCTTGTACTGATTGGCGAGGTAGCGCTTGACGGCGTTCTCGCCGGTGGGCAGGCCCAACGCCTTGGCGTCGAACGGCCCGGCGGTCGGCGCGGCGGCCGGCTTCGCGCCTGCGAGACGGACCCCGTAGCTGCCGTCCTTGGCCCGCTCGAGCGAGACGCGGCCCTCCTCCTCGGCGTGCATGAGAAACTTGCTGAACTTGCCGAACCCGTACTTGCCCTCGTGGAAGTCGGAATCGGCGTGGATCATCCTGCGCTTGACCTCGGAGTCGCGCACGCGCGCGCGGCCGGACCCGGCGATCTCGCCCAGGACCCGCGCCAACAGGTCCAGCGCCGGGGCCGGATCCTCTCGCCTCGGCGCACCCTGCCGCCCGGACGCGCGGTCCCCCGCCTGGCCCTTGTTCGTCGTCGCAGCGGCGCGCGCGGCCCCGCGCTTGGACGCCGGGCCCTCGGGCTCTTCCGAGGCGCGCGTCTTCCCGGCGGCGGCCGCGTCGCGCGCCGGGGCGTCGACCGCTTGGCCCTTGTTCGTCGCCGAGGCCGCGCGCGCCGCGCCGCGCCCGGCGCGCGACCTTCCGCGCCCGCCCCCGTCCCTGCCGCCCGGCGGAATGGGCGACGGGGCCGGACGCGAGCGTCCGCGCCTGGCCGCGGCGGCGCCGGGCGCCGGCGCGATGGTGTACTGCCCCTTCTGGGCCCGGACGATGCGGAGGAGACCCTTGTTCGCGGCCTCGACGACGAACTTCGAGAACTGCTTGAAGCCGAAGTCGCGCTCGTCGAAGTCCGGGAGGAACTCGATGATGACCTGCTTGAGCCGGTCCGAGCGCATCGCGTCTCCGCGCGCCGCCATGCGCGCCACGGCCTTCTCGACGGAATCCCACGTCTTCGTGGCGTGCGTGGGCGTGGACTGCTGCCTGAATCCGGTCAACGCTCCGTAGAAGTGGTACTCGTCGCAGTTCTGGACCAGGATGTCGGAGCTCGCCTCCTGGATGCCGATGCCGATCACGTACTTGCCGTACTCCTTGAGCTTGAGCACCAGGCTCGAGAAGTCGGAGTCGCCGGTCAGCAGGATGAAGGTCCCGATCTCGGGCCGGATGAACACGAGTTCGATGCCGTCGATCGCCATGCGAATGTCGGTGGCGTTCTTCTTCGTCGGACCGTAGGCGGGGGCGAAGATCAGATCGACCGAAGCCTCGGAGAGCGGCACGATGAACTGCGGGAACCGTCGCCAGTCGGCGTAGGCCCTCTGGACGGTCACCTTGCCCTTGATGACGTCGGAGTCGAGCAGGCTCTTGAGCTCTCTCGTCAAGTCGCTCTGCATGCCGAGCGTCACGTTGTCGAAGTCGATCAGCAGGGCGGCGTTGGGGGCCTCGCCGCCGGTCGGCGCGACGGGACCGACGCGCGGGACGTTCATGTAGGGGGTCGCCATAGGCGGGCCTTCACCTTCGCGGCGGCTCCTCGAGGGGCGACGCTGCGGCGTCCGCTCCCGAAGAGCGCCGCGCGCGCGCCGACAGGACGCGTCGCCTGAGCTCGTGTCGCCACACCTTGCCGGAGCCGGTAAGGGGGAGTTCGTCCACAAAGCTAACGACATCCGGCGCCTTGTAAGACGCGAGCGCGGCCCGACACCACGCCACGACCTCCGCCTCGGTCGCGACGCCGCCCTCGACCGTCACGACGCAGGCGTGGATCGCCTCGCCCAGGACGTCGTCGTCCACCCCCAGCGCGACGGCCTCCGCGACGGCCGGATGGGCCAGCAGCCGCTCCTCGACCTCGCGGGGCTGGACCGTGATCCCGCCCCGGATCACCACGTCCTCGCGGCGGCCGAGCAGGTGGACGTAGCCGTCCTCGTCCACCATGCCCAGGTCGCCGGTGCGCAGGAATCCTTCGGCGTCCACCCAGGCGGCCGTCTCCCTGGGCTGGCGGTGATAGCCCCGCATCACGCCGGGGCCGCGCACCCGAATCTCGCCGACGCTCTCGTCGGGCAGCGGCGCGCCGTCGTCGTCGACGACCTTCGCGGCGGTCTCGGCGATCGGCCGCCCCGCCGTCTGGACGCGTTTGCCGACGGGATCCTCCGGTCGGCCGACCGAGACGACCCCTCCGGCCTCGGGCAGGGAGTAGGCCGCGACCAGCGGCGCTCCGAGCGCCGCTTCGATCCGACGCGCCAGGTCGTCGCGCAGCGGGGCGCCGAAGGCGACCGAGAGCCGCAGCGAGTCCGGGACCGCCGCTCCGCGCTCGACGGCGCGCAGGACGGAGGCGAGGAGCGAGGGGACGCCGCAGAGAACGCTGGCGCCCAGTCGGTTCGCTCGAGCGAGCGCGTCGGCGCCGTCCTGCGCGTCGCGCCCGAGGATGGCGCTCGCGCCGGACAGCGCGGTCCCGAGCAGGAACGGGCCCAGGCCGAAGACCTGGTGCCAGCGGCCGACGCCGGCCAGCGCGTCGGCGGGGCCCAGCTTCCAGGCGTCGGCGACCTGGGACGCCGAGTGGAGCAAATTGCGGTGCGCGAGCTCGACGCCGCGCGGCTTGCCCCGGCTCCCCGAGGCGTAGAGGATGGCGAAGACGTCGTCCGCGCGAACCTTCGGGCGGGCGGCGCTCCCGTCCGCCTTCCCCCGTCCGGCCGAGAGCAGGTCTTCCCAGCGATAGATGCGATCGTCGTACCAGAGGTCGCCTCGGCCGACCGTGACCAGGTGACGCAGGTCGGGCAGCTCGACCAGGAAGTCCTCGAAGAGCTGGAGGTGGTCGACGCCGGCGAAGGTCTCGACCGACACCGCGCAGACCGCCCCGGAGTGGCGCAGGACGTAGCGGAGCTCCGATCCGGTCAGGCCGACGTTCACCGGAACGATCACGGCGCCCAGCCGGGCCGCGGCGAAGGCGGCGACGACGAACTCGGGACAGCCGGGAAGCACCACGGCGATCCGGTCCCCCTTCGCGACGTCCAGGTTCGCCAGGGACGCGGCCATCGCCTCCGCCGAAGCGGCGACGCGGCCGTAGGAGAGCGCTCCGTCGACCCCGTGCAGATAGACGGCCGCAGGATCGGCCTCGGCGCGGTCGATCAGCGCGGACGCGACCGTGCGATCCAGCGGGCGGTCAGCGGATCCCACGCGCCGCCCCGCCGTCCGGCCCATCGTCGCGAAGGGAGAATCGCGGAGCGCCCGCGCCTCGTCGGCGACGCGCCCGCCTCGACCGCCTCATCCCGAAACCGAGACCTCCGAACGTCCGGTCGCTCGAGTCAAGCCCAGCCGCCGAGGCCGGCCCGTGTTCGCGATGTCATCGACTCCGGTGGCGTCGGTCCGTCTCGTGCGGGGACGCGCGTTATCCAGCGCGCGTCCGCGTGCGTCGCAGGGGAGCATGTGAACGCATCCGACCGCCCCCGTCAAGGTCCCTCGCCCAGGATGCGCGCGAGGTCCTCGCTCGCCACGGGGAAGGTGACGTCGCCGCCGTCGTCGACGCCGCCGACCGCCGGGAGGCGCACCATGCGCACGACGCCTCGCCGGTTCTTCTTGTCGCGCCGCATCGCCGCGACGAGCCGGTCCGGGCGTCTCAGGCGGGCGTCGTCCGACGGCAGTCCGAACGCGTGCACGAGCTCGCGGATCTCCTCGGCGGTCCCCGGCTCCGTGAAGCCCAGAGCCTCCCCGACGCGCGCCTCGGCGACCATGCCGACGGCCACGGCGCGGCCGTGCGCGAGGCCGTAGTCGGACGCCAGCTCCAGGGCGTGGGCCACCGTGTGGCCGAAGTTGAGGATCGCGCGCCGACCGCTCTCGAACTCGTCCGCCGACACGACGTCCGCCTTGATCCGGACGGCGCGGGCCACGGCTCGCCGGACGAGATCGACGTCGCCGCGGAGCAGTCCGGGCGCTCGCCGGGCGAGCCAGCGGGCGTGCGACGCGTCCACGAGGACGCCGTGCTTGACCGCCTCGGCATACCCCTGGGCGCGAAGATCGCGGCTCAGGGTGGAGAGGAAGACGGGATCGGCCAGCACCGCCGCCGGCGCGTGGAACGCGCCCACCAGGTTCTTCCCCGCCGGGTGGTCGACGCCGGTCTTGCCGCCGACGGACGCGTCGATCATCGCCAGCGTCGTCGTCGGCAGCTGGACGAAGGGCACGCCCCGCAGGTACGTCGCCGCGACGAAGCCGGCCACGTCCCCGACCACGCCGCCCCCGAGCGACACGACGCAGCAGTCCCGTCCCAGACCCGCCTCCAGAAGGGCGTCGGTGAGGGTCGCCCAGGTCGCGCGCGTCTTGTGCGCCTCGCCCGCGGGGAACGTCAAGCGAACGACGTCGAAGCCGCCGCCGCGCAGCCGCTCGGCGACGCTCGAGCCCCACAGTCCGTCCACGGTCGCGTCCGAGACGAGCGCGCAGCGGCGGGCGGGCGCCGCGTCGAGCGCGTGGTCGACGAGCCGATCGAGGGACCCGGCGCCCACGCGGACCGGATAGGCTCCCGAGGCGGAAACGACCCGCACGGCGCTGTGGTCCACGTTCGTCGTCGGTCTCGAGGCCTCGGGGCCTGGGGAGAATGGGAAGTCCGCGCCGGGAGCGCGCGCGGCGTCTGCGGGAGAGGGGCGCCCCCAACCATCGACCGGGCGCCCGAGCCGGTCAAGCGCGCGCCGCGCGCGGGGAACGCCCGGCGCGGCGCGACGATGGTACATTGATTCCGTCCTCCGAAGACCTGGACCCTCGACGCGGCGCTCGCGGGCCGGGCGCCCTCGCCGGTTGCGGCGCGCCCCGAACGGCGCGGACCGAGAGGTGGGATCAGCGCATGAAACGTCTCTTCAGCGCGACGTGGCGGCGCGTCCGAGCGGCGCGTCCGCCCGCCGGGCTCTGGGTCGCCGCCGCGTTCGCGGCGGCGGTCGCGATCGGCGTCGCCGTCGGTTCTTGGAGAAACCTGTGCGCCGACTGCCCCAGCATCGCGCAGATCTACACGTACGAACCCAGGCGGGCCAGCAAGATCTACGCCCGCGACTCGACGCTCGTCAGCGAGCTGTGGGTCGAACGGCGCACGCCCGTCGCCCTTTCCAGCCTGCCGCCGCACGTGCCCCAGGCGTTCGTCGCCATCGAGGACCGGCGCTTCCATTCGCACGGCGGCCTCGACTGGCGCGGCATCGCCCGGGCGGGCCTCGAGGCGATCGCCACGCGCTCGCTGTCGGGATCGGGCGGCAGCACGATCACCCAGCAGCTCGCCCGCAACATGTTCACCGACCGCATCGGCTTCGAGAAGCGCGTGCAGCGCAAGCTCAAGGAGTGGCAGATCGCGTTGGCGCTCGAACAGGCGTACTCGAAGGATCAGATCCTCGAGGCGTACATGAACCAAATCGGCTACGCGCATGGCTGGTACGGACTTCAGACCGCTTCGAGGAACTACTTCGGCAAGAACGCGATCGACATGAATCCGGCCGAAGCCGCCCTTCTGGCGGCGATCGCGAACCGGCCGGAGCGGTACAGCCCGCTCAACAATCCGGAGGCCGGCGAGGCGCGCAGGAACCTGGTCCTGGACATGATGGTCCGCGAGGGCTTCCTCACGGCCGCCGAGGGCCGGCGGTGGAAGGCCGAACCGGTGCCGTTGGAGCGGGCTCGCGGGGTGCGCGCGCGGGCGCCGTACTTCGTCGAGTGGGTGAGGACCATCCTGTACGACCGGTTCGGCGACCGGCTCTACAGCTCGGGCCTGCGCGTCCACACGACCCTCGACCTGGAGATGCAGGAGGCGGCCCGGCGAGCGATGGAGAACGGGTGGAAGCGGATCGAGGAACGCCCGGGCTACGACCACCCGACGTACCGGGAGTTCGTCGAGGACGGCGACGCCGACGAGGTCGAAGCCGTTCCCTACCTCCAGGGCGCGTTCGTCGCGGCCGACCCCGGGACCGGTCACGTGCTGGCCCTGATCGGGGGCCGCGACTTCCAGCACTCGGAGTTCAACCGGGCCACGCAGGCCCGCAGGCAGGCCGGATCGTCGTTCAAGCCGATCGTCTACGCGGCCGCGCTGGAGAGCGGGATTCCGGCCTCGGAGGTGATCGTGGACGGTCCCGTCGTGCTCGACCAGGTCGACGGGAGCAAGTGGACGCCGAGCAACTACGAGCCCGAGTTCGCCGGCCCTGTCACCTTGCGCGAGGCCCTGCGGCGCTCCATCAACATGGTCTCGATCAAGCTGGCGAGTCGCGTGGGGCTCGAGTCCGTCGGCGAGATGGCCCGTCGCCTGGGCGTGCGCACCGAGGTGGAGCGCTTCCCGTCCACGGCGATCGGCGCCGCGGAGGTGATCCCGCTCCAGCTCCTCGAGACGTACTCGACGTTCGCGACGCTGGGCGCGCGGGTGCAGCCGTTTCCGATCCTGAAGGTCGAGAGCGCGGACGGCGAAGTCCTGTGGGAGCCCCGCCCGGAGCGAACCGAGCCGCTGGACCCCTTGGTCGCCCGCCTGACGGTGAGCATGCTGGAGGACGTGGTGGACCGAGGGACCGGAAACGTCGGCATCCACACCGTCGCCGCGCTGCCCCGGGACCTGCCCGCGGCGGGCAAGACGGGCACGACGAACGACGGACGCGACGTCTGGTTCCTCGGCTTCACGCCGGACCTGGCCGCCGCGGTCTGGTTCGGGATGGACCGCCCGGTGCCGATCGTCGCCCGGGCGACGGGCGGCGGGCTGGCCTCGCCGGTCTGGGGCGAGTTCATGAAGCGGGTGTACTACGGCGAGGCGCCCGGCCCGGGCGCCGAAGGGTTCGAGCCCGACTCGACGCGGGCGCCGCTGCTGGCCCTCCCCCGGCCGTGGCCGATCCCCGCCGAACTGACGCGGCTTCGCGTGGACGACCTCACCGGACTTCTCGCCTCGCGCTGGTGCCCCGCCGAGGACGCGTACTACGAGTACTTTCTGCCCGGCACAGAGCCGACTCGGGCCTGCGACCGGTCGTGAGATCGCCGCTCGGACCCGATCCCCTCCCCCGAAAGACGGCCGCGCCGCCCATGACCGATCCGCTCCCCGTGAGAACGATCGTCTTCGAGACGACCCACCACGCGATGTGGGCCGAGGACGTGGCCCGCGAGCAGGCCATCCCCGTCGAAGTGGTCCCCGCGCCCTCCGACGGAGGAGCGAAGTGCGGGGTGGCGCTCCGGACGCCGCCCGACCGCGTCGACGAGTTGATCGACGCGCTGAAGCAAGAGGGGATCCTGTACCGCACGGTGGACGTCGGCTCGCCGTAGCTGCGGTCCCCGCGTCCGCCCTCGCCGCCCGCGCGAGCTCGCGCGGCGGCTTGAATCATCGATCGCTTCGGTCCTCGTCGAACTCTCGGAGCAGGACCGCCAGCGGCGGGTCCGCAGGTCCTCGGCGCGGCGGCTCGGGTCCGGAAGAGAGGGCGGGCGTCAGCCAGCCCGCCCGCACCAGGTCGGCGAGCGTCGCGTCGGCCGAGACCGGGCTTCGGGTCTCTCGCGGCGGGCCGATCTCGGCCACGACGCGGCCTCGATCCGTGACGAGAACCGTCTCGCCGTCGGCCGCCAGCCGCAGACACTCGCCGAGCTTGGCGCCCAGCGCCCCGATTTCGATCGATCGCATGGCGCCCAATTTGGAGACTTCTCGTCGCCGAGGCGAAACGAGTCCGATCGATTCGCGTTCCCGGACTGGCCGCCGCGCGGGAACCGGCGCCGGCATGGGACTCGCTGCCGCTCGCCGACCCACCGGGAAGTCCATTTGGCGTGCAGGTTCCGACGACGCAGCGGCCGCGGAACGCGGGAAGCCCCGACCCGACCGAGCGGCGCGGGCGTCGAGGCCAACGGAACCTGCGCCACCGTCTCGACCGGCTCCGTTCGCACGCGCCCCGGCGACGACCGCCCCCGCTGGCGTCGCGGTCCGGTCGAGTCTCTTCAGGCCGCGATTCGATCCACGATCAACGGGAGCGGCGCGTCCGCTTCGCCCACCGCGACGGCGCGCCCGAGCGCCCGCTCTCCGGCCCGGAGGCCGTCCTCGTCGGCGGCGTGAACCACGCCCACCGGATCGCCGCGCGCCACCCGATCGCCGACTTGCGCCGCGAGCTCGAACCCGACGCGCGGATCGACCTCCTGGTCCTGGCGCGTCCGCCCGCCGCCCATCTCGATCAGGGCGTAGCCCAGGACCACCGGATCGATCCCCGCGACCCGACCGTCGCGTTCCGCCGTCACGACGAGAGTCCGAGGGGCCGTCGGGAGCCCGGCCGCCAGCCCCCCGGGGCCCGTCGCGGCCGGACCGCCCTGCGCGCGCACGAGCCGATGCAGACGCTCGAGCGCTCCCCCGCCCTCCAGGGCCGCCCGGACCTGCGCCGTCGCTCGATCCGCGTCGTCCTCCAGACCGCCGAGGGCGACCATCTCGGCGGCCAGCCGCACGACGAGATCGGCGAGGTCGGCGGGCCCCTCGCCGGCCAGACACGCCTCGGCCTCGCGAACCTCGAGCGCGCCGCCCACGGCCCGGCCCAGCGGGCGGTCCATGGCGGACAGCACCGCGACGACCTCGAGGCCGCGCGCCCGTCCGACGCCGACCATCGCTCGGGCCAGCGCGCGGGCCCGGTCCACGCCGGACAGGAACGCGCCCCGCCCGACCTTGACGTCCAGGACGAGCCCGTCCAGCGACTCGGCCAGCTTCTTCGACATGATCGACGCCGTGATCAGCGGCAGAGACGGGACCGTGGCGGTCACGTCGCGGAGCGCGTAGAGCCTTCGGTCCAGGGGCGCGATCTCGGGCGTCTGGCCGATCATCGCGCATCCGACCTGGGCGAGGACCCGATCGAACCGCTCGACCGACATGCGGGTCTCGAACCCCGGGATCGACTCCAGCTTGTCCAGCGTTCCGCCCGTGTGTCCCAGCCCCCTGCCCGACATCATCGGGACGACGAGGCCGGCTTCGGCGGCGAGCGGCGCCAGGGCGATCGAGACCTTGTCGCCCACGCCTCCCGTCGAGTGCTTGTCGACGCGCGGGCCGTCCGCGCGCGGGCCTCGCGGCAGGACGGCGCCGGAGCGCAGCATGACGTCGACCATGACGTCGAGCTCCCGGGCGCCGAGTCCGTTGAAGAAGACGGCCATGAGGAACGCGGCCATCTGATCGTCCCCGACCTGGCCCTCGAGGTAGCCCTCGAGCAGGCGTCTCAAGTCGCGGGCCGACAGCTCGCCCCCGTCGCGCTTGCGGGCGATCAGACGCTGCGGGATCATCGTGCGCCCCTCTCCTCTTCGGTCACGGATCGTCGCCGTCCGGTCGCGCCGGTCGCAGGGCCTCGAGGCGCACCAGGACGGCGTCCACGTCGAAGTCGACGACGACGCGCCCGCCGTCACGGCTCTCCACGCTCACGGAACCGAGGACCACGCGGGCGGAAAACGGCTCCCCGACCAGAGCGAGCGCCAGCTCGCCCCTCGGGACCCGCACCCGGTCTCCCGGCCCAGCGCGCGCGCGCGCGATCAGGGGCGCGAGCGACGCGCGCGCCACCTCCGCCCCGGCCCACCGCATGACCAGCTCGACGCTGTCCGGCGCGAGCTCGAAGCGCACCGCTTCGCCCCGCAGCACGAAGTCCGAGTCCCTTTCCGCCAAGAGCAGCAGATCGAAGCTGCGGGCCATGACCGGCTCGGCGCCGGGGTCCGCCGCGACTTCGACCCGCCCCGAACTGGGGCCCGGTCGGGCGCCGAGCGCCGTCAGCGCCGCCTCCGCGCGACGATTCCGGTCCGCGGGCGCTGCGGCGTTCGCGACGAACGGGTCCCCGTCGCGCGCGTCCGGGCGCGCCGTCGCGGCGGCGGACGGGTCGAAGCCCTCGAGGCGGTCGCCCCACCGCTCGTCCAGGGCGCCGCGCCCGTGGCGGTCCAGCAGATAGCGCGCCGCGTCCCTGGCCTGCCCCCAGTCCTCGAAAGGGATCTCCCGGGTCTCGCCGGTCTCCGCCGCCGGCGCCCCGCTTCGCTCGAGGATTCGCCCCAGGCGCTCGACCTGGCTGCGCTCGGCGATCCGATACGCCGACAGCGGACCGGCGAACGTGAGCGCGCCGACGACGGCCAGCGCGAGCGGCAGGTCCTCGATCGCCCGGGTGCGCGTGATCGCGCGGTGCAGGGCGACGGCGATCAGCCACAGGGCGAGGACGCCCAGGAGAAAGCGCCTCTCGGTGAAGCCGTAGAGCGCCACGCGCTGCCAGAGACCGGCGAGCGCCATCGCGGCCGACGGCAGGATCCCCACCCAGAACGCGAAGGCGTAGCGGTCCAACCACCGACGGTCGCGGTCCGCCCGCTCGGGGTGGATCAGCAGCAAGGCCAGGATGCCGACCGCCGCGAGACTGGTCACCAGATAGCCGGTCCACCCGTCGGGCCAGACGCCGGTCGCGAGAATCCTGACCGTGTACGCCGTCAGGATCGCGAGGTACAGGGCCACGAGCGGGAGCATGATCCACTGCGCGAGCACGCGCAGCGCGGTCGGATAGGGGCGGCGCTCCTCGAGGGCGGCGAAGTCGGCGGGCACGCCGGCCAGGAAGAAGATCGGGTGGAAGCCGTAGGCGATCGCCAGGAAGAGACGGGCGTAGGTCGGGTCGGCGACGTCGACGCCCAGCAGGTTGTCGACGGCCGCCAGCGCGACGGCGAGTCCGGCGAAGAGCACGAGCGCGTACACGGTGGCGAGAAGGAACCGGAACAACAGCGCGCAGTTGTAGTTCCAGAACCCCCGGGACTGTCTGGCCGCCAAATGCGGCGCGACGGCGACGACCAGGTGAAGCGTCGCCGCCAGGTGCAGGTAGCGCTGCGTCAGGGCCAACGGCTCCCAGCGCTCGAAGGCCGCGTACAGGGCGACGACGAGCCCCAGGGCCAGGCCGTCGAGGACCCAGCGCGCGGACGGGCCCCACCGGCGCCGTTCCCAAAACAACGCGATCGCGAGAAACAGCGGGACGCCGAGGCTCGCGACGCGCCAGACGCTCCAGAGCCGCGCCGACGCGTCCGAATCGACCGCGGCCACGGCGGCGCACGCGGCGACGAGGGCGAGCAGCGAGACTTCCGGAAATCGCCTCGTCGCGCTTGAGAACGCGGCGGCGACGCGCTCGAGCGAAGGGAGTCTCAGCGCCAACGAGCCGACCCTTCGCGAGCCCCCGTCACGGGAAGCGCCTCTACGAGACGGGCGCGACGCCGCCCTCGGATCCGTCCGTCGGACGCTCGGGCGGCTTCCAGTCGACCATGCCGCGCACGTGGCGGTGCAGCCAGCGCAACTCCTCGATCAGGAGCGTGCGCCGGTGGCGCGGCTCGCGAATCCCGTGGCCCTCGCGCGGGAACAGCACGAAGCGCGCGTCGACGCCGAAGCGGCGCAGACCCGCGAAGTAGTTCATCGACTGCTCCATGGTGTCGGTGCGATCGTTCGCGCCGTGGAACAGGATCGTCGGCGTCGTCACCCTGTCCAGGTGGCTGTAGGCCGAGCGCTCGGTCCACGCCTCGGCGTTCGACCAGGGGTCTCCGCCCAGGTACCAGCGCGTGACGTCGAAGTTGAAGCCGGCGCCGAATTCGCTGCGCCAGTCGGCGACCATCGCGCCCAGGCTCGCGGCCTTGAACCGATCGGTCCGCGTGATCGCCCACCCCCCGAGGATGCCCCCGTAGCTCCAGCCCTTGACGGCGACCGAGTCCGGGTGGGCGACGCCCTGGGCGATCATCCAGTCGACGCCGGTGACGAGGTCCTCGTAGTCCCCGCCCCCGATGTCGTTCATGTTGCCCCTGAGCAGCGCGTCCCCGTACCCCGTGGAGCCCCGCACGTTGGGCTGCAGGACGGCGTATCCCTGCGCGGCCAGGATCTGCGCGTCGGCGTCGAACCCGCGGGTGAACGCGCCGGCCGGTCCGCCGTGGATCTCGAGCACGGCGGCGCCCGCGCGGCTCCGGCCCGGGGGACGGTACAGAATCCCCTCGATCTCGAGGCCGTCCGAGCTCGTCCAGCGCACCGTCTCCGCGCGGGCCAGCTCGATCGAGGCCAGCTCGGGGTTCGCGTCCGTGAGGCGCGTCATGCGGCCGTCCTCGAGGTCGGCGAGCCACACGTCCCCGGGGGCCGAGGGGCTCGAGAGGACCAGCGCGGCCGCGCCGTGGTCGCCGGCGAACGACGCGCCGGACACGACCCCCGCCTCGCGGGTGAGCGGCTCGAGGTCCCCGGAGCGCGCGTCGAGCCGATAGACGTTGGCGACGGTGCGGTCGAGCGCGACCAGGTGCAGGGCGCGACCGCCGGGCGCCCACTCGTAGCTTCGCAGATCGAGGTCGGCGTCGCCGAACAGCTGCCGCACCCGGCCGCTCGGCACGTCGTAGCGGTACAGATTCCCCTGGTCCAGCTCCCAGGTCTCGAGGCTCGGCGCGACGAAGGTGATCGCGCGACCGTCGGGCGACCACGCGACGCTCGTCTCCGGCGCGTCGTTGTCGGTGATCCTCTCCTCGACGCCGCTGGCGATCGCCCGCAGCGCGATCTCGCTCAGGTGCGCCGCGTTGCGGCGGTTCTCGGTGCGGTAGGCGTAGGCGAGGAAGTTGCCGTCGGGCGACGGCGCGAAGTCGCCCACCCGGCGCCTCGCCGGCGTGAGGCGCATCGCGTCGACCGGTTCCCCGGCGACCTCGAGCGCGACCTGCCACACGGCGTTCCAGGACCCTCGCGTCTGTCCGTTCGGCCCCTCGTCGATCAGGATCGCGTCGTCGCCGTTCTCGCGCTCCTTCTCCACGTCGGCGGCGAGCGAGTCGTCGGCGACGAAGAGGATCGAGCGGGCGTCGTCGGTCCAGCGGTGGCGCTCGACGGCGGTCGGGTGCCGGGTGAGCTGCACGGCCTCGCCGCCGTCGGTGGGCAGGACGAAGATCTGGCGCACGCGGTCGCCGTCGCCGCCGACGGGCCGCGTGAAGGAGACCCAGCGCCCGTCGGGCGACCACTCGGGGTCGCGGTCGTCGCTGGATCCCGTGAAGGGGCGGGCGTCGGCGCCCTGGGCCCCGACGATCCAGATCCGCGTCTCGCGCTCGTTCTCGTCCCAGTCGAGCTCGCTTTTCAGGAACAGGACCCGCGAAGCGTCCGGCGAGAGCTTGGGCGCCGAGACCCGGACCAGGTCGATGGCGTCGTCGACGGAGAAGGCCCGGGGGGCGTCCACCGGGGCCGGGGCCTGGGCCTGGGCCTGGGCCTGGGCCGAGGCGCCGGTCAGCGCCGCGACCAGCAGGGCGGTCCAAGCGGGGGCTGTGCGCGCGTTCATCTCACGATCTCCTCGCATGACTGAATTTCGCAGGGCGGCTCGGCTCGAGCGACGGCGCCGCGAGCCGGACGGGCGACGCGGGCGCCTCACAGCAGCAGTCCCGGAATCGCCGCCAATCGCCGCTCCGCCCGGTCGCAGTACTCCCTCGAGACGTCCACGCCGACGTAGCGGCGGCCGGTGCGACGGGCCGCGACGCAGGTGGTGCCGACGCCGGCGAACGGGTCCAGAACGACGTCGCCCCGGAAGCTGAACAACAGCAGGACGCGCCTCGCCAACTCGACCGGGAACATGGCGGGGTGTCCGTGCTTCCTCATCTCCCGCTCGGGCGCGATCGCCCACTTCGCCACGACCCACTTCTTGAACGACTCGGCGTCGATGTCGGCGTCTTCCGGGGCGCCCGGCTTCCTGAGGCTGCCCTTGCAGAAGACCTCGAGGAATTCCCAGGTGTACTTGAGGTACGGACTCGCCGGGCTCTTCCAGCTGCCCCACGCCGTGTACTTGCAGTTGTAGTTGTTCTTCTCCCACAGGATCTCGCCCTTCCAGATCATCCGTCTCCGCATGAAGTGCCGCGAGACGAGGTGGTGGCTGGGGATGCAGTCGGAGAAGAGCGGCTGGACGTTCACCACGACGCGTCCGCCGAAGGCGAGCACCCGCACGCACTCGTCGAAGACCCGGAACAGCTTGGCGAAGTAGGACTCCCAGTCGCGGGTGTCGGCGTCGCCCGCGTAGTCGAGTCCGAAGTTGTACGGGGGCGACGTGAAGATCAGGTCGACGCAGTTGTCCGGGAGCCGCGCGAGCACCGCCTCGCTGTCGCCGTGGACCACGGCGTCCTCGAACTCGGCGGGCAACGCCCGCCGCTCCTCGGAGAACGCGTGGTCGTTCGCGTAGAAGTGCTTGCCGCGCCGCCGCTCCTTGTCCTTCCTGCCGACCACCTTGCGCTCGTCGTCGTAGCCCACGAAGAGCCGCTTGCGCCCGTGGACGCCGTAGCTGCGCACGGCGAGCACGGCGTCCGGGATCGCCCGGATCGCGGGCGCGGCCGGGTAGGCGGTCGCCAGCTCGGCGGCGGCTTCGGCGAGCTCGTCGACGCACACCTGGCGCAGCCACACCTCGAGGGGCGGCGACGCGCCGGGACGCACGACGTGGAAGTCGTCGGGATCGAAACGGCCGTTGAGGCTCGCGAGCGCCGCGTCCAGCGCCTCGACGTCGGTCCCGCGCTCGTCGTACTGCACCTCGACGCGCCGGTACTTCTCGCCGCCGCCGATCACCGAGCGTCCTTCCGGTCGACCCAAGCGCCGCCCGGGCGCGCCGCGCCCTCGCGGAGCCGGCGCGCGGGGTCCGGCGCCCGCGTCGACGCCGCGGGCGTCAGAAGCGACTCGGGACGATCAGCTCCAGCGTCTCTCCCGGACCGACGGCGATCCGTTCGGTGACGAAGTCCCTTCCGGCGAGGAACCGGACGCGGAGCTGGATGTGCGGGAGGCGCCACTGCGCGCGAAAGGTCGCCTCGCCCTTGCCCGGCACGATCCCCAGGCGGCGCGAGCCTCCGTCGCGCGACGTGTACACCGTGGCCTGGCTGAAGTTGAGGTTGCGCACCAGGATCTCGATCTCCTCCGCCGCTCGCGCCGCCCGGTCCATCGGGTTCGTCGGCGCGCCGGGCGCGCCCGCGCAACCGGCCAGAACTCCGATCCACGCCGTCAGCGCCGCCCGTCCCGCAGTGCGCGCACCCATGCCGCTCGCCCCTCTCCCCGGTGATCCCGACCCAGCCTTCAGAGTGGGGCCGTCGTCCGTCCGCGGTCAAGCGGTCCTCGCTTCAGCGCGACTCCATGGGGACGTAGTCGCGTCGGGGCCGACCCCGGAACACCTGTCGCGGCCGAGCGATGCGCTGCTCGGGGTCCACGACCATCTCCTCCCAGTGGGCGAGCCAGCCGACCGCGCGGGGAATCGCGAAAAGCACGGGGAAGAGCTCGACGGGGAAGCCCATCGCCCGGTAGATCAGCCCGGAGTAGAAGTCGACGTTGGGGTACAGGTTGCGCTGGACGAAGTACTCTTCCTGGAGCGCGATGCGCTCGAGCTCGAGCGCCACGTCCAGGAGCGGACTGGGCCCCGTGACGGCGAAGACGTCGTCGGCGGCCTTCTTGATGATCGCCGCCCGGGGATCGTAGGCCTTGTAGACCCGATGCCCGAAGCCCATCAAGCGTCGTTCGCCCCGGCGCACGCTGTCCATGAAGGCGGGGATGGCGTCCGTCGTCCCGATCTCGGCGAGCATGCGCAGCACGGCTTCGTTCGCTCCGCCGTGGAGCGGCCCGTAGAGCGCCGCCATCGCGCCGGCCATCGCCGAGTACGGGTCGGCCCGGGAGCTCCCGATCACCCGCATGGCCGTCGTCGAGCAGTTCTGCTCGTGGTCGGCGTGCAGGATGAACAGGACGTCGAGCGCGCGCGCCAGCGCCGGGTGCGGCTCGTAGCGGCTCCCGACGCGGAACAGCATGTTGAGGAAGTTCTCGGCGTAGGGGAGCGCGTCGTCGGGGTAGACGCGCGGAAGCCCCGCGGCGCGCCGGTGGACGAACGCGGCCAGGGTGGGCAACTGGGCCAGGAGGCGGATCGTCTGCGTCCGTCGGTTGGCCGCGTCGTCGACTTCCTTGGCCTCTGGGTGGAACGTCGACAGCGCCGCGACCGCCGAGATCATCGTTCCCATCGCGTGCGCGTCGTGCCGGAATCCGTCCAGGATCGAGACCAGGTCCTCGTGGACGTAGGCGCGCCGGGCCACGCGGCTGGAGAAGTCGTCGAGCTCGTCCGCGCTCGGCAGCTCGCCGTTCAGGATCAGCGAGGCGACCTCGAGGTACGTCGACCGCTCGGCGAGCTGCTCGATGGGGTAGCCTCGGTACTCCAGGATTCCCTTTCCGCCCTTGACGTCGGTGATGCGACTGGTCGTCGACGCGGTGTTCGTGAACCCGGGGTCGTAGGACATCATCCCGAAGTCGTCCGGGTCGACCTTGATCCGGCGCAAGTCCATGGCGCGGATCACGTCTCCGTCCCGAACCTCGACTTCGTAGACCCGCCCCGTGCGGTTGTCGGTGATCGTCAGGGTGTCGCTGGCGTCTCTCGGTGGCATCGGGTCTCCGTGCCCGGCGGCGCTCCGGGCGGGTGATGGCGGGCTGCTTCGATCCGGCTCGCCACAATTCTACCAAGGACCGCGCCGGGCTGAAAGGGCCGGCGACGCCCGGGGCGGGAGAGGCCGAATCGGTGGCGCAAGGGCGTTCGGGCGCGCTCGTTGGGACCTCTCGAAGCGCTCGGAATCGGAGGCGACCGCGGATGCGCGGCCGCGACGGCGTTTCAGGGCCGAACGCGCTCGAAGACGCCCCGGTTTCCCGCTCGGTCGAACGCGATCACGTCGTAGGCCTGCGGGTTGGGCCCCTCCATCCCCGGGGAACCGATCGGCATGCCCGGCACGGCGATCCCCGCCAGATCCGACCTCTCCTCGAGGAATGCGCGCGCGACGCGCGCGGGGACGTGGCCCTCGATCACGACGCCGTCCACCAGGGCGGTGTGGCACGAGGCCAGGTCGAGCGGCACGCGGGCCCGCCGCTTGACCTCCCGCATGTCGACGACGTCCTCGACGGTCACCGAGAACCCGGCCGCCTCCATGTGGTCGACCCACTTGGCGCAGCAACCGCACGACGCGGTCTTGTAGACGTGCAGCTCGACGCCTTCGCCGGCGCCGCCGCCGGACCGGAGCGCCAGGACGACCGCGGCCCCGGCGAGCGCCAGGACGCCCGCGGCGATTCGCGTCGCGCTCACAAGATCCCTCCTTCCCGGGTTTCTCGAACTCTCGCGCCGACCTCCGCGCTGCCGACCTCCGCGCTTGCGCGACGCCACGCGCGCGAACGCCGCGATCGAGGCGCCCTCAAGGCTAAGCCCGCGGCATCGGCGCGCCAAGCGCCCGCCGCCCGGACTCCGGGGGCCGCTCCCAAGCCGCCGAAAGCGAAGTGCCGAGGGAGGGACTCGAACCCTCACGCCCGCAAGGGCAAAGGTTTTTGAGACCTTCGCGTCTACCGGTTCCGCCACCTCGGCTCGCCCGGCGACGGGGTCGCCGGCCGCGGCTTGAACGTAGCGAGGTCGGGGGGGCGGTTGAAGCGAAGCGGAGCGACGCCCGCGGTTGAGTCCGGCCGCGTTGCGCGGCATCCTTGACGAGTCCTCGAGAAGTCGGCCGATTCCGAGAAGTCCATTTCGCCCGAGCCAAGGAGACGCGCCCGTGCCCACCCGCCCCGGAGACCCTTTCGGCGCCCTGGCCGAGATCCAACTCGCCGAGGGGCCGACGTCCTACCACCGCTTGGGCCGCCTCGAGGAAACGGGCGTCGTCGCGTCCCTCGACCGCCTTCCCTTCTCCGTTCGCGTGCTCCTCGAGAACGCGCTCCGGAACGCCGGTGGCGGGCACGCGACCGAGGCGCACGTCGAGTCGGTCGCGCGCTGGACTCCCGAGAACGCGGGCGCGGGCTTCCCCTTCATGCCCACGCGCGTCGTGCTGCAGGACTTCACCGGGGTGCCGGCCATCGTGGACCTGGCCGCGATGCGGGACGGGCTTCGCGCGATGGGCGGAGACCCGGCGCGCATCAATCCGATGGTGCCCGCGGACCTCGTCATCGACCACTCGGTGCAGGTGGACCACTTCGGGACCGAGTACGCCTTCGAGAAGAACGTCGCGCGCGAGTACGAGCGCAATCGCGAGCGCTACGCCCTGTTGCGCTGGGCTCGGGAGGCCTTCTCCGACTGCAGCGTCGTGCCGCCGGGCACGGGCATCGTGCACCAGGTCAACCTCGAGCATCTGGCGTCGGTGATCCATCGCCGCGACGTGGACGGGACCTTCTTCGCGTACCCCGACACGGTCGTCGGCACCGACTCGCACACGACGATGATCAACGGGCTGGGCGTCGTCGGCTGGGGCGTCGGCGGCATCGAGGCGGAGGCCGTCCTGCTGGGCGAGCCCTACCACATGCTGCTGCCCGAAGTCGTCGGCGTGAAGCTCACGGGAACGCTGCCCGAGGGCGCGACGGCGACCGACCTGGTTCTGCGGGTCACCGAGCTGCTGCGCGCCCAGGGCGTCGTCGGGAGGTTCGTGGAGTACTACGGCGCCGGCCTCTCCGACCTGTCGCTGCCCGACAAGGCGACGATCGCCAACATGTCGCCCGAGTACGGCGCCACCGTCGGGTTCTTTCCCGTGGACGCCGAAGCGCTCGCGTACCTTCGCGGCACCGGCCGCAGCCCCGAGCTGGTCGAGCGCGTCGAGCGCGTGAGCCGGGCCCAGGGGCTGTTCCGGACCGACGCGACGCCCGACCCCGACTACACCGAGACCGTCGAGCTCGACCTCGCGTCCATCGAGCCCAGCGTGGCCGGCCCGAGACGCCCGCAGGACCGGGTCGCGCTGCAGGACCTGCGACCTTCGTTCGAGCGCGAGCTGCCCGGACTCGTCCCGGCCGGGTTCGCCCTCGCCGGCCCCCGTCCCGGGGCGTCCTCCGGCGGCGCGGCGCCGGCGCGCCGGCGCACCGTCGAGATCGAGGTGGACGGCCGCAAGGGTCGGATCGGCGACGGCAGCGTCGTCGTCGCCGCCATCACCAGCTGCACGAACACGTCGAACCCGTCGGTGATGGTCGGGGCCGGCCTGATGGCCAAGAGGGCCTGCGAGCTCGGCATGGAAGTCGAGCCTTGGATCAAGACGAGCATGGCGCCCGGCTCCCAGGTCGTGACCGACTACCTCGAGGCCGCGGGCCTGATGAAGCCGCTGGAGCGGCTGCGCTTCAACCTGGTCGGATACGGATGCACGACCTGCATCGGGAACAGCGGTCCGCTGCCCGGGCCGGTGGCCCGCGCCGTGACCGACCGCGGGCTCGTGCTCGCGTCCGTGCTGTCGGGAAATCGCAACTACGAGGCGCGCATCCACCCGCTGGTGCGCGCCAACTACCTGGCCTCGCCGATGCTGGTCGTCGCGTTCGCGCTGGCCGGGCGCATCGACGTCGATCTGGGCGCCGAGCCGCTCGGCGCCGACCGCGACGGCCGGCCGGTGTTCCTGGCCGACCTGTGGCCCTCGCCGCAGGAGATTCGCGAGACGGTCCAGGCGTCGCTCGACCCCGAGATGTTCAAGAAGCGCTACGCGAGCGTGTTCGACGGCGACGAGCACTGGCGGGCGCTGCCGCTGCCCGAGGAGGGAGGGTCGCTGTACCACTGGGACCCGGAATCGACCTACATCCGCAATCCTCCGTTCTTCCAGGGCATGGAACCGGAGCCGCCGCCGCTCGCGGACGTGCGCGGCGCCCGCGTCCTGGCCCTGCTGGGCCACACGGTGACCACGGACCACATCTCGCCCGCCGGCGCGATTCCTCCGGACGAGCCCGCCGGACGCTACCTGCAGGACCGGGGCGTGCCGCCGATCCGCTTCAACACCTTCGGCTCGAGGCGGGGCAACCACGAGGTCATGATGCGGGGGACCTTCGGCAACGTCCGGCTCCGCAACCTCATGCTGGAAGAGAAGGAGGGCGGGTACACGGTGCACGTCCCGAGCGGCGAGACGATGCCGATCTTCGACGCCGCCGAGCGCTACCGGACGGAGGGCACGCCGCTGGTCGTCGTCGCCGGACGCGAGTACGGGACGGGGAGCTCGCGCGACTGGGCCGCCAAGGGCACCCATCTTCTCGGCGTCAAGGCGGTGCTCGCGGAAAGCTACGAGCGGATCCACCGGTCGAACCTGGTTGGAATGGGAGTGCTGCCGCTGCGGTTCCCGACCGGCGAAAACGCGGAGACGCTGGGCCTGACCGGCTTCGAGACGTTCGACGTCGAGGGCGTCGCGGACGGCCTGGAGCCCAACGGAACCGTCGTCGTCTCGGTCGTCCGGCCGGACGGGTCGCGGTTCTCGTTCGAGGCCGTCGTCCGGCTCGATTCGGACGTCGACGTCGAGTACTACCGCAACGGCGGGATCCTGCACACGGTGCTCAGGAAGATCGCGCGCGGCGACCTGTAGGTCGCGCCTAAGGGGCTCGTTCGAGCTCCGGAAGATCTCCCTGTCCTCGAGGCCTCAAGGCGAGCGGCGGGCCGAGCACCTCGCGCGCCACGACGAGACGGCGAAGCCCGTCCCGGGACGAGAGACCCTCCGGTCTCGCGCTCCGGCGACGCCGGCCGCGGTCGGACGACCGCGGCGCGGGCGCGGCGCGACCGGCGGCGGACCGCGACCGCCTCCGCTCCGGCGCGTCGGGCGTCCCTTCGCGGCGGTCCGGGAGATCGGCGGACGCCGCGGCCGGACTCGGGACGCTCAGCCGCCGGCGGGCCTCCGGCGCCGCGGCGTCGACCACGATCGGCTCCGCGGGACGCGCGACCGCGACGGGCGGCGGGGCCGCGCCCGCGCTCGCTTCGGCGGCTCGCCTCTTCAGCGCCTCGAAGAGCCTCTCGGGCGTCAGCGGACCTTCGCCCTCGACGACGAACGGACGCCTTGGCGGGGTGGGCGCCGCGGCCGTCCGTCTCGCTTCGCGCGCCGGCGACTCGTCGCCCTCGAGGCTGCGGAACGGCCCGCCGAGGTCTCTCGCTTCGACCGCTTCTTCGTCCTGGCGGGCGCGGCCCCGCTTCGCGATCCGGCCCATGATCTCCATGATCGCCATGACCAGGGCGACGACGGCGAGAAAACGGACGTCCACGAGAGCGGGCCCTCCTAGTTGCGGGCTGGGGCTAGGTCGGAATCACGCACGCGGCGGCGTCCACTGCCGTGTTGCCGGGGGCACTGGCGGGGGGCTACCCCGCGTTTGCGGGGGGCTCCACCAACACACCGCCCGGGGGCAAAACTGGCGAATGTCCGCCGTCTATTATGCAAATATAATAGTCGTTTTCCCTATAATACTCAGTGCAACAAGTCCCATCCGTCGCTGTTTTCTCGCAATCAGAGTCGTCGATAGCACCACCGTCACCGCCGCCGCTGCCGTTGTTGCCGTTGTTGCCGTTGTTGCGGACCCTGTCAACCCAAAACACAGTCACGCTCGTCAGAGTCTTCGTTAAAACTTCCTTGTCTGTTGCTTGCCCAATGATTGGTCCATACGGTAATTGAAAAACAGCAACCAGTTTCATTGTTTATGCGGCCGCCTACGGTTGTAGACAAGCGATCTGTGCACCAATCTTGATCAGGTGATTGGTCCGAAACGCCATAAGTACTAACACGAGTATAAATAGTTTGATAGGCATCATGAACCGTTAACTGTGACCCCGACCCAATATACCAAGCTTCTCCGGGATCTAACTTTCCATGTTGAATTCCGCTAGACCTGGAAATAAAAGCGGGAGGCCCTTCGTCACAAGCGGCACCAGAGGCCCCGATAAGAGGCCCTGGTGGGCTACCAAAGAAAACGGAATCAATACGTTCTAATTTCTTAATGTTATCAATAACATCGGGAGGCACCGGTCGCCCCGCTTGCTCAGCCTTTGCCGCTTTGTTGTGGTACTCTTCTAACAACTCGCGGACAAACTCCTCAGTGTTTTCAACGGGGCGTACATCCCACTGCGGCAGGGGGGGCTCGAAATCCCGATCATCGACCTCCACCGCGTCGCAAGAGATCATGACCACCACGAGCGCAAAACTGGCTAGCATCGTAACCACTCGATTCGTCGTCGTCATTCGTCCGTTCTCCTTGAGCATCCGGGGGTCGCCGACGGCGGCGCCATCCGCCGGGAAGGTGGGGACACTCGCGGCACACGTCAAGGGACGCGACCACGCGCTGGAAAGTCAAGCCCCACGCCATCGGGTTGTCCGCGGCCACCCGCGTCGGTAGCGTCGGAGTCCAGCCCCTCCCGCAAGGAGTTTCAGCCCATGGCAACCCGCACCCACGTAGTTTCCCGGAATCCCGTAGACATCGTCGACGCGCTGTCGCTCGTCAAAGGGACCGCGTACCACGTCCAAGGGCACGGCGGCGATCTTGCCCACATTCAACTCGCAGTAGGAACAGACCGCCCCCGACCGAACGACAGGGGGCACAGCATCCGCCCCGGCGAAGTCTGGACCGTTATAGCGCGCACCGAACCCATATGGATTTGGTGCGAAATCGGCTCCACGATTGCAGTTACAGAGGCCCACCTACTCATCCCCCCTGGGGGTCAGCGCAGACCGGGCAAAGTCTAGCCACTCCTGCGCCATCGGTCGGCCCGCGAGGCGATCATGCGCCCGAATGTGGCACCCCCGGCAGAGCGTTAGGAGATTCCCCTAGCGGTCGGCCCGCGAGTCGTCGGGCTCGCCCTCGGAAATGGCGCGCCGCATCTGCGTGTCGGACTCGACGTTCCGGTACCGGGCGTAGTCCATGACGCCCAGGTTGCCGTTGCGGAACGCGTCGGCCATCGCGAGCGGGACCTGCGCCTCGGCGGCGATCACCTCGGCCCGCATCTGCTCGACTCTGGCCTTCATCTCCTGCTCCTCGGCCATCGCCATCGCGCGCCGCTCCTCGGCCCGGGCCTGGGCCACCCGCTTGTCTGCCTCGGCCTGGTCGGTCTGGAGCTCGGCGCCGATGTTCTTGCCGACGTCGACGTCGGCGATGTCGATGGAGAGGATCTCGAACGCCGTCCCCGAATCGAGTCCCTTGTGGAGGACGGTCTTCGAGATCGCGTCCGGGTTCTCGAGCACGCCCTTGTGCGTGTCCGCCGAGCCGATCGTCGAGACGATGCCCTCGCCGACGCGGGCGAGGATCGTCTCCTCGCCGGCGCCGCCCACCAGGCGGTTGATGTTCGCCCGCACGGTGACCCGGGCGATCGCGATGAGCTGGATGCCGTCCTTCGCCATGGCCGCGACCCGGGGCGTCTGCACGACCTTCGGGTTGACCGAGACCTGCACGGCCTCGAAGACGTCCCGGCCCGCGAGATCGATCGCCGCCGCCTGCTGGAACGGCAGCTCGATCGTGGCCTTGTCCGCGCTGATCAGCGCGCGCACCACGCGGTCGACGTCGCCGCCGGCCAGGTAGTGGGCCTCGAGGTGCGCCACGTCGAGGGGGAGGCCCGCCTTGGTGGCGGCGATCAGCGGCCGCACCACGGCCGGCGGGCTCACCTTGCGCAGACGCATGCCGACCAGGCTGCCCAGCCCGAGGCGCACGCCGGAGAAGATCGCCTCGATCCACAGGCGCACGGGCACGGCCCAGGCCAGCGCGAGAAGCGCGAGGAGGGCCGCGAACAGCAGAGCGAAGGTGGTGACCAACGGGTCCATGGACGGTTTTCCTCGACGTTCGGGTGTTTTTCGTTGCCTTCGCGACGACGCGCGGCTCTCGCGGTCTCCGGCGCCCCTACTCGACGGCCCGCACGACGCGCCGATACCCCTCCGCGCTCAGGATCCGAATCCTGGCGCCCTTCTCGATCCAGTCGCTCTCCGACACGACGTCGACGCGCTCCTCGCCGAAGAGCCCCACGCCCGTGGGACGAAGCGGCGTGATCGCCACGCCCTCGACGCCCTCGAGCTCGGTGCGCACGTTCGTCGACGTGTAGCCGTCGCGTCGGTCCGTGGACTCCGGCAACAGCACGCCGCTGCGCTTCAGGCGACCGCTCCTCGGCAGCGCGCGAATCAGGGCCCAGGCCGTGACAGCGACGAGCACGGTCGACGCGAGCAGCACGGTCCCCGCCTGGGCGAAGTCGGTCCGGGTCGGCAAGTCGCCGACCTGCGCCAGGAAGACGCCTCCGGCCAGGGCGGCGACGCCCGCGACGCCGAAGATCCCGAATCCCGGGATCGCGAGGACCTCGACGGCCACCAGCGCCGCGCCGACGACCACGAGGATGACGTCCTCGGCGCCGGCGAGCCCCACCAGCAGGTGGGCGCCGAAGAACAGGGCCAGCGACAACAGGCCGGCGAGTCCGGCCCAGCCGAATCCGGCCGACTTGATCTCGACGACGACGCCGAGGAACCCGAGCGTCAGCAGGAACGGCGCGAGCACCGGGTTGGTGAAGAACCGAACCAGGCGCTCCGCCCAGTTCACCTCGGCCCGGTGGACCTCGGCGCCCTCCAGTCCCAGGGCGCCCAGGACGTCCTCCCAGTCGGCCGCGGCCTGGGCGTAGTCCAGCTCGACGGCCTCGCGGGTCGTGAGCGTCAGCAGCTCGCCTTCCTCGACGACGCCCTCGACGGCCAGCGTCTCGTCCACCATCGCCTCGGCGATCCTGGGATCCAGACCGCGCGCCTCGGTCAGCGCGCGCATCTGGGCCCGCATCGCCGACACCGTCTTCTCGGAGGCCCGCTCGCCGCTGCCGTCCACGGGCGTGGCCGCCCCCATGACGGCCCCGCGCCTCATGAACACCCGCTCGGCCGACAGCGCGATCATGGCGCCCGCCGAGTAGGCGTACATGTTGACGTAGGCGTGGACGGGAACGCGGCTTCGAGCGACCGCTCCGGCGATGCGAAGCGCCGCGTCGACCCTGCCGCCCTGCGTCTCGATCTCCAGCACGACCGCCTGGGCGGCGCTGGCCTCGGCCTCCTCGAGGACGCGCTCGACGAACGGCGCCAGTCCCATTTCGACGGTCCCGGCGACCGGCACGCGCACCACGCGATCCTGGGCCTGGAGGGGGACCGACCCCGCCGACGCGCTCCAAAGCGCGACCCCCGCGCACGCGGCCGCGCCGTAGGCGCGGCGACGGCTTCGCTTCATGTCTTCGCCCTCCGACGGTCGTCGATCGGGACGCGCGCTGCCGCAGCGGCCCCTCTGCGGAGAGCTACGTCGAGGCGGCGGGTCTTCTTCACCGACCGAATCTAACGGCGCGCCAAACGGCGCGCGCGCCCGAGGCGCCGGGTACGCCCCCGCGACCGTTCTCCCGCGCGCGCATCGTTTCGGAGAAGACGTTTTGGCGGACCGCGCCGTCCTGATAGATTCGGGGGCGCGGGCGATTCCCGAATCGGACGCCTGCGCGGCGCTTTCGCCGGTCGGGGAGGCGCGACCCGCCCCCCGAGGACCCCGGCGGCGCGCGCGCGCGCCCGCCGCATCGCCCCTTCCGCACGCCGCCCCCGGACTCCAAGGACCGAAGACCTCCATGACCGACAGGACCCTGGTGCGCTACGACGCCGCCGACGGCGTCGCCGTCCTGACCCTGGACGACGCGCCCGCGAACACCTACACCCACGAGATGATGCGCCAGCTGGACGACGCCGTCCTGCGGGCCCGCTTCGACGACGCCGTCCGGGTGATCGTCCTGACCGGCCGCGGGGAGAAGTTCTTCTGCGCCGGCGCCGACATCGCCATGCTCTCGTCGGTGGGCGCCGAGTTCAAGTACAACTTCTGCCTGCACGCCAACGAGACCCTCAATCGACTCGAGCAGACGCCGAAGCTGACCGTCGCCGCGCTCAACGGCCACACGGTCGGCGGAGGCCTCGAGATCGCGATGGCGGCGGACGTGAGGATCGCGCGCGCCGGGCGGAGCGTGACGGGGCTGCCCGAGGTCAATCTGGGCGTCCTGCCCGGCACCGGCGGCACGCAGCGCCTGACTCGCATCGTCGGCAAGGCGAAGGCGATCGAGCTGATGGCGACGGGCGAGACCTTCGACTTCGCGCGCGCGCTCGAGCTCGGTCTCGTCAACCATGTCTGGGAAGCCGACTCGCAAGCCGAGTTCCTGGACAGGGTCGTCGAGTACGCCCGGGGCTTCTGCCCCCCGAATCGCGCGTCGAAGGCCGTCGGCCTCATCAAGCGGGCCGTGCAGACGGGCGCCGAGATCCCCTTCGAGACGTCGCTCGCGCTCGAGCGGGAGCTGCAGCAACAGCTGTTCGCGAGCGACGACGCGCGCGAGGGGCTGAGCGCCTACGTCGAGAAGCGGAAGGCCAGCTTCAAGGGCGCCTAGCGATGGGGGCGGCCGAAGCCGAACGCCGTCCGCGGCCGACGCGCGCCGAGGACGACGATCCGAGGACGCGCCTGTGGATCGGGGGCGAGTGGGTCGACGCCCGGGACGGACGTTCGTTCCCGACGACGAACCCGGCGACCGGAGAGGTCGTCGCCGAGGTGGCGGAGGCCCGCGCCGAGGACGTCGACCGCGCCGTCTCGGCGGCGCGGCGCGCGTTTCGGGACCCCGCGTGGCGTGGGATCGGCCCTCACGAGCGGTCCCGCCTGCTCTGGCGACTGTCGGACCTGGTCGAGCGCGAGGCCGACCGGCTGGGCGAGCTCGAGACGCGCGACAACGGAAAGACCCACTTCGAGTCCCGCCGCGTCGACGTGCCCAGCGCGGTCGAGACGCTGCGCTACTACGCGGGGCTCGCCGACAAGGTGCAGGGCGACACGATCGGGGTCCCGGGACCGTTCCTCAACTACACGCTGCGCGAACCCGTCGGGGTCGTCGGCGCGATCATCCCCTGGAACTTCCCGCTCTCGATGGCTGCGTGGAAGGTCGCGCCCGCGCTCGCTTGCGGAAACGCCGTGGTGCTGAAGCCCGCGGAGGAGACGCCGCTGACGGCGCTTCTGCTGGGCGAGCTGGCCGCCGAGGCCGGCTTTCCGCCCGGCGTCCTGAACGTGACGCCCGGCTTCGGGGAGACGGCCGGTCGCGCCCTGGTCGAGCACCCGGACGTGGACGCCATCTCGTTCACCGGGTCGACGGCCGTCGGCAAGGAGGTGATGCGGGGCGCCGCCGGGACGCTGAAGCGGGTTTCGCTCGAGCTCGGCGGCAAGTCGCCGAACGTCGTGTTCGCGGACGCCGACCTCGGCGCGGCCGTCAAGGGCGCCTCGAACGGCGTCTTCTACGGCAAGGGCGAGGTGTGCGCCGCAGGGAGCCGCATCCTGGTCGAGGCGAGCGTCTACGACGAATTCGTCGACGGGCTCGAGGCGCTCGCCCGCGCCACGAAGGTCGGAGACCCCATGGATCCCCGAACCCGCCTGGGCGCGATCGTGAGCGAAGCGCAGCTCGACCGCGTGGCGGGGTACGTGGACGCGGGCCTGCGGGAGGGCGCCAAGCTGGTGGCGGGCGGCGAGCGCCTCACGGTGAACGGGCGCGGCAACTTCTTCGCCGCCACCATCTTTCGCGACGTCGACCCCGCCATGAGAATCGCGCGCGAGGAGATCTTCGGGCCGGTCGCGGCGGTCGTGCGCTTCGAGGACGCCGACGACGCGATCCGCATCGCCAACGACTCGCTGTACGGACTCGCGGCCGGCGTGTGGACCCGGGACGTCGGCAAGGCGCATCGCCTTGCGGCCGAGATCGACGCGGGCACCGTCTGGGTCAACACCTACAACCGGTACTCGCCCGCCTCCCCCTTCGGCGGATGCAAGGAGAGCGGCTTCGGACCCGACCTGGGCTTCCAGTCGGCGCTCGAGAAGTACACCCGGCTCAAGAGCGTCTGGGTGGCCCTGGACCGCTAGCCGACTTGGACGAACTCCGCTCGACTTCGGCGCCTGGAGCGCGGCCCGGTGCGTGAGGTCTGGATCGTCGCCGCGGTGCGCACGCCCATCGGCCGTCACGGCGGCGCGCTCGCGCGCGTCCGTCCGGACGACCTCGCGGCCGGGACGATCCGCGCGCTGCTCGAGCGCACGGCCTTCCCCGCCCGGGAGCTGGACGACGTCGTCTTCGGGTGCGCCAACCAGGCGGGCGAGGACAACCGAAACGTGGCGAGGATGGCGTCGCTGCGCGCCGGCGTCCCCGTCGAGGTCCCCGGCCAGACGGTGAACCGGCTCTGCGGATCGGGCCTGCAGGCGATCGCGAGCGCCGCGCACGCGATCCTGGCCGGCGAGGGCGACGCGGCGATCGCGGGCGGCGTCGAATCGATGAGTCGGGCGCCGATCGTGATGCTGAAGGCCGAGCGAGCCTACGCCCGCGGCGCGCCCGCCGTCGCGGACACGGTCCTGGGCTGGCGATTCCCGAACCCGGCCTTCGCGCCGGAGTGGACGCTGAGCCTGGGCCGGACCGCCGAAGTCGTCGCGCGAGAGTTCGCCGTGTCGCGCGAGGAGCAGGACGCCTTCGCGCTGGCCAGCCAGCGCAAGGCCGAGCGGGCGCGCGCCGAGGGACGCTTCGACGCCGAGACGACGGCGATCGCGGTTCCGAGCCGGCGGGGCCAGGAGGCGCTCGCGACCCGCGACGAGCACCCCCGCCCCGAGACGACGGCGAGCGACCTCGCTCGCCTGCGCCCGGTCTTCGAGAGGGACGGCACCGTGACCGCGGGCAACTCGTCCGGCATCAACGACGGGGCCGCCGCTCTCCTCCTCGTCGAGGCCGGCGTCGCCCGAGCGCGCGGCCTCGAGCCGATGGCTCGGGTGCGGGCCACGGGCGTCGCGGGCGTCGAGCCTCGCCGCATGGGCATCGGCCCGGTGCCGGCCGCGCGTCGTTGCCTCGAGCGCATCGGCGCGACGGTCGCCGACCTCGAGCTCGTCGAGCTCAACGAGGCGTTCGCGGCGCAGGCCGTCGCTTGCGTCCGGGAGCTCGACCTGGATGCGGACCTGGTCAACGTCAACGGCGGCGCCATCGCCTTGGGCCATCCGGTGGGGTGCTCGGGCGCTCGGATCGCGACGACGCTCGTGCACGAAATGGCGCGCCGCGACGCCGGCCTCGGTCTGGCCGCCATGTGCGTCGGAGTGGGTCAGGGAATCGCGCTGGCCGTCGAGAGGGCCTGAGGACCTTGGCGAAGGACGCGCGCGCCCCGGTCGCCGTCGTCGGCGCCGGAACGATGGGCCGGGGCATCGCGCAGGCGTTCGCGCTGGCCGGACACCCGTGCCGGCTGCACGACGCCGACGCGACGCAGCTGGACGACGCGCTCGTCGCGATCGCGGCGAGCCTGGACAAAGGCGTCTCCCTGGGCAAGACGACCGAGGAGCGCCGCGACGCGGCGAAGGCCGCCGTCGCCCCGACGGTCACGCTGTCCGAGGCGGTCGCGGGCGCGGCCCTCGTCGTCGAAGCGGCGCCGGAGAACATGGAGCTCAAGGTCCGCCTCTTCGGCGAGATCGCCGAGAGCGCGCCTGCGGACGCCCTCCTGGCCACGAACACGTCCTCGCTCTCCGTCTCCGAGATGGCCGCCGGACTCCCCCGACCGGAGCGGTTCGTCGGGATGCACTTCTTCAATCCGGTCCCCGTCATGCGGCTGGTCGAGATCGTGCGGGGCGAGCGGACGGCGGCCGCGACGGTCGAGCGGGCGCGCGAGTTCGCGCGCCGACTCGGCAAGGAGCCGGTCGTGGTCCGGGACTCGCCCGGGTTCGCCTCCTCGAGGCTCGGGATCGCGCTCGGGCTCGAGGCGATCCGCATGGTCGAGGCCGGCGTGGCCTCGCCCGAGGACATCGACAAGGCGATGACGCTCGGGTACCGGCACCCCATGGGACCGCTGCGCCTGACCGACCTCGTGGGCCTGGACGTCCGCCTGGGCATCGCGCGCCACCTCCACGGGGCGCTCGGGTCGGAGGCGTTTCGTCCGCCCGAGCTCCTCGAGCGGATGGTGGCCGAGGGGCGTCTGGGCCAAAAGTCCGGCCGGGGGTTCTACGACTGGAGCGAGGAGCGTTGAGCGAAGAGCGCGTCCTGCTCCGGGTTCAAGACGGGATCGCCGACGTGGCGATCAACCGACCCGAGAAGCTCAACGCGCTCGACGAGACCGCGCGCTCCGAGCTCGCCGCCGTCTTCGACCGCCTCGACGAGGACGAAGACGCGCGCGTCGTCGTCCTCCGCGGGGTCGGCGACAAGGCCTTCGTGGCGGGCGCCGACGTCGCCGAGTTCGCGGCGCGCACGCCTGCGGAGCAGCGCGCGGTGTACCGACGGCGGCGGGTCTACGACGCGATCGCGAGCTTCTCGAAGCCCGTGATCTGCGCGATCCACGGCCACTGCATCGGCGGCGGCAACGAGCTCGCGCTGGCCTGCGACGTGCGCGTCGCCGACCGCACGGCCCGCTTCGGCCAGTTCGAGATCCGCCTCGGCCTGGTTCCCGGCGCGGGCGGCACGCAGCGGCTGGCCCGGCTGGTCGGTCCGGGCCAGGCGCTCAGGATGGCGCTCTCGGGCGATCCGATCGACGCGGCGGAAGCGCACCGCATCGGACTCGTCGAGCTCCTGGTCGACGAGGGCGCCCACGTCGAGGCGAGCCGCGAGCTCGCGCGCCGCATCGCGCGCTGGAGCCCGTTCGCGCTCCGCCTGGTCAAGGAGGCGGTCGGCCAAGCCGCCGAGAGTCCGCTCTCCGTCGGCCTCGAGCGGGAGAAGGCGCTGTTCCTCGAGGCCTTCGCGTCGGCCGACGGACGCGAGGGCGTCCGCGCCTTCATGGAGAAGCGGCGGCCCAGGTTCCAGGGACGCTGACGACGCCCCCGGCCGCGGCCGGCGCATTGTCGCGGCGCGGGAAGAAGTGGCACCTTCAGACGTTCCTAAAGCGCACCCGCTTGGCCACGAGGCTCTCGAGCGCCCGCTCATGACTCGACGGACCTGGATCCGGATCGCCTGGACGTACCACGTCCTCTTCGCCCTGGCCGTGACGTGGCCGGGCCAGACCCTCGTCAACGAACCGACGCCCCTGATCCTGGGGATTCCTCGGCAGATGGCCTGGGGCGCGGCGTGGATCCTGGGGAGCCTCGTCGTCCTGTGGCGGCTGGACGCGGCCCGGCGGAGGCGGCGCGGGCCTTGATGGACAAGCCCACGCTGATCTCCGTCGTCGTCTTCGCCTACCTGGCGATCACCCTCGGCGTCGGCCTGGCGGCCGGTCGCCGCGCCTCGCGGAGCGTGCAGGGATACGTGGCGGGCGATCGCCGATTCGGCCTGCTGGTCATGTACTTCATCACGGGCGCGACCGTCTTCTCGGCCTTCGCGTTCCTGGGCGGGCCCGGGTGGGCCTACTCGAGGGGCGCCGCGGCGCTGTACATCCTCACCTACGGGGCGCTCGGAATGGCGCCCTGGTACGCCATGGGCCCCAAGGCGGCCGCTCTGGGCCGCCGCTTCGGCTTCGTGACGCAGGCCCAGCTTCTGGTCGGGCGGTTCCCTTCCCGGGCCCTGTCGGCGGCGATGGCGGTCCTCACCCTCGCGGCCTTCGTCCCCTACGTCACGATTCAGATGACGGGGGCGGGGATCGTGATGGAAGCCGTGACGGACGGGCGCATCCCCTTCGCGCTGGGCGCGGCCGTCGCCTACGGAGTCGTGCTGATCTACGTCCTGACCAGCGGCGTGTCCGCAGTGGGCTGGACGAACACGTTCCAGGGCGTCTTCATGGTGGCGATCGCCTGGGCCCTGGGTCTGTACATTCCGCGCTGGCTGCACGGCGGGGTCGGCCCGATGTTCGAGCGCATCGCGGTCGAGCGGCCGGAGCTGCTGGCGCTGCCCGGACTGGACGGGTCCGGCGACCCGTGGAGCTGGGGCGCGTATTCGACGGCGATCCTGGCGAGCGCCGTCGGGCTGACGATGTGGCCCCACCTGTTCATGAAGGCGTACACGGCGCGCAGCGACCGCATCATCCGCCGCACCGTGATCCTCTTTCCGACCTTTCAGCTCTTCCTGATCCCGGTGTTCCTCATCGGCTTCGCCGGAGTCCTCTTCCCCGAGTCGCCGAGCGATCCCGACTTCGTGCTCCCCTTCCTGATGCTGCGCTCCGAGCTGCCGGCGCTGGTGGTCGGGCTCTTCTGCGCCGGCGCGCTGTCGGCCTCGATGTCGACGGGCGACGCGCTGCTGCACGGCGCGGCGTCGGTCGCGATCGAGGACGGGGTCCGGCCCTTCAAGGCGCTTTCGGACGCGCAGCGCCGCGTCGCGATGCGACTGGTGGTCGTCGGCGTGGGCGCCGTCGCCTACGCCTTCGCGCTGCGCGGGGAGTCCTCGCTCGTGGACCTCCTGCTGGCGTCGTACGGCATCGTGGGCCAGTTCATGCCGCCCGTGATCGCGGCGATGTACTGGCGAAGGGCCACGACGGCCGGCGCGGTCAGCGGGCTGCTGGTCGGAAGCGCGACCTCCGTCTTCTTCTTTCTCAACCCCGAGCTCAAGCCCTTCGACATGCACGAAGGCATCTTGGGCCTGGCTCTCCACGTGCCCTGCCTGGCGCTGGTCAGTCTCATGGGCGAGGAGCAGGACAAGGCCCACGTCGCCGGCTACGTCGATGCGTGAGAAGCCGCCGCCGGCGCCGCTCGGGCCGGACTCGGAGCCCGGGACGAGCCCCGAGATCGATCGGCTGCGACGACGGATCCTCGAGTGCGACCGCGAGCTCGTCCGCGTGCTGGGGCGACGGCGGGACCTCGCGCGCGAAATCGGAAGGGCGAAAGCGAGTCTCGGACTGCAGGTGACCGACCCTCAGCGCGAGGCCGTCGTGGTCCGGCGGGCGGCCCGGCTGGCCAGAGACGCCGGGCTGGACGAGGAGCTGGTCCGCGAGATCATCTGGAGGGTCATGGCGTCCGCTCGAGACGAGCAGAACCCTCGGCGGGCCAACGAGACGGACGCTCCCCCGAAGGCGGCCCCGCCCTCGGCTCCCCGATCGAGCCGGTCGACCGCGAACTACTCGGGGTAGACCGAAATCACGCGGCGGCGCCGCAGATTCTCGAACTTCACGATCCCGGCGGCGGTCGCGAAGAGCGTGTCGTCCTTCCCCCGGCCCACGTTGTTTCCGGGGTGGAACCGCGTGCCGCGCTGCCGAACGAGAATGTTCCCGGCCAGGACCCGCTGGCCGCCGTAGCGCTTCACGCCCAGATAGCTGGGGTTGCTGTCGCGACCGTTTCTGGACGACCCGACGCCTTTCTTGTGTGCCAACGCGAGCCTCCTCTATACGGTGACGTCGGACACCCGAACGACGGTGAATCCCTGCCGGTGTCCCTGCTTGCGCCGATAGCCCTTGCGGCGCTTGCGCTTGAAGACGGTGATCTTGCGGGTCCGGTCGTGCGCGACGACTTCGGCCGTGACGCGGGCGCCCTCGACCGTCGGCGCGCCCACGGACACTTCGTCCCCCTTGGACGCCAAGAGCACGTCGTCGAAGGTCACCGTAGAGCCCGGCTCGGCCTCGAGGGTGGGGATCAGGAGCGTGAGCCCCGGCTCCGCCCTGAACTGCTTCCCGCCCGTCCTGAACACCGCGAACATGCGATTCCTCCGTCGCTCGACAAGCGGTCGCGTCTGCTGGGAACGGTTCGCCCTCGACGAAGCGTCGCACCCCTTCGACCGCACGTCAAAGCTAGAAGAAGCCGGCCCCGGGTCAACGGCGATTCTCGCCCACGGGCGGGACGCGAGACGGAGCCCTCCCGGTCCCGGGCCCGCTACCGATCGCGACCGGGCAGGAAGCGCAGCGCGAGCGCAGCGACCAGCGCCGAGACGCCCGCCCAGACCAGCCACCGCCGCTCCGCGGCCATCCCCGCGAAGGCCAGAGCGGCTCCGACGGCGAAGAGGCGCACCTTCCACGCCAGAAAGCGGTCGTCCGATCCCGAAGACGAAGCCCTCGACGGTCGAAACGGCGGGAAAATCACGGTCGCCTATTCCGGCCGCGCCCCGCGCGCGCGGCGTCGCTCGAGAAAGTCGCGCACGCCCGCCTTGCACTCGTCCGTCGCCCGGACGATGGCGTTCACCTCGGCGGCCCGATCGAAGGCCTCCTCGAGGCGCAGGCCGTCCAGTCCGTGGAAAAGCCGCTTCGTCCACTGGACCGCGTTCGGCGGCATGCGGGCGAGGTCCGCGAGGTACTCCCCAGCGCGGTCTTCGAAGGACTCGGCCGGTAGGGCGCGCGTTACCAGGCCCAGGGCGGCCGCTTCCGTCCCGTCCAATCGGTCGCCGCGCGTCAGCAGCTCGAACGCCGCCGTCGCGCCGACCTTGCGCTTCAGGGGCGCCGCGACCAGGGCGGGCACGAACCCCAGACGCACCTCCGGGTATCCGAGGACGGCGTCCTCGCGCGCCAGCGCCGCGTCGCAGGCGGCGACGAGCCCGCAGCCCCCGCCCAGGGCGCGCCCGGCGACCACCGCCACGACGGGCTGGCGCAACCTGCGGATCGCCACGAACAGGTCGGCCAGGCGCCGGGCGTCCCGGACGCCCGCCTCGACGCCCGCGCGCTGCGTCGCCCGGACCTCGGCCAAGTCGGCGCCGGCGCAGAAGTCGGGGCCCGCGCCCCGGATCGCGACGACGCGCGCGCGCTCGTCCGCTTCGACGGCGGCCAGAAGGCGCAGGAGCTCCTCGACCATCTCGGCCGACAGGGCGTTCCGCTTCTCGGGCCGGTCGAGAACGAGCGTCGCCACGCCGGCGCCGCCGTCCACGGCCAGGCGCGCGGTCGCCGTCCCGGAGTCGCCCGTTCGCCCGGTCATTCGCCGGCGGCGGGCCCCGGGCGCGGGCAGCGGCCCCGGCCGCGCACGCGCGCGGCGACGGCCTCGGGCGCCTCGATCTCCATCCTCAGCAACGCGGTGCTGAAGACCTTGCCCTGGGCGTCCGTCATCAGCGACACGGCTCCGCCTCCGTCCAGCGCTCCGTGCAACAGAAAATTCAGGGCGCCCAGGTTGGCCAGCTCGAAGCGCTCGACCGGGCCGCGCACCCGGTCGCCGAAATGCGCCTTCACGCGCTCGGCCGTCACCTGCTCGACCAGCAGCGGGTAGTCGCGCGCGTCGTAGGCGATCAAGCCGACGTTCACCGAGTCCCCCTTGTCGCCCGAACGCGCGTGGGCGAGGTCCACGAGGGGCGTCCGGACGCTAGACATCGATGAACTCCACGGAGACGAAGGGCTCGACCGCCGAGCGAAGCACGAGCGCGGGCCAGTAGGCGACGATTTCCTGGACGCGGGGCCTGCCCCCGGCGAACCCCGTCACCGACGGCGGGCCGGTCAGCACGAGCGGCGCGATCTCGCGGGCGAACCGACTCGCGGCGGCGCGGTCGGGCCCGCGCACGCCCACCCGGAGCTGCACCTCGGGCAGGTCGGGGGGCGGCTCTCCGGCCAGGCGGCCGTGGGTCGAGTCCCAGCCGACCAGCTCGACCAGGACCCGGTCGAAGGTCAGACCGAGCCGGTCGAGGCGCCGGCGCAGGATCCCGGCGGCGGCGCGGGCCTTCGCCGCCGCGTCGGGCCAGGCGTAGACGAGCGTGCCGACGGCCTTGTAGCCCGCCCGGTACGCGATCGACACTTTGAGAAAGGGCGTCGGCGCCCGTCCGCGAACCCCTTCGACGCGCACCCGGTCCGGGCCCGCTCGCGACAGTCGGATCGTGGTGAAGTCGGCGATCGCGTCCGGGGCGAGGTAGGCGCTCGGGTCGCCCAGCTCGTAGAGGAGCTGCTCCTTGACGGAGCGGAGCGTGACGGCCCCTCCGGACCCGGGGTGCTTCGTGACGACGAAGCCGCCGTCGGGATCGGCCTCGACGATCGGAAAACCGACGGAGGTCAGATCCGGCACCGTCCACCAGTCGGCGAGGCAGTTGCCCCCGCTCGCCTGGGCGCCGCACTCGTTGACGTGACCCGCGACGACGCCCGCCGCCAGCGCGTCGTAGTCGTCCCATTCCCAGCCGAAGGCGTGCGCCATGGGCGCGCAGGTGAGCGCCGTGTCGGTCGAGCGGCCGGTCACGACGGCCTGCGCGCCGCCGGCCAGCGCGCGCGCGATCGGGCGCGCGCCCAGGTACGCGTTCGCGCTCAGGACGCGCTCGCGGACCTCCTCGAGGGGCGCGCCGGTCTCCATGTGCGCCAAGTCGTGGCCGCCCGCGATCAACTCGTCCAGGCGTTCGGTCAGGTCGTCTCCCGTCACCAGCCCGATGCGGGCCGCGGCGCCCGCGCCCGCTCGCCGCGCCGCCCGCGCCGCGGCTTCGGCGCAACCCCGCGGGTTCACGCCGCCCGCGTTGCTCACGACCTTGACGTCGTCCGCGACGCAACGCCGCCAAATCGACTCGATCAGCGGCACGAAGTCGCGCGCGTAGCCGGCCGTCGGGTCGCGGTCCATCTGCTTGCGCATGATCGACATGGTGACTTCGGCCAGGTAGTCCAGGACGAGGTAGTCGATGCGCCCGCCCTCGACCTGGCGCGCCGGGGCGTCGAGGTCGTCGCCCCAGAACCCCTGCCCGCTCGCGACGCGGACGGGCCCGGCCGCCGGCGCGCTCACGCGCCCGCGCCCCGCCGCTCGAAGTCCCGTCCGAAGGGCCCCAGGCGCCCCCCGGGGTTCCAGCTCGAAGCCCGCAGCAAGAGGACGAGCCAGTCGCGCAGCTCCTCGGCGAGGACGACGGCGTCCACGAACCCGCGCGCGCCCGCGTACCGGGCGTCCAGCTGGCGCTCGTAGTCGTCGCGCACCTCGTCCATGCGGGCCGTCAGATCGGCGTCCGGCTCGCCGCCCTCGGCGCTCGCGCGCTCGAGTTCGGCGCCGAACAGCGCCTGGACGGCGCTCTCCCCCTCCATGACGCCCATCCGGCCCGTCGGCAGCGTCAGGACGAAGTCGGGATCGAAGCCCTGGCCCGCCATCGCGTAGTAGCCGGCGCCCGACGCGTGGTTCACGGTGACGACGATCTTGGGCACCATGGCGGTCGCCATGGCTTCCACGAAGCGGGCTCCGGCGCGCACGATGCCGCTGCGCTCGGCCTCCGGCCCCACCATGAAGCCCGAGACGTCCTGGACGAACAGGATCGGCGCGCGTCGTCGGCTCATCGTCTCGACGAAGTAGGCGGCCTTCTCGGCCGACTCCGCGTAGACGATGCCGCCGAAGCGCGCGGGGCCGGGACGCCCGTCCTTCACGAGGCCGCGGCGGTTGGCGACGACGCCGACGACGCGGCCCGCGATCGAGCCCTCGCCGCAGATGATCTCGGCCGCGTGGTCCGGCTGGAACTCGCGCAGTCCGCGCCCGTCCAGCACGACCTCGAGGACCGCCTTCATGTCGTAGGGCTGGCGGTGGTCGTCCGGGAGCAGTCGATAGAGGTCCGACGCCGGCCGCGACGGAGGCTCGAAGTCCCGGCCGCCCGTCGGGATCCCGGGCTCTCCGGGCAGGTCCGCGACCATCTCCCTCAGCGCGTCGATGCAGCTCTCGTCGTCTTCGGCGCGGTAGTGGGCCACGCCGCTCTCGGTCGTGTGGAGGACCGCCCCGCCCAGCGACTCGCGGTCGACGACCCGGCCCGTGGCGCCCTTGACCAGACTCGGGCCGCCCAGGCCCATGAAGCTCGTGCCCTCGACCATGACGACGACGTCGGACAGCGCCGGCAGATACGCGCCTCCCGCGATGCAGGGCCCCATCACGGCGGCCAGCTGCGGGATCCGCAGCCGGCGGCGCATGATCGCGTTGTAGTAGAAGATGCGCGCCGCGCCCCACTGCCCCGGGAACACGCCCGCCTGATACGGGAGGTTCACGCCGGCGGAGTCGACGAGGTACAGGATCGGGATGCGGCACCGCATCGCGATCTCCTGAGCGCGCAGGATCTTCTTCACCGTCTCGGGCCACCACGCGCCCGCCTTGACGGTCGCGTCGTTGGCCACCGCGACGACCTCGCGGCCGGCGACGACGCCGACCCCCGTCGCCACGCCGGCTCCCGGGGCTTGGCCGTCGTACCGGTCGTGGGCGACGAGCAGCCCCACTTCCGCCCACGTCGAGCCTTCGTCCAGAAGGCGGCGCAACCGGTCGCGGGCGGTGAGCTTCCCGCGCGCGCGATGGCGCTCGATCCTCTCCGTCCCGCCGCCCAGGCGCAGTCGCCGCCGAAGACGGACGAGGTCCCGGCTCGTCCGCGCGAGCCGACCGGGGCCTCGAGGCAGGCCGGCCTCGAGGGCCTCGCCGGCGGGCGCCACCGTCAGTACCGGTCCTCGCGCCCCGCGAACCACTCCTCGACGTACTCGATCGCCTCGGCGGTGCGGGTCCCGGGGCCGAAGATGCGGCCCACGCCGACGTCGCTCAGCGCGGCCGCGTCCTCGGGCGGAATGATCCCCCCGCCGGTCAGCAGGACGCCGTCGAGCCCCTCGGCGTCCAAGCCTTCGCGAACGCGGGGGAACAGCGTCATGTGGGCGCCCGAGAGCACCGACATCGCCACGACGTCGACGTCCTCCTGAACGGCTGCGGCCACGACCATCTCCGGCGTCTGGTGCAGGCCCGTGTAGACGACCTCGAAGCCCGCGTCGCGAAACGCCGCCGCGATGATCTTCGCGCCCCGGTCGTGCCCGTCGAGCCCGGGCTTGGCGACCAGCACGCGAATCGGACGGTCCGGCGACGCCACCTTCGGGGCCTCCCGCGGCGGTGAGGGGTTGGACGAGAACTCGGAGCTTCCACAACTTAACCCGCCCGGAGGATCGGGGTAGTGGAACGGCCGCAGGCCGGCCGCGCCCGCCCCGAAGCCGCGTTCGGGCGCGCCCAAGCCCCCCGAAGGACCTTCGAGCCCTTGTCCCGAACGGACCCGCCGCACGCGTCGCTCCTCGACGCCTACGCTCGCGCCCTCGAGCCCCGGCGCGTGGAGCGCGACGCGCCGCTCGCGCCCCTGACGACGTTTCGCATCGGGGGGCCCGCCGACCTGCTCTACCGCGCGCGATCGGCGGAGGATCTCCGCTTCGCCGTGACGACGGCGCGCGAGATGGGCGTCCCCCGGTTCGTCCTGGGACGCGGCGCCAACGTCCTCTTCGGCGACCGCGGGTTTCGGGGCGTCGTGATTCGCTGCGAGATCGCGACCCTCGAGTTCCTAGGCGACGGGCGGGTGCTCGCCGGCGCGGGACTCGACACGTTCCCGGACCTGATCGACGCGTCCGTGGCCCGGGGCCTGGGCGGGGTTCACCACTTCGTGGGGATTCCCAGCACGGTCGGAGGCGCGGTGTGGCAGAACCTCCACTTCCTCTCGCCCGCGCCGAAGCGCGAGAGGACGGTGTTCTGGGAGGAGGTCATGGAGGGCGCGACGATTCTCGCGCCCTCCGGCGAAGTCCGACGGGTCGGCGTCGAGTACTTCCGGTTCGGGTACGACTACAGCGTCATCCACGACACGGGCGACCTGGTCCTCGACGCGACGCTCAGGCTCGCGCCGACGCCCGAGGCGGAGCTGAGGCGGGTGATGCGGGAGAACCTCGCCTGGCGCGACGAGCGGCATCCGGACTTGTGGCTGTACCCGAGCGTGGGCTCGATCTTCAAGAAGATCGAGGGCGTCGGCGCGGGCCGTCTCATCGACGAGTGCGGGCTCAAGGGACGCGTCCTGGGCGCGGCCGGCATCTTCCACAAGCACGCCAACATCATCGTCAACTTCGGCGGCGCCAAGGCGGCCGAGGTCGTCGAGCTCATCGAGTTGTCCCGGGCTGCGGTGCTGCGCGAGACCGGCTACGAACTGGAGACCGAGATCGTCCTGGCGGGCGAATTCTAGATCGCCGGCGCGAGCCTCCCCGAAGCCTCCGCGTCCCCTTCGGCGACCCGCTCGACGCCGCAGGCCCTCAGAGGCTGGAGACGGCCAGGTACCCGCCGATCGCGGTGAGGATCGCCCACTCGACCAGCATCGCGCGGTCGCCGTCCTTCCGGTGCGCCCACAGCCTGCGAATCCCCAACACCGCCAGCAGCGATCCCACCGCCAGCATGGCGTTCATCCCGCGCCTCCTCCGAACGTTCGCGTCGTCCCGTCCCGGTCCCTCCGGCGCGCGTCGAGCGCGCTCCCGTCATCGTAGTGGCCGTCGGCCGCCCGAGACAAGCGATCGCGAGACCGAAACCCGGAGCGGGCGCCGCGCCCGCGGTCGTCCCGCGCCCCGACGGGAAGCGCGCGGCCGACCGCTTGGAATCTCCCGGCCGGCGCAGCGACATTGGGGGTTCCAGCCCCGCCGCGGAACCCTCGTCGAAAGGCCGTTCCCATGACCGCGACCCGCTCCCCCGCCCGACGCCTCGCGGGGATCCTGCCCGACGCCGAGCGCGTCGTCGCCGAGCGCCTGCTCGCGCGGATCGAGAAGCTCAAGGCCGAACGCGGCGCGATCGTGCTGGCCCACAACTACATGACGCCGGACATCTACCACGGCGCCGCCGACTTCACCGGCGACTCGCTGGCGCTGGCCTACCGAGCCGCCCGCGCCGACGCCGACGTGATCGTGATGGGCGGGGTGCGTTTCATGGCGGAGACGGCCAAGATCGCGAGCCCGGAGAAGACCGTTCTCATTCCGGACCCGGACGCCGGGTGCTCGCTGGCGGCATCGATCGCCGGAGCCGACGTGCGTCTGCTCAAGGAGCGCTATCCGGGCGTCCCGGTGGTCGCCTACGTCAACACGTCCGCGGAGGTCAAGGCCGAGGCGGACGTCTGCTGCACCTCCTCGAACGCTCTTCAAGTGGTCGAGTCGCTGGCGGAGGACCGGGCGATCTTCCTCCCCGACCGCTATCTGGGCCAGTGGGTGGCGTCGCAGACCGACAAGGAGCTGATTCTGTGGGAGGGCTCGTGCGAGGTGCACGAGCGCTTCACCGGAGCGGAGCTGCGCGACTACCGAGCCGACCGGCCGGGACTGCGCGTCGTCGCGCACCCGGAGTGCCCCTCGGACGTTCTGGAAGAGGCCGACTACGTGGGCTCGACGGCCGGGATGATCGACTGGGTCGAGGCCAACAAGCCCGCGAGCGTGGCGCTGGTCACCGAGTGCTCGATGAGCGACAACGTCGCCGTGGAGCACCCGGAGGTCGAGTTCGTGCGACCCTGCAACCTTTGCCCGCACATGCAGCGCATCACCCTCGAGGGGATCCTGGAGTCGCTGCGAACCATGCGTCACGAGGTGACGGTGGACCCTGCGATCGCCCACCGGGCGCGTTCCTCGGTGGAGCGCATGCTGGAGATCGGGCGGCGGCCCGCGCGCGCCTGACGCGAACGAGCGGCTTGGGCGCGCCGCTCCCCGCGAACCGGTCGCGCCGCGCCGCTTCCGTCGCGGACGAGTGACCGGGCTCGTCGCTCCGGCGGGCCCCGCCGTGGACCGAATCGTCCGGGCGGCGCTGGCCGAGGATCTCGGCGACGCGGGCGACGTCACCAGCCGGGCCGTGATCCCCCACGGCGCGGCCGCGGCCGCGCGGCTGGTCGCGCGGGAGGCGGGCGTGGTCGCCGGACTGCCCGTGGCGGCGCGCGCCTTCGCGCTGACGAGCCCGGAGACGGCGTTCCAGGCCCTGCGCCGGGACGGCGACTCCGTGGCTGCCGGCGAGACCCTCGCCCGCGTCCACGGACGGGCGACGGACGTGCTGGCGGCGGAGCGCACCGCCCTCAACTTCCTGGGCCACCTGAGCGGCGTCGCCACGCGCGCGGCCCGCTTCGCGGCGGCCGTCTCCGGGACCGGCGTGCGCGTCCTCGACACGCGCAAGACCACGCCGGGACTGCGGACGCTGGAGAAGTACGCGGTGCGCGCCGGCGGCGGCGCCAACCACCGCGTCGGCCTCTACGACGCGGCGCTGATCAAGGACAACCACGTCGCGGTCGCGGGAAGCGTGGCCCGGGCGGTGCGCGCCGCCCGCGCGTCGGGGCACGCCCCCGTCGAGGTGGAGGTCGACACGCTCGACGAGGCCCGCGAAGCGGTGGAAGCGGGCGCGGACGTCGTTCTGCTCGACAACATGGACCCGGCGACCCTGCGCGAGGCCGTGGGCCTGATCGGCGGCGAAGCGCTCACGGAGGCTTCCGGCGGCATCGACCTGGACCGCGTGCGCGAAGTGGCGGAGACCGGAGTGGACCGCATCTCGGCGGGAGCGCTGACCCACGGCGTTCCGCGCCTGGACGTCGCGCTGGACTTCGAGAGACTCGGACCCCGTTCTCGAGACGCCGACCCGTGAGCTTCGGCGACGCGGCGCGCACGACCCGACGGCGCTCCCCGAGCGCTCACGCCGCGAGCCGCGCCAGCGGACCCTGGAACCGCGTCCACAAGCGGCCCAGCAGCAGCGCCGAGACCGCCGCCAGGCCCCCGGCGAGTCCCCACCAGAGACCGACGGGCCCCAGATCCAGGACGAACCCCAGCCACAGGCTGAGCGGCATCCCGAAGAGCCAGAACGCAGCCAGGTTGCACAGCATCGGCGCGAGCGTGTCGGCGACGCCCCGCAGCGCGCCCGCGCACACGATCTGCAGCCCGTCGAACAGCTGGAACATGCCGGCCACGGGGATCAGCGTCGCGGCCACGGCCGCCACCCCGACGTCCGTCGTGAACGACCGCGCCAAGGGACCGGGGAGTCCGAGGAACGCTCCCGCCGTGACCGCCATCGCGACGCAGCACGCCAAGAGGGCGCCCCCGGCGACGCGGCGCGCCTGATCGGGATCGCCGCGCCCCACGGCGCGCCCGACCAGAACGGCCGACGCCTGCGAGACGCCGAGCGGGATCATGAAGGCGAACGCGGCCAGGTTGAGCGCGATCTGGTGGCCCGCGATCGCGTTCGTGCCCATCCAGCCCATGGCGACGCCGATGGCGCCGAACGCGCCGAACTCGAGGAACAGCTGCAGTCCGATCGGCGACCCCAGGCGGATCATCCGCCCGAGGGGCTCCGGACGGAGGATCTCGCGGCGGACTCTCCGCAGATAGGGCGCGAGCCAGGGCCACCCGAGCGCCAGGACCGAAATCCACATGAACCAGCGCGAGATCGACGTCGCCCAGCCCGAACCCGCGGCGCCCAGCGCCGGCGCCCCCAGGTTGCCGAAGACGAGCGCCCAGTTCGCCGCGACGTTGAGCAGATTCGCGAGCACGATGGTCCAGACGACCGGAGCCACGCGTCCCACCGACTGGAGCGCCTGGCGAAAGACGACGAACCCGTAGAACGGCAGCATCCCGGGAATCAGCGTCCGCGCGTAGCGGGCGGCGACGGGCGCCACCTCCGGCGGCTGGCGGAGCGCCGTCAGCGCCGGGCCCGCGAGCGCGAGCAGGACGGAGACGACGACCGCGAGGCACGCGCCGAGGACGACGCCGCGCTGCACGGCCAACTCGATCCGATCGTCGTCCTCGGCGCCGAAGGCCTGCGACACGATGGGGTCGAGGGCCAGAAGTAGGCCCATCCCGAACACCGAGACGGAGAAGAAGTACAGGTTGCCCAGCGTCACGGCGCCGAGTTCCAGCGGGTTCACCCGCCCGACCATGGCCGTGTCGACGAGTCCCTGCGCGACCAGCCCCATCTGCACGACGGCCACGGGGACCGCGAGCGCAGCGAGCTCGCGGACCTCGCCCGCGCGCGGCCTGAAGGCCGCGAAGGGGGCGCGCCCGACCCCATGCCGCCTCGCGCGCGCCGCGACGGGCCGGCGACTCACCTCGCGCGGCGCGTCCGCGCGCGGCGCGGTCGGCCCGGGGTCCGGGCGAGGCGCGAACCGCCGCGCCGGGCGTCAGGAGGCGGCGACGGTCTCGTAGCTCTTGCGCGGCAGCGTGATCGCGAACTCGGTGAACTCCCCGGGCTCGCTCTCGACCTCGAGCGTTCCCTGGTGGGCCTGCACGATCTCGTGCGAGATCGACAGGCCGAGCCCCGTGCCCTCGGTGCCGGACTTGGTGGTGAAGAACGGATCGAAGATCTTGCCGACGACGTCGTCGGGGATCCCGGTCCCGTTGTCCCTCACCCTGACGCGCACGCGGTGGCCGCGGTCCTCGGTGACGACGGTGACCGTCGGCAGATAGCTCGAATCCGACTCCAGGCGACGCTTGTGGGTCGCGTGGCACGCGTTCGTCACGACGTTGAGGAGGACGCGGCTCAGGTCTCGGGCGACGCCCTCGACCTCGCCCGCCTCGGGGTCCAGCTCGTAGACCATGTCCACGTTGAAGGACGAGTCCGTGCCCCGAATCCCGTGGTAGGCGAGCTTCGCGTACTCCTGGGCCATCACGTTGACGTCGATGGGCTCGACGCTGCCGGCCTCGTCGCGGGAGTGCGCGAGCATCCCCTCGACGATCCGGTTCGCCCGGGTCCCGTGCTCGTTCACCTTGACGACGTTGGTGTCGAGGTCGTCCAGCAGCTCGCCGACGAACTCGAGGTCGACCTCGCCGTCGCCCCCGTCCGCCATCCCCGCCATCTCCTCGCGCAGCTCGGCGATCAGCTCGCTCGACAGCTCGGCGAAGTTGTTGACGAAGTTGAGCGGATTCCTGATCTCGTGGGCGATGCCGGCGGTCAGCTGGCCCAGCGACGCGAGCTTCTCCTGGTTCACGACCTGTTGCTGGGTGCGGCGCAGGTTCTCGAGCGCGTCCTCGAGGGTGGCGTTCTTGGCCTGCACCTCGGCGGCGAGCTTCTCGACCAGGTTCAGGCGCTGGACCTCGACGGCGTGGCGCCGAAACACCTCGAGCGCGCCCGCCATGTCGGTCAGCTCGTCGTTGCCCTCGATGCTCACCTGCACCTCGAGGTCGCCCTTCGACATCCTCCGCGTGGCCCGCGACAGCTCCCCGATGCGCACCAGCATCCGCTCGCCGAAGAACTTCCAGGCCACGTAGGCCGCGGCGACGGTGAGCACGGTCACGCCCAGCACGAACCAGAACCCCAGCTGCACCAGCGCGCTCGAGCGGCGGGCCGCCGAGCGGGCCGCCTCCTCCGCTCCGCCCACGAGGCCCTCGACGCGGGTCACCAGCTCGGCGGTGGTCCCGCGGTTGCGCGCCACCAGCCCCTCGGCCGCGGCGCCCTCGGCGATCTCGGCGAGACGGGTCTCGTAGACGCCCGTCGGGGAGCCGTACAGATCCTGCAACTCGCCCAGCAGCCGCTCCAGCTCGGCGCGCGCCCGCGGTCGGACGCTCGCCAGCGCGCCGACGACGTCGCTCAGCGCCGTCTCCGCCCTCTCCCGATTCGCGCGCAGGACCAGGGGGTCGCCCTCGGTCATGGCCTGGGCGATCAGGGCCGCCACCTCGTTCTGGTACGCCTTGAAGGCGAGCAGGCCCTGGTATTGGTTCAGCTCGGAGTCGGTCCGACGGTCCGCGAGCGGAGCGGGCCTGTCGCCCAGTTCGCGCAGGCCGGTGAACATGAAGAAGTGCTGATCGTCGATCTCCTGCTCGACGAGGAGCTGGAGGTTCAGATTCGCCAGCGAGAGTCGCTCCTCGAGCGTGTCGAGGCTCGCCTGGATCGCCATGCGCCGGACGACCGACTCGTGGATCCGGTCCACGCTCTCGAGCAGGCTGTCGACCAGCGGAGCGACGACGCGCGCCACGTCCTCGGCCGCGCCCTCGTCGACCAGCGTCACGGCTTCGACCGCCGCGGTCAGGCTTCGCTCCATGCGCGCCACGTCGAGCCGCACCGAGTCGAGCTCGGCCGGGTTGGCGGCCGCGAGCATGCGAGGCGTGGCCCGAATCAGCTCGGCGCTCTGCTGGGCGACCTCGAAGGCGCCGACCAGCGCCGGCATGTGCTCCTCCGTGACCTCCGCCTGACGCCCGCTGAGGAAGATCATCAGCCCGAGGCACAGGATGATCGCGCCGATCGTCAGCGTCACGCCTCCGCCCAGGCCGACGACGATCTGGCTCCCGATCCCGAAGCGTCCGCCCGCGCGTTCGCGAATCGTGGCGCCCAGGTGGCTGGGCAGGCGCTCGAGGATCCACTCGAAGGCCGAGTGAAGCCGCTGGTCCAGCGCGCCCGGATCCCTGGTCATCGGGACAACCGCGACACCGACGCGAACCGCCCGTTCCGGATCACCGTCAGGAAGACTCGATCGGAGCCCTGGTTGTCCCCCGGTCCGTACTCGACCTCGAACCCGCCCAGGTCGATGGGTCCGGCTTCGCGCAGCGTCCCGACGAAGGCCTCGCGCGTCGGAGGCGCGCCGTCGGCTCCGGTCGCGCGGCCGAGGACTTCGACGACCAGCCGACCCGCCAGGTACCCCTCGAGAGACACGAACCCCGGCTCGGCGTCGGCGTCGACCGCGCGCAGCGCCGCTCGGTAGCGCGCGACGACGGGCGTCCGCCCGCGCGGAAAGGGCACGACCTGGGTGACGACGACGCCGTCGCCGTCGCCGGCGAGCTCGTTCAGCAGCGCGTTGCTCCCCACGAACGAGATGTTCACGAAACGGCTTCGCATGCCGAGCCTGCGGGCCCACTTGATGAAGTGCGCGGCGGCGCGATAGGCCCCGATGATCACGATGGCCTCGGGATCGGCCGCGCGCAGGTCCAGGAGCGCGCGCTTGACCGCCAACGTGTTGCGCACGTACGTCCCCTCGCCCACCAGGGCCAGGCCGCGACGGTCGAGCGCCTTGACGATCCCGCTCAGGCCCGCTTGGCCGTAGGAGTCGTCCTGATGGAGGATCGCGATGCGCTCAAAACCCAGGTCGGTCGTCAGGCGCTCGACCATCTCCTCGGTCTCCTGGTCGTAGGAGGCCCGCAGGTTGACGACGAGCGCCTGATCCTCGCCCCTCAGCGCGGACGCTCCCGTGAACGCGCCGACGAACGGCACGCCCAGTTCGCTCGCGATGGGCTCCGAGACCCTGGACGTCGGGGTCCCGACGGCTCCGATCAGCGCGAAGACGCCGCGCGCGACGAGCTCCCTGGTGTTGGCGACCGCCAACTCGCCCTCGTAGCGGTCGTCGAGGTGCAGCAGGCGCAGCGCGCGGCCGCCGACGCCGCCGTCGCGGTTGGCCTCCTCGAAGGCGGCCCGGATGCCCAGGTTCATGTTCCGGCCGAGCTCGCCCGCGTTGCCGGTGACCGCGGCCGACTGCCCGAAGACGATCGAGTCGGCGAAGACGCCGGCGTCGGAGCCCGGAGCGTCCTGGGCGGCCGCGGGCGACGAGAGAAGTCCGACTCCGGCGAGCGCCCGAGCGAGAGAGCGCGCGCGGCCGCGGGGCGGACGCCGTCTCACCCGCCGCGACCCCGGTAGCGCAGCGTCAGACAGGTGATGTCGTCGGACTGCTCGGCTTCGCCCGCGTGTTCCTGCACCGACTGCACGGCCTTGCGGTTGAACGTCCCCGCGGCGGAGCCCGCCACGCCGCCCAGGACGCCGGCGAGCTTGCCCTCGCCGAACTCCTCGCCCTCCTCGTTCATCGCCTCGGTGATGCCGTCGGTGTAGAAGAAGACGGCGTCGCCGGGCTCGAGCGTGGTCGCCCCGCCGGGGAACTCGAAGCCGGGCATGACGGCCAGCACCAGGCCGGCGTCGCAGTCCAGGGGGCGCACCTCGCCGTTCGCCTTGACGACGTAGGGCAGGTTGTGTCCGGCGTTCGCGTACTCGAGAAGGCCCGTGGCGGGGTCGAACTTCGCGTAGAACACCGTCACGAACATCGCCTCGTCGTTCGACTCGACCAGCAGCTGGTTGACTTCGGCCAGGCACTTCGCCGGATCGGTCTCGCCGATGGCCGTGCCCTTCATGAGCGTGCGGCTCACCATCATGAACAGCGCCGCGGGAACGCCCTTGCCCGAGACGTCGGCCATGACGATCCCGAATCGCCCGTCCTCGAGGCGGAAGAAGTCGTAGAAGTCGCCGCCGACCTCCTTGGCCGGCGTCATCCACGCGTGGATCTCGAACTCCGACTCGTCGGGGAACGTCGTGGGCAGAATGGACTCCTGCATCCGGGCCGCCACGCCCAGCTCCTGGCGCAGGGCGACCAGTTCGTCGCGCGAGCGCAGCGCTTCCCTCATTACGCCGAGGTGGTCGAGCGTCTTCGAGATCGTCGTCTGCAGGTCCTTGAAGTCGAGCGGCTTCGTCACGAAGTCGAACGCGCCCCGGTTCATGGCCGTGCGGATGTTCTTCATGTCGCCGTAGGCCGTGACGATCACCGCGCGCAGATCGTAGTTCAGCTGGTTGAGCTGGTTCAGCAGGGTCAGGCCGTCCATCTGGGGCATGTTGATGTCCGACAGGACCATGTCGACGTCCCTGTGTCGCTCGAGCTTTTCGAGCGCGTCGACCCCGTTCTCGGCGAAGACCAGGGTGAGCTCGCCGGAACGCACCTTGCGACGGAACTTCTGGCGCAGCAGCAGCTCGAGATCGGGCTCGTCGTCGACAACCAGGATCTTCGCCATCGGGTAGGAATCCGCGGTGTGGGCCGAGAGTGAGGCGCGGGAGCCCCGCGCTTGAAGCCGACGGGGGGCCCGAGAGCGACCTTCGAGCCTCCATTCTAACCCCTTGCCCGCGCGGCGGCACGGCGGGCCGCCGACCGGACCGCCGCGTCCCGCCGCCGCTTCGCGGTTGGACCGCGCGGGGGCCGCGGGCCTACATTGGCCGGGCGTTGCGGCGCCGATGGGGGCGTCGAGGACGGATTCCCCGCGAACGGAGACGCGATTGGGCGCCGACGCGAAGCCCCTCGAGGCGGCCGACGCCGGAGCGATTCGTCGGCGCGGCGTCCTGGCCGAGGCGGTCGCCGGCGCCCGGATTCCGACGACCAGGGCGCGCCGCGTCGACCGCGGCGCCGCCGCGCTGGAGGCGCTGGCCACGCTCGCCCGGCGGCGGCGGCTGGCCGGACTCGAGGACGTCCTCGAGACCGCCGAGGCCCGCAGGTTCCTCTCGCCGCTCCTTTCGGCCAGCCCGCACTTGGCGCGCCTGACGCTCGGCGATCCCGAGTTCGTCGGCGCGCTGGCGACGGAGAGCTTCGAGACGCTGGCCGGACGGATCCTGGACGCCGTCGCGGCGACCGACCCCGGGCAGAGCCGGGACCAGCTCATGCGGTCGCTCAGGCGGCAGCGGAGCCGCGCTTCCGTTCTCCTCGCCGCGGCGAGCGCGTTCGAGATTCGCGACGCCCGCGTCGTCGGCCGGACGCTCTCCGACCTGGCGGACCGGTCCGTGTCGCTGGCGACCGAGCACCTGCTTCGCCATCGAGTGGATCGGGGCGAGCTGGGGGCGCCCCCGGACGGGCCGTCCGGCAGGCGCTGGGGGTACTTCCTCCTGGCCGTGGGCGGACACGGCGCGCGCGACCTGGGGTTCTCCTCCGAGCTGGCGCTGATCGCGCTGTACGACCCGGATCGCGTCGCGTACCTGGGGACCCGCGAACCCGGCGACTGCTTCGTGCGCGCGACGCGCGACCTGATCCGCATCCTCCAGGCGCGCACGGGCGACGGCTACGCCTTCCGGACCGACGACCGGCTGCGGCCCGGGGGGCCGAGCGCGCCGCAGGCGATCTCCGTCGACCGGGCGCTGGGCCACTACCGCGACTCCGGTCGGACCTGGGAGCGGGCGACGTTGATCGACGCGCGCCCCGTCGCGGGCGACTTCCAAGCCGCCGCCGACTTCCTGCGCCGGCTGCGATCGTTCGTCTGGGACGACGGACTCGACTTCGCGTCGGTCGAGGACCTCGGGGCCCTGAGCCGCCAGATCCGGCGACACCGCAGCCGCCCGAACGCCCGCTCCGGTGGTCTCGACCTCGAGCTGGCGCCCGGCGGCATCCGCGAGATCGAGTTGCTCGTCCGCATGCACCAGCTGGCCTACGGAGGCCGGGACCGGCGACTTCGGGGCTCCGGCGTCCTCGCGACGCTGGCCGTCGTCGAGCAGCTGCACCACCTCCTGCCGAGCGACGCCCGCTCCCTCGGCGCCGCCTACCGGACGCTTCGCCGGATCCGGGACGCCGTGCAGACCGTGCACGACGAACCGACCCGTTCGCTGCCGCGCTCTTCGGACGCGCTCGAGGACGTCGCCTGCCTGGCGAACCTCGAGTCGGGAGACGCCGTCGCGCGCGCCGCCGCCGCGGCCACGCGGAGCGCGCGCGCGCTGTTCGAGGCCCGCTTCGGAGGCCCGGCCCGGCGCCGCCGGGTCGCCGCGTCCTTCGCCGACGCCGCCGAGGACGACGGCTCCCGGACCCGCGCGCTCGCGGCGGCCGGGTTCCGGGACGCGGCCGCGGCCGGCGACGTGCTGCGCCGCTGGGTCGCGGGCGAGCCGCCGGCCCTGGCGTCCGCGCGGGCCCGCGACGCGCTCCTGGACGCGCTGGACGAGATCGTCGCGGCGGTCGCCAAGACGGGCGACCCCGACGGCGCGCTGGCCGGCCTGGACGCGCTCTTCGCCGCGCTTCCCGCCGACGCGGCGTTCTTTTCGACGCTGCGCGCGCATCGCTGGACGCTCAACCTGCTGGCGCTCGCGATGGCCGAGTCGCCCTGGCTCGCGGGCGCGCTGATCCGTCGGCCCCGGATCCTGGACGCGGTCGTCGAGCCGGGGTTCTTCCTGCCGATCCCGAAGCGCGACGCGCTGAGGGCCGACCTCGCCCGGCGCGTCGAGGGCGTCGCCGAATGGGACGACCTGGCGGCCGCGGTGGCGGTCTGGATGGACGAGCGGCGCTTCCAGATCGCCGTGCAGACGCTGCAGCTGCTGGCGACGGCCGAAGAGGCCGGACGCCGCCTGGCCGACGTCGCGGACGCCGCGATCCTGACCCTGCTCGAGGCGATCGAGACGCGGAGCGACGGCGCGTCCGCGGACGACGAGCCCGCGGACGCGCCGCTCAGCGTGCTGGCCCTCGGCGATTTCGGGCGCCGGGAAGCGACGCTCGAATCGCCGTTGGAGATCCTGATCGCGCCGGGCGCGCGAGCCGCGCCCACCGACGGGCGCGCCGGGGAGCGACTGGTCCGCGCGCTCGAAGGGTGGCCGCAACGCGTCGTCGCTCGACGTGCGCCGGGCGATCTCGACGAGTCCGGCGACGCGCCGGTTCGGGACCGGCTCGAGCTCGCGCAGGCTCGGGTCGTCGCGGCGGACGCCGAGGTCCGGGCGAAGCTCGAGGCCCGGCGGCGGGCGCGGCTCGAGCGATTCCGCGACCCCGGCGAGCTCGCCAGGGCGGTCGGGACCGCGCTCCCGACCGCCGGGACGCGAGCGGACCCGCCCGCGCCCGAGGGCGCGGCGGCGGGGCTGGCCGACCTTCACTTGATCGCCCAGTACCTTATATTGACTCGCTTGCAGCGGACGGACGACCCGATCCCAGTCCATTCGGTCGATCGCTTTCGAGCCCTCGCGAAGGTCGGCGCGCTGTCCGCCGAGGAGGAACGGGCGCTGACGTCGGCGTTTCGCACGCTGAAGACGGTCGTCGCCTTCGCGGACTTGACGTTCGGGCACCACACCCCCATCGACGAGGCGCCGAAATCCATGCGCGACCGGCTGGCGCGGGCCCTCGAGCGCGAAGCGATCGACGACGTCGCGGCCGTGATCGGGCGCTCGCGGACCGAGGCGCGCTCGATCCTCCGGGATCGCGCGGGCGTCTGATCTGGCCGTGCGCCCGCTTCGCCGCACCGGAGAGCGACTTCGATGACCGCCACGCTGGAAGTGGAGGTGGGCCTTGAAGAGACCGAGCCCCGGCGCGCTGCGGAGCGGTTCGAGGAGTTCGCCCAGAGCCACGACCTTCCCATGGGCGTGGTCTTCAAGTTCCAGCTGGCGCTGGACGAGTTGCTGACCAACGTGGTGTCCTACGCGTTCGACGACGACGCGGTCGATCCGGTGATCGCGCTCCGCGTGGAGCTGCGCGACGACCGGATCGAGGCCACCCTGCGAGACAACGGCCGCGGCTTCAACCCGCTCGTGGACGCGCCCGCGCCCGACCTGGACCTTTCCGCCGAGGAGCGCCCCGTGGGCGGACTCGGCATCTACCTTACCAAGGCGTTCGTGCACTCGCTCGACTACGCTCGAGTGGATGGATGGAACACCGTACACCTCGCGCAGCCGCTGGAGGCTGAGCCGAAGGAGAAGCGATGAAGCTGGAAACGAGCTATTCCGGAGCCACGGCCGTCGCGGTCCTGGAAGGCCGCGTCGATTCCGCCAACGCCAAGGAGTTCGACGAGCAGCTGGGCGCCGTCATCGACCAGGGCGCGAGCAACCTGGTCGTGGACTGCGGGGGCCTCAACTACATTAGCAGCGCCGGGCTGCGCGTGCTCCTGATCGCGATCCGAAAGACGAACGAGGCCGGAGGCGGACTCGCTCTCTGCGCGGTGCCCGACCACATCCGCGAAGTGCTCGAGGTGAGCGGGTTCGTGCGTCTGACCAAGGTCTTCGCGACGGCGGACGAGGCGGTCGCCGGCTTGTCCGGCTAGCGCAAAGCGCGCTTCGCCCGAGGGCCGGGCCCCGGACGGACGCCCCGGCGCCCGGCGTTCCGGGGGCCGCGGGGAGTGCGGGTCTCCCGGGCCCGTTAGAAGAAGGCGAAGGCCTGGAGCTTCAGCGACCAGTCCCGGCGGTCGCCCGACCGGTAGAGATCCAGGTTCGCCGAGACGCCGTTGCGGCCCGTGGCGTACACCATGAGTCCGGGCGTCACGACCAAGCCCCGGACGGCGGCTTCGCGCTCCGAATCGGTCGTCGTCCAGCTGACCCGGACGAGCGGCTCGATCGCCTCGACCGGCGCCCCTTCGCCCAGGGCTCGGTGCCAGAGTCCCATGACCTGCAGCGCCGAGAACTCCGCTTCGTCGTCCAGTCTCCAGTTGCGTCCCCGAATCCCGCTGGCCAGCAGGTGGGGCCCGTCGCGCCAGCCGCCCCATTCGACTTCGGCGCCGTAGGCGGGAACGCCCATCGTCTCGCCCCGGGAGTCCAGCGTCTCGTCCAGCGCGACGTACGCCGACACGCGGCCCCGACCGCCCACGTAGGCGGAGACCCGTCCCGAGGCCGACTTCCGCCCGTTGACGTCCTTCCTGCCCAACCCCTCGCCGTTCGTCAGCGTGAACCGATACCCCATGCGCCCTTCGGCGAGGCGACCCGTCGCCAGGATGCCGGGCTCGTAGGCGTCCAGGCCCAGCGCATCGGTGAACCGCCCGAAGGAGCACACGCCGCCGACTCCCGGACAGTGGTCCACCCCGGCGACCCGGCCGTCGCGTTCGATCAGGGCCAAGTCGGCGTTCGCCGCCAGCCAGAAGTACGACATGGCCCGCTTGAACTGGCCGATCTGGACCCGAAACGCTTCGGACGGCGCCAGCTGCAGGTACGCGTCGAGCACCGCCGACCCCTGGGCGTCGAACTGCACCCGCCCGCTCACCAGATCGTCGAGTCGCCCGTCCACCGTGACCCACGCGCGCCGCATGAAGAAGGACGAGGGCGCGTCGCTCACGCTGGACGCCTCGTACTGAGCCTGCAGCCGCGCGCCCAACGTGACCGTCGATCCGCCGCGCGCGCGGAACTCCTGAGCCGTTCCGGCGGAAACCGCGCCCGCGGTCGCGCAGAGCGCGAACGCCGCCGCCTTGGCCATTCTGAGCACGTTCACGCGTCGAGGCCTCCTTTGCCGCGCATTGGCGATCCACAGCGCTCCCGAGCGCCCTGGAACCCGAGTCGTCCGCGCCCGAGGACGCGCGACGCTCCTATCATCGGGGCCCGGGAGGACTGGGGCAACCTGGACCGGCGTCGACGCCGCCGTCGCCGACTCCCCGTCCCGCCCGGCCTCGCGCTCCACTTGCGCCGCGGTCGCCGGTCGCCAAGGTTGATCGCTTCCACTCACTCGGGCGACTTTTCGGACCCCGCGTCGGCGTTCCTTCCCCTTCGAGCGATCCCAGACTCCAATGCGCACCCGCCTCCGTTCGACAGACGTCCCCGCGCTCCCGCGAGCGTTGCGAATCCTGGTTCCCGGAACGGCGCTCTTCGCCTTCCTGGCGCTCGCGACCGCTCCGACGGTCGCGGTCGCGCAGGAGGGGGCGCTGGACACGGCGTTCGTCCTGAACACCTTCTCGTTCCTGGTCTGGGGCGCGCTGGTGATGTGGATGTGCGCGGGCTTCACGATGCTGGAGTCCGGATCCGTGCGCTCCAAGAACGCGTCCGTGATCTGCTTGAAGAACATCGGCCTGTACTCGATCGCCGGGATCGCCTACTACGCGATCGGATACGGGTTGATGTACACCGACGTCGACTCGATCGTCGGGAGTCTCGATTGGTTCCACGGCCCGTCCGACGCCGAGATCGCGCTGCTCGACGGCGACGAGAGCGTCCTCGCGACCGTGGCGGCGAACGGCTACTCGGTCACGTCGGACTGGTTCTTCCAGATGGTGTTCGTCGCGACCACCGCCTCGATCGTGTCGGGCTCCCTGGCCGAGCGGGTCAATCTCTGGGCCTTCTTCGCCTTCACCCTGCTGCTCACCGGCGTGGTCTATCCGATCGTCGGATCCTGGACCTGGGGCGGAGGCTGGCTCGCGGAGCGCGAATTCGTGGACTTCGCCGGCTCGACGATCGTCCACTCGACGGGCGGCTGGGCCGCGCTCGCCGGCATCCTGGTCGTGGGCCCGCGCTGGGGCAAGTTCCGCAAGGACGGATCGGTCAAGAGCACGCCGCCGTCGAACATCCCGGCCGTCACGCTGGGCGTGTTCATCCTGTGGCTGGGCTGGTTCGGCTTCAACGGCGGCTCCGTGCTGGCGCTGGACAGCGTCGTCAACGCGGTGTCCATGAGCAACGTGCTGGTGAACACGAACCTCGCCGCCGCGGGCGGCGTCGTGGCCGCCATCCTGGTGTCGAAGCCCATCCTGGGACGCCTCGACCTGTTCGCGGGCCTGAACGGCGCCATCGCCGGACTGGTCTCGATCACGGCGGGCCCCGACATCGTGGACGGGTGGGTGGCGATCCTGATCGGCGCCGTCGGCGCCGTGCTGTGCACGACCGCGATGAAGGTCATGGAGACGAAGCGGATCGACGACGTCGTGGGCGCGGTGCCCGCCCACTTGGTCGCCGGAATCTGGGGGACGCTGGCCGTGTGCATCGAGGGCGGCGGCCGGATCGGGATCCAGCTGCTGGGCGTGGCGTCCGTCGGCGCGTTCGTCTTCGCGACGTCCTTCGCGCTGTGGAAGATCCTGGACATGGCCATCGGCGTCCGGGTCTCCCGCCAGGTCGAGGAGATCGGCCAGGACGCGGCCGAACTCGGCGTGGACGCCTACCCCGAATTCGTCCTGATGGTGGACCCGGAGGACGGCGGCGACTTCCGCGACCCGGACTGACGGAGATGCGGGAATCGGGTGGGGACGCGACTCGCCCAGGGAGTCGCGGGGCGCGAGCGCCGCGCGGCGCTCGCATTCAATCATGGGAGCGATCGAAGGAGGATTGGACCGTCATGCACGAGAACCACCGCAACCCTCGGACGTCTTTGCGCCTCGGCCTCTGGACCGCCGCCGTCCTGGCGTCCGCGTTCGGCGGATCGGCCGCCGCCCAGTCGGCCTCCATCGGCGCCGACGTCGTCAGCCGCTACGTGTGGAGGGGCGTCGACTTCGGGCAGTCGATGGCCGTCCAGCCTTCCCTGGCGCTGGGCTACGGGGGCCTCGAGGCGGGCGCGTGGGGGTCCTACTCGATCTCGGCGTCGGGCGCCGAGGCGAACGAGAACGACCTCTGGATCGCCTACACGCTCGAGACGGCGAGCGGCGCCTCCTTTTCCCTAGGACTCACCGACTACCACTTCCCGTCTCCCGGCAGCGACGGTTTTCGGGAACGGAGCGCCCACACGGCCGAAGCGTCCCTCGCCTTCTCGGGGCCGGAGTCCTTTCCGCTGTCCCTGTTCGTGGGCCTGATCGTCGACGACGACAAGCCGCTCTACATCGAAGCGGGCCTTCCGCTCGGCGCCGTCGAAGGGATCGATCTGGGCGTCCACGCGGGCATGGTCAGCGCCGCGAGCGAGTTCTACGGCACCGACGGCGCGGCGATGGTCAACCTGGGCGTGACCGCCGGAAAGGACTGGGAGATCACCGATTCGTTCACGCTTCCCGTCGGCGTCGCCTGGGTCGTCAACCTCGACCAGGACCGGGCGCACCTCGTGTTCTCCGCGAGCTTCGCGCCGTAGGCGGAAAGCGGACCGGATCCGCAGGCACCGGCGCTCGGGGTCGCGGACTCGGCCGGCGCGTTAGATTGCGCGCGTCCCGGGAGCGAAGTCGCGCGGGTCGCGCGCGCCGAAGAACCACAACCCCACGGAAGCGAGGCGTCGGCATGAAGCGGTGGACACGATCGATCTGGACCGCGGCTCTCGCGCTAGGGTGCGCGGGCGATTCCCCCGACGCGACGGAGTCGGCGACGGACGAGGGGACGGAGTCCGGGCCCGCGTCCCGAGCGGGAACGGTCGCCATCGTCGAACCCATGGACGGCGCGACCCTCGAGACCGGACCGACGCTGTTCAAGATGGAGACCCAAGGCGTCGAAATCGTCTCGGCCGGGACGATGGACCCCGGCACCGGACACCACCACCTGATCGTGAACGGCGATGTGGACTGGTCGGCGCCGATTCCCAACGACGCGGGCGTCCACTACCACATGGGGACGGGGCAGACGGAGTTCGCCGTGGAGCTGCCGCCCGGGGAGCACCGGATCATCGCCGTGGTCGCCGACGGCGTGCACGTTCCGCTCGATCCGCCCGTGGCCGACACCATCGACGTGGTGGTGCGCTGAACCTCCCTCCCGCCGGTCGCGGACCCCGCCGTCGGCGCCGCTCGCGGCGCGGCCCCGGCGCCATGCGAAACCGGGCTCGGGCGCGGCGCTCGCGGACCGTCGTCGGCATCCTGCCGTCCCTCGCCTTCGGCCTGTGCCTGGCCGGTTGCGGCGATCTGGACCGCCGGGGAGCGGTCGCGCGCGTCGGCGACTGGACTCTCGAGGAGTCGCGCCTCGCCGAGCTGCTCGTCCTGGCCCAGCCGTTTCCGCTGGACTCGGCGGCCGCGCGCGATCTGGTCCGGCACTGGACGGCCGCTGCGGCGCTGGCGCTCCGCCACGCCGCCGGCGACTCGCTCTCGGGCGGCGAGGCCGTCGCCGCGTCCACGTGGCTCGCGCGCAGGGAGTCGCTGCTGGCGGCGGACCGCGAGCGGCGCCTCGGCGGACTCGCGCGCGTGGACGCGGCGGAAGTCGAGCGGACGTTTCGGGAGGGGTCGCTGCGCCTGATCGCGCACGCCCTGAGGCGAACCGGCCCCGAGACGTCGTCCAGCGAGCGCGTGCTGCAGCGGCGCGCGGCGGAGCGACTGCTCGGCGCGCTCGTCGAGGGCGGCGCCTGGGACCAGGTCGCGAGGGAGAGCGAGGACCTCGAGACCAAGGCCGAAGGCGGACTCCTGGGCCTGTTCGGACCGGGCGAATTGCCCTCGACCCTGGATCGGACGGCGTTCTCGCTGGAGCCCGGCCAGGTGTCCGGGGTCGTCCAGAGCGGCCGAGGATTCCACCTGCTCTACCGCCCCCGCTTCGAGGAGATCCGGTCCCTTTACGCGAACCGCCTGTTTCGCCGCCGCCTGACCGAGGCGGACGAACGCGCGAGTCGGCGCGACCGGGAGGCGCGTGGATTCCGGACGACGCCCGGCGCCGAAGCGACGCTTTCCGCGATCCTGCGAGATCCGGCCGAGTGGCTGGAGTCTCCGCACGTCCTCGCGACCTGGGGCCCGAGCCCGACGGGCGGATCCGAAGCGCAGCCTGCCGGATCGGACGCCGCAGGGGTCCCGGAGGCGGCGGACGAAGCGTCGGCGAATCCGGCCGGGTCGCTGACGGCCGGCGTCGCCGCGCGCTACGCGCTCTTCCTGCCCGAATCGACCGTGCGCGAGATCGAGGTCGGCCACCCCGAGGACCGCGCGGACTTGATTCGCGACTTCGGCAGCCGCGAGATGCGACTCTCGGACGCGTCGCGCCGAGGCGCGGCCCTCGATTCGGCGACCGAGGCGTCGCTCCGGCGCGCCCATGCGGACGAGCTCGAGTTCTGGACCCAAGAGCTGGCGCTTGACGACGCGGACGCCCCGCCTCGCGCCGCGTTGGCGAGCCACATGGAGCGGGTCGTGGCGCGCCGCGTGGAGGCGCGGACCCTGCCGCGACTGTTCGAGGCGTGGCTCCTCGAGGGCGTCCGGTCCGAGGTGCGCGCGCGCGGCGTCCTCGCCGCCGTCGTGCAGGCGCGGACGCTGATCGAGGAGGCCGAACCCTGACTTCCGGGGTCACGCTCCGCTTGGCCGCCCGGACCCTGCTCGCAGTCGCCGGGCTCGGCGGATGCGACCCGACGCCCGCGCGCGTCGCCCCCGCTCCCGGCCAACCCCTGGCGGAGCTGAGCACGGGCGAACGCGGGCGCTTTCTGCTGGGGCGCGCGCTCTTCGAGCGCGTCGCCACGCCGGACGAGGGCCTGGGTCCGCTCTACAACGCGGTCCGGTGCAGCGACTGCCACGACCGCCCGGCCGTGGGCGGGAGCGGCGCGCAACGCTTCCGGGTGCGGAAGGCGACCCGCTTCGCGGCCGGTCGCTGCGACCTCCTGCGCCACGAGGGCGGCGACAACGTGCAGGATCGGACGACGGACGTCGCGAGGGCTCGGGGCGTCGGCTCCGAAGTCGTGCCCCCGTCGGCCACGGCGACGACGCGAATGACGGCGCCTTCCCTTCTGGGGATCGGACTGGTCGACGCCGTCGCCGAGGCGGATCTCGAGCGGCTCGCCGACCCGGACGACGCCGACGGGGACGGCGTCTCCGGCCGGCTTCCCCGCCTTCCGGACGGACGGAGCGCGCGCTTCGGACGCAAAGGCGACGCCGCCACGCTGGCCGACTTCGTCGACGCGGCGCTGCGCACGGAGCTCGGGTTCACGACGCCCGCGCACCCGATCGAGGAGACGCCCAACGGATCGCCCCTGCCTCCCGGCGCCGACCCCGCGCCCGAACCGGAGATCAGCGAAGCGGCGCTCGGCCAGCTGACCGACTACGTCCGCTTCCTCGCGCCGGCGGCGGCGCAGCGCCCGGAGGACTCGAGCGGCGAGGCGAGCGCGCGGTTCGAGGCCGATCGGGACGCGATCGCCCGGGGACGGGCCCTGTTTCTGCAGATCGGCTGCGCTTCGTGCCACGTCGAGGAGCTTCGCACGGCGACCTCGCCGGTCGCGGCGCTGTCGAACCGGACCTTTCGGCCCTACTCCGACTACCTGCTGCACGACCTCGGGCCGGGACTGGCCGACGTCTGCGGCGTCGACGCCGCGCCCGGCGAGCTGCGCACGGCTCCCCTGTGGGGACTGAGGCACCGGACGCGTTTTCTTCACGACGGCCGGGCCCAAACCGTCGAGGACGCGATCCGCGCGCACGGCGGCGAGGCGAGGCGCGCGCTCGAGGCGCATTCGTCCCTCGACGCGGACGCGCGCGGAGCGCTCGCGCGGTTCCTGGCCTCTCTCTGACCGCCGGGCCCGGAGCCGGGCGGCGGGCGCGCGCGCGGGCACGGATTTGCGATCCGCGCGCGCGTTGCCCATGATCAAACCACGTCATTGGCGCGGACTCCAAGACCGGTCGGCCGACTGGTCGATCGATGTCTTGGCCCCGATCCCAGCGGGTCGGGGGCGGTCCGGTGTGCACGAGGAGCGTGCCATGAACCGATCTCTTGTCAGAGTTGTCCCCCCCCCCCCCCTTGCCGCGAGGCGACGGCTCCGCCGCGCGGCCCCGGCGATCGCTGCGGCGATCGCCATGGCCGTCGGCGTCGGCGAGGCCCGCGGCCAGCAGGCGGGCTCGATCACCGGGCTGGTGACGGCCGCGACCACCGGACAGCCGATCAACGGCGTTCAGATCGTGATCGAGGAGAGCTCTCACGGCGGTCCGACGAACTCCAACGGCCGCTTTCTGTTCACCGGCGTGGCGCCCGGGACCTACACGCTTCGGGCCGTGTACGTCGGGTACGGCACGGTCACCGAGGAGGTCACGGTGACGCCCGGAGGGACGGCCACCGTCGACTTGGCCATGGAGATCTCGGCGGTCGCGATGGACGAGATCATCGTCACCGGGACGGCCGGCGCGGTCGAGCGTCGGAAGCTCGGAACGTCGGCCGCGTCGATGAACGTCGCGGACATCGCCGAGGTCACCCCGCTGTCGGACTTCAGCCAGACGCTGGAGGGTCGTCTGCCCGGCGTGCGCTCCATCGGAACCGTGGGCGGCGTGGGCGCCGGCCGCGAGTTGAGGATCCGCGGCACGGACTCCTTCACCCTCGGGCAGCGTCCGGTCATCTACCTGGACGGCGTCCGCCTGGACAGTCGGCAGACGGAGTGGGGGAGCGGCGTGAACTCCGGAGCGAACACGACGTGCTGCGCGTTCAGCGGCGGCGCGGGCGAGGACCGACTCTCCGACCTGAATCCGGACGAGATCGACCGGATCGAAGTGCTCAAGGGCCCGTCGGCCGCGACGCTCTACGGCTCGGAGGCCTCCGGCGGCGTCATCCAGATCTTCACCAAGCGAGGCCGCAGCAACAGCGCCGCGAACTTCTCGCTCACGGTCAACACCGGGTTCAACCGGCATCGGGAGAACTTCCCGACCTCTCTGCGCAGCAACTTCACGGGCAAGGACGGCACCGTCGCCTGGGACCCCAACGAGACGCTGATCGAGAACGGGCTCATCAACTCCTACGACCTGACCGTCGACGGCGGCGGCGACGCGGTCACCTACTTCGTGTCCGGCGGCTTCGCCTTCGAGGAAGGCTCGATCAAGCCGAACGACCAGAAGAAGGCCAACCTGAGGCTCAACCTGAACTACACGGCCGGAGAGAACACGACGATCGCGGTGAGCTCGGCGTACGTGAGGAATCGGATCTACGCGCTCCAGTCGGGGAACAACTGGCTCGGCATCTACACCAACGCCCTTCTCACGAATCCGCTGAACGCCACGGCCGAAGAGCCCTACGGCGGCGGCCTGGACGTGAACGTGGAGGACGCGAAGGAGATTCAGACCTATTCGGACAGCGACCGCTGGACAGGGTCGATCGCGGTGCAGTACAACCCCCGCGAGCACTTCACGCATCGGGCCACGCTCGGGCTCGACGCGCTCAACGACCAGAAGACCCGGACCCTGCCGTGGGGCCGCAACTACACCTACATCGGCGAGGACGGCGAGCGCAACATCGGGTACCGGAACGTCCGGAAGTTCACGGCCGACTACATCGGCAACCTGGACTACACGCTCCCGCTCATGGACGGACTGGACGGGACGCTGGCGTTCGGCAGTCAGGGCTACTGGGACATCGCGTCGTACTCGATGGCGACCGGACGCGAGTTCGCGGGCCAGGGCGTGACGACGGTGAGCGGGGCCGCGAGGAACTTCGGGCACGAGGAGTTCTTCGAGGAGCTCAACATCGGCGCGTTCGTGCAGAACCGCTTCGATTTCGACAACCTGTTCGTGACGACGGCCGTGCGGATCGACGGGAACAGCGCCTTCGGCGAGAACTACGGGTTCCAGGTCTACCCCAAGGCCGACTTCGCCTACAACCTGAGCGAAGGCATGCTGCCGGGGATCCTGAGCAGCGCGAAGGTGCGCGGCGCCGTAGGCATGGCCGGCAAGGCGCCCGGGGCGTTCGACCAGTTCCTGACCTACACGCCGACAACCGTCCTGGACAACCAGGCGGGCGTGTCGCCCAACAATCCGGGCAATGACGCCCTCGAGCCCGAGAACAAGATCGAGTACGAAGGCGGCCTGGAGCTGGGACTCTGGGGCGACCGCATCGGCATCGACGCCACGTACTGGCACGCGGTCACCAGCAACGCGCTCCTGGACGTGCCGTTGCCGCCGAGCGAGGGATTTTCGGAGGAACGGCAGACGAACGTCGGCGCGATCCTCAACAAGGGCGTCGAGCTTTCGACCAACGCCGCGATCATCGATCGCGGCGGGTTCCAGTGGTCGAGTTCGATCAACTTCGAGTGGATCCACAACGAGATCACCGACCTGGGCGACGCCGCCTTCCCCGATTCGTTGCCCGTCTACTCGGCGGACGGCCAGTTGGAGAGATGGGACCACTACATGCGCTTGGGAGGTCTGTGGCAAGGTCTGCCGATCTTCGAGGTCACCAGCCGGGTCATCACGGGCTGGGATCCCGCCACCCGGAAGCACTCGCGCTCCGACTTCGCCGCCTACGTGGGCAACGGGCAGCCGAGCACCCTGGCGTCCATCAGGAACGACTTCGGGATCGGGCAGTCGTTGCGCGTCGCCGTTCAGGTTCGCGGCGAATGGGGCGCGGTGATGTCCAACTCGGACCGCGGCTACGGCGTTCGTCAGCTGGCCTACGACGAGTTCCTCGCGCTCTTGAACGCGGACGGATCCAGAACGCCTGCGGCCGACTCCCTGCTCGACCGCTTCAGGCTGGTGTATCCCATCGACAAGCGCGACCACATCCGATTGCAGGAGGCTTCGGTCACGTACACGCTTCCCGACGACGCGATGAGCGCGCTGGGGCTGGGACGGTCTTCGCTGACCCTGGCGGGGTACAACCTGCACTGGTGGGACGACTGCCACTGCCCCGACCCCAATCAGCAGTACAGGGGAGGAGACGACTTCAGCACGTCGCCGTTCCTCGGCGTTCCGCAACCGCGACGATTCCTGCTGTCCTTCCGGACACGGTTCTAGGAGGGACTGCAATGAACGCGACTAGAACCGGAAACCGCGGTTTCGCGCGCTCGGCGCGGACGCTCGCGGCCGCGCTCGCGGCGTTGTTCGCGGGGGCGTGCGACGACCTTCTGACGGTGTCCGACCCGCAGCGCTACACGACGACGGACCTGGACGAGGCGCTCGAAGCCGTGGCCAACGGCGTCGAGGGCGCCGTGCACGCGGTCTACGACACCTGGGTGATCGACCAGGCCCTGCTGGGCGACGTGTACCAGCACACGGGCACGTGGAGCGGATACGACGACTCGGACCACGGGCGCACCAACTACAACAACAACGCGACTCAGGGCGAGCAGAACTCGTGGCTGAGGGCTCGCTGGTTCGCCGTGGACGCGGAAGAGCGATTCAAGCGCGTCCTGGGCGAGGCGGAAGCGGCCAACAGCGCGCTGACCGCGCAAGTCCAGCTGGGCGGCGCCTTGGCGGACATGATGCTGGGGATGACCGCGTGCGAGAGCGTGACCGGTCCGACGGGAGACCTGGCGACCGCCTTGCAGATTCTGGCCCAGGCGGAGCAGAAGCTCACCACGGCGATGAACACGGCGACGTCCGCCGGTCGAACCGACTACGCCCACGCGGCGCAGGCGGCTCGGGCCCAGACGCGGCTCCTGATGGACGACCTGTCGGGCGCGGCGGCCGACGCCGCGGCGATCCCGTCCGGGTTCGTCTACTCGGCCGTCTTCAACGAACAGAGCACCAACTCGATCGTGCAGCTCACCACGAAGACCAACAACGAGGCCGCCGGCCTCATGTACAAGTGGTGGGACCGGATCGACGAGAGCGACGAGCCCGGGTTCATGAAGGACCCCTACAGCGACATGCCGGACAAGCGGCTGCCGGTGTACTTCGACGGCGAGGTCGCCACCGACAACGAGACGCCGCACTACAGTCAGTGGAAGTACACCGACGACGCCGACGACGTGCCCATGCTGCACTCCGACGGCATGCAGCTGATTCTGGCGGAGGCCGCTGCGGTCTCCGGCGACTACGCCGGCGCGATCGCGATCCTGAACGACCTGAGAGCGGCGGTCGATCTTCCCGGGCACGAAGTGCCCACGGACCAGGCCGAGATGGCCGAGATCCTCCTTTCGGAGCGCTTCGCCGAGCACTTCATGGAGGGATGGCGTCTGATCGACTTGCATCGCACAGGAGCCGCGCGCGCCGTCTTCGAGGAGCTGGACGATCCGGAGAGGCCGATCACGGACCGCCCGACGAAGTGGCCGATGTCGGCCACGGAGGCCACCTACAACCCGGGCGTCGACGACGACATCACCCAGAGATGCCTGCCGACGATGGGCTGATCCCGGCCTGACGTCCGGCGCGCAGGCGGCGCCTCCGAGCGCCAAGGCGGGCGCGGCCTTCCGACTCCGTCGGGAGGTCGCGCCCGCCTTCGTTTCCAGGATCGATCGGGAGTTGTCGGCCTCGTGCGAATCGCCCGCGGGACCGGCGCCCCGCCGGTCGGCTTGCGGCTACAGCGTCCGCAGAAACGCGAGGACCTGGCGGCGCGACTCGGCGGAGAGGCGCCGAAAGGCGTCTCGGGACGCGGCCGCTTCCCCGCCGTGCAGCAGGATCGCCTGCTCGACTCCGGCGGCCCGGCCGTTGTGGAGGAACTCCGAGCGGAGCCCCAGACCCACCAGACGCGCCGTCTTCCACTCCGACGGCGTCGTGCCCGGACTGCAGACGTCGGCCAGCTCGGGCCCCATGTCGTGCAGGAGCAAGTCGGAGTAGAGCGGAAACGCCTTGTCCCGCAGCGCCTCGGGCGCGGCGTCGGCGTCGGTCTCCATGTGCGGCACGTGGCACGCGTCGCACCCGATGTAGGCGAAGACGCGCTCGCCCTCCTCGACGTCGCGGCGATCGCGGCGCGAGTCGGGCATGCGCCGGGCGGGCGGAGCGAGGAATCTGAGGTAGTCGGTCAGCGTGGCGACGAACTCGTCGTCGACCTCGGGGTCGGGCGCCGGATCGAGTCCCGCGGGCAGGGGTCGGCCGTTGCGCCCCGCGTCCACCGGGCGACTGGGCGTCGTGATCCCCATTTCGACGTGGATCGCCTCGTCGACGAACCCGGCCAGCGTCGCGTGCTGCGCCTTGTGGCCGAACCGTCCCACGCCGGCCAAGCCCGCGGCCCCCACCCGCCCCGAGATCCCGTCGCCGTCGGCGTCGTCGGGATCCGCCCGCTCCGCGATGGCCGCGTCCGGCACGGCCTCGACCAAGCCCAAGCCGTAGACGGCCGGGGCCAGGATTTCGGCGACGGCGGTGGCGTCCGGAGGGATCTCCTCGCCCGTCCACCCGATCGCTCGCGCCGCCGCGACGACGACGCGCTGAATCAGGTCGCCGCCCTGCTCGCCGAGCGTGTCGCAGCCGCTCCGGGCATCCCATCTCGTCGCCTTCAGAACCGGCTCGGCCCCGTGCCCGCCGCTCGTGGGCAGGTCGTGGCAGGAGCTGCAGCGGTCCTGGTTGAACAGCGGACCCAAGCCGTCCTCGGGGGCGAACGGTCGGTCGAAGAGCGCCCGTCCCGCGGCGAAGGCCCCGAGTTGGGCTGCGCTCAAGCCGGGAAGCGGCGCGCCCGGCTCCGCCTCGACGTCGCTCGGAGCGCCGCCCGGACCGCCGCAGCCGCCCAAGGCGACGAGAGCGCCGATCAGGCCGACCGCGGCCCGCCTCGGACGGCCCGCCGGTTTCAGTTGCCGGGCGACCGCGCCACGTGGTACTCGTAGACGAACCGCAGGGTCGGGCGCTCGCCGTCCTCGCCCACCGGAGGCAGTTGCCTCGAGTCGTCGTACCACTCGTCGTCGTCGAGGTTCACCTTCATCGCGACGGTCGCCGAGGTCGACGCGTCCGGGTACAGCTCGGCGAAGAACTGCAGGCGCGAAGTGAACGGGTAGGACTTGGCGAACGGCAGGGCGACGACGCTCGTGTCCGCCTCGACGAGCTGGATGACGGCCGGACAGCCGCCGGCGACGCAGTTCGTGTCGGCGACCCGCACGAACCACTGCGACGTGACCAGCACGACTTCGGCGACGTCGCCGCTCGTGACCTCGAGGTGCGCGACCTCGGGCTCGCGGTCCAGAAGCAAGGCGTCGCAACCGAGGACCGGCAGGCACGCCAACGCCGCCAGAGCGAACGTTGCCGCGGCCCCGCTTTCCCGTTTCATCGTCGACCTCCGCGACGTCGCCGCGCTTGCGCCTGCCACTGCGACCATTCTATCGCGCCGGGCCGACTACCGAAAGTTGCCGAAGTCCACCGTCGCGTCCTTGAGTCCGTCCTTCCAGTCGACGACGACGGCGCCCGATCGCTCCGCCGGGACGTAGGAGACGGGATAGTCGTACAGCGCCGACACCCTCGTGAAGGCCGTGGGCTGGTAGCAGACCGAGGAGCCGAAGCTCACGATGCCGACCTGAAGCCAGCGGTCGCGGTAGGGCACCATCAGGGGCCCGCCGGAGTCGCCGTTGCACGTGGCCTCGGACGATCCCAGCTTGCCCGCGCAGATGTTCAGGTCGATGATGTTGTCGTCCAGGTGGGTCTGGCACTCGTCGTTCGAGATGATCACCGCCTCGAGCTTCTTGAGCACGTCCGACGTTCGACCGCCGTCCGAGGTCAAGCCCCAGCCGATGACCGTGCCCATGACGCCGGGAGCGGACAGATCGACGCGATCGGGACCGAGAAGCTCGATCCTCGGGTACATGTACTCGCGGTCGAGCTGCAGCAGCGCGATGTCGTTGGCGATGCCCTGCCCCTGCCCGAAGGCCGGGTGGATGTAGATCCGCGAAACGGAAAGCACCTCGCCGTCGACGGTCTTGTCGTGAGCGCCGGCCAGGACCCCGATCGCCTCGGGATCGACGCCCCCCTCGACGCAGTGGGCGGCCGTCAGCACCCAGGCGGCCGCGATGAACGTCCCGCCGCAGAACTGACTCCGACTCTCTCGACCCACGAGCGCGACTTGGAACGGGAACTCGCCGGGCTCGGCCTCGGCGCCCCCGATGATCGCCGCCGTCGGGTACGCGGGGTCGACCGCCAGGCCCGAGGGGCCGCTCGCCGACCCGGACAGGCCGGGCGCCGTGTTGGTCCAGCCGAGCGTGAGCCGCTGCGTGACCGTGTATGGACGCCGATGGTCCAGCCCGGCGAAGGCGTAGCGCCCGTCGGCGTCGCTCACCGCGACGACTTCCGTCGAGTCCCGCACTCCGTCGCCGTCCTCGTCCAAGAAGACGATCATGGCCTCGATCGTCCGCTCGCCGTCGTCGCGCATCCCATCGGCGTCGGCGTCGTGCCAGACCACGCCCGAAATCGAGTTCTCGCCCGTGCCGGGCGGACTCTCGACGGTGATCGGGGCGCCGGTCCGCGTGTGCTGCGCGCCCCGGTCGTCGGTCACCGTCAGCGTCGGAGCGTACGATCCCGCGCTCTCGTAGACGTGCGAGACCTGGACCCCGGAGCCCGTGGCGCCGTCTCCGAACGTCCAGACGTAGGCGGCGATCGTGCCGTCGGGATCCTGCGACGCGCCGGCGTCGAAGCGCACCTCCAGCGGCGCCGAGCCCTCGACGACGTTCGTCGTGAACGCCGCGACCGGAGGCAGGTTCGGCCTGCCGACGGGCTGAGTGGGCGGCGCCGAGTCGCCGCAAGCCAGAGCGAGGGCGGCGCACGCCGCCGCCGGGACGAGGATCGGTCTCGCGGCCCAGGCGGGCCGCAGGGACGCGCGACGCTCGGGACTCGCCTTCGTTCGCGAAATCGGCGTCGATGGCGCGGCGGCTTTCATGGCATGCTCCTTGTGACCTGTTGTCCTCGGACGCTCGCGTCGGAGGACGAAACGCGCTCCCTCGAGCCGGTCGGCGCCTCGCTCGACGGACGACCCTCGTTTCGAGGCGTTCTCGCTCGACCTCGAGGTTGGCGTACCTCGCGGGTGCGGAGAAGTTCCCGTCGGACTCGAGGCGACGCGCCCGAGTCGACGACGTCCCGTTCGCAACCGATCCGGGACCGCCTGGCTCCGGCCGCTCGCTCGCCCTCTTGGTAATTTACGATCCCACCGAGCGTCCGTTTCGCTCGCGAAGCCCGAGGCCGTCGGCCTCTCCGCACCCGCACCCGCGAGGATCGAATCCCATGTCCAGCTCGACCACGCACTTCCCGTCCTTCCTGTCGATCGCGCTGGGCCTCGCCCTCTTCGCCGGCTGCGCCGACGGCGACGGCGCCGACGCGGGAGAGGGGGAGGCGCCGCGCGCGGGACCCCTGCACCGCCCCGCCGAACAGAACCGGACGGCGCCCGACTCCTTCGACGTGCGCTTCCGGACCAGCGCCGGCGACTTCCGGGTCCGCGTCGAGCGCGCGCTGGCCCCCCTCGGCGCCGACCGCGTCTACAACCTCGTCGAGATCGGCTACTACGACGGCGTCCGCTTCGTCCGCGTGCTGGACGGCTACGTGGCCCAGTTCGGCATGCACGGCGATCCCGAGATCAACGCGCGGTGGGCCGCCGCGCCGATCCTGGACGACCCCGTCGCCGCCTCGAACGTCCGGGGCGCCGTCTCGTTCGCGGCGGCGGGCCCGGACACCCGGACGACCCAGCTGTTCATCAACTTCCAGGACAACGTCCGCCTCGACTCGATGGGATTCGCGCCGGTCGGCCGCGTCGTCGAGGGCATGGAGGTCGTCGACAGCCTCCACTCGGGCTACGGCGACTACGCGCCGAGGGGCGCCGGTCCCATCGCGCAGAACGTTCGCGCGCGCGGCAACGCGTACCTGGACGAAGACTTCCCCGAACTGGACCGCATCCTCTCGGCGACCGTCGTCGCGCCGAGCGCCGGCTGACCGACCGGGCCGGTTTCGAGTCGGGAACGCGCCAAGGAAGCGGCGCGGACGAGGCCGCTGTACGAATGGAATCGCCCCCGGCGTTGCGACGCTCCCATGTACTTTGGTCGACCATGGCGAACGAACTTCCCGCGGCGGCGGGAAGCGCCCGAACCCCGCGCGGACCCGGGAGCCGATGACGTGAAGTGCTGCGGAGGCGGTTGCGCGGCGGCGGGCGGGCCGCCCGAGCGCACGCGCGCCTCTTCGGGCGACGGAACTCGGGCGCGAAGCGGCGTCGCCGCTCGCCGACCCGCGAGACGCCCCCCTGGCGACCTTCGGCGCAGTCCGCGGAGGGCCCCGGCCGGGCCCGTCCTCGACGCGCTCCTGCGAGAGCGCATCCTGGTGCTGGACGGCCCCATGGGGACGATGATCCAGAGCCTGGCGCTTACGGAGACCGACTTTCGCGGCGACCGCTTCGCCGACCACCCCACTCCGCTCCTCGGCAACAACGATCTGCTCAGCCTGACCCGGCCCGACGTCGTGGCTCGAATCCACGACGAGTACCTCGAGGCGGGCGCCGACGTCGTCGAGACCAACACGTTCAGCGCGACCCGCATTCCGATGTCGGACTACGGCGTCGAGGACGCGGTCGCCGAGATCAACCGCGCGGCCGCGCGCATCGCGCGGGCGGCCGCGGACGCGTGGACCGAGCGCACGCCCGAGCGTCCCCGATTCGTGGCCGGCGTTCTGGGACCCACGAACCGCACCGCGTCGATCTCCTCCGACGTCGCCGACCCCGGCGCGCGGCAGGTCGACTACGCCGAGCTCAAGGGCGGATACCTCGAGCAGATTCGAGCCCTGCTCGCCGGAGGGGTCGACCTGTTGATGATCGAGACCGTCTTCGACACGCTGAACGCCAAGGCCGCGGTCCACGCCGCGCTCGACGCGTTCGACGAGACGGGCGTTCGCGCGCCGATCATGATCTCGGGCACGATCACCGACCAGAGCGGACGCACGCTGACCGGTCAGACGCCCGAAGCGTTCCACCACTCGCTCACGCACGCCGAGCCGCTGGCGTTCGGGCTCAACTGCGCCTTGGGGCCGCGCGCGCTCAGGCCCTACCTGCACGAGCTCGCCTCCGTCTCGGAGAGCTGGATCAGCTGCCACCCGAACGCGGGCCTCCCCAACGCCTTCGGAGAGTACGACATGTCGCCCGACGAGTTCGCGGGCGCGCTGGGCGAATTCGCGCGGGCGGGCCTCGTGAACCTGGTCGGCGGCTGCTGCGGCACGACGCCCGACCACATCGCCCGGCTGGCCGCCGAGGTGGCCGACGTCCAGCCCCGACGGCCTCCCCGGCTCCCGCGCCGCACCCGCCTCTCCGGCCTCGAGCCGCTCTCGATCGGACCCGAATCGCTGTTCGTCAACGTGGGCGAGCGCACCAACGTCACCGGCTCGAAGCGCTTCGCCGAGCTGATCCTGAACGACGACCTCGAGACCGCCCTCGAGGTGGCCCGGCAGCAGGTGCGCAACGGGGCCCAGATCGTCGACGTCAACATGGACGAGGCGTTGCTGGACTCGAAGGCGGCGATGGTCCGGTTCCTGAACCTGATGGCGGCCGAGCCCGAGATCGCCCGGGCGCCGTTCATGATCGACTCGTCCCGGTGGGACGTGATCGAGGCCGCCCTGCAGTGCGTCCAGGGCAAGGCGATCGTGAACTCGATCAGCCTCAAGGACGGCGAGGAGGAGTTCCGCCGCCGGGCCCGGACGCTTCGCCGCTACGGCGCGGCCGTCGTGGTGATGGCCTTCGACGAGGAGGGCCAGGCCGAGACCGCCGACCGCAAGGTCGCCGTGTGCGCGCGAGCCTACGACGTCCTCGTGCGCAAGGAGGGGTTTCCGCCCGAGGACGTCGTCTTCGACCCCAACGTCTTCGCCGTCGCGACCGGGATCGAGGAGCACGACGACTACGCGCTGGCGTTCTTCGAGGCGACCCGGCGGATCAAGGCGTCGCTGCCCCACGCGCTCGTCAGCGGCGGCGTCAGCAACGTGTCCTTCTCGTTTCGCGGCAGTCACGGCGTGCGCGAGGCGATGCACTCGGCCTTCCTGTACCACGCGACCCGAGCCGGCATGGACATGGGCATCGTCAACGCCGGCGCCGTCGCCGTCTACGACGAAATCCCCGAGCCGCTGCTGCAGGCGGTCGAGGACGTGCTCCTCAACCGGGACGCCGGCGCCACGGCCCGCCTGACGGATCTCGCGGAGCGACACCGGGACAGCGGGGCGGCGGACGTCGAGGACCTCTCGTGGCGAGAGCGGCCCGTGGAGGAGAGGCTCGAGCACGCGCTCGTTCACGGGCTCGCGGAACACATCGAGGGGGACGTCGAGGAGGCGCGCCGGAGCGCCGAGCGCGCGCTTCACGTCATCGAAGGCCCCCTGATGGCCGGGATGAACCGGGTGGGCGACCTCTTCGGCTCCGGCAGGATGTTCCTGCCCCAGGTCGTCAAGAGCGCGCGCGTGATGAAGAGGGCCGTCGCCTTCCTCGTGCCCCATCTGGAGCGCGAGGGGCTCGCCGACGGAAGCGTCCGCCGCGCGGCCGGCCGCGTCCTTCTGGCGACGGTCAAGGGAGACGTCCACGACATCGGCAAGAACATCGTGGGCGTCGTCCTGCAGTGCAACAACTACGAGGTCGTCGATCTCGGGGTCATGGCGCCCGCCGAGCGGATCCTCGAGCGCGCGCGCGAAATCGACGCCGACATCGTCGGACTGTCCGGACTCATCACGCCCAGCCTCGACCAGATGGTCCACGTGGCGACCGAGATGGAGCGCGCCCGCATGACGACGCCGCTCCTGATCGGCGGCGCCACCACGTCGCGGACGCACACGGCCGTCAAGATCGAGGAGCGGTACTCGGGGCCCACGATTCACGTGCTGGACGCCTCGCGATGCGCCGCCGTCGCGGGCGCCCTGCTGGACCCGAGCACGCGCGACGCGTACACGGCGAGCGTGCGCGACGAGTACGCCGACATTCGCCGCCGCCGACGGGGGCGGACCCGGAACTCCGCCAGGCTCGGCCTCGAGGACGCCCGCGCGAACGCTCTCAAGCTCGACTGGAGCGCCTACCGGCCGGTGCGGCCCGCCTTCGCGGGCGTGCGCCGCTTCCCCGCCCCCGCCGCTCGCTCGGTCGCGCGCGGACACGCGTCCTCGGCGACGCCTTCGCCGCCCGAGGCGCGCTCGTACGACCTCGACGAGATCGCCCGCCGCATCGACTGGACGCCGTTCTTCCAGGCCTGGGAGCTCGAGGGGAAGCACCCGGACATCCTCTCCGACCCGAAGGTCGGGCAACAGGCGACGAGCCTCTTCGCCGACGCGAAGGCGCTGCTGCTCGAGGTTCGGCGGCGGCGGGCGCTGATCGCGCGCGGGGCGATCGGCCTGTTTCCGGCCAACTCGGTCGGCGACGACATCGTCCTCTACGCGGACGACTCGCGCACCGAGGCCGCCCTGGTCGTTCCCTGCCTCCGGCAGCAGTTCGCCAAGGCGCGCGGACGCCCGAACCTCTGCCTGGCGGACTTCGTGGCGCCGCGCAGCTCGGGCGTCGAGGACTGGGCGGGCGTCTTCGTGGCGACCGCCGGCACGGGCGTCGACGAACTCTCGGCCGAGTTCGAGGCTCGGGGCGACGACTACCGGAGCATCCTGCTCAAGGCCCTCGCGGACCGGCTCGCCGAGGCGTTCGCCGAGCGCCTGCACGAGCGGGTTCGCCGCGAATTCTGGGGCTACGCGGGCCAGGAGTCGCTCGACAACCGCCAGCTCGTCGCCGAGGACTACCAGGGCATTCGGCCGGCGCCCGGATACCCGGCGTCGCCCGACCATTCGGCGAAGCGCCCGATCTTCCGACTGCTGGAAGCCGAAGCGATCGGCGCGTCGTTGACCGAGAGCTGCGCGATGCTCCCGGCCGCCTCGGTCTCCGGCCTCTACATCGGCCATCCGGACAGCTTCTACTTCGGGGTCGGGCGGATCGGTCGCGACCAGCTCGAGGACTACGCGCGGCGCCGCGGCATGGAGGTGGACGAGGCGGCGCGGTGGCTCGCTCCCAACCTCGCGGAGGACGCGGGTGCCTGACCTCGGCGCCCGGATGCGCGACGGGCGCGTTCTCGTGATGGACGGCGCGATGGGCACCATGCTCTACGAGAGCGGCGTCTTCGTCAACGTGTGCTACGACGAGCTCAACGCGACGCGCCCGGACCTCGTCGCCGAAGTGCATCGGCAGTACATCCACGCCGGCGCCCAGATCGTCGGGACCAACACGTTCGGCGCGAACCCGGCCAAGCTGGCCGCCTACCGGCTCGACGACCGCACCGAGGAGCTCAACCGCCGCGCGGCCGAAGTCGCCCTCCGGGCCGTCCGCGACCACGGGGGCGCAGGGGAGCGGGTCGACGTCGTGGGCGTCGTCGGACCCCTGGGCGTTCGCCTCGAGCCGCTGGGACCGACCTCGCTCGAGGAGGCCCGCGCCTACTACGCGCGCCAGGTCGACGGCCTGCTGGCCGGCGGGGTCGCGGGCTTCGTCCTCGAGACCTTCTCCAACCTCGCCGAGCTCGAGCAGGCCTACCTCGCCGTGCGGAGCCGCTCGGAGCTTCCCGTCGTCGCGCAGGTCACCGTCGGCGAGGACGGCGCCACGAGCTTCGGCGTCAAGGCGGAGGAAGCGGCCCGAGCGGCGACGGCCTGGGGCGCGGACGCCGTCGGACTCAACTGCTCCGTCGGCCCCGCCGTGGCGCTGGACGCGATCGGCCGCATGGCCCAGGCGACGTCGCGGCCTCTGTCGGCGCTTCCGAACGCGGGGCTCCCGAGAGCGATCGGAGACCGCAAGATCTACCTCGCGCGCCCGCAGTACATGGCCCGCTACGCGCGCCGCCTGGTCGCCGCGGGGGCTCGCATCGTGGGCGGATGCTGCGGGACGACGCCGGAGCACGTGCGCCGCATCGCCGAGCAGATCGCGGACATGCAGCCGCAGGCGGTCGCCGTTGCCGCCTCGATCGGAGGACCGGGCTTGGACCCGGTCTCGGCGGCGGCGCCCCCGCTCGAGGCCCGCTCCGAGTTGGGCCGACGACTCGCCGCCGGCGACTTCGTGACGTCGGTGCGCGTCGTGCCTCCGCGCGGATGCGACCCGTCCGCGCTGGTCCGGGACTGCCGGATCCTGGCCGACGCCGGCGCCGTCGTCGTCCTCGTCGACGAGGACCGCCGGTCGACGCGCATGAGCCCGGCGGCCGCGGCCGCCGCCGTCCTGCGCGCGTCCGCGACTCCGGAGCCCGCCGTCCGCTACTCGTGCCGCGACCGGCGACTGCCCGAGATGGTGGGCGACCTTCTGGGCCTGGCCGCGCTAGGCCTCCGCAACGTCGTCCTGCGCACGGGGGATCCCCCGTCGCCGGGTCCGTACCCGCACTACCAGTCGTCGATCGACGTGGACGCGATCGGTCTCGCGAACGCGGCCGCCAAGCTCAACGCGGGGATGGACCCGATGGGCGGCGAGCTCGGGTCGTCCGCGGGACTGGTGGTGGGCGTCGCGATGAACCACACGGCCGGCAAGCGCGACCGGGAGTTGCGGAGGGCGTCCTGGAAAGCGAAGGCCGGGGCCGACTTCGCCGTGACGGCGCCCGTCTTCGACGTCGAGCCGCTCGAGGCGTTCCTCGCCGACGTCGAGCCCAGGACGCCCGTCCTCGCCGGAGTCCTCGTGCTGGAGAGCGTCCGTCAGGCCGAGTTCCTGCGCAACGAAGTGCCCGGAGTCCGCATCCCCGGCCGGATCGTCGAGCGCATGCGCCGGGCCGAGGCCGTCCGACCGGGTCGCGCGCTCAGCGAAGGGGTCGACATCGCCTGCGAGACCGTCGAGGCGGTCCGAGGCCGCGTCGCCGGCGTTCACGTCCACGGCGCGCGGGACGGCCTCGACGCCCCGATGCGCGTCTTGACCCGCATCGGTTCCTGACGCCGCGCTCGAAGCGCTCGAGTCCTCTCGTGCGCGCGCCGACGGCGGGCGCCCGCGCGCCCGCCCGGTCAGGCGGAGCGAGGCGCGTCGGCGAGCGAGGCGATGCGGGCCAGCGTCTCCGGCGCGCCTCCGACCTCGAGGTTGCTGACGTAGACCTTGTCGGCGCCGAGTCCGCGGAGTCGGCGAATCGACTCGGCGCAGATCCACTCGGCGCTCCTGCCCTCGTCGAACTCCCGAACGACGGCGGCGGCGGGCACGGGGAAGTAGCGCCCCAAGCGCTCGAGCGTCCGCGGGTTCGCGCTCCGATAGAGGAAGACGCCGAAGACGACGGGGAGATCCACGCCCAGGCGACCCAGCTCGGCCAGGAACCGCTCGACGTCGGCGAGCGCGTGGTGGGACACGATCTGCGTGAAGACGACGTCGGCGGCGTAGTCGGCTGCGGCGACGTAGCGAGCCTGCTGGACGGGATCCGCGTTCGGGTTCGCCCACCCGCCCAGCGGCAAGGACGCGGGGACTCGCCGCAGCAACCCGCGCAGGTCCTTGCCGTGGGGCACGCAACGCCGGGGACCCACCGAACGGTCGCCGCCCACCACGGCGATCCCGCCGAAGCCCAGGACCGCGGCGCGATGCGCGAACATCCTGCAGTACTCGAGAGAGTGCTTGCAGGTCAGAAACGGGACCGCCCCGCTGAAGTCCGCGCCCTCTCCGAGGTTCGCCGACAGGTGAGCCAGGCTCTCCTCCTCGGGGTCTCCGGCCGCGTCGTCGGTCAGCAGGAGGAAGGCGCCCTGGTCGACCAGCCTGCGCACGGCGTGGTGCATGTCGATCCACACGTCCATGCCGTCGGCGCTGTCCAGGCCGCTCCGGGGCGGCCTCAACTCGGCCCCCACCAAGGGACCCGGCGCCCGGAGACGTTCAACGACGTCCATCGCGCGTCTCCGCCGAACCCCGGTCGCCGGGGCCCTCCCGTCCGCGCGGTCCCGACTCCGTCGGAGCGCCCCTTCTACGCACGACCGCGGGCCCCGACGAGCGGGACCAGCTCCTCGAGCGCGGTCGGCAGAGCGCCGGTGAGCGTCTCCGGTCCGGAGGCCGTCGTCAGGACGTCGTCTTCGATCCGGATGCCCGCGCCCTCGAGCTCGGGGACGCCCGGGCAGCTGCCGGGCGCGAAATACAGGCCGGGCTCGACCGTGAAGACCATGCCTGGCCGAAGCGCGACGGGACCCGCCCCGTCCCTGTAGGCGCCCGCGTCGTGGACGTCCAGGCCCAGCCAGTGCGAAGTCCGATGCGGAAAGAACTCGCGGTGCGCCCCCTCGGCGAGCGCGTCCTCGGCCGATCCGGACAGAACGCCCAACTCGACGAGCGCTTCCGCGACGACCCGACTGGCCTCGAGGTGAGCGTCGGCGAGCGACGCGCCCACACGGCACGCGGCGATCGCCGCGTCGCGCGCGGCGCGCACCGCTTCGTAGGCCGACCGGCGCGCACCGTCCAGCGTTCCCGACACGGGCACGGTTCGCGTCACGTCGGCCGCGTACCAGTCGAACTCGGCCCCAGCGTCCAGAAGCGCCAGATCGTCCGCTTCCAAGAGCGCGTCGTTGGCCGCGTAGTGCAGCGTGCATGCGTTCGCGCCCCCCGCCACGATCGTCGCGAACGCCGAACCGGTACCCCCCCTCCGCCGAAATCCCCAGTCGAGGGCGGCTTCGATCTCCCATTCGCCGGCGCCGGGGCGAACCTCCGCAAGGGCGTCGCGAAAGGCGGCCACCGTGACGTCGGCCGCCCTTCGCATGCAGGCGATCTCGACCTCGTCCTTGATCGCCCGCATGGGGTCCAAGACGGCGCCGGGATCGCGGACGGCGAGCGTCCCGACGCCCCGACGGGCCCGCACGCGTCGCCCTCGCCGGAGCGCCGCTCGCGCGACGTCGTCGCAGGCGCTCGACGCGCCAAGGCGATAGTGGACGACCTCGCCCCCGGCGATCAAGCCGGGCGCCCGCTCGCGCAACTCCGACAAGGGATACGCCCGGTCGGCGCCGAAGAGGGACTCGACTTCGCCGAGGTCCGGGCGGGGACCCGTCCAGCGCTCGGCCTCGCGGTCGCGTTCGGCGACGAAGAGGACGAACCGCTCTTCGTCCGCGAATCCGCGCAGCAGCGCGACGCAGTCCGGCGCGGACCAGCCCGCGACGTACAGGAGCTCCGAGTCCGGCCTGTACCGATGCTCGGAATCGCCCGTCCGAATCCGGGGCGGAGCGGACGGCAGGAGCATCGATCCGTCGGCGATCGCTTCCAGGACGGCGCCGCGGCGCCTCTCGAGGCGAAGGGCCGAATCCGGGCTCACGGCGCCGGGGGCACGGCGCCGGCCCGACCGCGCGGCGGCTCTTCGATCAGGAAGCGATGGAACCAGCTGCGAATCCGCTCGAGCCGGTCCACGAGCAGCCAGGGCTCGCCGGTCCTGGACAGTCCGTGCGACGAGCGGGGATAGCGCACCATCTCGACCGGGACGCCGAGCTTCTTGAGCGACATGAACCACTGCTCGCCGTCGGCGATCGGCGTGCGATGGTCGCGTTCGCTGTGGATGATCAGCGTCGGCGCCGTCACGTTCTCGACGTACGAGATCGGCGAGAGCCTGCGGTACAGGTCGCGCTGCTCCCAGGGCGGACCGAAGAACTCGTATTCGGTCAGCGCTTGCGCGTCCGACGTGCCCCACCAGCTCTCCCAGTTGGCGATCGAGCGCGACGTCGCGGCGGCTTGAAAGCGGTCGGTGGTCGCCGTCAGCCAATTGGTCATGAATCCGCCGTAGCTTCCGCCCGAGACGCCCAGGCGGTCGGCGTCGATCTCGGGGTACGCCGCCAAGGCCGCATCGACGCCCTCGAGGAAGTCCTCGCGGTCCAGGACGCCCCACTGACCCCGGGTCGCGTACTGGAAGTCGTGGCCGTAGCCGGACGACCCGCGAGGGTTGACGTAGAGGACGAAGAACCCGGCGCCGGACAGGACGTGGAAGGTGGGAAAGAACGTGTTCCCGTAAGCCGAATGCGGACCGCCGTGGATCTTGAGCACCATCGGGTGCGAACCGCCGGGACGGAAGTCCGCGGGACGGATCACCCATCCCTGCACCTCGGTTCCGTCCTCGACCGTCCACGCGAGCTCCTCGGCGGGCATCAGATCGACTTCCGAAAGCCAGCCGTCGTTGAACCCGGTGACCTTCTCCTCACCGGACCCCTCGATCGAGCTGACGTAGACCTCGGCCGGCGTCACGGCGTCGGTCGCCGCGTAGGCCATCACGTCGCCGGCCTTCGAGAAGGAGAACGAGGACAGGCGTCGGCTCCCCCTCGTGATCTGCTCGACCGGCAGACCGGGGGCGGCGCGAAAGAGGTGGCGGTCGCCTTGGACGGACGCGGCGAAGCGGACCCAGCGTCCGTCGGCGGACCAGCTCGGCGCCCCAGGCTGGAGATCCCAGTCGGCGGTGAGACTCCGAGGCCGACCCCGAAAGTGCCCGTCGGCACCGATCTCGACCACCATGAGGTCGGTCTGGGCGCCGCGTGCCGGGGTCGACAGAAACGCCAGCGAGCGTCCGTCGGGCGAAATCGCCGGGGCGCTCTCGGCGCCGGGGTCGGAGGTCAGCCGCCGCAACGTCCCCGTGCGCGCGTCGACGGCCCAGACGTCGCCCGAGTTCTGGCGGTTGAACTCGTCGTCCTCGCGCTCGTCGCCCGTGAAGAAGACCAGGCGACCGTCGGCCGACCAGACCGGGTCGCTCGCGTCGAACGCCAGGTCGGTGATCCGCTCCGGCGTCCCGCCGTCCGCGTCCACCACCATGATCTGTCGCTTCGGAAACGCGGAGCTGTGGGGCGCGAGATCGTGGCGACCGTCGCGCTTGTACCGCATCGACGTCACGACGCGCCCGTCGAAGCGCTCCGGATTCAAGGTCGCGGACACCGCGTCCGAGGCGATCCAGCCGGCGCGCTCGGGGTCCTCGTCCGAGGACGGGTCGCGCGGCGGAGCCTTGGCGTAGGCGATCCGCGACCCGTCCGGCGACCACGCGGGCGCGCCCTCGACGCCTTCGATGCGGAAGGCCTCGCCCCCCGGGCCGCGAACCCGGAGGAACCACGTCGGATTCGGGTCGTCGCCCCGGGTCGAGGAGAACGCCAGCAGGGACGCATCCGGGGACCAGCGCGGCGACGACGAATCTTCGGTCGGGCTGGTGACCGGAAACGGATCCCCGGAGGTTCGCCCGTCGATCAGCGGCTGAAGCCAAATCTCTCGGTGGCGACGATTTCGCTCCTCGTCGACGGTCGTCACGGTGAAGGCCACGTGGCTGCCGTCGGGCGCGACGGCGACGTCACCGACCCCGACCAGGTCGTAGTAGCGCTCAGGCGTGTAGCCGCGGACCTGGGCGTTCAGCTCCAACGGGAGCGCGAGCGCGGCGACCGCGAGCGCCAGGACGCCGGCGCGGGTCCGCCGTCTCGCGCACGGAGAGTCGATCAGAAGTCTCGTGAGGATAGGCCAATCTCCATCCAGAGTGGTCGTTTGCGTGACGGCGCGATCAGCGCGAACCGAAGTCCGTAACCCCGCAATCAAGGGCAACCGAGCGATCCGGTAAAGTGGGACGCCCGAAGGCGGTCGGCCAGACGGTTTCGAAGTGCGCGAGCCTCCGACGTGCGCGCCTGGCGTCGCGCCGTTCCGCTGCCTCCGCCGCGACCGACTCCGGCTCACAACTGATCGATGCCGCCGTCGAAGGACGAGTCGCCTGGGATCCGGAAAATGACGATCTACGGCCGCGTGGCCACCGGGAAGAGCACGAACTGGACCAAGGGCCTCCACACATCCCAATTCCAGAACGAGAGGGAGGTCGATTGATTTGATGGCACGCCCACTGCATGGCAGACGCGGATACAGTGCAGGTGAATGGGGCCGGAAACGCGTCAGCCTTCCCCGACCCCAAGACCGGCCGGCTCCAGGTCGAGTGGCGCGAGAACGGACGTAGGCGAAGCCGCTCTTTGGGGCACCGCGATTGATCTCTGGCCAAACGACAGACGGACGCGTTTGCAGCAGCGCTCCTCGACCACGAGGTGCGCAACGCGACCGCGGACACGGAAGGGCAGGTCACTCTGGGGATTCTCTTTGACATCTACGGCGAAGAGGTAACGCCCACCAAGGTGCAGAAAACACAGATTCACGACAGGGCCGCTGCCAAGGTGTTCCTCGAACTCCTCGGACCGAATCGCGATCCAGCGCACCTCTGCCGGAGGGACTGGGATCGATTCATCCGCGAACGAAGGGCGGGTCGAATCGGACCGAGCGGTAGGCCAGTGTCCAACCGGACGATGGAGCACGACCTGCAATTCCTGATTGAGGTCCTCAACTGGGCCGTGACATCAAAGGACGCGAGCGGTCGCCCGCTCCTTGCGTCTAACCCGCTGAAGGGGCTCAAGACGCCCAAGTCAAAGAACCCCGTGCGGGTCGTGCTGACCACGGAAGAGTATCGCGCACTGCTCGACATGTCCGAGGACGTCGACTGGCGTTTCAATGTGGCCTTGGTGCTCGCGCACGAGACGGGGCACCGCATCGGCGCGATTCGGAAGCTCAGGTGGTTCGACATCAGCCTTGACGATCACACGGTGCAGTGGAGGGCCGAGCACGACAAGATGGGCCACGAGCACACGACGCCCATCACGGCCGACGCCATGTCGGGTCTTCGTCGAGCCTGGGCTGGGAGCACGGGCGCTCGATGGGCGCCCGTGCTCCCAGCCCAGTTTCTTATCCTCATCGCCACTATCGGGACTCTTCATCACGCTCTCCAGAGGAGTCAACCGACCTTCGGTTCGCCTTCATCGCCTGACTCCGATCAAAGAGCTTCGCCAGAAACGGGTCGGAAGGACGCCGGTTCTCAAACCACCGGATCTTCTCTTCGGTGGACAGATCCTTGATCTGCGCGCTGATGCGGTTCCTGGTCTCACGCGTCCACGCCACACAGTCGAACGTCTTCTTCCCATCTTTACCCTTCATTCTCGCACTCATTCCAATCTCCATACTCTATGCCATGAATCGACACCGATTGAGGTGGTCCTACTTCGTGTGAGGTGGTCCTACTTCGTGTGAGGTGGTCCTACTTCGTTGGACAGGATGGGGGCAAAATTAAGGTGTACTCCGTCGCTTGCGACGGTTCCTTTCGGGGTTGGTTCGAGCGCATCCGGCGCATCCCGAATCGGGCTCCGCCGACCTCGCCAACCCTCCCTCTCGAACAGCCCCCTCCCCAGCCTCGGGGTAAATCTAACCTCGGTTTCGCCCACACCCCTCCCAACGCCCTGAAACCGCTCATCCCACGCCCGCGCCCTCGCGGTACGCCTCGCCAGGCGTCCGCCCCTCCAACGCCGAGTGCGGGCGGACTTCGTTGTAAAAGTCCATCCAGCCCCCGATGACGCGGCGAGCCGCGACCCCGTCCTCGATCTCCCGCAGGTAGACCGCTTCGTACTTCAGCGACCTCCACAACCGCTCGATGAAGATGTTGTCCAGGTACCGCCCCCGCCCGTCCATCGAGAACCTGATCTCGGCGCTCAGCACCCGCTCCGCGAACGCTTCGCTCGTGAACTGCGAGCCCTGGTCGGTGTTGAAGACCTCCGGCTTCCTCGAGCCCAGCGCCTCGTCCAGCGCGCTCACGCAGAACGACGCATCCATCGTGTTCGACAGCTCCCACGCGAGCACGTGGCGCGTCGCCCAGTCCATCACTGCGACCAGGTAGAAAAACCCACGGGCCACAGGCACATAGGTGATGTCCGCGCACCACACGTGGTCCGCCCGCGAGACCTCGACGTCGCGCAGCAGGTACGGGAACACGCGGTGCTCCGGGTTCGCCACGCTCGTCCGGGGGCGCCGGTAGATCGCCTCGATCCCCATCTTCCGCATCAGTCGGCGGACCCGGTGTCTGCCGACCGTCGTCCCCTCGCGCCCCAGGTGGCGCGCCATCTGTCGGCTCCCGTAGAACGGGTAGTCCATGTGGAGCTGATCCATGCGGCGCATGAGAGCGAGGCTGTCCTCGCTCTCGCCCTTCGGCGTGTAGTACAGCGACGACCGGCTCACGCCCAGCAGGGCGCATTGCTTCGCCAGCGCCATCGGACCGTCCCGCTGGATCATCCGTCGGCGTTCGGCGCGGGTCAGCTGCGCAACCCGCGCCGAAAAAACCCCGCTCGACGGTCAGCTCCCCGATCTTCGCGTGGAGGTCGTGGATCGTGGCGTCGCGCTCCTTGGCGGCCTTCTGGGCGCCCGTGACGAACACGTCCGGGATGGCGGCGAGCAGCTGCCGCTTCCACTGGCTCACCTGGTTCGGATGGAGTTCGTGGCGGCGGGCGATCGCCTGGAGGCTGTCGCGCTCCTGGACCGCATCGAGGGCCACGCAGCCCTTGAACTGGGGGGTGAATCTGCGTCTTCTCTTGGCCACTTCGGTGCCTCCTCTCGGGTACGGGAGTACACTTTAACCCTGTCCGAAAAACCGGGACCAGCTCGCGACCTTGACCGCGACCTGCATGACGCCTCCTCTTCGTTGAGTGGACCCTGAAAGAAGAGGTAGCCGATCAGCGGCATATAATCAACGTTATGTTCCGAACGCTACACTAGCAGGTCGGAGTTCACGCGGCGGCGTCTACTGCCGTGTTGCCGGGCGACCCCGGCGCAGCGTCTTAGGCTTTCACGTCGTCAGGCCGATCCACAAGTACACCACCCTCGGGCAGGTAGGGCAAAACCGCCAACGACACTACGCACACATAATAATCGCCGTCTTTGTAATATTCAACGCAACAAGTGCCATCCGAAGCTACTTTTGCACAACCCCCGCCCCCGCTGCCGCTCCCGCCTTCCCAATCGCCGGGGTTGGAGATGCCTGGGAGCACGTCAGCACACCTTTGTATATCCGAATCCCAATCATAATCAGTACCATGGCTATTCCCGGCATGGGATGTACCCGTAACTTGGGAACACACTCTACCGCCTTGGGGGAGGCTAACGCGGCCAGCGTTAATGGCTACCGAGCTCCAATTGCCAAAACAATCACCGGGCGTGTTTGACCTGTCGGATCGAGGACCATTTGGGCCGTTCGCGACCCCGGTCATCCAAAAGTTCCCTTCATTTGTGGGTATTATCAGTTGGGAGTCTACAATGCCACCATAGTACCCCTCCCCTCTATTCCCCGCATATGCAATGCTCCTTGCGCTCACGGTTTGTGCAGGATATGCATTCCCACATGTCTGACCGTGGTATGAGACATCCGACGTTTTTTCGTCGCGCGTGTCTCTTTCGCGCACCCGCTGCATTTCTTTTTGGACCTTATCCCACTGCTCCAGCGCATCTAATGCGTGTCGCCGGTTGTCAGACAGCGGTACGCCACTGCGTTCGGCCTCCGCAGCCAACCGGCGAAGCACCGTCAACTGTTCACGCGCCCCCGCATCCGGGTTATCGTAAACGAAAATGGTTTTTTGCACAGCCTCCTGCGCCGAATCACCAACGTCGATCACGTCGCAAGCGACCATGAACACCGCGAGCGCGAACCCGGCGAACAGGGTAACCACTCGTTGCGTCGTCATCATTCGTTCTCCTTGAGCATCCGGGGGTCGCCGACGGCGGCCCCATCCGCCGGGATGGTGGGGACCTTCGCGGCGCACGTCAAGGGACGCGCACACGCGCTGGGGCAAACCGGCGTCGAAAGTGGGACCGCACGTGCATATGGCCCCGACCGACTCGCGCCGGTCTTCGCCCTACTCCCACTCGATCGTCGCAGGAGGCTTCGAGCTGACGTCGTAGGTCACTCGGTTCACGCCCTCGACCTCGTTGATAATGCGCGTCGACGCGCGCGCCAGGAACGACGGCTCGAACGGGAACCAGTCGGCCGTCATGCCGTCCCGGGACGTCACGGCCCGGAGCGCCACCACGTTCTCGTAGGTGCGTCCGTCGCCCATCACCCCGACCGAACGGACGGGAAGCAGCACGGCGAACGCCTGCCAGATCTCGTCGTAGAGCCCGGCGCTTCTGATCTCGTCCAGGAAGACGGCGTCCGCCTCCCTGAGCGCCCGCAGCCGCTCGACCGTGACTTCGCCGATCACCCGAATCGCCAGGCCCGGGCCCGGGAAGGGATGGCGACCGACCAGCGACTCGTCCAATTCGAGCGCCCGGCCGATGCCCCGCACCTCGTCCTTGAACAGCTCCCGCAACGGCTCGATCAGCTCGAACGCCATCTCGTCGGGGAGGCCGCCCACGTTGTGGTGCGTCTTGATCGACTCCGAAGGCCCGTGGACCGAGACCGACTCGATCACGTCGGGATAGAGCGTGCCCTGGACCAGGAAGCGGGCGTCGACGCCCAGGGACCGGGTGGCCCGCTCGAAGACGCGAATGAACGTCTCCCCGACGATCTTGCGCTTGCGCTCGGGGTCGACGACGCCCGCGAGCGGCGCCAGGAACTCCTCGGCCGCATCGACCGCGACGAGGCGCATCCCCATGTGTTCGGCGAAGGCGCGCTCGACGTCGTCGCGCTCCCCGGCTCGCATCATGCCCGTGTCGACGAATACGCACGTCAGCCGATCGCCGATCGCGCGGTGGACCAGCGCCGCGGCGACCGAGGAGTCGACGCCGCCCGACAGGCCGCACACGGCCCGTCCGTCTCCGACCTGGCGACGGATGCGCTCGACGGCTTCCCTGACGAACGCGCCCGGCGTCCAGTCGGCCGCGCAGCCGCAGACGCGGAAGAGGAAGTTCTCGACGATCTCTCCGCCCCGCGGCGTGTGCGCGACTTCCGGATGGAACTGCAGTCCGTAGATCGGTCGGTCCCTGCACTGAAAGGCGGCCACGGGCAAGTCGTCGGTCGCCGCCAGCGTCGCGAACCCCGGCGGCGGCTCCTGCACGTGGTCGCCGTGCGAGCACCACACGGTCGTCCGCTCCCCGTCCTCGAATCCGTGGAACAGGTCGCCCCCGCGGGCGCCGTCCAGGCGCGGCGAAGCCGCCGGGTTGACCGTGAGAGCCGCCCTCCCGTACTGGCGCCTGCCCGGGACCACCTCTCCTCCTTCGGCGGCGGCGACAAGCTGCATGCCGTAGCAGACGCCCAGGACCGGGACGCCGAGATCCAGAAGACCGGCGTCCAGCGCCGGCCCTTCGGCCGAATACGCCGACGAGGGTCCGCCGGACAGAACGACGCCGCTCGGCCCCCAGCGCCGGGCCCACTCGGCGGACCGCGTCGGCGGATGGATTTCGCAGTAGACGCCCGCCTCGCGGACCCGCCGCGCGATCAGCTGCGTGAATTGCGAGCCGAAGTCGACGATCAGGATTCGGCTCGAGCGGCGGCGCGGACTCTCCGGTCCGCTCCCTTCGCGGTCGGCGGGCGTCCGGCTCGCCTTCCCTCGCTCACTCACGGACTTCGTCCCGGACGAGGTCGCCCAGGTCCTCGCGGCGACGGATCAGGCGCGCGCGTCCGCCCCGGACCATCACTTCGGCGGGGCGGAGCCTCGAGTTGTAGTTCGACGCCATGGCGAAGCCGTAGGCGCCGGCGTGGCGGACGCAGAGGAGCGATCCCGCGCGCGGGACGGGGAGCTCGAGGTCGCGGGCCAGGAAGTCGCCCTGTTCGCACACCGGACCCACGACGTCGACCCGCCTCGCCGCGCCCCCGTCGTCGCTTCGCACCAGCGAAACCGGGTGCACGCCGCCGTAGTGGCTCGGCCGGATCAGCTCCGTCATCCCGGCGTCGGCGACCAGAAACGTCCTGCCGCCGCTCCGCTTGACGTACAGCACGCGGGTCAGGAGCACGCCCGCGTCGCCGACCAGGAACCGGCCGGGTTCCAGCGCGAGCGTGAGCGGCCGGTCCCCCATTCGGGCGACGACGCCCCGGCCCAGGGCCTCGAGGTCCAACTCGCGCCCCTCCCCCGCGTCGGAGCCGTCCGTCTCGTTCGGGGCGCCGTCGGCGATGCCGAACCCGCCCCCGAGATCGACGTAGCTCAGGGCGAGGCCGACGTCGTCGCGCACCCGGTCGACGACGCCGAGCGCGACGTCCAGCGCGCGCAGGAACGGCTCGACGGCGCGGATCTGGGAGCCGATGTGCACGCCCACGCCGACGGGCGCCAGCGCGGCGCGCTCTCGGGAGCGCCGAAACAAATCGACGGCCTCGTCGGGCGCCACCCCGAACTTCGAGGCCGCGTGGCCCGTGCGCGTGTACTCGTGGGTGATCGCCTCGACGTCCGGATTGACGCGCACGCCGACGGGCGCGACCCGCCCCAGGCCCTCGGCGACGTCGGCGAGGACCTCGAGCTCTTCGGCGCTCTCGACGTGGAGCGACAGGATGCCTGACTCGAGGGCGTAGCGCATCTCGTCGCGCGTCTTTCCGACGCCGGCGAAGACGATCCTGCGGGGAGAGATCCCGGCGCGCAGGGCTCGGAAGAGCTCGCCGCCGCTGACGACGTCGGCGCCGACGCCCGCCTGGGCCATCAGCTCGAGGATGGATCCATTGGCGTTGGCCTTGACCGAGTAGGCGATCAGCGGCTCGAGCGGCTTGAAGGCGCTCTTCACGCGCGAGATCCGCGCGAGGATCCGCTCGGCGTCGTACAGGAACAGCGGCGTGCCGTAGCGACGGCCCAGGTCGTCCAGCGAAAGCGAGCCCATGCGAAGGACGCCCCGACGCCGGACGATCGGCGCCGAAGCGGCCCCGGCGGCCCTCAGTAGGCCCTCGCCCACACGACTTCCATGCGGGACTCGCCGCCCCCGACGCACCGCGGCGGCGCCGAAGGGGACCGAAACTCCTCGTCGGGGACGACGCGGATCGTGGCCCTGGCCACCTCCTTCACTCGCTCCTCGACGGCCGGATCCCCGCTCCATCCCGAATGGACGAAGCCGGCGCCGGCGTCCAGCGCCTCGCACAGCTCCTCCGGGCTCGACGGCGCGTCGCGCAGCGTCGCCGCCTCGCGACGCTCGAGCGCGGCCGCCAGCAGGTTCGCCTGCAGCTTTTCCAGGAGAGCGGGCACGTCGCCCGCGACCTCCTCGGCCGCCATCGCTCGCTTGCGCTCCTCTCCGGCGGCCCTCACGCGGGGCGCGAGCACGACCTCCCCCTTGGCCACGTCGCGGGGACCGATCTCGATCCTGACGGGCACGCCCTTGCGCTCCCACTCGAAGAACTTGGCGCCCGGAGACAGGTGGCGCCGCCGATCGACCCGGGCCCGCACCCCGACGTCGGCGAGCGCTCGCGCCGTCTCGTCGGCCCGCTCGGCCACGAGCGACCACTCGTCGTCGCCGCGCGCGATCGGCGTGATCGCCGCCTGCGTCGGCGCCAGCTTGGGCGGCACCACCAGCCCCGCGTCGTCTCCGTGCGACATGACCAGGCCGCCCACCAGCCGCGTCGACACGCCCCACGACGTGTTCCACGCGTACTCCTCGCGCCCCTCGCGGCTCTGAAAGGTCAGGTCGAACTGACGGGCGAAGTTCTGCCCGAGCATGTGGGAAGTGCCCGCCTGCAGGGCCTTGCCGTCCTGCATCAGCGCCTCGCACGCGTAGCTGCGCACGGCGCCGGCGAACTTCTCGCTCTCCGACTTGAGGCCCGTGAGCGGGGGCATCGCCATCCAGTCCTCCATGAACGTCCGGTACACGCCCAGAATCGTGCGCGCCTCCTCCTCCGCCTCGGCCTCGGTGGCGTGCGCCGTGTGGCCCTCCTGCCAGAGGAACTCCGACGTCCTGAGGAAAAGGCGCGTGCGCAGCTCCCACCGCATCACGTTCGCCCACTGATTGAGCAGGATCGGCAGGTCCCGGTAGCTCTGCACCCACTTGGCGTACATCGAGTAGATCACCGTCTCCGACGTGGGACGCACCACGTAGGGCTCCTCGAGCGCCTTGCCGCCGGCGTGCGTGACGACGGCCAGCTCGGGCTTGAACCCCTCGACGTGCTCCTTCTCGCGCTCGATGAAGCTCATCGGGATGAGCAGCGGGAAGTAGGCGTTCTCGTGCCCCGTCGCCCTGAACATGTCGTCCAGCGCGCGCTGCATGCGCTCCCAGATTCCATAGCCCCATGGCCGGATGACCATGCTGCCCCGCACGGGCGAGTGGTCCGCCAGCTCGGCCGCCTGCACGACCTCGTTGTACCAGGCGCTGAAGTCCTCGGCCCGCTTGGTGAGTCCGCGCTTCCCCGCCCGACCGCTCATCGGCTCTCCTCGCTTCCGGATTCGCCGCGCTCGCGCGCGCCGAGCTCCGGCCCGGACGCGAGCAGCGACTCGACGCTCACGGTCTCCTGGCGACCGGTCTCGAGGTCCCGCACGGTGGCCGACCCCCGGCGCGTCTCCTCGGGCCCGACGATGACGGCGTGGGCGGCGCCGGCCCGGCCGGCGGCCTTGAGCTGCTTGCCCACGCCGAGCGGCCGCAGCGCATGGGCGACCCGGCGCCCGCGCTCCCTCAGACGCTGGCTCAGCGCCAGCGCGTCGGCGCGCTCGTCCTCGCTCACCCAGACGACGAAGCAGTCGCACGCGGCGGGCGCGTCCGGGGCCAGTCCGCGATCCTTGAGAATCTCGCTCAGCACCACGTCGCCCATGCCGAAGCCCGCGGCGGGCAGCGACTCGCCGCCGAGGCGCTCGAGCAGCCCGTCGTAGCGACCGCCTCCGGCGATCGCCCTGAACTCGCCGGCGCGGTCGAAGAGCTCGAACACGATTCCCGTGTAGTAGGCGAGGCCCCGCACGACGGTGAAGTCGAACTCGACGAAGTCGCCCAGGCCCATGGCCTCGATCACGCTCCGGCATTCATCGAGCGGCTCGAGCGCCGAGCGCACGTCGTCGCTCTTCTCCGCGAGCGCCGAGACCCGCTCCCGCGCGCCCTCGCCCGTCAGATCCGCGAGCGCGGAGACCGCCCGCGCGTCCAGACCCAGCGCCGCCAGACGCGCTGCGGTCGCGTCCGCGCCCGCCCGGCCCGCCTTGTCGAGCGCCTCGAGGCAGCCGCGATGGGCGCCCGTCGGGACGCCCAGGCGGGCGAGGACCGCCGCGACGAGCCGCCGGTCGTTGATCCGCGCCGCGAAGTCGCGGCGCGTCAGCCCGAGGGCGCCAAGCGCGTCGATCGCGACGGCCAGGACCTCGGCGTCGGCGCCGACGCCCGCCTCGCCGACGACGTCGACGTTGAGCTGGAAGTGCTCGCGCAGACGCCCCCGCTGGCTCCGTTCGTAGCGGAACAGCTGCGGAATGGAGAACCAGCGAATCGGCTTCGGCATGCCGCGGCTGCGCTCGGCGAGCATGCGGGCCAGCGTGGGCGTCATTTCGGGACGGAGCGCGACCTCGCGGCCGCCCTTGTCGGTGAAGCCGTAGAGCTGTTCGACGATCTCGTCGCCGCTCTTCTCGACGTAGAGGGCGAGCCGCTCGAGCGGCGGGCCGTCGTACTCCTGGAAGCCGTGGCGGGCGCACGCGCGGCGCCAGGCGCGAAAGACGCGGCGGCGAAGCGCGAGGTCGGCGGGCGCGAAGTCGCGAAAGCCGGGAAGACGGGCGAGAGACGGGGCCGGTGGCATGACGACTAGAAATCTACCGGCGGGCGCGGCAAGGGAATAGCCGCCGGCCGGGTCGCCGAGAACGGATCGACGTCCAGAACCTCGAGCGCGTCTCCGACGGTGTGGCACGAGCCCGTGACCACCACCGTGCCGCCTGCGGCCAGATCGGCGGCCCGCGCGACGGCCCGCGCGAAGTCGTCCTCGACCAGGACCGGGGCGCCGTCGCCGCCCACCCGGCGGCGCGCGGCGCGCGGATCCCAGCGCCGCCCGGCGGGCGCCGAGTCGGGCACGGTGAAGACGGCGCGATCGACGAGGTCCAGCAAGGGGGGCAGCATGCGCAGCCAGTCCTTGTCGCCCAGGACGCCGATCAGCGCCACCAGCGGCCGGGGCGGCTCGAGGTCGGCCAGCACGCGGACCAGGGCCGCCACGGCGGCGCGGTTGTGGGCGACGTCGAAGACGAAGCGCCGACCCGCGACGCGGTGGATCTCGGCCCGTCCGGGCCAGCGCACGCCCGCGACTCCGGCTTGCACGGCTTCGGCGGGAGGCGGCGACTCGAGCGTCTCGAGGGCGCGCACCGCGAGCGCCGCGTTCGTCGCCTGGTGGGCGCCCGTCAACGGCGTGGAGAGCTCGAGCTCGCCGTAGCGGGGCGACCGCAGCGAAAAGCGCGTCCCCGTCCTCTCCAGCCGGAGCCCGGAGACGTCGCGCCACGGCTTCAGTCGGCCGAGCGGCGCCCCGACTTGGGCGGCCCGCCGCTCGAGCGCGTCCAGGACGACCGAGCGACCTTCGGCGGTCACCGCCGGCACGCCGGGCTTGAAGACGCCCGCCTTCTCGGTCGCGATCTCCTCGAGCGTCTCTCCCAGGTGCTCCCGATGGTCCATCGCGACGTTCGTGATCGCGACCGCTTCCGGCCGGACCACGTTCGTGGCGTCCAGGCGACCGCCCAAGCCGACTTCGACGGACGCCCACTCGACGCCGTGTTCGCGAAACGCCTCGAAGGCCAGCAGCGTGCTCGCCTCGAAGAGACTCATCCCCAGCGCTTCGGCGAGGGGACGGACGCGATCGGCCGTCCTCAGGAGATCGGCCTCGCTCAACGGCTCTCCGTCGACCATGACGCGTTCGCGAAAGGAACGGAGGTGGGGCGACGTGTAGAGCCCGGTGCGGTGGCCGGCCGAGCGGAGCACGGACGCCCAAGTGGATGCCACGGAGCCTTTTCCGTTGGTGCCGCCTACGTGCAGGCAGCGGTAGCTCGCGTGCGGGTTCCCGAGGGCGCCGAGCGCCTTCTCCATGCGCGCCAGCCCCCAGTCGACGACGCTCGGCGCGCGCGGAAACAGGGCGTCGACGAGGGGGTCGGGCCCGGGGGCGCGGCTCTTCAGCCCCGGGGTCCCCAGCCTTCGCGCATGTGGCGAAGCAGCTGCGCGATCGTCTCCTTGAGGCGGCGGCGATCGACCACGCGGTCCACCATGCCGTGCTCCTCGAGGAACTCGGCGCTCTGGAAGCCCGCCGGGAGCTCCTGCTTGATGGTCTCCTCGATGACCCGCGGACCGGCGAACCCGATCAGCGCGCCCGGCTCGGCCAGGTTGACGTCGCCCAGCATCGCGTACGAGGCGGTGACGCCGCCGGTCGTCGGATCGGTCAGCACGGAGACGTAGGGGAGCCCGCGTTCGTGCAGGCGCGCCAGAGCGGCGGAAGTCTTCGCCATCTGCATGAGCGAGAGGACGCCTTCCATCATGCGCGCGCCGCCCGATGCGCTCACCACGACCAGGGCCGTCTCCCGGTCGGCCGCGTCCCTCGCCGCGCGCGCGATCTTCTCCCCCACCACCGACCCCATCGACCCGCCGATGAAGGCGAAGTCCATGACGGCCAGCGCGATGGGAATGCCCTCGAGGCGCCCCCGTCCGGTGACGACCGCTTCGTTCCGGCCCGTGCGCTCGCGCGCCGCGGCCAGCCGATCCGGGTAGGCCTTGAGGTCGTTGAACCCGAGCGGGTCGCCGCTCGCGAGATCGGCGTCCCGCTCCTCGAACGACCCCTCGTCGCAGAGCAAATCGACGTACTGGGCGGCGGTCGCCCGGAAGTGGCTGCCGCACTCGGGACACACGCCCAGGCTCCGGGCCAGGCGCGCGGCGTAGAGGATCTCGCCGCAGCCGCCGCACTTCTCGAAGACGTCGGACGGGACGTCGCGGCGGTCTTCCGACGTCGGGCGTCCGCTTTGCTTGCGAAACCAGGCCAACGGGTCAGCCCCTCGCCTTCTTCCTTCGCATCGTGGGAGACCCTCGCTGGGGATCGTCGCTGGCCGCCGCGATCACGACGCCGGCCGCCAGCCAGCTCGCCACGAGGAACGATCCGCCGTAGCTGACGAACGGCAGGGGGATTCCGGTCACGGGAACCAGGCCCACGGTCATGCCCACGTTGACCAAGACGTGCGTGAGCCAGACGCCCAAGATACCGAAGATGAAGAGCCCGGCAAAGGGATGCGGGGCCGTCTCGGACATGCGGACCATCCGGAAGAAGAGATGTCCGAAGAGCAGCAGCACGATGGCCGTGCCCAGGAACCCCAGCTCCTCGCCGACGACGCCGAAGATGAAGTCGGTGTGCTGCTCGGGGAGGAAGGCCAGGCGCTTCTGGGTGCCGGCGGTGAAGCCCTTCCCGAAGAGGCCGCCGCTCCCGATCGCGACCTTCGACTGGATCAGCTGCCAGCCCGCGCCCAGCGGATCCAGACTCGGGTTGATGAACACCAGGAGACGGTTGCGCTGGTATTCGGCCAGCGTGTTCCAGAGCGGCTCCGCCATCGCGCCGGCGGCCAGGTTCGCCAGCAGCACGCCCGTCGACTCGACCAGGTAGAGCCGGAACCGGTAGGCGTACAGGCCGACGGCCAGGAGCACGAAGTAGATCGACCAGACGACGACGTCGAAGGACAGGAGCAGCGCGACGCCGGGGGACGCGGCGAAGAGCAGGAGCGGCCAGGGCGCGCCGGCCCAGAACGCCATGGCGAAGAACAGGCCGACGAAGGCCATCGCCGTGCCCAGATCGGGTTGCAGGAGGACCATCGCGAGGGGCGGAACCACGAGCGCGCCCGGCGCCACGAGGTCGCGCAGGTAGCGGGGACGATCCTCGCGGCGCGCCAGCAGGGCAGCCACCGCCAGCGCCGTGGTGATCTTGGCCGCCTCGGACGGCTGGAACCGGAAGCCGCCCACCTCGAGGAAGCTCTTGACCCCCTCGGCGGTCCCCGCCCCCGTGCCGACGACCAGCGTGACGGCGAGGAGGCCCAGGCCCGCGAGGTATCCCGGCATGGCGAACCACTCGAACCACCGCACCGGAATCCGCGACGCGATCAGGAGGGCCGCGATCGCGACGGCGAGGAAGGCCGACTGGCGGATCCAGAGTCCGCGGGTGATCCGGCTCGGGACGTCCACGACGCCGGCCGAGTAGATCATCGCCACGCCGAAGACCGACAGCACGAGGACCGCCGCCGTGAAGGAGAACTCGCTCCGCCAGGCGGATTTGGCGTCGCTCACCGCCAGCCCCAGGGCGCGTGGCGTCCGGCCCGAATGTGCTCCCCGAGAGTTTGAATCGTGTCGCGCGCGATTCCGTGCACTCCGCGCAGGTAGTGGTCGGCGGTCTTCGCCGCCAGCGGCGCCGCGACCTCCGAGCCGGCGCCGCCGAACTCGACCAGGGCCACGACCACGATCTCGGCCTCGGCGCCCGGTAGGCCGGCCATGCCGAAGAACCAGGCGTGGTCCGGCCGGTCGCCGCCGCTCTGCGCGGTTCCCGTCTTGCCCAGGAGGTCGAAGTGCTCGAGCGAGGACATGTGGGCCGTGCCGCCGGGCTGCATGACCCTGCGAACGCCCTCGCGGACGCTCGCCAGGTCCTCGGCCGAGACGTTCAGCGTCCAGCTGTCCCGTCTAGGGGCGTCGCGGTGGAGCGAGGGCGCGGGCGCGGACCCGTCGCGCGCGATCGCGAGCAGGAACTGGCCGAGCTTGAGCGGAGTCTGGGCGTTGGGACCCTGGCCGATCGCGATGCTGAGGACCTCGCCCTCCTGCGCCGGGTATTCGAACGTCCGCTCCCAGAATTCGACGTCGCCGGGGAAGGTGCCGGCGGCTTCCCGAGGCAGGTCGATCCCGCAGCGGTCCCCGAACCCCATGGCGTTGCCCCCCTCGAGCAGGCGGGCGAGGCCGACGCGCAGGCCGAGCTGGTAGAAGTAGACGTTGCAGGAGTGGCGGATGGCGCCGATCAGGTCGAGCGATCCGTGCCCGTTCTCGTCCCAGCAGCGGGCCAGGCGGTTGCCGTAGCGGTAGGCGCCCCGACACGGCGCCGGCATGCGCTCCTCGGGGGAGACGACGCCCAGGTCGAGGGCGATGGCCGCCGTGGCGAGCTTCCACAGCGAACCCGGCGCGTAGGTGCCCATCACCGCTCGATGGTACAGCGGGTTCTGCGGGTCGCCGGAGAGTTTCTCCCACTCGGCCGCGTCCACGGTGCCGGCGAAGATGTTCGGATCGAACGCGGGCGCCGAGTAGAGCGCAAGCACCGCGCCGGTCTCGACCTCGAGGGCCACGACGGCACCCTGCATGCCCGCGGGGAAGATGCGATGGATCCACTCCATCAGATCCAGATCCAGGTGCAGGTCCAGATCGCCGCCGGCGACCACGGGGATGCTGTCGACGCCGCGAAACGAGCCCACGACCCTGCGCCTGGCGTCCACTTCCACGAACCGGGTTCCCGGCCGTCCTCGCAGCCGGGCGTCGTGCATCTTCTCGACGCCGGACTTCCCCACGACGCGGCCCGCCTCGACGCCCTCGAACTCGGGCGACTCCATCTCGGCTTCGCTGACCTCGCCCACGTAGCCCAGGACGTGCGCGCCCACGACCCCGGCCGGGTAGCGCCGCTTGGGCGTCGCCTGGATCAGGAGCCTGGGAAACGACGACCGCCGCTCCTCGAGCGCGGCCACGGCGTCGAAGGGCGCGTCGGCCGAGACCGTCACGGGAGTTCGAGGGTTCGCCGCGACGCTCTCGAGGAGCGCCGCGTAGCGACTCTCCGAGATGGCGAGGTGTTCGCGCAGACGCTCGAGCGTGATCCTCATCGAGTCGCCCTGGGCCGGCACGATCGACACCGAGTAGCCGGGAGCGTTGTCGGCGAGCGCCCGGCCGGCGCGGTCCCGGATGATCCCTCGAGGCGGGGGCACGGTCACCGAGCGCAGCCGGTTCGACTCCGACTGCAGGCGCCAGCTGGACGACCCGATCACCTGCGCGCGAAACAGCGCGCTCACCAGAACGCCCAGGAGCGCCACCACGATCCCGCGGGCGGCGATCGCCCGCGCCGGCTCCCAGTCCCGGCGGCGACCGCGCTTCATCGCCCGACCCGGGGGCGCAGGACGGTCAGCCGGACCGCGACGCCGACGGCCGCCGCGTAGACCGCGGCGATCCCGGTCTCGACGAGGAAGTCCTCGCCCATCGGAGGACGCAGCGACGCGTCCGACACGGTCCACGCGAGCATGTCTCGAATTCCCTTGCCCAGAAGAAAGTAGATTGCGAGAAAGAACGCCGAATCGTCGACGAGCAGGTCCCGGAACCGCGCGCCTGCGGCCCCGACCGCGGTCATGGCGAAGACGCCGGTCCCGAAGAACGTCAGCGAGAGCGAGTCCTCGAGCACGCCGAAGAGCATCCCCAGCGCCCCTCCGCCGACCGCGGTGAGCGGACGGGCCGCGATCAGCAGCGCGACCAGCGCGAGGTCGGGGGCGGCGGCCTCGAGCCCCAGCCCGACGCGCAACAGCAGGTGGAGGACGATCAGGACGACGACCGTCGCGGCCGTGCGCAGCTTCACGGGTCCCGACGCGTCGCTGGGGCTAGGGCGACGTCGCTTCCCCGCCCGACGGCGACGGCCGCGTAGGTGGCCGACCCCGGCGCCACCGCCGGCCGAACGAAGTAGCTCTTGCTCCACCCCGTCGACACGGCGGCCACCTCCTGCACCCAGCCGACGCGAACGCCCCTCGGAAACGCCCCGCCGCGCCCCGACGTGAGCACCTCGGTGCCTGGCGCGAGATCGGACAGGTAGTCGGCGCCCCGGAGCACGAGGCGGTCCTGTTCCCGGTAGCGGCCGCGGACGGCCTCGATCAGCCCGTGGTCCCGACCGTCGCGGGTCATCGCCGAGACGCGAAAGTTCGGGTGCGACCAGTCGTAGGCGACCGACTCGTCGGACTCGACCGACTGGACCTGGCCCAGCAGGCCGCCCCCGGTGACCACGGCGTCGAAGGGGCCGACGCCCGAAGCGGATCCCGCGTCGAGGATCAGGACGTTCTCCCCTCCCGCCGCGCCGGTCCTCGCGACGGTCACCGCGACGAAGCGCTCCGGATCGCGCTCCTCGAGCGCCAGCACGCCGTGAAGCTGCCGATTCTCCTCGGCCAGCGTGCGCTGACGGGACACCAGCGCCAGGGCCGAGTCCAGCTGGGCCCGAAGCACGTCGAAGTCGCGCGCGCGCGCCTCGAAGCGAACCACCGCGTGGTTGAGGTCGAGGAACGGGCGAAGCGCCGTCGCGCGCGCCCAGTGGGCGATCGAGCGCTGCGTTCCGGCAGGCAGATTGAGGGCGATGAGCGAGAGGAGGATCAGGCCCGCGACGGCCACGGTCCTCCGGTTCCCGGCCTCGCGATCGCCCCGGGCCATGGCCTTTCCCCCGTTCCGATCAGGTGACGAGGACCGTCCGGTACTTCGCGAAGTCCTCGAGGATGCGGCCCGCTCCCCGGACCACGCAGCTCATGGGTTCGTTGTCGACGTGGATGTTCAGGTTCGTTTCCAGCTCGACCAGTCGGTCCAGCCCGCGGATCAGAGCGCCGCCGCCCGTCATGACGATGCCGTGGTCGACGATGTCGGACGCCAGCTCCGGAGGCGTCAGCTCGAGCGCCGCCCGGACGGCGTCGACGATCGCGCGCAGGGGCTCCTGCATGCATTCGCGAATCTCCTGCGAGTGGATGAGGACCATCTTCGGAATGCCCGTCACGAGATCGCGCCCCTTGACCTCCATCTCCCTCTCGTCGTCGCCCTCCAGCGCGGAGCCGATCTCGATCTTGATCGCCTCGGCCGTGGGCTCCCCGATCGCCAGGTTGTAGTTCTTCCTGAGCGAGTCCTTGATCGCCTTGTCCAGCTCGTCGCCCCCGACCCGGATCGACGTGTCGGCCACGATCCCGGACAGCGCGATCACCGCGATCTCGGTCGTGCCGCCCCCGATGTCGATCACCATGTTGCCGCGGGGCGTCTCGACCGGCAGCCCGACGCCGATCGCCGCCGCCATGGGCTCGGCGACCATGAACACCTCGTTGGCGCCGGCGGCCTGAGCCGCCGAGCGCACGGCGCGCCGCTCGAGCTCCGTGATCCCGGACGGCACGCCCACCACGACCCGGGGCTTGATGCGAAAGACCTTCTTCGACATCACCTGCTTGAGGAAGTGTCGCAGCATGAGCTCGGTGATGTCCACGTCGGCGATCACGCCGTCCCTCAGCGGGCGGACGGCCTCGATGGCGTCCGGCGTGCGGCCCAGCATGCGCTTCGCTTCGAGGCCGACGCTCATGATGCGCTTCGTGCCTCGTTGAACGGCCACGACGGACGGCTCGTTCAGGATCACGCCCTGGTCTTTGACGAAGGCGAGCGTGTTCGCGGTGCCGAGGTCCACGCCGATGTCGCTCGTCGGGACCAAACGTGTGGAGTTGAAAAGGCTAAGGATCGATCGCAACGTCTTGTCGAGCTCGCGCTCCGGCCGGGGGGAAGGCCCGCCTCTCGGGTCGGGCGTCGCTGAAACGTATCGGATTCACGGGGTCATTTCACGCCGGTGCTCCCGAATCCGCCATCGTCCCTCTCGGTCCCCGGGAGCTCGGCGACCTCTTCCAGGCGGGGCGACAGCGCGCGGGCGAACACCAGCTGGGCGATCCGGTCGCCCCGCTCGACGACCACCCGCTCCGGCCCGTCGTTGCGGAGCAGGACCTTGAGTTCGCCCCTGTAGTCGGAGTCGACCGTGCCCGGACTGTTGGGGATCGCGACGCCCCGGCGCAGGGCGAGGCCCGAGCGGGGTCGCACCTGGCACTCCATGCCCGCGGGCAGCTCCACGACGAATCCGGTCGGCGCGAAGCGGACGGCGCCGGGCTCGAGGTCGAACGACTCCGAGCTGCGCACGTCGAAGCCCGCGGCGCCGGCGGTCGCCCTCTCCGGCAGCGGCAGGTCGGGATTGCTCGCCATGCGCTTGAAGCGAACCCGCTCCCGCTCGCCGGCGCGCGCTTCGCTCCAGCACCGGTGCCAGGCGTCTTCGAGCGGCTCGAACGCGACGCCGAACGCCTCGGCGACCCCCGGGTGCGTCACCCGGCCTTCGGCGACGTTGACCCCGCGAGCCAGATCCGCGTCGTCCAGGCACGCCCGGCGCCACCCCGACGACGCGATGGCCAGCGCGTAGGGCAGCGTCGCATTGGTGAGCGCCAGCGTCGAGGTGCGCGGCACCGCGCCGGGGATGTTGGTCACCCCGTAGTGGACGACGCCGTCGACCTCGTACACCGGGTCCGCGTGGGTGGTGGGGCGAATGGTCTCGACGCAGCCCCCCTGGTCCACGGCGACGTCCACGATCACCGACCCCCGGCGCATGGTCGCCAGGTCGGCGCGCTCGACGAGGCGCGGCGCCCGGTTGCCGGGCACCAGAACCGCGCCGACGACCAGGTCGGAGTCGCGAAGCTGCTTGCGCACGGCGTAGCGGGTCGAGTAGAGGAGGTTGACGTTGGCCGGCATCGTCAGGGCCAGCTCCCGCAGGCGCGGCAACGACGTGTCCATGATCGCGACGCGCGCGCCCAGGCCGGCCGCCATGGCGGCGGCGTGGGCGCCGACGACGCCGCCGCCCAGCACCAGCACCTTGGCGGGCAGGACGCCCGGCACTCCGCCCAGCAGGATGCCCGACCCTCCCGAGGGCCTGCCCAGGTACTTGGCGCCCTCCTGCACGGACATGCGTCCGGCGACCTCGCTCATGGGCGTCAGCAGGGGCAGCGCGCCGCGCTCGGGCCCCACCGTCTCGTACGCGATCGCGACCGCGCCGCTGTCCGCGACGGCGCGCGTCAGCGCCTCCGAGGCGGCGAAGTGGAAGTAGCCGAAGACCACCTGGCCGGGGCGCATCGAGGGCCACTCCGACTCGACGGGCTCCTTGACCTTGAGGACCACGTCGGAGCGCGCCCACACGTCCTCGGCCCGAGGCGCGACCTCCGCTCCCGCCCGCACGTAGTAGTCGTCGGTGAACCCGCTGGCGTCCCCCGCGCCGGCCTCGACCAGAACGCGGGCCCCCGCCTTCGCGACCGCCTCGACGCCGGCGGGCGTCAGGGCGACGCGGTACTCGTTGGCCTTGACCTCCCTGGGAACGCCTACGCGCACGTCTCGTTCCTCTCCAGGGCGCCGGTCTGGCCAAGGCACAGCGTGCACTGCCGACGCGGGTCGACGACCTCGCGCGCGAGGCGCGCCACGTCGGCGCCCTCGACGGCGCCGAAGCGCGCGATCGCCTCGTCCACGCTCAGGTGAGGCCGGTCCGCCATCGCCGCTTCGCACAGGTGGTACACCCGAGCGGCGGGCGACTCCGCCCCCAGGAGGATCCGCCCCTCGATCTGCCGACGGGTCCGCGCCAGCTCTTCGTCGGTCAGGCCGTTCTCCGCGACGTCGGCATAGGTGTCCAGCACCGCGCTCACCGCCACGTCCCCCCACTCCGGACTCGTCCCCAGGTAGGTTCCCATCATCCCCGCCCGTTCGTGGGCCCCCTGGGAAGTGCTCACCGAATACGCGAGGCCCATGTCCTCGCGCACTCGCTGGAAGAGGCGAGAGCTCATCCCGCCCCCAAGCGCCGTCGCCAGCGTGCCGAGAGCGTACCGGTCGGGGTGCCACAGCCCGGGCGTGGCCCGTCCCAGCACGATGTGAAGCTGCGCGCAGTCGCGCTCGACGAAATCGACGAAAGGGCGCGGGGGTTCGGGAGCGGCGACCGGAGGCGTGCGCTCGCCTTCGTCCAGCCCGCCGAACCCGAGATCCGCGAGGGCGACGAACTCGTCGTGGTCGACCCGACCCGCCGCCGCGACCACCAGATTGGCGCCGGTCGCGGTCCTGTCGCGCAGCTCCGCCAGGTCGTCCCGAGAGATCGCCTGGACCGTCTCCGGGACCCCGAGGACGCTCTTGCCGTAAGGGTGTCGGCCCCACATCCGATCGCGGTGAAGGTCGAAGACCAGCTCGTCGGGCTCGTCCTCGGCGGCGGCGATCTCTTCCAAGACGACGCGCTTCTCCACCTCCAGATCCTCGTCTCGCAGCAGCGGGCCGCGCACGAGGTCGGCCAGCACGTCGACGGCCTGCGGCAGGTGCCGGGCCAGAACGCGGGCCTCGTAGCCCGTGCACTCCCGGGACGTGAAGGCGTTGAGCGATCCCCCGAGGCTCTCGAGCTCCGCCGCGATCTCGAAGCCGGAGCGCGTTTCGGTTCCGCGAAAGGCCATGTGTTCGAGAAGGTGGGTGACGCCGGAAAGACGGGCCGGTTCGTGCGCGCTGCCGTGCCGCACCCAGACGGACGCCGCGACGGAGGACACTCCGGTCATCGCCTCGGTCGCGACGACGACGCCGTTGTCCAAGCGCGTCCTCCGGGCCGCGCCTTCGGCGAGGTCGGAGCCGCTCTCCCGACCGTCGTCGCCCCGATCGATCGTTCGCCTCACCGCGCGGCCGCGCCGCTCTCCTCCCGGTCCGCCGCCTTCTTGCTCAGCCGCAAGCGTCCCTTCTCGTCGATCGACAGCAGCTTGACCCGCACCAGGTCGCCCCGGTTGACGACGTCCTCGGTCTTGGCCACCCGGTGCTCCGCCAGCTCGCTGATGTGGCACAGGCCTTCGAGTCCGGGCATGATCTCGACGAAGGCGCCGAAGGCGGTCACGCCCTTGACCGGGCCCTCGTAGATGCGGCCGATCTCGGGGTCCTGCACGATCGCCTCGATCATCTCCCGCGCTCTCGCCCCGGCTTCGGAGGAGACGGACGCGATGCGGACGACGCCGTCGTCGTCGATCTCGATCGTGGCGCCGCTCTCGTCCTGAATCGCCCGGATCGTCTTGCCCTTGGGCCCGATCACGTCGCCGATCTTCTCGGGGTTGATCTTGATGGACAGGACGCGCGGCGCGTACGCGGACAGGTCCGGGCGCGGCCGCTCGAGCGCCTCGTCCATGCGGTCCAGGATGTGCATGCGAGCGACGCGGGCCTTCTGCAGGGCCTCGCCGAGCAGGGCGAAGTCGAGGCCCTCCATCTTGATGTCCATCTGGATCGAGGTCACGCCGGCGCGCGTCCCGGCCACCTTGAAGTCCATGTCGCCCAGGGCGTCCTCGAGGCCCAGGATGTCGGTGAGGACCGCCACCCGTTCGCCCTCGGCGACCAGGCCCATGGCCACGCCGGCGCACGCGGCCTTCACGGGAACGCCGGCGTCCATGAGCGACAGCGACGCCGAGCACACCGAGGCCATCGACGACGACCCGTTCGATTCCAGGATGTCCGAGACGATCCGGATCGTGTAGGGGAAGGCCTCCATGTCGGGCAGCAGCGGTCGAATCGCGCGCTCGGCCAACGCGCCGTGGCCCTTCTCGCGCCTCGAGGTGGCCCGGATCGGGCGCGCCTCGCCGACCGAGAACGGCGGGAAGTTGTAGTGCAGCATGAAGGTCTTGGTGACCTCGGCCGCGCTGTCCACGGTGTCCATGCGCTGCTCGTCCCTCGACATGCCCAGCGTGGCCACGCCCAGCGACTGGGTCTCGCCGCGGGTGAACAGCGCGGATCCGTGCGTCCGGGGAAGCAGCCCCGTCTCGCAGCGAATCGGGCGCACGTCGTCGAAGCCGCGGCCGTCCGAGCGGACGCCCTCGCCGAGGATCCGCTCCCTCACGGTTCGCTTCTCGAGCGAACGCACGACGTCGGAGACGTCGCGCGCGAGAGACCCGGACGCGCGCCCGTCGTCGGCCGCCTGGGCCTCCCACTGGGCGACGGCGTCGGCCGTCGCCTCGGACAGCGCGGCCGCGCGCTCCTTCTTCGAGACGATCCGGACGGCCCGGGCGACGGCGTCGCCGACGCGGCTTTCCACGAACTCGGCGACGTCGGCGTCGACCCGCTTCGGCTCCCAGCGCATGGCGGGGACCCGCCGCGGAGCGATCAGCGGCTCCTGGATCGCGATCAGCTCCCGGACGGCGTCGTGCGCGACCTGGAGCCCCTCGAGGATCTCCGTCTCGGGGACCTCGATGGCGCCGCCCTCGACCATGACGATCGCGTTCTCCGACCCGGCCACCACGACGTCGACGTCGGCGTACTCGAGCTGGAGGAAGGTCGGGTTGACCACCCAGTTGCCCTGGATGCGCCCGATGCGCACCGACGCGACCGGCGTGCGGAACGGAATGGTCGACGTGTTCAGCGCCACGGACGCCCCGATCAGGGTCAGCACGTCGGCGTTGTTCTCCTGGTCGGCGCTCAGCACCTGCGCGTGGACCTGGGTCTCGTGGAAGAACCCGTCGGGGAACAGGGGGCGCAGCGTCCGGTCCGTCATCCGGGCCGAGAGGATCTCCTTCTCCTGCGGCGCCCCCTCGCGCTTGAAGAACCCGCCCGGAATCTTGCCCGCCGCGTACGACTTCTCGCGATACTCGACGGTGAGCGGAAAGAAGGGCAAGTGGGTGGGTCGGTCCTGCACGGTGGCGGTCACCAGCACGACGGTGTCGCCGAACTGCACCAGGCACGATCCGTGCGCGAGCCGGGCCATGCGGCCCACCTCGAGCACGAGCTTCCTGCCCGCGAAATCACGCTCGATTCTGTCTGTCATCGTCTCTCGATCGAAGGGTCGCCGCTCGGACGCGGATCGCGGCGGGGGGAGGGGACGGCGGCGCTCGGAAGCCGATGGGGCTCCGAGTCATGTGGAGGGATGCGGCCTCGCGTCAATGACGGAGCCCGAGGTCCTGGATCAAGGACCGGTAGCCGTCCACGTCGGTGCGCTTCAGGTACTCGAGCAACCGTCGCCGGCGCCCGACCATCTTGAGCAGACCCCGCCGACTGTGATGGTCGTGGCGGTGCTCGTCGAAGTGCCCTCGGAGGTGGTTGATTCGGGCGGTCAACAGGGCGATCTGCACTGGAGTCGCGCCCGCTCCGTTCTCGTGGGGCTGGTACTTCTCGATGATCTCTCGTCTGTCGATGGGCATTCGGCTTCGGCCGTCCGAGTTCCGGCGCCCCCCGCTCGCTCGCGGGATCCCAACGGGCGCGTCGGCCTCCATCTTAGCCGCGGCGGGGGCTTCACGCAACGGGCGGCGGACGCGCCGCGGCGGCGGACGCGCCGCGGGGCGCCGAGGCCTCGCGCTCGGCGGCCGCCTCGAGGCTGCGCCTCGCGAGCCGGACGTCGGCGCGCATCCGGCGCGCGAGCGCCTCGGCGTCGGCGAAGGCGAGCACGGGCCGCAGGAACGCGACCATCTCGACGCGGATCGCGCGGCCGTACAGATCGACGTCGCGATCCAGGTCCAGGAGGTGCGCCTCGACGGCGGCGGCGGCGCCGGGGAAGGTCGGGCGAGGCCCGATGTGCATCGCGCCCATGAAGCGGTTCCCGAGGACGTCGGCGAAGCAGGAGTAGATCCCGGCCGCCGGAATCAGCTTGCGGTCGCCCAGGACTTCGACGTTCGCCGTGGGAAAGCCCAGGAGACGCCCTCGTCCGTCGCCGCGAACGACCGTGCCGGAGAGCGCGTAGCGGCGGCCCAGGCCTCGATTCGCCTCCTCGAGGCGCCCCTCGAGGAGGGCGCGGCGGATGGCGGACGACGAGACGGCGCCGTCGCCGGAGTCCACGGGGGCGACGACGGACACGGCGAAGCCCCGCTCCCGGGCGATGGCGCGCAACGTGCTCGCGTCGCCCGAGCGCCCGCGCCCGAAGCCGTGGTCGTAGCCCACGATCAGCTCCGCGGCCCCCAGGCCGTCCAGCAGGACCTCCCCGACGAAGCGGCCGGGCGAGGTCCGGCGCAGCGCGTCGGTGAAGGGGAGGATCGCGGCGACGTCCAGACGGGTCTTCGCCAACTCCGCCTTCTTCTCCTCGAGCGTCGTGAGCAGAAGCGGCGCCTGGCGCGGACGCACGACCTGCAACGGATGGGGATCGAAGGTCGCGAGCACGCTGCGCCCCCCCACGGCGGCCGCGCGCGAGGTCAGCTCGTCGAGCACCTTGCGGTGCCCTCGATGCACGCCGTCGAAGGTGCCGACCGTCGCGACGACGGGGCGCCCGTCGTCGGGAAGCGGGCCCGGGCCGTCCAGGAACGCCGTCACGTCGAGGACGCCTCGACCGCGCCGAACCCGAAGACCTTGCGCGGCCGCGCGGTTCCCTCGCGGACCGATCCCACGGCGACCAGCCGTTCGCCGGACCGCACGAACGCCACGGGGTCTCCGTCGGGCGCGTCCACGGCGACCGAGCGCCCGCAGGCGAGCCGCTCGGCCTCGGCCGGTCCCACGGGCGCCACGGGCAGGTGGGACAGCGCCGAGATCGGGTCGACCCACGCTTCGGAGTCGACGGCTCCCTCGCGAAGCGCAGCCGTCGAGACCGCGCGCTCGACGCGGAGGGGCCCGACGCGCGTGCGCCTGAGGCGGACGAGGTGGCACGCCGTCCCGAGGCGCTCGCCCAGGTCGCGCGCGAGGCTGCGGACGTAGGTCCCGCTGGAGCACTCGACCCGCAGCCGCAGGAGGGGCGGGACGAACTCCGCGATCTCGAGGGCGCCCACGACGACGCGGCGCGCCGGCAGGCGAACGCGCTCGCCTCTGCGCACGCGGCGGTGGGCGGGCACGCCGTCCACCTTGAGCGCCGAGTGCGCGGGCGGCGTCTGCATCTGAGGACCGACCATCGCTCGCACCGCGCGCGCCACGGCGTCCTCGGACAGCGTGCGCCAGCGCTCGTCGGTCGCCGTGCGCTCGCCGTCGGGGTCGAGCGTGTCGGTGGCGACGCCCATGCGCGCCGTCGCGTCGTAGGCCTTGTCCAGGCCCACCAGGTACTCGAGGAGCCGCGTGGCCCGACCCGTCCCGAGCACCAGCAGGCCGGTCGCGAACGGGTCCAGCGTCCCCGCGTGTCCGACCTTGCGAAGGCCCAGCGCTCGCCGGGCGACGGCCACGACGTCGTGCGACGTCGCAGCGGCGGGCTTGTCGACCAGGAGCACGCCGTTCGCCGCGGGCGGCGCCGTCACGCGTCCCCGCCCTCCTCGTCCGGGGGCAGGACGTCGCGCAGGATGTCGTCGATCCGCTGGCCCGCGTCCGCGGACGCGTCTCGCTGGAAGCGCAGCTCGGGCATCCGTCTGACGTGCAGCTCCCGGCTGAGCGCGGAGCGCAGGAAGGGCGCCGCCCGCCTGAGCGCGGCGAGCGTGCGGTCCCGCTCGGAGCCGGATCCGTGCAACTCGACGAAGACGCGCGCGAGCCAAAGGTCCGCGGTGACGTCCACGCCGGTCACGGAGAGGGACCCGACGTCGGGATCGCGCAGCGCGGTCGCGATCTTGAGCGCCAGCTCGCGGCGCAGTTGTTCGCCCAGGCGGCGACGACGACGTTCGGACATCGCTCGCGCGAGTTCAGCGGCGCTCGCTCGAGTTCGCGACCACGACGACGTCGCGGGCGCCCTCGACCGCCCGGTCCACCGAGGCCAGGATCGCGTCCGCTCGAGCGGCGTGAGGGGCCAGGAAGGCCACCTCGAGGAGGGCCCGGTCGCGCCGGTCCTGCAGCCCGGCCTCCCCCACCGAGACGTTCATGCGTCCCAGCCGGTCGATGAGCGAGCGCAACGCCGCCCGCTTCTCCTTGAGCGAGGAGGACCCCGGAATCGACAGCTCCCACTGGGCCAAGGTGACGATCACGGCCGCCTCGCGCGCGCGCTCCCGGCCGAGGTCAAGGGGCGCCCGCGGCTCCCGCCTCCGCCCCGGACAGCGTGCGCGCGAACTCCTCGATCCGATACGTCTCGACCACGTCGCCCACCTTGACGTCGTTGAAGTTCGCAATGCCGATGCCGCACTCGAACCCCTCCTTCACTTCGCGAGCGTCGTCCTTGAAGCGGCGCAGCGAACCCACTTCGCTCTCGTAGACCACCACGCCGTCGCGCACGACCCTGGCCCGCGCGCCCCTCTGGATCGCGCCGCTGGTCACGTAGCTTCCGGCGATGGCGCCGACGCCGCGGATCTTGAAGACCACGCGGGCTTCGGCCACGCCCAGCACGCTCTCCCGGCGCTCGGGCGAGAGCATGCCCTCGAGCGCCCGGCGGACTTCGTCGACGGCCTCGTAGATCACGTCGTGGACCTGGATCTCGACGGACTCGCGCACGGACACCTGGCGCGCGCCCGCGTCGGGGCGGACGCGGAAGCCGATGATCACCGCCTGGGCGGCCAAGGCCAGATTGACGTCCGACTCGTTGACGGCGCCGACGCCCCGGTGCACGATCTCGACCTGCACCTCCTCGGTCGAGAGCCGTTCCAACGCGTCGCAAAGCGCCTGCACCGAGCCGTCGACGTCGCCCTTGACCACAAGGCGCAGCGACTGGACGTCGCCCATGGCGAGCAGCTTGGTGAAGTCGCCCAGCTTGATTCCGTGCTGCTTGATGCGAAGCTGCTTCTCGCGCTCCAGGCGCTGCCGTTGGCTCGCGACCGCCGCCGCCTGGTCCGCTTCCATGACCTGCAGGACGTCGCCCGCCTGGGGCACGCCCGAGGCGCCGAGGATCTGCACCGGAATCCCGGGGCCGACCTCGTCGACGCCGTGGCCGCGCTCGTCCAGCAATGCGCGCGCGCGGCCGTCGTGGGGCCCGACGACGAAGCTGTCGCCGACCCGGAGCGTGCCGTTGCGCACCAGGACGGTCGCGACCGGCCCCTTCCCGACGTCCAGCTCGCTCTCGACGACGGCGCCCAGGGCGGCGCGCGCCGGATTGGCGCGGAGCTCGAGGAGCTCGGCCTGCAGCAGGATCTTCTCCAGCAGGTCGTCCATGCCGTCGCCGGTCTTGGCGGAGACCTCGGCGACGAGGACGTCGCCGCCGAAGTCCTCGACCGCGACCCCCTCCTGCAGCAGGTCTCTCTTGACGCGCTCCGGATCGGCGGCGGGCAGGTCCGTCTTGTTGACGGCCACGACGATGGGCACTCCGGCGGTCCGCGCGTGGCTGACGGCCTCGCGCGTCTGGCGCATGATCGAGTCGTCGGCGGCGACCACGAGCACGACGAGGTCGGTCACCTCCGCGCCGCGCGCGCGCATGGCCGAGAACGCCTCGTGGCCGGGCGTGTCCAGGAACGAGATCGTGCGCCCGCCCTCGAGCTCGACGTGGTAGGCGCCGATGTGCTGCGTGATGCCGCCGGCCTCGCCGGCCACCACGTTCGAGTCCCGGATCCAGTCCAGCAGCTTGGTCTTCCCGTGATCGACGTGCCCCATCACGGTCACCACGGGCGGACGCGGACGCAGGTCGGCCGGATCGTCCTCTTCGACGGGTTGGGCGGCGGGCTCGTAGTCCTCCTCCTTCAACGCCTTGAAGCCGAAGCCCTCGAGCAGGAGCTCGATCTGATCGAAGTCGAGTCGCTGGTTGATGGTGACCATGAGGCTCATGTTCTTGAACGCCCAGCCGATGATGTCGGTCGGGCTCACGTCCACGAGCTCCGCCAGCTCGGCGACCGTGAGGAACTCGTTCACCCTCACCGTCCGGGCTTCGGTGGCCTTTTCGACGGCCGCCCGCTCGAGGGCCTCCGCGCGCTCCTCCTTGGCCGCCGCCAACGCGCCCTTCCCCTTCCTGCGCTTCTTTCGGCCGCCCTTGATCTCGGCCATGACCCGCTGGATGTTCTGCTTCGCCTTGTCGCGATCCCCGCCCCGCCGCCGTCCGCCCTTCCGCTTCGCCCGCTTGCGCCGACCGTCGGCCGTGTAGCCCTCGGCCTGGATGCGCACGCGTCCGCCGGGACCGGCGCTCGCCGCCGGCTCGAGCGGGACCGCTCCGGGACGCTTGGCGCCGACGCCCTCGTGCGCGGGGCGGAGCTTGCGTTCGGGCCGCGCCGGAGGCGGGGTCGCCACTGCGGGCGCCGGCGCGACCTCGGCGACCTCGGGCGGCGGCGCGACCTCGGCGACCTCGGGCTCGGGATCCGTCTCCGCGGTCGCGGGTTCGGGGGCGGCGGCCCCGCTCTCCGCACCGGCGCCGGCCTCGACGCGGGCCTCCGCTCCGGCGCCGGCGGCGTCCGCGGCCTCCCGGACGCCCTCGGCGTCCGGGCTCGCCGTCTCGACCGCCTCGACCGTCTCGTCGCTCGGCGGAGGGGCGTCCGCGTCCGGCGCAGCGGCCGCGTCGGCCGACGACTCCAGATCGGCGACCGCCGCGTCCGGGGCGGCGCCGGGCGTCTCCGCCTCGACCGCGCGGGTCCGGCGGCGCACGCGGCGGCGACGTCGACTCACGGGCTTGCGGCCCCGCACCGCGGCCTCCATCACGGCCGACGCGTCGCCTCGGCCTTGCCGACGCTCGCGCTCGAGGCGAGTGCGGATCTTCGCCACCTCCGCGTCGGCGACGGGCGCGTCGGCGTGGCCCACGCGCACGCCGGACTCCCTGAGGAACTGGAGCAGCGTTCCGGTCGGCACCCGCAGGTCGCGGGCCAGCTCCCTCACCCTCACGGCGCGGCGTCGCCCCCCTCGGCGTCGGACGGTTCCTCGGCGGACCGCGCGGCGTCCGACTCGGCCACCGTCAGGTCCTCGATCACGCCCAGAAGCCGGTCGGCCTCGCTTTCGGCGACGCCGTCCACGGCGAGGAAGTCGGCCCGATCCAGGTCGATGACGTCGAGGAAGCTCTTGTAGCCGGCGCCGGCCAGCGCCGCGAGCGTGCCTTCCTCGAGGTCGAGCTCGTCCAGCGGGAAGTCGGCCGTCTCGTAGCCCTCGGACTCCTCCTCGACCAGGAGCGACTGGTCGGCGCCCTTCTCGAGCCACTCGCGCGAGCCGTAGAGGTCGATCTGCCATCCGATGAGCTGCGACGCCAGGCGGACGTTCTGTCCGTTGCGACCGATGGCCAGCGACAGCTGGTCCTCGTGGACGATGGCCGTGATCACCTGGCGGGCCGGATCCGAAACGACCTTCGCGACCCGGGCCGGAGCGAGCGCGTAGTGGGCGAAGACCTGCGGCTCGGGGTGCCAGGGGACGATGTCGATGCGCTCGCCGCCCAGCTCCGAGACGACGGCCTGGACGCGAGAGCCCTTGAGCCCCACGCACGCGCCCACGGGGTCGATGGACTCGTCGCGGCTGTGGACGGCGATCTTGCTGCGCCCCCCCACCTCCCGGCTGATCTCCTTGATCTCGACGATCCCCTGATGGACCTCGGGAACCTCGAGCTTGAAGAGCGCCGCCACGAACAGCGGGTCCGCCCTCGAGAAGATCAGCTTGGGGCCCTTGGGCGTCTCGTCGACCTTCTTGAGCACGGCGCGGATGGACTCGCCCTGGCGAAACCGCTCCCTGGGGTTCTGCTCCTTCCAGGGAATCAGGGCCTCGGCGTCCGGAGTCCGATTGAGGAGCAGGACCAGCTTCCCGCGTTCGACCTGGCGCACCTCGCCGGACAGCAGGGCGCCCACGCGGTCGGCGTACTCGTCGCGAATGCGCTGCCGCTCCCCCTCGCGCACCAGGTGCACGATCCTCTGCTTGGTCGCCATGACGGCGTTGCGACCGAACTGGGAGAACTCGACGGGGATCTCCATCACGTCGCCGATCTCGTAGGTCGGATCGTCCCAGCGGGCCTCCTCGAGCGACACCTCCGTCGCCGAGTCCTCGACGTGCTCGACGACGCGCCTCAGCACGGTGATCTCGATGTCCCCGGACGCTTCGTCCACGTCGATCTCCGCGTCCACCGTCGGACCGTAGATCCGCGCCACGCCGGCGCGAATCGCGTCGGTGATGAGCGCGTTGACCTGGTCGGCGTCCAGATTCTTCGCCGCGCCGATCTCCTGAAGCGCCGAAATCACCAGGCCCGCCTTCATCGCGCGTCCCCCCAGTCGTGGACCAGGCGCGCCGCCTCGACGCGAGACCGCGGCACCTCGACCTCCGCGCCCCCGTCGAGTCGCAGGCGGATCGCCGTCTCCGAGCCGGCCCGGCCCGTCTCGCCGACGAGGCCCAGCAGGCGGCCCCGGCGGCGCGCGACGCCGTCGTCGAACGTCGCCTTCACCTCGACGCGTCGGCCGCTGAAGCGCTCGAAGTCGCGATCCCGGGTCAGCGGTCGCTCGAGGCCGGGCGAGGAGACCTCGAGGACGTACCGCTCGGGCACCCGAGCGCCCTCCTCGAGCCACCGCTCGAGCCTTCGGCTCACCGACGCGCAGTCGCCCAGGCCGACGGGGCGGTCCAGCGACGACCGCTCGACGCGCAGGCGGAGAACGGGCCTCGCGGCCGTGCCGGCGAATTCGATCTGCACCATGTCGTAGCCCAGGCGAGAGAGTTCGCGATCGACGTCCCGCCGGAGCGCCTCGTTCGCTTTCACCTGTCCGCCTCGGGGACCTCGCGTGGACAAAAAAAGCGGGGGACACCCTCTCCCCCACTCGCGACGGCCGCCCTTTCGGCGACCGGGCCGCGGCCGGTCGTTCCTCGCGTCCGCCCGGGCCTCGCCTTCATGATAGCGCATCCGGCGCGCCCGGGTCAATCGCGGCGCTCGATGGCCGCCCCCAGCGCCCGGAGTCTCGCGTCGATTCGCTCGTAGCCTCGCTCGATCTGGCCGACGTTGCGGATTTCGCTCTCTCCCCGCGCGCCCAGCGCCGCGATCAGGATGGCCATCCCGGCGCGAATGTCGGGGCTCTCGACCGTCGCTCCCCGGAGCGGCGACGGGCCCACGACGACGACGCGATGCGGATCGCAGAGCACGATCCGAGCGCCCATCGAGACCAGCTTGTCGGTGAAGAACATCCGCGACTCGAACATCTTCTCGTGGACCAGGACCGTGCCCCGGGCGCGCGTCGCGGCCACCACGGCGATCGACGTGAGGTCGGCCGGAAAGGCCGGCCAGGGCCCGTCGTCGATCTTGGGCAGGTGGCCGAAGGCGTCCATCTCGACGACCGGCTCGGCGCGTCCGTCGACGACGAGGTCCCGTCCCTCGATCCGGCAGTCGACGCCCAGGCGCCGAAACCCGATCAACGTCGAATCGAGGTGCTCGACGGGAGCGTCGGCGACGACGAGTCGACTGCCCGTGACCGCGGCGAGCCCGATGAACGAGCCCGTCTCGACGTGGTCGGGCCCGATGCGGAAGTCGGCGCCGCCGAGCGCCGGCGCGCCGTCGATCGTCAGCGTCGAGCCTCCGACGCCCTCGACGCGGGCGCCCATGGCGTTCAGCAGCCGGCACAGGTCCTGCACGTGCGGCTCGGAGGCCGCGTTGCGGACGACCGTCCGCCCTTGGGCGAGCGAGGCGGCCATCACCGCGTTCTCCGTGGCCGTCACCGACGGCTCGTCGAGGAACATCTCCGCCCCCACGAGCCGGCGCGCGCGCATCTCGAGACCGGCCGCCGTCTCGACCTCGGCGCCCAGGGCCCGAAGAGCGTGCACGTGGGTGTCGAGGCGCCGCCGACCGATGACGTCGCCCCCGGGCGGGGGGAGCGACAGCGCGCCGAAGCGCGCCAGCAGGGGGCCCGCGAGCAGAATCGACGCCCGGACGCGCTCGGCGAGCGCGGGCGACAGCGCGCCCACCGACGCGTTCGCCGGGTCCACCTCGACGACGTTGGGGCCGGTCCAGCCGACCTGGGCGCCGAGGCTCGCCATGATCTCGAGGAGGGTGTCCACGTCCCGGATGCGCGGGACGTTGCGGAGCGTCGACGGCTCCCCTCCCATCAACGTGGCCGCCAGCGCGGGGAGCGCGGCGTTCTTGTTTCCCGCCGGACGAATGGTCCCGCGGAGCTCGCGCCCGCCCCCTACGACGAAGGATGCCATGCGGACAAAGGTACCGCTGGATCGGCGCCGCCCAAAGGCCCATATTGCGTGACCCCGGTTCCCTTCGTCGACCTTCGCGAGGCGCGCATGCTCCCCTCGATCGCCCGACCGCCGCAGGACGTCGCGGGCGCGGAGGTCGCCCGCGACGCGCTCGGACAGGCGGCGGCCTGGACGCCCATCGTGCTCGCGGCGTCGTTCGTGGCGATCTTCGCGGTGCTGCTGGTCATGTGGATCGAGATGCGGCGCGCGGCGCGGGCCTGGGACGGCTTTCTGGCCGCCTTCGGCGAGCGCTCGCTGCCCTTGGCCGAGCACGCGAGCGCCGCCGCTCGGAACGTCGAGCGCGTCACTCGCCTGGTTCGCGCCGAAGTCGAGCGCCTGGCCCGGGCGACGGAGGGGGTGAGCGCCGACGTGCAGGAGCTGTCCGACGACGTTCGGCGCCGCCTGGCCGACGTCTCCGCTCTCTTGGACGTGGCTCAGGAGGAGGCCGAGGACGCGGTCCTGGACACGGCCGCCAAGGTCCGCGCGCTCCGAAGCGGGGCGTCCGCGCTGCTGCGGCGCGGCGCCCTGGAGACGGCGCAGCGCGCCCTGGCCGCCGCCCGGGCGAAGCCGACGGCCGCCGAGGAGGCGGACCGGGAGCCGCGCGCCGAGTCCGCCTGAGGCGCGCGAACGGGTCGGCGGCCCCGTCCGCGCGGCGTCTTGCCGGGGAGCGATCGAACGGGGTCGAGGGGAGGGCGTTAGCGGAAGTCGTCCCGTTCCAGCGACGCGTGGCGCGCGACGAGCGTCTTGCGTCCGTGCTCGTCGAAGTCGACGACGACGCGCAGATCCATGCCGAACCCGGAGAGCGCCACGACGGCGCCGGCGCCGAAGCGAGCGTGGCGCACCCGCTCGCCGCGCAGGTAGCGGGGCCGATCCTGATGGAAGTCGGTCGCGCCCCAGTCGCCCGACCCCAGGTCGTCCGGCGCCGAGCGAGTCCGCGGCCCCCGCCCGCCTCGGCTTCCGCCGCGGAACCCGGCCCCCGCCGCGGCAGCCCCCGCTCGCTGCGTGGACTTCCGCTCGACCTGCCCCATGATCGCGTCCATGAACGACGACCTCCGCCCGCGAAAGGTCTCGCCGGCCCTGCGCCTCCGGTGGGCGTGCGTGAAGTAGAGGCGCTTCCGAGCCCGCGTGATCGCGACGTAGAAGAGCCGCCTCTCCTCTTCCAGGGCGCTCGAGCTCTCCTGGGCGTGCGCGAGCGGAAACAGGCCCTCCTCCATCCCGCTGACGAAGACGACGTCGAACTCCAGCCCCTTGGCGTTGTGCACGGTCGTCAGCGTCGCGGCGTCGGCGGAGAGGTCGTGGCCGTCCAGATCCGTGGCCAGCGCCGCGTGCTGGAGGAAGAGGTCCAGGTCGGTCAACTCGCCCCGCTCGCCGCCGTGGCTCTCGAGCGCGACCGACGGATCGAAGGCGTGGGCGGCCGCGACGAGCTCGCGGACGTTGTCCGCGCGCTCCGCGCTCTCCTCGCGTTCCAGCAGCAGGGGAATCAGGCCCAGCTCGTCGACGAGCGCCTCGATCAGGTCGCCCGCGGGCTCGAGCCGCGCGCGGTCCCGGTAGCGGGCCGTCAGGTCGGCGAAGCGCTTGAGCTCCCGGCGCGCGGCGCGGGTCAGCCCGGCCGCCTCGCCGACGCGCGCCGCGGCCTCGAGCAGGCTCAGGCCCCGCTCGGTCGCGAACTCCCGCAAGCGAACGAGCGTCGTCGCGCCCACGCCCCGGCGCGGGTAGTTGACCACGCGGTCGAAGGCGTCCATGTCCTTCGGGTTCGCGACGAGTCGCAGATAGCCGAGCGCGTCCTGGACCTCGCGGCGCTCGTAGAACCGGACGCCGCCCACGATCCGGTACGGCGCGCGCCCGCGCCGAAAGCCCTCCTCGAGCGCCCGCGACTGGGCGTTGGTGCGGTAGAGCACGGCGAAGTCCGCGCGGGAGCCGAGGGGCCGCCGGCGCCGCAGGCGCTCGATCTCGCCGACGATCCACCGCGCCTCGTCCAGCTCGTCGGCCGCCCGCAGGCAGACCGGAGCCGCGCCCCCGGCCCGATCCGTGCGCAACGACTTGGCTCTGCGCTTCGCGTTCTGGGCGATCACGCGATTGGCGGCGTCCAGGATGGCCCGGGTCGAGCGGTAGTTCCGCTCGAGACGCACGACCTTCGCCTCCGGGAACGTCCTCTCGAAGTCCAGGATGTTGCGGAGGTCGGCGCCCCGCCATCCGTAGATGCTCTGGTCGTCGTCGCCGACGACCATCAGGTTGCCGCGCGGACCGGCCAGGAGCTCGAGGAGCCGAAACTGGGCCCGGTTCGTGTCCTGGTACTCGTCGACCAGGATGTGCTCGAACCGGCTCCGGTAGCGGTCCAGCAGCTCGACGTCGCTCTCGAGGAGCCGCACCGGATGGACCAGCAGGTCGTCGAAGTCCACGGCGTCCTGCCGGCGCAGCGCCGCCTCGTAGGCCGGGTAGACGCGCGCGACCTGGCGCGCCAGCGGACTTCCGGCCCGGGCGTTGAGCCGGACGAACTCCTCGACCCCGACCAGGTGGTTCTTGGCGTCCGAGATGCGGCTCCGCACGACCCTGGGCGACCAGCGCTTCGGATCCGAGTCGACCTCGAGCTGCGCCTTCCTGGTCTCCCGCGCGCTCTGTTCCGCGTCGCGAATCGCGAAGCGCCGACTCCACCCCAGGAGGGGCGCGTGCAGCCGCAGCAGACGCGCTCCGAAGGAATGAAAGGTCCCGAGCCACACGCCGCGGCCCTCGGGTCCCAGGACGCGGGCGACCCTGGAGCGCATCTCCCGGGCCGCCTTGTTCGTGAAGGTGACGGCCAGGATCCCCTCCGGCGGCACGCCGCGCTCGAGGACGAGATGGCAGATCCGCGTCGTCAGGACCCGCGTCTTGCCGGAGCCGGCGCCGGCCAGCACCAGGCCGGGGCCCGTCGCGTGCTCGACCGCCTCGCGCTGCTCGGGGTTGAGCGAGTCGACGAGCGTCGCGTGGGGTCGGTCGGGCGGCGTCGTCGTCGAGCGCAAGGGCGCGAGGCCTCCGGTTCGGGATCGATGGGTTCGGGGTCCCCGGATCCGTCGCGAGGCGCCGAGCGCGCGCGCGACGCCGGGATCAGCGGGACGCTCGCCCGCGGGTCGCCACCGGAAGGCGAGCCTGGAAGGTAACGCCCCGCTCGCCGCTGCGGTCCAGGAGCTCGATGCGGCCGCGGTGCACGCCCTTGACGATCCGCCGCGTCAGCGTCAGGCCGACGCCCCACCCGCCGGATTTCGTCGTCACGCCCGGGTCGAAGACCCGGTCGCGGATCTCGGGCGGGACGCCCGGACCGGTGTCCCTGATGCGCACCGCGACCCATCGGTCGTCGAGCGCCCGCGCGCCGATCACGATGGACCCGCCGGTTCCGGCCATGGCGTCGAGCGCGTTCTTGACGACGTTCTCGAGCGCCCAGGCCAGCAGCACCTTGTGTCCCTGGACCTCGGGCAGGTCGTCGGGAACGTCGACGTGGAGCGCGACGCCCGGACCCAGCCTCGGCAGCCGCGCTTCGATGTAGGCGCGCAGCTCGGCGATCACGGAGCCCAGGGAGACGCTCGTCAGCTCGGGGTCCCTGCCGATGAGCTCGAAGCGGCGGCTGACGCGCTCGAGGCGGACCAGGTCGTCCTCGATGGCCCGGGCGATCTCGGCTCGACGCATGTCTCCGGGGCGATCGCGCGGCGGCAGGCCCAGGACCTCGACCCACCCCTGAAGCGAGCTGATCGGCGTGCCCAGCTGGTGGGCCAGTTCGCGCGCCATCGCCGTCCACGCCTGTTCGGCCGCCGTGCGCCGCTGATACCGGAACCCGGTGGCCGCGAGCAGCACGGTCAGCACGAGCCCCGAAGCCCACAGGAAGGGCATCCACTGCAAGCGGGCGGTCTCGGGGGTGACTCCGTAGTGCACGAGCTGGCTGGCCGAGTCCCCGATCGGCGCGTTGCGGGCGTCGAGTTCCCGGGCGTAGCCGAGGATGCGCTCGACGTCCTCGGCGGCGACCGGATCCGAGACGGAGAAGGGCAGGTTCGCGGAGGCGGTGTAGACGCCGCCGGGCTCCGACGTGACCACGAACGGAACCCGCAGGGCGACGAGCTCCCTCTGCAGGTTCGTGAGCGCGGCCAACTCGGCGCCGGGCTCCTGGCCCGTGAGCCCGCTCTGGACCTGGGCGTAGATGCGCGTGAACGTCTCGGCGTCGGCCTGGCGCGAGCGCATGATCTCGGCCGTGTACACCAGGAACCACGCGAGGAGGGCGCCGAACAGGACCGTCAGCGCGATCGGCCACGTCCGCGACGCGACTTCGCGGGTGGATCTGGTCTGCGCTCGCTTGCCGCTTCGGGCCACGACGTGTCCGCGCCGGAGCGGCCGCAGGCCGGACTCAGCCCCGCCGGCGCGTCCGCCGGGGCGGCGCGATCCTCGAGAAGCCGGCCGCCGCGGCCGCCGCCGCCGGGAGCTCGACCGACCCGTCCTCGCGCTGATGCGTCTCGAGCAGGGCCGCCATCAGCCGGGGAAGCGCCAGCGCCGAGCCGTTGAGCGTGTGGACCAGCTCCGCGCCCGCGCCCCGGTTCTTCCGGTATCGAATCCGGGCCCGGCGCGACTGGTAGTCCCCGAAGGTCGAGCAGCTGGACACCTCGAGCCAGCGCTCGACCCCGGGCGCCCACACCTCGAGGTCGTAGGTGAGCCTCGCGGAGAAACCCAGGTCCCCGGCCGCGAGCAGCGCGACCCGATACGGCAGGCCCAGCTCCTCGAGGACCTTCCCGGCGTGACCGGTCATCTCCTCGAGGGCGGCCTCGGCGTCGTCGGGGCGCTCGAGGCGGACGAGCTCGACCTTGTCGAACTGGTGCATCCGCAGCATGCCCCGCGTGTCCCGGCCCGCCGCGCCCGCCTCCCTTCGGAAGCACGGCGAGTACGCGACGTACTTCCGAGGCAGGGACTCGCCCGGCAGGATCTCCTCGCGATGCAGGTTGGTGAGCGGGACCTCCGCCGTCGGCACGAGCCAGAGACCGTCGCGGCGGGTCACGTAGGAGTCCTCGGCGAACTTGGGCAGCTGGCCGGTCCCCGTCATGCTCCGGGAACGGACCAGGTACGGCACGCGCACCTCCTCGTATCCGTGGGCCGTCGCGTGCAGGTCGATCATCCAGTCGATCAGGCGCCGCTGCAGCCGAGCGCCCTTGCCCTTGAGGACCATGAAGCCCGAGCCCGAGACGCGCACGGCCGCGGCCGGATCCAGGATGCCCAGACGCTCGCCGATCTCCCAGTGGGGGCGGAGCCGAAAGGCGGCCGGCTCCGGCGAGCCCCACTCGCGCACGATCCGGTTCGCGGCGGCGTCGCCGGAGGGGACGCGCGAATCGGGCAGGTTCGGCAACCGCGCCAGCGTCCTCTCGATCCAGGCGTCGCACTCGGCGACGACGGCGTCCAGCTCGGCGACGTCGCGCCCGACGGCGCGCATGCGCGCGATCCGGTCCGCCGCGTCCTCGCCGCGGCGCTTGGCCTCGCCGACCTCGCGGGAGACGCGGTTGCGCAGCGCCTTGAGGTCGTTGACCCGGCCGAGCGCGCGCCGCCGCTCGCGGTCCCGCTCGACGATCGCGTCGACCTGCGCCGCCGCGTCCGCGAGGCCGCGGCGCGCCAAGGCCCGGGCCACGCCTTCGGGATCGCGCCTCGCCCGTGCGACGTCGATCACGACTCGATTCCTCTCCCCCGCAGGCTCGCGCGACTAGTCCGGGGGGATCAGGTCGCGGCTGTTGCAGACGCGGCTGACGTCGAACCGAAACGTGACCGTGCCGCTCGCCGCGTCGGCCAGAAGCGCCTCGACCTTGCCGTAGTAGTTGCAGATCGTCCCGAAGGTGCCGCGGTGGCGCCGGGTGCGCACGGCGTAGACCCGACCCGTCGCGATCGGCACGGGCGCCGCGGACACGTAGAGCGTCGTGTCCTCCGGCGCCTCGACCGCCGACTCGAAGGTCTCCCCCTCCATCGGCGCGAGCGCCGCCTCCGACGGGATGCCCAGGGCGGCCTGGGGGAGCCAGACCAGCTCGCCGTCGCGGAGATCGACGGCCACGTCCCACTCGGCGCCGGTCGCGGGCGCCTCGATGCGAACCGCGCGGCGCGCGTGGAAATCGAAGCCGGAGACCAGGTTCGACTCGGGCCGGGACAAGGCGTACAGTCGGGCCGTGTCCGGGTCCGCCGTCCAGCGGATGGCGAACGGATTGTCGTCGCAGGCGTGCAAAACGCCCCCGGCGAGCGCCGCGACGAGGGCGAAATTGCGTATCTTCATGGCTTCCAAGCTACCCGAGGGGACCTTGTCCGGTCAACACGCCTCGGGGGCCGAATTCGCCGCCGGTCCGGGCCCGCGACGCGGACTCGCCTTCGGCGGCCGTCGCGGACGCGAGGCGAAGCGCATGAGCCGACCGGTGCCGAGCGACGTCGCGGCGGCCAAGCGGTCGGGGGCCGACTCCGAAGTCGACGGGCGCGTCCGGGTCGCGATCCTGGCCGGCGGGTCGGGGACCCGGTTCTGGCCCCTGAGCACGCCCGACCGGCCCAAGCAGCTGCTGCCGCTGGGGAGCGAACGGCCGCTGATCGTCGACACGCTCGAGCGGGTCGAAGGCCTGGTCCCGCGGGACCGAATTCGGGTGCTCGCGGGCCCCGACCTGGTCGAGTCCGCGCGGGCGGTCACCGGACTTCCGGCGAGCGCGTTTCTCGTCGAGGCGCAGGCGCGCGGGACGGGGCCCGCTCTGGCGCGCGCGGCCTGGGCGTTCGCGCAGGAGGACCCGGAGGCCGTCGTCGTGTCCGTCCACAGCGACCATCTCATCCGTCCGCCGGCGGCGTTCCACCGCACGATCGGGCACGCCGTCCAGGTCGCGCGCCGCCACGACGCGCTCGTGACGCTCGCGGTGCCGCCGGACCGACCGGAAACCGGCTACGGGTACCTTCGCCTCGGCGCCGCGCTCGGGGCGCCCGCCGGAGCGACCGCCCATCGGGTGGACGCCTTCGTCGAGAAGCCCGGGCCCGAGCGGGCCCGCGAGTTCGTCCGTCGCGGCGATCGCTGGAACTCCGGGATCTTCGTCTGGTCGGCGGCGACGTTCCTGGCCGAGGTCGAGCGCCACGCGCCGGGAATCGCCCGGGCCATGGAGCGCCTCGAGGCCGGAGACCCGGACGGGTTCTTCGCCGCCGCGGAGGGGATCAGCGTGGACGAAGCCGTCCTCGAGCGAAGCGCGCGCGTCGCGTGCGTGGACGCGACCTTCCGGTGGGACGACATGGGCAGCTGGGAGGCCTGGGCGCGGAACCGGGTCTCCGACTCCGAGGGCAACGCGACCGAAGGGGACGCGGACGCGGTCGAGAGCCGGGACAACGTCGTCCTGGCGGCGTCGGGACGCGTCGTTCTGCTGGGCGTCGAGAACCACCTGGTGGTGCGGACGCCCGACGTCACCCTGGTCGCGGCCCGCGGCGCGCTGCCCCGGCTCAAGGAGCTCCTCGAGCGCCTGCCGGAGCGGCCCCGGGACTCCGGCGGCGCGCCTTCGGACGAAGCGGAGCCGTAGGCCGCTTGGGCGAATCTCCGGCTGGCCGCGGCGGGCGCTCGCGCGCCGCCGGTCCGGGCGCGCGGACGCCGCGCCTGTTCCTCCTCGACGACGACCGGGCGGCGCGAGGATGGCGGCCCTTCTCGCTGACCCGACCGATCGGCGAGACGCTGTTCGGGACGCTCACGCTCCGGCGGCGCGCCGAAAGGGCGCTGGGGCTGACCTGCGAGGGCCACCTGACCGAAGCCGCGCTGGCCGACTTCGACGAGCCCGGAGCGCCCCCGTGCGTGCCGGCGGCCGACGTCGGAACGACGGGCGACCGCCTGGTGCTCTCCAGCCGGCTGGCCGTCGACGCGGCTCCCGGCGACCTCTCCGGCCCCTCGGTGCTGGCCCTGGGCTCGGAACCCGCGGGCGTCTGGGTTCCGGCGGGCGTCGCGCTGCCGCCCGGCCTGGGCGACGGGGACTGGCCCTCGTGGCCCCGGGTCCCCGTCGAGGGCGCGCTGCTCGCCAACCCGTGGGAGCTGATGGCGCTGAACGGAGACCGCATTCGGGCCGACGGCCTCGAGGCAAGCCGCCCCGGCGGTCGTCCGGATCCCGGAGTGCGCCTCGTCGGAAGCGGCCGGGTGTCGCTCGGGCCGGACGCGACGATCGAGCCGGGCGTGGTCGCCGACACCCGCTCGGGCCCGATCGTCCTGGACCGGGGCGCGCGCGTCCTGGCGCCCGCCCGCGTGTGCGGACCGCTGTACGTGGGTCCGGGATCCACGATCCTCGGGGGGACGGTGGCGGCGTCGAGCGTCGGCCCGGCGTGCAAGATTCGCGGCGAGGTCGAGTCCAGCGTGATCCTCGGGTACGCGAACAAGGCCCACGACGGCTTCCTGGGACACTCGGTGGCGGGTCGGTGGGTGAACCTGGGCGCGCTCACGACGAACTCCGACCTCAAGGTCAGCTACGGCAGCGTCCGCGCCCCGGGCGAGGACGGACTCGTCGACACGGGGCTGCTCAAGGCCGGATGCCTGCTCGGCGACCATGTCCGCACCGGGATCGGCGCCCTGCTGCACGCGGGCACGACGGTCGGCGCGGGGAGCGTCCTCGTCGGCCCCGGCGCCCTTCCCCGATCCGTGGCGCCGTTCACCTGGATCGGAGCCGAGGGCCAGGTCGAGGTCGACGTGGATGGCTTCGTGCGCGCGGCGCGGCGCGTCATGGCGCGACGCGACGCGACGCTGACGCCGGCCGCGGAGAGGCTCTACCGACGCGCGCACGCGCGGACGGCGGCGCAGCGCAGCTCGGCGGCGCGCCCGGTCGTTCCGTGAGGTTCGCCGTTCTGGGCAGCGGCAGTCGGGGCAACGCCGTCCTGGTCGGGGCGGGCGAGACGCACATTCTGGTGGACGCGGGCTTCAGCGGCCGGGAGCTGGTCCGGCGGCTGGCGACGTTCGACGTCGACGCGTCGCGAATCGAGGCCGTCGTCCTGACCCACGAGCACGGCGACCACGCTCGGGGCGCCGGGATCTTCGCGCGGGCGCACGGAACCCCGCTCTACATGACCCGGGGCACCCGGCGGGCGGTCGACAAGCTGCTGTCCGGCGCCGAGACGGTGCACACCTACAGGCCCGGCTACCCGATCTCCATCGGCGACCTTCGCGTCGATCCCTTCGTCACCGTGCACGACGCGGCCGAGCCGGCCGCGGTCTCGGTCGTCGACCGCGTCGCCGGTCTGCGCCTCGGCGTCGCCACCGACCTGGGCCGCCCCACCGTGCAGGCCGTCCACGCGCTGCGCGGATGCCACGCCCTGGTCCTCGAGTCGAACCACGACGAGATCATGCTCTGGTCGGCCGCCTATCCGGCCTCGGTCAAGGGGAGGATCGCGTCCAGTCACGGACACCTTTCCAACCAGGCCGCCGCGTCCCTGGCCGTCGAGCTGCTGCACCCGGAGCTTTCGGTCGTCGTGCTGGCCCACCTGTCCGAGGAGTCGAACACGCCCCGCATGGCCCGAACCGCGGTCGAGGGCGCGCTCCGGAAGAAGGGGTTCCGAGGTCGACTCGAGGTCGCGGGGCCGGACGAGCCGACGCCCCTCCTGGACCTCGCGAAGCTGCGCGACGAAGCGCGTCCGGCGCAGACGTCGCTGTTCTGAGCGCGGCGGCGGCGAGAGCCCGCGCGTCGGCCGTCGCTATCCGAGGAAGCGCAGCAGATCGTTGCCCAGGGCCCAGACCATGAGCAGGACCACGGCCCAGATGCCGACCTGACTCAAGCGAACGCGCTGCTTCACCGAGAGCTTCTGGCCCCGGACCAGCTCCAGCCCGAGGAACGCCAGGTGGCCGCCGTCGAGGATCGGGATGGGCAGCAGGTTGAGGATGGCCAGGTTGACGCTGAACAGGGCCATGAAGCCCAAGTACTCCCGGAGTCCGCGCTCGGCGGCCTGGCCCGACATCTCCATGATCGTCCCGATCGATCCCACCGAACGAGGCGACGCGTCGCGCGTGAGCAGATCGCCGAGAAAACCCAGGATCGCGCCGGAGACCTGGACCGTGCGGTCGAATCCCGCCGCGACGGCCTCGCGCGGGCCCACCGGGCGCGCGACCGTGGCGGGCGGCTCCGGGAAGACGCCCAGCTGGCCCAGCTCCTCGCCTTCCGGCCCCCTCGTGCGCCCCAGCTCCACGGTGCGCGCGAGAGCCTCGCCGTCGCGCGTCAGCCCGATGGAGACCCGCTCGCCGGGCCTGGCCTCGATCTCCCGCACCATCTCGGCCCACGACGTCACGGCCACGCCGTCGACCGACGTCACGGCGTCGCCGATCTCGAGGCCGCCGGCGTCCGCCGGACCGCCCGAGACGAGGCCGCCGACCGCGGCGTCGAACCAGGGCGAGATCGACGCCACCGTCCGAAAGCGATCCTCGCGGGAGTCGGAGAGCACGATCTCGAAGACGCCCGCGGGTCGGGTCGTGGTCACTGCGACGGGGCCCGGCGCGCCCTCGATCAACGCGTCCGCCACGTCTTGCATGGTCTCGATCGGCACGTCGCCGACGCGGACGATCGACGCGCCCGGCACGACGTCGGCCAAGGGCTCGGCGCCCGCCGGGAGCGCGGCCTCCTCGACGGCCATCACTCGGGTCGTCGCGATCACTTCGTCGCCCCAGGCGGCGGCGATTCCGGCGTACAACAGAAAGGCGAACGCCACGTTCATGATCACGCCCGCGGAGATGACGAAGGCGCGCGCCGGGAGCGACTTGCCGTCGAAGTCGCCCGGTCCGGGCACGTCCCCCTCCTCCGGCCCGGAGCCGCCGATGTGCTCCATGACGTCCCGTTCCATCCCCTGCATGCGCACGTAGCCGCCCAGGGGGATCGCGGCGATCACGTACTCGGTTCCGCGCCGCGTGAACCCCCAGATCCGGGGCCCCAGGCCGATCGAGAAGCGCTCGACGCCGACGCCCACCGCCTTCGCGGCCCAGTAGTGGCCCAGTTCGTGCACGAAGATCAGGACGCCCAACAGCAACAGCGTCGCCAGCACGGTCGTCATGCGCTCGCCCTCTCCACCTCGGCGGCGGCCCGAACCCTCGCCGTCCGGTCCGCCTCGAGGACCTCGTCGACGTCGCGCGCCGCCCACCCGTCCATCGACCGCAGAACGGCCTCGACGACGGCGCCCATCCCGGGGAAGGTAACCCGTCCCTCCAGGAACGACTGCACGGCCACTTCGTTGGCGGCGTTGAACGCCGCCGGCGCCGCTCCGCCGGCCTTTCCGGCGTCGACGCCCAGCCGGAACAGCGGGAAGCGCTCCTCGTCGACGGGCTCGAAGACGAGCGGCGAGCTCCGGATCGGATCGAAGCCCCTGAGCGCGGCGTCGTCGCGTCTGCGGGGCCAGGCGAGGGCGTGGAGGATGGGGAGCTCCATCGTGGGCTCGCCCATCTGGGCGAGCACCGAGCCGTCGACGAATTCGACGAACGAGTGCACGATCGACGTCGGGTGAACGACGACGTCGACGCGATCGTAGGGCAGATCGTAGAGATGGTGCGCCTCGACGACCTCGAGGGCCTTGTTGGCCAGCGTCGCGGAGTCGACGCTGATCTTGCGTCCCATGCTCCAGGTCGGGTGGCGAAGCGCCATCCCGGCGTCGACGCGCTTCAGCGCCTCCGCGGCGGTCTCCCGAAAGGGGCCCCCGCTGGCCGTCAGGACGACTCGGTGCACCTCCTCCGCCTCGGCGCCCGCGATGCACTGCAGGATCGCCGAGTGCTCGCTGTCGACGGGGATCAGCTCGCCGCCGCCGCGCCGCGCGGCGTCCATCACGAGGGCGCCGGCCGCGACGAGCGACTCCTTGTTGGCCAGAGCGCACCGCTTGCCGGCCTCGAGGGTCGCCAACGTGGCCGGCAGGCCCGCGGCGCCCGTCACGGCGTTGACCACGACGTCGGCGTCGGGAAGGCGCGCGAGCTCGATCAGGCTCTCGGGGCCGACGCGCCAGCCGCGCGCGCCGGCGCCTCGGGGCGCCGCCGGATCCGTGACCGCCAGCTCGGCGACGTCGAATTCGGTCGCCAGCTCGGTCAGCGCGGCGGCCTCGCGGTGCGCGGACATCGCCACGATCTCGAACCGGTCCCGATGGCGCCGGACGACCTCCAGCGTCGAGCGGCCGACGGAACCGGTCGCGCCCAGGATCGCGACGCGCGTCATCCGCGCCGCAGCGCGAAGGCGAAGAGGCCGTAGGCGACCGGGAGCGCGAAGAAAAGAGCGTCGAAGCGGTCGAGCGCGCCCCCGTGACCCGGGAAGAGGCGGCCCGAGTCCTTGACGCCCGCCTCGCGCTTGAGCAGCGACTCGGCCAAGTCGCCGACCTGTCCGACGACGCCCAGGACCAGCCCCGCGAGACCGCCCGCGAGCGGCGACATGGGGACCGTGGGGAACGCGGACAGCGCCCATCCCGTCGCGGCGCCGACCGCGATCGCGGCGATCAGGCCGGCGACGCCGCCGACGACCGTCTTGCCCGGGCTCACGGCGGGCGCGAGCTTCCGCTCGCCGAGCCTGCGCCCGGCGAAGTAGGCGGCCGAATCGGCCGCCCACGTGACCGCCAGGGGAAAGAAGACCAGCAGGGCCCCTTCCCACGGCCGGGGGTCGGCGCCGCCGACGTGCTCGGGCAGGTTCCTGATCAGCACGGCGAAGGACAGCGTGCCGCCGGTGTAGAGGGCGCCGAGGACGGTCGCCGACGCCGACGGCATCGGCGCCTGGGCGACGGATGGCGAGACGACCATGGCGCCCAGCGTCGCCAGCGCGAGGACGAGCAGCAGCGCCAGAGCGCGCACGCCCCATTCGGCGAAGGACGATCCGTCGGCCGCGAGCAGCACCAGCAGCGCGGCGGCGGGAACGCCCAGCCAGCGGAGCGGCCGCGCGCCCCCGATCCGCGCCAGGGCGTGGAACTCGCTGGCCGCCAGAGCGGCGACGCCGGCGATCAGCGCGCCCAGGAACCAGCCTCCCCGAACCGCGGCGAACGCGCCCAGGGGCACGCCGCCCGCAGCCACCAGGAGTCGGGCCCGCAGCTCGCTCGACATCACGCCGAGCCCGAGCCGAGCGGCGTCGCGTCGGACGAAGCGACGCGACCGAAACGCCGCTCGCGCGCCTGGTAGTCCAGAATCGCGTCGTAGAGGTCGTCGCGCGTGAAGTCCGGCCAGAGCACGGGAGCGACGTGGAGCTCGCTGTAGGCGACCTGCCACAGCAGGAAGTTGCTGAGCCTGAACTCGCCCGACGTGCGGATGACGAGATCCGGATCGGGAACGACGCCGGCGGTGTACAGAGCCCCCTCGATCGCCGACTCGTCGACGTCCTCCGGACTCATGAGCCCCCGCTCGACCCTTCGGGCCAGGATCCGCGCCGCGCGCGCGATCTCCTCCCGGGCGCCGTAGGACACCATCAGGTTCAGGCGAAGCGCGCGACCGCCGCGCGTCGCTCTCTCGACGCTCCGCGCGGCCTCGCGGGAGCGGGAGTCGAGGCGTTCGATCTGTCCCAGGACCCGCACCTCGACCCCTTCGCGGGCCAGCTCGTCGCGCTCGCTCCGGGCGTAGGACCGGAGCACCTTCATCAGCGCGTCGACCTCGGGCTGCGGTCGCGTCCAATTCTCGGTGGAGAACGCGAAGAGCGTGAGCGCCTCGACGCCTGCGGCGCAGGCGCCCTCGACCGCTTCCCGCACCGCCTTCATCCCGGCCCAGTGCCCCGCCTGCCTGGGCAGCCCCCTGCGTTCCGCCCAGCGGCCGTTGCCGTCCATGACGACGGCGACGTGGGCGGGGGGGCGGCCCGACGTCGCGATGCGATCGAGGCGGTCACCCGACATCGGACGCGCCGGACCGCCGGTCCTGGTCGATCAGATCGCCGTCACCTCCTTCTCCTTCGCCGCCAGCAGATCGTCGATCCTGGCCACGAAGGCGTCGGTCAGCCTCTGCACCTCGCTCATCGAGCGGCGGGCGTCGTCCTCGCCGACCTCGCTCTCCTTGAGCGCGGCCTTGACGCGTTCGTTCGCCGCCTGGCGAGCGCGGCGCACGGAGACCTTGCCGTCCTCCGCCATCTTGTGGAGAAGACGAACGTAGCGCGTGCGCCGCTCCTCGTTGAGCGGAGGAACGGGGACGCGGACGAGCGAGCCGTCGTTCGAGGGGTTCAGCCCGAGGTCGGCGCCCAGCACCGCCTTTTCGATCGCGCCGACGAGCGTCGCGTCGAAGGGCTGGATCGCCAAAAGCGTCGGTTCCGGGGCGGTCACGGTGGCCACCTGGTTCAGCGGCATCCGGCCGCCGTAGGCCTCGACGCGCACGCTGTCCAGAATCGCGGGGGCCGCCTTCCCCGTCCGCACCGTCGCGAACTCGCGGCGCACGGCCTCGACGGCGTCCTCCATCCTGCGTTCGGCGTCTGCGATGACGGTCACGGTTCGCCTCCGTCGCTGTGGAAACGTCTCCCAGGAACCCCGTGCGCGGCGGTCAAGAGACCAGGGTCCCGACCCGATGCCCCCCGATCGCGCGGCGGACCGAACCCTGGTCGTCCAGGTTCAGGACGATAATGGGCAAGTCGTTCTCGCGGCAGAGCGACACCGCGGCCGCGTCCATGACGCGCAGATCGCGCGACACCACCTCGTGGAACGAGATGTCCGGGATGAACTCCGCCCTGGGGTCGCGGGCGGGGTCGGCCGTGAAGACGCCCTCGACCTTCGTCGCCTTGATCACCACCTCCGCGCCCATCTCCATGGCCCGAAGCACCGCCGCCGTGTCGGTCGAGAAGTACGGGTTCCCGGTGCCTCCGGCGAAGATGACGATGCGGCCCTTCTCGAGGTGTCGCAACGCCCTGCGGCGGATGTACGGTTCGGCGAGCTGGGGCATGCGGATCGCCGTCAGGACCCGCGTGTCGACGTTCCTCTGCTCGAGCAGGTCCTGCACGGCGAGCGCGTTCATGATCGTCGCCAGCATGCCCATGTAGTCGGCCGAGACGCGGTCCATTCCCTTCTGGCTCGCGATGCCGCCGCGCAGCACGTTGCCGCCGCCGATGACCAGACCCAGCGACACGCCGAGGCGATGGATGGCGCTGATCTCGTCCGTCAGCCGGTCGACCGCCTCGGGATCGATGCCGAACCCCCGCTCCCCGGCGAGCGCTTCGCCGGAGAACTTGACGACGACGCGCTCGTAGCCCGCGCTCCTGCGCTCGGCCGCTGCGGAAACCTCCACCTCGCGGGCTCCCCTGGACGCGCTCAGCCGCCGACGCTGAACCGGGCGAAGCGCGCGACCTCGATCTTCTCCCCGGTCCTGGCCGCCGTCTCCGTGATCAACTGTCCGACCGTCCGGTCGGGATCCTTGATGAAGGGCTGCCGCAGGAGAACCTGCCGCTCGAAGAACTTGGCCATCTTGCCGTCGACGATCCGGTCGCGGATCGCCTCGGGCTTGCCCTCGCGGGCGACCTGTTCGGAGAACACGCGGCGCTCGCGTTCCACGACGTCCGCGGCGACGTCGCCCGCGTCGATCGCGATGGGGTCCGACGCCGCCACGTGCATGGCGACGTCGTGGGCCAGCGAGCGGAAGTCGTCGGTGTTGGCGACGAAGTCGGTCTCGCAGTTGAGCTCGACCAGGACGCCGATGCGACCGCCGTGATGCACGTAGCTGGCCACGACGCCTTCGCCGGCGACCCGGTGCGCCCGCTTCGCCGCCTTCGCCTCGCCCTTGCTGCGCAACAGATCGATGGCCGCCTCGACGTCGCCCTCCGTCTCCTGCAGCGCCCGCTTGCAGTCCATCATGCCCGCGCCCGTGCGGTCGCGGAGTTCCTTCACGACCTTCGCCGCGATCTTCATCTCGAGATTCCCATGTGGCGGTCGAGGGGGCCGCGAGCCCGCCCGACGCGTGTCCGTGACGGCGCGAACCCGCTCCCGGCCCCGAAATTCGGCGCCGGGGCGTCGCCCGCGCCCGAATGCCCCGGCCTCGGCGACGTCGACCCGGCCGGAGAAGAGAGGTCGAGGCCGCGCACCCGCTCGCCGCGTTCGCCCGCCACGTCCAACTCCGGGGCCGCGCGCGTCGGCCGCTCGGCCGCGCGCCCTCAGTCCGCGGAGGCGGGGGTCGCCGCCGGCTTCGCCGGACCTCGCCCCTTGCCCGGCCGGCGCTTGGCGCGCTTCGGAGCCGCCGCTTCGCCTTCGCCCGACTTGAGCACCTGGGCGATCGCCTCGGGCCTCGGCCGCCGCTTTCTCGGCCGCCGCCGAAGCTCCCGACCTTCCGCCGACTTCTCGCCCGTCTCGGTCGAGTACGTCGTCGCCTCCAGCTCGGCTTGCCGCCTGCGCTGGTCGTCGGGCACCTCGCGTCGCGCCATCTCGATGGTGTCGGCGACGGCGCCGGCGATCAGGCTCACCGAACGGATGGCGTCGTCGTTGCCGGGGATGGGATAGTCGATGAGGTCGGGATCGACGTTGGTGTCGGCGATCGCGACGACCGGAATCCCGAGGCGGTGCGCCTCTCGGACGCCGATGATCTCGCGACGGGCGTCGACCACGAAGACGGCCCCCGGCAGGCGCGTCATGTCGCGCACGCCGATGAAGTACTTCTCGAGCTTCGCGCGTTCGCGCTCCAGAAGCAGCCGCTCCTTCTTCGTGTAGAACTCGTAGGCGTTCTCCTCGTGGCCCCGCTCGAGCTCCTTCATCCTGCGGATCTGGCGGCGGATGGTCTGGAAGTTGGTCAGCATCCCGCCCAGCCAGCGCTCGGTCACGTAGAGCGCCCCGCAGCGCGCGGCCTCCTCCTCGACGATCTGCCTGAGCTGCTTCTTCGTGGACAGGAACAGCACCCTCTCGCCCTTGAGCACGACGCGGCGGACCGCCTCGCAGGCGGCGCCCAGCCGCCCCATCGTCTTGCGGAGGTCGATGATGTGGATGCCGTTGCGCTCCCCGAAGATGAAGGGGCGCATCTTCGGGTTCCACCGCCTCGTCTGGTGACCGAAATGCACTCCGGCGTCCAGGAGCTCCGCCAGCCCGACCTGACTTTCGACTTGATTCATGGCGTTCGCCGTCGACCTATCGCTTGCTGAACTGGAAGCGCTTGCGCGCCTTCGGCCGCCCGGGCTTCTTGCGTTCGACCTTGCGGGCGTCCCGAGTGAGCATTCCGCTTTCCCTCATGGGGCCCCGCGCCTCTTCGTCCCGGACCACCAGCGCCCGCGCCAGCCCCATCCGAATCGCGTCGGCCTGGCCGGTCAGGCCGCCGCCCCGCACCCGAACCTCGACGTCGACCTCCGACTCGGCGCCCAGGACCCGCAACGGGTCTTCGATGCGCCCTCGATGGGCAGGTCGCGGGAAGTAGTCCGCGACGGCGCGACCGTTGATGCTCCACCGCCCCGCGCCGGAGCGCAGGAGAACGCGCGCGACGCTTCTCTTGCGGCGGCCCACCGCCTGGATCGGATGCGAATCGACCATGCTCGTCATTCCGTAGGGGTCAAATGTCCAGCGTCCGGGGGTTCTGGCCCCCATGCGGATGCGTCGGGCCCGCGTAGACGCGGAGCTTGCGGCGCAAGCTCCGCCCCAACTTGTTCTTCGGCAACATCCCCCGCACCGCCAGCTCGATCACCCGGTCGGGGAACCGATCCCGCATGGTCTTGAACGGCACGTGCTTGTCCCCGCCCATGTGTCCCGAATGGCGGAAGTACGTCTTCTGCTCGGCCTTGCGACCGGTGAGCGCGACCTTCGAAGCGTTGACGACGACGACGTGGTCGCCCGTGTCCAGGTGGGGGGTGTAGACCGGCTTGTGCTTGCCCCGGAGGATTCGGGCGACCTCGGTGGCGAGCCTTCCCAAGGGCCGATCCGCGGCGTCCACCACCCACCAAGTCCGCTCGATGTCCTCGGGTTTGGGAGTGATCGTCTTGGTCACGTCGCTAAGCCTTCGCGTCCTCGAGTTGCCGAAGCCGAGCGCGCCAGGCGCCGGGGATCCACAGCCGTGAATCATATCGTCGGCGGGAAGCGGAGTCAACGACGAGAAGGCGCGGCCGCGACCGCGACGTCCGCGGAGCCGGCGCGGGCCGGCGACCGACCGGCGAGCGATGCGCCCTATCCGCCCATGGGGACAGTCCGCTACCATTAGGAGGCGGTATCGCGCCGTCCGGTTCGGCGAGGCGACGCCATGCGCACGGGTGAGAGCTTCAAGGTCGAATCGGACGGCGACTTCGCCCGCGCCCCTCGGTTCCGCACCCGCCCATGGACGATCGCTCGCTTGCTCGGGACCTTTCGGTCCGTACGCCGCGACGCGGCGCGCGCGCCGGCCGCAGGCAGGCTGCCCTCGAGGAAGGACCGTCTTGGCGGAAAGGCGCACGGGTCCGCGCCGCATTGGCGGCCGTCCTCTGGGCGACGGCCTGCGGCGACGACGCCACGGGTCCAGGGCCGGTCCCGAACCGGGCGCCGACCGTCCTCGGGCCGATCCCGGCCCAGACGGTGACCGTGGGCGAGACCGCGACCGTCGACGCCGCGGCGCACTTCTCGGACCCCGACGGCGACGTGCTCTTCTACGTCGCGTCGAGTTCGAACGCCGGCGTCGCTTCGGTCGCGACCGTGGGCGACGCCGGCGCCGTCTCCGTGACCGGAGTCGCCAAGGGCGCCGCGAGCGCGACCGTCGCCGCCCGCGACGCCTACGGGCTTTCGGCGACGCTCTCCTTCTCCGTCGTCGTCCCCAACCAGGCGCCCGTCGCGACCGACTCCGTGTCCGACCGGACCGTCTTCGTCGGCGAGGCGATCTCGGTCGACTTGGCGTCCAAGTTCTCGGACCCCGACGGCGACGCGCTCTCCTACGCCGCGTCGAGCTCGGACACCGCCGTCGCTTCCGTGTCCGTCTCCGGCTACGCCGCGACCGTGACCGGCGTCCGGCAGGGCCAGGCGACCCTGACCGTCACGGCGACCGACGCCGACGGCCTGTCCGCCCAACTCTCCTTCGCCGTCGTCGTCCCCAACCAGGCGCCCGTCGCCGCGGGCGCCGTTCCCGCCCAGTCGGTCTTCGTCGGCGAAGCGACCACGGTCGACCTCGCGTCCCGCTTCTCCGATCCCGACGGCGACGATCTGACCTACGCCGCCTCGAGCTCGAACGCCCGCGTCGCTTCCGTTTCCGTCGCCGGCGACGCCGCGACCTTGACCGGCGTCCGACAGGGCCGGGCGACCCTGACCGTCACGGCGACCGACGCGGGCGGCCTGTCCGCCGAACTCTCCTTCGCCGTGACCGTTCCCAACCGCGCGCCCGTCGCCAAGACGCCGATCCAGGAACGGTCCGTCTTCGTCGGCGAAGCGTTCTCGATCGACCTCGCGTCCCACCTCTCCGACCCGGACGGCGACCCGCTCTCCTTCGCGGCCTCGAGCTCGAACGTCCGCGTCGCCACCGTCTCCGTCGCCGGCGACGCCGCGACCGTGACCGGCGTCCGGCAGGGCCGCGCGACCCTGACCGTCACGGCGACCGACGGGAACGGCCTGTCCGCCAAGCTCGCCTTCGCCGTGACGGTGCCCAACCGCGCGCCCGTCGTCGGCGGCGCCGTGCCCGCGCAGTCCGTCTTCGTCGACGAGTCGATCTCCGTCGACGTCGCGCCCAGCTTCTCCGATCCCGACGGCGACCCGCTCGCCTACGCCGCCTCGAGCTCGAACGCCCGCGTCGTCGCCGCTTCCGTCGTCGGCGACGCCGCGACGCTGACCGGCGTCGCGCGCGGCCAGGCGATCGTCACCGTCGCGGCTTCCGACCCCGCAGGCCTCTTCGCCACCCTCTCCTTCGCCGTCACCGTGCCCAACCGCGCGCCCGTCGCGACGGGCGCCGTCCCCGCGCAGTCGGTCGTCGCCGGCGCTTCCGTTCCCGTCGACCTCGCGTCCAGGTTCTCCGACCCCGACGGCGACGCGCTCTCCTACGCCGCGTCGAGCTCGGACGCGACCGTCGCTTCCGTTTCCGTCGCCGGCGACACCGCGACCGCGACCGGCGTCCGACAGGGCCGGGCGACCCTGACCGTCACGGCGACCGACGGGGGCGGACTTTCCGCCGAGCTCTCCTTCGCCGTCGCCGTGACGGCGTCGGCCACGCACAACGACCCTCCCGTCGCGACCGGATTCGTCCCCGTCCAGTTCGTCGCCCAAGGCGGCCGCGTGCGCATCGAGGCGGCCGCCCTCTTCCGGGACCCGAACGGCGACGCGCTCGCCTATTCGGCCACGAGCTCGAACCCCGCCGCCGCGACCGTCGCGATCGAGGGAAGCACGGCCTGGATCAGCGGCCGCTCGAGCGGCGTGACCAGCGTGCGGATCACCGCCACCGACCCCGGCGGCCTCTCGGCCCACGTCGACTTCGCCGTGACCGTCGAGGGCGTCGCGGGCCCGAATCAGCGACCGGTCGCCACGGCCGCCATCTCCGAACTCTTCGTCGCGACCGGCGGCACGATCCCGCTCGACTTGGCGAGCCACTTCTCCGACCCCGACGGCGACCCGCTGACCTATTCGGCGTCGAGCGCGAACGTCGCCGCCGCGTCGGTCTCCGTCTCGGGCAGCGTCGTCTCCGTCGCCGGCGTCGCCGAGGGCGCGTCCGACGTCTCGGTCGCGGCGACGGACCCCGGCGGCCTCAGCGCGCAGGCGAGCTTCCAGGTCACCGTGCAGGCGAACACGGGGACGACCGATCCGGTCGCGATCTCGGGCGTCTCGCCCGCGACGCTGATCGAGGGTCGCACGGCGACGATCGCGGGCACCGGGTTCTCGACGACGCTCGGCGCGAACCGGGTGACGCTCGGCGGACGCAGCGCGCGCGTGACGGCGGCGACGGCCACGTCGCTCGCCTTCGAGGCGCCCGGGGGCGACTGCCTGCCGGCGCGGCGCGAGGAGCTGCGCGTGACGACGGGCGGCGGGAGCGACGCCCGGACGGTCGGGGTCGCGCCGCTGACGAGCGCGGAGCTCGCGCGCCTGCGCCTGTCTTCGGGCGAGTACCGGTGGACGCGAGCGGGCTCGGGGTGCCTGCATCTGCCCGGCGGCGGGGTCGGCGAGGAGTACCTGATCGGCGTCGTCTCGACGTCGGAGAGCGCGTCTTCGCTCACGGGCGTCACGCTGACGGGCGCGCCCGGGGACGCGACGGTCGCCGCGGCGGTCGCCGAAGCCGGGACTTCGACGGCGCGGTGGACGGACGCGGAGGGGGTCGGCAGCTTCGCCCAAGGGCCCGTGCAGGCGTTCTCGCAACGGCCGCTTCGGTCGGCCCGCGCCCCGGTCGGCGGCGCGCCCGGAGCGTTCGGGCCGGCGGTCGCCGATGCGTGGACCGAGGCGAGGGCGCGTGGGCACAGCGACGTCATGGAGCGGAACTGGGAGCTCGTTCGAAAGCTGGGGCCACCGAGTCGGGAGCCGGCCGCGTTCCGGAACGTCCGGCGGGCCCCGCAGGTCGGGGACACGCTTTCGCTCTACGGCAGCTCGATTCGGAGTTGTTCGTCCGGCCGTCGCGTGCAGGCCGTGGTCCGACTGATCTCCGCCAACATCGTCTGGCTGGACGACGTCGCCAACCCGGCGGGGACCTTCACGGACGGGGAGCTGGCGGATCTGGACGCGTTCTACGCGAGCCACGCCAAAGGCGTCCACGACGACTACTACGGAGGGCTGTCCGACGTGGACGGCAACGGTCGCTTCCTGGTCCTGATGACGCGGGAAGCGAACCTGGACAAGATCGTCGGCTGGGTGTGGTCGGGCGACCTCTACTCCCGCTCCCTCTGCGCGACGAGCAACGAGGCGGAGATCTTCTACGGCGCCGTTCCGGACCCGGGAGGCGTCGCGGGGTCGGCCGTGACCAAGCGGAGGATGCTCGACTTCTGGTACCCCATCCTGCTCGCGCACGAAATGGTGCACACGATCCAGTTCTACACCGCGCCCGACGGCGGAGCCACCTGGACCCAGTGGCTACGCGAGGGCGGCGCCACCCTGGCGGAGCAGCTGACCGGTCACCGTTTCTTCGGACACGCTTCGGGCCGCGAATTGGGCGCCAGCGCGATCTCTCCCCGCAAGGCGAAGGACTTCCTCTACTGGGAGTTCTTCCAGGGACTCTCGTGGTTCTTCGGCGCCAACTCGTCGGGGCGCGTCGCGAACGCCCCCGAGGAGTGCAGCTGGCTTGGAGACTCGCACGCGGGCAACGCCGGTCCATGCGTCGAGACCAACCTGGCCATCTACTACGTGCCCGCCTTGGTCCACCGCTACGCGCTGGACCGCTGGGGCGGGGGCGGTCCAAGCGGGGAGCAGGCTCTGATGCGGAGCCTCACCCGGTCGCGCAGACACGGCTTCCAGGCGCTGGCCAGCGCGAGCCCCGGCGGTTCGTGGTCGACCGAGCGGATCCTGGCCGACTTCTACGTCTCGCTCTGGACGGACCTTCAGGCGGGCGGGAACTCGCCGGGCATGACGAAGTGGAACCTGCACGAAGTCTTCGAGACGACGCCGAGCGGCTGGGGCCTTCGGACCCACGCGTCGTCTTCCCCGAGCCCCCGACTCGCCGGCCGACGGGTGCGGGGCGGATCGGTCCTGTACCTGCGCTGGACGCCGACCGGGACGCTCGCGCCGACCAGCGTCAAGGTCGAGTCGGCGGGGGGAGGACGGCTGCCCGGCCACATTTCGCTGTGGGCGCTGCGGACTCGGTAGACCGCGGCGCGACCCTGGGCGATCCCAGCCGGCCTACCGCTTGAAGGACTCCAGCAGTCTGGCCCTCGAGTGGTGTCGGAGGCGGGCGATGGCCTTTTCCTTGATCTGGCGAACCCGTTCTCTCGTGACGCCCAGCCTCTGGCTGATCTCGGCCAGCGACCGGGGGCGTCGGCCGTCGAGGCCGAAGTAGAGTCGCAACGTGATCGCCTCGCGCTCGTCCAGCGTCTCGAGCGCCTCGTTCAGCGTTTCGTTCAACGCCTTCTCGAAGGTCTCTTCGTCCGGTTTCCGGGAGACCCGGTCCGGCAGGTAGTCCATCAGCGGGCCCCCTTCGCCGGGGGTCGGCGGCGCGTCCAGGGAAAGGTGCGAGCGCCCGACGGCGAGTCCCAGCTCGACGTCCTTCTCGGGCAGATCGAGTCCGGCGGCGATCTCGCGGATCGACGGCTCGCGGCCGAGCTCCTGGCGCAGCTGCGCCGCGTGGCGCCCGATGCGCCTCACGGCGCTGGCCCGGTTGAGCGGCACGCGCACGATGCGCCCCTGCTCCGCCAGCGCCTGGAGGATCGCCTGGCGAATCCACCACACGGCGTACGTGATGAACTTGACGCCTCTCGTCTCGTCGAATTTGTGGGCGGCCCGGATCAGGCCGACGTTGCCCTCGTTGATGAGGTCGGCGAGCGGCACGCCCTGGTTCTGGTACCGCTTCGACACCGAGACGACGAAGCGCAGGTTCGAGCGCACCAGCTTGTCCAGCGCCTCCTCCTCGCCGGCGCGGATCCGCCGGGCCAGGCGCGCCTCCTCCTCGCGATCCACCAGCGGGTACTTGCCGATTTCCCGCAGGTACCGCTCCAGGGCGTCCTCTCTCGGGGTCATCGTCGTCCGCGACCCGATGGCCGCCCCCGCGTCCGCGCGGCGGGCCGCCCCGGGGCGGCGACGCTCGCCCTAGTCCCGAGCCAGTCCATGCCGTTCCATCTTCCTGTAGAGGTTCGATCGAGGCATGCGCATCCGCTTGGCCGCCCTGGAGACGTTCCAGCCCTCGTCGCGCAACGTCTCGAGGATGAAGGTCCGCTCGGCCGCGTCCTTGAAATCGCGCAGGCTCTCGAAGCCGGCCGTATCTACGAAACCGGTCGGGTCGTCTGTCCCGAGCGCGACCAGCCGCTCGACGTCCCGACGCCGCACGACGTCGCCGCGACTCAGGATCATGAGGCGCCCCACGGCGTTCTTGAGCTCGCGCACGTTGCCCGGCCAGTCCAGCGCGGCGAGCGCTTCCAGCGCGCCGTCGCCGAAGGACTTGAAGGGGACGCCGTAGCTCTCCGGCGCCCTCTCGGCGAAGTGCGCGACCAGCATCGGCACGTCCTCCCGCCTCTCCCGCAGCGCCGGCACCCTGATCGTCACCATGTTGAGCCGGTGCAACAGGTCCTCTCGGAAGCGCCCCCCGGCGATCTCCTCGCGCAGGTCCTTGTTCGTCGCCGCGACGATCCGCGCGTCCACGGCGACGGAGCGCGCGCTCCCCACCGGGGTGATCTCCTCGCCCTGCAGAGCCCGCAGCACCTTGGCCTGAGCCGGGAGCGACATGTCGGCGACCTCGTCGAGGAACAGGGTGCCCCGATGGGCTTGCTCGAAGCGCCCGGTCCGGTCGGCGATGGCGCCGGAGAAGGAGCCCTTCGCGTGGCCGAAGAGCTCCGACTCGATGAGCTCGCCCGGAATCGCGGCGCAGTTGACTTCGACGAACGGCTGCAGCGCGCGGTCCGAGCGCCTGTGCAGGGCGCGCGCGGCGAGCTCCTTGCCCGTCCCGTTCTCTCCGGTGACGAGCACCGGCGCGGCCGTCGCTCCCACCTTCTCGATCGCCCGAAGCACGGCCTTGACGGGCTTCGAGGCTCCGACGATTCCGTGGCGGACCTCGACCTCGTCGGCCAGGCGGTCCAGGCTGTCGCACAGGCCGCGGACGGTGAGCGCGTTGCGCAGCGTGACGAGCAGCCGATCGGTGTCGAGCGGCTTCTCGAGGAAATCGAAGGCGCCCTTCCGGGTCGCCTCGACGGCCGTGCCGATCGTCGCGTGCCCCGAGATCATGACGACGACGGCCGCGGGGTCCGCCTTGCGCATGCGCTCGAGGACCTCGACGCCGTCCATGCGGGGCATCTTGACGTCCAGGAACGTGACGTCCGGCTGGACGCCCGCGTGGTCGATCAGCCCGCTGGGGCCGTCGGGGGCGAGGTGCACCCGGTGCCCCTCGTACTCGAACACCTGCCGCAAAGCGACGCCGACCGAATCGTCGTCGTCGATGATGAGGATCCTCGCCATGCGGGTCTCTCCTCACGCCGCCACGGTCAACGCCGGTTCACCTGCGCACCAGAACGAGCTCGCCGCCCTCGACGCGCGCCGGGGCGATCCCGGCCACGCTCGGCAGCGGCATCGCCCGCTCGGGCAGCCCCGGGACCGGTTCCCGGCCCAACGCGGCGAGAACGTTCGGAAAGAGGGCCCGGGGAAGGCGCATCGCGCCGACCTCGATCTCGTCCGCCAGGAACATCGAGCCGCCCGAGCCGAACGGGAGCAGCGCGCCCCGGGAACGCATCGCCACGGTGTCGGGCAGGACGCCCGCCAGAGCGCCGAGCGCGCGAAGTCCGCCCAGCGATTCGGGCAGCGCGCGCGCCCGCAGCTCGACCCGATCGCCCGCGAAGGAGACCGCGGGATCGATCACGCCCGTCGGCAGCCTCTCCGACGCGGCGTAGCGCAGCAACGACGTGATCTCGCGGGCGTTCAGCCGCAGTTCGCCGGCGCCGGACGCGCGAAACGCGCGCATCCGCTCGACCGTCGCGGCGGCGAGCTCGGGCGTCGCGCCCGCCGCCGGGTCCGCGCGCGCGTCGAACTCCGGCGCCCCCTCGCGCGCGCCGATTCCCGGTCGTTCCTCGCGCGCGCCGATGCCCAGGAAGCCCTCGAGGCGCGGGAACACGCCCGAGCCCCATTTCCATCCCGCCCAGGCGGCGACGCCGACGGCGACCAGAAGGACGATCCTGCGCGCGGCCTTCCTCAGCGACTTCGTCATTTCTCGACCGGCCTCCTCTCTCCGGCGCGTCCCAGGAGACGAAACGAGCGGACGGCGCGATATCGCGGTCCCGCCGGCGTCGGCTCGCTGTGGACCAGGCGCAGCGCGTCGGCCCGAAACGCCACGGGCGCCAGGCCGGACGCCGCGTCTCGCCACCGCTCGGCGATCCGCTGGCCGCGCCCCTCGCGGGCGCGCCTCTCCACCCTGCCTACCGTGACGTGCGGCACAAGTTCCCCGCCCTCGACCGGGAACCCCTCTCGGGCGAGTCCGCGGCCCAGGCGAACGTGCAGGGGCGCCAGCGCTTCGCCGACGGCCCGGATCCAGAGGACCCGGGGCGGCCCCGCCGGCGGGAAGACCCCGGCGCCCGCAAGGCGGACGACGGCGGCCGGCGCCGCGCGCGCGCCCGAGGCCGCCCTGCAGAGCTCGGGCAACCGATCGGGCGCGGCGTCGCCCACGAAGCGGATCGTCAGGTGCAACCGCTCCGCCGGCGTCCAGCGCACGCCGGACAGCGTCCTTCGCGCACCCGCCAGGGAGCGCCACAGACGGGCGCTCGCGTCGCGCGGCGGCCAGATGGCGAAGAACGTCCTCAATCCGGACGGCGCCCCGCGGGCACGACGACCGATCCGGTCAGCGCGTCGACGGCGGCGACGGCCGCGCGGACGTCCTCCTCGGTGGACGCCCACCCCAGGGAGAGACGGACGGCGCCCGTCTCGAGCGTGCCCAGCATGCGGTGGACCTCGGGCGCGCAGTGCAGCCCCGAGCGCGTCTGGACGCCGTGCTCCGAGTCGAGGCGACGCGCCAGCGTCGCCGCCGGCATCCGATCCGACGCGACGGTCACGACGGGGACGCCGTCGGGCGCGGGCGGCGACAGGACCCGAAGCCCGGGCACTGCGGACAGCCCGTCCAGCAGCAGGGCCTTGAGGGACGCCTCGCGGGCGTGCACGGCGTCCGTTCCCGCTTCGGCCAGGAACGCGCAGCCCGCGAGCAGACCCGCGACGCCGGGCGCGTTTCCGGTGCCGGCCTCGAGCCGGTCCGGCATCGCGCGGGGCATGTCGCGGCGCGCCGAGTCGCCGCCGGTCCCGCCCCGAAGGAGGGACTCGACCTCGAGACCCTCCCGGACCCAGAGGCCCCCGGTGCCCTGCGGCCCAAGGAGGCCCTTGTGGCCGGTGAACGCCACCGCGTCCGCGCACTCGGCCAGGTCGCCGCAGTCGCCGTGACCGGCGGACTGGGCGGCGTCGACGAGGACCGCGGCGCCCCGCTCGCGGGCCGCCGCGGCCAGCGCCCGAAGCGGCATGCGGGTCCCCAGGACGTTCGACGCCGCGTTGACGACGAGGACGCGCGCGCCCTCGAGCGCCCGTTCCGCTTCGTCCAGGTCGACGGCGCCGTCCGGGCTGGCGGAGAGGGAGCGCACCTCGACGCCGCGCGACGCCGCGAGGTGGTGCGCCGGTCGGAGCACGGCGTTGTGGTCGTAGGCGGACACGACGAGGACGTCGCCTTCGCCGAGGAGTCCCGCCAGCGCCGTGTTGAGCGCGTGCGTGGCGTTGTGCATGAACGCGATCCGACCCGGATCGCCGGGCAACCCCAGCAGGCGCGCGAGCGCGGCGCGGCAGCGAAAGGCGGTGCGGGCCGCCGCGACCGCGCGCGAGTGCCCTCCCCGTCCGGCCGAGCATCCGACGCCCTCGAGGAACTCCGCCACGGCTTGCGCCACCGCCCGCGGTCGGACCGCGCAGGTGGCCGCGTAGTCCATGTAGTGCGCCATCCGTCCACCGTCCTCGTCCGAGCGACCGGCGCGCTTCCACGTCCGGTCGGCGTGCCCGAGCGTTCCCGATCCCAAGCTACAACGTCGGACCCCGGTCGGCCTCCGAGCGGACCCCGCCCCTCGCGACGCCGCAGCGCGCTCGGGGCGCGCGCGTCCGCCCGGCGACGGCGACTTCGAGATCCCGCGCTCCGTGCGGCTCGGGACTCCCGCGCCTCAGCGGCGTCCACCCGGCGAGGGTCCGGAACCGGCGACCCGCGCGGCAACCCGTCGAGGGATCGGACGACATTCATGCAACGGATTGGGTTATCGATCTCAAGTCATGCCACTGCTGTGATATGCATGATTCAAGCCACGCCAGGACGCGAACGGCGAATCGCGCCCGCGGGGACGAACGCGGTCGGGCGCGGGGACGCCCGCGGACGACGGCTCGGAGCCGAACGGCGCTCCGGACCGCGTCGGCGTCCTTGCCAACGGAGACGCCCGCGCCCACCATGGAGCCGAAGCGGACGAAGGCGACCGAAGGCGCGCCGAGAGTCGAGCTCAGCTCGTTCGCGCACGAACCCGGGGAGAGCGAGGACCCATGGTGATCGCCGCGATGGCCGAGAGCCGGTCCGACGAGCGCCGCGTGGCGCTCACGCCGGACGTCGCGCGCCTCTACTCCGAACGGGGGTGGCGGGTCCGCGTCCAGGCCGGCGCCGGCGTGGACGCGTCGTTCCCCGACCGGACCTACGCCGAAGCGGGCGCGTCGGTGGCGAAGGACGTCGAAGCGCTGCTCGACGGCGCGGACGCGGTCCTCAAGGTGCAGCCGCCCACGCTCGCGGAGGTGGCCGTCCTCGAGCCGGGCTCCGTTCTCGTCGGCCACCTCGATCCGCTGGACTCGCCTTCCCTGGCGCGGGCCCTCGCCGCGCGCGGCGTGACTTCGTTCGCCGTCGAGCTCGTCCCGCGCGCGACGCGCGCCCAGAGCATGGACGCGCTGTCGTCGCAGGCCACCGTCGCCGGCTACGTGGCCGTGCTCGAGGGCGCCCGCCTCATGACCCGGTTCCTGCCGATGCTCACGACGGCCGCCGGCACGATCAGGCCGGCCAAGGCGCTGATCCTGGGCGCCGGCGTGGCGGGCCTGCAGGCGATCGCGACGGCGAGGCGACTGGGCGCGGTGGTGAGCGCCTTCGACGTGCGGCCCGCCGTCGAGGAGCAGGTCCGGAGCCTGGGCGCGCGGTTCCTGAGCGCGCCCCTCGAGGAGGAGGCGGAGGACGCGGGCGGATACGCGACGTCGCTGTCGGCCGAGCAGCATCTGCGGGAGCTCGACGTGATCGCTCGGCGCCTGCCGGAGCAGGACCTCGTGGTGACGACGGCCCGAATACCGGGCGCCCCCGCCCCCATCCTGATCACGGAGGAGATGGTCGACTCGATGCGCCCCGGAAGCGTCGTCGTGGACCTCGCGGCGGACGCCGGCGGCAACTGCGCCCTCACGGTCCCGGGACGAACGGTGCGCCGGGGCGGCGCCCTGGTGACGGGCCCCGCGAACCTCGCCTCCGAGCTGCCCGATCACGCGAGCCGGATGTACGCCCGGAACCTCGCCGCCCTCTTGGTCCACCTCTACGGCGACGACGGCGAGATCGATCCCGAGGACGAGATCGCCGCGGCGACCTGCGTGACGCGCAACGGAGAGATCGCGAACGACCGCCTCCGCGCCCGCCGCTCGGGCGAGGCGAGCTCGACGTCGACCGCCGCTCCCGCGGCGGAGGGAAGCCGTCCCCATGGGTGAGCCGCTCGTGGGCGTCTACGTGTTCGCGCTGGCCGCGTTGGCCGGCCGGGAGGTGATCTCGAAGGTCCCGCCGACGTTGCACACGCCCCTCATGTCGGGCGCGAACGCGATCTCCGGCATCGTCGTCGTCGGGGCTCTGGCCGCGGCGGGATCGGCCAATTCGTTCTGGGCGACGGCGCTCGGAGTCGCGGGCGTCGCGTTGGCGACGGTCAACGTGGTCGGCGGCTTCCTGGTGACGGATCGGATGCTGCGGATGTTCCGGAAGCGATGAGCCGACCCGGGAGACGGGCTTGAGCGCCGAAGTCGGCTTGGGCGCCGGGCTGGCGTACCTCGTAGCAGCCGTCCTGTTCGTCTCGGGGATCAAGCGGCTCTCGTCGCCCGCGACCGCCCGTTCCGGCAACGCCCTGGCGTCGCTGGCGATGCTGGTGGCGATCGTCGCGACGCTGACCGACCGACGGATCCTCAACTGGACGGCGATCGCCGCCGCGGTCGTCCTGGGCGCGTCCGTCGGCGGCGTCCTGGCCCGCCGCGTCCGAATGACCGCGATGCCGCAGCTGGTCGCGGCGTTCAACGGCTTCGGCGGAGCCGCCTCCGCGGCCGTGGCCGCGGCCGAGTTCGCGCGCGTCGTCGCCGGCGGCGCGCCCAGCGACGCCGGCCGCGACGTCGCCGTCGCGCTCGGCACGGTCGTCGGCGCGCTCACCTTTTCGGGCAGCCTGGTCGCGTTCGGCAAGCTGCAGGGAACGATCGCGGGCGATCCGGTGACGTTCAGGCTCCAGAAGACGCTGAACGCGCTCCTGCTCGTCGGGGTGGCGGCCGCGGGCGCCGGCCTCGTCGTCCCGGACCTGGGCGCGGCCGCTGTCGCGTTCGTCGCGCCGGACGCCGCCGATCCGCGCACGGCGCTCTTCGCGACCTTGGCCGCGGGCGCGCTGGTCCTGGGCGTCCTGCTGGTCGTCCCGATCGGCGGGGCCGACATGCCGGTCGTGGTCTCGCTGCTCAACTCGTACTCGGGCCTGGCCGCGGCGGCGACGGGCTTCGTCCTGGGCAACCCGATCCTGATCGTCGCCGGAGCTCTGGTCGGCGCCTCCGGGCTCATCCTCACCCAGCTGATGTGCAAGGGAATGAACCGCTCGCTGGGACACGTCGTCTTCGGCGCCTTCGGCGCCGAGGGGGTCGAGGCCGGGGTCCGGGGCGAGACGCGTCCGGTGCGCGACGTGGACGCCGAGCAGGCGGCGACGATTCTGGCCTACGCCAATTCCGTGATCGTCGTTCCCGGGTACGGGCTGGCGGTGGCCCAGGCCCAGCACGAGCTCAAGCGGGTCTGCGACCTCCTCGAGGAACGCGGCGCGACGGTTCGCTTCGGCGTGCACCCGGTGGCCGGCCGCATGCCCGGCCACATGAACGTGCTCCTGGCCGAGGCCGACGTGTCCTACGACAAGCTGCTCGACCTGGACGAGGTGAACGCCGAGCTGCCCAGCGCCGACGTCGCCCTGGTCGTCGGCGCCAACGACGTGGTGAACCCCGCCGCCCGGGACCCGGACTCCGCGATCGCCGGGATGCCGATCCTGGACGTCGACCGCGCGCGCGCCGCGATCGTCGTGAAGCGGTCGCTGAGTCCGGGATTCGCCGGCATCGACAACGACCTGTTCCACGCGGACAACGCGATGATGCTCTTCGCCGACGCCAAGCGGGCGATGGCCGACCTGGTCAGGGAGATTCGCGAGGCGTGAGGGCGAGCGGGTCGCTCGCGGACCCGTCCTTCCGGCGCCCGGAGACGCGCCCGGCGGCTTCGACGAGCGCTCTCCACGCCGAGCGCACGTGCCGGCGCTCGGTGTGGACGTTGCCGATCGCGACGCGGATCCAGACCTCGCCGTCGATCTCGGTGCGGGACAGGAACGCCGAGCCGCCCCGGTTGACCAGGTCCAGAATCCGACGGTTCGCTTCGTCGCGCGCCGCCGCCGCCTGGCCGGCCGGCGCCCAGCGCAGGACGACGAGCGAGAACGGACGCGGCCGCCAGCGTTCCCAGTCCTCGGCCGCGTCCACCCATTCGGCCAGCTCGCCGGCGAGGTCGACGTGGCGCGCGATCATCGCCCTGAGTCCGTCCTGCCCGAAGTAGCGCATGACGAACCAGAGCTTGAGCGCGCGAAAGCGCCGACCCAGGGCGAGGCCGCGGTCCATGAGATCGGTCCCTCGCCGCCCGCTGGTCTCGAGGTAGGCGGGGACCAGCGAGAACGCCGCCGCGAGCGTCGCCGGATCGCGGACGTAGAGAACGGAGCAGTCCACGGGAGTGGCGAGCCACTTGTGCGGATTGACGACGATCGAGTCGGCCCGCTCCCAGCCGCGAAAGCGGGGTCTCGCCTCGGCCAGCGCCGCGGCCGGGCCGGCGTAGGCGGCGTCCACGTGCAGCCAGACGTCGCGGGCCGCCGCGACGTCGGCGATCTCGGCGACCGGATCGACGGCGTTCGTCGACGTGGAGCCGATGGTGGCGACGACGGCGAGCGGCCGCGCGCCGGCGGCCGCGTCGCGGTCGATGGCTCGGGCCAGGTCCCGAGGATCCATCGCGCGGGCGCGTCCGGGCGAGTCCACGAGGGTCGCGCCGCCGCGACCCAGGCCCGCGGCGCGAACCGCCTTGAACACCGACGAATGCGCTTCGCGGGTCGTGTAGACCCTCCCGGGCGGAGCGCTCGCCAGGCCTGCGTCGCGGGCCTCCGGCAAGCCCCGCTCCCTCGCCGCGACCAGGGCCAGGAAGGTCGACGTCGAGGCGGTGTCGTGGACGGTTCCCAGGAACTCGGCGGGCAGCCCGAGGAAGCGACGCAGCCAGTCCGTCGTCCGCTCCTCGAGCTCGGTCGCGGCCGGCGACGACGCCCAGACCATGGCGTTGACGTTCAGGGCGGCGGCGACGAACTCGCCGAGGATCCCCGGACCCGAGCCCGACACCGCGAAGTAGGAGAAGAAGCTCGGGTGGTTCCAGTGCGTGATTCCCGGCATCACCACGGAGTCGAGGTCGCGGAGCAGCGCCTCGAAGCCCTCGCCTTCGACGGGCGCCTCCGAGGCCAGTCCGGCGGCGACGTCGCCGGGCTCGACCGCGGACAGGACCGGACGGGACTCGACGGTCTCCAGGTAGTCGCCGATCCAGTCGACGAAGCGGTGGCCCCAGCGGCGGAACTCGCCCGGCGGCATCCCTCCCGGTCGCCGGTCGCTCCGCTCGCCCGCCGCGTCCTCGGTCATCGCGGCGCCTCGGTTCGCGCCCGCGGATTCGCGATCGCCTCGCCCTCGCGCCGCAGGGCGCGGATCTGGGCGCGAATCTCGTCCAGGTCGGCGGCGCTCAAGGGCGCGGGCGCGCCCGACCCGTCGATCAGGCTGAAGAACAACAGGTCGGTGTGCCCCACGCTGGCCTGAGTCACGCCGACGTCGATCGCCCGATTCAGCAACAGCGTCTCCCGGAGGGCGAGCGCCCCGCCCGGCCCATGCTCCTCCGGAGCGCCGGGCGGCGGCCGCGGCGGTCGCTGGAACAGCGCCCTGACGATCACTTCGCGAAGCAGCTGGAACTCCTCGACGACTTCGCCCGCGGCGAGCCCCCGGCGCGCGGCGACGGAGCCGTACAGCTCCGCGCACTCCGCCCAGAGCGGCAGGAGCTGGGACCGATACGGACCCAGCAACGGCGGCAGGAACCGGACCAGGCTCCGACAAAACGGCCGCGCGAGCGCCTCGCTGCCCCCGCGCCAGGCGCCGCGCTCGTGGGTCAACGCCTCGGCCCAGCGCTCGGCCACGCCGGGCGAGCGCTCCAGCAACCAGGCGGCGAGGTCCGCCTGGCCGGTCCGGTCGCCGCCCCCTCGATTCAACTCGACCCCTTCGAGTCCGTCCGGGCGCGCGCGCTGGGCAGTCGAACCTCGACCGCGGTGCCGCGACCGACTTCGCTGGTCATCTCGATGGCGCCGCCCCAGGATTCGACGCTTCGCTTCGCGATCCACAGCCCGAGTCCGGTGCCCGAGGAGCGCGTCGAGAAGCGCGGCTCGAAGACCCGCGCGAGGAGCCGCTCCGGTACGCCGACGCCTTCGTCCTCGACCGAAATCGCGACCCAAGACTCCTCCGCCGAACCCGTCTCCCGGACGGAGATCCTCGCCGTCCCGCCCTCCGCCATGGCGTTGCGGGCGTTTTCCAGAAGGTTGATCAGCACCCCCTTGAGCTCGTCGCGCCGGCACACCGCCCGCAGCCCGTTCGCCGCCGCATCCGCCTCGAGGCGAAAGACGGCGCCCGCATCCGAAGTGTACAGGTCCGCCAGTTCGCGGACCACGCCGCCCACGTCGACGACGTCCAGCGGACCCGAGTCGGCGGCGCCCAGGGATCCCATGCGCGAGAACCTGCGAGCGATCGAGGCGAGCCGGTCGATTTCCGCCAGGATCACGCCGGCGCCGCGCCTAAGCGCCCGGTCGAAGTCGCTTGGGCGATCCCGCCAAACGCGCTGCAGGTGCTGCACGGAGAGCTTGACCGGCGTGAGCGGATTCTTGATCTCGTGCGCGATCCGCTGGGCCATGTCCCCCAGGACGAGGATCCGCTCGCGCTCGAGTTCGTCGGTGACGTCCTGAAGGCTGACGACGATCCCGTCGATGCGCCCCTCCTCCTCGATGCGCCGCGCGCGTCCGCGAATGCGCCGGCCGCTCCAAGCGAAGTCGGCGTCGGCCTCCCCGGCTCCGGCGCGCTCGTACTCCTCCAGCCACGACGCCAGCTCGGCCGCGTGCGGGCCGGTCGTCGGCAGCGCGCTTCCGACCTCCAGGGGCGACGACAGCATCCACTCGGCGCGCCGGTTCGCCACCGTGACGCGCCGCTCGGAGTCCATGGCGACCACCCCCGTCGCCGCTTCGGCGACGATGGCCTCCGTGCGGCGGGCCGTGCGCAGCGCGTCCCGGCGGGCCGAGTCCAGGCGCCGGACCATCTCGTTGAAGGTGACGAAGACGGATCCGAACTCGTCCTTGCGGTCGCCCGGCAGGTGCACGGCGAGGTTCCCCGCGCCCACCCGCCGGGACGCCACCCGGAGCGCGTCGATGGGGCGCGTCAGCGCGCCGCCGACGACCAGGGCCAACCCGAAGGCGAGGATCGGACCCAGGACGATGGCCAGCGCCAGCAGGTCGGCGACGTCGCGCCTGCGGAGCGCCGCGGCGCCCGAGCGCAGCGGGACCGTGGAGGCCACGATCGCGCCGTCGGCGAGGCGCCGGTGGGCGACGACGCTGCGCCAGGCGCCCAGCGCGACCGTCTTCGACGCCCAGAGGCGCTCGCGTCCCTCGAGCGCCGCGTGGATCTCGGGATCCACCCAGCCCTCGTACAGACCCAGGTCGACCAGCTCGCCCGCCGATCCCCCGACGAGCTCCCCCCCGCGGTACTCCAGCAGGTCGGCGCCGACCCGGCGGGCCAGCGAGGCGGTCGATCCGGCCGACTCTCGATGCGCCTCGGCGGCCTGGTTGACCGCGCGCTCCGCCAGGGCGGTGGCCGCGCGTTCCGAAGCGCCGCCCAGGGCGCGGTAGGCGAGGGTTCCGAAGACGACGTTCGAGAGGACGAAGAACCCGAACAGCGTCCACGTCACCCGCGCCCTGAACGACGCGAGCAGGGCCCACCAGTCCGCGGCGCGGGGCAGCCGGAGGTCGAGGACGGCGACGCTGACCAGCCAGAGCGCCGAGAACGCGGCCAGGGTCAGCAACAGGACCAGCGCGCCCCGCGCGAGCATGACCGACGCCTTGGGGATGCTGATCGTGTAGGAGACCCGGTGGGGTCCGTCGGGGAACGGCGCGACGGCTTCGGCGTGCCAGCCCTCGGCGTTGCGGGTCCAGACGACGGCGCCGTCCGTGGGCGCGACGGCGCTCTCGGGCGCGCGCACGAGCGTGAGGAACTCCTCGTCGGAGCCGGCGCCGACCGCCGCGAACAAGGGCGCGAGCGCGCCCGGCGCCGCGACGGCGCGCCGGGGCGGAACGGCCCCCGTGACCATGCGGCCTCCGGCGAGCGGCACGGCGACCAGGCGATGCACGTCGACCTCGCCCAGCTCGAGGGACGCGCGCCGTCCGGCCCGCTGAAGCTCCGGCAGAAGCCGCGCCACGGCGGCGGGACGGTCGCCCCTGGTCCCGAGGCGCAGCTCCCGCGTCGCCGCGCCGTCCGCCGACCACAGGGTGACGAACGCGGGCGACCCGTGGCCGGCCAAGCCGCTGGACACCCAGGCCCGGTACATCGTCTCGACGCCGCTCGCGCCCTCGCGGTCCAGCGAGTCCACCCGAGCGGCGAAGCGATCCAGCAGTGCGTCCAGCTCCGGATTCGGCGCGATCCCAAGCTGCCCGATGCGCGCCTCGGCGATCTCCATCCGCGCCACGGTGCGCGCGGACCACATGAAGGGCAGCGTGCACGTGGCCGCGAGGAAGAAGGCCGAGAACCAGCGGAGAACCGGTCGGGCGTCCATGGCCTGCAGTCCGCGGGCGACCCAGGCCGCCGGCAGGGCCCACAGCGCCGCGAACGCGGGCGCCGCGCCGGGCCCGGTGCGCACCCAGACGGCCACGCCGACGCACAGGACGACGGCCGTCGCCAGCCCCGCCAGGGCCGACGCTCCCGTCTTTCGGGCCGGGATCGGCGACCGACAGGCCAGCGCGAAGCCGACCCCGGCCGTCAGGGCGATCGTCGTGGCGACCAGGAGCGCGATCCACCGGGCCTCGAGCGCGCCCAGGAGGTCGGGGGAAGCGCTGCTCGTCGTCCACAGCAACGCCAGGGGAAAGCCCGCCGCGACGACCGTCGGGGCCGCCCACCGCGGCGCGACCGGACGCCAGCGGAGGGAGGCCAGCGCCGCGAGCGGCAACGACGCGCCCGCGAGGAGGAGCACTCGGCCCAGGGGGAGCGAGAGCCCGGCGAGTTCGAACGCCGACGTCGCGGACAGGTACGCGGGGAAGCGAAGCGCGTCCAACGGAATCAACGCGGCGGCGACGACCAGGACGACCACGGGGAAGCGGACGGGCCCGAATCGACCGAACGCCAGCGTCAGCCATGCCAGTCCCGCCAGCGCCAGCGCCGCGCCCGCGCTCCGGGCCATCGCGTCCGCTCGCCGCGTCTCCGGGTCCGGCTGAGCGATCGCGACCTCGAGCAGCGGTTCGTCGGGCCACCGGTAGTCGACGGCGACGACGCCCCGGGCGTCGCCCGCCGGCGTCAGGCGCACCCGCTCGCCCGTCGCCGCGGCCAGTCGCGACGCGAGGTCCCCCATCCCCGAAGCCACGTCTTCGGGGAGGTCGGCGCGCGCCAGGAAGGCGACGACGGCGACCCCTCGATTCCCCGGGACCGGCCGCGCGAAGTACAGGTACGAGAAGAGCGGCGTGCCGAAGTAGCCGTAGCGCCGCTCGCCGCTCCGCATGGCCCGAGGGAACCGGCCCCGGTGGCTGCCGTGCCAGCGCGCCAGGCGACCGTCCGCGTCGTGGATCGCCGCCGCCGCGGCCACGGGGGCGTCCTCGAGCAGGCGGCGCAACGAATCCCGGGGCGCCGCGATCCCGTTCGGGCCGGCGGCGACGCGAGCCAGGCGGAGCGCCAGAGCGTCGCCCCGTGCGACGACCGCCTCGAACTCGCTGCGGACGCGCTCGGTCGCAAGCGCGCGCCGACCGTCCCAGTGGGCCGTCCAGTCCCGGGCCAAGCTTCGGTCTCGCGCCGTGGCGTGGAGCCCGACGCCGACCGCGGCGACGAGGAGGACGACGGCGACCCACTGTCGCCCGCTCCGCCGGGCGGCCAGCAGCGACGCGGGCCCCGCGACGCCGGCGGCCGCCAGAACCCACGCCGACTCGACCCGGGCCCAGACCGTCACGAGGAGAAGGCCCAGCCACAGGAACCCGACCGGACCCCACTGCCGCAGGGCGGCGCGCGCGCTCGCTCGACGATCGGCCATCGAAACGGGCCTCCTGACCGGAAGAGCCTCGCGGGCGCCCCGGAAGCCGACGCGGGCCGATTCGCCCAACGCCATTATCGTTCAAGGTAATGCGAAGAGACCCCCGCCCTGCGAGAGCCCTTCGGCGACTGCGGTCGCCCGTTGGACGAGGCGGCGCCCGCTCCCGCGCGGCGCCCAGCCTCGCGGCGTGCGCGTTCGCGGCGCTTCTGAGCGCGACGGCGCCCGACGGCGCCCTCGGCGCCCAGCTGCTCGACCGAGGCGCGTTTCGCCTCACCGTCGACGGCGCGCCTGCGGGCACCGAGGAGTTCACGATCCGTCGCAGCGGCGCGGGCGAAGCCGGGGAGACGTGGCTTCGGGGCACGATCGAGCTCCTCGACGGACGCGCCGTGACGACGGCGATGCGGCTGGTCGGCCCCGACGCGTCCGCGACCCTCGCCGACTACTCGGCCTTCGTCGTCGGGGCGGACACCCAGGCCGTCCGGGTGGTTCGGAGCGGCGACCGCTTGCGCACGCGCACGGTCGCGTCGTGGGGCGAGGAGGTGAGCGAGTCGCGCGCGCGGCCCACGACCCTGTTGCTCGAGGAGAACGTGGCGCACCACTACGCCCTGTTGGCCCGCTGGGCCGAATCCAGCGGCGCGCCCGCCGTCGTGCACGTGACCACGCCGCTGGCCGGAGGCGACGAAACGGAGGCCCGCGTCGAGAGCGGCCCCGCCGAGCTCGTCGTGGAGGGCCGCGCCGCGGCGACCTCGAGGGTCCGCCTCTCCTCGGCCGCCGGCGACGCCTTCGCGTGGTTCGACGAACGCGGACGCCTGGTCCGCGTCGAGGCGTCCGCCCGCGGCTTCGTCGCGATCCGCGTGCCCGGCGGTTGAGGCGCCGGACGAGTCGGGGCCCGGCGGACCTCGGGGGAAACCCTTCGCCCACGGCCCGCGTAGGGATCGGCCGAGGCCGCGGACGCCTCCGCACGGGCCCGTTTGCGTCCGTCGGTCGCGCTTCGCCTCGAGGCCTCGCCGCGCCCTTTCGGGCGCGAGACCGAGGGAACGAGCGCGGGGCGCCGGGTCGCTTCGCCACGAAGACTGATTTCGGAGGGAGGTCGTCGAAGTTGAGAACGTTCATGCGGGGCGCCGGCGTCGGCATCGCGGCCCTGGCTTTGGCCATCGTCTCGGCGGTCGCTCAGGCGCGCGCCCTCGCCGCCCAGGGGGAGGCGCCGGCGTCGCTGACGCTGGAGGAGGCGCTCGCCGTCGCGCTTCGAAACAACCCCGGACTCCAGGCGAGCCGCAACGACTTGAACGTCGCCGACTGGGACGTCAGGTCCGCCTACGGGTCCTGGCTGCCGTCGGCGCAGGTCAGCTCCGGCCTCTCCTGGCAGGGCGCCGGAGAGCAGCGCTTCGGGAGCGTCACGCTCGCCCAGCTGGGATTCGAGGACCAGCCGTCCTACCTCTCCAGCTCCTACAACCTGGGCGTGTCCTTCTCGGTGGACGGGCGCACGCTGCTGGGCCCCGGACAGGCGAAGCGGAACCGGGAGGGGACGCGGGCGCAGATTCGGGCGGCGGAAGCCACGCTGCGCCTCGGCGTGACGAAGGCGTACCTCGAGATGCTCCGCCAGACCGAGGGGCTGACGCTCTCCGAGCAGGAGCTCGCCCGCGCCGAGGCCAACCTGCGCCTGGCCCAGGCGCGCCAGGCCGTGGGCGCCGGCAACGTCATCGACGTGCAGCAGGCCGAAGTGAACGTGGGCCGAGCTCAGGTGACGCTGATCCAGTCGCGCACCGGCGTGCAGACGTCGCGGATCCGGCTGCTCCAGCAACTCGGCGTCGACCTGAGCGCCGAGCCGTCGCTCGAGACGACGTTCTCCGTGGCGGAACCTTCGTGGACCCCCGACGACCTGTACGAGCAGGCGATCGGCGGCAACCCCGACCTGCAGGCGCTGCGCGCGCTCGAGGGGGCGGCTCGCTACGACGTCCGCATGGCCCGGTCGTCGTACTTCCCGAGCGTGTCGCTGTCGGCCGGGATGAGCGGGTTCACGCGCCAGGCCAGCAGCACGGCCGCGCAGGAAGCCCAGGCCGTCCAGGCGGGCGTCTCCCGCATCGCCCAGTGCCGGAGCCTGAACGACCTCGTGCAGCGCCTTCCCGATCCTCCGCCGACGCAGGACTGCTCGCTTCTCGCCACCCCGCAGTCGGCGCTCGACGCGATCCGGGCGGAGAACGACGCGTTCCCCTTCGACTTCACCGGTCAGCCGCCGTCGGTGGGGATGTCGATCTCGATCCCCGTCTTCCAGGGACTCGGCCGCCAACGGGACGTCGAGCGCGCGCGGGCCGCGCTCGCCGACAACCGCCACCGGATCCGGGAACAGGAGCTCGCGCTGCGCGCCGACATCGAGGCGCGCACGGCGGTGGTCCGCACGGCCTTCGAGACCACGAGGATCGAGGAGCGGAACCAGGAGCTCGCGGACCGGCAGCTGAGTCTGGCGCGCGAGCGCTACGAGCTGGGGCTGTCCAACTTCATCGATCTCGTCGAGGCCGAGACGGTGAAGGCGCGGGCGGACCGGGAGAGGATCTTCGCGACATTCACCTATCACGACGCCGTGGCCGACCTCGAGGCGGTGGTCGGCACGCCCCTAAGGAATCCATAGCCAAGCCATGCGAACCAGAACGAAGGCGATCATCGGACTCGGGGGCGTCGCGCTTCTCGCGACCGCCGCCGCCCTGAGCACGGGAAACCGCCGCGCGAGCGGCGTCGAGGTGCGCATGGAGGCGGTGGCGGCGCGCGACCTCGTCTCCATCGTGACGGCGAGCGGCAACGTCCGCGCGCGGCGCAAGGTCGACATCAGCTCGGACATTTCGGCGCGGGTCGCCGAGATGCTCGTCGACGAGGGCGACGACGTGACCGAAGGCCAGGTGCTGCTGCGCCTGGATCCCAGTCGCTATCAAGCCGTCGTGAACCGCAGCCGAGCCAACCTGAGCCAGTCGCAGGCCCAGGTGGCCCAGGCGAGGGCGAACTTCCTGCGGGCCCAGCGCGAAGCGGAGCGCATGGGGTCGCTCCGGGCGCGCGACTCGCTCCTGGTCAGCCGCCAGGACGTCGAGAACGCCGAGACGAACCTCGAGGTGCAGCGATCCCTGCTCGAGAGCGCCGAGTTCGGCGTGGGCCAGTCGCGCGCCGCGCTCGAGGAGGCGGAGGACGAACTGGCCAAGACCGTCATCCGGGCGCCCATGTCCGGACGGGTCACCCGACTCAACGTCGAGCAGGGCGAGACGGTCATCGTCGGCACGATGAACAACCCCGGCAGCCTGGTGCTCACGGTCTCCGACCTGTCCGTCATGGAGGTCGTGCTCGAGGTGGACGAGACCGACGTGCCGGAGATCGCGCTTGGAGACAGCGCCAGCGTCGAGCTGGACGCCTTCCCCGAGGTCAAGTTCCCGGGCGTCGTCAGCGAGATCGGCAACAGCGCCATCCGGCCCCCGTCGCAGGCCGCCGGCACGGGCCAGACGCCGACGATCGACTTCGAGGTGGTGGTCACCCTCGCCGACCCCGAGGTCGAGCTGCGGCCCGACCTGTCGGCGACGGCCGAGGTGATCACCGAGACCCGCCTGGACCAGCTGAGCGTGCCGATCATCGCGCTCACGCTGAGGGAGCCGGAGGACGTCGGCATGGCGTCCGCCGAAGCCGAGGACGACGAGGACGCCGAACCGATCGAGGGCGTCTTCGTGGTGAGGGACGGGCAGGCCGACTTCACGCCGGTCGAAATCGGGATCGCGGGCCAGGAGCACTTCGAGGTCGTCTCCGGCCTCGCGCTCGGGGACACGGTGGTCAGCGGCCCCTACCAGGTCGTGCGCACCCTCGACGACGGCGACGCCGTGCGCCCGGACGACGCCACTCCCGCGTCCGCGTCCGCCTCCGCGACGCCCGGCGACGGCTGAGGCGACCGCCCGACCATGCATCTCCTCGAGGGCGTGCGCCTGGCCTGGGATCAGATCCGGACCCAGAAGCTGAAGAGCTTCTTCACGCTGTTGGGCGTGATCGTGGGCGTCATGTTCCTCGTCGTCGTGGTGAGCGTCGTCGAGGGGATGGACCGCTACGTGCGCGACACGCTCACGGAAAGGGTGATGGGCGTGAACACGGTGCGCGTCGCGCGCTGGCCCAGGGGCGCCGTCGATCCGTCGCCGGAGCAGCGGCGGGCTTGGGCGCGCTCGCCCCGGCTGACCTTCGACGACCTCGAGCACCTGCGCGAGCGCGTCGCCTTTCCGGTGGTCATCGCGTCGCAATCGGACGCCGGCGGCGAGGTGGAGTCGGACCGGGGCCGCAAGGTCGAGAACGTGAACATCGTGGGCGGCTCGGCCGAGCTCTTCGAGATTCGCAACTGGGACCTCGCCCAGGGGCGCGCCTTCACGCGCAACGAAGCCGACCACGGGGCGCCCGTCGTCGTGCTGGGCAAATCGACGGCCGACGCGCTGTTCGAGAGCGTCGAGCCGATCGGCAAGCGGGTCCGCATCCGCGGATTTCCGTTTCGCGTCGTCGGCGTCCTCGAGGAGCAGGGCTCGTTCCTGACGATCTCGCTGGACAACCTGGCGGTGGCGCCGGCCCGATCCCCCGTTCAGAGCTTCGTCTCGCCGCGCGGCACGGTCGAGGAGATCATCGTCAAGACGCCGACGCCGGAGCTCGTGCTCCCCGTGCAGCGGCGGACCGTCGAGGTGATGCGCACGCGGCGCCAGCTCCGGCCGGCGGAGCTGGACAACTTCGCCGCGGAGACGACCGAAGCGAGTCTCGGGTTCTGGAACAACATCAGCCGGATCCTCTTCGTCGCCCTGCCCGGCCTGGTCAGCGTCTCGCTGGTCGTCGGCGGCATCGTGATCATGAACATCATGCTCGTGTCCGTCATGGAGCGCACGCGCGAGATCGGGATCCGCAAGGCCATCGGCGCGCGCCGTTCCGACGTCCTGGTGCAGGTGTTGATCGAGAGCGCGACGCTGTCCGGGGTCGGCGCCGTGGTCGGCGTCGGCATCGGCGCGGGGCTGGCCGCGCTGGTCGGCGCCGTCTCGCCGCTCCCGGCCGTCGTGGCCCCGAAGTGGATGGCGTTCGGCGTGGCGCTGGGCCTCGGGGTGGGGATCGTCTCCGGGGTCTACCCGGCGTCCCGGGCGGCTAGGCTCGATCCCGTGGTCGCGTTGAGGCAGGAGTGATGAACGAAGAGCGGAGAAGCGGCGGGGCGCGCCGGCGACGTTCGACGAGCTCGATCGTCCGCGTGCTGACGGAAAGCGTGCGAGTCGCCCTCGACGCGCTTCGGGGGAGCCCCGCGAGAACGGCGCTGGCCGCTCTCGGCGTCGGGATCGGGGTCGGCGTGGTGGTGACCGTGGCTTCCGTGATCACGGGCATCCGCAGCGAGGTGATGAAGGCGTTCGAGGCCGCTCCGCCCGAGAACTTCACGCTGATGCCCTTCGACTTTTCCGACGTTCGCATCTCCTTCGACGGCTCGGGGAGACCGCCTTGGTGGGACCGCCCGGAGGTGAGCGAGCGCGAGATTCGGCGGGTTTCGCGGTTGCCCGCCGTGGCGTCCGCGGTCGCCGGCTACGAATTCAGCGCCGCGATGCGGTCGCAGTCGGAGTGGCTTTGGGACATCTCCTGGCAGGGACTGTCCAGCGGCTGGGCGTCGTTCACGGGCGGCGACTTCGTCGCCGGGCGCGACTTCACGACGGCCGAGGTCAGTCAGGCGAGAGGGGTCGTCGTGCTCTCCGACAAGTTGGCCGAGGTGATCTTCGGCGAACTGGACCCGATCGGTCGGCGCGTGCGCGTGAACGCGGGGCGGCGCGCCGCCAACGAGTCCTTCACGGTGGTCGGCGTCTTCAAGCCCTTGGACAACGTGCTCGGAGACGTGGACAACGGAGGGCGCTTCGCCGTCATCCCTTACACGGCAGCCGACAAGCGCCTGAAGGCCCGCTCGCGGTGGAACTTCATGTTCGTCCAGATCGCGCCTCGGGACGGGCAATCCGAAGAGGCCGAAAACCAGGTCGTCGCAGCCCTGCGTTCGATGCGCGGACTGGGGCCGGGCGAGGACAACAACTTCGCCTTCGTCCGGTCCGATCAGTTCATGGACTTCTTCAACCAGCTCACGGGCGCGTTCTTCATGGTGATGGTGGCGCTGTCGTCGGTCGGCATGCTCGTCGGCGGCATCGGAGTGATCGGCATCATGCTCATTTCGGTGACCGAGCGGACGCGGGAGATCGGCGTGCGCAAGGCGGTCGGCGCGACGCGACGCGAGATCAAGTGGCAGTTCTTGATCGAGGCGTCCCTGCTCACCCTCGCCGGAGGCGTCTCCGGACTCCTGGCGGGCTGGGGCGTGGCGGAACTCGTCGCCGCCTACACGCCGCTGCCCACGCGCATCCCCCTGTGGTCGGTGTTCGCGGCCGTGGGGCTCGCCACCGTGACGGGCGTTCTCTTCGGGTTGCTCCCCGCGCTGCGGGCCTCGAAGCTGCCTCCGGTCGACGCGTTGCGCTACGAATAGCCGAGCCCTCGCGCGTGATCGAGCCGCTGGACGTGCTGGCCGTCATGGCCCACCCGGACGACGCGGAGATCTTCTGCGGCGGGGCCTTGATCAAGTCCCGCGACGCGGGCGAAAGGACGGGCGTTCTGGACCTCACGGCCGGAGAGGCGGGGTCGCGGGGCGACCGAGATTCCCGCGCTCGCGAGGCCGAGCGCGCGGCGTCGATCCTGGGGCTCGCCGTCCGGCGTTGCGCGGGTCTGACCGACGCCGCGCTCTTCAACGATCGGGAGTCCCGCTCCGCGGTGGCCGGGCTCCTCCGCGAGCTGACGCCTCGCGTGGTCGTCACGCACTGGACGGGGGGCCGTCACCCCGATCACGGCGCCGCCGCGCGCCTGGTCCGGGACGCGTCCTTCCTGGCCGGGCTCGCCAACTTCCCCGCCCCGGACCGCCCGCACCGGCCCGAAAAAGTCGTCCACGCCCTCGCCTTCCAGCAGAATCCCGTCAAGCCCACGTTCGTCGTCGACGTCACCGCGCAGATGGACCGCAAGGTCGAGGCGCTGGCCGCCTACGGCACCCAGTTCCAGGGCAAGAGCGGGATCGGCGAGGTCCTCCCCGCGGGAGATCGGCCGGTCCTGGACCAGATTCGCAGCGTGCACGCCGCGTACGGCGCTCTCGTTCGCTGCGGCTACGGCGAGCCCTTCTGGACCGAGGAGACGACGGAAGCGGAGACGCTGGGGACGATCGGGATCCCCACGTTCTGACTCGATACAGTGGTCCGACTCGGCGTAAGTCGACGGATTTGGTGACTGTACAAGTCGTTGAAAAAAGAGGGTAAAGATATCTGTGCCAGGATATCGAGGCGACGACAAGCCGTCCGAGTGCTGTCAACGCAAAGTAGAAATGTCCGGGGGGCGAGCAAAGTAGAAATGTCCGCCTGGGGACCGGTCTCGGGGTTGGGGGTAGCGGGTTGCGACAGCGTTCCACGTCTTCTGGGATGCGCGGGCCCTGGCGCCTCGCGCAGGGAGCGGAGCGACCGAAGCGAGGCGCCAGGGCCCGGGAGCGGCCGGCCGGCCGCTCCCGTTGCCTGTCTGGACGCCCTGGGACCCGCTGTCCTTGGCGGATGTGTGTGCGGAGAAACGGCGCCTGCGGGCCGATCTGCGCCATCGAACGTCCGTGCGAGGCGCCGTGCATGCGGTGCGGGCGGTTCGGGGCTGCCCTGCGGGGGGTTGTGTTCAGGCGCGTCGAGCGCCTGTCCGCTCCCCCCGGCGAGGGGGAAGAACGGCGTGGCTGGCCTACTCACTCGTCGCTTCGACCCCGTTCCTCGCGCCGCTTCCGCCTGGCCAGCGCGCGCTGCACTTCCGCTTGGATCCGGAGGCGCCACGGGTGGCCCAAGCCTGGCTTCGGCGGCTTGCCGAGCGGCTTCGGGGTCTTCTCTTCGGCGGGCTGCGCCGGAGCTTTCGGGCGGCTTCGCGCACAGCCCAGCGACTCGACGTCCAGGTACCGGGACCCACTGCGGAAGCGCAGTTCGCCGTCCAACCGCCGTTCGACCACGATCTCAGCGCCGGGCGCCAGGTCCGCAGCTTCGTGCTCCGGGATCTGCCAGAGCTCGTTCTTGAAGCGGATCGTGAAGTCCCGAGCGACCTTGCGGACCACCGTCTCCGCGAACAGAGCGTCCAGATCCACCCCCGCCGGCAACGGACGGTGCGCGTCGCGCGCCTCCGCAGGCGCCGTCGCAAACCGTTCGTTCCACAGCGGCGCCCAGTACTCCTCGAGGAACTCGTTCGCCTTCTCGAGATCCGAGATCCGCGCGAGGCGCATCTCCTTGATCAGCCGGTCCTGCGCCGTCCCGAAGGTGCGCTCGACGCGCCCCTTGGCCTGCGGAGAGCTGGCCAGGATCAGCCCGATGTCCAGTTCGCCCAACGCCTTCGAGATGATCGTCTCCGTTCGCTTCTCCTTCTCCGACTGCCACTGCCCGAAGTGGCCCGCGTGGTCCGTGTACACCGCCAAGGGCCGACCGTGACGCCGCAGGTAGTCGATGATCACGCGCCGGTTCTCCGCGCCGTTGTCGCGGGCCACGAACCGGGCCGCCATCAGACGGCTCGTCGCGTCGTCGTGGAGCGCGATCAGCGTCAGGTCGCCCTCGACGCGATCCTCGAGCCACCGATGCACCGAGCTGTCCCACTGCGCCAACTCCCCCAGCGCCGCCCGGCGGGGACGCCGACTCCGGTGCTTCGCCCGCTTGCGACTGCGCGTCCGCAACCCGGACTCCAGCAACCAGTGCCGCACCGTCTCCCGACTCACCCGCAGCCCGCACGCCAGCTCGACGTGTTCGGCGAGCAGCGTCGGTCCGAAGTCGCGGAACATCGGATCCTCCGCGAGCGCCAGCACCGCCTGGCGAACCTCTGGAGGCAACGCCCGGTTCGAGGCCCGACCTCGAAGCCCGTGGACCGCGACGGCGTCGCCTTCCGCCTCGAACCGCCGCAGCAAGCGTCGGAAGTGACGCGGCGTGACGCCGATGCGCCGCGCGCCCGCAGACGCCGTCAGAACCCCTTCGCTCACCTGCCTGAGCACCGACACGCGGTCGCGCTCCTTCAAACTGAGTTCCATCTGCTCCTCTTCCGGATCGGGTTGCGTGAACCACCGAAGACCATCCGAAAGAGGACATTTCTACTTTGCTAAACCAACCCAGAACCGGTAGGGTCGGGGACTGGCGCGCCGGCTTTAGGGTCCGGTGGGGTGATCCCGGTTAGCTTTCGCTCCGGGCCTCCAGTGCCGACTCCCATGGCTGCGTTTCCAGTCCCCGCCCATCAAACCGGACGTGCGGTTCTCCCGCATCCGGCTTTCGGACGAGATCACGCCTTCGCACTCGGAAGGCCCTTGGCCCGTCGCTTCGGACGGCGGAGGCGGTCTCCCGGCCTCCCGTCCGAGGAAGTGCACGCTTCCCCGATGCCGTCCTCCGTCCCAGGCAGGGCCACCGACGGAGCCTTTCAGGCTCGCGTCGGGTTCCCCGCATCGGAGTCCGCCGCACTCAGCATCCGTTCGCGGTCTCCTTCGGGTTCATCCTTCAGCTTTCGCGTGTAGCACGTGCCGGAGTCTCCGAACGTCTTCGGCCCTTGTAGGCTCTCGCCAGTGGCCACGTCCCTTCCCCCTTTCCGCACCGCTCTCGAACCAGGGCCCCTTTCCTCGACCGGCGTTACCCGGCGTCTCCAGTACTACGGGCCCATCCGCCACCCTGCCGGCCCGGCCTGCCCCTCGCGGGGTTCCAGTTGGCGTCGTGCCACGCCACCGACAGGGCTTCCCGTGTTGCTGCCGCTTCCCTCTTCCATGCGTGCCGTCACCACTACCCCGGCGGAGACGACCGGTGCTCGCGTCGTTCACTTCCCGGCCGCTGGCAGCCTTCCCCGTAATGTCGGCGGGTCGGCCTCCGCGGCTTAGTCTTTCGAGGCCTGCTCGGTGTTCACTCGCGTTACGGCCCGCATGTTCGCTGAACCGCCCAAGGCGGCCCATCTACCCAAAGTGCTTCAAGCCATGTCGTTACCTCCACGACCCGCTCTGGTTGCTACCGGCTGGAACGACCCTTGCCGGACGGGGTTCGCACCCGCTGGGAACCGGCGCCTTTCCACGGCGCACGACATTTCTACTTTGCTACGACAACAAGCCGTCCGAGTGCGGCTCGGCTCCAGAACGCCGAAAACAAAGTCCTTGAAATCCGCCAGCGCACACCCCAAGCTGGACAACGGTTGCTCGCGCCTCGAAGAAGTCGGGGCGCGCAACCGCACTCTCTTTGAGCTTTGAACCTGAAGACTTGAAATGGACGGATCGATCAAGTGGATCCCGAGTTTCCTTCTCGCCGTCGCGGTTATCTTCGCGCTCGGGGCGGTTTCGTTCCCCGCTTCCGCTGAGGCCCAGGGACCTTGCTACGAGTGCAAGAAGGGAGACTGCAGGCAGGGCGGCTCCGGAGGTAGCGGGTGCACCGAGAGGCACGAAGGCGGGAAACAGGTTTGTAGTCCCTCGGGGGGTTGTGAGTGCACCAAGGTTAGGCGCTCACTCTGGTTCGACACCCAGGAATGCACGGCGGCTACGATGGCCGCTCTGCAATCCCCGGAAGACACTCGTCACCTCGATGTCGCCGGTACAGGCCTCGTGTTGCGCCGAGTGGGAGAAAGTCACTTTGCTGCGGTCGCCTGTGGCAAGACGGATTCTTGGGTCGTGCTGGCTCGCGAGATTCCTGGCGAGGGGTTGCGGTTCACCACGAATCCGCTCGCCGTGCGTTTTCAACGTTGGATTTACGGACTGGAAGCCCCGAGACAGACAGATCTGACCGGCGCTAGCGGCGTCGATACTTCCCCGTGATGCCACGGTCCTGCGTAAGTCGACGGCAGCCGCGGCCACGGCGTGCACGGCTTGGGTCGGATTCGCCCGCCGCGCTCGGGCGTGCCGACGGCAGGCGGCCTGCGGCGGGGACGGGGACGGCCCGTTCTCGATCTCTGCGGACCAGCCGCTTGATGCCCGGTCGAGGCACGCCCCCTCGTGCGACCGTCCTCCCCGTTCGCCGAACCCACGTGCGGCTGCGGACACTTCTCACTTGAAGCCGAAGGTTGAAGATGACCGGTTGGACTGGAGTGCATTCGAAACCGGTCTTCCTCGCGCTCGCGATCCTGGCGGGACTCGGGGCGGCGACGACGGCCTTCCCCGAGCCGACCCTCGGACAGTGCTTCCGCTGCGACGAAGAGGATCAGTGCGTGAAGTGCGACGGCGCTGCGGAGTGCGAGGCAGGGGGCGCCAAGTGCACGGAGCGCTACGAGGGCGGTAGCCACACCTGTTGGGTCGAGAGACGTTGCGAGTGCGTCAAGGTCGACCGCTCGTGGTGGTTCGACAGCGACGAGTGCACGCCCTCCGTCATCGCCGTAGCGGACCCTTGGGCACCGACGGAAGACGCGCGTCGCGTCGAGATCGCCGGAATGGACATGACGCTTCGCCGCGTGGGAGAACGTCATTTTGCGGCAGTGTCTTGTGGCGATCTGGACTCCTGGATCGCGTTGGCCCGCGAGGTTCCCGGGGAGGGATTGCGCGTGACCACGAATCCGCTCGCGGTGCGTCTTCATCGCTGGGCGTACGGACTGGAAGATCCGACGCGGGCTACGGCGACCGACGCCCGCGGCACCGCGTCCTCCCCATGATCTCCACGGTTTTCCTGCCCAAGCCGGTATTGGCTGGCGTCGCTGCGTGGGCATGCGGGGCGTCGCTCGGCGTTGCCGTCGCGCAAGAGACCTATGAGCGGCCGACCTACCCCTTCGAGGTTTCCGTACGGGAGGTGTGGCGCACCTACGGCGATCCGGGGTTCGCCCAGATCCGCGGAATGGTGCAGTGGCCCTGCGTATTCCAGGCGATGATTACCAGTCGCACCGCTGATGGTTACCACTCGTTCCAGGGATGGTTACCACCGGAGCCGGTGGAAGCGACCGGAACGGAGCCGAGCGGGAGAGGGGTGCTGGATGATCTGAAGTAGAGGGCCGTTCTTTCGACCTCGCGATCGATCCTTCAAGAGGGCGAAGACGGTGCCACAGCCAAGGTTGTCCATGCACAAGCTACACGACGTTCTGCGGCTCAAGTTCGAGCTTGACCGCAGCAACAGGGAGATCGCCGCGAGCCTGGGGATCTCCCATCCCACGGTGGGCAAGTACGTCCGGCGGGCCCAGGAGGCGGGGCTGTCCTGGCCGCTGCCCGAGGACTTCGGCGACGAAGAGCTGAAGGCGGCGCTCTTCGCGCCCGCGTCTGGAGGCGCGAAGCGACCGGTGCCGGACTGGGCGGAGGTGCACCGCGCGATGTCGCGGCGCAAGGGGATGACGTTGGCGCTCCTGTGGTTGGAGTATCGGGAGGCGCATCGCGAGGGCGCGTACGAGTACAGCTGGTTCTGCGCTCGGTACCGGGAGTGGGCGGAGCGGGTCGACGTGGTGATGAGACACTCGTACGCCGGTGGCGAGAGGGTGTTCATCGACTACGCGGGCCAGACGGTCGCGGTGATCGATTCGGAGACGGGCAAGGTCAGCAAGGCGAACGTGTTCGTGGCGACGCTCGCTGCGTCGAATCATACGTTCGTGGACCTGACGCGGACGCGGAAGCTCGAGGACTGGACGGGCTCGCACGCGCGGATGTTCGAGCACTGGGGCGGGGTGCCGGAGTTGCTGATCCCGGACAACGAGAAGGCGGGAGTGCAGCGGGCGTGCAAGTACGAGCCGGACCTGAACCCGACGTATCGCGAAATGGCTCGGCACTACGGAGTCGCGGTGATGCCGACGCGACCGCGCAAGCCCCGGGACAAGGCGAAGGTCGAGGCGGCGGTGCAGCACGTCGAGCGGCGGGTGCTCGCGCCGCTGCGCAACCACCGCTTCTTCTCGCTGGCGGAAGCGCGCGAAGCGATCGCGCCGTTGGTCAAGGCGCTCAACGAGCGGCCGTTCCAGAAGATCGCGGGCAGCCGCCAGAGCCTCTTCGAGGAACTGGATCGGCCAGCGCTGCGACCGCTGCCTGCCCAGCGCTACGAGTTCGCGCGCTGGGTCAAGGCGCGCGTCAACATCGACTACCACGTCCAGGTCGGGGGCTGCTTCTACAGCGTGCCGTACACGCTGGCCCGCAAGGAAGTCGACGTCAGAGTCTCGGCCACGGCCATCGAGGTGTTCCACGGGAGCAAGCGGCAGGCGGCGCACATCCGCGCGAGCGAGAAGGGGAGCTGTGCGACCCAGGACGCGCACATGCCGGCCGCGCACCGCGCGCACCGCGACTGGACGCCGTCCCGACTGATCGCCGAGGCGCGCAGGGTCGGACCGAAGACGGGCGAGTTCGCCGAGAAGCTCCTCGAGCAGCGACCGCATCCGGAACAGGGCTACCGCAGCTGCCTGGGCTTGCGGGAGCTGAAGCGCGCCTACTCGGCGGAGCGTCTCGAGGCCGCGTGCGCGCACGCGCTGAAGATCGGCACGATCAGCCGCAGGTCGGTCCAGTCGATCCTGGCGACCGAACGCGACAAGGCGGCTCCCGAGGAGGAGGAGGCGACGGCCGACCTGCCCGCCGACCACGAGAACGTCCGCGGGCCGGACTACTACAAGGACCCCACACCCGAAGAGGAGTCGTGACGCCCATGCTCGATCAACCCACGCTCGACCTGCTTCGCGAACTGCGCCTGACGGGGATGGCGCGAGCGTTCGAGGAGCAGGGCGCGATGCCGAACATCGCCGAACTGACGTTCGAGGACCGCCTCGCGCTGTTGCTCGAGCGCGAGAGGACGGAGCGCGCTCAGCGCCGGTACGTGCGACTCCGGGGAGCGGCGAAGCTCCACCTCGACGCCGCCGTCGAGGACATCGACTTCAAGGCGGCGCGAGGACTCGACCGCTCGCTCGTGCTGCGACTCGCGACGGGCGAGTGGATCCGGCGCGGACAGACGGTCCTGGTGACGGGCGCCACGGGATCGGGGAAGTCGTACCTCGCCTGCGCGTTGGGCCACCAGGCGTGCCGCATCGGGATCTCGACGCTGTACTATCGCGTGGGGCGCCTGTTCGAGACGCTGAAGGTGGCCCGCGCCGACGGTTCCTATCCTCGCCTGGTGCAGCGGATCGCCAAGACGTGGCTTCTGATCCTCGACGACTGGGGGCTCGCGTCGCTGTCGGGCCAGGGCCGGCACGACCTGCTCGACATCCTGGACGACCGGTACGGTCGGCGCGGCACGGCGCTGGCGTCTCAACTGCCCGTCGACCACTGGCATGACGTGGTGGGCGATCGGACGTTCGCGGACGCGATCCTGGATCGACTGGTCCACAACGCGCACCGGATCGAGCTGGCGGGCGGATCGATGAGAAGGCTCTACGACTCGACCCAGGCGGCCAGCGGCGCGGGATCGGCGACGCGATGATCGCGCGAACGCCGGACAAAGGCGCGTGGCGGCGAGTTCTGGTCCACCTGCGGCGCTTCGCGCGATCCTGGGGCCGAGACCGGGAAACGGAAGCCGTAGAACGGCCTCTAACGGGCGATCTCGACGTTCGGAAGGGTGAAGGCCGTCTGGAAATCGCTCCCGAAACGGCGCCTCGGCGAGAACTGATCGAGCGGTTCGCAGGAATCGCCCGGCCCTTCGGCCCGACGATGGCGGCGCCCAACCGCTCGGGACGGACGGACGCGACCGCCACGGGCGACGACGACCGCACCGGGGCCCCGTTCCGGTCGCTCCGCTCCCTGCACGGGGCCCCGGTGCGCCGACCCGTGCAGATGACATCGATGCGCTGTCGCACTACAATGCCGCCATCGCCGCGACGATGGCTTGAAGGTGTTCCGACCCTCGACTACAGGAGGCGTAGACCACTCACGACCCATCTCGACCGAATCGTATCCAGCACCCCTTTAGGATCCCCGCTCCAGGCCGCATCCGGGCCAGTCGCGGGTGGTAACCATCGCCTGGAATCGCTGGTAACCTTCCCTGGAATACGCAGGGACGGATCGGCATGGATCGGCGACGGTCGGCTGGCGGAGGTGTACGAGGTTTTGCCTGACGGAAACCAGGTGCGACTCGCATTGCGCGAAGGCGAGGGCCCGCGTGAAGTGGGCCGGGTCTACTTTTTGGTGCCGATCCCACAAGGGTGGGGAGGCGGCGTTCTCGTTCAGTCCGGGGAACGCATCCAGTTCTTCGATTCGGACAAACGCCCGACCCGACGAATGCGCGAGCGTGTGACCGTCTGGGACTGGGGAATCGCCCCCGTACCCGATGGCGGAGTACTTCGTAGCGGCGGCTTCGGCTCCGACCGCAGCAGCGAGGCTGCCCCCTACGCGGTCCACCGATTCGACCGGAGGGGAAGATGGATGGAGAGCTGGCATCCCGCTGCGGATCACGAAGATTGGAACACGGTGCGCTCGACCTCCGGCGGCCCCGTCGCGCTGGCGGCAGACGGGGGCCTGCTCATCGTGGACGCGGCACCCTTTAGGATCACCAAGTACAGGGACTTGGAGGGGAATGGCGGCCAAGTGCTCGTCGAAGACCATGGCGTCGTCTCGCCTGCAGAGCTTGACCGTGCCGTCACGCCCGAAGGAGGATATACGTCCGAATGGACCAAATCCGTCCACGTCAGCGAGATGTCTCCAGGAGGGAACATTCTCGCCGTAGTCCGCGTCGTCCCTCTGGAAGAGGACGCGCGGCGCTCCAGCCTCTGGTTGGTGGTCTCGCCCACGGGAGAGATTCTCGCGCGGACCTCCGTAGCCCTGGACTACACCGTGTGGAACGCCACCCCCGACGGCCGCTACCTCGCGTCCTTCTGGGACTATGATCGAATCGAACCGGCGGCGGTCAAACTGGAGATCGAGCTGACGCCGACCTCCTGACAGGCCGCTCGCGCGTCGCTATCCCGTCGCGACCCCCTGCTCGCGCAGCCAGCCCTCGACGATTCCTCGGATCCGGTCCAGCTGGGCGCGCGTCTTCGCTTCGCACCTCACGGACACGACCGGCTGCGTGTTGGACGCCCGGATCAGCCCCCATCCGTCGGGGAAGAGCACCCGCGCGCCGTCCACGTCCACGACCTCGTGGCGGGCGCCGAAGTGCGCGACCGCGCGCTCGACGAGGCCGAACTTCGTCTCCTCGGGCACCTCGAGGCGCATCTCCGGGGTCGACACGTAGGACGGCAGCGCGTCCACGATCTCCGACAGAGACCGGTCCCGGGAAGCCAGCAACTCGGCCAGACGGCAGGCCGCGTACAGAGCGTCGTCGAACCCGTAGTAGCCGTCGGCGAAGCAGATGTGGCCCGAGAGCTCGCCGGCGATCGGCGCGCCCACCTCCTGCATCTTCTCCTTGATCAGCGAATGGCCGGTCTTCCACATCAAGGGAGATCCGCCCGCCCGCGCGAACTCTTCGGGCAGGACTTGGGAGCACTTGACGTCGAACACCAGCGTCCGCCCCGGCCCCAGTCGGCGCAGCACGTCCAGACCGAACAGCAGAAGGAGCACGTCGCCCCGGACCACGCGGCCCCGGTCGTCGACCACCCCGATGCGGTCGGCGTCGCCGTCGAACCCGATCCCGACTTCGGCGCCGCTGCGGAGCACGGCGCGAATCATGTCCTGCACGTTCTCGTCGACCGTCGGGTCGGGATGGTGGTTCGGAAACGTGCCGTCGGACTCGCAGTGCAGCGGCACGACGTCCAGCCCGGCGGCTCGAAGCAGCTCGACGGCGACCACCGAGCCCGTGCCGTTGCCGCAGTCGACCACCGCCCGAACGGGACGACTCGGAGCGAACCGGCCCGCCACGTCGCGAACGTACCGGGGCAGCGGATCGACCGTGTCGAGCGTCCCGTCGCCGTCGAGGAAGTCGTCCGCCCGGATCCTGGCCGCCAGTCGGCGGATGGCGTCGCCGTGGATCGAGCGCCCGGCCATGGTCATCTTGACGCCGTTGTACTCGGGCGGGTTGTGCGATCCCGTGATCTGCACCGCGCCCTGGGCGCCCCACTCGCGTTCTGCGAAGTAGGCGACCGGCGTCGGCGCCGTGCCCAGATGCACGGCGTCGCAGCCCGACCGCCGCAGTCCCCGAATCAACGCGGCGCAGAGGCCGGGCGACGACGGGCGGTTGTCTTCGCCCACGACGACGCGCGGCCGATTCGCCGAGGACCCGCCGCGTCGGGACTCGGACTCCCGGAGCTCCGACGCGTAGGCCCGCCCCACGGCTTCGGCGAGATCGGCGTCCAGCTCGACGCCCGCGACGCCCCGAACGTCGTACTCGCGAAAGATGTGACGATGGAATCGCATGCCCCGAGCCTACGAAGCGGCCCCGGCGATCAACGGGTCCCGCCGGCGAGACCGGCGAGCACGTCCGCCGACGAGGACGCGAGGTCCAGCGCGACGCCCGGGAACACTCCGCCCAGAATCACCAGCGCGACGCTGCACACGAGCACGATTCGAGTGGCCAGCGGCGTGATCGCCGCGCGCGCGACGTCGGCGTCGGCGCGAGCCTCCTTCATCCACATGTACCACGCGACGCGCAGGTAGTACCAGTACGAGAGGACGGTCGTCAGGACCAGGACGACGGAGAGGACCCATTGCCCGGCCTCGGCCGCCCCCAACAGCAGGTTGTACTTTCCGACGAACCCGGCCGTCGGCGGGAATCCCGCGAGCGACAGGAGGAGAACCGTCATCAGCGTGCCCAGGACGGGTCTTCGCCAGCCGAGTCCGCGATAGTCCTCGATCAGCGACTTCCCTTCCCCCTGCCGGTCGACGGAGACGACGACCGCGAAGGCCCCGACCGTCGTCACCGTGTAGGCCAGGAGGTAGAAGAGCAGACCCGCCACGGCCGTTTCGTTGGCCGCCACCAGGGCGACCAGCAGGTACCCCCCGTGCGCGACCGACGAGTAGGCCAGCATGCGCTTGACGTTCGCCTGGACGAGCGCCGCCACGTTGCCCAGGACCATGGTGACGGCGGCGATCCACCAGAGCAGGGCCCACCACTCGGCGTGGACGGCGCCCAAGCCGGCGAGGAACACCCGCAGGAAAGCCACGAACGCCGCCGTCTTGACCGCCGCGGCCATGAAGCCCGTGACCGGCGTCGGCGCGCCCTCGTAGACGTCCGGCGTCCACATGTGGAAGGGCACGGCCGCGACCTTGAAGCCGAACCCGACGACGAGGAGCGCCGCTCCGGGCGTCAGCAGCGCCGGGATCGCCCGGCCTTCCGCGATCGCCGCGGAGATCGCGGCGAGGTTCACGCTGCCGGTCGCGCCGTAGACGAGCGCGATGCCGAAGAGCAGGAATCCGCTCGCGAAGGCGCCCAGCAGGAAGTACTTGAGCCCCGCTTCCGCCGAGCGCCGATCCCGGCGGTCGAAGGCGACCAGCGCGTAGACGGCGATCGACATCGTCTCGAGGCCGATGAAGATCAGCATCAGGTCGCGCGCCGAAGCCATGAACATCATGCCCACGACGGCGAAGAGCGCGAGCGCGTGGAATTCGCCGGCCTGCAGCCGTCGCCTGGCGACGTAGGGAATCGCGACGACGATCGAGAGGGCCCCGCCCAGAATCAGAATCCAGTTCGCGAAGAGGCGGAACCGGTCGAGCGCGATCATCGCGCTCGCGTCCGCCTCGCTCGCGCCCGAGTAGAGCCAGCCGTTGGCCACCGCAGCGCCGGCGAGACCGGCGAGCGCGACCCAGCCGAGCCACTCTCGGCCGCCTTCGTCCGCCGACTTGCCCGCGACGCCCAGGAGCAGCACGCCCATGGCCCAGACCGAGAGGACGACCTCGGGCAGGAGGGCCAGAACCCAGTGGAAGCCGGACGAGTAGTCGAGGAGCATCGCCCGATCAGTCCTCCCCGGCGGGCCGCGCGGGCGAAGGCGCGGCGCCGTCCGCGTCCGCGCGGGTCGCGAGCCGGGCGCTCTCCAGGCGTTCGACGATCGCCTCGACGCTGGGCTCCATCCTCTCGAGGAAGGGCCTCGGGTGGACGCCGAGCCAGATCGTCAGGGCCAGCAGGGGGGCCAGGACCGCCGTCTCGCGCCGCGTCAGGTCCGGGAACGTCCGGTTCTCCGGGCGGTCGAGCTCGTTGAACAGCACCCGCTGCACCATCGGCAGCATGTAGTAGGCGGCGAACACGACGCCCGTCGCCGCGACGACCGCGACGGCCGGATTCGCCTCGAACGCGCCCAGAAGCGCCAGGAACTCGCCGACGAACCCGCTCGTTCCGGGCAGCCCGATCGAGGCCAGGGCGGTGATCACGAACGCCGTGGCGAACAGCGGCGCCGCCCGCGCGATGCCGCCGAAGTCCTCGATCATGCGCGTGCGCCTGCGTTCGTACATCATGCCCAGCAGCAGGAAGAGCGCGCCCGTCGAAGCGCCGTGGCTGATCATCACCACCATCCCGCCCTGCAGGCCGGACAGCGTGAGGGCGAAGACGCCGACCACCACGAAGCCCATGTGGGCCACCGACGTGTAGGCGACGAGCTTCTTGGCGTCCGGCTGCACGGCGGCGACCCAGGCCGCGTAGACGATCCCGACGACCCCCAGGACGAGCATGACGGCCACGACCGTCGGATGCTGCGCCGCGTCGGGGAAGAGCGGCAGAAGGAAACGCATGAAGCCGTAGGTGCCCATCTTCAGCAGAACGGCGGCCAGGACCACGGAACCGGGCGTCGGCGCCTCGACGTGGGCGTCGGGAAGCCACGTGTGCAGCGGGAAGACGGGGACCTTGATGCCGAACGCCAAGGCGAAGGCGGCGAACAGCCAGAGCTGCTCCCGCAGCGTCAGGTCGGCGTCGAGGAACGCTTGGTACCCGAACGACTCCGCGCCCGTCTGCAGGTGCACGTAGAGGATCGCCACCAGCATCAGCAGCGAGCCGACGGCCGTGTAGAGGAAGAACTTGACGGCCGCGTAGATCCTGCGTTCGCCGCCCCAGATCCCGACGATGAAGTACATCGGCACGAGGGTCAGCTCGAAGAACACGTAGAACAGGAAGACGTCCGTCGCCAGAAAGACGCCGACCACGCCCAGCTGCAACAGCAGCATCAGGGCGTAGAACGCCTTCTCGCGCGTCTTCACGTACTCGAAGGACCCGAGGATGGCGACCGTGCTCGTCAGCGTCGAGAGCAGCACCATGAAGAGCGAGATCCCGTCCACGCCGAGGGCGTAGCTCACCCCCCAGGCCTCGATCCACGGGACCGAGGACTCCATCGCGAAGCCGCCGGCGCCCGGCTCGTAGGCCCACCACAGGCCCAGACTCAGCGCCAACGCGAGCGCCGACCAGCGAAGCGCGATGTGCTTCGCCCGGGCGGCGTCGGCCGCGATCACGTGGCCCATCCCGGCCAGCGGCAGCCAGATCAGGGCGTGGAGGATCCACTCCTCGTAGAGCAGCGACGCGAGAAAGTCGGTCACGGCGCCCCCCTCATCCGCCGAAGATCGCCGCGCCCAGGACGACGAGAACGCCCAGGGTCAGCGCGAAGGCGTACATGTTGAACTGGCCCGTCTGGAAGAGACTCGTCGTCCAGCCCGCGAGGCGGGCGACGGCGCCCGTCAGGTTCACGAAGCCGTCGACGACGACGGCGTCCACGACGCGCCAACACCAGCGCGACGTCGCGAGAAGGGGCTTCACCGCGACCGCGTCGTAGAACTCGTCGAAGTACCACTTGCGGTGCAGCGCGCGGCGGAGCGCGCCCTGCGTCGCCGGGTCCGAAGCGGCCGGCGTCGCGGGACGGCGGGCGAACCAGCGGGCCGAAACGGCCACCGTCGCCGCGGCCGCGCCGGTCGAGATCGCCGCCCAGAGGACTTCGCCCCCGCCCAGGGGCGCCGCGTAGGAAGCCGCGCCCATGGCCGCGACCTGGATTTCGGCCGCCCGGTGCGTGACCGGCTCCAGCCAGTGGTGCAGCCACTCCGACATCGGCAGCGCGCCGAACAGACCCGCGAACGACTCCCGCAGCGGCTCCGGGACGTTGATCCAGCCCCCGAACGTCGACAGCGCCGCCAGGACGACCAACGGGACGGTCATCGACGCGGGGGCTTCGCGAAGGCGGGAGCGAAGTCCCTCGCCCGCGCGCGGCGCGCCGTGGAAGGTCATCGCCATGAGACGCGCCATGTAGACCGCCGTCAGCACGGCCGTGACCAGGGCGACGCCCCAGTAGACGGCGTACAGGGTGCCGAAGGGGTTCGCCGGGGCGCCCGCCCAGGCGGCCGCGTACCAGACGACCTCGTCCTTGGAGAAGAACCCGGCGAAGGGCCAGATCCCGGCGATCGCCAGCGTGGCGATCCACATCGCGATCCAGGTCGCGGGCATGGGCTTTCGCAGTCCGCCCATGTTCCGCATGTCCTGCGCGTCCGCGTCGTGGTCCCCCGCTTCGCGGGCCGCCTCGTGCATGGCGTGGATCACCGCGCCCGCGCCGAGGAACAGCAGCGCCTTGAAGAACGCGTGCGTCACCAGGTGGAACACGGCCGCCGTGAAGGCGCCCACGCCCGCGGCCAGGAACATGAACCCCAGCTGGGAGACGGTCGAGTAGGCCAGCACCTTCTTGATGTCGTACTGCTGCAGCGCGATCGTGGCCGCGACCAAGGCCGTGAGCGCGCCGACGCCGGCGACGACGGCCTGGCTCGTCGGCGCCAGCGCGTACAGGACCGACGAGCGAGCGACCATGTACACGCCCGCCGTCACCATCGTGGCGGCGTGGATCAGGGCGGACACCGGCGTGGGCCCCGCCATCGCGTCCGGCAGCCACACGTGCAGCGGCACCTGGGCGCTCTTCCCGATCGCGCCCACCAGGAGCAGGAGGGTGACGGCGGTGACCGTCGCGCCGCCGGCCGCGAGATTCGCCTCGGCCGACCCGAACAGGGGCGCGAAGTCCAGGGTCCCGAAGGTCGTGAAGAGGAGGAACATGGCGAGCAGGAAGCCGACGTCCCCGATGCGGTTCACGACGAAGGCCTTCTTGCCTGCGTCCGACTTCTCCCGGTCGGCGAACCAGTAGCCGATCAGGAGATAGCTGCAGAGCCCGACGCCCTCCCAGCCCACGAACATCGTCGCGTAGCTCGAGCCCAGGACGAGCACGAGCATGAAGAAGACGAACAGGTTCAGGTACGCGAAGTAGCGCGGGTACCCGACGTCGCGGCGCATGTAGCCGACGCTGAAGACGTGGATCAGGAACCCGACGCCGGTGACGACCAGCGTCAGCGCCATCGACAGCTGGTCCAGCTGGAGGGCCGCGTCGATGCGGAGCGCCCCCGTCGCGATCCAGGTCCAGTAGGTGCGGATCACGGGATCGCCGAGGTCGGCGGGCATGGACGCGAAGTTCGCGACCGCCAGGGCGAAGGCGACGAGCATGACGCCCGGACCGATCCACGTCGGCAGCGCGTGCGTCGGCGGACGCGATCCGTCGGCCCCGAACGGACTCCACTCGCGCCCCGCGCGCAGGGCGGCCGACGAGTCCCGGGCCGAGCGGAGCGCGAGCGCGCCGTTGAGGACGAACCCCAGCAACGGGAGCAGCACGATCAGACCGGGCAGCAGCGGCTCCCATTGGGCCGGCTCCGACGCCCGCTCCTGGAGGGACGCCGCGACCGCGCCGAGCGGGGCCAGCGTCGTCGCCGCGACCGCCACCGCCTCCGTCACCATTTCAGCAGGTTGAACTTGCCCACGTCGACCGTCTTGTAGTGCCGGAAGACGGAGATGACGACGGCCAGGCCCACGGCGGCTTCCGCGGCGGCCACCGCCATGACGAAGAGGACGAAGAGCTGTCCCTCGATCCCGACGTGCCGCGACAGGGCGACGAAGGCGAGGTTGGCGGCCGTCAGCTGCAACTCGATGGACAGGAACACGATCACCGCGTTCTTGCGGACGACGACGCCCAGGGTCCCGATCGCGAAGAGCAGTCCGCTCACGATCAGCGTCTCGGTCGTCATCGGCTCGCGCCTCCGGTCCCGGGCTTCGCGAGCGCGATCGCGCCGACGACCGCGACCAGCAGGAGCAGGCCGAGGAGCTCGAAGGCCACCACGTAGTCGGTGAGCAGCGGCTCGGCGAAGACGCCCACCGCGCCCTGCTCCAGGACCATGGCGTCGATGCGCTCGCCCGCGGCGGCGTCGCCGAGCACGCCGGCCTCGCCGACCCCGACGAACTCCCGCGTCAGAAAACCGGCGATCAGGCCGACCGCCGCCAGCGACAGCAGCGACCATGCGCCGTACTTCAAGTCCGCCCGGTAGTCCTGCCCGAGGTTCAGCAGCATGATCACGAAGAGGAACAGCACCATGATCGCGCCGGCGTAGACCAGGACCTGGATCGCGGCGAGGAAGTGCGCCTCGAGCAGGACGAAGATCCCGGCGACGCTCGACAGCGTGGCCAGCATGAAGAGCAGGCTCGCGATCGGGGTGCGTCCGACGACGACGCCCACGGCGCCGCCCACGGCGACCACCGCGAAGAGGACGAACAGAGCTTCGGTCATTCCGAGCGCGGGTCCGAGGGATCCCAGAGGAGCGTGCTGGGATGGTCCTGCTCCATCAGCCGATCGAGATCGTACACGAAACGGTCCCGCGTGTACTCGGCGTTCTCGAAGTGCTGGCCCACGTGAATGGCCTCGACCGGGCAGACCTCCTGGCACATCCCGCAGAAGATGCAACGGAACTCGTCGATCTCGTACACGATGGGGTAGCGGTTGCCCTGGTCGTCCTCGCCGCCCACGAGGCGAATGCAGTTGGCCGGACACACGGTCGGACACAGGCCGCACGCGACGCACTTCGGGCGCCCGTCGGCGTGCGTCTCCATGCGGTGCGTGCCCCTCCAGCGGACGTGGAGATCGGGCTGCTCCTCGGGATACTGCAGCGTGACGCTGCTGGGCCGGACCAAGTGCCTGAACGTCAGGCTCATCCCCTTCAGCGCCGCGCGCATGTACGAGGTGCGGCCCGCTTCGGGGCGCTTCATCACCTTGACCGAAATCGCCATGTCCTCCCCCGCTTCAGTTCGAGACGACCCGTTCGGGCCCGGCGGCGGCGACGCGCGCGCGCGCCCTCGGCGCCGGGCGCTTCCGGTGCGCGCCCGAGATCACGCGGTCGCGGTCCACGAAGAAGAGGAACGCGAACGTGGTCGCTCCGCTCACGGCCGTGAGCGCCAGACCGTAGGGGAGGCCGAACGGGATCCCCAGATGGTCGAGCACCAGCATCGTTCCGGCGATCAGCACGATGTAGGCGAGCGCGGTCGGCAGGAGCACCTTCCAGCCCAGGTGCATGACCTGATCGTAGCGAAAGCGCGGCAGCGTCCACCGAATCCAGATGTACACGAGGACGAAGAACGCGGTCTTGACCGCGAACGACGCCAGCGAGAGCGCGGTCGCCAGAACGGTGGGCGTCGCGGCGATGGGGGCGCCCGCGTCGTCGAACCCCCGAATCCACGCGCCCTCGTGGCGCACCATGTCGTCGCCGGTCCAGAACGGCACGTCCCAGCCGCCGAAGAACAGCGTCGCCATCAGCGCCGACGCCGTCAGCATGTGCGCGTACTCGGCGATGAAGAACATCGAGAACTTCATGGCCGAGTACTCGGTGTGGTACCCCGTGATCAGCTCCGACTCCGCCTCCGGCATGTCGAAGGGAAGCCGGTTCGTCTCGGCCAGCGCGGAGATCACGAAGAGCACGAACGCCAAGGACAGCGGGAACGCGAACCAGAGGCCCAGCTCCTGCTGCTTCCACACCACCTCCGTCAGCGTCACGTTGCCCGCGAGGAGGAGGACGGCGATCACGCTCAGCCCCAGGGGCAACTCGTAGGAGATCATCTGCGCCGACGCCCGGAGCCCGCCGAGGAAGGCGTACTTGTTGTTCGACGCCCAGCCGGAGAGCACGATGCCGTAGACGGCCAGAGACGACAGCGCGAGGATGTAGAGGACGCCGATCGGGACGTCGGCCACCACCATGTCGACCGTGCCCACGGGCGTCGGCAGGGGCGACGCGACCGGGATCACGGCGAAGGTGACGACCGCCGGCATGACCGCGAGCGCCGGACCCAGCACGAAGTAGAGCTTCGCCGCCGTGGCCGGCATCGTCTCCTCCTTGACGATGTTCTTGAGCCCGTCGGCGATGGGCTGCAGCAGCCCCGCCGGACCGACCCGGTTGGGTCCCAGGCGATCCTGGATGAACGCCGACACCTTGCGCTCGGCGAGCGTCATGTAGGCGACCGCGCCCATCACGACGGTGAAGACGGCCAGCACCTTGACGGCCCCGATGATCACGAACCATCCGGTCGACAGCTCGTTCATCTCATCCACGAGCCGTCTCCAGAGTCCGGCCGGCCTCGCCCAGCGCCTCGTAGGTCAGCCCCGCGAACGGGGCGTGAGCCGACGCCGTCTCGAGAAACGCCTCCGCCGCGCTCGCCGGACCGGCCTCGCCGCGCAGGGCGGCGGCCAGGGCGCCCAGGACCATCCAGGCCGGTCGCGCCGAGCCCGGAGGCCGCAGTCCCGGCCAGTACCGCTGCACGCGGCCCTGCGCGTTCACGAACGTGCCCTCCTCCTCGGCGAACGTCGCGACGGGCAGAACGAAGTCGGCGCTGCGCGCCGCGGGCGCGTCCGCGCTTCCCAGATAGACGAAGAGATCGGCGTCGGCGCCGAAGTCCGGCGGCTGGTCGGCGAGCTCGTCGCCCAGCGCCAGAATCGCGCCCGCGCGGCCGGCCGCGTCCTCGAGGCCGCCCGCGCCCGCGTCGTCCCCGACTCTCTCGTACCCCAGGGCGACGGCGCCCTCGAGGTTCGGGACCAGGTCCCGGCGCCGCTTCAGCGTCGGGAATCCGGGAAGCGGGATCTCGCGCTCGGCCCTGGGCGAGCGCACGACGCGGGAGACGACGGTCCCGAGCTCGCGGCCCAGCGCCAGCAACGCGGTCAGCGCCTCGTTCGAGGCCCGCGCCGAGCCGACGATCCGCACTTCGCCGCCGGCGACGGCGCGCGCGCGCTGGAACAGCCGCGCGAGCGCGCTCTCCCAGTCCGTCTCCTCGCGCTCGGACGCCCGGCCGACGAGCGGGACCTCGAGACGATCCGGCCGGTTCATCCAGTGGTAGTCCTCGCGCCCGTGGTCGCACATCCAGTGCCCGTTGACCTCGAGGTTCGCGCGAGGCTTGAGCCTCTGCACCTGGTCGTCCCGCGTGTGCAGCTCGACGTTGCAGCCCTGCGCGCACCCCGGGCACACCGACGGCGTGTGGTCCAGGTCCCAGGCGCGGGCCTTGTGCAGGAAGTCCTTCGAGACCAGCGCGCCGACGGGGCAGACGTCGACCACGTTGCCGGCGAAGGGCGATCCCTCGAGGCCCTGGTCGAAGAACGTGTCGATGACGCTCCGGTTGCCGCGGTCGACCACGGTCAGCCGCGAGTCCCGCGCGACCTCGTCCATGAAGCGCACGCAGCGCGTGCACATGACGCAACGGTCGCCGTAGTAGAGGACGTCGCCGCCGAAGTCGTCGACTCCGAAGACCCGCTTGGGCTCGCGGCCGCGGCCGCGCTCCCTCCCTTCGGCGAAGACGTAGTCCTGGAGCTTGCACTCGCCCGACATGTCGCAGATGGGACAGTCGAGGGGATGGTTGACCAGATAGAACTCGAGGACCCCCTGGCGCATCTTGCGCGCCTCGGGGCCGTCCGTGCGCACCACCTGGCCGTCCTGGGCCGGAGTCACGCAGGAGGGCTGGAGCTTGGGCGTCCCCTCGACCTCGACCAGGCAGGCGCGGCACTGCGCGGGAGCGGAGAGTCCGGGATGGTAGCAGTAGTGCGGCACGTCCGCGCCCTGGGCCTGGGCGGCGTCCAGCAGCGTCGTCCCCCGGGGCACGGAGACTTCCGCCCCGTCGATCGTCAGCGTCACCGACTCGGCGCCGCGGCCGTTATCCGACATGGCTCTTCCTCGAGTCCAAGGGCGGCGTCACGCGGCGCCGACGCGTTCGCCGCGCCGCACGAGCGCGAGGTAGTCGTCGCGGAACTTCTCGATCGACGAGACGACGGGCGCCGCCAGCGAGTCGGACAGCACGCAGATCGTCGTGCCGGTCATCCGCTCCGAGATCTGCACGAGCGTGTCCAGGTCCTCCTCCGTGCCCCGCCCGTCCTCGATGCGCCTGAGGATCTTCGTGGCCCAGGTCGTGCCCTCCCGACAGGGCGTGCACTGTCCGCACGACTCGTGCGAGTAGAAGTGGGCCATGCGCCGCACCTGCTTGACGACGTCGGTCGTCTCGTCCATGACGATGACCGACGCGCAGCCCAGCATCGAGCCCGCGGCTTCGACGCCCTCGTAGCAGAGCGCGCACTCCCGGCACTCCGCGGCGCTCATGATGGGCACCGAGCTGCCCCCCGGAATCACCGCCTTCAGGGCCCGCCCGCCGGGGATGCCGCCGCACACGTCCTCGACGAGCTCCATCATCGGAAATCCGAGCGGCAGCTCGTAGTTCCCGGGCTTCGCGACGTGCCCGGAGACGCAGAACAGCTTCGTCCCGGGGCTCTCGTCGGTGCCCCACTGGCGATACCACTCGCCGCCGTGGCGCGCGATGTGCGCGGCCGCGGCCAGGGTCTCGACGTTGTTGATGGTCGTGGGCATGCCGAAGACGCCGACGGCCGCCGGGAAGGGCGGCTTGATCCGGGGCTCCCCGCGACGCCCCTCGAGGGAGCTCATCAAGCCCGTCTCCTCGCCGCAGATGTAGGCGCCGGCGCCCACGTGCAGCGTGACGTCGATCGCGACGCCCGAGCCGAGGACGTCGGCGCCCGCGATTCCCGCTTCGTAGGCCTCCTCGAGGGCGCGCGCGAGCACGCGGGTGGTCTCGAAGAACTCGCCCCTCAGATAGACGTAGCAGTGCGACGCGCCGATCGCGTACGCGCCGACCAGACATCCCTCGATCACCTGGTGGGGCGTCCAGCGGAGGAGCTCGCGGTCCTTGAAGGTGCCGGGCTCCGATTCGTCGGCGTTGCAGAGCAGGTAGTGCGGACGGTCGACCTCCTTGGGCATGAACGACCACTTGAGACCGGTCGGGAACCCCGCCCCGCCCCGGCCCCGCAGGCCCGACGCCTTGATCTCGGCGATCGTCGCGTCCCTGCCGATCTCGAGCGCGCGCTCGATCCCCCGGTATCCGCCCATCGCCCGCCAGTCGGCGAGCCTCCGGGCTTCGGGCCTGCCGAAGCCCTCGCTGAGGAGCCGCGTCTCCCGCGGATGCTCGTAGGGATAGGCCAACGGGCTAGCTCCCCTTCCTCTTCGACGCCTTGTGCCTCAGGCGGTCCAGGATGTCGCCGACGTCTTCGACCGAGACGTCCTCGTAGTAGCGCTCGTTGATCTGCACGCAGGTGGGGAACCCGCACGCCGCCAGGCACTCGGCCTCGACGACGGTGAAGTTCCCGTCGCTCGAGGTTCCGCCCAACGGCGCGTCCGCCCGCTCGAGGAACGCGGCGAGAACGTCGTCGGCGCCGGCGAGGTTGCACGACACGTTCGTGCACACCTGGACGAGGAAGCGGCCCACCGGGCGCTTGTTGTACATCGTGTAGAACGTCGCCACGCCCCGCACGAAGGCGCCGCTCAGGCCCAGCAGGCGGGCCACCTCGTCCATCGTCTCGGACGACAGGTGGCCCCGCAGCTCCTGCGCCATGTTCAGCGTCGGGAGCAGCGCCGCCCGCGCCGTGGGGTAGCGCGAGCGGATCTTCTCGAAGCGCGCCTCGTAGGGCCCCTCGAACAGCGGCGCGTCCGGGTTCCTCTCCATGAGCATGAACGGATGGCTGGCCGCGACCGACGGGTGGCCGCCCGCGGGATCCAGGTCGCCGACGTACTCGGTGCCGCGCACGTCCGCCTCGGCGAGATCCTCGAAGTCGCCGGTGTTGCCGGCCCAGCCGGGGTTGTGGAAGCGGGGCCGGCTCACCGGTCGATCTCTCCCAGCACGATGTCCAAGCTCGCGTTGATCACGATCAGGTCGGCCATCAGATGGCCCTCGGCCAGCTTCGGAATCGCCGACAGGTTCACGAACGAAGGCGGGCGGATCCGCCAGCGCACGGGCTTCGGGCCGCCGTCGCCGACGACGTACATGCCCAGCTCGCCCTTCGAGCCCTCGACCGAGAACCAGCAGTCCTCGGCGGGCGCCGGGACGCCCTCGGTGATGAGCTTGAAGTGGTGGATCATCGACTCCATGTCCGACATGCAGTCGGTCTTCGAGGGCAGGCTGATCCGGGGATCCTCGACGTCCATCGGCCCGCCGGGGAGCCGGTCGAGGGCCTGGTGGAGGATGCGCGCGCTCTGGCGCATCTCCTCCATGCGCATCAAGTACCGGTCGTAGCAGTCCCCGTGGCACCCGACGGGCACCTCGAAGTCGTAGGTCTCGTAGTCGTAGTAGGGTCGGTCCTTGCGGACGTCGTAGGGCACGCCGCTGGCCCGCAGGTTCGCGCCCGTCAGGCCGTGGTTGACGGCCTCGTCGGCCGAGATGGCGCCGATTCCGACCGTGCGCCCGACGTGAATGGCGTTGCAGGTCAGCAGGGCGTCGATCTCGTCGAGCGTCGCCGGAAGCCCGGCGGCGAAGTCCCGGACGCCTCGCGTCCACCCCTCAGGCAGGTCGGCCATCATGCCGCCGATCCGGGTCGCCGACGTCGTGATTCGGGCGCCGGTCAGCGCCTCGTGCAGCCGGTAGACCTTCTCGCGCTGCTGGAACGCGTACAGGAACGGCGTGAAGGCGCCCACGTCGATGGACCATGTCCCCAGCCAGAGGAGGTGCGAGAAGATCCGGTCCATCTCCATGCAGACGACGCGCGTCACGCGGCAGCGCTCCGTCACCTCGATGCCCATCAGCTTCTCGACCGCCATGGCGTAGGCGCAGTTGTAGATCAACGGCGCGAGGTAGTCCATGCGGTCGGTGAGCGGCACGATCTGGTTCCAGGTCCGGTACTCGCCCAGCTTCTCGAACGAGGAGTGGAGGTAGCCCAGCCTGGGGTCCACGCGAACCACCGTCTCCCCGTCGAGCTCCACGACGAGGCGAAGCACGCCGTGGGTGGCGGGGTGCTGCGGTCCGACGTTGACCAGCATCGTGTCCGAGCCGATCTCCGGCTCGGGGGCGTCGAAGGGCGCCGCGGGACTCGCCACCAGCTCGCCGCCCGGACCCATCTCGGGATTGCGGCCCACGCGGTACTCGGCGGTCCTAGTCGTCATCGCCGCCGTCGTCGCGAGCGCCGCGGCGGTCGCCCAGCTGGGGCGTCCGCTCCGCGATCTCGCCCGGGAGATAGTAGTCCTCGGGGTCCTGCGTCAGCGCTCGGCGCGTCTGCTCCGCCCGGGAAAAGCGCCCGCGCAGCGGAAAGTCCTTCCTGAGCGGATGGCCCTCGGCGTAGTTGTCCGGCATCAGGATGCGCCTGAGGTCCGGGTGGCCCGCGAACCGGATCCCGAACATGTCGTGGACTTCGCGCTCGAGCCAGTTCGCGCACTCCCAGATCGCGGTCGCCGACTGGATCTCGAGGGCGTCGAGCGGCAACGCGCACTTCAGTCGCAGCGCCGCGCGCCGCGGAATCGACCACAGCTGGTAGACGACCTCGAGGGGGCGCCCGCCGCCGGGATCCACGGCCGTGAGGTCGGCGAGGTGGTCGTACCTCCGGTCGGGATCGGCGTGGAGCCACGCAAGAACCTCGCCGATCCGGCTCGCTTCCACGTGCACGACGTCCTGGTCGCCCGCGCACACCTCGTTGCCCGTCACCGCGTCGGGGAACCGCTCGCGCAGGGCGCCGACGGACGGGTTGACCGGCGTCGCGAACCGAGGCGCCGAGTCCTCGTCGGCGACGCCGCCGGAGGGCTGGGGCCCGACGGCGACGGCGCCGAAGTCGGGAACGAAGTCGTCCCCGCGAGCGGATTCGCGAGTCACGTCCGGGCGCCCGCCGCCGGAGAGTCCGAGCGCGCGCGGCCGCTCACGGCAGGCGATCCTCGGCCCGCCCGACGGCGTCCGTGCGCACCAGGCCGCTGACCTTGTTCTGATCGGTCGAGTTGCCGAACGGTCCCGTCAGGTCCCGCGTCTCCTCGTCGTCGGTCCGCGGGCGACCCGCCGCCTCCGGGTCCTCCGCCCGATGCTCGGCGTGCCGCGCCAGGCTCTCGCCCCGGATCTTCTCCTGCACCATCATCAGGCCGTAGATCAGGCCTTCGGGACGCGGCGGACAGCCCGGGACGTACACGTCGACCGGCACGATCGTGTCGATCCCCTGCACCATCGAGTACGCGTCGAAGACGCCGCCGGACGACGCGCAGGCCCCCATCGAGACGCACCATTTCGGCTGCATCATCTGGTCCCAGATCCGGCGCAGCACGGGGGCGAGCTTGTAGGGAACGCGGCCGGCGCAGATCAGCACGTCGGCCTGACGGGGGCTGAACGACATCCGCTCCATGCCGAATCGGGCCAGATCGTAGTTGCTCGCCGCCGCCGCCATCATCTCGATCGCACAGCACGCGGTCCCGAACGGCATGGGCCAGATCGAGTTGCGACGAGCCCAGTTGACGACGAAGTCCAGACGAGTCGTCAGGAACGCGGGCGAGCCGGCGCCGAGGATTCCGGGCTTCTCTAGTCCCATTCCAAACCGCCCTTCCTCCATTCGTAGACCAAGCCGACGGCCAGGACCGCGACGAACAGGAAGACCGCCACGAACGGCCCCCACCCGAGTTCGCGCACCCTCACCGCCCACGGGACCAGGAAGATCGTCTCGACGTCGAAGACGATGAAGCTGATCGCGACCAGGTAGAACTTGATCGAGAACCGGGCCCGCGTGTCCCCCAGCGGAATCATGCCCGACTCGTAGGGCATGGCCTTCTGCGGCGTCGGACGGCGGGGGTTGAGGACGTGCGACGCGGCGGCCATCCCGACGGCGTTGAGAACCGAGACGCCCAGGATGATCAGAATCGGGATGTAGGACTTCGCCATTGCCGTCTCCGCAGGCCTCTCGCCTCCGGGCTTCCAGTGCGCGCTCGTCCCCGCGACCGGTGGGGAACCCGCTCGCCCCCTCGGGCGCGGCTCGTTGGCCGGGAGACCGCTTCGCCGTCCCCGGACGAACTTGTGAAACGATTCACGATGCCCTTCGTCGGATCGGAAGGTAACCACCGCCGCCGACGCCGTGCAACCTCGCGCCGGGCGTTCGGATTCGGCGGCTTCTCCGGCGCTCCGACCGCCCGTCCGCGAGGTCCCCGAAGCCGTGCCGCGCGAGGCGACGGCGGCGGCGGAGACGCGCCGGCGGCGACGCCCGCGCCGGTCGATCCTCCGTCCGCCCGAGGGTTGCGCGCCGCCGTCGCCGGACGGATCATGGTGCGGCGCCCCGCTGGCGCGGCCTCGACTCGATCCGGGCGTCGCCAGTCGGGGCGCGCAGGGCGCCCGGAGCCCGCCGGGCCGCACCCAAGGCGCTTCCCTCCTTCGACTTCCCCCTCCTCGCATCGGTGACCCATGTCCATCAAGAGCGACCGCTGGATCCGGACGATGGCCGAAGAGCACGACATGATCTCCCCCTTCGAGCCCGGCCAGGTCAGAGACGGCTGCGTCAGCTACGGGCTCTCGTCGTACGGCTACGACATCCGCGTGGCCCCCGACTTCAAGGTCTTCACCAACGTCCACCACCTGGTGGTGGATCCCAAGGCGTTCGACGAGCGGTCGTTCGTGGACGTCGAGGAGGACGACTGCGTGATCCCCCCCAACTCCTTCGCGCTGGCCCGCACGGTGGAGCGGTTCCGCATTCCGGACAACGTGCTCGCGCTGTGCGTGGGCAAGAGCACCTACGCCCGCTGCGGGATCATCGTCAACGTCACGCCCCTGGAGCCCTCCTGGGAAGGCTACCTGACGCTCGAGATCTCGAACACGACGCCGCTTCCGGCCATGATCTACGGCGGCGAGGGCATCGCCCAACTCCTCTTCTTCGAGGGGGACGAGGCGCCGCGAATCGGATACGCCGACCGCTTCGGCAAGTACCAGAACCAAGTGGGCGTGACGCTGCCGAGGCTGTGATTCGGGGCGCGCGCCTTCGGGCGGGGGTCGCCGCGTCGCGTTGCGCCGAACGGCCCGGACGGACAGCTTCGCTTCGGGCGGAGGCGAGTCCGCGCCCGAGCGCCGAGACGACGGAGGAGACGCGATGAGGACGAATGCGGGAATCGGAGTCGGCGCCGTTCTGGCGGTGGCGGTTCTGGTCGGGTGGAGCGTTCGCGACGGGAGTCGCGAGGTCGCGGACGACCCGACGGCCGAGTCGCTGGTCGACGGCTGGATCGAGGCGCTGGGCGGCATGGAGGTCCATCGGCGGCTGACCAGCGCCTCGTTCACGCTCACCACCGAGATCTGGGACCCGGAGAGCGGAAGGATGAAGCGCGCGCGACCCCGCTACGTCACGATCGCGCGCCTCGGGTCCGGCGAGGCCGCCAGGATCGAGCGGTGGGAAGGCGACGACTTCATCCAGCACGGGTTCGACGGCCACGTCGAGTGGGCGGCGATGAACGGCGAGCCGCTCGGACCGGGCGACAAGGACTACGACGAAGCCCGCTACGTCTCCGGAGACGTCCACTACTGGATCGGACTGCCGTTCAAGCTGAAGGACCCCGGGGTCCTCCTGCACTACGACGGCGTCGACGAGGAAGGTCTCCGCCAGGTCCGCGTCACCTTCGGCGAAGGCGTGGGCGACCACAGCGACACCTGGTTCTACGCGTTCCGGGACGACCGCGCCATGCCCGTCTCGATCGGGTACCGCGAAGAGGGCCGCGAGAACGTGAACCGCACCTACTGGGAGGACGTCCGGGAGGTCGACGGGTACGTGTTCGCGGGCAGGCGCGTGCACCTCGACGCGCGCGGCAGGATCTGGAAGATCCTCGCGACGGACGACTTCGTCCTGAACCCGCCCGTCGACCCGGAGACGTTCCGGAGACCCTGAGGTCGGAGGCCTCCGGGCGGCCTCCTACAGCCGGGCCATCGTGCCCCGAACGTGCTCGGCGCTCCGCTTCAGGGCCTCTCGCTCTTCGGCGTCGAGGTCGACCTGCACGATCTCTCCGAGCCCTCCGGCGCCCAGCTTGCACGGCACGCCCAGGTAGATCCCCTCCTGCCCGTACTCGCCCTCCAGGTAGGCGGCCGCCGGGAGGACGCGGCGCTGGTTCCTGACGATCGCCTCGACCATCTGCACGGCGGCCGCCGAGGGCGCGTAGTAGGCGCTGCCGGTCTTCAGGTGCGCGACGATCTCCGCCCCGCCGTTGCGGGTCCGGACGACCAGCTCGTCCAGGCGTTCCCGGTCGATCAGGCGGTCGACCGGTATGCCGCTCACCGCCGTGCACGAGAGCAGCGGCACCATCGTGTCTCCGTGGCCGCCCAGGACCATGGCCTGGACGTCCTGCACGCTCACGTCGAGCTCCATGGCGATGAACGCCCGAAAGCGGGCCGTGTCCAGAACGCCGGCCATCCCGACCACGCGCTCCCTCGGGAATCCGGTCGCTTCCTTGGCCACGTAGGCCATGACGTCCAAGGGGTTCGAGACCACGATCACCACGGCGTCCGGCGCCGCGCGCGCGATCTCCCTGCCCACCGAGGCGACGATGCCGGCGTTGGTGCGCAGCAGGTCGTCCCGGCTCATCCCCGGCTTGCGCGCGATCCCGGCCGTGACGACGAAGAGGTCCGACCCTTCGGCCGGGCCGTAGTCGCAGGCGCCGACGAGGCGCGTGTCGAAACCCTCGACGGGCGTGCTCTGCCACTGGTCTAGGGCCTTCCCCTCGGCCACGCCCTCGACGACGTCGATGAGGACGACTTCCTCGCACAGCTCCTTTTCGGCCAAGCGCTGGGCGCACACTTCGCCCACGTGACCCGCTCCGACGACGGTGATTTTGTTGGTCATGCTCCGATCCTATGGCGTGAGTTGAAGTTCTCCGCGAGACGAGGCGAATCGCCGGCGAGAGCCGAGCCCGTCATCCCCCGGTCTGGGAAAGCGCGATCAGGCCGCCCGAACCGACGGCCGAGCCGCGCACCAACGCGTGTCTCTCCGGCTTGACGCGCAACGTCTCGCGAATCAGGGGCTCGAGCGGCCTTCCGGCCCTGAGGGCGTCCCGCAGGGGCGTCTGCAGGGCGCCGAAGAGACAGGGCCGCAGCTGCCCGTCCGCCGTCAGGCGCATCCGGTTGCAGCTGCCGCAGAAGTTGTGGCTCATCGGCGTGATCGCGCCGATCGTGCCCTCGGCGCCGGGGAGCCGGTAGTAGGTGGCGGGTCCGTTCCCCGGCGGGCCGTCCGCGGGCTCGAGCTCGCCCAGCGAACGCACCGCCGCCAGCGCCTCGTCGCAGGACAGGAAGTCGGCGCTCAACTCCAGGTTCGACGCCGTGGGCATGACCTCGATGAACCGCACGTGCAGCGGGCGGGACCTCGTGAGCTCGGCGAACGCGCCGATCTCGTCGTCGTTGCGGCCGCGCATCAGCACGACGTTGATCTTGATCGGATCGAATCCCGCGGCGTGGGCCGCGTCCAGGCCCTCGAGCGCCCTGGCCAGGGCGCCGGGCCGGCGCGCGATGGCGTCCGCCCGCTCGGGAACGAGCGAGTCCAGCGAGACGTTGACCCGCGAGACTCCGGCGTCGCGAAGTCGGCGCGCGACCGGCGCGAGCAGGACGGCGTTGGTGGAGAGCGCGACGTCGCGGATGCCGTCGACGCGCGCGAGCATGTCGACCAGCCTGGGCAGGTCGCGGCGCACGAGCGGCTCGCCCCCGGTGAGCCGCACGCGGCGAAGACCCATCCCCGCCATGACGCGCACGACTTCGGCGATCTCCTCGTAGCTCAGGATCTCGGCGCGCTTCAGCCAAGGCAGGCCCTCCTCGGGCATGCAGTACACGCACCGCAGATTGCACTTGTCGGTCACCGAGACGCGCAGGTACTCGACCCTGCGCCCGAAACCGTCCACCATGGCGTCGTCGGGGGGCTCGGAGACCCGGGCGGCGCTCCGGCCCTCGAGGGTCGCTCGGGCGCTCACGCCGGATCCCCCGCCCGCGCGCCCGGCGCTCGCCCCTCGAGCCAACGGGGCTCGCCGTCCAGGTAGCGCTCCTTCTTCCAGATCGGGAGCCGCTTCTTGACTTCGTCGATCACGTACCGCGCGGCGGCGAAGGCCTCGCGGCGATGCGGAGTCGACACGGCGACGGCGACGCTGACTTCGCCGACGTCGAGGCTGCCCAGGCGATGCACCGCGGCCAGCCGGTCGCTGCCCGAGCGCTCGGCCGCCTCGCCCACGATCTCGGCGAGCTGCTCCCTCGCCATCTCGAGGTACCCCTCGTACGTCATGCCGCCGACGGGCCGTCCTTGGTTGCTCGAGCGGACCGTGCCCAGGAAAAGGACCACGGCGCCGTCTCCGTCGGCCCCCGCCCGTCGCAGCACGCGAACGGGCTCGATGGGCGCCGTCGTCACCTCGCTGAAGGTCATCGTCGCCTCGCGCTCCGGAAGGTCGTCGTCGGCCTCGCCCGTCATCCGCCGGCGACGGGGGGGATCAGGGCGACCTCGTCGCCGTCGGCCAGCGCGGTGGCGGACGTCGCGTAGCGGCGGTTCACCGCCACGGCGCCGGACTCGGGCAGCGACGCCCAACCCTCGCCGCGCGCCCGGAGCGCGGCCACCAGGGAAGCGACGGTGCTTCCCTCGGGCAGGACGACGGCGACGCGCGACGCGCCGGTCGACTCCCGATGGGCCGCGAACAGACGCACCGTGACTTCCAAGGGCGGCTCCGGTCCCTAGGAGGACCCTCCGCCGAAGCCGGAGGAGGTCGGGTCCTGAGCGGGGGGGTCGAGGTGGACCATCTTCGCCCGCAACAGCCTCGAGGGCTTGTAGACGGCCGTCGCCCGCGCAGGCACCGGAACGGGCTCGCCCGTCCTCGGATTGCGGCCCAGGCGCGGCTTCCGGTGCCGGACCTTGAACGTCCCGAACCCCCGAATCTCGATGTTGTTCCCCTGGGCGAGCGCCTGCTTCACCGCGTTGAGAAACCCGTCGACCACCAGGGCGCACTCTCTCTTCGTGATCCCCGGCCCGATCGCCTTCGCCACCTGGTCTACGAGGTCGGCTTTCGTCATCGAAATCTCCGTGAGCGGGTCGGGGCGCCGCAGGCGCTGGACCCGGGACTGAAATGCGTGCTTCCCGCTGCGCGGCGGGCTCGCGGCGTGTCTGCAAGTTGACGCCCGTCGACCGACATCGTCAAGTGGCCGCGCGCGCCGTCGCCATCATCGATACGAATTCGTCGAACAGATAGTTGCCGTCGTGAGGTCCGGGCCCCGCCTCCGGGTGGTACTGGACGGCCAGCACCGGCCATCTCCGGTGCGCGATTCCGGCCACCGTTCCATCGTAGAGATTGGTGTGCGTGACGCGCAGCTCGGGCGCGCCGGGCACTTCGTCCCCCGCTCCGCCGCGCACCGCGAATCCGTGGTTCTGGGCCGTGATCTCGACAGTGCCGTCGCGGCGGTTCCGGACCGGATGGTTGCTGCCTCGGTGCCCGAAGGGAAGCTTGAACGTCGAGCCTCCGAACGCGCGGGCGATCAGCTGGTGGCCCAGGCAAATGCCGAACACGGGCACGCCCCGCGCGGCGACGTCCCGGACGGTCGCGGCCACGCGCGCGACGGCGGCCGGATCGCCCGGTCCGTTCGAGAGAAAAAGGCCGTCGGGGTCGAGAGCCAGGACGTCGCGGGCCGCGGCTGTCGCGGCCAGAACGGTCACCCGACAGCCCCGCTCGGCGAGGAGCCGGAGCGACGACGCCTTGACGCCCAGATCGAGCGTCGCGACGTGGTGGCGCTCGGGGCCCGCGGCGGGAACGACGTAGGTCTCCTCCGTCGAGGCCGCGCGCGCGAGGTCCAACCCCTCCATCCGCGGAGACGCGAGGATACGCTCCAGGAGCCGGTCCCGCGGCGTCGAGGCGGGCGCGACGGCGCCGCGCATGGCGCCCCGGTCCCGGATGTGGAGGGTGAGGGCGCGCGTGTCCACGTCCTCGAGCCCGACCACGCCGTGGCGCGAAAGATAGTCGCCCAGGGTCTCGCTGCCGCGCCAGGAGCTCGGCGCGCGGGCGGCCTCCCGCACGACGAAGCCCGCGACCTGGGGACCGGTCGACTCGACGTCCTCGTCGCAGACGCCGTAGTTCCCCACCAGCGGGTAGGTCATCGTCACCAGCTGACCGGCGTAGGAAGGGTCGGTGAGCACTTCCTGATACCCGGTCATCGACGTGTTGAAGACGACTTCGCCGATCGCCGTTCCCCGCTCGCCCAGCGAACGCCCCGAAAAGCGCCGCCCGTCCTCCAGCAGCAGATAGGCGGACGCGTCCGCGCCGACGGGTCCTCCCGGGCGAATCATGCCGGGAAACTCACGGACCGGGCGGGCGGCGTCAACGCCGCGCCCGCGGTTTCGCTACCGTTGATGCGCGCTGGGCCGCCGCGGGGCCGAGCGCCGGCGCCTCCCCCGACGCCCCGCCGCGCCCTGGAAGAGCCCTCGAGACATGAACGCGACCGCCCCGTGGGTCCGGATCCACGCCGACGAGTCCTGCATCGGCAACCAGTTCCCGGGTCGGGAACGGCCGGGAGGCGCGGCCGCCCTGCTCGAGCGCTGGGAGGGCGAGGAGTGGGAGCGCCGGGACGTCTGGACGTCGGAGCGATCGACGACGAACAACCGGATGGCGATCTCCAGCGCGATCCTGGCCCTAGGCGCGCTCGAGGAACGCTGCCGCGTCCGCTTCGTCTCCGACTCGACCTACCTGGTCCAGGGCGCGTCCGTGTGGATGCCCGGCTGGAAGCGCCGGGGTTGGAAGCGCAAGGGCGGCGCGGTTCGCAATCTCGACCTCTGGCGACGGCTGGACGAGGCGATCTCGATGCACGAGATCGAGTGGGCGTGGGTGAAGGGGCACGCGGGCGACCCCCGCAACGAGTACGCCGACTCGCTGGCCCAGCGGGCGGCTCGCGAGCAGTCCCGGGCCCACCGGCCGGTTCCGTCCGGATTCGTCGAGTGGCTGAATCGGGAGCGCGAGGAGCGCGACCGCTACTGGCGGATCTTCGAGTCCGCGCCGCCCGACGCCTGAAGGTCGACGTCGGGCGCGGCTCCGTAGCCGAACGCTCGAGCCACGGCGCGGGCCACCCCTGGGGCCATGTCGCGCGGCGAGACCCGTCGGCCCAGAAGTCGGCTGACGCTCGCGATCCTCGGTCGACGGACGCCGCAGGGGACGATCGCGTCGAAGTACTCGAGGTCGGTGCTCGCGTTCAGCGCGAAACCGTGCGACGTGATCCAGCCCGAGGAGACCCGGATGCCGATCGAGGCCACCTTGGCTCCGTCGACCCAGACGCCCGTGGCCGGGCCGCGCGTCCCGACGACGCCGAAGTCGGAGAGCGCCGCGATCAGCGCCCGCTCCAGGCGCCGCAGGTAGAGGTGGAGGTCCTTCGCGTCGGGCTTGAGGTCCAGCACCGGATATCCCACCAGCTGCCCGGGACCGTGGTAGGTGACCTCGCCGCCGCGCCCCACGCGATGCACGTCGATGCCGCGGGCGCTCAGCTCGGCGCTCGACAGCAGCACGTCGCTCGGTCGTCCGCTCGACCCGATCGTGACGACGTGCGGGTGCTCCAGCAGCAGCAACGTGTCGGGGACCTCGCCCCGACGACGCTTCTCGACCAGCTCCGCCTGCGTCTCGAGCGCGCTCGGGTAGTCGACGCGACCCAGCCAGCGCGCGGCCAGAGTCCGGCGCGCCCACGCAGGCGCGTCCCGGCCGGTCCCGGCGACGCCCAACGCGAGTCCGCCCTTCAGGCGTCCTCGGGAAAGTCCTCGAGCAGCTCCTTGAGCCTCGAGAGGAACCGGGCCGAGTCCGCGCCGTCGACCAGGCGATGGTCGTACCCGAGCGAGAAGTAGGAGCGCTTGCGAATCGCCATGTAGTCCTCACGCGTGGTCGGGTCGGTGACGACCGCGACCCGCTTCTCGATCGACCCCGTGCCCAGAATCGCCGACGTTCCCTTCGGGATGATCGGCATGCCCACCATGGTCCCCAGCACGCCGGGATTCGTGATCGTGAAGGTCGCGCCCTGGATCTCTCCCGGCGACAGCTGTCTGGACTTGGCCCGCGTCGCGAGGTCCACGATCTTCCGCGCCGTCCCCACCAGGCTCAGGTCGTCGGCGTTGTGGATCACGGGCACGATGAGGCCGGGATCGAGGTCGACCGCCATGCCCAGATTGACCGCTCCCCGGTAGACGACGTTCTCGCCCGAGATGGTCCCGTTGACGCTGGGGAAGTCCCTCAGGATGCGCGAGCACGCCCAGGCCACGAAGGCCGTGTAGGACACCCTGGCGCCGCGCTTCGCCCAGCGCTCCCGATTGCGCCGCCGCATCGCGTCGACGGCGCCGAAGTCGATTTCGACGATCGAATGGACGTGCGAGGCGATCCTCTTGGCCAACACCATGTGCTCGGCCGTGAGACGACGCACCTTGTCCATCTTCTCGACCCGATCCTCTTCGCGAACCGGGAAGACGGGGTGCTCGACCTCGCCGTGGAAGCGACGCCACAAATCGTCGCCGGTGGGCGCCGGCGCGACCGCGGGGGCTCCCGTCTTCGGCCGATCCGGGACCGGCGCGACGCTTCGGTCCGGCGCGGCGGGCGCCGGAGCGCGTCGCCCCGTCTCCGCCGCTCCGTCGCCCGCGGTCGAGCGGTCCTCGCGAGCCTCGATGTAGGCGAGAATGTCCTGCTTCGTGACCCGCCCTTGGTGACCGGTGCCGGGGACTCGCTCGATGTCCACGCCCGCCTTGGCGGCGATCCGCCGGACGACCGGCGTCGAGCGGGTCCGGAGCCGCTCCTCGCTGGTGGCGGTGCACGCCACCTCCTTCTCCGTCCCCCCGGCGGGCGTCGCCTCGGGCGCGTCGGCCCCAGCGGAGGAGACGGGCGCCGATCCGGCCTCGCGCGAGTTCGGCGAGACGGCCACTGGGGATTCCGAGCCGGTCGCCGGCGCCGGCGCGCCTGCGGCCGTCGGAGCGTTCGCTCCGGCTTCTTCGATGTACGCGACGACGGTGCCGACCTCGACGGTCTGGCCTTCGGCGACCAGGATTTCGGCCAGCGCGCCGGCCGAGGGCGACGGGATCTCGGCGTCGACCTTGTCGGTCGAGACCTCGAGGATGGGCTCGTCGCGCTCGACGGAGTCGCCCACCGCCTTGAGCCATTTCGACACGGTGCCCTCGGCGATGGACTCGCCCATCTGGGGCATGGGAACTTCGATTCTCGACACGGACGCTTCGCTCCATGACGGTCCCGCGGGGGACGTCGTCAGAGTGTGCTTCAGTACCTGGAAAGATAACGCGCCGCGGTCGCCACATCGGCTACGGACGGAAGGAAGTAGTCCTCGAGCTCGCCACTGAACGGGACCGGGGAGTCGATCGCCGCGACCCGCAGAATCGGGCCGTCCAGCCACTCGAACGCACGCTCGTTCACGCGCATCGCGATCTCGCCGGCGATGCCTCCCGTGCGCGTGTCCTCGTGGACCACGAGGAGCTTTCCCGTCTTTTGGACCGAAGCGACGACGGCGTCCTCGTCCAGGGGCAGGAGAGTGCGCAGGTCGATCACCTCGACCCGAACGCCGTCGCGGGCCAACTCGGCCGCCGCGTCGAGGCTGCGGTGGACCATCAGCCCGTAGGTCACGATGGTCAGGTCCTCGCCCTCGAGCGCCGTTCGCGCGCGCCCCAGAGGCACGACGAAGTCGTCGCGGGGCAGCGTCTCGCGACAGTGGGGCGCCCGGTAGAGGCCCTTGTGCTCCTCGAAGAGGACCGGGTCGTCGTCGCGAATCGCGCTCTTCAGCAGTCCCTTCGCGTCCCTGGGAGTGGACGGATACACGATCTTGAGGCCCGGCGTGTGGAAGAACGCCATCTCCACGTTCTGCGAGTGGAAGGGCCCGCCCCGATTCCCGCCGCCCACGGGGCCGCGCACGACCAGGGGCAGCGGCCCGGCGCCCCGGTACAGCGACGTGGCGACGTAGTTGGTCAGCACGTCGTACGCCGGCGAGACGAAGTCCATGAACTGCATTTCGACGACGGGCCTGAGCCCCATGTGAGCGGCGCCCGCGGCCGCTCCCGTGAACCCGGCCTCCGAAATCGGCGTGTCGATCACCCGATTCGGCCCGAAACGCCCCAGAAACCCCTGGGTCAGCTTGAACGCGCCTCCGTAGGCGCCGATGTCCTCGCCCATGAGGAACACGCGTTCGTCGCGCTCCATCTCCTCCCAGAGCGCCTCGGCGATCGCCTCCAGAAAGGTGACCGGCTGGCCCGCGCGGGAGCGCGAAACCTGCTCGGGAAGGTCAGGGGACATGGGCCCTTTCGAGCTCTTCGTCCTCGAGACCCACCCATGAGGGGCGATCGGGCGACGGGTCGTCGGCCCGCGTCCACGGCTCGGCCGCCCGGCGGCCGGTCCACACTTCGGCGAGGGCGCTTTCCGGGCCGGGGCCGGGCTCCCGGCCCAATCGGCTCGCCGCGTGCTCGACGCCGGCCGCCGCGGCCCGTTCGAGCGCGGCGACGTCCGCCTCCGAAAGGCGGGCGCGAACGTCGGCGCTCTCCAGGAAGGCGTCGTGCGCGGCCCACGTCTCCGAACGCGCGACGGGATCCAGCTGGACGAGCACGGGGCCGTCGCCGCGGGACGCTCGCTCCCGCGCCGTCCGAAACGCCTCGAAAAGAACGCGATAGGACTCGGCGCCCAACCGCGCGACGGCCACGCCGTAGCTGGCGCCGAGCGCCTCGACGTCGAGCGGCGGCGCAACCCTCGTCGCGGAGGGCCGCGGGGCCGCCAGCGCCAGAATCATGGGCGCCTTCAGCACGCCGGCCAGGTTGAGGCCCTCGTGCCACGCGCCGGATTCCACTGCGGCGGGCTCCTCGAAGACGAGCGCCACCCGATCCTCTCCGCGCTGCCTGAAGGCGAGCGCGACTCCGGCGAGCACCTGGGTCATCGTCCCTCTGGGTCCGGCGTCGCCCATCAGGCCCCGGCGCCCGTCGGTCCACGTCGTCCCTCCGGTCCGCGCCGCGGCAGGCGCGGTCCCGCGGACGCCCACGTGGCGCAGGAACTCGAGCGGCGTGGCGCCGAAGGCAAGAGCGGGGCCCGGCGCCAGCGGACCGGGCGCGCACACGTCCCCTCGGCCGTCCGAAGTGGCGCGCATCGCCCGAGCCGCGACTGCGGAACGCGGATCGACGCGAAAGTCCCGCCAAGCGCCGGACAGCTCCCCGGACCGGGCCAAGTCCCGTACGCGCGCCTCGAGGCGGCGGGCCTGAAAGCTCTGAAACAGCAGATCCTTGGCGACGGCGGCGCCAAGCGACGACGGCGCTTCCGAAAGCGACGCCCCTGCGGCGGTTCGCGTCACCGGGCGGCGACCACCCGAAGCCGGCTAATCGCTGGAGCCTTCGGGTGGCTCGTTTTCGCTCCCGCCCGCGTTCGACGCGTCCGGGGGCGCGGACCCGCCCTCCGGGGCAGCCTCGCCGCCTACCGGCGGGACGACTCCGACAGGCGGCACCAACGGCTCGGGAACGGTCGCGGCGGGCGCGCCGATCCCTTCCAGCACGGAGGTCGGCGCGTTGGACCGCGACGACATGATGGCCAACACGAGCGAAAGGGCCATGAAGGCGGACCCCGCGACCCACGTCGCGCGAGTCAACAACGTGGTGGCTTGACGGCCGCCCAGGACGTCCGTGGCCGCTGCGCCGCCGCCCATGGCGGCCAGCCCGCCGCCCTTGCCGGACTGGAGCAGGATCACGACCCCGAGAAAGAGGCCGTCCAAGACCAGCACGAAGAGAAGAAAGTTGTACATGCGGCGGCGACGGTTGCGTGGCTGGGACTCTCGGGGGGATCGCGCCCGATTCCGGCTCTGCAAGCTGACGCAGCGTCCAAGCCGCGTCAACCGGGGCGGGCGAAGCCCGCCTGTCCGGCCCCGCGCGGCGAACGCTCTCGCGCTCGCCTGCCGATCCGGATCGGTCGCCCAACTCGCACGACGAGCGCCTCGACCATCGCGGACAACGCCGTCGCTCCGTCCTTCGAACTCGCTCGTCGGGACCTCCGTCGCAGGCGAAGCCGAACGCGGCGTCGGCGAATGCCGCATATGCATGTCATTTCCGACATCGGTCGACTGCAACGAGATGCGTACGCGTCAGGCGACGTCGACCCGCTTCGACGCCCTGCGTGCACGGACGCGAAGGCCTCGCTTCGATCACGAAAAGCTGTGCACGCTGGAGCTTTGAACACTGCGAGCGGGACATCGAAGCAAGAGCTCGACGCCCGGTTGCGCGGATCGGGCGCGGACTTGCATGGGACCGGTTGCATAGGTAAAATCTTTCACATGATGCGACATTTGAGAACGCCTTCCTCGCGATGGGCCGCGACCGCGCGTACACGGAGCGGTGCATCTGCATCCACCGGACACGCCTCCGCGTCCTTGGCCGAGCGCGTCGGGTTCGGCGCCGCACGTCTCGCCCAGCGTGCAGAGGGCTGCGCGGCCGTCCCCGAGATCGACGTGCGGACGGCGGACTGCTCGCCGACTCGGTCGTCCGCCACGAGTCCGCCCCGGACACTGATCGCGTCGGTCAACTCGGAGCCGTCGGCCGCGTTGTTCGGGCATCGACGAGGGTGTAGAGTTCCTTTGGAGAAAGGCGGCGGGTTCACGAACGACTCGATGTACGAGGCGAGCCCTTAAGTCCATGACTGGCAATGCAGAACCCCAAATCAACGCGGCGTTGGCGAGCGTTTTGAACGCCAAGCATCCGCGATGGCGGGCTCGTGCGGAGCGGACCGGCGTCTTCATGCGAGCGGCGTCCCTGCAACCCGACGTCCTGGTCGATCTCGAGGGAACCGCCCCGATCGCGCTCGAAGCCGAGTTCGCGCCCGCTGCCCAGGTCGAGGGCGAAGCCGTCGCGAGGCTCGGGAAGAGGCTGGCGGGAACGGGCCATCCGATCGAACAGGCGATCGCCGTGAAGTACGACGCCGGCCTTCGAGCGTGCGACGACCCGAGAGAGGCGATCGACTCCGCGGACCTGGAGTGGTGCGTCCTTTCCGGCGATGCGCACGGACGCAAGCGATGGCCTCGAGAGGGCTGGCTCCAAGGGAGCGTCGACGACCTCGCGGTCGTCGTCGAACAGGTGTCGCTTTCCGAGCGGTTGATCGCCCAAGGGCTCACCGTCCTCGAGGAGGGGATCAGTCAGTCTGCCAACGTCCTGCGGCGCGACGCGCTGCCGATCTTCGGCGAGAGCCTCGAGCGGATGGCCGCCCTGCTCCATCAGGAGGAAGGGAAGCAGACCTCGCGAATGGCCATGGCGATCGTCGCCAACGCCGCCGTGTTCCACGCGACCCTCGTCGGACATCACGGCATACCGGACTTCGAGAGCCTCCGAGGCGAACTGGGCGGCATCTCGAAGTCGAAGCTCCTCAAGTGCTGGCGGCGCATCCTCAGGATCAACTACTGGCCGATCTTCAGCGTCGCGATCAAGCTGGTCATCGAAATTCGCGATCGCGCCTTTCGCGTCGTCATGGACCGGCTCGTGGCCGCCGCTCAGGAGCTCTCCGAGATCGGCGCGACCAGCCTGAACGACCTTTCCGGGCGCATGTTCCAGAGCCTGATCGTCGACCGGAAGTTCCTCGCCACCTTCTACACGCTGCCCACCTCGGCCGCGTTGCTCGCCGAACTCGCGGTTTCGGAACTGGACGTGCGCTGGGACAACGCTTCGTCGATTCGGGCGCTGCGGATCGGGGACCTCGCCTGCGGAACCGGAGCCCTTCTGCTGGCGGCCTATCACAGCGTGCTCGGACGGTACCGACGCACCGGACGGGACGACGCCGATCTGCACGCTGGGATGATGGAGCGCGCTCTGGTGGCGGCGGACATCATGCCGGCGGCGACGCACCTGACGGCGTCGAACCTGTCGGCGGCGCACCCGAGCGTGACCTTCGCGGGCACGCGGGTGTACACGATGCCCTACGGGGAGCAGCCCGAAGGTCGACAACACGCCGCAGCCATCGGGTCGCTGGATCTCCTGGACGAGGGACATATCGCGTACGCGCTGTTCGGAACGGGACAGACGCAGGCGCGGGGCGACCGGGCCGCCGTGGACGACGTGAACGTCGACGTCGAACATGGATCGCTGGACCTCGCGATCATGAACCCGCCGTTCACGCGCCCGACGAACCACGAAGCGACGGACGTGCCGGTGCCGTCGTTCGCCGGGTTCGACACGGCGAGGGCCGAACAGCGCGCGATGTCGAAACGACTGAAGCGCATTCGCCAGCGACCGGGGTCGAGGGCGGGCCACGGCAATGCCGGACTGGCGTCGTATTTCGTGGATCTCGCGCACGTCAAGACGCGTCCCGGAGGCGTCGTCGCGCTGGTTCTCCCGGCGTCGTTCGCGCAGGGCGGCTCCTGGAAGTCGGCGCGGGAGCTGATCGCGGCGGAGTACGAGAACGTCGTGGTGGTCGGCATCGCGGCGACGGGGAGCACGAGCCGGGCGTTCTCGGCGGACACGGGGATGGCCGAGGTCCTGCTGATCGGCAGGAAGGCGCGGGCAGGCGCAGCGGGCGACGGCAGGGCGCTGTTCGTGAATCTCCGCCGTCGGCCGAAGAGTCTTCTCGAGGCGGCCGAAGTGGCGCGCGCGATCCGCGGGCGAGTCGAGTCCGGCTCTCCGAGCACGGGCTGGCTGCACGTTGGCGAGGGCGCGGTGGGAAGCTACGTGGAGGACTCGCTGGCCGACTGCGGCGCGGCGGGAGTGGCGAATCCGGACCTGGTCGGGACGATGCGCGAGTTGGAAGCCCAACAGCTCCGACTGCCCCGTCAATCCGGGTCGCTGGAGATCCCGATGACGGCGCTCGGCGAGTTGGGAACGCGCGGTCCAGTCCATCGGGACATCAACGGGAGACAACCCGACGGAGGCTCGCGCGGGCCGTTCGACATCGTCGCCTTGGCCGACGCGGAACAGCCGCCGACGTATCCGGTCCTTTGGGCTCATCAAGCGTCGCGAGAGCGCCGTCTCGTCGTGGATCCCGACCGGGCGGGTCGCGTCCGCGACGGTTGCGACGATCGCGCGGTGGCCGTTTGGAACGCGGCGGCGGGTCGCCTGCACTTCAACCTGGACTTCCGGGTCAACTCGCAGAGCCTGGCGGCGTGCATGACGCCGGAACCCGTGATCGGCGGGCGCGCATGGCCGAGTTTTCTGCCGGAGGTCGCCGACTGGGAATGCGCCCTCGCCCTGTGGGCCAACACGACGCTGGGACTCATGTCGTCTTGGTGGAAGGGTTCGCGACAGCAACAGGGACGGGCGTCGACGACGATCTCCCGGCTTCCGGACCGGCCCGTTCTCGACTGCCGCGAGCTTTCGTCGACGCGGCTGCGGAGAGCCAAGGCGATTTTCGAGGAGTTCAGAGACCGCGCCCTGCTGCCCGCCAACGAAGCCTATCGCGACGAGGTGCGGGCCGATTTAGATCGAGTCGTGCTCGTGGACCTGCTTGAACTTCCGGAGTCGATCCTGCCGTCGCTCGCGCTGCTGCGCCGACAGTGGTGCGCGGAACCCAGCGTCCACGGAGGCAAATCGACGAAACCGAGAGATTCCGCGGAAGCGGTTCGTGGCGGAGCGTAGGTTCGCCGCTCCAGGGTACGGATCGCCAACCGCAGCCCCCGGCATAATTCGGCAGATCCAATGATCGCTCTCATGGAGTGATCGCCGCCCGTCATGATCGTCGCGCACAGCTCAACGAGGGGCGGAGCTTGCGATCGTTCGTCCCTCGGAACAATCGACGACCACACCGAAGGCGAGTTCCGATCCGGGAGATCGCTCGCGTCCGGCGGAACGACGGTCGCCCGACCCCGCGCTCCGTCGGGGCGGGAGACCGAGGCGCCCGTCTGCGAGAGCGCGGACGCTACGAGCGCGACCCGTTCGCGCTCCCGTTCAGGTAGGCGTCAAGGACCGACTCGACCTCCTCCAGGTCGCGCACCTGGAAGAGCCGTTGACGCAGACGGCGGCCGTCCGAGAGCCCCTTGGTGTACCATCCCAGGTGCTTGCGAAACTCTCGGATCGCCTTGTCGCGGTCGGGCTCGAACGCCACGGCGTTGCGGGCGTGGCGCACGCAGATTCGGAAGCGAGCGCGCGCGTCCGGCTCGCCGGGAGGCCGCGCCCCGTCCAGCGCGGCCCTCGACTGCCGAAACAGCCAGGGCGCGCCGTGCGACCCGCGGGCGATCATGACGCCGGCGCATCCGGTGGTCGTCTTCATCCGGAGCGCGTCCTCGCCCGAGCGAACGTCGCCGTTGCCGATCACGGGGACGTCCAGCGCGCGACGCAGGGCCGCGATCTCGTCCCACCGCGCTCGCCCGGAGTACATGTCGGAACGGGTGCGCGGGTGCAGCGTCACCATCGACGCGCCCGCGTCCTGGCACGTCGATCCGATGCGGACGGGATCGCGAGTGGACTCGTCGAAGCCGGAGCGGATCTTCGTCGTGACCGGAAGAGGCGTGGCGTCGCGGACAGCCCGCACCACGCGCGCCACGAGCTTCAGGTCGCGCAGGCAGCCCGATCCCCCGTTTCGCTTCACGACCTTCTTGACCGGACAGCCGAAGTTGATGTCCACGAAGTCGGGAGCGTGGACCTCGGTCACGAAGGCGGCCGCCTCGGCCATGGTGGCCGGATCGGCCCCGAAGATCTGGATTCCGATGGGCCGTTCCTCGTCGTCGAAGCGCAGATACTTGGCCGTGCGCCCGTTGCCGCGAACGATCCCGTCGGCGCTCACGAACTCCGTCAGCACGACGTCGGCCCCGAACGACCGGCACAGCCGGCGGAACGGACTCTCCGACACGCCGGCCTGCGGGGCCAGAAAGAGCGGGGTCTCCGGACTCTCGGGGACCGAAAACGGCATCGTCTTCATGGGGCCAATTTACACCGTCGGCCGACTCCGGGACTCGAGGTTCGGCCCTGGATGCTCGGAAGGGGTCTCGGTCCCACTCGAAGACCGCTTGCGGCCCCAAGCCCCGACCGGTAGCCGAATTCGGACGGACCGGATTACCTTGCGAGCCATGCGAATCAGCGATTTTCTGGCTCCCGGGAGCGTCGACCTCGACTTGGCGGGGGACGACAAGGCGGAGGCGCTCGACGCGCTCGTCGCGCTGCTCGGTCTCGACGACCGGTCGCGGCGGGCGCTCTCGCGCGCCGTGCGCAGACGCGAGAAGCTGGGCTCGACCGGCATCGGCCGGGGCGTCGCGATTCCGCACTGTCGCTCGCTCGCGGTGAACCGCCTGGGGCTGGCCTACGGGGGCCACCGGGCCGGCGTGGACTTCGGCGCCGTGGACGGGCGTCCGGTTCGCCACCTCTTCCTGATCGTGGCTCCGCCGGTCGAGGTGTCGGTTCAGTACCTGCCGGTGCTGGGCCGAATCGCCCAGTTCGCCCGCGCGCCCGACGTGCCGGCCAAGCTCGCCGCGATCCAGTCGCCGGAGGCGCTCTTCGGCCTCTTCGACCGAAAGGGGGTCTGACCCCGCATCCGCGGCCGCGCCTTCGCGCACACGGGGGCGACGGTTCGCGTCCGAGGCCCCGACGGCCTCAAGGGACCTCGCTCGGCCCCCCTGGGTTCACTTGGTGACGAACATCTTGCGCCAGACCGGATCGTGGCCGGCGACGAGCATCTGGACGAAGTACACGCCGGAAGCCACGGGCTCGCCGCTGCGGTCGCGTCCGTCCCAGTACGCTTCGTAGCGGCCCGGCGCCGCGTACTCGATCTGCATCAGCGGCAGCCCCTGGCCGCCGGGAACGCCCAGCGCCACGGGCGCCGCGACGAACTGCTGCAGGATGTTCAGGATCCTGACCGACACCCTGACGGGCTCCCCTTCGACGAAGAGGGACTCCTTCAGCTGGAACGGGATCCGCGTCTCGGGATTGAACGGATTGGGGTAGTTCTGCTCGAGCGAGAATCCGGCGTCGCGCTCGTCGCGCACCGGGGGCGGCGCTTGCGCGGCGGCCGCGACGAAGTCGAACGCGAGAAGGCAAGCCGCTGCGCATAGGGTGCGTCTCACAGTATCCGCCCACCTCCATGGGATCGGTCCGCGAAGGTCCGGTCGCGCGTTCGCGCCCGCGCCGTCCGCCGGGCTCCCGGGCGGCGCGCGGGAACCTCCGTAGAACCCGATTTCGCGCTTCGGGGGTTGACAACCTACTCGCCGCCGCGTTCCGCCGTCAAGCGATCTCGAAGGCGACGCGCTCGCTCGCGCGGACCGGAGCCGGGACCCGGTCGGGGCCCCGCGACCGGCGCGAGCGCGACTCGGCGCCTCGCTCCGTTCGTACCCCTGCCGCGGAGAAAGGTTGCATCGCGGAGCGATCGGCGCGCGCTCGTCCGCCGGCCGCTCCGATTCACGGCGGTTCCTTCGCCACGCTGCGACCGCCGTCTCGGCGCAGCGTCACGCCGAGGGCGTCGAAGTGGGCCAGAATCGGGATCAGGCGCTTGCGGGTCACTGGAAGCACGTCGCGAAAGTCGGCGGGCCCGAGTCCCTCGCGACCCCCGAAGGCGTCGACGAGTCGCTCGGCCGCGCGATCGAGGGCGGACGCGCTCGTCCAGTACGCGTCGCCCAGGAGCCGGACCCGGCCTTCGGACGCCAGGAAGTCGAGGACCGCCCGGGTCTCGGGGCGCCCGCCGGCCTGCGCGGTCAGATCGTCCGTCTCTGGACCCTCGAGCCCCGCGTCCGCCAACAGCCGCTCGAGGCGACGCGCGAGCTCCGCCTCGGCGCTCGACAGCTGGGGCTCGAAGTCCGGCAGCCGCGCCACCTTGCCCTCGACGACGATCCTTCCGGCCCGAACCAGGCGCTCGACCAGCCCGTCCGCCAGTCCGGGACGGGCCGACCGCGGCAGCGCCGCGCGGACGACGGCCAGCGGCGCGCCGCGCTCGAGCGAGCGCGCGCGGTGGTGACGCCGGACGGCGTCCAGGACTCGCTCCTCCCCTCGGGAGGCGACGCTGGGAGCGAACAGGCGTCCGCGGACGCGCGCCAGATCGCCGCGCGCCTGGTCCGTCGGCGGACCCGGCCACCCCGCCCGAACGCCGACCGAAGCGGAATCCAAGCCCCGCCAGCCCGCGAGATCGACGGCGCCCGCGACCGCTTCGGCGCCCCCGCGCGCGATGCGCTCGAGGGCGCGGCGGTCCTCGCCGGACAGCCGCTTCCGTTTCGGGGCGACGGGCTCCAGCACGACGCCGCCGGCGATCGTCGCGACGGGCGAGTAGGAGCGCACGACGAACCGGTCGCCGGCGCGGGCGACGACGGGTCCCTCCAGGCGCAACTGCGCCAGAGCGCGACGTCCACCCGCCAACTCCCCCGGGACGTCGAACAGCGCGACCCGGGCCATGACCTCGACCGTGCCCAAGTGCACGCGCACTCTCCGGCCCGTCTTCAGGCGTCCGCCCTCTCGCGACAGCGCGGCGAGGCGCGCGGTGAGCGTGGTCGACGCCTCCCAGCTCGGGTCGTCGACCAACACGTCGCCGCGGCCGACCATCCCTCGCCGAACGGCGGCCCCGGTGAGCGCGACGGCCGTCCTCTGTCCCGCCGTCGCCCGGCCGACGGCGTCCCCGTGCACCTGGATCGAACGGATCCGCGCCTCGCCGCCCCCGGGGAGGATTCTCACCGTCGAGCCCCGTTCGAGCCGACCCGACCACAGGGTCCCGGTCGCGACCGTCCCGGCCCCCTCCATCGAGAAGACCCGATCGACCGGCAGGCGGGCGAGGTCCCCGTCCATCCGGGCGCCGACGTTCCTCGCGCATCGCGCGAGCGCAGCCGACAGATCGTCCAGTCCCTCGCCCGTGCGGGCCGACGTCGCGACGACCTCGGCGTCGCCGAACGGGGCGTCGGCAAGCAGGTCGCCGATTTCGTCGACGACGAGCTCGAGCCATTCGGGGTCGACCAGGTCGACCTTCGTGACCGCGACCACAAGGGCTCCCACGCCAAGGAGAGCGACGATCGCCAAATGCTCGCGCGTCTGGGGCATCACGCCCTCGTCCGCCGCGACGACGAGCAGGGCGACGTCGATCCCGGTCGCTCCGGCCACCATCGTGCGCACGAAGCCTTCGTGGCCCGGCACGTCGACGATCCCGAACCCCAGGTCGGCGGCGGGCGCGTACGAGGCGAACCCGAGTTCGATGGTGATCCCGCGCCGCTTCTCCTCGACCAGTCGGTCCGTGTCGACGCCGGTGAGCGCCTGCACCAGGGCCGTCTTCCCGTGGTCGATGTGCCCGGCCGTGCCCAGCACGAGGTTCTTCCTCGGCGACGAACTCCGAGCCGAAGGGTCCTTGCCGGGAGCGCGGCTCACGGGCTCGGCGCGTCCGGCGCCACGTCCAGGAAACGAAACGAGCCCAGGCGCCGACCGCCCAGCAGATGCGCCGTGACGAAGTCGTCCAGCAGCTTCAGATGCGCGCGCGCCCTAGCCAAGTCCGCCGGGATTTCGCCCGCCAGGAGGGCGCGCAGCTGATCGCGCGCGCGCGGCCCGACGCGCCGCGCCCTGCCGGAGGCCGAACAGTCGCCGCTCACGACCCCGCCGGCCTCCACGACGAAGCGGACCAGCTCGTCGTCGCCCACCGGGCGACCGCACACCGTGCACGACGACAGCTCGGGCGTGAAGCCGAGCGCGTCGACCATGCCCCAGACCAGCGCCAGCGCTTCGGCCAGGACGTCGTGCGGCTCGGCGGTCTCCAAGCGGCTCAGCCCCTGGGACAGCCTTTCGTAGAGCGACGTCTCGGCGCCCGGCTCCGCGTGGCGCAACGCCAGCTCGGCGGCGACGGACGCTCCGCCAAGGCGCCGCAGGTCGCCGCCCAGACCCAGGTGCGCGTCCGTCGGCGCGAATTCGTAGAGGGACTGCAGGTCGCGGTCCTCGCGCACGGCGATCGCGGCCACGCCCTCGGCGAACGTCCCCAGCCCGCCCCTTCCCTTCGACGCGACCCGGCCCGCGCCCTTGGCCATGACCCCCACCAGACCGAGCTCGCGGGTGTAGAACCGAAGCACGCGGCTGCTCTCCGAATAGGGATGCGAGCGGAGCAGAATCGCGGGCGTGGTCACCAGGGACGGCGCCACGGTCAGGCGCGCCGCCGGGGCGCGCCCGGCGCTCCGGTCGCCTCCGCGGTCACGATCCCGACTCGCCGATCAATCGGCTTCGGCGCGCCCGATAGTCCTCGTCGTCCACGTCGCCTCGGCTCCACGCCTCGTCCAAGCGAGCGATCTCGGCGACCAGTCGCCGGCGCTCGGCGCCCGCCGGGCGGCGGGACGGCGGTCGCGACCGGGCCGCCAGCACGGCGCCGACCAGCGCCAGCAGCAGGGCCGTGAAGGCCGCGACGGCGGGCGCCGACCGGACCGGGATCGAGGACGCCGGCGACATCCGGATCTCGGAAGGCGCGAGGCCCCGGCCCGCGAAGCGCCGATAGGTCGCGCCGTTCATCTCGACGGGGTCCAAGGCCGCGAGTCCAGCCACCGACCACTCGCCCGCAGGCTCGCGCAGCAGCAGCTCCATCGACTCCGTCGGAGCGTCCAGGGGAATCGCCAGTTCCTCGGCGAGCACGTCGTACCGAAGGACGAAGACGCTCGTGCCCGGCAGAATCGGAGCCGACGCGTGGACTCGGCCGTCGGCGAGAGTCGCGGCCTCCGGCGCGAGATCGCCCTGCCCCACCTCGAGGTTCGCGGCGGCGGGCGGCAACGCGTGCGACCACGCGGGGGCCTCTTCGCTGGCCACGAGCGTCGCGCCGGTCGAGTTGTCGATCTCGAAAAGGTCCGTGACGCTCCAGCCCAAGCCCCCCTCCGCCCGCCGGACCAGGAAGTTCCGGACGTGGACGGTCGGCGGGCTCTCGGCCGAAGCGGGCCGCGCGGGGTAGGCCTGCACCGCATAGGGCTCGGAGCGCGGGACCGACAGGTCGACGGCCTCGCCGAAGTACAGGATCCCCTGATGGCGAAACGAGACCACGTGGACGTCGCCGTCGACCGCGGCGGCGCGGGGCGCCGGAAACCGAAAGGTCCCGTCCGCGGCGACGGGAACGCTGTCGACGGCGCCGGTGAAGGACGAAGAGATCCGGTGAAGCACCGCCGTTCCGCCGTCGGCGGCCCGGTCGCCGACGCGAATCTCCCCGGCCAGCGGGCCGAAATCGTCCGACGGGCTTTGCGACGACGCGCCCAGGCTCCCGACGGGAAGCGACGCGATCGCGACGAGCGCCCGGACCGACCCCCGGCGCGCGACGCGCGACGCCCGGACGCGGGGCGACCGAAGCGACGTCAGAGGTCGTAGCGCCCCAGGTCTTCGGGACGCAGCTCCTTGAGGTACTTCTCGAGCACGTCGCCCTTCATGCCCTGGGCGCGATCCTCTTCTTCGTCGTCGCTTCCGCCACTTCCCCCGGCCGGACCGAGGAGAGCCTCGTCGGCGAAGATGCGCGCCTCGGCCCGAAGCGCGACGGCGATGGAGTCGCTCGGGCGCGCGTCCACCGAAATCAGGTCGCCGTCCCGGTCGATGATCATCTCGGCGAAGTAGGTGCTGTTCTTGACTCGCGTGATGAGCACCCGCCTGAGCGTGCCCCCGAGCCCCCCCAGAATCGAGACCAGCAGATCGTGCGTGAGCGGACGATGGGCCGGCACGCCGCCCATGTGCATCGCGATCGCGCTGGCCTCTCCAGGCCCGATCCAGATGGGAAGCACCCGTTCGGTGCCGATGTCCCTGAGAATGACGACGGGCGTGTTCGACGCCCGGTCGAAGGCGAGGCTCTGCAGTTTGACCTCGATCACCGGCTCTCCTTCGCGTCCTCCGCGTCTGCGAAACGTCTCGGGGCTCTCGCCCCTCGAGATACGTTCGCGGCGCCCTCTCCCATACACCGGACCGGCCGCGAGGGTCCGCCGCAGCGGGCCGCAGCGAGTCGCGGGCGAGCGTTCGAGGCCGCTGGAAGCACGCGCGCGCCCGCCTACAGACCGAGCTGGGAGCGCACGTCGTCCACCTTGTCCGTTCGCTCCCAGCGGAACAGCTCGACGGGCTTCCCTCCGACGTCTTCGACGCGCGGGCGCCGACCCAAGTGTCCGTAGGCCGCGGTGGGGAGAAACACCGGCCGGTCGAGCCCGAGGTCGCGGATGATGCCGCCGGGCCGGAAGTCGAAGATCTCGCGAACGGCCCGCGAAAGCGCGGCGTCCGGCGCTTTCCCGGTCCCGAACGAGTCGACCCAGACCTGGACGGGGCGGGGCCTGCCGATCGCGTAGGCCAAACGCACCTCGCAACGGGAGGCCGCTCCGGCGGCGACCAGGTTCTTGGCGGCCCAGCGGGCCGCGTAGGCGCCGGAGCGGTCGACCTTCGACGCGTCCTTGCCCGAAAAGGCCCCGCCTCCGTGGCGACCCATGCCCCCGTAGGTGTCGACGACGATCTTGCGACCGGTAAGCCCGGCGTCGGCGCCGGGTCCCCCCGCCACGAAGCTCCCGCTGGGGTTCACGTGGCACACCGTTCCGTCGGGATCGAAGTGGCGGTCGTCCAGCGCGGGCGCGACGACCTGTTCGACGAGTCGAGACCGGATCTCCTCCTGGGACAGCGTCGAGCCGGCCGCCTCGCGGTCGTGCTGGGCGCTAAGCACCACGGCGGCGATGCGCACCGGCCTGCCCTCGTCGTACTCGTACGTGACCTGGGACTTGCCGTCCGGGCGCAGCCAGGGGATGGTCCCGTCGCGCCGGACCTGCGTCAGGCGCTTGACCAGAGCGTGGGCGGCGGCGATCGGGGCGGGCATGAGCTCGGGCGTGTCGTCGCACGCGTACCCGAACATCATCCCCTGGTCGCCGGCTCCCAGCGCGCTTCTCTCGTCCCCGGCGCCGTCGACGGCGTCGGCGATCTCCTTCGACTGCCGCGTGATCCGGACCACGCAGTCGGCGCCGTCCTCCCCGTAGACCGGTCGACGGTAGCCCACGTCGGCCATCACCCGGCGCACCAGCGCGGCCACGTCGGGCATCGAGCCGTTCATGCGGAGCTCGCCCGCGACCATCGCCACGTTCCACCCGAGGAGAGTCTCGCAGGCGACCCTGCCGCGCGGATCGCGCGCCAGGACCGCGTCGACGACGGCGTCCGAAACCTGATCGGCGACCTTGTCGGGGTGCCCTTCCGTCACGGATTCGGAGGTGAAGAGACTGAGGCTCACAGCCGGCTCGGGGTCGTTCGGTCGAATCTGCGTCCTGGGGACGCGCTCGCGGCGCGGATCCGGCGGAGCCGGGTCCGCGCCCGAGGAAAATAACCGCGCAAGAGGGGGCGGCGGGTTCCGTCCGACGGCGAGCGGGACCGACAAGGGGAAGCGGAGACCGGCGGCCGACTCCCGGATCCAAGCGCGGAACGGATCCCCCGCGGTCAGCGGAGCCGCCAACGCAGGCGCACCGCGGAGTTTACCCCGAGGTCGTCGGTCCTGGAGGCGAGGACGTCGCCGTCGGCGCAGAGAAAGTGGGGCTCGTAGTCAGCGACGCGGCCCTGGGCCGCGAGTTCGTGCGGATCCCCGGCGCCGCCGGACGGAGCGAACAGCTGCCACGTCGTGAAGGACTCGCCGTCCTCGGTCCGTGCGACGACGTTCAGGACCCGACCGTCCTCCAGCGCGAAGACGGCGACCGACTTCGGGTAGCTGAGATCGACTCCGACGAACGACTGCCCGTCCTCGACCGTGCGCACGAGGACGTCGTCTCCCGGCGCTTCGAGCAGTCCCGGGATCTCCGCGACGACGCGCGACCGGGGGTCTGCGCCGGTCTCGGCCGGGAAGCGGTGGCGGACGACGCGGTGCGGCGCGTTCTGCGAGTACAGCAGCCACCCGTCCGGAGCGGCGTGGAGCGGGCCGCCCGTCCCCACATGCCTCGCGTACCTCGTCTCCGCGGGCGCGGCTTCCTCCCAGCTGTCCAGGTGCTCGCCAGTGGCGCCGAAGCGATGAAATCCGCCGTCCCCGCGTCCCGTGCCGCCGCTCACCGCGAACTCCCCCGCCGACAGCGCCGCGAACCCCTTCGTCCAACCGATCCCCAGTTGGAGCCGCACCGTGCGCACGGGCTCGCCGGACGGCCGAAACAGCTCGACCTGATCCCGGCCCGCGTCGTGAACCGCGACGAGACCCTCGGCCGTCACGACGATTCCGCCGGAGCCCCCCAACTCTCCCGGTCCCTCTCCGTCGTTGGCGACGACGATCCAGCGATCGCCCTTCCCGGACGGATCCGACGGATCGACCGCGTACACGCCGTCCGGTCCGCTCGATATCCGGATCGACCCGGAGGGAAGCTCGGCCATGCCGTCGATGCTCGAGAGCGACTCCAGGCGCGAGCGACCGTCCGCGCTCCACGCCTCCGCCGCTTCGATGCGATCGAGAGGCGCGTTCTGGGCGACTCCCGAGCTCCACGGAGCGAGCGCGTGCGCGACGATCCACCCGATCACGCGGACGCTTCGCATGGGTCGTCCCTCCGGCGAAGACGAGAATCCAAGCCCCGCGCACTGCGGAATTCGGGGCCGCACGGCTCCACCCTGCGTCGCCGGGAGGCCTCGGTCAAGGTCTCCGCCAACCGCGTGGACGGTTCGCGGGCGGGACCGCTACGTTGCGGCTCCGGATCGCGCGACCGCCTCTTGATCGCTGCGGGGCGTCGCTTCGCCCAACCCCCCCAAGGCAAGAGCCGATGAACGACGAGAGTCCCGTCTTCTTCGCCACGCCCGGAGAGCTCAGGGCTTGGTTCGAGGCCCACCACGACGAGGGCGGCGCGCTCTGGGTCGGGTACTACAAGAAGGCCACCGGGTTGCCCACGGTGAGCGTCGGGGAGTCCGTGGACGTCGCGCTGTGCTTCGGATGGATCGACGGGCTGAAGCGCACCGTGGACGAGAAGGCCTACAAGATCCGGTTCACGCCGCGTCGGCCGCGGAGTCGATGGAGCGCGCGCAACGTGGCTCGCATGGAGCGACTGCTCGCCCAGGGGGTCGTGGCCGCGCCCGGCAGGGCCGCCTTCGAGAGACGCGATTCGGGATAGCGTCGGGCCCAAGTCGACCGCGGACGGTCTCGGATCCGGCGACCCCGTTCCCGGTCCCGAATCGCGACTCGCCCTGTCGGACCGGGATCTCGCCGGGCTGGCGTCGCGCGGCGCCTACCGTCGCGCCGCGGGGCGCACGGGCGCGGCGTCGACCTCCGGGTCGGCGGGCTCCGGGAACCGCTCGAACAGTCCGAGAAAATCGCCCGATCGCACGCTGCAGACGTCTCGGCCCCGCTCCACTTGGATCTCGAAGCGGTCGCAGCAATCCCCGGACGACGTTCCCTTGCCGGTCGAGCAAGAGGGATCGTCCACGATTTCATTGTCTTTTTTGTTGTCGAAGTCGATGCCGCTCGCGAGCCTCTCGACTCTCCGAGCCTCCTCCGGTCCCATGGCCTCCAGCCGGGCTTCCGAGTCGTTCAGCGTTCGCTCCATCTTCTTCATGCTCTCCAGCTCCTCGCTGGACAACGGCGGACCCTCGCCCCGCGCGGCCTCTTCGGCCATGCGGCGACGCTTGGCCACCGACCAGCGCATGTGCGCCAGACCGAACGTGAACGCATCGTCGCCCGAATAGCTGTGGTCGATCGCGTCCCCGCGCTCCGGCTCCGGCTCGCCGAGAGGTCTCGCGTCGCAGGCCGACGCGAGGGCCGCCAGGACCGCCCAGACCGGAACGGAGAACAGCCGCTTCGCCCTCGTTCCATCTCGCCTCCGTCGGGATCCAACGGTCGCCCGGGCGGCGCTCCCATCCGCGCCCAACATGGGCGAGCCCGGCGGCAGCGGTCGGGGTTCCGAGCCGGGCCAAGCCCAGCCGTGCGCAGGGGATGCGAATTCGCGTCCCGACCGCGCGCCGCGGATCCGGTTCCACCGGCGACGCGCGAGCTCGCGGGGCGAACCGCCCGCAGCCGCGGGAGGGCGGCTGCGCGGGACCGCGCCTCGCGTTCGGCGCGCCCAAGCAGCGAGTCCGGCAAGGCCAGTCGGGGCGCCCGGATTCGAACCGGGGACCTCCTGCTCCCAAAGCAGGCGCGCTACCGGACTGCGCCACGCCCCGTTCGCGACGTTCGACGATTTCGGCCGACCTCGAGCCGCCCGCGCGGCCCTCGCCCGGTGGGCCGACGGGCCCGGATCAACTATACCGATTCGATCTCGGCGCGGTAGTCGGCGTCGACGTCCCGCAGCGAGCGAACCCGCGTCGCCGAGGCGCGCGTCCCCCGGTCCGAGCGGCGCCCGTTCGGGCTCGCGAGCCACGGGCAAGGAACCTCGGTTGACCCGACCCCTGCGGCGCACGACCTTCATGCCGGTTCGCGCTCCGTCCCCTCGCGCTCGCCCCTTCGCGTCGCCTCGCGATTCCCCGCTCCGCGGCGCGGGCGAGATCCCGGTCCGCCGTCGATGCCCCGAAGACGCCGCACAGGTCCGTCGCTACGCCCGAGGCTCGCCCTGGCCCTGTGGGCGGTTCCGCTCGCGCTGGCGCTCCCTCAGCGCGGCGACGCCCAGCCTCCGTCGGACGCCTCCGCGCCGGATTCGACCGCGATGCCGGGCGACTCGCTTTCGGTCTTTCTGCTGACGATCGAGCCCGGCGACGCCGTCTGGGAGGTCTTCGGCCACAACGCCCTCGTGGTCCGCGACGCCGCCGCGGGCGTCGACGCCGCCTTCAACTACGGCATGTTCAGCTTCGACGATCCCGGATACTACGCGCGCTTCCTGAGCGGGCGGATGACGTACTGGGTCGCGGAGATCCCGCTGGCCACGATGCTGGCCGCCTACCGCGCCGACGATCGCCGCGTCTGGGCCCAGGAGCTGGACCTCGAGCCGACCGTCAAGCTCGAGCTCCTGCGGCGCCTGCGAGACGACGCGCGACCGGAGAACCGGCTCTACGCCTACCAGTACTTTCTCGACAACTGCTCGACCAAGCTGCGAGACGCGCTGGACGACGCGCTCGGGGGACAGTTGCGGCGCGCCGCGGACGTCCGGCCCGCCGAATCGACCTGGCGCGAACACACGCGTCGCCTGTCGGCCGCTCACCCGCTGGGCTATCTGGGGATCGACCTGCTGCTCGGGCCCAGGGGCGACGAGCCGACGAACGCCTGGGACGAGATGTGGGTCCCGTCGAAGCTCCGCGACCGGGTGGGCGCGCTCTTCGTCGCGAGGAGCGACGGATCGCGCGCGCGACTCGTGCGGTCCGAAGCGCTCTGGGCCGACTCCTCGCGGGATCCGGAGCCGATCGCGGCGCCCCGGCTGGGCGCGCTGTTCCTTCTCGTGGGCGCGGGCGTCGGGCTGACGACGCTCTTTTTCGCCTACAAGGCCCGGGCCAGGTCCACGCCGGGAAAGCTCGCGCTCGCCCTCCTCGGACTCTCCTGGGCGGCGCTCTGCTTCGCGATCTCGGTGGTTCTGCTCTTCGTGCACTGGACCGCCCACGAGTTCATGCACTTCAATCCGAACCTCCTGCTGTTCAGCCCCCTGGGCGTCGGCGCGGGGCTCTCGCTCGTGCGCGTCGCCCGCAAGGGCCGCACCAGCGTCTGGGGACGCCGCTTCGCGCTGTCGTCCGCGGGCCTCGCCGCCCTTGCGCTGGTCCTGCTGGCGATCCCGGGCCTGGGCGCGCGAAACGGCGAGATGGCGGCCCTGGCGCTCCCGGTTCACGCGGCGCTGTGCTGGGCGATGCTCGGCATCCACCGGATGGACCACGCGCTGGTCTACGGCTGAGGCGCCTCGGAAGCGGCGAGGAAGCGCGCGAGCGCCCGAAACGCCCGGCCGCGGTGGCTCCGTTCGTCCTTCTCCCCAGGCGACAGCTCGGCGTAGGCGCGGCCCGCTGCCACGTCGAGGAAGAGGGGGTCGTACCCGAACCCGCCCCCGCCTCGGGCGCGCTCGAGGATGCGACCCGGCGCCTCGCCCCGAAAGTGCGCGCTCGCGCCCGATTCCGGGTCCTCGTACCACGCCACGCAGACGTACTTCGCGCCGCGCCGCTCGGGCGGCACGCCGGCGAGCGAGGCGAGCAGATGGCGGTTGTTCGCTTCGTCGCGGTCCAGAGCCGGATGCGCTCGCGCCGGCGCGAAGCGCTTGCTTCGGACGCCGGGCCGCCCTCCCAGGGCGTCGACCTCGAGGCCGGAGTCGTCGGCCGCGGTCGGCAGCCCCGAGAGACGGGCGAAGTGGCGGGCCTTCGACCGCGCGTTCTCCTCGAACGAGAGGTGGGGCTCGAGCGACGTCTCGCGTTCGCTCCAGGGGATCCCCGCGTCGTCCAGCGAAACGACCGCAGGGGACCCCGGACCCGCGGCGCCCAGAATGCGCCGCACCTCGGCGACCTTTTGCGCGCTTCGGGTCGCGACGACCAGCTTCACGACGACGGCGCCGCGCCCTTCCCGGCCCGGCGTCCGGACGGGGGACGGACGCCGCCCCGAATCCGATCCAGCAGCGCGGTCGTCGAGTGGCCGGGAAGGTGGGCGCTGGTCGCGACGCGCCCGCCGGCGGCCCGCACGATCGCCGCGCCGGCGACCTCGGAGGGCGCGTAGTCGCCGCCCTTGACGAGGACGTCGGGAACGAGCGCCTCGATCAGCCCCTCGGGCGTGTCCTCGTCGAACGCGACGACCCAGTCCACGCTCTCGAGCCCGGCCACCACCAGGAGGCGCGCGTCCAGATCGGCGACGGGCCGTCCGGCGCCCTTGCCGAGGCGCCGAACCGAGTCGTCGGAGTTGATCCCGACCAGGAGCCGGTCGCCCAGGCGCCGGGCGTCGTCGAGCGCGCGCACGTGGCCCGGGTGCAGCAGGTCGAAGCAGCCGTTGGTGAAGACGAGCCGAAAGGAGCGCCCGGGCCCGGCGATCCGAATCGCCTGGGCGCGGTCGAGCGCCTTCGAGCTCGGCCTCCGGATGGGCGCGCGCGTCGCGTCCTCGCCCGCTTCCTCCACGCCGGCGCCCTCAGAAGAGCTCGAGCAGCAGGAACGCGGCCAGGATGATCGCCACCCAGAGCACCATGCTGCCCGCGGGCCAGGTGCGGGCGAGGACGCCTCGGGGGCCGTGGGAGCGGAACGCGGCGCGAATCCCGCCCCGCACGGCGCTCAGCACGGCGCGCCGCGCCGCGCCGTCCACGGCCCGAACGCCGGCGCGCACCCGGGCGACCGCGATCCGCGCGCCCCGGCGGTAGAGCCAGTCGGCGTCCAGGTTCACCGAGGGGATCTCGGCCGGATAGATCCTCCAGAGGTGGAAGGCCGCGACGGCGGCGATCGCGAAGCAGAGCAGCTGGAGCTGCGTCAGCACGTGGCTGAACGTGTACGCGTCGTAGCTCGCGTCGTAGGGCAGCAGGCCGTACAGCAGATCCGGGCGCACGCCGATCAGGACGCAGGCGAAGGCGGCCACGCCCATCGCGATCAGCATGTTGGGCGGGGGCTCCTTGGCCCGCACGCCCGAGTCGTGGGCGAAGAACGCGAAGTACGGGATCTTGACGCCGGCGTGCTCGACGACGCCGGCGGACGCGAAGAGCATCACGGGCCAGATCCAGTTGTGATTCTCCTCGAGCAGCGCCGACATGATCATGCTCTTCGAGACGAAGGCGTTGAAGAGCGGCACCGCCGAGATCGAGAGCGCGCCGACGACGCACAGCGCGGTCGTGATCGGCATCGTTCGCCAGAGACCGCCCAGTTCGGACGCCTTCGTCTTGCCGGTGACGTGCAGGACGGCGCCCATCGCCATGAACAGCAGGCCCTTGAAGAGCACGTCGTTGAAGGCGTGGGCGACGGCGCCGTTGACGGCCAGCGCGCTGCCCACCCCGATGCCGCACACCATGAATCCGATCTGGTTGATCATCGAGTAGCCCAGCGTGCGGCGCAGGTCGTTCTCGATCACGGCGTAGAAGATCGGGAAGCACGCCATCGCGGCCCCGACGTAGACGAGCGCCTCGGCGCCGGCGAACCCCCGGGCCAGCGCGTAGACGGCCACCTTGGTCGTGAAGGCGCTGAGGAAGACCGTGCCCGTCGGCGTCGCCTCCGGGTAGGCGTCGACCAGCCAGCTGTGCGCCAGCGGGAACGCGCCCTTGATCCCCAGGGCGATCAGGACGAGCCAGGCGGCCAGGCCGTCGAGCTCCATCGGACGGAAGTCCAGGCTGCCCGTCTCGTGGGCGTGCGCCATCGCGCCGGCCAGCAGCGTCACGCCCGACGCCACGTGCACCAGGATGTAGCGCGTGCCCGCCCCGGTGGCGCGGCGCTCGCGCCGGGCCCAGATCAGGAAGACGGAGCTGACGGCCAGCAGCTCCCAGAACACGAACAGGGTGATGAAGTCGCCGGCGAAGACGGCGCCCAGGGCGCTGCCCGCGTAGACGACGGCCGCCGTGTGCTGGAGCGTCGCGTCGTCGCGTTTCCGGAGGTGCAGCGAGTAGACGATCGCGATGAAGGCGCCCAGGTGGAACAGGTGGCCGAAGAGGACGCTCAGGCGGTCGACGCGCACCAGCGAGAGCGTGTAGCCGAGGAACTCCCACTGGAGCTCGTAGCCCTCCTGGAGGCCCGTCGCGTTCAGCGCTCCGACGACGGGGATCAGGACGAGGAACGCCATGCGCACGCGCGGGACGCGCGCGAGCGCCGGGACGACGGCGGCCATGGCGAAGAAGACCAGGAACGGCGGCAGCGCGGGCAGGCTAGTCATCGCCGTAGTGGTCCTCCGGGCGCATCGCGACGCGTCTGAGCCCCTTGGCGACGACGATCAGGAGCGAGATGCCGCCGAAGCCGAAGATCGGGTAGACGGCCTTCCACCGCTCGAGCGGATGCTCGACGTAGCGGTCGGCGAAGAAGTCCCACGCGAGCAGAACCGCCGCGAGCGCGAAGAGGAGGATCAGGATCCGGCCCGCCCACGGAGAGGGCACGCTGTTCGGCGCCTGTCCGCTCACGGCGCCACCGCCAGAGCCACGAGCCGCAGCAGCGGCTCCGGGTGCAGGAAGAGCGCCACGCAGGCGGCGGCCGTGGTCGCGATGGCGGCGAGCGACCAGCGGGGCGCCTCGCGGATCCCCGCCGCGGCCGCTGGGTCGTCGGGCTCGTGGAAGAACCCCTTGACGGGGATCTCGAGCAGATACGCGAGCGACAGAAGGGAGCTGAGCATCAGCACGGCGACGAGTCCGATCTGGCCCGCCTCGAGGGCGCCCATCCCGAGGAACCACTTGCTCCACGACCCGCCCGTCGGCGGCAACCCGACGATCGACAGCGCGCCGATCAGAAAGGCGCCGAAGGTGATCGGCATCGAGCGCCCAAGGCCCTTGAGCTGGCTGACCTCCGTCTTGTGGGCGGCCACCATGATCGCGCCGGCGCAGAAGAACAGCGTGATCTTGCCGAAGGCGTGCATCGCGATGTGCATGCCGCCGCCGACGACGCCCGCCCGGGTCGCGAGCATGGCGCCCAGGACGACGTAGGACAGCTGGCTCACCGTCGAGTACGCGAGGCGCGCCTTCAGGTTGTCCTTCGAGAACGCGACCAGCGAGCCCAGGAGGATCGTCGCCGCGGCGACCCACGCCAGCCCATGGGACGCGCCCGTCGCGCTCAGCAGGTCGATCCCGAAGACGTACACCGAGATCTTGAGGACGGCGAAGACGCCGGCCTTGACCACGGCCACGGCGTGCAGCAGCGCGCTGACCGGCGTCGGCGCCACCATCGCGGCGGGCAGCCAGCGATGGAACGGCATCACGGCGGCCTTGCCGATCCCGAAGACGAACAGCGCCAGCAGCGCCGCGAGCACGCCGGGCGAAGCGTGCCCGGCCAGGACGCCGCCGACCTGGAAGTCGAGGGTCCCGGCGACGGCGTAGGTCCACACGATGGCCAGCAGCTGCAGCGCGATCGACGTCGAGAAGAGCACGCCCAGGTAGACGCGCCCGGCCTTGCGGGCCGCGTCCGTGCCGGCGTGCGTGACCAGGGGGTACGTGATGAGAGAGAGGATCTCGTAGAACACGAACAGGGTGAAGAGGTTGCCGGCGAAGGCCACGCCCATGACCGACGCGATCGCGAGCGCGAAGAAGAAGTAGAACCGCGTCTGGTTCCTCTCTCCGTGGCCCCGCATGTACCCGATCGCGTACATCGTCGTGATCAGCCACAGGAACGCCGCGATCAAGGCGAACGTCACGCCCAGCGGTTCGGCCTCGAGCTCGATCGGGATCCCGGGCAGCGGCTCGGCGAGCGCGAGGCTCGGGCGCCCGCCCGCGCTCACGGCGGCGTGGACCGGGACCAGGAGCGCCAGCAGAACCGCGGCCGCGACCAGGCTCGCCGCCTCGCGGAGGTTGGGTCGACGCCGCAGCAGGAGGACGGCGCCCGCGCCCGCCACCGGCGCCGCGAGCGCGAGGACCATCGCGAGCGTCGCCGGAAAGGCGTCGGCCGGCGTCAAGACCCGATCCCTCCCATCAGCGCCTCGGCCGCGCGCCGCGCGACCCCCGCGGCGCGCGAGGCGTCCACGCCGAAGTAGACGCTCGCCGCCGCCAGGGTCCACGTGGGGACCAGCAGGGTCCACGGAGCCTCCCGCACGGCCTCGTCTCCCTGGAACTCGCGGAAGTAGGCGACCTCGACCACGCGCCAGACGTAGACGAGCGCCATCGCGGAGGCGACGAGCAGGACGACGGCGACGGGCCACCAGCCGCGCTCGAGCGCGCCCAGGACCAGGTACCACTTGCTCGTGAATCCGACCGTCAGGGGCACGCCGACGAGGCTCAGTCCGCCGACGGTGAAGGCGGCCATCGTCCAGGGCATGCGGCGCCCCAAGCCCGCGAAGGCGTCGATGCGGACGGAGCCGACCCGGTGCAGCGCGCAGCCCGCCGCCATGAAGAGCGCGCCCTTGGTCAGCGCGTGGTTGAAGAGGTGCAGCAGCGTTCCCGTGAGTCCGGCGACCGAGGCGAAGGACAGGCCCAGGATCATGTAGCCGACCTGGGCGATCGACGAGTAGGCGAGCAGGCGCTTGACGTCGACCTGGAAGATCGCCACCAGCGACATGCTGACGACGGACACGAGCGCCAGCGGCAGCAGCACGAGGTCGAGGTTCATGGCGCCGAAGGAGAACGGCGCCCCGAAGATCGAGAGCGCGAAGCGAAGCAGCATGTACACGGCGACCTTCGTCGCCGTCGACGCCATGAACGCCGTGACCGGAGACGGCGCGAACGCGTAGGCGTTCGGAAGCCACAGGTGCAGCGGGAACAGGGCGAGCTTGAGGCAGATCCCGACGCCCAGGAACCCGTAGGCCACCTTGACGGTGCGCGCGTCGCGGACCTCGGGCAGCAGCGCCGCCAGGTCGGCCATGTTGAGCGTCCCGGTCATGACGTACAGCAGGCCGATCCCGATGACGACGAAGGTGGCGCCGACCGAGCCCATGACCAGGTACCGAAACGCCGCGGTCAGCGCTCTCTTCCGACGGCCCAGCGAGATCAGCGCGTAGGTCGACAGCGACGAGATCTCGAGGAACACGAAGACGTTGAAGACGTCGCCCGTGATCGCGATGCCCAGCAGGCCCGTCAGGCACAGCAGGTACGCGGCGTGGAACATGGGCACGCGCCGCGCTCCGATCTCGCGCTCGATCGCCGCGGCCGCGTAGGGCGAGACGACCGCCGCCACGACGGCCACGATCGTCAGCACCCACGCGTTGACGACGTCGACCCGGTACTCGATGCCCGCGGGCGGCGCCCAGTCGCCGAGCGCGTAGCTGACGACGCCGCCCTCGAGGACGCCGGCCAAGAGCGCCAGCGCGACGGCCAGCGCCGACCAGCTCGCCGCGACGGCCAGCGCGCCGGCGACGCGTCCGCTGCGGATCAGCGCGCACAGCGGCGCCGCGAGCAGCGGGATCGCCACCTGCAGGACGGGCAGGTGCTCGGTCACCGCTCGAGCGCCTCCCGCTCGGCCTCGATGCGATTGATCTCGTCCTCCTCGAGGCTGCCGTAGGCCTCGCGGATGCGCACGGCGAGCGCCAGTCCGACCGACGTGGTCGCGACGCCGACGACGATCGCCGTGAGGATCAGGACGTGCGGCAGCGGATTCGAGTACGTCAGCGCGGTCCCCGCCGCGGCGCCGCTGTCGTACAGGTCCTCGCCCACGAGGATCGGGGCCGTGCCGCCGGCGATCTTCCCCATGCTGATGTAAAGCATGAATACGGATGTCTGAAATACATTCAGACCAACCATTTTCTTGATTAGGTTGCCGCGAGAGATCAAGGTGTAGAAGCCCACCATCATCAGGAAGACGACGACCCAGTAGTTGTAGTGCGAGACGAACAGATCGACGCTCACGATCCGCTCCCGCGCCGGCCGGCGAAGAGGTAGAACACCGAGACCATGACGCCGAAGACGGTCACCAGCACGCCCAGCTCGACGCCCACGATGCCGTAGTGCTGGCCGGACTTGGCGTCGGGGCCCAGGACGTCGTAGCCCAGGAAGTTCGCCCCCAGCGCCATCGTCGCCACGCCGACGCCGGCGTAGATCAGGACGCCCAGCGCCGAGCACGCGGCGACGAACCGCATGGGCAGCGCGGCGCGCACGGCGTCCAGACCGTAGACCAGCGCCGTCAGTACGAAGGCCGCGGCGAGGATCACGCCGGCCTGGAAGCCTCCGCCGGGGCTGTAGTCGCCGTGAAAGTGCACGTAGAGGGCGAAGGCCACGATGAACGGAAAGAGCGCCTTCGCGCCCACGCGCACGATCACCTCCTCTCTCATCGGGCCCCCTCCCCGGCGGCGCCCGCGTCCGTCGTCGCCGTCCGCTCGCCCGACCTCCGGCGACCGCGCGCGAGCAGGAGCGTCACGGCGACGGCCGCGGCGAACACCACCGTCGTCTCGCCCATCGTGTCGTAGCCCCGGTAGGAGGCCAGCACGGCGGTGACCACGTTCGGGATCCCGATCTCCTTGGGCGACTCCTCGAGGTAGCGCTCGGCCAAGGGCCCGTGCACGGGGTTGTCGGCTCGGCCGAACCCCGGCATGTCCAGCGTGCCGTACACCAGCGCCGCGCCGGTGACCGCGACGACGATAAGCGGGAGCAGCGGCGTGTGGCCGGGCCGATTCTCGTGACTTCCGACCAGCGCGAGCGCGCCCAGAAACAGCACCGTCGAGACGCCCGCGCCCACGGCGGCCTCGGTGAAGGCGACGTCGACGGCGTCCATGGCCGTGAAGAGCCCGGCCGACAGCAGCGAGTAGATCCCGGCCAGCATCACGACGGCGAACAGGTTCCGGATGCGCAGCAGGGCGCACGCCGTGGCGGCCAGCAAGGTCAGCAGCACGACGACGACTACCGTGACGATGGCGCACCTCCCGCTTCGTCGTCCGCGTCGGCCGCCGCGTAGGGCTTCGTCCCGCCCGCCAGCGCCGCCTTCGCGGTGGCGTGCGTCGCGATCGGGCACGTGAACCAGAGGAAGGCCAGCGTCAGGACCAGCCGCAGCGTCACCGCCCAATCGGATCCGCTGTGCACGCACAGGCCGACCAGGACCAGCCCGGCGCCCATCGTGTCGGAGATGCCCGCCGCGTGCATGCGCGTGAACACGTCCGGCAGGCGCAGCATCCCTACGCCGCCCGTGAGCAGAAAGAAGGACCCGGCGATCAGAAGCGCCCAGGAGAGGGCGGTCCACGCGACGTGCGTCAAGGCGCGGACTCCCGGGAGCGGTCGGGGCGCGAGTCGGCGCCCAAGTCGCCGTACTCGATGTACTTGAGCACGGCGATGGTGCCGATGAAGTTGATCAGCGCGTACGCGAGCGCCAGGTCGAGGAAGTCGGGCCGCCCGGTCAGGAATCCCAGGACGGCGATCAGCACGACCGTCTTGGTCCCGATGTTGTTGAGGGCCAGCACGCGGTCGTACGCCGTCGGACCCAGGAGCGCGCGACACATGGCCAGCGCCATCGCCGCCAGCAACGCCGCCGCGGTGACCGCGAACACCGTCCTACCCCGCCTCCCCCTCGAGACGCGCGACCTTGCGGTTCATGACGTTCTCCTCCGAGCCGTCGACCTCTTCGCTGGCGATGGCGTGCACCTCGAAGTCGTTCCCCACGACGCCGGTCGTCACCGTGCCGGGCGTCAGCGTGATCGAGTTCGCGTAGACGAAGCGGCCCAGATCGGTCCGCTGCGAGCCCTGGAAGTGAACGATCGAGGGGCTCAGGCGCATGCGCGGCGAGAGGACGATCCGCGTCACCCGCAGGTTCGACTTCGCGATCTCCCACACGAGCCAGGGCAGGTACGCGGCGAGGCGCCACGCCAGGTGCGCGGGCAGCGACTCGCGGTCGACGACGCCCAGGCGAGCCGAGGCCCAGACGGCGACCGTGCAGGTCAGCGCGCCGAAGAAGAGGAACAGCGGGGTCCAGTGCCAGGAGAGAAGGATCCACCCGACGAACAGGACGACCCAGAGCCCCGCCAAGCGTTTCAAGCGAATCGTGCCTCCCCCGAAGCGGCTTCGCGCCGCGCTCTCGCCCCGACTCTCGCCGGCGTCGCGTCCGCCGGGCCCTGCGACCGCCGCCGGGAATCTACCAGTTGCTCTGCACGCCGTCCACTATCTTCTGCACCAGCCGCTCGATGGCCAGTCTCCGCCCCTCCTCCTCCGTCCCGCTCGCGTCCAGGTACTGTCCTAGGCCGGTCACGGACTCGTCCACCAGAAACTGGTTCCCCTGACGATCCAGCACCTGTACGGCGACTTGGACGGTCACTTCGCGCTGGCCCACCTCCACGCCGTCGCCTTCGTCGGCGCGGCTGTACGAGGTCGCGCCCAGCCGATACCGCTCGACGGTTCCCGTGACCACGGCGTCGGCCGCGTCCTCGCTGGCCGGTCTCACGCCCAGCTTGCGGGGCAGCTCCCGCAGCAACGCCTCGTGGACCTCCTGCGCGACCTCGAAGCGAGGGGTCTCGTTGTCGAAGGGCAGCACGGCGATCGTGCGGACGTGCTCCGGGAAGCCCGAGCCGGCCGTGAAGGAGTAGTTGCATCCCGCGACCCAGGCGAGCGCGCACAGCGTGGCCCATCGGACCGGCGACGGCGACCGGCGAGGGGCCCTACGGTCCGACCGGTCTCCAGATTTCGGGTGGAAAGGCGTCCGCATCGTCGTGGCTCCGCAGCTCGAGAATCAGCTCCCGAAAGTCACGTAGACTACGATACGCAGCCCGGGCCGGGTAGGGCTCGCCGTCCGACCGGGCCTCGACGACGACGCGCTCGACGGCGGCGGCGCCCTCGAGGACCGCCGCCTCGACGATCGAATGATCGCGAAGGCGAAAGAGCGTCCGCGCGCCCGGCGACTCCGGGTCGTCGTAGAGGAGCGTGCCCGTGCCGCCCGCGACGCGACCCTCGACGAGGCGTGCGCGCCGGCCGGGCCGGAAGATCCCCAGCGCCGCCCACAGCAGCGCGGGCGGCGGCACAAGGCTCGCGGGGAGCGCGCGGGCCGGGACGCGCAGGTCGTCGCCCACCAGCGCGGCGGCGAACGCCGTCTCCCCGTTGTCGAGAAAGAGGTCCAGGCGGGCCTTGTCGGGCGGCTCGACGCGGGCCACCCCGGAGCCGGAGCCCCGGAAGTCGGGCTCGCGCGCCCGCCAGGAGAAGACGACGCGACCGGGGCCGCGGGGCACGCGGACGCGCGCCGCGTCGGCCGCCGCCCGGGCTTGGGCGAGCGGCGCGACCGGCGGCGCGGGGGCGGGCGCGCCGCCGCAGCCCGCCCCGGCCAGCGCCACCGGGAACAGGGCCGCGAGACGCCCCGGTCGGCGGGCCCGGGACCGCCCTACCTGGGCCGACGCCGTTCCCGTAGCTTCCCATCCCATGCCTTCGGAATCCAAGCCCCCCAAGCCCGTGTTCTGGGTGTCCGACGTGCATCTGGGCGCGGTGCCCGACGAGACGGAGCGGGCCTTTCGGCGCTGGCTCCGCCACGTCGGCGAGAAGGGCAGTCGCCTGATCGTCGCCGGAGACCTCTTCGATTTCTGGTTCGAGTATAGGCACGTGGTCCCCGGGCGCCACGTTCGGGTCCTCGCCCAACTGGCCGAGCTCGTCGAGAGCGGCGTCGGCGTGACGATGACGGGCGGGAACCACGACTGGTGGGGGGGCGACTACCTGCGCCGCCGCATCGGCGTCGACTTCCACCGCGCGCCGCTGCGCGCCGAGATCGCCGGCACGTCCGTCCTGATCGCCCACGGCGACGGCCTGGGCAAGGGCGACCTTCCGTACAAGGCGCTCCGGGCCGCGCTGCGCGCCGCTCCGACGCGCTGGGCGTTCCGCTGGCTGCACCCGGACCTGGGCGCCCGACTCGCCCGGCGGCTGTCCCGGACGCGCGCCCACGCGGCGGCCGGCGCGGCCGCGACGGGCGCGCGCGCGCGACCCCTCTTCGATTGGGCCGCCGAACGGCTCGCGTCCGACCCCACGCTGGGGATGGTCGTCGCGGGACACGCCCACGAGCCGCAGGTCGCCGAAGTGGCCCCGGGGCGCTTCTACGTCAACACCGGCGACTGGGTGGTGCACCGCTCCTACGCGACGACGGGAGAGGACGGCCGCCCGATTCTCCACGAGTGGACGGGATAGGCGGCCGACCGCTCGCCCGCCTATCCGACCGGAAGACGCAGGCCGACCTCGAGGGTTCCGTCGGGGGCGCCGTCGACGACGAGCGCCTCGGAAAGTCGCCGAGGTGCGTGGAGACGAACGCGTCGACGCCGGACAGGAGCAGCGTGAAGATGGCGACGGCCAGCCAGTCCTCGCGCTGTTCCTCGCGGGCCGAGACGAGTCCGCGGTAGCGCGCCACCTGCTCGTGGGCCGCCAGACGGCTCTCGACCTGCTCGGGGTCGGTGACGCCCTGGCTCGCCAGCTCGGCCGTGGCCCGACGCTCCCAGAGACCCGCCTGCTCGCGAGCGAAGCGGAGCCGCCGCATCGTCTTGAACAGCATCCAGCCCGCCAGCGACTCCGAGGCGAAGTAGAAGGCTCCGCGCGTCAGGGAGCCCGAAGCGGCGTGGCCCCAGCCCGGCACGATCGCGCCGCGCAGGAACGCCCCCGCGGGCGTCGGGCCGACGGCCGCCGAATCCGCCGCCGCCCCATCCGCCGCGAGCGTGTCCGCCGCGACGGCCGCCGAGTCCGCCTGCGCGCCGGCGCGCGCGGCGGACAGCGAGCATGCCAGGAGACCCAGCAGCGCGAGCGCCGTCCGGCGCGCGCCGAGTCGGCTAGCCACGGGAGCGTCCGGGAGCGCGCGCGGCGGCGGCCGGCACCACGACGGGCAGCGCGCCCGGCTCGACGGCGACGCGGAGCTCGCGGACGGATTCGGGCGCGAGTTCGCCGTCCAGCTCGAACCGCAGCGCCCCGCCGCCCCGGCGCCGCGCGACGGCGCGCTCGACGCGCTGCATGGTCACCAGATCGGAGGTCGCGTGCACGCCCCGGATCACCTTCGGGACCAAGCGCAGGATCGCCGGCAAGCCGGCGGAGCGGACGTGACAGAGATCCAGCTTCCCGTCCAGGGCGCTCGCCTCGGGGTTGATCGCGAATCCGCCTCCGATGGACGGCCCGACCGTGACGGCGACGAGCATCGTCCGGCCGGCGAGAGCGCGCGCCGGGGGACCGATCTCGACCTCGAGATCCGGAGCCCGAAACGTCGCCAGCGCGTCGAGGAGGGCGACCAGGTACTGCGCCAAGCCCGGCAGCCGGGAGTAGCGCGCCCGGCGGCGGAGCACCTCGACGTCCACGCCGACGCCCATCAGGTTCACGAACGCGCGCTCGCCGCCGTCCCAGCGCGCCCGACCGACGTCGAAGCGCGCCACGACGCCGTCGCTCAGCAGATCGGCCACCTCGTCGACGCCGCCGCGGCCGCCCTCGGGTCGGACCATGCGGTGGAAGTCGTTGCCCGTGCCCACGGGGCAGACGACGAGCGCCGGCGCGTCGCCCGCACCCTCGCCCAGGAGCCCCTGGGCCGCCTCGTGGACGGTGCCGTCGCCGCCGACGACCACGAGTCGGCGCGCGCCGCTCCGGACTGCGTCGCGAGAGAGCCGCTCGGCGTGGCCCGGCGACCGGGTGGACTCGGCCTCGACCGACCAGCCCCGGCGCCTGAGCGCGGCGACCGCGCGGAGCCCCGTCCGGCGACCCCTTCCGCCCCCGGCGGCCGGGTTGACGATCATGCGCAGCGGTCGGGAGCTCATGACTGGAAGATAAGCCGGGGGAGCGGTGGCGGGGGCGTGTGGGAATCGAACCCACCCGCCCGGGTCCTAGCCGGGCGCACTGGTTTTGAAGACCAGACGGAACACCAGTCCCGATCCGCCCCCGCGAAGGGCTTCCTCTCTCTCTCCGGGGAAGCGCTTCCCTTCCCCCGATTCCCGGCGACCCTGGCGTCCCAAGGCCCGCCCTCGGGCGACGGGCCGGTCAGATCTCGCCCGCCTCCGACCGCGACGGCGCGGAGTCGCCCCCGGGGCCGGACACGTTGCCACGATCGCGGCGGGTGCGCAACGACGGGTCCGCCCACCGCCGCTCGAGACGCGCGAACCGTTGCGTCAGCTCCTTGCGCAGGCGCGCGAAGCGCCTCCGCACGTCGGGCCTGCCCTGCAGCCTGAGGAACAGGGCCGTGTCCTCGCGGACCTCCTTGGCCAGCTCGACCCACAGCAGCGTCAGGTAGCCGCTCGCCGGAGCGAGCGCGGCGACGATCGCGGCGGCCCGGACGCCGCCCGCGACGTAGCCGACGCCCGTCCAGAAGACCCACGCGCAGATCGCGCCGGCCAGCAGGGCGACCAGCTTGTAGGTGGCCAGAACCTCGAACCGGGGCCGCGCCCTCCGAGCGGCGGCGCCGGCCAACAGGATGATCGGCGCCCAGAGCGTCGCTCCGACGGCCGCCAAGGGGGCGCCCAGCGCGAGCAGAGGGCCCCGGGCCCCGACGTAGCGGACGACAGGGAGAAGCTCGTAGCGCGACGGCGCCTCGCCGCGCCCCGTTCCGAGGCGGGCGGCCAGCCTGGCGTAGCGCTCGACCTGGCGGACCAGCTTCCCGTGCTCCTCGGGCGACTCGAGTCGCAGCCGCTCGAGACCCGCGGCGAAGCGCTGCAGGCGCGGAAACCGCGCGCCCAGCGCTTCGCGGGCGCGCCATGGCACCCAGCGCAGCTCCCGGACGTAGAGCCGCTCGGCGACCTCGACCAAGGCCCGGTGCTCGCGGCGCACGAAGTTGAGCGTCTGGTCGCGGATGCCCCGCTCGATCCGGTCGGTCAGCGTCCTGACGGCGGCGACGGCGTCGCGCCGGTACGCGTCCTTCAGATCGCGGCACGAGAAGGCGCGGCCGAGGCGGACCGTCGCCCCCGTGCGGGCTCGCTCCTTGCGCGAGTACGTGATGCCGATGGGCACGATCGAGAGGCCGAGGCGCCAGTCGGCGTCGTCCTCGGCCCTGAGGGCGATCCGAGCGGCGCCGGTGCGCAGCGCCACGACGCCCGCCTCCGAGTGGCTCCGTCCCTCGGGGTAGATCTGAATCGCCTCGCCCCGGCGCAGGGCGGCGACGGCGTCCCGGAACATGTCCTCGTTCCTGTGCATCGCCTCCGGATCGTCCTGTCTCCGGTGAACGGGAATGGCGCCCAGCATGCGCACGACGGGACCCAGCAGGAGCGAATCGAAGAGCGGCGCCCTCGCCAGAGGGCGCACGAAGCGCTCGTTGCAACGCAGCACCAGCACCGCGTCGAGCAGGCTGTTCGGGTGGTTCACGACCACCAGCGTCGGGCCTTCGGGCAGCCGGGGTCCGGTGCGGTCGACGCGGTAGAAGAGACCCGCGGCCGCACCCGCCAGACGGACGATCAGGCGCGCCGTCCGGCCGAGCGACGCGTCGTCCCCGGCCCCCGGGAACGCGCGCGCGCCGCCTCGGATCCCGGCGCTCGCCCCCGGCGCTCGGGCCGCAGGCTTCGGGCGGCGGGTTACCTTACCATCCACGTTCGGCCCTTGGGCGAACTCGGGAATCGACGAAACCCTCCAGCGAAACAAGGGCGGTCGTGCTTCAAGAAGCTGCGAAGGCGCGTCGTTCGGACGCAACACCTTCCCTGGGCGTCGAGGCCGCGCCGGCCAGCGGCGAGCGCGCGCCGCTCGACTTCGCCGCCGTGCGGGCCTGCCGGGTCAACCGGGCGGCCGCAGAGTTGCGCGCGGCGACGCTCGTCCGGCGACGCTCGCTCAAGCGCCGGTGGCAGGCCGGATGGCTGCTGCGCGCGGTGACGTTGATCGACCTGACGACCCTCGCCGGAGACGACACGCCGGGACGGGTGGCGCGCCTCTGCCGGAAGGCGAGACGGCCGATTCGCCCGGACGTGCTCGAAGCTCTGGGCGCGCCTCGGGTGACCGCGGCCGCCGTGTGCGTCCACCACGCGCTGATCGGCGCGGCGCGCAAGGCGCTCGAAGGCAGCGGCGTCCCGGTCGCCGCCGTGGCGGCGGGCTTCTCCTCGGGCCTGTCCTCGATGGAGACCCGCGTCGAGGAGATCCGGCGGTCGGTGGAAGAGGGCGCCGAGGAGATCGACGTCGTGATCACTCGGGGCTCGGCGCTGACCGGCGAGTGGGAACGCCTGCACGACGAGGTCGCCCGCTTCCGCGAGGCCTGCCGGAACGCGTGCATGAAGGTCATTCTCGGGGTCGGCGAGCTCGGGACGCTGGCCAACGCGAAGCGGGCCGCGACCGTGGCCATCGCGGCGGGCGCCGACTTCGTCAAGACGTCGACGGGCAAGGAAGCTGTCAACGCCACCCTGCCCTCGGGCCTGGTCCTGGCCCGAGCCGTCCGGGAGCGCTTCAAGGCGACGGGCGAGCGCGTGGGCCTGAAGGCCGCCGGGGGGATCGGACGCGCTTCGGACGCCCTCGCCTGGCTCCTGCTGGTCAGGGAGGAGCTGGGCGCGGACTGGCTCGAGCCGAAGCGGTTCCGGCTCGGGGCGAGCTCGCTCCTGGCCGACATCGAACGCCAGCTCGAGCGCCATGCGACAGGGCGCTACTCGGCGTTTCACCGCCACCCTCTCGGCTAGATCCGTGGACCCCGTCGCCGAGCCGAGCGTTCTCGACGCGTTCTCGACGCTCGAGTACGGACCCGCGCCCGAGGACGCCGACGTCGCGATCGGGGAGTGGCTCGAGAACGGCAGCCGCACGTTCGGCCACTACGTCGGCGGCCGCTGGATCGACGGCGACGGCGACGCGCTAGAGACCCGCTGTCCGGGCGACGGCCGCCTCTTGGCGCGCTTTCGCCGCGGGACCGTCCGCGACGTCGACCGCGCGGTCGCGGCCGCCCGCGAAGCGGCGCCCGCGTGGCGGGCGCTCGGACCTGCGGGCCGGGCGCGCGCCCTCTACGGAATGGCGCGCGCGCTGCAGAGGCGGTCGCGGCTGTTCGCCGTGCTCGAGTCGCTGGACAACGGCAAGTCCATCCGCGAGTCGCGGGACCTGGACGTGCCGCTGGCGGCGCGGCACTTCCATCACCACGCCGGCTGGGCGCAGGTCCTCCGCACCGAGTTCCCGGACACCGAGCCGCTGGGCGTGATCGGGCAGATCGTGCCCTGGAACTTCCCGCTCCTCATGCTGGCCTGGAAGGTCGCGCCGGCGCTGGCCGCCGGGAACGCGACGGTGCTGAAGCCCGCCGAACAGACGCCCCTGACGGCGCTGCTGTTCGCCGAGCTCGTCGACGAGGTCGGGATCCCGCCGGGCGTGCTGAACGTCGTGACGGGCGACGGGACGACCGGGGCGGCGCTGGTGCGCCACGCCGACGTGGACAAGATCGCCTTCACGGGCTCCACCGAGGTCGGACGGGAGATTCGCAGGGCGACGGCCGGCTCGAGGAAGAGCCTGTCGCTCGAGCTGGGGGGCAAGTCGCCGTTCGTCGTCTTCGAGAGCGCCGACCTGGACGCCGCCGTCGAAGGCGTCGTCGACGGCGTCTGGCTCAATCAGGGCGAAGTCTGCTGCGCGGGGTCCCGACTGCTCGTTCAGGAGGGCGTCGAGGCCGAGATGTACGACCGGCTCCGGGCCCGGATGGAGACCCTGCGGCTGGGCCACCCCCTGGACAAGTCGATCGACATGGGGGCGATCGTCGACGGAAGCCAGGTCGAGCGCATCGAGCGGTACCTCGAGCTGGGGCGCCGCGACGGCGCGACCGTCTGGCAGAGCGCCGCCGCCCGCCCGGAGAGCGGCCACTACGTGCCGCCCACCCTGTGCGTCGGCGCGCCCCCCTCGAGCCCGATCGCGACCGACGAGGTGTTCGGCCCCGTGCTGGTCGGCATGTCCTTTCGCACGCCCGCCGAGGCCGTGGCGCTGGCGAACGACACGCGCTACGGCCTGGCGGCCAGCGTCTGGACCGAGGACGTCTCGCTGGCGCTGGACGTGGCGCCCAAGCTCAAGGCCGGGACGGTGTGGATCAACTGCACCAACCGCTTCGACGCGGCGGCCGGGTTCGGCGGCTATCGCGAGTCGGGCTTCGGGCGCGAGGGCGGCGCCGAGGGGATGTGGGAGTACCGCAAGCCCGCGCCGCGCGCTGCGCGCTTCGGGTCGGAGACGAACGCGGGCGCGGGCGACGCCCCAAACGCGGAGAATGGGCGCGCGGCGACGGACGAGGCTCCCCGAGCGCCGGCGGCCAAGCCCGTCGACCGCACCCGGAAGCTGTGGATCGGCGGCCGCCAGACGCGGTCCCGCAGCGGCCATTCCCTGCCTGTGCGGGACTCCGGCGGCGCCTTGGCGGCCGAGATCCCGCGCGCGAACCGAAAGGACGCGCGCGACGCCGTCGAGGCCGCGAGCGAGGCGCGGGCGTCGTGGGCGCGGTCGAGCGGTCACCTGCGCGCGCAGGTCCTCCACTTCGTGGCCGAGAACCTCGCTGCGCGCAGCGCCGAGTTCGTCGCCGAACTGGGACGGCTGGGCGTCGCGCCGACCGAGCGGGCGCGCGCCGAAGTCGCCGCGGCGGGGGACCACGTCTTCGCATTCGGGGCGTGGGCCGACAAGAACGGCGGTCGGGTGAATTCGACGCCCTTCGCCAACGTCGCGTTCGCCATGAACGAGGCGGTGGGCACGGTCGTCGTCCGCTGCGGCGACGACGCTCCGCTGGCGGGCGTCGCCGGCGCGATCGCGGCGGCCGCGTCCCAAGGCAACGTCGTCGTCGCGATCGCGCCCGAGCGCCGTCCGCTTCCAGCGCTCGACCTGGTTCAGGTCCTCGAGGCGTCGGACGTGCCGCCGGGCGTCGTCAACGTCCTCTCGGGCCTGCACCGGGAAATCGTGCCCACGCTGGCGGCCCACGACGACGTCGACCAGCTCTGGGACTTCGTGGGCGACGACCTGTCGGCGGAATCGGAGCGTCTTTCGGCCGGCAACCTCAAGCGCGTCTGGGTGGACTGGGACCGATTCGTCTCCTGGGGCGCCCTGTCGCCGCAGGTCGAACGGCTCCTGCTCCGCAACGCGACCCAGGTCAAGAACGTCTGGGCGCCCTACGGCGTGTAGCGACCGAGGGCAGGCGCGGGCGCAGCCCGCCCGGCGCGAGAGGCTGGCCACCGGAATCGCGGTCTTCCTCTCCGGCGCCCTTCGCTCCGGCTCCTTCCGCCGGGGGCGGCCGGTCGCTACCTCCGCAGCAGGGAGCGGTACAGCGGTCTCGCGACGGTCAGGTGCACCCGGTCCCCCGGGGCGACGGACACCCGGTTCGTCGTGAACCGGTCTCCCGCCAGCACGTCGATCCGGACGCGCAGGTCGTCGACCACCGGCCAAGGCAAGGTGAAGCTCTCGCGGCCGTTGCCCGGCACGACGCCCAGGCGGCGTTCCGTTCGGGCCACGGCCCGGACCGTCGCCTCGTTGAAGTTGTCGTTGACGACGTCGATGCGGATCAAGCCGGCCGCGGCGGGGCTTCGGTCGAACGGGTTGCGCACTTCCCTGGACCCCGTGCAGGCGCTCAGGGAGGCGACGGCGACGCAGAGCAACGCCCAACGCTTCATTCTCGGCCTCCTCTCGACGCGAACGTCCGCGCTCCCGACGAGCGATTCCGTCGCAGCGGCCTTCACCGCCTCAACTCACCAGCCGTCCGTCCTCGATGGGCTCGAGCCCTTCGCGAATCAGGAGCTCGTTGAGCAGACCGAGGTCGCGCTGGATCACGATGTCCATCTGGGAGATCTGCTCGTCCAGCAAGGCGGTCAAGCGCTCGAACACGAGGTACGACTGGTCGGTCGGGCGGCTTTCCGACGCCTCGACCAGATTGAGCAGCGCAGCGAGCTTGTTGTTGAGCTTGATCGGATAGTTGAGCGGATCCTGGGCGCTTCGGTTCCTGACCTGGTAGATCTCCGCCTCGACGACGCCGAGCTCTTCGTCGACGACCTCGACCTGCCGGGCGACGTCCGCCGCGTCCGTCTCCTCGAGTCGCTCCTCCATCTCGCTGCGGACCTCGCGCACCTTGACGACGGCCTCGTTGGCCTCGGAGACCCGGTCCCGAATCTCGATGGCGAGCCGGAATCGCTCCAGGAGGTCCTCGCGGGTCACTCCGTCCAGGTTGGGGTTGATCCGAACCGCGAAGTCCCGGCTCTGCGGCTCTCCGTCGTCCACGGTCATGCGCACCGTGTAGACGCCGGGAACCGCGACCGGACCCGTGGGCCGGGCCGCCCACATGATCCTGCCCTCGAAGTCCGTCCAAGCGGGGTAGCGGAGGTCCCAGCGCAGCGAGTGCGAACCGGCTTCCACGGCCACGCGTCCGCCGCCGGCGCCGCCGAAGAAGCGGGCGAAGGGGCTGTCGTCCTCCTCCTCTTCGTCCTCGTCCGAGACCGAACCCTCGTAGGTCCGGACCACTTCTCCCTCGCCGTCGAGGACCTCGAACGTCACCCTCTCGGCGTCCTCGGCCAGACGGTACTGGAAGAGCGCGCCGGCATCGACGCCCCGAATCGCGTCCGTCGGCTGGAAGAGCCACGCGTCCGCGTCCGCGACCTCCGGGGTCAGCTGACGGAGCGGGGCGACGTTCTCGAGCACCCAGAAGGACCGGCCATGCGTCGCGATCACGAGGTCGTTCTCCTCGACCACCAGGTCCGACACCTGCAGCACGGGCAGGTTGAGCGACAGGGGCCGCCACAGCCCGCCGTCGTCGAAGGAGACGTACACGGTGCGCTCGGTGGCCGCGTAGAGCAGGCCGGGCCGCGTCGGGTCCTCGCGCGTCGCTCGGACGAAGTCGTCGGTCGGCAGGCCGGCGACGATGCGCTCCCACGTCTGGCCGTAGTCTTCGGTCTTCCAGACGTACGGGCTGCGGTCGTCGTCCACCAGATAGCGGATCCCGGAGACGTAGGCCTTGCCCGTAGAGTTCGGCGACGCCTCGATCGTGTTGACGCGCACGAAGTCGGGCGCGTCGGGCGGCGTGACGTCGGTCCAGTCCTCGCCGCCGTTGCGCGTGACGTGCACGAGGCCGTCGTCCGAGCCCGCCCAGATCACCTGGGCGTCGTGGTAGGAGGGCGCGATGGCGAACACCGTGGCATAGGTCTCGACGCCGGTCTGGTCCTTCGTGATCGGGCCGCCCGAGGGACCCATCGTCGCCGCGTCGGCGCGGGTCAGGTCGGGGCTGATCCGCTCCCAGCTCTGTCCCTCGGTCGTCGTCCTCCACACCGCCTGCGTCCCGGTGTAGAGCACGTCGGGGTCGTGGTGGGAGAAGACGATCGGGAAGGTCCACTGGACCCGCTCGACCAGGTCCTCCGACGATTGGCCCATGGGGTTCTCGGGCCAGACGTTGACGGCGCGGGCCGCGCCCGTGCTCATGTCGAACCGGGACAGGCTGCCGCCGTAGCAGCCCGCGTAGAAGACGTTCAGGTCGACCGGGCTCGGCGCGACGTAGCCGCTCTCGCAGCCGCCGACGGCGTAGTACCAGGAGCGATTCCCCGGGCCGCGCGCGGCCATGTGGTTCCAGCCGCGCACGGGGATGCAGGCGGTCGAGTTGTCCTGCTGGCCGCCGCAGATGTGGTACGGCGTGTGCTCGGTCGTGATCACGCGGTAGAACTGCGCGGTCGAATAGTCCTGATCGGTCCAGCTCTCGCCGCCGTTGAAGGTGACGTTGGCGCCGCCGTCGTTGGCGTTGACCATGCGGTCGGAGTCGCTGGGCGCGATCCACAGGTCGTGGTTGTCGCCGTGCGGCACTCGGATCCCTCGAGGAAAGGTCTCGCCGCCGTCCGTCGACCGATACAGGCCGGTGTTCAGGGCGTACATCACGTCTTCGTCGTTCGGGTCGGCGTAGACGCGGGTGTAGTAGAACGCCCGCTGGCGCAGCTTGCGCTCGTCGTTGACCCGCTCCCACGTCGCCCCGGCGTCGTCGGAGCGCCAGACGCCCCCGTCGGGCTCGTGCTCGATCAGGGCCCACACGCGGTCGGGGTTCGCCGGCGAGACGGCCACGCCGATCTTCCCGACCGGACCCTCGCCCAGCCCGACGTTTGCAGTGATCTCGGTCCAGCTCTCGCCGCCGTCCATCGACTTGTACAGGCCGCTGTCCTCGCCGCCCGACGACATGCCCCAGGAGCGCCGCCACGCCTCCCACAGCGAAGCGTACAGGACGTCGGGGTTCGTGGCGTCGACGCTGACGTCGACCGCCCCCGCCCGATCGCTGCGGTAGAGGACCTTGCGCCAAGTCTCGCCCCCGTCGGTCGTCTTGAAGACGCCGCGCTCCGGGTTGTTCGCCGAGTGCTTGCCGAACGCCGCGACCCACGCGACGTCGCAGTCGTCGGGATGGATCCGAATCCGCGCGATGTTCTGGGTCTCCCGGAGTCCGACGCGCGTCCAGGTCTCGCCCGCGTCGACGGACTTGTAGGCCCCGTCGCCCTGTTGCACGTTGCCGCGCATCTGGGTCTCCCCGGTTCCCATGTAGACGACGTCCGGGTCGGCCTCGCAGACCTGGACCGCGCCGATCGACGCGCTCTCGATCTGTCCGTCCGTCACGGGCTCCCAGTTGAGGCCGCCGTCCGTCGTCTTCCACAGTCCGCCGCCCGTCGTTCCCATGTAGTACTCGAAGGGTCGAGCGTCGGAGCCCGCCGCCGCGATCGAACGTCCTCCCCGGGGCGGGCCCACGTTGCGCCACTCGAGCGAGCTCCAAAGCGCTTCGGAATAGGGCTCCTGCGCGTGCGCGGGATCAGCGCCCGGCGGCGCGGCGACGGCGCCGGAGAGGAGAGCGAGGACCACGATCGGGCGAGGGCGCATGCGAGTTCGGACTCCATCGGAGAGCGAGGGGAAAGCCGAGCCCGCCGCCGTCGCCAGATCCGAGGGCGCGGGCTCTTCGTCGAACGGGAACGTCAACCTACGGGGGTCCCGCGATGCGATCAAGACGACGGTCGCGGAGTCGCGCGACGCCTCGGCCGGGGCGCGGCCGAGGCGGGAGAAATCCGGCCGGACGACGCGTGCGTCGCATCGCGTCGTCCGGCCGGCGAATTTCCGGCGGGGGTCGCTACGGCTTGGCCGGGAGCGTGACCGTCTTGGTTCCCATCGTCCACGACGTGTCGGCGGGGAACCGTTTCCAGTCGACCCTGAATTCGATCTCGCCCAGCATCTCCTCCTTGGTCACCTGGATGACCGCGCCCTGCTCCGTGCGGAGGTCGGGCGCGGTGACGCGCATCGTCGCCCGCCTGGTCCTCCAAGTGACTCCGGAGATGTAGTACAACGTCGCCTTCGCCCCGCCCAAGTCGGCGATGGAAGGGAACGTCGCGGCGACCCGCTGCTGCGCGAACGGAGGAGTCGTCGCCGTCCAGTCGACCGCGACCGTGTCGGCGTCCGCGCTGCGTCTCGCCTTGATCGCGGTCGCCTCGGGGTCGACCGCCGGCGTCTTCACGTAGTAGACGACACTGTCCAAGGTGTTGTAGTTGCTTGCATTCGCGTTCTGCTTGTCGGTCGATCTGAGTACGAGTCGCACCGTGAACGTGTCGTAGGGCAAGGTGTCGGCGGGGTAGTTGCCCGCAAGGGGCCCACTCGTAATGCGTCTGGCGGGGTTGTTCCGCAGGTAGTTCATCGACATGCCCTCGTGCCGGTTGCTCTTGCCGGGAAGATTCTGGTAGCCTCCCATCCACAGCCAGGAACCCCCCTCGGGCCACCAGAACCGGAACTCCCGGGCAGCGGCTCCCTTGTTCCCCGCCGGGAACCCGAGGTTCGCGCCGGAGATCGGCGCGATGCTGGCCCACCGGACGACGATCCTTCCGTTGTACCTGTGGTACTCGACCCCGTCGGCGGTGTCCAGAACCCCGGGGGCGCGTTCCACGCGCACGTTGTGGTACATCCAAGTGTAGGACTGGATCTTCCCGAAATCGACGTTCTGTCCCGGAGCCACCGAGACTTTCTGGTTGTCGTTCGGGTAGTTGAATCCGTATCGCGCCTTCGACGCAGTGACGACGTATTCTCCGAACGGCACGCTGAGCCTGAACGTGCCCGACCGCTGGGTCGTCGTCGAATCGACGATCGTCGTCGTGTCGCCAGCCTTCGCGATCTTCACCAAGACGCCGGAATGCGGCCCGCTGCCGGTGACGGGCGGAGCGACCACGCGACCGGTGATCGTCGCGTGCCCGAACCCAGTGAAGTTGACGCCCGTGAGGTCGGTGCCCGAGATCGCCGGCAACTGCAACGAGTCGGGCGCGAACGCCCAAGTCGCGTGGCGGGCTCGGACGGTGGCCGTCTCGCCGGCGCCCTTGGCGTCGATCTGCACCCGGAACGTGCCGTCCGCAGCGGTCACGTACTTGCCCTTGTTGGGACCGCTCTTGGGCGCGTTGGTCGGCGCCTTGCCGTCGATCACGATCTCGACGCCCGCGAGCGGCGCGCTCGAGCCCGAAGCGACGACCTTGCCGCTGTAGAACACGGGATCGCCTGATCCGCCCATCGCGAAATCCACTTGCTTGGGCATGTTCGCCATGAACGCGACCGTCGTGTCCGTCCCGTCGAATCCCTTCCGCGTCCCCTTGACGTAGAGCGAGTCCTTTTTCGCCGAGACGCCCTCGACGATGTAGCGACCGACGTCGTCGGTCATCGCCGTCATGCCGTTCACGTCGACCATTACGCTGTCCACGGGGAACTTGTCCGAGCCCGTGACGATCCCGTAGACGACGGTCGTCGTCGGCGTCACGTCGATCATCACGGCCGTGTCCAGCGGACTGAACGCGTCGCCGAGCTTCGTCGTCGAGCCCTTCGCGCCCAGCATCGCCTGCCAGCCGGCCGGAACGGCCAGCTTGTAGACGCCGGCCGCGATCTTCCCGAAGTCGAACGCGTTGCGGTCGTCCCAGGTCGTGGCCTTGGCGTTGGCTTTGGCCGTCGTCTGGCTGTGCTCCATGCCGGCCAGGTTCTTGCCCGCGACGGGCGTCAGGCCGACCGTCACGCCGGCGACGTTCGCGTCCTTCGTTGCGCCGAAGCCTTCGCCGGACTTCGCGATCGTCCTCTTCCAGATCGTCCCGCTGACGCCGTGCTTCATGACGTAGGCGAAGGTGCCGCACTCGCCGAAGTCCTGGCCGGCGGGCTCCGTCGCCATCAACGGACAGAGCTCGACCATCGGGCTGAACCCGCCGTGATCGCCGAACGCGCCCTTCATGATCCCGTTCGCGTCAGCGTCGCGGAACGCGAAGAGCTCGGCGGGATCGAGCAGCATCACGTCCGTGGCCGTCGATTTCTCCTTGGCCGAGACCATCACTTGAGCGTCGGCCGGCAGCTTCTTGAACGAGATCACGCCGTTCTTGTCCGACTTGTTCTTGGGATCCCAGACGTCGCTCGCGAACATGCGGCTGCGGCCGAGCTCGTCGATGTAGCGCACGTCGACGTCGATCTTGCCCGACATGCGCTTGTCGCCCCCGAGGACGCTGCCCGTGTAGCCCTCGGCCTGGTCCATCTCGTGGTGCACGTAGACGGTGAGCGTCTGCGTCGTCCACATCGCCTCGAGCATGTCGGCGTCCATCGTCGCCATCAACTCGAGGCCCGAGTGCTCGATCGTGACGGGCGTCGAGCTGAACGTCTCGCCGCCGTCGAGCTTGTCGACCTGAGTCGAGTCCAGCATGACGGTGTACATGGCGGGCAGATCGGACGCCATGGCCGTGGTCTTGAACATGGCCGTGCCGTCGGCGCCGAGCTTCGTCGGCGCGCCGTCGACGGCCTTGCTGCCCATCATGACGGAGATGGCCCAGTCGGCGAGCGGCTTGCCGCCGCCCATGTCGGTCATGATCGTAGCGCCGCTGATCTTGGCGTCGACCATGAGGTTGAGGACGTCGAAGTCGTTCATGGCCATGGCCATCTTCGATTTCGCGTTCCACTCGATCTTCTGCATGGCGTCGGCTTCGACGGCGTAGTCGTCGCTCATGACCGAAGCGTAGACCATCGAGCCGGTGGCCATCGAGCGGGCGAAGCGGATCGAAGCCATGCCGTCGTCGTCGGTGTCGGCCGAGGCGATCTTCGAGTCGCCGTCCGAGTCGGCGTAGAGCGTGACGGTGGCGCCGGCGAGCGTGTCGCCGTGCATGTCGCCGTGGCGGAGCGTGACGGTGTAGTGGACGGTCTGGTGGGTGATGTCGTAGGGCAGGCGCTGCATGACCTTCTGGCCGACGGCGACGTCGAGCTGGTAGCCGGTGGCCGGACCGCCGTAGGCGTAGTCGCCGAGCATGGTGGCGACGGTCGGGCTGCTGACGACGGCGAGCGCGTAGGTGCCTGCGCGCAGCCCGGAGAACTCGAACATGCCCTTGTCGTCCGTCATGCCGGACATCTGGTCGCCGACGGCGGGACCGACGAGGACGACGGGGATGCCGGCGATCTCGAGGGCGTCCTCGCCCTGGTCGTGCATGTCGTTCTTCGTGGCTTCGTCGACGAAGAGCATGCCGGAGACGCTGGCCGTGGTGGCGTGCTCGCCACGGAAGTTGACGGTCATGGACTCGTCGTCGGCGAGCGTGACGTCCATGCTGGTCGTGGAGAAGACGTAGGCCTCGCTGGCGACCGTGATCGAGACGGTGTAGTCGCCTGCGGCCAGCGCGGAGAAGGAGTAGAAGCCGCTGGCGTCGGTGGTGTCGGTCATCGAGTCCATGTCGGCGGAGGCGAGCGTGACGGCGACGCCGCTGATCCCCATGCCGGCGACGCTGACCTGGCCGACGACGCCCGAGGTGCGCAAGTACGCGCCGTCGAAGCGAACGTTGGCGGTCTCGCCCAAGGCGACGGTGACGGATTGAGAGGTGGCGTCGAAGCCGATGGCGTCCATGTCGTAGCCGGAGACGGCGACGGAGTAGTCGCCGGCGCGGAGCTTCGAGAAGGCGTACTGGCCGCCGGCGTCGGTGGTGGCGGTGCGGTCGTCGCCCTCGCCGGAAAGGCTGACGGTGACGCCGGCGAGACCGGCGCCTTCGACGCTGACCTGGCCGCGGATGCCTGCGGTGCGCAGATACGTGCCGTCGAAGCTGACGACCTCGGTGTCGCCGACGCCCAAGTCGGCGGAGCCGGACGTGCTGGAGAAGCCGACCTCGTCGGAGTCGAACCCGGAGATCTCGACGGCGTAGCGACCCGCGCGGAGCCCAGTGAAGCTGTACTGGCCGTTGGCGTCGGTCGTGGCTTGGGCGTCGGACATGCCGGAGAGGCGGACGGCGACGCCGGAGAGCCCGGCGCCTTCGACGGTGACGGAGCCCCGGACGCTGGCCGTGCGGATGTAGGAGCCGGAGAAGTCGACGGTCGCCGTTCCTCCGGTCTCGCCGACAGTGACGGGCATCGAGGTGGCGTCGAAGCTGGCCTCGGCGGGGAAGCCGGAGATGGAGACGGTGTAGCTTCCGGGCTCGAGGTCGTCGAAGCGGTACGAGCCGCCGCCGGCGGTCGTGGTGGCGGCGCCGCTCGAGAGGGTGACGGAGACGCCGTCGGCGCCCTGACCCTCGATGGAGACCTGACCGGCGACGGAGCCGGTGGGCGGGGGAGGCGCGACGTCCTCGCCACAGGCTGCGACGGCCAGCGGCAACAGCAGGAGGGTCCGTGCCAGCGATCTCGCTCTACTGCTCATTTCGGCATCTCCTTCGTACGTGCAACGCCAATAAGTGATTCCCATTCTCCACCCGCCACTCGACCACGGGCGGCACGAAACCTCCGAAGTATAACGGACCAGCGCGATAGCCGAACAACGTCAAGCCATCCGACGAATTGCCACCGCCGCCACTTCGTGCACCGCGGCCATCCCTATGCAAGATCAGTGCCACAAGGAGGTGAATCCCCGTAAAGTACATAATTACATGATATTCGGGGGAAGGGGGGGGGGGGGGGGTGAATTCACCACCGCGTGAAAAACCGGAAAAGCGTCAGAATTCTGACGCCGGGCCGTAGCCGTGCGGGGGTCGTTGCGGCCCCCGAAGCCGCTCCCGACCCCACCGTTCGGCGCAACGTCCGCCATCCGCAACGACCCCTGACGACCGGACCGCTCCATGGCTCGGGCCACAGGCACCCAAGGAAGCCATCCGGCTCCGATCTCGGCCACTACCTTCCGACCGGAATCTGGACCAAGGGGACCATGGCCCCTAGGGGCTCCCCGCCGCCGACCGGGGAGCCGCCCGAGCCGGCCACTTGGTCAATCAAAAAGTAGACGCCCAGGAGCCCCAGGGCTGCCAAGGTTCCCGACCGCCAGCGCGAGAGTCTCCGGGTCGCCAGCGTCTCGACCTCGTTCGTGGCGATGGCCAACGACTGGCGCAACTGACGCGTACCCGCAAACCCGGACGCGACGCGAAACGAAACGACCGAGACATGCAGCGAGTCGTCCGAGACGCCCGCCAGACGTCCGTCGTATATCTTGGCGAGCCTCCCCGTCTGCCGCCCAAGCCGAATCGCGCCCTCGTCGGTGATTGTCGCTCGAACTTCGCTCCCGACAGGCGGAAGGGCGTCCCGCACAGGCGAAAACGTGTAGCACCCCGCCGTGACGGTAGTCAAGAAAATCGCGCCCAGCAGCCCTCTCGCGAGGGCCGGAACGCCGCCGACAGGCCTAGAGCAACTCGAAGTCACCGAGAACCGGCTGGTTGAATCGGTACACGAACTGGACCGGCGCGTCCGGCGTCGCCGAATGACGTCGATCATGGACGACTCTGTCGTCGACGAGGACGCGCACCCTAACGGCAACCGTGTCCGCACCCGCCGGCGCCGCGATCATCAGGAACCTGCCGACGTCGCCGATGTTCCAGCTCCGATCGATCGGCAGGTCGGTCACCAGCGAGTCCCGATCGAAGACCTGAAGCCGCGTGGAGCCGCCTTCGCTGGCTGCAGCGACGAAGTTCGTCGAAGTGATCACCGAGAAGTCGTCCGCTTCGCCCTCGATGGTCACCCGAATCACTTCCGGGCTCGGATCGTCGAACCAATCGCAACCCGCTGCCAGCGCCAGGAGGCACAAACAAGCCAAGCCTCGGCGCATCGCCACCATCGACCTCCCCATGACTCTCCTTCGTCCACGCGAAGACAACTGCTCCTCCCTGCGCGAAACCACCGCCCCGATCCAAATCTGACAGACTCAGCGCGATGCGCCAAGGACGTGGACCTGATTCGAAGTTCGGGGTCCGGGGGAACGCCCCCCGGACCCCGAAACCCGACTCTCGCCTTCAGTCGGGCCTAGAGCCGCATCCCTACCCGGTGCACGGGTGCAGGTCGTTCTGCGGATGGTGGCAGTTCGACTGAATCTCGATGCGCGTGATCGGCAACATCGTCCCAGGCGTGGTCATCGCCACGCTACCGGGCGTCCAATTCACGGCGGGCGCCCCGAAGCGGTAGTGGTCCTGCAGGCGCTTGTACTGCAGGTACAGGTTGGCCCGTCGCTCGTGCTGAAGCATCTCGATCGCCGGGATCTGATCCGTGTACGGGGCGAGCTTGTCCAGTCCCTCGCGAATCATGTTGATGTGCTCCGCAAAGCCCGCCATGTCGCCGCTAGCCAGCGCGGCCTCGGCCAGGATCAGACGCAACCCGCGCTCGCTGACCACCGTCAGCGGCGCATACTCGCCCGCGCCCAGGAACTCGTCGACGCGCATCTTGTACCGCGTGTCCAGAGCTCCTTCGATCGGATCCATCAGGTCGTGCGAGACGATGTCGGGCGGATCCGCGGGATCGAACGTCGCATAGGGCTGACCGATCTGCAGCTCGCCGCGTTCGTTGACCTGGAACGCGAGGTTGTTGCCGATGGTGGACGACGAATAGACGAAGCGATGCTTCCAATCCGTGCCCGTGACCTTGGCCAGCACCGCCTCCGCGTCGCTGTTCGCGTTCGCATCGTTGATCAGTGCGTTGGCCGGTGTCGAGCCGGCAGGGTTCAGCAGTCCCCAGATGGCCTTCTGGTGGTGGGCTTGCGCCCGCACGGCCTGAGCGCCGGTCGCCACGTCGCCCCCTCCCGACATCGCTGCCGACAGAAACGCGATGCCCTGGTCGAACACCCCGCCCATGCCCGCCTCGCCGACGAGGGGGCCGGGCTCGGTGCGATCACTGAACGCAAAGTCGTCGAACATCTGCGCGATCGTTGAATACACGATCCCCGCCGAAAGGTTGCTGAGCGCCAGGTACGACTGCAGGTCGGCGTCCCCAGGAGCGGAGCTTGCATGTTCCCCGACCACGTCGACGGCGAACTGGGCCATCCAGCGCGCCTGAGCGATGTTGTCGAACGACCCGTCCACGAACTCGTTCCCCGAGTTGTTGGGAGTCCCTTCGTCCAGTTCGTCCCACGCGTCGCGCGACCCGATCCACGTGATCTCGTCGCCCACGGTCGAGAACGCGGCGTAGATGCTGCCCACGCCCTCGGCCACGAGCGCCTCCGCTCCGTAGGCCACGGACGACGCCGCCTCGACCTTCTTGATGTCCTCCTCGACCTGGGCGTTCGGGTTGTCGACGTCCAGGATGTCGCAGGCCCCGAGGAGGAGCGCGACGCCGAGCGTCGCGCCGGTCGAAATGATCTTCTTGATCGTCATTTTCGGCGCCTCCTAGAAGCCCACGCGGGCGGACAGGGTGAACCGCCTCGGGAACGGGACGCCGAACGCCTCCGTGCCGAAGAGGAAGTTGCAGTTCGTTCCCGACCCCGTGCAGTTGGCCTGCGGGTTGATGTCGGGGTCGATGCCCCGATAGTCGCCCAGCATCCAGAGTTGCGCGTTGCGCGCGCCGAAGGAAAGCGTCGCGCTGCTCAACCCCATGTTCTCCACCATGTTCGACGGGAGTCGATACGCCAGGGAGAGCTCGCGCAGGCGGATGTAGTCCGATGTCCAGATCTGGTTCATGCCCGACATCGGGGCCAGCGCGCGCCACTCGCGAGCCCACTCGAGCGCGGCTTCGAGCCTCTGTTCCGCAGTCGAGGCCGGATTCATCATCACCGCGATGACCTCGACGCTTCCCGGCACGTTGCGGCCGATAACCGCGTTGGCCTGACGGAAGGCTCCGGTCAGATCCTGCGTGTGGTAGTTGCCCATCTTGTACTCGAAGAGCGAGCTCAACTCGAACGATCCGAGGAACGACACGTCGAAACCGAACGAACCGGCGAAATCGGGCGTCGGCTTGCCGATGTACTGCTTCAAGTACTCGGCCGCTCCACCGGCGCACCCGACCGGAATCACGTCGAAGCTGGACGGATTGACCCCTTCCGGGTTGCTGAAGAACTCCAACGCCTGGGCCCGGGTGGGCTCCGTGCAGTCGCCGTTGAGGTTCAGCGGGATCGCCATGTCGGGATCGAGGATCGCGCCGAAGAAGGAGCCCGGAGCGTAACCTTCCTGAATGTAGTTCCGGTAGCGCGGGTAGGAGCCTCCCGTCTTCAACGGCGGCGCACCGCCCATGTCCGTGACGATCTCGTCGATGTACGCCGTGTTGGCGAAGAGGTTCACCGACAGGTTTTCGCTATTGTAGGCCTGGCCGCTTACAGTCACCTCGAAGCCGTTCGCGTCCAACTGTCCGATGTTGGCCAGCTGCGTGTTCACGAATCCGCCGGTGACCGGGAACTGCCTCTGGATCAATGCGTCCGTCGTGGTCCGGGTCCAGTAGGTCACGTCGATCCCGACGGCGTCGTTGAAGAGTCCGAACTCGGCTCCGAACTCCAACTCGTCCGTGATCTCGGGTCGGAGCCCCTGATTGCCGAGGTTGCCCGGTTGAATGCCTGCGCCCGACGGACCCGGCTGCGGCGTGAAGGTGGTGAACTTGTCGAATGCACCCGGCTGCAGGCCGGAGCGACCCCATGCGCCGCGAACGCGGAACGTGGACAGCGCCTCGCTGTTCCAGTCGAACAGGTCGGTAGGAATGATCGACACGGCGGCCTTGGGATACGTCGCCGTCTCGAAGTCCGAGCCGAAGGCGCTGTTGGCGTCGAAGCGGACGCCCAGCGTCAGATACGCCCAGTCCTGGTAGCCGACCTGCTCCTGCAGGAAGACGCCCGCGTTGACGACCTTCTGCCAGCTTTCGTCGATCGACTGGTTCGCGCCGGCCTCGGCCACTTCCAGTCCGGGGCCCGGGAAAGACGTTCCGGCGCCGCCCGAATAGACGTTCTGACTGATGTACGTCTGCCCCCCGATCAGGAACTGGCTGCTGATTTCGTCGGTGAAGTTGTTGTCGTAGGACACCTTGGCATCCGCCGTGATCTCACGGTTGTTCCGGTCCCCGATGCTCCGGGTGCCCTCGGTGTTGAACGTGGTGAAGCCGTCGATGTTCCAGCCGAACGGGAAGAAACTGAGCTTGCGACCGTTGGTCATGTCGACGCCGAACGTCCCGTCGAAGACCATGCCCTCGGCGATCGTCCAGTTCGCGTTCATGCTGCCTGCGAAGTGCTGGACCTCTTCGTCGATGTTCCTCTCGCCCGTTTCCCTCAGCGTGGCGAACGCGAGACTGCCGTAGCGGTTGTTTTCGCTCGCCTTGCGGAGCTGACCCATGAGGCCCAGCGAGAAGACGCCGTAGATGTTGTTGCCGCCCGCCAGGGACGTCTGGTTCAACTCGGAGTAGAGCCCGCTGACCCGCAGACGCAGGTTGTCGAACGGAAACATGCTCAGGTTGACCGTCGCCTGGCGCCGATTGATGGTGTCGTCGTTGCCCAGGCGTCCGGGGGAGCCGTCGGGGTTGTCGGGCAGCAGCCCCTCGAGGTTGCTGAACGGCCCGTTCTCGTTGGTGTACCGCGCCGAGGCGAAGTACGAGATCAGGTCGCCGCCGCCCGAGACGGAGCCCGAGTACTGCTGCGCGTACCCGGTGTTGTAGAGCTCGCTCATGTAGTCCACGACGTGGATTTCGTAGGGCTGGAGGCTCACGCCCCACCGCTTCTGCATCCGCGCCACCTCCTCGGCGTCGCGCGGAAAGTCGGCGTGCGGGATGAAGCGGTCCAGCGGGGCCCTGAGCATGGTCTGGTCGGTCTGCAGCGTCCACTGGGGGGCGCCCTGGCGCCCGCGCTTCGTGAAGATCTGGATGACGCCGTTCGAGGCTTCGGTGCCGTACAGCGTGGCCGCCGCCGCTCCCTTCAGAATCTCCATGCGCTCGATGGAGTTGGGATCGATGTCGTCGATCCTGCGCGTGGTCGCCTGCGCGGCCCCGAAGTTGCCCGTGGAACCCCGGTCGATCCGAACGCCGTCGAGGTAGATGATGGGTTCGTTCGACTGGGACAGAGAGGACGATCCGCGGATCCGAATGCGACCGCTCGCTCCCGTGTCGCCCCCGCCGGGGAGACCCACGACGCCGGCCTCGCGGCCCTGAAGCACGTCGCTGAAGCTCGTGATCGGAGCGTTTTCCAACCCGGAGACGTCGACGGTCGAGATCGAGTTTCCGAGTCGCTTCCTCTCCGTGGCCACGCCGGCGCCGGTGACCACGATCTGGTCCAACTGAATCGCCGTCACCGAGAGCTCGAAGTTCGCCGTCACGGCCTGGCCGGCCGCGACCGTCACCGTCTGCGTCGCGGATCGGTACCCGACCAGCTCCGCCACGACGGTGTGCTCGCCGACGGGCGCGTTCGTGAACAGATACCGCCCGCTGCTGGTCGTCAGCACCCCGAGCGCGGTGCCCTCGATGTAGACCTGGGTCGACGCCAGCGGTCTACCGGACCCGGCGTCGGTCACCTGACCGGCGATCTGGCCGGTCTGGGCTTCCGCCGCGGTCGCGAGGCCGAACCCGGCCAGCACGGCCAGGCAAAGCCCCTGCGCCCCGTTGCCAAGGCGCCTTCCGAACAAAACACGTGTCATGGCTCGTCCTCCCTCTGTGAGTGGCCGTTCAGCGACACTACCCCGCTATCCATCGTATCCGGGACTCTCCCGGTCAGGGCCAACCCAATGCGGCTCCCAAGGTGGGGCCGCCGCAACGACTCGCGCAACCGCCCCCGGAACCGCCCCTCTGTCGTCGACCCAAAGCGGAGCCGACGATGGCGCCCAAGCCGCTTCCAAAGGCCCGACGCGCACCGCGCATCGTACGGCGGCGACCTCGTCCGGCGCAAGATCTCTTCGTGAACCGGCTGTCAGGTCGGCGGCCGCCGGGTCCAGTCGCCGATCAACTCGACGGGCGCGCGTGGCTTCGCCTCGGCGACGAGGAACCGCCGACCGCCCATCGCGCCGCAAGCCGGCGCAATCCGTCCCGATCGCCGAGACGGTCATGCGACCCGCGCGACGACCTCGATCTCCACGTCGACGCCCCTGGGCAAACCGGCGACGGCCACCGTCGCCCTCGCCGGCCGATGGTCGCGGAAGCGACGGGCGTAGACCTCGTTCATTCGGGCGAACGACGCCATGTCGGACAGGTACACGGTGGTCTTGACCACCGTTGCGAGACTCCCGCCGGCCGCCGTCAGCACGGCGTCGAGGTTCCTTAGCACGCGGTCCGTCTGGGCGGCGACTCCTCCGTCGACGAGCTCGCCGGTGGAGGGATCGATCGGGATCTGACCCGAGGCGAAGATCCACCCGTCGCTCACGATCGCCTGCGAATAGGGCCCCAGAGCGTCGGGAGCGTCGTCGGTGCGAATCGCGCGAGTTCGAGGCATCGGCAGGGAGTCGGGGGTTCGTCGGGGTTCTCGTTCGGGAACGCGTCCGCCGCGGCGGAAGCGACGGTCGCCCGAAGGGCAACGGTCGCAATCTACAACGACCGGCGCCGCAAGGCACCCGGCCCGCCAGGAGAGACGGGTCCCGCAACGTCGCCTCCGCGCCCGGTCACGGAGCGCGCGCCTCCGCGACGCGGCTCCTCGAGTCGGCGCACTCGAGCGCCCCTTCGTCCGAGCCCGTCGCCGGATCCCGAGCCAGCGACGCCTCGATCTCGGCGGCGGTCACCGCCGCGGCGCCGATCTTGGCCACGGCCCGCGACGCCGCGTGGGCCGCCACTCGGACGGCATCGCCCAAGTCGCATCCGACGGCCGCCATCGCGGCGACGGCGGCCGCCACCGTGTCGCCCGCCCCGGTGACGTCGAAGACGCCTCGGGGCGGCGGCAGCGCGCGTTCGAGCCGCCCTCCCGGAGAGGCCAGCGCCATCCCCTCGGGCCCCAGCGTCAGCAGGAGGTGATCGCATCCGAGGCGCGATCGCGCCGTCTCCATCCACTCGGCGTCCAGGGGTCGGGCCGCCTCGCCCAGCGCCGCCTCGATTTCGGCCCGGTTGGGCTTGAGGACCGTCGCGCCGCCGAAGCAGTGGAAGTTCCGTCGCTTCGGATCGGCGAGGGCGAAGACGCCGCGGTCCCGGGCCAGCGCGAGCGACGCTCGAATCGCGCCCGCGGACAGCACCCCCTTGTTGTAGTCGGCCAGGATCAGGGCGTCGGCGTCCGCCAGAAGCCGCTCGAGCGTCGCGCGCAAACCACGCTCGATCTCCGCCGAGACGTCGCCGCGGCGCTCGCGGTCGATGCGAACGATTTGCTGTCCCCGGGCCAGCACGCGCGTCTTGACGGTGGTCTCGCGCGACGGGTCCGGCGCCAAGTGGCAGCGGACGCCCATCCCTCCGAGCGATCGGACGAGCGTCCGACCGGCCTCGTCCTCTCCGGTCGCGCCGACGACGTCGCACCGCAGTCCGAGCGAGCGAACGTTGGCCGCGACGTTGCCCGCGCCCCCCGGCGCCGTCCACGTCCGCACGGCCGCGACCACGGGCACCGGCGCCTCGGGCGAGACGCGCTCGACCGAGCCCGACACGTACTCGTCCAGCATGACGTCGCCCAGCACCACGACCCGGCGTGCGGGGAACTCGGCGGCGAAGCGGGCGAAGCGCTCCGGGCTCAAGTCCGACCCTCGACCGCGAGGCGCGTCCGGGCGGCCGGCGCCGGTCTCCGACCTCGGGCGTCGAGCGAGACCGGTCGCGCCGATTCCCCGCCCCGCTCGACGCCCCAGAGGCGGTCCTGGAGGTTCACGGACACGCAGACGTGGTTGGGCGCGATGCGCACCTGGTCGCCGACCGCGGGGCGCCACGTCGTCCCGCCGAGATCCAGCATCCCGTGCTCTTCGTTGACCGCCTTGACGACGACGTCGGGCCGGTCCAGGAGGGCGCCGTATCCCGGAACCGTCGCCAACGCCTCCTTCGCGAGCGCCTTCGACCCGGCGTCGACGACCGCCTGGCCGGGCACGGCCACGCTGACCACCGTCGCCAGCACCGTGTAGGCCAGCTGGTCCCAGGACGCCGCCGCCAGGGCGACCATGTCGCGGTCGTTGTAGATGCAGGTGCCCGAGCGAATCTCGGTCAGCCCTTCGATCCGCTGCGAGTCCCAGAGCGTCGGCGTGGATCCGCCGGACACGACGTCGGGATCGAGTCCCGCCGCTCGCAAGGCCGCCAGGAAGGCGTCGAGGCGCCGCGACAGGCGTTCGAGCGGAGCCGACTGCTCGCTCCTGGGCACGCGCACGTGGCCGGGGTAGAACATGAGTCCGTCGAACCGGGCGCCGGGCAGCGAGTCCGCGGCGGCCGCCAGCGCGACGGCGGCGGCGGGGGTCGCGACCCCGGTGCGACCCAGCCCGGCGTCCGCCTCGACGAGGATCCCGAACTCGCGACCGGCCTCGGCTCCCGCCGCCGCCAGCGGCTCGAGCGCCGCGAGCGAATCCAGCGCGACGCGGAGCCGCACCCTCGGCGGCAACGCGAGGAGCCGGCGGATCTTGGCCGCGCTCGCGGGCGGGTGGGCGAGGAGAAGGTCGTCGGAGGCCGCCGCCATCGCCTCCGCCTCGCGGGGCGTCGCCACGGCGAGGCCCCGGGCGCCCGCCTCGAGCTGCAGGCGCGCGATCTCGACCGACTTGTGCGTCTTGACGTGGGGGCGCCACGTCAATCCGTGGCGGCGGCAGTGGGAGGCGACGCGTCTCGCGTTGTCCCTCGCGCGGCCGAGGTCGACCACGCCGACGGGAGTCTCGACCCGGGCCAGCGCGGCGCCGACGCTCATCGGCCGGGCGCGTCCCACGCGCTCGCGGGCACGACCATCGCCCGCACCCGAGCCTCTTGGCTCGCATCCGTCCAGGCCAGCATCAGGCGGTCCGCGCCCAAGCGCGCGATCCGGGGGAATCCGGCGGCGCGCGCGGACTGGGTGGGCGCGAGGCGCAGCACGTCCCCCATCTCGCCCCCGGACGCGACGCGGCGGCTCGCGATCGACGCCCCGCCTCCGGAGCCGCTTCGCTCGAGCCACGTCGCGATCGCCGAACCGTCGTCCAGCATCGCGACGTCCACCCGACCCAGCGGATGTCCGGCGTCCACGCGCAGAGGCGGCGAGAACGAGACGGCCCCGTCGTCGGAGAACGCCACGCGAACGCGCGGCTCGCCGTTCGGAGCCGTGAACCACGCGACCGCGACGTCGTCTCCCCGGGCGGCCAGCGCGGGGCCGTTGACCGGGCAGCCGCCGACGACCCATCCGTCCCGGTGCACGGGCGCGCTGGCGCTCCAGGCGCGGCGTCCGCTCGCGTCCGCCTCGAAGCGACTCGCGTGCACGTCGCGCACCTCGCCTTCTCCCCGGTCCCGAAACACGGCCACCGGAACGTCTCCGGCCACGGCCGCGTCGGTCTGGCAGCACTCGCAACTCCGGTCGTCGACCACGAGCTCCGGCCCCGGGGCCGCGTCGGCGCCGGCCGAGAGCAACCTGCGCGACCGAACCGCCATGGGGCCGCCTTCGTCGACCATGGCGCGGCCGTCCAGCCAGACCATCCACGCTTCGCCCTTCCAGGCGAAGATCGACGCGAAGCCGTGCTCGGTCGGAGTCTCGTCCTCGTGCGGGATCCAGGGCTCGGACCACGTCGCGCCCCGATCTCCCGAAAACGCCACCCTGATCCCGTAGTCGTAGGTGCCGCGCCCGCCGCGCTGGAGCCAGTGGGCCGCCAGCCGGTCGCCCACCGCTTCGACCGACGGGAAGTCGGCCCAGTTGACGAAGAACCCCCGGCCCCGCGCGATCGCGGAGACGGGGCCCCACTCGCCGTCGAAGAACGAGAGCGCCACCCGGTGGCCGTCGTCCGTCGGCTCGGTCCAGCTCATCCACGCGCCCTCGCCGGCGGGCGCCAGATGCGGCTGGCCGCCGCCCGGCGCGGCGGGCGGGTCGACGGACCGGCCCGGGCTCGGATCCGAGCAGCTCGAGAGCCCGAGAAGCGAAGCGACGACGGCGAGCCGCCGGAGTCGTTCGGGCGGCGCGGCGCCGCCGCGGTGGCGCGGCGCGAACGTGGTCACGGGGCCTCGGCGGGTGTATTGTCCATGGGGAGTTCATCGTAGCATGGGTAAGCGGCGCGGCGGAAGACGCGGCCTTGGAACCGCCGATGCAGTTCCGGGGTACGGATGCGTCACAGGCGGGCCGGCGACGCGGCGGGCTCGGGATTCGGGGCGCCGAGGCGTTGGAGTCGTTCTCGGCCGCGACGCTTCGGCACCGAGCGAGTCGGTTGCAACGCTCCGGCGGACGACCGAGCCCTCGGGCGCACTTGATTAGGGAGGAACACGGCATGGCGACCACGACGCGCGACAGGCGGACCTTCGGCCGCTCGGGATCGGGATGGGCGGGCGCGCTGCTCCTGCTCCTCTCTCTGCCCGGAGCCGCGTCCGCGCAGTACTTCGGCCGCAACAAGGTCCACTACGAGAACTTCGACTTCCGGGTCCTGACGACCGAGAACTGGGAGATCCACTACTACCCGGAGGCCGAGGAGCCGGTGGCCGACATCGGCCGCATGGCCGAGCGCTGGTACGAGCGCTTCGCGCGCGTCTTCGAGCACGAGTTCGACGCCCGCAAGCCGCTGATCATCTACGCCGACCACCCGGACTTCCAGCAGACCAACACGCTGCGCGGCGCCATCGGCCAGGGGACCGGAGGCGTCACCGAGTCGCTGAAGAACCGGGTCATCATGCCCCTGACGGCCTCGTACCGCGACACGGATCGGATCCTGGGCCACGAGCTGGTCCACGCGTTCCAGTACAACATCGCCCAGAGCCGCCGGGGCGGCGGCATCATGCGCCTGGCGCGCATGCCGCTGTGGCTGGTCGAGGGGATGGCCGAGTACCTGTCCATGGGTCGCGAACACCCGCACACGGCGATGTGGCTGCGCGACCACATCCTGCGCGACGACAAGCCCACCCTGAGGGAGATCACCCGCAACCCGAAGTACTTCGCCTATCGATTCGGCCAGGGCTTCGTCTCCTACCTGGGGGGCGCGTACGGGGACCGGGCCGTCCAGGAGCTGTTCCGATCGGCGCTGCGCGACGGGTGGGAGCCGGCTCTCGAGGAAGCGTTCGCCATGCACAGCGACACGCTCGCCATGCAGTGGTGGGACGCCGTCGAGGCCGAATACCGTCCGCTCATGGTCGGCAAGACGGATCCCTACGAAACCGGCGACGTGCTGCTCTGCGTCGAGTGCGGCGCCGGCCGAACGAACGTCGCCCCGTCGCTCAGTCCCGACGGGCGCTACATCGTCTTCCAGTCGGAGCGGGACCTGTTCTCGATGGACCTGTTCCTGGCCGACGTGCAGACGGGCGAGGTCCTCCGCCCCCTGCAACGCAACGAGACGCCCTACATCGACGGCATCCGCTACATCGACAGCTCGGGGTCGTGGTCGCCCGACAGCCGCAGGCTGGCCTTCGTGATCCTGGCGGGCGGCGACAACCAGCTCGCCGTCCTGGACACGCGAAGCGGCAGGATCGAGGACCGGATCGAGATCGAGGGCCTGGGCGCGATCCAGAACCCCGCGTGGTCGCCCGACGGGAGTCGCATCGCGTTCTCCGGCCTCAAGGGCGGCATCACCGACCTCTACGTCTACGACTTCGAGACCGGCGTCGCGCGCCAGCTCACGAACGACAAGCACGCCGATCTGCAGGCCGCCTGGCACCCCGACGGCCGGACGCTGGCGTTCATGTCGGACCGGGGCGCCGAGACGGACTTCGCCGACCTGGTGTACAGCGACCACGTCCTGTCGTTCATCGACGTCGAGACGGGCGAGGTGCGGACCCGCACCGTCTTCCAGGGCGCCAAGCACATCAACCCGATCTTCGACCGCACGGGCGACGGCGTCTTCTTCGTCTCGGACCCCGACGGCTTCTCCGACGTCTACCACCTCGACCTCGCGGACGGCCGGACGCGGAGGCTCACCCGAGCGGCGACCGGCGTCAGCGGAATCACGGAGCACTCGCCCGCGCTCACGTACTCCCCGGCGCGGGACCTTCTCGCCTTTTCGGTGTTCCACGAGCGCGGCTACGTCGTCAACGTCGGCACGCCGGACGAGATGGCGACCTACGTGGACGTCGTCGCCGACGGCTCCGTCCACCCGGGACGCCTCCTGCCGCCGGCCAGGCCGGCGATTCGAAGCCGCGTGGCGGGCTTCCTCGCCGATCCCTTCACGGGGCTCGTGTCGGACAGCGTGTACACCGTCGACCAGAGCGAGGAGTACGATCCGTCGCTGCAGCTGGACTACGTCGGCCAGCCGCGCATCGGCGTCGGGGCCGACACCTACGGCTCCTACATCGGGGGGGCCACGTCGGCCTACTTCAGCGACATGCTGGGCGACCGCGTCCTGGGCGTCGCGCTGAACGCCAACGGAACGGTGAAGGACATCGGCGGCCAGGTGTTCTACCTGAACCAGGAACGACGCTGGAACTGGGGCCTGGGCGTGCAGCACACGCCGTACGTGCGCCAGTACTTCGGCTTCGGGCGCAGCTCGTTCCAGGTCCTGCGCGAGCGGATCTTCATCGACGCGGCGAGCGCGCTGGTGGCCTTCCCCCTGTCCGCGACCCGTCGGCTCGAGAGCTCGATCGGCTTCACGCGCTACGGCTTCGACCTGGAGCAGGAGACCTACCACACCGACCCGTTCGGCCGAATCGTGGGATTCGAGCGCCAGGGCCTGCCGTCCAGAGATCCGCTGAACCTCGCCTCCGCGTCGATCGCGTTCGTGGGCGACAACTCGCACTCGGCCTTCGTCGGCCCCGTGCGGGGCGGGCGGTTCCGAGTCCAGGCCGAAACGTCCCATGGAACGGTGGGCTTCCGAAGCCTCACGCTGGACTACCGCCGCTACTTCAACGACGGCGGGCCGCTCACCGTGGCCGCGCGCGGCCTGCACCTGGGACGATACGGGAACATCCGCGCCCTGGACGACCAGAAGTTCGGGACCTACTTCCTGGGATTCGAGACGCTGATCCGAGGCTACGCCTTCGACTCCTTCAACCAGAGCCGGGAATGCACGGTCAGCCTCACCGGATCGAGCTGTCCGGAAATCGACCGCCTGTTCGGACATCGGCTCGGGGTCGTCAACGTGGAGCTCCGGCTGCCGTTCACCGGAATCGAGGAGTTCGGCGTGATCGACTTCCCCTACGTGCCGGTCGAGTTCACGGCGTTCACCGACGTCGGCATGGCGTGGGACAGCGAACGACCGGGCGCACTGGTCTGGTCCCGGGACTCCAGCGAGCGCATTCCGCTCGTCAGCAGCGGCGTCTCCGCCCGACTCAACCTCCTCGGGTTCCTGGTCATGGAAGCGTACTACGCGTATCCGTGGCAACGCCCCGAGAAGGGATGGCACTGGGGGGTCCACGTCGCGCCGGCCTGGTAGCGGGCGCGCGGTCCGCGGCCGCCCGTCCGCGGTTCAGAAGACCTCGATCTTCAGGTAGCGACCCGGGTTCGCCCTGACGTCGTCGAGCAAGGCCGCCAGACTCGCCGCCGCGTCGTCGAGCGACTCGTACAGCGACTCGTCGACGGACAGACGACCCAGCGTGCCCTGACCGTTCTCGATGCGCGTCGCGATCGCCTGAATCGACGCCATGGACCGGTCGACGGCGGCCGCGGTCGCGTCCAGGCGATCGAGCGCGACCTCGGCCTTGGCCGCCGTCCTCGACCACTCCTTGGCGCCGGTCGCGGCCTCCACGTTTTGCGCCGACCGCCGGAGGCTGGCCAGCAACGCCCGCACCTCGTCGGCCTGCCCCTCGGTGACGGCCCGCACGTCGGCCAGGACGTCGCGAAGCTGGAGCACGGCGTCGCCCGCCCCCGCCACGGCCGAGTCGGAGAGCAGCCTGCGGACCCGGTCGAAGACGTCGGCCGCGTCGGCCGCGAGATCGTCCGCGCTCGCGAGCACGCCGCCGCTCGAGGTCCCCGGGAGCACGTCGCCGGGTCCGACCGTGCGCTCCCCGGCGCCCGGAATCACCGAGACGACCATCCCGCCGAGCACCCCCATCGAGAGCAGCTCGGTGCGCGAGCCCTCGGGAATCGGCCACTCCCCCTCGACCTCGAGGGTGATCGTCACGCCGCCCTCGGGATGCAGGTCGAACCGGTGCACCCGACCGACGTTGATCCCCCGCATCCGCACCGGGTCTCCCCGACGGATCCCCTGCGCGTCGTCGACGAGGGTCGCGACCATGTAGCGCCCCCGGAACATCGCCGGGCTCGTCATCAGGAAGAGAACCGTGAAGAAGCCGACGATCCCCAGGATGACGAAGACGCCCACTCGGAATTCGCGAGCCCTGGGCGTGGGCGGCACGGCGTCGGCGATCTCCTCGTCGCTCAGGCGCGGCTTCGCCCGGCGTTCCTCTGCGCTCATGACATCTCCACCACGTCCAGGGCGGCCTCGGCGGCCGCTCGGTCCACAAACGCTCTGACCACCGCGTCCGCGCTGGTCGTGAACTCTTCGGGCGTTCCGCGGAACCGGATCCGCCCGCCCTCCAGCATCGCGACCCGGTCGCACATCCACAGGGCGCCCTCGACGTCGTGCGTGACCAGCACGGACGTCACGCTCAGCTCCTGCGAAAGCCGCTTGATCAGACGCTCCACGGCGGCCGTGTTGACGGGGTCGAGTCCCGTCGTCGGCTCGTCCCAGAGGAGGATCCGGGGGCGCCCGACGATCGCTCGGGCGATGCCGACGCGCTTCTTCATCCCCCCGGACAACTCGGCGGGAAGCGCGCGAAGGACCGCGCCCGGATCCAGGTTGACCAGCTCGAGGGCGTCCCAGACGGCCCGCGCCGTCTCGCGCCGGCTCGAGCGCCCTAGGCGTTCCTCCGGGAGCCCCATCTCGACGTTCGCGAACACGCTCATGGAGTCGAACAGGGCGGCCTGCTGAAACACGTACCCCACCCGCTTGCGCACGTGCTCGAGCGCGCGGCGGCCGCCGAAGTACACGGAGCGGCCGCCGACCTCGACGTCGCCCCTGTCCGGCGCGACGAGGCCGATGGTGGTCTTGAGCAGCACGCTCTTCCCCGTCCCCGACGGCCCGAAGAGCGCGAACATCTCGCCCTCGCGAACGTCCAGGTCGACGCCGGTCAGCACCGGGTGGGCGAACGCCTTGCGGACGTTCCGATAGCGAATGGCGGGTCGGCCGGTCACGGGCGCGTCAGTTGAGGAAGAGCGGCGGAAACACGGCGTCGAGGATCAGCACGGCCAGCGTCTGGAACATCACCGACGCCGTGGTCGTGCGACCGACGCCGGCCGCTCCGCCCGCGGTCCTCAGCCCCATGTGAATCGCGACCACCGGGATCACGAAACCGAAGACGATCGCCTTCATCAGCGAGTAGACGACGTCCCACGAATGCCAGAACAGACGGGCGCCGTAGAGGAAGGTCTCGAAGCTGAGGTCCATCGCCAGCTGCGCGGCGATCATCCCCGAGACGACGCCCACCGCGTTGGCGATGCCGACCAGGAGGGGCATCACGAGCAGACCGGCGAGGATGCGGGGCGCCGCCAGCGCGATCAGCGGGTCGCGCCCCAGCGAGCGGTACGCGTCGATCTGCTCGGAGACCACCATCGTGCCCAGCTCGGCCGTGATGCGCGCGCCCACCCTGCCCACGAGGACGATCGCCGTCAGCACGGGCCCCAGTTCGAGGACCACGCTGGTCACGACGACGCTTCCCAGGACGTAGAGGGGAATGGTCGCCGAGATCTGGTAGCCTCCCTGCTGCGACGTCACGATGCCGGACAGGACCGACGTCACGATCACGATGGGGACGCTCTGCACGCCCATCACGTAGATCTGTCTCGCGAACTCCCTGAAAGAGACGCGCAGGCGCGCGGCCGCGACGAAGGTCGAGGCCACCAGGACGCCCAGCTGGCCGGCGTGGCGCGCCCAGTCCTCCCACCAGCGCCCCACGACCCGAATCGGCTGGGCGTAGGCCGCCTCGAGATTCACCTACGAAGCCGGGCGCGCGGGCGCTCGCCGGGCCCGGGGCCAGGCCAGGAGGATTCCCGCCCCGATCGTCTGGGCGTTGCCGGCGTCGCCCAGGAGCTCCTGGCGAAACTCCGCGAACGGCGCGATCCACGGCGCGAGCGGGAAGCGAAGGCCGGCCACCAGCTGCAGCGACCAGTCGTCGGACGGGTCCTGCCCGTCGCCCCGGTCGTAGCGCTGGAACGTCGATCCCACGCCGACCCGCAGCGTCTCGTTGCCGATCGCGACCTGGCCTCCCGCCTCCCACAGCGAACACCCCTCGCAGCCCGCGCGGTACCGATCGTACGTGGCGACCGCCGAAAGACCCTGGGCGACGAAATTCAGGCCGGTCTCGACGCGCCCCCCGAACCCGAACACGCCGTCCAGCAGCTCGTTGCGGTAGACGGCGTGGGCTCCTGCGCGGATTTGAGCCGAGGCCGACCAGGGCGGCCAGGGCGCGACGCCCGCCAGCGCGACGAGGACCAGGAGCCGCGAGGGGACGACCGCGCGGCCCCGTCCTCGCTTCGTTTTCGGGCGACGGTTGCTCGGCATGCGCGCCCTGCGCTTTATTGTGAACGGAAGGCCCGAGCCGCATGGCGCCGGCGAGCGGGACTGCGGAGGGCCCGCAGGGCCCAACGCGCCGACGCCGCGGAGTGTTCGGGATTCGGATCGAGATTCCATAGGCGGACGCATCCAATGTACCGATTCGGGCGTGGTTCCGTAGGCCGAACGCGCCGTCGCGGACTCCGAGTCGCGGCGTTCGCCGCGCTCGCGACGCTGTCCGCCGGGGCCGTCGGCGAACGCGGGGCGGCGTTGCCCGGAAACGGGTTCGAGCATCCCCTCCGGCTTTCGGTCGCCGAGACGAGCTTCCTGGGCGCCACGATGCGGGTTCGCGTCCGCTTCTTCTGGGACGACCTCCAGTTCGCCGTGATGGAACGGACGGGAGACCTGTCCTTCGAGCTGGCCGAGAGCGCCCGGTCGGACTCGACCGTCGTCCGATACGTCAACGAGATGCTCGTCTTCGACGGCGGCGACGGGCCCGTGCGGGGGCGCTTGCTGGAGCGGGGCGTGGAGCGCGCGCGCCGCCCGGACGAGACGATGTGGTGGTACCGGCTCGAGTACCCGCTGCCGCTGGCCGTCGAGCGCGTGCGCATTCGGAATCGCCTCCTGTTCAACATGTTCGAGGACCAGAGCAATCTGGTTCTGCTCGAGACGCGCAGCGGCGAGGAACGCACCTACCGCTTCACTTGGGACGAGGACGACGTCTCCGTTGGAATCGCCTGACGCCCGGGCGCCGAAGCGCCGCCCGCCCGCGTCGACGGAGGCGACGCGCGATCAGGCGGCTGCGGGCGAGTCGCGGGATCCGGGGCGTCGGCAGCGCCGCGAACTCGCGCGCGCTTGGGCGGGTCGTCGCGAGCGGGGGACGAAGCGCGCGTGATCCAGCTGCTTCTCGTCGTGGGACTCTCGTTGGGCGTGTCGTTCGCGTGCTCGATCCTCGAAGCCGTCCTGCTCTCGCTCGACCGCTCGTCGGTGGCGCTGATGCGGAGCCGGGGCGAGCGGGCCGGAGAGCTGCTCCACCGGATGAAGAAGCGAATCGACGAGCCCATCGCCGCGATCCTGACGCTCAACACCGTCGCGCACACCGTCGGCGCGACGATGAGCGGCGCGATCGCGGCGCGCGTCTTCGGCGACGCCGCCGTCGGGATCTTCGCCACCCTCCTCACGCTCGCCGTCCTCCTCCTGACCGAGATCATCCCCAAGACCGTGGGGGCCACCTACAGCCAGGCGCTGGCCCGACCGACGGCGCACACGCTTCGGGTGATGGTCCTCGTCATGAAACCCGTGTTGATCCTGCTGGGTCTGATGAGCCGGGCGATCGCCCCGCGCGCGCGGGAAGGCGCGACGGTCAGCCGGGCCGAGATCGCCGTCCTGGCCGAGCTGGGACACCGGGAAGGCACGCTGGACGACGGCGAGTTCCGGGTGATGTCGAACGTGATGAAGCTGGACGACACCGTCCTCGGCGAGGTGATGACGCCTCGGATCGACATCGTGGGCGTCCCGGCCGAAGCCACGACCGAGGCGGCGGTGGACGTCATGCTGGACTGCGGCAAGTCGCGCCTGCCGGTCTACGGCGAAGACCTGGACGAAATCGAAGGGATCCTCCTGGCCCGCGACCTGTGGCGGGCCGTGCGCGACGGCGTCGAGAGCGTCCGCGACGTAATGCGCCCGGCGCGCTTCGCGCCCGCCTCGAAAGCCGTCGAGGAGCTGATTCGGGAGATGCGCGCCGAGCGCGCCAAGATGGTGGTCGTGGTCGACGAGTACGGGGGCACCGCCGGTCTCGCGACCCTCGAGGACCTGATCGAGGAGATCGTCGGCGAAATCCAGGACGAGCACGAGACGGACGAACCCAGGGAGTTCCAGGACACGGCGGACGGCGGCGTCCTGATTTGGGGCGGCACGCCGGTCAAGGACGTCGAGGCCAGACTGAAGATCGAGCTCGGCGAAGGGTTCGACACGATCGGAGGCTACGTGTTCGGCGCGCTCGAAGGCGTCGGGCGAAGGGGCGACGCGGTCGCCGCGCCCGGGGGCCGGTTCGTGGTCGTCCAGATGCGTCGGCGCCGGATCGAGTACGTCGCGTACGAGGCCGAGCCGGAGGCGCGACCGGACGAGTCTTGATCGATCTCCGCGATCGGGCGGACCCGCGCGGCGGCGGCCCCGACGGGACCGCCGCCGCGGATCGGAACCGCCGACGTCAGGTCCGGGGCTCCGCGGCGGCGTCCGAGGGCGGACCGTCGGCCGGGGCGGTCGCCACCGCCCGCTTCAACGCGCGTTCCTCCTGCCAGAACGACACGCCCAACAGGACGGCGCCGCACGAAATCGCCATGTCGGCCACGTTGAAGATCGGCCAGTCCATGAACCCCAGCGGAACGGGCCCGATGAAGTCGACGACGCCCCGGTCCCAGCGGATCCGGTCGATCAGATTGCCGACGGCGCCGGCGACGACCAGCGTCAGCGACACGATGCGAAGGTGGTCCCGCTCCTCCGCCCGGACGATGAGGGCGACCATCAGCGCCAAGGCGAGGCAGGCGGCCGGGATGAAGAACCAGCGCGGATCGTCCCCGATGGAGATCCCGAACGCGGCTCCTCGGTTGTAGGCCAGCGTCAAGGGGACGAATCCGCCCATGAAGTCGGGACGGGGCGCTCCGTACAGCGCGTCGACCGCCCATCGCTTCGAGACGATGTCCAGCAGAAGCAGCACGGGGACGAGAACGCCCAGGATCGCGAGCTTCCGCTTCAAGAGACCAAGTTCCCCGGAGCCCTTCGCGACGACCCGGCGCTCGGTCGGGCGTCGCTGGAATTTCGCGGCGCGGCGCGACCACGCGCTCGGGTTGCGACCCCCGAGCGCATCGCGGACGTCGCGACCGCCATGGAATGAAGTGGAGGCGGCGGGAGTCGAACCCGCGTCCGCGTATCGCTCCTTCGGAAGCCTCTACGCGCGTAGATCGCCGTTCGCTTCGCTCTCGGGGCGGGTCGGCGAACGACCCGCGTCCAGGCTAGCCACCTGAATCTCGCTCGAAGACCCAGTGGCCTAGGTCTCCGAGCCAGCCCAAATCATCGACGTTCCGCGGCCCGCCTTGGGCGAGCAAGCCGAGGAACGGGCCGCTTATCTAAGCGGCCAGAGCCAGATCGTAGTCGGCAATTCTAATGGTTCCGGGTGGATTAACGAGGTCCCCGGACCTCGGCGCGCAGCCTCGAGATCGCCATACCCGTCGAAGCCGTGTCGCCCCCAGTACTCTCAATCAGCGCGGCGGAGCTCGGGGCCGTCCCCGAGCCGGCGAGCGACGCCGCGAACGTCCTACCCCGCCCACCGCCGAGACGTTCCAGCCGCTCGAGCGCTCCGATCTCTCCGCACGCAAAGATAAGGCCGTCGGGCCCACTGTCCAGATCCGGCCTCGGCCAGGAATTCCCTTTGGAGGCCGACGGCGGGGGCGTGGGCGGACGGCGTCCGCAGATCCCTGAACCGCTGGATCGGGCGGAACCGCGACGGATCGCGAGCCTCCGGCCTCGAGAGCCGTCGACGCGGATCTGGCCACGGGCCGCCAGAGCCCGCTTCGGCGAAATCGGCCAACCAACCGGGGCGCCGGCAAAGCTCCGGTCTCCGCGGCTCGAGGGGGATCGTGCAGCTCCGCGAAACCCGTCGGTTGCCCGGCCATGGGCCAACGCGAGCGGATGCCGTGGCCGGGGACGCCCGGAGCCGCGACTCGACACGGTCCGCACCGCCGCCACCCGAGCGATCACGCTTGCCGACCGCGCCGCTGTTCGGCAACGTGCCGCGTGCATCGCCCGGCTCGCCCAGCGTGCTCTGCGGCGGTCGCCGGTTCGCGATGCGGCCGTTGGGCCGCTTCGCTCAAGGCGCGAGCGTCCCCGATCATCCGTCTCGGCGACCGTTCACGCCCTTGGAGAGTGCGACTCACGGCACAGAAGGCCAAGCGCCCCGCCCCGTCGAACCGATGCAAGCCGAGAAGGAGGCGACGACCCGGTGACTCCCATCCGCGTCTTCGTAAGCGGCGTACAGAGCGAGTCCAGGCGCGAGCGTCGGCGGGTGCGCGACTATCTGCGCGGAGATCCGCTGATGCGGAGGTTCTTCGAGGTCGTTCTGGTCGAAGACGCGCCCGCGTCCGATCGGCGACCCGACCAAGTGTATCTGGACCAGGTCGCCGCGTGCGACATCTACGTGGGTCTTTTCGGCAGAGACTACGGATTCGAGGACGAGTCGGGCGTGTCGCCCACCGAACGCGAGTTCGACGAAGCCACGAAGTCAGGGAAACACCGGTTGCTCTTCCTGAAGGGCGCCGACGACCGCGACCGACACCCGAAGATGCGCGCACTCGTCGCCCGAGCGCAGGCCGAGCTGGCGCGGAGGCGCTTCGCAACCAGCGCCGAGCTGTTGGCTGGATTGTACGCCGCGTTGCTTCAACACCTCGAAACGAAGGGTCTCCTGCGGTTTACCCCGTTCGACGCGAGTCCGTGCACGGGCGCCGCGCTGGACGACCTGGACGCGGATGCAATGAGTGGCTTCGTGCGGACGGCCCGCCGGGCGCGGCAGTTCCGGCTGCCAGAGGAAACGTCGCCGCTGGATTTGCTCACGCATCTGAATCTGTTGAGCCATGGCAGACCGACCAACGCCGCGGTGTTGCTGTTCGGGAAGGCTCCGCAGCGCTTCCTGATCTCCTCCGAGGTGAAGTGCGCGCACTTTCACGGGACCGAGGTGGCCAAGCCGATCCCCTCGCACCAGGTGTACAAGGGCACGGTCTTCGAACTCGTGGACAAGGCTGCGGACTTCGTCATGGGCAAAGTCGATCTTCGAGTGGGCACCAGGGCCCGGAGCGTTCGAGCGCCCATCAGCTACGAAATCCCGAAGGAAGCGGTCACGGAAGCCATCGTCAACGCGGTGGCTCACAGGGACTACACCGACAACAGCAGCGTCCAGGCCATGTTGTTCAGCGATCGGTTGGAGGTCATGAACACAGGCCGTTTGCCGCCGCCGCTCTCGGTGGAGCGGCTGCGCACGGCGCATCCGTCGCTCCCCGGCAATCCGCTGATCGCGGAGGCCATGCACCTGCTGGGCTACATCGAGAAGATCGGGACCGGGACCGTGGACATGATCCGGCGTTGCGCCGAGGCGGGACTGCGGGACTTGGAGTTCGACGTCAGCGGGGGATTCGTCACCCGGATCTGGCGGCCCGCACGCTCGGCCAGATCGCTGCATCCCTCGGCGGAGCCCTCGCGAAGCGTCCAGAGCGGCGGCCGGCGCACTACCCAAGAAACAACCGAGACTACCCAAGAAACAAGGAGCTCCCCCCCTCCCTCCACCCAGGACAGTCGCGCCGAGACGCTACCGACCCGGGAACGCGTCATCGCTCTGTTGCGAAGCGACCCCACGCTGACCCGCAACGCTTTGGCTTCGCGGATCGGGCTCACGCCGGAGGCCATCAAGTACCACCTCGGCAAACTCCGCGCAGCGGGGCGCATTCGGCACGTGGGGCCGAGAAAGAAGGGCCGCTGGGAAGTCCTGGAAGGATGACCCTCGCCGCGGCGCGCCACCGCCGGGAGCGGACAGCCCACGGACGCCTCCAGCTCCCGCGCGCGACCGCCGCCGGGCTTGCCGCGAGCGGGAGATCCGGCGAAGCCGTCCTCTCGGGCATCGAGGCCCGACGGCGAGGCCGTTCCGCGGCCCGTGCCCGCAGTCGCCGAATTCGTCCTACGCGACCCTGTACTTGGCGGTCACGTCCGTGTTTCCCCGCCCCGCGAGCAGCCGGAACTCGTCCTGGCGAAGGAGCGGATCGTCGCGCACGTTCAACCTCAGCTTGGTCTTCGACGCCAAGCTCCTCACGAAGCGAGGCTCGAACTCGAGGATCCGGTGAGCGACCTCCGGGTGGACCCGAACCAGGAGACGCCGCTCGTCGCCTTCGGCGGCGAACCGGCGGACGCACCGTTCGACCTCCCGCACGATCGTCGGAGCGCTCCACAGGCGGCCGCCGCCCCGACACTCGGGGCACGTCACCGTGAGCGACTGCAACAGCGACGGGCGGATGCGCTGCCGGGTCATCTCGATCAGTCCCAGCGAGGAGACCTCCCACGTTCGCGTCCGAGCGCGATCGCGCTCCAGGTGGGTCCGCAACTGCCGCAGCACGGCGTCGCGGCTCTCCTGCGCCTCCATGTCGATGAAGTCGATGACGACGATGCCTCCGATGTCCCTGAGGCGCAGCTGGGTCGCGATTTCGCGGGCCGCGTCCAGATTCGTCTCGAGCACGGTCCGCTCCGGGTCGCGCTTCTTCTTGGCGGACCGGCCGGTGTTGACGTCGATGGACACGAGCGCCTCGGTGGGCTCGATGACCACGTGGCCCCCGGTAGGCAAGTCGACGCGGCGCCGAAAGGAGCGTTGAATCTCCTCCTCCAGTCCGGCGTGGTCGAACAGGTGGCGCGGGGCGTCGTAGAAGCGCACGCGCTCGAGCAGATCCGGATCGAACGCCCGCACGTAGTCCACGATCTGCTTGTGGACCTTCCGGTTGTCCGCGGTGACCCGCTCGAACCTGTGCGTGAACAAATCCCGAATCACTCCCGAGATCAGCTTGGCGTCGGCTTGAACGAGCGCGGGCGCCTTGACCTTCGCCGCCTTCGCCTGGATCGACTTCCACTGTCGCCTAAGCTCCCGGTACTCCTTCGCGAGCCTCTCCGCGGTCAGCTCCTCTCCGGCCGTGCGAACGATCACGCCGCCGGAATCGCCGTCGACCAGCGCTTCGGCCATCTCTCGAAGCCGGGCGCGCTCCTTGCGCTCTTCGATCTTGCGGCTCACGCCGACCCGGTTGGCGCTGGGGATGTAGACCAGGAACCGCCCCGGCAGGGAAATGCGGGTGGTGACCCTGGGTCCCTTGGTGGAGATCGCTTCCTTGGTCACCCGGACCAGGACCTTCTGTCCCTTGGTCAGGACCTTCTGGATCGGCGGTCCGCTACGCTTGGATCGACGTCCGCGACGGCCGTTCGGTCCGTCGCCCTCGCCGTCTTCGCCGTCCAGGTCCGCCGCGTCCAGGAAGGCGTCCTTCCCCCTGCCGATGTCGACGAACGCGGCCTGAATGCCGGGCAGAACCGACGTGACGCGGCCCAGAAACACGTCGCCGACGAGTCGGCGACGATCGGCCCGATCGAACATCAGTTCGGTCAGGACTCCGTCTTCCTTCAGCGCCACCCAGGACTCCGCGTCCGAGGCGCTGATGAGGATCTCTCGCTTCAATGCACTGCTCCAATCGAAAATCCGCGCCGCGGAGACGCCCGCCCGGCCCGCCCCAGCCGCGTCCAGGTCCGTTGCGGACGAAGGACGCGGACCAGCCCCGGGCCGCCGGCGTCGCCCCTCGGGGCGCGCGTATGCGTTTCCTGGCCGCGCCGGGCGGCTTCGCCCGACGGACCGTATCGTCGATCCGACTCACGACTCCCACTCCTCGGCGAGGCGTCGGGCGATCACCGTCTTCTGGATCTCGCTCGTCCCCTCGCCGATCTCGCACGCCTTGGCGTCCCGCATCATGCGCTCGACGGGATGCTCCGTCGTGCAGCCCTCCGGGCCCATCGCCCGCGCCGCGGCGCGGGCCGAACGCGCGGCCAGCTCGGACGCCGTGAGCTTCGCCATGGCCGCCTCCTTCGCGTACGGCCGACCGCGGTCCTTGAGCCAGGCGGCCTGCCGGGTCAGGAGCCGTGCCGCGGCCACTTGGGCGGCGAGCGTCGCCAGGCTGAACGGAACGTCCTGTCGATCGAGCAGCGGGCGCCGGAACCACCGCCGCCGCGCGGCGTGCCGAAGCGCGACGTCCAGCGCGCCCTGGGCGATGCCCAGAGACAGCGCCGCGATTCCGATCCGACCGGCGTTCAGCGTCGTCATGAAGTTCCGGAAGCCCTCGCCCTCCAACCCCAAGCGCTGGTCCTCGCCGACTCTCGCGTCGTCGAAGTGCAGCGCGCGGGTGTCGGACGCCCTCCAGCCCAGCTTTTCCTCCTTCGCCCCGCAGGTCACGCCCGCCGCGAAGGGCAGGTCGGGCCGGTGACCCACGCCGACGCGAGCGGCCTCGTCCAGATCGACGGTCGGCTTGCAGAGGATGAAGCTGGAGATGCCGCGGGGCCCGGCGTCCGGGTCCGTCGCGGCCGCGACCACGAAGATCTCGCCAACGCCGCCGTGCGTGATGAAGATCTTGCTGCCCGTGATCCGGTACCCGTCGGGCGTTCGGACGCCCCGGGTCCGGGTTCCCGAAGCGTCCGACCCCGCGTCCGGCTCGGTCAGCCCGAAGCCGCCCAGGACTTGGCCGGACGCCAGCGGGGGCACGAACCGCTCCTTCTGTCCCTCGGTGCCGAAGGCGACGATCGGCGAAATCGCGAGCGTCGTGTGCGCGGACACCGTGATGGCGTGGCTGGCGTCGTGCCGGGCGAGTTCCTCCACGACCAGGGTGTAGCTCGCGTAGTCGAGACCCATTCCGCCCAGGGAGCGAGGCGCCGGCACGCCGAACCATCCTCGCTCGGCCATCGCCTTGACGTTGTCCCAGGGAAAGCGCGCCGCGGCGTCCAGCTCTCGGGCCACGGGAACGATCGACTCCCGACCGAACCGGCGCACCTCCGCCTGCAATGCGCGTTGATCTCGATCCAGGTAGGGATCCATCGCGAAGGGCGGGGGCGAAGCGCTTGGGGCGCGGCGCGTCGGACTCTCGTCCGAAAGCGACCGCCGACGAACCGAGGAGTCGTCCCGGAAGGGCCCCTCGGGGACCGGACGCGCGAGCTCGCCGCGCCAAGCGACGGCCCCGGGGCGACGGGGCCCTTGATCGCGGTCGCGACCTTCGGGGCCCTTCGGAAGATAGCGGAAACGCGGTCCGGGCGTGTTCGCGCCGACGCGGGCGCGAGCCGCCGAGGGGGAGTCGGAGCGGACCCCGAAGGGCGCGCGCGGGTCACGAAGCCGACTTGGACGACTCCTCCACGATGCGCGAGAACGCCTCCGGGTCGAGACTCGCCCCGCCCACGAGCGCGCCGTCGACGTCCGGGGCCGCCATCAAGGCGGCGACGTTCTCCGGCTTGACGCTGCCCCCGTAGAGAATCGGGCACGGAGGAAGCCCCGCCAGCGCCGACCTCACGATCCCGTGCGCGCGGGCCGCGTCGTCCGGCGTCGCCGTCTCCCCCGTGCCGATGGCCCACACGGGCTCGTAGGCGACCATGTAGCCGCCCGGTCCGACGCCCGCCTCCTCGAGAGCGTCGCGAAACGCGCCGACCTGGCGACGCAGCACGGACTCGAGCCGCCCGGCGCGACGCTCTTCCAGGAGCTCGCCCACGCACGCCACCGGCGCGAGCCCGGCCCGCGCGGCCGCCCGCACCTTGAGGCGCACGTGCTCGTCGGTTTCGCCGAACAGGCGCCGCCGCTCGGAGTGCCCGACGAGCGCGAGCGACGCGCCCGCCTCGCGGGCCATTTCCGCCGACTGCTCCCCGGTCAAGGCCCCGCGGGGATCCCAGTGGATATTCTGGACGCCGAACTCGGCCCTCGTCCGCGCGGCGTCGATCGAGGCCGCGAGCGAAAGGGACGGCGGGAAGAACAGCACTCTGACGGAGTCGTCGCGAGTCTTCGGCCGAAACCGCGAAAAGTAGGCCCGTGCGGCGTCGGGGCCTTGGTGCATCTTCCAGTTGGCGGCGATCACCTTGCGACCGAGATCACTTGCGCGCGCGTTCACTTACGACCCGACCTCGAGCACGGCCGCTAGAGCCTCGACGCCATTCTCGACGCGGTCCGACAGGGCTTCGACTCCGGGCAGAGACTTGCCCGCGAGCAGGTCGAGCGCGGCGCCGCCGCCCGTGGACACGTGACCGACGCGCTCGGCGACGCCGGCCGAACGGACCACCCGGGCCGTGTCCCCTCCCCCGACGACGACCGTCGCGCCCCTGGCCGAAGCTTCGGCCAAAGCCGCCGCGACGCGGTGGCTTCCGCCCTCGAATCCCGGAACCTCGAACGCGCCCACCGGCCCGTTCCAGAACACCGTCGCGGCCCCGGCCAGGCGCTCGGCGAAGAGGGCGGCGGTGCGAGGCCCGACGTCGCCGATCGCGTCGAATCGACCCACGGCCGCGCAGTCGACGGCGCGCGTCTCGCGGCCCGGCTCGACGGCCGAGGCGACCACGCAGTCCACGGGAAGCGCCAGCGCGGGCGCGTCCAGCATCCGAGCGGCGACATCGACCGCCTCCGCTTCGACGCGAGACCGGCCCGTCTCGAGTCCTCGCGCCTTGAGAAAGGCGTTCGCCATCGCGCCTCCGACGAGCAGCGCGTCGACCCGATGCAGGAGAGCGTCGACGACGTCGATCTTGTCCGTCATCTTCGCCCCGCCGAGCACGACGACGAACGGCCGCCGAGGGTCCGAGAATGCGGCCAGCGCCTCGAGCTCCCGCCGCATCAGGCGCCCCGCGACCGCGAGGCCGCCTCGGGCGCGGACCGTCCGGGGCAGGCGGTCCGTGGACGCGTGGGCGCGATGGGCGGTCCCGAACGCGTCGTTCGCGTAGTGATCGGCCCAGCGGGCCCATTCACCGGCCAGCGATCGGTCGTTCGCGGTCTCGCCGAGCGCGAACCGCGTGTTCTCCAGCACGAGGACGGCGCCCGTCGGCATTCGGGCGACCGCTTCCGCCGCTTCCGGCCCCGAGACGCGCGGGGCGAAGTCGACGGGCGCGGCGATCCTCTCTCGCAGACAGGCGGCGACGGGAGCCAGCGTCAGCTCTGCGGCGCCCCGCCCCCGCGGGGCGCCGAGGTGGGACAGGACGACCACTCGCGCGCCGGCCCGCGCCAAGCGTTCGAGAGTGGGCGCCGCGCCCTCGACCCGGGTGGCGTCGGCCACCTCTCCGAAATGCAGGGGCACGTTGAGGTCGGCCCGCACGACCACCCGGGCGCCGGGTCGCATCGCCCGTTCCAGGTCGGACAGGTCCATCTTCCTCGCGCCCGCGCTCACGCCGCGCTCGCCAACGGTCGCACCCCGCCCCGTCTCCGCGCGAGGCCCTTCGGCGCCCATGGAGCCCGCGCCTAATTGCTCAGCGGAATCTGGAACGGATGATACTCGGGAGAGGGTTGCGGCAGGGCCGCGTCGGGCTCGAAGCGGATCGAGAATTCGATCCACGTGCCCACCGCCCGCCCGCCCCGGGTCGCGGGATCGAAGCGCAGCGAGTGCATCGCTCGGAGCGCCGCGTCGTCGAGGTCGCGAACTCCCGAGGACGCCCCGACCCGCGGGCGGTCGGCCACGCCGTCGGGCGTCACCCACGTCAACAGGACGACGGTCCCGCCGATCCCGGCCCGCTGGAGGTCCTCGGGGTATTCGCGGGCCACGGTCCGACGGGCCAAGTCCCGGTCCGCGAGCGCCGGCAGCTTCGCGGACGGCAAGTCCTCGGCGGTCGCCGCGAAGGACGAAGCCGGAGCGACGGACTCCGGCGCCGCCTCCGACTCCGGCGGAGGCGCCTCGATCACCCTCGGAAGCGGCGCGGACGACGTCGCCGCGGAAACCGGCGACCCCGGTTCGGCGAACCGCCCGAGCGCGGCGTGCGCCCCGCATACGACGACCGCCGCGGTCGCGGCGACGGCGGCCGCCCCGGTCGCCCACCGGCCCCACGCGAACGTCGCGCGCGACTTCGCCCTCGACGCCCTCGTCCTTCCGTACTCGTCGACGAGTTGCGCGTGCAGCTCCGCCTCGAAGGAGCAACGCTCCTCGGGCCGAAGCCGCTCCAGGTCTCGAGCGAGGCGGTCCAACGCCTCCCGCTCGTCGCCAGCCCCGCCGCGCCGAGGGGTCATCGCGTCTTCGTTCCTCCCGATTTCGTCTCGACCGCCTCCCTGAGCCTCCGCAACGCCCGATGAAGGCGCACCGCGACCGCGTTGACGCTGATGTCCAAGGTCTCGGCTATCTCGCGGTTCGCCAGTTCGGCGCCGTAGCGCAGCGAGAGGATGTCCTGGTCCGCCTTGCGCAAGGTGGTCACCCCGTTGATGATGGTCTGCATCCTCTCGGCCTGCAAGAGTCGCTCTTCCTGGGACGGACCGGAAGAGGCCAGGTCGGGCGCTCGCTCGACCGGGACGTGAAGCGCGCGGCGGCGCTTCAGGCGCCGCAGGTGGTCGGTGAGGGCGTTGCGCGCGATCCTGAGGAGCCAGGTTCGAGGCGCCGAACGGCTACGGTCGTAGCGCGACAGCGACCGCAGCGCCTTGAGGAAGACCTCCGACGTCACGTCCTCGGCGATCTCCCGGGACGCCACCCGAAACCGCACGTACCGATACACCGCTTCGCGGTGGTCTCTGAACCAGGCGTCGAAGTCCTCCGGCAAGCCGCCGGGGCGTCCCAGGCCCTCCGCCGCGCGGCGCGAAGAGTCTCCCCGCACCGACGCGTCCTTCACCTGCGCCGCGGTCCAACCCGCCTCGGAATCCACTTCGCGCGTCGTCCGGCGCCGCGCGCCCCTTCCCACTTCCGCTCCCATCCTCCCACCTCCAAAGGCGCGCCGGCCCGCAGCCCGCGCCCAACCGATCCCGCTTTCCGGCGCCCCCGAGGCGGCGCCGGCCCCCCGCGTCCTTGGACGCTCCGGTCGGCGCCCTCGCGCACGCCGAGAACCTCATCCCATCGAGCGCGCCGGCAGCCGTTCGCCCACGTACCGAACCAGATCCACAACCCTCGACGAGTAGCCCCACTCGTTGTCGTACCACGCCAGCACCTTGACCAGACGTCCGTGCATCGCGGCCGTGCTGAGGGCGTCCACGACCGCGCTCGCCGACTCGCCCGTGAAGTCGACCGACACCAGAGGCTCGTCCTCCACTCGAAGCACTCCGGCGAGATCGGTCTCCGATGCCGTCCGCAACGCGTCGTTGACCGCCTCGACCGAGACGTCCGCATCCAACTCGGCGACCAGGTCGACGAGCGACACGTTCGGCGTCGGCACGCGCACGGCCATGCCGTCCAGCTTCCCCTCCAGCTCCGGGAGCACCAGCGCGATCGCCTTCGCCGCCCCGGTCGAGGTCGGGATCATGCTGAGCGCCGCCGCCCGCGCTCGGCGCAGATCGGCGTGGGGCCCGTCGAGCACCGACTGTCCGCTCGTGTACGCGTGGACGGTGGTCATGAGTCCCCGGACGAACCCGAACCGCTCGGAGAGCACCTTCGCGACCGGCGCGAGGCAGTTCGTCGTGCAGCTGGCGTTGGAGATCAGGTGGTGGCGGTCGGGATCGTAGCGCCGGTGGTTGATTCCCACCACCAGCGTGACGTCCTCGTCCTGGCCCGGCGCCGAGATCACGACCTTCGACGCCCCCGCTTCCAGGTGCTTCGACGCCAGCGCGCGCGACCGGAACCGCCCGGTCGACTCGACCACCACGTCGACGCCCAGTTCGCGCCACGGCAAGTCGGCCGGATCTCGCTCCGAGAGCACCAGGATCTCGTCGCCGTCCACGACGAGGCCCGCGTCCGAGAGCTCGACCGCGCCGGGGTACGCGCCGTGCACGGAATCGTGCCTCAGGAGGTGCGCGAGCGTGGCGGGTCCGGTCAGGTCGTTGACCGCGACGAAGTCCACTTCGTCCTTCGCCGACCGCTTGGCCGCCCTGAGGACGTTCCTGCCGATGCGACCGAAACCGTTGATGGCCACCTTGATGGACACGACCGATTCCACTCCTAGAGACGGCATCAGCCGTCTTGCCTGGATTTCACGCGACCGCGACGCCCCGAACCCTGTCCTCGTCGGGACGGCATCCTCCGTCGAAGAGGCCGCCCCCAGCGCTGGAAGGGCCCTGGGACCCGAAGGCCGCCGGGCGCTTTCGGCAGAGGGACGTTAGCCCGACTGCGGAAGCGTTTCAAGGCGCAGGCGAAGGTCGGGGCGCACGGAGCGAACCGCGCGGGGGCGATCGGCCCTGCAGTCGAAAAAGAGGGCGTCGCGACTTGGCCGGACGATCGGCGGCCCCGCCGTCCATCGCGGTGCGGGAAGCGTCGGCGAAGCTCCGCGTAGCCCGAGCGCGGATTCCAAGCCCCCGACCGCGACGGAATCAGGGGCTCCGCCGGGAACGTCGGCGCCCTACCGCCGGTCGGCGGCCGTGGCCAGGAGCACGGCCGCGATGCGTCGGGCCACGTGCGTGAAGTGCAGGACCTCGTCGTCGAGAAGTTCGCGACCCAAAACCGCGCGCTCCCGGTACGACAGCCACTTCTTGAGCACCTGGTATCCGCCCAGTCGGTAGTTCCACACGGCCAGGGGCACGTTGCGCCAGAACGCCTCGTCGTTGAGGTGCACGTCGAAGGTCGCGTCGCCCAGCGCGCCGCGGGCGCCCTCCGTCGCGGGTCGTTCCCGGGGCGCGAGGGCGCGTTCCACGACGCGGCCCCGGCCCGGCATCACCGCTTCGCCCGACCCGTTGCGTCCCCAGCCCGCCGTCACGGCGAGATCGTCGCCCGCCATGTTGCGCCCGCTGCGCGTCGCCGGAACGGCGATGGCGGCGAGCTCCCCTCGCAGCGGCGGCTGCGTGACTCCGGGCACGGGCGTCTCGGCGTCGAGCAAGGCGGCGAGCTCGCGGCCTCGGGCCGCCGAGCGCGCGAGCGCCTCGCCGTGCCTCGCTCGGCCTCGAGCGTCCGGCCAGCCGGGCAGCGGAACGCGCGGCCATTCCATGCGCAGGGCCCCCGCGTTGGCTTCTCGATAGGCTGGATCGTGCAGCGTGGCCAACACGTGGTGGAACAGGTCCTCGACCCCGAGCCCGAGCGCGGCCAAATGCCGATCCGCCCGAGCCGACAGGTTGGCGGGGCGCGCGTCGCCCGCCGCCTCGTCGAATCCGTTGCCGTGAAGATACGCCGGGATGCACGTGGCGCCGCGATCGATCAGACTCAGGTCGCCGAGGTGCGAGAGGACCTGGGGCGGCGACCACTCCCGGCGCGGCTTCCGCTGCGTCGCGAGCCACCGATTCCCCCGGAACGCATGCGCTCGGCCGGCGGCTCGCTTCTCGTCAAGCAGCTTCGTTTCCGCTTCCCAGTAGAGCCAGCGGACGTCGAAGGGGCGGTAGACGAAGCGGACGAACCCGTGTTCGTCCGGCCCGCCCCGCCGCAGCAGCGCGTCGCGCACGGCGCGGGCGTCGTACCGCGCCGCGCTCTCCATGACCCTCGGGTAGCGCCGCGCGATCTCCCCGTGGGTCAGGTCGGCGTCGAAGTAGTCCTCGACTCGAGCCCGGAGCCGGTCGAGATCCGTGTCCACGAGAAATCGGTCGCGACTCGTCTTGACGCCCGGAAAGCGAGCCGGAAACAGCTCCGGCAGCGAGGGCCAGTCGAACCAGTCGGGGCTCGTGGGCGTCTCGACGAAGGGCAGGCCCAGCGGCAGCGCGGGCTCGATCTCGGCGTACAGACCTGCCGGATCCGCCTCCGCCGTCGCGAGCAGCTCGGCGCGTTTCGACTGCCCCCACAGGTGCCGAAACCCGATCGACCGCGCCGACTCGTGTTCCGGCTTGCGCACCAGCGTCGCGATCGCCGTGCCCACCTGGATGCCCACCGGGTCCCCTTGGGTCGAGAAGATGCTCGGGTCCGGCGAGCCGTCCGGCGCCACTTTGCCCGTCTTGTACTTGTCTCCGTTCAGACAATCGATCCGGATCTCGTCGAACGCCTCGAGATAGCGCTCCCGCATGCCCGTGAACGACAGACCGTCCAGCCACGAGTAGTTCGAAACGAAGCACACGACGCCCTGCCCCGTCCGTTCCGCGATGCGCCGCTCCGCCATCCGGAAGAACCGGACGTAGAGGTCGTTGAGACCCTGGCCTCGAGGCTTGGGAGCGCGTCGCGTCGTCCGGTAGGCGGTCGTGAGCGCCCGCTCCTCGTCCACGGCCACGCCGGCGAAGCCGTTGTACGGGGGGTTGCCGAGGACCACGAGGATCGGGGCGTCCCTCTTGACGGCTGCCGCCCGGTCGCGCTCCTCCTCGAGCTCGGCGAACGGCAACGCCTTGCTCTCGCGAGCCTCCCATCCCGTCAGCGCGTTCGTGAGAAACACGCCCGCGCGCTTCGACCCGTCCCGAGCCAGCGGCGCGTCCAGGCTCTCCATCGCGAGCCCGACCTGCAGGTGCGCCACCACGAACGGCGCGGGCATGATCTCGAAGCCGAACACGCGCTCGGTGGCCGCGCTGCGCACCCGCGCACCCGCCATCGCGCCGAATCCCTGCTCCTCGAGGTTCCGCGAGACGCGGCGGAGCACCTCCGTCAGAAACGCCCCGGTGCCGCAGCACGGATCCAGCACGTACACGTTCTCGGCCGCAAGCCCCTCCGCGACGCCGAGATCGTCCTTGAGCGCCCTGTCCACGCGAGCCACCATGTAGCGGACGACTTCGGTCGGCGTGTACCAGACGCCCAGCTGTCTGCGGAGCGCCGGATCGAAGGCTTCCAGGAAGGGCTCGTAGAAGTACTGCACGGCCTCGCCTTCGTCGAAACGCGAGAAGAACGCCGCGCGATCGACGCGATCGAGCGCCGCCGACGTCCAGTCCAGGACCTCGACCAGATCGAGGCGCTTCAGCTGGCCCGGGTCGGCCAACTGGCTGAACAGCGCGCGCAACACCGGCGCGCGAAGGTGCCACATCGCCTCGCGCCACCTGAACCGCTCTGGGCTGTAGTCGTCCTCGAAGAGCGGACCGTTGTCGCGCCGCTGCGCGCGCGCCCACAGGACCCACGCCGAGAACACGCCGTAGAACAGCGTCTGGACCAGGGTCGAGCGGAAGAGGCGATTCCCGCGCTCGTCCTCGAAGCGGATGCCCAGTCCCTCCTCGAGCGCCGACCGGACGGACAGCAGCGACGCCACGTCCCCCGCCGCCTCGACCCGGGCGAGCGCGTCGCGGGCGTAGGAGGCCATCGCATTCGCGAGGTCCTTCGGATCGGCCAGGGCCGAGCGGTGCGAGAGCGCCCGGGCGAGGTACTCGCCCAAGCCGACGCCCACGTCGCGGGCGAAGGCGCGCGGCGCCTCGACCCTGCGCCAAAAGTCCTCCGCGTCTTCGGCCAACCGGAAGGCCTCGAGTTCGCGGGGACGCCCCGAGCGGTCCCTGCCCACCAGCGCGAAGTCGCGCAGGTTCGTGACCAACGCGAGCCCGTACCGATTCACGTAGCGTGCCACCTGACGGGATCGAGCCACCGACCGCGCGTCCTCGTCGACGCCCTTGACCTCGACCGCGCCCCGCCCGGGAAGCTGTCCCTCCAGCGGGCGCCCCCTCTGGATCTGCCGTGCCGTGTAGAGGGCGTAGTCGGGATGGCCCGCGCCCTGATCGGCCCCTTCGGGCACGCAGAAGACTCTGGGCTCGAGCGCGCGACCCACCGCGTCGAGGAGAGTTGCGAGGGCCGCGTAGTAGGACCGCTCCGCAGTCGCGCCGCCCGATGCGCGCACGTCGCGAAGATCGGCGAAGTACGCTTCGGCGGCGGCCGTCAGCTCTTTGTCGGGTGCGGCCATCCTCGACCCCTCGAGACCCGGGCGCGCGACCCGGTCGAAGCGCCGCAACCGGGTGAGAATACCCGTTCGGAGCCACGCTCGCAACCGGCGGCGGGGCGACCGATCGGTCTCTTTCGTTGCGGGTTCGCGACTACGCCGCGCCCGGCCGTGCGCATCCGCTGGCAGTCCGGATCGTCCCGGCCGTCGCCGTCGTCGCGGAGCCCTCGCGCCCGGGCTTGCGCGCGGCGAGCGACGCGTTGCGACCGTGCCCGGGAGTCGCGCTCCGCGGGCGACGCGCACGAAAGCCGTATTTCCCGAAATTGGGACGAGCGGTTCACACCTCCACCGCCGCCGCGCCGCCGAGCGCGCGCCTCATGACGCCCTCCGGCGGCGGCTCGTCGAACCAGCGCGCGTAGGACGCCTCCGCCTGACGAACCAGCATCTCCTTGCCGTCTCGACTGCGGACGCCCATCGCCGCGGCTTGGCGCGCGAGCGGCGTCGCGCGCTCTCCGTACACCAGGTCGAGGAGCCGCAGCGGCGCGCGGCGGAGCTCCCGGAGTCGGATCGGGGCGCTCACGCCGTCGATGCCCACGGAGGTGGCGTTGACGACGACCTGGGCGGCCGGAGCGCGCCAGTCCCCGACCGGGCGGAGGCGATCGTCGGCGAAGTCCCGGACCAGCCCCTCGGCGCGCTGGGCGGTCCGGTTCCAGATCGCGATCCTCCGCACCCCGGGCGCGCTCAGGAGAGCGAACGCCGCCGCCCGGGCGGCGCCTCCCGCCCCCAGCACGAGGACGTCGACGTCCTCGTGCGCGCCGGAGACGGCCTCGTCCCAGAGTCCGCGAAACCCCTCGACGTCCGTGTTGTCGCCCCACACCTCCCCGTCGCGCGCCCAGAACGTGTTGCAGGCGCCGGTGGCCCGGACCGCCGGCGTGCTCCGGTCGAGGAACGCGAGCGCCCTCTCCTTGTGCGGCAGGGTCACGTTGCCGCCTCCCCCCTCGAGGGCGAGCGCGCGCAACGCCGGTCCGCACCCGGCGGCGTCGACCTGGCGCGCCTCGTAGCGCGCGCGCCGACCGGCCGCCCGAAACGCCGCGTTGTGGATCGTCGGCGAGAGGCTGTGCGCGACCGGATCGCCCAGGACGGCGAAGATCCGCGCGGCGCCCCGGGCCGGGGACGTCACCGGGCCGGGCGCCTGCGGGCCGTCAGGCCGTCCAAGGCCGCGGCGACCAGGCCCTTCAGCTCGTCGAAGGCGGCGCGGTACTCGGCGCGCCCGCCCCCGAACGGGTCCTTCACCTCGTCCCCGAATCCGGCGGCGGACGAGAGCAGGGCGCAGCGTCCGGACGGAGCGAGGGCTCGCGCGCACTCCAGGTGCCCCCGGTCCATGCAGAGCACGAGCCCCGCGTCCGCGACCGTCCGCGACGTCAGCGTCTCGCTGGCGTGGGCGTCCAGGTCCAGGCCGTCCTCGGCGGCGACCCGGCGCGCGCCCTCGCTCGCGGGCGCTCCGGGCCACGCGGCGACGCCGGCCGAGGCCACCGTCACGCCGCTCCACCCCCGCTCGGAGACGATCCGGCGCGCGATCGCCTCCGCCATCGGCGACCGGCAGGTGTTCCCCGTGCAGACGAAGACGACGTGCACGGGCTCCGGCTCGCCGTCGTCGGCCGAGGACCGCGCGGCGCCCGGAAGCGGCAACGGCGAGCCGACGACGGAGGCCAGTCGCTCGGCGTCGATCGGGCCCGATCTGATCAGACGCGGGCCCGCGTCGGCGTCCAGGCGCACGAGCGCCGACGCCGCGGCGCCGGACAGCGGACCGCCGTCCAGGGCGTGGAGCCGCACGCCCATGGCGCGCGCCTCGCGCCGGGCGGCTTCGGCCGTCCGAGCGGGCGGCGCGCCCGGGCGGTTCGCCGACGTCGACGTGATCGGGCGGCCCAACCGGACCAGCAGTCGCCGAGTCAGCGACGGGCCTGGGACGCGCACGGCCGCCGTGCGGTCCGGAGGCTTGGCGCCGGGGTGGAAGCGATCGTCGGGGTCGTCGACGACCAGCGTGAGCGGGCCGGGCCAGAACGCCCGCGCCAGGGCTAGCCCGGCATCTCCGAGCAGTCCTTCGACTTCGGCCGCATCGGCGATCAGGATCACGAACCCGGCGCGCTCGCGACGCTTGAGGCGCCGGAGGGCCGCCAGGGGCCGGTCCTCGAGCAGCCCGCCGAACCCGTACACCGCCTCGGTCGGGTGCGCGACGATCTCGCCGGCCGCCAAGCGCTTCAGCGCTTCGGCGATCGCGCCGTCCGTCCGACCCTCATCCATGGTCCGGCGCCGACCGGACGCTCCGTGCCAGGAAGGAGGCGATGGCCGCGTCCTCGGGAGTCGTGAGCTTGAAGTTCGTCGGCGTCGACTCGACCATCTCGACCGTCCCACCGATCCGCTCGACGAGCGCAGCGTCGTCGGTCGGCGTCCAACCCGCCCGGCGCGCCTCGTCGACGGCCCGGCGGAACAGGTCGCGAGGAAACGCCTGCGGCGTCTGGGCGTACCACAGACCGCGCCGGTCCGGCGTCTCCGCGACCCGACCGTCCTCGACGACGCGCTTGACGGTGTCCACGGCGCGGATCCCGGCGACGGCGCCGCGCCCCGTCGCCGCCACGCGAAGGCAGCGATCGACGACGGCCGCGGGCGGGAAGGGTCTCGCGCCGTCGTGCACGGCGATCAGCGCGGCGTCCGAGCGCACGCCGTCCAGCGCGCGGGCCACCGACTCGAACCGGCTCGCTCCGCCCGCCACGCCGCGCACGCGCGGGTCGGCGGCGACGCCTTCCCCGAGCGACTGTCCGGCGGCGATCGCGACGACCGCCTCGACGACGTCCTCCCTCGCGAGGAAGGGGGCGAGCGCCCAGTCCAGAACCCGCCGGTCGCCGAGTCGAGCGAACGGCTTGCGCGCGCCGCCCATGCGGACGCCGGCGCCCGCCGCCGGCACGAGCACGGCGACGTCACGCACGGCCGACCTCGCGCTCGGCGCTCAAGGCGCCGGCTCGCGGGCGTCGCCGTCGCGCGCCACGGGATCGAAGCGCGTGTACGCCTTGTGGAAGAAGAGCTCCACCTTGCCCGTCGGCCCGTTTCGCTGCTTGGACACGATCAGCTCGGCCTTCCCCTCGAGCGAGCGGCCGTCCTTGTCGACGGGCCCGGAATAGTACTCGGGGCGGTACAGGAACATGACGAGATCGGCGTCCTGCTCGATGGAGCCGCTGTCGCGGAGGTCGGAGAGCTGGGGACGCTTGTCGGTGCGCATCTCGTTCGCCCGACTCAGCTGGCTGAGCGCGATGACCGGCACGTCCAGCTCCCGGGCCAGCGCCTTGAGGCCGCGCGAGATCTCCGACACCTCCTGGACGCGGCTGTCCGTGCGAATCGAGGCCGACATGAGCTGCACGTAGTCCACGATGACGAGGCCCACGTTCGCGTCCGACCTGAGCCGCCTCGACTTGGCCTTCATCTCGAGCACGTTGGCCGTCGCAGAGTCGTCGATCCAGATGGGGGCCGTGTTCAGGTTGGACGCGGCCCTCGCGAGACGCTCGAACTCGTCGGACTGCAGCCGACCGCGCCGCAGGCGCTGGGCGTCGACCCGCCCCTCGGAGCACAGGAAGCGCGTGACCAGCTGCTCCTTGGACATCTCGAGGCTGAAGATCGCGACCGGCACCTTCTCCTCGATCGCCACCGTCTGGGCCACGTTCATCACCCACGACGTCTTGCCCATCGCCGGCCGGCCGGCGACGATCGTCAGGTCGCCCGGGTGGAGGCCGTTGGTCATCCGGTCCAGCTCCGGGAAGCCGGTGGCCAAGCCGCCGACGGCGCCGTCCGCCTCCTGCAGCTCCTCGATCCTCTCGAACGCCGGCCAGAGAACCTCCTTGATCCACACGAAGCTCTCGCGGCCGCGCGACTCCGAGACGCGAAACACCCGCTGTTCCGCGCGGTCGAGGACCTCCTCGACCTGCCGGTCCCCTCGTTCGTGGACGTCGCGGACGATGGCGTGCGCCGCGTCGATGAGTCGGCGCAGCACGGCCATGTCGCGCACGATGCGCCCGTGGTACTCGATGTTCGCGGAGGTGGGCACGGCTTCGAGCAGGGAGGCGAGATACTCCAGCCCGCCCACGGCGTCCAGGTCGTCGGCGCTCTTGAGCGCCTCGGACACGGTGACGACGTCGAGCGCCGTCCCGCGTTCGTACAGGCGGGCCATCGTCCCGAAGAGCCTGCGGTGGCCCTCGCGGTAGAACATCGACTCGTCCACCAAGTCGACGACGCGGGACACGGCGTCTCCGTCGATCAGCATGCCGCCCAGCACGGACACCTCGGCCTCGAGGGAAAACGGCGGCTGCCGGTCGTGCAGGGCCGCGGCCGCTTGGCGCAGCGCGACGGCCGTGTCCGGCGCGGACGGAGGCCGGTTCACCGCGGCTCGTCTCCGCGCGTCCTCGAGAGCGCGGCGGAGGCGCGCGGCGGGCCGGTCATCGGGCGCCGTCCGCGACGCGACGCAGGAGCTGCAGGTCCTCCCACGCGGCCCGGTTCCACTGGAAGTTCCTGAGCAGCGCGGACGGGTGATAGGTCACGATCAGGGGAACGTCCCGGTATCGGTGCACCCTGCCCCGGAGGCGACCGAGGCTCCCCTCGGACGACGTGAGCCACCGCGCCGCGAACGCGCCGACGGCCAGGAGAACCTCGGGCGCGACCAGTTCGATCTGCCGCCGGAGGAACGGGGCGCACGCCTCGATCTCGTCGGGCTCGGGGTTCCGATTTCCGGGAGGGCGGCACTTGACCACGTTGCAGATGTAGGCCGTGTCGCCGCGGCTGAAGCCGACGGACGCGAGCATCAGGTCCAGCATCCGTCCCGCCCTGCCGACGAAGGGCACGCCCGAGGCGTCCTCGTCCGCGCCGGGCGCTTCGCCGACCACGGCGAGGCGGGCGCCGCGAGCGCCCGCGCCGAAGACGACGTTCGTCCGTCCGCTGGACAGGCGGCAGCGCGTGCACGCCTCGGCCTCCCGCTTCAGGGCCTCGTAGCCGCGGTCGCTCGCGTCGACCGAAGCCGCGGCGGCGCGCGGCGCGCGCCGGGCGCGTCCGGGACCCTCGGCGCCGGCCGGTTCCGCGGGCGCCAGCGCACGGAGGAACGCGGCGCGGTCCATGCGCTCGGGAATCAGCGCCGGCTCCCCGATCCGGTTCCTTTGCTCGAGGTGCGCGGCCAGCTTGGCGCCGGCCCGGCTCAACGGGCGTCCCTCCCGCGCAACCGCTCCGCGACGCGGTCCAGGATCTCGCCCGCCACCCTGAACTTCGACGTCCGGGGCAGCTCGACGGGCGCGCGGCCCCGCTCCAGGAGGACGACCTCGTTGGCGTCCGCCTCGAATCCGACTCCGGCGCGGCCGGCCGGGTTGGCCACCACGAGATCGAACCCCTTGGCACGCATCTTCTCGGCGGCTCGAGCGAGCAGGTCCTCCGTCTCGAGCGCGAACCCCACCGTCACGCTCCCTTCGCGCATCCGCGCCCCGGACTCGGCCGCGACGTCCGGGTTGACGACCAGCTCGACGGTCCACGCGTCGCCGACGCTCGAGCGCTTGGCCTTGTCGCCCAGCGGCGCCGCCGGCCGATAGTCGGAGACGGCCGCGGCGTGCACGGCGACGTCCGCCTCCGGCGCCAGGTCGAGCACGGCGTCTCGCATCTGCCGCGCCGTCTCGACGCGCACCGTCTCGACGCCGTAGGGCGGCGGGACGCTCGCCGGGCCCGACACGAGCGTCGCGCGGGCGCCCCGCAGGAAGGCCGCGCGCGCGATCGCGTACCCCATCTTGCCCGACGACCGGGCGCCCACGTAGCGCACGGCGTCGACCGGCTCCCGCGTGGGGCCGGCCGTGACGAGCACGCGAGCGCCGCAGAGCGCGCTTCGGGGACACAGCGCCCTGCCCACGGCGTCCACGACGTCCGAAGGCGGGGCCATGCGGCCGACGCCCCCGCCCTCCCCGGCGGCCAGCCGTCCCGCGTCGGGGCCCACGCGGCGCGCGCCCAGCGAGCGCTCGAGGACCTCGAGGTTGGCTTTCGTTCGCGGATGGGCGAACATGCGGTCGTTCATCGCCGGCGCCACGACGAGGGGCGCGTCCGAGGCGACGATCGTCGCCGCGAGCAGGTCGTCGGCCCGTCCCGCGGCCGCGCGCGCGACGAAATCGGCCGTCGCCGGAGCGACGCACACGCATTCGGCGCCGCGGGCCAGCCCGACGTGCAGCGCCGCTCCGCCCGCCTGAAAGGCGTCCTGCAGAGCGCTCCGACCCGTGACGCCCTCGAAGGAAAGGGGGGCGACGAAGCGGCGCGCCGCGCGCGTGAGCGCCACGTCGACGTCGGCGCCCAAAAGCGTCAGGTCGCGCGCGATCTGGACGGCCTTGTACGCAGCGATCCCGCCGCACACCCCCAGCGCGACGCGGCGGCCTCTCCAAGGGAAGTCCGGCGCGAGGGACGGGCGGACGGTCGCGTCCCGCACGTCGGCGGGTTCGGCCGTCCCGCGTCGCCCGCCGTGCCCGTGCCCGGAGCTGGGCATCGGTCCCGCTACTCGCCGTCGGGCCGACGGCGCTCCACCAGACGGTACTCGACCTCTCCCGACGTGATCGCTTCGAGCGCGCGCGTCGAGATCTTCTTCTGGTCTCCCAGGGGCATGGCCTCGGTGCTCAACAAATTGAGCGCGCGGGCGTACTTGGCCGCCACCAGCACGCCCTGGTACTTGCTGTCGTTGCTCCGAGCCACTTCGTCGGGCGTGAACACCCTCATTTCTCTCCCCCTGTCTTGGACTCCGCGCGCGCCGCGCGCTCCACCCGCCCGATCTCGGACCGGGCCCCGGCCTCGAGCTTCCGGCAAAGCGCCCCCACGCCGGAGACGCCCGTCGCCGCCGCGGCGCCGTCGACGAAGGCCAGCACGTCGCCGACGGCCCTCTCGAGGCTCGCGTTCACCACGTAGCGCTCGAACGTCGGGGCGGCGCGGAGCTCCCGCACCGCGGTCCCGAGCCGCCTCCCGATCTCGCGCCGCGACTCCGTTCCCCGGCCGGCCAGACGCTCGATCCACACGGCAGGACTCGGCGGCAGAACGAAGATAACCAACGCGCCCGGAGATCGCCGCGTCACCTGCCGGGCGCCCTGCACGTCGATGTCGAGCACAGGGGTCGGCCCGTCGGCCCCCGCCCGAGCGAGCGCCGCCAGCGGAGTCCCGTAGCGCTCTCCGTGCACCTCGGCCCACTCGACCAGCGCGCCGGCGGCGATCATGTCCCTGAATTCGTCGCGCGAAACGAACGAGTACTCGCGTCCGCTGCGCTCGCCGCGCCGCGGCTTGCGGGTCGTGGCGGAGACGGAGAACGCGAAGCGCTCCGGGTGCTCCGCGACCAGCCGCCGGGCGATGGTCGTCTTGCCGGCCCCGGACGGCCCGACGAGCACCAGCGGCCCGGCGCCCAGGCTCACTCGACGTTCTCCAGCTGCTCCCGGACACGCTCGAGCTCCTCCTTGATCCGGACGGCGGCGGCCGAAATCGCGGCGTCGTTCGCCTTCGCCGCCACCGTGTTCGCCTCCCGGTTCATCTCCTGCGCCACGAACCCGAGTCGCTTGCCGATGCGGGGGCCGGAGGCGCCGGCGAGCGTCTCGGAGAACAAGGCGAGGTGCGATTCCAGGCGCACGATCTCCTCGGCGACGTCCCAGCGGTCCGCCAGGTACGCGATCTCGCGAGCCAGGCGCTCCTCGTCCGCGTCCACGCCGTCGGCCAGCGCCGCCACTCGGGCGCGCAGCCGGTCGCGCTCGCGGACCAGCCTCGCGGGCGCGAGCGACGCGATCAGGCGCGTCTCGGCCGCGACGCGCTCGAGGCCGCTTCGGAGCGCGGCCGCCAGTCGGCGCCCTTCCGTCTCGCGCATCGCGACGACGTCGGCCAGCGCGCGACCGACGCACTCGGCGAGCGCGTCGCCGTCGGGGACGCGCCGCGCCGCCGGCGCGCGCGTCCACACGCCGGGCAGACCGGCCAAGGTCGCCGCGTCCAGCCGACCCGGGAAGCCCAGGGCCGCGCTCGCGGCGGCCAGCTCCTCGCCGTAGCGACGGGCCCGGTCGACGTTCAGCGAGTAGGATCGAGCCTCGTCGTCGGAGGCCGGGCCGTGCACCGAGACGGCGACGCTTCCACGGTGAAGAGCGCCTCGGACCTGCGCCGCGACGCCGGCCTCGAGGGACTCCCAGCCGCGGGGCAGGCGCACCCGAATCGACAGATGACGGTGGTTCACGGTCCGGATTTCGACGCGCGCGGCGTCCCCCTCGGGCAGGTCCGTCTCGGCGGCGCCGTAGCCCGTCATGCTCCGGACCGGGGCGGCCTCGCCCCCCTCGGCGCGCGTCAGTTCCAGAAGGTCCACCGGACGCCGTAGAGGCTGCGCGTTCGCAGGAGCAGGCGCCCCGGCGCGTCCTGATTGTTGTCTCGCAGGGTCAGGTTCTCCACCGTGGCGAAGACGTTGAGGGACAGGATACGCATCTGCAGGCGGAAGTACCAGCTCTGGTGGAACGGGACGGTCGAGGGCGGAGGTTGGCCGTCGTCGCCCTCCCTCGGAGTCGCCTCGGCGTCGGGCTGGGGCACGCGCATCTCGGAGCGGCCGAGAACGCCCAGGTCCACCCACAGCTGGAAGCTGCCGCTCTCGCGGTAGGCGTTGCGAAAGGAGAGGCCGGCCCGGTACAGGTGGTCCGGGAAGTAGAGCGCGATCGAATCGGACGCGTCCCACAGCTGCGTCTCGCCCGCGACGAACAGTCCGCGCGGCCACAGGGGAAGCGCCGCCGTCAACTCCCATCCCCGCCGACGCGCCTGCGGCAGCGTCAAGCCGCCGCGGTCGAAGTGGAGACGCGTGGGCCACACGGAATCCGCCTCGACGACGAGGCGGGCCCCGCTCAGACGCGCGCCTCGCCAGGCGAGCCGGGCGCCCCAGCGGCCGCCGCTGCGATCGGTGAAGCGGCTCATCGGCGGGGCGACGGAGTCGGTCGAGTCCGAAGGGGGCGGCGCGAGGAACGGCACCGACCGGAGCCCGCCGCCGCGCTCGGCGAAGAGGGAAACGTGGGAGACCGGAGTGAACCACGCGCTCAGATCGCGCCCGACGCCCACCCGGTCGCCCCACGTCTCGCGGCGCGCGCGGCCGGTCAGTCCGCCCCACCGGGGCGACGCGAAGGTCGCCTCCGCGGACAGTTCGCGGTCGGCGATCCCGGAGCCGCCGTTGAAGCGCGCGCCGGCCCGCGTCCAGAGGCGGCCGCGTCGGACGGAGACCTGGGCGCCCCACTGGCTCCGCGACTCCATGGCGAAGGGGAAGGGCGACAGGGTGTCGCCGGGCTGGGCCGACGCCCGGGTTCCCCAACCGTCGACCAGGACGTCGGCGCGGGGCGCCCACCGACCCTGCAGCGTCCAGTCCACGCGCTGGACCGACTCGGGAACGCCGACCTCGGCGACGCGCTCGACGGCCACCCTGCGGGTCTCGAGGCGAACGCCCGCCCGATCTCCCGCGTGCAGGCTGTACCGGAGCCAGGCTGCGGTCGAGGAGCCGGACCCGTCGCGACCCTGACCGTCCAGTCGCTCCAAGGCCACCGCGGCCTTGCCCCCGAGGACGCGGGGCATCGAGAACGTGCCGCGCAGCACGTTCGCGCTCGGGTCTCCCGTGCCGGCGTCCACCTGCGAGAACGCGCGGGCGTCGGCGTGGACCCGTCGCGCCAGACGCACTTCGGCTCCGGTGGGCCTCATGACGACCCGGACGCTCTCGAGCCCGGAGAGCGGGATGCGGGACAGGTCCGCGACGGCGCCCTCCAGCGGCAGGTGCTCGACGCCGTCCCAGTACAGGCGCAGGCCTCCGCCCGCGTACCCCACGGGGAACGCCGCGACCGCGGAGCCGTAGTCGCCGCCGCGAATCGCCAGCATCCCGGGAACGTCGGCCAGGAGATCGAGCAGGGTCTGGCCCCGCAGCGCGAGCAGCTCGTCGCGGTCCCACTCCCGGACACCGGTCTCCACGCCCGGAGGGACCGGATCGGGCGATCGGGGAAGGACCGGCGGCGGCGCGAGGCTGTCGACGGCGAGCGAGTCCGCGGCGAGCGAATCGACGGCCAGGCTGTCGACCGCGACGGCCGAGTCCGGGGGCAGCGAGTCCGGCCGCGCGCCGACGGTGTCGGGGGGAACCTGAGCGACGGCCGACGACGGCGCGGCGGCCGCGACGAGCGCCCAGAGAATCCGCGCCCGGGCGCCGCCGCGAGACGACCGCGGACCGAGCGGCGAGTCGCTCACCGCTCTCGGGCGTTCCATTCAGGCGCCGGCCCGCGCCCGCACCCACTCGAGCAGGAGGCGACAGGGGTTTCCCGCGGGCCCGTCCCGCAGATAGGATTTCGACGTCTTGCCGTAGGCCGTGCCCGCGACGTCCAGGTGCGCCCACGGAGTCTCGCCGACGAACTCGGCGAGGAAGCAGGCGGCGGTGATCGCGCCGGCGGGCCGGCCGCCCACGTTCTTGAGGTCGGCGAAGTCGCTGTCCAGGAGCTTTCGGTACTCGCCGTCCAACGGAAGGGGCCACGCGGGCTGGGACGCCCGGTCGCCCGCCCGCCGGATCTCCCCGACCAGCGCTCGGTCGTTTCCCAGCACGGCCGACCGGTGGCGCCCCAGCGCGACGACGCAGGCCCCGGTCAGCGTCGCGCAGTCCACGACGGCGGCGGGATTCCAGTCGAGCGCGTAGTGGAGGGCGTCGGCCAGAATCAGTCTCCCTTCCGCGTCGGTGTTGATCACCTCGACCGTCTTGTCGGCCCGACTCCGGATCACGTCGCCGGGCTTCGTGGCCGACCCGCTCGGCAGGTTCTCCGCACTCGGCACGATCGCCACGACGTTCGCCGGCAGCCACAGCTCTCCGACGGCCTGCATCGCGCCGAGAACGGCCGCGCCCCCGGACATGTCGTACTTCATGTCCTCCATCCCCTTGGCGGGCTTGAGGGAGATGCCGCCGGCGTCGAAGGTGAGACCCTTTCCGACCAGCGCCAGCGGGGCGTCGCCCGGCGCGCCGCCCGAGTGCTTCAGGACGACGACGCGCGGTCCCCGATCGGAGCCCTGCGCGACCGAGAGCAAGGCTCCCATGCCCTCGGCCCGTATTCGGTCGGGGCCGAGGACGTCGCACGCGAGGCCGACTTCGGCGGCGATCCGCGCGGCCTCGTCGGCCAAGCGCTTCGGCGTCGCGACGTTGCCCGGCCTGGCCTGCAGCGTGCGGGCCAGGTTCTCGCCTCGGGCGAACGCCCGGCCCGCCGCGACGGCCTCCGTCCAGGACGCGTCGTCCCGCGGCGCGACGATCGAGGCCGCCGAGATCGACGGAGGCGGCTCCCCGCTCTTGAGTTCGTCGAAGCGCCAGGACGCGAGCGTCAGGCCCTCCGCCGCCGCCTGGATCCGCGCGGGAGTCGCGGCCGCGCCCAGGCTAGACGGCGCGAACGCGACCGAGTCGAGCCGGAGCTCCTCGGCCGCGCGCACGGCGACCCCCGCCGCCTCCCGGAAGCTCTCGCGGTCGAGGGAGTCGGCGCGACCGACGCCCAGAAACAGAACCCGTTCCGGCCCGCCGTCGCCGACGCGATAGCCCGTCAAGCGCTCCCCCTCGCGCCCGCGGAAGTCGCCGGCCGCCGTCGCCCGAGCCAGCATTCCGCCGACGCCCCGGTCCAGGGACTCGAGATCGGGCCCCGGGGACTCGGCCCCCTCCCGAGAGACCCCGACGACCGTCAGGGGCGAAGCGACGTCGGCGGGCCCGCCGAGCGCGACGTCCAGCTTCACGGTCCCTCCTCCTTCTCTTCTCGTTCGCTCCCCGACGGGGAGGCTACATGGCGGCGACCACCGCCTCGGCGAAGCCCGACGTGGACACCTTGGTCGCGTTGGGCATCTGCCGCGCCAGATCGTAGGTGACGGCGCGCCGGGCGACCGCGCCTGCGATCCCCCGATCGATCGCCCGGGCGGCCTCGTTCCAGCCCATGTGCTCGAGCATCATCGCGGCGGAGAGGATCAGCGACCCGGGATTCACCAGATTCCGCCCGGCGTACTTGGGCGCCGTGCCGTGCGTCGCCTCGAAGAGCGCCACGGCGTCGCCCACGTTCGCTCCCGGCGCCATGCCCAACCCGCCGACCTGCGCGGCGCACGCGTCGGACAGGTAGTCGCCGTTGAGGTTGGGCGTCGCGACGACCGAGTACTCGGCCGGCCGCAGCAGGACCTGCTGGAACATCGAGTCCGCGATGCGGTCCTTGATCACGACGCGTCCGTCCGCGGACTCGCCGTCGGCGAGGCGCGACTCGGCGACCGTGCGATCGGGGAACGACTCGGCCGCGACCTCGTATCCCCAGTCCCGAAACGCGCCCTCGGTGTACTTCATGATGTTGCCCTTGTGGACCAGCGTCACCGAGTCGCGGCCGCGAGCCAGCGCGTACCGAATCGCGGCCGCCACGTGGCGCTTGGTGCCGAAGGGGCTCATCGGCTTGATCGCGATGCCGCTGCCCTCGCGGACCTCGACGCCCATCCGCAGACGGAGAAACTCGCGCACGCGCTCGGCCTCGGGCGTGCCCGACGCCCACTCGATCCCAGCGTAGACGTCCTCGGTGTTCTCCCGAAAGACGACCATGTCGACCCGTTCGGGATTGGAGACGGGAGAGGGGACGCCGGGAATCCACCGGACGGGCCGGATGCACGAGTACAGGTCCAGGACCTGGCGAATCGTCACGTTGAGCGAACGGATGCCCTCGCCGACCGGCGTCGTCAACGGCCCCTTGATCCCCACTCGGAACTCGGTCAGCGCGTCCAGCGTCTCGCGGGGCAGCCACTCGCCGCATCGCTCGCGCGCCTTCTCGCCCGCGAAGACCTCCATCCAGGCCACGCCTCGGGCGTCGCCGTAGGCGTGGGCGACGGCGCGATCCACGACGTGGCGCGTCGCGGCCCAGACGTCGGGCCCGATCCCGTCCCCCTCGATGAACGGCACGATGGGACGGTCGGGCACCGTCAGCCGATCGCCGTCTCCGGCGATCCGGCTGCCGTCGGCGGGCCGGGCGGCGAGCTCGTAGGTGGGCACGTCGACGCCTCCGGGGAACGGATGGACGGGGTGGACGAACGAGTCCGAACGAAGCCGCTAATCTGACGCCGGAGCGAACGACTTGGAAGAGGGCTCCGTCCGGGGAGCCGGGGAGGGACGCACCCCCGGAACCGCGGAGGCGGCGCGCGAAGACGCTTGCCTTCGGCCCAGCGCGAGCCAATGTTGTGTTGCGGGCGGCGTCGCCGCGCGGCGACGCGCCGCCCGAATTCGCGAGGGCGCGGGCGGACGGCCCCGTCGGCCGGTCCCCGGACGGCGGAGCCGACGAGCTCGCGCAGGACCGTTGCGTCGAAGGAGGAGGGCTTTAATGGGGATCGGAAATCGAAGAGGCGCCGCCAGGGACCTGACGGTCGTCGCCTGCGCGGGAGCGTTCGGCGTCTTCGCCACCGTGTTCGCGGTCTCGGTCGCTTCGATGGCGAACGACACGACGACGCCTGCGGCGCAGCTCGACGGGGCCGAGAGGGCCGAAGCCTCGACGCCGGGCGCCCAGTCGCAGGGAGAGCGAGCGGACCGAAGCGATCGCGCCGCGCCCATCCTCTACGTGAACGGAGTCCGGATCCGCCAGGGGCTGGACGGCGTCCGCCTGAAGGGGGTCAAATTCAGAGCGGGGCCGCGGGGCTTCGGTCTGGACGAAGTCGAGACGCTCGCAGGGCCGCACGGCATCGATCCCCGATCGGTCGAGCGGGTCGACGTGATCAAGGGGCCAAAGGCTCGGGAGCTGTACGGAGACGAAGCGGCCGGGGGCGTGATCCAAGTCACCCTGAAGAAGGACGCGGACGCGCCCGCCTCGGAGGGCGAGTCGCGCCCGTAGACCCTTAGATTCTGGCGGGAGGACGCTTGCGGCCGCGCGCCAGTCCGATCAAGTCGGCGCGGGCGGAGGAGGACCGGAGCTTCGGCCGATCGGATCGGTCGGCCTGCGGCTTCGCGAAGAACCGGCTCGCCCGGGCTCGAGTGCCGGTCGGATCCCTGAACTCGGCGCTCGCCCGACCGGGTTCGATCCGCGTCGCCGCCGATCTCCGCGTCTCGCGGGCCGTCGCCGCATGACGCGGGCGCCTTCCTCCGCCCTCGCCGGTCCGGCCGAGCCCGCGCGCTCGATGGGCGTCGACTACGGTCGGCGTCGCATCGGGCTCGCGGTCAGCGACCCGAGCGGGGTCCTGGCGAGTCCGCTCGCCACCTTGGTCCGTCGCAGGGGGAAGCGCGCTCCCGTGGGACGCGTCCTCGAGTTGGCGCGCGACCGCGGGGTCCGGCGTTTCGTTGTGGGACTGCCCCTGGCCGAGGACGGGGGCGAGACTCCGTGGACCGAGGAGACCCGGGCCTTCGGCGATCGCTTGGCGCGCCGCAGCGGACTGCCGGTGGCGTTCATGGACGAGCGCTATTCGTCGACCGCCGCGGAGGCCCGGATCCGCTCCATCGGACTGAAGCGCAAGCAGAGGGAGGACAAGGGCCGGATCGACGCGGCGGCCGCAGCCGTCGTTCTGCAGGACTGGCTGGACGAGCGCTCTCGCGCGTCCGCCGACCGCGGCGCCCGCGGCGACCGCGAGGACGAATCGGGTTCCTGACGCGCCGCCCCCGCCGCCGCCTTCGAGCGGCCGGGCGCGGGCAGCGGTTCGAGGAGCGGATCCGATCATGCGCGCCTGATCGGCGGCAGGTGGACACGGTGCGCCCCGAACATTCAATTGCCTCCACTGACCGCACCGCCCCCTGTCGAAGCGCGAGGAGCCGCCCCGACGGGACCGCCCCCTGCGTTTCAGGGGCCAGCCGACGAGCCAGAACCGATGCCCACGCCGCCGCTTTCGCAGGCCCGCCCCGACGCGGAACCCGTTCCGTGGACGCATCAACGGGCGGGAGCGTTCCTGGCGGCGAAGGGACCGGGCCCCATCGCGGGATTCGGCGTCGGCGCGCTCGCGATCACGATGGTCCTCGCCGCCGCGCTGAATCGCGCTCCGCCTTCGCCAGGCGACGAAACGCTGGTCGACATTCCCGTCGGCGCCAACTTCTCCCAGGTCGTCGACACGCTCGAGGCGCGCGGCGTCCTGGCCCGCCCTTTCCTGTTTCGCGCCTACGGCCGCATTGTGGGGCTGGACCGCACCGTCAAAGCTGGAACGTACCGCATGCGAACCGGCGCGAAGTTCGCCGACATTCGCGCCCTCCTCGGCGAAGGGCGCGTGGTCACCCACTCGATCACGATTCCCGAGGGCCTCACCATTCGGGCGATGGCGGGGCACGTCGCTCGAGCGGCGGGCTCGGACTCCAACGCGGTGGTCGGCGCGTTGCTCGGCGGCGGAGACGCCGACAGCCTGCACCTGGCCTGGGGCGTGCCCGGGCCCGGGCTCGAAGGCTACCTGTTCCCGGACACGTACCGGTTCGCAGAGGGCGTAGGCGTGGCCCGGGTCGTCGACGCGATGGTCGCCCGGTATCGCCGCTACTGGACGCCGGAGCGGCGTTCCGCGCTGAAAGCCTCGGGGTTGAGCGAACGCGACGCCGTGACGCTAGCCTCCATCATCCAGGCCGAAGCGGGCCATGCCTCCGAGATGTCGACGATCTCCAGCGTCTACCACAACCGCTTGCGCCTGGGCATGCGACTGCAGGCCGACCCGACCGTGCTCTACGCTCTGGGCGGCCATCGGCCCCGTTTGCTCTACGCGGCGATGGACTCCGTTGCGGACCATCCGTACAACACGTACGCCCGATCGGGACTGCCGCCCGGACCGATCTGCGCCCCCGGCGCGGACGCGCTGGACGCGGCCCTGCATCCCGACGAGACGGAATACCTGTACTTCGTCGCGCACCCGATCGACGGTCACGTCTTCTCCCGCTCCCTCAACGAGCACAACGCCGCCCGTCGGCGGATCCGCGCCGCCACGGAAGCGTGACGGCTGGAGCGTCGGTCCACCCCTCGTGGGCCGAGTCGCTGCGGATCGTCGTCGTCACCGACCGCCGCATCGCCCACCCCGAGAGCGTCTTCGACGTGGTCGTCCAAGCCCTTGCGGCCGGCGCCCGCGCGGTGCAGCTGCGAGACAAGGACGCGCCACCGCGCGACGCCTACCCATTGGCCCGGCGACTTCGCCGCGCGACCCTCGAGCACGACGCGCTGCTCTTCGTCAACGACCGCGTCGACCTGGCGCTCGCAGCCGGCGCGGACGGCGCCCACCTCGGCCCCGACGACCTTCCCGTCCGGATCGCTCGGAAGCTGGTCCCGCCCGGCTTCCTGCTGGGGTACTCGACCTCTTGCCCTTCCGAAGCGCGATCCGCGGCCGACGAAGGCGCCGACTACATCGGCTGCGGACCTGTCTTCGAGACGAACACGAAGCGCGACGCCGGACCCGCGATCGGCCTCGCCGGCCTCGCCGCCGTCGTGCGCGCCGCGACGGTACCCGTCGTCGGAATTGGTGGAATCACGCCCACCCGCGCAGCCGCCGTGCGGGCGACCGGCGCCGCGGGAAGCGCGGTCGTCGGCGCGCTGATGGCCGCGCCCGATCCGAGCGTCGTCGCGCGCCGCTTCGCGTCCGTCCCGTGAACCGCGGCCGCAACGCCCGCAACATCGGATCCGCCCCGAAAACAAAACGCTCCGCCGGGCCATGGGAGGGCCCGACGGAGCGCTAGGCGGAATCGGCTGGCGGCGACGTACTCTCCCACCGGGTTGCCCCAGCAGTACCATCCGCGCGGCAGGACTTAACTTCCGAGTTCGGGATGGGATCGGGTGTGGCCCCTGCGCTTTGGCTACCAGCCGAAAGAATAAGGGGGGAAGGTTGGAAAGCGCCTCAACTCGTGTATTGGAAGGCGAAACAGGAGGAACGCTGGTCAAGCCTCACGGGCCATTAGTACGGCTCAGCTGCGCGTGTCGCCACGCTTCCACTTGCCGCCTATCAACGTGCTCGTCTCGCACGGCCCTTCAGAGACCTTCAAGGTCTGGGAGCACTCATCTTGGGGGGGGCTTCCCACTTAGATGCTTTCAGCGGTTATCCCTTCCCGACGTCGCTACCCGGCAATGCCCCTGGCGGGACAACCGGCACACGAGTGGTCAGTCCACTCCGGTCCTCTCGTACTAGGAGCAGCTCCCCTCAATGCTCCAACGCCCACGACGGATACAGACCGAACTGTCTCACGACGTTCTAAACCCAGCTCATGTACCGCTTTAACGGGCGAACAGCCCGACCCTTGGGACCTTCTTCAGCCCCAGGATGCGATAAGCCGACATCGAGGTGCCAAACCGCCCCGTCGATGTGAACTCTCGGGGGCGATAAGCCTGTTATCCCCGGCGTACCTTTTATCCGTTGAGCGACGGCCCTTCCATTCGGAACCGCCGGATCACTAAGGCCAACTTTCGTTCCTGCTCGACCCGTCGGTCTCGCAGTCAAGCTCCCTTATGCCTTTGCACTCTTCGCGCGATTGCCGACCGCGCTGAGGGAACCTTTGCGCGCCTCCGTTACATTTTGGGAGGCGACCGCCCCAGTCAAACTACCCACCTGCCACTGTCCCCGAGGAGGATTCACTCCCCTGGGTTAGAGCCTCGACATTGTAAGGGTGGTATTTCACCAGCGACTCCCTGTTCCCTAGCGAGAACAGTTCACAGTCTCCCACCTATCCTACACATGCAAAGCCAAGACCCAATGACAGGTTGCAGTAAAGGTGCACGGGGTCTTTTTGTCCTGTCGCGGGTAATCGGTATCCTCACCGATACTCCAATTTCGCCGAGCTCGCGGAGGAGACAGCGCCCAAGTCGTTACGCCATTCGTGCAGGTCGGAACTTACCCGACAAGGAATTTCGCTACCTTAGGACCGTTATAGTTACGGCCGCCGTTTACCGGGGCTTCAGTTCAGAGCTTCGGGTTTCCCCTAACCCCTCCCTTTTACCTTCCGGCACCGGGCAGGCGTCAGTGCCTATACGTCGTCTTGGACGACTTCGCAGACACCTGTGTTTTTAATAAACAGTCGCTTGGGCCGATTCTCTGCGGCCTGCGTCGGCTCCCCACGCGTCGTGGTTCACCTACCACAGGCTCCCCTTCTCCCGAAGTTACGGGGACATTTTGCCGAGTTCCTTCTCCGCGGATCACTCGAGCACCTTAGGCTACTCGCCTCGCCTACGTGTGTCCGTTTGCGGTACGGTCGTCCAGGCAACTCCCATGCGAGGCTTTTCTCGGCGGCATGCTTACGGACCCTTTACGGGGGCAAGCCCCCTTCGGCGTCGGCGCTCGGCTAAAGCAGTGTTTTACTCCCGCTCATCGCCTACCACCTTACATCGGATAGTCCACCACCCGACGGTCCTTTCACTCCCGCGTCCCCCCTCATGGTCGAACGCAACCTGAACGGTACAGGAATATTAACCTGTTTCCCATCGCCTACGCCCTTCGGCCTCGGCTTAGGGACCGACTAACCCGGAGCGGATAAGCCTGGCTCCGGAACCCTTAGGCTTTCGGTGACAGGGATTCTCACCCTGTTTATCGCGTACTCATTCCGGCATACTCTCTTCCCTGCTCTCCACGGATGCTCTTCCGAGTCCGCTTCGCCGACCAGAGAATGCTCCCCTACCATGGCGCGATAACGCGCCATCCATAGCTTCGGCGTCGTGCTTGAGTCCCGACCATTATCGGCGCGGATCCACTTGACTAGTGAGCTATTACGCACTCTTTAAAGGCATGGCTGCTTCTAAGCCAACCTCCTAGTTGTCTGTGCACATCCACATCCTTTCTCACTTAGCACGAACTTAGGGGCCTTAGCTGATGGTCTGGGCTCTTTCCCTCTCGCAAATGGACATTATCGCCCACCCACTGACTCCCAGGATAAAATCTCAAAGGCATTCGGAGTTTGGTTGGGTTCGGTAACCTGGTGAGGCCCCTAGCCCATCCAGTGCTCTACCTCCTCGAGACAATTCCCTGAGGCTATACCTAAATATATTTCGGGGAGAACCAGCTATCTCCGAGCTTGATTGGCCTTTCACCCCTATCCACAGCTCATCCGAGCAGTTTTCAACCCACAACGGTTCGGGCCTCCACCAGGTGTTACCCCGGCTTCACCCTGGCCATGGATAGATCGCTTCGGTTTCGGGTCTACCCCCACGCACTCGTCGCCCTGTTCAGACTCGCTTTCGCTTCGGCTCCGGACCTGAGGCCCTTAACCTCGCGCATGAGGAGTAACTCGCCGGATCATAATGCAAAAGGCACGCCGTCACCCACCCTCGAAATCCGAAGATCCGAGTCGGGCTCCGACCGCTTGTATGCACACGGTTTCAGGATCTATTTCACTCGCCGTCAGGCGTTCTTTTCACCTTTCCCTCACGGTACTCTTCACTATCGGTCACAGACTCGTATTTAGCCTTGGAAGATGGTCCTCCCGGATTCAGCCAGGGTTTCACGTGTCCCGGCCTACTCGGGGTCCGCACCAGCTCGCCTACTTGCATTTCGCGTACGGGACTCTCACCCTCTGCGGTCGTGCGTTCCAGCACCGTTCCGCTATGCTTCGGTTCGCCTCGCGTGCGGCCCCACAACCCCCGGTTGGGTCACCCCATCCGGGTTTGGGCTATTCCCAGTTCGCTCGCCGCTACTGTGGGAATCTCGGTTGATTTCCTTTCCTCCAGGTACTTAGATGTTTCAGTTCCCTGGGTTCGCTCCCCCTAGGGGGTGACGGGATCGCTCCCGCCGGGTTGCCCCATTCGGACACCCCCGGATCTAAGCTTGCTTGCAGCTCCCCGAGGATTTTCGCAGCTTGCCACGTCCTTCGTCGCCGGTCTGTGCCAAGGCATCCGCCGTGTGCACTTCGTCGCTTGACCAGCCCCTCCGGTTCCTTCGGATCGAGCGCGAACGTCGTCCAACCGTCCACGCCCCATCGCTCTCCTTCCGGGCCGATCCACCACCGTTTCGCCTTCCTACACATACGCTCCGTCCGCCGACGGCCGACCGGCGAGTCCCCAACGGGACCCCGGCGACCTGGCGGCTGGAGCGCCTAAGGCACTTTCCTAACCTTCCACCCCAATTTTCAAGCAACTCGTCCACCCCAGGACCGGCGTCGGCCCGGGGCCGCGCACGCTGCCGCGCGGGGACAGACTCGAAAGGTAACCAAGCCCGTCGGGAAGTCAACGACCGGGGCCGGCCAGGGTGTCAACGCAAAGTAGAAATGTCCGGGGGGCGAGCAAAGTAGAAATGTCCGCCTGGGGACCGGTCTTGGGGTTGGGGGTAGCGGGTTGCGACAGCGTTCCACGTCTTCTGGGATGCGCGGGCCCTGGCGCCTCGCGCAGGGAGCGGAGCGACCGAAGCGAGGCGCCAGGGCCCGGGAGCGGCCGGCCGACCGCTCCCGTTGCCTGTCTGGACGCCCTGGGACCCGCTGTCCTTGGCGAATGTGTGTGCGGAGAAGCGGTGCCTGCGGGCCGATCTGCGCCGTCGAACGTCCGTACGAGGCCGCCGTGCATGCGGTGCGGGCGGTTCGGGGCTGCCCCGCGAGGGGTTGTGTTCAGGCGCGTCGAGCGCCTGTCCGATCCCCCCCGGCGAGGGGGAAGAACGGCGTGGCTGCCTGCTCACTCGTCGCTTCGACCCCGTTCCTCGCGCCGCTTCCGCCTGGCCAGCGCGCGCTGCACTTCCGCTTGGATCCGGAGGCGCCACGGGTGGCCCGAGCCTGGCTTCGGCGGCTTGCCGAGCGGCTTCGGGGTCTTCTCTTCGGCGGGCTGCGCCGGAGCTTTCGGGCGGCTTCGCGCACAGCCCAGCGACTCGACGTCCAGGTACCGGGACCCACTGCGGAAGCGCAGTTCGCCGTCCAACCGCCGTTCGACCACGATCTCAGCGCCGGGCGCCAAGTCCGTAGCTTCGTGCTCCGGGATCTGCCAGAGCTCGTTCTTGAAGCGGATCGTGAAGTCCCGAGCGACCTTGCGGACCACCGTCTCCGCGAACAGAGCGTCCAGATCCACCCCCGCCGGCAACGGACGGTGCGCGTCGCGCGCCTCCGCAGGCGCCGTCGCGAACCGTTCGTTCCACAGCGGCGCCCAGTACTCCTCGAGGAACTCGTTCGCCTTCTCGAGATCCGAGATCCGCGCGAGGCGCATCTCCTTGATCAGCCGGTCCTGCGCCGTCCCGAAGGTGCGCTCGACGCGCCCCTTGGCCTGCGGAGAGCTGGCCAGGATCAGCCCGATGTCCAGTTCGCCCAACGCCTTCGAGATGATCGTATCCGTTCGCTTCTCCTTCTCCGACTGCCACTGCCCGAAGTGGCCCGCGTGGTCCGTGTACACCGCCAAGGGCCGACCGTGACGCCGCAGGTAGTCGATGATCACGCGCCGGTTCTCCGCCCCGTTGTCGCGGGCCACGAACCGGGCCGCCATCAGACGGCTCGTCGCGTCGTCGTGGAGCGCGATCAGCGTCAGGTCGCCCTCGACGCGATCCTCGAGCCACCGATGCACCGAGCTGTCCCACTGCGCCAACTCCCCCAGCGCCGCCCGGCGGGGACGCCGACTCCGGTGCTTCGCCCGCTTGCGACTGCGCGTCCGCAACCCGGACTCCAGCAACCAGCGCCGCACCGTCTCCCGACTCACCCGCAGCCCGCACGCCAGCTCGACGTGTTCGGCGAGCAGCGTCGGTCCGAAGTCGCGGAACATCGGATCCTCCGCGAGCGCCAGCACCGCCTGGCGAACCTCTGGAGGCAACGCCCGGTTCGAGGCCCGACCTCGAAGCCCGTGGACCGCGACGGCGTCGCCTTCCGCCTCGAACCGCCGCAGCAAGCGTCGGAAGTGACGCGGCGTGACGCCGATGCGCCGGGCGCCCGCAGACGCCGTCAGCACCCCTTCGCTCACCTGCCTCAGCACCGACACGCGGTCGCGCTCCTTCAAACTGAGTTCCATCTGCTCCTCTCCCGGATCGGGTTGCGTGAACCACCGAAGACCATCCGAAAGAGGACATTTCTACTTTGCTAAACCAACCCAGAACCGGTGGGGTCGGGGACTGGCGCGCCGGCTTTAGGGTCCGGTGGGGTGATCCCGGGTAGCTTTCGCTCCGGGCCTCCAAGGCCGACTCCCATGGCTGCGTTTCCAGTCCCCGCCCATCAAACCGGACGTGCGGTTTTCCCGCATCCGGCTTTCCGACGAGATCACGCCTTCGCTTTCGGAAGGCCCATCGTCCGTCGCGTCAGGCAAAACAGGCCGAGCTCTCTCAGCCTCTCTTCCGGGAACCGCGCGTGTTGCCCGGACTTCACCTTGTGCTTCGAACAGAGCCACCGGCGTAACCGCTTGGCCGTGTGCTTGTTGACGGCTCGGTACGCAGGGGTCACCTGCCCAAGGCTGAAGTAGCGCGCCCACCCGTATACCGCTTGGTTGATCCGCTCTACGACCACCTCCACCGGAAGTCCGGTGCTTCGCCCGCTTGCGACAACTGCGCGTCCGCAACCCGGACTCCAGCAACCAGCGCCGCACCGTCTCCCGACTCACCCGCAGCCCGCACGCCAGCTCGACGTGTTCGGCGAGCAGCGTCGGTCCTCCCGCGGCCATCGGATCCGAACGCCGCGTCGCGGAACATCATCCTCCGCGAGCGCCAGCACCGCCTGGCGAACCTCTGGAGGCAACGCCCGGTTCGAGGCCCGACCTCGAAGCCCGTGGACCGCGACGGCGTCGCCTTCCGCCTCGAACCGCCGCAGCAAGCGTCGGAAGTGACGCGGCGTGACGCCGATACCCGCCTCCAGGCTTCCCGAACATCGTCGCGCCACACCTTGCGCCGGGCGCCCGCAGACGCCGTCAGCACCCCTTCGCTCACCTGCCTCAGCACCGACACGCGGTCGCGCTCCTTCAAACTGAGTTCCATCTGCTCCTCTCCCGGATCGGGTTGCGTGAACCACCGAAGACCATCCGAAAGAGGACATTTCTACTTTGCTAAACCAACCCAGAACCGGTGGGGTCGGGGACTGGCGCGCCGGCTTTAGGGTCCGGTGGGGTGATCCCGGGTAGCTTTCGCTCCGGGCCTCCAAGGCCGACTCCCATGGCTGCGTTTCCAGTCCCCGCCCATCAAACCGGACGTGCGGTTTTCCCGCATCCGGCTTTCCGACGAGATCACGCCTTCGCTTTCGGAAGGCCCATCGTCCGTCGCGTCAGGCAAAACAGGCCGAGCTCTCTCAGCCTCTCTTCCGGGAACCGCGCGTGTTGCCCGGACTTCACCTTGTGCTTCGAACAGAGCCACCGGCGTAACCGCTTGGCCGTGTGCTTGTTGACGGCTCGGTACGCAGGGGTCACCTGCCCAAGGCTGAAGTAGCGCGCCCACCCGTATACCGCTTGGTTGATCCGCTCTACGACCACCTCCACCGGAAGTCCGGTGTACCGCTTCGCCGTCATCTCGCTGACCTTGCGGACAATGCCCTGGACGCTCCCCTTGCTGGGCCGGGTCCCGATGTACCACCCCCGCCCGCTCGCTCGGTAGTTGCGCCCCACCCGGTACCCCAGATACTCGAACGCCTCTTCGGGGCACCGCAGACATCGAGTCTTCCGTTCGTTGACCGGTAGCTTCAGCCTCTCCATGAGTCGCTCGACCGCCGCCAGCACTTCCGCCGCCGGGGCCTTGCTCACCACGCACAGGTCGTCCGCGTAGTTCACGATCTCCGCCCGGAACCGCTGGGCGTACCCCAGCGTCTTCCAGCCCAGCACGAATCGCCGCATGTACAGGTTGCTGGCCAGCGGCGAGAACGGTGACCCTTGGGGGGTCCCCTTCCTCTCCCTGCGCGCCCGGTTCGTGCGACGTACGCCGCCCTCCCCGTCGTCCTCCTCCACCGGCATCTCCAGCCACGCCTTCAGGAGCTTCAACATCCGCCCGTCGCTGATGCGCCGGGCGAAGCACTTCATCAGCTCCGCGTGCGGTATCTCGCCGAAGTAGTTGGCCAAGTCGCAGTCGACCACCTCCCTGTGCCCCTGGTGCAGGAGCCGATGCACCCGCTGGATCGCATCGTGCGCGCTCCGCTCCGGCCGATAGGCGTACTGCTCCGGTTGCAAATCGGCCTCGACGATCGGCGTCAACACCAGCAACGCCGCCGTCTGCGCCACCCGGTCCCTTATGCAGGGAATGCCCAGCGGCCTGTACTTCCCAGGCTGTTTCTTCGGGATCAGCACCTGCCGCACCGCTCGCGGCGCATAGCTGCCCTCCCTCAGATCTCGCGCCAGTTCCCCAAGCCACCGCTCCACGCCGTACTCCTCGATGTCCGCGAACGTCTCTCCGTCCACCCCGGCCGATCCGCCGTTGCGGCGTACCCGCCTCCAGGCTTCCGCGAGAACATCGTCGCGCCACACCTTGTCGATGAGCGTATAGAACCGCGCTTTAGGTTCCTCCTTGGCTTTCGCGTGTAGCACGGTCTGGAGTCTCCGAACCTTCTCCGACCCTGGTAGGCTCTCGCCAGTGGTCACGTCCCTTCCCCCTTTCCGTACCGCTCTCGAAGCAGGGCCCCTTCCCTCGACCGGCGTTACCCGGCGTCTCCAGTACTACGGGCCCATCCGCCACCCTGCCGGCCCAGCCTGCCCCTCGCGGGGTTCCAGTTGGCGCCGCGCGACGCCACCGACAGGGCTTCCCGTGTTGCTACCGCCTCCCTCTTCCATGCGTGCCGTCGCCACTACCCCGGCGGAGGCGGTCGGTGCTCTCGTCGTTCGCTTCCCGACCGCTGGCAGCCTTCCCCGTAATGTCGGCGGGTCGGCCTCCGCGGCTTAGCCTTTTCGAGGCCTGCTCGGCGTTCACTCGCGTTACGGCCCGCATGTTCGCTGAACCGCCCACGGCGGTCCGTCTACCCAAAGTGCTTCAAGCCATGTCGTTACCTCCACGACCCGCTCTGGTTGCTACCGGCTGGAACGACCCTTGCCGGACGGGATTCGCACCCGCTGGGAACCGGCGCCTTTCCACGGCGCACGACATTTCTACTTTGCTACGACAACCGGGGCCGGCCAGGGGCGAACGCGTCGAGCGCCGCCGTCGGAACCGCTTCCGACGCCTCCGCTCGGGACGGTCGGGAGCGGCTCCGCGGCGCTCGCGCGGTGGCGCCCGTTGCCGTCCAGGGTGCGACCGGCCTACGGACGCTCGGTCCTCTTGGATCGGGAACGCCGCTTCGCGCCGCACGCCAGAAAGTCCGCCACTTGGTCGTCCGTGACGTGGAAGGCCCCAAGTTCGTGCGGGCCGTCCGGGCCATGCCAGTCGGAGCCGCCGGTCACCACCAGACCGTGTCGGCGAGCCAGGGCCAGCAGGACGGACCGGTCGGCCCCTCGAGACGCCCGGTACGCCTCGAGTCCGCGTAGGCCTGCCCGAAGGAGTCGGGGAAGGAGGGCGTCCAGCGAGCGGGCGGGCGGATGCGCCCAGACCGCCACGCCACCGGCGTCGTCGACGACGGCGACGGCCTCCTCCGGCGTCGCCACCTCGGTGGGCAAATAGGCGGGACAGTGATTTCCAATGAGCTGGGCGAAGGCTTGCGGCACGGACGCGACGTGGCCCACGCGCACCAAGGCCCGCGCCAGATGCGGACGAGAGAAGGCCACGTCGCTCGACTCGCGCTGCTCCTCGATCCGTTCGCGCGCGATTGGATACCCCTGCTCGCGCAACCGACGAACCATCGCTTCCATGCGGGCGGCGCGACGTTCCCGGTTGCGCTGCCGATGGCGGACGAGCGCCGGCGAGTCCACGTCGACGAAGTACCCGAGGACGTGCACGTCCTCGCCGTTCGCGGTGCTGCTCAACTCGACCGCGGGGATCACCTCCAGCGGCAGCTCCCGGGCCGCCTCCATCGCGGGCCGAACGCCAGCGACCGTGTCGTGATCGGCCAACGCGACGACGTCCAGCCCGGCGCCGGCGGCCAAGCGCGCCACCTCCTGCGGGGCCACGGTGCCGTCGGACGCCGTGGAGTGCAGGTGCAGATCGAGCTTCAAGCTTCCGCGTCCGACTCGCGGGTCGTCGTCGCGTTCTCCCCGAGCCGGTCCGCGAGCACCGTAACCGCGTCGGCCTCGACCTTCATGACCCCACCGCGGACGTCGAAGGACGCGCTTCCCTCCGGCTCCGGCGACTCGATCCTGATCGGCCCCGCGCCGATTAGGGTCAGGAAGGGGGCGTGACCGGGCAGAACGCCCACGGATCCGTCCCACGCGGGAGCGACGAGAGACCGCGCGGCGCCCTCGAAGACGGTTCGTTCGGGCGTGACGACGCGGACGTCCATGACCTTCGTCACGATCGGTCGTCCTCGACGCCCATCTCGGCGGCGGCCTCGATCACTTCCTCGATCCCGCCCTTCATGTAGAACGCCTGCTCCGGCAAGTGGTCGAACTCCCCGGCGGCGACGCGCTCGAACGACTCGATCGTGTCGTCGAGGCGCACGTAGCGACCGGGAATGTTCGTGAACTCCGTGGCCACGAAGAAGGGCTGGGAGAGGAAACGCTCGATGCGCCGAGCGCGCCCGACGACGATCTTGTCCTCTTCGCTGAGCTCGTCCATGCCCAGAATCGCGATGATGTCCTGCAGGTCCTTGTAGCGCTGGAGGATCTCCTTGACCCGGCCCGCCACCCGGTAGTGGCGTTCGCCCAGGAACTGCGGGTCGAGGATGCGGGAGGAGGAGTCCAGGGGATCGACCGCGGGATAGATGCCCTTCTCCGAAATGGACCTCGAGAGCACCGTGGTGGCGTCGAGGTGGGCGAAGGCCGCGGCCGGCGCGGGATCGGTCAGATCGTCCGCGGGCACGTAGATGGCTTGCACCGACGTGATCGACCCCTCCCGAGTCGACGTGATGCGTTCCTGCAACTGACCCATCTCGGTGCCCAGCGTAGGCTGGTAGCCCGCGGCCGACGGCATGCGTCCGAGCAGAGCGGACACCTCGGAGCCGGCCTGGGTGAAGCGGAAGATGTTGTCGATGAACAACAGGACGTCCTGCTTCTCGACGTCGCGGAAGTACTCGGCGATGGTGAGGCCGGACAGTCCCACGCGCAAGCGCGCGCCCGGGGGCTCGTTCATCTGCCCGTAGACGAGAGCGGTGGAGTCGAGCACTCCCGACTCCTTCATCTCGTTCCAGAGGTCGTTGCCCTCGCGGGTGCGCTCGCCGACGCCCGAGAACACCGAGCGACCGCCGTGCTCCATGGCGATGTTGTTGATCAGCTCCATGATGATCACGGTCTTGCCCACGCCGGCGCCGCCGAAGAGACCCGTCTTGCCCCCCTTTACGTACGGAGCGAGCAGGTCGACGACCTTGATGCCGGTCTCGAAGATCTCGGTCTTCGGCTCGAGGTCCTCGAACTTCGGAGCCGCCCGGTGAATCGGCCAACGTTCGATTTCGCGGCCCTCGGCGACCGGACCCATTTCGTCCACCGGATCGCCCAGGACGTTCAGAATTCGTCCCAGGGCGGGCTCGCCGACGGGCACCGCGATGGCGCGACCCGTGTCGGCGACCTCCATGCCGCGCTGCACGCCGTCGGTGGAGCTCATGGAAACGGCCCGCACCTGAGAGCGCCCGATGTGTTGCTGGACCTCGGCGACGAGGTCGATGGTCGCGCCCGCCTCCGTCTCCGCCCGAAGCCGAAGCGCGTTGTAGATCTCCGGCAGCGCGCGGGGGTGAAACTCCACGTCCAGGACGGGTCCGATGACCTGCACCACGTGTCCAATTCGACTCTCTGCCATGATCCCTTTCGTCGTCTCCTTCACTCCAAAGCCGCGGCGCCGCCCACGATCTCCGCGATCTCCTGGGTGATCTGCGCTTGGCGCGCTCGATTGTAGCTGCGGGTCAGACTCTCCAGAATCTCGCCCGCATTGTCCGTTGCGCTCTTCATCGCGGCGCGCCGGGCGCCCTGCTCCCCCGCCGCGTTCTCCACCAGGGCCCCGTACACCGCCATGCGCAGGTAGCGGGGCAGGATCCGGCCAACCAGCGTCGCCGGTTCGGGCGAAACGATGAACGCATCGACCGACCGGGCGCCGGGGGTCGGCTCGACCGGCAGGATCTTCGTCGTTCTGGGGGGCGTCGACATCGCGGAGCGAAACTCGGCGCTCACCAGGTAGACGGCGTCGAGTTCCCCGCGCTCGAAGGACTCGCGGAGGGGCGCGATCAGCGTCTCGGCGTCCCGCACCGTCGGGTCGTCCCCGATTCCCGTGGTCTCCGTTCGAATGGCCGCCCCGCGGAAGCGGAAGTAGGCCAGACCCTTCTTTCCCGAAACGTGCAGCTCCGTGTCCGCGCCCCGGGCCTCGAGCGACTCGAGCCGCCGGCGCGCCTCGCGGATGAGGCCCGCGTTGAAGGCGCCGCAGAAGCCCCGGTTCGCCGTGAGCAGCAGCACCGCCGCCCTCCTCGTCTCGGCGGGCCGGCGGAGCAGCGGATGATCGGCGTCCAAACCGGGCGCGTTCAGGCTCCGCAGCATTTCGCCCAGGGCCTCTCCGTAGGGTCGCGCGGCGAGCATCCGGTCCATGGCGCGCCTGAGCTTCGACGTCGCCACCAGCTCCATGGTGCGAGTGATCTTGCGGGTGTTGCGGACGGACTTGATCCGTCGCAGGACCTCCCGGGCGCCGGTCCCCGCCACCTACGCCGCCTCCGCTTCGGCGGCGAACGTCTCGTTGAACTCCGCGACGCACGCCTCGAGTCGATCCCGAAGGTCGTCGGTGAGCGCGCCCTGCTGGCGGATCCCGACGAGGACGTCGTCGTACCGACTCTCCACGAAAGCCAGGAACTCCCTCTCCCACCTGCGCACGTCTTCGACCTCGACGGCGTCCAGATGGCCGTTCGTCACCGCGTAGATCGACGCCACCTGCCGCTCGACCGGCACCGGCTCGTACTGGGGCTGCTTCAGGATCTCGACGGTGCGCTCGCCGCGGGCGAGCTGCCGCTGCGTCGTCGCGTCGAGATCGGAAGCGAACTGCGCGAACGTCTCCATGGCGCGGAACTGCGCCAAGTCCAGGCGCAGACGACCCGCCACCGAGCGCATGGCCTTGACCTGGGCCGAGCCGCCGACCCTGGACACGGAGATGCCGACGTTCACCGCCGGCCGCACCCCGGAGTTGAAGAGATCGGGCTCCAAATAGATCTGACCGTCCGTGATCGAGATCACGTTGGTCGGGATGTAGGCGGACACGTCTCCCGCCTGCGTCTCGATGATCGGCAACGCGGTCAGCGACCCGCCGCCCAGTTCGTCGGACAGCTTGGCGGCGCGCTCCAGGAGCCGGGAGTGCAGATAGAACACGTCGCCCGGATACGCCTCCCGGCCCGGGGGGCGACGCAGCACCAGGGACAGCTGGCGGTAGGCCTGCGCCTGTTTCGAGAGGTCGTCGTAGACGACCAGGGTGTGCCTTCCCTGCCACATGAAGTGCTCGGCCAGCGCCGTGGCCGCGTAGGGCGCGATGTACTGCATCGGCGCCGGGTCGGACGCGTTGGCCGTCACCACGATCGTGTAGTCCATGGCTCCGCGACGCCTCAGCGTCTCGACGACGCCCGCCACCATGCCCGCCCGTTGCCCGACCGCGCAGTAGATGCAGACGACGTCGGTGTCCTTCTGGTTCAGAATCGCGTCGAGCGCGATGGCGGTCTTGCCGGTCTGGCGGTCGCCGATGATCAGCTCGCGCTGACCGCGCCCGATCGGGATCATCGAATCGATCGCCTTGATCCCCGTCTGCAGGGGCTCCTTGACGGGCTGGCGAGTCACGATCCCTGGCGCCACGACGTCGATCTGACGCCTCTCGGAAGCCTCGATGGCGGGCCCGCCGTCGACGGGCGCGCCCAGCGGATCGACGACGCGGCCCATGTAGGCCTCGCCGACCGGCACGTCCAGGACGCGCCCGGTGCGGCGCACTTCGTCCCCTTCGTGCAGCCCTTCCCAGTCGCCCATGACGACGGCGCCGATGCTGTCGGCCTCGAGATTGAGCGCGAGCGCCGTGATCGTCTCCCCGGTCTCGCTCGAGACGATTTCCAGCATCTCGCTGGCCATCGCCTTCGTCAGCCCGTAGATCCTGGCCACCCCGTCCTTCACCTCGAGGACCTGGCCGACCTCCTCGGCGTGCAGGACTTCCTCGTAGTTCTCGATCTCGGCCAGGAGGACGCTCTTGATCTCGCCCACCCGAAGTTGCGTTTCTGACATGTCCAGTGGACCTCTATTCCTCTCGTTTGAGCTCGGCCGCCATGAGTTTCCGCCGCATGGCGCCGAGTTGGCGTTTCAGCGATCCGTCGTAGACGACGTCGCCTTCGCGGACGACGACGCCCCCGACGATGCCCGGGCGAACCTGCACGCGCGAAATCACTTCAGCGCCCATTGCCCCGCTCAGGCGCTCGTCGAGCCGCCGCCGCTCCTCCTCCGACAGCGGCCGCGCCACCGTCACGTCCACGTGTCGACGTCCGCGGTGGCGTTCGAGCAACGCGCCGTACGCGGCCGCGATCCTCGGCATCAGGCGCTGCCGCCCCTTGTCGACGACGACGTCGAGGAACCGCAGCAGCATCGTGGGCGCCGACGCGCCGAAGGCCGCCGCGAGGGCCGCCTTCTTCCTGGCCGCGGATACGCGCGGCGTGGCGAGGAACTCGCGCACGCGGGCGTCCCCGAGCACTCGGCCCGCGGCGGCCACGCCGTCTTCGAACGCCTCGACGCCCTCGTGCCTCTGGGCGAGCTCGAAGAGCGTCTCGGCGTAGTTGCGCGCGACGGCGTCGCCGCTCACGACCAGGACGTCCCCGATTCGCCGAGACCGTCCACGTAGCGCTGGACGAGACGACGGTCCCGCTCCCCGTCGAGGCGCTCCTCCAGCAACCTCGACGCCGCCGCCATCGCCAGCTCGACCGATTCGCGGCGGAGACGCTCGACGGCCGCGTCGCGCTCGCGGCGGATCTCCCGCCGGGCCCCTTCGAGGAGAAGCTGGCTCTCCCGCCGGGCCTTGTCCTCGAGCTCCGTTCGCAAGCGGTCGGCCGCCGCCCGGCCCTCGGCGACGAGCGCCTGAGCCTGCTTGCGGCCCTCGGCCAGCTGCTCCCGGTGTCGGGCAAGCAGCTCGCTCGCCTCCTCGCGCTGGCGACGCGCGTCGTCGATGGCGTCCTGAATCCCCTTCTCCCGCGCCGCCAAGGCGCCCATCATGGGCTTCCAGGCGAAGCGACCGAGGACGGCCAGGAGCGCGAGGAAGGTCAGGACGGTCCACACGGCCAGCCCGGGATCGACCGAAAACAGGCTCTCCCAGCCGGGCGCGTCCTGCGCTTGCGGCGCGAGGTTCATGAATCCTCCCATGGCGGCCACGCCGCCGGGCGGGGTCCGAGACGGACTCATCCGAGGAAGCCGCGCAGGCTCCCTAGATGAACTTGAACAGCGCGGCCAGCACGATCGCGAACAGCGCGGCCCCTTCGACCAGACCGGCCAGCACCAGGGCCAGGCCGCGGATGTCGTCGGCCGCCTCGGGCTGGCGGGCGATCCCCTGCATCGCCCCGAGCCCCATGACTCCGATCCCCACGCCGGCGCCGATCGCGGCCAGTCCCGCGCCGATCCCCGCGCCGACGAGGCCGCCCGCGTCGGCCGCCGCCGTCTCCTGAACCGCCGCAACAGCTAGGTCAAGCATCGTGTCTCCAAATGGTTGGGAAATCGATCCCGCCGGTCGCAGGATCAGTGTTCATGCTGCATGAGGCCGATGAAGACGGCGGACAGCATGGCGAAGATGTAGGCCTGGATGAAGGCGATCAGCAGCTCCAGCAGCATGATCGCCGACACGAAGGCGAAGGATCCGGACGCGACGAGCCAGCGCCCGAGCGTCAGGTGGGAGAAGAGGAAAATGAACCCGATGACCGTGAAGATCATCAGATGGCCCGCCGTCATGTTGGCGAACAGTCGAATCGCGAGCGCGAAGGGCTTCGTCAGCTTGCCCAGGACCTCGACCGGCGTCATGATCGCCATCATGACCCACTTCATGGCGCCGCTCAGCCCGGGCGGCGCGAAGAAGACGGTGCGCAGGTACGCGGCTCCTCCGAGCTTGCGGAATCCCGCCACTTCGGTGACGAGGAACACGACCAGCGCCAGAGACCCGGTGACGGCCAGGTTGCCGCTGGCCGATCCGCCCCACGGGACCAGTCCCATCAGGTTCATCGCGAGCACGAAGAAGAACAGCGTCAGGATCAGCGGCGCGAAGCGCTCGTACCCGTCCCCGATGGACTTCCTGCACAGGTCGTCGCGGAGGAACGCCACCATGGCCTCCATGGCGTTGGCGATGCCGCCCGGCGCCCGCTCCGCGCCCGCCCTGGTCGCCGCGCGGGCCGCGTACAGGGCGAGGAACGCCGTGATCGCGGCCGCCGCGAGCAGCAGGATCGTGTGCTTCGACGGATTGAGGTCGACCGGCCCGAAGACCAGCCAGTCCCAACGCGGCAAGTACACGTACCCGGCGAACGGGAGTTCGTACTTGTCGGCGTCGAGGATGTGCCCCGCCAGCATCTCGCCCAAATCGAAGGCGCCCCCGTGGGCGCCGTCCCCGGACCCGTAGTCCTGCGCACCGAGCGACGGTCGAATCACGACGTCACCGCCGGAGTTCCTCGCCGCGGGCGCCGGCGATCGAAGAGCGTCTCCGCAGCCAGCAGTCCGAGAACGAATGCGCCCAGCGCCGGGAGAAACGGAGCGGCGGCGACGCGGCCGGGAAGGACGAAGAGACCGACGCCGGCAGCCAACAGGGCCGCGCGCGCGAGGAACCCGAGCGCGATCGCGGCGAGAAACCGGTCATTGCGCGCGCGCCATCCCCGAAGCAGCGCATGCGTCGGGAGCTGAACGCCCAGCGCCAGCGCTCCAGCGCCGAGCACGGCCCGCCGCGCGTCGGCCGCCAGGAACGGAGACGCGACGACGACGCCCGCCGCCACCAGTCCCGCGGACGCGGCCGCGAACGCGAGCGACCGCTTCACCGCCGCCGTCCCCGATGCGCATTCTCGTTCCTTTCCTGGGCGGGACGCACCGCCGTTCTCGCGCGCAAGCAAAGAAAGCCCCCGACCACGCCCAACGCGGAGCCGAGCGCCGCGAACAGCGGAGACGACCCCAAGCGGCTGTCCAGCTCCATTCCCGCCCATCCGATCATGCAGATCGCGAGGACCCAGGCGGCGCCGAAACCCGAAAGGCGTCCGACTTCGCGTCGGAGGCTCGCCGATCCACCCTTGCGATCGTTCACGAACGCGCCCCCGCGCGGAGAAGGAAGCTCGCGCGCCGATCCAGCCGCGCCGCGACTCCCCCCGAAGAGACGCCGATCCCGAAACGTCGAAGCCGACTCGGAGGGCGGCTTCGGACCCGTGAAGCTAACGCTTGTGAAAAAAATCGCAAGCGGACGGCGAGGGGGTTCTCGAACGCCTCGGAGTCGGCCGACTCGCGCCTTGGACGCCCGCGGCGAACCCTCTCGCGACGGAGCGCTCGGGGCCGCCGAGGGCCGGCGCCGCGAGGCGGGTCGAAGGGGCGCCATTTGAAGTCGGGCGCCGTTTGGCCCATAATGCCGAGGCGTCCGTCGGGCGGGCGCCCCATGTCGCCCACACAGGAGACCGAAGCGATGGCGCACACGGCCGGGGACGCCGCCCCGGACCTCCGGGTCCAGGCCGCCGAGCGCCCAACGGGGTCGCGTGGACGGGCGGCCAACGGGCCGCGCGCCGCGAGCGCGAGCGCTCGGGTCGCCCCGGCTTCGCCGCCCGACGCCAGTTGACGAGCGCGCCCGTCCGACGGAATCGGCCCCGCCCCGACGCCCCGGCTTCGCCGCCCCGCCCGAGCGCCGACCGGCGGACCCGGGCGCCCACCCCCCACTTCGACCCCCGACGGCCATGAACCCCACCTCCGCCGCTCCGGCGCCGGCTCCGATCTCCGCGGGCGTTCCCGACGACGTCCGCCTTCTCGAGCGCGCAGGCGAGATCGCGGACGAGCTGCGCGGCCAGGTCGAGCGCCGCATCGTCGGCCAGCGCCACATCGTCGACGGCATCGTGACCGCGATGATGGCGAACGGGCACGTGCTGCTGGTCGGCGTGCCGGGGCTCGCGAAGACGCTGATCATCTCGACGCTGGCGGAGGCGCTGCACCTCGAGTTCAGCCGGATCCAGTTCACGCCCGACCTCATGCCCACCGACATCACCGGCACCGAGGTGATCCAGGAGGACAAGGCCACGGGAGAGCGCGTGTTCCGCTTCGTCCGGGGGCCGATCTTCGCCAACATCGTCCTGGCCGACGAGATCAACCGGACGCCTCCCAAGACCCAGGCGGCGCTGCTCGAGGCGATGCAGGAGCGGGACGTGACGGCGGCGGGCACCACCTATCCGCTGGCGCCTCCCTTCTTCGTGCTCGCCACCCAGAATCCCATCGAGCAGGAAGGCACCTATCCCCTGCCGGAGGCGCAGCTGGACCGCTTCATGTTCGACCTGCGAATCGGCTACCCGGACGCGCGCGAGGAGGAGAAGATCGCCACCCTCGTCCGCGAGGTGCAGGACGTTCGGATCGAGCCGGTCGTGCACGGGGACGAGATCGTGCAGATGCAGGAGCTGGTGCGCCGAATTCCGGTCCCGCCGTCCATCGTCCGCTACGCCGTGCGCCTCGCCCGATCGACCCGTCCGGGCGGCGAGGAGCAGGCGGCGGTCGCCAAGCGCTACATCAGCTGGGGGGCCGGGCCCAGGGCCTCCCAGTACCTCGTGCTCGGCGCGAAGGCTCGAGCCGCGTTCCGGGGCGCGCCGACGCCGACGGTCGACGACGTGCTGGACATCGCGCCGTCGATCCTGGCGCACAGAATCGTCGTTAACTTCGACGGGGAGGCCGAGGGACTGAGCACCCGCGACGTGGTGAGCGCGTTGCTGGCCGAAAGCAGGAAATGGACGTAGTGGAAGCGACCGCGGCCGAGGACCAACCTCCAAGTCGACCGACGCCCCGCGCCCCCGAGGAGACGCGCCGCTTCGTTCCCCGGCCGGCGAGGGTCCTGCCCGAATGCTGACCGGGACCCTAGCCGCGCTGTTCGTCGCCCTGCTCGGCTCGGCGGCGGTCATCGCGACCGCGCTGGCGGCGGTGCACGGCATCGACGGATCGAAGGCCCGCATCCTCGTCGGCGAGAAGTTCGCGGGCGCCAAGGACCTGTCGACGCTTCTCGCCGGGGAGGGCGCCACTTCGCCGCTGGCCGCGCTCTGCACCCTGTGCAACCTCGGAGCGGCGCTGGCGGGCGTCGGGGCCGTCGCGATCGCCTGGGGACGGCCGCTCGTCTGGATCGGGGCGCCGGTGGTGGTGCTGATCGTCATCCTGGTCGGCGAGCTGGCGCCGCGCGCCGTCGCGAGCCGCAGCCCCGTGCGCTGGGCCCTCGCGGCCGCCCCCCCGCTGGCGACGGCGTCGCGGATTTTCGGGCGGATCCTGTTTCCGGTCCTCGCCGTGGGCCGACTCTTCGCCCGCCGCTCCGCCTCCGATGCGCCGGAGGACGAGCGCCAGGTCCGCGAGGCCCTCGAGATCGGGGTCGACGAAGGCGTCGTGGAGGAGGACGAGCACCGCCTCGTCGAGCGCGCCTTCAAGCTCGACGAGCTGAACGCGTGGGACGCCATGACGCCGAGGGTCGACATCGTCGCGCTCGAGGACGACGCGACGCTGGGCGAGATCCTGCCGGAGCTCGAGACGTTCCCCCATTCGCGGGTCCCGGTCTTCCGAGAAAGCGTCGACGACGTGACCGGCATCCTGCACGTGCGCGACGCCTACCGCGCCTACGTCGCCGGAAAACGCGACGCGCCGCTGTCCCGGATCGCTCGGAAGCCCATGTTCGTCCCGGGATCGCTGTCGCTGGCCAAGCTCCTCGCCGAGTTTCGCTCCCGCCGCACCCACATGGGGATCGTGGCCGACGAATTCGGGGGCACGGACGGCCTGATCACGCTCGAGGACGTCCTGGAGGAGCTTGTCGGAGAGATCGTCGACGAGACGGACGTGGACGAGGATCCGCTCACCGAATTGTCGCCCGACGAGATCATCGCGACGGGCGGCGCGGAACTGCGGGACATCAACGAGCGCTTCGACCTGGCGCTGCCCGCAGGCGACAACCGATCCCTCAACGGCTTCATCCTCGAGGAAGTCGGGCGCGTGCCCGCTCCCGGAACGTCCCTGACGGCCGGCGGGGCGCACATCGAGGTCGTCAAGGCGTCCGACACCCGGGTGCTGCGCGTCCGCCTTCGGCGCGCCGCGGCCGACCCGCGATGAACGCCCTCGTCGCGCCGTTCGGCGGACGGCGTCCGCGGATCGCCGAATCCGCCTTCCTGGCGCCCGGCGTCGTCGTGATCGGCGACGTCGAGATCGGCGAGGACGCCAGCGTCTGGTTCGGCGCCGTGCTGAGGGGCGACCATCCGGAGCACGGGATCCGAATCGGGGCGCGGGCCAACGTCCAGGACAACGCCGTCGTCCACACCAGCGAGCAGGGCGCGACGATCGTCGGCGACGAGGTCACGGTCGGCCACGCGGCGGTGCTGGAAAGCTGTCGCATCGGGAAGCGGACGGTGGTCGGGATGGGAGCCGTCGTCCTTCAGCGCGCCGAGATCGGCGAGGGCTGCGTGGTGGCCGCCGGGGCGGTCGTTCGCGAAGGCGCCGTCGTTCCCGCGAACCGCCTCGTGGCGGGCGTTCCGGGGAAGGTTCGCCCCTTGGGGCCCGGCGCCGCGAAGTGGACCGAGGGCAGCGCGTCCCACTACGTCGACCTCGGCCGCCGCTTCCGGGCCGCTCTCGCGCCGGGTCCGGCGCGCGAGGCGGCGGCGGACCCTTCGGCGATTCGCGGCCGCTCTCGCGCCGGTCCGTAGGCGTCGCTCCCCGAGACGGGGTCGGAGCGGTCGCGTTCGCGGCCGGCGCGGAACGCCCGATCCAGGGGAAGCTCGGCGCTCCCGTCCGCGGCCACCGAGCCGGCGCATGCGGGACTTCCGAGCATCGAAGCGCTCCGGCTCGCGCCTCCGAGCGTCGGCTCGGCCGCTCAGTCCTTCGTCGCGCGGCCGCGCGACGTCAGCTCGTGCATGAGGATCGACCCGGCGACGGCGACGTTGAGCGAGTCGACGCCGTCGCGGAGCGGGACGGAGACCCGACGAGCCGGCGCGGGCGCGTCGACGCCGCGGGTCTCGTGGCCCACCACGAGCACCCAGTCCGGGGGGAGGGTCGGGACGACCGAGCCCACGGGTGCGCCGCGCGGGTCGGCGCAGAGCGCGTGCAACCCCTCGAGCGTCGGCGGCGCGGCGAGCAGGGGCACGTGGAAGACGGCGCCGGCCGATCCGCGGACGACCTTGTCGTTCCAAGCGTCGACCGTGCCTGCGCACAGCGCGACGCCGTCCAGTCCGAAGCCCCACGCCGAGCGAATCAACGTCCCGGCGTTGCCCGGAATCTGGACGCCCTGGACGCACAGGTAGCGACCCCGGGAGAAGTCCCGGGTCGCGAGCGCGGGCGTCTCGACGCAGGCCAGCGCGGGCTGCGGAGCTTGGGCGGCGCACAGGCTGCGCGCGACGTCGTCGGCGACGAGTTCGACTTCGACGCCCGCGCGCTCGCTCGCCGCCGCGACTTGGCGGCCCCGCGAGCCGCGAGCGTACTCCCGGCCGACGAGGACCCAGCGCACCGGCACGGGCGACGCGAGTGCCTCGAGGACGACCGCCGGACCCTCGACGACGGCCAGACCGGCGCGCCTCCGGTTGCGCGCCCGGCGCAGACGACGGACGTTGCGCAGTCTCGCTTCGCTCATCGGATGCGAACGCCGCCGCGGCGGCGCGCCCCCGGACCACCCCAAGGACGACTCCGCCGATGAACCGCCCGCCGCCCGTCGTCCTCACGGTGGCCGGCAGCGACAGCGGGGGCGGCGCCGGAATCCAGGCCGACCTCAAGACGTTCCACCGGTGGGGCGTGTACGGCGCCTCGTCCGTCACGTCGGTGACGGCCCAGAACACTCTCGGCGTCGACGAGATCCACGCGGTGCCCTCCGCCGCCGTCGCGGCCCAGATTCGCAGCGTGGCCGCCGACCTGGGGCCGGTCGCCGTCAAGTCCGGGATGCTGGCGACGCGCGCGACCGCGGTCGCCGTGGCGGCCGCGCTGCGCCGCGGATCCCTGGGCCCCTACGTCCTGGACCCCGTCATGGCGGCCGCGAGCGGCGACGCGCTTCTCGAGCCCGACGCCCGGGACGCGGTCCGTCGGGAGCTGCTGCCGCTGGCCGCCGTCGTGACGCCGAACTGGCCCGAGGCCTCCCTGCTCACGGGCATCCGGGACGCGACCCTCGAGGGCATGGCCCGGGCGGCCAGAGCGCTGGTCGACGCAGGGGCCGGCGCCGCCCTGGTCAAAGGCGGGCACGTCGGGGACGGCGACGTCCGAGACCTGTATTGGGACGGTAGGACCGAGCGGGTCTTCGAGGGACCTCGGATCCCGACCCGGCACACGCACGGGACCGGATGCACGCTCAGCGCCGCGCTGGCCGCCGCCCTCGCGCTGGGAAGCCCGCTGGCGGACGCCGCGGAGGCGGCGGTGCGGTGGGTTCGCGACGCGATCGCGTCGGCGCCCGGCCTGGGCCGAGGCCGGGGTCCGGTGAACCACTTCGCCCCCCCTCCCCCGCTCGCCGCGGCGCCGAGCGCGCGCGACCCCTGATTCGGCCGTCAAGGGACGGACGAGGCGAGCTCCGGCGCCAGCGCCTCGATCAGCGTCGCGACGCTTTCGCCGGCGACCGCGCCCAACGCCACGACGTCGCGGTGGTCGATGGCGCCCGCGCCCAAGCCCGAGGCCCGGTTCGTGATCAGCGAGAACGCGAGAACGCGCTGCCCTCCGGCGGCGGCGACGGTCGCCTCGGGGGCCGTCGACATTCCGACCGCGTCCACGCCGGCCGCCCGCAGCGCTCGCACTTCGGCCGGGGTCTCGAACTGCGGCCCCGCGACGGCGCCGTAGACGCCCCTGCTCAGGGCGACGCGGGCGTCGCGGGCCGCCCGCTCGGCCATCCGCAGCAAATCGGGGTCGTAGGGACGGCTCAGGTCGGGGAACCTCGCCTCGCCCTCCGCAGCGGGCCCCGCCAGGGGCGCCCGGAACATGAGGTCGACGTGGTCCTCGACGGCCATGATCGCGCCCGGCGCCAGATCGGGGCGGATGCCGCCCGCCGCGTTGGTCAGGACGACCGTCCGGACGCCGAGCGCGCGCCCCAGTCGCACCGGCCCCGCCACCACGTCGGCCGACGCCCCTTCGTAGAAGTGGAAGCGGCCCGCTTGCGCAAGGACGTCGACGGTCCCCAGGCGACCCAGCGCGAAGGCGCCGGCGTGGCCCTCGACCGAGGTCCGCGGAAATCCGGGCAGGTCGCGGAACGGCACGACCGTCCGCTCGGCGACCCGATCCACCACCCCGCCCAGCCCCGAGCCCAGGACGAGATGGACCGCGGGGCGAAGGCCGCTGCGGTCGCGAAGGATCCGGGCCCCTTCTCGGATCTCGGCGCCCGTCAAATCAACACGCCCGCGACGGCCCCGGTCATGAACGCCGCGATCGAACCGCCCACCATCGCCCGCAGCCCCAACCTGGCCAGATCGCGCCGCCGTCCGGGCGCGATCCCGCCGATCCCGCCGATCTGGATGGCGATCGAGGAGAAGTTGGCGAACCCCGACAGCGCGTAGGTCGCGATCGTGGCCGAGCGGACCGAGACGCCCTCGCCCGCCATGACCTCGGCGAGCCCCAGGTACGCGACGAACTCCGTGGCCACGGTCTTCAGCCCCATCAGCGACCCCACGGACGGCGCGTCCGCCCAGGACACGCCCATGATCCACGCCACGGGCGCGAGCGCCCACCCGAGGATCGCCTCGAGCGAGAGGCCGTCCCAGCCGGCCAGGCCCCCGGTCCAGGACAGGACGCCGTTGATCAGCGCGATCATGGCCAGAAAGGCGAGCAGCATCGCCCCGACGTTCAGGGCGAGGTGCAGCCCCTCGCCCGCGCCCCGCGCCGCCGCCTCGACGACGTTCACGTCGGGGCGCTCGACCTTCGCCGCGAAGGCGCCGGCCGTCTCGGAGACCTCCGTCTCGGGGACCATCAGCTTCGCGACCACGAGGGCGGCCGGCGCCGACATCACGGACGCCGCCACGAGGTGTCCGGCGATGTCGGGGAAATGGCCGGCGAGCATCCCGGCGTAGGCCGCCATCACTCCGCCCGCCACCGTCGCGAACCCGCCCGTCATGACCGCCATGAGCTCGGAGCGGGTCATGCCCTCGACGAAGGGCTTGACCAGCAGGGGGGCCTCGGTCTGCCCCACGAAGACGTTGCCCGCGGCCGACAGCGTCTCGGCCCCGCTGGTGCCCATCGTGCGCCGCATGACCCAGGCGATCCCGCCGACCAGCCGCTGCATCACGCCCAGGTGGTACAGGACCGTCATGACGCTCGCGAAGAAGATGATGGTCGGGAGCACGTTGAAGGCCACGAAGGCGCCCGTGCGGGCGACGGTCCGCCCCTCGGCGACGACGTCCCCGTTGCCCACCGTCCCCTCTCCGACGGGAACGTTGTTCCACACCAGGTCGCCGAAGAGGAAGCGAGCGCCCTCGAGCGTGAATCCGACGGCGGCCAGAACGACGTCGTTGGCGACGGCGAACGCGCCCGCGCCGACCGACGTCCGCAGGATGGCCAGCGCGAAGAGGAACTGAAGCGCGAGCCCCCAGAGCACGACCCGCCAGGGCACGCGGCGTCGGTGGCTACTCATGGCCCAGGCGGCGACGGCGAGCAGCGCGACGCCCAGAAGGCCCCGCAGCCGGACGAGCGGCCCCGGCGGCGCGGCGACGGGCGCGCGCTCCTGGCCCGTCTCGATCGAGGCGGCCGCGCCGGCCTCGAGGTCCGCCGACCACGCGCGCGCTCTCTCCGGCGCCGCGGCCCACAGCGCCGAGGCCAGCGCGAGCGCGAGCGCGGCCGGGAGACGCGCCGCCCGGCGGGAGCGACGCTCGAAGGGTCGCCCCGACGACGAAACGGACTTGGGCGAAGGTCGCTGGTCGGTGGACATGAACCTATCTTACCCGTTGGCGTTCGCGACCGCCAAGCGGACTCGCGGCGCTCGCGGCCGCGGGAGCCCCCGGCCAAGTTGGCCCGTTTCGCGGGGTTGGATCGGCGCGTCGCGGCCGTTTCGACCGGCTCGCGCTCGGCTTTCGCGGCCGATCCGGCGGAACGGGCGCGGCAGTCTCGGCGACGCGGCGGCACGCGGCTTGCTACAACGAAGCCCCGGCCCCCGGAGGGCGGCCTGCCGCAGGCGTTTCCGGCCGCGCCGGCGCCGCGCTCCACACGCACTCACACGAGAACGGAAGAACTGGGAATCATGGGAAAGATCATCGGCATCGACTTGGGCACCACGAACTCCGTCGTGGCGGTCATGGAGGGCGGCGAGCCCGCGGTCATCGCCAACTCCGAGGGCGGTCGCACGACCCCCTCGGTCGTCGCGTACGCCAAGGACGGCGAGCGCATGGTGGGCCAGGTGGCGCGCAGGCAGGCCATCACGAACCCCGAGAACACCGTGTTCTCGATCAAGCGCTTCATGGGCATGCGCCACTCCGAGGTCGAGGCCGAGCGGAAGCGGGTTCCGTACCGGGTCACGGCGGACGGTCGCGATCGGGTCGTCGTCGACCTTCCCAACGGCGGCAAGTCGTTCACGCCGCCCGAGATCTCGGCGGTCGTGCTGCAGAAGATGCGCCAGACGGCCGAGGACTACCTGGGCGCTTCGGTCACCGAGGCCGTGATCACGGTGCCGGCCTACTTCAACGACGCGCAGCGCCAGGCGACCAAGGACGCGGGCAAGATCGCGGGTCTCGAGGTCAAGCGCATCATCAACGAGCCCACGGCGGCCGCGCTCGCCTACGGCCTCGAGAAGAAGAAGGACGAGAAGATCGCCGTCTTCGACCTGGGCGGGGGCACCTACGACATCTCGATCCTGGAGATCGGCGACGGCGTCTTCGAGGTCCGGTCGACGAACGGGGACACGCATCTGGGCGGCGACGACTTCGACCAGGCGCTCATCGACTGGCTCGTCGAGGAGTTCAAGCGGGACCAGGGCATCGACCTGTCCCAGGACACGATGGCGCTGCAGCGGCTCAAGGAAGCGGCCGAGAAGGCGAAGATGGAGCTGTCGAGCCGGACGTCGACGGACATCAACCTTCCCTTCGTGACGGCCACGCAGGAAGGTCCGAAGCACCTCAACCAGCAGCTCACCAGGGCGAAGTTCGAGCAGTTGGCCGAGGAGCTGATCCAGCGCACGATTCCGCCGATGCGCAAGGCGCTCGAGGACGCGGGGATGACGGCGGGCGACATCGACGAGGTGATCCTCGTCGGGGGCTCCACGCGAATCCCGAAGATCCAGCAGGTGGTCGAGGACTTCTTCGGCAAGGAGCCGCACCGAGGCGTGAATCCCGACGAAGTCGTCGCGATCGGCGCCGCGATCCAGGGCGGCATTCTGACCGGCGACCTCAAGGACGTCGTGCTCCTGGACGTGACGCCGCTCTCCCTGGGCATCGAGACGCTCGGGGGCGTGATGACCGCCTTGATCGAGCGCAACACGACGATCCCCACCAAGAAGATGGAGGTGTTCTCGACGGCCGAGGACAGCCAGACGACGGTCGAGATCCACGTCCTCCAGGGCGAGCGCAAGATGGCGATCGACAACCGGACGATCGGGAAGTTCCAGCTCACCGGCATTCCGCCGGGACCGCGGGGGACGCCCCAGATCGAGGTCGCCTTCGACATCGACGCCAACGGCATCCTGCACGTGGCCGCCAAGGACCGCGCGACGGGCAAGGAGCAGAAGGTGCGCATCGAAGCCTCGAGCGGCCTCAGCGAGGCCGAGATCGACCGGATGGTCCGCGACGCCGAATCCCACGCCACCGAGGACGAGGCGCGCCGCGAGGAGGCCGAGGCCCGCAACCAGCTCGACTCGCTGGTGTACCAGGTCGAGAAGGACTCGGGCGAGTGGGGCGACAAGGTCTCCGACGACACCCGCGGCCGACTCGACCGGGCGCTCGAGCGGGCGAAGGCCGCGCTCAAGGGCGACGACACGGGCGAGATCAACGAGGCGCGAAGCGAGCTGACGCAGGCGTTTTCGGCGGCGGGCCAGGAGATGTACCAGGCCCAGGCGGCCGAGGCGGAGGCCGCCGCCGAGGACGAGGAGCCCGACGAGGCGGACGCCGAGGCGACGGCGGACGCCGAAGAGGCGAGCGACGACGACGTCGTCGAGGCCGACTACGAGATCGTGGAGGAGGAGCGCTAGGGGCGCCGCGCCGGACAACGGCGGCGACGCGCCGGCGCGTCGAAGAGATCGGAGACAGGGAGAGGATCCGGGCCCGGGAGGGAGGGGTCCGGCAGGACGAACGCGGAGGACACGTCGACCATGTACGACCCTTTGATCGCGAAGACGCGCGTCGCGCTTTCCGTCGCGGCTTGCACGCTCCTCGGGCTGGGCGTGGCGTCCCAGTTCGGATTCGCCGGCGCGCCCCCCCCGTCCGTCGTCGTCGACACGGCGCCGCGGCTCGCGGCGTCGTCCGCGCAGCCGGCGCTGGACCTCAGCGAGGCGTTCGTCAACGTGGCCGACGCCGTCACGCCCGCAGTGGTGATGATCGGGGCGACGCGGCAGCGCCCGCGGTCGACCGGCGGGATGGACCGCTTCCGGTTCTTCGGAGATCCGCCGGACGGTCGCATGCCGGACCTGGGCGAGGTCGGGGGCAGCGGGTTCATCATCTCCGACGACGGCTACGTGATGACCAACAACCACGTCGTCGCGGACGCCGAGCGCATCACGGTGTCGCTCCAGGACGGCCGCACCTTCCCGGCGAGCGTCGTGGGCGCCGACCCGACCACGGACATCGCGCTCATCCGGATCGACGGCGAAGACCTGCCGACCGTCTCGCTGGGCTCTTCGGCGGACGTCCGGGTGGGCGAGTGGGTGCTCGCCATCGGCAATCCGGGATTCTCGGCGGGCGGCTCGCCCGACCTCGACTACACCGTCACCGCCGGCATCGTCTCGGCCAAGGGACGGTCGCTCCGCCTGATCAACCGCAGCCTGAGGCGGAACCCCGAGCTGCAGGACCAGTCCCAGTTCGCCATCGAGGACTTCATCCAGACGGACGCCGTCATCAACTCCGGCAACTCCGGCGGACCCATGGTGAACCTGCGCGGCCAGGTGATCGGCATCAACTCGGCCATCGTGAGCCGCACGGGCGTGTACCAGGGCTACGGCTTCGCCATCCCGATCGACCTGGCCCACCGCGTCATGGAGGACCTCGTCGCCTACGGACGGGTCAAGCGCGCCTACGTCGGCGTGGCGATCCGCGACGTCTCCGCCGAGGACGCCGAAGTGCTCGAGCTGCCCGAGGTCGCCGGCGCGTTCGTGGTCGCCGTGAACCCAGGCGAGCCTGCCGAGCGGGCCGGGATCCGCGCCAACGACGTGATCACGGCCATCGACGGCCAGAAAGTGTTGTCGGGGAACGATCTGCAGCACAAGATCGCACTGAGGTCCCCGGGCGACGAAGTCGACGTCGCCGTCCATCGCGACGGCCGCCCCATCCGCGTCGCCGTGCGGACCGCGGAGGCCCCGTTCTCGGGCGAACAGGCGTCGGCGCCGACGCCGACGCCCCGCTACGCCGACAAGATCGGGGTCGAGGTCGTGGACGTGACGCCCGAAGTCGCCCGCGAGCTGCAGCTCGAGACCGCCGAGGGGGCCGTCGTGCGGGCCGTTCAGGAGGGCGGTCCCGCCGCCCGCAAGGGCATCCAGCGGGGCTGCGTCATCCGCGAGATCGACGGTCGCCGGATCCGCGGCGCCGACGACGTCGACGACGCCTTCGCCGACGTGGAGCGAGGCGACGTGGTCTCCGTCATCGCGGCGTGCCTGCCGCTCCAGCGCGACGAGATGTACAACGTGCGCGTGCCGAGCTGAGGCCGGAGCGGCGCGGACCCGAGGGTTCCGCCGGACGCGAATCCGTCCCTCGAGCGCTCGGTCCCGGCGCCGCCGGAGCCGGTATTATCTTTGGGCGCGGGGTTTCGGGCGCTCTCCGAAGCGTCGTCGCGCCCCCTTCGTCGCGCGACGGTCGTCGGACCTCGGACGGCTCGCCCCGAACCGGATCCGAACGGCGAGAGGAGCGAAAGTGGCGGAACTGGTAGACGCGCAAGACTTAGGATCTTGTGGCCCCGGGCCGTGGGGGTTCGAGTCCCCCCTTTCGCACTGCCGACCGCGGCGGCGATGAGCGAGTCGACGATCGTCCTCGTAGGGCCCTACAAGGTGGACGTCCGGAAGGGCGAGGGCCTGCGCCGAACCGTCGCCGTCGAGCTTCCAGCGACGCTGCTCGCTGATCGCTTCAAGGACTTGATCGCCGAGTACGCCGCCGCGATGGGGACCAAGGGGTTCCGCAAGGGCAAGATCCCGAGCAGCCTGGTCGTCAGGCGCTTCGGCGAGGATCGCCTCCGGAACGAGGCGATGCAGCGGGTTGTGGCCCACGTCGGCGACGCGCTGGGCGACGACGAGAGGCTCGCGCCCGCAGGCGACGCGATCGAGTGGCAAGTCGTTCTCTCGAACGACGACGCCATGGTCCTCTCCGCGGAGTACGAGGTCATGCCGAGCGTCTCGCTGGAGCGGCTCGGAGGCTTCCGAGTCGAACGTCCGCGCGTCGTGGTCGACGCCGCCGACGTCGAACGCGCGATCGAGACGCTGCGCGAAACGCGCACGACTTGGACTCCCGTCGAGTCCGGGCGACCGGAGACCGGGGACCGCGTCTCGGTTCGGCTGACCCGACTGGACGGGCGCGAGGACGAAGATCCCGGCGACGAGGACGGGGCGTTCGATTTCGTCCTGGGGAGGGACAAAGCCCTCGAGGACGTCGAGGCGGCCGTTCGCGCGCTTTCGCCGGGCGAGGCGGACGACGTCGACGTGGTCTTCCCCGAGGACTTCCACGACGAGCGGCGCGCGGGTGCGCGGCATCGCGTGCGGGTCGAGCTTCTCGGGCGCTGCGCGCCCGAGCGCCCCGAGCTCGACGACGACTTCGCGCGCTCGCTGGGCGACGGCGACATCGAGTCCCTCGAGGCGTTGACCGAGGTCGTCGCCCGCGCCATCGAGCACGAGAGCGAGAGCGAAGCCCAGTCGGATGCGCGGTTCCGCCTGCTGCGCGAGGTCGCGAAGGCCAACGTCTTCGAAGTGCCGGAGAGCTGGGTCGACGCGTTCGTCCGCCAGCGGGTCGAGAAGACGTTCAGAAGAGCGGGCCGGGAGCCGAAGCCCGAGGACGTCCGCGAAGCGTGCGCCCGGGTCGTTGCCGACACCGACCGGGAGGAGTTCGAGACGATGGTCCGGATGGCCGCCATCCAATCCGAGATCATCCAGAAATACGGTTTGCGCCCCTCGAAGCGCGAAGTCGTCGTCGGCCTGAAGAGCCGGGCCCGCGAGGACGGCGTCTCGTATCGCGAGGCGTTGCAGGCGTACGAGCCGCACGGCGGCATCGACTTCCTGAGAGACCGGATGGCGGCAGCGAGGTGCTTCCAACTCCTGGAGTCCGAATCCGAGATCGTCGTCGCGGCGCCGGACGAGGCGCCGCAGCCGAACCCCTAGCGAGGAGACTCGATTTCCCCCATGGCGATCTACCCGCCCTACGTCATCGAACGCACGAGTCGAGGCGAGCGCAGCTACGACATCTTCAGCCGATTGCTGATGGACCGGATCGTGTTCCTGGGAAGTTCGATCGACGATCAGGTGGCCAACGTCATCATCGCGCAGCTGCTGTTCCTGGACGCCGACGATCCCGAGCGCGACATCTTCCTGTACATCAACTCTCCTGGCGGGAGCGTCTACGCGGGGCTGGCCGTCCACGACACGATGAACCACCTCCGGGCGTCCGTGTCGACCTACTGCGTCGGCATGGCGGCCTCCATGGGCGCGCTGCTGCTGGCGTCGGGAGAGAAGGGAAAGCGCAACGCGCTCCCCAACTCGCGGATCATGCTGCACCAGCCCTCGTCGGGGTACCACGGCACGGCGGCCGACATCGAGATCGCGGCCAAGGAGATTCTGGGCACGCGCGAGCGGCTGAACCGCATTCTGGCCGAAAGGACGGGCCGGACGGCCGAGGAGATCGGCGAGGACGTCGACCGGGACCGCTGGATGAGCCCGGAAGAAGCCGTCGCCTACGGCCTGGTCGACCAGGTGATCGAGAAGTCCAAGGATCCGACGCCCGCGTCGGATTCCTGACGGGAGCGCGCCATGTCCAGCGACCGCCACCTCCGGTGCAGCTTCTGCGGCAAGTCGAAGGACTCGGTCAAGAAGTTCATCTCCGGCCCTTCGGTCTTCATCTGCAACGAGTGCGTCGCGCTCTGCAACGACATCCTGGCCGACGACGACGCCCGCGAGAAGCGGGAAGCGGGTCCGGTCGCCACGCTGACGCCCGCCGCGATCAAGGACTTTCTCGACGAGTACGTGATCGGGCAGGAGGAGGCGAAGCGCTCGCTGGCCGTCGCCGTCTACAACCACTACAAGCGCATCCACGACCAGGACGCGAGCGCCGACGTCGAGATCGACAAGGCGAACGTGCTGCTCCTGGGCTCGACCGGCGTCGGAAAGACGTTGCTCGCCCAGACGCTGGCGCGCGTCCTGCAGGTGCCGTTCACGATCGCCGACGCCACGACGCTGACCGAAGCGGGCTACGTCGGGGAGGACGTCGAGAACATCCTCGTGCGCCTCCTTCACGCGAGCGACCACGACGTCGCCGAATGCGAGCGCGGCATCGTCTACATCGACGAGCTGGACAAGATCGCGCGCAAGAGCGAGAACCCGTCGATCACGCGCGACGTGTCCGGCGAAGGCGTCCAGCAGGCGCTGCTCAAGATCCTCGAGGGCACGGTCGCGAGCGTGCCTCCCCAAGGGGGACGCAAGCATCCGCAGCTCGAATACGTCCAGATCGACACGCGGAACATCCTCTTCGTCTGCGGCGGCGCCTTCGACGGGCTGGAGAAGATCGTCGAGCGGCGTTTGGGCAAGCGACAGATCGGCTACGGCGACGAAGCCGCCGAGAACGGCGACGGCGCGGCGCGCGTCTCGGACTCGGGCGACCCGTTGGCGCGCGTCGAGCCGGACGACCTGCAGCGCTTCGGCCTGATCCCGGAGCTGGTCGGACGTCTGCCCGTCACGGTGGCGCTCGAGGACCTCGACGACGTCGCGCTGGTGCGCATCCTGCAGGAGCCGAGAAACGCCCTGGTCAAGCAGTACCGGAGGATCTTCGAGCTCGAGGGCGTCGGGCTGACCTTCGATCCCGGCGCGCTGCAGGCGATCGCCGAAGAGGCGTCGGCCAGGGGCACCGGCGCGCGCGGACTCCGCGCGATTCTCGAGCGGGTCATGCGCGACGTCATGTTCGAGATCCCCTCGCGCGACGACGTGCGCGAGGTCGTGGTGACGCCGGAGTCCGTGGCCGGAGACGTGCCCCCGCTGGTCGTCCTGCGACCGGAGGCGCAGCGCAAGGAGGCCTGACGGCCCTCGGAGCCCCTGCGACTTCGCGTCCCGATGGCGGCCACCATACGCCGGATCGACGGCTCGCGCGCGATGCCCGAGACGCTTCCGCTCGTCGCGCTTCGCGACGCCGTCCACTTCCCGTACCTCGCGCTGCCGCTTCTGATCGGTCGGAAGGCCTCGCTCGAGGCCCTCGCCGACGCGGCCGCGGGCGACGGTCTCGTCCTACTCGCCGCGCAGGCGCGCGCGGACGTCGACGACCCCGGTCTCGAAGACCTGCACCCCGTGGGCACGGTCGCCCAGGTGCTCCGGACGACCCGGCTCTCGGGGGGCGCGACGCGCGCCGTGGTCGACGGACTCGGGCGAGCGCGGATCCTGGGGCCGCCGGGCGACGGCGGCGTGCGGGTCGCCGTCGCGCTGCACGCCCGGCGGGAGTTCGAGCCCGACCCGCCGCCCGATCCCGCGCTGGACGCCCTGGTGGGCGACGTCCGGGCCGCCTTCGGCCGCTACGCGCGACTCTCGGACCGGATCGCGGACCAGGTGGTCCAGGTCGTCGCGGCCGTCGCCGACCGGGTCCACGCCGGACACCTGATCTCGGCGCACCTGGACGTCGGCGTCGCGGAGAAGCAGGCGCTGCTCGAGTGCACGGAGACGCGCGCGCTCTACGACGCGCTCCGCGGACTGCTGCTTCGCGAGATCGAGATCCTGCGCGTGCAGGACAAGCTCGATCGGGAGATCGCGATCCGGGACGCCGACGAGCCTCTCTCTTCCGGCGCCGACGCGCGGGGCGGCGGCGCCCGGGACCCGCATTGGGTCGAGCTGAGCCGGGCCGTCCGCGACACGCCGATGTCCGCCGAAGCGCGGGCGCAGGCGGAGAGGGAGTGCGCCCGCTTGCGCTCCCTAAGCCCCGCCGCGCCCGAGGCTTCCGTGATCCGAACCTACCTGGACTGGATCCTGGCCCTTCCCTGGGAGCGGACCACGGTCGACAACCTGGACGTCGGGCGGGCGGCCCGGATCCTGGACTCCGAGCACTACGGGCTGACCGAAGTCAAGGAGCGGATCCTGGACTACATCGCCGTCCTGGGGCTGGTAGGCGAGATGAAGGGGCCGATCCTGTGCCTGGCGGGTCCGCCGGGCGTGGGCAAAACCTCGCTGGGCCGCAGCATCGCGCGCTGTCTGGACCGCGAGTTCGTCCGCATCAGCCTCGGGGGGGTCCGCGACGAGGCCGAGATCAGGGGACATCGCCGCACCTACGTCGGGGCGCTGCCCGGGCGCGTGATCCAGGGCCTTCGCAAGGGCGGATCGCGAAACCCGGTCGTGTTGCTGGACGAAGTGGACAAGCTGGCGCGCGACTTCCACGGCGATCCCGGGGCCGCGCTGCTCGAGGTGCTGGACCCGGACCACAACCGTTCGTTCGCCGACCACTACCTCGAGGTCGAGTTCGACCTGTCGCAGGCGCTCTTCGCGGCGACGGCCAACACGCTGAGCGAAATCCCCGCCCCGCTGCGCGACCGCATGGAGGTCATTCGCCTGCCCGGCTACCTGGACACCGAGAAGACGGCCATCGCCGAGCGCTTCCTCTGGCCCGAGCAGGTGCGCCGCCACGGGCTCAAGCCGTTCTCGCCGGAGATCTCCGCCGCCGCGATTCGACGAATCGTCGCCGACTACACCCGGGAGGCGGGCGTGCGCGAGCTCGAGCGGCGCCTTTCCAGGGTGGCGCGCAAGCTGGCCCGGCGCGTCACCGACCGGGGCGCGACTCGGCTGCGGCGCGTCGAGGCCGCGCAGCTTCGCGAGCTCCTGGGCGCGCCGCCGCGCCCGGAGATCCGGCGGGAGGAGGAGGCGCGGGCCGCCGGCATCGCCTGCGGACTGGCGTGGACCGCCGCCGGGGGCGAAGTGATCGAAGTCGAGGTCGCCGCCGTCCCCGGCTCCGGCAAGATCCAGCTCACCGGCACGCTGGGCGAAGTGATGCGGGAGTCGGCGTTCGCCGCCGTGACGTACGCCCGCTCGAGGGCCCGCCGCCTGGGGCTCGGCGAGCGGTTCCACCGCGACCTCGACATCCACATCCACATCCCCGAGGGCGCCACGCCGAAGGACGGGCCGTCGGCCGGCATCACCATCGCCGTCGCGTTGATCTCGGCGCTGACCGACCGCCCCACGCGGGCGGAAGCGGCCATGACGGGCGAGATCACGCTGCGCGGCCGCGTCCTGGCGGTGGGCGGCGTGAAGGAGAAGGCCGTCGCGGCGCTCCGGGCCGGAATCGCGAAGGTCATCCTGCCCGCCGCGAACGCCGTCGACGTCGAGGACTTGCCCCTCGAGGTGCGCTCCGGGGTCGAGCTGGTCGCGGTCGAGGACATGGACCAGGTGCTGCGCGAAGCGCTCGCGGACCGGGATCCGGAGACGGCGCCGGGCGAGGCCGGGCTCGGCGAGCTCGTCTCCGGAGGACGGAGAGCGCGCACCGAGGAGGCGCAGGCGCCCGGCGCGGGGAGGGCGCGCGGATGATCGTTCGCTCCGTCGAGTTTCGCGGATCGGTCGTCTCGCCCGACCAGCCGCACCCCGGCGACCTGCCCCAGATCGCGTTCGCGGGGCGCTCCAACGTCGGCAAGTCGTCGCTGATCAACCGGGTGCTGGGCCGGCCCCGCAAGCGGGTCGCCCGCGTTTCGGCGGCGCCGGGCAAGACCCGGGCGCTCAACTTCTATTCGGTGAACGGGGAGTTCTTCCTCGTCGACCTCCCTGGATCGGGCTACGCGAAGGCGCCGGAGGCGGTGCGGGAGGCGTGGCGCGTCCTCGTGCGCCGCTACGTCGCCGAGAGTCCGTCGCTGCGGGGCGTCGTCTACCTCGTCGACGCCAGACGTCCACCCTCCGTCGGCGACCGCCAATTCGTCGAGCGCCTCGCCCGAAGCGGCGTGCCGACGCTGATCGCGCTCACCAAGATCGACAAGCTCAAGGCCCGAGTCCGGGAACGCGGCGTCCTCGAGCCGGTCTGCGAGGCGCTCGCCGTGGCCCCGGATCAGGTGGTGCCCACCTCGGCGCGCACCGGCGAGGGAGCCGAGGCGGTGCGCAGCGCGATGGGCGCGCTGCTCGAGGGCGGCGAGTCCGGCGGAGGGGCGGCCGAATGACCGGAGCGGCTTGGACGCCCCGAGCCGCGTGCGCGCGCGCGCGGACGCTCGCGGCGCTCGCGGCGCTCGCGGGCGCGTGCGCGCCCGCTCCCCGAGCGGACGACGCCGCGGCGCCTCCGCCCGTCCGCCCCGGAATCGACGTGCGCGCGCCGTCCGGAGGAACGCTCCGGCAGGACGAGATCTCGGTGCGCCTTTCCGTCGGGGATCTGCGGATCGAGGTGACGCCGCTGGTGCCGTGGGTCCTCGAGGCGGCGGCGCCGGACACGCGCAGGCGGCTCGAGAGAATCGCCGAGACCCACGCCGACGGCGCGCGTTCCGGCCGAGCCTCGACCCCGTTCCTGGTCTCGTTCTCCAGCCGAGTGCCCGGCGTCGAGTACGCGCCCGACGACGTGCACGTCTCGTCCAGAGGCCTCAGGCGGCGGCCGGTCGCGATCCGGGGCGTCACGCCCGGGTGGGGAAGCCACCGTCTGGACCAGAGGGTCGCGGCCTCGGCGGTGTACGTCTACGGCGACGCCCTGGACCTCGCGCGCGAGCTCGTCGTCTCCTATCGGGGGACGGAGGACGCGTCGTGGTCCGACCGGATCGCGGCCATCGAGGCGGAGCGATCGCGGATCCGCCGCCTCAACCCCCCGCGACCCGATTTCCCTTCTGCGCCAAACCGTACTTCTTGACCTTCCTGTAGAGCGTGCGCTCGCCGATGCCCAGCATCTTCGACGCCCGCCGCCGGTTCCACCGGACGCATTCCAGCGCGGCTTCGATCACCTGGCGCTCCACGTCCTCCAGCGTCATGCCCTTCACGTAGCCGATCGTCGGGGTCGCGCTCCCGGTCTCTTCGTCCGCCTCCGCCGAGGCGGCGGGGGCGCCGGACTCGACCGCCGGCCCTCCCGCGTCGGCGACCGGCGCGTCGGCTTCCCCTTCCGCTTCGGCGGCGGCGCTCGGTCGCGGCGCGGCTTCCTCGCCGGAGGCGGAGACGGGACCGATCATCAGCGGCGACGCCTCCTCGCTCGCGCGGAAGGCCTCGAAGGCCCGCTTGAGCTCCTCGACGTCGACCTTCATCTCCATCAGCGAACGGAAGAAGAACTCCATCTGTCGTCCCAGCCAGGGCGCGAGCTCGGGCTCCGCGCGCGGGGGCGAGGACTCGAGCCGGACCAGCCCCACGGGGTCCCGGCCGAAGCGCACGTCGTCCGGGATGTCCTCGGGCTGGATCTCGCGTCCGGGCGCCAGCACCACCATGCTTTCGACCAGATTGCGGAGCTCGCGCACGTTGCCCGGCCAGCGGTGGCGCAGCAACACGTCCATCGCCTCGGGCGAGATGCCCCGAAAACGCGCCCGATCGTGCCTCTGCTTCGCTTCGCGGACGAACGCGTCGACCAGGAGCGGAACGTCGTCGGGACGATGGCGAAGCGGCGGCAGCGCGATGTTCAGGACGTTCAGCCGATAGTACAGATCCCGGCGAAAGCGCTCCGAGACGACCAGTCGCGGCAGGTTCTGGTTCGTGGCGGCCAGGATGCGCACGTCGACGCGAACGAGCGCCTCGCCGCCCACGCGATGGAATTCCCGCTGCTCGATGACCCTCAGGAGCTTGGTCTGGGTCCGGACCGGCATCTCGCCGATTTCGTCCAGGAAGATCGTGCCGCCCTGCGCCAGCTCGAAGAGGCCCTTGCGGGAGTCGTAGGCGCCGGTGAACGCCCCTTTTTCGTGACCGAAGAGCTCGCTCTCGAGCAACGTCTCCGAGAGTGCGGCGACGTTGACCGGGATGAAGACGCCGTGGCGGCGTCGCGAGAGCGAGTGAATGCCGCGGGCGACGAGCTCCTTGCCCGTCCCGCTCTCGCCGCCGATCAGCACGGTGACGTCGACCGGCGCGATCTGGAGAATACGCTCAAGCACCTCCATCATCGCGTCGGTCTCGCCGACGATTCCCGTCGCCTCGCGCAGACGGCGACGCTCGATCGCCCTGCGGCCCACCACCACCACCTCCTCCGGGTCGACCGGACGCCGAAACGTCGCGGTCGCGCCCGGCACGGCCTCCTGGTCGGCCTCCGCCACCGCCAGCACGGGCAACCCAAGCCCGGACGCCTGCCGGGCGAGACGGCGGGCGGCCTCGGTTCCAGCGCCGCCCGTCAACGCCAGCAGGACGGGATCCTCGATCCGCTCGGGGTCCTCGTGCGTCGTGAACAAGTCGACTCGATAGCCCCCGGCGACGAAACCCCGTCGCAGCTCGCCCGCAAGCTCGAGGTCGTGGGTCGTGATCAGGACGGTCTCGGCCATGAAGGCTCCTCTGCCCGGACGCCGGACGAAGCGCGACGCGGGTCGCGCCCGCGCAGTCGCGGCTCTACCTCTTGATCGAGCCCTCGGCGTAGAAGGGAGGACGCTCGACGCGGCCAGGGACGTCGCGCCCGCGAATGCGCACGTCGAGGCGAGCGCCGAGGCGGGCCGCGTCGACGCGCGCGTAGCCGAGCGCGATCCCGTCGCCCAGCGACGGACTGTGCGCGCCCGAAGTGACCGCGCCGACTCGCTCGCCCTCGAGCGTCAGAGGATAGCCCGGACGCGGAAACCCGCGCTCGGTCAGGCGGACGCCCACGAGGCGGCGCGAGACGCCGCGCTCCTTCTCGGCGACCAGCGCGTCGCGTCCGACGAAATCGCCGACGTCCAGTTTGACGATCCACCCCAGGCCCGATTCCAGCGCGGTGTGCTCCTCGTCGAGATCGTTCCCGTAGAGCGGATACCCCATCTCGAGGCGAAGGGAGTCGCGCGCGCCCAATCCGGCCGGGACCAGGCCGAACGGCTCGCCGACGTCCAGGGCGGCCTTCCAGACGGCGGCGGCCGAGCGGGCGGGAAGGTAGAGCTCGAAGCCGTCCTCGCCCGTGTAGCCGGTGCGGCTCACCGTGGCGGGAACCCCCGCCACCTCGTCCTCGACGAAGCGGTAGTACCCCAGGTCGTCGAGCGCGGCCGAGGTCATGCGGGACAGAACGTCCGGGCTGGCCGGGCCCTGCAGGGCGAGGAGCGCGACGTCGTCGGAGTCGTCGGAGAGGTCGACCGCGAAGCGCGCCGCGCGCGCCCGGATCCACTCCCAGTCCTTGCGCCGGTTGCTGCCGTTGACCACCAGGAGAAAGCGGTCCGGGAACCGGTAGACCAGCAGGTCGTCCAGGACGCCGCCCTTCTCGTTGCACAGCGCCGAGTACTGGGCTTGGCCCACCTGAATCCTGGACGCGTCGTTCACGGCGACGCGCTGGACGAGGGCTTCCGCGTCTTCGCCCCGAATCGTGAACTCGCCCATGTGGGACACGTCGAAGATCCCGGCGGCGCGGCGCACCGCCGCGTGTTCGGCCCGTATGCCGGCGGAGTAGTGGACCGGCATCTCGTAGCCGGCGAAGGGGACCATGCGACCCCCGCTCGCCCGGTGCACTTCGTGAAGCGGCGTTCTCTTCAAGTTCCCGTCCACGGCGCCCTCCCTCCCCCTCGAGTCCTCAAGTCGACGACGTCGCGGCCGCGACCTCCCACTCCGGCCCCTTGATCGATCCGAGCAGCACGGCCTTGATCGCGTGCAGGCGGTTCTCGGCCTCCCGGTAGACGCGCGAGCGGGGCCCGTCGATCACGTCCGCGGTCACCTCCTCGCCCCGGTGCGCGGGCAGACAGTGCAGAAAGACGCCCCGCGGGTCGGCGCGCGCCATGAGTTCGCCGTCGACCCGGTGGTCGGCGAAGGCCGCCTCGCGGGCCCGGCGCTCGTCCTCCTGCCCCATCGAGGCCCAGACGTCGGTCGCGACCACGAGCGCGCCCTCGACGGCGCGGGCCGGCGACTCGACCAGGGCGACGTCCGCCCGGCGCGCGGCTCGCGCGAGGATCTCGGGATCGGGCTCGTACCCCGCCGGACACGCCAGACGCAGCTTGAACCCGAAGCGGCCGGCGGCGTTCAGCCACGAGTGCGCCATGTTGTTGCCGTCGCCGACCCAGGCGACGCGCAGCGCCTCGAGGTCGTCGCCGAACTCCTCGCGCGCGGTGAACAGGTCCGCCATCACCTGGCAGGGATGGAGCAGGTCGGTGAGCCCGTTGACGACCGGGACCGTCGCCTCGGCGGCCATCTCGATCACGTCGTCGTGCGCGAAGGTGCGGATCAGGATCGCGTCGACGTAGCGGCTCAGCACGCGGGCCGTGTCGGCCAGCGTCTCGCCCCGGCCCACCTGCGAGTCGGCGTCCGACATCATGACGGCGTGGCCGCCGAGCTGCGCCATCCCCACCTCGGCGCTGACCCGAGTCCGGGTCGAGCTCTTGCGGAAGATCATCGCGAGCGAGCGACCCGCGAGGAGCGGGCCCGAGATCCGGCCGGACTTGAGCCGGGCGGTCAGCTCCAGGAGCCGGTCGAGGCGGTCGCGGCCGTGATCGGACAGGTCGACGAAGTGCGCTTCTCCATGCGACGCCACGGCCGTCTCCGCTCTTCGGTCGCTCTAGAGGATGTAACGGGTGAGGTCGTCGTCCGACGCGATCGCCTCGAGCCGGTCGGCGACGAACTCCCGGGTCACGACGAGCGGTTCCCTCTGCTCCTTCTCGGGGAGGTCGAAGAGCAGCTCGTCCAGGAGCGTGGTCAACACGGTGCGCAGGCGGCGGGCGCCGATGTTCTCCATGCGGTCGTTGAGGTCGGCGGCGACGCGCGCGATCTCGGCGATCCCGTCGTCCGCGAACTCGACCGCCGCGCCCTCCGTCTCGACCAGGGCCCGGTACTGGCGCACCAGCGCGTTGCGGGGCTCGCACAGAATGCGCTCGAACTCGGGCGCGCCCAGGCTCTCGAGCTCGACGCGGATGGGGAAGCGACCCTGCAGCTCCGGGATCAGGTCCGACGGCTTCGCGACGTGGAACGCGCCGGCGGCGATGAAGAGGATGTGGTCGGTGCGCACGATCCCGTACTTCGTCTGCACGTTCGAGCCCTCGACGATGGGCAGAAGGTCGCGCTGCACGCCCTCCCGACTGACGTCGGGGCCCGCGCCGCCCCGGCGCCCGGCGACCTTGTCGATCTCGTCGAGGAAGACGATCCCGAGCTCTTCGGCGCGATCCAGCGCCTCGGCGACGACCTCGTCCATGTCGACCAGCCGGTCGAGCTCCTCCTGCAACAGGACGCGCCGCGCCTCGGCGACCGACACCGTCCGCCGCTTCGTGCGCTTCGGCAGCATGTCCTGCAGCATCTCGGTCAGGTTGACGTCGACGCCCTCCATGCCGCCCGCGGGGAACATCATTCCGCCCACCTGAGGGCCCTGCTGGACGTCGATCTCGACGGTTCGGTCCTCGAGCTGGCCGTCGCGCAGCAGCCGACGCAGCTTCTCGCGGGTGCGCGCTCTGCGCTCGGCGATCGAGGCGTCGCCGTTCACCCGGTCGCCCGGCGCTCTCGAATCGCCGGCGACCGGGCCGGCGACGAAGACGGAGCCCGGGGTCCCGCTCGCTCCCGACGGACGGACGGGCGCCGCGGGACGCGACGCGGCCGGTCGCGCGGACGCGTCCGCGGTCGGCTGGGCCGAGTCCGGCAACAGGAGGTCGAGCAGGCGCTCCTCCGTCTGGCGCTCCGCCTCCTCCTCGACCTCGTCCTCGCGGGCGTTGCGGACCATGGCGACGGCCGTCTCGACCAGGTCGCGGATCATCGACTCGACGTCCCTGCCCACGTAGCCCACCTCCGTGAACTTCGACGCCTCGACCTTGACGAACGGCGAGCCCGCCAAACGGGCCAGGCGGCGCGCGATCTCCGTCTTGCCGACGCCCGTGGGCCCGATCATGATCAGGTTGTTGGGGAGGATCTCCTCGCGCAACTCGTCCTCGACGCGCTGGCGTCGCCACCGGTTGCGCAGCGCGATCGCCACGGCCTTCTTCGCGTCCGACTGGCCGACGACGTACTTGTCCAGCTCGGCGACGACCTGGCGCGGCGTCAGCTCGTCCAGCCAGCGGGGACCGTCCTCGGCGGGCGCGACGGCGGGCGCGCCCGCGTCCTTCTGTTCGACGATGGTCGACGTCATTCCGGATCGAGCTCCAGTGCGGTGATGTTCCGGTTCGTGTACACGCAGATGTCCGAGGCGATCTCGAGGGCGCGCCGCGCGATCGCGGACGCCTCCCCGTCCGCCGAATCCAGCAGCGCGCGCGCGGCGGCCAGCGCGTAGCCGCCGCCGGACCCGATGGCGAGGACGGGCTCGTCGGGTTCGATCACGTTGCCGTCGCCTCCCACCAGGAACAGATGGTCCCGGTCGGCGACGACGAGCAAAGCCTCGAGGCGGCGCAGATAGCGGTCGGTGCGCCACTCCTTGGCCAGCTCCACGCACGCGCGGGGAAGGTTCGAGGGCCAGCGCTCGAGCTTCTCCTCGAGTTTCGAGAACAGGGTGAACGCGTCGGCCACGGCGCCGGCGAAGCCCGCCAGGACCTTGCCGTCGCGGAGCAGGCGGACCTTCTGCGCGGCCCGCTTGACGACCGCGTCGCCCATGGTGACCTGTCCGTCGCCCGCCATGGCCACGCGGCCGGCGCGCTTCACCGCGACGACCGTGGTGGCCCGCAGACGCGGGCGGGCTTCGCGCGAGACGGGAGCGAGGTCGAGGTGCATGGGCCTTGGGGGTGGCGTGCGAAGGAGAGCGGCGGCGCGAAGGCGGCTCCGACCGGGCGACCGGACGGGACGGATCGGTCGTCCGCGCGAGCCGCCGGGCGGCCGGACCCGCATTAAAGGTAGAACATCCCGCCGGTGCGGGGCGGCGGACCGCTCGCGCCTCAGGCCCTGGGGTGCGCGCGCCGGTAGACGCGCCTGAGCCGCTCCTTCGAGGTGTGCGCGTAGATCCGCGTGGTGCTGAGCGACGCGTGGCCAAGGAGCTCCTTGACCGCCGTCAAGTCGGCGCCCTCGTCGAGCAGGTGCGTCGCGAAGGTGTGGCGGAGCGAGTGGACCGACAGGTCGCCCGTCGACGCGAACTCCGCGAGCGCGCGCCCGACCGACTCCTGGATCGCGCGCCGCGAGAGGCGACGGCCTCGCCTCGAGACGAGGAGCGCCTTCTCGCCGGGGAGCGCGACCTCCGAGCGCCGCGGCAAATAGCGCCCGACGGCGCGCCGGGCCCGGTGCGTGACCGGCACGATCCTCTCCTTGCTCCCCTTCCCCACGACCCGGATCCGACTGCGGTTCCGACGGAAGCCGGCGACGTCCAGAGCGCGGAGCTCGGCCAGGCGCAGACCGCTGCCGTACAGCAGCTCGAGCGTCGCCAGAAGGCGGGTCTCGAGCAGTCCGTTGGCGCGGGCCGCGCGCTCCTCGGCCCAATCGAACATCCGCTCGAGGTCGCCCAGCGCCATGTGTCCGGGCAGCGTTCGGTCGAGCTTCGGCCCGCGAACCTCGAGCGCGGGGTTGACGTCGACCTCGTCGGCGCGCTGCAGGTGGCGAAAGAACGCGCGCGCGGCGGACAGCTTCCGGGCGACGGTCCGGGGCGCCAGCCCCCTGCGGGCGGCTTCGCCGAGGAACGCTCGAATCACGCCCCGGTCGACGGCGTCCCACGCGAAGTCGGCGGCGCCCAGGTAGGCGCCCGCGAAGGACTCGAGGTCGGCCAGGTCCCGTCGATAGGCCGCGACCGTGTGGGGCGAGAGGTTGCGGACGCCGACCAGGCGATCCAGGAACGCCTCGACCTGGGCGCTCACGCGGGCGCCCCGTTCGCGAGCCCCTCGTCGGCCGCCCATCGCCTGAAGCGCCGGTCGGCGCGCCGGGCCAGCGCGGCGCGGCGCTCGACCTTGCGTCTAGGCGCGTTCGGCAACGGGTCCACGAGGCCCCAGTTCGAGTTCATGGGCTGGAACGCGTTCGGATCCGCTTCGCGGAGGTACCGGTAGAGGCCGCCCGTCACGGTCTCGGGAGGGGGGATCGCCGGCGCGCGGCCCGAGAGAATCCGGTCCATGTTCAGACCGGCCAGGATGCCGGACGTCGCCGATTCCGTGTACCCCTCGACGCCCGTGAGCTGGCCGGCGAAGACGAGGTCGTCGCGGCCGGGGGCGGCGCCGTGCGCGGACAGCCGCGCCGGAAAGTTCAGGTACGCGTTGCGGTGAATCGATCCGAAGCGCAGGAACTCGGCGTTCTCCAAGCCGGGGATCATGCGGAAGACCCGGCGCTGGTCGCCGATCCTGAGACGAGTCTGGAACCCCACCAGGTTCCACATCTGCCCCGCCCGGTCCTCGCGGCGCAGCTGCACGACCGCGTACGGACGCCGCCCGCTCCGGGGGTCCACGAGACCGACCGGTCGCATCGGTCCGAAGCGCAGCGTGTCCGGTCCCCGGCCGGCCATCTCCTCGACGGGGAGACAGCCCTCGAAGTAGGGAACCGAGTCCCAGTCCGGCCCCTCGTGCACGTCGGCCTCGAGGAGCGCGGCGACGAACGCCTCGTACTCGGCCCGATCCAGCGGGCAGTTCAGGTAGTCGGCGTCCTGCCGCCATCGCCCTGCGGCGAAGGCGACCTCGCGGTCGAGCGACTCCGCGTGCACGATGGGCGCGATCGCGTCGTAGAAGGCGAGCGCGTCGGCGCCGAGCGCGCGCTCGACGTCCTTCGCCAGCGCGCTCGACGTCAGAGGCCCGGTCGCGACGACGACGGGTCCGTCCGGAATCGCGCGCGCCTCCTCGCGCAGCACCGCGATGCGCGAGTCGCCCTCGACGCGAGCGGTCAGCGCCCGGGCGAACGCGCGGCGGTCCACGGCCAGCGCCGCGCCCGCCGGAACCCGGCTCTCGTCGGCGGCCTCGAGCAGGGCGCTTCCCAGCGCCCTCATCTCCCGCTTCAGCTGGCCGTGCGCGGTGCCGGGAAGCTCGCTCTTGAAGGAGTTCGTGCACACGAGCTCGCCCAGCAAGTCGCTCCGGTGGGCCGGCGTGCCGCGCTTCGGCCGCATCTCGATGAGCCGGACCGAGCGGCCGCGACGGGCCAGCGCCAGCGCGGCTTCGCAGCCGGCGAGGCCCCCGCCCAGGACGACGACCGGTTCTCCGCGGGCCGCGCTCACCGGGGGCGGACCCTCAGCGCGCCCGCGCCTTCGAGCGCCTGCGCTGCGGGCGCTTCTTCCTGCGCTCGGCGGCCGCGGCCAGCATCGCGACGGCCTCCTCGAGCGTCACGTCCTCCGGATTCCGGTCCCTGGGGACGCTCGCGTTGACCCGGTCGTCGGTCACGTAGGGGCCGTAGCGCCCCTTGAGCACGACGATCTCGCCCCCGCCGTCCGGATGGTCGCCCAGCGACTTGATCACGCTGCGCGAGCGCTTCGGCTTCGCGGCGAGCAGGGCGAGCGCCTCGGCGAGCCCGATCGCGAAGACCGCGTCCGCCGAGTCGAGGTTGCGGTACTCCTTGGCGCGCTTGACGTACGGCCCGTACGGGCCCATCGACGCGGTGACGGGCTTTCCGGTCTCGGGGTCGTCGCCCAGGAGCCGAGGCAGGGCGAGGAACTTCAGCGCGACGTCGAGCTCGACGGTGGCCGGATCGACCTCCCGGGGAAGGCCCACCCAGTGGGGCTTCGGCCTCCCCTTCCCGACCTCGCCGCGCTGGACGTAGGGACCGTAGGGCCCGATACGGACGTAGACGGGTTCGTCGTTCTCGGGGTCGCGGCCCAGCTGCCGGTCGCCGCCGCTTCGGGCGTCGAGGATCTCGGCGGCGCGCTCCGGCGTGAGATCGGCGGGCGCGACGTCCGGCGGGACGGTCGCGCGGCGCGCCTCGTCGCCCTCGCCGCACGCGACGTAGACGGAGGACACGCCGATCCGCACCGCCATGTCCTGGCCGGTCCGGGGGTGCTGGCCGATCGCCAGCGAGGGGTAGTCGATCCCGGGAAGCGCCTCGGCGATCCGGCGCACCAGTCCCAGGTGGTCCCCCTCGCCTCGATAGAACGTCTCGAGGAATCGGCGCGACTCGCGGTCGCCCGCGGCGATGTCGTCCAGGGCGTCCTCCATCCGCGCGGTGAAGCCGACGTCGACGTAGCGCCCGAAGTGCTCGCGCAACAGCTGGACGACCGCCATGCCGAGGAACGTCGGCGTCAGCGCGCCGCCCCGCCTGCGCGCGTAGTCGCGGTCCTGGATCGTCGAGATCGTCGGCGTGTAGGTCGACGGCCGCCCGATCCCCTCCTCTTCCAGCTTCTTGACCAGCGACGCCTCCGAGTAGCGCGCCGGCGGCTTGGTCTCCTCTCGGCGGGGCTCGACGGCGCGCACCCGCGCGGGACCGTCGGGATCGGCGTCCGGCTCGGCGCGCCGGATCTCGTCGCCCTCCTCGAGCGGGGGCAGCAGCTGGTCCTCGCGCTTCGTGCCGTAGACCTTCAGGAACCCGGGGAAGCGGAGCACGGAGCCGCTGGCCCGAAAGACGTGCTCGACGGCGTCGACCCGGGCGACCAGGTCGACCGACGTCTGGTCGATCCGGGCGTCGGTCATCTGCGAGGCGATCGCGCGGCTCCAGATCAGTCCGTACAGCGCCAGTTCGTCCGAGTTCAGGATGCGCTTCAGGGCGTCCGGCGCGCGCTTCATCTCGGTCGGCCGAATCGCCTCGTGCGCCTCCTGGGCGATCTTCGACTTGGTGCGGTAGCGCCGCGGACCGTCGTGGTACTCGGGGCCGAACCGGCTCGCGACGCACTCGCCGGCGTCCCGGAGCGCCTTCGCCGAGAGCGTCACCGAATCGGTCCGCATGTAGGTGATGAGCCCCTCGCGGTCGCCGCCGCCCAGATTCACGCCCTCGTAGAGACGCTGGGCCAAGCGCATGGTTCGCCTGGGCGACATGCGCAAACGACTGCTCGCCGCCTGCTGCAGCGTCGACGTGGTGAACGGAGGCGCGGGGCGCTGGCGGACGGACTTGCGCACCGCCCGCTCGACGCGCCAGGGCGTGTTCTCCATGACGCCCGTCGCGATCGCGCGGGCCGCGTCCTCGTCCAGGGCCAGGGCCTTGGACGAGGCCCGCAGGCGGCCGGTGGCCGGATCGAAGTCCTTGCCGACGGCGACGCGCCGCCCGTCGACGCGCGCCAGCGTGGCCGAGAACTCGCGTCCGTCGCCGACGAGCGCGGCCTCGGCGCCCCAGTGCACGGCGGCGCGAAAGCGCCTGCGCTCCTCCTCCCGCTCGACGAGCAGACGGAGCGCGACGCTCTGCACGCGACCGGCGCTCAGCTTCGTGCGGACCTTCTTCCACAGCACGGGAGACAGCTCGTAGCCGAAGAGCCGGTCGAGCACGCGCCGGGCCTCCTGCGCGCGGACGAGTCGGCGGTCGACCGACCGCGGGTTCGCGAGCGCCTCGGCGACGGCGCCGGGCGTGATCTCGTGAAAGGCGATGCGGCGAACCGGAATCCTGGGGTTCAGAACCTCGACCAGGTGCCAGCTGATCGACTCGCCCTCGCGGTCCTCGTCCGTCGCCAGCAGCACCTCGTCGGCGTCGGCCAGCAGTCGCTCGAGTTTGCGCACGTGGCGCCGGCTCGCCTCGGGCACCACGTAGACGGGCTCGAAGTCGCCTTCGACGTCGACGCCCAGGCGACCCCACGCCTTGTCGCGAAACCGCTTGGGCGTCTCCTTGGCCGACCTCGGCAGGTCGCGGATGTGACCGAAGGAGGCCTCGACCCGGTACTCGGGCCCCAAGAACCGCTCGATCGTCTTCGCCTTCGCGGGCGATTCGACTATGACCAGCTTCACCGACGTTCGACTCCTTGAACCGTGAGCGCCCGAATCCTCGGGCGCGAGAGAATCTCTTCGACGACCTCTCCGGGCGTCCGCCCCTCCGTGTCCACCCGAAGGTCGCTCATAGCATACCGCGCGCGGCGCCGAAGGAGCAGGTCCCGCGCCCTCTCGACGGGCCGAGGACCGTCGAGAAGCGGCCGCGGCCGCTCGGAGGCCGCGACCCTGGCCACCGCCGTTTCCGCCGACACGTCGAGCCACACCGACAGGGCGTCGGCGCCCAGCGACTCCATGTGGCCGGGCTGGGCCGCCCACCCGCCGCCCGTGGCGACCGCCACGCGTTCGCGCTCGAGGATCAAGCGACCGACTCGGGACTCGATCTCCCGAAAGCGCGCCAGGCCCAGGGAGCGAAGGACTTCGTCGACCGGCCGGCCTCGCCGGCGGGCGATCTCGTCGTCCAGGTCGACGAAGTCCCAGCCCAGGGCGCGCGCCAGCGCTTCGCCGACCGTGGACTTGCCCGCCCCCATGAAGCCCACGATCACGAGGCGAAGCGGACGGGTCGTCGCCTCGAGCGCCGCCTCGGACGTCATCCCGGGCGCGCCCTCTCGGCGAACCCGCGCGCCGCCAGGCGCTCCAGAAACGCGTCCAGGTTGCGGGCGAGCTCGGAGAGCGAATCGCCGCCGAACTTCTCCAGGAGCGCGTCGGCGACCACCAGCGCCACCATGGCCTCGGCCACGACCGCGGCGGCGGGAACGGCGCAGACGTCGCTGCGCTCGACGGTGGCCGAGCGCGCGCTGCCGTCGCGCAGATCGACGCTGGGCAGCCGGTGGCGCAGCAAGGTCGAGATGGGCTTCATGGCGCCCCGCACCACCAGGGGAGCCCCCGTGCTGACGCCGCCCTCGAGACCGCCCGCCCGGTTTCCGTCGCGGCGAAAGCCGCCGGACCGCCGCTCGGCCTCGTCTCGGAAGATGGGGTCGTGCACCCGGCTGCCCGGACGACCGGCGTTGGCGAACGCCGGTCCGATCTCGACGCCCTTGACCGCGTGCACGCTCATGACGGCCTGCGCGAGGCGACCGTCCAGCTTGCGGTCCCAGGAGACGTAGCTGCCCAGCCCGACGGGAAGTCCCCGCGCGACGACCTCGAAGCAGCCGCCCAGGGTGTCGCCCGCCTCTCGAGCCCGGTCGACGGCGGCCGCCATCTCGGGCTCCGCATCCGCGTCCAGGGTGCGAAGCGGCGACGGGTCGGCCGCCGCGTTCAGGTCGGGCGGCGGCTCGAGCGCTCGAGCCTCGACGTCTCCGATCCGGGTGACGTGGCTGCCCACCTCGACGCCCAGCTCGGCGAGCAGCTTCCGGGCGACGGCCCCGCAGGCGACGCGCGCGGCCGTCTCGCGCGCCGACGCCCGCTCGAGCACGTCGCGGGCGTCGCGGCGGTCGTACTTGAGCGCGCCGGCCAGGTCGGCGTGGCCCGGACGGGGCAGGTAGACGGGACGCAGCGCCTTCGGGTTGGCGTCCGCAGGCGGACGATCGTGGGCCATCGCCCGGGTCCAGTTCCTCCAGTCCCGGTTCCAGACGACGAACGAGACGGGCGACCCCAGCGTCTCGCCCAGGCGCACCCCGGAAATCGCCTCGGCCCGGTCCGCCTCGATCTTCATGCGGCGCCCGCGGCCGTAGCCTCCCATGCGGCGCCGCAGGTCGGGATCGACGTCCCGGGCGAAGTCCAGCGGAAGTCCGGCCGGAACGCCCTCGAGCACGCCCACGAGCCCGCGCCCGTGGGACTCTCCGGCCGTGTGGAACGACAGGCGGTCAAGCGGCATGCGACGGCGATTCCAAGGAGGGAGCGGGGACGGTTCGGGCGCCCGACGACCCCGGGCCAGGGCCGAGCGGACCGGCGGCGGCGCGAGCCGCCTTCGCGGGGAGTCCGCGGCGACCGGTCCGCCGAACCATAGGCGAAATCGCCGTTCGGGGACAGGACGCCGGCGGCGCGGTCGATGCCGGTCGCCCGGGAGCGCGCGCGTCCGCGCGGACGGCGACGGCGGCGGTCCAAACCCACCCTGTCGCCGCGCGATGCGCGCGGTGGCGCCCGACTTCATTGCCGGTGGCGAGCGGCCGACTCGACCCGACCGTCGGCGTCGCGCCGCCCGGGCGCACCGCGTGGCGAGAGGTGCGAGGAATCGGACCGAGCGTCACCGCTCGATGGAAGGATCCACCGGCTCCCCCGTGTAGAACGCGCGGGTGCGCACCGCCTGGACCGTCGCGGCGGCGGGATCTTCGCCGGCCGCGACCGCCGCCCGCTCCCACCCGTCGCAACTGCCGCGGACGAAGGCCTTGCCGTCCCTGGACGCGGCGAAGGCGGCGGCGTCCAGCTTCGGCGCGTCCGGCTGCGCGATGTGGAACGCGAGGCCCAGGAACGCCAGCTCCCACCCGACGCCGGCGGCCCCCGGCCCGTACTGGCTCCAGTGCGACGACGGCCGTTGCGTGTGCGTGAGCGCGAGCCGCGCGCGTCCGGCGCCGACTCGCGTCCAGCGCGCGTCCACCCAGCTGACGTCGCCGGAGAACTCCCACGTGAGCGCGAGTCGTCGCGGCCGCTCGCAGGCGACGATCACGCCTTCCGCGTTCCCCTCGAGCCGATAGCGGCCGCCGGGGCGCAGGTCGCCGCTGATCGGCAGGAACCACCGCGCGAGCCGCTCGCCGCAGGCGACGGCGTCCCACAGACCGTCCGGCGTCGCGGCGTAGCCGCGGGAGAGGGCGACGGCGCGGGCCGGTCGGCCGTCGCGATCGAGCGCAGCCACGGAGCGCTCGGCAGCGTCCAAGTGTTCCGCGACGTCGAACTTCACGGCGTCCCCCGCATCTCTTCGAATCCGTCCTCGCGACCGAGTCGGCCGAACGATAGACGAAATCGCCTTTCGGGAACAGGACGGGCGCGCGCGCCCGTCCTCGCCGCGGCGGCGGACCTCGCGAAGGGTCGACTGGCGTCCGCTCCGGCGCCGCCGCGCTACTCGCGCGCCCCGCGCGCCGGACCGGGCTCGGGGCGCGCCTTCGGCCCCCAGAGATTGCTCTTCAGGATGAACCAGACGGCCGCCACGCCGTCCTTCCAGCCGATCTTCTTGCCCTCCGCGTAGGAGCGGCCGTCGTAGCTGATCGGCATCTCGTAGATTCGGGCCTTCGCCTGGGCGAGTCGGGCCGTGATCTCGGGCTCGATCCCGAACCGGTCCGCCGTGAGCGGCAACGACTGCAGGAGCTCCCGGCGCACCATCTTCTGGCACGTCTCCATGTCGGTCAGGTTGAGGTCCGTCAGCACGTTGCTCAGCAGGGTCAGGAACCGATTGCCCACCATGTGCCAGAAGAGGAGCACGCGGTGGGACCCGCCCAGGAACCGGGAGCCGTAGACGGCGTCGGCCTTCCCTTCGGCGATGGGGACCAAGAGGCGCACGATCTCCTGGGGATCGTACTCGAGGTCGGCGTCCTGCACGACGACGACGTCGCCCGAGGCTCGCGCGAACCCGGTGCGCAGCGCGGCGCCCTTGCCCCGGTTCGCGTCGTGGAGCGCGAGCTCGTCGATCAGGCCCTCGTCCTTCGCCGCGGCCAGCGCTTCCCGGGTCCCGTCGGTCGAGCCGTCGTCGACGACGACGACCTCCGTGTCCAGCGGGACGGCGGCGACCCGGCGCAGCAAGGCGCCGACGGTGGCCGCCTCGTTGTAGACGGGAACGACGACGGAGACCCGCAGCCGGCCGGCGGGGACGGGCGTGGGCGGCGCGCCCGAGGCGCGGCCGGACTTCGCCGGGGAGCCGCCTTCGCCCGAAGCGCCGCCGGGCTCGGAAGCGGCGACGCGACCCTCGCTCGAGTCCTCGCCGCCGCCGTCCAAAGCCATGGACTCGTCGAAGGGCGTCCTCAATCGGGCCCGGGGAGGGCCAGCGACTGACCCGGATAGATGCGGCTGCCGCGAATGTTGTTGACCGACCTCAACCGGTCGACCGACGTCCCGTGCTTGCGGGCGATGTCCCAGAGCGAGTCGCCGGCCCGCACCACGTAGCGGGCCGACGTCGAACCCGCCCCGTCGGCGTCGGCGGCCAAGGCCAGTCGGGTGCCGACGTAGCTCATGTACGGATTCGGGTAGACGGCGATGTGGTAGTGCGGCGGCCTCCGCTCGAGCGTGGCCTCCAGGAGCTTCCCTCTCTCCAAGTCCAGCAGCACGGCGTTCAGCCAGCTGCGGCACGCGCGCGACGAGCTCCTGCGCAGGTCCACCGCCATGCCCGTCGGATGGACCGACCTGGGCGACGCGTTGCGAGGCTGGCGGTTCGTCGGTCGGGTCAGGCTGGTCACGACCAGGCGCTCCCCGCAGCTCGCGCGATACTGCCGCGCCAGGCGCTCGACGAACGTCTTCACCGCCGGGCGCGCGTACGGAAACGACACCTCGTCGTCCAGCAGATAGTTCGCGTCGCCCTCGAGCGGGACCAGAAGTCCCTGGTCCACGAACCAGCGCACCTGGGCCGCGTTGCGGATGCGGGTGTAGTCGTGGGCGTCCGCCTGCTCGTTCTGCTCGCGCACGGCGGCCACTCCGCCGCGGAGCGACTGGGCCGCGAGGTCTGCGGGGCTCGACGCCGCCAGCGCGGCGGCGCACGCCGAGAGGAGGGCCGACGCGGCCCTGGTCCGAGCCTTCGCGGACCCCCGCGCCCGAGGGCGACGATGCGGAGCAACGGGCTTCATCGCCGCCTCCTTCGCAAGCCGGAAGTCCACGCGCCCGCCCGGCGCCGCTTGGGCGGAACCGATTCCACTATAGGCCCGCAACATGCGATTCGTCCAGCGTTTCGTGTTCACGGCGACGCTCCCCCGCCCCACGACGCGATCACGATTCCGACGCCGTCGATCAGGAACTGCACCCCCACGACCATCACGAGGAGTCCCATGATCCGGGTCACGACGTTCAGTCCCGTGCGTCCCAAGGCCCTGAGCAGCGCGGGCGCCGCCATCAGGCACGGCAGCGTGACCAGCCCGACCAGAACCGAGGCCAGGTACACCGAGACGAGCTGCACGGTTCCGTCGGCCAGACCGGCCAGCGCGATCACGGTGACGATCGAGCCCGGCCCCGAAAGGGTCGGCAGTCCCAGCGGAATGATCGCCAGGCTGTCCCGGCCGGCCGCTTCGTCCTGCTCCCTCCGCGTCGTCTTCAAGCGCTCCCGCCGCGCCTGCAGCATGTCGGAGCCGACGCCGAAGAAGATCACTCCCGCGGCGATCTGAAACGCCTCGGTCGTGATGGCGAAGAAGTCCAGAATCGCGTGGCCGGCGAAGGTGAAGACGACGAGCACGACGACCGAGGTCGCGACGCCCACGGCCGCCGTGCGAAAGCGCTCCTGGGGCGTGTCGCTCATCGTGAGCGCGGCGAACATCGGCATCGCGCTCAGCGGGTTGTACACGACCAGCAGCTGCGTGAACACCACGATGGCGAACGTCAGGTCTTCGGTCATCGCTGCGCTCGGCCGCGCGGAGATCCCGCGAGGCCGTCCCGTTCGTCAGGCGGCGCGGAGGTTTTCGGCCACGACCGTCCAGTTGACCGCGTTCCAGAAGGCGGCGACGTAGTCCGGGCGACGGTTCTGGTAGTTCAGGTAGTAGGCGTGCTCCCACACGTCCAGCCCCAGAATCGGCGTCCGACCCTCCATGAGCGGCGTGTCCTGGTTCGGGGTCGACGTCACCTCGAGCGCGTCGTTCTCGCCGGCCACCAGCCACGCCCAGCCTGAGCCGAAGCGACCGATCGCCGCGGCCTCGAAGCGCTGCCTGAAGGCGTCGAAGTCGCCGAACGACGCGTCGATGGCCCAGGCCAGCCGACCCTCCGGCGCGCTCGCTCCGCCCGGCGTCAGGAGCTTCCAGAAGAAGGCGTGGTTGACGTAGCCGCCCCCGTTGTTGCGCACAGCGGCCCGAACGCCCTCCGGCACGGCGTCCAGGTCGGCGATCAGCTCTTCGGCCGTCTTCCCCTGGAGCAGCGGCTGTCCGTCGAGCGCGGCGTTCAGGTTCGCCGTGTAGGCGGCGTGGTGCTTGCCGTGGTGGATCTCCATCGTGCGGGCGTCGATGTGCGGCTCGAGGGCGTCGCTCGGGTAGCCGAGGTCGGGCAACTGGAAGGGGTGGGGCATGGCGGGGCTCTCCTTGCGATGAAAGCGCGTCGAGTGGAATCAGAATGCGAGGGGCCGGAGCCGGGCGGGCTCCCCGCCCGGACGGGCGCTCGCTGGCGCACGGAGAGCGAGTCCGCGCCCGGCGGCGGCGCAATGGAGAAGTTAACCTGTCCGGGCGCCGGGGCGGATCGCAAGCGAGCCCACGCGAAGGCCGCCTCCGGCGCCGCTCCATCGCCTTCCCGTCGCGAGACGCGCTACCTCCCCTTCTCGACCGGCGCGTCCGGGTTCGACGTCGCCTTCAGCCACGGCTTGCGCTCGAAGTAGTCCCGGGTCATCTCGGCCACCTTGGGCGCCAGCAAGGCCAGGGCGATCAGGTTGGGCCAGATCACGATGCCCAGCAGCACGTCGCCCATCGCCCAGATCACGCCGAGCGGCAGCACGGCCCCCACGAAGTGGGCCAGGACGAAGAGGACCTTGTACCACACCACGGCCTTGGCGCCGAAGAGGTAGTTCGCGCAGCGATCCCCGTAGTAGCTCCACGAGATCGCCGTGGACACGGCGAAGAGCAGCACGCAGACCACGACGATGTAGTGGCCCCAGTCGCCCAGCGGGGCGAGCCCCCTGCGGAACGCGGCCATCGTCAACGGCGCGCCGCTCTCGACGGCCATCCCCCACAGCGACTCGAACGACTGGCCGTCGTCGCCCGTCGCCAGACCCGCCGCGGGATCGACGACGCCGTTGAACGGCCGGGCGAGCGCCTCGTCGAGGAACAATCGCTCGATGGGCACCTCGTGCCAGGAGACCTGCGGGTCTCCCGGGCCCGTCGCCGCGTGCCGGCCGTCCACGATCCGGATCGGATCGGTCGCGCTCGCGGCGACCGTGCCGCCGTCGACTTCCTGGACCCGGTACGACAGGTCGCCCCCGCCCAGTGTGATCTCGGTCGCGAAGCGATCGCTCCACACGCCGGTCATGATGATCAAGAGCCCGGTCATCGTGCAGATCACCAGCGTGTCGATGAACGGCTCGAGGAGCGCGACCACGCCCTCGGACACCGGCTCCTCGGTCTTGGCCGCCGAGTGGGCGATCGGCGCCGACCCCTGTCCGGCCTCGTTCGAGAACAGCCCTCTCCTCACCCCGTACATCAGCGTGACCAGGAAGGCGCCGGCGCCCGTGCCGGCCACGCCGGCCGTGGGGTTGAAGGCCTCGCGGAAGACGACGCCCAAGGTCGGGAGGATGTCCGCCGCGTTGAAGGCCAGGACCGCCAGCGCGCCCGCGACGTAGACCACCGCCATGACCGGCGCGAGCACCGCGGTCACGCGCCCGATGCGCGAGATGCCGCCCAGGATCACCAGCCCCACGAGGCCGGAGGTGACGAGGCCGCTGATCCAGGTCGGGACGCTGAACTGCGTCGCCAGGTTGTCGGCGACCGTGTTCGCCTGGATGCCGTTGCCGGTCAGGAACGCGGTGACGCCGAGGACGAAGGCGAAGAACACCGCCATCCACTTCCACTTCGGCCCCAGTCCGCGCTCGATGTAGTACATCGGCCCGCCCGACACCGTGCCCGCCCACTCGCCTTCGCTCTCGCTCACCCGGTACCGCTGCGCGAGCGTCACCTCGGAGAACTTGGTGGCCATGCCCAGCGCCGCGGTGACCCACATCCAGAACAGCGCCCCGGGTCCGCCCCAGTGGATGGCCAGCGCGACGCCGGCGATGTTGCCGATGCCGACCGTGGCCGACAGCGCCGTCGACAGCGCCTGGAAGTGGGTGACGTCGCCCTCGTGCTCGTCGTCCTGGTACCGGCCGGTGACGACGGCGAAGCCGTGTCCCAGGCGAGAGATCTGCACGAAGCCCAGTCGCAGCGTCAGGTACCCGCCGATGCCCAGGAGCAGGATCACCATGAAGGGGATCTTCTCGCCCCCGACCGAAATCCCGGCCTCGACGATGTAGGTGGTCAGGAAGTCGGTGATCGCTCCGATGAACTCCATGGGCGGTCGGCTCCTCGCGGGCGGGTTCGGGGGACGAGGCGGACGTCGGGGCCCGGTCGCCCAGGCCCCGAACGGAAGCGGGCAAACTACCGACCGACCGCCGCGGGGGCCAACCGGGGCGCGTCGCGCCCGAGTCCGCCTCCGCCTCGCCCGTCCTCACCGGGGCCGAACGCCCCGCAGCGTCTCCGGGGTCAGCAGGAAGTGTCCGAACACGTTGAGCTGGAGGTGGGTCGAGCCCGCGCGCTGGCCGACGAACGAACGGCGGTCCAGATACCTGATCCGCACGCCCAGCTGCAGTTCGCGCACGGTCGAGTCGATCGACAGCGCCACGTCGCGCTCGAGCTGGTCGATGAACGCCACGCAGTCGACCTCGCCCCGCTGCGCGCGGCACTGGACCTCGTCGGCGTACCTCGCGTCCAGGGTCACGCGCATCGGCGCGCCCCGGCGGCGGAACACGCCGAGCGACGAGGACAGGGTGGCCGCGAGATGCACCCTGTGCGCGTTGCGCTCCCGTTCGGTGTCGCCCGCGGGGTCGGCGCTCGCGCCCCGAGCGAGCGTCGCGTCGTAGCCGAGCGACCATCCCCCCGCGAAGCCCAGCGAGACCGAGATCGGCACTTCGGCGTCGTCGCGGTCGCGGTCCTGCAGCCTCCCCGCCCCGAACGACTGCCTGCGGCGCACCTTCCGGTATCCCGACCTCAGCGTCACCCGCCGGACGGCGGCGCCGAGGAAGCCGGGCGGCTTCGCGTTCGAGACCGTCGCGCCCAAATCCGGCCAGACCGTGCGCCGATCCTCGCGATCCGAGCGCGTGTCGAGCGTCTCGTTCCGGCTGCGGTCGTAGCCCAGGCTGAGGGAGGCCCACGGCACGGGACGGATTCCGCCCCGCGCGTCGAAGCGGTTCCGTTCGCTCAGCGTCGACGCCGAATCGGAGCCGATCGCGAGAAAGTCGTCCCGTCCGCCCCAGCCCAGTTCGTAGACGGCGCCGGGTTCGACCGCCTCGCGCTCGAAGCGCGACGTCAGACCGTTCGCGTAGGCGACCCTCACGGGCTCGACGACTCGCGTCCACCAGGGCCGCGCCCCGCCCGCCGCCTCGCGCTCGCCGCCGAAGCGCCCGGGGTCCAGGGAAAGGGTGGCCAGCACGTCGCGCTGGCCGTCGACGTTGCGCAGCAGCGTCGGATCGGTCTCGTCGCTCCCGATCAGGTCCGCGTTGCGCTCGCTGACGTAGATCGTGGTGAGCTGCAGGCTCGCTCGGGCCCAGTCGGTCCATCGGGGCCGGTAGGCCACCCGGGTCCGGAGACGCCGGTCGACCTCCCACCCCAGGTCGAGTCCGGCCAAGCGGCGCCTCTCGGCGCTCAACAGGCCACGGACCCGCGAGTCGCCGGAAACGCGCTCGGCGTCGAGCAGGTCCCGGCCGCTCGCCCAGTCGGCCGAGGCCGTCAGCGACTCGATCGGGCGCAGCGCGACGCGCGCCGTCGTCCGCAAGAGCCTGCGGGGCGCCTGGGTTCGAACGGCCAGGGAATCTTCGGGGCGCTGGACGATGCGATCGAACCTGGACGTGCCCAGATCCCGGTCCAGCCACTCGCTCTCGACGGCGACGCTCTCGGGCGCCCACCGGATCCTCGCCTCCGCCACGCGGTCCTCGAGGAACCGCGGCAACAACGCCCGGACCAGCGCGCCCAGCCGGCCCGGGAACAGCGGAAAGTCCCGGCGCTCCGGCGCCGTCCGATACGCGACCAGGGCGTCGACGCCGCGGCCGCGACTCGCCGTCGTGATGGTCCGCTGCGAGGAACGGACGACGCCCGCCCTCACGTCGATTCCGTTGATCACGTCGTCCCAGAATCCGCCCTGGCGGGGCGCGGCCCGGCGGAGCGCCACGTCGAATCGAGTCCGACTGAACTCGGGACTCCGCAGCCCCTCGAGGCGGTCGGCCCGCACGTCGCTCCGACCTAGGAAGACGGGCGCCCGGGCCTCTCGCTCCCACGTGACGGAAACGGGCGCGTCGAGCCCCCACTCCTCGGGCCCGAAGCGCGCCAGCTGCACCGTGCTCCGCACGCTGACAGCCTCGTCGTTCTGGAACGTCGGGGCCGCCCGCAAGGGACGATAGTACCCTCCTCGACTCCGGTAGGAGACGGTGGTCGCGAGAACGTCGCCGCCGCGCAGCTCGGCGACCGCGGAGGTCCTCAAGCCGGCGTCGCGGATGCCGCGCGCCAAGCGCAGCTCGTCGATCCACACCTCGCCGGAGACGGGAAGCGCGCTCCCGTTGACGATCCCGAGGCTGATCTCCCGCACGGCGGCGAGGTTCGGAGCCCGCCCCCGATCCTGAAGCACGACGGCGTAGGCGGAATCGGCCGACCAGAGCGCGAGCGGCGGATCGCCCGGCGCGGGCGGATCGCGGATCAGCCGCTCCTCGGCCCGACTGCGGAGCGCGAGCCACTCCTCGAAGCGAATCCGAATCTCGGGCGCCCACTCCTCCTCGGCCGCCCTGCCCGGCGCGCCCGTCCGATTCGGTCGCACGCGATAGAGGTAGAAGTTGCGGTCGTCGGTCGCGACCTTGACGAACAGGCGCACCGGCGCCTGGGCCGCGAAGCTGGCGCGCGGGGCGACCGCCCACAGCCGGGCTTCGCGGTACGACAGGAAGTCGCGCGGGCGCTGCGGGAACCGGTGGTACACCTCGACCCGGTCGCCGGGCGGCACGTCCTCGAATCCGATCGAGAGCGACCGCTCGTTGAACTCGATCCCCTGGCCGGCGAACGCGGCGACGGGATCGTCGAGCTGCTCGACGACGCCCGGCGGCGACGCATAGGCGTCGCCCGCCGTCACGCGCGAGATCGACCCCACCTCGGCGCGGCCCTGCAGCGACGCCGTGTCGCCGCCCAGTCCGGTCAGCACGCCGGTCGCGGTGCGCTTGATCCACGTCGAACCCACGATGCCCAGGCGCGCGAGCACGAACGAGTCGCGCCGCCTGCCCGTCACGGTGAAGCGGAGATGGCGCACGGCGCGCATCTCGGCGTCGCCGACGACGCCGCCCACGTCCAGACCTCCCTGTCCCTTGAGCGGAATGCGATAGAGCCGAAAGGCGGTTCCCGTCTCGTCGCGGTCGCGGATCAGGAACGGCGACGATCCGTCGAGCGCGACCACGAAGCGCCGGTGGCGCTCGAAGGTGTCCAGGTTGCCGTCCTCGTCGAGGTCCTCGGTGTCCGGCCGCCCGTTGCCCCGCGTGCAGTTCGCGTTCGGATCGCCCCTGCGGTACACCCGCCCCCGCTCCGCCGCGCAGCTCTCGTCCCACACGCCGCGCTCGTCGGCTTCGCGGCCCCAGACGTCGCCCCGCCGGGGGTCCGCCTCCTGGTCGAGGACGCCCAGCCCCCAGGGAGCTCCCACCCTTCGCTTGACGCCGGCGACGGCGCCGGCGGCGTCGACGAAGAAGGCGTCCTCGCTCACGACGCCGACGTCGAGGACGAGACTGAGAAAATCCCCGTCGCGGACGTAGAACTCGATGAAGTCGCTCCGCGTGAGATCGGTCCCGGTGGGACTCAGCACGGTCGTGATCGCCGCGAACGCGCCCTGTCCCTCCCGGTCGCCGCTCTTGGGCTCGAAGCGCACGAACAGGCCGGGCTCGCGAACGGCGCTGCCCTCGACGCGGATCTGCCGGTCGATGTCGGCGGTCGGATGAAAGCCCTGGAAGACGCCCAGGCTGTCCCCGCCCGCGCCCTCGGCGATCCACGCGTGCTGCCACGTCAGGCGAGCGGCGGCCGAGGGCGACGTCGAGGGCGGGAGCTCGTCTTCGGCGCCGTCCCGGTGGGCGGGCCGACTGCCCAGGCGCCAGTGCTGGCTTCGCACCGAGAGCGAGCGGGCGTTGTGGGCGTCGAAGTCGTCCAGGTACACGGCGCCCTGCCGGTTGGGGTTCGGCAGCGAAACGGCCGCTTCGCCGGAGACGCGGAGCGACGACGACGCTCCGGCCCTGAGCCCGGGCACGGCGTTCAACAGCCGCGTCAGCGCGGGGGCGGCCACGCGGACCTCGCCGTCCGCGCCGACCAGCCCCACCGAGGCGGCCTCGGCGCCCAGCTGGGGCCGGCGCAGGAGCGCGTCCTCGCTCTGGTAGAGCCCCACCAGGTCGACGGCCCCGTATTCGCCCAGGGCGTAACGGGCGTTCAACCCGAAGATCGAGCTGGGGGCGACCTGGAACAGGCTTCTCTGTTCCCACGAGACCGACAGCGTCCGACCCGGGTTCCTCGCGAGCAGTCCCTCCGGGTCCAGCAGGACGAGCTGGCCGACGTCGTAGTCGAAGGCGTAGTCCCGATCCCGGACCAGCAGGGTGGAGCCCAGCGTCGCGCGCTCGGTGCCGGGACGAATCCCCGCCGCGCCCAGGGAGAAGGAGGAGCGCAGCCCCTCGCCGCTGACCCGGTAGGAGAGGTTCAGCCGGAAGACGCCGCCGTTGTCGCGCTCGAAGGGGTCCGGACTCCGATAGATGCGGTCGTTCCGGTTGGCCCCCAGCATCGCGCGCGCCTCGGACGAGTCGATGGCCGGGGCGCCGAGCGGCGGCGGCCGGGCGAAGGGCTCGAGCGTGGGGAAGAAGACGAAGGTCCCGGACACGGGGGGCTGGTCCTCGAAGGAGTCCAGCGCGGGACGATAGATCTGCGACTCGTCCAGACGGTCCCGGGGCGACTTCTCGTCCAGGCCGAAGAGGCGCAGAAACGTCACGTCGTCGCCGTTCGTCCGCCGAGCGAAGGTTCGCCCCGCGCTCCGCTCGCCCAGCGAGACGACGAGCTCGACCGATCCGGGCTCGACGTCGGTCGACGAGGACACGCGGTACGCCTGGTGCATCTCGTTGCGCCAGGTGGGTCTCCCTGGCTGGTGCTGCGCGGAGGACGCCTTGAGCATCCTGAGCGTCGGCCGACCGCCCCGGCGCCGGACGGCCTCGGGGTTGTAGCTGCCGATCGTGTCGCCCGCCTGGGTGACGTAGGTCGCGGCGAGGATCTCCCCGGGGGCCAGGGGCGCGCGCAGCGCGATCCACAGGCCGCTCGAATGCACCGTGTAGTCCCGGCCCGGACGCAGCTGGCGGAACCAGGCCGACTCCGAGGCCGTGTCGCCGTCCAGCGACGCGAGCGCGTCCGCCTGGACGTACCCCTCGACCTGCTGGCGCGCGTACAGGTCGATCTCGGATCGGTAGAGCTGGATCGGCTCCGCTCCGGGAGCGACGCTCGGGGGCGCGTCCGCCGCCGTCAGGCTCAGCGCGTCGACGTGGGGGAAGTCGCGAAGCGACGCGGGGTCGGCGACGAAGAAGAACTGCCCGGTCACGTAGTCCGCGTCGTCCAGGACCAGCGTGTCGGTGCGCGAGAACGTCCTCCCGGACCCCTCGAGGCGGAAGCTCCTCGAGGTCACCTCTCCGTTGCGCTGGGCCCACACGGACCGCAGCTGGACCGGTCCGGCCTCGAGGAGCGCCTGGAAGCCGAAGTTCCCCGCCGGCACGCCTTCGGCCAGGAAGCGGGACGGCGGCAGATCGAAGCGCACGTCCCCGACGTCGAGGCTTCGGAGCGCCTCGCCCGGCCGTCCCCGGTAGCGGACATTGACCCGGTTCGCTCCCTGGAACTCGCGGGTGCGGTCGTAGTCCACGTCGATCGTCACCCGGTCCGCCACCGTCCCGTCGACCAGCGCCGAGAAGCGGACGTCGGGGGTCAGACGGGGGACCGGGGACACTTCGCAGGTGACCTGCACGGTCTCGTCGCAGGGCCGAAACCGCGCCCAGTCGCCCCCGAGATCGCCCACGCCGCGCACCGTGAATCCCAGGTCCGCGAACTCGTTTCGGTAGCGGGACGCGGCACCGGCGTCGCGCGCTGCGGACGGTGCGCGCACGGGCGCGCGCGTCGCCGCGAAGACCGGACCCAGGGTCCCCACGCGAAAGAGCCGGTCCCGGCTCCAGGACAGGGGTCGCGGCAGCCGCAGCGTCGGCGCGAGCTCGGGCGGCGGCGGCAGCTCCAGCCCGCGCCCGAGGCGCGCCGCCGGGATGCGCGCGCGCCCCAGGCGCACGAACGGGACCGGCGGCGACGGCGGCGTCCCCAGGGGTCGGGGCGGACCGCGCAGCGCCGGCAGCGTCCACAGCGCCGAGCGCGCGGTCCGATCCGGGTCCGCCTGAGCGTGGACGCCGCCCTGGAGGCCGACGAGCACGAACGCCGCGAGCGCGAAGGCCCGGGCTGCGGATCGATTACGTTCCATGAACGTTCCCAATGTCGCGAACGTCGCCCATGCGCGCTTTTTCAAGGCGGCGTCGGGAGTGCAACCTACGGGGGACCTGCGGAGTCGAAGATGGACGCATCGCAGCGCTGGATCTCCGTCGTCCCCGCCTCCGTGGGATCATGACCGTACTGTCCCGGCACCTCGGCCGCTCGTTGGCGGGCCCCTACCTGTTCTGCTTCAGTCTCTTGACGGGGCTGATGTACATCCAATCGGTGGCGAAGCTCCTGGACGACTTCGCGGGCAAGGGACTCCCGAGCGAGGTGATCCTGGAGGTTCTCCTCCTGACCCTGCCGCACACCTTGGCGCTGACGCTGCCGATGGCCGTCCTCCCGGCCGTCCTGTACGCCTACAGCGAATTGGCCGCCGCCAACGAAACGGTCGCGATGGCGGGCGGCGGCGTGCAACCTCGTCGGGTGCTCCTTCCGGCCTTGGTTCTGGGGGTCCTGGTCGCGGGCGTCACCTACACGTTCAACGATCGCGTCCTCCCCGAGACGAACCATCGGCTCAAGAACCTGCAGGGCTCGATCCACCGGAAGAGCCCCACGTTCCAACTCCGCGAACGCGCGGTCAACGTCATCAGGGACGGGAACGGACCGGGCAAGTACTTTCTCAGCGCGGACCGGATCGATCCGGTCGCCAACGCCCTCGGCAACGTCGTCATTCACGACCTGAGCCGCACCGGAGCCCGGCGCACCACCTACGCGGCGAGCGGCGAAATGGCGCTGAACGATTCGGCGACGGTCCTGCACCTGCGCCTCCGCGACGGCCACGCGTACGAGGTGAAGACTCGGGACGCCGCGGCACTTCAGCGGACGGAATTCGAGGAGCAGCTCTACGTGCTTCGCGGAATCGGCGACGTGTTCGAGGAGTTGGGCGAGAGCCGGCGGAGCGACCGCGAGTTGCCGCTCGCCGACCTGCGGGACTCGGCGCAGGCCAGGGCGCGCGCCGCCGACTCCGTACGCTTCGCGGCCCGAACGGCGGCGCGCGCGTCGGTCGAGCGGGCGCTGGGTCTGGACGCCGACGGACAGCCGCCGAGCGCGGGCATGGCGAAGGGGTTCGCTTCGGTCGATGCCGACCAGCTGCCGTCGGACGAAGCGACTCGGCGCACCTTGTCCGAGACCCAGGCCCATGCCTTGCGCTTGGGAATACTCAGCAGACAGTCCAGTCGATTCTCCGTGGAGTATCACAAGAAGCTCGTGCTGGCGGCTGCGTCGATCGCCTTCGTGCTCATCGCGGCGCCGCTCGGCATGCGCTTCCCGAGGGGCGGGATCAACATGGTGATCGTCGTCTCGGCCGTCGTCTTCGGGGCCGCCCAATGGGGGCTGAGCTCGGGAGAGACCCGCGCAGACCGGGAGCTGGCCAGCCCCTTCTGGTCGATGTGGATGGTCAGCCTCATCCTGCTGGCCGTCGGGACGCTGTTCGTGTCCCGAACGGGGCACTGGACGGCGACGGCGCGCGACAGCGGCTGGCGGGAGCTCTGGCTGGGTCTGCGAAACCGGATCCACCGCTCGATTCGCAAGCCCTCGGTCGCGCCCGAGCCCGGTTCGTGATCCGCACGCTCGACCGGATGGTCGTCGCGAGGTTCGCGACGCTCGTCACGGTGTTCCTGATCAGCGTGCCCATCGTGTGGGTGGTCGGGGACCTCGGCGATCGACAGGACTGGTTCATCGATCGGGAAGTCGAGGCGGGGCGGATCGCGCTGGGCTATCTCTTCATGTATCCCCAGTACATGCAGCTCTCCTTTCCGATCGCGGCCCTGATCGCGGCGGTGTTCACGGTTCACTCGATGACCGAGCACCGGGAGATCCTGGCGGCGAAGGCGGGCGGCGTCTCGTTCCACCGACTGGTGGCGCCGCTCTGGCCCGCAGGCGCCCTGCTCACGATCGCGGCCTTTCTGCTGGGCGCGGCGCTTCCGACGACCAACCGACGGGCGGCGGAAGTCTGGGGAGAGAGGGAGATCCGCCGCGAGGTGCGCTACGACTTCGTGTACCAGAGCGAACGGAACGAGACGCTGAGCGTGCAACATCTCAACGCGGCGTCGCTCGAGATGCGCGACGCGCTCCTGGAGCGCGTGGACGACGACGGGTCGCTCCACCACATCTGGGCCGACCGCGCGTCCTTCGCCGACTCCGCTGGCTGGACCTTCCACGACGGCTATCGTCGCCGAATCGACCCCGCGGGCGAAGAGTCCTCCGTCGAATTCGACCGCTTTCGGGTCGAAGGGCTGACGGCGCGCCCCGAGGAGCTCCTGGAAGATCCTGCCGAAGTCGACGAGATGGGGTACCGGGAACTCGGGCGAGCCGCGGAGGCGGTTCTTCGTTCGGGTGGGAATCCCTTGGAGCTGCTGGTGGAGCGGGAGATGAAGCTGGCCGTCCCGGCGGCCACCCTGATCATCGTCTTCTTCGGGGCGGCGCTGGGGACGACGTCGAAGAAGGGAGGGGCCTCCTTCGGAGTGGGCGCGTCCCTCGCGTCGACGCTGCTGTACATATTGTTGCTCGATCTCTCCGCCGCCATAGGATCGGCGGGAGGGATGCCTCCCGTACCGGCGGCCTGGGCGCCCAACGCCCTCTTCCTTCTCGTCGGCGCTGCGGTCATGGCGCGGGTGCGCACTTGACGGTCGGACTGCTCGGGCGCAAAGAGGCGTGGGACTACGTCGTGAACGGCAAACCAGCCTTGTCCTGGGTCATTCTGGCGGCCATTAGGGTGAATGCCAGCGAATCGACGCCGAGCCGGTGTCCACAGGGAGGATCATCCAATGCGGGGCAATCAATAACTCGCCTCCGCGCCTGCGACTGGACGCCGAATAACGGAGGGAATAGGATCGGACCGTCGCCCAATCGTCGTAAAGCGCTCGCACATCCGCGCAGTCGTCGTAGGTCAGCACCCACGGGCTGCCCGTCATCGTCCGCAGAACCTGAGCGAGCCGCGCATGATACGGGGCATCAAGGGCATTCAAGTACAGCGTAGGTCCCTTTTCGAAGTACGGCGGATCGATGAAGAAGAACGTGTCGGCATCCGCGAGACTCCGAATGAAATCAATGCCGTCCAGCGCGGATACGTGGACGCGCGACGCCCGCCGAGCGACTCGTTGACAGCGCTCTACTAGACCCTGTCGGTTGAAACGAGCGTCAAGGCGCCACTTCCCGGTTTGTCCAATTCCGCCGATTGGACCTCCGTTGCGGATAATTCCAGAGCGATTACAGCGGTTCAGGTAGAACGCTGCGAACGCCCGTTCCAGCCGTGACGCCGAGCTAGGATCACGGTAGATTGCACGCTGGCGGCGCCATTCGTCCACCGTGAGCGGCGCGGTATGGATCATTTCCGAGAACTGGTCGATCCGCTCCAGGACAGCCCACCAAATGTCCGACACGGCTTCATCGATATCGTTGATATAGATTGCCGGGACATCCCCGCGAAACAACAGCGTCAACGCCGCCCCGGCACCACCCGCGTACGGTTCGGCGAAATCCCGGCCTCGAAGTCGATTGGCGATCCGTACGCGGTCGAGGAGTCCCGCCAAAGCGGACTTCCCTCCCGGGTACCGAAGAGGGCTAGCGGTCCCCATCTCACGACACCCCTACCACAAAGCACCCTTCGCACGCGAGCGGCGCCTGGGAGAAAGATGACCAGCGGCCCGAAGCCGTCTCCTGCCGATGGTGCTCGGCTTCACGAGCGACGCCCTTGCAGTGCGGCCTCGATCCACCTCTGGAGCCGTTCGTCAAGTCGACTGTCGATGGAATCCGAGCACAGCGCCGAGATACGGCATCGGTCGAGCAGGATCTGACCGCGCCCCGCATCGATCGCATCCACTTCCGACAAGGCTCGCGGGACGAAAAATGCCGGAATCGGATCCACCGCGATTGGTCCGGCGAAGTTCCTCTTGCACCATCGACGGGGCTGGAGTTCGTGTGTCTTTTTCTTCCAGTGTCGGCCAGCCGCACAATGGCCGAACACGATCAGTTTCGAGGCTCTCTGGTCTGGAAATTCCTTCCACGCCACGACATCGAGACCGTCGTCCTGGCTCTGATTCAGATTCTTCTGATCCGCGCACGCCTTCCCCTCGCGCAAGAGGCTAGCTAAGCAGGAGACTGCCTTGCGGAAGCCCGGCGGAAAGTCGCGCCGAGGCGATCCGAAAACGACCGCCGGGCTGCTGTCACCGAGATACAGACCGGCAGCCGACGCGCTCAACTCCTCGAAGAGCTTGTAGGCCATGGTTCCATCGCGGTGGCTGTCCGTGAAGCCAAGAGACACCAGCAACTGAAACAAGTAGGGCGAGGAGCGGCCACGAAGCCGAAGCCCTTGTTGGCCAATGGCAAACGGGTAGGCGCCACCGGACCCGCACGCTCGAGCCCTGTCGTCAAGCGTTTGGATCCACTCGCCCAGTCGCGTCTCGAACGGCTCGATGTCTCGCCATCCTGGCTCGGGCGGTTCGCTCCCGCGCTCGGCGTAGATCGTGGTCGCTTCGTCCTCGGAGGCGGTACGCCGGAGTTGGCCAATCACGTCGGCCCAAGCGACGAAGCCTGTGGAGTTCACCAAGCAGGCCCGCTCTAGGCGGTCGGCAGCGTCCTCGACCGCCAAACTCGCGTCGACGGTCAAGACTCGTCGTGCGACATGAGAGTCTTGAGTGACTTGGCCTGTCGGAAGAGACTATTCCCAGTTTCCACCAGCTCTTCCTCGCCCTGGAACCCAGTCGATACGAAGCTCATCGCCTCTTTGGCGCTAGCCTCGGCCTTGATGAGGGCGGTCCGAAACAGGTGGGCGTCGCCGAGTGACGCGTCCAACGCCGCCGAAAGCGACTTTCCATTCTCCAGCAAGTCTATGCCCTTTTGCACCTCGAGAGTCTGCGCAAGGTGACGGAGGTCCGGGTTCTGACGGCGAACCGTCGCGTCGATGCCCCGCGACTGGCTCCCGAAGAGCCAATGCATGAGAAATTCCAATTGCCGCAGGTGACTTTGGGGAACCGGGCCTTCGTTCTCCAGCGCTCTGATATCGACTCCAAGATACTTTCTGATAGACACATAGCCGAGGGCCGTCCATAGGTGCGAAAAGGGAAACCTTCGGTGCTGGGCGTCTGTCGTATCAAAACCGATCTGTTCCTGCGCCTGCCGGAGGACCTGTCAACGCAAAGTAGAAATGTCCGGGGGGCGAGCAAAGTAGAAATGTCCGCCTGGGGACCGGTCTTGGGGTTGGGGGTAGCGGGTTGCGACAGCGTTCCACGTCTTCTGGGATGCGCGGGCCCTGGCGCCTCGCGCAGGGAGCGGAGCGACCGAAGCGAGGCGCCAGGGCCCGGGAGCGGCCGGCCGACCGCTCCCGTTGCCTGTCTGGACGCCCTGGGACCCGCTGTCCTTGGCGAATGTGTGTGCGGAGAAGCGGTGCCTGCGGGCCGATCTGCGCCGTCGAACGTCCGTACGAGGCCGCCGTGCATGCGGTGCGGGCGGTTCGGGGCTGCCCCGCGAGGGGTTGTGTTCAGGCGCGTCGAGCGCCTGTCCGATCCCCCCCGGCGAGGGGGAAGAACGGCGTGGCTGCCTGCTCACTCGTCGCTTCGACCCCGTTCCTCGCGCCGCTTCCGCCTGGCCAGCGCGCGCTGCACTTCCGCTTGGATCCGGAGGCGCCACGGGTGGCCCGAGCCTGGCTTCGGCGGCTTGCCGAGCGGCTTCGGGGTCTTCTCTTCGGCGGGCTGCGCCGGAGCTTTCGGGCGGCTTCGCGCACAGCCCAGCGACTCGACGTCCAGGTACCGGGACCCACTGCGGAAGCGCAGTTCGCCGTCCAACCGCCGTTCGACCACGATCTCAGCGCCGGGCGCCAAGTCCGTAGCTTCGTGCTCCGGGATCTGCCAGAGCTCGTTCTTGAAGCGGATCGTGAAGTCCCGAGCGACCTTGCGGACCACCGTCTCCGCGAACAGAGCGTCCAGATCCACCCCCGCCGGCAACGGACGGTGCGCGTCGCGCGCCTCCGCAGGCGCCGTCGCGAACCGTTCGTTCCACAGCGGCGCCCAGTACTCCTCGAGGAACTCGTTCGCCTTCTCGAGATCCGAGATCCGCGCGAGGCGCATCTCCTTGATCAGCCGGTCCTGCGCCGTCCCGAAGGTGCGCTCGACGCGCCCCTTGGCCTGCGGAGAGCTGGCCAGGATCAGCCCGATGTCCAGTTCGCCCAACGCCTTCGAGATGATCGTATCCGTTCGCTTCTCCTTCTCCGACTGCCACTGCCCGAAGTGGCCCGCGTGGTCCGTGTACACCGCCAAGGGCCGACCGTGACGCCGCAGGTAGTCGATGATCACGCGCCGGTTCTCCGCCCCGTTGTCGCGGGCCACGAACCGGGCCGCCATCAGACGGCTCGTCGCGTCGTCGTGGAGCGCGATCAGCGTCAGGTCGCCCTCGACGCGATCCTCGAGCCACCGATGCACCGAGCTGTCCCACTGCGCCAACTCCCCCAGCGCCGCCCGGCGGGGACGCCGACTCCGGTGCTTCGCCCGCTTGCGACTGCGCGTCCGCAACCCGGACTCCAGCAACCAGCGCCGCACCGTCTCCCGACTCACCCGCAGCCCGCACGCCAGCTCGACGTGTTCGGCGAGCAGCGTCGGTCCGAAGTCGCGGAACATCGGATCCTCCGCGAGCGCCAGCACCGCCTGGCGAACCTCTGGAGGCAACGCCCGGTTCGAGGCCCGACCTCGAAGCCCGTGGACCGCGACGGCGTCGCCTTCCGCCTCGAACCGCCGCAGCAAGCGTCGGAAGTGACGCGGCGTGACGCCGATGCGCCGGGCGCCCGCAGACGCCGTCAGCACCCCTTCGCTCACCTGCCTCAGCACCGACACGCGGTCGCGCTCCTTCAAACTGAGTTCCATCTGCTCCTCTCCCGGATCGGGTTGCGTGAACCACCGAAGACCATCCGAAAGAGGTGGGGTCGGGGACTGGCGCGCCGGCTTTAGGGTCCGGTGGGGTGATCCCGGGTAGCTTTCGCTCCGGGCCTCCAAGGCCGACTCCCATGGCTGCGTTTCCAGTCCCCGCCCATCAAACCGGACGTGCGGTTTTCCCGCATCCGGCTTTCCGACGAGATCACGCCTTCGCTTTCGGAAGGCCCATCGTCCGTCGCGTCAGGCAAAACAGGCCGAGCTCTCTCAGCCTCTCTTCCGGGAACCGCGCGTGTTGCCCGGACTTCACCTTGTGCTTCGAACAGAGCCACCGGCGTAACCGCTTGGCCGTGTGCTTGTTGACGGCTCGGTACGCAGGGGTCACCTGCCCAAGGCTGAAGTAGCGCGCCCACCCGTATACCGCTTGGTTGATCCGCTCTACGACCACCTCCACCGGAAGTCCGGTGTACCGCTTCGCCGTCATCTCGCTGACCTTGCGGACAATGCCCTGGACGCTCCCCTTGCTGGGCCGGGTCCCGATGTACCACCCCCGCCCGCTCGCTCGGTAGTTGCGCCCCACCCGGTACCCCAGATACTCGAACGCCTCTTCGGGGCACCGCAGACATCGAGTCTTCCGTTCGTTGACCGGTAGCTTCAGCCTCTCCATGAGTCGCTCGACCGCCGCCAGCACTTCCGCCGCCGGGGCCTTGCTCACCACGCACAGGTCGTCCGCGTAGTTCACGATCTCCGCCCGGAACCGCTGGGCGTACCCCAGCGTCTTCCAGCCCAGCACGAATCGCCGCATGTACAGGTTGCTGGCCAGCGGCGAGAACGGTGACCCTTGGGGGGTCCCCTTCCTCTCCCTGCGCGCCCGGTTCGTGCGACGTACGCCGCCCTCCCCGTCGTCCTCCTCCACCGGCATCTCCAGCCACGCCTTCAGGAGCTTCAACATCCGCCCGTCGCTGATGCGCCGGGCGAAGCACTTCATCAGCTCCGCGTGCGGTATCTCGCCGAAGTAGTTGGCCAAGTCGCAGTCGACCACCTCCCTGTGCCCCTGGTGCAGGAGCCGATGCACCCGCTGGATCGCATCGTGCGCGCTCCGCTCCGGCCGATAGGCGTACTGCTCCGGTTGCAAATCGGCCTCGACGATCGGCGTCAACACCAGCAACGCCGCCGTCTGCGCCACCCGGTCCCTTATGCAGGGAATGCCCAGCGGCCTGTACTTCCCAGGCTGTTTCTTCGGGATCAGCACCTGCCGCACCGCTCGCGGCGCATAGCTGCCCTCCCTCAGATCTCGCGCCAGTTCCCCAAGCCACCGCTCCACGCCGTACTCCTCGATGTCCGCGAACGTCTCTCCGTCCACCCCGGCCGATCCGCCGTTGCGGCGTACCCGCCTCCAGGCTTCCGCGAGAACATCGTCGCGCCACACCTTGTCGATGAGCGTATAGAACCGCGCTTTAGGTTCCTCCTTGGCTTTCGCGTGTAGCACGGTCTGGAGTCTCCGAACCTTCTCCGACCCTGGTAGGCTCTCGCCAGTGGTCACGTCCCTTCCCCCTTTCCGTACCGCTCTCGAAGCAGGGCCCCTTCCCTCGACCGGCGTTACCCGGCGTCTCCAGTACTACGGGCCCATCCGCCACCCTGCCGGCCCAGCCTGCCCCTCGCGGGGTTCCAGTTGGCGCCGCGCGACGCCACCGACAGGGCTTCCCGTGTTGCTACCGCCTCCCTCTTCCATGCGTGCCGTCGCCACTACCCCGGCGGAGGCGGTCGGTGCTCTCGTCGTTCGCTTCCCGACCGCTGGCAGCCTTCCCCGTAATGTCGGCGGGTCGGCCTCCGCGGCTTAGCCTTTTCGAGGCCTGCTCGGCGTTCACTCGCGTTACGGCCCGCATGTTCGCTGAACCGCCCACGGCGGTCCGTCTACCCAAAGTGCTTCAAGCCATGTCGTTACCTCCACGACCCGCTCTGGTTGCTACCGGCTGGAACGACCCTTGCCGGACGGGATTCGCACCCGCTGGGAACCGGCGCCTTTCCACGGCGCACGACATTTCTACTTTGCTAAACCAACCCAGAACCGGACATTTCTACTTTGCTACGACAGCGCCTGCCGGAGGACCACATATCCTCGGTACAGGCGCGCCACCGTCTCGTGGCGGTCTCCGATCCCCGACGCGATCTCGGCCAGGCTCACACCGAAGTCTCGCCGAACGTCAAACACGTAACCCGCCTTGGCGATGGAATCCCAGGCTTGCGGGCCGTTGACGTGCTTGAAGCCAACGAAACCCCAAAGCTCTTTTCTCGTGGCGTGAATCACCGGTAGCTTTCGGATTGATTCGAGTACCGCTTCCGATGGATGCACTTTGAGCTCGATACGGAGCCGCTTCCGAAGATCGGCATCCGAAAGAACCTTGACAGCCGCGAGCCGTCGGTTGCCCTCGACTACGACGATACGACCGTCTTCCTCGGTCGCGAAAAGCTCTTCATGCTCCCAGAAACCGTTCACCAGAATGGAATCGACCAGCTCGTTGACCGACTTGTTTCGCCAGAGCCAGAGCAGGATATCGTCCTGCTTTTCGACCGAGAGTCCTTCGTCCGCAAGCCGCGGATTCGCTGGATCGAGGTACAGATCGGTTGGTGCGTAATGAACGACGTTCAAGGCGAATCGTCCTTTTTAGCGTAGCGTTTACGACATCATGTCGATTTGCGCGGAGACCGCAGCTAGCGCCTGCCGATCCCTCTCCACATTCTCCAATATTGCGTCCGAGATTCAGGCATACGTGCCGCGCGCACAGCGCTGATCCGGCGCGGGGCCTTCCACGGCGGTCATGCGCGTGCGGTCCGTCCGAATCGGCTCGCTGGCGACCGGCGCGGCGGCAACCACCGCGCAATCCAAGTCGCGCACTTCTACGACGCCCGTCATGCCCCCCACACGGTGACGGGGACATCCTCCCACGCGCGTTCTACCCGGTAGGTCCTCTCCGCCCAGCTCGTTCCCGCGCGGACGTCGAAAACGACCAGGTGCCCGGCGTCGGCGCCGCTGGCGTTCATGCAGACCGCCGTCCCTTCCAGCCAGCCCTCGCTCGACTTCCCACTCGAACTCCCTGCCCTTTCCGACCGTCTTGTACACGACCGCGATCCGCTGGGCGCTTTCGGTTCCGATGGGCCACACGACCACGAGGTCCACCCGGCGATTCGCCAGCTCGCACTCCCGCTCGATCCGGCCCCTGCCCTCGACGATCCGCTGCAGGAACACCTGCAGGACCAACTGCGGACCCGCCGCCGGGTACTGCGCTAGCCCGATCCAGCGCTCCGCGTCTTCGGCGAGGAGCTCTTGAAACGCCGCGAGCGCCGCGTCCATGTCGAGAGCTCCGGTGGCGTCCACGAACCGATCCGTCTCCTCCTTCGGAATCTCGGATTCCAGCATCCGCGTCAACGCCCGGGGGATCGCCTCGGCGTAGATGGCGTTGGCGATCCGCAAGGCCCGGTCGTCATCGGCGATCAGTCCCAGCTCGCGGACGTAGTCGAAGTCCCGCAAGTCGTAATAGCCGTCGCCTCCGCTCAGCAGCGGCGTGACGACGCGCCTCACCCTGGGCTCGCGCAGACTGTCGATCACCCCAGCCAGATGGACGCCGCGGCGCAGGATCACCTCCTCTCGCGCCGCGAAGACGTCCGCCTCCTCCAGGGGGCCGCCGCGCTCCCGCGGCTTCCCCGACGAGAAGCACATCTCCCGGGCCAACGCGTTGACCAGCCCGGGCTGGCCCCGAGTCTGTTCCCACACGGCCGCGATCGCGTCCGACGCGAACTCCTGGCCGGTCTCGGCCGTGTGCTGTCCTAGCAAGGCCGCGACTTCCGAGCGCGTGAAGTCCGGCAGCCGAAACACCCTCGCCTTGATGTTGAACACGCTCCCGCTCGTGACCACTTCGTTGTCGGGACCCGCGCGGATCCCGTAGTCGCGCACGTCGCCCACCCCGCAGAGCAATATGCTCTGAGGGAACGCCGCCGGACGGTGCACGTAGCTCGCCCGGATTTGTCGCAGCGTCGAGATCAGGGAGTCGCCCACCAGCGCGTCCATGTCGTCGAGTAGCAGAACCAACCGCTTCGGGTCCGCCTTCGACCAGACTCGCAAGAGCTCGCTGAGTGCGGTGAACGGCCTTCGTTCGATGTCGAACTCGCGCGCGGCCTGGGCTGTGGCCTCGTCGCCGAACGCGTCCTCCGCTTCCCGCGCGATCTCCGACGCGATGGCCCCCATCGCCTGCGCCACGTCCTGGCCCGCAGCCCGCGCGGACTCGACGCTGACGTAGGCGCACCGGCATTCGCCCGCGTCGCCCCCGTTGAGCAGATCGCGCAGAGCGAACAAGACGGACGTCTTGCCCGTCTGCCGGGGCGCGTGCAGGACGAAGTAGGACTGGTCGCGAACCAGGGCGAGGATGTGGTCCAGGTCAACGCGGTCCAGTGGGGAGACGCAGTAGTGGTCTTCCGAGACGACCGGGCCGACGGTGTTGAAGAAACGCATGCACCAAGGTGCTTCGGATTCCCGTGCGGGCGCAACCTTTTCCCGCGTTGGAACAGGACTCTGGGCGCGGGCCCGATGTCGTTGGGTCGGCCCGACGCCCCGGCCGACGGTGTCGTCGCTGGCCGCGCGACGTGTCCTCCGGCCTCCACTCAGGCCCCCCACACGGTGACGGGAACGTCCTTCCACGCGCGCCGCTCCCGGTAGATCCTCTCCGCCCAGCTCCTCCCCTCGCGCACGTCGAACACCACCAAGTGCCCGGCATCCGCTCCGCTCGTGTCCATGTACGCCGCCGTCTGCTCCAAGCCGCGCTCGATCTCCGTCTCGAGCGCGCGGCCCTCCTTCACCAGCTTGCACTCGATCACGAACCGCTCCCAGCTCTCGCTTCCGACCGGCCAGGCGACCAGCAGATCCACCCGACGACTCCCCAGCGCGTACTCCCGCTCGATCCGCCCCTCGCCGTTCACGACCCGGTGCAGGAACGCCTGCAGCACCAGATGCGGGCCCGCCTCCGTGTACTGCGCAAGTCGGATCCAGTGCTCCGAGTTCTTTCGAAAGAACCCCTGGAACGCGACCAACAGCGCGTCCATGTCGAGCGTCCCGTCGAGACGCGCGTACCAAACCGTCTCCCGCTCCTGCGACGCGATCCGTTGCTCCAGGATCGACGTCAACTCCCGCGGAAGCACCTCTGTGTAGATGGGGTTGGCGACTTCCAAGCCGGGGCCCGGCGCGACCAGTCCCAGGTCGCGCACGTACTCGAAGTCGCGTGCGTCGTAGTCGCCTTCCTCCCCGCTCAGCAACGGCTCGATCACGCGCCTCACCCTGGGCTCGCGCAGCTTGTCGAGCAGCTGGTCCAGATGGCTGTCGCGACGCAGGATCAGCGCCTCGCGCGCATCGAAGACGTCCCGCTCCTTCACGGGGCCGCTGCGCTCCCGCAGCCTCTCTTCCGGGAAACATATCTCTTGGGCCAGCGCGTTGACCAACCACGGCTGGCCCCGGGTCTGTTTCCACACCGCCGCGATCGCCCGCGGCGTGAACGCCTGGCCGGTCTCGGCCGTGTGCTGTCCGAGCAGCGTCTCGACTTCCGCGCGCGTGAAATCGCCCAGTCGGAGCGACTTCGCCTTGATGTTGAACGCGCTACCGCCCGCGATCACTTCCCTCTCGGCATGCGCGTGCATCCGGTAGTCGCGCACGTCCCGAATCCCGCACAGCACCACGCTCTGCGGAAACGCCGCCGGACGGTGCACGTAGCCCGCCCGGAGCTGTCGCAGCGCCGACACGAGAACGTCGCCCACCAGAGCGTCGATCTCGTCGATCAGCAGGACCAACGGTTCCGGGCCGGCCATCGACCAGATTTCCAGGATATCCCCGAGCGCGGAGTCGGGTCCCCGGTACGTGTCGATCTCCCGCGCGGCCCGGGCCGTGGCGTCGTCGCCGTGCGTCAGCCTCGCTTCCCGGGCGATTCCCGCCGCGATGGACTCCATCGCCCGGCCCGCGTTCTCGCGAGCGGCCTGCGCGGGCTCGAAGTTGACGTACCCGCACCGGTACTCGCCTGCTTCTCCGCTGTTGAGCAGGTCGCGCAGCGCGAACAAGACGGACGTCTTTCCCGTCTGTCGGGGCGCGTGCAGCACGAAGTACCGCTTCTTGCGCACCAACGACAGGATCTCGTCCAAGTTCACGCGGTCGAGCGGAGGGACGCAGTAGTGCTCTTCCGGGTCCATCGGACCGGCTGTGTTGAAATCGCGCATGAACCAAGGTGCCCCGGATTCCCGCGCCCGCGCAACCACAGAGCCCTGGCCCAAGGCGCCGGCGATGCGACGCTCCGTGTCCAGCGTCGCCGATTTCGCGGAGACTCGCCGGACCGGAGGACCCCGGCGGCGCCTCGCAGTCTCCTGCGTCCATTGCCGGTCGAGACACTCCTCCCGTCGCTCCGCGAGGCCCCCCGCGCTTCGACGGGAACGTTCCAACGCCTCCCCTCCGTCGGAGCGCCGCGCCACAAGCACAGCGTCCGGCGACTCGACGGCGCGCGGGTCGGCGGTTCACCGACTGGCCGCGAGGAACCCCGGAGCCAGTTCGCCCTCGCACACCTCCTCGACGGGCCCCCGCAGGCGAACGCTCCAGTCCGACGCCAGGGTCACCTCCATGGGACCTCCCTCCATCGAGACCTCGGCCGATCCCGGGGCCATGCGGCCCGACCGCACCGCGGCCGCCACGACCGCGCACGCGGAGGTCCCCGACGAGAGCGTACGCCCCACGCCGCGCTCCCAGATGCGGATGGCCACTCGTCGACCCTCGGGCGGCTCGGCGAACTGCACGTTGGTCCCTCCCTCGAACGCGTCGTGGGTCTCGATCGACGGCCCGTAGCGACCGACCTCCTCCTCCGTCCACCGGTCGCGGAAAACCACCGCGTGCGGATTCCCCACCGACACGGGGATCACGGAGAGCGCCTCCTTGGCTCCCTGCGGCGACCGCACGGTCAACGAAACGGAGGCGTCGCCCCGAACTCGCTCCGCTTCCCGATCGGCGTCGCCCGGAAACCCGACCCGCCCCATGTCGACCCGGACGTCGAAGACGCCTCGGTCGTTTGCGCCCCGAACCTCGATCCACACCGAATCGCCCCCGACGACGACCGGGAACCGATCCCTCCGCTCGCCTTTGCGCGCGGCCAGAAAGACGCCCGCGATCCGCAACCCGTTGCCGCTGCGCTCGAACTCGCCGCCGTCGGGGTTGAACATGCGGAGGCGAACGGGGCGGGTCCGCTCGTCCGCCGACTGTGCAGCCGACGATCGACCTCCGCTGCGCCCGGGCGGTTCCACCACGACCAGACCGTCCCCGCCCGGTCCGCGGCGACGGTCGCAGATCCTCCGCGCGAGCGCCCCGTCGAGCGTCGGCCCCGGGCCCTCCTCGAAGACCAGATAGTCGTTTCCCTGGCCGTGGGCCTTGAAGAACCGAGGCGTCACGGTCGGCCGCGCGCGCAACTTTTTCATCGCTCTCCTCGTCAAGTGGGCTGATCCTCGGGATTCGGGCGCCGGCGAACGCCGAGCAGCCCCCGAATCCGGAGGACGAACGATCGGCAACGATACCACGGACGGCCCAGGGGGGCCCGACGCCCGAGGGGAGGAGGAGGCGAGGGATGACGAGGTGCGGTGGGGCGGGGAGAGGGTTCGCGAAGCGTTGCGCCGCGGTCGGCGCGGCGCTGTGGACGGCGGGGGCGCCGACGGCCCTCCTGGGCCAGAACGGCGAGGGCGACGGCACGACCGCTGCGGCGGGCGCGCGCGCCGCGCCGCCTGCGGTGACGGCGCATCGGATCGAGGGCGCGCCGCCCGTGATCGACGGAATCATGGACGAGGCGGACTGGGCGGCCGCCATGGTCGCGAGGGACTTCGTGGTCTTCGAGCCCGACGAGGGCGCTCGGCCGTCCCAGAGAACGGAGGCGCGCGTCCTGTACGGCGACGACGCCCTCTACGTGGGGTTCCGCGCCTTCGACTCGGCGCCCGACTCCATCGAGACGCGCCTGGCGCGGCGCGACGAGCGACCCCATTCGGACTGGGTCGACGTGGTCGTCGACAGCTACCTCGACCGGCGCACGGCCTTCTGGTTCGGCGTCAATCCGTCCGGCGTCAAGTACGACGCCTACCTGTTCGACGACACGAACGAGGACGACTCCTGGGACGCCGTGTGGGACGTCGCGACGCACAGGAACGACGCCGGATGGAGCGCCGAGTTCCGCATCCCTTACTCCCAGCTGCGCTTCGACGGGGCGAGCGAACAGACCTGGGGGATCAACTTCTCCCGCTTCGTCGGCCGGCACCTCGAGCGCAGCCTGTGGGCGCCGATCTCACGGGGCGACGGCGCGCTGGTGTCCCGCTTCGGCGACCTCGAGGGGCTCGAGAACCTGTCCCCGCCGAAGAGACTGGAAGTCCTTCCGTACTCTCTGGTCCGCATGGAGCGCGCGCCGGGATCGCTCGAGAACCCGTTCCACGACCCGAACGACTTCTCCTCGACGGTGGGCGCCGACCTCAAGTACGGGATCACCACCGACCTCACGCTGGACGTGACCGTCAACCCCGACTTCGGCCAGGTCGAGGCCGATCCCGCGCAGGTGAACCTCACGGCGTTCGAGTCGTTCTTCCCCGAGCGCAGACCGTTCTTCGTCGAGGGCGCGAGCATCTTCTCGTTCGGCTTCTCCGAGGGCGACGGGGACATGGCGAGCGAGGGGCTGTTCTACTCGCGGCGCATCGGTCGAGCCCCCCGGGGCAAGGCCCCGGCGCTCTATTCGGAGACGCCCGACCACACCCGAATCCTGGGCGCGCTGAAGCTCTCGGGGAAGACGCGCTCGGGGTGGTCGGTGGGCGTGCTGCACGCGCTGACGGGGCGGGAGGAGGCGCTGCAGGCGAACGCCGACGGACCTCTCGCCGACCACGTGGTCGAGCCTTTCGCGCAATACGGCATGGGCCGCGTCGCGCGCGACTTCCGCGACGGCAAGAGCGCGGTGGGAACGATCTCGACGTGGACCCGGCGCGACGCGACCGCGGCCGACGACCTCGATCTCCACCGCAGCGCCTTCGCGGGCGGCGTCGACGGCAGGCACCGCTTCGGCGACGACCGCTTCAACGTGTCCGGCTACCTGCTGGCCTCGACGGTGCGCGGATCCGCCGACGCCGTCGCCCGCACCCAGCGCTCGGCGGCTCGGTACTTCCAGAGGCCCGACGCCGAACACACCGACTACGATCCGACGCGAACGTCGCTGAACGGCTGGGCGGGCTCGGCGACCTTCTCGAAGGTGTCGGGCGGCTTCTGGCGCTTCGCCGCCGGCGCCATGGCGCGCTCGCCGGGGTTCGAGTCGAACGACCTGGGATTCATGCGGGAAGCCGACTTCGTCGCGCCGTTCGGGTGGCTGGGGTACAACCGCTACCGATCGACCGACCGCTTTCAGCGCTGGAACCTCAACCTGAACGTGTGGACGCCCTACAGCTTCGGCGGCGAGGCCTACCAAAAGGGCGCGAACGTCAACGGCAGCTTCACGCTCAAGAACTTCTGGGGCGGCTATCTGGGCGTGGCCCGCAACTTCGCCGGCCTGAGCAACACGGCGCTGCGCGGCGGCGCGATGCTGCAGCGCGACCCGTCGTGGCGCGGGTGGTTCGGCTTCTGGTCCGACTCCCGCAAGGCGCTGGGCGTCGACGTCAACAACAACTGGCAGCGCACCCCCGCCAACGACTCGTGGAACTACCGAAGCAGCGTCAACCTGCGCTGGCGACCCTCGCCGAGGGCGACGGTGTCCGCAGGACCGTTCGTGAACTGGCGCGTCGAGGACCTGCAGTGGGTGCGCCGCATCGAGTTGGACGAGCCGCACTACCTGTTCGGGCGCATGGACCAGACCACGGCGGGGATCACGACCCGCGCCGACTGGACCTTCTCGCCCACTCTCTCGCTGCAGCTCTACGCGCAGCCCTTCGTGTCCGCGGGCGACTACGACCGCTTGAAGCGCATCGTCGACTCGCGGGCGCGGGAGTACGGGGACCGCTTCGTCGCGCTCGCCGCCGCGAACGAAGCCGACGACCGGCTCTCGGCGGACGTCGACGGGGACGGCACGCCCGAGTCCTTCCGGAACCCCGACTTCAACGTCCGGCAGTTCCGGTCGAACGCGGTGCTCCGCTGGGAGTACCGGCCGGGCTCGACGCTCTTCGCCGTGTGGTCGCAGGGCCGCGACCATCGGTCCCGCACCGGTCGGTTCTCCTTCGCCGACGATCTGGGCGCCCTCTGGGACGAGCCCGGACACGATGTCTTCATGCTCAAAGTCAGCCACTGGATCGGATAGCGGGGAGCCCGCGCCGGGGCGGGACGGCGAAAAAACCCGTCGGGGGCGGGGGCGAGTCCTCCGCCCCCGTTGTCGCACAGGCGCGATCGGCGGCACATTGCGTCCTTCGCCGAGACGCGACCGCCCCCGCCCTGGACGCCGCACCGACGTGAGCGCACCCGCCGACGCACGGACCCTCTCCGCGAAGCCGTCGCCCGCCCCCGAGTTCGTCGCGGTCGTCAAGAGCGACTGCGAGACGTGCCGTCTCGCGGTCCCCGCGCTGGCGGAGATCGCCCAAGTGTTTCCGCTGCGGATCCACTGGCAGGACAGCGGCGACTTCCTCGGCGCGGAACTGTCGCCCACGGCCCGCGACGACCGGCGCCTGGAGCGCTCCTTTCGCCTGAACGTCGACACGGTGCCGACCCTGATTCGGCGCGATTCGGACGCCGAGACCGACCGGGTCGTCGGATGGTCGGCCGAAGACTGGCGACGCTTGACGGGTCTCGAAGCGCTGGGCGCGGGGCTGCCGCCGTTTCAGCCCGGATGCGGGTCGCGATCGGCGGAGCCGGGGATGGCCGAGATCCTGACCGCGCGCTACGGAGATCCGGGAATCCGGTCTCGGCGGATCGCGGTCGAGCCCCACGCCGACCCGATCGAGGCGTGCTTCGACCGGGGCTGGACGGACGGCCTGCCGGTCGTCCCGCCGACGCCGGAGCGCATTCTGCGCATGCTGTCCGGCACGAGCCGCGACCCGGCCGACGTCGTCGGCCGGATCCCCCCGGACCTGGCTCCGTGCACGGTGGAGAAGGTGGCGATCAACGCCGTCATGGCCGGGTGCAGACCCGAGTACATGCCGGTGGTCCTCGCCGCCGTGGACGCGGCGCTCGATCCCGGCTTCACGCTGCACGGCGTCACCTGCACCACCTGCTTCTCCAGCCCGATCGCGATCGTCAACGGACCCGTCGCCCGCCGCATCGGCATGAACGCTGGGATCAACGCGCTGGGCCAGGGCAACCGCGCCAACGCGACCATCGGCCGCGCGCTGAATCTGATCGTCCGCAACGTCGGGGGGGGCAGACCCGGGGAAATCGACCGGGCGGCCTTGGGCCAGCCCGGGAAGTACACCTTCTGCTTCGCCGAGGACGAGAGCGACGAGACGTGGGAGCCGCTCTCGGTCGCTCGCGGCGTGCCCCGGGGCCGGAGCGCCGTCACGCTCTTCGCCGGCGACGGCGTCCAGGGCGTGGTGGACCAGCGGGCGCGGGATCCCGACGACCTGGCGCGCTCTCTGGCCATGGCGCTCTCGGCCGTCGGCCATCCCAAGCTGTGCCGATGGGTCTCGGCCATGCTCGTGCTCTCGCCCGAGCACTACGCCGTCTTCCGCGCCGCGGGCTGGGGGCGCGCGCGGATCCTCGGCGCGCTCGAGAGCGCGCTCGAGCGCACGGGCGCCGACGTCGCGCGGGGGGCCCGCGGCGTCGCCGAGGGCACGCCCGGGGTGCGCCCGGACGACCGGGTCCCCAAGTTCCATCCCGGCGCGCTCCTCCTGGTCCGAGCCGGAGGCCCGGCGGGGCTCTTCTCCGCGATCCTCTCGGGATGGATGGGCGGCCGCGCCTACGAGGAGTCGCACCCCGTCACGAGGGAGATCGAGGAATGAACGACGACGCAGGCGTCACGCTGCACGACCCCACGTCGGAGGTCCGCCCGGAGGTGCGGCCCCGGCGTCCGCCGCCGCCGTCGCTCGACGGCCGCACGGTCGCCCTGTTCGACATCGGCAAGGCGCGCTCGGCCGAGTTTCTCGATCGGATCGAGGCCGGATTTCGGGCTGCGGGCGTCCGCTCGGCGCGCTTCGCCAAGCCCACGAACGCCAAGCCCGCCGAGGCGCGCCTGCTGGGCGAGATCGCCGCCGGCGCCGACGCCGTCGTGGAGGCGCTCGCCGACTGAGGCTCGTGCGTATCATGCGGTCTGCATGACATCAAGGCGCTCGACGACCGGGGCGTGCCCGGACTGCTCGTGGCCACGACGGCGTTTCGGGACGCCGCGGCGCACCAGGCCCGATCCCTCGGGTTCGAGCCCGCCGTCGTCTGGGTCGAGCATCCGATCCAGAACCGACGCGCCGAAGAGCTGGAGGAACTCGCGCGCCTTGCGCTCGAGCCGATTCTGGCGGCCCTGGTTCGGGAAGACTGAACCGCCGACCGTTTCGGCGCGGGGGGAGTACGTCGGCGGCGCGCCGGCGGCGCCGCCGGCTCCCGGAATCAGCTCCGGTCGTACGCCAAGACCAGTGGGTCGCCGTCGCCCGCGCTCGCCAGCGTCCGGGTCATGACCATGCGGTCGCCGACGACCTCGATGGTCTCCATGACCCGGCCGCCCGCCACGACGTAGTGCTCGAGGCGAAGCACCCGTCCCTGCCAGCCGATCTTCGTGCGCACGCGGTGCTCGCCCTCGCGCGCCTCGACCTCGGTCCCGTCCATGGGGACCACCAGCGTCGTCCCCGGAATCGGCGTGTAGCCGAGCTCGCTCGCGTCCATGCGCAGAACGAGGACCTCGGGACGCCTGCGCAGCACTTCGACGGTCGTGCGCATGTGCGCGACGCTGACGCGACGGCTCTCGACCATGCGGCGGTACCGGCGCATCTCCCGGCTCTCGTTGCGCGCGACGTCCGCCACGGGCGCCTCGTCCTGAACGCCCTCGAGGCGATTCGGGATCTGGGCGGAACTGCTCGCGGCGTCGAGCTCCCAACGTCCGCTGAAGGCGGCGAAGAGCTCGGCCGCCTCCGGTCCGACCGGCGCGCCGTCGCCTCCGCCGCCCGACGCGCAACCGACGCAGACCGAAGCCCACGCGAACGCGGCGGCGATCCGCCCACGGCGACCGCGCGTTTCAGGTGCGTTCCTCATGGCGTCCGCTCGAAAAAAGACCCTTTCCCGGAAGAGCCCGCCGCGCGACGGGGCGTGTCTCGCGCACCTCGGCGCACCACGGCGACCGCGCCGGCGAGGCGCACGGCGCGCGCCGGGGCCGCTTCCCGTGCCGAGGCGAAGCCGACCCCTGCAGTGTAGCCGCGGGCGACGGGGCCGTCCAGCCGGCGAGGATCCGCTATCGGAACAACATGCCGGCGATCAGGTTGCAGATCCAGAGAACGACCGCGCCATTCAGGGCGGCGCCGAAGCCTGCGACCTCGAAGCCCCGGACCAGGCTCGCGGCGATCTTCAGCGCGACCGCGTTGGCCGCCAACGCGAAGACGCCGAGCGTGACGAACGCGAGCGGAAGCGTGATCGGCCACAGGAGCGTCCAGACGAACCAGTTGACGACTCCGAGCGCGAGGGCGCCCAGGACGGCGGCCCGGGCGCTGCGAACTTCGATCCCGGCGACGATGCGGCCCGCGAGAAACAGAATCGCGGCGCTGACGAGCGTGTGAACGACGAATGCCACGGACTTGCGCCTCCTGCGCGTTGACGTTGGCGTCGACTGTCGGCGGCGGGACCCGAACGCGGTCCCCCACGCGACCCGACGGCGGCCGCCGGCCGCCGGTTTCGAAGCTCGCGCCCGCGGAAGGTCCCGGATCGGCGCCGCCGCGCGCAGCCCGCGCGCGCGAGTCTCTCACGACGGCGGCCGCAGCAGGGACTCGACGTCGCGCGCCACGCCGCCCTGGATCACCAGGCGGACGTCGCGCAGAGCCCGAACGTCCTCGATCGGGTCGCCGTCCACGACGATGAGGTCGGCGAACGCGCCGGGCTCGACGACGCCCAGTAGACCGGGATAGCCCAGAGCTCGACCGGACTCGAGCGTCGCCGAACGCAGGACGTCGAGCGGCTCCATCCCTCCGTACCGGACCATGGCCTCCAACTCGGCGACGAACCCCAGGCCCGGCGGCACGATGGGCGCGTCGGTGCCCGCGACCACGCGCCCGCCCGCCTCGACGACGCGCCGCGGAAGAGACGCCATGGCCTCGACGAGCCCTCGCGTGCGCTCGACGTCGGGCGCCGCTCGGGCCTCTTCGGCGGCTCCGGGGAAGAACGCGTCCACGCGGGCGTCGGCGAAGATCGCGGGGTCGTCCCGGGCCAGCAGCGCGAACGCCCCGTAGATGCCGATCGTCGGCGTGAGGGTCATGCCGGAAGCGGCCAGCAGGTCGACGACGTCGCCGTAGCTGCGGTACAGCTCGGAGACCTTGGTCGAGTAGCCACGGCGGCTGGTGCCGCGCACGTGCTCGACGCCGTCGGCGCCGAAGGCCACCGCCGGATAGAGTTCGTGCGACGTGACGGGAACGCCCAGCGCGTGCGCGTCGCGAACGACGCGCGCCTGCACGGGGTCCGCGAGCCGCACGTAGGTCTTGATCAGGTCGTACCCCAGATCGGCCGCTCGGCCCAGCTCGAGCGACACCTGAGCCGTGGATCCCAGCGTCGGCGCGCCGGGATAGTACACGCGGCCGCCGTCGATCGTGGCGCCGGTCCCGAACCAGCGCGGCGCCCGCCGGCGACCCGACTCTCCCGCCTCCTTCGCCTCGGCGATCTCGTAGGGATCGCACGCCGGGCAGCGAACCGACGTCACTCCGTAGGAGAGCCAGGCGCGCCCCAGGCGTTCGCCGTCCGCGATGCCGAAGTGCGCGTGCATCTCGATCAAGCCCGGCATCAGGACCCCGTCGGCGACGACGACCCGGGCCGCCCCGCGCCCCGCGCCCCGATCCGCCACCTCGACGATCCTGCCGTCCTCGACGAGCACGTCGACGTCGTGGCGGAGCTCGTCGGAAGCGCCGTCCCAGAGGGACGCGGCGCGGATCAGGAGCGACTCGGCGCTCGCAGCGCGAGTCCACTCGAGGTCCAGCGGAAGGTCATGGACGCTTCCGTCCCGCACGTCGACCCGGCGCAGGCGGGCGCCGGCCAAGTGGACGATGGAGCGGGAATCGCCCGTCCACGTCGGGTCCTCGGCGGGGCCGTCGGTCAAGCGCACGGGCGGACGCTCCGTCGGGTCTCCGTCCGCGTCGGTGGCGACGGCCCAAAGGACGCCGTCGGCGACGTAGGCCAGCCACCTGCCGTCGGGAGACCGCACGGGTCCGTCGGTGCCCCGCGCGCCGATCGATCCGTGCGCGTTCAGGTTCAGGAATCGCTCGCCCTGGCGCAGCTCGAACTCGATCTCCCCTTCCCCGTGGGCGTGCGATCCGGCCCAACCGCCGCCTGCGGACGGCGCGTCCCGGTCCATAGCGGGCTCTTCGTCCTCGGCCGCCCGCAAGCCGTCGGTCGGCAGCGCCAGAGCCCGATTCACCCCTTCGCGAAAGCGCCGCGAGTAAGGCCAGTGCACCGAGGTGACGACCGACCTCCCGTCCGGCGACCAACTGGGTCGCCCGGCGCCGTTCAGCCCGGCTCGCAGCGTCTCGACGGCCCCGGTCGCGAGGTCGAGCACGCCGATGCGGACCCGATACCCCGCGGTGACGAACGCGATGCGCTCGCCGTCGGGCGACCAGGAGGGCATGACGGCGCCGACGCCGTGCGTGACTCGCTCGATCCGGCGCGTCGCCTCGTCCCAGACGTAGAGGTCCAGGGCTCCTTCGCGGTCGGAGGAGAACGCGAGCTCGCGACCGGACGGCGACCACGCGGGGTCGGTCTCGATCCACGCGTCGGAGGTCACCCGGTCCAGGTCCCCGCCCTCGTTGCGGATCCAGAGGTCGCCCAGAGCGACGAACGCGACCTGGCGCCCGTCGGGGGACACGGCGGGCGACACGACGCCGCGCACGGGCAGCGGTCCCGGCGCCGACAGATCGCGGGGGCGCCGCTCGTACGGCGGCCGGTCCAGCTCCACGACGGCGGAGAACGGGATCTCGCGCGCGCCGCCGCCGTCTCGGCCCCGATGCAGCACGCGGCCGTCCGCCGTGTAGTAGAGACCGTCCGGCCCGAACGCCGCGCGAAACGGAAACACGTCCTCGCCGTCCGCCGACAGGACTCGGGGCTCGGCGGCGTCCGCGACGCGGGTCCAAAGCAGCTGCGAGCGGTCCGCATCGACGACGTTGTAGGCCAGGGCGGCGCCGTCGACGTCCCACGAGGGCGCGTTGGCCCGGGCCCCGTCGCCGACCGCGGCGACGCGACGCATCTCGCGCCCGGGCTCCGCGGGCGCGACCCAGACGCCTCCCTTCCCTTCCCCTTCCGCGGCGAAGGCGATGCGCGTCCCTTCGGGAGAGAACGCCGGCGCGTACAGCGTCGCCGGGTCGGCGGCGACCCTTGTCAGCGTCCCGTCGGCCACGTTCAGCGTCCAGACGTCGTAGCCGCCGCCGCGGTCGGAGCTGACGACGATCGAAGCGCCGTCGGGCGACCAGTCCGGTTCCCGATGGTCGTACGGCCCGCGCGTGTGCTGGCGCAGGTCCGTCCCGGCGCGCGAGACGCTCCACACGTGGTAGTTGCCGTCCCAGTAGGCCTGAAACGCGATGCGGGCGCCGTCGGGCGACCATCTGGGCTGGCGCGCGTCGCCCAGGGGATCGGTCAGGGGCGTCGCCATGCCGCCCTCGACGGGAAGCACCCAGATGCGCCCCAGCAGATCGAACGCGAGCGCGCGCCCGTCCGGCGCCAGGTCCAGCGCGACGTTCGTGCCCTGGGTCAGCGCGACCCGAACGCGCGAAGCGCTCTGGGCGTCGACCGGCGCCGAAGCCGCGAGGGCGAGCGCCGAAGCCGCGAGGGCGAGCGCCGCGCGCGCGCCTGCCAAGACCGCCGCCACGAATCCGCTCAGACGGTCGCCGACGCCGCCGACCTCAAGGGATCAACTCCCTCCGGGCGGTGTTCCGCACCACGAACAGGCCGTCCCCGGTGCTGGTCAGCACGACGACGCCGCTCTCGAAGTACGGGTAGTTGCTCCACGACGCGCCGCCGTAGGGCGAGTTGTCGAAGTAGGCGATCTCGACCGGGTCGACGGGATCCGAGATGTCCAGGATGCGCAGCCCCGCGCCGTAGTTCGACTGGTACATCAGGTCGCCGCGGATGTAGAGGTTGTGGTCCGTGTCGGGCGTCTCGGCGATGTACTCCGCCACGAGGACGGGCTCGTCCAAGTCCATGACGTCCCACACCAGGGTGCGCGTCCCCTCGACGAGGCCCTGCGGCTCGTCGCCTTCGTCGTTCATGTAGAAGTAGCGGTGGTCCTCGGTCAGCCAGCCCTGGTGCGCGTACGCGACGGCGGGATAGTCCTCGACGGCCAGGGCGACCGGATTCTCCTTGTCCGTCACGTCGGCGATGCTGAGCGCCGTCTCGTTGCTCCCCAGGCAGATCTCCCGGCCCCGGTGCTCCGTGTCGGGGCCGCGGTAGACGACGCACTGGGCGTCGTGCGAATACCCGGTGAGCCGGCGGCCCGTCGCCGCGTCGGCGAAGCAGCCCGCGAACTCGGGTCGGCCCGGATCGCTCAGGTCCAGCATGTGCAGGCCGCCCCCGCACGTCTCGCCGCCGCCGCTGCTGCCGACCACGTAGGCGAACCCGGTCTCCTCGTTGACGACGATGTTGTGGGCGCTGTGCACGCCCTCGTAGAGGTGGTCGGGCTCGAACTCGACCGGCTCGCCGCCGACGTCGCGCAGACGGCGAAGGTCGAAGACCTGCACCCCGTGCGCGCCCGCGCCGTCGGCCACGATGTAGGCGTGATCCCGGTGGACCTTCATGTCGCGCCAGACGCTGCTGCGCGACCCCGGCGTCTTCGGCAGGTCCCCCAGCGTTCGCGGATTGTACGGATCCGTGAGGTCGACGAACGACGTGCCGTCGCTGCGCCCCACGATCGCGATCTCGCGACCCGACTCGGGGTCCGTCCAGCCCCAGAGGTCGTTCAGGCGGGCGCCCCGCCCGCCGCCCATCTCCTTGATCGGCAGAAACGAGATCAGGTTGACCTTGTCGCACTCGTAGCGGGCGGCCTCGTGGTCGACGCAGGCGATCTCCTCGTCCAGTCCGACGATGGCCGGCAGACCGCGGTGGTCCCCCGCGACCACGGCGCCGGCGTCCAGCGAGCCGGCGGCGAAGCCGTGGATCACGGCGGCGCCCGCTCGGCCGTCCACGCCCGCGGCGCCGACGACCGCGACGGAGCGATCGAGCGCGAAGGCGCTCCCGTAGGCCGCGCGATCGCCCAGGCCCGGGCGCGCCGCCCGCGTCGCCCGCAGCCAGCCGCCGTCCTCCGCGCGCGCGAACCGAAACACGACGCCCTCGCCGCCGCTTCCGCCGGGCGCGCCGACCCACGCCTCGTCGTCGCCGAAGGCCAGCGCCGAGCCGAAGCGGGCGCGGGGCTCGGCGGCGAAGGGCGAGAGCGCGCCCGTCGGGATCCACCGGCCCGAGTCGCCGTCGCGCTCGAAGACCATGACGGCGCCGACGCCCCCTTCGACGCCGGGCGCGCCGACCAGCGCCATCGCGCCACGCACGGCGACGGCGGCCCCGAAGTCGCTTCTCTCGGGCAACGCGTCGGGCACGGCCAAGGTCGCGGCGAACGCGAGCGATCCCGAGCCAGCGTCCAGCTCGAACGCGTAGACCCTGCGCTCGACGCCGCGTCCGCCGGTCGAGCCCACCAGCAGCGCCGATCCGTCGAGCGCGAGCGCGGCGCCCAGGCCCGGCGCCTCTCCGTCCACCGCGTGCTCGTAGGTCGACCGCCGGACCCAGTCCGCGCCTTCCCGCGCGAAGACGTGCAAGGCGCCCGCGCCTCCCGCGGCGCCCGGCGCGCTGACGACGGCCACGTCGCCCAGGAGCACGACGCCGGACCCGAACGCGTCCCCCTCCTCCAACCCCTCGGGCGCGAGCCAGGCGACCTCGGTCCAGCCGGCCTCGTCGGTCCGCCGGTACAGGACCGCCGCGCCGCGTCCGCCCTCCCAGGCGGAGGCGCCCACGATCGCCCAGGCTCCGTCGCCGGCGAGCGACCGGCCGAAGCCGTCGGGCGGCGCGTCGATCGGCGACGCCGAGAGGCGCGCCGTCTCCTCCCACCCGCCGGGACCCCGACCGTACACGTAGACGACGCCCGGGAGCGTGGCGTTGGCGGGCTCGCCGACGAGCACGTCGCCCGCCGTCGCGACGACGCTGCCGCCGAACCCCTGGGCCGCGGCCGCGCCCTGCGAGGGAAGCGGCAGGCACAGTCCCAGCGCCGAGGCGCCGACGACGAGAAAGGACGAGACGCGCGAACGACTGCGACGATCCATGACTTCGCTCCGTAACGGTGGACACACCCTTCGACTCGGCACTCCGCCCACCAACGTGGCGCGCCCGGGCCCCGCTGCGCCAGAGCCGCCCGAACCGGGGCGCAGCCGAGCGTCCGCGGCTCGACGCGCGCATATTTCCCGCGATGATTCCTCGGGCCCCGCGCCGGAGACCGTTCGCGCCGGCGGCCCGGCGCGCTCCCCCGAACGGAGACGACCTCCCAAGTGAACGCATCGGCCAAGCATGCCCGACTCCTCGCCGCCGCGGGCGCCGTCGTCCTCTTCGCGACCGCCGCCGCCCGACTCCGGGCCCAGACGACGACGCCGGCGGTCACCGCCCGGGACTACGCGCGGGCCGAGAGTCTCCTGCCCGAGCACACGACCCCGTTGGTCCTCGGCGGCGCCGTGCGTCCCAACTGGCTCGACGGAGACCGCTTCTGGTACCTGAACGCGACGCACGGGGGCAGGGAGGTCGTGCTCGCGGACCCGGTCGCCGGAACGCGCGCCCGCGCGTTCGACCACGTGCGGCTCGCCGCCGCGCTGTCGGCGATCGCGGACACGACCTACGCGCCGCTCGGGCTGCCTCTGGACGGGGCGCGAATGAGCGCGGACGCTTCGCGCCTCACGCTGCGCGCGGGCGACCGGACGGCGCTGTGCGATCTCGCGCGCCATCGCTGCACGGCGGACGCCGCCGCCACCGAATCCGGGGACCCGAACGCGATCGTCTCGCCCGACGGCGCGAAGGCGGCCTTCGTCCGCGACCACAATCTGTGGCTCCGCGACCTCGCGAGCGGCGAGGAGTCGGCCCTCACCGACGACGGCGTCGCCGACCTCGGGTACGCGACCGACAACGCGGGCTGGGTGCGCAGGGACTCGCCGGTGCTGCTCTGGTCGCCCGGCTCGGACATGATCGCCACGTTCCGCCACGACGGTCGCGGCGTCGGAGAGATGCACCTGACCACGACCGCCGTGGGGCGGCCCCGGCTGTCGAGCTGGAAGTACCCGCTGCCGGGCGACAGCGTCGTCTTCCGGATCGAACGCGTGGTCGTGCACCTCGACGGGCCTCGCGTGGTCTCGCTGGACATGCCGCCGGACCCGCACCGTTCGTCCGTCACGGACCACGTCGCGGGACCCGGGGGCGCGTTTCTCGACGTCCAGTGGAGCCGCGACGGCTCGCGGCTCGCCTTCGTCTCGAGCTCGCGCGACCACAAGCGGGCGCGCCTGCGGATCGCCGACCCCGAGACGGGCGCCGTGCGCGACGTGCTCGAGGAGACCGAGGAGACGTTCTTCGAGTCGGGCGGCCGGACGCCGAACTGGCGGGCGCTGGACCGGTCCGCCGAAGCGCTCTGGTACTCGAAGCGCGACGGCTGGGGACACCTGTACCGGTACGACCTCGAGACGGGCGCGCTCCTGGGCCGCGTCACTCGGGGCGCGTGGAACGTGCAGCGGCTGCTCCGGGTCGACGAGGACGAAGGGAGACTTCTCTTCACGGGCGTCGGACGCGAGCCCGGCGACCCCTACTTCGAGCACCTGTACAGCGTGCGCATCGACGGCTCGGGCCTGAAGCGCCTCACGCCGGACAGCGCCCATCACGAGATCGCGCTGTCGCCTTCCGGGAAGCGCTTCGTGGACGTGGCCTCGACGCCGGTCGTCCCGCCCGTCTCGGTCGTCCGCTCGATCGCCGGCGAGCTCGCGCTGGAACTCGAGACGGCGGACGTCTCCGCCCTGCTCCAGGCGGGATGGACGCCGCCGGAGCCGTTCGTCGTCAAGGCGCGCGACGGCGAGACCGACCTGCACGGGCTCATGTACAAGCCCTCGAACTTCGATCCGTCGCGCACCTATCCCGTGGTCAACTACCTGTATCCGGGGCCCCAGTCGGGCAGCGTGGGGTCGCGGTCGTTCCGACCGTCGCGGGGCGACAAGCAGGCGCTCGCCGAGCTCGGCTTCGTCGTGGTCGAGGTCGACGCGATGGGCACGCCGGGCCGCTCGAAGGCGTTCCACGACGCCTACTACGGCAACATGGGCGACAACGGTCTCCCCGATCAGGTCGGCATGGTGCGTCAGCTGGGCGCCCGCTTCCCCTGGATGGACCTCGAGCGCGTCGGCATCTGGGGACACTCGGGCGGCGGGTTCGCGGCGGCGGCGGGGATCCTGCGCTACCCGGGGTTCTACAAGGCGGCCGTTTCGCAGGCCGGCAACCACGACAACCGGAGCTACGAGGACGACTGGGGCGAGAAGTGGCAGGGCCTGCTCGAGACGCGCGCCGACGGGACGACGAACTACGACAACCAAGCGAATCAGCTGCTGGCCGAGAATCTCGAGGGCAAGCTGCTGCTGGCCCACGGCACGATGGACACGAACGTGCCCCACTACAACACGTTGCTTCTCGCGGACGCGCTCATCGCCGCGAACAAGGACTTCGACTTGATCATGCTGCCCAATCGCGGCCATGGGTTCGGCTCCGAGCCCTACATGACGCGTCGGCGCTGGGACCACTTCGTCCGCCACCTCCTGGGCGTCGAGCCGCCCGAGTACGCCATCGGCGAACGGCGATTTCGACCGGTGAGCGAGTAGGCGGTGCGCCGATCTCCGGACACGGCCGCGCTGGCGCCGGAGCGGTCGCGGGCGACGGACGCCGAGCGCGCCGCCGCCGCAGTGGCGCTGGAGCGTTTCGGGATCCGGGGACGCGCTCGCGCGCTGCCCGGCGAGTGCGACCTCAACTTCCTCGTCGCCGGCGTCGCGGACCCGCCCGCCGCGCGCGAGGGCGGCGGCCCGGAGCGCCGCATCGTCCTCAAGGTGGGCGCTCCGTCCAGGCGGGACGCGTGCGATCTCGCCGTTTCCGCGCTCGAGCGCCTGGAGGGCGCGTCCCTCTCGGCCAAGACGCCCCGCGTCGTGCCGCCCGTCTCGGCGCGGGACGGATCGAGCGCCCGGAGCGCGAACGTCGATTTCCTGGGGCGCCCGCGCGTCGCGATCGCGACGACGTACCTGGACGGCATCGCTCTGGCGGACCTGCGTCCGCGCTCGATGCATGTCTTGGCGTCGCTCGGCCGCCTGCTCGCCGAAATGGGCCTAGCCTGGGACGGATTCGATCACCCGGCTCTCGACCGCGACTTCCCATGGAGGATGGAGACGGCGCCCGCCACCGTTCGCGCCCGGCTCGACGCGTTGGACGAGGAGGACCGGCGTCTGGTCGCGGCGACGCTGGACCGGGCGACGCGCCAGCTGGACGGCAGCCTAGGCGCGTTGCCCCGAGGCGTCCTCCACAACGACGCCAACGACCACAACGTGCTGGCGACGCCGTCGCTGGACGGCGCCGAGTTGGCCGGGCTGATCGACTTCGGCGACGTGGTCCGGGGGTGGCGGGCGACCGAAGTCGCCGTCGCGGCGACGTACGCGATGATGGGCCTGGCCGATCCCGTCGAGGCCGCGTGCGCCGTCGCGCGGGGGTACGCGGCCGCGGCGCCGCTGACCGCCCTCGAGTGCCGCGCGGTCGTTCCGCTTGCGGCCATGCGGCTCTGCCTGTCGATCGCCGTGCAGACGGCGCGGATGCGCGAGAGGCCGGACAACGAGCACCTGGCCGTCAGCCAGGAACCGGCGCGCGCGCTGCTCGACCGGCTCGCTCGCCTCGACTGGCGCCTGGCGACGTTTCGCATCCGAGACGCCTGCGGGCTGGCCCCCAATCCCGACGCCCGGGCGGTCGCGGCATGGATCCGGCGAGCTCGACCCCGCGCGCCCGTCATGGCGCCGGAGACGCTGATGCGTCCCTGCGCGCTGGACCTCTCGGTGACGAGCCCCGAGGTCCGCTTGGACCCCGACGCGGGGCCGGCGGCGGCGGAGCGGTGGGTGCGCCGGAAGCTGGCCGCCGAGGACGCGACGGTGGGCGTCGGACGCTACGACGAAGTCCGCCTTCTCTACGACGATCCCGCCTTTCGGAGCCGGGGCGACCGCGGGCCCGAGTCCCGGACGGTTCACATGGGGCTCGATCTCTTCGTGCCGGCCGGCACGCCGGTGTACGCGCCCTTGGCGGGGACCGTCGTCCGCTCCGAAGACCGGACGCGACCGCTCGACTACGGGCCCACCGTGGTGCTCCGCCACGTCGCCGAGGACGGCACGGGGTTCCACACGCTCTACGGCCACCTCGATCGCGCGACGCTGGAGCGCTCGGCGATCGGTCGCCAAGTGCGTCCGGGGGACGTGCTGGGATGGGTCGGAGACGCGTCCGTGAACGGAGGCTGGCCGCCCCACCTGCACCTCCAGACGATCGCCGTCGATCCCTTGGACGGCGACGGAGGCGACGAGGGACGCGTCTGGACGCGGGGCGTGGCGCTCCACCGCCTGCGCACGGTCTGGCGGTCCGCGGCGCCGGACCCCACGCCGCTCGCGGGCCTTCCCGAGGGCGCGCTCGCGGAAGGCGAAGGCGCGTCGGGCGACCGAGGGCGCGCCGAATCGCTCGCGGAGCGGCGGCGGCGCGCGCTCGGCCCCTCGCTCAGCCTGTCCTACTCCCGGCCGCTGCGCATCGTCCGCGGACGAGGAGCGTATCTGTACGACGACGCCGGTCGCGACTACCTGGACACCGTCAACAACGTGGCCCACGTGGGACACTGCAACCGCCGGGTCGCGGACGCGATCGCCCGCCAGGCCCGCGTCCTGAACACCAATACGCGCTACTTGCACCGGGAAGTCGTGCGGTTGGCCGAGGAGCTGCTCGCGCTCCTTCCGGCCCCGCTCGAGGTCGTCCACTTCGTCTGCTCCGGAAGCGAGGCCAACGAGCTGGCCCTGCGCATGGCTCGCGCGTACACGGGGCGCGACGGGGTGATCTGCCTCGAAGGCGGCTACCACGGCAACACGGCCGCGCTCGTCGAGGCCAGTCCGTACAAGTTCGACGGCCCCGGCGGCGCTGGCGCCTCGCGGCGGGTGGCCGTCGCCGCGAGGCCGGACCCGTATCGGGGCAAGTTCCGCGAGGCCGGACCGGACGACGGCGACCGGCGGGAAGAGGACGACGGGACGACCGGGCGCGAGTCGCTGGGCGAGGCCTACGCGGCCCAAGTCGCCCGCGCCGCGACTCGTCTCGAGCGCTCGGGCGTCGCGGCCTTCCTGGCGGAGCCCATCCTCAGCTGCGGCGGCCAGATCGAGCCGCCGCCCGGCTATCTGGCGGCGGCCTACGTCCACGCGCGCGCCGCCGGCGCCGTGGCGATCGCGGACGAGGTGCAGGTGGGGTTCGGCCGGGTCGGCGACGCGTTCTGGGGCTTCGAGCTCCAAGGCGTCGTCCCGGACGTCGTGACGCTGGGCAAGCCGATGGGCAACGGCCACCCCATCGCGGCGGTCGTGACGACTCGCGAGATCGCGGACGCCTTCGCCAACGGCATGGAGTACTTCAACTCGTTCGGCGGCAATCCGGTGTCGTGCGCGGCGGCCCGGGCCGTTCTGACCGAGATTCGGGAGCGGGACCTCGTCGGCAGGGCCCGCGACGTCGGCGCGGCGCTGACGAGTGCGCTGCGCGACCTGGCCCGACGGCGCCCGTTGATCGGCGACGTCCGGGGCCGCGGACTGTTTCTGGGCGTGGAGCTGGTGCGGGACCGCCGCGCCCGCGAGCCGTTTCCCGAGGCAGGCGCGTACATCGCGGAGCGCGCGCGGGAGCTGGGCGTGCTCCTCAGCGTCGACGGGCCGGACCGAAACGTCCTGAAGATCAAGCCCCCGATGGTGTTCAGCGAAGCGGACGCGGAACGCACCGTTGAGACTCTCGACGCCATCATGGGCGACACCGTGCTTCAGGATCCCTCGCGGTAGCGACGACGCCCTAAAGTCGAGATCCGGTTCGCACGGCTAAGCGGAGTCCTCCGGTAGCGGCGACCCACTTGCCGCCCGGCGTTCCGAGGGACGAAGTTGCATGGGTGAGAATCGTAGCCGCGCCCCCCGTTCGAACGTCCCGACGGTTCGCCGCGGTCGGCCGCTTGGTCGCCGTCGCGCTCGTGGCGTCTTGCGTCGCTTGGCCGTTCGGGGGCTTGGTCGCCCAGACGGACGACCGGGATCAGGCCTCTTCGCCTGCGCGCGGCTGGCGGATCGGACCATGGCTGAAGGCCGGGTACCAGCAGTCGGGGAGTCGGCTCGCGAAGAACTCGCCCAGCGACGTGCCCGATCTCGGCCTGCTCGAGGTCGTCTCCCAACTGGAGCCGTCGTGGCTGTGGGGCGGCGGCCTCGAAGTTCGTTTCCCCGCCCGCGACTTGGCGGTTAGGGTCGGATGGGAGACCAGCGCGAATGGGGAGATCAGCGGTCGCGTAGCGATATGCGAACTCTACCAAGGCGAGCTGTGTCGACCTGAGGTGGCCCCGGTCGCGGCCCGTGCCCTCGTCACCCAGGCTCGCGTCGAAGGGGGGCGACCGAGTGCTCCCGTCCGTACGGTCATCTTTGGGGGCGTCGAGGTCCGGCGATTGTCCGTGGAGCCTCCGTCCTGCGCCCTATCGGCGGGCGACCAGAGGGGCCTCGTGTGCAGAGCCGTCGTGGACACGTTCCTGGACCCGAAAACGCATTTCTTCCTGCGTGGTGGCTTGGGACTGCGATTTCAGGTGGGGAACGTGCGCATCGAGGCCGCTGGCAGTGCCGGTGCGGGCCGTTATAACGGAGGCGCGAACCGAACCGACGGGCTGTGGTACCATGACATGAGGGCGGAGATCTCCACGTCGGCCATGGTCTTCTAGCGCTTCGCGTTCGAGTGGTTCCGAAACTGCTTCTTGGATTCGGGCTGGCCGCCCAGATCGCAGCCACCCAGGTTGCGCAAACGGATCCGTACGAGGCGGGCCTGCAACTCATCGAAGCCCAGGACGTCGAAGGCGCTCTCCAGCTGTGGATCGCGTTGCAAGACAGCGCGTCGTCCAGTTTACAGGGCGGCGACCCCCGCATCGCGACCGCGTTCGTCGAGGCTGTGGCGATGCACGGACTTGATCGCTACGAAGAGGTGGCGACGACGATGTTCTATTGGGGGTTCTCCAGTGGGACCTCCCTTTCGGGACCGGCTCGCGACGAGATTCTGGCCGAGGGGAGGCGCACCTTCGCGCTGACCGACTCCGCCACGGCAGCGTTGCTCGTCGAGGCGGGCGAGAGGGACGCGGGAGCGCTGGCTCTCGCGATCAAGAAGTTCTGGATCGAACGCGACCCGACGCCCACCACACCGTGGAACGAACGACTGAGCGAACACTGGCAACGCGTCGCCTACGCCCGACGGAACCACACGCACAACCGAAGTTCCCCCTACGGCACGGACGACCGGGGCGTGTTCCACGTGAAGTACGGCACGCCCGACCGCATCACCCGGGGAACCGCGAACGTCAGCTCGGCCGAACAGCGGCAGTACGGGATCTCCACCGACTTCGTCGCCCGGTTCGACCGCTCCCCGCAGTACGAGATCTGGCGCTACGCGACGATGCACCGGGGCGAGTTCACCTACTTCCTGTTCGGCAACGTCGGCGGCACAGGGCCGTTTACGCACGTCCGCGGGCTCCACGAGATCCTGCCCTCCAGCGCGCGGCTCCCGCCGTCGCTCGATCCGAACAGCCCCCTTTCCCGGGGCATTCGCCCTTGGCACTACCTGGAACTGCTCTACTACGACGACCTCGCCCGGATGGGCGGCCCGTTCGGGCTGCGTTTCGGGGAGTTGGAGAGACTCTGGAATCGCTCGCGCGAGCCCAACGAAGGACTCCTGGAGGCGGCGTCCCAGCGTTTTCTGGCCGAGGACAACTGGGCGGCCGCGCAGCCTCGCCCCACTTCCGCGTCCGAGCTCGACGACTCGCCGAAGAGCGCCTTGTCGGCACAGGTCGCCCGGATTCTGCACGGAGCCGAGCCCCGCCTCTTGGCATTCGCGGTGTCGTCGCCGCTCTGGCGGCCTACGATCGCGGAGACGGAGAGCGGGGACAGCCTGTACCTCGCTCCCTACGCGGCGCGTCACACTGTCGTGGTGCGCGACCGCCACCTGGACGAAATCCATCGGGCAGGGATGGTGGCATCCGACGCTGAAGCGAACGTCGCGACGACGGTGTTGCGTCACGCCCCGTCCATCGCCCACCTCACGGTGACCGCTCGGCACGACGTCGCCGAGGCGGACACGACCGACGCCGGTCCGGGAGTCCTACCGGGCCACGTCCACTTCGACGTCGCCCAGCCGCTTCGTCTTCGGTCCAGCGAACTCGAGGTCAGCGACCTGATCCTGGGAATCGGCCCCCGGTTGGACTTGGAGATCGCCGACCTCGGCGTACCGTTGCTTCCGGCCCGGCAGTTTTGGCATCAGGATCTCCTTCGCGTCTACTTCGAGGTCTATCACGGCGCCGATCTTGTCGCCGGGTCTGTGCAGCGCCTCGACGTGCGCGTCAGCATCGTGCCTGCGGGAGATGCCGCGGAACCCGGCGGTGGCGGCCCGCCGCCGGGAGAGGGACAGGAAGATCCCGGCGCGATCAGCGTGAGTCTCGAGTCGACCGCCCCGGTGGGCCGACACCATCTCGACCTGGACCTCCGCAACGAGGCCGCGGGCGCGCTGTGGATCGTCGTCGAGGTCGCCGACCAAGAAACGGGGGCCACCCGTCTTCGGGCGGCCCCCATGCTCCTCTTGGAGAACTAGACTCCACTTCCGACTGTCCCCGATCCGCGCTCAGCGGATTAGGCCGGTCCGCACCTCCAGCATCAGATCGGAGTACACGGGTCGGTAGGTCTCGACGACCTCGGCCGGGATTACGTCCGGGTGCCAACCTTCGGCCGTCGCGCTGCTCACCTCGTTCTCCACTTCCCACGTCATGCGGTGCGCGGTCCCGAGGCTGTGCCCCTGAATCACGATTCGATTTCGGGCATGGGTCACGCCTCGCGCGCTTTCGGACGGGACGACCTCCCGGGCCACCCACGTGGTCTCGTAGCGCACCTCGCGTCCCCCGGTCACCTCGCGGGCCATCTGCAACGAGTACTTCCGCACGACCTTGTCGAGGCCCGTCGCGAACGTCGACAGCGTGACCCGACCGATGTCCTCGACCCAGTGCACCTCCTCCTGACGCTGCACACCACCGGTGGCGCATCCCGCTCCCATCGCCACGACGACCAATCCGGCCACCAGCGCCTCAATCCCACGGGACGCCCTCCCCACGCCAGCTCCACGCTTCCGGTTCATCTCCGGCGCCTCCCTTCGTCTCAGGTCAAGGTCACCACCGCCTAGTCCGATCCCGCATCGTGGGTTCCATGGTCGCCTCGGTCCACGCGTCGTAGGCTTGGCGCTTCAAGCCGAGGCCCCGCGTCGTTCTGTCGTCCGCCAGCGCGGCTGCGGTGCTTTCGCCTCCCGGACCTCCGAACGTGTAGATCTCCTGAAGGAGAATCTCCAGCTCGCTCCCAGGAATCGGCAGTTGCAGCCAAGTGTCGGACACCAAGTCGCCCCAACCGCGATCATCGAAGTACTCGGTCCCGAAACCGTAGTGGAAGAGCTCGATCCTCTTCTCGTACTTAAGAGCGTCCCACAAGGTTCCGCAGGCACCGCTGGGGAGCTGCGGAACGCAACGATCCCCGCCTGGAGCGACCGCGTTGGCATCGGCGAAGGGCGGAAGCTCTCCGTTCATGGTGCGGTACTTGTTGACCACCTCCATCGCGGCGTCCTTGTTCCCCATCCGGTAGTTCGCTTCGGCCGCCAAGAACTCGAGCTCCTTGGACGTCATGTCCGGATACTCGCCCTCCCAATTGTTTTCGTACAGGGGGCGCCAGCGCCAATCGATGTAGTTCGAGTAGTGGTAGATCCCTCGGTCCGCAGGAAACGGGCTGTTGCCCAAGTAACGAATGTACTTGCCATGGGTGTCCGGGGATCCACCCGTAATCCTGCGATCATCGGTGTCGATGTCGAAAGGCCGCTTGGCGTCCGCGCTGGCGTTGACCCACGTTTCCCAACCGCCCGACGCGTCCGCCGGCCCAACGGTGCGATAGTCGATCCGCGCCCATCCCGAGTAGTGCGCCGTGTGGTGCTTGGCGCGAGCCCACGACCAGTTGTTGTCGCAATCGCAGTAGCCCGCGAAGTCCTTCGAAATACCGGCCGATACATCGGCGAGGACGGCATTCCAATCGACGGCCTCCCGCTCGGACGAAGTGCGAGCGACCTGTGTGCGGTAACGCGCCCTGAACGCGCGCGCCACCTCCGCCATATAGTCGCTCGACCAGTCGCCGTTGAACCCCACCCAAACGGACGGAATGATGAAGCCGCCGGAGGAGGCCATGTTCACAACCTCGCCGAACTTCGCTTCCGCAGTGCTCCAAACCTGATCGTAAGGTTGCAGCTCGAGCGTCGCAACGTCCTCGACCGTCTCGTCCACGATGAACGCCTTGTCGAAGAGAACCGCCAAATTCGCGAGCGACATCGCCTGCACGAACTTGCCGAACACGATCGTCCGCTCCGTGTTGTCCGGCCCGTCCCCTTCCTGGATCCGCTGCCCTCCCTCGATCGCGAGCAGGCCGTCCCTGACCGCCGCTAGAGATCGATACGAGAACTCCCACGGCGATTCCGCCATGTTGTTGTAGCTGTACGAAGGGTCGTTGTTGTACGACTTACGGGGCTCCCACCCCGAGTCCCGCATCCCCCAGTTGCCCCACGAGGAGGAGTGCGCATCCGCAGCCGTGCTCAACGCCGATGCCGGATAGCTGTGGTGAGACGTCTGCCACCACGGCTGAAACCCTCCCGAAATCAGGGCTTCGACGTCCGTGGCGCTGGAAATCGCCCTCTCGCGGTCCGGGTCGTTGAGGTTCGTCACGTCGAGGTCCACGCACCCGCCGATCAACGGCAACAACAGAACCGCCAACCACCGCGCGCCGACCGACCGCATCTCTCTAGTCGTCGCCATCGTCATTTCATCTCCCATATTGCATGTGATCGCCTATCGACGTTCTCGACTCCGAAGTCGGCTAGAACGTCAACTGCAGGCTCGCGGTCAGGGTGCGGAAGTTCGGATATTGATAGTCGTCGACCCGACCGATCACGTCCGACCCCCCTTGCGCGTTCGTGGTTTGCCCACTGTCGCTTCCGCCGACCTCGGGATCGTATCCCGTGTAGTCCGTCCAAGTCAGCAAGTTGCGGCCGATCAAGTTGATCTCGGCTCCGGTGAGCCTGCCCCGGAACACAGAATCGATCCAGTCGGGACTGAGCGAATACCGCACGGACAGCTCGCGCAACTTCACAAACGTGCCCTTCTCCACAAACCAGCCGTTCACCGCGTTGGTGTTATACAGCCGCTGGTAGTAGGCCACTGGCTTCATGAGGCCTTCCGACTTGCCTGCTTGGTCCTGGTCGCCGGAGCGATTTTCCCGGTAGGCCCACTGCCGCGTCTGGTTGTAGATGTCCGCGCCCACCTCGGCGTCAAAGAGGGTGTGAAAAGAGAGGCCGCGCCACCGCACACTGTTGACTAGGCTCAAGTTGATGTCGGGTGTGGTGTTCCCAAGGTAAAGAAAGTCCTTGCACCCAGTACCGCCCTGGCGACGGCTCTCGCATTCTCCGAACATGCGAACCGGCATGCCCCACTGGAAGACGTCGTCGCCCGTCATGCCTTCGCTGTCGGTGCCCCAAAGACCGCTGGATATGCCGTCCGTGTAGTCGGACGATCCCGTCCAAACCATCAGTCCGTCGTCGTTGACTTGGAATTGATCGCAGGGAGCGCCCATCGGCAAGTCGTCGCACGAAGAAGCCCATTTGGCTCCATACATCGCGCCGAAGACCTCGCCGTCGCGAACATAAAAATAGCCGGCGCGGTAAGCCGGCCGATCCAGCTTGTCGATGTTCATTCTGGTGCGATCCAAATTGAACCTGACATTCCAGCCCAATTGGTCGCTACTAATGATCGGCACCTCGAGATAGTACTCCCACGAGTTGGACTCCAGCGTTCCGGCGTTCTGCCACTGCGAGGTGAAACCTCCGGCTTTGGGCAACGGAACGTTGACGATCTGGTCCGTTGAAACCGTACTCGCGTAGGTGATCCCCGTGCTCGCGGCGTTGAAGAGAACCATGTCCAGTCCAAACTCGTTCTCGGTCGACTTCTGAGGCTTGAGGTTCTTGTTGCCCAAGGTCACCGGACGAATCGTGCCGCCCTCGACGTCGTAAGTCTCGTACTGATTCGCGAATTCCGGCCGGCGTCCAGCGGTCCCCAATGACCAACGCAGCTTAAACTCGTTGACGTCGTCCAAGGGCCACCAGCTCTCCTGGGCCAGCCTCCACGCGAGCGAAGTGCGGTAGTAGGTGTGCCACCTCTCGTTCTCGCCGAACAGGCTCGATCCGTCCCGGCGCGCGAGGGCATCGACGATGTACTTGCCCTTGTAGTCCAAAGCGGTAATCAGAAAATACCCTTCCGACCGAATGTCATCAACGTAGGACTCGCCATTGTAGCTCTCAGGGTCCAAGTTGTTCAGCCTCGGAACGCCGGCCGCCCTGAAATCGGATCCGTCCGAGCGAAACGACTCGTAGTGCCTGCTCTCTTGGAGGTAGCGAAGCCGCGTGCGCGTCGCCAAGTCTCCGAAAGCGCGATTGAACGACGCGGTCAGTTCGCCGTTGACGTTCTGCCTGTGCACTTGATCTTTGCGAAGCGTGCCTTCGGTGATCGAACCCTCTTCGGTCTGCCGCCCCGCCGGAGAGATATTGGTCTGGCGCCATGCGAGCCTGTCCATTCCGAACAGACCCTCGACGTCCATCCAAGAAAAGGGATTCCAGCGCACCGAGGCCGACGCCTTGGTCGTCTCTGCCCAATCGCGATTGTCGATCAATTCGAAGTGGTAGAGGGGATTGTCCTGGTTCGACAACGGATCCGGGTTGACGTAGAGGCAACCCTCCGGCGGACAGTGCCGAGCCCCGACGGTGCTGGGGTCCCGCTTGAGCAGATCGACGTACGGGCCCATGAAAGTCAGGTCGTAAAATGGCGCAGAGCCGAGGTCTTCCTGTTCGGATTCCGTGTAGGCGGTACTGAGCGAAACGCTGAGGTTGCTCTTGACGTTATGGTCCATGTTCACACGGAATCCCTTGCGATCGAACCCGTCGTTGTACTTAGAGAGGATTCCGCTCTCGGTTTGCCATTCAAACGAGGACCTGTAGTTGGTGTCGCCGTTTCTGCCCTCGACGACGGCGTAATTCGACATGAAGGTGCCTGGAGAATAGACTCGGTCCACTTGGTCATAGAGAGGCAGGGAAGACGGCCAGTCGTTGTTCTGGAACGACGTGAAAACGTTGTCTCCGTTCAGGTCGGGGTTGGTGGCGTCGGGATCCGTGATGTCGGTGATGACGTCGCCGTTGACGTCGACCAAGTCTCCGTTCGCGTTCGTCCGCCACGGGTGGTTCTCGGAGAGCTGAACCGAACCCTGCAGGCGATCCTGGCCCGTCTCGTTCCGAAACACGACTTGGCTGTAGTCCCTTCCGCCGAATCCCGTCCCGCGCTTGGTCCGAATCTGGATGACGCCGTTCGCCGCCCTGGAACCGTACAGCGAAGCGCCGGCGGCACCCTTGACGACTTCCATCGACTCGATGTCCAGCGCCACGACGTCCGAAAAGGAACTCGTGGTGATCACCCCGTCCACGATGATCAAGGGATCCTGGTTGCCGTTGATGGACGTCGCGCCCCGCAACAGAATGTCCCCCGTGCCTCCGGGTTGCCCCGAGCCGCCCACGACCTTGATCCCGGGCACCTTGCCCACCAGGAACGACTCGGCCGAGATCGCGGGAACCGGCGCGGCGGCGACATCCACCTTCTCCACTACGAACGGGAGCTTGACCTTGGGCGTGGCGCGCGCCACGCCCGTCACCACTAGTTCCTGGACCCGCAGAGCCCGCATAGTGAGCTCCGCGTTCAACGTCGCCGTTTCGCCGGCGGCGACCTGGACCGTCAGCGTCGCCGTCTCGTAGCCGAGGATCTCGAAGGTCACCTCGTGAGAGCCGGGCGAGGCGCCCAAGACGACGTAGCGACCCGCGGAGTTGGTCAGGACGCCAGACGTGGCGCCGTCCAGAGTGACCACGGCGGACTCGAGCGTCTGGCCCGTGGCCACGTCGGACACGACCCCGGTGATGATGCCGGCCTGCTGCGCTTGGGCCTGCCCCCCCCCCACGAGAAACGCGAGGCCCGCGAAGGCCGCCGGGACCAAACGGCGAAGCCGTCGGCGGGCCAACCCGCGCTCCCAACCGCGGGAGTCAACAAAATCTGACGATGATTGGTTCATGGCACACTCCCGTGCACTCCGGACCGCCCCCGACCTCGCGTCGGCCCGCGCCGCAGAGGGCTTCGGGCGCCTACCCGTCCGGTCGAGGCCAAGACCTGGGGCGACCAGTCGGCCGACCCGGCTTGGAGTCCGTTCATTGACGTCCTCCCCATCATGGGGCGATCAAGTCGCGATCGCAAATTCGCGGTCGACTCGACTCACGGCCTTCCCGCCGCCCGCACCCTGGATGCCCGCACCCTGGATAAAGCGAGCGGGAGCCCCGGGACTCGCGAGGATCGGCCCCGCCGTCGCGGCAACGACCGACGCGGGGCCTCTCGCTCACGGATACAGTCGGCGCCGCACCCAGCCGCCCTCGCCAGAGGGCAGGTACAGAAACCGGTCGTGCAGGCGCGAGGCGCCCTCCTGCCAGAATTCGATCGCGTCGGGCGCGATCCGAAACCCCGACCAGTGGTCGGGCCGGGGCACGTCGCGACCGGAGAACCGCGCGCGCGCGTCGCGAACCCGGGCCTCCAGCTCGTCGCGACTCGCCAGCTCCCGGCTCTGCAGCGATGCCCACGCGCCGATCCGGCTCTCCCTGGGCCGGGTCGCGAAGTAGCGGTCCGCCTCGTCGGCGGAGACCGGCCGCACCGACCCGCGGACGCGCACCTGGCGACCCAGCGGCTGCCAGTGAAACGTCATGCCGGCCCTGGGGTGCGCGTCGATCGCCCTCGCCTTGCCCGACCCCAGGTTGGTGAAGAACACGAACCCCCGGCGGCCGAAGTCCTTCATGAGCACCATCCGCGCCTCCGGCGTCCGGTCGGGACCCAGCGTCGCGAGGCACGCCGTTTCGGGAAACTCGACGGCCGGGCTCTCGGTCGCCTTCCGGAACCAGACGCCGAACTGGCGGATGGGGTCGGGCGACAGGTCTTTGCGGCGCAACCCCCGCGTGGCGGACATCGTCGGCCGGACTTCTCTTCCGAACCTCAGGACGCGGGCCGCGGGCGTCCCAACTGGAAGGCCAGCGACTCGGCGAGTCCCTCGAATTCGAAGCGGAAGCCGCTGCCGCGGGCGGCGCGCGGAAGCACTCGCGCGCCTTCCAGCAGCAGGGCTTGGCCCATTTCGCCGAAGAGGCCCTTGACCGCCAGGCTGGGCACCGGGAGCAACGTCGGGCGGCGCAGCACGCGCCCGAGGATCGTCGTGAAGGCGGCGTTGGGGACCGGGTGCGGCGCCGTGGCGTTGACGGGGCCCGCGAGGGCCGGCGTCGTCGTCGCGTGGAAGATCAGGCCAACGAGGTCGTCGTGGTCGATCCAGCTCACGTACTGTCGCCCGGACCCCAGGCGACCGCCCGCGCCGAGCTTGAACGGGAGCAGCATCGTCCCCAGCGCGCCGCCCGACGGACTGAGCGCGAGACCCGTGCGCAGCGTCACCACGCGGACGTCGGCCCGCTCGGCCTTGAGGGCCTCGGCTTCCCATTCGCGGCACAGGTCCGCCAGAAACCCCCTGCCGGGTCGGCTGCGCTCGTCCAGCTTCTCGCTGCCCCGGTCGCCGTAGTATCCGATCGCCGACGCGGAGACCAGCGCCCGCGGAGGTCGGCGCAAGCGCGTCAGAGCGCCGACCAGCAGACGCGTCCCCACGATCCGGCTCCGCCGGATGGACTCCTTCTTGGCCGGGCTCCAGCGGCCGCGCGACAGGCTCTCGCCCGCGAGGTGCACCACCGCGTCGACCCCCTCGAGGCGGCGCCCCTCGATCCTGCGCTCCATCGGGTCCCAGAAGATCTCGCCCCGGTCGCGCCGGGGCCGCCGCCGCACGATCGGCAAGACCTCGTGGCCGCCGGTGGTGAGGAAGTCCGCGAGGGCCCTGCCGACGAAGCCGTTGGCGCCCGTGACGGCGACGCGCAGGGGCGGTCCGTCGTAGGCGGCGTGGCGTCGGAGATCGCCGAGCAGTCGTCGGTTGCGGAACCGCAGGAGGCGCTTGACCTCGTTCTCGATCGTGGAGCTCGCCAGCGCCTTGGCGGCCGCGCCCAGGGGCGGCTCATAGTCGATCCGGTCGCGGACGACGCAGGCGTTCGCGCCCTTGGGATCGAACTCGTGGCTGTGCGTCCACGAGCCCATCGGGCCGGAGACCTGTTCGTCGCGAAAGAGCCGATCGGCCTCGAACGCCGTGTGCCGGACGCTGAAGTCCACCTTGAGCGGACCCCTGCGGATGCGCACGCGCACCGTGCCGCCGTCTTCGATGCCCCCTTCGCGACCGACGACCCGCACGTCTTCCCAAGGGGGCAGCAAGCGCTCGAGCGCGCCGGGCCGCATGTGCCAGTCGAAGACGCGCTCGACGGGGAAAGGGAGCTCGCGTTCGTGAAGAATCTCGGCCATGGCTCAGTCCGCGTCTCCGCGCGGGCGGTCGATGGAGGAGCGGATCGCGGCGATTCCGGCGCCAGGACCGTCCGGGTGCCCGAAGACGGCCGATCCGGCGACAAGAACGGTCGCGCCGGCGTCGACCAGCGCGGGCGCCGTCGTCGCGTCCACGCCCCCGTCCACCTCGAGCTCGATCTCTCCCGGTCGGCGCGCGTCGATCATGGCGCGCGCCCGGGCCACCTTGTCCACGGAGCGGGGGATGAAGGCCTGCCCGGCGAACCCCGGGTCGACCGACATGACGACGAGCAGGTCGAGGTCGTCCATCACGTCCTCGACGGCGACCAGAGGGGTCGCCGGATTCAGGGCCGCTCCGGCCTTGGCGCCCAGGTCGCGAATGGCGCGCAGCGTGCGGTGCAGGTGCCGACACGCCTCGACGTGCACGGTGATCCAGTCGGCGCCGGCGCGGGCGAAGTCGCCGACGCAGCGAGCCGGATCCTCGACCATGAGGTGCACGTCGAGAGTGCGAGCGGTGACGTCGCGGACGGCCTGCGCGATCAACGGGCCGACGGTGATCGTCGGCACGAAGCGACCGTCCATCACGTCGACGTGGATCCACTCCGCGCCGGCCCGGTCGACGGAGCCCACCTGCGCGCCCAGCTCGGCGAACCGGCAGGAGAGGATCGACGGCGCGATCTTGATCGCCGGAGACGGGCGAGCGCTCACGTCCCTCGCCGCCGCACCCGCCTGACCCCGCTGCGGCCGGCGACGATCGCCTCGTCCGCCATGCTCAGGAACAGGCCCGACTCGACCACCCCGGCCCGCGCGGACAACGCGGCTTCCAGCGCGGCGGGATCCGGGATCCCCTCGGGGAAGCGGCAGTCGATCACTCGGTTTCCGTTGTCGGTCGCGTAGGGCGCCCCGGAGCCATCCAGCCGGACGGTCGGGGCGGCGCCGAGCGCCGCCAGCCACGTCTCGTGGCACTCGAACTCGAACGGAACCACCTCGACGGGCACCGGCGCCCGCTCGCCCAACCGCCGGACCCCTTTCGATTCGTCCACGACGACGAGCATGCGCCTCGAGGCCTGGGCCACCATCTTCTCGCGCAGCAAGGCGCCGCCCAGCCCCTTGATCAAGTCGAGCCCAGGATCCACTTCGTCGGCTCCGTCCACCGCGAGGTCGAGGGTCCCCACTTCGGCCAGCCTCCCCAAGGGAATCCCCAGATCGCGCGCGGCTCGCTCCGTCGCCACCGAGGTGGGCACGCCGACCACCCGCTCGACGTGGCCCGCCGCGATGCGTTCGCCCAACGCGACCAGAAAGTGCGCGATCGTCGAGCCGCTCCCCAGCCCCAGGCGCATGCCCGACCGGACGCGGCGGGCGGCGCTGCGCCCCGCCTCCCGCTTCAGGTCGTCGACGAGCCGAGGAGCCAACGCCGAGCCCGCGTGTCTCGAGTGCTCATGACCCGGAAATCTACCCGCTGCGAGCCGGGGCTGCCAGGCGGGAGCGTCGGTCCGCGGCGGCCGGCAGAGCCGCGGCTCGAGGGGACCCGTACACTTGGGCGGACGTTGTGCCATCTTCGATGCGCGGCCCGAGCGTCGCCGCCCCGCAGCCCCTTCCCGAACCGCCGAGACCGCAATCCCGTGATCATCGTCGCGACCAAGGACGTCACGCCGGAACAACTCGACCGCATTCGCGAGCGCGTCGAGTCGCTGGGACTCCGCACCCACGTCTCGAAGGGCGAGTCGAGGACGATCGTCGGGTGCATCGGGGACGAGGCGCGCCTGGCCGACGTGTCGCTGCTTTCCGTCCCGGGAGTGCAGTCCGTCCACCCGGTCATGCGGCCCTACAAGCTGGCGGCGCGGGACTTCCAGGCGGATCGGACGAGCAGGGTCCAAGTCGGCGATCGGGCGTTCGGCGGCGGGGCCTGCCTCGTCGCGGCCGGCCCGTGTTCGGTCGAGGGGGCCGAGATGATGAAGGCCACGGGCGCCGCCGTGGCCGGGGCGGGCGCCGCCCTGCTCCGCGGCGGTGCCTTCAAGCCGCGCACGTCTCCCTACTCCTTCGACGGCCTGAAGGAGGACGGACTTCGGATTCTGGCGGAGGTGCGCGACGCCACGGGCCTCCCCGTGGTGACCGAGGTCCTGGATCCCCGGGACGCCGAACTGGTCGCCAGCTACGCCGACATGCTGCAGATCGGAGCGCGCAACATGCAGAACTTCGCGCTGCTGAGAGAGGTGGGCCAGCTGCAGCGACCGGTCCTGCTCAAGCGGGGCATGTCGGCGACGCTCAAGGACCTGCTGCTGGCGGCCGAATACGTGATGAACAAGGGCAACATGCAGGTGGTCCTCTGCGAACGCGGCATTCGCACCTTCGGCGCCGAGATGCGCAACACCTTCGACCTGGCCGCGATTCCCTGGCTCAAGTCGGAGACCCATTTGCCCGTCGTCGCCGACCCCTCCCACGCGGGAGGGCGCCGCGACCTGGTGGCGCCGCTCAGCTTCGCGGCCGTGGCCGCCGGGGCGGACGGGCTGATCGTCGAAGTGCACCCGGATCCGGAGAGCGCCCTGTCCGACGGAGACCAGTCGTTGACGTTCGACGAGTTCTCCGACTTGATGGCCGGCCTCGAGGTCTTCGCGGCGGCGGCCGCGAAAGCGCTTTAGGGCCGCGCCTCCGCCAGGCTCCGGCCCGCCAGGGAGGGCCGCTTCCCCGCCCTCTCCCGCCGATCGGACTGCGCTTGGGGCCGAGCTCGAGGGACCCCTATCGCTCCCGGAACCGGCGCTCCGCGCGATCGAGAGCGGCGGCCAGCGCGACTCGCTGCGCCTCCTGGGCCGCTGCGGCCGAGCCCCCCGTCGCGGCTCTGGATTCGATCGAGGCCGCGGCGTCGAAGACGCGGGCGACGTCCTCCTCGAACGCCTGGTGCGCGTCGCGCATGTCGTCGAGCGACAGGGCGTCCAGGGGGAGGCCGCGCGCTTCGGCCTTCCGCACGAGCGCGCCCGCGACTCCGTGGCTCTCTCGAAACGGCACTCCCTTGCGGACCAGGTAGTCGGCGAGATCGGTGGCGAAGAGCTCGGCGCCGAGCGCCCGGCCGGCGCGCTCGGCGTCCAGCGTCGTCCCGGCGACGGCGCCCCGAAGCGCGGGCAGCGCCAGAGCCAGCGTGTCGACGGAGTCGAAGAGCGCCTCCTTGTCCTCCTGGAGGTCGCGGTTGTAGCCCGCGGGCAGCCCCTTGAGCACCGTCAGAACGGCCGTCAGGTTGCCGAGGAGTCGACCCGACTTCCCGCGCACGAGCTCGGCGACGTCCGGGTTGCGCTTCTGGGGCATCAGCGACGAGCCCGTCGCGAACCCCTCGCCCACCCGCAGAAAGCCGAACTCGGCGCTCGAGAAGACCACCAGGTCTTCGGACAGCTGCGACAGGTGCACGCCCGCGAGCGCCGCGACGAAGATCAGGCGCGCCGCCCAGTCCCGGTCTCCGACGGCGTCCATCGAGTTCTCCGAGACGGCGCGGAACCCGAGGTCGTCGGCCAGCGCGCGGCGATCCACGGCGAACGGGCACCCGGCGAGCGCGCCGGATCCCAGCGGCATCGAGTCGCACTCGCGGCGCACGGCCGCGAGCGCGCCCAAGTCGCGAACCAGAGGCCAGGCCCTGGACATCAGCCAGTGACCCGCCGGCACGGGCTGGGCTCGCTGCAGGTGGGTGTAGCCGGGCATCGCGACGCCCGCAACTTCGCCCGCCTTGTCCAGCAGCGTCCGGGTGAGCGCCGCAAGCCGACGCCCGAGGTCGTCCATCGCCGCCTTTCCCCAGAGCCGGAGATCCGTGGCCACCTGGTCGTTTCGCGACCGGCCGGTGTGCAGCTTCCCGCCCAAGGGGCCGATCTCGTCGATCAGGAGACGCTCGACGGCCGTGTGCACGTCCTCGTCGTCCAGGCCCGCGGGTCCGGGGAGCCCCTCGAGCCGCCGGGCCACGCGACGCAGCCCCTCGTCGATCCGGGCGACCTCGGCGGGCGCGAGGACGCCCGCGCGCTCGAGCGCGCGGGCCCAGGCCCGGCTGCCCCGGACGTCGTGGGGCCAGAGACGCCAGTCCACGTCCAGGGATCGGTTCAGCGCCTCCATCTCGGGCGCGAGCGGGGATCGGAAGCGGCCGCCCCAGAGCGCGTGTCCGCGCCCCGGATCCGGCGTCCCCTCCCGGGCCGCCGGAGGAGAAGGCTCGGTCGCCACCTTCCGCGTCAACCGCGCCCGGCGGCGTCCGCTCGAACGGGCGCGGGCGCCGCTTCGGGCCCGTCGTCCCGAGCCCGAGCCGCCATCCGCCGCTGAAGCGCGAGCGCGCGCTGGGGCAGCAACGAGATCTTCATGAACCCCGAGGAGTCGGCGTGCGCGTAGCCTTCGCTCGCGCCGAAGCTGGCCAGCTCGAGGTCGTACAGCGAGGCCGGCGCCGAGCGGGCGAGCACCGTCGCCCGCCCCTTGTAGAGCCGCAACCGCACCGTCCCCGAGACGCGCGCCGCCAACGAGTCCACCAGCGCGTCCAGGGCTTCGCGCTCCGGCGTCCACCACCGGCCCTCGTAGACGAGGTCGGCGTAGCGGGGCGCAAGGTCGTCCTTGAGCGCGAGGCACGGCCGCGAGAGGGTGAGTTGCTCGAGCTCCTGGAGGCCGCGCAGCAGGATCGTGCCCCCAGGGGTCTCGTAGACGCCGCGCGACTTGATCCCGACGACGCGGTCCTCGACGACGTCGGCTCGGCCCACGCCGTGCTCCGACCCCATCTCGTTGAGCTGCTCCAGCAGAGGCAGCGGATCGAGGGGGCGACCGTCGATCGCGACGGGGACGCCCGCCACGAAGCCGAGCTCGACGTCGAGCGGTCGGTCCGGCGCGTCCATGGGGTCGCGGGTCCAGAGGAACACGTCGGCGCCGGGGGCGTTCGCCGGATCCTCGAGCGGCCCTCCCTCGTGGCTGACGTGCCAGAGGTTCTCGTCGCGGGAGTACAGCTTCTCCTCGTCGACGCCCTCGAGGGGGACGCCGCGCGCCCGGGCGTAGGCGAAGGCGTCCTCCCGGGACTCGATGTCCCACCGCCTCCAAGGCGCCACCACTCGGAGCTCGGGCGCCAGGGCCGCGAAGGACATCTCGAAGCGCAACTGGTCGTTCCCCTTGCCCGTGCAGCCGTGGGCCAGGGCGTCGGCTCCGATCCGGCGGGCGACCTCGACCATGCGGCGCGCGATCAAAGGACGCCCCATGGCCGTCCCCAGCATGTACTTGCGACTGTACAGAGCCCCCGCCCTGAGGACGGGCAGCGCGTGGCGACGCACGAAGTCCTCCCTGAGGTCCTCGCCGAAGAACGCCGACGCCCCGGTCGCAAGCGCCTTGCCGGCCAAGCGGTCGACGCCGCCCCGCTGGCCCAAGTCGGCGGCCATGCACACGACGTCGGCGTCGTAGGTCTCCTTCAGCCAGGGCACGATCGCCGACGTGTCCAAACCCCCCGAATACCCCAGCACGATCTTCACGGTCTCGCGTCCTCCTCCGGCCCTCGATCGCCGTCGCTGCGGGCCGCGACCCGTTCGCGCCGGAGTCCGCGCGTCTCCCGCCAAGGGCGCGCATCGCCGACGCGCTCGGACCGCGACCCGAGCGTCACGCGATCGCAAATGCGATGTTGTTTCATCTACGCTGAAATAATATGCACACGGTGGGGCAACGGCAAGGGCGGTCCGGGTTCGCTTTGCGCATCGCATCCGCCGCCGGAGACGGCGACGCCGGATCTAGTCCGTCGCGGCGACGTCCTCGAGCTCGCCGACCACGGCGCGAGCGGCGTCGGCGTCCCGAGCGATCATGAGCACGGTGTCGTCGCCCGCGATCGTGCCCACCAGGCCCTCGTACTCCTCCCAGTCGATTCCCGACGCCACGGTGTGGGCGCCGCCGCTCAGGGTTCTCACGACGATCAGGTTGCCCACGGCCTCGGCCGAGACGAAGAGCGTGGGCAGGGTCGAATCCAGCGGAGGGCTGTGGTCCCACTCCTCGGGCAAGGTGTAGTGGGGCTTGCCTCCGGCCCCGGTCACCTTGACCAGTCTGAGGTCCCGGATGTCGCGCGAAAGGGTCGCCTGGGCGACCGCGAAGCCCTCGCCCGCCAGGATCTCCCGCAGGGCCTCCTGATGGGGGATTCGACGCTCCCTGACGATCTCGAGCACCTTCGCCTGGCGCCGACGCTTCGCGCCCGTGGTCACCGGCGCCCCCCTTTTTCGACGCCCGTCACCGGAAGTCGTACTGCAGGCGCAGCAGGAGCAGTCGCCCGATCTCGGGCGCGCCCACGAATTCGCGATGCATGTTGTTCAGCACGTTGGTCGCCGTCAAAGACACCCGCGCCTCGGGCTGGAACGGCAACCGATACCCGACGTTCGCGTCCAAGACCCCGTAGCCTTGGACGTCGCCGACGTAGACGCCGGAGTTCATCGGGAATCCCGCGCTGGCGCGCACGCGAGCCTGAGCGGACAGGCCGCGGGCGCGGTCGTCGTAGGTCAGCCCGAGCGATCCCTTGTGGTTCGGGGCGTTCAGGGCCACGTCGTCCGAGCTGCGACAGTTCCCGTCCGCGTTGAAGTCGAAGCACTCGTCGCTCTGGAACGAGTAGCTCCCGTCGACGCGGAACCGGTCCGAGACGACGACCTGGGCGGCCAGGTCCGCTCCCCAGTAGTCCACTTCCCCGAAGTTCCGGTACGTCACCAGCAAGTCGGGCGACTCGACCTGATCCGGCACCACGGTCCCCAGCGGGACGGAGGCGACGACGCCGACGACCTGGGCCACCTGCTCCGGCGTCAGCAGTCCCGCGCGGATCGCCGGATCGAGCCGGTGGAGCACGAAGGCCTGAGCGCTGGCCGGATCCAAGAAGACGTTGGGCGTAACGATGCGCAGCGGGCCCACGAAGTTCTCGATCCGGGCCCGGTAGACGTCCATGGCCAGCAGAAGACGATCCCCGATCAGACCCTTGTACCCGACCTCGAAGGTGTTGTTGATCGTCGAGGTCAGCTCGTCGATGCCTTCGACGGGCGCGTCGTTGAGCGGAAACGGGTCTCCGCCCGTCCCGGCGGCCACCTGGTCGAGGCGCCTGAGCACCGTGCCGAGCTCGGGGTCGCCGGGGTTCGCGCCCGGGCCCTTGAGCCACGGCGCAAGGGCCGCGAGGCTGGCGTCGGCGGCGGCCAGGAAGTCCACCAGGCCGTCCCAGAGAAGGGCGGCGTTGGCGGGCAGCGACCGACCCGGCGCCAAGGGCGTTCGCATGCAGAGGGACATCTCGCCGCCCTCGCAGCGGGCGTCGAAGGAGAATCCGCCGGCGGGCACGCCCCGGGCGCGGATGGCGAAGGGGGTGCCGGGGATCCGCCCGGCCACGATGTCCAGGAAGAGGTTCGTGGTCGTCGGCGTCGCGAACGCCCTGTTGAAGGTGAAGCGCAGGTTCTGGTTCTCGTTCGGCTTGACGACCAGGGCGGCCCGGGGCGCGAAGTTCACGGAGCCCAGACGGTCGTGGTCGTCGACGCGGATCGCCCCGACCAGATCCACGCGGTCCCCGAGCGAGGTCACCGAGTGCAGATACGCACCCACTTCCGAGATCACGTCGTCGTCCTCGTAGCGCCCGAAGACGGTGCCCTCCGTGCGCGGATCGGTGCGCTGCCAGTCGACTCCGTAGACGAAGCTCTGCCGCGTCCCCCAGTCCAGTCCGTGCTGAAACTGCGCTGCCATGGTGCGCGACATGTCGACGACGCCCTCGTCGGTCCGCAGCAGGAACGTCTCGTCGCCCGCGTTCGTGAGGTTGAGGAAGGCCTGGGCGAAGAACCGCCCCTTCGAGACCCGGGCCTGGCCGAAGTGGTACGCCCAACCCTGGATCTGGGCCGCACCGATCCCCGTCATCTCGACGCCGCGGCCGATGTTGGACGTTCCCGTCGCGAGGACGACCTCGCCGTCGTCGCCGAACCGATAGTCGAAGCGGGCGCTGGCGGTGTGCCTGCGGCTCGCGTTGTCGCGCGGACTCAGCTCCTGCGGGTCCTCGTAGCTCCAGTCCGTGCCGCGAAAGTACTGGCCCGAGAACTTCATCCCGAAGCGCTCGGACGGGGCGATCGAGGTGCGGAACTGGGCGTGGAACACCGATCTCTCGCCCCCGGCGAGCGAGACGCTCGTCCCCGGCCTGTCGATCGGCGACGACGTGACGACGTGCATCACGCCGTTCGCCGCGTTGGGCCCGTAGAGGGCGGCGCCCGGCCCCAGCGACACCTCGATGCGCTCGACGTCGAGATCGGTCGTCGGGAACATGTTGTAGGCGTTGAAGCGCAGCGACGGCACGCGCGCGTACCGGTTGTCGACGATCGTCAGCAACGACCCGGAAAAGACGTTGTTGAAGCCCCGGGCCACCACCGCCGACTGGTTGATCCCGGTGCGGGCGGCGTCCACGCCGGGAAGCGCCCGCACGTGATCGGCCACGGAAGTGGCCGCGACCCGGGCGATCTCGTCGGCGGACACGGCGCTGATGGACGCCGGCGCGTCGAGCGCCTTCTCCTGCCGGCGCGACGCCGTCACGACGATCGGATTGAGGACCAGGGCCTGGGAGCGCAAGGCGATCTCGAGGTCGGTCGTCGCCCCGTCGGCGACGTCGACGCCGTCCACGCGCGTCGTCTCGTAGCCGACCGACGTCACCACCAGGGAGTGCGCGCCGGAGGGGAGCTCGAGCGCGAAGCGACCCGACGCGTCGGTCTCCGCCGCAGCCGCTCGTCCCACGGCCTCGACCGCGGCGCCGGCGAGCGGGCGACCGGTCTCGGCGTCCACCACCCGACCCGCGATTTCGCCTTGTCCCTGGGCCGCCGTCGCAGCGGGCGCCAGGACGCAAGCCAGAACGAGAGTACCGGTCAGCCGCATGTGGATCCTCACGACGCCCTCCTATGCGAAGTTGTGTCGGGTCCGCGCGAAGGCCTACTCTGACCCTCGAGGCTGAAAGCTCACGTCCGCGCGCTCGAGGCGCAACGGTTTCGTTCGGGTCGTCCGAGCCCGAAGCGCGCGCGCATCGCCGCCGTCCGGTCCTTCGAGGGGCGCGGACGAGGGACGATGGGGAGCGTCGGGGGGACCGAGGCGGGCAAGGAGGCGGAACGAATGGTCGATTGGGCGACTCGAGGGGATTTCCGCAGCGCCCGGACGCTCGTCGCCGACGTCCTGCACCGAACCCCGCTCCTCTCCTTCCGCACGCTGGGCGACGCGATCGGCGCGAGCGCGCACCTCAAATGCGAGAACCTCCAGAAGACCGGCTCCTTCAAGGTGCGCGGCGCGCTCGCCGCCGTCGCCGCCCTGGGAGACGAGGAGCGGCGTCGGGGCGTGGTCACCGTCTCGGCGGGCAATCACGCCCAGGCGGTCGCCTGGGCGGCTCGTCGGCGCGGCGCCCGGGCCGTCGTCGCGATGCCCCGAACCGCGTCGCGCGCCAAGGTCGAGGCGACCCGGGGCTACGGCGCCCGGGTCGCGCGGGTCGCGACGTCGCGCGACGCGTTCCGCGAAGCCGAACGCCTCGCCGACAGCGACGGGCTGACCTACCTGCATCCCTTCGACGACGTTCGGGTCGCGATCGGCCACGGCTCGCTCGCGCTCGAGATCGCCGAAGACGTCGGCGACGGCGACGTCGTGGTCGTGGTGCCGGTGGGCGGCGGGGGACAGCTCGCCGGCGTGGCGGGCGCGTTGGCCGCCGAGGGCATGCTGGCCAGCCAGGGCGGTCGCATGCGCGTCTTCGGGGTCGAGCCGACCGGGGCGTGCGCCTTGCGAAGAAGCCTGGACGCCGGTCGGCCCGTCGAGCTGGCGGACACGGACACGATCGCCGACGGACTTGCGCCGCCCATGGCGGGCGAGCTCGCCTACCGAACCGCCAAGGCGTTCGTCGACGACGTCGCGCTCGTGTCCGACGAGGAGATCCTGAGCGCGCAGCGTCTGTTGCTGACCCGAGCCAAGCTGCTCGCGGAGCCCTCGGGGGCCGCAGCGGTCGCCGCGCTGATGCACGGCCGCGTCCCCGTGCCTCGGGCAGCGCGGGCCGTGGCCGTCGTGTCCGGGGGCAACGTGGACGACGACCTGATCGCGCGGGCTCTTCGGGACGGCGCGCCGTGGCCCTGATCCCGGACGACGCTTCGCCGTGAGCGCGCTGCGCCGATGGCTCCTCCCGGGTTTCCTCTTCCAGTCGGTCGTCGTCGCGGGCGGCTACGGGACGGGGCGGGAACTCGCCGAGTACTTCCTCTCCCACGGTCCGTTGGGCGGACTTCTGGCCATGGCGGTCGCGACCGCCGTCTGGAGCGTGGTCTGCGCCGTCAGCTACGAGTTCGCGCGCGTCTTCTCCGCATTCGACTACCGCGCCTTCTTCGAGACGCTCCTGGGTCGCGGCTGGGTCGTTCTCGAAGCGCTGTACATCGCTCTGACCATGATCGTGCTGGCCGTCGTCGCGGCCTCCGCGGGCGAGATCGTCCACGTCGCCTTTCGCGGTCCGCGCCTGGCGGGCGTCTTGGGCGTCCTCGCGCTGACCGGGCTGCTGGCGGCCGGGGGAAGCCGACGGATCGAGAGGGCTCTCGCCGGGTGGTCGGGCGTCCTCTACGTCGTCTATCTGGTCTTCTTCGCGATGTGCCTGAGCGCCTTCGGACCCGACATCCACGCCTCCTTCGCGACGGCGCCGATCGGGGAAGGCTGGCTCTCGGACGGGTTCGCGTACGCCGGCTACAACCTCGGCGTCCTCCCGGCCGTGCTCGTCGCCGCGCGACACCTGAGGAACCGTGCGGACGCTTGCGTCGCGGGCCTGCTCACCGGACCCGTCGCGATGCTCCCGGGGCTGTTCTTTCTCGCGTCCATCGCGGGCGAGTACCCGGCGATCGTCGACGTCCCCGTCCCGCTCAACCACATGCTGGAGCTCCTCGGTTCCCGCACGTTCCAGATCGCGTTCCAGGTCATGCTCCTGGGGACCCTGGTCGAGACGGGAGCCGGACTGATTCACGCCGTCAACGAGCGGGTCGCTCAGGCCTGGAGAGGGCGCGACCGAGCGTTCGCTCCGCTGGCGCGAGCCGGGACCGCGACGGCGATGCTGGGCCTGGGCGCCGTCGTCGCCCAAGTGGGACTGATCCCCCTGGTCGGCGTGGGGTACCGCTACGTGGCCTGGGGCTTCCTGGCGTTCTTCGTCGTCCCCCTTCTCACGAAGGGCGCGCTGGCGATTCGGCGCAGGAGAGCGCGAACCGCCGGGCCGTAGGCCGCCCGCGTCCGCTCGGCCCCGACGGGCCGGACCACCCGGTCCCGCGCGCGATCAGCGCCTCCGGTCCGCGAGCCCCGCGATGCGCGAGCGCATCCGAAGTCCGTCCGGCGCCAGAACGACGCAGGCGTCTTCGCCGGCCTCGATCCCGCAGGCGGACAGAGCCTCGCGCATCCGCCCCATCTCCGGTCCGTTCGGGTCGTAGGAGCGCCAGATGACCGAGGCGGCCGCCACGCCGGGTGGCGACGCGAACGGGACTCTCCGGCTCTGGTCGATCCCCACGCCCAAGTGCTGCGCCACGGCGATCGACACCTTCTGGCTGTTGCCCTTGAGGTGATGCGCGCCCACCCGGAAGCGCAACACGGGCAGGCCCTCGGGCGTCCATGCGACGTCGCGCGCCTTCTCGAGCGCCTCCTTCGGCGCGACGGGCGACCGCGCCAGGCGCACCCATCCGTCACGGACCTCGAATTTCCTGGTGCCCATGTAGTTGCGCACCGTCGCGGGCAACACTTCGAACTTGGCGGGGATCTCGCGCGCCAGATCGCCGACGCGAGCCTTCCCGCCACCGTCCTCGATGCGCCTGACGATCGCCTTGACGACGCCTTCGTACGGCTCGTCGGTCCACTTGGCCAAGCCCCACTTGTCCTTCGTGAAACGCACGAAGTTCGCATCCGACGAAAGCATGCTGGAGAGCGACGAGTTGTCGGTGAGTCCGGCCGCCGCCGCGATCTCCCGACGCCGGACCGGACGACCGATCGCTTGAAGCGCCAGAAAGACGCGAGCGTGGCGCGTGTCGCGAAGCACCAACCGGTCCCCGATCCGAATCAGTCCGGCGTTGCGCGCCATCGCCTCCCAGTGCGGCGACGCCTCGCCCAAGGCCCAGCGCAGATCCGCCTCGCGGACCACCCCCGCCTCGCGCGTGAAGTCCGGGGCCCGAAGCTTGACGCGAGCCACCCGAACGCGAAAGCTCTCGTCGCCGACCGCGCCGTCGAGGTACTCGTATCCGCTCTCGGCCATGATCGCGACTTCGGCCTGAAGCCTCCGCGACGTCGGGACGTCGCGGAGAAGCGCGTCCAAGGTCTCCCGGAACGCGTCCGTCCGACACGCCTCGCCCACCGAAGCCCGAAGCCACCGGGCGGCGGCGCGCAACGCGTCCCCCGCCCCTTCCTCGACCCGCTTCCGCAGGCGCACCTCGAGCTGACGCGCCCGCTCGCGACTGACGCCGAAGCGGTCGCCCAGAGCCGCGAGCCGCTCTGGCGGGCGGGCGTAGGTGCGCGTCCTCGCGATGATCCGCTCCCGCTCGCCCACCCCGTCCAGCGCCGCGCCGAAGGCGGATCCGAATTCGAGCGCGGTCGGAGGCGGCGGCGTCCCCGGCGGCTCCCGTTGGGCGGAAGGCCGCCGAGCGGAACCTCCAGCGGTCTCGAAATCGTCCCCGCGCATCGGCCTCGCCTTGGTTTCGGACCGCGACTCTCTCCTCGAGCGTTAACATAAAATAGGATCAACCCCGGGGTCAACTGGCGCGGAAGCCGGGAATCGGCCATGATCCCTGCCCGCCATGAGAACCCGCACCGCCCACCGCGCACGTTCGTTCACCGAGTCGACGATCCGGGGCATGACCCGCGTCGCCCGCCGTCACGACGCGATCAACCTCGCACAGGGTTTCCCGGACTTCCCGGCGCCCCAGGTCCTCAAGGACGCCGCGTGCCGCGCGATCCAGGACGACGTCAACCAGTACGCGATCACCTGGGGCGCGCCCTCGCTCCGCCGGGCGCTGGTGCGAAAGCACGCCCAGCGGTACGGGTTGGAGATCGACGGCGAGCGCGAGGTCACCGTCACCTGCGGGGCGACCGAAGCGATGGCCGCGGTCATGCTCGCCGCGGTCGATCCCGGCGAGGAGGTGATCGTCCTCGAGCCGTTCTACGAGAACTACGGGCCGGACGCGGCGCTGTGCGGCGCCGAGCCGGTCTTCGTGCCCTTGGAGCCTCCTGACTTTCGCCTCGACGTCGACCGATTGGCGAGGGCCTTCTCGCCCAAGACCCGGGCGATCGTCGTCAACACGCCGAACAATCCGTCGGGCCGCGTCTTCGACGCCGAGGAGCTCCGCGCCGTCGCCGACCTGTGCGTCGAGCGCGACGTCCTGGCGATCACCGACGAGATCTACGAGCGCATCGTGTTCGAGGGCGAACACACGCCGTTGGCGGCGCTGCCCGGAATGCGCGATCGCACGATCGTCGTCTCGGGGCTGTCGAAGACCTTCAGCGTCACGGGCTGGCGGGTCGGGACGGTCGTCGCGCCGCCCGACCTGACCGAGGCGATCCGCAAGGTCCACGACTTCCTGACCGTCGGCGCTCCGGCCCCGTTGCAGGAGGCGTGCGCGGAGGGCCTCGAGCGTCTCGGGCCCGAATACTACGCCGACATGGCGGAGGCGTACCGGCGCCGGCGGGACGTTCTCTGCGACGGTCTCGAGGACTGCGGCTTCCGTTGCGCGAGGCCGCAGGGCGCCTACTACGTCATGGCCGACTTCTCGGCGCTGAGCGAGCTGGACGACGTGGCCTTCAGCCACGCTCTGGCCCGAGAGTGCGGCGTCGCCCCCGTTCCCGGCTCCTCGTTCTACAGTCGACCCGAGGACGGTCGATCCCTCGTTCGCTTCGCCTTCTGCAAGCGCAAGCGGACCCTCGAGCGGGCCGTGGGCCGGCTCGCCCGCCACTTCGCCTGAGTCGCGACCGAGCGTCGGCCGATGCGCGGGCGACGCGTCGCCCGCGCAGGTACACGCCGGGACGACGTTCGAGAACGTGCGCAACACGGGGAGCGCAGCGCACGGGCGGCATCTCACGCAAGGCGCGAGCTTCGCGTCCGCAGCCCCGTTCAGCCCGCACCCTTGCTTGGTGGCAGTCCCCAGAGTACAAGGGAAAACGGCCCTACTCGGCCGTGCCCCGCAACTCGGACAGAGGGCTCGAGGCCGCGCTCGGCCGTCCGCCGCCGACCCCGCCCGCGAGGACCGCGATCCCCACGACGGCGAGCGAGAGGAGCGCTGCGGCGCTCGCGTCGGGGACGAACGCGACGTCGAAGAGCGCCTCGACGAGGATCCACGAAGCGAGAATCGCCAGCGTCCCTCCGGCGAGGGCGGCCATCGCGCCCAGCGCCGCGTACTCGCCGAGCAGGGCGCTCCGCACCTGGGCCCTGCGCGCGCCCAGCGCACGCAGAAGCGCGCCCTCCCGCCGGCGTCGACTCCGCGTCGCCGCGACGGACCCCGCCATCACGACCAGACCCGCGACGGTCGACAGCGCCGCCGGAATCCGCACCGCCGCCGCCGCTCGCGACGAGATCGCCGCGACGGTTTCGCGGACGGTCTCCAAGTCCAGCGCGGACACGTTCGGGTAGGCCCGAACCAACGCCTCCTGGAAGTCCGCGCGGCGCTTCTCGGTCGCCACCCGCGCCAGCGCGACGCTCGAGCGGGGCAGCGTCTCGATCGCGCCGGGCTCGAAGACGACGAAGAAGTTGGCGTCGAAGCGTCCCCAGTCGACGCGGCGCAGGTTGGCGACCCGGGTCCGAACCGACCGACCCGCCGCCGACCACGTCACCTCGTCGCCCACGGCGACGCGCAGGTCGGCGGCGAGCTCCTCCTCGACCGAGATCCCGGGCAGCCGGTCGGCGCTCGGGGGCGCGTCGTCGTCCCACCACCGTCCAGCCACAAGAGTCTCTCCGTCCTCGAGGCCGGCCCGGTAGGTGACCCGGTACTCGCGGCGCAGCGTCCACGGCTCCGATCCATCCCCGTCCGCGGCGGCGAGCGTCTCGGTCACTGCGCGGCCGCGGAGCGAACGGATGCGCGCCGTCACGACCGGAACCAAGCGCGACGGCGCCTCCGCGTACTCGGCCACCAGGTCCAGGACGCCGACCTCCTGATCGGCCTGCACGTCGAAGAGCAGCACGTTCGGACCGCCCTCCGCGTCCATGACGGCCAACTGCCGCGCGAGGTTGCTCCGGAGCTGGAGAACGACGCCGACCACCAGCACGCCGAAACCCAGCGCGAGCGTGACCGCGACCGTCTGGTTTCCCGGCCGAAACAGGTTCGCGACGCCTTGGCGCGCGGCCCAGGGAGCGCGACGGGGAAAGAAGCGTCGGGCGGCCCAGGCGAGCAGGACCGCGACCGCCCACAGCGCGAGGGCGACGACGGCCAGACCGACGGCGAAGCCGAGCCCGACCAAGGGACTCGGGGCCTCGGCGACGGCCAGCGTCAGGACGGTCGCCGCGAGGGCGGCCACGACCCACGTCCGCATCGGATCGCGCGCCGGGCGCGCTTCGTCCGCCCTGCGCAACGCTTGCAGCGGGGACACGCGGCGCACGGCCAGCAGGGGCAGGAGGGCGAACGCCAGGGAGATCAGGACGCCCGCGGCCAGGCCCAGCACGATCGAGAGCGGCGACGCCGACGCCTGCACCTCGACGGGGATCGCGTCGCGAATCGCGAGGGGCAGAAGGCGCTGGACGGCGACCCCGAGTCCCGCGCCCGCGAGCGAAGCCAGGAAGCCCATCGCGGCGACCTGGAGCAGGAAGACGTCGAACGCCTGTCTGCGGGTTGCGCCCAGGCAGCGAAGCGTCGCGACGCGGGCGACGCCGCCGCGCACGAAGACGTGCACGGCGCTCCCGACGCCCACCCCGCCCAGGATCAGGGCCGCCAGTCCCACGAGCGCGAGATAGTCGGCGAGAACGTCGGCGGCCCGAGTGAGCGAACGCGCGTGGTCCTCGGCGCTCGAGAGCGTGAACCGAGCGGACCGGAGCGCGTCTCCGCGCTCCTCGTCCAGTCGAGCGGCGAAGCGTGCGCCGTCGCCGTCGACGCGCAGGTACACGTGGTGGCGCGCCAGGCTTCCCGGACCCAGCAGCCCGGCGGCGGCGAGCCGACCCCGCGCCACGAACGCGCGCGGTCCGGCGATCGCCTGCGGACCGACGTCGGTGGGGAGGCCCGCGACCGACCCGGCCACCGCGAATCCGACGCCTCCCAGCACGACGGTGTCCCCGACCCGCAGCCCCAGCTGCGCCAGCGCGGTCGGGTCGAGCAGGGCCTTCCGTCCGGCGAGCCGTTCCCACTCGCCGGGCGGGTCCGTCTCGACCTCTCCGTAGAACGGAAAGCCCGGCTCGACGCCCCGCAGACGAACCAGCCGGGTGCGGCCCGTCCGGGGCGCCAGCGCCATCGAGACCGTGCCGGTCGCCCTGGCCGCGTCGACGCCCGCGGCGACCAGCGAATCGACCAAGCGCGCCAACGAGTCGGGAAGCGGTCGGTCGCCGGAGATCCTGACGTCGGCGCCCAACAGGGACCGGTTCTCGGCCTCGATCGACCGCACGACGTCGTCGCGAAAGGAGTGGAGCGCGACCAGGGCGGCCACGCCCGCCGAGATCGAGGTCATGTAGACGCCCAGCCGCCGCGCGCTCGAGCGCGCCTCGCGCAACGCCATGCGGCAGGAGAAGAGATCCACCTACGGACTTCCCGGCGACCTCCGCCTGGACGTCGGACGTCCGGAGGACTCCGCGATCCTTCCGGCGGTCAGGCCGACGATGCGATCCATGCGCCGGGCGAGGCTTCGGTCGTGGGTCACCAGGACGAGCGTCGCGCCCGCGGCTTCGATCAACGCCTCCATCGTCGCGACGACGGCCGCTCCGGTCGCCGCGTCCAGGTTGCCGGTGGGTTCGTCGGCCAGGACGATCCCCGGACGATTCGCGAACGCGCGAGCGAGCGCCACGCGCTGCCGCTCCCCGCCCGACAGCTGCGACGGATAGTGGCGGGCGCGATCGCTCATCCCCACCCGCGCCAGCAGGTCGGCGGCCCGATCTCGAGCCTCGCGAGCGGCTCGCCGCCCGATTCGGGCCGGGCGAGCGAGCTCGAGCGGCACGAGCACGTTCTCGAGCGCCGTCAGCGTCGGGAGCAGGTGAAAGGTCTGGAACACGAAGCCGATCCGGTTGACCCGGAGCGCCGCCCGCTCATCTTCGGTGAGCGTCGCGAGGTCGCGCCCGTCGACGGCGACGCGCCCGGCCGTGGGCCGGTCCAAACCGGCGAGGAGGCCCAACAACGTGGTTTTTCCGCTTCCCGAGGGACCCGTGACGGCCACGGATTCGCCCGGCAGCACGTCGAAGTCGACGTCCTCGAGCACTGCGAGACGACGCCCGCCGCTCGAGAACGCGCGCGTCAGGCCGCGGGCGGAGACGATCAGCGCCTCGTCGCGGGTCGGAGCCGCCATGGCAAGGCTGCGGGTCGGGGTGGCTGGGGCCGCGCTGATCGCCTGCGCAGGGGAGATCGACGGGAACGGAGAGCCGCTCGGGACCGAACGGCGACCGGTTGAAGCTGACGCAGCGGGCGCGCGGCGTCCAACCCTCGGCATCGAGACGGCGGCCGGCCGCGCGAGCGACCCCGTCCTCCTGTTCCTGGGCACGAGCCTCACCGCGGGCTACGGCTTGGACGACCCCGAGGAGGCGTTTCCCGCTCTGCTGGGAAGGCGCCTCGCGCAGGCGGGCGGGAGGTGCAGGATCGTCAACGCCGGCGTCTCCGGGGACACCTCGACCGGGGGCCGCGCGCGCCTGGAGTCGCTGCTGACGTCCCACGGATCCACTCTGGCGCTTCTCTTCCTGGAGCTGGGCGCGAACGACGCTCTGCGCGGCCACGATCCCGACGCCATGCGCGACAACCTTAACTGGATCGCGCGCGAGACGCGACGGCGGCGCCCCAACGCCGACGTCGTGTTGGCCGGCATGGAGGCTCCGACCAACATGGGCCCTTCCTACACGCGGGCCTTCCGCGACGCGTTCGCTCGCGTCGCCGAGGCGAACGACGCGCCCCTGATTCCCTTCCTGCTCGAGGGCGTGGCCGCCGAGCCCTCGTTGAACCAGAGCGACGGGATCCACCCGAACCGGCGGGGACACGCCGCGATCGCCCGTCACGTGTGGGCCTCGGTGGGCGAGCGGCTCCTGGATCGCTGTCCCGCCGCGGCCGACGGCGAGGGGACCTGAGCGGTGCGCGCCGTGTCGAGACCCGGACTGGCGGTCGCAGGGACGCTGGCGCTGCTCGGGGGCGCCTTCCTGCTCGTCGGTCTCCTGTTGCCGAAGAGCGTCGAGGTCACGCGCCGCGTCCGCATCGACGCCCCGCCCGCAGCCGTCCACCCCTACCTGGACGACCTCCGCAAATGGGACGAATGGGCCCCCTGGGGCGACGTGGCCTCGCGGATCGAAGGGCGCGCCTCGGGCGAGGGCGCCCGACGCGCGTGGGACGATCCGTCCTTCGGAACGGGATCGCTCACGCTCGTGGAATCGCGTCCGCCCGACCGGGTGAGCTACGTCGTCGACGTCGAGGACGGCGCGATTCGCTTCTTCGGCGCGATCTCGATCGCGCCCGGCGACTCGGGTTCGACCGTCACGTGGACGGAGCGCGCCGAGCTGGGACGCAATCCCATCCTGGGCTGGACCGCGCTCGCCTTGGACGAAGCCCAGGGACGGCAACTGGCGGCCAGCCTGGACCGCCTGAAGCGGCGCCTCGAGGACGAACGGTAGGACGGGCGCAGTCGGCCGAGGCGCCCCCGCCCCCGGGGGCGGCGAACTCGTCGGGCTACAGCCGCTCCAGCGCCACGGTGATCAACTCGTCGTTCGTCTCCGTCTGACCCATCACCCGCAGCAACTTCTCCATCGCGTCGGCGGAGGGCAGCCCGGAGAGCTGGCGGCGCATCGCCCGGGACAGCCGGAGCGCCTGGTCCGACAGCAGAAGCTCTTCCTTGCGCGTCGCCGACGCGCGCAAGTCGATGGCCGGGAAGATGCGTCGGTCGGCCAGCTCGCGACTCAGAACCAGCTCGCTGTTCCCGGTCCCCTTGAACTCCTCGAAGATCACCTGGTCCATCCGCGAGCCCGTGTCCACCAGCGCGGTCGCGATGATGGTCAGCGATCCCCCGCCCTGATCCTCCTTGATCAGACGCGCACTGCCCAGAAACCTCTTGGGCTTCTCGAGCGAGCTCGCGTCCAGCCCGCCGGAAAGCGTCCGTCCGGTCCCCGCCTCGACCGTGTTGTGGGCCCGCGCCAGACGGGTGATGGAGTCGAGGATGATCACGACGTCCTTGCCCGCCTCGACCCGGCGCCGGGCCCGGGACAGCGTCATCTCGGCGACCTGGCAGTGGCGCTCCGCCGTGAGATCGAAGGTCGACGCGATGACCTCGCCGTAGCCGCACATCTCCATCTCGGTCACCTCCTCGGGTCGCTCGTCGACCAGGAGGATCATGAGTTCGCACTCCGGGTGGTTCTTGACCACGCCCTCGGCGACCGCTTGCAGCACGGTCGTCTTTCCGGCCTTCGCGGGCGCGACGATGAGCGCGCGCTGACCCTTGCCCATGGGGCAGAAGAGATCGATCACGCGGTTGGTCATGTCGGCCTCGCCGCCCTGCACGCGCCCGCACTCCAGCTTCAACTGGTGCCGGGGATGCATCGCGCTTAAGCGGTTGAACTCAGGCCGCTTGGCGGCGGCGTCGGGCGCCTCCCCGTTGACCAGGTCCAGATAGCGCAGCGGAGGGCTCTTCCCGTTGCGCGGACGCCGTCCCACGGTCCCAGTCAGCTCGTCGCCCGTGCGCAGGCCGAACCGATTGATCAGGCGAGCGCCCACGTAGACGTCGTTTCGGCTCGGGACGTAGCTCTCGCCCGGCCGCCGCACGAAGCCGGAGCCGCTGGGCAGCACCTCGAGCACGCCCAGAAGCTCGCCCGGCTCGCGATCCTCGTCGCGCTTGGGCGAGGGACGATGGGACTGCGGTCGCCGCGCGCCGCGTCGCCGACCCCGGCCCCGCCGGGGTTTGCGAGGGTGCGAACCCTTGCGGGAATCGGTCGGGGTTTGATCCGTCACGGTGTCGCTTTCCTTGAAGCCATGATGTGGAGACCGCCCGCGCGAGCGAACTCGTGGACCCGATCGGGATCGGCGCGTCCCTACGCAAAGCGGTCGGAGAAGACGCCGCTCGCGCCCGGGAGAGGTAGTCCGGGGCCGATCCCGGGACGACATCGAAGTCTCGAGGGTCCGAAACACACCGCGCGGGGCGACGCTCGAGGTCGCCGACGGGCAAGACGCGGGCTCGATCAGCAACAACGTTGACCCCGCCCTACCGGTTTTGGCAAGTCCCGCGGTCCGCGGCGGCCGGAGTCCGCGCCGACGAACCGCCGAGCCCCAAGGCCCGAACCGACCGAGGTCGGGGGCTTGCCGCGGCGGGCGCGCGGCGAGCATCTTGCAGCGCGCGCGGCCCGCTGGACGGCGCTTCCGGAGGGTCGACGGCGCGAGCTCGCCCGCGAACCGAACCCGACCGCGACGCCATGACCTCGACCTCGACGGACCCCCGCCCCGCTCGCCCGGCGACGGTCGCAGCCGGAACCGATTCGCGCGCGCCCTCGAGGCGGAGCGCGTCGATCGGCAAGCTCCTCTTGACCGCAGCGCCGTTCGTCGCTCTGGCCGGACTGCTTTCGCTCCACCAGTGCGCGTCCTGAAGCGGGGCGTCGAGGTCCGTCGCCCGTGCCAAGTGTCCCCTTCAGCGGACGATCGAGGCCAGCTGGGTCCGCAGGGCGTGAGGACGCAAGGCGCTGGCGAAACGTGTGTTGACGGATCGGCGCGATCGCGGCACGCGAATTGCATGTCGGTTGGGACGGGATCCGCGGTTGAACGTCGTTCGGGTGGAGGTGTCGAGAAATGAAACATGCGCGTCGAGGTGCGATGGTCGTCGGACTGCTTCTCGTTCCGGCGATCGGCTCGGCCCAGGGATACGACCGCGTCTCGTTCGGGATCGGGCTGGCGGCGGGCGTCCAGCCGACGATCTGGGAGACTCCCGCGCTGACCTTCGATCACGGTCCTTCGCGCGCGGGCCTCTCCTTCGGACTCGGCGTCGGACGGGCTCACGGAATCCACGACGACGGACAGGGCCGCCTATGGATCGACGGAGCGCTGAGCGCGTGCCTGGAGATCCGCTGGCACGATCCGTTCTTCGACTGCTCGTGGCTCCTTCCCCGGACCCGCGGGTCGCTCTACGGCCCGTGGCGGGGCCATCGCGGCCACATCGCGATCGTTCCCGTCCCGCTGTGGCCGCCGGTCGCGTTCTTCGTCTGGCCGCCCTACCGAGTCGGCTGGCGCTGGTCCGCCTCGGCGTGGCGCTGGCCTGGCTGGGGCGGGCACGTCGCCTTCGGGGCGTTCCACGACGACGCGCGCTACGACCGGCGCCTCTCGGACGCGCGGTGGAGCCGACGGCAGCGCGACAGGATCGTCCGTCGGTCTCCGCTGTTCGGACCTCGCTACAAGGAGGACCCGAGGGTCCACGTCGCCGACGCCGGACCGCGGAGGCCCAGGTCCACCGCGCGTCCGCGCACGCGGAGAGCGGGAGTCGGCCCCGTGCCCCGGAACCCGGGAACGGACGCGGGCCGGCGCGCCCGTCCGCGCGCCGCGGAGGACCGCGCCCAAGTGCGGCCTCGCCCGACCGCTGCGCCGCCCCGACCGGATGCGCGAGCGCGCCCGACGACGCCGGTCCGTCCGGGCCGCGAAGCGCGTCCGCGCGCCAGCCGTCCGCAGGCGTTTCCGCGTCCTGGACGCGTGGATCCCCGCCGCGCGACCGAGGCCCGCGGCGCCAGGCCCCGGACCGTGGTCTCCGCGCCCAGGCGCGCGCCCGCGGCTCGTCCGAGGGCGGAGCGTCGCCCCGCGCCGAAGGTCCGCCCGGCGCCCAAGCGACCCGAGAGGCCCAGCGCCCGCCCGGCGCCGCCGAAGCGCAAGCCGTCCGCGTCGCAGCGCCCCCCGGCGCGCCGGCCACCCGCGGCGAAGGCGCCCCGGCGCGCCAAGCCCCGGCGTCCTCCCAAGGCGTAGGGCTCGAGCAACGCAGCAGGGTGTGGAGGCGCCGCTTCGAGCGCCCCGCGGACGAGCGCGCGCCGTCAGCGGGCGCCCGCGACCTCGACGGGGACTCCGTCCTTGACGAGGGACCGGAGCGGGCTGGCGCCGATCCGACGGCAGAGCTCGGCCGGATCGGCCACGTCCCAGAGCGCCAGGTCCGCGCGCTTGCCGACTTCGACGGCGCCCCGGTCCGCGCGCACTCCCAGGACTTCGGCCGCCACCGACGTGACGCCCAGGAGCGCCTCCTCGGGCGTGAGCCCGAAGAGGACGCAGGCCGCGTTGAGGATCATCCCGACGTGGGTGATCGGCGCCGATCCGGGGTTGGCGTCGGTCGCGACGGCCATGGGCACGCCGGCGCGCCGAAGCGCTCGGACCGGCGGCCGTCGGTCCAGTCCCAGGGTGTAGGCGGCGCCCGGAAGGAGGACGGCGCGGACGCCGCGCTTGGCCATGGCCCGGACGCCGGCGCGCGAAAGATGCTCGAGATGGTCGGCCGATCGCGCGCCGACCCGGGCGGCGAGCGCGCCTCCGCCGAGGTCCGAGAGCTGATCCGCGTGCACGCGCGCCGCGAGCCCCCCGTCGATCCCCGCCTGGAGGATCGCGCGGCACTCGGCGGGCGAGAACGCGATGCCCTCGCAAAACGCGTCGATCGCCGTCGCGATCCCCTGGCGCAGGGCGGCGGGAACCAACTCGTCGACGACGAAGGCGACGTAGTCGGCGCGCCTCAGCGCGTACTGCGGCGGAACGGCGTGCCCGGCCAGCAGGGTCGGCGACACTTCGACGGGCAGGCGGCCGGGGAGCGCCGAAGCGGCCTCGAGCATTCCGAGCTCGTGCTCGGCGTCGAGGCCGTAGCCGGATTTGACCTCGATCGTCGTCACGCCCCACGCCGCCAACTCGCGCCCTCGGGCGACGGCGCCCGCGACGAGTTCCTCGAAAGACGCGTCCCGGGTCGCCCGCACGGTGGCCATGACGCCCCCGCCCGCGCGCGCGATCTCGGCGTACGACTCTCCGCCGACGCGCCGCCGGAAGTCCGCGCCTCGTCCGCCCGCCATGCCGCCGCCGTGCACGAGGTGCGTGTGGCAATCCACGAATCCGGGCGTCAGCCACGCGCCGCCGCCGTCGACGACCTCGACGGTCGGGCCGCGACCGCGCGGCGGCAGGTCCGCGCGGGGCCCGACCCACGCCACGCGCCCGTTCGCGCAAGACACCGCCGCGTCCTCGACGATCCCGAGCGACGGATCGGTCATCGTCGCCGCGTGGACGTTGATCCACGTGCGGTCCCACGCGCCGCGACCGGCGCCTTCGGTCGATCGCGGCGACGCCGATCGGGGGTTCATGGCGCCGCTCCCGGTTCGGGCGAACGCGACGCGCCGGACGTTCCGCCCGCGTCGATCGACGAATGTAGCCCGCGCGCGCGGTCGTTGGCAGCGGACGCTCGCCCGACCGCCCGGATCGGGACGAGCCGGTGAGGGACGAAGCCGGAGCCGCGTCGTCCGCCGGCGACGGAGCGGCCGACCCCGCAGCGCCTCCGCAGGCGACTCGCCCCGCCCGCCGCCTGCACGTCGAGCGACTGCTGGTCGGAGATCGCTGGGAGCGCGAGGTGCGCGTGGAGGTCGACGCCCGCGGCCGCGTCGCGTCGCTCTCGCCCGGCGCTGCGCGCGAGCGCGCCGCGATCGTCTCGGGGTGGACGGTCCCGGGCGTGCCCAACGTGCACAGCCACGCCTTTCAGCGCGCGCTGGCGGGGCTGACCGAGGGGCGCGAGCCCGGAACGTTCTGGGCGTGGCGCGAGGCGATGTACCGGTTCCTCGGCCGATTGAGTCCCGACGACGTGGAAGCCATCGCCCGGCAGCTGTACGTCGAGCTCCTGAAGGCGGGGTTCACGTGCGTCGGCGAATTCCACTACCTGCACCGGCGCCCGGACGGCGGCCGCTACGACGACTTCGCCGAAATGGGCCGGAGGATCGCGGCGGCGGCGGCGGGTTCCGGCATCGGGCTGAGGCTGATGCCCGCGCTGTACGAACGAGGCGGATTCGACGGCCGTCCGCTGCAGGGGCCGCAGCGGCGCTTCCGCCTCGACTACGACGGCGCGCTCGAACTCCGCGACGCCCTGCGCCGCGGCCCGTCGTCCGCTCCCTCCACCGACGACGTCCGGCTCGGGTGGGCGCTGCACAGCCTGCGCGCCAACCCGCGCCGGACCTTCGCGCGCGACTTCGGAGAGTCGCCCGTCCACGTGCACGTGGCCGAGCAGTCGGCGGAGGTCCGAGAGTGCGTCGCGCGCCGCGGAGCCCGCCCCGTCGAGTGGCTCCTCGAGCGCGCCGCCGTCGACGAGCGCTGGTGTCTCGTGCACGCCACGCACGCGAGCGAAGACGAAGTGGCTCGAGCGGCCGCGACGGGCGCGGTCGTCGGCCTCTGTCCGACGACCGAGGCCAACCTGGGCGACGGGTTGTTTCGGCTCCCGGCGCTGGCGGCGGCCGGCGGCCGCTTCGGGATCGGCACCGACAGTCACGTGTCTCGGAGTCCGGTCGAGGAGCTGCGGCTGCTCGAGTACGGCCAGCGCCTGGTCGCGCGCCGCAGGCGCGGACTCCTGGGAGACGGCGAGCGCTCTCCCGGCGAGCGACGGTGGACGGGGGTTCGGTCCGGGGCCGGCGGGGCGGCGCTGACGGAGGCCTGGCGGGGCGGAGCGCGGGCTCTCGCCTGGAACGCGGGCGCCGTCGAAGTGGGCCGGCGGGCCGACCTGGTGGTCCTGGACGCCGATCATCCGACGCTCCTGGGACGCGAGGGCTCGGCGGTCCTCGACTCGTGGGTCTTTTCGGGCGCCGAGAACCCGGTGAAGGACGTGATGGTGGCGGGGCGATGGGTCGTCGAGAACGGACGCCACCGCCGCGAGCGCGAAATCGAGGACGCCTACGCGAAGGTCGTCGAGCGACTGAGGACCCGGATGTAAGGCCCCGCTCGCGCGGAGATTCAGTCCGTCGGAAGCCCCAGACCGTGCGCGCGGGCGGCGCGGCGCGCCTCCGAGTAGCCCGCGTCGGCGTGCCGCAGGACGCCCAGACCGGGGTCGTTCGTCAGCACGCGCTCGATGCGCGTTCGCATCTCGGGCGTCCCGTCGGCGACGAGCGCCTGGCCCGCGTGCAGCGAGTTGCCGATGCCCACGCCGCCGCCGTGATGGAACGAAACCCAGCTCGCGCCGGAGGCCGTGTTGAGCAACGCGTTCAGGATCGGCCAGTCGGCCACGGCGTCGGACCCGTCCTTCATCGCCTCCGTTTCGCGGTGCGGCGACGCGACGGAGCCCGCGTCGAGGTGGTCGCGCCCGAGGACGAAGGGCGCGCCGACTTCGCCCCGAGCCACCAGGTCGTTCAGCGCCACGCCGAACCGCGCGCGCTCGCCCTGTCCCAGCCAGCAGATCCGTGCGGGAAGGCCCTGGAAGGCCACGCGCTCGCGCGCCATGCCGATCCACCGCCGCAGGTGGGCGTCGTCGGGGAACGTCTCGAGCGCGAGGTCGTCGGCGCGGTGGATGTCGGCCGGGTCCCCGGACAGGGCGATCCACCGGAAGGGACCCTTTCCGCGGCAGAAGAGCGGGCGCACGTAGGCTGGGACGAAGCCCGGATAGGAGAACGCCTCCTCGAGACCGGCGTCGCGGGCCACGCCGCGCAGGTTGTTCCCGTAGTCCACCGCGACGGCCCCCAGGCGCGCCATCTCGACGATGGCCGCGCAGTGCCTGCGGATCGAGCGGACGGCGTCGCGCCGGACGCGCTCGGGATCGCGGCGCCTCGCGGCCGCGGCTCGCTCGAGCGAATAGCCGCGAGGCACGTAGCCGTGGAGCGGGTCGTGGGCGGAGGTCTGGTCGGTGACGACGTCCGGCCGCACGCCCCGGCGAGCCAGGTCCGGGACCACGTCGGCGCAGTTGCCGACGAGCCCCACGGAAAGCGGCCGTCCGGCGGCCGCCGCTCGCTGGACCCAGGCCAGCCCCTGGTCCGCTTTGTCGGTCATGCGGTCGCAGTACCCCGTCTCGATCCGGCGCTCGATGCGGTCGGGGTCGACGTCCACGACCAGGCTGGCGGCCCCGTGCATGGCGGCGGCCAGCGGCTGCGCGCCGCCCATGCCCCCCATGCCGCCGCTCAGGATCCAGCGCCCGACGAGCGATCCGCCGAAGCGCTCCCGGGCGATCGCCCCGAACGTCTCGTAGGTGCCCTGCAGAATGCCCTGCGCGCCGATGTACATCCACGAGCCCGCCGTCATCTGTCCGTACATTGCGAGGCCCCGGCGCTCGAGCTCGTCGAAGTGCTCCCAGGTCGCCCACCGGCCGACGAGGTTCGAGTTCGCCAGCAGCACGCGCGGCGCGCCCGCGTGGGTGCGGAGCGCGCCGACCGGTTTGCCCGACTGAATCAGGAGCGTCTCGTCGTTCTCGAGGCGCTCGAGCGCCGCGACGATGGCGTCGTAGGCCGCCCAGTCGCGGGCCGCGCGCCCCCTTCCTCCGTAGACCACGAGGTCGTCGGGGTTCTCCGCCACCTCGGGATCCAGGTTGTTCATGAGCATCCGCAGGGCCGCCTCCTGCGCCCACCCCTTGCAGCGGAGCCGGGCGCCCCGGGGCGCGCGCACGGGGCGGGGACCGGACGCGCCGTCGCCCGCCTGCGCGCGCGCGGCCGGACCGGAGGGCGACGCTTCGGGCGTCACGACCGTCGGTCCCCTTCCCCGTGCGCGACGTCCGGGCGCTCGGACGGCGCGTCTCCGGCGTCGCCGCCCCCCGCGGAGGAGTCGACGTCGGGCGCGAAGGGGTCCAGCGAAGAGAAGGCGCCGGCCCGCACCCGTTCCGCCAACGCTTCGACGTCCTCGCCCAGGACGCGGTCCTCGTCGAGTCGAGGCGCGACGGAGCGGACCCGGGCCACCGCTCGCTCGACGCCCCGTCCGGCCCGCAGCGGACGATGGAACTCGACGGCCTGAGCCGCGCACAGGAGCTCGACGGCCTGCACGATCTCCAGCAGCTCGACGGAGCGCGCGAACTTCCGCGCCGCCGCCATGCCCATGGACACGTGGTCCTCCTGCGCCGCGCTCGTCGTGACGGAATCGACGCTGGCCGGCGCGGCCAGCACCCGCATCTCCCCCAGCGCGTCGGCGGCCGTGACCTGGGCGATCATCAGACCGGACCGCATGCCCGGCTCGGGCGTCAGGAACGCGGGGAGCCCGGACAGGTCGGGGTTGAGGAGGCGGTCGATCCGGCGCTCCGAGATCGCCGCCAGATCGGCGGCGGCGATGGCCAGCAGGTCCAGGCACTGGGCGACGACCTGGCCGTGGAAGTTGCCCCCGCTGAGCACCAGGACGTCGTCGCCGCTCGCCTCGCCGACGCGCGGCCGGGGAAAGACCAGCGGGTTGTCGGTGGTCGAGTTGGCCTCCGTCGTCAGGATCCCCGACGCGTAGCCGTGGGCGTCCCTGGCGGCGCCGTGGACCTGCGGCATGCAGCGGAGCGAGTACGCGTCCTGCACGCGGGGGTCGTCCCTGCGGTGGGACTCCCGAATCCCGGAGTCCGCCAGGAGCGCGCGCAGGCGCCGCGCGCTGGCGATCTGCCCGGCGTGCGGCCGGGCCCGGTGCACCTCCGCCCGAAACGCGTCCGGGGTCCCCTTGAGCGCCTCGAGCGACATGGCTCCGGCCACGTCGGCCGTGTCCAGCGCGCGCCCGAACCTCGTCGCCGCCAGCGCCCCGATCCCCGTCGTCGCCTGGGTGCCGTTGACCAGCGCCACCGCCTCCTTCTCGACCAGATCGAGCGGCTCGAGGCCCGCCTCGCTCAAGAGTCGGCGCGCCCGATCGACGCGTCCGTCGCGTTCCGCCCAACCCTCGCCGACGATCCCCAGCGCCACGTGGGCCAAAGGCGCCAAGTCGCCGCTGGCGCCGACCGATCCGATCTCGGGCACCACGGGGTGCACGCGCGCGTTCAACATGTCCAGCAGCCGCTCGACGACGGCGAGGCGACACCCGGAGTGCCCTCGGGCCAACGTGTTCGCCCGCAGAGCCATGACGGCGCGCACAGCCTCCGGGGGGAGCGGCGCGCCCGCCCCGGCCGCGTGGCTGCGCACGAGGTTTCGCTGCAGCGCCCGCTGTCCGCTGGCGGGAACGCGCACGTCGACGAGCCCGCCGAACCCCGTGTTGACGCCGTAGATCGGTCGGCCGGAGGCCAGCGCGCGCTCGAGCCGCTCCCGCGACGCGGCGACGCGCCGCTTCGCGCCCTCGTCGAGGCGCACCGGCGCCCGGTCGACGGCGACGGCCTCCAGCCGATCCAGCGTCAGGCCGCGCCCGTCCAGGACGATCACGCGGGCGGGTCCCGGCGCCGGCGCGCCCGGGCCGCTTCGAACTCGGCGCGGGTCAGCGTAAGGTCGGCTTCGCTCCACCTCTCCTCGAGCTCCACGCCCAGTCCGTCGGCCAGGCGGTTCACGTAGTTGTAGTACGACGCGACGTGGCAGACGTCGAGGATCGCGCGGTCCCGGAACCCGACCGCCCGCAGCGCGCCGACGTCGGCGGACGTCATGTCCGCCGGACGCCGGGTGAGCTTGACCGCGTAGCGCAGCATGGCCGCGTCGGCGGGCGCGAGCGACTCCGGCCAGTCGCCCGCGGCCAGCCCCCGGGCCAGGTCGGAGCCGCCCGTCAACCTGCGGAGACCCGCCCCGTGATGGTTGATTCAGTAGAAGCAGTCGTTCTCCGCCGAGACGACCACGGCGATCATCTCCCGCTGCGCGCGGGAGAGGGGCGACGGGCCGGTCATCGCGTGCCGATACAGGTTGTAGTGGAGCTCGAGCGACGGCGGGTCGAGCGCGTGGATGCGCAGGATGCGGTCGAGGTCGCCCCGCTCGTCCGCGTAGCGTTCGCGAAGCGCTTGGAAGTCGGAGCGCTCGCGGGCGGGGGTGGCGTCGTCGATGTAGGCCATGCGGGTCGGGCTCCTGCGCGCGCCGAGGCCACGCGCGTCCGCTTCGGAGTCGGCGGCCCCCCGCGGCCCGAGGGCCGCTCGACGTCCCTCGCGTCCGCCTCGAGGCCGTCGTTCCCCGACCGACCCCGAGGCGACGGCCGCGTCTAAGGCGCCGGGCGGATTCGAACCGCCGAATGGAGGTTTTGCAGACCTCTGCCTTACCACTTGGCTACGGCGCCGACCCGTGCGAACGAGGGGGGGCGAACGGCCGCGCGCCGTCGCCCCCCTGGGACACCCCTCGAAGCGGGAAACCGGACTCGAACCGGCGACCCCCACCTTGGCAAGGTGGTGCTCTACCAACTGAGCTATTCCCGCGTAGCGAAGCGCGCGCCGACCCTGCACGGCCTGGACCTTGGACCGACTACCGTAGGCACGCCCGCCGCCCGCGTCAAGACCGTCCCTGGCCGGCGAACGCTCGCCGATCGGGACGCGAGTCCGCCGACTCCCGGGGGACGACCGTGCGCGCGTTGCCGGGGTTCGCGCTCGACGCGCTCGCGGACACGGCGACGCGGCGGCGCCGCGGACGCCCGTCGGCCCGTCCGCCTCGGTCGTGGCCTCCGCGATCGTCGCGCCGCCGCGGTTCATTATCTTCAACCCGCCTCGAGTTCGCGCGCTCAACCCGGAGCCTTCGTGCGCCGCATTCCGGCCGTCCCCCTCTTCCGGACGCTCGTCGTCCTCGCGGCCTGCGCGCACTCGGCGGCCCTGCGGGCGCCCTCGCCCGCAGGCGCCCAGGAACCGTACGGTCCGCTGGTCCCCGCGGGCTACGTGCGCTTCGGCCTGCGCGGCGAGTACGCGTCGTTCTCGGCGCACCACGCCCAGTGGACCGAGGGAGACCGTCGCGTGAGCGGCGTTCGAGCGCTGAGCGCCGACTTCCGCGGCCCGGTCGGGGCCCGGGCGCTGCCCCGCCTGGCGCAGCTCGAGAGCGCGCTCGCGGGCGCAACCGGCGAGCGCTTCGCCGCGAGTCTCGGATTCATGTCCTCGGCCATGGAGAAGGGGACCGTGCGGACGCCCCTCGCGGTCGACGTGGGCGTGTTCGACTGGCTCACCGTGGGCGCCTCGATGCCCTGGGAGCGCCCCGAGACCGAGTTCTCCTTCGTCTTTCACGCGGATTCGACCAACGCCAACGCGGGCGTCAGTCCCGGGGTCGCCGATCCGGGGACCGTCTCCGGGTTCATTTCTTCGCTGCAGGGATCCATCGACCGGTTCGAGGGCTACCGGGTCCGCGCGTGCGGCGTCGATCCCTCCTCGACGACCTGCCTGGACGCGACGGCGACGCGTGCGCGCGCGCAGGGCTTTCGCGAAGCTCTGGCCGCCATGTACGCGAGCATGTTCGCGCCCCTGGGCGGCACCCCGGCCGCCCGGGCGCTCGAGGCTCGCTTGGCCGCCCTCGGCAAGGCCTTCGCCGAAGCGGGCGTGGACGGGACGCCCGGCGCCCTCCCCTTGGCGGACGCCGCCGTCGACCCCGAGACCTGGGCGGCGATCCTCGCCGATCCCGCCTTCGGCGTCGGCTTGACGCATCCCCTCGAGTCGTGGGCCCCGCAATGGAGACCGGGAGACCTCGAGATCCGCGTCGCCGGGCGGGTGGCCGAGATCCTGGACGCCGACGGCTCGCCGCGCCTGACCGCGGGCGCGGGCGCGACCTTCCGGCTGCCGACCGGGACCGCGGACGACCCGGGCAACCCGGTGGACGCGGCGTCCGGCGACGGGCAGATGGACGTCGAACTGCGGGCTTGGATGAACGGGCGTTGGCGCGACCGGTACGGCCTGTGGGCGGATCTTCGCTACGGCCTGCAGCGCGTCGGCGTCGCCGAACGTCGAGTCTTCGACCCGGCCGTCGTCTTCGCGCCCTCGTCGTCGCAGCGCAGACTCGACTGGAATCCCGGCGACTACGGATTCCTCGAGCTGGCGCCCTGGTACAAGCTCGCCCCGTCCCTCGCGTTGCTGGCCGGGTACCGGTACCGGACCAAGGGCGCCGACGCGTTTTCGGAGCGAGCGACGAATCCGTCGGACTCGACCGTCGCGGGCGCGGGAGCGCCGACGAACGCGGGCCCGGACCCCGAGATCCTGGTCCAGGGGACCGCATCGTCGACGAGCGAGTTGGCTCTGGGCATGGTCTACGACCGGGTGGCCCCGGCGCTCGGCTCCTCGGCTCGTCCCTTCGAGGTTCGCATCGTCTACCGGCAGGTGGTCGGCGGAAGCGGCGGAAACGCGCCGCGCTCGAAGTCGCTCGAGGTCGGCTTTCGGTTCCACTTCTCGATCTGGGAGCCGGGACCGGGGTCGTAGGGCGTTCGGCGCCGGAACCCGCCGGCGGCTCTTGGAGCGCGTCAGGTCCGCGCCAGCAAGTCCCGCGCGTGCTCCCGGGACGCCGCCGAATCCGGGTCGCCGCCCAGCATCCGGGCGATCTCCCTCAGGCGCTCTTCGTCGCCGGCGAGGGTACGAAGCGATGCGACCGCGGTCCCGTCGGGCGACGCCTTCTCGACCACGATGTGCCGCGACGCGAGCGCGGCGATCCGGGCCAGGTGGGTGACGACCAGCACCTGGCGCGTCTCGGCGAGCGCGGCGAGTCGCTTCCCGACCTGACCGGCGACCTCGCCGCCGATGCCCGCGTCCACTTCGTCGAAGACCAGGGTCGCGGCCTCGTCGACGTCCCCGAGCGCCGACTTGAGCACGAGCATGACGCGGGACAGCTCGCCGCCGGACGCGATCTCCGCCAGCGGGCCGGGCGGGAAGCCCGGGTTCATCGTGGCCAGGAAGCGCACCCGCTCCGAACCCCGCTCGAGCGGACCGGAGGACGGCTCGAGCCGCGCCTCGAAGCGGCCGCCGTCCAGGCCGACCGAGGGGAGCTCTTCGTCGACCCGGGCGCCCAGCGCGTCGGCCGCGACGCGACGGGCCGCGGTCAACGCGTCCGCGGCGCGCGTCCATTCGGACTCCGCGCGCTCGAGCTCGGCCTCGAGGGCGCGGCGGTCCACGTCGGCCGTCTCGAGTTCGTCCAGCTCGCGGCGCAGTCGCACCCCGGCGTCCACGACGTCGGCCAGCGTGGGTCCGTGCTTCCTCGCCAGCCGCTGAAGGAGCGCCTCGCGTTCCCGGATCTCCTCGAGACGCCCGGGGTCGTGTTCGATCGCCTCCGCGTAGGTCGCCAACTCGTCGGCCTCGTCCGCCAGTCGGTGGTAGACGTCGCTCAGCGCGTCGGCGCGGGGGGTCAACGACGGATCGGTCTCGCCCAGTCGACGCAGGCGGGCCACCGCTTCGGCCAGCCGGTCGGCGATCGCGTCGTCGCCCGCGCGCAGGCTCTCGCACAGGGCCGCGCACTCCGACGCCAACCGGTCGGCGTGACGCAACCGCGCGCCCTCGCGCTTCAGCTCCTCCGCTTCCTCGGGCCGGACGTCGGCGTCCGCGATCTCGCCGAGCTGGAAGCGAACGAAGTCGGAGCGGCTCTCCAGCTCCCGGCGACGGACTTCGCTGCGGGCCAGCCGCGCGCGGAGCGCGTCCACGGCGCGACCCGAGGCGGCCACCTTCCGCGCGAGATCCCGGCAACCGCCGAGCGCGTCGAGCGTCCGCCGCTGGTAGTCGGGCGAGAGGAGCCGCTGGTGCTCGTGTTGTCCGTGGACGTCGACGAGCAACGAGCCGATGCGCCGCAGCGTCCGCGCGGCGACGGGCGAGCCGTTCACCCAGCCGCGGCTGCGGCCTTCGGCCCGCACTTCGCGGCGCAGCACGAGGAAGCCGTCGTCGGTCCGGAGGCCCAGCCGGGACGCCAGCCGACGCGCGTCGTCGCGACGCCGGGCGTCCAGCACGCCTTCGACCGAAGCGCGCTCCTCGCCGCTCCTGACCAGGGCGGCACTCGCCCGCCCTCCGACGAGCAGCTCGATCGCGCCGACGACGATCGACTTCCCGGCGCCGGTCTCGCCGGAAATCGCGTTCAACCCCTCGCCGAAGGAGACCGAGACGTCCTTGACGACGGCGAAGTTCCGGACGACGAGCTCGACGAGCACGGCCTACGCCCTTCGGCGTCGATCCGGCGCTCCGGCGCCCGGCATCGGGTTCAGCCTCCGTCCAGCGGGCGCACGGCCCAGCTCAGCTTGCGACGCAGCGTGGCGAAGAACGAGTGTTCGGGGAGCCGCACCAGCGAGACGCGGGCTGCGCCCATGCGCACGGTCACCTCCTCGCGGGCCTCGAGCGGTCCCCCGACCTGTCCGTCCGCCGTGAGGCGAAGGGGCTCGCGGCGATCGAGCGCCGCGACCGCGATCTCTTCGTCGCCGGGCACGACGAGCGCCCGAAGCGCCAGCGTGTGGGGAAGGATCGGCGTCACCAGAATGCAGTTGAGATCGGGCGCGATCACGGGTCCGCCGGCCGACAGAGAGTACGCCGTCGACCCGGTCGGCGTCGCCAGGATGACGCCGTCGCCGGAGAAGCTCCCGATCTCGTCGCGCCGCCGGGCGGGCCCCACCCAGAGATCCAGGCGCACCGCCTGCGCAGGGCCCTCCTTGTGGATCACCACGTCGTTCAGCGCGACGAAGCGGCGCCGGACGTCGCCGCCGGGACCGACGCGCACCTCGGCCTCGAGCGTGCGGCGCTCCTCGACGGCGAACTCGCCGGCCAGCACGCGCCGCAACCCCTCCTCCAACCCGTCTTCCGAAACCGAGGTCAGGAAGCCCATGCTCCCGAGGTTGACGCCCAGGACCGGGATCCCCCGCCCGAACACCGAACGGGCGGCCCGGAGCAGCGTGCCGTCGCCCCCCAGGGTGACGACCAGGTCGACCGCCTCGCGGCCGGCGCTCGAGCGCCCGGGCACGCCGTCGATCAACTCGACCCCCGTCTCGGCCGCGAGCGCATCGAGGCGCCGCCGGGCGGTCCGGATGCGGTCGCCGCCGCCCCCGCGCCCCAAGACGGCGATGCGCTCGAACGACACCCGGCTACCTCTCGCGATCCACCGCGAACCGCGCCAGCTGGCGCAGGCGACGCGCCTCGAGTCCCGCGTCGTCCAGCGCGCGCAGGGCCCGCGCCGCCAACGCTTCGGCCCGCGCTCGGGCCCCCTCCACGCCCAGCAGCGCCACGTAGGTGGACTTCGCCCGGCGCCCGTCCGACGGACGCTTGCCCAGCCGGTCCGCCGAGCCGGTCGCATCCAGCACGTCGTCCACGACCTGAAACGCAAGCCCTAGATCCAGGCCGAAGCGACGAACGGCGCGACACGCCCGGGGGGGCGCGTTCACCGCTCGGGCGCCGATCTCCGGAGCCGCCGCGAGCAGCCGCCCGGTCTTCAGCCCGTGCAGCTCCTCGAGCTCCGTCTCCGCCAGCGACCGGCCCTCGGCGATCAGGTCGAGCGCCTGTCCCCCCACCATCCCCTCCGCGCCCGCGGCGTCCAGCAGGCACGCGGCGACGGCCCGCGCCTGGGACCGGGACCGACTCAACGCCGCCGCGGCGGCGAAGGCCCGCGACGCCGCCCATGGGATCAGCACGGCCCCGGCCAGCGTGGCGGCGCGAACCCCGCGGACGGCGTGGACGGCGGGGCGGCCCCGCCGCAGGGGCGCGTCGTCCATGCAGGGCAGGTCGTCGTGAATCAGCGAGTAGGCGTGCATCAACTCGAGCGACGCGGCCAAGTCGTACAGGGCGTCGTTCGGCCGCGCGGCCATCGCTTCGGCGGCGGCGACGGCGAGGACCGGACGCAGGCGCTTGCCGCCGCTGAGAACGCCGTCGGCGACGGCGAGGAACAGCGCGCGAGGCACGACGTCCTCGAGCCCGACCAGCGCTCGACGCATGGCCGCGTCGACGCGACGTCCCCGACGTTCCAGGTACGTGGTCCGAGCGGCGTCATCCATCGCCGTCGCCGTCCGGGCCGTCCTCGCCCGCCGGCCGCGGCGGGCGCGACTCGCCCTCGCCGTCCGCGATCAGCTCCTCGACCTTGAGCTCGGCCGCCGCCAGGATCTCGCGCGCGGCCTGCAGGTGTCCCACGCCCTCCTCGAAGAGCGCCAGCGCCTCGTCCAGCTCGACGGCGTCAGAGTCCAGCGCCCGGACGATCGTCTCGAGGCGCGCCATGCGTTCGCCCAGTCCCGCGCTCACCGGTCGGTCTCGTCCTGGCGCTTCGCGGCCATGCGCTGCAGTCGCCTGGGCGGAGCCGCGACCGCGCAGTCCACGGTCGCGTCGACGACGCGCAGAACGAAGTCGCGGCCTGCGGGGAAATCCCGTGCGGCGCGGAGCAGGCGACCGTCCCGGTCCAGCGGGACGGCGTATCCGCGGGCCAGCGTCGACAGCGGCGAGCGCGCCTCCATGGCCGCCGCCCACTCGGCCAGGCGCGCGCGGTCGCCGCGAATGCGCGCATCCATCGCGCGCGCCATGCGCTCCGAGATCGCGTGCAGCGGTTCGAGCGGCCGCGACGCCCGTCGGCGGCCCAGTCGGGCCAGCGTTTCGCCCAGCCGGTCCAGCCGCCACCTCCGGGCGCGGGTCTGCGCCTCGAGCCCCTTGGCCAAGCTCCGGCCCAGGGCGTCGAGCCGCCGGCTCACCGCTCTCCGCTCCGGGGCCGCGATCTCGGCGGCCGCCGACGGCGTCGCGGCGCGAACGTCGGCGACCAGATCGCAGATGGTGACGTCGGTCTCGTGCCCGACGCCGGAGATCACCGGCACCGGGCACGCGGCGACCGCTCGCGCGACCGCCTCTTCGTTGAAGGCCCACAGGTCCTCGATCGAGCCGCCGCCGCGAGCCACGAGGACCGCGTCGACGTCGCTGCGTCCCAACTGGGCGACGGCGGCGGCGACCTCGGGGGCGGCCTCCTTGCCCTGCACCGAGGTCCCCCGCACCACAAGTCGGACCCAGGGCGCCCGGCGGGCGATCGCCGCGGTCACGTCGCGCATCGCCGCGCTGCCGGGCGACGTCGCGACGCCCAGCGCGCGCGGCCAGGTCGGCAGAGGCCGCTTGCGCTCGGGGCTGGTCAAGCCCTCCGCGTCCAGGACGCGCTTGAGGCGATCGAAGGCCAGCTTCCACATCCCGCCCTCGCGCTCGGCCTCGAGCTTCCGGGCGACCAGCTGAAAGGCGCCCCGCGCCTCGTAGAGCGTGAGGCCGCCGAAGACGCGCAGCGTCATCCCCTCCTCGGGATCGACGGGAAGCCGGCTCGCGTCGCGCCTGAACATGACGCAGGACAGCTGCGCCGAGCGGTCCTTGAGCGTGAAGTAGCAGTGCCCCGAGCGATGACGATGGAAGTTGGCGACCTCGCCGACCACCCAGAGGCGGGCGAGGCGCTCGAGCGCTCGCCGCGCCGCCCGGTTGACCTGGCCCACCGTCCAGGTCCGGGGCTCGGGCGCGAACCCCGCGCTGGGCTCGTCCGGTCGCGGGGCGAGGCCCGGCGCGGGGCGCAGATCCTGTCCCCGGCCGCCCAGCCGAAGCCTCCCGCGTTCGCTCACGCGACCGCCTCGCCGACGCTCCGAGCGGCGGCCTCGACCGTGTTCGCCAGGAGCATGGCGATGGTCATGGGGCCGACGCCGCCGGGCACCGGAGTGATCATGCTCGCGACTTCGCCGACGTCCGGGTCGACGTCGCCCACCACGCGGTAGCCCCGTTCCCGATCCGGGTCGGCGACGCGGTTCGTGCCCACGTCGACCACCACGACGCCCGGCTTGACCATGTCGCGGGTCACGGTTCCGGGCCGACCGACCGCCACGATCAGCACGTCGGCCGCTCGCGTGACGGCCGCCAGGTCGGAGGTGCGGCTGTGGGCCACCGTGACGGTCGCGTTGCCGCCCGGCGCTCGGCCCAGCAGCAGGAGGGCCATCGGCTTGCCCACGATGTTCGAGCGACCCACAACCACGGCGTGCTTGCCCGAAGGGTCCACGCCGCTCCGCAGGAGCATCTCGACGATTCCTCGGGGCGTGCACGGCGCCAGGACGTTCGGGTCTCCGGTCGCGAGCCGACCCGCGTTGACCGGATGGAAGCCGTCGACGTCCTTGGCCGGATCGATCGCCGTCAGCACCTTCGCGTCGTCCACCTGCGGCGGCAGGGGGAGCTGCACGAGGATGCCGTGCACGGCCGGATCGCGGTTGAGGTCGGAGATCAGACGCAGCACCCGGGACTCCTCGACGTCGGCCGGCAAGGTGATTTGGCGCGAGTCGACGCCCGCTTCCGCGGCCGCCTTGTTCTTCATCCCCACGTAGAGCCGACTGGCCGGGTCGTCGCCCGCCAGCACGGTGGCCAGGCCGGGGACGACTCCCCGGTTCGCCAGCCCGGCGACCCGGGCGTCGAGTTCGTCGCGAACGGCGCGGGCGATGCGGGTCCCCGAGATGATCCTGGCGGACATGGTCCCTCCTGCCGGCGCTACGGCGTCGGCGGCAACGGTGAACGAAGAGGCCGAAGGCGCCCCGGCGACGATCGGCGCACTAGCGCGCGAAGTCGACGGAGCGGGTCTCGCGAACGACCACGACCTTGATCTGGCCCGGGAAGCGGAGCTCTTCCTCGATGGCGCGCGCGACCGCGTCGGAGATGCCGTCCATGTCCTCGTCGGACACCCGATCCGGCTGCACCATGACCCTGAGCTCGCGGCCCGCCTGAACGGCGAAGCAGCGTTCGACGCCCGGGCGCTCGGTCGCGATCTCCTCCAGCCTGCGCAGGCGCTTGACGTAGCCCTCCATCATCTCCCGCCGCGCTCCGGGGCGGGCGCTGCTGATCGCGTCCGCGGCCGTGACGAGCCACGCCTCCGGGTACCGGTGCGGTTCCTCGTCGTGGTGCGCCTTGATGGCGTTCAGCACGACGTCCGGCTCTCCGAACCGCTTGCAGAGGCGATGGCCCAACTCGACGTGAGTCAGCTCCTGCTCGTGGGTCAGGCCCTTGCCCACGTCGTGCAGGACGCCCGCGCGCCTGGCGTCGGCGACGTCCAAGCCCATCTCCGCGGCCAAGTTGCCCGCGAGGAGCGCGACTTCGCGCGCGTGAGCGAGCTGGCTCTGACCGAACGACGTTCGGTACTTCAAGCGTCCCAGCACCTTCGCGATCTCGGCGTGCACGTCGTGAATCCCCAGCTCGTAGAGCAGCTCCTCGGCCGCCTCGCGCATCGACGCGTCGACTTCCGCCTGGCTCTTGGCGACGGTCTCCTCGATCCGCGACGGATGAATGCGCCCGTCCTCGACCAGCTTGGCCAGGGCGACCCGAGCGACTTCCCGGCGCACGGGATTGAAGCCCGACAACACCACGGCTTCCGGCGTGTCGTCGATCACGACGTCGATCCCGGTGGCCTGCTCGAACGCCCGCACGTTGCGTCCCTCGCGCCCGATGATCCGGCCCTTCATGTCGTCCGACGGCAGCTGCACGACCGAAACCGTCAGCTGGGCCGTCTCGTCGCCCGCCATCCGCTGAATCGCCGTGGCGATCAGGCTCTTCGCCTCGCGATCGGCGACGCGGAGCGCTTCGTCGCGAATTGCGCGCACCCGATTCGCCGCGTCGGCTTTCGCTTCGCCGAGGATCCCCTCGACGAGCCGGTCCTTCGCCTCCTCGGCGCTGAGCCGAGCCGTCTCCTCGAGCCGTGCGCGCGCGTCGGCCAGGGCGCGATCCAGCTCGACGCGCCGTTCCTCGAGCGCGCGCTTGCGATCCTCCAGCGACGTCGCCCGGCTCTCGAGGGCGGCGCTCTTGCGGTCGAGCGCGTCGGCCTTGGCGGCGACGGCGTCGCTTCGCTCGCCGAGCCGCCGCTCGCCCCGCTTCAGATCCTCGCGCCGCCGACCCTCCTCCGCCTCCCACTCGCCGCGACGCCTCGCCTCCTCGGTCTCCACCTCCGCGCGGAGCCGATAGGCCTCTTCCTTCGCCTGCAACTCTCCGGCGCGGCGCAGATTGTCGGCCTCTTCCCGCGCCCTGCGCAGAATCAGCGACGCCTCGTCCGCGGCCGCCTCCTTCTCCTTGAGCTGCCGAGCGCGTTCCCGGGCCCTTCCGAGCAGATACAGCAGACACGAGGCAACAACCGCGACGGCCGCCAGGACGACTCCCAGCGGATCCATGCAAGCTCTCCAAGACCGAGTCCCAGCTCGGTCGCACAGTTCGATTTCACACCCATGTTCGGTCCTGCCGCACGATTCGGGAGCCCGCCGCTGCCGTCCCCGCGAGGGGCCGGCGCAAGCCCGCGCAACAGTGCGTGGATTTTAGGGTAATCCACTTGCGGAAGGGTGCGCAAGCGGCGCGCTTCGGGATTCGGCGGCCGTCGGGCGCGCGCGGAGAGGCGACGAGCGCATCCGCGGGGCGCCCGGCTCATCGCACCTCGGGGCCGCCCCTGCGGTCGTCGGGGACGAAGCGATCCCGATAGGGCATGTCGATGGACGCCAGCGCGGCCGAGTCCATCACCGCGTCGGCGTCCACCAGCCCGCTGAGGCTGAGGACGTAGCCGGTCACCGCGTAGACTTCGTCGTCGGTCAGGACGCCCGGCGTCGTCTGGGGCATCGCCCTTCGCGTGTAGTCGAACAGCGTCGTCGCATAGGGCCAGTAGCCGCCCACGGTGCGCCCCTCGGGCCACCGCTCCCAAGGTCCCGCGCCGACCAAGCGGTCGTTCGGTCCTTCGGCGCCGGTCGGGCCGTGACACTGGACGCAGTGGACCTCGTAGACGCGCCGTCCTCGGGCGACGGACCCGCTCCCGGGGGGCAGTCCCTCGCCGTTCGGCTTGACGTCGACGTCCATCCGAGCGACGAGCGTCTCCGGCGCGGGCGATCCGAAGCCGAATCGAGCGGGCGCGCTCTCGCCGAGCGTCGACGGCCCGGGCGCGTCCGGGTCGCCGCTCGCATCGCCGCCGGGCGCGGGCGGCGAGCAAGCCGTCGCGAGGATCAGGGCCGCCCAGCGCGCCCAGGGGCCGCGAAGGCGGACGCTCACAACAGGTCCGCCAACCCGAAGGTCACGCGACCGTCGGCGGCGACCTTCCACGCCCGCTGGTGGTTCTGATGATACGCCGTTCTCTCGCCCCGGGCCTGCCAGAGCTGCTGGATCGTCGGCTGCACGTACCCGGTCTCGTCGGTGGCGCGGCTGACCAGGACGGTCTCGCGTCCGTCCCATCGCCAGAGGTGGCGGAAGCGAACGGTCGACTCGGGGAGCGCCGGGGGCTGGATCTCGGCCGGAGTCCACGTGCGTCCCCGATCGACGCTCACCTCGACCTTCGCGACTCGGCCCCGCCCCGTCCACGCCAGCCCCTCGATCTCCCACCACCCGGGGCGCGGGAGCACGTACGGGTAGGAGGGGAACGTGATGAGCGATTTCGCGTCCATGACGAAGCTGAACTGGCGCGCCGTGCCGTCGCCCAGCGGATCGGTGTAGCGCGACGTTTCGTCGCGCGTCATCGCGGGCCGGTCCGTCACCTCGATGCGCCTGAGCCACTTCACCTGCGCGTTGCCCTCCCACCCGGGCAGCAGCAGTCGCACGGGATAGCCCTGCTCCGGCCGAATCGCCTCGCCGTTCTGTCCGTACGCCAGCATCGCGTCGCCCATCGCCTTCTCGAGCGGCACGCTCCGAGCCATCAGACCGGAGTCGGCGCCCTCGGCCAGGATCCAGCTCGCCCGCGGGCGCACGCCGACGTCGCGCAGGACGGTCGCCAGCATCGCGCCCGTCCACTCGCTCGTGCTCAGCAGTCCGTCCAGCTGCTGGCACGTGACGTCCGTCGGCATGCGGTCCCGGTCGTAGACGCCGCCGCCGTTCCCGGAGCACTCCACGAAGGCCATGCGCGAGACCTGCGGATACCGTTCGATGTCCGCCATCGTGAAGACCGTCGGCCGCTCGACCATCCCGTGCACCAGCAGCTCGTGGTCCTCGGCGACGACGGCGGGCACGCCGCCGTGGTGGCGCTCGAAGTGCAGGTCGGACGGCGTGACCGTGCCGAGAAGGTCCTGAAGCGGCGTGCGCGACGAACTGGAAAGCGCGGGCGCGCGCACCAGCCGCCGGGGTCGCTCGGCCGGGGCTCGCCGGCCCAGCTCGGACACGAAGCGGCCGGGAGTCCTCGCGCCCTCGCGCCGGGGAAGCTGATCCGACGACGAGGCCGCCGCGGTCGGCGCGCCCTCTTGCTTCAGCGCGTCCCGCCGGGTGAGCGCGAGGCCCGAGACGGCCGAACCGGTCGCGGCCGCGAACCAAGCCCTCCGACTCAGCGAGGGCGCGCGGCGGCCGCCTATCGGAGCCTCGCTCCGCGACGGCGCCGAGACGGCGCGCGCGCGTTCCCCAAGTCAGTCATCCAGGACGCTCCGCAACCTCCCGGCCAGCGCGCGGGCCCGCTCGTCGACGCGCTCGCGTTGCCGGAACAGGTCGTCGGACAGCGACAAGGCGGCCATGATCGCGGTCTTGCGCGTGCTGGGGCCGACCTGGGAGATCGCCCTCATGCGCTCGTCCACGAGGGCCGCGCAGCGCTTCGTGTACTCCTCGTCCGCGTCCGCGCGAATCGTGTACCGCTCGCCCATGATCTCCACGTCGACGGCGGTCCGCCCGCCGTCCCCCTTCCCCGACGTCTCACTCATTGCGGTCCTCCAGGAAACGGATGCTCGCGAGGATTCGGTCCACGCCCCGACGCCCCTCGGCGATGCGACCCCGAAGGTCCTCGTTCTCCGCCTCGAGGTCGGCGACCCGCCTGGACAGCGCCCCGGGGTCCTGAGTGCCGTCGACGAACTGGCGCAGCAACTCGTCGCTGCGCTCGGCCTTCGCCTCGGCTTCGGTCGCGCGTTCCCGGGCGAAGCGAAGCGCGTCGACCACCCGCTCCACCGCGTCGCCAAGCGATTCCATCGCCCGGCTCCGGTCGCCTGCGGCGCGCTCACCCTCGTGGTTCGACACCGGTCGCGTTCCTCACGGTCCTCGCCGCCCGTCGACAGGCCTTGTCGACTTCTCCGTCCGTCAGAGTCCGTCCCCGAGCCCGAAACCGCAAGCGCAGCGCCACCGACCGGACGCCCGGCGGCAGGTCGTCGCCCCGGTAGAGATCGAAGACATGCGCGTCCTCGAGCAGGCGACCGGCCCCCTTCCTCGCGGCCGCGACGACCTCTCCGACCGGCGTGCGGTCGGGCACCAGGAACGCGAGATCTCGTTCCGACGCCGGCTGGTCGGGCAGGTCGCGCGCGATCACGGGGGACTTCGGGTCCGGCGTCGCGGGCAGCGCGACCTCGGCGCCCAGCACCGGCCCGGCCCAGGGGGGAAGATCCATGGCGTCGGCGTCGACCTCGCCGGCCCAGCCCACCGCGTCGCCGTCCCCGGAGACGAGCTCGTAGCGTCGGCCCTTCGCGAACGGCGAGCGCTCGCCGCCGGCCGGGACGACGCGCGCGCCCGGAAAGGCCGCTCCGGCGATGCGATCGAGGAGGCGAGCCGCGTCGTGGACGTCGAAGGACTCGTCGGGTCCGGACCAGTGCTCGGGCTCGCGGAGCCCGGTGAGCGCCGCCGCCACGCGGGGCGTCTCGACGGGCGCGGCCTCCGGGCCGGGGCCGAAGGCCGTGCCGATCTCGAAGAGGCGCACGTCGCGGACCCCTCGGGCCAGGTTCCTCTCGACGTGGCGCAGGAGTCCGGAGAGCCGGTCGCGCCGCAAGTGGCTCTCCGCGCGCGACATGGGATTGAGCACGGGGACGTCCCCGTCGCTGGCCGGTCCGAGCGACGGCGTCTGCGCCTCGCTGAGGCCGTCGGCGACAAGGATCGCCCTGAGTTCGTCCTCCAGCTGGAACAGCGGATGGTCCGGAACCGACCCCCGTCGAGCGGGCGCCATCGTCGCAGCGAAGGCGTCGTAGCCGCGGCTGCGCGCGATCTCCTCGATCAGATCGATCTCGCGCAGCGTGTCGTGGCAACGATGGCCCGGCACCCGGACCTCGAGGGCGTCGGGCCCGGCTCGCCCCGTCTCGTATCCCAGCGGCGCCAGCAGCGCCTCGATTTCCGGCGCGGAGAAGGCCTCCCCCAGCACGCGTTCGACCCGGGAGGGACGCAGCGTCACGACCGGCGGAGTCCAGGGCGCCGGACACGCGTCGAGGAGCGCGCGGCAGGACGCGCCCTCGGACACGCTCTCGATCAGGTCCAGGGCCCGCAGGAGGGCGGTCTCGAGCGCCGACGGATCGACGCCGCGCTCGAAGCGGTAGCTCGCGTCGGTGGACAGTCCCAGCGCCCGACGGGCGGCGCGCACCCGGCGAGGCTCGAAGCGGGCGCACTCGAGGAGGATCGACTCGGTGTCGTCCGCGACTTGGGAGTCGGCGCCGCCCATGACGCCCGCGACGGCCACGGGGCCGGCGGCGTCCCGAATGGTCGGCAAGTCGGCGGCGAGCGTCCGCGTCCGGCCGTCCAGCGTCGCGAGCGTCTCGCCGCCGCGGGCCGGCCCCACCGCCACGACGGCGCCCTCGAGCTTGTCCAGGTCGAAGGCGTGGAGCGGCTGTCCCGTCTCGAGCATCACGTAGTTCGTGGCGTCGACCACGTTGTTGACGGAACGGGCCCCGACGCTGTGCAGCCGGTCGACGAGCCAGGGCGGCGAAGGGCCGACGGACACGTCGCGAACGACGGCGCCCAGATAGCGCGGGCACGCGCCGGCGTCGTCGACGCGCACGCGCACGCCGTCCGCCGCGGCCTCCTCGGCGCCCCTGGTCCAGGGCGGTCGAGCGGTCGGCTCCGGTCCCGGAAAGGGAGGAAGCGCGAGCGCCGCGTCCCCTTCGGGGTGGAGTTCCCGAGCGACGCCCAGGTGCGACGCCAGGTCGCCCCGATTGGGCGTGACCTCGACGTCGAAGCGCCAGTCGTCCAGGCGGAGCGCCTCGGCGAGCGCCTGCCCCGCGCGCGCGTCCCCCTCCAGCTTCAGGATTCCGCCCCGGTCGCTTCCCAGCTCGAGCTCGCTCTCGGAGCAGAGCATCCCCTCGCTGACCTCGCCCCGAATCTTCCGCTTGCCGATGCGCATCCCGCCGGGCAGCGACGCGCCGACCGGCGCGAAGGGGTACAGCGCGCCGACCTCGACGTTGGGCGCTCCGCAGACGACGGAGACCTCGCCGTCCGGACCTTCGACCCGGCACAGCGTCAGGCGATCCGCGTTGGGATGGGGGCGCGCCGCGACGACGCGGCCGACGCACAGCCCCTGCCAGCGCCGACCCAGATCGACGACCTCCTCGACGGGCGCCCCGCGCAGGGCCAGCCTCTCGACCGCCTCGTCGGGCGACAGCGCCAGCCCGGGCGCCACGTCGCGGAGCCAGCGGTAGGACACCTTCACGACCGGGCTCCGGCCCGAGGGACGCGGCCGAACGCCCGGGCGGACGAAGCGCGCATGGAGACTCGCGACCCGATCACGCGAACTGGCCGAGGAAGCGCATGTCGTTCTCGTAGAACAGGCGAAGATCCCGGACCCCGTGGCGCAGCATCGCGACCCGGGCCGGACCCATGCCGAACGCCCAGCCCGTGTAGCGCTCCGAGTCGTAGCCCACGTTGTCCAGCACGGCCGGATCGACCATCCCCGCTCCCATGATCTCGATCCAGTCCGTCTCCTCCTCGCGCCCGTCCTCGCGGACGATGACCCGCTTGACGTCGACCTCCGCCGAGGGCTCGGTGAAGGGAAAGAAGGACGGGCGGAAGCGAACCCGGGTTCCGGGTCCCCAGAAGCGGCGGGCGAACTCGGCCAGCGTCGCCTTGAAGTCCACGAACGTGACGCCGTCGTCGACGACCAGGCCCTCGATCTGCGCGAAGGCCGGCGTGTGGGTCGCGTCGTAGGCGTCGCGCCGGTACGCCATGCCCGGAGCGATGACGCGCACCGGCGGCGACGCCGCTTCCATGGTGCGGATCTGGACCGGCGACGTGTGGCTCCTGAGCAGGAGCCCGGGGGCCAGGAAGAGCGTGTCCTGCTCGTCCGCCGCGGGATGGTCCAGCGGCGTGTTGAGGGCGACGAAGTTGTACCACTCCGTATCGACCTCCGGCCCGCGGACCCGACTGAAGCCCAAGGTCCGGAAGATGGCCCACACGTCGTCGATCACCCGACTCACCGGATGGACGGTCCCGACCCACTGCCGACGCGGCGGCAACGTGAGGTCCGGGGGCGCGGCGGCGGCCTCCGGCCGCGCCGCCAGCTCGCCCGCCCGGGTCGCGAGGGCGGCGGCGATGGAGCCCTTGACGCGGTTGGCCTCGGCGCCCGCGGCCGGCCGGTCGGCGGGAGCGAGCCCGCCCAGCCTGCGGAGCGCCGCGGAGACGCGTCCCTCCCTGCGGCCGAGGTAGCGGACCCGCGCACGCTCGAGGGCGCGCGCGTCGCCGGCGTCGCCGATTTCCCGCAGCGCGACCGACTCCAGCTGCTTGAGCTCGTCGATCACGGCGCCGGAACCGTGCCCGCCGCGCCCCGGGTCGCCGGCGCGCGCGCCTCGGCCCGAAGCCGGACCCCGCCTTTCATTCGAGCCCTACCGGGGCAGCGCCGCCTTCGCTCGGTCGGCGAGGGTCGCGAAGGCCTCGGGGCTGCGAATCGCCAGGTCGGCCAAGGCCTTGCGATCCAACTCGACGCCGGCTCTCCGCAGTCCGTCCATGAAGCGCGAGTAGCTGATCTCGTGCTGGCGCGAAGCGGCGTTGATGCGAGCGATCCAAAGACGGCGGAAGTCTCGCTTCCTCTTCCTTCGATCTCGGTACGCGTGCTCCCAGCCCCTCTCGACGGCGTCCTTGGCCGTGCGATACAGGTTCTTGCGACCGCCGAAGTAGCCCTTCGACCCCTTGAGGATCTTCTTCTTGCGACGCTTGCGAGCGACGGCGCGGGTGGACCGTGGCATCGGTCGGGCTCCCTTAGGTTCCGGGAAGCATGCGGCGGATTCGGGCGACGTCGGCCTTCGAGGCGGACGTCGCGGACCCCAAGCGGCGCTTCCGTTTCCGGTTCTTCTTCGTGAGGATATGGCTCTTGTAGGCGCGACGCCTCATGAGCTTCCCCGATCCTGTCCTGCGGAAGCGCTTCGCGGCGCCCCGCCTCGATTTCATTTTCGGCATACTCGATCTCCCGTTCGGGAAGATAACTCCATCGGCCGGGCGGCCTCGCGCCGCGACGAAGGAGAGCCGCGACTTCCGCGCGAGATCCCGACGTCCGGCGAGCGACCGACCCGCGCGCGCTCTACTCTCTGGTCAACTCTTGAGCGGCGCCAGGGTCATGGACATCTGGCGCCCCTCGAAGTTCGGATACTGCTCCACGGAGCCGTAGGGGCTGAGATCCTCCGTAAGGCGGGTCAGGACTTCCCGCCCGAGCTCCGGGTGCGCGATCTGCCGACCTCGGAACATCATCGTCAGCTTCACCTTGTTTCCCTCCTGCAGGAACCGCAGCGCGTGGCGGAGCTTGAAGTCGTAGTCGTGATCCTCGATCCCCGGTCGGAACTTCACCTCCTTGACCTGGGTCGTGTGCTGCTTCTTTCTGGCCTCGCGAGCGGCCCGCGCGGCCTTGTACTTGAACTTTCCGTAGTCCATCATGCGGACCACCGGAGGTCTCGACTCGGGCGCCACCTCGACGAGGTCGAGCCCCTGGTCGGCGGCGCGGGATCGGGCGTCGTCCAAGCTCACGATCCCGATCTGGCCCCCGTTTTCGGCGATGAGCCGGATCGGACTGATCCGAATCTGCTCGTTCACCCGGACACGTTTTTCGGCGATGCGAATAGCCTCCTGTCATTCAATGGCGGGGGGGTCTGCCGGTCGGCGGGGGGCGCCCGCGCGGAACCTCGTCGGATCCCTGGACACGACGGCGCCGAGACGCGAAAGCCCGGACGAACCCGGGCCTGCGAGGACCTGCAAGACCGATCAGCGGCGGCCTCCTTGGGGAAGCTCGCCGTCCATCCCGGGAACCCGGAAGCCCGTCTCGGACCCGGGTCCGAGGCGTACGGCCCTCCGGTCGCGCGCGCTACAGTCGCGGGCCTCTCCCTGCGCGGCAGATTTCAAATGCTCCACGCTACATGATGGGGCAACGAGCGCGCCAAGGTCAAGGGCGAGTCCAGGCGAACGGCGGGACGAGCCCGGGTCCGGGTCGCAGGGCCGCCGAGACGCGATCCCGACCCTCGGAACGTCCGGAATCCCACCCTCGACGGCTTCCGCCCGTTCCTCCGCGGGAACGTTCAGCGCCCCTGCGCCGCGCCGACTCGGCCGTCGGCGGCCTCGAGGCTCGTGAGCCGAAGGACCCGCACCGATGGCACGTCCAGATCGCCCACGTCGACGTAGACCATCAGTCCGTCGGGTCCGAAGGCGTCCGGGACGCGAAACTCTTCCGCGGCCAAGGTTCCCAGGTAGTCGCCGTCGGCGGCGAAGACGTCGGTGGGACCCCGGGACACGCCGTCGTCCCCGTTGCGCGACACCCAGATCCGGTCCTCGGAGTCGACCGCGACGTCGGCGACGACCGGAACCTCGGAAGCGAATCTCATCCCGGACGCGAGTGCTTCGGCCAAACGCGCCGACTCCGCTTCGCCCTCCGCAGTGGACATGCCCGGGCGGATCGTGATCACGCGGACGGCGCCCGTCCCGCCCTCCTGGCGCCGTCTCGCGACCTCCCGCATCTCCGGGGTCACCGGGATCGGATCGATCGGTCTTTCCAAAACGGCGTCGACGGCACCGTCGTCCCTCAGGAGCTTCACTCTGTACCCAACCGAATCGGCGATCGCCGTTCTCCCGTCGGCAAGCACCGCGGCGACCAGCGGGGGGCCGAACTCGAGACGAGAATCGACGAGGCTCAAGATCCCCTCGACTCCTGCCGCAGGGTTCGCGAGCCCGCCGTCCCCTTGCGCGCCGTCGCCCGACGGCCGGTAGGCGCGGTGGATCTCGGAGACGCCTTGGCCCAAGGCGTGGACGGCCAGGGTGCGCGAGGTCATGCGTTTCAAGAGCAGGCGGGCGTCGGGAAGAGCGCCCACGACAATGGGCGTCTCGAACGACGAGACGAAGGCCCCTCCCGCTTCGAGGCGGTCGTCGAGCGACTGCGGGACGGATGGCGGTTCGCCGAACGAATACTGGTCCACGAACCTCCCGTTCTCGTCGAAGAGAAGGAACGCGGAGCGCCCCACGTCGTTGACGATCAGTCGGTTGTCTCGCAACACGCCGACACCCGAAACCAAGCGCAGTTCGCCGGGTCCATCGCCGACCCGGGACACGGTGCGGAGAAACCCGCCGACGGGGTCGACGACGACGATCCTGTTTGGCCGCTCGTCGACGAGGACGAGGTTCCCGACCCTGTCGAACTGCGCATCGCGCACCTCGACGAACTGCTGCCACTCCGGGGCTGCCGCGCCCCCGAGCTCGAAGACCTCCTCCGCGACCACCGTCAGGGGGACGTCCGCTTCGGGTGCGCTCGCCTGCCCGCTCGGTCCGTCGCATCCCATCGCGACGAACGGCAGTGCCGCGGCGCACAGCGGAAGAACAGCCGCGTTTCTCGAGAACACGCCTCGAAGACCTCCGCATCGTCTCATGGAGCCTCCAGGCCAGTCCCGCAGCGGGGCGCCGGCTTGCCGTGGCCGGCCTCAGCCGAGTGCACGCCTCTCGACCTCGCGCGTCAGCTTCGCGACGAATTCGCTTCGGTCCATCGTCACCTGCTTCCTCTTCGCGCCCCGGCGACGCACGGAGACGGTGTCCGTCTCCGCTTCGCGCTCCCCGACGACGCCCATGTACGGGATCTTCGCCGTCTCGGCCGCCCGAATCCTGTAGCCGAGCGTGTCGCGGTCGTCGACCCGAGCCCGAAGACCGGCCCGACGCATCTCGTCGACGAGCGCCCTGGCCGACGCCGTCCAAGCCTCGGAGACCGGCAGGATGCGGGCCTGCTCCGGCGCCAGCCAGAGTGGAAACGCGCCGCCGTAGTGCTCGATCAGCCCGCCGACGAAACGCTCCATCGAACCGAGCAGGGTGCGGTGCACCACCACCGGCCGGTGTCGTTCGTTGTCGGCGCCGACGTACTCGAGGCCGAAGCGTTCGGGCATCAGGAAGTCCAGCTGGAACGTGCCTCCCTGCCATTCCCGGCCCAGGGCGTCGGTCACCAGAATGTCCACCTTGGGGCCGTAGAACGCGCCCCCGCCGCGATCGAGTTCGTAGTCCAGGCCGCGCCGCTCCAGAACGCGGGCCAACACGTCGGAAGCCCGGTCGTAGACCTCCGGGTCGCCGATCGCCTTGGGCGGTCGCGTGGAGAGCGCCGTCCGGTACTCGTATCCGAAGACGGAGAGCAGCGCGTCGCTCAGGTCCAGGAGCCGGCCGTACTCCTCCTCGATCTGATCCTCGCGAATGAAGACGTGGGCGTCGTCCTGCGTGAACGCCCTCGATCGGAGCATCCCGTGCAGCGTCCCGGAGCGCTCGTGGCGATAGCAGGTCCCCAGCTCGGCGTACCGGATGGGCAGGTCGCGGTAGGAGCGCGTCGCGGACCGGTAGATCATGAAGTGGTGGGGACAGTTCATCGGCTTCATCCGAAACCGCTCGCCGCTTCCCTCTTCGCCCATGGCCGGGAACATGTCGTCCTCGAAGACGTCCAAGTGGCCCGAGATCCTGTACAGATCCTCGTTGGCCACGTGGGGCGTGTAGACCAGCTCGTATCCGTGCTCGAGGAGAGTGCGCTTGAGGAAGTCCTCGATCTCGTGCCGAATGCGACCGCCGTTGGGGTGCCAGAGCACGAATCCGCTTCCCACCTCCTCCTGGATGGAGAAGATGTCGAGGCTCTTTCCCAGGACCCGGTGATCCCGCTTCCGGGCCTCCTCGAGGCGATGGAGGTGCGCGGCCAAGTCCTTCTTGGAGAAGAAGGCGGTGCCGTAGATCCGCTGCAGCGTCCGGCGCCGCTCGTCGCCCCGCCAGTACGCGCCTGCGGAGCTGACGAGCTTGAAGTGGCGCAGTCGGCCCGTGCTGGGGACGTGGGGTCCCTTGCACAGGTCCACGAAGGGTCCGTCCCGGTAGACGGTCACGACTTCGTCCTCGCCGAACTCCTCGAGGCGCTCCAGCTTGAGAGGGTCGTCGGCGAATAGCTCGCGCGCTTCGTCGCGCTCGACGACCTGCCGCTCGAAGGGGTGGTCGGCGGCCACGACCGCCTCCATTTCCCTCTCGATGGCTTCCAGTCGATCCGGCGTGAACGGCGTCGCCACGTCGAAGTCGTAGTAGAAGCCGTCGTCGATCGCCGGACCGAACCCGATCCCCGCTTCGGGCTCGATGCGGCGGACCGCCGTGGCGAGCACGTGGGCCGCCGAGTGGCGCAGGACTTCCAACGCTTCCGGATCCCGCTCCGTCAGCAGGCGCACGCGAGCGCCTGCGGGCAACGTCCGGCTCAAGTCGACGATCTCGCCGTCGACCTCCGCAGCGAGAGCCGCCCGAGCCAGTCCGGGGCCGATGCGCGCGGCGAGCGCCAGCGCGTCGGCGCCTTCGGGCAGCTCGACGCTTCGCCCGTCGGGAAGCTCCACCGAAACGCTCCGCTTCGTCGTCGTCATAACGCCTTGCAATCCTGTCTAACGGCCCTGGCTCCCGGAGATTCTCTCCGAGAGGGCCTTTTGGAAACGCGGGAGCCCCTCGTCCAAGGACGTAAGGACCGTTCCCGCCGCGACTAGCGCGAGGGAGGCCAGGGCTTCGCGGTCACCCGCTCGATGGCCTCCTCTCCCCGACTCGGCCGAAAGGCCTGGCGGGAGGCCATATCGTAACGGTCGCCGGGAGCGAGAAAATAGAACAGTCCGCCCCCGTCCAGGGTGGCCCGGTGGTCGTAGATGACCGCGTAGCTCCGTCCGATCACCTCGAAGCGGTCGCCCTGGACGACGATCGCCGTGTTCTCGTCCAGGCCGATGCCCAGCAGATCCGGGCGCGCGCGAATCACTTCGACCATGTCGAAGTGACGGTTTCGGCGCAGCAGGTGCTGGTCGATGCCGACGCCCTCGAGGAAGCCCAGCCCCTCCTCGTGGTCCCCCATCATGACGGTGTTGGTCCGGGTGTCGCCCCGCACCAGGTACGACCCCTGAATGGAGGCGCCCGCCGAGGAGCCGCCGATCACGCCCCCGCGGTCCAGGACGTCCCACAGGGCGGCGTGGGTCTCGGTGTTCAGATAGGCGTCGGCCAGCCGCCACTGACGGCCTCCCGTGAACCAGACGCCTCGGGCACGCCGCAAGGGCGCCGCGAAGGCGTCCGTGTCGGCGACGTCCCGATCGTAGGTGTGCAGCACGACGACGTCGCGCGCGCCCGCTTCCTCGAAGGGCCGACGTCCGCGGAAGAACTGGTCGTAGTCGGGCGCTCCGCCAGCGGTCGGCACGACCACGATCGGCGCCGACGGCCCGCCCGCCAACTCGACGAAGCGCAGGAACACGGCCGGATCGGTGAGCGCGCCTCCGGCGATCACCAGGGAGCCGTTCTCGGGACCGACCTCCTGGGCGTCCAGCGATGGTCCGGCGCCCAGCGCGAGCGGACCGCAGGACGCGACGAAGAACGCGCACGCGGCTCGGGTCGAAGCCGAAATCGCCATGGACCGCAACCAGCGACGCATGCGATCAGTCCCGCCCCTGGATCGGCGCCGCGTCCCCGACGGCGCGCCCCGGCGACCACGCGTCCGCAGCGCCCGAATCGACGGCGCGCGCATCAACGCAAGATCTCGCCCGACCGACGCCACAGGAGCCGACCGCCGCGGTACAGGCCGAAAATCGCCGCGGCGGCGAGGACGAGCACCCCGACATCCGGAAGCAGGTCGCCGGTCACCGATTCGCGCCGAATCCCGAGCGTGGGCGCGGCGAGGACGAACGCGGCCCAGAGCGGCGCCCACGCCATCGCCGACCAGGCCAATTCCCGGTCCTCGCTTTCCGTCTCCGACGACGAGCGCGCGTCGGGCCCTCCGCCGAACTTCGCCGCGACGAAACGAACCCAGAGAAACAGGCCAGCCAAGGCGACGATGCAGGAGAGCAACCGGAACACCCCGACCCCTGCGTCGACAGGGACCCTCCACTCCACAACCCCTGCGACGAGAGCGCCCACGCCGACCAACGCAAACAACACGAACGGGCACGCCACCAACGCGACCCGAGCCCGAACCATCCGCAAAATCCGCGACTCGTCTTCGGGCGCGAAGGTTGCCGTTCCATCTCCTACCGGGCCCCGGACGGTCTCCGACTCCAACGACCCTCCGACGGGAACGCGGACTGGGCTCAACCCGACCCGAACGGCCTTCGAGATGATCGATCCCAGGGACTGCAGGCCCCAGAAAAGAGCAACGCCCACAAACATCGAGGCCGCCCATTCGGCGCTCTGTTCGACCACGAGTCGCCAATCGGCGAGCGCCGTCCACCCGAGGAACAACACGAAGCCACCGGAGATGACCATGGAGGCCCAAAGCCACCTTCGCGGTTCCTGCCATTCGCGGGTCTCCGCCAGAGACGACACGTCTCCTGAGCGGATCGGTCCGCTCGTTCCGGTCGTGCTCATTCGGCCTCCCTCCTGGACCACCGGATTCCGCCCACGACCTCGCCCGCCCGACGCCACAGGAAGCGACCGCCTCGGTACAGACTGAAAGAAAAAGCGGCGAACAAGACAATCTTGAACGCCGTGACGAGTCCGAGGCGCACGACGGTTCCACGCTCAATTCCGACGAGAGGAGCCGACAAGGCCCACGCGGCGAGCAGCGGCGGACACGCCATCGAGAGCCAACCCCAGTCCCTCGCCCACTCCGGCGCGTCCGTTGCCGTCTCGGCGGCCGGCCGGTCCCGAAGCGTCGTCGCGACGAGCCGAATCCACAGGAACGCGCCCGCCAGCGACGCGACGACGAACAACATCCAGAACACCTCGACCGCTGCGGCGCCCGCAATCCTCCATTCCACGATCCCGGCGGCGCCGGCGGCGAGGCCAGCCAGCGCGAACGCCAGCGGCCAAGCGCACGCGACCCGGGTCCAGCCGGGAAGGCGCAGTGGGTCGCCGCGCCCCCCGGGCGGCCGCTGCTCGGCGGCGACGTCCCCGTCGCGCGCGCTCCTGGACAAGGGCCCGCTTCGGACGCCGACGGACCTTTCCCGAACGGCCCTGGAAACAGACGCCAACCCGAACCAAAGACCGAAAAACAGGCAGCCTCCCAAGACTTGGCCGAACATCTCGGCGGCCCCGCCAGCCCCGCCGTCCACGGCGCGTGCGACGAAGCTCGCCGCCGCCAGCAGCGAACCCCAAAAGAGGACTCGTCCGGTGTCGCGGGCGCCGCCCCGTTCGGGTCGATCACCCCCGGCGACACCCAACCCTCGCACGCGTCGGTCCACGCGTTCCGAGCGTCCCCAGCGCGTCAACCCAGAACCTCGCCCGACCGCCACAGGAACCGACCCCCGCGGTACAGGCCGAGAATCGCAGCCGCGAACAGGACGCCCTTCACCGCCGAAACGAGCCCGAGTTCCACGGCCGACGGATCCACGCCGAGTCCTGTAACGGAGCCAGCGAAAACCAGCGCGGCGAGCAGCGGCGGACACGCCATGGCCGACCAAATCCATGCCCGGGCATCGCCCGCCGACGCGAAGAGCCGCGTCAGGATCTTCGGCGGAGCCGACTCGCCCGACGCCTCCGTCACCTGGCGCGCACCGGACCGGCTACGGAGCGCCACCACCACGAACCGAATCCAGAGAAAGGCGCCCGCCAGAGACGCAACGCCGAACCAGAGCCAGAACAACTCGAACACCGTAGCGGCAAAAGCGACGGGAGCGCCCATGCCGACCAACGCCACCGCCACCCAGAAGCACACAAAGACCAATGCCAGGGCGATTCCCACCCAGAGGGGCGGCGTCTCTCGCTCGACTCTCCCCGCACGCTCCCCAAACGGACCCACCCAGTCGCTCTCCGACGCCGACGACCCTTCGACGGAAGCGCGAACTCCCGCAGACCTCGTCCGAACGGTTCTGCACATGAGCAGGAGCAGGCACCATAGGCCCGAAAACAGGGCGAATCCGAGATGGCTCCCGACAAACCCGGCGGCTTCCTCGACCGCCAGTCGCCAATCGCTGAAAAGCCACTCCAACGCGAACACCCCGAGCCAAAGGGGCAGGAACGCCAGCATGACCAACGCCCACCCCGACCAAGTCGGCCAGCGCCCGATCTCCGCCAGATACGACCCGTCTCCCGAGCGCATCGCCCGGCTCGCTTCAGTCGCGCTCATCGGTCCTCCCCGATCCACCGGATTCCATGGCCTCCACAATCTCACAACGACGGACGGTCGCCGGCCGGCACCATCCTACTGCGCCCCGTCCGAGATCGGCAAGGCGCCCGGAGGGTCCGGGGCGCGCACACGAGCCGGCGCGCGTGGTCGTCCCCTCTGCTGGTTAAAACGATTTCGGGGTGGCGAGTGTCCCAGGGAACCGAACTCTCGTCCCCCCGACTCCAGCTCGCGAGCCGCTGCCGCTCTCCGCCCGACGCGTCGCAGGCCGGATCGTTCGCGGAAGGCGACGTGTCGCAACCCACCGCCAAGACCCGCCACCCACAACCCCAACCAGGCCGCCGCCCGCTTCGATCCCTCGCCGCATTCACCGCCCCGCCAACGGGGAAGATCCCGCCGAGGACCCCGCGAAACGCCGACGGGGCCCGGAAGCGAAAGCTCCCGGACCCCGTCGCCTCTCTTCGCCGTCCCTTCGACCGGGGGGCGACCCCGATCTCGCACCGACTCCTAGAGTCGGGCGCGGGCGGCGCGACGCCGCGCGGCGGTGCGGCCTAGTACATGCCGCCCATGTCGCCGCCGCCGGCGCCCGGCATCGCCGGCTTCTCGTCCTCCGGCTGCTCCACGACCACCGCCTCGGTGGTCAGAAGCAGACTCGCGATCGAGGCGGCGTTCTGCAGCGCGCTCCTGACGACCTTGGTGGGGTCGATGACGCCCGCGGACACCAAGTCCTCGTAGGCGTCGGTCTGCGCGTTGTAGCCGTAGCCGCCCTCGCCGTCGCGCACGGCGGCGACCACGATGGAGCCCTCGGCGCCCGCGTTGCCGGCGATCTGACGAATCGGAGCCTCGAGCGCGCGGCTGAGGATGTTGACGCCGATCTGCTCGTCCTCGCGCTCCAGCGACAGCTCGGCGAGCGCGGCCTGGGCGCGCAGAAGAGCCACTCCGCCGCCCGGCACGATGCCCTCCTCGACCGCCGCTCGCGTCGCGTGCAACGCGTCCTCGACGAGCGCCTTCTTCTCCTTCATCTCGGTCTCGGTCGCCGCGCCGACGTTGATGACCGCCACGCCGCCGGCGAGCTTCGCGAGGCGCTCCTGCAGCTTCTCGCGGTCGTAGTCGGAGGTCGACTTGTCGATCGCGACCTTGATCTCCTCGATGCGGCCGGAGATCTTCTCCTCCGCGCCGGCGCCGTCGATGATCGTCGTGTTGTCCTTGTCGATCACGACCCGCTTCGCGGTGCCCAGGTCGCTGGCCACGGCGTTCTCCAGCTTGAAGCCGACCTCCTCGGAGATCACCTGTCCGCCGGTCAGGACGCTGATGTCCTCCAGCATGGCCTTGCGGCGGTCGCCGAACCCGGGCGCCTTGACCGCGGCCACCTTGAGGGTGCCCCGCAGCTTGTTGACGACCAGCGTCGCCAGCGCCTCGCCCTCGACGTCCTCGGCGATGACCAGGAGCGGCCGACCCATCTGGGCCACCTTCTCCAGGATCGGGAGCAGATCCTTCATCGACGACACCTTCTTGTCGTGGATGAGGATCATCGGCTCCTCGAGCACCGCCTCCATCCGCTCCGAGTCGGTCACGAAGTACGGGGACAGGTACCCCCGGTCGAACTGCATGCCCTCGACCGTGTCCAGCTCCGTCTCGAGCCCGCGGGCCTCCTCGACGGTGATGACGCCGTCCTTGCCGACCTTCTCCATGGCCTCGGCGATCAACTCGCCGATCTCCATGTTGTTGTTGGCCGAGATCGCGCCCACCTGGGCGATCTCGCGCTTGCCGCGCGTCTCGGTCGAGGTCGCGGCCAGCGCTTCGACGACCGCGTCCACGCCGGCGTCGATGCCCCTGCGGATGCCCATGGGGTTGGTCCCGGCGGTGACGTTCTTGAGCCCCTCGCCGAAGATCGCGTGGGCGAGCACCGTGGCCGTCGTGGTGCCGTCGCCGGCCACGTCGGAGGTCTTGGTCGCGACCTCCTTGACCATCTGCGCGCCCATGTTCTCCACCGGATCCTCGAGCTCGATCTCCTTGGCCACGGACACGCCGTCCTTGGTCACGGTCGGAGAGCCGAATTTCCGGTCAATCACGACGTTGCGGCCCTTCGGCCCCAGCGTGACCTTCACGGCCCGGGTGAGCTTGTCGACGCCGACCTTGAGTCGAGCGCGCGCCTCGATGTCGAAATCGAGTTCCTTCGCTGCCATGTCGCTTCTACCTCCTCGATGTGTAGTGTTGTCCGGACGCGCCCTTACAAGCGCGTCGCGGGGGGTGAATCAGCCGATGACGGCCAGGATGTCCGACTCCCGCAGGATCAGGTAGTCGTCCCCGTCCACGGTGACCTCCGTGCCGCTGTACTTGCCGTACAGCACCCGGTCGCCGGCGGAGACCTCCATCGGGACGCGCGCGCCGTCGTCGGACCGCTTGCCGGGTCCGACCGCCGCGACCTCGCCCTCCTGGGGCTTCTCCTTGGCGGTGTCCGGGATGTACAGACCGCCCCGCATCTGCTCGCCCTCGTCGAGGGCTCTCACGACCACGCGATCCGCCAAAGGCTGGATCCTCTCCACAGCAGACATCGCTCCTCCTTGGAAATCAGTTGAGCTTGGGTTCGAGTGGCGCGAGTCGACGACTCGCCAGCGTTAGCACTCGTCCACCGTGAGTGCTAACAACGCCGTAAAAAGGATGGGGACGCGAACCGTCGAGGTCAACCCCCGTCGCCCAGGGCGTCGAGGTGGGCGCCCGCGATCCCCAAGCCCTCGAGCGTGAGCAGCGGCTCGATCCGGTCCACCGTAGCGGCGTGGGGCCCGACGACCGCGGCGTAGCCGCCCGTCGCCACGACGAGGGGATCGCGCGCGCTCCACGCGTCCTTGATCCGCCGGACGATGCCGTCCACGCCGTCCACGACCGAATAGAAGACGCCGCTCTGGATGCACGTCTCGGTGCGGCGTCCGACGACCTCGCGCGGCGGCACGAGCTCGACCGCCGGAAGCTTGGCGGCGCGGCGCTGGAGCCAGTCCAGTCCCGCGCTCAGACCCGGCGCGATGACTCCGCCCTGGAACGCTCCCGCCGCCGTGATGCAGTCGAAGGTGGTGGCGGTTCCCAGGTCCACGGCGATCACGTCGCGGCGGAAGCGGACCTTCGCCGCCAGCGTGTTGACGATGCGGTCGGCGCCGACGGTCATCGGCTCCTCGACGTCCAGCTCGATCGGCAGGTCCGAAGCCGCGTCGACGCTGTGCACCGCGCCTTCGACGAGCGACGACATGACGAGTCGCAGCACGCGATCGCCCGCGGGCACCACCGAGGCGACGACGCCTCTTCGAATCGGCTCGGCTCCGCATCGGCTCCGCCTCAGGAGCGCCGCCAGCAGCACCTCGTACTCGGCCTCGGTGCGGGTCGCCCTCGTGCTCACGCGCCAATGGTCGACCACCCGTTCGCCCCCGAGCGTCACGAGTCCGAAGACGGTCTCGGTGTTGCCGACGTCGGCGACCAGCTGCACGGCCATCACGCCACCCCCGCAGGCGCCTTCGCACGGGCGAGGAGCGTGACGGACCCCGCGACGACCCGCATCCGCCGACCGGCCTCGTCGCGCGCCTCGAGCGATCCGTCCGAGCGAACGCTGCCGGCCAAGAGAACGCTTCCCTCGATGCGCCGCGGCTCGCGGCCGGCACCCGTCGCCACCCCGTCCACGCGCACCCGCCGGCCCCGGAGCGGCGAGCGGGCCTCGAGGGCCTCGAGTTCGGCCCCTGGGATCCGCTCGTCGGGCGTGGGCGCCACGGCCAGGATCCTTGGGGCCACGGCTTCCAGCACGGCCCCCCTCGAAGGGGCGGCGGCGGTCTCGATCCGCATCGAGGTGGCGAAGCCGCCGATCTCCGACGGAAAGTCCCGGCGACGCTGGTCGACGTTGATTCCGACGCCGACCAGGAGCCTCTCGCCCACCCGTTCCAGGAGCACTCCGCCGATCTTGCGTCCGCCGACCGTCAGGTCGTTCGGCCATTCGATCCCCACGGCGAGCGCCGGCGCGAGGGCCTCCAGCCCCAAGGCGGCGGCCAGTCCGCAGCGGAGCGCCATGGCGCCGCCCCGCTGGACGGGAAACTCGCGCACGGCGGTGAACCAGAGCCCGAGCGGCGTGTCGGAGTGCCAGCGCCGGCCGCGCCGGCCGCGTCCCGCCGTCTGTCGATCGGCCAGAATCAGCGCGGGCGCGACGCCGGCGGCCGCGACGGCCGCGGCGCGGTCGCCGGTCGAGCCGATCGATGCGTGCGCCTCGAACAGCGAGACGCCGAGGAGCGACGCCCACGCCCGAACCGAACGCCCCTCCCACGACGACGATCGTCCGCTTGCGGGGAGCGCGGCGGAATCGCGGGCGGCGCGTCTCATCGGACGCCCAGCCAGCCCAGGAACAAGGATCCCGCGACCCAGAGGTAGGGAGCGAAGAGGTGGAACGAACGCCGGGCCAGCATCGCCCGGAACGCTCCGATGGCCGCGACGCCGGTCGCACAGGCCACGGCCGCGGAAAGACCCAGCGCGGCGGGATGGACGCCCAGGCCGGCCACGCCGGCCCGCACCGCGGCGGGAACCTCGAGGAGGGCGGCCCCCGCCACCAGCGGGATCGACGCCAGGAACGAGAAGGTCGCTGCGTCGGAGGGGCGAACGCCTCGCCAGAGCGCGGTCGCGACCGTGGCGCCGGACCTGGACACGCCGGGCACGATCGCCGCGGCCTGCGCGAGACCGACGGTCAGCGCGACGCCCGCGTTCATCTCGCCCGCCGGTCTCCTCGCCAACGCGGCCTTGGTCGACCACACGACGAAACCGGTCGCCAGCAACGCGAATCCGGTGACGGCCGGGATCTCGAAGAGCGACGCGAGGACGTCGCCGAAGCCGAGTCCAACCACTCCCGCGGGGACGGACGCCACCAGCAGGAGCCCCGCGTACCGGACCTCTTGCGGTCGACCTCGGACGACCCCGAGGACGAGGACGCCGAGACGCCGTCGATACACGACGACGACGGACGCCAGCGTCGCCAGGTGGAGCGACGCTTCGAGTCCGACGCCCGGAACCCGGATGCCCAGAACGGCCTGGGCCGCCACGAGATGCCCCGAGCTCGAGACCGGAAGGAACTCGGTCGCGCCCTGCACGAGCCCGAGGATCGCGCCCTCCCACCAGGTCACGATCCCGCGACCAGGGCGCGGTAGCGCGCGTCGTAGAGCGGCAGCACCCGGTCGATGGCGAACCGCTCGACCGCGACCGCGCGCGCCGCTTCGCTGAAGCGCGTCCACCGGACGGGGTCGAGCAGCAGATCCGCAGCGGCCGCCACGACGTCGTCGACGGCGCCCACCTCGACGAGGACGCCCGCCTCCCCGTCGGGCACCACCTCGGGCAGACCTCCGGCCCCGTAGCCCACGACGGGCACGCCGCACGACAGCGCCTCGAGCGCCGCGAGCCCGAAGGACTCCCGGTCGCTGGTCATGAGGAAGAGATCGGCGCACGAAAGGAGCTCCTCGACGGCCGCGTGCTTGCCCAGGAAGACGACGTCGTCGGCCACGCCCCTGGCGCGCGCGCGCGCGGCCGCCCGCGGGCGGTCCGGTCCGTCTCCGGCCATGATCAGGCGAGCGGGCGTCCTCTCGCGAATCCCGGCGAACGCGTCGACGACGTCCACCACCCGTTTCACCGGCCGGAAGTTGGAGACGTGCATGACGATCTTCTCGCCGGCGGGCGCGAAGACCTCCCGATGGCAAGGACTGCGGCCGCGACGAAACGTCTTCGTGTCGACGAAGTTCGGAATGACCTCGATCCGATCCTCGGGCACCTGGAAGTCGCGCACCGTCACCTCCTTGAGGAAGCGGGAGACGGCCGTGACGCCCTGGGCGCGCATGATCGAGAAGCGCGTGATGGCGTGAAAGGAGGGGTGGAGGCCCACCAGAGTCACGTCGGTGCCGTGCAGGGTCGTCAGGATCGGCGGTCCGTCGCCGTCCTCGAGCATCTGCCGCGCGATCCATGCGGAGGTGGCGTGCGGAATCGCGTAGTGCACGTGGACGACGTCCAGCCCTTCGCGAAGCGCGCAGTCGTGAATCGCCACCGCGAGCGCCAGCGTGTAGTGCGGGCGCTCGAACAGCGGATAGCGCTCCATCTCGACTTCGTGGAAGTACACGCGCTCCCGGAACCCGGCGAGGCGAAAGGGCTGCGCGTAGGAGATGAAGTGCACCTCGTGCCCTCGGGCGGCCAGACCGATGCCCAGCTCCGTGGCCACCGCGCCGGACCCGCCGTAGGTGGGGTAGCAGGTGATGCCGATCTTCACGGGGCGGCCTTCGCCGCGGCCCGGCGCCCGTCGACGGCGCGACGCCACGCGTCGGTCGCGGCCTCCAGCTGGCGCCGGGGGTACGCCGCCGCGTCCACGCGCACGGCGTCCGGCCCGAGCTGGCCCCGAAACCAGGTCTCCTGCCGCCGGGCGTATCGCCGGGTGGCCGCCGAGATTCTCGCGACGGTCTCCTCCAGGGTCGCCCGCCCCCGCGCGTGCTCGACCATTTCCCGGTACCCCACGCCCGTCATCCCCGGGTCGCTCGGCGCGTAGCCGGCGGCGAGCAGCCGCTTCACCTCCTGGAGCAGTCCCTCGGCCGCCATCCTGCGCGCGCGCCGCTCGATCCGCTCGGCCAGCAGGCCGCGGTCGAGCTCGAGAACGCACACGACGCCCTCGAGCGCGGGGCCGTCGCCGCGCCCGGCTCGGTGCCAGAACGACATCGGGCGTCCCGTGAGGACGGCGACCTCGAGGGTGCGCGTCACGCGCTGGCGGCCTCCCAGCGAGGCGATCGGGAAACGCTCCGGGTCGAGGACGCGGAGCCAGCGTTCCAGCTCCGATCGCTCGAGGTCGCCCAGGAATCCCTGCAGGGCGCGCCGCCGCGACGGGTCCATGGGCGGCTCGCGGAACAGCGGATCGGTCAGCGCCTTGAGAAAGAACCCGGTGCCGCCGACCAGGATCGGGATCCGTCCGCGGTCCCGAATCGCCGCGATCCAGCGCCGGGCGTCGCGACCGAACTGGCCCGCGCCGTAGCGTTCGTCGGGATCGCGAAGGTCGAGCCCGTGGTGCGGCGTCCGAGCGCGCTCCGCGGCGGTCGCCTTGGCGGTGCCCACGTCCATGCCGCGGTAGATCTGGCGGGAGTCGACGGAGACGATCTCGCCGTCCAGCTCGGCCGCCAGGGCGAGCCCCAGCGCCGACTTCCCCGTCGCCGTCGGGCCCACGACGGCCAGGAAGTCCGGTCCTCGCCCGCTCGGCCCGCTCACGACCGACCGAACTTCCGATGAAGCTCGCCGAGCCCCAGGCGCACGACGGTGGGACGCCCGTGGACGTCGTGATACGGCAGCTCGGTCCCGAACAGCTGGTCGAAGAGCTCCTGCATCTCGTCCGGCGCCAGGGGCTGGCCGGCCTTGATCGCCGCCTTGCACGCGAAGCTCATGGCCACCCGCTCGTTCTGGTTGCGGGCCGCGCGCATGAGGTCGGAGCCGCGGGTCAGTTCGCGGATCATCTCCCGCACGCACCGCTCGGCGTCGAAGTAGCGGTGGGGACGGGGCGCGGACTGGACCAGAACGACGTCGGCGGCGAGCCGCGAGATCTCGAAGCCCAGCCGCGACAGCGCGTCCGAGACGGCGTCGACCATCTCGGCCTCCGGCGGCGCGAGGTGGATCGAGATGGGGAACAGCAGGCGCTGCGCCTCCGAGCCCGCCGCCTCGAAGTCGGCCACGATGCGCTCGTAGAGCACTCGTTCGTGCGCGGCGTGCTGATCCACGATGATCAGCCCGTCGCGGGTCTCGGCCAGGATGAAGCTGTTGTGGATCTGCAGGAGCCGCGGTCGGGGAACCGACGTCGGCGCGCCCCGTTCCCCCGCAGCCCGGCCCGGGCGGGATTCGTCGGCGCCGACCGGCTCGAACAGGCCCATCTGCGCGACCCGTCCCGCATCGCGCTCCCGGGAACCGCTCCGGCTCCCCGGCGCTCCGTTGTCCGCTCCCGAGAGCGACGGCGCCCGCGCGTCCGCACGCTCGTCGGCGCGCTCGGGCGCCGTCGAAGGCGAACGGCCCCAGGCTGCAGCCGCGTCCGCGCCCTCCAGCGCCCCGCGCACGGCGCGCTCCACGAACGCCTCGACGCGCCTGGGGTTCCGGAACCTCACCTCGGCCTTGCCGGGGTGCACGTTGACGTCGACGCGGCCCGGCGGCACGTCCAGGAACAGGAACATCCAGGGGCGCGTTCCGGGGGCGACGGTGGTGCGGTAGCCCCGGTCGGCGGCGGCCACGACGCCCGGATCTCGAAACGGGCGACCGCCGACGAACAGGCGCACCCGCCGGAAGCCGGGCCGCGCCCGGTCGGGCCGCTGGATCAGCCCGGAGACGGAGTGGCCGTCCTCGCGAGCCGAGACCGGGATGAGCCCGGCGTCGCCAGCGTCCTTCCAGATCGAGCGGACCCGGTCGAGCAGGTCCGCGCGACGGGAAAGGTCGACGTGCACCTTGCCGCCGACCTCGAGCACGAAGCGCACGTCGAGATTCGCGAGCGCCAGCCCGTACAGCGTCTCGAAGACGGCGCGCGTCTCGACTCCGACGTCGCGCAGGAAGCGGGCGCGCACCGGCGTGTTGAGGAAGAGGTTGCGCACGTCCACCGTGGTTCCCGGGCGCCGGGCCACGTCCTCGAATCCCTGCAGGCGCCCCGCGACCACGCGCAGCCGGGTGCCCGAGTCCCGCCCCTGGGCGCAGGTCTCCAGGACCAGCCTCGAGACGGCGGCGATGGACGGCAGCGCCTCGCCCCGGAACCCCAGGGTGCGGATCTCGCTGAGGTCGCCGGCGTCGCGGATCTTGCTGGTCGCGTGCCGGTCCAGGCACTTGAGCGCGTCCTCGCGCTCCATCCCGCACCCGTCGTCGGCGACGGAGATCCGTCCCTTCCCGCCGCGCTCGATGGACGTTCGGATCGTGCGGGCGCCCGCGTCCAGCGCGTTCTCGACCAGTTCCTTGACCACGGACGCCGGGCGCTCGACGACTTCGCCCGCCGCGATCTGATTGGCCACGTGGTCCGGCAGAACCTGGATCCGCGGTCGCGCGGAACGCGCCGTCACGGCGCCTCGTCGGCGTTCAGTCCGAAGAAACGGACGGCGTTGGCCCGGGTGTCGCGGGCGACGCGCGCGACCGACTCGCCCCGCGCGTCGGCGATCCGGGCGACCACGTGGGGCAGGAAGGCGGGTTCGTTGCGTCGGCCCCGCTTCGGCTCCGGCGCCAGGTACGGCGCGTCCGTCTCGACCATGTAGCGGTCGCGCGGCGCGCGGCGCGGCAGCTCCTCGTCGAAGCCCTTGAAGGTCGCGATCCCGGTGAACGACACCCACCAGCCCGCGTCCAGGGCGAGCGCCATGAGGTCCCGCGAACCGGTGAAGCAGTGCAGCACGCCGGTCACGCGACCGCGGACGTCGCGAATCGCGGCCGCCGTGTCCGCCTCGGCGTCCCGCGAGTGCACGACCGCCGGCATCGCCAGCTCGTCCGCCAGGGCGAGGTGGCGCTCGAAGGACCGGCGCTGCGCCGAGCGGGGCGCGTGGTCGTAGTGGTAGTCCAGGCCCGTCTCGCCGACGGCGACGCAACGGTCGCTCGCCGCGACCGATCGCACGACGTCCATGTCGTCGCCCTCGCCCGCTCGATGCGGATGGACGCCGGCGGTGCACCACACCCGGTCGGGGAACCGCTCGGCGAGCTCGAGCGCGGCCCGGGCGTCGGCGGCGCTCGACGCGACGGAGACCATGCGGGTCACTCCCGCCTCCCCCGCCCTCTGGACCGCGGCCGCTCGGTCGCGATCGAATGCGCGGTCCGTCAGGTGGCAGTGGGAGTCCGCGAAGGTCACGCCTCGGCGGCGGCCGCCCTCCGCGCGGCGCGGCGCTTGCGCTTCTCGGCCGCGTCGCCCGTGCCGTACCGTCTCTGGATCTCGAGCAGGGCCGGCGAGGCGATGAAGATGGAGGAGTAGGTGCCGATGAGCACGCCCAGGATGAGGACCACGGTGAAGTCCCGGATCACGGCGCCGCCCAGGACGAGCAGGGACAGCAGCACGACCAGCGTCGTCCCCGAAGTGAGCACGGTGCGGGGAAGCGTCTCGTTGATCGATCGGTTGACCAGACGGTACGGATCCTGGCGACGTCCGCCCTTCTTGCCCAGGTTCTCGCGAATCCGGTCGAAGACCACGATCGTGTCGTTCAGGGAGTACCCTAGGATCGTCAGGATCGCGGCGACCGTCGGCAGGGAGACCTCGACGCGGAAGAGCGCCAGGAAGCCCAAGGTGACGAGGACGTCGTGGGCGGTGGCGACGATCGACGCGACGCCGAAGCGAAGCTCGAAGCGGATCGCGATGTACACCAGGGTGAGCGCGAAGGACGAGAGGATCGCCATCAGCGCCCGCCCCTGAAGCTCGCGACCGATCTTCGGGCCGACGAGCTCTCGGCGCACGACCTCGAAAGTCCCCTCGCCGAAGGCGGCGGACGCCTGCGCCGCGACGGCGGCGGCCACCTCGTCGATGTCGGCGCCCTCCTCGATGGGCGCGCGCACGACGAATTCGTTGTCTTCGCCGAAGCGCGTGATCGGCGGCGCGTCGACGCCGCCCAGGGCTTCGCGAAGCTCGCTGTCGGTGGTGGCCTCGTCGAACCGGAGCTGAATCAGCGCCCCGCCGGTGAAGTCCACGCCGTAGTTGAGCCAGGAGCCGGTCGTCGCGAGGTTGACGACCATCGCCCCGACGCCCAGGGCGAGGACGACGGCGGAGACGACGTACGCCTTTCGGCGCACGCCGATGAAGCCGAACTTCGAGTCGTGAAAAAGCCACATGGGCGCACTCGCTCCCCGGGGTGTCCGGAGCCTAGATGCTGATGGGATCGGAGCCCCGTTTCCGCGTCAGGTAGACGAGGAACAGGGAGCGGGTCACGTAGAGGGCGGAGAAGAACGAGGCCACGATGCCGATGCAGAGGGTGACGGCGAAGCCGCGCACCGGACCCGTGCCGAACTGAAACAGGATCAGGCCCGTGATCAGCGTGGTGACGTTCGCGTCGACGATCGCGGAGACGGCGTTGCCGAACCCCTCCTCGACCGCCGTTCGGGGCGCCCGCCTGGCGGCCAGCTCCTCCCGGATCCTCTCGAAGATCAAGACGTTGGCGTCGACCGCCATGCCCACGGACAGAATGAGTCCCGCGATCCCGGGCAGCGTCAGGTTCGCCTCCAGCGCGGCCAGTCCGCCCAGGACCAGCAGCACGTAGACGCCCAGCGCTCCGATGGCCAGCACGCCCGCGACGCGGTAGTACAGGATCATGGCCGCGACGACGGCGAGGAGGCCCACGACGCCCGCGATCCGACCCTGGTCGATCGAGTCCTGCCCCAGCGAAGGGCCCACCGTCCGCTCCTCCATGATGCGCAGCGGCGCGGGCAGGGCGCCGGCCCGCAGGACCAGCGCGAGGTCGTTGGCCTCGTCGATCGCGTCGCCCGCGCCCATCTCGATCGATCCCCGGGACCCGATCCGGTCCCGAACCACCGGGGCGCTCACGACCTCCCCGTCCAGGACGATGGCGATGCGGTCCCCGATGTGCGCCCCGGTGACCTGCTGAAAGGCGCGCCCGCCTCGCCGATTGAGGTCGAAGAGCACCTGCGGATTGTTGAACTGCTGATCTCTCGTCGCCGTGGCGTCGTCCAGCTGGTCCCCGGTGAGAAAGGGCTCCTCCTCCAGCACGAAGAGCTCGCGGTAGAAGCGGCCGCCCAGAGCGACCGAGTCCCAGCCCCACTGCAGGCTGACGTTCCGGGGCAGGGACCTCTGGAAACCGTCCAGCGCCATGAACGTGTCCGCAACGGGCGCGTCCGCGGCGTCGACCAGATAGGTGCCCTCGCCCTGGCCCAGGTTCAAGAGTCCCGAGAAGGGCGCGAAGTTCAACTCCTCGTCGCCCTCGTCCTCCTCGGCCAGGTCGTTCGCTTCGGGGTCGCCCTCGGCCGCGGCGTCCGCGGACGTGTCCGCGGGCGCGCTGAAGAGCAGCTCCTCGATCGACGACTCGGGCTCGGCGTCGCGGCCCATTTCGCGCAGACGCTCCTCGCCGACGCCCAGCACGACGGCTCGGTCGAGACGCTCCAGACTGCGGTCGACCTCGGAGGTCTCGAGCACGAGCTTCCACTCGAGGTACGCCTGCTGGTTGATGACCTCCTTGGCGCGCTCCTCGTCGTCCAGTCCGGCCAGCTCCACGATCAGGCGATCGGAGCCGATCTTCTGAATCAGCGGCTCTTCGACCCCGAATTCGTCGATGCGCGTGCGAATGATGCGCTCGGCCCGGTCGATCGCGTCGGCCCTGCGCTCGTCGGTGAGGGTCTCGTCCGGGTCGTCGATCTCGAGGACCAGCTGCATGCCGCCCTGAAGGTCCAGACCGAGCTTGAGGCCGTCGGACCACAGGGTCCAGGCGGCGGCGGCGACGACCGCCGCGACCACGAAGATTCGGCCGCGAAATGACTTCAGCATCGTTCCCCCAAGCGCCTCGAGCGCGAACCGCGCGCCCCGGAAGAGGCCGGACGACCGAACCCTTCGCGCCTCCGGCGCCCCGAGTTTCCCGCCGGTCGCGCCGACCGGCGGCTTCCGACCACACGGAAGACAGCCGCGTAAGTTGACCCGCAGGGGGCGTCGTGTCAACGCGCACCCGCGCCGATCGGAGCTTGCGCGCCACGCGCGCCCGAGGGGGCCTGGCGAGGCTGATCGCGAGGGCTCTTGGCGGGGTCGGCGCGGGGAACAATTTGGGGCTCGAGGGCCCTCCGCATCGATGTCCCGAAGACGGTCAGGGCGCCGACCATGCGCGTCGCGACGCCCGCGACGCGCTATGTTCCGTTGTGGGCGAAGCGGAGGCGACGGCGGGATTTCGGACCCGGCCTCCAAGCGCGACGCCCGGCGAACGGGCGCGGGGGAACCGACGGCATGAACGGGAACGGCGAAGGCGGCGGTCCGGCGACTCGGACCCGGCGTTGGACCGCCCTCGGGCTGGCCGTCGCGTTGTCGCCGTCGCTCGCCCCGGGAATCCTGGAGCTCGGCTGTCTCCACCTCGCGGAACTCGAATGCCGCGGCGCGCGTGGGCCCCACGCCGGCATGATGGCCGAGCTCGCCGCCAGTCGCGCGCCCGAAGCCTCCGCGCCCGCCCCTTGCACCTGCCTGGGCGAGTCGTCGACCTCCTCTTCGGCGACTTCGGCTCCCGAGGGGAGCGTTCTCTTCCTCGACCTGGACTCCCCGGCCGCAGCTGTCATCCCCCTTTCCTCGGGGCTCGCCGCGGCGACGCACGCACCGTACGTCCTCCCTTTCGCGAACGGGCCTCCCGGTCCGCAATCGAAGCACGCGGCGCGCTGACGCGCCCCGCCGACCGCCCCCAAGAAGCGGTCGGCAGCGTTTCCTGCGCCACCCGCATGGGCGCCCGAGCGCCTTGGCCTTCGGGGATCGCGGACCTTGCATCGACCGAACGACGGGAGGAACGGACGGAAAATGAGAACGACGACCGGAAGAACCGCGCGCGCCCTGGGCGCCGCCTTGATCGCGTTCGCGGCCCTCGCCGCGAACGCGCGAACGACCGCGGGCCAGCACGGAAGCGCCTCGTCCGGCGGCCACGCTCCAATCGGAGTGACGGGCGCCCACGCGCATGAGAAGTTCATGCTGTCCTACCGCTTCATGCTCATGAGCATGGACGGAAACCGGGACGGCACGGAGAGGGTCGAGGTGGCGGAGGTGCAGAAGACGTTCATGATGGCCCCGGTCGACATGACCGTGGGGATGCACATGATCGGATTCATGTACGCGCCCAGCGACGCGGTCACGCTGGCGACGATGGCCAACTGGACGGACAACTCGATGAGCGTTCGGCCCCGTCACGGCTCCGACTTCCAGTCGGCGTCCGCCGGGCTGGGCGACGCGACCGTCGGGGCCCTCGTCGGTCTCAAGCGGACCGGCTCCACGCGGGTGCACCTGAACGCGGGAGTGTCCGTGCCGCTGGGCTCCATCGAGCGAACGGGGACCACTCCGACGAGCGCGGGACGCGACGTCCAGCTGCCCTATCCCATGCAGCTGGGCAGCGGCACGTGGGACCTCGAGCCCGGGATCACGGCGCTGGGCATGAGCCCGGCCGTCTCCTGGGGCTTCCAGGCGACGGCGACCGTGCGCCTGGGCGAGAACGACCGCGGCTACCGGCAGGGGCACGCCGCGGACGTCACCGCGTGGTTCGCCTACAGGCCGGCCGAACGCCTGAGCCTGTCGACGAGAGCGTTGTGGAAGACGTGGGGCGACTACCGAGGCCGCGACGGCGCCTACGAAAACCCCAAGATGGCGCCCACGGTGCGCGAGGATCTTCGGGGCGGGCGCCGCATCGACGTGCCGGTGGGCGTCAACTACCACTTCTCGGGCGGCGCGCTGCGAGGTCACCGCATCGCTGCGGAGTGGCACGTTCCCGTGCATCAGAGCCTCAACGGCCCGCAGTTGGAAACCGACTGGCTGCTCACCGTGGGGTGGCGGAAGTCGTTCGATCCGTAGGACCGGCGTCCAGGGGGCGCGCGCGCCGCCGAATTGCAGGCGTCGCGCGTCGCCCGGGATCCGCCGGGCTCCCCCACGGGGCCCGAGACGCGCTATGTTGCCTTGTGGGCGGAACCCGGGCAGCGGCGGATTTCCATATCGGGACTCCGGGCGCAACGCGGGATGAGGGGTGGAGCGGAGAACCCGAAGGGAATGAATGGGCGCGGCGAAGGCGGAGGTCGCTTGAAGCGGACCCGGCGGTGGACGGCCCTTGGGGTGGCCGTCGCGTTGACGCCGTCGCTCGCCCCGGGAGCCCTTGACCTCGGTTGCCCGCACCACGCCGACTTGGCAGGCCACGGCGCGCATGCGCCGCCCGCCGACGCGCACGGGCCCCACGCCGGGACGATGGCCGAGGGCCCCGCCAGTCGCGCGCCCGAGCCCTCCCCGCCCGCCCCGTGCACCTGCCTGGGCAAGTGCTCGACCTCCTCTCCGGCGACGTCGCCGCCCGAGGCGAGCGTCCTCTCCTTCGGCCGGGGCGCCCCGGCCGCCGCCGTCCCCCTCTCCTCGGGGCTCGCCGCCGCAACGCGCGCGCCCTACGTCCTCCCCTTCGCGAACGGGCCTCCCGGTCCGCGGTTCGAGCACGCGACGCACTGAAGCGTCCCCGCCGACCGCTTCCAAAACGCGGTCGGCGCGTTGTCCGCGGCGATTTCGCTCGGGGGCGCCCGAGCGCCCTGGAATCGGCGGATCGCGGACCGAATCGATCCAAAGCGCAGGGAGGCACGGAGAGAACATGAGAAAGACGACGCGACCGACGGCGCGCCCGCTGGGCGCCGCCCTGGTCGCGTTCGCGGCCTTGGCCGCGAACGCGCGAGAGACCGCGGGCCAGTACGAATGGACCTCGTCTCGGCCCGACGGCCACGCCCCGATCGGAGTGATGGGGGACCACACGCACGAGAAGGGCGAGTTCATGCTGTCCTACCGCTTCATGCTCATGAGCATGGACGGAAACCGGGACGGCACGGAGAGGGTCGAGGTGGCGGAGGTGCAGAAGACGTTCATGATGGCCCCGGTCGACATGACCATGGGGATGCACATGGTCGGATTCATGTACGCGCCCAGCGACGCGGTCACGCTGGCGACGATGGCCAATTGGACGGACAACGCGATGAGCGTTCGGCCCCGTCACGGCTCCGACTTCCAGTCGGCGTCCGCCGGGCTGGGCGACGCGACCGTCGGGGCCCTCGTCGGTCTCAAGCGGACCGGCTCCACGCGGGTGCACCTGAACGCGGGAGTGTCCGTGCCGCTGGGCTCCATCGAGCGAACGGGGACCACTCCGACGAGCGCGGGAAGCGACGTCCAGCTGCCCTATCCCATGCAGCTGGGCAGCGGCACGTGGGACCTCGAGCCCGGGATCACGGCGCTGGGCATGAGCCCGGCCGTCTCCTGGGGCTTCCAGGCGACGGCGACCGTGCGCCTGGGCGAGAACGACCGCGGCTACCGGCAGGGGCACGCCGCGGACGTCACCGCGTGGTTCGCCTACAGGCCGGCCGAACGCCTGAGCCTGTCGGCGAGAGCGTTGTGGAAGACGTGGGGCGACTACCGAGGCCGCGACGGCGCCTACGAAAACCCCAAGATGGCGCCCACGGTGCGCGAGGACCTTCGGGGCGGGCGCCGCATCGACGTGCCCCTGGGCGTCAACTACTACTTTTCGGGCGGCGCTCTGCGAGGTCACCGCATCGCTGCGGAGTGGCACGTTCCCGTGCATCAGAGCCTCAACGGCCCGCAGTTGGAAACCGACTGGCTCCTCACTGTGGGATGGCAGAAGTCGTTCGATCCGTAAGACCCGAAAAAGTCCCGGGCGCGCGCGTGCCGCCGAGGCGGCGTCGCGCGCCGCCCGGCACCGGTCGGCCCCGCCACCTTGCAAAGACGCGCCCGATCCACCATAATGTCGAAGATTCCGGTGGCTCCGCCCCCTGAGCTCGTCACCCCCAACCGCCCCGTAGGGGCGACCCGACTCGCGAGGTAATAGGATCGATGAAGGTCTCGCCGCACGCATTCCGTCGCTCGCTCGTCGTCCCGCTCCTGCTCGCCTGGGCCGTCGCTCCCGCGACGGCGCAGAGCAACGCGGGGACCAGCACGCTGCGCTACGGCACCGGGCTGTTCGACGTCCCGGTCGCAACGGTCTTGCCGCACCTGGCCGTGGTCGCCACGTATTCCGGGGCATCGGTGTCCGTGGATCGCACGCTGCGCCTGGATCCGGACGGCAGCTCCAGGGGTTACGGAGCCGCCTACGAGAGGTGGCTCGCGGACGCGTCCTTCGCCGTCGGGCTCTTCGACCGCGTGGAGGCCGGCGTCACCGTGCACCACTGGGACGACGCCGAACGCGGCGGACGCGTCTGGGGAGGCTTCGGTCGGGTCTCGTTGCTCCCCGCCGCGATGGAGAACCTCGATCTGGCCATCGGCGCGCGCTACCTGACGTCGCCGAACTACGGCGAGGACTACGTGGACGACCTGCAGCCGAACCGCTTCGGGTATCCCGACTACAGGCTGCGCGAGAGCGCCGACTTCAGCGGAAACCTGACCCCCTACGTCGTGGCGACGGCCGCCGTTCCCGCCCTTCGCTCCTCGGTGAGCCTGGGCTGGGGAGCCGGCCTGTTCTCCGCCGGCTCGGACCTCGACTTCTACCAGTCGCGGTCGTCCGGCGGCGTCTTCGCCGGATACGCGCTTCACGTGCCGATGGGAGAGGGACGACGGCTGGACCTGATGGCCGACTTCAACGGCTTCGACTTCAACGCCGGCGTCCAGATCGACGTGCGCGGAATTCGGGCCGGGGCCTTCGCCTTGGGACTCACCCACGACAACTCCTCGATCTTCCTCTCGCGCAAGATCGGCGTCCTGGGATCGATCGCATTCTGCGGCGCGGCCGGAAGGCTGTGCGGGTCCCCGCCGCCGCTCGCGCCTCCTCCCCCGCCGCCCGCTCGCGATCCCGGGCCGTCGGCCGAGGAGATCGAGGCCATGCGCCAGGACTCGATCCGACGCGCCCAGGCGGAGAGGGAGCGCCAACTCGCCGCCGAGCGCGAAGCGGAGGAGCGCGAACGTCGGCGAACGGCCGAGCGCGCGCGGACGACCCTCGCCCAAGTGGTGTACTTCGACTACGACGAGGCGCTGATCCGGCCCGACGCCGAGGCGACTCTTCGGGCCAAGGTGGAGATCTTGCGGGCGAACCCGTCGGTCAACCTGCGCCTCGAGGGCCACGCGGACGAGCGAGGCACCTCGGAGTACAACATCGTGCTCGCGGGCGAACGAGCGGCGGCCGTGGTGGAGTTCTTCACGGCGGCGGGCCTTGCGCCCGATCGGTTCACGACCATCTCCTACGGAGAGGAGAACCCGGTCGCCTTGGGATCGAACGAGGCGGACTGGGCCCAGAACCGGCGCGTCGAGACCACGATCACGGCCGGCGGAGACGACATCGGACGGTAGGCGAAGCGGTCGCCCTCGAGTCGGCGGGCGGCGCGTTCGGGTGAGCGCGATCAGCGCCAAGGCGCTTCTGGCGGCTACGTTCGCGTATTGTCCGCTGGCGCTCGCCGGTTGCGGGCTGGACGTGTCGCAGCCTCCGCCGACGGGATTCGTCGCCGGTCGGGTGACCATCGACGGACAGGGCGTCGACGGCGTCGCGGTTGCGCTGAGCGACGGCGCCGCGACCGCGACCTCCGGCGGAGGCGCGTACCGCTTCGACGGCGTCCCGCCCGGCGACTACACCGTGACGATCAGCGACTTTCCCGAAGACGCCGACTTCCCTTCGACGAACGTCGCGGTGACCGTCGATCCGACCGGTGGTGGGGCAACGGCCAACTTCCAAGGCGCGTACATCCGCACTTCGTCCCTTCTGGGCTACGTCGAAGCCGAGGGCGACGGACTTGCAGGCGTGACCGTGCGGTTGACCGGCACGGCCCAGAGCCGCGCCAGCACCGATCAGCGCGGATTCTACGCGTTCACCGGCCTGCGCCGCGGACGCTACGTCGTCGAGATCTCGGGGTGGAACGCGAACGAAGTCGAGTTCTCCGACGTCTCGCAGACCTTCGACTTGGAAGTGGGCGAAGGGAGGCTCGCGGTCTTTCGCGGCGCATGGCTGCGCAACGCGGAGATCGCGGGCCGGGTGAGCGCCGACGACGAGGCTCTGGCCGACGTGGCCGTCACGCTGAGGCCGCGCGGCATGAGCGACGCGACCGACGCGACCGACGCGGACGGGACCTACGCGTTCACCGGCCTGGCCGCGGGCGACTACACCGTCGTGATCAGCGGGTTTCCTGCGGACGCGATCTTCGACCGCGCGTCGAAGCGCGTGACGTTGCAGAACCACACCAGCTCCGCGGAGGTCGACTTCTCGGGCGCGTACATCCGCACCGCTCAGATTTACGGCACAGTCGAAATCGAGCTCGACGCGCCCAGCGGCATCACCGCACGACTGTCAGGAAGCTCGGAGTCGGAAACGACCACCGGTCCACCCGACGGGCGATTCTCGTTCACGGGCCTGCGCGCAGGCCGATACTCGGTCGAGATCTCCGGGTTCGACACCGCGAAGGTCGGATTTGTGAGCACCTCGGCCTCCGCCGAATTGGAGGTCGGCGGCACCGAGATTGTCCGCTTCTGGGGCAGGTACCTCGGTGCCGGCGAAATCTCCGGCCGAGTCAGCGTGGCCGACACCGGTTTGGCCAATGTCGTGGTCACCTTGGGGTCGCGCAGTTTGATTTCCCTACAGGACACCACCGGCGCGGACGGCAGGTACGCGTTCACCCGCCTGCCCGCACGCGACTACACGGTCGCGATTCACAACCTCCCCGCGCACGCAAGCTTCCCCTCCACCTTGAAGTCGGTTACGCTGGAACCTGCAGGCGGCACGACGACCGTCGACTTCCCGGGCGTCCGCTCCGGAAGCCGGAACTCAAAAGAACACCGGTTCCCGGTAGGCCCCGAAGACGTCCTCCATCGCGGACCGGATTTCGTACAGGGTGCAGTCCGCTCGCGCGCACTCGAGGATGTAGGGAACGGTGTTCTCGGCCCCTCGGGCCGCCTCCCTAAGGTCGGCCAGCGCCCTGTCCGCCCGCTCGCCGTCCCGTTCGCGCCGAAGGCAGCCCAGCCGCGCCCTCTGGCGCTTCTCCACGGCCGGATCGATCCGTAGCCGCTCGATCTCGATCGCCCCGTCCGTGTCCACGAACTCGTTGACCCCCACGACGGTCCTGGCCCCGGTATCGACCTCCGTCTGCTGCCTAGCGGCCGAGTGCGCGATTTCGCGCTGGAACCAGCCGTTCTCGATCCCGGGCACCACGCCTCCCTGATCCTCGATGCGATCGAAGAGCTCCTCGGCTTCGGCCTCCAGGCGATCGGTGAGCGCCTCGACGTAGTAGGAGCCGGCCAGCGGGTCGATGGTGTGGGGCACGCCGCTCTCGTAGGCCAGGATCTGCTGGGTCCTGAGCGCGATCTTGACCGCTTTCTCGGTCGGCAGCGCCAGCGTCTCGTCCATCGAGTTGGTGTGCAGCGACTGCGTCCCGCCCAGCACGGCAGCAAGCGCTTGGTAGGCCACGCGAACGATGTTGTTCTCGGGCTGCTGGGCCGTCAGCGTGACTCCGGCCGTCTGGGCGTGGGTGCGAAGACGCCAGGACTGCGGATTCTCGGCGTGGAAGCGGTCGCGCATGCGGCGAGCCCAGATCCGGCGGGCCGCCCGGAATTTCGCCACCTCCTCGAAGAAGTCGTTGTGCACGTCGAAGAAGAACGAGAGACGCGGGGCGAACGAGTCGACGTCCAGTCCGCGCTCGACGGCGCGCCTCACGTAGTCGAAGCCGTTGGCCAGCGTGAAGGCCAGCTCCTGGCCCGCCGTCGCCCCGGCCTCGCGGATGTGGTATCCGGAGATCGAGATCGGATTGTACTTGGGCGCGTGGCTCGCGCACCACTCGAACATGTCCAGCACGAGGCGCAGGGCCGGCTCCGGGGGGAAGACCCACGCGTGCTGCGCCTGGTACTCCTTGAGGATGTCGTTCTGCACGGTTCCGCGCAGCGCGTCCCACGAGACGCCCTGACGCTCGGCCGCGGCCACGTAGAAGCAGAAGAGGACGATGGCGGGCCCGTTGATCGTCATCGACACCGAGACGCGATCCAGGGGGATGTCCTCGAACAGCGTCTCCATGTCGGCCAGCGACGAGATCGCGACCCCGCACACGCCGACTTCGCCCAGCGCGCGCGGATGATCGCCGTCGTAGCCCATCAGCGTCGGGAAGTCGAAGGCGACCGAAAGTCCCGTCTGACCTTTGTCCAACAGGTATTTGTAGCGGCGGTTCGTCTCCTCCGCCGTGGCGAAGCCCGCGAACTGGCGCATCGTCCACAGCCGAGTGCGGTACATCGTGGCGTAGGGTCCCCGCGTGTACGGAAATCCGCCGGGCACGCCCAGTTTGTCCACGTAGGCGCCGACGACGTCGTTCGGGGTGTACAGCGCTTCGACCTCGTTTCCCGACACCGTGGAGAAGAAGGGCAGTCGGTCCGGCGCGCCTTCCGACGTGGCCTTCCACGCCGCGAGCTCGGCGTTCAGCCGCTCCAGCTCTCGCCTCCGCCGGGCGATCGATCGGACCAGCTCGTCGCGCTCTTCCAGCAACCCGTCCTTCGTCGTGGACGTCATCCTCGGTCAACCTCCGCCCGCGGGACCTCGATTCTCGACTCCATCCTCCAATATCGTGCGCAGCAGCCGATCGGCCACGTCGTAGGGCGTGTCGCGCCCCGCGGCCACGGCGGCGACCCAGCGGTCGAGCGCGGGGTGGGCGGCCAGCGCCCGGCGCGCGCGCGTTCGCATCCGCTGCTCGACCACGTCGCGAATTCGCGACCGCGCCCGGCGCTCCCGGCGCTCGCCCAGGGCGCCCGAACCGGCGAGGCGGCGGCTGTGGAGCAGCAGCGCCTCCAGGAAATCGTCGACGCCCTCGTCTCGACCCGCCGACGTCTTGAGCACCGGCGGTTCGGGCTGCGGCTCCGGCGACGCCCGATCCGATCCGACCTCCGTCTCCCCGCGGGTCGGCTCCAGTTGGACGCCGTGGTGTCCCTTGCCGCCCAAGGCCGGCCGGCCGGTCCTGAGGTGCAGCGCGTGGCGAATCTCCCGGACCAGCCGATCGGCGCCGATCCGATCCGACTTGTTGACCACGAACAGGTCGGCGATTTCCATGAGGCCGGCCTTCATGGCTTGAATGCCGTCGCCTGACTCCGGCACCAGCACGACCGCGACCGTGTCGGCGGCCGACGCGATCTCCAGCTCGGTCTGGCCCACGCCCACCGTCTCCACCAGCACGTTGGGGAATCCGAAGACGTCCACGAGGTCGACGACCTCCCGCGTGGCGGCCGCCAGCCCGCCCAGGGACCCCCTGGTCGCCATCGATCGAATGAAGACGCCCGGGTCGGTCGCCAGGTCGTTCATCCGAATCCTGTCCCCCAGCAACGCCCCGCCCGAGAACGGCGAAGTGGGGTCCACGGCCACGATCGCGACCCGCTCCCCCCGACTGCGAAGCCTCGATGCCAGAGCCGCCACCAGGCTCGACTTCCCCGCGCCCGGCGGCCCCGTGATCCCGAAGCGCCTCGCGCGCGGCTCCGCGAGCAAGAGTCCGCGCAGCAGCTCGTCGGCGCCGGCGCGTCCTCCCTCCACCATCGAGATGGCGCGCGCCAGCGCAGGGAGCTTTCCGGCGCGAAAGTCGGCGATCAGGCGTTCGGTGCGCCGTTCGGCGGCGGCTTGCGCCGCAGCGTTCCCCACGACTAGAGAAGCAGCGCCGACGCGAGGCTCAAGACCATCGCGAAGCCCACCAGGTCGGTCAGGGTGTGAACGAACACCGACGACGCGACCGCCGGGTCGGCGCCGAGACGGTTGAGCAAGGTGGGAACCAGAGCGCCCGCGAGTCCGGCCACGACGACGTTCATCCACATCGCCGCCAGCACAACGCCGCCGACGCGTGCGTCTCCTCCCTCCCAGAAGTACGCGAACGCGCCGAAGCAAACGCCCAGCACCAGGCCGTTGAGCAGACCCACCGAGACCTCCTTGCCCACGGCCTGGAAATGGTGGGACCGCAAGCCGTCGCCGACGGAGATCCGGCGAATTGTGACGGCGAGCGCCTGCGTGCCCGTGTTGCCGCCCAAGGCGGCGATCACAGGCATCAGGAACGCGAGGAAGACCGCGTCCTCGATCACGCTCTCGAACCGCAGGATCACCGAAGCCGCGGCGGCGGCCGTGGCCAGGTTCAGGAGCAGCCAAGGCAGGCGCGCGCGCACGGCGTCGAGCCAGCCCGCCTTCAGCTCTTCCTCGTCCGACACGCCGGCCAGCTTGAGGATGTCCTCCGTGGTCTCGCTCTCGATGACGTCGATCACGTCGTCGAAGGTGATCCGACCCAACAGCGTCCCCTCGTCGTTGACGACGGGCATGCTGACCAGGTTGTAGCGCCCCATCGCGCGCCCCACCTCCTCCTGATCGACGTCCGGGAGCACCGTGGCCACGGGCGGCACGACCAGCGACGCGATGGTGTCCGTCGGGTCCGCCAGCACGAGGTCGTCCAGATGGACGGTTCCGCGCAGCCGCCCCCGGGCGTCGACGACGAACACGGCGTAGAAGTGCTCGACTTCGCGACCCTGCTTGCGAATCTCCGCGATCGCCTCGGCCGCCGTCAGCTCGGTCGCCACCGAGACCAGGCTGGTCGTCATGAGGCCGCCCGCCGTGTCCTCGCCGTAGCGCAACAGATCGCGAAAGTCGCCGGCGTCCGCCGTCGGCAGCTCGGCCAGCACGCGGTCCCGGTCCCCCGGCGCCAGCTCGCCCAGCAGATCGGCGGCGTCGTCGTCCGCCAGGCGCTGCAGCAGATCGGCGCCCCGGCGGGCGTCGAGCGCCGCGAACAGGTCGGCGCGGTCCTCGTGCACCTCCATCTCGGCCAGCGTCTCCGACGCCGCCTCCGGCGACAGCGCCGACAGGACCTGCAGTCGACCCTCCTCGGTCGGGACGGACGCGACCAGGTCGGCCAAGTCCGACGGGTGCATCCCCTGCGCGGACTCCGTCAACGGCGCCAGGTCGCCCCGGTCGACCGACTCCAGGACGTCGGTCAGCGCGTCGCGGTCGACCGCGACCCGGACCTCCTCTCCCGTCATCGCTCGAGGCCCTCCATCACCGACTCCTGAATGCGGAACATCTCGCTCTTCTCGCGCCCCCGTCCCGCGGGATGCTCGTGACCCAGCACGTGGAGGGCGCCGTGAACGGCCAGGCGAGCCAGCTCCGTCGCGGGATCGACGCCGAGCTCGGCGGCCTGGCGCAGCGCCTGCTCGCGTCCGACGTAGACGTCGCCCAGCACGTCTTCGCCCGGGTCGTGGAGCGCGAACGCGATGACGTCGGTCGTCTCGGCGACGCCAAGATACTCGCCGTGCAGGGAAGCCATGTCCTCGTCCGCGAGCAGCGTCACCGAGACTTCGCCCCCGGACGCGCCCTGGGCCGCGAAGGCCCGCCGCACGGCTCGGGCGATCAGCCGACGGTGCTCGAGGCCGGCGCCCGAGGGCGAGTCAACGCGAATCGTCGGCGGCCGCATGCCCAGCGTCCCGGATGCCCTCGCCCTCGGTGAGCGTTCGCGTCGTCGGGTACGGAATCCGCCGATGGTGGCTGCCCGCCAGGAATCGGACGAAGCGCCGCTTCAGAAGCGCAAGGTCCCGAAGCGTCAACGCGCTGTCGTCCAGCTGGCCGTCTCGGACCTTGGCGGCGAAGATGCCGTTCACCAGGGCCGCGATGCGCTTCTCCGTGGGGTCGCGAAGAGCGCGGGCGGCCGATTCGCACGAGTCCGCCAGCATCGCGATCGCCGTCTCCCGGCTCCGGGGACGAGGACCCGGGTAGCGAAAGAGGTCGGGGTCCGGCGGATCCTCTCCCTCGGCTTCGGCCCGCTGTCGCGCCCGCTCGAGAAAGAAGCTGATCGACTGGTCGCCGTGATGCTCGCGGATGAAGTCGACGAGCGCCTCGGGGAGATTCGCGCGTCTCGCCAGGCGAACGCCCTCGACGACGTGGTCGCGGACGATTTCGGCCGACTGGCGCGGGTCGAGCTCGTCGTGCGGGTTTCCTTCGCGCTGGTTCTCGACGAAGTAGCCGGGACGAAACAACTTGCCGACGTCGTGATAGTGGACGCCGGCCTTGCACAGGGGCCCGTTGGCCCCGATCGCGTCCGCGCCCGCCTCGGCCATGTTGGCGGCCTCGCGAGTGTGCGAATAGGTCCCGGGCGCCTCCTCGGCGAGACGGCGCATCAGGGGACGGTCCGTGTCCGCCCACCCGATCAGCGTCTGCTCGGTGACGATTCCGGTCGCCTTCTCGAACACGGGGACGAAGCCGACGGCGAGGATCGCGCTCACGACCGCGCTGGCCAGCGCGGCGCCGAGCGTCGCCCAGAACGCGAGGTCGGAGTCCTGCAGCTCGAGCCCCAGGATCACGAGCGCGTAGCCGCCGGCCGTGAACGCGATGAACACCCACGTCTGCGCCAGACGTCGGAACGTCCTGACGCTGAGGGCGGCCGCCGCGCCGCCGCCCAGCAGGATCACGAAGATCTCGACCGATGCGAACGGGCCTTGGACCGCGGTGAGCGCCGCGAGCACGAACACGGCCAGCAGAGCGAATCTCCCGTCCCAGAGAGCCGCGAGCGAGACGGCCGCGAAGACGATGGGGAGCGTTGCGGGAGGAAGCTCCTGGCGGACGACGAAGAACGCCGCCGCGAAGTACAGGGCGAAGATCCCGGCGATGGAGAGAACCGAGCGAAGGGAATGGTAGACGTCGGGGCGATGGAGAAAGGCGAGCGCCCCGAACACGGTCAGCAGCACGGCGTTGAGGAGCAGGCCGCCGAGGACGCCGAAGACGCCGACGGCGCCCGAGCTGATCCCCTCGGCCCGCAGCTGCGCCCGATACGCGTCCAGCTTCCGAACCTCGGCCAGGCCGACCTGCTCGTTCGCCCGGACGATGGCTTCGCCCTCGAGGACGCGAGCCTCCAGCGCCGGCACGGCGTCCCTCGCGAGGGTCCGATCCCGCGCCGTTCGCTGCGCGTCCAAGACCAGGCTGGGCACTAGGTAGCGGGCTAGGACGAGGCGCAGGAGCTCGGTCTCGGGGCCGTCCTCGCGCCCGGCGAGCGCCCGGTCGTAGAACTCCCGACCGGACATCACGGCGCTGCGGGCGACGACGGTCTCGACGCCGTCGCGGAGCACGCGAATCGAGTCCGTGGCGACCTCGCTGGCCGACACCGGCGCCATCACGCCCTCGCCGACCAGCGTCCGGACGGCCTCCTTCGCGAGACTCTCGAGAGATGCGGCGCGACCGCGCTCCGCGAGGTGCTCGACTTCCTCCGCGTCGGCGCCGATCCCGGCAGCGGCCAGCACGCCGCCGACCGCCGCGGCTCCGCCGGCGGAGATCGCGGTGTCGACTCGGGCGAAGAAGCCGTCGAGCGCGACGATCGCCGAGTCCTGGACACCCTCCCGGAAGACGAACGTCGGCAGGACGGAGGCGGCGGCCGCGTCCCTCTCTCCGGCCAGGAGCGCGGCGTCCTTGAGAACGGTGAAGCCGACCTCGGCGATCACGGCGCGCTCGGCGACGGTGCCGACGTTGTGGCGCTCGACGTCGACCTGGAATTGGACCGAATACAGGGCGGCGAGGCCGACCGCCAGAACGGCGAGGAGCGCCCACCGCGCCCCGTGGTGCACGACCTTGTCGGGCCAGGCGCGCTGGGGAACGGACGACAGCAGTGCGCGGGCGCGACTACGCTTGGACACGGTCCCGTCCGTCTCCGCCGCCCGCGTCCTCGTCGTCTTCGGCGGCGGCGTAGGCGCGCACGATGCGCTTCACGAGACGGTGGCGCGTCACGTCTCCCTCGTCCAGGTAGACGAAGTCGATGCCGTCCACGCCCCGGAGGATCTCCTCGATCTGAATCAGACCCGAGGTCTGCGAGCGGGGCAGATCGATCTGGGTCTTGTCGCCGGTGACGACGACGCGGGAATTCACGCCGATCCGGGTCAGGAACATCTTCATCTGGGCGGCCGTGGCGTTCTGCGCCTCGTCGAGGATCACGAACGCGTCCGACAGCGTGCGTCCACGCATGTAGGCCAGCGGAGCGATCTCGATGGTGCGCTCCGCGATGCCGCGCCGCATGCGCGCGTGCGGCATCATGTCCTCCAGGGCGTCGTAGAGCGGCCGAAGGTACGGATCGACCTTCTCCTGCAGATCGCCGGGCAGGAACCCCAGGTTCTCGCCCGCCTCGACGGCCGGCCTGGCGAGGACGATCCGGCGCACCCGCTTTCTGAACAGGTCGGCCACGGCGCGAGCCACCGCCAGATACGTCTTCCCCGTGCCCGCCGGGCCGATGCCGATCACGACGTCGGAGTTCTCCATCGCTTCCAGGTAGGCGCGCTGGCCGTCCGAGCGGGGCGCGACGGAGCGTCGCGATCCCGGCAACGCGATGCGAAGCCGCTCGTCGACGCTCCGCACCTCCGGCCCCGCGCGCGTCCCGAGGCTCGCGGCGAAGCGGGCGAGGTCGGACGCCTGGTACGATTTGCCCAAGCGGGCCAACTCGACCATGTGCTCGATCACCCGGGCGGCGTCGGCCACGGCGTCGAGCTCGCCGGAGACGCCGACGTGGTCGTCTCGCAACACGACTCGCACGCCGAAGAGGGACGCGAGCTCGCGGAAGTTCGCGTCGCCGACGCCGGCGAGGATGAACTGATCGGCCCCCTCGGCGTTCAGCCGATGTCGGACCACGCCGCCCTCCGTCATCCCGACCCCGACCCGACTCCGTCGTCCTCGACGACGTCCCCGGCTCCGCCGACCGCAGACTCCGCGTCCGTCCGGCGAAGCCCCAGCTCGGCCAGCTCGGGATCGGCCAGCGGCGTCGGCGCGCCCTCGAAGCTCGCCCGCGCGGCGGTCGTCTTGGGAAACGCGATCACGTCCCTGAGGCTCGCGGCCCCGGAGAACCGCGCGACGATCCGGTCCATGCCCAATGCGATGCCCCCGTGCGGCGGCGCGCCCGAGCCCAGCGCCTCCAGCAGGAAGCCGAACTTGGTCGAGATTTCGGTCGACGACAGTCCGAGCAGCTCCAGGATTCTGCGCTGCAGCTCCGGATCGTGGACGCGCACGCTGCCCGAGCCCAGCTCGGTTCCGTTGTAGACCAGATCGTAGGCCAGCCCGCGCACGCTCAAGGGGTCCGCGTCCAGTAGATGCAGGTCCTCGGGGTCGGGCTGCACGAAGGGATGGTGGTTGGCGGCGAGCGTGCCGTCGGCCCCCTCCTCGAAGACCGGGAAGCGCGTGACCCACAGCCACGCGTGCTCCGTCTCGCGACGCGACTCCATGGCGGCGAGCGACGCGCTTCGAGCCGCGTCCAAGGCGGGCGACGCGACGCGGTCCGCGCCCGCGGCGACGATCAGCAGGTCGCCCGCGGACAGGCCCAGGGCGGTCGCGGCGTCGGGAGACAGGAAGCGCCCCAGCGGACCGGACGCTGTGTCGTCGCCCATCTTCGCCCACAGGAGGCCCGGAGCTCCGGCCTTCCGGGCGGCCGCTTCGATCCCCTGAATCGCCTTTCTGGAAAGGCGGGCGCCGCCTTCGAGACGGAGACCGCGAATTCGGCCGCCGGCTTCGACCGCGGCGCGCAGAATCCTGGAGTCGCACCTCCCGAGGACGGCGGTGCAGTCGCGGATCTCGAGGGAGTGCCGAAGATCGGGCCGATCGCATCCGAAGCGCTCCATCGCCTCGGCGTGGGTCAGGCGCGGAAAGGGGGCCTCGGCCTCGATTCCAGCCACTTCGGCCAAGCGCTCCATCAAGCCCTCGCACCAGCGCAACACGTCCTCGACGCCGACGAACGAGGCTTCGACGTCGATTTGGGTGAACTCCGGTTGCCTGTCGGCCCTCAGGTCCTCGTCCCGGAAGCAGCGCGCGATCTGCACGTAGCGGTCCAGACCGGCCGCCATCAGCAGCTGCTTGTAGATCTGCGGGCTCTGCGGCAGCGCGAAGAACTCGCCCGGGTGGACCCGGCTAGGGACCAGGAAGTCGCGAGCTCCCTCCGGAGTGGGCTTGGTCAGGATCGGCGTCTCGATCTCGAGGAAGCCCTGTTCGTCGAAATAGTTGCGCGCGGCGAGCACGAGCCGGTGGCGTAGCGCGAGCCTGGCCTGCATCCGGGGGCGGCGCAGGTCGAGGACGCGGTGCCGCAGACGCAGCTTCTCCTGGGGCGGCTCCTCCTCGGGCGGCCGATACACGGGGATCGCCGGCGGACGGGCCTCGTTCAGGACCTCGAGGCGCTCGACCCGCACTTCGACGTCGCCGCTGGGCATGTCGGGATTGCGGGCCGCTTCGGGCCTGGGCGTCACGACGCCCACGACGCTCACGACGTCCTCGAACCCCACGGCGCCGGCCGTCTCGAGCGCCGACGCCTCCGACCAATCCGGTCCCACCGACGCCTGGAGGACGCCCGAGCGGTCGCGCAGGTCCAGGAACACCAGCGAGCCCAGGTTCCTGCGCCGATGGACCCACGCGGCCAGCCTCACTTCCTCGCCCGCCATCGCCAGCGTGACGCGCCCGACGCCGAGGCTGCGCATCGCAGTGGCGCTTCCGCATTCGTTGTTCGACACCCGAGGTCCTCCGACGGAGCGTTCGAGACGTGGCCGACGGAGCGTGGGGGACGGCGCCGGACATCCGCGAAACGGGTAAACTTAACCCGCCGCGCAATTGCCGCTCAAGCAAGGCGGCCTCCCGCGGTGGCGACGCTCGCCGGCGACGGGCCGCCGCGCCCGACTCCAAGGCTCGCCGTTCCACCTCGTTGTCCGCCCTCGGCCCGAGAGAGACGCCTTGACCGACCGACTCCCCAACGTCCTGGGCCTCGAACCGTCCGATCTCGAGGACGCGCTCGGGCGGCACTTCGCCGAGCGGAGCCAGCCGGCGTATCGCGCGCGGCAGGTCCGCGACTGGGTCTTCGGAGGCCGAGCCGCGTCGTTCGCCGACATGACCGACGTGCCTCGGGGCGAGCGCGGAGCGCTGGAGCGGCGCTTTCGCTTGGCGGAGCCCCGGCTGGACGTCGCGTCCACGTCGACGGACGGCACGGTCAAGCACCTCTGGGCGCTCGACGGAGACGAGGTCGTGGAGAGCGTGCTGATCCCCGCCAAGGGACGGTTGACGCTGTGCATCTCGTCGCAGGCCGGGTGCGCGCTGCGCTGTCGGTTCTGCGCGACGGGCTGGTCCGGTTTTCGGCGCCATCTGTCGGTCGCCGAGATCGTCGGCCAGTACCGCGCGTCCGCTCGCTGGGCCCGGGACCATGGAAAGGGCCCCGTGACCAACGTGGTCTTCATGGGCATGGGCGAGCCGCTGGCCAACCGCCGGCGCGTGTTCCCCGCGCTTGCGATCCTGAACCGGGGCTACGGGATCGGGGCTAGGCGAATCACGGTGTCGACCGTCGGGGTCGTGCCCGGCATTCGGCGCCTCGCCGAGCGACCCGAGCAGTTCCGCCTCGCGCTCTCGCTCCACGCGCCCGACCCCGAGCTCAGGGCTCGGCTGATCCCGCTGGAGAAGCGCTACCCGCTGGAGGAGGTGATCCGAGCGCTCGAGGGGTTCAATCGCCGGGGGGGACGCCGGATCACCTTCGAGTACACGATGATCCGCGACGTCAACGACGACCCGGGGCTGATCGCGCCGCTGGCCGCCCTGGCCGCGCGGGTGCAGGCGTTCGTCAACCTGATCCCGTTCAATCCGATTCCGCACGTGGACTGGAGGCCCAGCCTCCGGTCCCGGGTGCGCGCCTTTCGCGACGGCCTCGAAGCGAAGGCCGTCCCGGTCGCCGTGCGGCAACCCAGGGGACGCGACATCGACGCGGCTTGCGGCCAGCTGCGGGCGACCGCCCTGGCCGGCGCCACGGCCGCGGCCAACGACGAACTCTGACTCGAGGATCGACGGTCGACGACCCTCAAGGCGTCGTCGAGCTTCAAGCAAGGACAACGTGTGCGACGCGAGTTCGCCGGACCCCTTGCGGGGATGGCGCCGACTACGTTTCGCACCCTGGACTCGTCGCCGCTCGGCCTTCCGCCGTGCGAAGCCCCATGCGCACGATCCGCGGCACGTCGAGCTCGTCGGTCGCGATCCCGATCACCGTGCTCCCGCCGGGGAAGGCGACGACGCCCAGCGGGACCTCCGCAATCGCGGCGCCCAGGAAGCGCCCGCACGCGTCGAACACGTCCCAATCGACCGTGGGGCGCGAGTCGCGGCGCACCCACAGCCATCCGTCTCGCGCTGCGTGCACGGCCTTCATGACCGGCTTGTTCTCGGGTAGTTCGCTCGCGGAAAACGACTCCGAGGCCTCGGCCACGCTGTCCCGCTCCGCGCCCGCCAGGGGCTCGGGCTCTCGCCGAAGCGCGACCGTGCGCAACGTGTCGCCGCCGAAGCTCACCTCGTCGAGCCGGTACCTGGACGTGTGGGCCAGCCACACGGTGCCAAACGGCGAGACGGTCCAAATGGACTCGGTGGCCATCGGGAGGGTCCGCAGCTCGACGATCCCACCTCCGCGGTCCACGAGCTTGTGGTCGGGTTGATTCGAGACGAACGAAAACGTGTCCGTTGCAGCCGCGCCGTCGCCCCGAAATCTCACCAAGCGTTCCAGACTCATAGGTCCGTTCGATCCGTCGCCGAAGCTCAAGGCCGTCGCATTGCCGTAGACGAATCCCGACGTGTCGCTCCAGCTCTGCCAGCTGGAGGAAAACGTGCCGCCCCGGCTACGATAGCTCCCTTCGACGAAAGCGCCCGTCGAATCGAACGCCATGATGCGCGAGGCGTCCGCCACCCAGAGCCGGTCGGGCTCCTGCCACACGACGCCCGCGAGCCAGAGCTGGAATTCGCCGGGTCCGGATCCCGCTCGACCGATGGACCGCAGGAACTCTCCGTCGGGCCCGAACACGTGGATTCGCTTCGCCTGGGCGTCCGCGACGAACGTCCTCCCGCTTCGATCGGTCGCGAGGGACACGGGATCGCCAAGCACCGGCGCCGACCGGCCGCCCCCCTCTTCGCCCGCGAACTCGGCTTCCACGACGAGCGAGAGGGCGCGGCCCTCGGCGGAAGCGACCGGTTCCGCGTTGGACACGACGACCCGTCCGTCGTCCAACGTATCGACCGCCATCACGTTCGCCCGGTCCACAGGAACGCTCGGCGAACAGGCGGCCACGCTCCCGATCAGCGCTCCGGCAACCCAGCGCGGCCGTGCGGCGTTTCGGGATCGACGGTCCCGCTCTGCACCGAATCGCCACAGGGCGGGCCAGCGCCGACCAAGGGACGCCTTCCTGGACACGACGGGTCCGATCAACGCGAACCGCCGCTCTGGACGACTTCGACGCCTTCGCCGCACATCGCGACCGAGCGTCCCGCGTCGTCGACGAGCGCAACACCCCCTCGGTCGCCGCAGGCGTCGAGGGACCGCGAGACTTCGCCGCGACCGCGGTCCGTCCATCCCACCAGCCGCAGACTCTCCACTGCTTGCGCGATGGTCTCCCCCTCCCCCTCGAACGACGCGCCGTCGTCATCCCAAAGACGCAGACGCACAGGTCCTTCGCTGTCCGCACCGCCCGATGGCCGATTCGAGTCCACCGCAACGACGCGCTCGGACTCCCCAATCTCGGGAGCCGCCGACCGCCCTTCGTCGCAACCGAGCGTCCAAGTCGCAAGGGGAACGACCAGGAGCGGCGCGCCCCTGCAGCCCTGAAGTCGTCTCACTGCACGCACCTCCTTCGCGTCCTCGGACTCGCGGACCTGGTCGGCGCTCGCCAGCCGCCTGCAGGGGACAGCATAGGCGCGCCCTTCAAACCGAACAAGAACTTCGGCCCGAGGAACAGCTGGACGCAGAGACGCCGACCCCGCCGCGACCGGACTACCGGATCCGATCTCCGATCCGACTCCCCCGAACCTCCCTAATCCAAGGGAACGGTCGGAAGGAGTCGCGGTTGTAGGAGAAGTAGATCACGTTGGCCCGCCCCTCGAAGCGCCAACCCTCCAGCAGGCCCCAGTAGCGCGAGTCGTTGCTGCCGTCCCGGATGGAGAAACGCTACCCGCTGGAGGAGGTGATCCGAGCGCTCGAGGAGTTCAATCGCCGTGGGGGACGCCGGATCACCTTCGAGTACACGATGATCCGCGACGTCAACGACGACCCGGGGCTGATCGCGCCGCTGGGCGCCTTGGCCGCGCGGGTGCAGGCGTTCGTCAACCTGATCCCGTTCAACCCCATTCCGCACGTGGACCGGAGGCCCAGCCTCCGGTCCCGGGTGCGCGCCTTTCGCGACGGCCTCGAAGCGAAGGGCGTCCCGGTCGCCGTGCGCGGCAACCCAGGGGACGCGACATCGACGCTGCTTGCGGCCAGTTGCGAGCGACCGCCCTCGTCGGCACCGCGGCGGCGGGGACCAGCGACGAACCCTGACTCGAGGATCGGCGGTCGCTGGCCGTCGAGCGGCCCCGAGCTCAAGCAAGGGCACACGCGCGGCGCGAGGTCACCGCACCCCTTGCGGGGAGGGCTCCGACTACGTTTCGCACCCTCGACTCGTCACCGGTCGGCCTTCCGCCGTCCGAAGCCCCATGCGCACGATCCGCGGCACGTCGAGCTCGTCGGTCGCGATCCCGATCACCGTGCTCCCGCCGGGGAAGGCGACAACGCCCAGCGGCGCCCCCGCAACCGCAGCGCCCAGGAAACGCCCACACGCGTCGAACACGTCCCAATCGACCGTGGGGCGCGGGTCGCGGCGCACCCACAGCCACCCGTCCCGCGCCACGTACATCGCGTTCATGAACGGCTTGGCATCGGGAATTTCGCTGTCGGAAAAGAAATCCGTGGCCGCGACCACACTGTCGCGCTCCGCACCCGTCAAGGGCTCGAGGGCTCGCCGAAGAATGACCGTGCGCAGGGTGTCGCCAGCGAAGTTCAACTCGTCGAACCGATATGTGGAAGTGTGGGCCAGCCAGACCGTCCCCGCCGGAGAGACGGTCCAAATGTACTTCGGCGCCATTGGGACGGACACGTAAATGCCGACCTTGTCGCCAAACTCCAGCAGCTTGGCCTCCTCGTCGTGGCTGATCGATGCAAACTCGGCGAGCTCGAAGGTGTCTTCTGCAGCGGCAGCGGCCACGTCCCGAAATCTGATCAGGCACCCCAGGCTGGCCGGACGCGTCCCGTCGAAATCCGATTCCCCGGTGTAGACGAGGCCCGCCGCGTCGGTCCAACCCGCCCACTCGGTCGAAAACCCATCCCGGCGACGCGTGCTCCCGTCGACGAATGAGCCCACCGAATCGAACGCCTGAATCCGCAAGGCGTCAGCGGCCCACAGTCGGTCGGGCTCCTGCCACGCGACGCCCACGAGCACGATCTGGAACTCGCCGGGTCCGTCCCCGGGGCGACCGATGGAGCCCAGAAACTCGCCGCCGGTACCGAATACGAAGACCTCCCTAGCCTGTCCGTCCGCGACGAAGACCCTGCCGCTTCGATTCGTGGCGATGGATACGGGACGCCCAAGCATCGACGCCGACCCACCGCTCTCCCATTCGTCCACGAACTCGGCTTCCACAACGAGAGAGAGCCGGTGGCCCTCGTCGGAAGCGGCCGGGTCAGCATTCGAAACCACGACGCGCCCGCCATCCAAGGTGTCGACCGCAATCACGTTCGTCTGCTCGTCCGGCGCACCGGACGAACAGGCTGCCGCGCCCACGACTAGGGCGAAGCCGGTCCAACGACATTGAGCGCTCGAACGAGTCAAGCGCCGCGCCATATCCACCTCGCCCGGTCGCTCATCAAGGCGACGGGCAGCCCCATTGTTCCAAAGACCCAACCGGGGCGGTCGATACGTCGGGAGTGTCCTGCAGCCGCTCGGCCATCACAAGATCGACTTCCAGGACCTCAGTCTCCTCCCCCCGCTTCAACACGAGTCGATACGCCGCACCCGGAACGATTTCGTCGAACAAAGGGCCCGCTTCGAGGTCGCTCATGTCTCGCCCGTTGGACTCGACGATTTCGTCCCCAGGCTCGATCCCGGCCCGATGCGCCGGCGAACATGGGCGCACCGTGCTTACCGTCGGGAAGCCGTCTACAACCGAGGTGAATCCCCCGTTCCCATCCGGTATCAGCGCCGCGTTGGATGTGTACGAAATGCCGTGAAAGCCCGTGGCTTCCGGAGACCTAGGCCTCGATTGGCTCTCCGCCGTCCATGGGATCGCCGTCCAAAGAAAGACGACGCAGGCACCCTGCCGCCAAACGACAGCGGCCAACCAGGAGCGCCACATGTCTAGCCCTACGGCTTGTAGCACCGCACACTCACGTTCGCACCGTCTTCGGCGCATTCGACCGACGCCCAGCCGCCATCGGATCCGCACCTCGCATCAATCAGGTCCAGAACGGCGAAAATCGTACCCCAGTCGCAACTGGATCCGGCGGCTCCGGGCATCGTCGCCTCGTCGGCCTCCGGCATCGACCCCGCGACGCACTCGCTGGCCGACACGAAAACACCGGCGGGGATGTGAACGCCAGTGGGGATGTGCGTGGCAATCCGCACCTCGCCCTCCGACCGCTTTGACCTTGGACATGAACGCCTCCTCGGCACGTAAAGAACGGTCGATCTCATGGAGACCGCCTCCATGAGCACCTCAAGCGTAAATCCGCCTTCCTAGCCGCATCAAGCTCTTCGTCTCGAGAGGAGCCGACGGCATTGTTCGCCAACCGACTTCCGCCGGTCCCGAATTGGCACGCCGACGCATTCACGTTGAGATACGCGAGCAGGTCGAACAGGGACCCGGCCATTCGGTATATGGATCTTATGTGATTGCAATACCGTGTTTTATCTTCAGGTGACGCCACCGACGAAAATCGCTGTCCGTCACAACCCGTCGGCGGCTCCCGGTCCCCCGTGGCGCGATCACGCCGTGCGCCGGAACGTCGCCCCACCTGCGGAGACGCCGACCCCGCCGCGACCGGACTACCGGATCCGATCTCCGATCCGACTCCCCCGAACCTCCCTGAGCCACGGGAACGGTCGGAAGGAGTCGCGGTTGTAGGAGAAGTAGATCACGTTGGCCCGCCCCTCGAAGCGCCAGCCCTCCAGCAGGCCCCAGTAGCGGGAGTCGTTGCTGCCGTCCCGGTTGTCGCCCAGCATGAAGTAGTGGCCGTCCGGGATCGCGATGGGCCCCCAGGTCGTGCGCGAGGGTCGGTAGTCGTCCCGGGGACCGCCCACCAGGTGCTCGCGTTGCCAGAGCATCGCCGGAGAGGAGTCGTCCGGCCGGTTGGTGGTGACCGCGTACGGCTCGTCCTGGGCCGCGCCGTTCCGATAGAGCACGTTGCGACGCATCTCCAGCGTGTCGCCGGGGAGCCCGACCACGCGCTTGATCAGCGTCATGTTCTCCTCGTGATGCGGGTCGAAGACCAGCACGTCGCCGAACCGGGGCTCCGAATAGCCCGGAACGCGCACGTCCGTGAACGGGATCCGCGAACCGATGGCCGCTCGGTTCACGAAGACGAAGTCCCCGACCAGGAGCGTGTTCTCCATCGAACCCGAGATGATCACGTAGCTCTGGAACACGAAGGAGCGCACGACGACGAAGAGGATCAACGCCAAGGCGATCGAGTGCGCCCACTCCTTCGCCGTGAGCCGCTCTTTCTTGCGTCGGCCACCGCGCTTGCCGGACCCGCTCGCGCCGCTCCGCCCGGACGCCGCCCGCCCGCGCCCGCGCCTTCGTGACGGGGGCGCTCGAGGGTCGGGCCGTCGTCTCCCCGATCCCTCTCCACCTGCGGAGGACTTCGAGTCCGACTTCCTGCGCCGCTCTCGTCTACGAGCCATGGCGTCCGTCCGAACCCCTCGCCTCGAACGCCGACCCGGGGCCGAGACGCGCTCGATTCGGAACGCTCGATTCCCTCGCCGCCGCGCCGAACGCTCCCGCGTCCGGTCTCGCGTCGCGTTCACACGCCACTGCGCATCCTCCTGGCCCGCGCCTCATTGGATCCGGTCCCCGATTCTGCTGCCCCGCACCTCTCGAATCAACGAGAACGACCGGTGCGAGTCCCGGTTGTAGGAAAAGTAGATGGCCACGGCGCGACCGATGAACCGCCACCCCTCCAGGAGGCCCCAGAACCGCGAGTCCAAGCTGTAGTCCCGGTTGTCGCCCAACATGAAGTAGCGGTCGGGCGGCAGGACGAGAGGCCCCCAGGTGTCCCGCGAGGGCCGGTAGTCGTCCCGCGGCCCGCCCAGCAGAACCTCTCGCTGCCACGCCATCGAGGGCGCGGACAGGTCCGGGAGATCGCCGGTCACCGCGTAGGGCTCGTCCACGGCCTCGCCGTTCCTGTAGAGCGTCCGGTCCCTCATTTCGAGCGTGTCGCCGGGGAGGCCGACCAGTCGCTTGACGATCACCATGTCCTCCTCGTGATGCGGGTCGAAGACCAGCACGTCGCCGAACCGAGGCTCCGAATAGCCCGGAACGCGCACGTCGGTGAACGGGATTCGCGAGCCGAACGCCGCCCGGTTCACCGCGACCATGTCGCCGACGAGCAGCGTGTTCTCCATCGAGCCCGAGTCGATCACGAAGTTCTGGCACGCGAAGGAGCGGACCAGCAGGACCGCCAGCACGGCCCACGCCGCCGAGCGGCCCCACTCCTTGAGCGTCGCGCCCCAGAGCGTCCCCTTCCGATCGGCGCCCGTGCGGCCGCCTCGCTCGCGGCCCGCGCCGTCGTCGTCTCCTTGCCCCGCGTCGCCTGCGGCCCCTCCCGGGGCGTCACGGCCCGTCGCGACCATCGCTCACCCCGTCGGCGTTTCGGAATTCGGATCCACGGATCGGCGCCTGCGGACCTCGCGCGCCGCCGAAGCGTACGTCGCCGTCCCGCCGGAGGGTTCGACCGCGATCGGAACGCCCCCCTGCGCAGCCGCGATCACGCGCCGTTGACAAGGGCGTTCCAAAACCGAATCGTCCTGGGATGCACCGGCATCTCGGAGCGGACCAGGTGATCGATCTTGCTGGCCACGATCTCGGCGACCACCTCGTCCATTCGGCGGTGCGCCCTCGATCGCAGGTCCTCTCGCCATCGCCGTCGCGGACGACGCTCCGGCTCCAGGAAGTCCGCCGCGTAGAGCGCCTTGCCCAGCGTACCGAACTTTGGCGATCCCAGCGTGTGCCAGCGGATGGCGCGCAGGAGCTCGCGGTCCGCCACGCCGGCGTCTCGCAGGCGGTCGGCTGCGGCGGGGCCGTGATAGGCCCTTCGGGGAAGCGCTCGCAGGCGTTTCGGCAGCGCGCCGGCCAGCGCTTCGGGGGACGCGTCGCGCAGCGCGTCGTGCAGATGTCCCGCCGCCCGCCACCGCGCCACCTGATCCTCGCCCAAGCGCATCTCCCTCGCCCATCGCTCCAAGACGTCCGCCACCCGTTCCATGTGTCTCCGGCGACGCTTGCGCGCCACGGCCCAGTCGGGCAGACGCCCCGAGGCGGCCCGAACGATCAAGGGGTGGAGATCCGACGGGGGCGGCGGCAACGGGGCTCTTGCGGTTGGGAACCGTGGAGACGGGATCCGCTAACGATAACGACGACGCCCGAGTTCGCGCACCGAGCGCGCCCTCCAGTCGCAATAGCCGCCGCCGGGCCGCCGCCTCGGCTGAGGCCTGCCCGGCCGCTTCGACCTGCGGACTCCCCCGGGCGCGGCCGCGTCGGGAAGCGCCCGCTGGAAGTCGGGCCGTGATCTGGGACGCGTGCCTGGCCCGGGCCGTCGCCGGGGAGCTGGCGCGGGCGCTGGTCGGCGCTCGCGCGCGTTCGGCCTCGCTGCGCCGCGCCGACGCGATCGCCGAGATCCGGTTTCGGGACGCGACGCTCATGATCGATCTGGCGCCCGGTCGGGGCTTCGTCGCGCTGGGACCGGCTTCGCAGCCGGGACGCGCGCCCAGCCGGGAACCGGACCCGGAGACGACGCGGCTGCCCGCGGTCCTGACGGCCGTCGACGCCGTGGAGGACGAGCGCGCGTTCATCCTGCGCTTTCGCCGGACGCGGGGCCGAGGCGCGGACCCGGTGCTCGTCGTCGAGCTCGCGCCGCAGCGCTGGAACGTCCTTCTCGCCGAAGGCCCGTCGCTTCGCGTCGTCAAGCGCCTGCGGCGAACGAAAGGCGACACGCCGCCGATCGGCCAGCCGTGGACCGCGCCGGGCGTCGCTGGCGGTGGAAGCGCGCGCCGAGCCGTGACGGAAGCCGAGTGGACGGCGCTGGTCCGGGGCGAGGACCCGGTCCGGGCGCTGCTGTCCGCCGCGGCGTACGCATCCGGCATCAACGCGCCGTCGCTGGCGTCCGCAGTCGGGCCCGGCGAAGGGTACGCGCGCTGGAGCGCCATGGCGGCGGGCGAAGACCCCCGACCGCACGTGCTCGACCTGCCCGCCGGGCCGCAGCCGTATCCCTGGCCCCTTCCCGGCGTCCCGTCGAAGCCCGTCGCCAGCTTGACGTCCTGGATGCGGGCGGCCTCGGAGCGACCGAGCGAAACGCTGCTCCGGATCGCCCGGGAACGCGGACGCCTCGAGCGCAAGCTCGCGCAGCTCGGACGGCAGCTCGAGAGAGCCTCGCGGGTCGGGGAGCTCCGCGAGCGGGGCTCGATGATCCTGGCCTCGCTCGCCTCGATCGAGCCGGGCGCCGCACGCGTCGAGCTGACGGGGTTCGACGGCGAGACCAGGACCGTCGACCTGGACCCGGGGAAGAGTCCGCAAGCCACGGCCGACGGGCTGTTCCGCAAGGCTCGGCGCCTCGAGCGGGGCGCGCGCCGGGTGGCGGAGAGGATCGCCCAGACCGAGGCGCGGATCGCCCAGCTGGCGGACTTGAGCGCGCGTCTCGAGCGCGGCGAGGACCCGGAGGTCCCCCGGCCGCTTCGGGCCGCGCTCGAGGGCGGACGCCGATCCCGCGGCCCGAGTCGGCCCCAGGCGGACGAGCCCTCGCCGCCCTACGCGTCCTACGTCAGCTCGGGCGGCATCGAGATTCGGGTCGGCCGAGGCGCCGCCCACAACGACCGCCTGACCTTCCGCCACTCCCGGCCCGAGGACGTCTGGCTGCACGCGCGCCACGCCGCCGGCGCGCACGTCGTCCTGCGCTGGGCCCGTCGCGAGAACCCGCCGCGAGCGGACCTCGAGGAAGCGGCCACGCTGGCCGCCGTCCACTCCAAGGCGCGCGGATCGGCCGTCGTCCCCGTGGACTGGACCCGGCGCAAGTGGGTCAGGAAGCCTCGCCGCGCTCCCCGGGGCGCGGTTGCGCTCGAGCGAGTCCGGACCGTGTTCGTCCGCCCCGATCCGTCGCTGGCCGAACGTCTCGGGCGTCCGAAGTGAGGTCCCGCTCCGCGCCCCCGGTTCGCGCCTCGTCCAACGCCGAGCGAAGCTCGCGCGCCAGGTCCAGCGCGGCGTCGACGCCGCCCTCGTCGAGCCGGTCGACGAGCGCGCTCCCCACCACGACGGCGTCCGCGACCGCGCCGACGATGCGAGCGTGGCGGGCCGTCGAGACGCCGAAGCCCGCGGCGACGGGCAGGGACGACGCCTCGCGGACGGCTTCCACTTCCCGGGCCAGGCCGCTCCGAACCGACGCGCGCGCGCCGGTCACGCCGGTCCGGGCGACGTAGTAGACGAAGCCCTGGCTCGAGCGGACGATATCGCGGACGCGCGCGCGGTCGGTCGTGGGCGCGACGAGGCGCACCAGGTCGAGCGGCGACGCCATGAACAAGTCCTCGAGCTTCGGGTCGGAGCCGAGGGGCAGGTCGGTGGGCAGCAGTCCGTCGGCGCCCGCGTCCACGGCTTCGGCGAGGAACGTCTCCGGGCCGCGCGCGATCAGCGGATTCAGGTAGGAGAAGACGACGACGGGAACGTCGCTCCGCCGCCGCAGCTCGGCGAGCGCGCGCAGCGCGCCTGCGACGGTGGCGCCCCCGGCCAGCGCGCCCTGACAGGAGCGCTGAATCGTGGGGCCGTCCGCCATGGGATCGCTGAAGGGAATCCCCAACTCGACGACGTCCGCCCCGACTTCGGCCAGCCCGAGGAGCAGGTCCAGCGTGTGATCGAGGGACGGGTACCCGGCGGTCACGTAGGGAACGAAGCCCGGTCGTCCCTCGGCGGCCCGGCGCTCGAAGCGCGCGCCTATGCGCCCCCGCTCCCCGGACGTCACGGCGCCGATCCCGAGGGCGGACCGTCCGAAGCGGCGACGCCGTCCGCGTACGCCACGTCCTTGTCGCCCCTGCCGCTGAGACAGATCGCCACGGGACCGTCCATCTCGCCGGCTCTTCCGGCCTCGATCACGTGCGCCAGCGCGTGGGCGGTCTCGAGCGCCGGGATGATCCCCTCGAGGCGGGGCAGCGCGCGAAACGCCCGCATCGCGGCCCGGTCGTCCACGGTCGCGTAGCGCGCCCGTCCCCGGTCCTTCAGGTGCGCGTGCTCCGGTCCGACGCCGGGATAGTCCAGTCCGGCCGCCACCGAATGGGCCGGAGCGACCTGTCCGTCGGCGTCCTGCAGGAGATAGCTGAGCGATCCGTGCAGGACGCCCGGCCGGCCCTCGGTCAGCGGGGCCGACGAGCGCCCGCTGCCCAGTCCGCGACCGGCCGCCTCGACGCCGACGAGGGCCACGTCGGCGTCGCCCACGAAGGCGTGGAACATGCCCATCGCGTTCGAGCCCCCGCCGACGCAGGCGACGACCGTCGCGGGCAGGCGGCCCTCGGCGGCGAGCGTCTGCCGCCTCGCCTCGCGGCCGATGACGGCCTGGAAGTCCCGGACGATGGCCGGGAACGGATGCGGGCCCACGACCGAGCCGACGATGTAGTGCGTGTCGGCCACGTGGGCGACCCAGTCGCGAAGCGCCTCGTTCGTGGCGTCCTTCAGCGTCCGGGTCCCGGACTCGACGACGCGCACCTCGGCGCCCAGCAGCTCCATGCGGTGGACGTTCAGCGCCTGGCGCTCGACGTCCTCGGCTCCCATGTACACGACGCACTCGAGGTCGAACAGCGCGCACGCGGTCGCGGTCGCGACGCCGTGCTGGCCGGCGCCCGTCTCGGCGATGATCCTGGGCTTGCCCATCCGCTTCGCCAGCAGCGCCTGCCCGACGGTGTTGTTGATCTTGTGGGCGCCGGTGTGGTTCAGGTCCTCGCGTTTCAGATACACCGGACCGACGCATGCGGCCGCCTCGAAGCGACGCGCGCGGTAGAGCGGCGTCGGACGCCCCACGTAGTCGCGGCTCAGCCGGTCGGCTTCGGCCAGAAAGCCGGCCTCGGCCGTCGCCGCCCGGTAGGCGTCATCGAGCTCGTCCAGCGCCGGAATCAGCGTCTCGGGAACGTACCGCCCTCCGTACGCGCCGTAGCGACCGCCGCCCGCGCGCAGCGCAGCCACGCTCTCTCCACGTTTCGGCACGGTTCTATCGCCCCCGAGCTCGAGCCATGCGTCGCGCACGCCGGCGCGCGGCGGACCCGGCGCCCAACGGCCGCGCCCGTTCCAATATCGCCCGAGCGGCGACTTTCAGCGCACCGAGCCTCGAAGCGGTCGGTCCCCCCGCACGGCCGCGACGAACGCGCGGACCGCGGCCGGGTCCTTGGCGCCCGGACCGGACTCGACGCCCGAGCTGACGTCCAGGACGTCCGGTCGCAGCGTCTCGACGGCCGCACGGGCATTCGTCGGGCTCATGCCGCCCGCCGCGACGAACAGGACGGCGGGGCCGACCGCTCGCCGCACCTCCGCGCCCACGCCGGTCCAGGCGAAGGCGCGTCCCGTGCCGCCGGGACGCGCCGGATCCCACGCGTCGACGAGCACGCCGTCGGCGACCGTCCCATACGCGGCGGCCTGGCGGGCCACCGGGGACGCGCCGCCCGCTCGCACGGTCTTCCACACGCTCCACGGGCCCGCCGCCCCGATCCGGCGCACGTGCGCAGGCGACTCGCGGCCCGCCAGCTGAATCACGTCCAACTCGAGTTCGGCGGCCGCGGCGAGGACGCGGTCGACTCCGGCGTCGACGAACACGCCGACCCTCGCCCGAGGTCCCGCTCGGTAGATCTCGCCCGCGCGCGACGGATCCACGCTCCGGCCGTAGCCCGGGGACAGGATCACGCCCATGTAGTCGGCGCCCGCCGCGCGGACGACGCGCGCGTCGCGGGCCGTCGCGACGCCGCAGATCTTCGAGCGAACGCTCGGGGGCTTCACGACCGGGGCCGACGTTCCACCGACGCCATCTCGCGAACCAGCCGACCCGGACGGGGGCTCCGCACAAGCGCCTCGCCGACCAGCACGGCGTCGACGCCCGCGGCGGCGACGCGGGCCACGTCCCGACCGCTGCCGATGCCGCTCTCGGAGACCAGGGGCACATCGCGCGGCACGTACGCCGCCAGTCGCTCGGTCACGGCCAGATCGGTTCGGAACACGGACAGATCGCGGTTGTTGATTCCGATCAGGCGAGCCCCCGCCTCGATCGCCTTCTCGACGTCGCGCTCGTCGTGGACTTCGACCAGCGCCGTCATCCCGAGGTCGCGCGCCAGAGCGCCGAGGTCGCGGAGCCGAGCGACGTCGAGGACGCGCGCGATCAGCAGCGCCAGGTCGGCGCCGCCGGCGCGCGCCTCGTGCAACTGCACCGGGTCCACCAGAAAGTCCTTCCTCAGCACCGGAATCGTCGCGGCGGCGGCGACGGCCGTCAGGTCGTCCATCGAGCCGCCGAACCAGCGGGCGTCGGTCAACACGCTGATCGCGCTGGCCCCTCCGGCCTCGTAGCCGAGCGCGAGCTCGACCGGATCCAGATCCGTCCGGATGTCGCCCGCGGCGGGAGAGCGCCGCTTGACCTCGGCGATCACGCCGACCCGCTCGCCTCGGGCCAGACGCTCGAGCGCCGGCCTCGGCGGCGGCCGATCGCGGGCCTGGGCGATCCACTCCCGTCTGCGCGCCTTCAGCGCCTCGATTTCGGCGGCCTTGCCGTCCACGATTCGCTCGAGCATGCCGGGTTCCGTCACGCCGTCGTTCCCGCGCTGCGCCAAGGACGGTCCCCGCGTTCGCGCCTTGCGCTTCGGTTCAATTTCGGTATCATGATTCGGTGCGTCTTCGGTCGGTCGAAACGGGCCCGAGGCGCCCAAGCCGTTCCGTGGGGACTCGGCGTCCGACGGGACCGAAAGGGACTCCGACGGGCAGCCCGCAGTCCGCTTCGACGGACGCGAGGGCGAGCGTCGGTTCGGGGCCGAGCGTGCGCCCTCGAGTCATTCCAGCCAACGCCTACAAGGAAACGCAAGCCATGTTTCTCACCAAGCGCCAGAAGCAGATCCTCGACCACTTGGCCGAGTTCATCGGCGACCACGGGTACGCTCCGAGCATCGAGGAGATCTGCGAGCACTTCGGCTACGCGTCCCTGGCGACGGTGCACGAGCACCTGACCAACCTCGAACGGAAGGGGTTCATCCGCCGATCCCACAACCAGGCGCGCTCGATCCAGCTGCCCGAACATCCCGAACCGGCGATGTCGCTTCCCCTTCTGGGCGCCGTCGCCGCCGGCGGCCCCATCGAGGCCTTCGAGGACAACGAGACGATGTCGGTGCCGGCGGAGATGGTCCGATCCGGCGCCGACCACTTCGTCCTTCGGGTCTCGGGCGAGTCGATGATCGACGAGCACATTCGAGACGGCGATCACATCGTCGTCAGCTCGAGGCGCACCGCCGAGGACGGCGAAATGGTCGTCGCTCTGGTGCGGGACGAGGGCGCCACGGTCAAGCGATTCTACCGGGAGCGTGGCGACGGAGTCCGGCTGCAGCCCTCGAACAGGGGCATGTCCCCGATCCTCCGCCGCGCCGGGGAGGTCCAGGTCCAGGGCGTGGTCGTCGGGCTGATCCGCAGCTACCGGTAGCGCCCAAGCCGGCGTCCGGGGCGGAGCCGTCGCGCGGTCAGCGCGCCGCCGCCCGACTCCGGTCCGCGAGCGCGGCGAGGACGGCGGACGCCTTGCCGGAGTCGACGACGTCCGCCGCCATGGCGACGCCGAGCCGCAGATCGTCCACGCGGCCCGCCACATGGAACGCGGCCGCGGCGTTGACCAGCACGGCGGCGCGGGCGGCGCCGCGGTCCCGGCCCTCCAAGACCCGCCGCACGATCGCCGCGTTCTCCTCGGGCGATCCTCCGGCCAGCTCCTCGGCGGCGACCCGCTCGAGCCCCCAGTCCTCGGGGACGACTCGATACTCGTCGATCTCCCCGTCCTTCAGTTCGGCGACCCGCGTGGGTCCGCAGGGACTCACCTCGTCCATTCCCGGCGCGCCGTGGACCACGAGGGCGCGTTCGTGCCCCAGCTGGGCCAAGGTCTGGGCGACCAGTCCGAGAAAGGCGGGATCGGCCACCCCGACCACCTGTCTGCGCGCGCCCGCAGGGTTGGTCAGCGGGCCCAGGAGGTTCATGATCGTGGCGATCCCGAGGGCTTGGCGGACGGGCGCGACGCGACGCATCGCCGGGTGGAGGACGGGGGCGAACATGAACACGATCCCGACTTCCGCCAGCACGGCCGCCATGGATTCGGGCGCGAGGCGCACATGCACGCCCAGCGCCTCCAGCACGTCGGCGCTGCCGCACCGGGACGTGAACGACCGGTTGCCGTGCTTCGCGACCCGCACGCCGCCCCCGGCCGCGACCAGCGCCGCCGCCGTGGAGACGTTGAAGGTGGAGACGCCGCCTCCGCCGGTGCCGCAGGTGTCGACGAGACTGTGCGCGTCGGACGCCGGCACCGGGATCATCGCGCCGCGCAGGGCCCGCACGCCGCCCGCCACCTCGGAAGCGACCGGCCCCCTGGCTTGCAACGCGGCCAGGAACGCGGCGGTTCGGATCGGCGAGGCGTCGCCGGAAACCATGCGGCCGAACGCCGCCGCCGCCTCTTCCTCGGTCAGACGCTCTCCTGCGGCCGCCTTCGCCAGAAAGGGGCCGAGAGACGCTCGGGCGTTGTCCATGGCAGGCGGGGTCCGGGGTGGGCGCTCGGGCGCCGCTCGGTGCGCGGTCGGGGGCCGAGCTCGACCCGGGGCTCGCGTCGATCGAGCGGCGACGGGCCGGAAACGTAGCGCGCGGCGCGCGCGCGTTCCATTCCCCCGAAACGGCGCCGCGAGCGTGCGCGGGTCGACCCGCGCCCCTGTCGCAGGGACTCCGTTTCGGTTCGATTGACGTTCGCGCCGCAGCTCGCAGGGGGTTCGCGGCTCGGCGAATCGGACTCCTTCACCGCTCCATGCGCCCCACCCGCCTTTCGCCCGCCTCGTCGGACCCCGGTCCGGTCCCGCCGCCTCGGTCCGAGGCGCGCGAGGCCGACCCGGAGACCTGCGTCAAGTTGACCCTGCACTACGACGGGGGCGGCTTTCGAGGTTGGCAGCTGCAACCCGGGCAGCCCACCGTTCAGGGCGCCCTCGAGGACGCCGTGCTGCGCTTGACGGGCGAGCGCCGACGCGTGCTGGGTTCGGGCCGCACCGACGCCGGCGTGCACGCGACCGGACAGGTGGCCGCCGTCACCGTGCCCGCTTCCTGGACGGCGCCTCGCCTGCGGCGCGCCCTCAACGCGCTGCTTCCCCGGTCGGTCTGGGTCGAGGACGCCTCCCCGGCGCCCCGGTCGTTCAACCCCCGCTTCGACGCGACCTCGAGGAGCTACCGGTACCGGGTGGGCGTCGCGGAGGCGGCCGCCTCGCCGTTTCGCAGCCGCTGGTGCTGGCCGCTCCTTCGCCGCCTGGACGTCGACGCCGCCGCCCGAGCGGCCGACCGACTGATCGGCGCGCGCGACTTCCGGTCCTTCGCCAAGGCCGACCGATCGGGGCGAGGACACCGCTGCCGCGTCGCGAGCGCCCGCTGGTCCCAGTGGGGCGACCTGGGATGGACCTTCGAGATCTCCGCGGACCGGTTCCTGCACCGCATGGTGCGATATTTGGTGGGCACGATGGTCGACATCGCACTGAATCGTCGAGACGAGGCGGATATGGCCCTACTGCTGGGCGGGGAGCCGAGCGCGGTCACGTCGCCTCCGGCGCCCGCCCGGGGTCTCTTCCTGACCCACGTCGCCTACCCCGCCGCGAAGACGAGATCGAGCGCACCGCGTCCGACCGGACCTCGCTCGAAGGCGCCGAGGGAGGGGTCGGGCCCGTGAACGGGACGCGTCTCGGCGGCGCGCGCGCCCGTCGCGCCCGCCTGCGGGTCGCTCCGATCGCGGCCGGCGCCTCGCTCCTCTGGGCGGCGACGTGCCAGGAACCCGTCCGCGACGGGTCGCGGACGGAGGCGCCGGACGTCGGCGTCCACTCGACCGCCGCCGAGCCCGCGTTCGCCGCCGCGGCGGCGGGGCAGAAGGCGCCCGTCGGCGCCGGCTACGCCTCCGCCGAGTCCGAGCGCGAGGGCTTGGGCGTCCAGTCGATCTCGGAGTCCAGGTCCACGGCCATCGTCCGAGCCGCCCGCACGGTGGCCCCGTCCGTGGCGACGATTTCGGTGCTCCGCCGACAGCGCGCGCGACGTCGGAGTTTCTTCGACGACTACTTTCTCCCGTTCCAGGAGACGCGCGGCCTGGGATCCGGGTTCGTCATCGACGCCCAGGGCACGGTGTTGACCAACCACCACGTCGTCGACGGCGCGGTCGCCGTGCTGGTCACGCTGCCCGACGGCCGGGACTTTCGCGCGCGCGTCGCCGGCGCCGACCCCGTCACCGACGTGGCGGTTCTCGTCCTGGACGGAGCGTCGGACCTGCCGACCGCTCCCCTAGGCACCGCCGTCGATCTGATGATCGGCGAGTGGACGGTGGCGATCGGCAACCCGTTCGGCGGCCTGATCTCGAACCCGGAGCCGACCGTGACGGCCGGCGTCGTGAGCGCGCTGGGTCGCCACCTCACGCCCTCGGACGGCGACGACGGGTTCTACTTGGGGATGATCCAGACGGACGCGGCGATCAACCCGGGCAACTCCGGAGGACCGCTGGTCAACGCGCTGGGCGAAGTGATCGGGATGAACGCGTCGATCCTGTCGCGTTCCGGGGGCAGCGAGGGGCTCGGCTTCGCGATCCCCATCGACCGGGCCCTGAAGGTGGCCGGCGACCTGGTCCGGCACGGCGAGGTCCGACGCGCATGGCTGGGCCTGGCGGTCGACGCCGCGGACGCCGACGACTTCGGTCGCTCGAAGGGGGTGCGCATCTCGAGGGTCACGCCCGGATCGCCGGCCGCTCGAGCCGGGATCCGCCCGGGCGCGCGCCTTCTCGCCGCCGGGGGGAGCCGCATGGCGACGCCCCTGGACTACACGGCCGCGCTGCTGGACCTCACGGCCGGCGACCCCGTCGAGCTCGCGGTCGAAGGCGCGGACGTCGTCCGGCTCCGGGCTGCGGGTCTGCCGTCGGCCACGGCCGATCGCGTCGAGCTGCTGCGGGACCTCGAGGTCGTCACGGTCACGGAGGGCATCCAGGCCGAGCGCGGACTCGTGGCGTCGTCGGGAGCCCTGGTCGTCGAAGTGTCGGCCGCCTTGGCCGGGGTCACCGGGCTGTCCGCCGGAGACGTCATCCTCGCGATCAGCGCCCGGAGAATCTCCACGGCGGACGAAGCGGCCCAAGTGCTCCGCAGGCTGCAGGAGCGGGGCCGCGGCTTCACCCTTCTCCTCGAGCGAGGGGGGCGCAACGTCCAGACCGGGCTCCTCGAATGGCGATGACGAACGCCTACCGGCACCCGCTCTCGGAACGGTACGCGTCCAGGGAGATGGAGGCCGTCTTCGCGCCCGCCTTTCGCTTCGGCACGTGGCGGCGGCTTTGGCTCGCCCTGGCCCAGGCCCAGCGAGAGCTGGGCCTGGACGTCCCGGAGGAAGCCATCGCGCAGATGCGCCGATGCCTGGACGACGTCGATCTGGAGGCGGCCGCGCGCTACGAGCGCCGAATGCGCCACGACGTCATGGCCCACATTCACCTCTTCGGCGACCAGGCCCCCGCGGCGCGGGGCATCCTGCACTTGGGCGCCACCAGCGCGTTCGTCGGCGACAACACCGATCTGATTCAGCACCGCGAGGCGCTGCGGCTGGTGCGCGACCGGCTCGTGGGCGTCGTGGCCGACCTGTCTCGGTTCGCCGAGCGCCACCGCTCCCTGCCCACGCTGGCCTACACCCACTTCCAGCCCGCGCAGCCGACCACGGTCGGCAAGCGGGCGACGCTCTGGATCCAGGACTTCCTCCTCGACCTCCGCGACGTCGAGCACCGGCTCTCGGAGCTCCGCCTCCGGGGCGTTCGGGGCACCACCGGCACGCAGGCGTCCTTCCTGGACCTGTTCGACGGCGACCACGCCAAGGTGGACGCCCTGGAGCGACGCGTCTGCGCGCTGCTCGACTTCGAGGGGACCTATCCGGTGACGGGACAGACGTATCCCCGCAAGGTCGACCAGGCGCTGCTCGCCGCGTTGGCCGGAGTGGCGTCCTCGGCGTCGAAGACGGCCCACGACGTGCGCCTCCTGGCGCACCTGAGGGAGGTCGAGGAGCCCTTCGAGCGCGACCAGGTCGGCTCTTCGGCGATGCCGTACAAGCGCAACCCGATGCGCTCGGAACGCATCTGCGCGCTGGCGCGACACGTGATCGCGCTGGCGGGATCCGCGGCGCAGACGGCGGCGACGCAGTGGCTGGAACGGACGCTCGACGACTCGGCGGCCCGACGGCTGGCGATTCCCGACGCCTACATGGCGACCGACGCCGTCCTGACGCTGATCCGCAACGTGACCGGCGGCCTCGCGGTCAACCCCGGCGTCGTGGCCGCGAACCTGGCGGTGCACCTTCCGTTCATGGCGACCGAACGGGCGCTCATGGCGGCGACGGCGGCCGGCGGGGATCGCCAGGAGATCCACGACGCGATCCGGCGTCACTCGCTGGACGCCGCGCGCAGCATGGCCGAGGGCCGGGACGGAGAGCTGTTCGTCCGCCTCGCCGCCGACGAGACGATCGACGCGACGGTCGAGGAACTCGAGGCGTTCGCGCGACCGGACGACCTCGTGGGCCGCGCGCCGGAACAGGTCGACGCGTTCCTCGAGGCGCACGTGCGACCGACGCTCGCGCGCTACGGGGACCCCGGCCCCGCCGGCGAGGTGCGCGTGTGAGCTCGGACGCGAGCGAGCCGCGACTGCCTCTGCCGCTGCTTTTCAAGGGCAAGGTCCGCGACGTCTACGCGGTTCCCGAGGCCGCGGGCGGGGGCCCGCGCCTGCTGTTGCTGGCGAGCGACCGCGTCAGCGCGTTCGACGTCGTGCTCGGCGAACGCGTGCCCGACAAGGGTCGCGTGCTGACGCGGATCACGGCGTGGTGGCTCGAGACGCTCCTGGCCGACGAACCGCACCACCTGATCACGGCGGACGACGACGAGATCGAGCGCGCGCTGCCGGCGCTGGCTTCCCACCGCTCCGTCTGGGAGGGGCGAGCCACGCTCGCGCGCCGCACCGAGCCCTTGCCGGTCGAGTGCGTGGTTCGAGGCTACCTGACGGGCTCGGCGTGGGCGGAGTATCGCGAGACCGGCGCCTTGGCCGGCGAACCGCTGGCCCGCGACCTCGTGGAGTGCGGGGCGCTCGAACCCGCCGTCTTCTCGCCCGCGACGAAGGCGCGGGAGGGACACGACGAGAACATCCCCTTCCAACGGGCGATCGACCTCCTGGGCGAGGAGTTGGCGCGCAGCGTGCGGGATCGGTCGCTGGCGATCTACGAACGCGGACGCGCCGTGGCGCTCGACGCCGGCATCGTCGTCGCCGACACGAAGTTCGAGTTCGGCGTCTCGCCAGAGGGCGAGCTCCTGCTCATCGACGAGGTGCTGACCCCGGACTCGTCTCGCTTCTGGCCCCTGGAGCTCTACCAGCCGGGCCGCCCGCAGTCGTCCCTGGACAAGCAACCCCTGCGGGACTATCTCGACGCGCTGCCGGACTGGGACAAGCGGCCGCCGCCGCCGCCGCTGCCGGCGAGCGTCGTCGATGCGACCTCGCAGCGCTACCGGGACGCGTGCCTGAAGCTCACCGGCGCTTCGCCGGACGCCCGGGTCCGGGCGCCTGGGTCGGCTTCGGCCGGAACCGACCGCCGGTGACGTCGCCGATCGCCCGCGAGGGACTGCCGTTCGTCGCCGCGTGCTTGGCGGCGGCTGCGGTCGCCGCGCTCTGGGCTCGAAGCGGGGGATGGGGAACGCGGGGCGTGGCGCCGGCGATCTGCCTGGCGCTGACGATCTTCGTCGCGTACTTCTTCCGCGACCCGGAGCGCGCGCCGCCTCGAGGCGCCGACCTGGTCGTCTCGCCCGCGGACGGCCGAGTCGTCGGCGTCGGCGAAGTCGTCGACGAGGCGTTCGCGGGTGGCGCGGCCACCCGAATCACCGTCTTCCTGAGCATTTTCGACGTGCACGTCCAGAGGGCGCCGCTCGCGGGAGAGGCGACGCGCTACGAATACCGTCCGGGCCGATTTCTGCCCGCCTGGCGCGACGAGGCCAGCGAAGCCAACGAACAGGCCACGCTGGCGATCGCGACGCCCCGAGGCCCCGTCGTCGTCCGCCAGATCGCCGGTCTGGTCGCCCGGCGCATCGTCACCTACCCGCGACCGGGAGACGCGCTTTCGCGGGGGCAGCGAATCGGGCTCATCCGGTTCGGCTCCCGCGTGGATCTGCTGGTCCCGGCGGACTGGCCCGTGCTCGCGCGTCCGGGCGACCGCGTACGGGGCGGCGAGACCCCGGTCGCGAGAGTCCCTCCCGAAGCGGGAGAGAGCCCGGAGGCCGCCCGATGAAGGGAGGCGGCCCCGCGAAGGAACCGAAGCGCGAGACGCGGCGAGCGCGGCGGCGCCTGCGCCGCGGCGTCATCATCCTGCCCTCGGCCTTCACCATCGGAAACCTGTTCTTCGGGATCCACTCCATCGTGGCGGCGCTGCGGGGCGACTTCGTCTGGGCCGGCTGGTTCATCGTGTTCGCTGCGACGCTCGACCTGCTGGACGGCCGGGTGGCCCGCTTCACCCGCACGGGTTCCGACTTCGGCGCCGAGCTCGACTCGCTCACCGACGCGATCTCGTTCGGCGTCGCGCCCGCCGTCGTCGTGATCCAGTTGCACTTCAGCGCGGACGTCGACTGGAGCTGGGTGATCGGCTTCGTCTACGTCGCGGCCGTGGTGGTCCGCCTGGCTCGATTCAACGTCGAGCAGGGCGGCGAGGCGAGGCGGCACTTCCACGGCCTCCCGACCCCGACGGCCGGGATGATCCTCGCCACCCACCACCCCTTTTCGCAGACCGCCTTCTTCCAGAGCCATCTGGCGGAGCTGCCCTGGACCCGCATCATGGTGATCGCCATGGTTCTGATCTCGGTGCTCATGCTGAGCCACGTCCCCTACGCCATGGTTCCCAAGCTGGACACGCGCACGAGAAAGGGGATCGCGACGGCGGTGGCCATGGCCGCAGGCGCGACGCTCGCCGTCCTCTTTCCGGCATATTGGTTCTTCCCCACCCTGGTCCTCTACACCCTGTGGGGGCTGTCGCGCTCCGTCTTCCTGGGCCTGATGGAGCGCCTGCCCGACCGCGACCCGCTTCTCGACACGCCCACGCGAGCGGAACGCGCGCTGGAAGCCCGCGATCTGGAGTACGTCGATCTCACCCACCGTTCCGCAAACCGAAGGAGCGACGGTTCTTGAGCCGCTACAACGTGGAGGTCCTGGTCACGCCCAGGCCCGGCCTCCTGGACCCCCAGGGCAAAGCGATCCACCACGCGCTCGACTCGCTCGGGTACGACTCCGTGGACGGCGTCCGCGTCGGCAAGGCGATCCAGCTGGAGGTGATCGCGGAATCGCGACGGGAGGCGGCCGAGATCGCCCGGGACGCGTGCCGCACGCTCCTGGCGAATCCGGTGACGGAGGACTTCCGCGTCGTCGCGCGGGCGGTCGGGGACGGGGACGGGACGTGAACGTCGCCGTCCTCACGTTTCCCGGATCCAACTGCGATCAGGACTGCCATCGCGCCGTCGAGCTCGCGGACGGCCGCGCCCGCTACGTCTGGCATCGGGAGCTCTCGCTCGGGGACGCCGACGCGGTGGTGGTGCCGGGCGGCTTCGCGCACGGCGACTACCTGCGCCCCGGCGCGATCGCCCGCTTCAGCCCGATCATGGAAGCGGTCGTCGACTTCGCCGGCCGGGGCGGCCTGGTGCTGGGGATCTGCAACGGCTTTCAGATCCTCTGCGAGGCGGGACTGCTTCCCGGCGGCCTCTTGCGCAACGCCTCGCTGCGCTTCCAGTCGCACGACTGTCGCATCCGGGTCGAACGGAGCGACACGCCGTTCACCGGCGAATACACCGCGGGCCAGGCGCTCGCAATGCCGCTCTCGCACGCCGACGGGAACTACCACGCCGACGCCGAGACGCTCGCCGTCCTCGAGGCCGAGAACCGCGTCGCGTTTCGCTACTGCGACGCCGCCGGGACCGTGAGCGCCGCCTCGAACCCCAACGGCTCGGCGCGCTGCATCGCCGGCGTCCTCAGCGCCGAAGGCAACGTCCTGGGCATGATGCCCCACCCCGACCGAGCCGTCGAGCCTCTCTTCGGTCCCGCCGACGGACTGGGGCTTTTCCGGTCGCTGGTCGCCGCAGGCGCGGGCGCCGCCCGGGAGCGGGCTTCGTGAGCGCACCGACGCCGCGCGCGGGAGACCCTCCGATCACGCCCGATCTGGTCCGGGACCACGGCTTGTCGGAGGACGAGTTCGAGCGGATCCGCGAGATCATGGGCAGGGAGCCCACCTTCACGGAGCTGGGCGTCTTCTCGGCGATGTGGTCCGAGCACTGCGGCTACAAGCACTCGAAGCGCCTGCTCCGGCTGCTGCCGACCGAAGCGCCCTGGGTGATCCAGGGTCCGGGAGAGAACGCCGGCGTGATCGACGTCGGCGGCGGACACGCGCTGGCCTTCAAGATCGAGTCGCACAACCATCCCTCGGCGGTCGAGCCGTACCAGGGCGCCGCCACCGGAATCGGGGGCATCCTGCGCGACGTCTTCACGATGGGCGCCCGCCCCGTCGCCACGCTCAACTCGCTGCACTTCGGGGATCTGGACAGTCCCCGCGCGCGCTATCTGTTCTCGGGCGTCGTTCGGGGGATCGGCGACTACGGCAACTGCGTCGGCGTTCCGTCGATGGGCGGCGAGGTCCAATTCGACCGCGGCTACCGGGACAACCCCATCGTCAACGCGATGTGCCTGGGGCTGATGCGAAAGGACGACCTCATGCGGGGCGTCGCCCAGGGCGTGGGCAACTCGCTCATGGCCGTCGGCGCCCGGACGGGGAGGGACGGCATCCACGGGGCGACGTTCGCGTCCGACGAGTTGTCGGAGGGCGACGACGTGGCGAGCCGGCCGCAGGTCCAGATTGGGGACCCCTTCACGGAGAAGCTGCTGCTCGAGGCCTCGCTGGAACTCGTCGCCAGCGGCCACATCGTGGGCATCCAGGACATGGGCGCGGCGGGCCTGACGTCGAGCGGGGCCGAGATGGCCGGGCGGTCGGGGACGGGCGTCGAGCTGGACGTCGCCCTGGCGCCGGTGCGCGAGGAAGGGATGACGCCCTACGAAATTCTCCTTTCCGAGAGCCAGGAGCGCATGCTCGTGGTGGCTCGGGCGGGCCGCGAGGACGCCGTGCGCGAGATCCTCGAGAAGTGGGAGCTCGAGGCCGCCACCATCGGTCGCGTGACCTCGAGCGGGACCTTCCGGGTCCTCGAGGGCGGCCTCCCCGTGGCCGACGTCCCCGCCCTGCCGCTGACCGAGGGGTGTCCCGCCTACGAGCTGCCTGGGGAGGAGGCGCCCGAGGTCGCCCGGCTGCGAGGCGCCGATCTGACGCCGTATCTGCGCCCGCCCGACGGCCTGGAACGGGCGTTTCTCGCGGTCGTGGGCTCGCCGAACGTCGCATCGAAGCAGTGGGTGTACGAGCAGTACGACACGACGGTTCGCGCGAACTCCGTCGAGCGACCCGGCGGTTCCGCCGGCGTGGTCCGCATCCCGGGCACGAATCGGGCGGTGGTCGCGGCGACGGACTGCAACGGGCGCCACACCTATCTCGATCCCCGCTCGGGCGCCATGGGGGCCGTGGCCGAAGCCGCGCGCAACGTGGCGTGCACCGGCGCCGTCCCGCTGGCGATCACGAACTGCCTCAACTTCGGGAGTCCGCTGAAGCCGTCCATCCGCCACCAATTCCGCGAAGCCGTGCTTGGGATGCGCGACGCGTGCGCGCACCTCGAGACGCCGGTCACCGGCGGCAACGTCTCGTTCTACAACGAGACGGACGGCCAAGCCGTCCACCCCACCCCCGTCGTCGGCATGATCGGCGTCCTCGGCGACTTGGACAAGCTCGTGCGCCACGCGTTCCGGCGCGCCGGCGACGCGATCTTCCTGATGGGGGCGAACCGGGGCGAGCTCGGCGGCTCCGAGTACCTCTACCGCGTGCACGACGTCGTGGCCGGAGCGCCTCCCCGAGTCGACCTGCACGCCGAGCGCCAGCTCCTCCGTTGCATGGCGAGTCTGACGGAGCTCGGGATCCTGGCGTCGGCGCACGACGTCGCCGCGGGCGGGCTCGCGGCCACGCTGACGGAGAGCTGTCTGGGCCGTCCCAGGTCCGGCCCCGGCGTCGGCGCGGCGGTTCGGCTCGACGACCCGATCGAGGACGCCGCGCTCCTGTTCGGGGAAGACCACGGCCGGATCGTCGCAAGCGTCCGCGCGGCCGACGCGGAGGCCTTCCGGAGGAGCTGCCGCGAATTCAGCGTGCCGGTGGCCAGGATCGGGACCGCGGGAAGCGACTCGCTCTCGATCCAAACCCGAACGTCCGCCCTCGAATTCGGGCTGGACGAGCTGCGCCGAATCTACTTCGGCGCCATTCCAGCCTTCATGAGCGAGGACGCGGCTGGCGCGGTCCCCTCGCGGGGCGCCGCCTCGTGAAGGTCGTCCAGCCCCGCGACGCGGCCGCCTGGCGGCTGGACGACAAGCCGCACGAGGAGTGCGGGATCGTCGGCGTCAGCAACGTCGACAACGCCTCGGAGCTCGCCTTTCTGGGGCTCTACGCGCTGCAGCACCGGGGACAGGAGGCCGCCGGAATCTGCGCCACCGAGAACGGGCGAACCAAGCTCCACAAGGAGCTCGGTCTCGTCGCCGACGTCTTCGACGCCGAGAGAATTCGGACCCTCCCCGGACGCACGGCCCTGGGTCACGTCCGGTACTCCACCGCCGGCGGCGCCCACCGCGTGGACGCCCAGCCCATGGTGGTGCGCTACTCCGAGGGCGACCTGGCGATCGCGCACAACGGCAATCTGACGAACGCCCAGGCGCTACGGAGCCAACTGGTCGCCGAGGGGGCGCTCTTCCAGAGCTCGTCGGACTCCGAGGTCATCGTCCACTTGGTGGCGCGTTCCAGGCACCGGTCGGTCGAGGCGCAGTTGCGCGACGCGCTCAGTTTCCTGGAGGGCGCCTACGCGCTGGTCCTCACCATCGGGGACGCCATGTACGCGGTGCGGGACCCGAGGGGGTTTCGGCCGCTGGTTCTGGGCAAACTCGGCGACGGCCACGTCGTCGCCAGCGAGACGTGCGCGCTGGACATCGTGGGCGCGCGGTACCTTCGCGACGTCGCGCCGGGCGAGCTGGTCCACCTCCAGGACGGGCGGGCGGAAGGACTGCCCGGACTCCATCCCCGGACTCCGAGACCGTGCATCTTCGAGCTCGTGTATTTCGCCCGCCCCGACTCCGACCTGTGGGGCATCAGCGTGGACAGGGCGAGGCGCGCGTTCGGGCGCAAGCTGGCCCGCGAGCATCCGGTCGACGGAGACTGCGTGATCGCCGTGCCCGACAGCGCCAATTCGGCGGCGCTGGGGTACGCCGAGGAGAGCGGCATCCCCTACGAGCTGGGACTGCTGCGGAACCACTACGTTGGCCGCACCTTCATCCGGCCCTCCCAGGACGACCGGGACTTCGGGGCTCGCATCAAGTACAACCCCGTGCGCGAAGTCCTGCGGGGGCAGCGCGTGGTCGTGGTCGACGACTCCATCGTCCGGGGCACGACCTCGAGCAGCCTGGTCAAGTTCATTCGGGGCGCGGGCGCGGCCGAAGTCCACTTCCGAGTCGCGAGTCCGCCGGTGCGATTCCCGTGCCACTACGGGATCGACATGCCCTCCAGGGAGGAACTCCTCGGCGGCCGCATGGGGGTTCCCGAGATCGCCCGCTACCTGGGCGTCGATTCACTGGGTTACCTGTCCGTGGAAGGGATGGTCGACGCTGTGGCCCAAGGCGGCCCGTTCTGCCAAGCGTGCTTCACGGGACAGTACTCGGCTCCGCTGGTCGACTTGGGTGGGTGACGGGCCGCCTCCAGCGCGCGAGCGCTGTGCGAAGAGGGGGCGGCTCGAGAGGAGAGGTCGGCGGAGGGACGCGCCGCACCCGCTCCAACCCACCTCGAAGGGAACCGTCGCGACTGGTAACCATCCCCGTCGCGACTGGTAGCCACCGCCTGGAATACGCACGGACCCCGTGGGATCCGCGTGCCCCCCGAAGGACTTCGCCGCCACTCGGAGTCGGAACGGCGGGCACCGGAACATCCGAGGCGTCGCCACGCGCGTCGCAGGGGACTTCCCCGCGAGACGCGGCCGCCGAACCCACCCCTACCCCGAGAGCGGGTCCCCGTGGAAACGCCACCCCGCCCGGTAGTCCCGCCCCGGCGCCTCGCCCTTGAGTCGGGCCCGAACCATCTCCACCGGCATTCTCCCGCCGCGCAGGACGGCGTCGTGGAACTCGCGCTCGGTCATGGCGCCCTCCTCGACCAGCTCCTCGAACAACGCGCGGAACTGCAGGCCGCCCAGCATGTAGGCCGCCTGGTAGAGCGGCGAGTACGTGCCGTTGAACGACCGCCGCACCTCGGCCGTTGCGTTCGCGGGTTCGTGACCGACCCTCTCCACCAGAAAGGCGATGGCCTCGTCGGGCGTCATCTCGCCCAGGTGAAAGCTCAGCGAGAAGATGATGCGGGCCGCCCGGTGCATCCGCCAGAAGAGCATGCCGACGCGATCCTCGGCGCTGGACGGAAACCCCAGATCCCACAGCCTCATTTCCCAGTAGAGCGCCCAGCCTTCGCCCCAGAACGGCGTGCGGAAGAGGTTGCGGTGCGGGTGGAATCGCTCGGTCATGAACCCCTGGAGGTGATGGCCGGGAATCAGCTCGTGGTGCACCGTCGCCCGCGAAAAGTGCACGTTGTTGCCGCGCATGCTCATGCGCTTCTCGTCGTGCGTCATCTCGTGGGTCGGGAAAGAGACGCGGATGACCTCGCCGCCTAGGAAGAACGGGCTCACGCGCTGCCGTTCCGGCGACATCATCTCCAGCCGCCATACCTCCTTGGCGAGTTCTGGGACCGTCACCAGGTCGCGCGACTCCACGAAGTCGACGGCCTCCTGCGCCAGTTCGAGCACCACCTGGGGCTGGCCACCCGGCGGAGCGTGAAGCGTCTTGACGCGTTCCAGCGCGGAGCGCCAGTCGTCTCCGTATCCGAGTTCCCGCGACGCCTCGAGCATGCGGGCGTCCAGCCACTCGAACTCGCGTTCCGCGATCGCGACAAGCTCCTCCGGCGCGTATGGAATCATGTCACGCGTCAGATCGGCCTCCATTCCGCTTCGCCCGATCGGATCGCCGACGATGGGCTCGTCCTCTCCTTCCGGCCAGCCGACCACGACTTCGCGCAACGCCATTCGGTACCGGGCGAGGCGAGCCGCCGCCTCGCCGTAGGGCTGCTCGACCCACCAGGTGAAAAGCGGGTCGTAGCCCGCGTAGTGGTCGTACCAGTCGTCCAGAGCGCGTTCGCAGGCCTCGAGCATCCGCACCGCCCGCAACCCGACCACGGGCGTGGCCGTCGGCCGCCCCGCTTCGTCCCCGCCGACGCCTGCACCGGCGGGAATCGATCTCACAGCCTCCTCGGCGCGGCTCGCCGCTCGAGCGAGCGCCGCCACGCTCGCCGCGATCGCCGAGCCGTCCACCGCTGCGCGGGAGTGCCGAATGTCCAAAAGCGCCGCCACGTCGTCGAGGAACGGGAGCAACGGACGCGCTTCGCCGACCATGCGCTCCTCCCTCTCGAGCAAGCCCTGCCGGTACCGCACCTCGTTGCCGAGCAGCACGAGGTCGACGCTGCCTTCGAGGTCGTCCGGCGCGACTTCGAGATCGTCCAGCGCATGGGACCAGTCGGCAAGAAAGTCCGCCATCCGGTCCAACCGCGCCTGCGAGTGCGGAACGTCCGCCCACCTGCGCTCGAGGGCCGCCCAATCCGAGCTGAAGCGCTCCACCACGCGAGCGAGACTCGACGTCCGAAACGCCGCCACGTCGTCCAGCCGGGGCGCCGATCCGTCCGACTGGGCCCGCGCGCTCGAGGGGCCTCCTCCGAGCGCCGCGAGCGCGCTGGCGCCCGCCATGAACCGGAATGCCGTGGCGAGCGCGCGCGGTCTCGACCGAGACGCCGCTCGCGGACGCAGCCTCATCGACGAGCGCCCGCTCCGCCCCGAGGCGGCGCGGAAGTCGGGCCTGCCGCCCGAGGGGCCCGACGACCGTTTCCCGCCCGAAGCGCCGACGAACGCAACCGGCTTGGCTTCCTCCGGGCCATCCCTGTCCCCGGGCCTCAGCAGGACACGCAGTTGTGGTTGTTGACGGCCCCTAGGCTCTCGAGCAGCGCGATCGTGGCCGGAAACGGCTGAATGCGCTGAACGGGTCCGTTGGCCATGTCCACCGTCGTCTGGCCGCGACGGCTCACCGCCGCGACGTCGCTCCGCGCGAGACCAGGTACTCGATGAGCGCGTTGTCCCCGCGCGCCGCCGCGTGATGCAAAGGGGAGTACCCCTCGTGATCGCGCGCGTCGACGTCGGCGCCGAGCTCCTCGACCAGATAGCGCACGGCCGGCACCCACCCGTCGGGCACGTGCCGATGCGCGTTGGCAGCGAACCCTTGGCCGTATCCCACGCCCGAGGCGGCGTGGATCGGATGGACGGCGGGGCCACCCACGGGGACCGGGGGAAGGCCCGAATGGTCCACCGCGTCCGCGCTCCGGGCGGATCGCCGGGAAGGCGCCTTCTCGGTCGGCACGTCCGCGTCGGCGCCATGGGCCACGAGCAGCCGCATCGCGTCGACGTCCAGCGCGTACGCCGCTCTCCAGAAGGGCGTGGCGCCCCGCGCGTCGATCTGCAGCAGGTCGAAGTTGAAGGACATGAACCAGAGGTGCTTGGTCAGGCGCGCGTTCGGATCGGCGCCTGCGGCCAGGAGCTCGCTCATCGCGTCCAGGTAGGTGTGCTCCTGCTGCATGTAGACGTGCTGCTGCGGATAGCGGGCCTTCGGCGCCCAATGAGTGTTGATCGCCGCGAAGAGCGGCGTGGCGCCGGCGTCGCTGGCCAGCGTGGGGTCCGCGCCGCGCTGCAGCAGCCGCATGCCGAGGTCGAAGTGGCCGTTGACCATGGCCATCAACAACGGACTCGTCGCGTCTCCTCCGCTGACCTGGTCGACGTCGGCGCCCCCGTCCAGAAGCGCCGTCGCCGTCTTCGCGTGTCCTTCCCGGACAGCGTGCAGCAGCGCAGTCAGCCCGCCGTGGCCCCCGACCAGCTCGCCGTAGGAGAGCGGCTCGGGCTCTTCGATCATGCGCGTCCGGTCCTCGGCCCGGGACACCGCCCGCGCCCGCTCGACGCTCGACCGCATCCGGTCGCCTTCGTCCCGAGCGCCCTCGTCTCCATCCTCCAGGGCGACGAAGCGACCGGGCTGGGCGCCCGGATCCCAGGATTCGCCCGCCTTCAAGCGCTCGTTGCGCTCGGCCCGCTCGATCCGATCCAGGACGGCCCGCGTCGCGACGTCCATCACTCGGGTGCGGACGGAGGGGTCGGCGCCCGCCTCCAGCAACGCTTTCGTCGCCTCCGTGCGGCCGCTCGAAGCGGCGAACATCAAGGGCGTCTGCCCCCACGACTCCTCCCGCGCGTTCGCCTCCGCACCGGCGGCGAGCAGCGCGCGCACCGCCTCGACGCTCCCCGAACGGGCCGCGAAGTGGAGCGGGCGCGCGGCCCCGGCGCCCTGGATCGGCGCACGCGGATCGGCGCCCGCCTCGAGGAGCAGCTCCACCATTCGGCCCGCCCCCACCTGGCTGGCCAGGTGAATCGGCGCGTAGCGGCCGATCCGGGTTCCCGCCCGCGCGTCGGCCCCGTGCGCGAGCAACGTCCGAGCCAAGGCCTCGTCGCGATTCACGACCGCCCAGTGCAGCGCCGTCATCCCGTCCCCCTGGGGGGCGTCGACGGGCGCGCCCTCGCGCAACAGCCGCTCGACCGCGGCCGCGTCTCCCCGCATCGCCGCATCGGCGACGGGAGCGACGGGAGCGACGAACCGCCCCGAGGACTCCGAGCCGGTCCCCCCGGGAGGCTGGGCGTCGGCGGGCGACGCGCCCCATACGACCGCCCAGAGCGTCCACGCGATCCAGGGGCCCGAACGCGCGAAGCGCCGCCGAGCGGACGGGGCCAAGGCCGACCCGCGGGCCCTGGCCCGCCGCGCCCGGTCAGCCATTCAGAGAGAAATCGCCCGTGCTGTTGCCGAAGCGGGTCATGTCGTCCATCCCCAGCCGGTGGGCCAAGCCGAGCATCACGTTCGCCATCGGCGTCCCCGGATCGGCCCGCAGGTGGAGGTTCCCGTCCAGTCGGCCGTTCGCGCCCCCGACGACGAACAGCGGGCAACGCTTGTGATTGTGCACGTTCGGGTCGCCCATGGGCGACCCGTAGACGATCATGGTCCGATCCAGGAGGTGGGCGTCTCCGTCCATGGTGCTCTCGAGTCGCTCCAGGAAGTACGGGAGCATCCCGACGTGGTAGCGGTTGATCTCGGCGAAGTCGGCGATGTTGCCCTCGTCGCCCCCGTGATGCGACGCCGGGTGGAAGGGCTTGTCGACGCCGCTCTCCGGGTACACCCGCGCGGAGGAGTCGCGGCCCATCTTGAAGGAGAAGACCCGCGTGACGTCGGACGCGAAGGCCAGGGCCTGGAGGTCGAACATGAGGCGCACGTGCTCCTCGAAGGAGTCCGGCACGCCCGCCGGCGCCTCGGGCAGCTCCCGCGCCTCGCCGCTCTCGTTCTGCGCCTCGACCCGCTGGATCCGCCGTTCCAGCTCGCGCACGTGGTCCAGATACCTCGCCAAGCGCACCCGGTCGTCCGGACCCAGGCGACGCTTGAGCTGTCCCACCCGATCCGTAATGAAGTCCAGGACGCTCTTGTTCGCGCGGCGACGGCGCTCCCTCTCCTCCACGCTGCCTCCGGCCCCGAAGAGCTGGTCGAACGCCACGCGCGGGTCCCGCACCATCGGCAACGGCTCGGTGGGAGACGCCCAGCTGATGGTGTCGGTGTAGACGCAGGCGTAGCCGTACGCGCAGCCGCCCGACTGGTCCACGTTCTCGATGCACAGCTGCATCGACGGGATCGGCGTGTCCTGGCCGTAGCGGGCCGCGAACATCTGGTCCAAAGAGGTGCCCACCCGGATGTCGGAGCCCTCGGTCTGCTTCGGGTGGGCTTGGGTCAGGAAGGTCGCGCTCGAACGGAAGTGATCGCCACCGATTTCCTTGGGCGCCTTCGCCTCCGCCGGCTCCACGTCGGTGTCGCTGACGATGGTGAGGCGCTTCCGATACGGCTCCAGCGGACTCAGCGCGCTGGGCGACAGGTCGAAGTCGCGGCCCACCGCCGCAGGCGACCAGTAGTTCCGGGTCGCGCCCCATTCGTTGCTGCCGGCCGCTCCGTGGACCATTTCGATCGCGACCAGGCGGGTCGGGCCGCCCGCCGCGGCGCCCGAGGCCGACCCGACGGGGATCATGGCGTCCAGGAGCGGGAGCGAGACCGTCGCGCCCACGCCCCTGAGGAAAGCGCGCCTAGGCATCGCCTTGCCAGTCAAGATGTTCATCGTTTCCTCGCTTCGTTCGGTTCGTGCGGTCAATCTACCGCGCGTCGCTCTCGGCTTCGGTCGCGCTCTCCGAAGCCTTGGCCATCAGAAAGGGCGGACTCTCCACGACGGCGTGCACGAAGGCGGACAGGCGGTAGTCCTCGGCGGCGGCCTCTCTCGCAATGCGCCGCACCGTCGGCATGTCGTGATCCTCCACCCGCCGCCCCAGGGCGTAGGTGAGGAGGTTCTCGGCGAAGGTCCGCACCATGGGTTCCGGGCGGCCGAGCAGCGCGCGCCTCAGGTCCTCGGGACTCTCGACCGGGGTGCCGTCGTACAGCTCGCCGATCGTCTCCACGTCCGCGCCGACGTCGCGAATCCGCCAGCTCCCGGTCACGTCGAAGTTCTCCAGCGCCAGCCCGATGGGATCGATCACGCGGTGGCAGGAACTGCACGCCGGATTGTCCCTGTGCCGCTCCAGGCGCTCCCGGACCGTGAGCAGGCGTCCCTCGGCGGCCGAAGCGGTGGCGTCCAGCTCGGGCACGTCCGGCGGAGGGGGCGGAGGCGGCGTTCCCAGCAACACCTCCATCACCCACTTCCCGCGCAACACCGGAGACGTGCGATTGGCGTGCGACGTGAGGGTGAGCACGCTGCCGTGGCCCAGGATCCCGCGGCGCTGCGGGTTCGCGTACCGAACCCGGCGAAAGTGGTCCCCCGCGACGCCGTCGATCCCGTAGTGACGGGCCAGGCGTTCGTTCATGTACGAATGGTCGGCGGTCAGGAGGTCCGTCAGCGATCCGCCGTCGCGCACCAAGGCGTTGAAGAACTCCTCGGTCTCGCGCCGCATGTCGTCGGCCAGCTGCTGGTGGTAGTCCGGGTAGCGCAGGGCGTCCGGGTGGACCTTGTCCAGGTCCTGCAGCCGCAGCCACTGCGCGGCGAACCGGGTTCCCAACGCAGAGGCCCGCTCGTCGGCGAGCATGCGCTCGACCTGGCGCCTCAGGCGTTGCGGGTCGCCTAGGCGGCCCGCGGCCGCGTCGGCGACCAGCTCCTCGTCGGGCGGTCCGCCCCAGAGGAAGAAGGACAGGCGCGACGCCAGCGCCAAGTCGCTCAACCGGTAGAGGCCGTCGCCGTCCACGACCCCGGCGGGCTCCTCGAAGCGGAAAACGAAGTCGGGGCTCGCGAGCACGCCCTGCAGCGCCGTGCGCACGCCCACGTCGAAGCCGCCCTCGGCCGCGCCGGCGGCGTAGAGCTCCATCAGGCCGCTCGTCTCGGCCTCCGTCGCCGGCCGCCGAAAGGCGCGCGTCGCCAGGCGATCCACGATGCGGTGCGCGCACGCCGTCTCGTCCCCGGGCGATTCGGGCCGACAGACCATCACGCGCGCCCACGCCTCCGACGGCGTCACGCCGGTGACGCGGTACGGGCCTCCGATCGTCATGTCCCGCAGATGCGCCAGACCGGTGATCCCGTAGGAGTAGCCGATCTTCTTGTCGGCCAGCGACCACTCGTGCGGCGAGGTCAGGTCCTCGACCGGCCCTTCGGCCACCTTGAGGAACGCGGCCGAGACGCGACGGGCGCCCGCCGCGATCCAGATCGGGTCGGTCCGGACCTCCACGCCCCCGGGGTCCTGCCGGTGCATCCAGCGGTCCAGCGCAATCAGCGCCACGCGCACGCCGTCGACCGAAACTTCGACGTGCTCGTCGAACGGCGCCGTCTGGCCGAAGAAGTTGCCCGTCGACTCGTGCTGAAACGCCAGACGGAACCGGTACTCGCCGTCGGCCACGAAGTGATGGATCACCGAGATCCCTCCGCGCGTCCCGAACGGCGCTCCCGGAACGCGGCGCCTCTGCTCGGCGTAGCGGGACACCTCGTAGGTGGCCTCGGACGGCGTGGCGTTGGCGTCGCCCAAGGCGAGGCGACTGACCTCGCTGGCCGCCGAGAGGTACGCGTCGAGCAGGGTCGCCGACAGATTCTGCACGTCCGCGACGTTGTCGAAGCCCGCGCTCACGGTCTCGCCGGGCAGATAGGCCGACGCGTCCACGTCGATGCCCAGCAGATCGCGAACGGCGGCCTCGTACTCCGCTCGATTCAGGCGCTGGAAGGTGCGCCGCCCGGGGTCGGGCCTCGCCCGGGCCCGGGCGTCGATGCGCTCCTCGAGGTCCCGAACGAAGGCGGTCGCGTCGGCCTCGGGAGGGCGGCGGACGCCCGGCGGGGGCATCATCCCCGCGCGGAGCTTGCGAATCACCTTCTCCGCCACCGTGAGGTTCGCGAAGGGATCGAGCGGGTCGAACTCCTCGAGCGACAGCCCGCCCTGGAACCGGCGCTCGTTGTGGCACCGGACGCAGTAGCGCTCGACCAGTTCGGCGGCCGCGGACGTGTCGGGGACGGGAGTCGCCGGCGCCCAGGCGCTCGCGATGGGACGCGCGGAGTCGCTTCCCCGGGGGCCGGAGAGCGACGGGGCGAGGACGGTCGCATCCAGCGCGACCGCCAGGGCAAGCAACGGCGCGACTCTCACCATGGCGGCTCCTGCGGCTCGTCCTCCCAAGCGGTCCCTGTCATGGGACGTTGCGGCGTCGCCGGCGCTTGCGCAAGGATCCCCCGCGCTCGGACCCGGAGCGCCACCGCACGCGCCGGCCCCGGGGCGGGCGAGATCCCTATCCCTCGGGAGCCTCGAGGACGACGACCAGCTCGACCCTCTCGCCGGCGCGCAGCACGACGACTTCGACCTCGTCGCCCGGCTCGTGATCGGCCAGCGCGTACATGTAGCCGTAGACGTCGTCGATCTCGTGGAGGCCGAACCGAATCAGGACGTCGCCGCCCCGGATCCCGGCCCTGGCCGCCGGACTCCCGTCGCGGACGCCGGCGATCCCCATGCCGCCCGATTCCCTGGAATAGTCGGGCAGCGTGCCCACCCGCACCCGAAAACCGCTGCGGGTGGCGCCGTCGGCGGGCGATCCCCGGTCCGCGCGCGCACCGCCGGCGTCCAAGACGGGCGTCAGCGGCGCCGCGCCGGACGGCCGGGCCACGTCCCGCACCACCGCCGCCACCAGATCGGTCACGCGGGCGAGGCCGTCCCCGTTGATCAGCTCCCAATCGTCGTCGGCGCGGTGGTACTGGGCGTGCGTGTTCGAGAAGAAGTGCAGGACCGGGATCCTCTTCGCGTAGAACGAGCTGTGGTCGGACGCGCCGAACCCGTCGCGGTTGTAGGCGAGCGCGAGGGGCGCCTCGACGCTTCCGTTGGCCCGGTCCAGCACGGAGGGCCACTCCTCGGCCGTTCCCGTTCCGAATACGGTGAGGGCGTCGTTCTCGACGCGGCCCACCATGTCGAGGTTGAGCATCGCGACGGTCCGCTCGAGGGGCGCCGGCGGGGCCTCGACGTACTTCGCCGATCCCCACAGACCCTTCTCCTCTCCCGTGAAGGCGGCGAACACGACCGCGAGGGGCAGCGGCGGGCCCGTCGCGAGCGCGCGGGCCGTTTCGAGCAGCACGGCCGTCCCCGACGCGTTGTCGTCCGCGCCGTTGTGCACCTCTCTCCGGTCGGGCGACAGCGAGCCTTCGCCGCCGAACCCGAGGTGGTCGTAGTGCGCCCCCACGACGATCGTGCGGTCCGTGCCCGGATCGGCGCCCGGCAGGACGGCGACCACGTTGCGGGCCTCGCCCCGCACGGCCTCGACGGCGGCGGTCACGGCGACCGTGTCGCCCCGCTGGGCCGCCCGGACGACGGCTTCGCTCCACGTTCCCGTCACGGCCACGACCGGAATCGGGAGCGGGCTGCGGCGCTCTTCGGCCACGCGCGGCAGCGCCGCGCCCTCGAGCGCGACGACGGCGCCCGCCGCGCCCATGGCCGCCGCGCGCGACGCGACGCGATGCGCATCGACGGCGGGTCCGTGCGGGCGAGCGGCGCGCGCGTCCACCACGACGACGCGACCGGCGACCTCTCGATGAGCCGAGGCGTCCGGGTCGTCCGGCCGCTCGCGGGGTGCCAGCGTCGTCGGCGCCTCGACGCGACCCGAGGCGGAAAATCCGTACGGCGTCCAGTCGACGCCCAGCGTCGGGGCTTGGGCGGCGCTTCGCGCCGCCGGAACCGAGAGGCGGTTCCCCGCCGCCAGCCGACTCCCCACGCGCACCGTCCAGCTCTGGAAGTAGCCGCCGCCGTCCCCGGCCGGCCGCAGACCCAGGACCCGGAACCGTTCGGCGACGTAGTCGCCGGCGCAGCGCTCGCCCCGGGTGGCCACCTCGCGGCCCTCGAGGAGGTCGTCGGCCAGGAAGCGCACGTGCGCCATCGCGCCGTCCACGCCCCGGACGATCGACGTCGGATCCGGGCAGCGCCACTCCGACTCCTGGGACGCCGCCGGAGCCGCGATCAGTCCCGCAGCCACGACGGCGGGCGTCCATGCGGCGCCCGCCCCGAACCGTCCGTCCGCACTGCGCTTCACGCTCGCTCTCCTACGCCCGACGGCCCCGTTCGCCTCGCGACGGCGGCCGTCGGTTCCGCTGCGCCCGGCCCCGCACGCGGCGGCCGTGCGCACTCGAGGACTCGGTGGACCGCTAACGGATGATCGCCAGCGGAAGCAGGACCACGTAGCCCAGAACCAGAAGAACCGGCGCCGCCGTGATGGATCCGCGACCGAGAAGGACGTAGCCGACGACGATCACCGCCAGCGCGGCCAAGGCGATCCACAGGTTGGCTCGCGAAAACTCGAGCGACGAATTCGACCGAAGCGTCGCTTCCTTCGCCCGAACCGCCCCGCTTCCCTTTCTGGCCATGAAGGGAGGCTACCCAGGACAGCGCCGACAATCAAGCGTCCCGCCCTCGGGCGCGCGCAGCATCGAGGTGCGGATCGTCGTCGCCGTCGACCGTCCAGTAGGCGGGCGCGTCGGGCGGCTCGTCGGCCCGCAACCGGGCCAGCCGTTCGCGGCGGCGCCTCCTCCGGACGAGCGCCATGGAGGCCAACGCCACGCTCATGACCGCCCAGAACAGGGCCGAATCGGACAGCGCGATCAGCCATCCGTAGCGCCTCGCGATCCACTTGCGCCAATCGGACTCGAGCTGGTCCGCCGTCGCGCCGTAGACGTCGCGCAGCGCCGCGTCGAAGGAGCCGCTGCGCTTCCATTCGGCGAAGAGGGCCTCGAGCCCAGTTCGGCCGCTGGCCTCCCAGAGGTACTGGACGGCGGAGGCCGACAACGCGTACGCGAGTTCTGCCCGACGCCGGGCCGCGGGCCACGTGAGCGCGATGGAGTCCAGGGGCGGCGCGTCGCCCTTGAGAAGCGCCGCTCCCAGCGTCCATCCGCCCCGATCGAGCCGTCCGCCGGCGAACCACTCCGCGAACCCTTCGTCGAACCAGCGAGGCGCTTCGAGCCCGTCCAGCTCGTGCGCCAGGGCGAGGTGGGCCCACTCGTGGCGCAACACCCGCACCTCTTCGGCGATGGACCGGGGCCCGGAGGCCCGGCCGGGTACGACGATCTCCATGCGATGGGGCAACGCCACGGCGCCGACCCATTCGGGCAGGCGACCCGACGCCAGCGAGTCCATCGCCTCGACGGTCGGGGCGACCGTGAGCAGAATCCGCATGTCCGTCCGCACGAGGCCCGGCGGCGGCGACAGCGCCTCGAGGATCTCTTGCCCCCGGGCGGCTCGAAGCGAGTCCCGTCCGAGGTACCGCGCGTCCACGACCCTGCCTTCCAGCGTGCGCCAAGGCGCGTCCGGGCCTTGGCCCGGCCCCGCGGTCCCCCGCCCGTCCTGAGCCGAGGCGGACCCGACCGCCGTCGCCGCGACGACGAGGATCCACTGGATCGGACGCCGGGCGAACCGCAGGCCGGACGCCCTCGCCGTCATCCGTCGCCGGCCCGCGCGTCGGCGCGCGCCCAGGTCCGGATCTTCTCCAGGTCCGCGGGCAGGGCGCTGGAGAAGACCATGGGCTCCCGGGTCACGGGGTGGACGAACTCCAGGCGGTGGGCGTGCAGGAACTGGCGGCGGGCTCGCGCCGCGAGCCGGCGGACCCAGCGGCGGTCGTAGCCACCGACGGCGTTCGCGACGCCGCGGCCGTAGACGCGGTCGCCGACCACGGGACGCCCCATCGCCTCGGCGTGGACGCGAATCTGGTGCGTCCGCCCGCTCTCGAGCCGGACTTCGCACAGCGACGCCCCCGGCCAGAGCTCCAGGTGGCGGAAGTGCGTCCTCGCCGGTCGCCCTCCGATGACGATGGCCATGCGCAGACGGTTGCGCGGGTCGCGTCCGATCCGCAGGTCCACCGTCCTCGGCGACTCGTGCAGGCGGCCCCACAGGGCGGTCAGGTAGCGGCGCTCGACGGCGCGCTCCCGGAGCGCTTGCGACAGCTCCCGATGGGCGCGGTCCGACTTGGCGACGACCATGAGCCCCGAAGTGTAGCGGTCCAGGCGGTGGACGATCCCCGGCCGCGATTCGCCGCCGATGCCCGACAGGTCGCCCACGTGGTGCAGGAGCGCGTTGACCAGCGTGCCGGCTCGGTGGCCGGGCCCGGGATGCACGACGAGGTCGGCCTGCTTGTCGACGACCACCAGGTCCCGATCCTCGTGGACGATGTTCAGCGGAATCGCCTGCGGACGCGCTTGGACGGGGACCGGAGGCGGGATTTCGACTTCGACGACCTGCCCGTAGACGACGGGATCGGACTTCTTCGGCCCTAGACCGTCCAGCAGCACGCGTCCCTGGTCGATCAGGACGACCGCTCGACTCCTGGAGATCGCCAACCGCTTGGCGAGGTACGCGTCCAGCCGCGGCGCGCCCCCGTCGAACACCGTCCACACGCGGTGAACGCTCGGGCGCGGGGTCGCCTCGTCGCCGGGGCCTGCGTTCATTCGACCCGCGCGAGTCCGAGGACGACTTGGTCGCCGTCCAGCTCGACCGTTCTGCGATGCTCGAAGCGCTCCGCCGACTCTTTCGCATCGACGGCGATGCGGGTGGCCAGCGTCTCGCCCGCGATCCAGGCGCGATGCTCGCGAACGGCCCGGCACACGGCCTCCGCGCCGCCGACCGCCAGCTCGACCCGATCGGCGACGTCCAGCGCGGACTCCCGCCGGAGACGCTGCACGCGATTGACGACCTCCCGCGCGAGCCCTTCCCGACGCAACGCGCCCGTCAGCGTCGGGTCCAACGCGACGACGCTGGCTCCCTCGGAGCGCACCACCCATCCGGGGCGCGCCTCCTCCCGGATCTCCATGTCGTCGCACCCGACCCGGTGCGCCTCTCCCTCGACTTCGATGCGCGCCGTCCCGCCGCCCCGCACCCTGCGGAGGTCGTCCGCCGCAAGCGCTCGGACGGCTGCGGCGGCCTCCTGCGTTCGCTTTCCGAAACGCCGCCCCAAGGCCCGAAACGACGGACGGGCCGTCAGCGCGACGACATCGTCGGCCGACGACGCGAACGCGATCTCCTTGACGTTGACCTCGTCGCGGAGCAGGTCCAGGACGGCCGGCCCCGGAGGACGTTCGGGCGCCACGGCGAGCAGGCGCCCAAGCGGTTGCCGGACCCGGATCCCCACCTCCTCGCGGGCGGCTCGGGCCAACCGACTCAGGCGGCGGACGCAGGCCACGTCGAGGTCGAGCGCCTCGTCGATCCAGTCGGGGTCGAGCTCGGGGAACGGCTCCGTGTGGCTGGAACGGCCCGTGAGCGCGCGGTGCAGCCAGTCGGACGCGAAGGGCGTCACGGGCGCGATGAGCAACGCCGTCACCCGCAGCGCCTCGTGGAGCGTCGCGAACGCGGCCTCGCCGTCCGCCTCGTCGGCGTTTCCCCAGAACCGGGGGCGCGAACGGCGCACGTACCAGTTGGACAGGTCCTCGTCCACGAACGCGGCGACGGCCCGATAGGCCCGCGTGGGGTTGTAGGCGTCCAACTCCTCGCGAACCGAGCCGATCAGACCGTGAAGCCGGGACATCAGCCACCGGTCCAGCGCCGAGCCGAAGCCGGGCGCGGACACCGATCGGGACGACGGCGGCGTCCAGCCCTCGACGTTGGCGTAGAGCGAGAAGAAACGATAGAGGTTGGACAGCGTGCCGAAGAAACGGGAACCGGCTTCGCGCACGCCGGCCGGATCGTACGCCGTGGGCAGCCACGGATTGCTGACCGTCACCATGTACCAGCGCAGGCCGTCGGCGCCGTGCTCCGCCACCGCTTCCCAGGGGTCGACCACGTTGCCCTTCGACTTGGACATCTTGCGGCCGGAGGAGTCCAGGATCAGGTCGTTGACGACGACGTTGCGAAAAGCGGGCCCGAGGCCCAGCATCGTCGAAATGGCGTGGAGCGAGTAGAACCAGCCCCGCGTCTGGTCCACCGCTTCGCAGATGAAGTCGGCCGGGAAGTGGCGCTCGAACCTCTCGCGGTTCTCGAACGGATAGTGCCACTGGGCCCAGGGCATGGCGCCGGAGTCGAACCACACGTCGAGCACCTCCGGCGCGCGGCGCATCGCGGCCCCCGTCTCCGGACACGTCCACGAGACCTCGTCGATGTACGGCCGGTGCGGGTCGAAGTCGGGGGGGAGCTCCCCCGCGTGCGCCGCCAGCTCCTCGAAGCTGCCGATCCACTGGACGCGCTCGGGATCCTCCTCGGAGATCCACACCGGCAGCGGCGTGCCCCAGTACCGGTCGCGCGACAGCGCCCAGTCGACGTTGCCCTTGAGCCATTCGCCGAAGCGTCCCTCGCCGACTTCGGGAGGGCGCCACGAGATCCGATCGTTGTTGGCCAGCAGCTCGTCGCGCAGAGACGACGTGGCCGCGAACCAGCTGTGCCGCGCCATGTAGACCAAGGGCGCGCCGCACCGCCAGCAGTGCGGATACGAATGGGTCTCCCGGGTCGCGCGGAAGACGAGGCCGCGCGCCTTCAGATCTCGGATCAGCGGCTCGTCGGCGTCCTTGAAGAACAGGCCGCCGATCAAGGGCACGTCGCGCGGGAACCTGCCGTCGGGCCCCAGGGGCTCGAGCATGGCCAAGCCGAGCTCCTTGCCCGCCCGATGGTCGTCGGCGCCGTAGGCGGGCGCCAGATGCACGACGCCCGACCCCTCGGCGTCCGAGACGAAGTCCGCCGCCACGACGACGCCCATGCGCCCCGCCGCGCCGTCGGTCGGAATCAGCTCGAAGGGACGTCGGTACGACGCGCCCAACAGGTCGGCGACCGGCACGGTCCGCCGCGCGACGTCCGACCCGAACAGCGCCTTCGCCCGGGCGCGCGCGAGGACGAGGCGGCGGCCGTCGCGGTCGACCTCGACGTACTCGAGGGCCGGATTGACGGCCAGGGCGACGTTGGAGACGAGGGTCCACGGCGTCGTCGTCCAGACGAGGAGGCGGCGGTCGGATCCGTCCAGCAGCTCGACCTCGATCCACAGGCTGGGGTCCTCCGCGTCCCGGTAGCCCAGCGACGTCTCGTGCGAGGAGAGCACGGTCTGATCCTTCGGACACCAGGGCGCCACCTTGTGGCCCCGATAGAGGAGGCCCCGGTCGGCCATCCGCTTGAGCAGCCACCACACCGACTCCACGTAGCGGGCGTCGAACGTGACGTAGGGGCGGGAGTAGTCCAGCCAGTAGCCGATCCGTTCGGAGAAGCGCTCCCACTCCTCCTTGTAGGCGAACACGGACTCGCGGCAGCGCCGGTTGAACCACCCGATCCCCCGCTCCTCGATCTCCTTCTTGTCCTCGATGCCCAAGCGGCGCTGCGCCTCGATCTCGACCGGGAGCCCGTGCGCGTCCCACCCCGCGATGCGGGTGACGTGCCGGCCACGCATCGTCCAGTAGCGGCAGACGAGATCCTTGATCGCGCGACTCACGACGTGATGCAGGCCCGGACGCCCGTTCGCCGTGGGCGGCCCCTCGAAGAAGACGAAGGGCTCCTTGCCGCGGGTCGCCTCCAGGGTCCGCCGGAAGGTGTCCTCTGTCCGCCACGTCTCGAGAACGGATTCCTCGAGGTCCGTCACTGAGTCGGGAAACTCCGGGTACGACATCCGCTTAGACGGTCTCGGCCGAGTCTTCGGAAGCGTCGGGAGCGGCCCCTCGACCGAGCGCCTTCGCCACGGCCCGGACCACGCGGGCCAGGGCGGGCTCGGCCGCTTGCGCCGTGGCGACGACGTCGGCGACGTCCACGGGCTCGAGCGAATCGGGCAGACACATGTCGGTGACCACCGCGAGCGCCAGCACCCGCATTCCCATGTGGCGGGCCGCGATCGTCTCCGCGACGGTCGACATGCCCACCGCGTCGGCGCCGGCGGAGCGAAGCATGCGGTATTCGGCGCGCGTCTCCAGCTGCGGCCCCGCGACGCCGACGTAGACGCCGCGCCGAAGCGACAGGCCCGCCTCGAGGCCCGCGCGTCGCGCCAAGTTCTGGAGCGCGGGGTCGTACGGCTGCGACATGTCTGGAAACCGCGGGCCCAGCTCGTCAAGGTTCGGGCCGGTCAACGGGCTGCCGCCCATCAAGTTGACGTGGTCGTCCAGGACGACGAGGTCGCCCTTGTCCCAAAGGGGGTTCATGCCGCCGCAGGCGCACGACGCGATCAGCGTCCGCGCGCCCAGAAGCCCCATGACGCGGACTGGACGCGCGACTTCCAGGAACGAATGGCCCTCGTAGCGGTGGGGGCGGCCCTGCATGGCCACCACGCGCGCGCCCTCGAGCGTTCCCAGGACCAATCGCCCCTCGTGACCCTCGACCGTCGCGGGGGGAAGGTGGGGCACGTCCGCGTACGGGATCTCGACGTCCGCGTCGATCTTCGAGGCCAAACCCCCGAGGCCCGTGCCCAGGACGATCGCGATCTCCGGCGCTTCGGGACGCCCCGCCCCCGCGGCGGTCGGCGTTCGGCCGCGCAACTCGCGCACGCGCGCGACGGCCTCGCGCAAACGCGCCATCTCGCCGGCCGCGTCGGATCCCGCGGTCGCCACGCCGCTCACGAGGGCCTGGGCCCCATCAGGACCGTGCCCAAGCGCAGCAGCGTCGCGCCCTCCTCGACGGCGATCTCGAAGTCGTTGGACATGCCCATGGACAGCTCCCGACCCGCGACGCCGGGAACGGACGCGACGTCCGCCATGACGCGGCGAAGCGCGCGAAAGGTGGAGCGCAACGTGGCTTCGTCGTCGGTGAGCGGCGCCATCGTCATGAGTCCCCGGACCCGGAGTCCCGGGAGCGCCGCCACGGCCGCGACGCCGTCCAGGGCTTCGGCGGCGGCGAAGCCGCCCTTCGTGGCCTCGCCCGACGCGTTGACCTGAACCAGCACGGGCACGGGGCGTTCGCGCGCCTCCCCGGCGCGCGCCAGCCTGGTCGCCAGTCGCATCGAGGCGACGCTGTGCACCAAGTCCGCCGCCGCAGCCGCCCGGGCCGCCTTTCGCGACTGGACGTGGCCGATCATGTGCCAGTCCACGCCCGCCTCGGGGCCGATCTCGGACACCTTCCTCTCCAGCTCCTCGACGCGATTCTCGCCCACGACGGCCAGCCCCGCGCGCGCGGCCGCTCGAATCGCGTCGGTCGGGTGCCCCTTGGTGACGGCCACGATCTCGACGGACGCCGGGTCGCGACCGCACCGGCGCGCGGCCTTCGCGATCCGCTCGCGCACGCTGCGCGCGTTTCGGCGCACTCGATCGAGGTATGCGGTCGCGTGTTCCATGGCCTCCCCTCGGCGCTGCTTCAGCCCGGAGAACCTGCGCTCGGGCCCAGAGAAGCTGAGAAGCTAAGGGCGCGGCGCGACGAAACGCCCGGGCCGCGCGCGGAGGGACCCTTGAACGACGCCCGAGAACGCGAAACGGACGGCGAGCGCCGGGCACACGCGCCGGATCCGACGCCGGCGCGCTTTCGGACGCGCCTCTCTACAAGCCCGTGTTCCGGTCGGACGGCGCGAGCGCTATCTCGTCTCGAACGTGATCGGGAACGTCACCCAAGCGGTGATCGCCTTGTCCATGTTCATGGGCGGGCTGAACCGGAACACGTTGGCGACCCGAAGGGCGGCCGCGTCCAACGCCGCGTGATCGGAGCTCGTGGCGATCCGCGTGTCCTTCACGCGGCCCGTTTCGTCCACCAGGAACCAGACGACCACGGTGCCTCCGATCCCCGCGTCCCGCAGCAACGGCGGGTACTCCCGCTCCAGCGTGCGGATGATCTCCGGGCGGTTCAGCATCGCGGGCTGCACGCTCAGCGGAGTGAACCTCGGCGTGTCGCTGATGTCCGTCTCCACCTCGTCGGGCGGAGGGGGGAGGTTCTCGACCGGGTTGTCCTCGAAGGTCGTGGGCTCGATGGTGATGTCCTGATCGATCGTCGCTTCGGCGATGACCGGGGTCGCGGGACGCGCGATGGCCTCCGGCGGCGGCGGGATCTCGACCTCGGGCGGGATTTCGATCGCCTCGATGTCGGTGACGTTCAAGCCGACGTCCTCGGGCACCATCTGCGGCCAGAACGCGAAGATCGCGAAGTGCACGGCGGTCGCGGCGATCATCCCGCTCCAGAACCACACGGAGAACGACTTCTTGAAGCGGTCGTTGGCGTTCTCCGAAGGGCGAAGCCCGGCGTCGGCGTCGGGCCGCGCGTCCATGTCGGTCCGCTCGTCGTTCATCGTCTCTCCCTCGTCATGTTCTGTTCGAGTTCGGTCGCAAACACGACCCGAAGGACGCCGGCCGCGACGAGCTCCTGCTGCACGGCGTCGATGAATCGGTAGGGCGCGCTCCTGTCGGAGCGGATCGAGATGACCAGCTCCCGGTTCTGGCGGTACAGGGGGGCCACGAAGGAGCTGACCTCCTCCATCGACCTCTGGACGTCGTTGATGTAGACGTCCCCGTTCGCCTCGACCCAGATGTTGAGGATGTTCTTCTGCTTCTGGTCGATCTTCTCGGTCGCCTCCGCCTGGGCCCAGTCGATCGGCAGGTTCCGGTCCTTCTGGAACACCGTCGAGACCATGAAGAAGATCAGCAGCAGAAAGGCGATGTCGGCCATCGACGACGACGGGATCTCGCCCGACGCCTTGGACGACCGCTTCAGCCCACCGGATTTCAAGCCCATCGCGCGCTACTCCAGGATCTGCAGGGAAATGCGCTCGGCGCCGGCCAGATGCAAGGCGTCGAGCACGTCGATCATGAATCGGTACGGGGTGTCCCCGTCGGTCTTCACCGCCGCGATGAGGTTCGGGTTGGCGGCCACGTCCTGCCGCCAGATCGACTCCACGTCGTCGGGGCGGACGGTCTGCTCCTGCTGACTCTCGCCGCGCCGGATGTTCACCGCCCCGACCGGCGTCACCAGGATGTGCAGGATGTTGTTCTGGCTGACCTCGACCTGCTCGCCCTGCTCGGGCAACACGATCGAGAGTCCCTTGTCCTTCGGGAACGTCGTCGTGACCAGGAAGAAGATGAGGAGGAGGAACGCGATGTCGGCCATCGACGACGACGGGATCTCGTCGGAGACCTTCGACTTCTTGCTGCCCATCACCGCCATTGCACATCTCCGTTCGAGTTCGGCCGCCGTCGCGGCCCGTCGAGACCGATCCGCCGCCCCCGCGCCGGGGGACGCTCCCGAATCAACGTACGCGTATCAGGAGACCACCTGCAAGGTTCCCTCCCGCTCCATGTCCCACGCGATGTTCAGGATCTTCTGCGTGCTCTCCTCCATGTCGACGATCAGCCGGTCGATGCGGGTCACGAAGTAGTTGTACCCGATGTTGACCGGGATGGCGATGGTCAGCCCCGCCGCCGTCGTGAGGAGCGCGATCTTGATGCCGCCGGCGACCGTCGCCGGATCCACGTCTCCCGACATGGCGATCGAGTCGAAGGCGAGGATCATGCCCGCGACCGTGCCCAGGAACCCCATCAGGGGCGCCACGTTGGCCACCGTCGCGAGGATGACCAGTCCGCGTTCCAGGAAGCTGAGCTCGATGGCCCCCGTCGTCGAGATCGCCTGCTCGATCTCGCCCTCGTTCACGCTCGCGCGCCTCACCCGGCGCAGGCCCGCGAGCAGGATCGCCGCCGCCGGTCCCGGCGTCGCCGCCGCGATCTCGGCGGCCTCGTCGACGCGACCGGCCTGGGCCGCCTCCCCCACGCGCTCGATCACGCTGTTCGTGTGGCGGTGGGCGACGGCGAGGGTCCACGCCTTCGCGATGATGACCCCGAGCCCGATCAGCGAGCAGATCACGAGCGGGTACATCATCAAGCCGCCGTCGGCGAACAGGGTGAGAAGGTCGTAGGTGTTGTTGTTCAACGCGTGGACTCCGGGCGAGGGCTGGGGGGACCGTGATCGCGGACTGTCGCCGACGAGCGCAAGGTAGGAACCGCGCGCGGCAGCGTCAACGCGTCAAACTGGGCGACGCGTCAACCTGGGCCGACCCCTCGCCCGCGCGCAAGTCGCCGGATCGAACGGCCCCGCCGACGCTCGTATTATCCTTGACGCGCCATGGACGGACTCATTCTGCAACTGAGGCTTCTCTGGCCGGGTTGGCGCGACCTGGTCGAGATCGCCGTCGTGTTCGCGCTGGTCTACCGGATCCTGCTTCTCATCCGGGAGACCCGCGCGATGCAGATGCTGGTGGGCGTCCTGCTGCTGGCCGGCGTGTACCTCTTCGCCGTGGTCCTGGACCTCTCGCTGATCCGTCGTCTTCTGGAGGCGCTGTTCCAGTACGGCGCCATCGCCGCGCTGGTGGTCTTCCAACCCGAGATGCGAGCCGCCCTGACCCGACTGGGCCAGAGCCGCTTCCTGCCGGCCGTCGGGACCCACCGCGAGGGTCTGCTCGCGGACCGAATCGCGAGGGGCGCGGAGATGCTGGTCGAGGCCGGGGTCGGGGCGATCCTGGCCATTCAGCGCGAAACGGGGCTGCGCGAGTACATCCGCGAGGGCAAGCCCGTCGGCGCCGTGCTCTCGCCGGAGCTCCTGGGAACGATCTTCGCCAGGAACTCGCCGCTCCACGACGGCGCCGTGATCGTCGTCGACGACCGGATCGAGGCGGCCGGCTGCATCCTGCCCCTGACGCAGAACCCGGTGCGGGGCGGTTCGCTCGGCACGCGCCACCGGGCCGCGATCGGACTCAGCGAGGAAACGGACGCCCTGGTGATCGTCGTCAGCGAGGAGACCTCGAGGATCTCCGTCGCGTTGCACGGTCGGCTCGAGATCGGAGTCGACGTCGCTCGGCTGCGCGAAGTCCTGGGGCGATCGCTTCCCAGGGCCGCCGGCTCCGGGCTCCGCGCGGGGACCTCGATGGAGGCCGCCTGAGGCCGGAGCTCGCGAGCCGCGCCGCAACGGGCGGCTCCGGGCAGGGACGTCCCGGGGGAGCGGAAACGCTCGTCCCCGACCGGGCCTAGCCGGGCGAGGGCAGCGGGTCGGGGGCGCCCAGGGCGGGCTTCGGCCTCGCGGCGTCCCGGGGCCGCGCCTCGGAGTCGGCGACCGGCGCCTCCGCCTCTTCCTCGAACAGGTCGTCCATGGCGGGCAGCTCCTTGCCGTCCACCAGGAGCGCGACGTCGTCCGCGCCCAGCGTCTCGCGCTCGAGAAGCGCTCGGGCGATGCGCTTCAGGAGGTCCAGGTTCTCCTTGACGATCAGGGTCGCCCGCTCCTCGGCCCGGTCCAGCAGGAGCTTCACCTCCTCGTCGACCTGGCGGGCGGTGTGTTCCGACGTCTCGCGGCGCTGCACGAGCTCCCGGCCCAGGAACACCTCGTGGTCCGACTCGCCCACCGCCATCAGACCGATGCGGTCCGACATGCCGAACCGGGTGACCATGCGCCTCGCCATCGCCGTGGCTCGCTCGATGTCGTTGCCGGCGCCCGTGGTGACCTTGCCGGAACCGAAGATCAGCTCCTCGGCGACCCGTCCCCCGAAGAGCAGGGCGAGCTGGCCGTTCATCCAGTCCCGGGTGTACGAATGGCGATCCTCCTCCGGCAGCGAGGCCGTCAGCCCCATCGCGCGTCCCCTGGGCACGATCGTGACCTTGTGCACGGGATCCATGTCCGGGACCTTGACCGCGATCACGACGTGCCCGGCCTCGTGGTACGCGGTGAGCTCCCGCTCGGCGTCGTTGAGGACCATGCTCCGCCGCTCGGTTCCCAGCATCACCTTGTCCCTGGCCTTCTCGAAGTCGCGCATGTGCACGCGGTCGCCGCTCCGGCGGGCCGCGAAGAGCGCCGCCTCGTTGCAGACGTTCGACAGATCGGCGCCGCTCAGCCCCGGCGTGCCCCGCGCGATCAGCCGCAGGTCGACGTCCTCGGCCAGGGGGAGCTTCTTGGCGTGCACCCGCAGGATCCCCTCCCTGCCCTTCAGGTCGGGAAGGTCCACCACCACCTGGCGGTCGAAGCGGCCCGGACGCAGCAGCGCCGGATCGAGGACGTCCGGCCGGTTCGTCGCGGCCAGGAGGACGACGCCCTCGTTCGCCTCGAAGCCGTCCATCTCGACCAGCAGCGCGTTCAGCGTCTGCTCGCGCTCGTCGTGGCCCCCGCCCAGGCCGGCGCCCCGGTGTCGGCCCACGGCGTCGATCTCGTCCACGAAGATGATGCAAGGCGCGTGCGCCTTGCCCTGCTCGAACAGGTCCCGGACCCTCGAGGCGCCCACGCCGACGAACATCTCGACGAAATCGGAGCCGGACATCTGGAAGAACGGCCGCCCCGCCTCGCCCGCCACGGCCCGGGCCAGCAGAGTCTTGCCCGTCCCCGGGGGACCGACCAGCAGCACGCCCTTGGGCAGGCGACCTCCCAGACGGGAGAATCGGGGCGGGTCCTTGAGAAACTCGACGATCTCCTCGAGCTCGTCCTTGGCCTCGGCCGCTCCGGCGACGTCGACGAAGGTCACCTGCGGCTTGTCGGGCGCGATCAGCCGGGCCTTCGAGCGTCCGAACTGGAAGGCGCGGTTGCCCCCGCTCTGCATCGAGCGAACGATCCACAGCCAGAACGCGATGATCAGGATCCAGGGCAGGAAGGACCCCACCACGGGGAGCCATCCCAGCTCCCTGCGCTCCGCGTCCATGTCGACGCCTCGGTCCCTGAGGCGGGCCACCAGCGTCTCGGCGTCGCCGGGGATGATGGTGGCGACGAACTCGTTGACGTCGGCGTCGTCGATCGCGACGGTGCTCCTGAACTCGCCTCGGACCTCGGCGTCGCCGACGAAGGTGACGCCGAGCACGTTGTCGGCGTCCAGCTGCCGGTACAGCTCCGTCGGGCTGATCTGGCCCAGGGACCTGTCGCCGCCCCGAACGAACTGGAAGGCCAGCACGGACATCAGCCCGAGCAGGATCCAGAACGACGCCGTGCGCGAGACCCGCTTCAGGTTCTTGGGCGGCTCGCTCGGCGAGGGTTTCCGTTCGGACATCGCGGCTACGGTCTCGCTCCGGGCGGGAACGTCGGGGTCGGGCTGGAGGGGCTCGTTCCGGGGTTTCAGATCGAGCCGATGTACGGAAGGTGTCGAAAATCCTCCGCGAAATCCAACCCGTAGCCCACGAGAAACTCCTCGGGAGCGTCGAATCCGACCCAGCGGGCGTCCCTTTCCGGCCGAGCCAGTCGCTTGTGGAGCAAGGTGCAGACCTCGAGGCTGGCGGGCCGTCTGGCCAACAGGATCGGGACCAGGCGGTCGATCGTCGCGCCGCTGTCGACGATGTCCTCGACGAGGATCACGTGGCGGCCCTCGATGGGCGCTCTCGGGTTGTAGAGCAGCTCGACCTCGCCGCCGACCCGGCCGTCGCCGTAGCTCGAGGCCGCGACGAAGTCGACCTGGACGGGCAGCGGGATCTCGCGGACCAGATCGGCGAAGAAGACGAACGACCCCTTGAGAAGCCCGAGAACCAGCACGTCGGCGCCCGCGTCGTAGGCGCCTCCGATTTCGCGGCCCATCTCGACGACGCGCCGTCGGATCGTCGCCTCGTCGAAGACCACCCGAGCCAGCGCGCGCGCGCCCAGCTGCGCGGCCGCGAATTCGTCGCCGCGAGGCGCGGCGAGGGGAGCGGACGCGGTCCCGGCGTCGACGGTCACGACGGCCGACCCCCTTCGTAGCGCACCTCCACCCGACAGGTCGGCGTCCCCGGGGCGGCCTGCGCCCTCGGGGCCGGAGGTGTGAAGCCCGGCACCCAGAGCACCTCGCCGCCGACGGCCCCGACTTCGCGCAGCACGAGCACGTCCGCGCGCCGCCCGCCCGCCACGCGGGCCTCGAGAAGAACCTTCTTCACCTTCTTGCTCCCGTAGCGCAGTCCGATCCGATCGCCCGGCCTCCAAGCGCGCGCCTCGAGGGGGAAGGCTACGCCGAGGACGCCGACGTCGGCAACGAAGGGCAGGCCCTCGCCCGGCGGCGGCCCCCAGCGCACGCGCGCGGCGCCGCCGCCGGTGACCACGACGCCCTCGCCGCTCGGAGCGTCGATGCGGAGCGACGACGCGCTGCTGGCGGACCGAACGCCCTCGTCCGCCCGGGCCGCGCGAAAGACGATCGCGCCCAGCGCGCGCTCCGCCCGCGCGCCGCCGTCCAGGTCGATGCGGCGACCGCTCGGCGCTCCGAGCGCGAAACGCAGCAGCTCGGCGGTCGCGCCTCGGCCCGCCGTCGCGCCGACCCGAGCCGCGGCGCGGCGAAGGAGGGCGGCGCGCACGGGGTCCGACAGGCCCAGGAGCGCCTCGCGGTCCAGGGCCACGACGCGCCCCCCGGCGTCCGCTTCGCGCCCGGAGCGATCAGGGAGCGCAAGCTCCCGAATGCGGTCGTCGAGGAGCTCGTCCAGCGCCGCCGACTCGCTGCCGGCGGCGGCGGCCAACGCCGCGAGCGCGGCCCCGGCGCCCGGAACCGCCCGTTCCAGCTCCGGCAGGATTCGGCGCCGAATCCGATTTCGGGTCCAGCGCTCGTCCCGGTTGGTCGGATCCTCCCGGAAGAGCACGCCGCGCGCCTTCGCGTAGGCCTCGACGTCCCCTCGCCGGAAGGGGAGCAGCGGGCGGACGACGGAGGGCGCCCGCGAGCTCCGCACGCCGACGAGCCCTCGCGGACCGCTGCCCCGGGCCATCCGAAACAGCACGGTCTCCGCCTGATCGTCCGCCGTGTGCGCCGTCAGCGCGAGGGCCCGCGCGCCCATGCGTCGGCGCACCTCCTCGAAGTGGGCGTAGCGCAACCGGCGACCGGAGGCCTCGTCGCCGACGGGCGTCCGCGCGACGCGCACGTGGCACTCGACCCCCCAGCGCGCGCAGCGCCGCTCCACCCACCGGGCGTCGTCGCCGCTCGCGGCCCGCATGCGATGGTCGACGTGGACCGCGTGGACGCGCAGTCCGAGCGCGTCGGCGCGACGGTGCAGCAGGTGCAGCAGCGTCATCGAGTCGACGCCGCCCGAGACGCCGACCACCGCGTGAGACGCCCCGTCGAACAGACCCGTCGAGCGGACGTTCGCCCAGAAGCGACGAGCGAGGGAGGAGCCGGGATCCGACGGCTCCGCGCCGCGCGCGCGCGTCACGGTCCGCATCGACGAAGGGCGGGCGGCGGCGGCCGGCCCGAGCGTTCCACGAGGACGCGCGCCAGGACGTCCGGCCGGTCGGTCTGGATTCCGTCGACGCCCATGTCCAGGAGCCGCCGCATGTCGGCGGCGGCGTCGACCGTCCAGACTTGCACGGGCATGTTGGCTTCGTGCGCTCTTCGCACGAACGCCCGCGTGGCCAGCGTCGCCAAGCCGCTTCGCTCGGGAATCTGGAAGGCGTCCGCCGCCGGAACGCCCGCGCGGCGAAGCACGGGGACGCGGTGCAGCGCCCAGAACCGAACGACCTGTCTCCTCGAGGCGCCCCAGGGGCCCCGGTGCGCGCGAGCGCCGCGCCTCGTCGCCTCGAGCTTGGCCCCGATCAGGATGCGGTGCGCGGCTCCGTGGGCCTCGACGGCGCGCAACAGCGGTCGGGCCGCGTCGGCCGCCTTGGGCTCGATGATCGCGCGCACGCGCGGGAAGGTCTCGAGGACTTCGTCCAGGAGCGGCACGCGCGCGCCCCGGCCTCGAAACGAGGGGGCTCCCGCCAGGTCCCGGAAGCGATGCCCGGCGTCCAGCGAAGCGATTTCGCTCCAGGGCAGCTCGTCCACGGCTCCCGCGCCGTCGGTGGTGCGGTCCACCGTCGCGTCGTGCACGACGACGAGTCGGCCGTCGGCGCTCCGGCGCACGTCCATCTCCAGCGCGTCGACGTCCCAGTCGTCCAGCGCGAGGGAGAAGGCGGCCATCGTGTTCTCGGGCGCCAGCTTCGCCCCGCCTCGGTGCGCGATCGACTGGGGCCCGCCCCCGAAGAAGGGATGTCCGGCTCGCCGCCCGCGCCAACGCCTCATCGCGGAGCCTCGGCGGCGGCGACGGGGAAGCGCGCACGGCGCGCCACGACGTCGTACACCCGCCTGGGCAGCGCCCGTCCCAGGACGGCCGGCCAGGCGAGCGGCCGCGGGAAGACCAGCGAAGGGCTACGCTTGCGGATCGCGCGGGCGATGCGTTCGGCTGCGGGTTCCAGCTCGACCAGGAAGGGCCGCGTCGAGTCGTCTCCGCCCGTCATCGCCGTGCGCACGAAACCCGGACTGACGACGGTGACGGCGACGTTTCCCGCGCCGAGCTCGACGCGCAGACTCTCGAAGAAGTTGATCATGGCCGCCTTCGACGCGCCGTAGGAGGCGCGCTCGGGAAGTCCGCCGAATCCGGCGAGGCTCGCCACCGCCACCAAGTGGCCGGCATCGCGCTCGAGCATCTCGGGCAGCACGGCCTCGACGGCGTGCACGGCGCCCATGAAGTTGATCGCCATCACCCGCCCCGTTTCGCGCCCGTCCAGCGCCTCGGGGCGATCCCGATGCGACACGCCCGCGTTGGCCACGAGGAGGTCGATCGGCCCCAGGTCGCTTCGCACCGACGCCGCCGCCGCGCGCACCGCCTCCCGGTCGGCGACGTCGGCGCCGAAGACGGACGCGGCGCCCCCGACGCGCTCGACGCCGCGGGCGACCTCCTGGAGCTTCGACGTCCGCCGGGCCACCAGGCCCACGGCGTACCCGTCCCGAGCCAGGCGCAGCGCCAGCGCGCGCCCGATGCCGGAGGACGCGCCGGTGATCAGCGCCGCGGGCCGCCGACCCGCTCGACGAACGGCGGTCACGCCGGCAGCTCCCGGAGCGGCCGCCACGGCGAACGCCTCGCAGGACCGCCGGACGGGTCGTCTCGCCTTCGAGTTTGCGCGAAGCGGAGGAATGCGGAGACCTTCCGGAGAAGGCCGGCGGCCTCGACGCCAACGGTCGCCGCGGCGCGCGCGACCGCAAGCGCCGAGGGGCCGCGCGCTCGGCAATCCCCGTCCGGGACCGAACTGCGGACGGGTCGCTCCCACGCGAAGGCACGCGCCCCCGCATGACGCCCATCGACCGTTCCGCGCCGGACGAACTCGGCGCCCACGTCTCGGCGGCCGGCGGCGCCGACAAGGCGCCGGCCCGCGCCGCCGCGATCGGCGCTCGGGTCATGCAGATCTTCGCCCGCCAGCCCAACCGGTGGACGGGACCGGCACTCGCCGACGGCGCGGCCGAGGCGCACCGGAGGGAGCGAGCGCGCCTGGGCATCGCTTTCGCGGCTTCCCACGACTCGTACCTGATCAACCTGGCGAGCCCGAAGCCGGCGCTCTGGGAACGCTCGCTGGACGCGTTCCAGGAAGAGCTCGCGCGCGCGGCCCGCCTGGGACTGGACGCGGTGGTGACGCACCCCGGGAACGCGACCGACGGGGACCGCGAGGGCGGGATCCGGCGCAACGCCCGCGCCGTCGCCCTCGCACTCGAGCGCGTCCCGGCCGCGCCCAAGGTTCTGCTCGAACTCACGGCGGGAGCGGGAACGTCGGTCGGAGGCGGCTTCGAGGAGTTGGGCCGAATTCTGCGCCTGCTCCCGCCGGAGAGCCGGGATCGCGTCGGTGTCTGCCTCGACACCTGCCACGCCTGGGTCGCGGGCATGGACCTGCGCCGCGACGCCGAAGGCGTCTGGGCGCGGGCGGACGACGCCTTCGGCGCCGATCGGATCGAGCTCCTCCACCTGAACGACGCGCGCGCTCCCTTGGGTTCTCGCCTGGACCGTCACGAGCACATCGGGCTGGGCGCCATCGGCATCGAGGCCTTTCGCTGGATCATGAACGCGCCGGCGCTGCGCGACACGCCGAAGGTGATCGAGACCCCGAAGGGCGACGACGGCGAAAGCTGGGACCGACGCAACCTGCGCCTCCTGCGATCGCTCCGGGAGTCCTGACGCGGGCGGAGGCTACCGCCGTCCCTCGCGGCGCTCGCGCTGGGACGCGGCGATCTCGACCAGGCGTCCGAGTTCGCGGATCGGGTCTTCGTGATCGTCGACCTGAAGGCGCAGGACGACGTCGTTGTTGAGCCACACGCCCCGATCCCTGCCGACGACCAGCATGGCGGCCGACTGCATGCCTCGCGCGTCGCCGCCGGCCGCCTGGCCGGCCTCGAGCGCCGCCTGCAACCGAATCGACAGGTGTCCGGGGGTCGATTCGAACGCCTCGACCATGTCGTCCACGACGGCCGGCCCGGCCAGGATGTTGCCCTGCGCCGAACAGTGCCTGCCGATGCGGTGCCCGGCCCACTCGCTGGCGGCCGGACCCGTGTGGGTCGCCACCCGGCCCGCGGCGTCCATGACGGAGAACTGCCGGCCCTCCTTGGTCCAGCGCTCGGGATCCGGGTCCGGGTCGCGGCGCAGGATCTCGCGCACGGCCTCCTCGGGCGCGTAGCCGCGGCGCAGCAGGTCGAGGCCCTGCGGCCCGTAGCTCACGTCGACGATCGCCTGGGTCGCGACGACGCCGACGCCGGCCTCCCCCCAGATCACCCCGTTGCCCACCGAAAAGACCCGCGACTGCACGGCCACGCCGACCTCCCCCGTCTCCGGATCGAAGCCCACGATGGAATAGGTGCCCACCACGGGATCCGATCCCGCGTCCTGGCCGGTCGCGACCTCGGCGCCCGCGAGGACCCCGACGACGGCCAGGGCGGTCCCCGCCGCGATCGCTCTCGCCGCGTGGGCGAATCGACGTTCGGTCATCTCGTCTCTCCTCCGCTTCGCCATTCGAGTGGGTTCGGCGCGCCCGCAACGGAATGTGGCGAACGACGCCGGACTTCGGCTAGCTTCCCGCCATGCGCGTCCTTCCGCTCCGACCCATGGAGTTCGGCGAGATCGTCGACGGCGCCGTTCAGCTGTATCGCCGCGACTTCGCTCTCTACTACCTCGTCGCGCTCGTCGGCGCGGCGCCCGGCTACGCGGTCCTGCTGGCGTTCCGAGTCGATGCGACGAGCGTGCTGCTCGCCCTCGAGGGGGACGCTGCGGCCTCCGCCGCCGACGTCTTGCCGTTCGCCTCGGCGCTCGTCCTGGACGCAGCGGCCGGATTCGTGGCGACGGTGGCCGTCACGGTCGCGATCGCCCGGCGCGTCTCGGGGCGGCCGGCGACCGTGGCCGCCTCGTACGCGCGGGCGTTCGCGCACCTGCCGAGGGCCGCGGGCGCGGCCCTGCTGTCCGGCGGGCTCCTGGCGCTCCTGCTGGTCCTCGCGGTGGCGGCGTTCGCCGTCCTGTGGCCCGTCGCGGCGCCGATCCTCGACGACGCGGCGGCGGCGCTCGCGCTCGGCGCCGCCGCGATGGCGTTCGCGGCGCTCGCAGGCCTTTTCTGGGCGGGCGCGACCTTCGGCATCGTGCCCGCCGTCGTCATGGAGGGCCGCTCGGCGGTCGGCGCCCTGGCCCGCTCCTTCGGGCTGTTCCGGGGAGGCTGGGGACGCGTCCTCGGGATCTGCGTCGTGGCGCTGATCATTCGGACCGTTCCCTCGTTCGCCGTGCAGGCGCTCTTCGGCCTCGACCTTCTCGCGTCGCCGGAGTCGATCGCGACCGTCGGCCCCGAACGCCAATGGCTCATGAACACCGCGAACTTCGCCCTGGAACCCCTGACGCTGCCCTTCGCGGCGGCCGCCATCGTGACGCTCTTCCACGACCGGAGAGTGCGCCTGGAGGCCTACGACCTCGAGTCGCGCGCCGAATCCCTGGAGCCGCGGTGACCTCGAGGCGTCGACCCGCGGGCTCCGGTCCGCCCGCGCCGAGGCGGTCGTCCGGCTCGAGGCGCCGCCGACCGGCGGCTGGGCGACCGTGATTCGGTTGCAGACGCCCGCGACCGCCGGAGCGCCGGCCGCGGGCGACGTCGACCGGGCCCCGTTGCCGACGCCTTCGGAGATCGCCGAAGTCCTCGAGGACGTCGCGTCCCATCCGGACTTCGCGGCGTTCGAGCCCGGAATCGGCGAGGCGATCTTCGCGCGGGTCCTCCACTGGCTGGTTCAGTTCTGGCGCCGAATCGCGAATCTGGTCGGCGACGGATCCGTCGCGGGCTCGATCGTCGTTCTCGCCGCGGCGGTCGCGGTCGCCGCCGCCCTCGCGGTCGTCGTTCGTCGCGCGCGACGAAGGCTGCGAAGCCCCGAGCGAGGCCCGGACGTCCCGTTCGAGACGACGCCCCGGACGGCTCGGGACTGGCTCCGGGCGGCCAGCGCCCGGGCCGCCGAGGGCGATCTCCGACGGGCGGCGAGCGCGCTCTACCGGGGGTTCCTCCTGACGCTCGAGGCGGCGGCCCTGGTCTCGTTCCACGCGTCCAAGACGCCGGGCGACTACGCGGCGGAGCTGGCCGGACGCGCCAGCACTCCCCGACGCAAGGTCGCGGACGCGTTCCTCGACGCCTTTCAGGACTTCTCGTTCGGCCGCGCCGAGCGCACGGCGGCGGCGTACGAGGGCCTCGTTCGCCTGGCCGGCGACGCCGGCTGTCCCGTCGACTCGACGGACGAAGGCGCATGAACGCGCACCGCCCCGAGACCGGCGCGCACGCGGGGGGACGCCCCTTGCTGTGGATCGCCCTGATCCTCGCGGGATTTCTCGCGGCGGGCTATCTGGCGCGGCCCCAGGGGCGACGCGCCACGGAGACGCTGCGCAGCTCGCTCCGCACGACTCCCGACGGCGCGGCCGCGTTCGCGCGCGCCTTGCGGCGCTTCGGCCGCTACGCCGAGCCCCGGCACACGCCCTTCGCCGACGCCGATCCGGCGCCGCGCGCCGCCGCGCTCCTCGCGCCCGTCCGGCACCCCACGCCCAGGGAGGCGAACGCCCTCTTGGCCGCGGTTCGAGCGGGCGCCACGCTCCTGTACGTCCCGCCCTACCGGGCCGGGCCGAGAGACGTCCCGACGACCACCCCGCTCATGGACTCGCTCGGGCTTCGATTCCGCGCGCGAGCCGCGACGGGCGAAGAGACGTTCGCGGACGCCCTGTGGGGCGCCGATCCGCTCGCCGATCGGCTTCCCGAGCCGATCCCGACCCGGGACGCTCTCGCCTTGGAGCGCGCGGGCGACGAAGACGGCGGCGCGCGCGAGTCCCTGATGACGATGACGGACGAGGACGGCGTCCCCTGGAGCGCCGCGCTGCGCATTCGGGTGGGCGCGGGCCGCGTCGTCGCGCTGGCCGACGCCGGGCCGCTCGCGAACGCCCGCGTGGCCCAGGACCCGTTGGCCGCGCTCGCGCTCAGGGCCGTGCTGCTGCACGTCGACGAGGGCGACACGTTGTTCTTCGGCGAGTTCCATCAGGGGGTCGGCGGGCGGGACAGTCCGGCCAAGGTGGCCGCGAGCTTCTTGGTCGGGAGCCCTCTGGGGCGCGCGCTGCTCCACCTCGGAGCGACGTGCCTGCTGGCGCTCGCGTGTCTGGGGGTCCGCTTCGGCGCCCCGCTGGCCGTCGGAGCGGAGGCGGACCGGGAACGCAGATCGCCGCTTGAACACGTGCGGGCGCTGAGCGATCTCTACCGAAGCGCGAACGCGTCCCGGACGGCGGCCCTGCTCCTGGTCGGCCAGCTGGCCCGCTCCGGCGGCGCGCGGCCGCCCGGCTCGATCCCCGAGGCCCTGGACTGGATCGAGACGCTGCGCGCCGACGCCGACGCGGACGCTCCGCTGGCCCGGATCGCGGAGGGGCTCAGGCGCGATCCGATCGACCTGAAGGCGGTCGCCGCAGGCGTCGACGACCGCCTCGACGTCGACCGGAGGGCGGCGGCGTGACGGACCTCGACGTTCGAAGCGCGCGGGACGCCGCTCTCGCGCTGCTGTCGCGGCTGGAGCGGGTCGTGATCGGGCAACGGATTCCGCTTCGCCAAATGACGATCGCGTTGCTCGCGCGCGGACACGCCTTGGTCGAAGGCGTGCCGGGGGTGGCCAAGACGCTGGCCGTGCGCGCCCTGGCCCGGGGTCTGAGTCTTCGCTTCGGACGCGTTCAGTTCACGCCGGACCTGATGCCCGCGGACCTGGTCGGCGTGAACGTGCTGGGCGACGACGGCTTCGTCTACGCGCCGGGGCCGGTGTTCGCCGACGTTCTTCTGGCCGACGAAATCAACCGCGCGCCCCCGAAGACCCAGGCCGCGCTCCTCGAGGCGATGGAGGAGCGACAGGTCACGGTGGACGGGAAGACGCGCCCGCTGCCCCGACCGTTCACCGTCTACGCCACGCAGAATCCGGTCGAGTACGAAGGGACCTACGCGCTGCCCGAAGCTCAAGTCGACCGCTTCCTGATGAAGATCGTCGTCGACTATCCCGACGAGGAGTCCGAGCGCGCCATCCTGGAGGCGCATCAGCGAGGGTTTCGCGCCGACGACGAAGAGAGCTACGGCGTCGACGAGCCGATGACCCGCGACGCGCTTCTCGAGGGGCGCCGGGCGGTGAACCGCGTCCACGTCGACGCGCGGGTGCGCCGCTACGTCACCGACGTCGTTCGCGCGACCCGCAGCGACGCGGCGTTCGCGCTCGGGGCCAGCCCGCGGGCGGGCGTGGCGCTCTTTCAGGCCGCGCGCGCGGAGGCGTTCCTGCAGGGACGCGACTTCGCGACGCCGGACGACGTCAAATCCCTGTGCTTCCCAGTGCTTCGCCACCGAGTCGCTCTGACGCCGGAAGCCGAGATCGAGGGCCGCGACTCGGACGACGAGCTGCGGTCGCTGCTCGAGACGCTGGAGGCGCCCCGCTGACGCGGATCGCCTGGCTGCCCGGCGCGCGAACGCTGACCGCGCTCGCTCTCGCCTCGCCGCTCTTCCTGGTGAACGCCGGCGCCGCCCTGGCCGTCGACGCGATCGTCGTCGCGCTGGCGCTCCTGGACGGCCGCCGAACGCGCTCGCCCCGGCTGACGCGGAGCGCTCCGCGCCTCTCGTCGCTCGCCGCCCCGACGGAGGTCGTCGTCGGCGTCGAGAACGCGTCGCGGCGGACGATCGTCGCCCGGGTGACCGACGATCCGGATCCGCGGCTGCGTCGCGTCGCCGGCGCGGACGGACGCGACCCGTGGGAGGACGGGATCCTCGTCGAAGTGCCCGCAGGCGGCGAGGTGCGCCGCTCGTACCGGGTCGAGCCCCGCGCGCGGGGGTTCCTGTCGCTGGGCGCGATGCACGTCCGCACGCGGTCTCCCTGGGGGCTCGCGTGGCGCTGCCGCTCGCTCGACGTCTCGCACGCCATCCAGGTGCAGCCCGGGGTGCGCGACTTGCTGCGCTCCCGGAGCCGACACGCCCTGCGACGGCGGCTCGAGGCGCAGGGCCGGCGGCGCGCGCGCCAGACCGGCGCCGGCCGCGAGTTCGAGAGCCTGCGCGACTACGTCCGGGGAGACGACCCCCGGACGATCGACCACAAGGCGTCGGCGAAGCGCGGCTCGTTCGTGGTTCGCAGCTACGAGGTCGAGCGCAGCCAGAACGTCGTTCTGGCCATCGATTGCGGGCGCTTGATGCGCGAACGGCTCTCGCCCGTCCGGGAGCGCATGGACTACGCCTTGGGCGCGTGCATGATGCTCGCGAGCCGGGCGCAGCGCTTCGGCGACCGCATCGGCGTCCTCGCGTTCGACGAGCGGGTCCGTCTCGTCGCGCCGATGCGACGGGCCGATCCGGCCGCGCTGGCGCCCGTGCTGGCCGGCGTCGAGACCCGGCTCGTCGAGCCCAACTACCCGATGGCGCTGGCGACGCTGGCCCGGACCTTCCGAAAGCGTTCGCTCGTCGTCCTGTTCTGCGACGTCGTCGACCCGGCCGCGTCCGGTCCGCTCGTCGAGTCGCTCGTCCGGATCGGCGGCGCGCACCTCGCCCTCGCGATCGCCATCGGAAACCCGGAGTTGACGGAGGTCGCGAGACGAAGGGCGCCGACGACCCGCGACGTCTACCGCAGGGCCGCGGCCGAGGAGCTGACGCGCTCGAGGGCCGCGACGCTCGAGGCCATGCGCCGCCGCGGCGTCCACGTGGTCGACACGCCCCCGGGGGACGCGCTCGTCCGGACGCTGGACAAGTACGTCGAGATCAAGGAGCGCGGATGGCTCTGACCGCCCGGCCGTTCGCGCGCCCTCGGCGGGCGTCCGCTCGCCGGCCCGCCAGGGCGAAGTAGAGCGTCAGCAACGCCGCCGAGGCGACGCCGAAGGCGAACTTGCCCGCCGCCGGGGCCGCAGAAGGCGAGTAGAATCCCTCGACGAGACCGGCGGCCGCGAGCATCGCGGCCGCCCCTCCCAGCAGGCTCACGGCGTCGCGGCTCCGCTCGCGCAGCGCGTCCAGCCGGGTGCGCCGGCCGGGGCGAAGCAGCGCCGCGGCGAGTGCGAACCCCGCCCCGCCCGCGACGCAGATCGCGCCGAGTTCGACGGCCCCGTGCGGAGAGACGAAGGCCAGGAGCACGGGGAGCACGCCCTCGTTGGCGTACGCGCCCGCGACGCTGCCCAGCAGCATGCCGTTGACGAGCAGGATCCAGAGCGTGCCCACGCCGGCCAGCAGCCCGCCCGCGAACGCCAGAAACGTCACTTGCGCGTTGTTGGCCATCAGCTGCGACGCGAGCGCCGGCATCGTCCGGGCGGCGACGTCGGCCTCGAGGTAGCGGGCGTTCGGGTCGCCCTTCTCGGTGTTCTCGGCGCGGGTCAGCATGTCCGCGGACACCAGGGATCGTCCCAGGAGCGGGTCGCGCCGCACCTCGACGTAGGTCAGGGCCGCCGGCCCGAAGAGGCACAGGGCGGCCAACAGCGCGAGACGGCCGTGGCGACGGACGCTCGCGGGAAATCCGGCGCGAAGCCACCGGCCCGGGGAGAAGGCCGTGCGTCCCCGCGACCGGTAGAGAAGGTTGTGTCCCGCGCCGGCCCACCGCTCGAGGGTCCCGGCCAGCCCTGGGGACGCCCCGTAGGTCCGCGCCCGCGCCAAGTCGGCGACGACGCCTCGGTACAGACGGCCGAACGCCCTCGCGTCCTCTTCGCTCAGTCGCGCCAGTCCACGCTCGGTCGCCTTGCGGACGAGAGCGACGTACCGCTTCCAGGCGTCGGCTCGAGCGCTCGCCATCGCGGCGGCCTGGAGACTCGCGCCACCCCGGCGCGCCGCGTGCCGGGGCGCCTCCTCGGCGTACAGACGAACCAGGCGTTCGTCGGCCGTCTCGGCGTCGTCGAGGCGGCCGACGGTCGGCTCGAACGCTCGCCACAGGGCCTGGGACACCCGACGGCGCGCGGTCGGATCCAGCCCCTCCCGGCGCGCCGCGTAGCCCGCGAGCAGGTCGAACCGCTCGTTCGCCAGAAGCGGTCGCCCCGTCCGGGCCTGCGGGATCGGATCGACGCCCAGATCGCCGCTGCCGCCCGAATCCCTGACGACGATCGTGCCGGCGACCACGTCGCCCAGCCGCTGGGCCCGCCGGGTCGCGAGAATCGAGACCGCCCCGACCAGCCCGGTCGGCAGCGGCTGCATGTCGACGACTCGGAGCAGGTTGCGGAGCGCGGACCCCTTGAGCGACAGCGATTCGCCGCCGGTGTGCACGACCCTCAGGCCGACGGCGCGCTTCCCGGGCGTTCGCCCCCCGCCCAGCGCCTCGAAGAGCATGAAGTAGCCCCAGGCCAGGGCGAAGCCGCCCAGAACGAAGAGGGGCGTTCCGAGCGCGTCCGCGATCCCGCCCAGCCGTTGCGCGTAGCCGGCGGCGAGGGTCAGAAGCAAGAGCCCGGAGGCCAGCGCCGCCACGTCGATCGCGAGCGCGGCGGCGCGGCTCCCGACGTCCGCGAGCGCGTAGTCCAGGCGCACGTGCTCGGGCGTCTCGACGGCGAAGCGCCGGTGAAGCGCGGACGGCGGGCGAGACCGGGATGCGCTCACGACACCTCGCGGCGTTTGCGGGACGTCGCGCCCGCGGGCGACAAGGGCGTCGGCCGCTCCGGCCGCGGACGCCCATGCCGGAGGAGGGACTTGAACCCCCGACACGCGGATTATGATTCCGCTGCTCTAACCAACTGAGCTACTCCGGCTCCTTGCCGAATGAAGCTCCCCAAGGAGCCCCGGGTCTGTCAAGCGTCGCAGGAACGCCGTATCTTCGCCGCGTCGCCGCGGGCGCCCCGCTCGGCACCGCGGCCGTCCCCCTCGGCGTGGGAGAGACCCCATGGACATGGGCTTCGTGCTGATCCCGCTGGCCACGCTCGCGGCGGCGGGCCTGCTCAGCTCCCTCCGCATCCTCTGGGAGTACGAGCGGGGCGTCGTCTTTCGCCTGGGCAAGCTCACGCGAGCGAAGGGGCCGGGCCTCGTCTTCCTCGTGCCCTACGGAGTCGAGCGGATGCGCAGGATGGACTTGCGCATCATCGCGCTGGACATCGCGCCCCAGGACACGATCACGAAGGACAACGTGAGCTGCACGGTCAACGCCGTCGTGTACTTCCGGGTCATGGACCCGGCCAAGGCGGTGGTCGAGGTCGAGGACTACTACTTCGCCACGAGTCAGATCGCGCAGACGACGCTGCGCAGCGTCGTCGGCCAGAGCGAACTGGACGAACTGCTGGCCGAGCGGGAGCGCATCAACGAGAACGTGCGCCGGATCATCGACCTGGAGACCGATCCCTGGGGCATCGAAGTCACCAGCGTCGAGATCAAGGACATCGACCTGCCCAAGGAGATGAAGCGGGCGATGGCCAAGCAGGCCGAGGCCGAGCGCGAACGGCGGGGAAAGGTGATCGCGGCCGAGGGCGAGTTCCAGGCGTCCGAGAAGCTCGCCTCGGCGGCCCGGGTGATCCAGGAGCACCCCATGGCGCTCCAGCTGCGGTTCCTGCAGACCGTCGTCGAGGTGGCCGCGGAGAACAACTCCACCACGCTGTTCCCGATTCCCGTCGACCTCTTCAAGCCGTTCGTGGCCGAGGGCGCGGCGTCCGCCGGCGAGGACCGCCGCCCGGAGCCCGAGCGCGCCCTGCGTCTCCTGGCCGACGCGATCGTGGCCCTGGGCGGCGCCGACGCCGACGACGTGGACAAGGCGCTCGAGGCGGGAGACGGACGACGCCTGCTGCAGGGGGCCCGGCGAGCCCTGGCCATGGACGCGGAGCGAACCGAGGTCGCGAGCTCCAGCCCCGGGGCGGAGGGGGAAGCCGAGGCCGACTGACGCCCTACCGGGGGGCGACGGCCGCCGTGTCGCCGGGCGGCGCGGGCTCCGAGATCCGGTACAGGTATTCGCCGGGGCGCACGAATCCGTAGCGCTCGCGAGCGAATCGCTCGAGGCTCGCGTCGTTCCGCTGCAGCGAGTCGATCCAGGCGCTCAGCGAGTCGAGTCGACTCTCGGCCTCGGCGACTTCCGCTCGCCGCGCTTCCAGCTCGGCGTCGGCTCGCCGGGCCTCCCACAGCGAGTACTCCCCGCCGAAGACCGCGACGTAGAGCGCCGTCAGCAGGACGGCGGGGAAGATCAGGCGCCTCATCGCCACACGCTCCCGGTCGCGAGCTCGGTTCGCGGCGCGTACTCGGCCCTCGCTCCCAGGGCCTCCTCGATGCGCAGGAGCTGGTTGTACTTCGCGACGCGGTCCGATCGGCTGGGCGCGCCCGTCTTGATCTGGCCGGCGCCGAGCGCGACGGCCAAGTCGGCGATGAAGGGGTCCGACGTCTCGCCCGACCGATGCGAGATCACGGTCCCGAAGCCCGCGGCCCGCGCGACCCGCACCACCTCGATCGCCTCGCTGAGCGTGCCGATCTGGTTGACCTTGACGAGGATCGCGTTCGCCGACCCCTCTTCCATTCCCCTCGCGAATCGGTTCAGGTTCGTGGCGAAGAGGTCGTCTCCGACGATCTGGCAACGCGACCCGGCGCGCCGGGTCAGCGCCCGCCACGCCGCCCAGTCGTCTTCGTCGAGCGGATCCTCGAGGCTCCGCAGCGGGTAGCGCGCGAGCGCGTCCTCCCAGAACGCCACCATGGCGTCCGAGTCGAGCGCGCGGCCCGACGACTTCGAGAAGCGGTACCGACCGTCCGAGTAGAGCTCCGAGGCGGCGGCGTCGACGGCCAGCGTGACGTCTTCGCCCGGCCGATAGCCGGCGGCCTCGACGGCGCGGAGGACCAGATCGAGGGCTTCGACGTCGCTGCCGAGATTCGGCGCGAATCCGCCCTCGTCGCCCACAGTGGTGCTCTTGCCCGCCTCGCTCAGCACCCGGCGCAGCGAATGGTAGACCTCGACCCCGACGCGGAGCGCGTCGGAGAACGTGTCGGCCCCCGCCGGCACGACCATGAACTCCTGAACGTCCACGTTGTTCGACGCGTGGGCCCCGCCGTTCAGGATGTTCATCATCGGCATCGGCAGCACGCGAGCGTCCTCGCCGCCCAGGTGTTCGTACAGGGGACGTCCGGCCCGCGCGGCGGCCGCGCGCGCCGCAGCCATGGAGACGGCGAGCAGCGCGTTCGCGCCGAGCCTGCCCTTGTCCGGCGTGCCGTCCAGGTCGATCAGCAGTCGATCCAGGTCGCCCTGGGCGTCGGCGTCGGCGCCGCGCACGGCGGCCCGGATCTCGCCTCCGACGTGCTCGACGGCGCGTCGCACGCCTCGGCCGAGGTATCGACCCGGGTCGCCGTCGCGCAGCTCGACGGCCTCGTAGCGGCCCGTCGAGGCGCCGCTGGGCACGGCGGCGCGGCCCCGGTGCCCGGACTCGAGCGCGACCTCGGCCTCGACGGTCGGGTTCCCCCGGGAGTCGAGAATCTCGCGAGCCCGGACGTCTACGACGGTCGACACGCGACTCGCGCCTCGGCGCCGACGTCCCTGGCGCGCTCGCCGCCGACCCGGACCGGCGCTGCGGGACTCGAGCGCAGCCGCCCGATGGCCTCGCGCGCGCGCCGGGACAACCGCTCCCGGTCGCGCAGGGCGAGACCCGCCGTGGAAATCGGCCGGCCCACCCGAATCGTGACGCGACCGGGCGAGATCGTCCAGCTGTCCTTCGGCATGACGCGCCGCGTCCCGACGACCGCCACCGGCACGACGGGAACCTGGGCCCGGATCGCCATCACGAACGCGCCCATCTTGAACCTCGTCAGGTCGCCGGTCGGCGAGCGGGTCCCTTCCGGGAACATGACGACCGATCGCGCGCGGCCTCGGATCTGCCCTTCCACCGACTGCAGGGAGGCGAACGCGCTGTCGCGGTCGCCCCGGTCGACGGCGACGTGTCCCACCTTCTCCCAGGCCTGTCCGAGGAACGGGATCCGCGACAGCTCCTTCTTGCCCACGAACCTGCAGTGGACGGGCAGCGCGGCGGCCAGGGAGAACACGTCGAACCAGCTCTGGTGGTTGGACACCACGATCTGCGCCCGACCCGACTCCAGCCGCTGGGGGTTCTCGACGTCCACCCGAACGCCGGCGGCCCACAGGATGGAGCGGGCCCAGCGGGCCGTCGCGCGCTCCTCGAAGTTCCCGGGTCGCACCCGCAGGGCCGACCGGACGGCGATGACGCCGCCGAAGAACATCGTGGAGACCGCCGCCACGCCGTACACGCGCGCGAATCGAATCACGGCGACTCGCTCGTCCGCGGGGGCGAATCGACGGCCGGACCGGCGGATCCGCCCCGCGCTCCGGCGGCGAAGTGGTCGAACCCGCGCCCGGCCGGCGAGCGCGTCCCGTTCGCGTCCTCGAGGACGACCCCCGCGCCGACCTCGACGGCGCCTATGCGAGCGAGCGACACCGCATGCTCCCGTCCCAGCTCCCGAATGCGACGTTCGGCGCCGTCGGGCGCCGTGAAGATCAACTCGTAATCCTCGCCCCCGCCCAGGGCAAGGTCCAAGTCCGCTCCGGCCTCTGCGTCCACGGGCACGAGATCGGTCCGCAGACGGATCCGAGCCGAGGACGCCCTCGCGATCCGCTCGGCGTCGGCGACGAGTCCGTCCGAGACGTCGATCATCGAGCGGGCGATCCCCTCCGCGGCCAACGCCCGCCCGACGGCCACGCGGTCGGGCGGAGCCGCGAACCGGTCGCGCGCCGCGGCCGCCGGAGGCGAGCCTCGGGACCAGCGCGCCACGGCGGCGCCCGCCCCGCCCAGCGCTCCGCTGACCCAGACCCCGTGTCCGGCGCGAGCGCCGCTCCGGGGCACGGGCTCCGCCGTCCGCCCGACGGCGACGATGTCCAGCACCGTCGCTCCGAGCGAGCGGCTGACGTCCCCGCCGACGATCGGCGCCGACACCCGGTCCCCCGCCCTGCGCACGCCCTCCTGAAGGCGCAGCGCCTCGCGGGCGTCGCCGAGCAGCGCCATCGAGACCAGCAACGCGATCGGCGTCGCCCCCATGGCGGCCATGTCGCTCAGAGCCGCCGCCGCCGCCCGAAACCCGACCTCGCGGTCGGAGATCCAGCCCGGCCGGTAGTGGACGCCTTCCACGCAGAGGTCGGTCGAGAGCACCAGCCCGCCGCGGAGCACGGCCCCGTCGTCCCCAGGTCCCAGCAGCACGGACCGACTGCCCCGCCAGCCCAGGGCGATCAGGCGTTCGACGAGCCGGACCTCCGTCGTCGCGGCAGCGCCCGGCGAAGCCCCGATCACGCGGGGCTCGACTGGTCGAAGGTCACGAACGGAAACGGCAGGTCCGTCGCTCCGCACCCCCGGCGGGCCAACGCCTCGGGAATCGCCGCCACGACGTCGGACGGCGTGAGCGATCGCCCGCAAGCCGCGATCGAGGCGGCCTGCCCCGTCGCGTGAAGGGCCAGGCCCGCCGCGCGAAGTCCCCCCGCGCCCTGGGCCAGGAACGCGCCGACGGCGCCGGCGAGCGCGTCCCCCATGCCGGCCACGGCCAACGCCGACGGTCGCTCGAGCACGCTGACCAGCATTCGGCCCGCCGGATCGGTCGCCAGCGTGGGGGTTCCCTTGAGCACCGTCACCACGCCCCGGGACGCGGAGAACTCCTTGGCGACGGCCACTCGATCCTCCTGCACCCGGGCGACCGACTGGCCGACGAGGCGGGCCATTTCGCCCGGATGGGGGGTGACGACGAGCCCGCGGGCGGATCCGCCGTTCTCGCTCGCGCCCGCCGATCCCTTCCCTTTCGCCCACAACGTCAGCGCATCCGCGTCCAGAACCGCCGGTCGCGGACCGCGGGCCTCGAGCGCCACGGCCAGTTGCCGGGCGGCCGCGGCGCCCGTCCCCATCCCCGGTCCGATCACGAGCGCGTCGCTCGCGTCCACGGCGGCGGCGAGCGCGCGCTCGTCGGCGGCGTCCACGGGGATCGCCTCGGGCACGCTGCGGATCGCCTCGCCGGCCCACCGGCTTCCAGCGACGCAAAGCCGCACCGCGCCGACCCCGCACCGGAAGGCCGAACGCGCCGCCAGCACGGCGGCTCCCGGCATCGCGGATCCCGCGACCACGGCCACGGCGCCGACCGCGTTCTTGTGGGTCGGCGGCGAACGGGCCGGCAACGCGTCCGAGGCCCAGCCGGGGGTCGCCAGACGGGCCCACCCGGGGCGCTCCTCGGCAGCGGGCGGAAAGCCGATCTCGACGGCCACGATCCGACCGCACCACCGGCGCCCGGGATACAGCATCGTGCCGAGCTTGGGCCATCCGAAGGCCACGGTCACGTCCGCCCGGACCGCGGCGCCGGCGACGCCTCCGTCGTCTCCGTCGACGCCCGAGGGCGCGTCCAGGGCGACGACGAGAGCGTTCGCGTCGGCGACGAGCTCGATCGCCGACGAGAACGGGGGGCGCGGCGCGCCGCGCAGACCCGTGCCCAGGAGCCCGTCGAGAACCGCGGACGCGCCGCCCAGCGCTCGAGCGACGGCCTCGGCGGCGCCCGGAACGTCGGGGTCGAACCGGAGCGTCGGCAGCGGCCAGCCGTGCAGCGTCGCGTCGTCGCCGCGCCGCCGCCCCACGAGGACGGCGCGCACACGGCGCCCCCAGGCCGCCAAGGCCCGAAGGGCGACCAGGGCGTCGCCTCCGTTGTTCCCCGGACCGACCAGGCCCAGGATCTCGCCGGCGGGGACCAGGCGGTGCGTCAGAAGGGCGGCTTGACGTCCCGCGTTCTCCATGAGGGCGGGCTCGCGCGCACCGACCTCGATCACGGCCTCGCGGTCGAATCGGGCCGCCTGGCTCGCGGTGGGGGCCGAGACCCGCGAGTTCCCGTACGGCCTCGCCGCCCGGGCCGGGCCCATCGCTACTTGTAGCTCTGTCCGATCGAACGACCGAAGGTGATCTCGCCGTTGTCGATGCGAATGTTGAACCCGCATTCGGGGTTCGAGCACACCCAGGCCTTGTAGCGGATCGAAGCCCCCTCGCGCCCGTAGTCGGACAACGGCAACAGAACCCCGTCGCCGCACTTCCGACACGCGGTGAATCGGCTTGTCTCCTGGTTCATCGAGCCCCCGGCGGTACGGAGACGGCGCTGGGGCCGTCTCGGGCGACGCGCGGCGCCCCGGCTCCCGCTCGGGACGGGTGCACGTCGCGCCGCATGGATCGGAGGAACAATGTACGGGACGGATCGAGGCGCCGCCAGTGGGGCGGCCCGGGCCGCCCGCAGCCGCTGCCGTCGACACGGAACCCTCTACGCGCGTTCACCTTGTCAAGGTCCACGGATAGTCGCGCTCGAAGGCCTCCTCGAAGTCGAACACGTTCTGGAAATCCTCGATCCGGTCTTGGTCGCGCTTCACCAGCACGCCTTCGTCGACGAGCGCGAAGACGACTTCGCCCAGGTGCTCGGTACGTGTGATGCCCCAGTGCTCCAGCACCGTCCTGGCCAGGGGGCCGAACCTGGACAACGCGAGGCGGCGGGCCCCCTCGACGACCTCCCGACCCGTGACGTGGCGGCTCTCGGGCAGGCGCGAGATCGCGTCCTGGAGCGCGTCGAGCAGAAACGGATAGGCCTCGCGGCGAAAACGCGGGTGGCGCCTCCGCAGTCGGACCAGCACGTCGATGGGGTCGGGCACGTTCATGACGAAAGGGAATCTTGCACGCCGCACGCCGCCCCGCCAGACCCGAAATTCGCGCCGCGCGGACTGCGGTCGCCCGCCGGGGGCCGACGCTGCGGGGACGCGCCAGGGGCGCCTCCGGACTCTCGGAGGCGCCTACGCGCTCTCGGCTGCGAAGAGGGGATAGGCGCGCGCGAGTTCGCGCACGCGACCGCGAACGCGCTTGGCGACGCCGTCGTCCGGCCGATCCAGGACGTCGGCGATCCACCCCCCGACGACGCGCATCTCGTCGACGCCCATGCCCCGGGTCGTGAGCGCGGGCGTGCCGATGCGCAGCCCGGAGGCGACGAACGGCGAGCGCCGCTCTCCCGGAACGGCGTTCTTGTTGACGGTGATTCCGGCGCGCTCGAGGGCGCGCTCGGCGTCCTTGCCCGTCAGGTCCCGGTCGCGAAGATCCACCAGGAGGAGGTGCGTGTCGGTGCCGCCGGACACCAGCCGCACGCCGCGCTCGGCGAGCGCCTCGGCCAGCGCGCGGGCGTTGGCGACGACCCGGCGGCCGTAGTCGGCGAAGCGCGGCTCGAGGGCCTCGCCGAAGGCGACCGCCTTCGAGGCGACGACGTGCATCAGCGGCCCGCCCTGCACGAACGGAAACACCGTGCGGTCGATTCGGGACGCGTGCTCCGAGCGACAGAGGACCAGGCCGCCCCGGGGGCCGCGGAGCGTCTTGTGCGTGGTCGTCGTCACCACGTCGGCGTGGGGCACGGGGCTCGGATGAAGGCCCGCCGCGACCAGCCCGGCGGTGTGCGCGAGGTCGGCGAGGTGCACGGCGCCGACCTCGCGGGCGATCGCGCCGAAGGCGCCGAAGTCGATGAGCCGGGGATAGGCCGACGCCCCCGAGACGATCATCGCGGGCGGACGAGCGCGCGCCTCTTCGCGCACGCGGTCGTAGTCGATGAGACCGTCGGCCTCGCGCACTCCGTAGGCGGCGGCGGCGAAGATGCGACCGCTGAAGTTCACGGGCGAGCCGTGCGTGAGGTGTCCTCCGTGGCTCAGGCTCATGCCGAGGATCCGGTCGCCGGGCTCGAGGAACGCGAAGTACGCCGCCATGTTGGCCTGAGCGCCCGAATGGGGCTGGACGTTGGCGTGGTCGGCGGCGAAGAGCTCGACGGCCCTTCGCCGCGCGCACCGCTCGACCTCGTCCGCGAACTCGCACCCCCCGTAGTACCGCCGTCCGGGCAGGCCTTCGGCGTACTTGTGCGTGAAGACCGTGCCCAGGGTCGCTCGGACCGCGGGCGAGACGAAGTTCTCGCTGGCGACCATCTCGAGCTGCTCCCGCTGGCGCGCCTCCTCGCCGACCACCGCGCGATGGATCCGCGGGTCGGCCCTCTCGAGAACCTCCATGCCGCCGCGCGCCGCTCTCCGCGACTCTACGGCGCGCCTGCCGGGATCCGTCGTTCGATCGTCCATTGAAGCGCCTCGCTCGTCTCGCCTTGGCTTTCGCTCGCCTGCGCGTCCCTCATCAGCTTCTCGACCGGATACTCGCTCATGAACCCGTAGCCTCCGAAGATCCGAACGGCCTCCTCGGTCGCCGACGCGGCGGTCCGGGCCGCGAAGAGCCTGGCCATCGCCGCCGTCGGGGGCGTCGAGGACGGATCCCCGGCGGAGGCCCGCGCCCGACCGTCGAGGACAGCCGCCGCCGCCAGCGCCAGCGCCCGGGCCGCCGCGATCTCGGTCGCCATCCGGGCGAGCTTGCCGCGAACGGCGCCGAACGACGCGATCGCGCGACCGAACTGCCTTCGCTGGCGCGCGTAGGAGAGCGCGTGCTCGAGTGCGGCTCGAGCGACGCCCACAGCCTGCATGCCCAGGCCGAGTCGTTCCAGGTCGAGCGCCCCCTCGGCCCGGACCAGCGCGAGCGACTCGTCGCCGACGAGTCGGTCGGCGTCCACGCGAACCCCGTCGAAGCGCACGTCGACGGTCTCGAACGCCCGCAACCCCGCGGTCTCCTTCCGCGGGCCCGTCCGGTACCCTTCGCTCGCCGTGTCCACGAGAAAGGCCCCGACCGGCGGGGACGCGTCCGCGGATTCGGCCCGGGTGCGGGCGAAGACGAGCACCCAGTCGGCGCTGCGGCCGTTCGCGACCCACCGCTTCGCGCCGTCGACGACCCAGCCGCCGTCGGCCCGCCGGGTCGCGGTGGTCGTCGTCCAGGCGGGATCGACGCCCGCCTCCCCCTCCGCGAGCGCCCAGCCGGCGATCCGTTCGCCGGCTGCGAGTCCGGGCAGCCACCGCGCCGCCTGTTCGTCGCTGCCCAGGTCCAGCAGCAGGCGAGGCACCGGACCGTTCTGGATCGCCATGGCGAGAGCCACCGACGCGTCGCCCCGGGCGATCTCCTCCAACGCGACGAGAAAGTCCGCGACGTCCAGTCCCAGTCCGCCTCGGTCGGGCGGCGTGAGCATTCCCAGAAACCCCAGTTCGCCCAGCTTGGCCAGAACGTCGTCGTCCAGGGCGCGCTCCCGGTCCCATCGGGCGGCGCGCGGCCGCAGCTCCCGCTCGGCGAATTCCCGCGCCAGCGTCCGAACCTCCCGTCGGTCGTCGCTCTCCACGGCGTCAGGAGGACGGGTAGGCGTGGAATCCCCGACCCGACTTCCGGCCCAGCCAGCCCGCCGCCACGTACTGGCGGAGCAGCGGACAGGGCCGGTACCGGTCGTCGCCCAGATCGCGGTGCAGGACCTCGAGAATGTGCAGGCAGACGTCCAGCCCGATCAGGTCGGCGAGCGCCAGCGGGCCCAGCGGATGGTTCATGCCCAGCGTCATGACGGCGTCGATGGCCTCGGCGTCGGCGACCCCTTCCATGAGCGCGAAGACGGCCTCGTTGATCATCGGCGCCAGAATCCTGTTGGACACGAAGCCCGGAAAGTCGCCGACCTCGACCGGCGTCTTCCCCAGCCGCCGGGCGAGGGCCGCCACGGCTTGGGTCGCGGCGTCGTCCGTGCGGAGTCCGCGGACCACTTCGACGAGCGCCATCAACGGAACCGGGTTCATGAAGTGCATGCCGACGACGCGCTCGGGACGCCGGGTCCGCGCGCCGATCGACGTGACGGAGATCGAGCTCGTGTTGGTGGCTAGAATCGCGTCGTCGCCGGCGACGCGGTCCAGTTCGGCGAAGATCTCGTACTTGAGCGAGGCGATCTCGGGCGCCGCCTCGATCGCCGCGTCCGCCCCGGCCGCTTCGCCCAGCGTCGTCGCCGGCCGGATCCTCTCGAGGGCGCGGGCGCTCTCGCCCGCCTCGACGAGGCCCTTCGAGCGCTGGCGGTCCAGATTCCTCTCGACCGCGGCGAGAGCCTCGCGCGCCGCTTCGGCGTCGTTGTCGACGAGCGTCACGTCCAGGCCGGCCAACGCGCACACGTGGGCGATGCCCCGGCCCATCGTGCCGGCCCCGATCACGGCGACTCGCTTCACGCCCACGCCTCCGCGCTCGTCCCGGATTCGCGCCGCCGCCGGCCTCTTCTCCCGGTCCGTTCCCGCTCTAGCGACGACGAGGCCCGCTCCGGCCCGCCGAGGCCGCGCGGACGGGGCCCGAAACCGCAGGCGCGCCTTCGCGGACTCAAGTCGCGACCGCGCGCCGTCTCGCCCTCCACTGCCGCGCGACGGTCGCGGCGATCCCGATCTTGATCACGGCCCCGACCAGAAACGGCTGCACGCCCGCCGCGAAGACGCCCCGGGCGTCCAGATCGGTCACCGCAGCCAGCCAGCCAGCGCCCAGAGCGAAGATCGCGGCCGTGGCCGCGACCATTCCCAGGACGGTGCGAAGGAGCCCCCCGTCGCGTCCGGCGACGAAGCCGACCGTCGCGGCGGCGAGCGGAAACGCCACCAGATAGCCGCCGGTCGGGCCAAGGGCCCACGGCAGTCCGGCTCCGCCCATCGAGAAGAACGGCATTCCGGCGAACCCCATCCCCATGTAGAGCAGCTGGGAGGCGGCCCCGCCGTAGGGACCGAGCAGGGCGCCCGCGAGCAAGACGGCCAGCGTCTGCAGCGTCATCGGCACGGGAGTGAACCCGAGGGGCACGGCGACGTGCGCGCCCAGGGCCGTGAGGAGAGAGAACAGCGCCACGCCGAGGGGAACCGCCACGCCTCGTCGGGCCGTCAAGGCCTGGACGAAGCGCGAGGCGCGGTTCTCGACTCGGGGGAGCGCGGGACCGGTTGCGGCGTCGGACTCGATCATGCTCTTCTCAGCGGCGTCCATTGCGGGCGAGGGATTCGGCGAGGCGACGGATCGACGGGATCCCGCCGCCGGGGAGGCGGGTCAATTCGCCTGCACGGCGAGCGCGACCGCGGCGCCGCCGCCCAGACACAGCGTGGCCAAACCCTTCTCGACGTCGCGGTCGGCCATGGCGGACAGCAGGGTGACCAGAATTCTCGCGCCGGACGCGCCGATGGGATGGCCCAGGGCCACGGCGCCGCCGCGCACGTTCACGCGCTCCGGGTCCATCTCGAGCGCTCGGAGGTCCGCGACCGCCTGCACGGCGAAGGCCTCGTTCAACTCGACCAGTCCGTAGTCGTCGACCCCGCACCTCTCGAGCGCCGCGAGCTTCCGCACGGCCTCGACGGGCGCGAAGAACAGATCGCGCGGCTGGGTCCCGGCGGCGGCGTAGGCGGTGATCGTCGCCCTGTGGGCGAGACCGTGGGCCGTCGCGTACTCCCGGCTGGCCACCACCACCGCGGCGGCGCCGTCGTTGAGCCCCGGCGCGTTGCCGGCCGTCACGACCAACTCGTCCAGCCCGGCAGGCGCGTCCCGACGAAACGCCGGGCGCAGGCGAGCGAGCGCCTCCATCGAGGTGTCGGCGCGGGGGCTCTCGTCCCGGTCGACGACGACGGCGCCCCGCCGCCGGGCCGCGACCGAAACCGGGACGATCTCGCGGTCGAACTCGCCTCGGTCGCCGGCCGCGACCGCCCGGCGGTGCGACTCGACCGAGAAGGCGTCGGCCTCCTTGCGCGTCACTCCGGCCTTGGCCGCCGCGTACTCGGCGTGGCCGCCCATGTGGCGCTCGTCGAAGGAACACCACAGGCCGTCGTGGATCAGTCCGTCCTGGATCGCGCGGTCTCCGTACTTCACCCCGGTTCTCATCCCGCGCAGGTAGTGCGGAGCGTTGGACATGGACTCGAACCCGCCCGCCACGACCAGCCTCGCGTCGCCGGCGCGAACGGCCTGCGCCGCGAGCATCACGGCCTTGAGCCCGGACCCGCACACCTTGTTGACCGCGACGGCGGGGACGGCGGCGGGGAGGCCGGCGCCGATCGCCGCCTGGCGGGCCGGCGCCTGTCCGACCCCGGCGCCGACCGCGTTGCCCAGGATCACCTCGTCGATCTCGGTCGCGTCCACGCCCGCGCGCGCGACCGCTTCGCGCACGGCCGAGGCGCCCAGCTCGGGGGCGGAGAGCGACGCGAGCCCGCCCAGGAACTTCCCGATGGGCGTGCGAACGCCGTCCAGGACGACGGGCGTGCGAGCGTCTCCGGGCAAGGGACTCCTCTCTTCTCCGCACGGGGTCGGGAACCGGGACGGAGAGGGCGCGGGGCGAGGCGACCGCCCCGGTTGCGCGCGCTCTCCCGGACCCATGAATGATACAACAGCGCCCCGCGTCGCGGGGCGGCTTTTTCGCGCCTGCGGTCGAGGCGCGGTCGCTACGCTCGGATCCCGACGCGGGCGGCCTGGAACAGGTCGCCCTGGTCCAGCGCCTGCGGGGGCGTCCGGCAACGCCTGAGCGAATCCAGGTCGCAGGCGCCGCGCGCCTCCGCGCGGCGGAGCAGCTGGATCAGAATCCGGGCTGCGGCCCGGGCGTCGCCGAGGGCGCGGTGTCGTCCTCGAACGGGAACCCCGAAGAAGCGCGCCACCGCGTCGAGGCTCCGCGAGCGCAGCTCCGGGACCAGGCGGCGGGCGAGGCGGACGGTGCAGAGCCGGTCGAGACGGGGCGCCCCGCCCAGGGAGGCGGCGAGCTCCCGGCGGACCCAGCCCCAGTCGAAGGCGACGTTGTGGGCCACGAACACGCGACGGCCGAGCTCGCGGGCCACCCGCCCGGCCACCTGGTCGAAGGTCGGCGCCGTCTCGAGCATCTCGTCGGTGATCCCGGTCAAGCGCTGGATCCTGAGCGGCACCCGCCGCCCGGGGCGCACCAGCGTCTGGAACTCGCCCACGACGGATCCTCGGCGCACGTGCACGATCGCGATCTCCGTGACGCGGTGCCCGGCCTCGTACGCGCCCCCCGTGGTCTCGACGTCGACCACCGCGTACGCGATCTCGGAGAGCGGCGTTCCAGGCCTGCGGGCCCCTTCGCGGAGACTCCACGTCCCTTCGGCGTCGACCCGAAAGCGGGAATCCTCTCCCAGAAGCGCGAAGAGCGTCGTCTCGGCCGCCGCCGACGCGCGCTTGAGCCCCAGCACGACCCGGACCAGATCCGAGGTCGACGCGGGACCCGCCTCGAGGGCGCGCCATGCGCTCCGCACCAGGGCGCGGGACCGCAGCGCCCTCTTCAACCGGGCGCGGGGCGGGCGAGCGCGTGGGAGAGGCTCTCCAGCTCGGCGAGCATGCTCACCTGTCGCAGCGCCACGCCCGGAGGCACGCGGAGCCGAGTCGGGGCGTAGTTCAGGATCGCCCGGATTCCGACGGCGACGACCCGATCCACGAGCGCCTGGGCCACGCGCGCCGGCACGGCGACGATGACCAGGTCGATGCGGCCGTCGCCGAGCGCGCGCTCCAGCTCCTCCTCGGCGCGAACGACGACGTCGCCCATCCTGCGGCCGATCTTGCCGGAATCGCTGTCGATCACGACCGTGACGTGGAACCCCCGGGCGCGAAACGGCTCGTACTCGAACAGCGCGGCGCCGATCCGTCCCGCCCCCAGCAGGGCCACGCGCCACGTCGAGTCCAGACCCAGAAAGGCGCGAACCGCGCGGGAGAGCTCGACGACCGAGTACCCCAGGCCGCGCTTGCCCAGCGATCCCAGGTAGGAGAGGTCCTTGCGAACCTGCGCGGCGGTCGTGCCCCCGCGCTCCGCCATGACCCCGCTCGCCACGTGGAGCACGCCGCGACGCTCGAAGTCCTCCAGCAGTCTGAGGTACAGCGACAGCCGCCGTATCGTGGCGTCGGGAGCCATTCGTCGGCTTCGCTAGCGCGGAGGCCCGCCCTTCCCGCTACGTCGCGGCTCGCTTCCCCACCGGGGCCCGCAGCCCGCGTTCAGCTCCCCAGCGATCCGAGCGCGCCCTGGATCGCGGCGAAGACCGCGGCAAGGAGGAGCCACAGCACGACAAGGATCGCGAAGGGGCCGCCCCAGGACCTGCCCGGCTGGATCTTGCCGACACCGAGCGCCACGAGCGCGATTTCCCAAATCCGGAAGAGGTCGAGCCACTGAAAAAAGCTCCGAAGCGCGCCCTCCCCGAGGAACGGCAGGAAGGTTCCGACGCTCAGGACGAGCTCGGGGTCGCCTTGGGCGATTCTGAGCGGCGTCAACAGCAGGCCGCCGGCGAAGTAGACGATCTGGGCGTGGGCGGCCACCGCCAGGTACTGCCGGAAGCGGCCGTCGTCGCCGAACGCGACGGCGAAGACCAACTTGAGAACCGCAGCCACAACGACGGGAAGGACGAAGCCGGCTAGGCCCCCTCCGAAGATCGCGACGTAGCGAACGAAGGCGACCATCGTGTCGACGGGCACCTCGTCCGCTCCGGCGCCGGACTCCTGAAGGCCTTGCCGGAGCGCGTTCTCCAAGAGCTCGGCCGGCAGCAGCGCCGCGCCGACGGCGCCGAGGATCGCGCAAAGGGCCGCGGCGGCGAACCAGACGGGCCTCTCGCGCAGCTGCTCGAAGAGCCTGCCGGGCGAGTGGAAGACGGCCGCGAATCTCGACAGCGGACCGGGCAGCGAGCCTGTGGACGAATCGGGATCGGACATGGTTGACTCCGGGAAAACGGGAGACGGGAGCGCCGCCGGCCTCGCCGGGCCGCGCCGACTCCCAACTTGGGGGATCGGCGTTCGACTTGTCCACACGGGCTCCGGCGCCCGGTCGGGATCGACGGTCGGCCGGAGTCAGTGGGCGGACGCCCGATCCAGCGCGGCGCTCAGGACCACGAAGTCTTCGGGCGAGAGCCTCTCGGGGCGGAGCTCGGGGTCCAGCGACGCGCTCTCCAGCGCGCGGGCCGCGACGCGGCGGGAGCGTCCGAGCTCGGGGTGCCGCGCGAGAATGGTCCCCAACTGCTTGCGCCGCCACGAAAACGCGCTCCGCACGAGTCGGCGCACCCGCCGGGCCTCCTCGGGCGAGAGTTTGGGCGGCGCGTGCGGCGTGATGCGCAGCGCCTCCGAATCGACCCGCGGCACCGGGCGAAACGCCGCGCGCGGCACCCGGCAGATCCGCTCGGCGCGAGCGTGGACCGCCACGCCCACCGACAGCGCGCCGTAGGTCCGGGATCCGGGCCCGGCCAGAATGCGCCGGGCCACCTCCGCCTGCACGGTGAGCACGACGTCGCGCGGACAGGGCGGGCGGAGCAGTCGGAACACGATCGGCGTCGTGACGTTGTAGGGAATGTTGCCCACCACCCGGGTCCGGCTCCAGTCGCTCGTGAGCGCGCGCAGGTCCAGCCTCAGCACGTCTCCGTGCACGACGTCGACCCTGGGGTCGTCCTCGTGGCGCGAAGCCAGGTCGAAGGCCAGCGCGTCGTCCAGCTCGACGGCGGCGAGATCCACCCTTCGCGCGACCAGATGGTCGGTCAGGGCGCCCGTGCCCGCCCCGATCTCGAGCACGGGATCGCCCGCGCCCGCGTCGACGGCGGCGACGATCTTGCGCTGAAGATTCGGATCGACGAGGAAGTTCTGGCCCAGCGACCGCTTGACCCGCGGGTGGCGACGGGACCGCGACGGACCGCTGGGGCGCCGGCGGGACATCTCGGACGCGGGATCCGAAGGCCGCGTCTCAGGTCGCCCGCAGCAGCACGGCGGTGCGATCGTCGGCGGGAAACGCGGGAATCGCCTGCACCGACCTCTCGAAGAGGCGGTCCAGGATCCCGGCGACGGGCTCGTCGCGGTTCCGGACGACGACCTCGAGCACCGTCTCCTCGCCGCTCGCGCGCTTCGGCCGCGCCAGCGCGTCGGACAGTCCGTCGGTGAAGAGGAGAAGGAGGTCCCGGGCCGGAGACCACTCGACGGTCGACTCCCCGTAGGGGGCGGTCGCGATCCCCATGGGAGGGTCGGTCGCCGCCAGGCGGCGGGGGCTCCTTCCGGCCTCGACGACGAAGGCGTGGGGGTGGCCCGCGTTCGAGTACGTGATCCGCCTGCGTCGGGGCGACAGGACGCAGTAGCACAGCGAAAGGAACATCTCGGTCGAAGCCAGCTCCTCGCCCACCGCGCGGTCCACGCAGCCGAGCACTCGCGACGGCGCGTCCTCCTGCTGGGCGTAGATCGCGGCCGCGCTCATCACCAGCGCCATGATCATCGCGGCCGGAAATCCGTGGCCGGAGACGTCGCCGATCATGATGCCGACCCGTCCGCCGGAGAGCCGGAAGACGCGGTAGAAGTCGCCGCCCACCGAGATCGTCGGGAGCACGCGCGCGGCGGCCTCGAAGCCGGCGATCGGCGGGATCGGCGGCAGCAGCTTGGTCTGCAAGTCGTGGGCGAGCTCCATCTCGCGCGAGACGCGCTCCCGGGCCAGGATCTCCGAGACGAGGCGATCGGTCTCCAGCGCGGCGCCGATCTGCGCGGCGGCCGCGACCAGGAGCCGCCGGTCCCCTTCGCCGAAGGGCTCGTTGCGCGCGCGGCCGATCAGGTTCAGGACCCCCACGGAGCGCAGGTCGCCCGACCGCACCCTGCGGCGCACCGGCACGCTGATCCGATCGTCGCGCCGGAGCGCCTCCGGCGCCTCGCCGTCCGCGGTCGCGGCCGGGACGTCGGCGCGGAACGTCCGGGCCGTGATCGAGTCGGCGTCGTCCACCGGAATCCGGTCCGGGGGATCGTCCCCTCCGGCGGAAGCCGCGAGCCGCAGCAGACCGTCGTTCGGGTTGTGGATCCAGAGCGACGCCCGGCGCGCGCCCAGGACGCGGGCCAGCTCCTCGAGGATGCGCGCGGCCGCCTCCTCGACGTCGCGGGCGGACGCGAGCGTTTCGCTGACCAAGTGCAGGAGGCCGATCTCCCCGTCGCGCCGCTCGAGCCGCCGCGCGGCGCCGGCCAGCCGCTCGGCCAGCGACCAGTCTCGCTGCAGCGTCGAGGCGAGGACGCGCAACAAAGGACTCTCCGCGGCGTGACCGACGACCTGCACCTCGAGCGCGATTCCGGAGCCGACATCGACGGACGCGACGAACTCGTCCGGGTCGGGCGGCTCCTGGGCCCTCGCCGGGAAGACGGGAACGCGCTGCCCGTCGACGATCCGCCACGCCCGCACGTCCAGTCCCAGAGGGCGACCGAAGTCCTCCAGCGTCTCGAGAACGGCTGGAGGCGGATCGCCCCGACGGGGAGCCGCCACGGGCGTCCCTAGGAGAGGGGCTCGGGCGTCCGGGACCGTGCCGAACGCGCGCGCAGAACGAGGGTCACGGCGTTGCCGGCGGCGTTGAAGCGCACCTCGTCCAGCAGCGCCCGCATCAGGAGGATGCCCCTGCCTTCGGGCTTGACGACGTTCTCGGGCAGTCGGGGATCCGGGACGGAGTCGGGATCGAATCCACGCCCTTCGTCGGACACCCGCGCACGGATCTCCCAGGTCCGAATCCGCAGCTCGACGCGAACGGTGCGCGCGGGATCGCCCTCGCAGCCGTAAAGCATGGCGTTCGAGATCGCCTCCATGAGGCCGACGCGGAAGTTGAACCGGAGGCGCCTGCGGTCCACGCGGGCCGACTCGCAACGGCGCACCGCCTGGTCGACGGCGGGCTCGACGAAGGCGACGTCGCTGGGAAGCTCCAGCACCGACGTTCCCGGGCGCGCCGAGGACGTCCATCGAATTCCCGACCGACCCATCGGAGACACAACGACGCCGATCGTCTGGCGGCCCTACACCGCCAGCGCCTCGTCCAGATCGGACCGGATCTCGAACAGCGTGTCCAGCTTGGTGAGCTCGAACAGCGTCTGCAGGTCCTCGCTCAGGCGCGCGAGGCGCAGCGTGCCGCCCGCTTCGCGGATCCGCTTCGACAAGCCGACCAGAACGCCGAGCCCGGAGGAGTCGATGTAGTCGGTGCGTCCGAAGTCGACGACGAACCGCGCGGCGCCGCCCTCGAGCTCGGCCAAGACCTTGTCCTTGAGTTCCTTCCGATTCGCGACGACCAGGGATCCGCCGACTTCGACCACCGTGGCGCCGGAGACGCTGCGCACGTGAAACGACATGGCACCTCGAGGTTCGACGAAGTCTCGGGAAGCGGACGCCCGGGAATATAGCGACGCTTCTCGCTTGGGATTCAGGAATTCTCCGCCATCAGCGCCGTGATCGCGGCCACGTGCGCGACGTCCTCGGTCGTCGCCCCGCGCGACAGGTCGTTGAGCGGCGCGCGGAGGCCCAGCAGGACGGGTCCCAGCGCGCGCGCTCCCGCCAGCCTCTGCACCAGCTTGTAGGCGACGTTGCCGGCGTCCAGACTGGGGAACGCGAGGACGTTGGCGCGCCCGCCGACGGGCGAGTCGGGCGCCTTGACGGCGGCGACCTCGGGGACGAGAGCGGCGTCGGCCTGGAGCTCCCCGTCGGCGGCGACCTCGGGTTCCAAGCGGCGGAACAGTCGGTGCGCGCGGCGCATCCGCTCGACCGACGGCCCGGCCGCGCTGCCCAGCGTCGAGTAGGAGAGGAACGCGACGACGGGCTCGTCGCGGACGACCAGCCGTCGGATCCGGACGCACTCGCGAGCGATCTCGGCCAGCGCGCGGGCGCCCGGCTCGGGCGTCACGCCGGCGTCGGCGAAGACGAGGACCTCGGAGCTCGGACCCCGGAACCCCGCGACCTCCATGAAGAAGCACCCGGACAGCGTCTCGACGCCGCTTCGGAGTCCCACGTGGCGGAGTCCCGCGCGGATCACGTCCGCGGACGAGCGGACGGCGCCCGCGACCACCCCGTCGACCTCGCCCCGCGCGAGCATCTCGGCCGCGCGGACGAGAGGGTCGCCGCCGTCGCGCACCAGTCTCGGCTCGACGACGCCCCGTTCGGCCAGCCGCCGCGCGGCGGCGACGACGCGCGGATCGTCGGCCTCCGGAAACGCGATCGAGCGACCCAGCGACCGGGCCCGCGCCTCGAGCGCGCGGGCGAAGGCGCTCGGCTTCACCCGCTCTCGGCGGGCGACGCGTCCTCGGCTCGGCCCGAGCGGCCGAAGCGCCGCTCGAGCCGGGCCCGCACGGGCGCGGAGACGAAGGCGCTCGCGTCGCCGCCCAGCGAGGCGACCTCCCTCACCAGCGAGGCGGAGAGAAAGGCGTAGCGCACGTCGGGCGTCAGGAAGACCGTTTCGACGTCGCCGGCGAGCTCGCGGTTCATCTGCGCCATCTGGAACTCGTAGTCGAAGTCCGACACCGCGCGCACGCCCCGGACGACGAAGCGCGCGCCGACGCTCCGGGCGAAGTCGACCAGCAGGCCGGAAAAGGACACGCACTCGACTCGCGCGTCGGCGGCGAAGACCTCGCGCATGACGTCCAGACGCTCGCGAACCTCGAAGAGGTGTCGCTTCGTCTGCGAAGCGTCCTCGGCGACGGCGACGACCAGACGGTCGCACAGTCGCAGCGTGCGCCGCGCGACGTCCTCGTGGCCCAGCGTGACCGGATCGAAGGAACCCGGATACACCGCCACGACGGGGCTCGACGTCTTCACCCGCCCCTCTCCGGCCGCTCGACCGCCCGACTCAGGCCGACGTCGCCGTAGACGCGCTGCTCGAGCGCGCCGTCGTCGTTCGCCAGCTCGCCCGCCCGGTGCTCCAGCCACAGCTCGCGGGCGAAGGGACGCCGCCGGTAGACGGCGAGGACGGCCTCGGCGCCGCCCCGGCCGTAGGGCGGATCGGCGAAGACGATGTCGTAGGGCCTCGAGCGCAGTCGGCGCGCGTGAGCGAGCGCGTCGCCGCGCACCACCGTCGCGTCGGCGCCGGCGCCCAGCCGACGCGCGTTGCCCCGGATCGCCCGAATCGCGCGCGCGCTTCGCTCGACGAAGGTCGCGTGGGCGGCGCCCCGGCTGAGCGCCTCGAGGCCGAGCGCGCCCGATCCCGCGAACAGGTCGGCCACGCGGGCGCCGACGACGCGGGAACCCAGGATGGACATCAAGGCCTCGCGCACCCGTTCGGGCGTGGGCCGCACGTCGGCGCCGCGAGGGGACTCCAAGCGGCGACGCCTCCACTTCCCGCCGACGATTCGCACGGCGTCAGCGCCCCGGATCCGCGGTCGCCGTCGCGGGGCGGGCCGTTCGCGCGTCCAGCACCCGGGCCTGGATCGAAGTCCTCCCCCGATAGGTGTTCTTCAGCACGGAGAACGCGACGTCGAGCGCGCGGCCCTCGAGGTCCGCGGGCGAACGCCGCTCGGCCAGGTTGAAGGCGATGGCGTCCAGACGACTTCCGCCCGAGGCCATCCGGAATCCGAGGTGGCTCCCCTTGAGCGCGCGAACCCGACCGGCGACGCGGACGCCGCGAGCCACGAACACCGGCTCCGGGTTGCCGCGCCCGAAGGGACCCAGGTGGCGCAGAACGCGATGGAACTCGGCGCCGATGTCGGCCAAGTCGACCTCGGCGTCGACGCCGAGCGCGGGCTTCGGTCGCTCCGGACCCAGCCGCCGCTTCGCCTCGCGCGCGAACGCCTCTCGGAACCGGTCCAGTCGGTCCCGCCGAATCTCGAGGCCGGCGGCCTGTCGGTGGCCGCCGAAGCGGCTCAGGTGCTCGCCGCACTTCGAGATCGCGCCCAGCAGGTCGAAGCCCGGGATCGACCGCGCGCTCCCCCGTCCGCGGTCGCCGTCCATGCCGATCACGACGGCGGGTCGAAAGACGCGCCCGACGATCCGCGACGCCACGATGCCGACGACCCCGGGGTGCCAGCCGTCTCCGGCGACCACCACGCCCATGTCCCGGTCCGGATCGTAGCGCCGGCCCAGGGTGGAGAGGGCGTCCTCGGTCGTCCGGCGCTCCAGCGCGCGGCGCTCCGCGTTGTCGGTCTCCAGCTCGTCGGCCAGCGCGCAGGCCTCGGCCTCCCGCGAGGAGAGCAGAAGGCGAAGCGCGGAGGCCGAACGCCCCACCCGGCCGGCCGCGTTGATCCGGGGAGCGACCTGGAACGCGATCGCCTGGGCGTCCAGAGGCTCGCCCTCGTCGATCCCGGCCCGGCCCAGAAGCGCCCTGAGCCCCACGCGGCGAGTCCGTGCCGCCGCGCGCAGCCCGTAGCGCGCCAGAATGCGATTCTCGCCCTCCAGACCGACCTGGTCCGCGATCGTCGCAAGGGCGACCAGATCGAGGCGCGGCCAAGCCTCGTCCTCGTCCCGGCCCAGCAGCTCGGCGACGATCTGGCCGACCTTGAAGGCGACGCCGGCTCCGCAGAGCCTCTTGTTGGGGTATCCGCAATCGGCGCGGTGCGGATCGACCACGGCGAGCGCTCGGGGAAGCGCGGGACCCGGCGGGTGGTGGTCGGTCACGACGACGTCCATGCCCGCGGCGACGGCCCGGTCCACCGCGTCCAGCGCCCGCACGCCGCAGTCGACCGTCACCAGCAGGCTCGCGCCGCGCGCCCCGGCCCACTCGACGCCGGCGCGCGACAGGTCGTAGCCGTGGGCCAGACGTTCGGGCACGAAGGCGACGGCGCGCCCCCCGAGGTCCCGGATCCAGGACGCGAGAAGCGCCGCGCCGGCGATCCCGTCGGCGTCGTAGTCTCCGTGCACCGCCACCCGTTCGCCGTCCCGGACGGCGCGCGCGATCCGCTCGGCCGCCGCATCGGCGTCGCGGAGACGGCGCGGATCGTGCAAGCCGGAGAGCAAGGGGCGCAGAAAGGACTTCGCGGCGTCCACGTCGCGGTGGCCCCGGGCCACCAGCACGCGACACAGCGTGCCAGGCAGCTTCAGCCGACGCCGAAGCTCGTCCACCGGTCCGGGCGGCGGCTCCGGCGCGACCGTCCACTCGGGCTGCGGAGGCGTCGGGACGGACGGACGGCCCCGGACCCGTCGGCTCACCGAAGGGGGCCGACGGCCCGCGGCTCGGCGCGCCCGTCGTCCAGCGCTATGCCTGCGATTCGGCCGGGTCGGCCGCGCCCAGGATCGCGATCACCCCGCAGGCCTCGCACCGCACCGGAACGCCGCCCGTGCGGATCACCTGCTGCACCTGGAGGGGAATCATCGAGAAGCACGCGCCGCACGCGCCGTCGTCGGTCATGGGGGCCACCGCGACGCGACGCCCGCCCCGCACCAGGTTGTCGTAGACGGAGCGCCACCGTTCGTCGACGGCTTCGGCCCCGCGGTCCCGGCGCTCCTCCAGGGCGACCAGCTCGGCGCGGGCGGACTCTCGGTCGGCCTCGAGCTCGCGCTTGAGCGGCTCGGACTCGCGGTGCGCCTCCTCGAGGGCGACGCGCTGACCCTCGCGCCGGTCCTCCAGGGTCCCGATCTGGTCCAGCACGTTGACGATGTCCTGCTCGTCCTGGTCGAGGGACCGCTGCACGATCTCCGTCTCCTTGCGGAGCGCCTCCTCCTCGCGCACCGTGCGGATCAGCGTCGCGCGCTCCTCGAGGCGCTCGGCGCGAGCGCGCTTCTCCTCGGCCGCGAGCCGCAGGCGTCGCTCCTCCAGCCGCAGATCGCGCACCTTGTTCGCCGTCACCTCGGCGTCCGCCTCGAGCTTCTGGGCGGGCGCCTCGACGGCCTCCATCCGGGGCGCGAAGGCGTCGATGCGTTCCTTCGTCTCCCAGATCTTCCGGTCGATGACCTGGAGCTCGAGCAACTGGTCGGCCGGCGAGTCGACGCGGACCGTCACGGCGCCCCCCGCTTCCGATCCCGCGTTCTGCCCATGTCGAGCACGGCGCGGGCCGACCGCCTGGGGTCGGCCGCCCGGTGCCCGATTCTCTGGATTTCGACCATCAAGCGCAGTTTCTCGTCGTCGTCGTCCGTCCGCAACATTTCGATCCGGAGCGCCGCGCTCCGGCGGCCGCGCCGCCGTCTCTCCAGCTGCGACACCGTGTCGGCGTACACCCTCTCCGGAGACTCGACCGTCTCCGGGTCCGCCATGAGCCGCTCGAAGCGACGCAGGACCGCCGCGTCGGCGTCCTCGGGCAGGACGGCGAGGTCCGGATCCCCGATCAGCGCCTCGAAGATGGCACGATGCGCGGCGTCCTCCAAGTCCGAGGGCCCCACGCGCTCGCCCACGCGCTCGACGCAGTCGCGATGCTGCAGCATCAGCAGCAGGAGCATGCGCTCGGGTCCGAGGGAGACGACGGGCGGAGCGACGGCGCGTCGCCGTCGGTCGCCGTCGCGTCCGTATTCCTTCGCCGGTCGGGGCTCCGTCGCGCCGCGCAGCTCCTCCTCGAGGGTCTCGACCTGCACGTCCGTGCACTGGGACACGCGCGCCAGATAGATGTCGCGCAGCTTGGCGTCCTGCACCGCGCGCAGCGTGGGCAACAGGCGATCCAGCGCGGTCCTCGTCCCCTCGATGGTGTCGAAGTAGCCGCGCTCGCGCAGCATGGCGATCTTGCGGTCCAGCACGTCCACGGCCCGTTTCGCGAGCGCCCGGAAGGCGTCGGGGCCCCGGGACCGCACCAGCGAGTCCGGGTCCTCGCCGTCGGGCAGCGTCACGACGGCGGCGCGAAGTCCGCGCGACAGAAGCCGGTCGGCCGTCCGGAAGGTCGCTCTGAGGCCCGCCGCGTCGCTGTCGAACGCGACGCGGACCTGGTGGGTGTAGCGCTTCAGCAGCTCGGCCTGGGCCTCGGTCAGCGCCGTGCCGAGAGGCGCGACCGCGTTGCCGATCCCGGCGCCGACGAGCGACACGACGTCCATGAACCCCTCGACCAGAAGCGCGAAGCCCTCGCGCCGCACGTCGTTGCGCGCCCAGCTCAGTCCGTAGAGCACGTTGCCCTTGTCGAAGATCGGGCCGTCGCGAGAGTTGAGGTACTTCGGCGCGCCCTCCCCGACCGGGCCTAGAAGCCGGCCCCCGAAACCCAGCGCGGAGCCGGTGACGGAGAGGATCGGGAACACGATCCGGTGGCGAAACGCGTCGTAGATCCGCCCGCCCTTGTCGCTGCGCTTGAGAAGCCCCGCCCCCAGCAGCGCCGACTCGTCGAGCCCGTGGACGAGGGCGGCCTCGCGGAGCGCCTTCCAGGAGTTCGGCGCGTAGCCCAGACCGACGCGCTCGGCCAGGTCGCGGGAAATCCCGCGTCGCTCGAGGTACGCCCGGGCCTCGGCGCCGTCGTCCTCGTCCCACAGACGCTTGTGAAAGTGGGCCTTCGCCCAGGCGCAGGCCTCGCGATACGGGCGCCAGGGGTCCTCCCGGCGGTCGCGCCCGGCCACGGAGCGGACCGTCACGCCGGAGCGCTCGCCGACGTGGCGGACCGCGTCGGCGAAGCTCATCCCCCGGTGCTTCATCAGGAAGCCGAAGACGTCTCCCGACTCGCCGGACGAGAAGTCGTGGAAGAACCCCTTGTCCGGGATCACGAAGAACGACGGAGTGTTCTCGTCCTTGAACGGACTGAGGCCCCGATAGTCCTTGCCGCTCTTCTTCAACGGGACGAACTCGCCGATCACGGCGACGATGTCCGCGTGGCGGCGCACCCGCTCGACGGTGTCGTCCGAGATCACGCTCGCCCAAGCCTCGCCACGGTGACGCCGCCCCCGCCTTCTCCGGGTCGGCCCGGCCGAAATCGGCGCACCCGCGCGTCCCGGCCCAGGGCGGCCGCGACGCGTCCCTTCAGCGCGCCGGTGCCCTTGCCGTGAACGATGCGCAGCTCGCCCAGATCGATCACGAGCGCCCGGTCGAGGGCGCGCAGCAGCGACGCTTCGGCCTCGTCGGCCCGCATGCCCCGAAGATCCACCTCCGCGAGCGGCTCGGGGCCCGAAGGCGACCACTGGGACGGCTGCGCGCCCGAGCCGACCCGAGGAACCGCGCCCTCGATCGGTTCGCCTTCGACCGCGGCCAGTCGCTCCCTGGACACGTTCAGCCGCAGGCCGCCGACGCGGACGTCCGCGCGGCGCCCGTCCACGGCGACCACCGTGCCTCGCGCGCCCGTGTCGACCATTCGCACGGGCGTCCCCACCTCCATGAGAGCGGGCGGGGCGACGCGGACGGAAGGGCGTCGGGGCGACGGGCTCGGGTCTTCGCCGTCGACCGTCAGCGCCTCGGCCGCCGTCTCCACCCTGCGTCGGGCCTGCCGAGCGGCGGCGCGAAGCGACTCGCCGTCTCGAGCCCGCTCCTCCAGGGCGGCGATGGCGGCGTCGACTTCCCGCCGCGCGTCCAGGAGCAGTCGGCGCGCCGACGCCCTCGCGTCGGCCCGCCGACGCCGCTCCAAGCGTCCAAGCTCCCGTTCCCGCTCCTCGAGGTCGGCGCGGAGCCGCTCCGCGGCGGCGCGCCCCTCCTCGAGCGCGCGAATCCGCGCCCCGAGCGTCCGCTCCTTCGCTTCGAGGCTCGCCAGCAACGCGTCCATCCGCGCGTCCGCGCGATCCCGATGCGCTTCCGCCCGGTCCAGAAACTCTTCGGGCAGGCCCAGCGCGCGAGAGATCGCAAGACCGTAGCTCCGTCCCGGGCGTCCCTTCGAGAAGCGGTAGGTGGGCGCCATGCGCTCGCCGTCGAAGCGCATCGACGCGTTCACGATCCGGTTCCCGGGAGCCGCCAGCCGCTTCAGTCCGCCCAGGTGCGACGTCACCACCGCCGTGCATCCCCGCTCGGCCAGAAACTCGACCGTCGCCCGGGCCAGCGCCTCGCCCTCCTTGGGGTCGGTCCCGGTCCCGGGCTCGTCGATCAGAACCAGCGCGTCCGCGGCGGCGCGGGCGACGACGTCGCGCAGGCCGCCGAGCCGCGCCGAGAACGTGGACAGGCTGTCGGCGATGGACTGCCGGTCGCCGATCTCGGCGAAGTGGGCGCCGAAGACGGGGAGCCGCGTTCCGGCGCCGACCGGGGGAACGACCCCCGACTGCGCCAGGACGGACGCCAGGCCCACCGCCTTGAGGAACACGGTCTTGCCCCCGGCGTTGGGACCGGTCACCACGACCACTCTCTCCTCGTCCTCCAGCTCGAGGTCGAAGGGCACCGCGGTCTCGCCCCGGGCGATCAGGAGGGGGTGGCGTCCCCGGACGACGCGAAGCCCGACGGCGCCCATCTCGGGCGCGCTTCCCTCCCAACGCGCCGCCGCCCGCGCCAGCGCGACCCTGCGGTCCATCTCCGTCAGCGCGGCCAGCGAGCGGGCGAGGTCCCGGGACCGCGGCCGAAGGCGGTCGCTCAGTCGCCGCAGCACGCGCCGCTCCTCCCTCGCCTCCTCGCGCTCGAGGGCGCGCAGTCGGTTCGTCGCCGCGATCGCGGAGGGCGGCTCGACGAAGACGGTCGCGCCGGACGACGACTCGTCCAGGACGTAGCCGCCGACGGCGCGCATCCCCTCGCGGCGCACCGGAATCGCGTAGCGTCCCTCGCGGATCGTCACGCTCGCCCCGGCGACCCGATGGCGATCGGGCAGCCGCGCGAGGCGCCGCTCGAGGAGCTCCACCACCCGGTTGCGAGCGCCGGCGAGACTGCGCCGAATCCGACCGAGCTCCCGACTCGCGCCGTCGAGCACGCGGCCCTCCGGGTCGACGGCGCGGTCGATGGCCGCGGCCTCGTCGCGCTCGACCGCCAGCTCGCTCCCGAGGGCGTCCAGGGTGGGGTGGCGTCCTTCGGCCTCGCTCAAGTCCCCCGCCAGCGTCGCGCTCGCGACCAGCAACGCGCTCAAGACGGCCGCCTCCTCCGGCGTCAGGACGCTGCCCTCGACCGCCAGACGCCCGATCGCCGAACCGGCGTCCGGGATGACGGGGACGTCCCAGCCGGGGCGTTCCGCGAGGAAGCGCCCCGTCTCCGAAACCTGCCCCAAGCGCTCCCGAATCTCCCCGAGATCCCGAGAGGGCCGGGCGCCGAGGATGCGCTCCCTCGCGGCCGGCGTCGCCGCGAAGCCGGCGACGTGGCGCAGGACGCGCTCGAGCTCCAGCGCCTCGAGCGTCCGCCGACCGGCGTCGGCCATCCCCGGAACTAGAGCTCCTCGCGCGCGATGCGCGAAGCCGCGCGACCGTCGAAGCGACCCTGGATCCGGGGCATCAGCCGCGCCATGACGGCGCCGACGCCCCGGGCTCCGCCCGCCACGACGTCGCGAACGATCGCTCGAACATCGTCCTCGGTCAGCGGGCCGCCGAGGTACTCGGCCAACAGGTCGGCCTGAAACGTCTCCCGCTCGGCCAGGTCGGCCCGACCCGCCGCGGCCATCTGCGAGGCCGCGTCGCGCCGCTGCTTGACGGCCCGAGCCAGGACCGCCTCGACGCCGGCGTCGTCCAGGTCCCCGCCGACCTCGATCTCGCGATTGCGCACGTCGGCCAGCGCGGTGGACAGGACCAGCGTGCGCGCCCGGTCCCGTTCGCGACGGGCCCGGTCCAAGTCCGTCCTGAGCGCCTCCTTCAGCGAAACGGCCATCGCGCGCTCGATCTCCGGCTGGGGTCGAGGGCGCCGCCAAGGGCGACGCGGCTCTCGCGCCCCCCGGAAGCCGCGCCCTCGGAAAATGTACGTCCGCCGAAGGAGAACGCCACGCGGGCCCGGCGGGCGGCCGCCCCAGGCCGCGAGCGAGGAGGACCGTTTCCGACCCGGGGAGGGCGCCGCCCCTACCCGAGGGCTTCCCTCACCCGGGACCAGAACCCCCGCCGACGTTCGGGATCGATGGCGCGGGGCGCCTCGTCCTCGACCTCGCGCAACGCCTTCAGGAGCCGTTCCTGCTCCGCGTTCAGCCGATCCGGAACCCAGACCGCGACGCGCACGAACAGGTCTCCGCGCTGGCGTCCGTCGAGCTCGGGCACGCCCTCGCCCCGGACCCGGATCACCTCGCCGCTCTGCACGCCGGCGGGGACGTCGACGCGGGTCTCGCCCTCCACCGTGGGCGCTCGGACCGATCCTCCCAGGGCGGCCGTGGCGAAGGTGACGGGAACCTCGACCGTCAGATTCGGGCCGTCGCGCTCGAATCGCGGATCCTCCCGGACGTTCAGGAGCACGACGACGTCGCCGCGAGCGCCTCCCCGGGGACCGACGTTGCCCTCGCCCCGCAACGTGATGTAGTGCTCCGACGTCACGCCGGGCGGCACGTTCACGGCGAGCTCGCGGCGGGCGCGGACGCGCCCCTCGCCGCGGCACTCGGAGCACGGGTCCGCGATCACGGACCCCTCGCCTCCGCACCTTCCGCAGCGGGCCACGCTCACGAACCGGCCGAAGACGCTGCGCTCGACCCGACGCTCCTCGCCGGCGCCCCCGCAGGCCGGACAGGTCCGAGGCCGATCGCCGCCGCGGGCGCCGGATCCCTTGCAGGCGCCGCACTCGTCCAGGACGGCGACGCGCACGCGCTTCCTCACGCCGGCGCGCACGTCCTCGAGCGTCAGGGGCAGCGTCAGGCGCAGCGACCGTCCCCTGGCGGGCCCGTCGCGGGGCCTGCGGCCGCCGAAGGGCCCGCCCATGCCGAATCCCCCGAAGTTGCGCATGAAGACCTCGAGCGCGTCGTCGATGCCGAAGCCGCCGCCCGCTGCGGCCCCGCCGCCCAGTCCGGCCTTGCCGAATCGGTCGTAGCGCGCGCGCTTCGCCGGATCGCGAAGCACCTCGTACGCCTCCGTGACCTCCTTGAAGCGCCGCTCGGCCTCCTTCGATCCGTCGTTGCGATCCGGGTGGTGCCGCATCGCCACCTTGCGGTACGCCCTCTTGATCTCGTCGGGACCCGCGTCCCTGGACACGCGAAGCAGCTCGTAGTAGTCGGCCATCGGTTCGGAGGCGGCGGACCGTCGGCGTCAGGGTTCCAGCATGCGGGTCACCAGCGACGACGTGTAGTCGACGATCGCGATGACCTTCTCGTACGGCATCCGCGTCGGGCCGATCACGCCGACGATCCCTCGCAGCTTCCCGCAGCGGTACCCGGAGGTGACCAGGGTGAAACCGACCAGCTCCGGCGCGTGCTCGTCGCCGATCGTCACGAAGGGGCCGCCCCGCTTCACCCGCTTCCCCAGCACCTTCGCGAGCAGCTCCTTCTGTTCGGTCAGAGCGATGAGCCGACGCAGGCGCTCGTGGGTCGCGAACTCGGGCTGCGCGGCGATCGCCGACGTCTGGCCCAACACGACCTGATCGTCGTTGACCGGAACGGGAGCGAACGTCTCTTCGCCCGACTCCACGAAGAAGTTCAGGATCTCCTGCGCCGCGGGATCTTCGACGGCGTCCCTCAGGCGCTCGCCGAAGGAGGCGCGGATCTCGACGAAGGTCATCCCGGCCAACCGCTCGTTGAGCACGCGCTCGAGGCCCGCGAGCACGTCGGACGGGACTTCGCCCGGCAGATCGACGTAGACGGTGCGGACCATGCCGCTCTGAACGGTCGCCACCATCAGGACCCGGCTCGAGGACAGCCCGACGAGGTCGATCTTCTCGAGGCGGGCGTCGTCCAGCTGGGGCACGGAGCCGATGCCCAGCTCGTTGACGAGCATCCCCAAGGCCCGGGTGGCCCCCCGCAGGATCCGCTCGAGCGTCGAGTCGCCCGACTCCAGCTCCCGCTCGATCAGCTCCTTCTCTTCGCTCGTGAGGCCCTGGGGTCGCACCACTCGATCCACGAAGAAGCGGTAGGCCATGTCCGTGGGGACCCGGCCGGCCGACGGGTGGGGGTGCGTCAGGTATCCCCCTTCCTCGAGGTCGGCCATGGTGTTGCGGATCGTCGCGGGAGAGACGCCCAGGTGGTAGCGCCGGGCCAGGGCGCGGCTCCCGGCGGGTTCCGCGGTCGCCACGTAGGTTCGCACGACCGCCTCGAGGACGCTGCTCTCCCTGTCGGTGAGCGAGCCGGTCCTTTCGCGGCGTTTCAATCCCATGGCTCCGTCGGCGTTGCGTCCACGAAAGGCCCCAGGCCTCAAGGTAACTTCTCGACTTCGCCGCTTCGGTCAACCGCTTCGGCCGCCGCCGCGCGCGACTCGAGCCGCACCCACCTCTCCAAGGCCACCGCGAGTTCGTCCAGCTCCAGCCATCCCTGCGGCGTCAGGCGGAGCCGGCCTTCGCCGCGCAGGGCCAGTCCGCGGCGCTCCCAGCGCTCGATCGTCGCCACGGCGCCGCCGTCCAGGGCGTCCAGCGCGACGCCCGTCGCCGCGCGCAGCCCCAGCCACGCGGCCTCGAGGCGCGACGCGCGGGGGCCGAGGACCTCCCAGCCGACCGTCGCCCGACCCGATTCGGCGACGGCGTCGCGATAGGCGGGCCAGCGTCGCTCGTTCCACCAGCGCCGTCCGCCGCCGTAGCTGTGGGCGCCGGCGCCCAGCCCGAGATACGGGGCGCCCTCCCAGCAGGCGCGACCGTGGCGCGACGCGAAGCCGGGCAGGGCGAAGTTCGACGCCTCGTAGTGCTCGTATCCGGCCCGCGCGAGCGTCTCGGCGGCGAGCAGGTACTCGTCCCGGCGGCGTTCGGCGGCGGGCATCCGGATCCGCCCTTCGCGCGCCGCGCGCCCGAGAGGCGTGTCGGCCTCGGCGGTCAGACCGTAGATCGAGACGTGCGGCGCGCCGAGCAGGAGGGCGCGATCGAGGTCCGTGCGCCAGCGGCGCCGGACCTCGGAGGGGAGTCCGAAGAGGAGATCCACGGACACGTTGGCCAGCCCGCTGGCTCGGGCCGTCCGGACGGCCGACTCCGCGTCGGCGCCGGAGTGCGGCCGCCCCAGCCAGCGCAGCGCGGCGTCCTGAAAGCTTTGCACGCCGATGGACACTCGATTCACGCCCCCCGCCGCCCAGGCCCGGGCCACGCGCCGGTCGAGGGACTCCGGATTCGCCTCGGCGGTCCACTCGACTTCGCCGGCGGCTGCGGGTCCGACGCCCATCGCCCGGCCCGCGGCGACGAGGGCCTCCGGGTCCAGGAGCGACGGCGTGCCGCCGCCGACGTACAGCGTCTCGAGCGGCGACAGCTCGACCCACCCGTCGGGACCGGACGCCGCGCGGAGCTCGCGGACGATGGCGTCCAGCCACGCGCGGCTCTTCGGGTCGCCGTCGACGTGCACCGCGTAGTCGCAGTATCCGCACCGCTGCGCGCAAAACGGCGCGTGCACGTAGACGTGCCGCACCGGCGTCGGATCGGCGCCGGGCGGACTCAGCCGGGCGGCCGCGCTTCCCCGTCCCATGGGTCGTCCTTCGGGACCGCCCTCTCGCTCGTCCGACGCGCCTCGACCTGCCGCCACGCGTCCTCGAGCAGACGGTCCACGCCTTGCCCGGTCGCCGCGCTGATGGCGTGGATTCCCCACGCGCCGGGAGCCTCCACCTCGGGCGCGGGCGCGCCGGCGGGCAGCAGATCGACCTTCGAGAGCGCCACGGCATAGGGCAGTTCGGCCAAGCGGCGCGAGTATCGCCCGAGCTCGGCGCGGACCCGAGCCAGCGCGGCGGCCGGATCGTCCTCGTCGACGGCGACGAGCACGACCAGGGCCCGCGTGCGCTCGATGTGGCGCAGGAAGCGGTGGCCCAGCCCCTTGCCCGCGTGCGCGCCCTCGACGATCCCGGGAATGTCGGCGACGACGAACGAACGGAAGTCGGACAGCTCGACCACTCCCAGGTTGGGCGACAGCGTCGTGAAGGGATAGTCGGCGATCTTGGGCCTCGCGCCGCTGATTCGGGACAGCAGCGTGGACTTTCCGGCGTTCGGCTCGCCGACGAGCCCGACGTCCGCCAGGAGCTTGAGCTCCAGGCGAATCCGCCGCCGCTCGCCCTCCTCGCCCGGCTCCCAGCGGCGCGGCGTCCGGCGGGTCGCGGACGCGAAGCGAGCGTTGCCCCGTCCGCCGCGTCCGCCCCGAGCCACGACGAGGCGTTCGCCCTCGATCAGGAGCTCGCCCAGCGCGGCGCCGCCCTCGTCGTCGACGACCTGGGTGCCCGGCGGCACGCGCAGCTCCAGGTCCGGCCCGCTGCGGCCGGTGCGGTTCGAGCCTTCGCCGTGACGCCCTCTCCGGGCCTTGTGGCGACGCCGGTACCGGTAGTCGCTCAGCGTGGTCAGCGACGCGTCCGCGACCAGGACGACGTCGCCGCCCTTGCCCCCGTCGCCGCCCGCCGGACCGCCCCGGGGCACGCCCTTCTCGCGCCGAAAGGCCTCGGCGCCCGATCCGCCGGTCCCGGCGGCGACCTCGAGGATCACCGAGTCGACGAACATTCGACCTCCTCGACGGTCAGGCGCCCGGTTTCCTCTCCCCTCGTGTTCGCGACCGGCGGTTCGGCGAAGTCCCCGAGCGCGGCGACCGCGGCGGGCGACAGCAGCCCCGCGCGGCCCAGCACGCCCAGCAGCGCGCACGGCGCGGCCCGCCAGGCGCCGTCCTCGACCTTCAGAGCCACGCCGACGCCGGATGGAACGTCGCCCGCGACGTACACCCCTTCGGCGCCCGTCTTCGCGAAGAGGCGCCCGTCGGCCTTCTCCATCAGGCGCGTGCACAGACGGTCGGTGCCGGCCACCATGAAGGAGCGCCGGGTCATGGCTTCGACCACGCGGCGGGGCGCGCCGTCTTGGCGGGCGGCCGCCGCGAACCTCGCGATCCCGCGCGCGAGGCGGTCCAGCGGGACCGCGAAGGTCGGGACGCCGCAACCGTCCACCTGCCAGGTCGTCGTCGCGGCGTCGACGTCCAGCCACCGGGCGAAGGCCTCCGCGATCCTCCGTTGCACCGGGTGTTCGGGACGATGGTAGCCCGAGAGCGGCCAGCCGCGATCGGTCGCGAGCGCCAGCATCGCCGCGTGCTTGCCCGAACAGTTGTTCGCGACGGGCGAGAGCGTCGCGCCCGCGCGCGCCAACTCGTCGCGCCTCGACTCGAGCAGCGACGGGTGCGGACCGCAGGCCAGGAGGCTCTCGTCGACGCCGGCCTTGGCGAGGATCGAGCGCACGGCCCGGAGGTGCTCCTCCTCGGCGTTGTGCGACCCGCAGCACACCGCGAGCTCGCGCGGGGTCAGACCGAACCGGTCCGCCGTCCCGTCCTCGATCAGGGGCAGGACCTGGAAGGGCTTCGCCGCCGAGCGCAGCAGCGTCGGGCGCTGTGGATCGCCCCACGCGCACAGTCGCGCGCCCCGGCGATCGGCGACCACCGCGTGCACCCGGTGACTCGACTCGATCAGGTCGCCCCGGCGGAGGCGCACCTCGAGGGGCGCGGCGCCTTCCCCGGGGCCCGTCGAGGCGCTGCGGTCCCCGACGACCCGCCCGGTCAGCTCGAGGATCCCTTCCGGGTCGACGGCGGCCGGCCGGCGGCGGACGCGGATGCCAGAGGCGAGCCGGCCGCCTCGAAGAGCGCCGTCTGGTCTCGCGCGCCCGAGATCAGCTCCATCGCGCGGCGCAGCTGGGCGTCCCGGGCCCACGTCCGCTGGAAGCGTCCCAGGTCGTCGCGCGCCTGCAACGCGACCTCGGCCTCCATGTGGTGCACCACGTAGCGCCGGGCGCGCTCGAGGTCCGCCCAGGTCGGTCCCTCCGGGTCGGCGGCGACGCCCGCCGCCCCCGCGGCTCCGTCCAGCGTCGCGGCCGCGCGACGCCGCAGGGCCCGCCGGAAGCTCTCCAAGTCGGCGTCCGAAATCTCGAAGTCGGCGGGCGCGTCGGGATTTCGCTGCAGGTACGAGACCGCCCAGCCGTGGAGGCCGGCGAAGAAGGCGAAGGGCCCGCCCGGGGCGCCGAAGATCCTCTCCACGGCGCCCCGTTCGGCTGCCGTCAAGGTGTCGGGCATCGCCCACACGTCGGGCACGACGCCCCCGCCGCCCAGCACGGCGCGCCCGCCCCGGGAGACGAACCTCGGCCTGCCCTCGACGTCCGGACGCATGGCCCTTTCGCCGTCCAACGCGAGCGGACCGGCGGACAGCCGCTCCCGGCGATCCGAAGCGTCCCGCTGGATCGAGCGTCCGGAGGGCGTGTACCAGCGCGCCGTCGTCAGCTTCAGAACGTTGCCGCCGGAGAGCGGGAAGAGCGACTGGACGGATCCCTTGCCGAAGGTCGTCGATCCGACCAGCAGGGCGCGATCGTGATCCTGGAGCGCTCCGGCGAGGATCTCCGAGGCGGACGCGCTGCCGTGCCCGACGAGCGCCACCAAGGGCAAGTCGGGGTAAGCCTGCTCGGATCGGGCGACGCGCTTCTCCGAGGGCGAGGACCGGCCTCGAATCTCGACGATGTCCTCGTCGGGATCGAGGAAGAGGTCCGCGAGCGCCACGCCCTCGCTGAGCAGTCCGCCCGCGTTTCGGCGCAGATCGAGGATCAGCGCCCTCATCCCGACCGACCGGAGCGAATCGACCGCCGCGCGCACGTCGGCCGTCGTCCTCCCGTTGAAGACGTCGAGGGGCACGTACCCGACCTCGCCGTCGAGCATCGTCGCGAAGGGCACGGACGAATAGTGGATCAGGGCGCGGTCGACCTCGAAGTTCAGGACCCCGGCGGCGCCGGGCCGCTCGATTCCCACCCGCACCGGAGTGCCGGGCTCGCCCCTCAAGCGCCCCGCGACCTGGTCGACGAGCCGTCCGCGCACGGATTCCCCGGCGACCTCGACGATGCGGTCCCCGGGCCGCAGCCCCGCTCGGGCCGCGGGCGTGCCCGGGATCCGCGCGACGACGGTGACGAAGCCGTCCCGATCGGCCACTTCCAGCCCGATCCCGCCGTACTCTCCCTCCGTCCGGATACGCACGTCCTCCCAGACGGCGGCCTCCAGGAAAGCCGAGTTGCGGTCTCCCAGCTGGTCGACCACGCCCTGGACGGCGGCGCGATAGAGCCCGTCCACATCGACCTCGTCGACGAAGTGGTCGTCGATCCGATCGACGACCTCGTCCAGGAGTCGGGTCCGGAAGTAGAGGTTGGCCCCCAGCTCTCCGTCGCTCTGGAGCAGCCACCCGCCTCCGACCGCCGTCGCCGCGACGACGAGCGCGGGAACCAGGATCGCCTTCTTGACTCTCATGCCGTCTCCTCGAGGCGCTTCGCGTCGTTCGCGCCGCCGCGGCGCGACGAAGCGGCCCGGATCACCCCGCCGGAGCGCCGGGACCGACTCCCGGTCCCAGACGCCGCGCCACCTCGTCCCGAATCCTCGCCGCCACCCTCGCGACGCTCCCGTCCGCCGGCACGATCACGGCCTCGGGTCTCGACTCCGCCAACTCAAGATACCCCTGCGCCACTCGGCGAAGGAAGGCGGATCCGGCCGACTCGATCCGATCGACGCCGGCGCCCGCTTCCCGGCGGGCGCGGCGACGGGCGCGGCGCTCGGCGTCCGACAGATGCAGGATCAGCGTGAGATCGGGGACCAGGCCCGAAGTCGCAAAGCGGTTCATCCGCGCGACGCACTCGAGGTCGATTCCCCGACCGTGCCCCTGATACGCGAGCGTGCTGAGGTCGTAGCGATCGGACAGCACCCACTCGCCCGCAGCCAGCGTCGGCTCGACGCGCTCCTTCACGAACGCGGCCCGCGCGGCCAGGATCAGCAGCAGCTCGGTTCTCTCCGGCACGGGGAACCCCGACCGGGCGAGCGCCAGTTCCCGAATCCGCTCCCCGAGCTCCGTGCCCCCTGGCTCCCGGGTCGTCGCCACCGAGACGCCGCCCTCCTCGAGCCACGCCCTCAGGAGGGGGACCTGCGTGGACTTCCCCACCCCGTCGACCCCCTCGACGACGACGAAGCGCCCTCTCGGCGGACCCGGGCGGGCGCGCGCCGCCCGAGGCCCGGTCAATCGCCGTAGTCCCGACCCAGGTGCGTGATCTGCTCCTCGCCCGCCAGCCAGCGCAGCGTGTTCTTCAACTTCCAGTGCTGGATGAAGAGGTCGTGCTCGGGGTACAGCCCGACCGGACAGTGCGGGCTCTTGAAGTAGAACGACAGCCATTCCTGAATCCCGCGCATCCCGGCCCGATTCGCCAAGTCGAGGAACAGGGCCAGGTCCAGGACGATCGGCGCCGCCAGGATCGAGTCCCGGCACAGGAAGTCGACCTTGATCTGCATCGGATAGCCCAGCCATCCGAAGATGTCCAGGTTGTCCCACCCCTCCTTGTCGTCTCCGCGAGGGGGATAGTAGTTGATGCGCACCTTGTGGTAGAGGTCTCCGTAGAGCTTGGGGTACATGCCCGGCTGCAGGATGTAGTCCAGGACCCCCAGCTTCGACTCCTCCTTGGTCCGGAAAGACTCCGGGTCGTCCAGCACCTCGCCGTCGCGGTTGCCCAGGATGTTGGTGCTGAACCAGCCGCGGATCCCGAGCATCCTGGCCTTGAGCCCCGGGGCCAGGATCGTCTTCATCAGCGTCTGGCCGGTCTTGAAGTCCTTGCCGGCGATGGGGACCTGCCGTTCGCGGGCCAGCTCCTCGAGAGCCGGCACGTCGGCCGACAGGTTCGGGGCGCCGTTGGCGTAGGGCACGCCCTCCATCAGGGCCGCGTAGGCGTAGATCATGCTGGGCGCGATCGCCGGATCGTTCTCCGCCATGGCCCGCTCGAACGACGCGAGCGTCTCGTGCGCGGGTCCGGCGCGCTGGAAGGTCTCCGTCGAGCCGCACCAGATCATGACGGCGCGCGCGCAGTCGCGCTCCCTCGCGAAGCGTCGAACGTCGTCGCGCAGCGCGAGCGCGAGGTCCATCTTGCTGGCGCCCCGCTTGCGGTTCGGCCCGTCCAGGCGCTTCACGTACGCCGTGTCGAAGACCGCGGGCATCGGCGTCACCGCCTCGAGCGCGTCGCGGATCGGATCGAGGTGACGCGCGGCGTCGAGGACGCCCGCCTTGACGGCGCTCTCGTAGGCGTTGTCGGGGATCGGGTCCCAAGCGCCGAACCGGATGCGGTCCAGATCGACCAGATCCACCAGGTCCTTGATGAGCGGGGTCCGGTCCTCGGTCCGCTTGCCGAGCCGGACGGTGTTCATCTGGCTCACGCTGCCGTAGGGCTCGCCCAGTCCGCGACGAACCGCCTCGACGCCCGCGACGACCGTCGTCGCCACGGCGCCCAGCCCGGGGAGCAACAACGCCAGTCCGCCCTCCGCGGGCGCGATGGTGGGTGTCTCTTTCACGCTAGCGACCTTTTCCTATTGCTTTTGCGGCGGCGTCGGCGCCGCCGTCCAGGGGGACGCCCGCGCCGTGCCTGTAGACCCAGAAGATCCGATGCACGGCGGTGACGTTGGTGAGGACCGCCACGACGACCACGATCCCGCTGAGGACGATCCCGCCCCACGCGAGCCCGAAGACGAGCGATCCGAGGCCGAGCAGGAGAATCCGCTCGGCCCGCTGCATGAGACCCACGCTGCACTCGAAGCCGAGCGCTTCGGCCTTGGCCCGGGTGTAGCTGACCATCAGGGAGCCCCCCATGGCGAGCGCGATGACGTAGATCATCCAGACGTCGCTCAGGCGGACGCCGTAGCCGTTGTAGAGGGTCATCAGGCCGACGTACATGGCGATCTCGGAGATGCGATCCAGCGTCGAGTCGAAGAAGTTGCCGAACTTCGACGCCAGGCCGGAGACCCGGGCCACGCGCCCGTCGAAGATGTCGAGCAGCCCTCCCAGCATCACCAGCAGTCCGGCGATGCGCACGTGGTCGCGCGAATAGAGGACCGCGCCCGCCAGCGTGACCGCGAACCCCATGACGGTGATCGCGTTGGGGTGCACGCGCCGCCGGACCAGAAAAAGGGTGATCGGCTCGATCAACGCGTAGACCGGAGCCCGGAGCGCCTTGAGTCCCTTCTCCCTCTCCGGCGTCCGAGAGCCCCGGGTCTCGTCGTTCGCTCGCCGGGCCGCCTCCGTCATGCGAGCGCGATCCCGGGCATCGGCCCTTCGCCGATCCCCACGCGCCCCTGGACGCTCCGCCGCTTCGCGTTCTTCACGCCGTCGTTGTCCGTCCTTCCTCGATTCCGGTCCCGGCCGGAGCCCGCGTGGGACGGCGACGAAGCGCGCTCGCGGTCCCGCCCCGCCTTCCGCGCAACAACATAGCGACACCGGCCCGTCAGGTCGTTGTGCACGGCCACGTCGCGCCACCCTCCCGCGTCGCGCAGGAGGCGCTCGACGGCGGGCCCCTGCGCGGCGCCGATCTCGAGTCCGAGCCACCCGCCCGAACGGAGCGCCGCGGGCGCCGCGACCGCCAGGGCGCGGATCGCGTCCAGGCCGTCCGCTCCGGACACCATGGCCAGCCGGGGCTCCCACTCCCGAACCTCGGGCTCGGCGCTCGCCCACTCGGCCTCCCCCAGGTAGGGCGGATTGCAGAGCACGAGGTCGAAGGTCTCGCCCTCGACCGGCGCGAGCAGGGACCCCAGGCGAAAGTCGACGTTCGCGGCCCCCGTTCTCCGGGCGTTGTCGCGGGCCACCGACAGGGCGGCGGGCGAGACGTCCGTGGCCACCACCCGCCGGGCCCCGCCTTCGGTCGCGAGCGCCAGCGCGATGGCCCCGGAGCCCGTGCCGACGTCGAGGGCGCGCTCGACGGCGCCCGTGCGGCCCGTCGCGCGGGCGACGACGTCGAGCAGGAACTCCGTCTCCGGCCGCGGAATCGCGACGCGCCCGTCCACCCGCAGGCGGAGATCCCGAAACGGCGCGCTTCCCAACACGTACTGCAACGGCTCGCGGGCGCCCCGGCGGCGGATCCGCGACCGGTAGGCGGCGAGCTCCGTCTCGCCGAGCGGCCGGTCGTGGTGGAGGTAGAGCTCGAGCCGCTTCATCCCCAGAACGCCGGCGAGCAGATGCTCGGCGTCCAGGCGACCGTCCGGCACGCCCCGGCCCTTCAGGTAGTCGCCGGCGGCGCGAGCGACGTCCATCGCCGCCCGGGCCCGGCGGGTCGCTGAAGGCGAGGTCGCGGCCACGCGCTTCAGGATCCCGAGCCCTGGGCCAGCCGCTCTTCGTCGCGGGCTCGGCGCAACGCGCCCAGCAGCTCGTCCAGGTCGCCGTCCAGGACGTCTCCCAGCCGATGGAGGCTGAGCCCGATCCGGTGGTCGGTGACGCGGTTCTGGGGAAAGTTGTAGGTGCGGATCTTCGCCGAGCGGTCCCCGCTTCCGATCTGCGAACGCCGCTCGGCCGCCCTCTCCGCCTCGGCGGCGGCGATCTCGCGATCGAGCAGCCGGGAGCGAAGCACCTTCAGCGCCTTCGTCTTGTTCTTGCGCTGGGACTTCTCGTCCTGGCACGTCACCACGAGACCGGTGGGCGCGTGGGTGACGCGCACGGCCGAATCGGTCGTGTTGACGGACTGTCCGCCGGGTCCCGAAGACCGGAAGACGTCGATGCGCAGGTCGGCCGGATCGATCGAGACGTCCACCTCCTCGGCCTCGGGAAGGACCGCCACGGACGCCGCCGAAGTGTGGATGCGGCCCTGGCTCTCCGTCTCCGGCACCCGCTGGACCCGGTGCACGCCGGACTCGTAGCGCAGTCGCCCGTAGACCCCCTTGCCCCTCACCGCGACGACGGCTTCGCGGACGCCCCCCCGGGCGCCCTCGGACACGTGCATCACCTCGATCGTCCAGCCGCTGCGCTCGGCCAGTCTACTGTACATCCGCAGCAGATCGGCTCCGAAGAGCCCGGCCTCGTCCCCGCCCGTCCCGGCGCGGATCTCGACCACCGCCGGCCGATCCTCGAGGGGGTCGGCGGGGACCAGCGCGGCCCGCAGGCGAGCGGCCGCGGCCGCGGCCCGCGCCTCGAGCGCGACGATCTCCTCGCCGGCAAGGGCCTGCATCTCGGCGTCCCCCTCGGCCTCGGCCAGGAGCTCGCGGGCGCCGTCCAGCTCCGTTTCCAATCGCGCGAGCTCGCGTCCCGCGTCGACGACGGCCGCCAGTCCGGCGCGTTCCCGCCCGAGTTCGCGCAAGCGGTCCGGGCTGCGCGCGACGTCGGGATCGGCGAGCCGCCGCTCGACCTCGCGAAGGCGTCGCCGCGACTCGGTCGCCCGAGCTCGAAGCCGCTCGTCGATCACGCCCGCTTCCGCGCGTCCCCTGGCTCCCTCGGGCGCTCCGCCGCGCGGGCGGACGCGCCGCTCGCGGCCTAGGACTCCGCCGGCACCTTGTCGCCCGCCTCGTCCAGCAGCGGAATCAAGTCGTCGGGCGCCGTCAGCGGCAGGATCTCCTCGTCGTAGTAGTCCTGCTCGACCAGGAACTCGACGTCGTGCCACCTGTGGATGCCCGTTCCGGCCGGGATCAGGTGCCCGATGATGATGTTCTCCTTGAGTCCCTTGAGCTCGTCGCGCGCGCCCCGGACGGCCGCGTCGGTGAGCACGCGCGTCGTCTCCTGGAACGAGGCCGCCGAGATGAAGGACTCGGTGGTCAGGCTCGCCTTGGTGATCCCCAGGAGCAGCGGCTCCGCGCGGGCCGTCCTCCGATCTTCCGCAGCCGCCCGCACGTTCACCTTGCGGAACTCCACGCGATCGACGTGCTCGCCCTCCAGAAGTTCGGTTTCGCCGGGATCCACGACCCGCACCTTCTGGAGCATCTGGCGCACGATGACCCCGATGTGCTTGTCGTTGATCTTCACGCCCTGCAGACGGTACACCTCCTGGATCTCGTTCAGGAGGTACTCCTGGACGGCCCTCGAGCCCAGGATCCGCAGGATGTCGTGCGGGTTGATCGGCCCCTCGGACAGACGGTCGCCCGCGCACACCACGTCGCCCTGGTGCACCCGCATGTGCTTGCCCACGGGCACGTCGTACTTCCGGGGATCGCCCGGACCCGGCTTCGGCGTCACGAAGACCTCGCGCTTGCCTCGCTTGATGCCGCCGAACGACACCACGCCGTCGATCTCGGTGATGATCGCGGGGTCCTTTGGCTTCCGGGCCTCGAACAGCTCCGCGACCCGGGGCAGCCCGCCGGTGATGTCGCGCGTCTTGTACACCTGGCGGCCGATTCGCGCGATGTGGTCGCCCGGGCGGACCGCCTGGCCGTCCTTGCAGGTCAGCTGGGCGCCCACCGGGACGATGAACTCCTTGAGGACCTCGCTGGTCGCCGACTCGCCCTCGGCGATCTGGATGGTGGGATGGAGCTTCTTGTCCCGGTCCTCGATGATCATCATCTGGCGCCGGCCCGTCGATTCGTCGAGCTCCTCCCGCACGGTCTGTTCCTGGACGATGTCGCGGAAGCGCAGGTGGCCCTTCACGTCGGCCACCATCGGCTCGGAGTAGGGGTCCCAGCCGAAGAGCAGCGCGCCCGCCTCGATGCGCTCGCCCTCCTCGACGTGCAGCGTGGCGCCGTACGGCACGGCGAGCCGACTGCGGACCTGGCCTTCCTTCGTCCTGAGCACGATCTTGCCCTCGCGGGCCGTGACGACGCGGTTGCCCTCGTCGTCGGTCACGATGGCGATGCGCTCGAGTCCGACGATGCCGGAGATCTTGGACTTCCGCTTGTTCTGAGCGGCGATGCGCGCCGCCGTGCCCCCGATGTGAAAGGTCCGAAGCGTGAGCTGCGTCCCCGGCTCGCCGATGGACTGGGCGGCCAGGATGCCGACGGCCTCGCCGATGTCCACGGATCCCATGGTGGCCAGGTTGCGGCCGTAGCACTTCCGGCAGATCCCGCCTTCGGACTCGCAGGTCAGCACGCTCCGGATCTTGACCGAAGCGATGCTTGCGGCCTCGACGGCCTCCGCCTGCTCCTCCGCGATCATCTCGTTGGCCGAGAGGATCAGCTCGCCGTCGATGGGGTCGTGGACGTCCTCCAGCGCCACGTTGCCGGCGATTCGGTCCCGCAGCGGCTCGACGACGTCCTCCCCCTCCTTGAGGGCGCTCGTCTCGATCCCCATGATCGTCCCGCAGTCCTCCTCGACGATCGTGACGTCCTGGGCCACGTCGACAAGGCGGCGCGTGAGGTACCCGGCGTCGGCCGTCTTCAGCGCCGTGTCGGCCAGTCCCTTGCGGGCGCCGTGCGTGGAGATGAAGTACTCCACCACGGTCAGGCCCTCGCGGAAGTTGGAGCGGATCGGGCTCTCGATGATCTCGCCGATGCCGCCGGTCATCTTCTTCTGGGGCTTCGCCATCAGCCCCCTCATGCCGGCCAGCTGGCGCATCTGGTCCCGGTTTCCGCGCGCCCCCGACGTCATCATCATGTAGACCGAGTTGAAACCGTCGTTGGAGCGCTCCAGGCGCCGCACCATCGCGTCGGCCACGTCGTTGTTCGCGTGGGTCCAGGTGTCGATGATCTTGTTGTAGCGCTCGCCGTTGGAGATGTACCCGCTGTCGTAGGCGTTCTGGAAGCGACCGACCTGCTCGGACGACTCGTCGAGGAGCTTCGCCTTCTCGGCGGGCACCTCGAGGTCGTCCAGGCCCACCGACACGCCGCCCATGGTCGCGTAGCGGAAGCCGAAGTCCTTCAGGTGGTCCAGGAACTCGGTCGTCTCGGCGAGCCCCACCTCCTTGAAGCAGCGGAAGACGAGGTCGCCCAGCTGCTTCTTCCCGAACGTCCGGTTCAGGAAGCCGATCCCGTCGGGGATGATCGAGTTGAAGAGCACGCGTCCCGCCGTGGTCCGGACCCACGCGGAGCTCCGGCGGCGCTCCGGGTCGGCGGCGTCGCCAGGGTCGCGGACCAGGAACCAGCAGGGGGCGGAGAACCTCAGGCGGCCCAGGCTTCGGGCCATCTCCGCCTGGCCGTAGGTCGAGTAGCGCGGGGCGTCCTCGTAGATCTCGTCGAGCGCCGCCTCCGCCTCGGCGCGCGCCTCCTCCGGCTGGTCCGCGCGGACCAGGGGCTCGAGGTCCTGCACGTTCAGCGGCGGCTTCGTCAGGTAGTAGCACCCGATGACCATGTCCTGGGTCGGCGCGGCCACCGGACGCCCGTTCGAGGGCAGGAGCACGTTGCTGCTGGACAGCATGAGCACCCGCGCCTCCAGCTGCGCCTCGAACGACAGGGGGAGGTGCACGGCCATCTGATCGCCGTCGAAATCGGCGTTGAAGGCCGAGCAGACCAGCGGATGGATGCGGATGGCCTTGCCTTCGACCAGCACGGGCTCGAACGCCTGGATCCCGATGCGATGCAGCGTCGGGGCCCGGTTGAGGAGCACCGGATGGTCGCGGATGATGTCCTCGAGCACCTCGTAGACCCTGGGGTCGTCGTCCTCGACGATCTGCTTGGCGTCCTTGACCGTCTCGGCCTCTCCCCGCTTCTCCAGCTCGTGGATGATGAAGGGCTTGAACAGCTCGACCGCCATCGTCTTCGGCAGCCCGCACTGGTGCAGCTTGAGCTCCGGCCCCACCACGATGACCGAGCGACCCGAGTAGTCGACGCGCTTGCCCAGCAGGTTCTGCCGAAAGCGGCCCTGCTTGCCCTTGAGCATGTCGGACAGCGACTTCAGCGGTCGCTTGCCCCGGCCGCGGATGGCCTTCGAGCGGCGCCCGTTGTCGAACAGCGCGTCCACCGACTCTTGCAGCATGCGCTTCTCGTTGCGCAGGATGACCTCGGGCGCCCGCATCTCGATGAGCTTCTTGAGCCGGTTGTTGCGATTGATCACGCGCCGGTAGAGATCGTTGAGGTCCGAGGTGGCGAAGCGACCCCCGTCCAGCGGGACCAGCGGTCGCAGGTCGGGCGGAAGCACGGGGATCGCGTCCATGACCATCCACTCGGGCTTGTTGCGCTTCTCCGGCGTTTCGCCCGAGTTGCGCAGCGCGTCGACCACCTTGAGGCGAAGGAGCTTCTTCTTCTTGCGGTGCTGCGACGTCTCCGTCTTGATCTCCTCCCTGAGCCACGCCGCCAGTCGGTCGAGTCCGCGGCCGTCCTTGTTCCGGTCGGCGTGCGGGCGGTCCGGGTCGTCCAAGCGCTTGAGCAGGGTTCGCACGGCCTCGGCTCCGATCTCCGCCTTGAACCCGCGATCGCCCTCGGCGCTCGCCTTCACCCGCAGGTCGTAGTGCTCGTCCTCGTCGAGCAGGTCCAGGAACTCGACGTCCTGCTCGCCGGGGTCGGTCACCACGTAGTTCGCGTAGTAGACGACCTTCTCGAGGTCCTTCAGCGTCATCCCCAGCAGGTAGCCCAGCTGGCTGGGCAGCGTCTTGAAGAACCAGATGTGACAGATGGGCACGGCCATCTCGATGTGGCCCATCCGCTCGCGGCGCACCTTCGACAGGGTGACCTCGACGCCGCACTTGTCGCAGACGATCCCCCGGAACCGGATCCGCTTGTACTTGCCGCAGGCGCACTCCCAGTCCTTGACCGGACCGAAGGTGCGCTGACAGAACAACCCCATCGGCTCGGGCTTGAAGGACCGATAGTTGATCGTCTCGGGCTTCGTCACCTCGCCGTGCGACCACTTGCGAATGTCGTCGGGCGAGGCGATTCGGATCCCGATGTGGTCGAAATCCGAAGCGCGAGTCTCGCGCGCGCGGGGAAAATCGATCATTTGCCAGTCCACCCGTTCTTGAGAGTACGTCCCGCTCCTCCGGGAAGCGGGTCGGTTCGTTTCATCCGGCCTCGCGTCACTCCTCTTCGCCCAACTCGACCTTCAGACCCAGGGCCTGCAGCTCCTTGACCAGCACGTTGAAGGACTCCGGGATGCCGGGCTTCGGGAGGTTCTCCCCCTTGACCACCGCCTCGTAGACCTTCGACCGGCCCATGACGTCGTCCGACTTCACGGTGAGGATCTCCTGCAGCGTGTGGGCCGCGCCGTACGCCTCGAGGGCCCAGACCTCCATCTCCCCGAAGCGCTGGCCGCCGAACTGGGCCTTCCCGGCCAGAGGCTGCTGCGTGACCAGGGAGTAGGGGCCGATGCTCCGCGCGTGGATCTTGTCGTCGACCAGGTGCGAGAGCTTGAGCATGTAGATCGCCCCGACGGTCACGGGGAAGTCGAAGGTCTCGCCGCTGCGGCCGTCCCGGAGCCAAACCTTGCCGTTGGCGAGGATCCGCGCTTGGTCGAACAGCTCCCGAACCGCGGCCTCGAGGCCGCCGCCCCGCGCCTTGCGATGCGCGATGGCGGCGATCGCGGGGAAGTCCCGCGCGAGCACTCGACCCCGCATGGCGGCGACCCGCGTGCCCACGGCGACCACGAAGTCGTGGACCGCCTGGAACGACGACGCCGCCGGAGTCCCCGAGGCGAGGCGCGCGTAGTCGTCGAGACCGCGCCCGAACCCGGCCGCGGCGCCGTTCTCGCGCCCCGGGGTCCCGCCGGCGCTGCCTCCCTTGGGAGCGGAGGGGTGCCGCCCAACCACTTCCAGGAGCCCCTCGTAGTCCTCGGGTCCCAGGGGCCACGTCCGCCCCGAGCGCAGCGACTCGGCCGCCCACTTGACGCCGGCGAGCTTCAGGAGCAGCGAGATCTCGTCCTCGGACGCGCCCCGGAAGACCGGCGTCTTGGCGCCGAAGTCGAGGTTGTCGGCCGCCCACCCGAGGTGGGTCTCCAGGATCTGTCCCACGTTCATCCGCGACGGCACGCCCAGGGGGTTGAGCACGATGTCGACGGGGCTGCCGTCGGGGAGGTACGGCATGTCCTCCTCGGGCGCGATCCGGGCGATGATGCCCTTGTTCCCGTGCCGACCCGCCATCTTGTCCCCGACGGAGATCTTCCGCTTCTCGGCGACGTACACCTTGACGAGCTGCACGACGCCGGGCGGAAGCTCGTCGGGCTGGAAGATCTTCTTGACCTGCTCGTCGGTCTGCTCGCGCACGCGGTCGATGCGACCGGTCGCCTCGTCGATCAGAAGCCGAATCTCCCGATTCACCTTCTGGTTGCGGACCTTGAGCGTCTCCAGGTCCACCTCGTCGAGATCGAAGTCGGCCAGGACGCGCTTGACGAACTTGGACCCGTCCTCGAGGTAGGGCATGATCGTGCCCTTCTTGAGGCAGAGCGCGACCGTCTGGAGGTGGAGGCGCCGAAGCAGCTCCTCGTCCCGGGCGCGCTTGATCCGCTGGATCTGGTACGCCTCCTCCCGTCGCAACTCGCCGATCAGGAGGCCCTGCTCGACTTCCACGAGGGGGTCGTGCATGCGGCGCGAGAACACCTTGACGTCGATGACGGTGCCCGCCATGCCCGGAGGCACCCTGAGCGAGGAGTCCTTCACGTCCTTGGCCTTCTCGCCGAAGATCGCGGTCAGCAGCTTCTCCTCGGGCGACAGCTCCGTCTCGCCCTTCGGCGTGATCTTCCCGCAAAGCGTGTCGCCGCTCTTGACCTTGGCGCCGATCCGCACGATGCCGCGCTCGTCGAGCTCGCCCAGCGCCTCCTCGGCCACGTTGGGGATCTCGCGGGTGATCTCCTCCATTCCCCGCTTCGTGTCCCGAACGTGGAGCTCGAGCTCCTGAATGTGGATCGACGTGAAGAGATCCTCGCGCACCAGCCGCTCGGACAGCACGATCGCGTCCTCGAAGTTGTAGCCGTACCAAGGCATGAACGCCACGCGCAGGTTGCGTCCCAGCGCGAGCTCTCCCCGGTCGGTGGACGGACCGTCGGCGATGACGTCGCCCTTGGCCACCCGCTGCCCCGCGCGCACCAGCGGCCGCTGGTTGATGGCCGTGTCCTGGTTGGTGCGCCAGTACTTCTTGAGCTCGTAGCGGTCGTACTGCGTCAGCTTGGCCAGGGGACGCGCGACGTCCCCCTCCTGGTGCTCGCCGGTGTCGACCACGATCTCGTCCGCCGTCACGCCCACGACCTGGCCGTCGCGACGGGCCGAGACGACGGCGCCCGAGTCCTTCGCCACCTTGTCCTCGAGGCCGGTGCCGACCAGGGGCGCGTCGGTGTACAGCAGCGGCACGGCCTGGCGCTGCATGTTCGAGCCCATGAGAGCCCGGTTGGCGTCGTCGTGCTCGAGGAAGGGGATCATGGCGGCGGCCACCGACACCAGCTGATCCGGCGCGACGTCGATGTAGTCGATGTCCTCCGGTCGCATGAGCGGGAAGTCGCCCCGGCGTCGGCAGAGCACGAACTCGTTGCGGAACCGTCCCTCCCCGTCGACGGGAGCGTTGGCCTGGGCGATGGTCGCCTCCTGCTCCTCGTTGGCCGAAAGCCACTCGATGTCGGCCGTCACCCGCCCGTCGACGACTCTCCTGTACGGCGTCTCGACGAAGCCCAGGTCGTTGATCCGCGAGTAGGTCGTCAGCGACGTGATCAGCCCGATGTTCGGACCTTCCGGCGTCTCGACCGGACACATGCGGCCGTAGTGGGAGTAGTGCACGTCGCGCACTTCGAATCCGGCGCGCTCGCGGGTGAGTCCCCCGGGTCCCAGGGCCGACAGCCGCCGCTTGTGCGTGAGCTCGGCCAGCGGGTTGGTCTGGTCCATGAACTGGCTGAGCTGCGAGGAGCCGAAGAAGGCCTGAATCACGGCCGAGACGGTCCGCGCGTTCACCAGGTCGTCGATGGTGACCCTGCGCGACTGCGTGCTGATCGACATGCGCTCGCGAACCAGGCGCGCCATGCGCGAGAGGCCGATCGAGAACTGGTTCGCGACGAGTTCGCCCACGGTGCGCACGCGACGGTTCCCCAGATGGTCGATGTCGTCGACGCGTCCGCGGCCCTCGCTGAGCTCGATCAGGTAGCGGAGGATCGCGACGAAGTCGCCCTTCGTGAGCACGGTCTCGGTCCGAGGGACCTCGGTGCCCAGGCGCTGGTTGATCTTGTAGCGGCCCACGCGACCCAGGTCGTAGCGCCTGGGGTCGAAGAACACGCTCTCGAGCGCGACCCTCGCGGTCTCGGCGTTCGGGGCGTCGCCGGGGCGGAGCAGCGAGTAGATCGCCATGAGGGCGTCGTCCTCCCCCTCGGTCGGATCCTTCTTCAAGGTGTTCTTGACGATGGGGCTCTCGCCCGGCCTGCCCCCCATTCCCTCGCTCGCCGAGCGGTAGAGGACCACCTCCTCCATGGAGCTTCGCCGCAGGGTCTCCACGCTCTCCTCGTCGAGCTCGACGCCCTCCTCGATCAGGACCTCGCCGGTCTCGGGATCCACGACGGCCTCGGCGACGACCGAGCCCACCATCTCCCGGGCGTCCTGGTCCGGCTTCGGAATCGGCGTCGGGCGGGACTCGAAGAAGAGCTGGTAGATCTCGGCGTCCGTCCCGTAGCCGAACGCGCGCAGCAGGGCGGTCGCGGGGAACTTCTTCTTCTTGTCGATGTGGACGTAGCACACGTTGCCGATGTCGATCGTGAACTCGACCCAGGAGCCCCTGAAGGGGATGATCCGGGCCTTGTTCAGTCTCGTGCCGTTCGGGTGCGTGTCCTCTTCGAAGACGACGCCCGGCGAGCGGTGCAACTGGCTGACCACGACGCGCTCGGCGCCGTTGATCACGAAGGTTCCCAGCCCGGTCAGCAGGGGCAGATCGCCCAGGTACACCTCCTTCTCGACGATGTCGCCCGGGCGCTTCTCCCCGCCGTCCACCTTCTCGAAGAACGTCAGCCGAAGCGTCGCCTTGAGCGGCGCGGCGTAGGTCATGTCGCGCTCGATGCACTCCGCGACCGTGTACTTGGGCTCCTCCAGGACGCACGCGACGAAGTCGAGCGCCATCGTCTCGTTGACGTCCACGACCGGGAAAACGTCCCGGAAGACGCTGTCGAGGCTGAAGTCCCACAGATCGTCGCGCCCGGTCCCTTCGTCGCCGCCCGCCTCCACCAGCTTGGAGAAGGACCGGACCTGAACGTCCAGCAGGTCCGGCATGGGCATGGGCGTGGCGAGCTTGCCGAAGTTCACCACGGGCCGAGGACCCTGGACGACGCCGTTCTCCGGCGCCGATTGTGACCGCTCCGTCATCGGTTCCCTCGTCGGTGTTGCGGGAAAAAGTCGTCCGCGGCGGCCCGGGACTCGGTCCCGCCCGCGCGCGAAGGAGCGCCTTCGGCGCGGGCGGCCGCGCCGGGGACGCGGACGTCCCCCGGACGCCCGGGCGGAAGCGCCCGCCGGCTGCGGGGCCGGCGGTCGCTACTGGCCTGGGTGGACAACTACTTGACGACCACCGTGGCGCCGACGCCCTCGAGCTTGCTCTTGATCTCCTCGGCCTCTTCCTTGCCGATCCCGTCGCGCACCGACTGCGGCGCCTTGTCGACGAGCGCCTTGGCCTCCTTGAGACCCAGGCTCGTGATCTCGCGGATCGCCTTGATGACCTGGATCTTCTTGGCGCCGAACGATTCCAGCACCACCTCGAACTCGACCTGCTCCTCGACCGCCTCCTCCGCGCCCGCGGCGGCCCCCGGAGCGGCCGCGGCCGTCGCCACGGCGGCGGTCACGTTGAACCTCTCCTTGAACGCGTCGACGAACTCGGAGAGTTCGATCACCGTCATGTTCCCGAACGTCTCGAGCAGTTCCTGCTGATTCACGGCCATGTCTCCACCTCTTCTCCTTGAATGTGTCTCGCCCGTCCAGCCGGGCCTGATGCGGGCCCGCCCGGGCGGCTCGCCGAAGCGCGAGCCGCCGCGACGCGGGACCTTAGGATTCCCGTCGTTCCCGAAGCGCCTCGACGAGGCCCGCCATCTCCTGGGCCTTCCCCTCCAGCGCGCCCACCAGCGCCGCCGTCGGGCCGCCCAGCGCACCCGCGACCTGGGACAGCAGCTCGTCGCGGGGCGGCAGGCCGGCGACGCGATCGATCTGGGCGGGAGTCAGGAGGCTCGATTCCAGGACCCCGACCTTGAAGACCGGCCTGTCCCCGTTCTCCTTCGCGAAGTCGGCGACCGTCTTGGCCGCCCCCGCCGCGTCGACGTCTCCGAAGACGACGCCCGTGGGACCGGTCAGATGGCCCGAGACGTCGGGAAGGGACGTCTCGGCGAGGGCCAGGCGAGCCAGTCGGTTCTTGACCACGAGGTACTCTCCGCCCGACTTCTTCAGCTCGCTGCGGAGCCGGGTCATGGCCTTCACGTCCAGGCCGGTGAAGTCGGTCAGATACACCGCCTCCGCCCGGCCCACCCGATCGCGGAACCGGTCGACGAACGCGGCCTTCTGTTCCTTGGTCATGGATCTAGGCGCTCCGCGCGAAGCTGTTCGGGTCGACGGCGACGCCGGGACCCATGGTGCTGGAGACGGTGACGCTCTTCACGTAGGCGCCCTTGGCGCCCGCGGGCTTGGCCCGCAACACCGAGGACATGAACGCGTCCAGATTCCCCTCGAGATCGTCCAGAGCGAACGACGCGCGCCCGATCGGGGCGTGCACGTTCCCCGTCTTGTCGACCCTGTACTCGATCTTGCCCGCCTTGATCTCCTCGACCGCGCGACCGACGGCGGGGGTCACCGTGCCCGCCTTGGGCGTCGGCATCAGGCCCCGGGGACCGAGGATGCGACCCAGCGGACCGACCATGCGCATCAGGTCCGGCGTGACCACGCAGACGTCGAAGTCGAGCCAGCCGCCCTTGATCTTCTCGACGAAGTCGACGCCGACGAAATCGGCGCCCGCGCGACGGGCCTCGTCCTGGGCCTCGCCCTGGCAGATCGCCAGCACGCGGGGCGCCTTGCCCGTGCCGTTGGGGAGGACCACGGTCCCCCTCACGATCTGGTCCGCCCTCCGCGGATCCACGCCCAGGTTCACGGCCACGTCGACGCTCTCGTCGAAGCGGGCGAACGCCATCCCCTTGACCCGGTCCAACGCGTCCCGGGACGCGTGGGGAGCGAGGCGGTCGTACGACTCCCGGGCCTCCTCGTATCTCCTGCTTCGCTTGGGCACCGTTCCCCCTAGGCCGTGAGGTCGCCGCTCACCTCGATTCCCATCGAGCGAGCGGTGCCCTTGATCATCTTCATGGCCGACGCGAGGTCGTCCGTGTTCAGGTCCTCGAGCTTCGTCTCGGCGATCTCCCTGACCTGGGCCGCCGACAGCGTCGCCACCTTGTCCACGTGAGGCTCCGAGGACGCCTTCTCCAGGCCGGCGGCCTGGAGAATCAGGAACGAGGCCGGCGGCGTCTTCGTGACGAACGAGAACGTGCGGTCGGCGAAGACCGTGATCTCCACGGGGATCAGGGTCCCGGCCTGCGGCTGGGTCCGCGCGTTGAACAGCTTGCAGAACTCCATGATGTTCACGCCGTACTGGCCCAGGGCCGGTCCGACGGGCGGGGCCGGGTTCGCCTGACCCGCCCGGATCTGCAGCTTGATGAAGCCCAACGTCCGCTTCTTCACGGCCATTCGGCGCGCCTCCTGGAGACCGAGGTCCCCGTCAAAAGCCCTTGAGCTGAGTGAAGTCGAGCTCGACCGAGGTCGGGCGACCGAACAGGGAGACCTCGACCTTGACCTTGCCCTTCTCGGGGTAGACGTCCTGGACCGTTCCGGAGAAGTCCGAGAACGGCCCCCCGATCACCTCCACGACCTGGCCGACCCGGAAGGGGATCTCGTCGCGAACCTGCGACTCCTCCTCGACGTCGATCCCCAGGATCCTCTTCATGTCCTCCTCGCCGACCGGCTGCGGCCCGCGACCGTCGGCCACGAACCGCACGCCCTTCATCGCCGAGATCGCGTGCTTGGTGCCCTCGTCGAGGAACATCCGCACGAGCACGTAGCCCGGGAAGGACGGACGCACGGCGGTGACCCGCTTGCCCCGGCGGATCTCGACGACTTCGTGGGTGGGCACCATCACCTCGCGAATCCCCCGGTCGGGACCCGGGTTCTTGTCGATCTCCTGCTGGATCAGGTCGCAAACCCGATTCTCGTGCCGAGCCTGGGTCTGGACGGCGTACCACCGCGCGTCTTCGCTCAAGACCGGAAGATCCCCATGACGAGGTCGACGATCACGGCGCGCGACGCGAGATCCATGATCCAGATGATCCCCGACACGGCCATCGTGAAGAGGATCACCACCCAGGTCGCGTTGCGGAGCTGGTCGCGATCCGGCCACGTGACCTTCTCCATCTCGCCGACGCACTCCTCGAGGAACGCCTTCGCCTTTCCGACGGTCGCCATGTCGAGAGAGAGTCGGCTACTCGAGGATGGCGGTGACGACGCCCGCGCCGACCGTGCGACCGCCCTCGCGGATCGCGAACCTCAACTCCTCGTCCATCGCGATCGGCGTGATCAGCTCCACCTCCATCTGCACGTTGTCCCCCGGCATCACCATCTCCATCCCCTCCGGCAACGTCGCCGTCCCCGTCACGTCCGTCGTCCGAAAGTAGAACTGCGGCCTGTACCCGTTGAAGAACGGCGTGTGTCGCCCCCCCTCCTCCTTCGTCAGCACGTACACCTCCCCCTTGAACTTCGTGTGCGGCGTGATCGACCCCGGCGCCGCCAACACCTGCCCCCGCTGGATCTCCGTCTTCCCCACCCCCCTCAACAGCAACCCCGCGTTGTCCCCCGCACGCCCCTCGTCCAGCAGCTTCCTGAACATCTCCACCCCCGTCACCACCGTCCGACGATCCTCCCCCATCCCCACGATCTCCACCTCGTCCCCCTTCCGGATCACGCCCCGCTCCACCCGACCCGTCGCCACCGTCCCCCGCCCCGTGATCGAGAACACGTCCTCCACCGGCATCAGAAACGGCCGGTCCACGTCCCGCTCCGGCTCCGGGATGTACCCGTCGATCGCTTCCATCAACTCCCCGATGCACTCCGCCGCCTCCCCCTCCCCTCCGCTCTCCAACGCCCCAAGCGCGCTCCCCGCCACCACCGGCAGATCGTCCCCCGGAAACCCCTGCTCGCTCAACAGCTCCCGCACCTCCAACTCCACCAGCTCCAGCAACTCCTCGTCGTCCACCATGTCCACCTTGTTCAGGAACACCACCACGTGCGGCACGTTCACCTGCCGCGCCAGCAACACGTGCTCCCGCGTCTGCGGCATCGGACCGTCCGCCGCGCTCACCACCAGGATCGCCCCGTCCATCTGCGCCGCCCCCGTGATCATGTTCTTCACGTAGTCCGCGTGCCCAGGACAGTCCACGTGCGCGTAGTGACGATTCTCCGTCTCGTACTCCACGTGCGCCGTCGCGATCGTGATCCCCCGCTCCCTCTCCTCCGGCGCCTTGTCGATCTCGTCGAACGCCACCCCCTCTCCCCCGAACCGCTTCGCCTGCACCATCGTGATCGCCGCCGTCAGCGTCGTCTTCCCGTGATCCACGTGCCCGATCGTCCCCACGTTCACGTGCGGCTTCGTCCGCTCGAAGGTCTCCTTCGCCATTCTCTCTCCGTTCCGTTGCCGGGAGGTTGGAGTCGTCCGTTCTTCTTCTCGGCGCTCGCTCGCGCCTAGGTCGAGTGCGTTCGGAGGCGCCGCAGGGCGGTTCCCGTCCCCGTCCGCCAAGCTCTGGGCGGGGATTGAACCCGCGACCTCTTCCTTACCAAGGAAGCGCTCTTCCACTGAGCTACCAGAGCGCCGTCGCGCGCGGCGGCGCGCTCTTCGGGAAGCGCGGGCTCCCGACGAGCGGCCTCGTGAAGCGGGAGACCGGATTCGAACCGGCGACCCTCAGCTTGGAAGGCTGATGCTCTAGCCACCTGAGCTACTCCCGCAGTGCGTTGCGGCCCCCGCCCGGGAAGCTCGCGTCCTCGACTCCGCCGCGCCGCGCCCCGAGCGCGGCGCGCCCTCGGAACTCCGCATGGTGGGGGTAGGATTCGAACCTACGTAGGCAATTGCCAGCAGATTTACAGTCTGCCCCGGTTGGCCGCTTCGGTACCCCACCGACGGCTCCTGCGCTCGAGGTCCGCGCCCCGACAGGCTGGCGACCGACGGCGGGAAGCGGATCAAGCGTAGCATTGAATGGTAGCGAAAGCGTCCGCGCGAATCAACGGTCGCCGCTCGGTCCCGGGGCGCCGACTCCGCAGGCGGGCTTCGCCGACTCGCGCCCACGCGCGAGGTCCGGCGACTCCCCGGAACCTGCGCGCGCCAAAGCTGACGCGGGGACTCGAACCCCGGACCTGCTGATTACAAATCAGCCGCTCTGCCAGCTGAGCTACGTCAGCGTCGCCGCGCACAAGCTAACGTCCCGACGCCCGAACCCCGGCCTCGCGCACGCTACCGGCTCCCTGGAGCGTCGGGGCCCGGGCGCACGCGCTTCCAGCGGGTCCCCGACGGCGTGTCCTCGAGCTGGACGCCCATGGCCAGCAGCTCGTCGCGGATCCGGTCCGCCTCCGCGAACCTCCGCTCGCCGCGGGCTCGCTCGCGCCGGGCCACCCGCTCCCGGATCCGGGCTCTCAGCGCGGGGGACGCGTCGCGGGCGTCGCGCGCCAGCGCGAGGATCCCCAGCACGGCGTCCATCTCGTCCAAGGCCGCCAGGATCGCGTCGCGGGCGTCGCGGCCCAGGGACCCCGACGCTTCGTCCAGGGCGGCGTTCCCTTCGCGCACCAGGACCCAGAGCGCCGCCAGGGCGCGGGGCGCGTTCAGGTCCTCGTCCATCGCCCGACCGAATTCCCGAAGACGCTCTCGCGCCCGCTCCGCAAGACCCGCGTCGCCCGGGCGCGGCGGCGACGCGCCGCACTCCGAGACCCGACGGTGGAAGTCGACGAGCCGCTGCACCCGGGCCGTCGCGTCGTCCAGGCCGGCCCAGGTGAAGTTCAGCTCGCTGCGATAGTGGGCGGACAGCAGCACCCAGCGAATCGCCGCCGGGTCGCGGCCTTCGTCGACGAGCTCGCGGACGGTGCGGAAGTCGCCCGACGACTTCGACATCTTGCGATCGTCGAAACGAAGGTGCTTCGTGTGGAGCCAGAAGCGAGCGAGGCAGCGGCCGGTGACCGCCTCGGACTGCGCGATCTCGTTCTCGTGGTGCGGGAACAGGAGATCCTCGCCGCCGACGTGGATGTCCACGGCGTCGCCCAGAAGAGATCGCGCCATCGCGGAGCACTCGAGGTGCCACCCGGGACGTCCCGGTCCCCACGGCGATTCCCAGACGGCGCCCACCTCGCGGTCGACCGGCTCGGCGGCCTTCCAGAGCGCGAAGTCCCGGGGATCGGACTTTTCGTCGTCCCGAGCGTCGACCCTCGAGCGACCCGCGTCGGCGTCCGCCCCTTTTCCGGACAGGGCGCCGTAGCGGGGGAAGGACGCCACTTCGTAGTAGACGGACCCGCCGGGGGCGCGATACGCGTGCCCCCGGTCGACGAGGTCCTGCACGAAGTCGACCATGGCCGGGACGTGCTCCGTGGCCCTGGGATGGCTCGTGAACGGCAGCAGCCCCAAGGTTCGGGCGTCGTCGAGAAACGCCTCGACGAAGACGTCGGTGTGCTCCGCCAGGGAGCGCCCCGCCTTGCGCGCCCCGGCGATGGTCTTGTCGTCGACGTCGGTCAAGTTGACCACGAAGTCGACGTCGAAGCCCCTCCAGCGCAAGTGGCGGTGCAGGAGGTCGTAGGCGACGAAGGTCCGGAAGTTCCCGACGTGGGCGTAGTCGTACACGGTGGGACCGCACCCGTATACGGAGACTCGTCCCTCGCGGAGAGGCGCGAAGGGACGCGCGGCTCGACGCATCGAATCGTAGAGTCTCATTCGTCGTCCGCCGAGCGCGGCGCCTCGACCTCGACCCCGCCCGCCGCGTCGGCGAGGAGTCGATCGAACGCCAGGGCCGGGTCCCGGGCCCCGGTCACCGAGCGTCCGACCACGATGTGCGTGGCCCCGGCGGCGAGGGCCTCGCCCGCCGAGCGCACGCGGCGCTGGTCGCTCGGCGCGTCCCCTCGCATCCGTATGCCCGGCGTCGCGATCGTCGCGTCGGGGCCCAGCGTGGAGCGGAGCCTTCCGGCTTCGGCGGCCGAACACACGACGCCGCCCAAGCCCGCCTCGCGCGCCAGGGCGGCCAGCCTGTCGGCCTCGCGCCCGGCGTCGTCGACGGGACGGCCGAAGAGGATCCCGAGGTCGTTCTCGTCCAGGGAGGTGAGCACGGTGACGCCCAGGAGCGTCAGCGTCGGGGGCGCGGCGGCGGCGGCCGCCTTCAGCATGGCCTCGCCGCCCAGCGCGTGCACGGTCAGGAAGGTCGCGCCCGTGCGCGCGGCTTGCGCCGTGGCTCGGGCCGCCGTGTTCGGGATGTCGTGGAGCTTGAGGTCGAGAAAGACGCGCTTGCCCCGATCGCCGAGTTCCCGGACCACGCGCGGCCCGGCCGCCGCGAACAGCTCGAGCCCGACCTTGTAGAAGGTGCACCGCGCGCCCAGCGTCCGCACGATCTCGAGCGCTCGGCTCGCCGAGGACGCGTCCAGGGCGACGACGATGCGGTCGCGCGCGCCTCCGCGCGCCGGGCCGGAGGTCACGCGACCTCCGCCGGGGTCTCGAGGGCCAGATCCGCCGCGATGCGCGCCGGCGCCCGCGGATCGGCGAAGGAGGCGGTGGCGACCTGCACCAGCGTCGCGCCGGCCGCGAGGTAGGCGCGCGCGTCGGCGGCCGTCAGGATGCCGCCGACCCCGACGACCGGCGCGTCGACGGCCCGCGCCGCCCGTCTCGCGGCGGCGAGGCCGACGGGGAACAGCGCGGGTCCGCTCGTCCCGCCCGCGCCGGCGCCCAGCCTGGATCGCCCGCTCGAGTCCCGAAGCGTCCCGGGCATCGTGTTGACCGCGGTGATTCCGTCGGCGCCGTGCGCGACGGCGCGAGCGGCCGTGGCGCCGACGTCGGGATCGAGCGGAGACAGCTTCGCCAGCAGAGGCCGTTCGGTCGCGGCCCGCGTCCTCTCGAGCGTCTCGCGAAGCGCCTCGGGATCGAGGCAGAACGGGAGCCCGCCGCGATGCGAGTCGTTCGGACACGACAGGTTGAGCTCGTAGCCCAGAAACCCGTCCTCGCCGTCCAGACCGCGGACGACCTCGACGTACTCCTCGACCGTCGCGCCGGCGACCGAGACGAACACCGGCAGACCGCCCAGGCGCCGCCGCATCCAGGGCAGCCTCGAGCGCCGAACTTCGTCCAGCCCCGGGTTGGCCAAGCCCACCGAGTTGAGCATTCCGTGCTCGAACTCGGCCACCCGGGGCGCCGGGTTCCCCCAGCGGGGCTCGACGGTGACGGACTTGGTCACGAGCCCTCCGATCCGCGACGGCGACATCACGTCCACGACGGGTTCGCCGAAGCCGCACGAGCCGGCCGCCAGCAGGACGGGGCTCGCGAACGCGCAGCCGAACGCCTCGACCGTCACCGCGCGCCCCGTTCCTTGACGGCCCGCCGGGCCTCGCGCTCCATCGTCCTGCGCTTCAGCTCCTCCCTGCGGTCGCGGAGCTTTCTTCCCCGACACAGCGCCAGCGTGACCTTGACCCGTCCGCGTCGGAAGTACAGGTCGAGCGGAATCAGCGTCAGGCCCTTCTCCTCGACGCGCGCCGCGATCCGACGGATCTCGGCGGCGTGCAGAAGGAGCTTCCGCGGGCGGGTCTCCTCGTGGTTCCAGCGGTTCGCCGGCCCGTACGGCGCGACGTGCAGGTTGTGCAGCCACACCTCCCCGCGCTCGGGACGGGCGTGGGCGTCCCGAAACGCGACCCCTCCGGCCCGAATCGACTTGACCTCGGCGCCGACCAGCGCCAACCCGGCCTCCCATCGGTCCAGCACGTCGTACTCGCGGCGGGCCCTGCGGTTGCTGGCGACGATCCGTCTCGCGTCGCCGGACGGGGGCGACTTCATGGGGAGTCCCTCGTCGTCGGCGCTCCGCGCGAGACCGTCAGCCCCCCGCTCCAACCCCGGCCGGCGACGCCTCGGCCTCGCGCTTCCGCCAGTCGGCGAGGAAGCTGGCGATCCCCCGATCGGTGAGCGGATGCCTCATCGCCCGCTCGAGCACGTTGAGCGGACACGTCGCGATGTGCGCACCCGCCAGGGCGGACTCGACCACGTGGCGCGGGTGCCGAATGGACGCGGCCAGGATGCGGGTCTCGATCTCGGGGTTCCCCTCGAAGATCGCCGCGATCTCGCGGACGAGCTCCATCCCGTCCTGCGAGAGGTCGTCCAGGCGGCCGATGAACGGAGACACCACGAAGGCCCCGGCCAGCGCGGCGAGCAGCGCCTGGCTCGCGTTGAAGATCAACGTGACGTTGCAGCGCACTCCGCGCTCGCCCAGTCGGGAGACGGCCTGCAGGCCCTGGGTCGTCGCCGGAACCTTGACGATCACGTTGGGGTGCCAAGCCGCGTACTCGAGGCCCTCGGCGACCATGCCGTCGGCGTCCTCGGACACCGTTTCGGCGCTGATCGGGCCGTCCACCAAGGCTGCGATCGTCCGGATCGTCTCCTCGAAGTCGGCGCCCGTCTCCCGGGCCATCAGGCTGGGATTGGTGGTCACGCCGCTCAGGACGCCCCAGGAGGCCGCCTCGCGAATCTCGTCGAGGTTCGCCGTGTCCAGGAAGATCTTCATCGACGCCTCGTTCGCTCGGCTCGTCGGTCTATTCGTCGTCGCCCGGCGCGTCCGCCTTCTCGCGCTCGCCGCCCGTGCTCCGCGCCTCTTCGCGCGCCGCCTCGATCCCGGCCCGATAGACGGCCTTGCCGCGCTCGAGCTTCTCCTCCAGATCCGAGCGCGCCTCGGCGGCGATCTGGCGGCCCTGATCCACGACGCCCTTCGCGCTCTCCACTCTGTCGCCGAGGTCGTCGCGCAACCCGCGAACGCGCTCTTCGGTCAACTCCCGGAGCTTCCTCGCGTTCTCGCGGATCCTGCGCTGGGTCTCCGCGCCGGAGCTCGGCGCCAGCAACAGCGCCAGACCCGCCCCGACGAGGGCCCCCAGCACGAAGGCGCCGACCTCGGGCGCCCGTCCCTTCTCGATGATCAAAGTCCGCTTGTCGTCTCGGTCGCTCATCGCTCGCACCCTCCTTCCCTTTCGCGCGGACGCAAGGAGCCCTGGGGTCCTGGAATCCGGTCGATCGGCCCGCGTCCCCACGCCCGCCCGCGTCCGCTCCCGCGCGCCAATCTAACCGCTGTGAATCACACCCGCCAACGGCGGCCGCGGGCGCCGCCCGCGCCGCCGCGGCGCATGAAGCTCCTGGACAGCTCCTTGCCGAGTTCGACGCCGGGCTGGTCGAGCGGATCGACGCCGTAGAGGGCGCCCGCGTAGAGCGTCGCGACCTGAAACGTCGCCAGCAGCGCCCCCATGGAACGGGCGTCGATGCGGTCGACCCAGATCGTCATGTTCATGCGGCGAGCGCGCCTGAGCGCCTCGGCCGTGGCCGCGCGCTGCCAGTCCAGTAGATCGAAGAGACGGCGGCCGGCCAGGGGCGCCAGGGCCGGGTGGTCGAAGACCCGCTCGGGAACCGCGACGTCCGCCGCGCCCGATCTCCGCGCCAGGAAGACGACCGCCTTGTCGCGCGGACCCTCCATCAGCAGCTGCAGCACGGAGTGCTGGTCCGTCGCGCCGAAGGCCGGCAGCGGCGTCGGACCCGATTCGACTCTTCGACCGTCGCGGTCGAGCGCCTTGCCCAGGGACTCGGCCCAAAGCTGCTGGATCCAGTAGGCGAGTCCCCGCCACCGCTCGGCGTACGGCATGAAGACGTGCACGCCCGCGCCCGAATCGACGTCCGCGCTGTGCAACAAGGTGGCCAGCGCGCCGGCGGGGTTTCGCCGCAGGTCCGCCGACGCCGAACGGGCAAGCGCCTCGCGGGCGCCCCGGAGGAGCTCGTCCAGATCCACGCCGGTGATCGCCGCCGGCAGGAGTCCCGCCGGCGAGAGCGCCGAGAAGCGACCTCCGACGTTCTCGGGCACGGGGAGCGAGCGAAACCCCGTCCGCCGGGCGATCTCCCGAAGCGGCCCTCCCGCGGGCGAAGTGGTCGCGACCACGCGTCTGCGCGCCCGCTCCCGTCCGAGGGTCCGCTCCAGGACGTCCCAGAGGACCAGGAACTGGGCCATGGTCTCGGGGGTCGATCCCGACTTGCTGACCACGTTGACGAGCGTGCGTTCGAGATCCAGGCCAGCCGTCAAGCGCGCGAGCGCGTCCGGATCCGGGTTGTCCAGCACGTGCAGCCGGGCCAACCCCCGGCGCTCGGCCGCGCCTTCGTTCCAGCCCGGACCCAGGAGCGCGTCGCCCAGGGCCCGCGTCCCGAGCGCCGAGCCGCCGATTCCCACCACCAGAACGGCGTCGACGGGAAAGTCCAGGGCGCTCGCGACGGCCCGCACGGACCGCGCGAGCCCGTCGTCCTCGACGACGTCGAACAGCCCGAGGTCGCCGGAGGCTCTCCAGGCCGCGACGTCGGCGTGGGCCGAACGGAAGCGCCGGGCGAGATCCCCGCCGAGCCGCCCTTCGTCGACGCCGGCGCCGGAGAGCCGACCCGCAGTCATGTTCGATAAGTCGATCTCGAGCCCGCCCGCGTCGCGGCCCGTCACGACCCGTCGTCCCCGTCGACGTCGACCACCAGACCGTCGTAGGCGGGCTCGATCCCCGCGGGCAGCGAAGCCGCCAACTCGGCGTGGCTCACGAAGTGGGTCAAGTGGGTGAGAAAGGTGCGGGCCGCCCCGACGCGGCGCGCGGCGGCGACCGCCTCCTCGACGTTGAAGTGGGTGGGGTGGGACCACCCCCTCCAAAGCGCGTTCAGCACCAGAACCTCGACCCCCTCGAGGATCTCCCGGGCGGATGCGGGGAGACGCTTGGCGTCGGTCACGTATCCCAGGGGTCCGACGCGGAACCCGAAGGCGTCGACGGGTCCGTGGGGCACCCGGAACGGGACCGCGCGAGAGCCCAGGACGTCCAGGGGTCGCGCGTGCCGGTACTCGATCAGTCCGAGCTTCGGTCTGTGCGTTCCCGGCACCGACTCCACGCGCTCGTCGAAGATGTACGGAAACCGGCGCTCCAGCTCCGCCCGGTAGACGGCCGGCACGTACGTCGGCACGGGACCTCGGCCCCGGGTCGAGAACGCGCGAACGTCGTCGATGCCATGGAGATGGTCCGCGTGCAGGTGGGTGTACCACACGGCGTCGACGCGCGCGACGCCGGCCGCCAAGAGCTGCAGCCTGAGCTCCGGCGGCGTGTCGACGAGCAACCTCTTGCCACCCGCCTCGACCAACGCGCCGTGGCGCGTTCGCCGGTCTCTCGGGTCGCTCGACCTGCAGTTGTCGCAACCGCATCCGACGACGGGCACGCCGAACGACGTCCCCGTCCCCAGGAAGGTCAGCCGCAACGTTCGCCCGGCCCGTCTCTCCCGTCGGCGGCTCGAGGACCGCGCGGGCTCACAACTGCTCCACCCTCATGGTGTTGGTGGTGCCCGCGCTGTGGAACGGCCAACCCGACGTGACGACCACGGGGTCGCCGGTGTCGCCGACCCCCGATCCGAGGACCACGCGCTTGCCATGGTCGGTGAGGCTCTCGTAGGTGATCTCCCCCTCTTCGGCGAGCACGGGGCGCACCCCCCAGACGCCGCACATCTGGCGATGCACCTTGGGCGTGGTGGACACGGCGAACACGGGAATCGGCGGACGGTAGGAGGCGACCAGCCTGCCCGTGAAGCCGCTGCGCGTGATCACGATGATGGCCGGCGCCTTCAGGTCTCGGGCCGAACGGACGGTCGAGGCCGCGACCGCGTGCTCGCGGGGCGACGCGCCCCGCCTCTGGACCGGTCCCATCTGCGACAGATAGTGGGGACCCTCGGCGAGGACCCCGCTCTCCTCGATCTCTCCGGCGATGCGCACCATGACCTCGACCGCCTTGACCGGGTGCTTGCCGACCGCGGTCTCGCCCGAGAGCATCACCGCGTCGGTCCCGTCGATGATGGCGTTGGCCACGTCGGAGGCTTCCGCTCGCGTGGGGCCCGGATACACCGTCATCGACTCGAGCATCTGCGTCGCCGTGATGACGGGACAGCCGTAGCCGTTCGCCGCCTGGATGATGCGCTTCTGGGCCAGGGGCACCGACGCGAAGGGAAGCTCGACGCCCAGGTCTCCGCGCGCCACCATCACAGCGTCGCTGAACGCCAGGATGCCGTCCAAGTCCTCCAGCGCCTGGGCCTTCTCGATCTTCGACACCAGCCACGCTCGCCCGTCGATGCGCTTCTTCAATCCCAGGACGTCCCTCGAGTTGCGAACGAACGAGAGACCGACGTACTCCACGTCCAGATCCAAGGCGAAATCCAGGTCTTCGCTGTCCTTGTCGGTGACGGCCGGCGTGTTCACGTCGACGCTGGGGAGGTTGATCCCCTTGCGGGATCGCAGGACCCCCCCGCGCAGCACGCGGAACCGGGCGCGCTCGCCGTCGGTCTCGACGCAGGCCAGCTCCAGCTGGCCGTCGTCCAGCAGCACCCGGGTGCCGGGCTCGACCTCCTCCGCCAGCCCTCGATACGAGGTGGGCAGCTCGCCCTCCCGCTGCCGTCCCTCCGGGACGATCGCGACCACGGCGTCGTCGTCCAGCTTGACGGGCTCGGGCAGACTCCCGATGCGCAGCTTGGGGCCCTGAAGGTCGGCCAGAATCGCGACCGGGCGGCCGACGGCCTCGGCCGCCGCGCGCACGCGCGCCACGCTCTGCCGGTGGTCCTCGTGGGTCCCGTGCGACATGTTGATTCGCGCGATGTCGATCCCGGTGCGCACCAAGCGCTCGACGACCTCCGCGCTCGCCGTCGCCGGGCCCATCGTGGCGACCACTTTCGTTCGTATCATCTCGGCCTTGGGTTCGCTCCGATCCTTGGGTGCGTTCGCGCAGCGGCGCGGCGCGAAGGCGAGCTTGCGCCTTCGGCCTCCGCTCGGCTCCGGGACGCCCGAGACGCCCCGCGTAAGCTACCTTAGCGCGCGCACTGCGACCAAAGGACCGATCCCCCCGCGCAACGGGATCCCGACCGAGCATGGCCGACGGCCCGTCGATGACGCACGGACGACCGAATTCCCGAGCCGTCTACGTGGACACGGCGGCCGAAGCCCTCGAGCTGCAGCGACGCCTGGACGGCGCGTCCAGCGCAGCGGTGGACTGCGAGGCGGCCGGCTTCCACCGCTACTCCGACCGAATCTGCCTGGTGCAGATCTCCGTCGGGGAGCGCAACTACGTCCTGGATCCGCTGGCGCTGCGTCTCGCGCCCCACCTGAAGCCCTTCCTCGAGAGCCGCGAGAAGCGCGCGCTGATGCACGGCGCGGACTTCGACCTGCGTCTGCTGCGCCGCGACCTCGGCATCCGGACCCGGGGGCTGTTCGACACCCAGGTCGCGGCCGAGATGCTGGGGGAGCCGCGCACCAGTCTGCAGGCGCTGCTCGAGAAGTTCGTCGGCGTCCAGGTCTCGAAGAGGTTCCAGCGGGCCGACTGGGCCCGGCGGCCGCTGTCCCGGGAGATGATCGAGTACGCCGCCTCGGACACGCGCCACCTTCGCCGGCTCGCCTCGGCGCTCGAGGCCCGGCTGAATGGCCTGGGGCGCGCCCATTGGGTCCGCGAGGAGTGCCGTCGCCTCGAGACGACCGCCAAGGAGGACCCGGCCGCCGAGGCGCCCGCGGATCCGGTGGCCCGCGTGCGAGGCGCGCACCGCATGGACCCGAGGTCCGTCACGGCGCTCAGGGCGTTGATCGCCTGGCGCGACGACGTCGCTCGCGCACTCGATCGCGCCCCGTTCAGGGTCGTCTCGAACGCCGCGTTGCTGGAGGTCGCGCGGACGAGACCCCGATCGATCGACGGGCTGACGCGCGTGCGCGAGTTCCCCGCGAATCTCGCCCAGCGCCGGGGGCGGTCGCTGCTGAACGTCGTCCGAAAGGTCGCCGAAACGCCCGAGAACCGCCTGACCCCGTACCCCGCGCCCCGCGCGAGGCGGCGCCCCCCGGATCCAGCGGAACTGGCCGCCTTCGATCGGGTCAAACGGGCCCGCAACGGCGTCGCCGAACGGATCGGGCTGGACCGCGGACGCGTGATGGCCAACGACGCGCTGCGCGCCGTCGTGGCCGCCGGACCCGCCGACCTCGAGGCGCTGGCCGCCGTGGACGACGTGCGCGCGTGGCAGGTCGAGCTCCTCGGCCGGGAGCTGCTCGACGCGCTCTGACGCCCGGGCGCGGGCGCCCCGTCCGATTCCGCTACCGCCACCCGGCTTCGCGAGCCTCCAGCTCCCGCTTGTGCTCGATGCAGTAGCGCGCGTGCGGCAACGCGTCCAGGCGCTCGAAGCCGATCGGCTTGCCGGTGGCGTGGCAGCGGCCGAAGTTGTCCGGGTCCCTGTAGAGTCGCCTGAGCGCCTCCTGCAGCCTGTACAGGTACCGGCCCTCCTTCGTCGCGAAGAGCGCCGCCTTCTCGCGCTCCATCGCCTCGGTTCCCTGGTCGGCCATGTGGTCCGTGTACGCGGCCAGATCGGAGTCGGCGGACGCCCGGTCGTGCCTGGCGGCGCGGCCGAACGCGCCCAGCCCCCTCAGCGCCTTGTCGCGCTCCTCGAGCAGGCGCTTCTCGAGGTGCGCGAGCTGCTCCTTCGAGAGAAGCGCGCCGTCGCCGTTCCTCGGCCCGTCCCCCGAGGACTTCCTCGAAGTCGCCATCTTCCGTCCCTCCGTTCGTTGCCCCGCGGCTCGCACCCTCGGGGCCGCGGACCCGATCGCGCGCGCCCCAAGTCCGTCCCGGACGCGACGACTCAGCGGACAATCTACCCTCGCGGGCCGAGCGTCGCAGATTCCGGGCGGACGTTACCTTGTCCGACGCGCCCGAACTCCGAGCGATCGGATTCGGCGCTCGGCCGCCTGGCGGGAGGGACTCGTGGACATCGAATGCCGCAAACAGCCCGGAGTCCGGTGTCCGGCGCTGGAGCGACCTCCGTTTCGCTCGCCCCTGGGCGAGCGCATCCAGCGAGAGGTCTGCGCGGACTGCTGGCGGGACTGGCTTCAGCACCAGACGCTGCTGATCAACCACTTCGGACTGAATCCGAGGGACGCCTCGGCGCGGGAGTTCCTGTACGGTCAGATCGCGGCCGTCCTCTTCGGCGAGGGCGAAGCGGCGACCATCGACACGCGGATGCTGGGCGAGATCGGCCCGTCCGGCGCGGCCGCGAGGAGACCCGACTCCGCTACCTGAGCACGGCCTCGATCTCGCCCAGCGCGTCCTCCAGGACCGCTCGCTCGATCGTCAGCGGGGGCGCGAATCGCACGACCTGGCGGTGGGTCTCCTTGGCGAGCACGCCCCGGCGTTGCAGAGCTTCGCAGAAGGGCCGGGCGGGGCCGGACGACTCCTTGATCTCGACGCCGATCATCAACCCCCGGCCACGCACCTCGTCGACGTGCGGAGACGCGACGGCGCGCAACCGGTCCATGAACCAGCGCCCCAGCTCGTCGGCACGCTCGGCGAGCCCCTCGTCCAGGATCACCTTGAGCGAGGCGCTGCCGACGGCGGCGCCCAGGGGGTTGCCGCCGAAGGTGGAGCCGTGGTCGCCCGGGCGGAAGACGTCCATGAGGGGCTTGTCGGCGAGCACCGCCGAGACGGGGTAGACCCCGCCGCCGAGCGCCTTGCCCACGATCGCCACGTCGGGGCGCACGCCTTCCCAGTCGCAACAGAAGAAGCGGCCGGTGCGCCCGAGTCCGGTCTGGATCTCGTCGGCGACCAGCGCCACGCCGGCCTCTCGGCACGCCTCGGCCGCGGCGCGCATGTAGCCGTCCGGCGGCACGATCACGCCCGCCTCGCCCTGGATGGGCTCGACGAGAAAGCCCGCCGTGTTCGGTCCGATCGCGGCCCGCAACGCCTCGACGTCCCCGTAGGGGATCAGCTTGAAGCCCGGCGTGAACGGCCCGAAGCCGTTGCGGTACTGGGGCTCCGACGAGAAGCCCACGATCGTCGTGGTCCTTCCGTGGAAGTTGTCCTCGCAGACGACGATCTCGGCCTGGCCCTCGGGAATCCCGCGCACCTCGTAGCCCCACTTCCGGACCATCTTGACGGCCGTCTCCACCGCCTCGGCTCCGGTGTTCATGGGCAGCGCCGCCTCGTAGCCCGACGCTTCGCAGAGTTCGCGCAGAAACGGCCCCATGCGGTCGTTGTGAAACGCCCGCGAAGTCAGCGTGAGACGCTGCATCTGGCGCTCGGCGGCGGCCACGATCGCGGGATGGCGGTGTCCCTGGTTGAGGGCCGAGTAGGCGCTCAGCATGTCCAGGTAGCGATTCCCCTCGACGTCCCACACCCACACGCCCTCGCCCCGGTCCAGGACCACAGGCAAGGGATGGTAGTTGCGGGCCGAGTAGCGCTCCGCTTCGTCGAGGTAGTCGCGCGCGGCGGGCGCGGCGGGCGCGGTCTTCGTCATCGTCGTCGCCATGGGGCTTCGGTCCTCGAGTGTCGGCGGGGGGCGTCCCTTGCGGGGTTCGCGGACGAGCGGGCCCCGGGCGAGCGGGCCGACTTCGGTCCGGCGACGACGACGCGCACGTCGCCGCCGCCCAATTCTAGCACGAGGCTGGGCGCGCGGGTCGCGCCGCGACGTTCAGGGGCGCCTCGGCGACCCGCAGCTGGAAGACGTCGGGACGGGCGTAGTGGCCCACGACGTCGAAGTCGAACTTGGCCCGCGCGACCTCGCCCATGTCCAGCTCCGCGTAGAGCGTCCCCGTCTCGCCCAGCAGGGGGCCCGCGAGAGTCTCGCCCAGGGGACCGTGGATCGAGGTGCCGCCCGGCGAGAGCACGTCCGGCCAGCTTTCGAGCTCGTCGAGGATCTCGACGTCGGCGGGATAGTGGTCCTTCCGCACGAACTGGTTGCACCCGATCACGAAGCACCGGCCCTCGAGCGCGATGTGGCGGAGCGTCGCCTGCCACCGGTCCCGGGAATCGGCCGTCGGGGCCAGGTAGATCTCGACCCCCTTCGCGTACATGGCCATCCTCGCCAGCGGCATGTAGTTCTCCCAGCAGATCAAGCCGCCGACCTTGGCGAACGGCGTCTCCACGACCGGCATGGTGCTGCCGTCCCCTTCGCCCCAGAGGAGCCGCTCCGCAGCCGTCGGCTTGAGCTTCCGGTGCAGCCCCGCCACCGTCCCGTCCGGACCCAGGTACAGCAGCGTGCAGAAGAGGGTGCCGGGAGCGTGGCGAACCCCTCGTTCGACGACGCCGACGGCCACGTGGACTCCGGCCGCCGCCGCGGCTTCCCCCATCGCCTCCGTCTCGGGTCCGGGGATCTCGATCGCCGCGTCGCGATAGCGCCCGAAGGCGCGCCGACCGGCGGGCGAACGCCCGCCCACCGCCGTGCCGAAGGACAGCCCCCAGGGGTAGCCGCCCACGAACGCCTCGGGAAAGACCACCAGCCGGGCGCCGGCCGCGGCCGCCTCGGCCGTCGCCGAGCGGACATGCGCCACGGCGCCGGCCGGATCGAAGGGACGGCCCCGGGGCTGAACGGCGGCGACGACGACGCGATCGGACGAGGACATGGCCTTCCGTCGGCTGGAGGGAAAACGCGGGCGTGCGCGGCGGTCCGCCGCGCACAGGACCACCCAATCTGCACGTCGGAGCGCGAATCCGAAAACCGTTCGGGCTCTCGCGGAGGAAGACCCGGGCGCGCTTCGGCGAGTCGCATTCCTGCGGCGGACTCGAAGCCCGAGACCCTCCTTCGGCGAGCCGCCGTCCGTGCGCGGACGGACGCCCCACCGTACCTTGCGCCCAAGTCGCCCCTTTTCCAGTCGCTTCGACCTGCGGAGATCCGTCGATGAGCGTTCGAGCGCTTCGTGAGACCACGCCGCCGTTCCCGCCGACCCTTCCATGCCTGCTCGCCGCGCTGTTCGCGGCGACGCCGACCGCGGCGACGGCCCAGTCGGACCACGAAGTCGTGCTCGCGCACGTGGAGGCCCGCGCGAGCGACTACGGCGCCGTCGCGCAGCGGATCTGGGACTTGGCCGAAGTCGGGTACCAGGAAACGGAAAGCTCCGGGTTGCTCCAGGAGGAGCTCGCTCGGGGCGGCTTCGACGTCGAAGCCGGGGTCGCCGGGATGCCCACGGCCTTCGTGGGCACCTGGGGCGAAGGGGAGCCGGTCGTGGGGTTCCTGGCGGAGTTCGACGCGCTTCCCGGGATCACGCAGGACCGCAGCGCGGAGCGGACGCCCCGCTTCGACATGATCGCCGGACACGCCTGCGGCCATCACCTGTTCGGGACGGGCTCGGTGGCCGCGGCCCTCGCGGTCAAGGACTGGCTGGCCTCGTCCGGGCGAGCGGGCACGGTGCGCGTGTACGGCACGCCGGCGGAGGAAGGGGGCGCCGGCAAGGTCTACATGGTGCGCGCGGGGCTGTTCGACGACGTCGACGCCGTGCTCCATTGGCATCCGAGCGGCTGGAACAGCGCGAGCCCGTCGACCTCGCTGGCGAACAAGTCGGCCAAGTTCCGCTTCCACGGCGTCTCGGCGCACGCGGCGGCCTCCCCCGACCGCGGGCGCTCCGCGCTGGACGGCGTCGAAGCCATGAACGCCATGGTCAACATGATGCGCGAGCACGTGCCCCAGGAGAGCCGAATTCACTACGTGATCACGGCCGGGGGCGCCGCGCCCAACGTGATTCCCGACTTCGCCGAGGTCTACTACTACGTGCGCCACCCCGACTCCGAGGTGGCCCGGTCGCTCTTCGACCGCGTCGCTCGGGCGGCCGAAGGCGCCGCGTTGGGGACGGGCACGCGCATGGAGTACGAGGTGATTCACGGCATCCACTCCATGGTCGTCAACGACGTCCTGCAGCGCAGGGCGCAAGAGCACCTCGAGGCCGTCGGCGGCGTGCGCTACGACGAGAGCGAACGGGAGTTCGCGCGCGCGTTGCACGAGACGTTGCCCGAAACGCGACCGCCGCTCGAGAGCGCGACCGAAGTGCAGCCCTACAGGCCGCAGACGGGCGGCGGTTCGACCGACGTCGCGGACGTCAGCCAGGTCGTTCCGACCGTCGGCCTTGCCACGGCGACCTGGGTGCCGGGGACGTCGGCCCACTCCTGGCAGGCGATCGCCGCGGGCGGCACATCGATCGGAGAGAAGGGAATGGTCGTCGCGGCCAAGACGCTCGCCATGACGGCCGTCGACCTCTATCGCGACGCCGATCTGCTGCGGGCGGCCCAGGCGGAGTACCGGGAGCGGATGGGACCGGACTTCGAGTACGTCTCGCTGGTCGGCGACCGCGATCCTCCGCTCGACTACCGGAGACCTGCGGGAAGGCGCTGACGCCGCGCCCTCGGCGAGCGGCCCGGGGGAGCGAGCCCATGCGAGAGCCCGGGCCCCCGGGCGGGTCAGTTCGCCTCGACGAGCTCGTAGACGTGGAGGACGTCCCGATCAAGGAGATCCTGGACGCGAACCAGCGCCCAGTCCGGGCCGATGTCCATGAGCCGCATGCGATCCGGGATCTTCAGAATGCGCGTCCACGTGCCCGCGTCGTTGAAGCGGACCCACGTCGCGCCGCCGCGGGGCGGTCGATCGAAGTGCTGGGCCCAAACGCCTTCGTCGTTCCTGGGCGCCAGAAGCGCGCCGACCGACGGGTACCTGTCCGGGATGTACTCCTCGAATCCCTCGAACAGCTCTTCGAAGGCGTCGATGTCGTCGCGCGTGAACTCGAGCTCCGGTCCGGTCCACTGGACGACGCGGACCGTCCGCCCGTCCCAGTTCAGGAACTCGACTTCGTACTCGTCGCCGGTGGAAAGCCAAACGCCGTCGCTCGACGCCGCCATCTGAACGCTGCGGCCCCAGGGCCGCGCCATGGAGGTATGGGGGCCCATGTGCGTGAACATCCATCGTTCCCGACCGGGCACCCGTCGTCGAAGCAGCTTCGGCCTCGCGTCCCCGCCCTCCCAGCTGTAAAGGGGCTGGGGAGGGCGATAGGGCCCCTCTTCGGCCGACTCTTCGCCGAAGTCGATGAAAACCACCGGTCAGTCGACGGAACAGATCATGTCGAACGGGGCGTCGCGCAGCGACCACGTGTCGATCAGGGACCCGTCTTCGACGTCCAGCACGGTCCACCGCGCCAACCTGGAGTCGTACACGACGACCGATTCGGTCCCAACGCATCCGTTCGGAATTCTCGCGTGCATGTACTCGCCCGGACCCTCTCCCTCGCGTCCCACGCCCCACTGCAGCGTGCCGCTGGGATCGTACCGGCGCACTCGAGACGAGCGTCCGAGGGCCACCACCACGCTTCCGTCCTCCAGGCGCGCGGCGCCCGTGATGTCGTCGAGCATGTACTCCTCGGCGCCCTCGACGACGCCGAAGACGCCGAGGGGCGCGTCCGCGAGGCGAATCTCGACCTCGGGCCCGTCCTGGACGACGACGGCCGGAGGAGGCTGGCATTCAGCCGCGGCGCTCCACGCGACGGCCAACGAAGCGGAGGTCACCGCCCCGCCTGCGAAACGACCCACGATCCGTGCTTCCAAGCGATCCGTGCCTCCAAGCGCGACGCGACGACGCGCGCTCCCCGCAGCTCGCGCTACTGCGCCGGAGCCCGACTTCGGGACGCGCGATCCGCCGAAGGCGAATCCTCCCGTCCCGTCATCCTGCGACCAACGCCGACGGAGCGCGACGCCTGCCCGAAGAAGGAACACGCGGCCCGCAGTGGCGGCGCGAGCGAAATTCGAGGACGCCCGGCGGCGCGGGCTATGTGGAACCCCGCCTTACCCGCACTCCGAAAATCCGCAGACGTAGCAGCGCTTGCACCCCTCCTCGAAGGCGAGTTGGCCCGCGCCGCAGTCGGGGCACGCCCCCAGGGTCGACGTGGCGTGGTCCGCGTAGCGACCGCGCGCCGGCTGGGCGCCCGCGCCGTCCTTCGCCCCCCCGACGCCCACGGGCGCGTCGATGGGGAGCTCCTCCTGGATCCCCTCCTTCTCGGCGAGGTAGCGTTCGATCGCCTGCGCGACGGCGTCCGGCGCCGACAGCACCTTCTGGGCGCCCACGCCCACGGCGCGGTCGCACGAGATGCCCCGCAGCTGATCCCGCACGGCCGTGATCGGAATGCCGGAGCGAAGCGCCAGCGAGATCAGCCGTCCGATGGCTTCGGTGTCGGCCATGGCGGCGCCACCCGCCTTCCCCACGGTGCAGAACACCTCGAAGGGTCTGCCTCGCTCGTCCTCGTTGATCGTGACGTAGAGATCTCCGAGCGGAGACTGCACCTTCATCGTCCAGCCCTTGAGCAACGACGGCCGGTGGCGCTTGTGGCGAACCCGGCCGGCCTTCCGGTCGTGCTCCGCCAGGCGGCGCTGCAACTCCTCGCGTTCCCCCTCCAGGCGATGCGCGCGAGCTCGGGCGTCGGCGAGCTGCTGGGCCATCGCCTCGTCGCCTCCCGAGTCCTCGTCGGCCTCGTCGCGGCCCGTCTTGCCCGTCGACAGCACCTGCATGGGACGCGACCCGTCGCGGTACACGGTCACCCCCTTGCACCCCATCTCGAACGCCATCTCGTAGATCTCGCGCACGTCCTCGCGCGTCGCCTCGAAGGCGAAGTTCGTCGTCTTCGAGATGGCCGAGTCGACGTGTTCCTGAAACGCCGCCTGCATGCGGACGTGCCACTCGGGCGAGATGTCGTGGGCGGTGCGGAAGACGTTCTGCACCGCCTCGGGAACCTCGTCGAAGTGGATGTGGCCCTCTTCGGCGATGCGCGTCATCAGCTCGTCCGAATGCCAGCCCTCGTCACGGGCGCGCTGGACGAAGTCGGGGTTGACGTCGGGCATCGTCACGCCGGCCTGGTTGCGCATGAACGCGACCGCGAACAGCGGCTCGATGCCGCCGCTGCACCCGGCGATGATCGAGATCGTCCCCGTCGGCGCCACGGTGGTCAGGTTGCAGTTGCGCAGGCGTCGGAAGTCGCGAACGCGCTCTCCCGAGGACGACCGCGCGCAGCTCTCGTCCGGCCCCCAGATCGACTCCTCCCACGCGGGGAAGACGCCGCGCGCCTCCGCCAGGCGCTCCGAGGCCGCCCGGGACTCCTCGTCGACGAACGCCATGACGGCGCGCGCCAGGTCGACGCCCTCGTCCGAGTCGTAGCGCACGCCGAGACGCACGAGCAGATCGGCCCACCCCATGACGCCCAGTCCGACGCGGCGGATCTTGCGGGCCAGTTCCGCGATCTCGTCCAGCGGATAGCGGTTGGCGTCGATGACGTTGTCCAGGAAGTGAATGGCCGAGCGCACCGTCCGTCCGAGCTCGTCCCAGTCGATGCGGTCCTCGGGCTTGGCGCCGTCGGCGGCGGCGCGCGCGAAGGCGCCGACGTTGACGCTGCCCAGATTGCAGACGTCGTACGCGAGCAGCGGCTGTTCCCCGCACGGATTGGTCGCCTCGTAGGCGCCCAGCTTCGGGACGGGATTGAGTTCGTTGGCCCGATCGATGAAGAAGACCCCGGGCTCGCCCGTCTTCCACGCGCCCTCGACGATCATGTCGAAGACCTCGCGGGCGTTCTCGGATCCGACGACCTCGCCGTCCCGAGGGCTGATCAGGTCGTACGTCCCCCCCGCCTCGACGGCCTCCATGAAGGCGTCGGTGATCGCCACGGAGATGTTGAAGTTCGTGATGTGGGACGTGTCGTTCTTGCAGCGGATGAACGCGCGAACGTCCGGGTGGTCGACCCGGAGAATCCCCATGTTGGCGCCTCGGCGCGTGCCTCCCTGCTTGACGACCTCGGTGGACGCGTCGTACAGGCGCATGAAGGAGACCGGACCGGAGGCCACCCCCATGGTGGACCGCACCGTGTCGCCCTCCGGTCGCAGGCTCGAGAACGAGAAGCCGGTGCCTCCGCCCGACTGGTGCACGAGCGCCATGGCCCTCAGCGTGTCGTAGATGCCGCTGCGGCCGTTGGACAGCGCGTCCTCGACCGGGAGCACGAAACAGGCCGACAGCTGGCCCAGCGGCCGTCCGGCGTTCATCAGCGTCGGCGAGTTCGGCTCGAACCGGCCCGTCGTCATGAGGTCGTAGAAGCTCCGGGCGACCTCTTCGATGGCCGGCTCCGAGATCCCGTACTTCCGATCCTCCTCCGCGACGACCCGGGCGATCCTCCAGAACATCGTCTCGGCTTCCTCGGTCGGCTGGCCGGACTCGTCCTTCTTCAGGTACCGGAGAGCCAGGACGGTCCTGGCGTTCTCCGAGAGCCGAGCGGCGGGGAGATCGTCGGGGATCCGGTCGTCGAACAGGCGGCCGTCGGAGTCGGTCGGTGACGTCAATGTCCGTCCTCGAAGTGGAGGGAAGCGAGGGAGAGCCTGCAGCCGCGTCCGAGGAGGGTAGCCCGGAATCGGAGACGGAGGATCATGGGGCCATTCGCAGCGCTTGTCACGTCCGGCGTCGATCTCCCACGCCCCGGGAAACGGTCGCCGACGCCATCGGCAGGGCGCGCCCGACGCTCGTCCGCGTCGCAGGGACGTCGCACTCGGCCGACGAGCGCCGAACACTACATGCAGGGGTCGGGAAGGTAGGGACACCCATCCCTCGTGTGCAATGGCGCCGGCCGCGAACCGCGGCGCGCGGCCGGCGTCTTCAGAACGCGCGGCCCGCCCGGACGTACAGCCGCGATCCCTCGGCCGCCGCGAGCGGCACGCCCCACCCCAGGCGGAGGGAGATCCCGCCCTGGTACAGCGCGCCCAGGATCGCGCCCAGCTCCGCGCCCGCGGCGACGAGGGTCGACCGGCGGGGGTTGTCGTAGCCCCGCCGTCCGAGCTCGGGGCCCCAGGCGTTGCCGGCGTCCAGGAAGACGGCGGCGTGGAGCCGGTCCAGGAAGAGGGGAAGGACGTCCCAACCCCGGTCGGCCACCGCCAGGGGCATCCGGTACTCGGCGCTCGCCGACCACGCCCGGCGACCGGTGCGCGCGTCCCTCGAGTGGCCCCGCACCGGAAAGGCGAGCGACGGCCCGCCGATCGTTCCGATTCCCGGCACGGCGATTCCGCGGCCCGAGGCGCCCCCGACGTCGTAGTGGAACTGGTCCGCGCCGGCGCCGAAGGCGGCGCCGGCGGAGACGCGGAGCGCAAGCACGTGATTGGCGAAGCCGCTTCGAAACAGCGCCTTGTAGGCCGACGCCTCGCCCGTCAACTCCTGAAATCCCCGATGCCGCCCCAGAACGTCGCGCACGTCTTCGTCCAGCCCCCACGGGCGACGGACGCGGCCGCCGAGGCGGAGGCGAACGCCGTCCTCGAGGGAGAACGACATCGCCCGAAACTGCGCGTTCGAGACCGACGCGGTCGCTCCCGCCTCGACGAAGCTCGCGGTCGGGGGCGGCAGTCGCAGCGTCGGGCCCGGCTCGCCCTGCAACCCCTGCAGCGCGTAGTCGCTCCGGACGACCCCGCCTTGGAGCGTCAAGCCGGCGAAGGTGCGGTAGCGGCGGCGCGAGAACGACGCGGTCGCCAAGGCTCGCCGCTCGCGTTCGACCAGGAAGAACTCGCCGACGGAGCCTTCCTCGGTCGAGACCTCGAACGCCCGCGGCGAAGCGTCCTGGCTCTGGGACGCGATCAGGCCGACCGCCGGGTTGACCCAGCCGCCGTAGCCGTAGCGGACGGCGCCCGAGAGCCGGCGTCCGTCGGTCGAGGCCATGAGCCTGACGGCGTAGGAGTGCCGGCCGACCAGGTCCGTCCCCCCGACCGCCGCGCCCACGAAGGGACCCAGCACGTCGTGGCGCCGACCCGAAGCGTCCGTCCCCACGTCGGCCGGCGCGTACAGCGGCAGCCACGCTCGGGGCCTGAGCGTCGGGAGCGCGCTGTAGGGCCTCGCGTCTCCGAGCGCCGGCGCCGCCGCCGCGGAATCCCGATGATCGGCCGAGCCGACGCCGAGGTCGCTGCGGGCGGGCTGCGGAGGGAACCAGCGGTCGGGATCGAAGGGGATCCGCTCGGTTCGCCATCCATCGGCGCCGTACGAGGCGAAGTGGATCCAGCGGCCCCGGGAATCGACCGACGGGTGCGTCGCGCCGCCCAGGACGTTGGTCACCTGGCGGACGCGGGCGACTCCGCCCGAGTCCAGCGCGGCGGCGTACAGGTTCGCGACGCCCGTCCGATCCGACGACCAGATCACGGTCGACGCGTCCGGCGTCCAGGACGGCGCGGTGTCCACGGCCCGGTCCCGAGTGACCTCGAAGAGCGCTCGAGCCTCCTCGTCGACGACCACCACGTCCATGAACCCCGGCGCGCGCCAACGCACGGCCGCGACGCGCGTCCCGTCGGGGGACCAGCGGGGATAGGCCCAGTGCAGCTCGGGATCGGGCTCCGTCAGCGCGCGGACGGCGCCCGTTCCCAGGTCCACCTCGACCAGACGATTGGTCCCTTCCCCCTCCTGCACCGCGATCGCGCGGTCGCCTGCGGGCGCGACGTCGACGTGGGTCAGACGCTGGCCCCGGGTCACGCGTTCGATCTCCCCTTGGGGCGTCGCCCGGTAGACGTCGCCCGTCAATCTGTAGGGATCCGAGAACTCGAGTTGCGTGAAGTAGAGGGATCCGTCGGGCGCCCAGGAGAGGCTCGCGCCGGGACCGTTGACGCGCGCGAGTCGACGTTCGCCCGACCCGTCCGCGTCGAAGATCCGAATCTGGGCGGCGTCGACGCCGTCGGCGCGAAAGAGCGCCACGCGAGCCCCGTCCGGCGAGACGGCGACCTGTCCGGCGACGCGCCCCGCCTCGGCCAGGACGGCGCCCTCGGTCACGGGAGCGGACTCGGCCAACGAGCGGGCCAGGCTCCGGTACTCCGCCCGCTTCGCTCGCCCCCACTCCTCCCAACTCTCGGACACGGTCGAGCCGAGCGCGCGGCGGGCGGCGGCGTTGAGTCGATACGGGATCCAGAGATCGGCCAGCGAGCGGGCCAGTCGACCCATCGCTTCGGGCCCGTGCCGCTCGGCCAGGTGTTCGAGGTACCGAGCCCCGTAGACGTAGGGACGATGACCGCCGGGCCACGTCGGCGTGGTTCCGGTGACCTGGTCCAGCCGAGGCCACGCGTCCTCCAGGGCCGCCGCTCGCATGACCATGTCCTGCCAGACGCCGTGGATCCGGCCGGCCCCGGTCAATCGACTCTCGTAGTGCGTGGCCAGCCCCTCGATCATCCACGTCGGCGTCGACGCCGACGGAAAGAGGGGCCACAGGACCGGCGCGCGACCGAACACCTTGCGCAGCGCGCCGCCCAGCGGCCCGGACATGTCCATGTGGAACGTGTGCACCAGCTCGTGCGCGACGACGAGCTCCAGCCAGTCGTCGAAGTGCGACAGGCTGCCTCCGTCCATGGGGGGACGGGCGAAGACGGTGATCCGATTGTACGGTATCGGCGTGGCGAAGCCGTTCGAGACGTCCGCGTGATCGGTCAGCAGCAGCTGCACGGGCCCGTCGGGGACGTGGGGGAGCTCGCGGGCCAAATGGCCGTAGGCCCGCTCCGCGAAGACGGCGGCCCGACGCGCCGCGTCCTCCATCCGCTCGGGATGCGTCACGACGAAGTGCGGAGTCGAGAACTGTCTCCACTCCTCGTCGGGCGGCGTGGCCTGGCCCGTGGCCGCCGTCGCGGCGAGACACGCGAGGTGGGCGAGCGCGCCCGCGCGCGCGCCCCGGGCGACCGGCCCGGCTCGGAGAAGTCCGTCCGGCGCGCGGCTCACCGAGGTCGCGGGTTCAGGATCGGGATCTCCATCGACGCGATCGACTCCATCGAGGGCGGCTGGATCCAGTACCGATCCGGGCAAGGCTCCAGAAAGTCGTCGCCGGCCGCGGCGACGATCTCGAACATGGTGGTCGGCGGCGCGCTCTGGCCGGCGCCCCGCTGGCCCAGGACGCAGAACCGCTCGGGGTGCGCGCCGAGGACGGGATCGACGTACCGCGCGGCGCTCGAGCCCCAGTTCCCGCGCACGACGTAGCCCACCCCCCGGGCGTCGGCCTGCGCGAGCAGCGTCGTCCCGTCGGCGGTGAACGGAAAGGTGACCGCGGGCAGGCCGCTGAAGACGTGGAAGAGCCGCGGCTTGCGCGCGAAGACGACGGCGTCGTCGGGCAGTCGCTCGCCCGCCCAATGGGCCATCGCGTGGAAGTCGCGCACCCCCTCGAGGGAACACCCGAGCGGACCCAGGTGCTCCACCCGGAGGCCGCAGTCCCGGGCCTCGCCTCGCGAATCGCGCCAGGTCGCCCCTTGGAGCGCCAGACAGACCGCCGCGACGACGGCGATCGACCAGGCGGCGCTCGGTCCGAGTCGTCTCGCAGGCGCTTCCGCGTCGCTCCGGCGCCACCTGGCCGCCGCCCGCGCGAGCGACTCTCCGGCGTAGAGCAGGATCAATGGAAAGAGCGGCAACGCGAAGCGATCGCCCGACCACTGCTCGGGCCACAGCAGGATCAGCCCGGCGTAGAGGGGGAGGAAGATCTCGGCGACGCCGGGCCGGTCCTGCAGGCGCCGGGCCCAGCCCGCGGCGGCGAGACCGCACAGCGCCAAGCCCAGCGCGGCGCCCCACGCCCCGGTCGCGCCGACGATCGCCTCGGGGACGAACCTCGCCGCGTAGGCCGAGAGATTCGTCGACGCGCGGGCGACGAGATCGAGCGCGCCCGCACGGCCCAGGTCCGGATTGTACGGATCGATCAGCCAGAACTCCGAGACGTAGTCGCCGCCGCTCAGCGCCGACCAGGGCAGGGCCAGGGCCGCGAACGCCGCTCCGAAGACGGCCAGCGCGGTCCAGCGTTTCCCTAGCGCGAGCCAGATCGCGGCGGCCGCCACGAGCGGCAGGCCGGCCGACCGCGTGAAGTAGGCGGCTCCGGCCAGCGCGAGACCCAAGGCCAGTCGCCCGACGGGCGGATCCGCCTTCGGCGCCGATCGATCCGGCGTCAGCTGCCAGAGGCATCCCATGGTCAGCGCCAGGAACGGGGGATCGGCGAGAATCCACTGAGAGTAGTCCAGCACCGCGGGCGAGGCCCCGAGCAGCGCCGCCGCGACGAACGCGGGCCGCGGGCCGCAAAGCCGTCGCACCCACAGGAAGCACAGCGCGGTCGCGATCGCGGTGAACGCCAGGGAGAGGGCCTTGAGCGCGGTCCAGGTCTTGGCCCCCAGGAGGATCGCGACGGCGAGGGTCGCCGGGTACAGGGGCGGATACTTCGCGTGGACGGGGGCGCCCGGAGACCACGCTTCGACGTAGGATCCGTCCTGGGCCAGGGACGCGGCCAGGGACACGTAGGCCGCGTTGTCGCCGCCGGAGTGAATGGCCGGCCACCACGACGTCGCCGCGAGCGCGACGTGCAGCGCGACGGCGACGGCCATCAGCGTCCACGGGGACTCGAGTCGCGCGGGCGCCCGGCTCACGCCGACCCTCCCGGCCGCCCGAGAGCGCCCAGCACGCCGTCCGCGCGCTCCAGAGCTTCGACCGCGCGCCTGCGGTCCAGGCCCAGGCGGTGCATCGCCAGCGCCGTCTTGACGCCCCCGCCCGCTCTCTCGAGCAGCCGCGACGCGGCGCCTCGATCCAGTCCCGCGCGGGTCATGAGGATGCGTTCGGCTCGGTCCTGCAGCTTGGCGCACGTGACCTGCAGATCGACCATCAGATTCCCGTCCACCTTGCCCAGGAGCACCATCGCCGCCGTCGTGATCGAGTTCAGGACGAGCTTCGTCGCGGTGCCGGCCTTCATGCGCGTGGATCCCGTGACCACCTCCGGCCCGGTGAGCGGCGCGATCACCACGTCGTGGGCCGCGAGGAGGGCGTCCGACGGAGGCGTGCACAGCAGGAAGCCGGTCTTCGCGCCCCGCTCCCTTGACCGCGCGAGCGCGCCGTGCACGAAGGGGGTCGTGCCCGAGGTCGCGATCCCGATCACGAAGTCGCCGGCGCCGATTCCGCGGTCGTCGATCGCCGCGGCGCCGCCTTCGGCGCTGTCCTCCGCCCCTTCCCGAGCGCGCACGAGCGCTTCGGGTCCGCCCGCGATCACGCCCTGCACCATCTCGGGATCGGCGCCGAAGGTCGGCGGGATCTCCGCCGCGTCCAGCACGCCCAGGCGACCCGAGGTGCCGGCGCCGACGTAGACGAGGCGACCTCCGGTCCGAAACGCCGCGACGGCCAAGTCGACCGCGCGGGCGATCGCGTCTCCCACCCGGGCCACCGCGTCCGCCACCGTCCGGTCCTCCCGGTTGACGACGCGCACGATCTCCCTGGAGGAGAGGCGGTCGATGCCCTCGCTCAGCGGGTTGCGTTGCTCCGTGAGTCGGCTGTCCAGCATCTTCCTACGGCTCCACCGATCCGCTCGGGCCGCGGCCCGAGAGCCGCGTCGAATTCCGCCGCTCAACCTAATGCAAGGCATGATCGTCCCATGACTCGACCGACCCGGGCCCTTCTCCGCCGGCTTCGCCGTCCCTCGGGCGGACGGACGCCCATTCCCGCGCCTCGAGGCGCTCGCTTCGCCCTGCCCTTGGCGCTCGCGGCGCTGGCCGCCGTCGCCTGCGACCCCGCCCCGACGCCCGAGGCCCCGCCGAGCGCCTTCGCCGAGGGCGGAGGCTCGTTCGCGCCGACCTGGCCGTTCGCGGCCGACGCGGCGCGGCCCGTCGTCGCTCGCGAAGGCATGGTCTCGACCACCGACGAGTACGCGTCGCAGGTGGGCGTCGACGTCCTCGCCGACGGGGGCAACGCCGTCGACGCGGCCGTCGCCGTCGGGCTGGCGCTGGCCGTCGTGAATCCCGAAGCGGGGAACCTGGGCGGCGGCGGCTTCATGCTGGTCCGTCTGAACGACGGGTCCGTCCACGCCCAGGACCATCGGGAGAAGGCGCCCTTGGCGGCCACGCGCGACATGTACCTGGACGAGGCCGGGGACGTGACGGACGAGTCCGTCGTCGGACACCGATCGGCCGGCGTGCCGGGCACGGTGGCCGGACTGTGGGACGCGCACCAGCGCTTCGGCGGCCTTCCCTGGGCCCGACTGGTGCAGCCGGCCATCGACCTCGCGCGCGGCCTCGAGGTCACGGTTCGCCTGGTCTCGACGCTCGAGGCAGCCCGGGACGGCATCGCCGCCTTCGAGGCCGGCGCCCGCGTCTTTCTGCCCGACGGGCGCCCGCCCGCCATTGGCGACACGCTGGTCCAGGCCGACCTGGCGGCGACGCTCGCGCGCCTTCGCGACCTGGGCCCGGACGACTTCTACCAAGGCGAGACGGCTACGCTGATCGCGCGAGAGATGGAGCGGGGCGGCGGCCTGATCGCGGCCGAGGACCTCGAACGCTATGAGGTGGCCTGGCGCGAGCCCGTCAGCTTCGACTACCGGGGCCACACGGTCCACTCGATGCCGCCGCCGTCGTCCGGAGGCGTGACGATGGCGGCGATCGCCAACATGGTCGAACGCTGGGACGTCGCCTCGATGGGCTGGAACAGTCCCGAGACCGTCCACGTCCTGGTCGAGGCTTCGCGCCGAGCCTACGCGGACCGCAACGAGTATCTGGCCGACCCCGACTTCGTCGATCTCCCCGTCGCCGATCTGACGTCGGAGACGTACGCCGACCGGAGGGCGGCGACGATCTCGCTGGAGCGCGCGACGCCCTCGACGGAGGTGCGCCCGGGGCTGGGAGCCGTCCTGGACGAGAGCCACACGACCCACTACTCGGTCGTGGACGCCGCCGGGAACGCGGTCGCCGTGACGACGAGCCTGAACTCCTGGTACGGCGGCAAGGTCGTCGTCGAGGGCGCGGGGTTCTTCATGAACAACACCATGGACGACTTCTCCGCCAAGCCGGGAACTCCGAACCAATTCGGTCTCGTGCAGGGCGAGCGCAACGCGATCGAACCGGAGAAGCGCATGCTCTCGGCGATGAGCCCCACCATCGTCGAGGACCCTTCGGGCGAGCTCTTTCTCGTCACGGGAACGCCGGGCGGCGCGACGATCATCACCACCGTGCTCCAGACCGTCATGAACGTCGTCGATCACGGGATGAACGCGGTCGAGGCCGTCCACGCGCCCCGAGTGCACCACCAGCACCTGCCCGACGCGGTGTTCTTCGAGCACGGCGGCCTTCTCCCCGCCACGGTCGACGCGCTCCGATCGATGGGGCACGCGCTCGTCGAGCGCGACCCCGGTCCGCCGGACGCCTATTTCACCGGCGGCATGTCGGGCGACGTCCAGCTGATCATGGCGCTGCCGGACGGCTCGTACGCCGGGTGGTCGGATCCGAGACGGGGGGGCAAAGCGCTGGGCCACGGCGGATAGACCTTCCCCGAATCGGACTTCATCTCCGCCCTCGGACCCGGGACCGGAGCCGCCGGGAGTGTCCGGGCGGGGGCGCGTCGGAACGGCTCGGATCACCGCCACCCAGGCGGTCCGATCAGCCGCTTTCCGCTCTTGCAGGTGGGCTGATGAACGACCACAGGCACCGGCGTCCACCCGATGCCGTCAAGTCGGATAGCACTCTAGTGCTGGAAGAAACTATCCGCGCACCTTTGAATGGACGCCTGCATTGAGTGAACCTCAGCCGTGGAGTATCGTCTGCTGGCATGCATGCCTTCGTGGATGGCCGTCCGCGTTACGTTGTCACTGCCCGGGTTGATTTCAATTTCAATCTTAATGACCCTGCCAGACGAATTATAGGTCGTATGGGTCGCTCCATTTGCGCCCAATCTCCTCGGGAGGCTACGATCCTAGGAAACCTGATCCACATTTCTATATCCAGCACCCGCACTTGTCAGTATCTCGTGACAAACGGCATCATTGGCAGCATAGGCACTGAGGGACGCGCTCTCTAGACTGCGAATCCAATCGTCAATGTCCTGATCACTCCAATGCTGTGCCGACAGACGAGAGAAAGATGCCAAGGAGACAACGGAAATCGACAATAACATGACCATCGCCCTTGCTCCCATCATGGAAGCAGAATCGCCTTTTTCGCACGCTCGTTGCGCAACTCCTCCGTCTCGTGTGCAAAACCGCCATCATATACGTGAGACAGACTCCAACCCTCTTTATCCTCTGTCAAGGTCACTCCTACCATATGACAACAATATTCGATCTTGACGTCGACCATCATCACGGAAAATACCAAATCCCCGTAATCCCATTTTCTCCCGCCCCAGAACCGCAAGAGCCACTCCGCATCTTCTTCAGACGGCAATCGCTCCGCGAGGCGACGCACTTCAAATTCGATGTCCGGGTCGCCAATCTGGTCAATGAGATTGTCATCAATTGCATAAGTGCGTACTTTCCCATCTCCAGAACTGTCAGCGTAGAACTGCACGACCCTTTCGACAACCTCATCCGCGACCACCGCTGCACGTATCGCTCGATCAGGTACGCCGTCGGAAAAATCACGCCCACAGGAGATCGACATCAGCGCCAGGAGACCGATCATGCAAATGCGCCTCGCCAAGAACACAGCTTGATTGAACATTTCGATTCCTCCCATGCAGTATTCGCAGTTGAGGCTAGCAAGTCACCGAGATCGGGAGCCACAGGCAGAGCGACCCAAGTCCGGTACGCGAACGGAGTCGTGGCTACCGTCCAGAACCGGATGCCCAATAAAGTCTAGCACACGCCCAACCACTACAAGTTCGCTCTGTAGAGTCAACCGCCTGCGCTCGGGCTAGGGACCCACGGCGTTGCGTCCGGCGATACAGAAGGGACCACGGCGCCTCGCAACCCGCCGCGACCGGAGAAACGAGTCCTTGCCGTCGCGCTAAGACGACGCCTCAACCCAAGGCGCGTACTCGGCAAAACGCACCGGGAAAGCGCCACCCGCATCATCGCCACCCCTAGGGCTGCCCCGCGCGCTGACACAAGGGGCAAGCGGCGCCAAGGCACACCCGAGCTCGGATCAGCGCAGCGAACCTCGACGCCTGATCAGGACTGAATCGACGTCCGCGTCCGTCGACGGACGCGGGACGCCCAAAGAGCCTGGAACACGCAGCGAGTCCGGCGACTCCGGCGGCGGGGGCACGGAGACCGGTCCGCGCAACGCCACCGCGAAGCGCTCGCCGACGAGGAGGAGGCCCGGCACCACCATCGTCGCGGCGGCGCGCGCGCCCGCCGCCTTGCGCATCGCCTCCGCCTCGGGGTCCAAGACCGCTCGATCGTCGATCCTCTCCGTATCGACCGGCCGCTCGTAGCGCTCCGTGGACAGGGTCTCGAAGACGATCTCGAGCACCGCCTCCTCGCCGGCCCCGCCGGAGCTGGCCGACGCCGTGACGCGCCCGATCACCTTGGCGCCTCGGGGCACGAGCGCTCTACCTGCGGAATCGGTCACGGGCTCGACGACGAACGCGACGACGGCGTCGCCGACTGCGTACTCCTCCGTGGACACCGCCTTCCGAACGACCACTTCGATCCTGGTCCCCGCAGGAATCCACAGCGGCTGCGGCGCATCGAGAGGCCACTCGTCCGCCATCCGCTCCGCGCCGCCCGCAGAGACATCGCTCCCGTCGATCCAGACGCCCGACGACGCGGGGTCGCCGGGCGTCGCCGGACCGCCGTCAGCCGGTACCGCGCCCTCGGCGTCGGTCGGTCCGACGCTGGACGCCCGACCGTCGGCCCGGTCCGAGGACGCCACGGACGCGTCGGTCCCGGTGTCGTCGCCGCTGCAGGCCCCGACCGTCGCTGCCAAGGCGACCGCCAGCCAACGGACGGTCGCCACGCTCGCCAATCGTCTCTCCATCCGAATCGCGTCTCGCTCCACCGTTTGATCCCCGGGCTCCGACGGCTCCCGTGGCGCCTGATCGCCGCCGCGCAACGGTCCGCAGGGCGCCCCCACTCGCCCGGTCGCGTCGGCCATCGTAAGGATACGCTTACATTGGGGAGCGGCCAACCGGCGTTCACCTGCGCCCCCGCGCGCGATTGCGTTTTTCGAGGGCCTTCGTCGCCCCGCCCCTGGACGTCGGCCCTCTCGACCACCCCGCGACCGAGCGAAATGCGTCAGCTCAAGACCGTTCTCCCGTACTTTCGGCCCTACCGCCGGGCGATGCTGTGGGGGATGGTCCTGGTCGTCGTGGCCAACAGCTTCGCGCTGGCCAACCCGTACCTGCTCAAGCTCGCCATCGACGCGCTCACGGGCGCTGGCGGCGACGACGCGGACGCCATCCGAAGAATCGTGTTGACCTACGCGCTGGTGATCGTGGGCGTGGCGATCGTCGGCAACGCCGCTCGATACGGGATGCGCGAGATCCTCAACGGCGTCAGTCGCCGGGTCGAGGTGGATCTGCGGAACGACTTTCTCCGGCACCTGCTCCGCCTCGACGCCCGCTTCTACGACGGGACGCGCACGGGCGACCTCATGAGCCTGGCGACGAACGACACGCTCGCCGTGCGCCAAGCGGTCGGGCCTGCGGTGATGTACTCGGCGAACACCGTCGTCAACTTCGTCGTCGGCTTGGGCTTCATGATCTCGATCAGTCCGCGGCTGACGCTGGTCGCGCTGATCCCCATGGCGGCGCTGCCGCCCGTTGTGGCCTGGTTCGGCAAGGCGATCCACGCGCGGTTCGAGCGAATTCAGGAGCAGTTCGCCGCTTTGTCGACGATGGTCCAGGACCACCTGACGGGCGTGCGCATCGTGCGGGCCTATCGGCGGGAAAAGGCGCAGGCGAGGGAATTCGCCGGCCTCAACCGCGAGTACCTCCGTCGCAACATGCGCTTGGCGTACGTCTCGGGGGCGTTCCACCCAATCATGGGGCTGTTCACCGGGCTGGCGATGGTCGTCGTCCTGTGGTACGGAGGGCATCTCGTCATGTCGGGCGCGATGACCGCGGGCGACTTCGTCGCCTTCTCCTTCTACCTGGCCCTCCTGGCCTGGCCGATGATCGCCCTGGGGTGGGTGGTGAACCTCTTCCAGCGCGGCGCCGCGTCGATGAGGCGCATCAACGAGGTCTTCGCCACCGAGCCCATGATCGCCGCGCCCGCCAAGGCGCACCCGCCCCCCGCCGGAGCCGCGGCGATCGAGTTTCGCAACGTGTCGTTTCGGTATCCCGTCCAAGCGCCCGTAGCCGATCGGGACGGGCAGGCGGGCGCGGAGACCGCGCCGACGCTGGAGCGGGATCTCGACCGGTCCGGGGGCCGAGGCGCACCGGGACGACTCGTGCTCGAGGACGTCTCCTTCGTGGCCGAGCCCGGAACGACCGTCGCCGTCGTCGGGCCCACGGGATCGGGAAAGAGCACGCTGGTCTCCCTGATCGCCCGCGTGTACGACCCGACCTCGGGTACCGTGTTGCTGGACGGCGTTCCCCTTCCCCGGTACGACCCGGCGGACGTGCGCACCCGAATCGGATTCGCCCCGCAGGACAGCTTTCTCTTCTCCGACCGCCTGGACCGCAACGTGGCGCTCGGGTTGCCGGAGTCGGTCGACGGGGCCGACCGGGACGCCCGCGTGCGGGAAGCGGCGCGAGCCGCGCATCTCGACGAAGCCGTCGAGCGGTTTCCGGACGGATTCCGCACGCGCCTGGGCGAGCGCGGGATCAATCTCTCCGGCGGGCAGAAGCAGAGAGCCGCCTTGGCCCGCGCACTCGCCATCGATCCGCCGGTTCTGATCCTGGACGACGTGCTGAGCGCGGTGGACACCGACACGGAGTCGAAGATCCTCGAGGGGCTGCGCAACGAGTTCGCAAGTCGCACCGCGTTCGTCATCTCCCACCGGGTGACGGCGGTGAAGGACGCAGACCTGATCCTGGTGCTCGAGGACGGGCGGATCGTGGAGCGAGGGCGTCACGACGAGCTGGTCGCCCGGGGCGGGACCTACGCGGCTCTGCTCAGGAGGCAGATCCTGGAGCAGGACTTGGCGGGGGCGGCGTAGGGCCGAACCCCGTCGCGGCGCCGGCGCAAGCATGTCGGACGACGGGTGTCGAAGGGGAGCGCCGCGCCAGCGCCGGGCCATCGGACCATCGACGATCTCGGACCTCGAACGGAGATCCTTCGTCCCCTACTCGTCCGGCGCCCAATACTCCACGAGTGCGGAACGGCCGACGATCTCGACGATCCGCGCGATGCGCACGACGCCTTCCGCGTCGGTCAGTCGGAGCTCGGTCTCGCTGGGCGCGAAGAGCACGGGCTGCGGTCGCCCTTGGCCCACAGCGACGTTGTGGGTGTAGAGGTAGGTTCGGTCTTGCGTATCGCGCACCGGATTCAGCGTCCCGCTCAACCCGGGAAGTCGACCGGTGCCTTCGGTGAAGACCGCGCTGCCGCCGCGCGGAAGCGGCGGGAGATCGAGCTCGAGCGCGCAAGCGGAGGGGAGCCAGTCACGCGTCACGCCGGCGCCGTATCCGAGGGCCGCGCCGAATACGGTCATCGGCAACGCCGCGGTGTAGAGGTCCAACGTGGCTTCGCCGTGTTGGTTCGAGACCGCCCGCTTCGAGGTCCCGTTCGGAAACAGGGCGAGAACGTCCGCGCCTTCGACCGGGCGCCCAGCGGACCTCACGGCGACCACGGCGCGGACCGCGGTGGCGTCCTGCGGCGCCGCGGGAATTCGAAGCAACACGTCCGCACCGTCGATCAGCCGGTACTTGGGGGAGCGTCCCGCAAGTTCGCGCGTCTCGCGAAAGATCACGGGGACGCCGTCCCCGCGCCGCTCCATGAAGAAGCGACGGTCCGACGAGCCACCGACGTCGCCCACGCCCATCCTGCCCAGTACGGAAGCGACGACTTCGTTCCGGGTAGACTGCCTTGATCGCATGTTGTCGATGGTCACACCATTGGGCAGCGCGCCGGGAGACTGGATTTCCAGGCGGTCGGAGAACATCGACAGCCGGATCCTGCTGCCCCTGACCGAGTAGTCTCGATGCGCCACCGCGTTGACCACCGCCTCGAAAACGGCCTTCTCGCTGTACTGTGGCATGTCGATGCGATTTGGCATCTTGCGGGCTGCCACTCGCATGTTCCGCCGCACAAATCCCACCGCTTCCTCGATCTGGCGCTGCAACGGGCCGCGAATCTCCTGGGCGTCCACCTGGCCGCTCGCCCGATCCAACCCGCGATAGTGCGTCGCTGTCAAGACTGCGCTGGGAACCCACTCCTCTGGATTCCGGGTGCACAGTAGAAGGCCAGCCACGGTCGCGCACCGGACGCCCGACGCATCCCGGGCTAGAAGCCCCATTTTCTCCAAAGCCGATTCCGGCGCCCGAAGTCCCTCAGCACTCAAGACCGCCATCCAGATCCCAGGCGTCAAGGTGTCAAAGCCGGTACCCGACACCGTCTGCTGGTCGAATCCGAGACGCCTACCTTGTCCGCGTCTCTGCGCCAACCGCATAGGCTCGTCGCCCGTCAGCCGCCGATTGCTTGCTCCAGCGCGCTCCCACGTCTCCCCCTTGTACTCGTGCAGCGTATCTCCCCGAGGCACTTCCACGAGCACGAACGCCTTGCCGTCCAAAAGTCGGCGCTGCACATCGAACCGCAACGCTGGTTTCACTCCATCTCGCCCAATAGCACTAAGCGAATCGACCACCGCATCCATACGCTTTCGCGACAGCCCTTGTAGCGATCCGTCGTCTCTTACGCCCACCAACAATCGTCCCCCGTTGGAATTGGCGAACGCGATCATCGCGGAAGCGAATTGCTTCTCCATCGAACTCGATAAGCGGTTGCCATCCCGCACGAAGCTCGCCTCCTTAAACTCCCACCTGCCGTCCTCGCCCAAAGCGAGCTGCAGCTGGATATCTTCATTTCGCGTCACTTCTTAATATCCATAACGTTAACTGGACACCGAATCCTTATTGATTCCCTGATCTCCCAAAGCCATCAATGCCACAGACATGATTTCCGTTGGGAGTCAACGACTCATGAAGAAGGGAAGAGAAAAGACGAGTGCGCGCACCTGTTGAGACATTTAGGCTCGCTTTCATCTGATCGCAAAGCCCCATGAGCTCTTCGATTTTGGCGACGATACGGCGTTGTTCTTGGAGCGGAAAAACAGGAACCAGGAGAGACTTCAAGTCCTTTTGCCGAATCGCCGTAAAGGTACTTCCTTGCCCTTTGGCCACCAAGTCTGGCTCACCATGCCTTATGCTCCAATGAACAAAATCGCGCAGCATTACAGTCTCATCGGGGCGAATCGCTGACAAACCACGTCCAATACAACACCGTTCTTTCGCAATGTTCGTAGGCCCTACCGGCGCACGAACCGATATGAGAATATCGCCCATTTCGGCCATTTTCTTGGGAGCGGTACACCATCTTCGTGCGACAGGGTGTAAGTCACCAAAGTCCGCCTTTCCCTGAAAAAACGGCACCCCAAGGCCGGCTTCGTTGTATGTGCTTCCAGGCGGTGACTGTCCTGCAATGATGATCGCAACTTCCCCGAGGGGCCGTTTTGAGATTGGCTCTTCTGGGAAATCTCGTTCCACTAGCTTCCCCCGCATGGCTAGGTCGAGAATGGCCCGCTTCATCTGCTTGATCTGATCGGCGCGCGCGGTCAGTGCGGGAAGCGAGCGCACGAAAAACCGCGCGTGGGCCCGAAACGAAGAGGCGTCCGCGTCGGAGGCGTTCAAACGAGCGTAGCTGGCCTTGGTCAAGCGGTCGCGGGTGTGCTCCCGAGCCGCACGGGTCTCCTCCAACCGGTCGCAAAGCGCCATGAGTTCCTCGATCTTGGCGACGATGCGGTGCTGCTCGGCGAGGGGTGGTATCAATACGATATGATTCAAGAATGGACCACGATTGATGTGCTTCATAACCAACCCGTGAGCGTGCCTGCTTTCCGCCATTTCTCGAATCGCGTTCTTTAGGAGTAACAACAAGTACTCCCGGGTTGTAAGGTCGTTATCTGGGATCACGCGAAAAATGTGCTGATTGAGGACACCATCTTCCCGCTCCCATCTAAACGCTCCAAGGGTCGCTGACCATGAGACCAAGATGTCACCAGATCGTACCACAACTTCATCCGGGAACGTACCGGAAGCGAAATTAAACCCCTTCGCAGAATCGGTGAGATTCTGGATACGAATGATCGGCGTACCTGATTTTTTCCAGTCGGCAGGTTTGAAAGCCAACCCATTGACGTACAGAGCCGTGTCGTTCACACGTGCAGGTAGCCACCCACTAGGAACACGCACGTTGATCTCGTCAGGTTCTACCGCCCCGGTTTCAATCCACCGGACTCGCTTGGCAGACTTGGCGCGCTTCCGAAGACGGTATCGTGCTTGATCAAGGAGCGCTGTAGCCGGTTCATCCTTGACGTCTTGTTCCACCAGATGGCCCCGCATGGCTAAGTCCAGCACGAACCGTCGTAGGCGAGCGACAGCATCCGGCGCGTCGGCCACCCGGTCGTAGAGGGCGATAAGGCGCTCGGCATTCATCGGAGCACCGCCTCGGCCAGGATTCGCGTCAATTGATTTCGCACCGACACCACTTCGGCCTCGACGGCGTTCAACTCCTCCAAAAGCGCCTCGGGATCCCCATGATCCACTTCCTCCGTATGCGGATTCTTGATGTCGAGGTTGTAGCCGCGTGCCTTGATCTCATGGATGTTCACCTTCCAGGCGCGATCGCCATCTTCGCGGTCCTCGCGCTCCGCTCCACCCCACCACTCCGCGCAGTCGTCGAGGTGCTCCGCCCGGATGGGCCGGGTCTTGGAGTAGGCCTTCTGGCCCTTGGGCACGAGATGCTCCCAGAACCAAACGTCTCTGGTCGGTTCTCCCTTCTCGAAGAACAGTAGGTTCGTTCCGATCGAAGCGTAGGGGCGGAAAACCGAGTTTGGCAGGCGCACGATAGTGTGTAGATTGCATTCACTCGTCAAATGTTCCTTGAGCCGAGTCTTGACGCCCTCGCCGAACAGGGATCCGTCGGGCAGAACCACGGCGGCCCGGCCACCCGGCTTGAGGAGGCGGACGATCAGCGCAAGGAAGAGGTCGGCCGTTTCCCGCGTTCGGAAGTGCTGCGGGAAATTCGTCTCGACACCGTCTTCCTCTTGGCCGCCGAATGGAGGATTGGTCAGCACGACGTCGACGCGCTCGTCCCGACTCCAAGACGTGTAGGGTCTCGCCAGGGTGTTGTCGTGACGCAGGAAAGACGGGTCCTCGACTCCATGCAACAGCATGTTCGTGACCGCGAGCATGTGCGGGAGCGGCTTCTTCTCGAAGGCGCGCAACGAGGCGTGTACGTTACGCCAGTCTCCCGTCCGCCTCACGTATCCCCGCTCGCGCATGTGGCGGATCGAGCACGTCAGGAACCCCCCGGTGCCGCACGCCGGATCGAGCAGCGTCTCCCCCGGTTTCGGGTCGATCATCCGGGCCATGAACGTGGTCACGGCTCGCGGTGTGTAGTATTCGCCCGCGTTCCCGGCCGACTGCAGATCGTTCAGGAGCCGCTCGTAGATGTCGCCGAAGTGCTCTCGGTCGGCCAGGCGATTGAAGTCGATTCCGTTGATCTTGTTGACGACCTGCCGAAGCAAGTAGCCGGACTTCATGTAGTTGTAGGCGTCCTCGAACACGTCCCGCACGACGCTGGCCCGGTTGCCGGACCGATTCGGGAGGTCCTTCAGCGACGGAAAGAGATCGGCGTTGACGAAGTCGAGGAGCTCCTCGCCCGTGATGCCCTCGGGGTCGGCGGCCCAGTTCAGCCACCGGAGGCGTGCGGGGATCGGCGACCGATAGTCGTTGTGCAGGAGTTCGAGTTCGTGGTCCTGGTCATCGATGATCTTGAGGAAGAACATCCAGCACAGTTGGCTAATGCGCTGAGCGTCGCCGTCGATGCCCACGTCCTTGCGCATGACGTCCTGGATTGACTTGACGAGCGTGCCGACCGACATCAGGCGCTCTCCCGGTAGAGTTCCGACTGCAGATCGAGAACGGCCCGCTGGTAGGCCGACTTTCCACCGAAGGCGCGGACCAGCTCGACCGCCGTGCCGAGACGGTCGAGAGGCGGGATCCTGAGGACCCTGGCGTCGTCGAGATCGAGCACGCCTTCGTCGGCGTACTTGTCGAGCAGGGCGTCGAGCACGGCTCGGGCTCGGCCGCCGTTTCTGGTGAACGCGTCCCGTTTTCTGACGCTCGCGGCCCGTTGGCTGCGGGTCAGCGGCTTGGCGTCGAACGCGATGTGGCAGACGAGATCGAAGGGGTCGAGATCCACGTCCAACTCTTGGCCGATCAACGTCAGCGACAGACCCTCGGAGTCCATCTCGTCGACGATCGCCTGCTTGCGCCCCTCGCCGTTCCAGCGGTTCAGGAAGTCGTCCAGGCTGGCGAAGCGCCTGCGAAGCGCCCTGCGCGTGAAATCGCGAAGCGACTCGGTGACGAGCTTGCCGTGCCCGTCCAGGTACTGCACTCGCTCAGCGACGATGCAGGCCTTGATTCCGTCGACGTAGATCTTCGGCGTCCCGGGCGGTGGCGGCTTCGGCTGATCGCCGCCGTTGGTGGCTTCGCCGTTGTCGGGCTTGTCCGGCGGCGGGTTGGGCGGGACCACGGGGCCGTCCGGTCCGGGCTCGTAGATCTGCTCCGGCTCGCCGTCGAACTCCGGATCCGCGAAATGACCCGTCGCGCCCCTAAAATCGATGAGCGTGAAGTAGAGCTTGCCCGTGTCCTCGTGCACCCGGGTGCCTCGACCGACGATCTGCTTGAACTCGGTCATCGACCCGACCTTTCGGTCGAGCACGATCAGCCGACACGTCTGGACATCGACGCCCGTTGAAAGCAGCCGCGACGTGGTGACGAGAACGGGGTACCTCGATTCCGGGTCGATGAAGTTCCCCAGTTCTCTCTTTCCGGCTTCGTCCCCGCCAGTGATCCGCATCACGTACCGCGAATCCCCCCGGGCGAGATCGGCGTTCTCGTTGACCAGCGCTCTCCGCATCCGATCCGCGTGTTCCTGGTCGACGCAGAAGACGATCGTCTTCTGGAAGCGGTCGCCGCTCCCCTTCAGGAATTCCGTGACCTTCTTCGCAACCGCCTTCGTGCGGCCGTCGAGGACCACCGTACGGTCGAAATCTCCGGGACCGTACTCCCCATCCTCCACCTCCTCGCCATCGCGGTCGAGTTGCCCCTTCTCCGGTCTCCAACCTCCGACGTCCCGGTCGATGTGGACCTTGACCACCTTGTAGGGCGCGAGAAATCCGTCGTCGACGCCCTGCTTCAGGGAGTAGGAGAACACCGGCTCCCCGAAGTACTCGATGTTCGAGACGTATTCAGTCTCCTTCGGCGTCGCGGTGAGGCCGATCTGGGTCGCGGCGGAGAAGTACTCGAGGATCTCGCGCCACGCCGAGTCCTCGGCGGCGCTGCCCCGGTGACACTCGTCGATCACGATCAGGTCGAAGAACCCCGGCGTGAACTCCCGATACGCTTTCTGAGCCTCCTCGGGTCCCGTGATCGCCTGGTAGAGCCCGAGGTAGACCTCTTTGGACTTGTCGATGTCGCGCTTCAGTTTGATCATCGCGCCGCGGGCGCCGAACGGGCGGAAGTCGTTCGCCATCGTCTGGTCGACGAGCACGTTGCGGTCGGCGAGGAACAGGATGCGCTTCTTCCGCCGCGCCTTCCACAGCCGCCAGATGATCTGGAACGCCGTGTACGTCTTGCCCGTGCCCGTGGCCATCACGAGCAGGACGCGGTTCCGTCCCTTCGCGATGGCCTCGACGGTGGCGTTGACGGCGTTGACTTGGTAGTAGCGCGGCGTCTTGCCGCTACCGTCCTCGAAGTAGTCCTGGAGAACGACCTCCTCGGCCTCCGACGTCAGCCCCTTCCAAGCCCGGTACCGCTCCCACAGATCGTCCGGCGACGGAAACTCGTCGAGCGCCAAGACGGTCTCCGGAGGGCTGCCGCCCCCCGTGCGGTCGTGGAACACGAAGCCGTCGCCGTTCGAGGAGAACGCGAACGGAACCTGCAGCGTCTCGGCGTAGTCCAGCGCCTGCTGAATGCCGTCTCCGACGCTGTGGTTGGCGTCCTTGGCCTCGATCACCGCGATCGGGATGTTCGGCTTGTAGTAGAGGACGTAGTCGGCGCGCTTGCGCTTGCCGCGCACCGCCAGCTTGCCGCGCACGACGATTCGGCCCGCGGTGAACGTCACCTCCTCGCGCAGCTGCGACACCTCGTCCCACCCTGCCTCGCGCAACGCGGGCGTGATGAACTTCGTGCAGACGTCGCGCTCCGAGAGGCTCCGCCTGTCCATCCGGCTCAGCGGCGCTCCCTTGCGTTCGCCTCCGCTTCCGCTCATCCCATCTCCTGGCCTGTCTCGGCCGCTTCCGACCCCGTCGACGTCCCCCGCGATCACCGCGCACTCCCAATGGGCAGGCTCGATCGAGCGTGGAGAGGCCGGGCATGCGACGCGTGGCGATGCCTGATCCCATCACCAATCATGCCCGGTCGGCCGAGAGCTGACAACCGTCGAGCACGCCAAGTCGCGCCTTCCGCAGGGCCCACGGGCGCGGCCGACTCGGGACCACCTCATCGACCGGGCAACGTCACGCGCTCTCGTCTTCGCGGACCGGTAGCTGGCGGCTCCGCTCGCGCGCGCGGGCGCGAAGCCTGCGCGACATCCGACGCCGCAGACGCCGCTCGAGTCTTCGCGCGTGGCGAGGCGACTCGCCGCTGCGGGTCGTCGCGCGGATCGCCCACGCATAGGCCTCGACGACGTCCTTCGGCACCCCCTTGCCCTTGGCGTACCGGAGGCCCAGCGCGACTTGGGCGGCCACGTCGTCCTGTTCCGCAGCGGCACGGTACCAGCGGACGGACTCCGCGTCGTTCTTCCGCACGCCGTCTCCCTTCGCGTACATGACGCCCAGGTTGAACTGAGCGTGGACGTGGCCTTGATCGGCGGCCGCCCGAAACCACCGCAGGGCTTCGCGGCGGCTCTTGGGCACGCCGGCGCCCTTGGCGCACAGGGTGCCGAGCCGAAACTGGGATCCGGCGTCGCCCTGGTCGGCGGCCGCCCGAAACCAGCGCGCCGCCTCGGCGTCGCTCTTCGGCGCGCCTTCGCCGCTGCGGTGCATGATGCCGGTGAGACGTTGGGCGTCGGCGTCGCCGTTGTCGGCAGCGGCCCGGATCCAGCGGGCCGCTTCCACGGGATCGGCGGACGCGCCCTTGCCCCTCATCAGCATCAACCCAAGCCTGAGTTGGGCGGGTGCGTCGCCCTGCTCGGCCGCGGCCCGAAACCAACGCGCCGCCTCGACGTCGCTCTCCGGCACGCCGGCGCCGGTCCAGTGCATGATGCCCAGGCAGCGCTGTGCGGCGGCGTCGCCCCTTTCCGCCGCAGCGTCGAGCCAGCGAACCGCTTCCTCGGCGTCGGGAGCCTTGGCTTTGCCGTGGGCGAACATGGCGCCGAGCCTGATCCGGGCCTCGACGTCCCCTTGCTCGGCGGCGGTCCGGTACCAGCGGGCGGCCTCGCCGTCGCTCTTCTGCACCCCGATCCCGTCGGCGTACAGAGCGCCGACGACCAACTGGGAGTCGGCGTCCCCCTGTTCGGCCGCCGCTTGGAACCAGCGCGCGGCCTCGGCGTGGTTCTCGAGCACTTCCTCGCCCTTGAGGAACATCGAGCCCAAGGCGGCCTGCGCGACGGGGTCGCCGCGCACGGCCGCGCTTCGAACCCTCAAGTACTTCCGCCAGAGGTCCGAGGCGATCTTCACGTCAGCGATTTCCCAGGGGCGGGGGTCGTCCTTCTCCGGTCGGCTCGTGCCATCCTACGCCGGACCCGCTTGGCGGACAAGCGCCGAGCTCCACTCCGCTCGTCTTCGCATCGCGTTGGCGAAGATCGCCAACGCGATGCGTTTCCAGCGCTTGCCATCCCACAACGCAGGCGCTCGCGTCGATTCGCGCCCCATGCGTCCCCAAGCTCTCCGAACAGCCTCCAGGGCCGATCCAAGAGCGGTCGTCCGCGAATCGGAGACCGTCGCAGCTCCGCAACCAACCGTCGTCGCCAGGAACCGCTTACGCCCGCGAAGCCCTGCGGACGGCCCGCTCTAGCGGGCCCGAGTCCTACGTTGAACCTACCCGAACCACTCCGGCTCCCCGCCGGGCTTCCACTTGACGTTGCACCCGACGCTAGGCGTCTGCTCTTCGGACGGCGCCTCGCCGGCCAACACCGCGTCCATGGCCCCGGCCAAGTCTCTCCCCGTGACCGGCGCGGACAGCGACGGGCGGCTGGAATCGTACTGGCCCCGATACGCCAAGGCGCGTTCGCCATCGTAGAGGAAGAAGTCGGGCGTGCACGCGGCGCGGTACGCCTTGGCCACGTCCTGCGACTCGTCGAAGAGGTACGGAAACCCGTAGCCCCGTCGGGCGACCTCCTCCTTCATCCTCTCCGGGCTGTCGTCCGGGTAGCGGGCCACGTCGTTCGCGTTGATCGCGACGACGCCGACGCCCCGTGCCCGGTACTCGTCGGCGAGGCGGGCGAAGTGGTCCGCGATGTGATGGACGAAGGGGCAGTGGTTCGACAAGAACGCCACGAGCAGGGCGTCCGCGCGCCGAAAGTCGGCGAGCGAGACCGTTCGGCCCGTGGCCGGTTCGGGCAGCGAGAAGTCCGGGGCCGGAGAGCCCAAGGCCAGCATGGTGGAGGGGACCAAGGCCACGTTACAAGCGCTCCAAAAGGAACTCGGGGGCGAATCGGTTCAGCCAGGCGGCGAGCGTCACGAACGAACCGGTCACGAGCAAGAGGCCCAGGGCGATCAGCAAGGCGCCGGCCGCGATCTGGACCGCGGGCAGGAACCGCCGAAACCGCGCGAACGCGCCCAGGAACCGCTCCAGCGCGAGCGCGGAAAGGACGAACGGCGCCGCGAGGCCCAACGAATATACGAACAGCAGGGCGGTCCCGCGGCCCAGGCTCTGCTGCGACGCGGCCATCGTGAGGACCGCCCCCAGAACGGGCCCGATGCAGGGCGTCCAGCCGGCCCCGAACGCGAGCCCCACGGCGACCGTGCCCACGTACCCGGCCGGCTTGTCGGCGAGGTGCACCCGCTTTTCGCGCATCAGCGGCACGAGCTTGAACGCGCCGGTCAGGTGGAGGCCCAGGACGATGACGATCACGCCGCCGACGCGCGCGACCCAGTCGCTGTAGTAGTTCAGGAATCGGCCCATGAACGAGGCCGAAGCGCCGAGCAGCACGAAGATCAGCGTGAAGCCCGTCACGAACAGGAGCGCGTGCGTCAGGACCCGACGGCGGTCGACCCCCTCCTGGAGATCCTCGAGCGACATGCCCGTCACGAACGACAGGTAGCTGGGAACCAGGGGCAGCACGCACGGAGACAGGAACGACAGCACGCCCGCGGTGAAGACGAGGACGACGCCGACCGACTCGTTCATCGGGCGGTCGGACTCCGCATCGACCGCGGCCCTCCCCGAAGCGCGCTCACGATCCCTCCTCCCAGTATCCGATCATCCGGTAGACCAGCTTGGCGACCATAAAATCCGGCGCGACCAGCCCCGGAACCGGCGCGTGCTCCACGACGTCGACGCCCACGACGACGCGTTCGGCGAAGACCCGCCGGAGCGCCTCGAGCGTCGGATGCCAGGCGCCGCCGCCGGGCTCCGGCGTCCCGGTCGCCGGCGCGAGCGCCGGATCGAGGTAGTCCACGTCGAAGGTGACGTAGACGACGTCCCCCAGGGCGTCGACGACCCGGTCGAGCCAGCGGCCGTCACGGCGGCAGTCCTCGTCGGTGAACACGCGCACGTTGTCCCGATCGCGCGCCGCGCGCCACTCCTCGGCGGCGATTCCGCGGGCCCCCACGGCGACCAGGTCGACCGAATCGACCACCCGCGCCATCGCGCACGCGTGCGAGCACCGGCTGCCGCCGAACTCGTCGCGAAGATCGAGGTGGGCGTCGAACTGGAGGACCGTCAGGCGGGCCGGCGTCCGCCGCGCCCAAGCGGAAATCAACGGCGCCGAGATCGCGTGCTCGCCGCCGAGCGCGATCACGCGCCGACCGTCGGCGGCGTCGAGCACCCGCTCGAAGGCGCCCTCCAGCTCGGCCATGGCGCGCTCCGCGTCCCCCCGAACGAGTTCCAGGGCGGGGAACGTGTACACGCCGTTCTCCGAAGGATCGCGCTCGAGTTCATGATCGAACAGCTCGACGTACCGCGACGCGTCGATGACGGCCTGCGGACCGTTGCGCGTCGCCGTCCCCCAGCTCGCCGTCGCCTCGTAGGGAACGGGCAGGACCCAAGTGGACGCGCCCTGCGGCGTGGCGAGTCGGCCGTCCAAGCCCAGGAAGACGCGAGGCGCTTCCCAAGGCAGGCCCTCGAGCCCGTCCGGCACGACACGGTTGGGGCGCGCGCCGGTCCGCGCGGCGGCGCCGGGATCCCTGTGGCTCGGCATCGACGGCCCTAACCGAGCGCAGGACCCGCCGGATCCCGACGACCCGCCGTCCCTCGCCGCCAGCGCCCGTTCACGCCGCGCCCCCCGAGGCCACGCGCGACGGTCGCCCGCGCACCGGTTCGACGAAGAGCCCGTCGTCGAACTGCGCCATCACGGCCTCGAACGCGTCGACGCTGCCCTCCACGTCGATGGCCCTCGCTCTTCCCAGCGGTTCGGGTCCGCGCTTGGCCACGCCCTCCATCACGCGGTCCAGGCGTTCGGGCGGCGCCGTCCCCTCGTCCGTCAGGCGAGTGTCCAGGTACAGCCCCCGGCCGGTGCGCACCGCGTGGTAGCGCGCCGTGACCACCCTTCTCGTCCCGCCGCCGTCGAAGCGGCTGGCCGCGACCAAGCCCCACTCCCGGCGCCCTTGGACGAGCGGCGGAAAGACCCAGAGACGGTCCAGCGCGACGACCCCCAAACGGTCGCCCACCTCCCGCAGAGTCCGCGGCAGAGCCTCGGGAACCCCCGGACCGTCGTCGGCGGGGGCGCCGGTTGGAGTCGCGAGGCGGGCTCGCGCGCTCATCCGGCGGTCGGGGCCGACGCGGCCGTCCCGCTCCTCTCGGGCAGTCGCCGCTCGACCAAGCGAACCACGGTGTCGATCGCGCGGTCCATGGGTCCCCGAATGACGGTGGCGGCCGCCCGGACGTGTCCGCCGCCGCCCAGCGCCTTCGCCACGGCGCTCACGTCGACCGGCGCCTGGGACCGCAGCGACACCTTGACGCGTCCGTCGGTCGTCGAGCGAAAGAGGATCGCGACGTCGACGCCCGCGACGTCGCGGGGCACGTCCACGAACCCCTCGAGGTCGTCGAGCGTCGCCCCCAGGCGCTGGAACGCCTCCCAGGGCACGGTCATCCAAGCGATTCGACCCTCGGGGTGGATCTTCAGCGTCGCCATGGACTCGCGCAGGAGCTCCATGCGCCGGGGGCGGTACTGGCTCCAGACGGCCCGAAACAGCTCCGCCGGCTTCGCGCCCCGTTCGACCAGCCGGGCCGCCGCCCTGAGACAGTCGGCGTCGACGTTGTCGAAGCGAAAGCCGCCGGTGTCCGTCATGATCGCGATGTAGAGCGCGTCGGCCAATTGGGCCGTCCAAGGGGCGCCGTCCTCCTCGATCAGCTCCTGGACCAGGAGCCCGGCGGCGCACGCGCGCGTGTCCACGAGCGTCACGCCCTCGACGGTGCGCGGAGTCTCGGGATGATGGTCGATCGCGACCTTGGGGAGATTCTTGATCGCGGAGCGGACCTTCCCGACCCGGTGCAAGTCCGACGCGTCGACCAGGACGGCCAGATCGGCCTCGCGGCAGCGACGTCTCGCCGCGTCGTCGAGGGGCTCGAGGAGCCATCGGGGATCGGGAAGCAGGAACCTCAGGTGCTCGGGGTACGGCGTCGACAGCGCGATCCACGCCCGCACGCCCCGCCGCCTCAGGAAGGCGGCGAGAGCGACCGCCGAGCCGGCCGCGTCGCCGTCCGCGTTCACGTGCGTGGTGACGACCGCCGTGGAGACGCCGGAGAAGGCCTCCAGGACCCGCTGCATGCCGGCGCGGTGGTCCATCCAGCCCTCCGCGCCGTGGCGGGTTCCGGGCTCGCGAATCGCGCTCACGGCCCGGCCCTCCGCATCTCGTCCAGAAGCTCCGCCGCGCGCGCGGCCAGCGCCGCCGGGGTCCCGTCGTTCACGACGACCGCGTCGGCCCGGGCCGCCTTGCCCTCCTCGGGATCCTGCGCCGCCATCATCGCCTTCGCTTCTTCCGGCGCCAAGCCCCGGTTCTCGACCATCCTCCGTTCCCGCACGGCCTCCGGCGCCCGGACGACAACGACGAAGTCGACCTCTTCGTCCATGCCCGTCTCGTAGAGCAGAGGCGCCTCCCAAACGGCGAGCGGCGCGCCGGCCGCCCGCCGCCGCCGCGTCCATTCGTCCCTCAGGCGTCCGACCTCCGGATGCACGATGCGCTCGAGCGCGGAGCGCGCCCGCGCGTCGCCGAACGCGATGCGGCGCAGCGCGTCCCGGTCGAGCGATCCGTCCGCGGAGATCACGCCGGGACCGAAGCGCCGCCGAATGCGGGCCAGCGCCCGCGATCCCGGCTCCACGGCCTCGCGGGCCAGCTCGTCCATGCTCAGCACCGGGACGTCGGCGGCGCGCCAGTGGTCGGCGAGCGCCGACTTGCCCGCGGCCACGTTCCCGGTGAGGCCCACGACGCGCACCGCTTCACTGCGTTCCGAAGATCCAGACCAGCCCGTGGGCCACCGCCGCGTTGAAGATCGCGTTGCCGAGCAGCACCGAGGACATGACGCCGAACAGGGAACACCCGGAAAAGGCGAGCGGGACGACCGCCAGTTCGTTGGGCAGGGGGACGGCGGCCGCGTAGACGAACAAGAGAAGATAGGGCAAGAACGGATGGCGAAGGCGCAGCGCCTCCACGCGGGCCTCGAGGGCGGCGAGACGGGCCAGAGGCACGTCTCGAGACGCGCTTCCGATCATGTAGCCCAGCAGATCTCCCGCGGTCATGCCGACCGCGATGACGGCGATCGTCGGGATCGGCGCGAAGCCCGACTCCATCAAAAACGGGTAGAACACGACGACCGGGACGGGGGCGACGAAGTTGAACCCGCTGACGGCGGCGACTCCGAACAGTCCTCCGTACCCGGCCGAAGCCGCCGCCCGCAGGAGCGTCTCGTTGTCCGCGGCCCACAGGTTCGCCCAAACGGCGAGGGCCGCGACGGCCGCCAGCGCCGCCAGCTTGACCCGGAGTCGCGTGCCCGAGGGGCGACGCATGCGGCGACGCATCCGGCGGGACCAGACGAGAAAGCGCGCGATCTCGTCGGGCGGCGCCTCGGCGCCGGGGTCGCCGTAGGCGGTCTCGGCGCGCCACTCCATGTAGGCGCGCGACGGGAGGGGCAGGAACGGCGGGCGGCGATGCCAGCCCCGAGCCCGAAACGCCCACGCGGCCGAGATCATCGCCGGCAGGAGCGCGGGACGCCGGAGCGCCAGACGCAGATAGGGCCGGAGGGAGGCGCTCACGCGGGTCCTCGAGCGACCCGGACGCGCCCGCGCTCGAAGGGACCCTCCCGCGGACTTGGGCATCGTCGCTCAATATACCGGAGGCGGCCGGTCCGGGGCTCGCGGGACCCGTCCGCGCCCCCGCGGCCTGGCTTAGACTTCTGCGTCTTCCGGGCCGACCTCCCGACAGCCCGGACCGTCCGCGTCCATCCGCCGGAGTCCCGGGTCCATGGCCAATCGCCTCGCGCGCGAAACGAGTCCCTACCTCCTGCAGCACGCCGACAACCCCGTCGATTGGCATCCCTGGGGCGAGGAGGCGTTCGCCCGGGCGCGCGAGCTCGATCGGCCCGTCCTGCTGTCGATCGGCTATTCGGCCTGTCACTGGTGCCACGTCATGGAGCGCGAGTCCTTCGCGGACGCGGAGACGGCCCGGGCGATGAACGAAGCGTTCGTCAGCGTCAAGGTGGATCGGGAGGAGCGGCCGGACGTCGACTCGGTCTACATGCGGGCGGTGCAGGCGCTGACGGGCCACGGCGGGTGGCCGCTGACCGCGTTCCTGACGCCCGCCGGCGCGCCCTTCCACGGCGGCACCTACTTTCCGCCCGAGCCGCGCCGGGGCATGCCGTCCTTTCGCCAGGTCCTCGCGGCGGCGGCCCGCGCGTACCGCGAACGCCCCGCCGACGTCCGCCGCGCGGGCGCCGAACTGACGGCGGTCGTGGAGAGAAGCGGCGCCGCTCGGCGCCCGTCCCCCGGAGGCTCGGCGGACGGCCCGCCGAGGGACGCGCTCTCCCACGCGGTGGCGCACGCGACGCGGAACTTCGACGCCGTCCACGGCGGCTTCGGGGGAGCGCCCAAGTTCCCCCAGCCGGACGTGCTGGCGTTTCTTCTGCGCACGGGCGGCCTGACCGGGAAGGACGACCGGCGGGGCGTCTCGATGGCCGTGCACACGCTGACCCGGATGGCGGCGGGCGGCATCCGGGACCACGTCGGCGGCGGTTTCCACCGGTACTCAGTGGACGCCCGCTGGCACGTCCCGCACTTCGAGAAGATGCTCTACGACAACGCGCTCGTGGCGGGCGCCATGGTCCGGGCGCACGTCCTGGGCGCGCCGGGCCTCGGGCGCGTCGCCCAAGAGACGCTCGACTACGTGCTGGCGGACCTGACCTCGCCCGACGGCGTCTTCTACTCGGCGCGCGACGCCGACTCGGAGGGCGAGGAGGGGGCGTTCTACCTCTGGTCCGCCGAGGAGGTCCGAGACGCGCTGGACCCCGAGGCCGCGCGTCTGCTGGCCCGAGTGCACGACGTCAGCGACGCGGGCAACTTCGAGGGTCGGAACGTGCTGCATCTCCCGCACGACCTGGACGCCATCGCCCGCCAGGAGGGCGTCGAGAGACCGGTCCTGGAGCGAGCGCTCGGGGAATCGCTGGCCGTCCTCCGCGCGCGCCGCGCGTCGCGTCCCCATCCGCTGCGCGACGAAAAGGTGATCGCGTCCTGGAACGGACTGACGATTCGGACGCTGGCCGAAGCGGGCCCGGCCCTGGGGCGACCCGACTACGCGGCGGCGGCCGAGCGAGCGGGCGCCTTCCTGCTCGACGCCATGCGCAAGGACGAGCGGATGTTCCGCGTGTTCGCCGGGGGGCGCGTGCACATCGACGGCTTCCTCGAGGACTACGGCGCCTTGGGCAACGCCTGCCTCTCGCTCTACGAGGCGACGCTCGAGGGACGCTGGCTGACGGAGGCCGAGTGGTTCGGCGAGGCCGTCGTCGATCGCTTCTGGACGGACGACGAGGCGATGTTCCACGACGCGCCCGCGGACGGCGAGACGCTCATCGTGCGTCCTCGCGACGTCATGGACAACGCCACGCCGTCGGGGAATTCGCTGGCGACGGAGCTCCTCGTCCGCCTGGCGGCCCTGACGGGATCGAAGCGGTTCGATCGCGTCGCCGGCGCGGTGATCGACCGGGAACGCGGCGCCGTCGAGAGCTACCCGCTGGGGATGGGGAGGCTCCTCGACGCGATCCTGACGCGAGAGACGGAAGCGCTGGAGATCGCGCTGGTCGGATCGGGCCGCTCGACGGCTCCGATGCTGGAGGCGGCCCACCGTCATCCGCACCCGAACCGGGTGATCGCCGGTGGCGATCCCGCCGATCCGGCCGTCGCTCGCCTGCCGGCCATGGAGGGACGGATCGACCGCCCGGGATCGGCGTTCGTGTGCGTCGGGGGGGCGTGCTTCGAGCCGGCCGCCTCGCCGGGCGATCTGGACAAGGCGCTCGAACGGGTCGAAACTGTTCGATGGACGGCGTGAACGACCCTCGTCACCCAGCCGCGAGGACGCGATGAAAGCTCGGGAGCGGGGACCGGCCACGGAAACGGAGCCGAGCGTCGATCCGTCCAAGCTCATGACCTGGTACCGCACCATGGTCACGGCCCGCCACATCGACGATCGCGAGACGAGCCTCCACAAGCAGGGCAAGGTCTTCTTCCTGATCGCCGGCGCCGGTCACGAGGCCGTCCAGGTGGCGCTCGCCGACCTCGTGCGGCCGGGCTCCGACTGGTTCCATCTCTACTACCGCGACCGCGCGCTCGCGCTGGCGCTCGGCGTGTCCCCGATGGAGCAGCTCCTGCAGGGGATGGGCGCGGAGGCGGACCCCGCGAGCGGCGGCCGCCAGATGCCGGCCCACTACTCGGACCCCCGCTTCAACATCGCCCCGAGCTCCTCGCCGACCGGAACGCAGTTCCTGCAGGCGGTCGGCACGGCGGAGGCGGGGTTGCGGGCGACCGAGTCGCCCGGCCTCCGCAAGCACGTGACGTCGTTCGCCGACGACGAGATCGTCGTCTGCACGGCGGGCGACGGCGCGACGTCGGAGGGCGAATTCTGGGAAGCGCTCAACACGGCGTGCAACCTGAAGCTGCCCGTCCTCTTCCTGATCGAGGACAACGAGTACGCGATCTCGGTGCCCGTCGAGGTGCAGACGGCGGGCGGGAACGTCTCGAGTCTGTTGACCGGATTTCCCGACCTCGAGATCGTCGCCTGCGACGGCACCGACGTGCTGGACAGCCATCGGGCGGCTCGGCGGGCGGTCGCGTGGTGTCGGCAGCGGCGCGGACCGGCGCTGCTGCACGCCCGCACCACCCGCCCGTACTCGCACTCCGGCTCGGACGACGAAAGCCAGTATCGGACGCCGGACGAGCGCGCCGAACAGGAGGAGCGGGATCCGTTGAAGCGCACGCGCCGCATGCTCGTCGAGTCCGGCGTCGCGACGGAGAGCGAACTGGACCGGGTGGACGCGGACACGCGCGCCTCGGTCGAGGCGGCGGCGGACCAGGCGCTCGAGCACCCGCAGCCGCCGACCGACACCGCCGCCAAATGGCTCTACTCGGAGAGCGTCGATCCCACGGGCCGCGACTTCGACACGGAGGACCGCCCCGCTCCCGAGGACGGCCCGCCGCTGACGATGGTCGATCTGCTGAACCGCTGCCTCGGGACGGAGATGGAGCGCGACCCGAGGATCGTGCTCTTCGGCCAGGACGTGGCCGACGCGTCCCGCGAAGGCGCGCTCGACGAGGTCGCGGGCAAGGGCGGCGTCTTCAAGGTCACCCATGGTCTGCAGCGGCGCTTCGGGGACCGACGCGTCTACAACGCGCCGCTGGCCGAGGCCAACATCGTCGGGCGGGCCATCGGGATGGCCCAGCGGGGGCTCAAGCCCGTGGTCGAGATCCAGTTCGTCGACTACATCTGGCCGGCGTTCATGCAGATCCGCAACGAGCTGGCCACCACCCGGTACCGGTCCGCGGGCACCTGGTCGTCGCCGGTCGTGATCCGCACCACCTACGGCGGGTACATCAAGGGCGGCATCTACCACTCGCAGACGGCGCCCACCCTCTTCGCGCACACGCCCGGCCTCCGGGTCGTCCTCCCCTCGAACGCGCGCGACGCCAACGGACTGCTCAGGACGGCGATCCGCTGCGACGACCCCGTGATCTTCCTGGAGCACAAGCACCTGTACCGGCAAGTGCACAACAAGGCGCCCGATCCGGGCCCCGACCACATGGTGCCCTTCGGCAAGGCCAAGGTGGTCCGCCGGGGACGCGACGTCACGGTCGCGACCTGCGGGGCCATGGTGAAGCGGAGCATGGACGCGGCCCGCGTGGCGGAGGACCGCCACGGCGTCAGCGTCGAGGTGATCGACCTGCGCTCCCTGTCGCCGCTGGACATGGAGACGGTGGGCGAGTCCGTGCGGCGCACGAACAAGGCGATCGTGGCGCACGAGGACGCGCTGTCCCACGGCATCGGCGCGGAGGTGGCCGCCCGCATCGCCGACGAGCTCTTTCCCTGGCTGGACGGACCGGTGCGGCGGGTGGCCGCGCTGGACACCTGGGTCGCGTACTCGCCGCAGCTCGAACGGGCCATCCTGCCGCAGACGGAAGACGTGCTCGAGGCGATCCTGGGACTGGCCGGATTCTAGAACCCGACGGTCCGCGAGCGGCGGGTCGTTCCCCGGCCTCTCCGAACGCGTCGATCAGAACCGCGCGTTGAACAGGGGCACCGCCCAGGGCGTGCCCGCGCCGCCGGGGCGCGTCCATTTCCACGCCGGCGACGGAAGCGGGAGCGAAAGCGCGAGATTCCCGTTCGTCCAGTTCAGCAACGCGCCTCCCGGCGGCGCCCCCGCGGCCTCGGCCGCCGGCTCCGCCCTCGGCCCGGCGTCGCGATCCCGAGTCAAGGCGACGCCCGTCGCCAGCCCCAGGACGCTGCCCGCGGCGGGCAGCCCGACCAGAACGCGATCGTTGCCGGTGCCGGCGATCATCGCGGCGCCCAGGCCGGCGAACCCGCCGATCAAGCCGCCCAAGCTGACCAAGCGGGCCCGGGAACGGCTGAGCGAGGCTCGACGGGCGACCAGGGCGCCGCCCACGAGCCCGGCGTTCCCGACTCCCATCGCGCTGGCCCAACGGGCCTCTTCGTCCGCTTCCAGGAGAAACGAGCCGGCGAACCCGAGCCACGCGCCCCAAAGCGATCCCAGGTTGGCGGCCGTCGCCGTCCCGGAGCGAATCTCTCGGCGAGCCGCCAGCGCGCCGACCAGGATCCCCGCCGCTCCGCCGCCGACCATGGCGGCGACGCGGGCTTGGTCGCGATCGCCGTCCGAGGCGCCCAGTTCCAAGGCGTTGGCCCACCCCAGTCCCTGCAGGGTGCCCCAGGTTCCGCCCCATCCGATCGCGCGGGCCTGGCCGGGAGACACCGGCCGGGCCCCCGCGTACGCTCGCCCGCCCAGGTAGCCCGCCGGGCCGCCCAGGATCATTCCCAGGCCGTAGTGCCAACTGTCGCCCGCGTTCAGCGCCCACGGCACGGCGACGCCGAGCCACAGGCCGTGCGTCGTGGACCAGACCGCGAGTTCGGTCTCCCCGCCGCCTCGAACGATGCGCGCCACCCGATCGGCCAACTCCCGAGCGGCCGGGGTCCCCGGGAAGGACTCGACGATGTGGCGAAAGAGGGCTCGTGCCACCTCGTCCTCTCCCCGGCTCTCGAACGCGCGCGCGACGGAGAGCAGAACGGCGGCCGAATCGGCGGCCGCCGGTTGCGCCGCGGCGGGGCGAGGGACGCTCGAACTCGCCACGAGCGCCAGGAAGAAGGCGAGGGTCGCGCACGCGAGTCGCGCCGCGACTGTCCGTCGCGAACCGGCGACGCTCGTCGAGTCCATTCGATCCGTGCCTCTGCGAGAACTCCGAGCCGCTCGACGCCCGGGGGCGCGATTCCGTGGCTACGAAAGTAGCGCGCCGGGCGAAGCGGACGCGCGCGACGAGCGAGCGGAAGAGACGCGGACGCGGACCGAAGCGCTCAGCGCGCGCGGACGCGGCCGGTCTCCGCGCCCTCCAACCGCTGCGGGGCGCGAACCGTCCGGCGACGTTCAGGAACCGGCGGAGCCCAACGTCTCCATCCCCGCCCCCGGCGCCCGAAGTCGAAGCGTCCGGGATGGAGGCACTCCGCGAGGATCTCGGCGGACTCGACCAAGCGGGGACCCGGACGGTTGAAGTACTGGTTCCCGTCGGCGATCGCGACGCGGCCCGCGCGCACCGCCGAGAGCCGCCGCCACTCGGGACGGGCGGCCAGCGCCGCCATCTCCCGCTCGGCGCGCTCGCCGTCGAAGTTGCAGGGCATGACCGCGATCGCGTTGACCTCATCGTCGATGGCGCGGCTCGAGGCGGCGACGTCGACCTTCGACGCGGAGCGGGCGGGAAGACGAGCGACCCCGGGCGGATGGTCGCATTCGTGGGAGCGGCCCACGAGCCGATCCTCGAACCCCAGCGCGCTCACGATCTCCGTCGCGCTCGCGACGAGCGAGACGATCCGGTGGGACATTCGCCGCCCCGCTTCGGATCAGGTTCGGGCGGGGGCGAGTCGGTGCAGCGGGATGGGCGCGGGATTCCTCAGGGCGAAGCGGCTGAACAGGAGCGGCAGGAAGACCGCCATGCTGACCAGGGAGTTGCGGAAGAACGGGATCGCGCGCACGTAGCAGTCCACCAGCCCCGCGAGCGTCTTCGGATAGAGAACTCCGTCGCCGAAGGCCCAGACGCCGAAGTTGCTGACCGCGAAGAAGACGAGCGAGGACGCCAGACCGGCGCCCGCGACGCGGGTCCACGACGTCCGACCGCGCAACGCGAAGCCCGTCGTCGCCACCAGCGCCAGCGCCAGGTAGACGACCGGCTGGGCGGCGTAGAACGCCCAGTCGGCCCTCCCCGTCAGCGCGAAGACGCCCAGGTCGCCCAACAGCCACGCGGCGAGCGGGACCAGGTAGACCGCCCCAGCGCGCGCGAAGAACGCGCCCCCGAAGACGCACAGCGGCAGCATGGGCGAGAAGTTCCACGGCCACACGGTCCGTTCCGGGTCGAGCGCCAGGCCGAACTGCGCCAACACGTAGGGCGTCAGCCGCGCGCACACGCCCAGCGCGAACATCGCCGCGACGACGGAAAACCTCGGATTCATCTCGCCTGTCTCCTCGTTGCGCGATCGCCTGGAGAGAGGGTCGGACTCGTCTCCGACCCTCCGGGCGGTCGTCGGTGTCGCTTCGCTACCCGTCGCGGCCGCCCACGGCCACGCTGCCGCCCACGTACGCCGCGCGGCCCGGCGCCGCGAATCCCCACGCCTCCTGGTAGGACTCGTCGAGCAAGTTGTCCAAACGCACGGTCAGGCGCACCCCCGGCCCCCACCGATTCACCTCGAATCGGGCCGCCAAATCGACCAGCGCGTAGGCGGGAAGCGTCACGGGGTCGGCCGGCCAGGAGCCGAAGTCCCGGTCGCCGCGCTCCCCCGTCCGGCGCGCGCTCGCGTCCAGGGCGATCCCGTTCGCGATCCGGACGAAGGCGCTCGCCCCGACCGTGTGCTTCGGCCTGCGGAGCAACGGCTCCCCCTCGACGAACGTCGCCGAGGGTCCTTCGTCGAACCCGGAGTCCTCCACTTCCGTGTCCAGCAGCGTGTAGAAGCCCGACAGCCGAACCGGGCCCGCCGCCGCGCTCGCTTCCGCCTCGATCCCCCGACTGCTCGCCTCGGCCACGTTGTGGTAGTTCGGCCCGCCCGCCGCAGGAGGCGAGGAGGTGTACTGGACGAGGTTGCGATAGCTCTGTCGGAAGGCCGTGAGCGAGAGCCGGGCGGCGTCGCCCAGCTCCTTGTCCAGCCCCGCCTCGAAGCTCGTCGACGTCTCCGGCTCGAGGTCCGGGTTTCCGGTCGCGAACCCCGTGGCGTAGGTCTCGAAGAAGGTCGGTTCCTTGATCCCGGTCCCCGCCGAGGCCCGGAGTCGCATGCCGGCGGAGGAGGCGCGCCACGCCACGCCGGCGCGCCACGTCGCCGCCCGGCCGAAGCGCTCGTTGGCTTCCAGGCGCGCGCCGGCGTTCAGCGCCAGGGAGCCTCGAACGTCCGACGCCTGCGCGTACACGGCCTGGTTGCGGCGCTCGTTGCGGGAGTGCGACGCGCTCGCGCCCCACGGGGAGGCGGACTGGCTGAAGTCGCGCACCGACTGCCGCTCGAGCTCGTACCCGGCGGCGACCGCGGAGCCCGCCGAACCGGGCCGCCACGCCGTGCGGGCGGCGAAGGTGGCGCGGCGCAGGTCGGCGAGGCTCGAGTAGGCGTCGTCGCCCGGACTGTCCGGCGTGTCGTCGGTCCCGAAGTCCGACTCGTGCACGGCGATCCCGACGCCGGTCTCGAAGACGTCGCTCCAGCGCCGGCCCACGTCGACGCTGAACGAGAGCGCGTCCCCGAAGCTGTGGGCGGTCGAGTCCACCAGGTTGCCGGCGCCGTCGGTCGGGTAGTGGAAGCGTCGATCCTCGTGGCGAATCGAGACCGACGCGTCGGTGGCGTCGTCGAGCCGCGCCTGAACGAGCCCCGTGACCGTCGTCTGCCGAAACTCGTTGTTGAACGGGAGGATGCCGTCGGTCTGGTTCGCTCCCGCCGAGAAGGCGTAGGACAGAGCGCCGGTGCCTCCCGAGACGCCGCCCTGACAGCGCAGGGTGCCGTAGGCGCCGCCCTGGAGCGACAGCTCGCCCCGCGGGCGACCGTCGCCGCGACGGGTGAAGATCTGGACGACGCCGCTCACCGCGTCGGAGCCGTAGAGCGCCGAGGCGGGCCCCCTCACGACCTCGATGCGCTCCACGTTGTCGGTCGTGAGCGCGGAGAAGTCGAACGATCCACCGGGCTGATTCACGCGCACCCCGTCGATCATCACCTGCACGTAGTCCGACTCCCCGCCCCGGAGAAAGAGCGAGGTCAGAGCGCCGAACGAGCCGGCACGCACCAAGGCGACGCCCGAGAGCCGCCGCAGGGCGTCGCTCACGTACTCGACGCCGGCCCGCTCCAACTCGTAGCCGTCGAGGACGGTCGTGTGGGCGGCGGCGGCCCAATCGGGCTGCTGCAGCCGATTGGCGGTGACCACCAGACCGTCGAGGCCGAAAGGCCCCTGCGCGGCCGCGGGCCCGGCCGCCGCCGAGGCGACCAGGACGAGAAGGAGACGGCGAAGAGGAGGCGCCGGAAGGAACGAAGCGGCGTGACGAAGCGACTGGATCATGGGATCTCCCTGGCCTCCCCGCGGAGGCGTGCGAACGGGGGATGCCGAGGAAGACGCGTCTCCTGGCTCGAGGCCGCCCGGCTCGCCTTCCCGGACTCCCCCCTTCGGGACTCCAGTGGCACTGCGTGAGCCGACGTTCCGGGGTTCCCCCGGACCTCTGACAGTGGCGGGGCCGCGCCGGATTTCCACCGGCTTCCGTTGGCCTCCTCGGTCGTGTTTCGTACAACCAAGGCCAAGGTAGCCGCGGACCGCGCCCGGTCAAAGAACGTCGAGGCCTCGAGGAACCGCTCCCGCGCCTACGAGCCGACCGACAGTCCCAGCACGGCCACGATGCCCCCCTCGACGTTCCTGACGTCCCCGTACCCGCGCTCGACCAGGGCCTCGGCGACCTTCATGCTGCGCACGCCGCTGTGGCAGTACACCACGACCGGCCGGTCCCGGGGAATCTCGTCCAGGCGCTCGTCGACCTCGCCCGCCGGCACCCACGCCGCGCCCATGTCGGCCAGGTTCGCGCTCATCCACTCGACAGGCTCGCGCACGTCGAGGAGGAAGGGGGTCGGATCGCCCGCCATGACGTCCGCCAGAGCGGCGGCCTCGACGCGGCCGATCTCGCCCGAGCGCCGGTCGTCCGGCCGCGCGCCCGCTCCGCAGAACGCGTCGTAGTCGATCAGCTCGGTCTGAGTGGGCCGGTCGCCGCAGACGGCGCAGGCCGGATCCCGTCGGATCTCCATCTCGCGCCAGCGATACGCCAGCGCGTCGAAGATCTGGAGTCGGCCGACGACCGGGTCGCCGACCCCGAGCAGCCACTTGACGGTCTCCATCGCCTGGGCGGCGCCGACGACCCCCGGCAACGCCCCGAAGACCCCGGCGGTCGCGCAGTCGGGGATCAGACCCGGCGGAGGCGGTTCGCGAAACAGGCAGCGATAGCACGGCCCGCCCGGAGCGGCGAAGATCGACAGTTGCCCCTCCCAGCGGTACACGGCGCCGTACACGTTGGGCCGTCCGGTCAGGACGCACGCGTCGTTGACCAGGTATCGGGTCGGGAAGTTGTCGCTGCCGTCGACCACCACCTCGTAGCGCGAAACGACGTCGAGCGCGTTGGCCGACGCGAGGCGCACCGCATGGGTCTCGACCGAGACGTGCGGATTGACGTCGGCCAGCCGCTCGCGGGCCGAGTCCACCTTGAGGCGGCCCAGTCCGCCCGTGCCGTGCAGGATCTGGCGCTGCAGGTTGGTCGCGTCGACCACGTCCGGGTCCACGACGCCCAGCGTTCCGACGCCCGCCGCGGCGAGGTAGAGCGCCGCCGGCGAGCCCAGGCCGCCCGCGCCCACCAGCAGCACGCGGGCGCTCTTGAGTCGCTCCTGCCCTTCGCGGCCCACCTCGGGAAGGACGAGGTGCCGCGCGTAGCGAATCGACTCCTCCCGGGTCAGGCGAGAGCGCGCGTCAGGAGTCAAGGCGGTCCCGTCGGCGACTGCCCAGGCCGAAACGCACGCCCACGGAGAGGATCGGCCAGAAGCCGAGCAGGTCGCCCGCGTCCTCGGTCACGCTGGCCTCCTCCGCGCGCAGATCGGCGCCGAAGGCCGGAGAGTTGATCACCGCGCTGTCCCCCGACGCGCTCATGTGCAGCGCCGAGCGGTCGAGGAACGCGACGCCCAAGTCCACGAAGAGCCCGAATCCGTCCGACGAGTGCTGGCCCAGACCCAAGATCGCGTACGGCGCCCACGACTCCGCCCGCAGCGAGGTGGTCAGGACGCTGACCTCCGACTCCGCGTACTCTCCGTCGCCGATGTCGATCGTGGCTCCCTCGTCGAGCCGGATCGCGTACGACGGATCGTCCTTCTTGTACATCATCCCGGCCCCGATGCGCAGGTTCAGCACGGCGAAGTCGGCTCCGAAGGTGTACACCGACCTGGGCACGGACAGAATGCCGCGCCTGCCCGGCGCCAAGCCCGAGACCGAGGTGACGTTGGCGCTGAACCCCTGGACGCCGGCGGCCGCTCGGAGGGTCACCGCGTCGCTGACCAGCACCGCGACCTCGGGCCCCAGCCCCAACGTGCCCGCCCGAGCGCCGACGGCGAACCCCTGCGCCGCCCGCGCGGGCGACGCGTGGAGCACCGCGCCGACCGCGACGATTGGAAGGAACCTGTTCATGGACACCGCTTCGCCGCGAGAGAACGACGTCCGTCCCGGGAACGTCGACTCCATCATTGTACACCGTCGCACGGTCGAGAGGGTCCGGCTGCTGGGGAATCGGAGGCGCGTCCACCGCGAACGAGCGTCGCGGAAGGGAGTCCCGTTGCGGGACCCCGGGGACCCGCGCCCCCGGTCGCCCCGAGCGTGCAGGAGCTCGGCGGCGCGACGGCTTGGACGCACCGGGGACGCCGGCCCCTCCGCGCCAACGGCGGAGCCGCCGGAGCGGACGGTTTGGGCTTCTGGGACACTTCGCGCCCCGAATCCGTCAATGGAGATAGACGGGGGATCCATGTCATCGCGGCTCCCGCGTCCGCACTGCGCATCGACCGCCACGGTCAAGCGATCCGCAGCGTCGACGGCTTTCCCACACTCCGATAGAGGAGGCGCACCATGCGACACCCCATTCTCCGCAGCTTGTGGCCCTTGGCGGCGTTGCCGCTCGTGGCGCCGAGCGCCGGAGCCGGAATGCCCACGGACGACGGCGAGAAGGACGTGGAGGCCGGTCCGCGGGCGATCGCCTGCGTGCTGGACGCGTCCTTCCAGTGCCGCTCCGGGATCTGGGAGAACTTCGACGTTCCCGCCGTCGAGTCGCCCGGAGTGAACAGCCTCGACGGCGTGGGCGTCGCCTGGCGCCCGCTGACCGGTTCCGGAAGCGTGTGCGTGTCCGCTGGAATCGTGGAAGTGTGCTGGAACACCTGCACGTACGGGAGGAACGGCAAATGCGGCACGTTCGGGCACTAGGCCGCGTGAGCCGCGCTCCAGGTGCATTGCGCCTGCGCCCCGTCGTCCCGCTCTTGGCTGGCCTGCTCGCGCAGGGCTCGCCTTCGTCGGGTCAAGCGGTCAAGGTCCTCGACGCGGAGCGCGGGCGCATGATCGTCGGAGGGCTGGAGTACGGGTACGGCGTCTTCGGCAACTCGGTGGACCATGCGCGCGGTCTGCTCTACGTGGTCGAGAGCGCAGATCCTCACGTCGTCCAAGCCTTGTCCCTATCGGACGGCCGGGTGGTCGCAACCTACGGCGCCGGCGCGGGAGACGGCCCCGGGGAGGTGCGGGACGTCGTTTCGGTCGCGCCCGTCTCGGACGGAGTCCTGGTCGCCGACCGCGATCGCGTGATCCACTGGGACGCCGGTGGCCGTCTGCTCGCCACCTGGCGGCCGAATCACACGGTGACGTCCGTTTGCGGTCTCCAAGGAAAGCCCGCGATCCCGACCTGGGACGGCGCGGCGCGTCCGGGTCCGGGCGGATCGATGGCGAAGCTGCCGTCGGCGGGCTGGTCGCACTGGGACCAGGCGCTGAGTCGCGAAGAAGTGCTCGCGTCTCCCGACAATTGGTTCATGGACGTGCTCTACGCCCGCATCGCCTGCGCCGACAGCGTCGCCTACGTGCAGATGAAGACGAGCGTGGTCGCCTATCCGATCCTGGGCGACGCGCTCGAGGTCGCGATCCCGGCTTCTTTCGCCGAGCGCGCCGATCCCGACTACGGAAAACGCGACGACGGCGTCCATCGTCCGTGGATCATGGATTTCGGAACCGACGGAACGGGACGTCTGCTGCTGATTCGACTCTCGCTTTGGCGCAGAGACGAATACGCCGCGGCGCTCGTGGACCCGAGGACGGGCCGCCATTCCCTGATCGTCGACAGAGCGGCCTGGGCCAACGCGCGCCAACTCGTCGGCGTTTACCGGGACAGCGCGGTGGTCGCCAAGCGACCCGTCGGCGAGCGCACGGTGAACGGCGTGACCCGACGGGCGCTGTTGTCCGAGCTCGAGGAGCTGTGGCTGCACCCGTTGCGCGACGACGACCCTTGAGCGCGAATTTCCGGGCGTCCCGCTCGGCCGGTTCTCGCAGCGGCGCAAATTGGGGTTCGGACTAGAACCCTCCTCCGGTCGAGAATCCCCCTCCACCGAACCCGCCCCCCGTCGAGAAGCTCCCGGAGCTGAAGCCGCCGACGTCCGGCGCCTTGAAGCTCTGCAGACTCCCCAGCGTCTGGCTGACGTGCGCGGCCGAGTGGGTCCCCGCCAGGTATCCGGCCAGCAGCGCCTCGAGCCCGAGCGAGTCGTCGAAACGGGACCGATGACCGTCCCAATCCTCGGCCACGAACCGGGCCCGAATCTCTTCGAGTCCGCCGAGCCTCTCGTCCAGACGGCGTCGTTCGTCGCGGGCCCGCGACAGTCGGGCGCGCGCATGGGCCGCCCGTTCGCGCAAAGCCGTCAGCTCGGACACCAGGGCGTCGTCTTCCGAGTCGCTCGTCCGGGCCGCGAGAGCGGCGAGATCGTCCGAAGCGCGTCCCCGAAGGTCGGCCTCGATTTCCGCGATGGCCCGCTCGTAGTAGCGCCCGCGCAGGTCGTCGAGTTCCGCGCGCTCCCGCGTCAGGCGGCGAAGCTCCTCCGCGGCGAGCCTCGCGCTCTCGCCCACTGCGCGTTTTCGGGCGTGGAGCCGTTCGCCCCGTTCCAGGACCGGACCGAGACCATGGCGGTCGACGACCTCGGCCTCCAGCGCTCCCAGGGGCTCGCCCGCGCTCGCGAGCTCCGAGCGCGCCCGATTCAGCATCTCTTCGGCATGGATCGGCAACTGCCCGAGAAGGTCGTAGCGCGCCTTCGATTCCTCGTAGTCCGTCGCTCGGGCGAGCCAACGGTCCAGCCGCCGGGTCAGCGCGTTCCCCGCGCTTCGCGGCGTGCCGTAGCCGCGCCGGGAGAGGTAGGAGAAGAATGGGTCGCTCTCGTAGGCGGGCCTCTTTTCGTCCCGTTCGCCGATCGCCGCCCGGCGGCGCGTCGCCGACGCGTCGACCCGCGCTCTCGTCCTGCGGACTTCGGCCGCGAGTTCGCGCCATCGCTCGTCGGCCTCGAGCTCCGCGTAGACCGCCCGCGCGAGTGGCTGTCGCCGTCGTTCCACGTCGTCGAGCGCGGCCGAGACGTCGGCCAGTTCCCGCTCCGTTTCGTCCGCCCGCCGCCGCTGCCGGGGAATCGACTCCTCGAGCGCGGCGCGACGGTCGTCCTTTTCGCCGAGGATGGCGTCCGTCGCCGCCCGAGCGCTGGCCAACGTCCCCTGGACCGCTGCCGGACTCAGTTCCGGGAGATGAAGCCGCGCCAGCGATCGCAGGACGTCGGCGCGGCGCGCGTCCAGGCGCTCCAACTCGTCCGCCCTTCGCTCCACGGTCCGCTCCGAAGCCTCGAGCCGGTCGCGCGCCTCCTGGACGCGCTCCACCAGACGGGCGTGCACCTCGCTGCCTCGCTGCATCGCTTCACCACTCCCGGATCTGCCCGAGCTCCTCGTATCGGCGCTCGACGGTGACGTAACCCATGCGCTTGCGGCCGAAGAGCTCGTCGTCGACGATCCCGTTGTCGCTCTTGTCCCGAGCGACGCGGTCGTAGAGGTCCTTCGGAACGCGTTCGGCCCATTCCCGGACGACGCCGGTCGTGCCGTCCTCTTCGCTGCGGATCAGGAAAGGCACCGGTCGGTCGGCGGGGTCCAGCGCCTGGACGCGCAGGTAGTGGTTGCGGACGCTCGGATCGTCGTTCGACCGCCGCCAGACGCCCCCGACCACGACCAGCTCGGCTTCGACCGACACCTGGTCGCGCAGCGCCTCCAGGCGGGCGACCGTTTCGGTCAGCTCGTCGAGGGCCCCCGCAGTCGCTTGGGCCTCCGCTCGGGCCTCGAGCGCCGCCAGCCGGCGATGCGCTTCGTCCTCGACCGCCGCGGCGGCCGCGGCGGCGGCCAACCGAGCGACCTCCGACTCGAGGGCCGCCAGTCGCTCGATCCGCGCTTCCGTTCGCCTGACCTCGCGCTCCGCCGCGTACCGCTGCGCCAGCTCCACGCCCTGCATTCCCGTCCAGGCGAGCGCGAGCAGCGCGGCGGCGGGAAGGAGCACGCGTCGCGCGACGGCTCCCCGTCGGACGTAGAGCAGGGCGATCGCCCGCCAGGGGCCCCTTCGAGACGGCGCGAAGGCGAAGCGCTGAGACAGGTGCTCGTCCAGAGCCCTTTCGATCACGTCGCGCTCGACCAGGTCGCCCAGCTCCTCGTAGAGCGTCTGGACGTCCCGAATCGCCGCCTCGCGGTCGAAGGCCTCGTGGGCGGAAAGCGCTTCGCGCTGCACCCGAATCGCTTCCGCAACGTCCATGACGCGCATGATCTCGTCGGGCGTCAGGGTCGATGCGACCGCGCTCGGCTTCTTGGACGTCACAGTGCCTCCCTCTCCTCAGAGCCGCTTCGCCGCGTCCCCGCCGGCGTCGATCCCGCCGCCAGCGAAGCCGGGGCGCCGAATCGACCCACCCGGAATACGAAAGCGACTTGACCGAGCTTCACGACCCGAGTCGCATCGGCTGCCGGCGCCGATACGACAGGGACCGCCACAGCCATTCGAGCGGCCCGAAGCGATAGCGGGCCAGCCACCACGAAGACCACGCCAGCTGGAGGGCCCAGATCCCGGCCACGAAGGTCATCCGTCCCAGCGGACCCGCGCGCTCGAAGAGCGCCAGGCCGTGGCCGTAGAAGACCAGGGTCGCGAGAACGCTCTGGCCGACGTAGTTCGTCAGAGCCATGCGGCCCACGGCGGCCAACCGCGCTCGCAGACGGGGCAAGACGCCGCTCCGGACGAAGAGCATGACCAGAGCCGTGTAGCCGAGGAACGCGCCCAACGAGCCCACGTAGTTGAACAACGCGCCCTGGAACATCGCCCGCTCGAACCGAAAATCGACGAGATGGGCGTACAGAACGCCTGCAGCCGAGAGGGGCAGGCCCAGCGTCAGGCCGATCGCGGCCATGCGCCGATAGAAGCGCCGCGACCGCTCGCCGGTCGCGACGCCCAGCTTGTAGAGCCCCATTCCGACGAGCATCAGCCCTCCCGCCCGCCACAGAACGAGCGCGAGAAAACCCGTCGTCTGCATCTCGAGGGCGTAGCCGGCGCGCACCGGCAGCTGATCGAACCAGCCGCCGCGAAACGCCTCGATCTCGGCGGCCAGCGCTTCGGCGGAAGGCGCCCATTCTGCCGCCAGCGCCGCGCGCTCCGACTCGGGGAGGTACGGCAGCGAGAAGGCGAAGCCCAGCCAGAGGGGCGCCACGAAGGCGACGGCCAAGCCACCGATCCAGAGCAGCGTTCGCGCCGAGAGTCCGCGAAGGGGATACAGCGCGAAGCCGCAGAGGGCGTACGCCACCAGGACGTCGCCGTGCCAGATCAGGTACGCGTGGACCAGGCCGACGATCAGAAGCCAGAACTGGCGGCGACAGTGCAGCGCGGTCCCGGAGACGCCTTTGGCGGCGCTGCGGTCGCTCATCATGGCGACGCCGACGCCGAAGAGCATGGAGAAGATCGAAAGGAACTTCGTGTCGGCGAAGACGTGAATCCCGCTCCACAGCCAGAGATCCGCGCCCGAGCGCACGCCCGAGGTGGGATTCATGTAGGCGGAGGCCACCTGGGCGAAGCCCTGCACGTTCACGATCAGGATGCCCAGCACGGCCACGCCCCGCAGGACGTCGATCGCGACGATGCGCCTTCGCGACGATACGGGAGCCCCGTCGCCCGGCGAGGCGCGATCGGACTTCGTCGCCGCGCTGCGAGTCCCGGAAGCGAGCGCGTCGCCGAGCGCGGCGTGGAGCCGGATGGTCCGGGGAACCGTCGATCGCATGGGAAGCGTCCTCTCGGGGGGCGGTCGGCGACTGTTACCGGGCGTCAGGAATTGCACACTTCTGGGCGTGTAAAAGTGCACATTTTTTGGCGTTTGTGCACACCTGGCGTCTGACGTGTTTCCGGGGCCCGCGGCTGGCGGCGGGCGTCGGCACTGGGACCTCGAGGGGGGTGTCTTGGAGCGAACTCGTCGGTTACGCGTTCCCGGTCCACTTCAACCGGGGAGGCGCAATGATCGACGAAGGCAGGAAGGTTCGAGCCAAGAGGCTCTTGGCGAACGGAGTGTCCAAGAGGGCGACGGCGGCTGCAGTGGGGGTCGCGCGGCGCACGCTGTACAACTGGATCGCCCGCGACTGGGCGGGGGCGAAGCGCGCGCCGGCACGGAAGTCGCGGCTGGACGACTACAAGCCGTTCATCGACGCGCGCTTGGCCGCGTATCCGAAGTTGAGCGCGGCGCGGCTGTACGAGTCGGTGCGGAGGGCGGGGTTCGAGGGCAGCTACAGCGTGGTCGTGCGGTATGTGCGGGGAGTGCGTCCCTGTCCGGCGCCGGAGCCGGTGCAGCGGTTCGAGACGGAGCCTGGGCGGCAGGGGCAGGTGGACTTCGCCGAGTTCAAGTTCCCGTGGGGCAAGCGCTACGCGCTGGCGGTGGTTCTGGGCTACTCGCGGTGGCTGTGGGTTGGCTTCTACGAGCGCGAGACGATGGCGGCGCTGGCGGACGGGCTCGAGCGGGCGTTCGCGGCGATGGGCGGAGTGCCTGGGGAGCTGCTGTTCGACCAGATGAAGGCGGTGGTGAACTCGGACGAGCGCCCGGCGGGCGGGAAGCTGATCGAGAACGCGTCGTTCCGGGGGTTCGCCGATCACTGGGGGTTCAGGATCCGGGCGTGTCGTCCGTACCGCGCGCAGACGAAGGGGAAGGTCGAGCGACCGATCCGGTATCTGCGGGAGAACTTCTTCTACGGTCGGGAGTTCGCGAACGACGAAGAGGTGAACGAGCGGTTGCGCGGCTGGTTGAGCGGGGTGGCGAACGTCCGGGTGCATGGGACGCTGAAGGAGAGGGTGTCGGATCGGTTCGAGCGCGAGCGGCCGCTGCTGCTGCCGCTGGCGCCGCGTGGCTACCGGTTCGTGACGCCGAGGCCGATGCCGGAGGAGGCCGGGGATGTGGACGTGGCGCCGGCGGAGGCGCCGGCCGTGGACGTCGAGAAGCGTCCGCTGGCGTACTACGCGGATCGGCGGAGGGACTCGTGAAGGGGACGAGCCTGAGGGATCGGATCGCCGCGCAGCTGGCCGACTTGAAGATGCCGGGCGCGCTCGAGGCGCTGGACGAGGTGTTCAGGAGCGTGGACGGCGGGGGCTGCACGGCGGGCGAAGCGATCGAGCGGCTGCTCGGGGCGCAGATCGAACTGCGCAACGGCCGGCGGCTGTCGGCGGCGATGCGGTCGAGTCGGCTGCCCGGACTGAAGACGCTGGCGGAGTTCGACTTCGCGTTTCAGCCGTCGATCGATCGTCAGCAGGTCGAGTCGCTGCACGAGCTGCACTTCCTCGAGCGCAAGGAGAACGTGGTGATCCTGGGTCCGCCGGGAGTGGGGAAGACGCACATCGCGATCAGCCTGGCGGTGGCGGCGGCTGAAGCGGGGCGGCGGATCTACTTCGGGACGCTGGCGGCGCTGATCGAGTCGCTCGAGGAGGCGCACGCGGCGGGGAGGCTGAAGCGGCGGTTGAAGACGTTGATGCACCCGGCGCTGCTGGTGGTGGACGAGATCGGGTACCTACCGGTGACGTCGAACGGGGCGCGGATGTTCTTCCAGCTGATCAACGGGCGCTACGGTCGGGCGTCGACGGTGTTGACGTCGAACAAGCCGTATCAGCAGTGGGGCGAGGTGCTGCACGACGAGGTGATGGCGGCGGCGCTGCTGGATCGGCTGCTGCACCGGAGCCACACGATCAACATCCGGGGCAACTCGTATAGGATGCGGCGCCACAAGGAGATCTCGAGGGCGATCCATCCGTCGGCGGCGACGCGGGACGCTCGAGAGGACATGCACACGGACGCGCGGAGAGGAGGATCATGACGAACGTTGGAGAGAAGGAGGCGGGCCTTGGCCGGAGGGACGGCGCGCTCGAGAGTCGGAGGTGCGGCGCGCTGCGCCGGCGGGTCGCCCGGTTCGCGACGGCCATGGGCCACTCGGTGGCGGAAGCTCTCCGTCCGCTGATGGAGAGGAGTCCTGCCTGGGGCGGTCGGAGGGGTGTCCGGACGGCTGGGACGGGGATGGGGGGCGACGCCCTCCCCCAGGGCCCCGTTCCGGTCGCTGCGCTCCCTGCACGGGTCCCTGGGGGAGCGGACCCGGGAGGGTCGGGGGCGACGGCCAAGCGGTGGCTGCGGAGGCGCTTCGGTGGTGGGCGGCGTTCGGCGAGGGGCGGGCTCGCCCTCGACGCTGGCCTGTGGGCGGCTCTTCGCCGGGGGGCGGACGGCCTGCCGATGGCGACGCCGGGGAACGGGACCGCCGGCGCCTTCGGCCAGGGGATCCAAGGGGACTACGCTTCGGGCCATCGGAGGGGTGTGCGGAGGGCCGGGACCGGGGTCGGCGGCGGCGCCCTCCCCCGGGGGCCCGTGCCGGTCGCTACGCTCCCGTCACGGGCCCCCGGGGGCTCGCGGGTGAGGCGAAGAGTGTGCACTTTTGCGCTGGCCGGGATCGTCCGAGAAAGTGTGCAATTCCTGGCGCCAAATGACAGCGCCGGCGGCGCCGGGCGCAGATGCCGGAAATCGTCGACGCGCGACGCGCCGGGCACAAGACGGCGGCGAGCGCCGCGACGGGCGCGCCTTCGGCGCGCGGGCGGCGCGGCGGCGTCTCTCGCGCCGCGTTTCGGTTGCTCTCGAGATCGAAACCGTTCATTTTGCCTCTTATGGACGTTTTGACCGCATTCGAGGCTCCAGGTTCGTCCGTGACGCTGAGCACGCGCGAGGCCGCCGATCTGCTCGGCGTGCACGCCTCGACGGTGAAGCGCTGGTTTCGGGCGGCCCCGGGACTCGTCGCGACCACGGCCGGAGGGCACCGGCGGATTCCCTTGGAAACGGCGCTGCGCGTCGCTCGCGACCGCGGAAACGCGCTGTATCTGCACGGGTTCGAGGACGAGGCCCCTGCGGTGTGGAACGCGGTGCAGGCGCTGAAGTCGGGTCGATGCTCGCCGTCGTGCCGTCTTCTCCTGCGCTGGCTGAAGCGTCGGCGCGCGGATCTGGTGGGCCGCTTCCTTCGTTGCGCGACGACGCGCAGTCCGGTCGCGGCCTTCGTGCTGGACGGCGTCTTCGCCGGATTCATGCGACGGGTGGGCGAGGAGTGGCGACGCGGCGCCCTCGACATCGCGGACGAGCGCGCCGCCAGCCGCGAGGCGAACGAGGCCGCGTTGTCCCTGGTGGAGCGGATCGTGCAGCCGGACGATTCAGTGGGTTCGCCCCGTCCGGTCGCCGTCGTCGGATGCGTCGAGGGCGACCGCCACACCCTGGGCGCTCTCCTGGTGCGCCTGTTCCTGGCCGAGCGCGGATGGGCCGTCGAGTATCTGGGCGGCGGCGTCCCCGCCTCGGAAGTCGTGGCGACCCAGCGGGCTGCCCGGGCGTCGCTGGTGTGCGTGTCGGCCACCGGCCCGGCCGGGCCCGACGACGTGCGTCGATTCGTCGAGGCGGCGGGCAGGCTCGCCGACCCCGAGCGACCGTTCGCGCTGGCCGTGGGCGGTCGGATCGGAGGCTCCGCCGGACCGAGCGCGCCTTCGTGGCCGCACGGAGCCGCGGCCGGGTTCGACGACCTGTCCTCCTTCGAGCACTGGCTGGAGAAGCGCGTTCCGCGTCGGGCGGCGACCGTTGCCTGACGCGCCGCGGCCGACGACGACGGCGTTGGACCGGCTGGGCCTGGCGGCCTTGGGCCTGTTCACGGCGGCCGCGCTCGCCGGGTACGCCACCTTCGGGCGCCACCCCGAACTCCTGGCGCGCTACCCCTCGTCCGTCGGCTTCTTCCCGGTCGCCTTCGAGTTCTTCGCTCGCGGACACGTCCTCGTGGCGTTCGCCGCGCTGGCCGTCTCGCTCTCGCAGCGCGTCGGGTGGCGCTGGCTCCCGGCGTTCGCGGTCGCCGCGTCGCTGTCGTTGGGCGCCGAGCTGCTGGGCACGTCCACCGGATTCCCGTTCAGCGGCTACCGCTACGAGGAGTTCCTGGGGTACCGGGTGGCGGGCCTGGTGCCTCTGCTGATCCCCGTGAGCTGGTTCATGATGGCGTTTCCCAGCCACGCGATCGCGCGCCGCGCGGTCCGGGGACGGGCGGCGCGCTGGGCGATCGGCGCGATTCTGCTCGCGACCTGGGACCTCACGCTCGACCCCGCGATGAGCTCGCTCACGCGGTACTGGATCTGGGACGACCCGGGCCCGTACTACGGCATGCCGCTCGTGAACCTCGCGGGGTGGCTCGCCACCGGGGCGGTCATCATGATCGGATTCGACCTGGCGCGCGTCGGCGAGGTGGCGCGTCGGGTCCCCGAGCGGCTGATGAGGATCCACTACTTCGCGATCCTGTCCCTGTCGCTCGGAATGACGGCGATCGGCGGATACTGGGGAGCGGTGGCCGCGACGGCGGCCGTGCTGGCGACGCTGGAGACTGGACGACGGTGGACGTTGCGGAAAGGAAGCTGACGGTTCGCAGCCTGGTCGAGGAGGGCCTCGTCCAGGCGCGCAGCGCCGCCGCCCGCGAGGGAATCGAGGCGCCGCCGCCGCGCGGCAAGCTGCTCCGCCCGCGCGCCGGACTCGCGTTCGCGGCGCCGGAGCTTCGACGCCGTCCGCCGCCGCGGTTCTGGCTGGGTTGCCTCGCCGTGCAGATGGCGCACGAGGCGTCGCTGCACCACGACGACGTCCTGGACGCCGGCGTCGAACGTCGCGGCGCCTCGTCGACCCTGGGCGCCGAGGGCGCCGGGGCGGCGTTGCTGGCGGGCGACCTCAGGCTGGCGCAGAGCTACCGCGTCGCCCTGGCGACCCGGTCGGACCGGTTCGTCGCGGCGTTCGCCGAAGCCGTCGAAAGCACCGTGCGCGGCGAAGCGATGCAGAGGGAGACGTCGGCGCGCGGCGGCACGGTGGACGAGTACGAGTCCGTCGTGCGGGCGAAGAGCGGCTCCCTCTTCGGAGCCGCTGCGGGCGCGGCGCTTTGGCTGACCGAGGGCGGCGGGGCGGAATCGACGCTCGAGCTCGGGATCGATCTCGGCGCGTTCTACCAGCTCGTCGACGACTTCCTGGACTACTGCCCCTCCGAGGACACCGGCAAGCCCAAGCTCCAGGACTTTCGCAACCGCGTGTGGACCTCGGCGCTGGGCGACCGGGGCGTCCAGTGGTTCGACCAGCCGCCCGAGGCGGCGCTGCGGGCGTTCTTCCTCCCTCGGGGCGGCGGCGCGCCTTCGATGGCGACGGACGCGATTCGACGCCTGCGGGCCCGAGCGTCGCGGCTTTCGCGCGGCCTGGCCGAGGCCGGCGCGGACGACGAGCTGATTCGCGTCGTCGAGGGTTGGACTCGACGCTGCGCGCGGGCGGGCGGCCGGGCCGTCGAGAGGATCTCCGCCGCCTCGAACGGCGAAGGCGACCCTCGCCCGGCGCGACGTTCGCCCGCGTCGTTCGCAACCGCGGGCGCCGCCGCCGAGGCGAAACTCGTCAAGCTCCGCGCCCAGGCGCTGGGACCGAGGGAGCGGTGGGGCCGATTCTTCGCGCGCCACAGCCGGAGCTTCTCCTTCGCCGCCAAGCTGTTCTCGGCCGACGAGCGCAGGAGGGTGCGGGAGATCTACGCGTGGTGCCGGTTCACGGACGACCTGGTCGACGAGGCTTCGGCGTCCGGCGACCGGCTGCACCGCGTGCTCGACGCGTGGACGTCGATCTGCCGAGCGGCCCGCGCCGGCGTCGAAACGGGGGTGCCCCTCGCCGACGCCGTCATGCGCGAGATGGCCCGGCGGGACGTCCCCTTCGCCCTCGCGCGGGAGATCGTCGAGGGCGTCCGCATGGACGTCGAACCGCGCGCCTACCGCACCTGGGACGACCTCGGCCTCTACACGCACCGCGTCGCTTCGGTCGTGGGCGAATGGATGACCCGATCCTTCGGCGTCCGCGACGACTGGACGCTCCGGCGCGCGCGCTCCCTCGGGCACGCCATGCAGCTCACCAACATCGTCCGCGACGTCGGCGAGGACCTGCGGCGCGGACGAATCTACCTCCCCCGCGACCGCATGGCCGCCCACGGCGTGGAGCCGGCGTCTCTCGAGGACCGAACGTCGAGAGCCGCGGACGGTCGGGGACCGGGGCCCGCCTACGCGGACCTCATGGAAGAGGTCATGGCCGTCGCCGACGCCGCCTACGCCGACGCCTACGAAGCCATGCCCCGCCTGCCGGCGTCGTGCCAGCGAGCGGTGGCGGTGGCCGCCGAGGTGTACCGGGGGATCCACGGGGCGGTGAGGAGAAACGGGTACGACAACCTGAACCGACGCGCGCGCACGTCGCTGCCGAGAAAGGTCGCGCTCGCGGGCCGCGGGTACCGGAGGTTGCGGGCGCAGAGGCCCGACGCGGGCCGTCCGCGGACCGCCGTCGTCTCGTGAGACGCGCCGTCGTGATCGGGAGCGGGTTCGGGGGTCTGGCCGCGGCGATCCGTCTCCAGGCGTCCGGAGTCGCCACGACGCTGGTCGAACGGCGCGGACAGCTGGGCGGAAGGGCGGGGCGACTGCGGGTGGACGGCTACACCTTCGACACCGGACCCAGCCTCGTCACGGCGCCCTCGATTCTCGACGACGTCTTCCGCTCCGCCGGACGGCGCCTGGACGACTACGCGTCGCTCGTCCCCCTGGATCCCTTCTATCGCGTCTGGTTCCACGACGGGACCTGGATCGACTACACGTCCGACCTGGACCGCCTGAAGGCGTCGATGCGCGAGCACTCCCCGCCCGACGCGGCCGCCTTGGACGGTTTCCTGGCCGACGTCGAGCCGATCCACTCCGCCGTCATCTCGGACGGACTGGGCGCCCGGCCCTTCGACTCGCTCCCGGACATGGCTCGCTTCGTGCCGCAGGCGCTCCGGCTGCGCGCTTGGCGACCGGTCGCCCGCACGGTCGAGCGCCGCTTTCGCAACTGGAGACACCGCTTCCTGTATTCGTTTCATCCGCTGTTCCTGGGCGGCAATCCGTTTCGCGCTCCCTCGATCTTCCTCATGATCCCCTACCTGGAGAAGGAGGGCGGCGTGTGGTACGCGAAAGGGGGGATGTACAGCCTCGTCGGCGCCTTGGAGCGCCTCTTCCGCGAGCTCGGCGGCGTGGCGCTCGTCGACACGCCCGCCACCCGGGTGGAAGTGCGCGGACGCGCCGCGGTCGGGGTCCGGGTCGGACGCCCGGGCGGCGGCGAGCGCACGCTGCCCGCGGACGTCGTCGTCAGCAACGCCGACGTCGGACACACCTACGGACGACTGCTGGGCCACGTCCGGCGCCGGCGCTGGAGCGACCGCCGGCTCGCGCGCCTCCACCAGTCGATGAGTTGCTTTCTGCTGTACCTCGGCGTGCGCAAGCGATACCCGCGGCTCCACCACCACACGATCGTCGTGGGCCCGCGCTATCGAGACCTCGTCGGCGACGTGTTCGACCGCAAGAAGATCGCCGGCGACTTCAGCATGTACCTGCACACGCCCTCCAGGACCGATCCCTCGATGGCGCCGCCGGGCTGCGAGAGCATGTACGTCCTGGTGCCGGTGCCGAACGCCGCGTCCGGAATCGACTGGACCGTCGAGGCGCCGCGGATGCGCGATCGCGTCCTGGACGCCCTCGAGGCGTGGGGCCTCGAGGGACTTCGGGACGCCGTCGAAGTCGAGGAGCGCTTCACGCCGGACGACTTCTCGGATCGGTTCGGCGCCACGCTGGGCAACGCCTTCGGCGTCGAGCCCAGGTTGACCCAGCTGGCGTGGTTTCGGCCCCACAACCGCAGCGAGGAGGTGCGCGGGCTCTATTTGGTCGGCGCGGGCACCCATCCGGGCGCCGGCGTGCCGGGCGTCCTCCTGTCCGCCCAGGCGACTTGCCACGCGATCGGCCGGGACTTCCGAATCGACCGGCTTTGACGTGCCGTCGCGCAGCGACCGACGCGCGAGTTCCCTGGGCGCGGGACGCCTCGGGCGATACACTGGGGCTGCGCAGGAGAGCGTCTCGTCTCGAGGAGGGAGCGGAGGCATGAGGTCGATGCGAGGAGCGGCCGCGGTCGGCTTCGCCCTATGGACGGCGACCGGTTGCGCAACCGCCGCGAAGGCCCAGGAGGACGTCGCCGCGTTCACGAACGTTCACGTGTTGACGATGACGTCCGAGGGCGTGCTCCCGCGTCGGGACGTCGTCGTGAGCGACGGCCTCGTCGTCGCCGTGGCCCCAGCCGGCCAAGCCGCGATCCCCGCCGGAGCGACGCGCATCGACGGCACGGGCAAGTTCCTGCTGCCCGGGCTGGCGGAGATGCACGCCCACGTCCCGCCCGGCGACGATCCCCCGCGAGACCGGATCGAGGACATTCTGTTCCTCTACGTCGCCAACGGGATCACCACGATTCGGGGCATGCTCGGGAGCGCCTACCAGGTCCCGCTCGCCGGCGAACTGGAGCGCGGCGAGGTGCTGGGACCGACGTTCTACGTCGGCGCGCCCTCGATCAACGGCTCTTCCGCACCGACGCCGGCCGACGCGGAGCGACTGGTGCGCACGCACGCGGAGGCCGGATACCACCTGCAGAAGATCCACCCCGGCGTGTCCCGGCCGACGTGGGACCGCATGGTCCGGGTCGCCCGGGAGGCGGGGCTCACCTTCGGCGGCCACGTGCCCGCCGACGTGGGGCTCCTGCACGCCATAGAGTCGGGCATGTCGACGGTCGACCACTTGGACGGATACGTGCAGGCCATCGCCTCGGACGAGGTCCAGGCCCAGATCAACGCGGGGCCCGTCAGCTTGGGCGGACTGGCCCGGGGCGCGGACGGGGACAAGCTCGCCGAGGTCGTCCGCACGACGGTCGCGAACGACGTCTTCGTGGTGCCGACCATGTACCTCTGGAGCAACCTCTACGGCGCGCCGGACCCGGACGCCACGCTGCGGCAGCCGGAGATGCGCTACGTGTCGCCTGAGACGCGCGAAGGCTGGCGGCGCCGGGCGCAGCGAGGAGGGTTGGGGCCGCCCGACGAGGTCGCGCTGTACCTGGGACTCCGCCTGCGCATTCTCGGCGCGCTGTCCGGCGCCGGCGCGAAGGTCCTGATGGGGACCGACTCTCCGCAGCTGTTCAACGTCCCCGGGTTCGCGCTCCACCGGGAGCTTCGGGCGATGGCCGACGCGGGGATGTCGAACCAGCGCATTCTGGAGAGCGGCACCGTCGCCGTCAGCGACTACGTCTCCCGTCACCTGGGCATGGAGGGGAACTTCGGAACCGTCGAGCCCGGCCAGCGGGCCGACTTGGTGCTGGTGGCGGAGAACCCCTTGGACGACTTGGCGCACCTCAGGAACCCCGAGGGGGTCATGGTCCGGGGGCGGTGGGTGCCCAAGGCCGAAATCGAGGCTCGGCTGGACGCCTTGGCGGCGAAGCACGCGGAACGGTAGCGGACTCCCTCCCCGGCGGGCGCGGCCACCCCGCTTGGAAGACGCCCCGCGGCGGCCTCGGTCGCAAGGACTCGCGCTACGGGACGAAGGGAACTTGCACGGCGCCGAGCGCGAAGGCTCCGGGGAAGTCCGAAGGGACGCTCTTCTCCTTGCCGCTCCAGGTCTCGACGTCGATCCGGTACACGGCCGTTCGCTTCAACTCGTCGTCCGTGGTGGGCCGATAGTCCTCGCCGGGCTTCAGGTGCGGCGCGTACTTGTCCAGGAGCATCTGCAGGGCCCTTCGAGCCTCGTCCCGGTCCCGCACGACCCGGCCAACGCCGAAGGCGACGACGCCCGCGTACTCGACCGAGAACTCGAGCGCCTCCGGCGCGGGCAGGAGTCGACCCATCGCCACCGCGCTGAAGGCCACGCGGTCGGCGGCGTCGAGGTTGGCGCGCGTCCGGCCCGTGCGGTGCGTGTGCAGATAGATGCGACGGCGCCCCTCGCTCGCGTCGAAGACGAACAGGTTCGAGTTGAGGAAGGGCTGGCCCCGACCGTCGACGGTCGCCAGGAATCCATAGGACGCGCGGGCGAGGAACGCGGCGACCCATCGATCGTCCTTGCCCCGGTCGCGGCGGCGCAGGACGCTTCTCGGGTCGTGTCGCCCCGCGTTCGCGGCGCCCGGCTTGACCGCTCGGTTCGGTTCCGTCATGGCCCGAGATCCTCCTGGGTTTCCGCTTGGTCGCGGGTGCGACGATCGAGTGCGCCCGGGAACGCCCCGCGACGCCCGATCGACGATAACGCCATGCCCACGTCGCCGACTCTTCCTTCCCGTCGCCGGTCCTTCGGAGTACGATGGAACCTCGCGTCGAGGGCGGGCGCGACGTGCGGCGAGGGAGCCAGGTCGGCCGAGCGCCCTCCCGCTTCGCAGCCCGGTCGAGCCCTCCGAGACCGCCCCGCAGCCCCAGGCGAACGCAACCATGCAAGACGACCCGCACCGCCCCGCTCGATCGCCGAGACCCGCGCCGCGCCGCCGCACCGGTCGCAGCGTCGTCGCGCCGTTCGCGGCCTGCCTGGCCGCGTGCTCCGGGGGCGACGAAGGACCGCTTCTCATCGACGGGGGCACGGTGGTGACCATGGACGCCCAGGGCGCCGTGCTTCCGGGCGGCGCGGTGGTCGTCGAGGGCGACCGCATCGCGGCGATCCTCGAGGCGGGCGCCCCCCGTCCAGCCGCCTCCCGGACGATCGACGCCGCGGGTCATCTGGTCGTTCCCGGACTGGTCAACGCGCACGGGCACGCGGCCATGACGTTGCTCAGGGGCATGGCCGACGATCTGCCGCTCGTCACATGGCTGGAAGAGCACGTCTTTCCCGCCGAGGCCGCTCTCGTGTCCCCGGACTTCGTGTACTGGGGCACGCTGCTGGCGTCCGTCGAAATGCTGAGGAGCGGCACGACCACCTTCGCGGACATGTACTACTTTCGCGACGAAATGGCGCAGGCGACGATCGACGCGGGGATCCGCGCCGTCACCGGCCCGCACGTGATCGGGTTCCCGACGCCCGACTTCGCCTCTCCGGAAGCTTCGCTCGAGAACGCCGACGCGTTCATGACGCGCTACCGCGACCACCCCACGATCGTGCCCGCCGTCGCGGCCCACGCGCTGTACACGACGCCGCTGGACGCCGTGCGAGCGGCGTTCGAGCTCGCCGACCGCCACGACGCCGTGTTTCAGATTCACGTGCTCGAGGACGCCGACGAGAACGAAGAGGTTCGGACGATCACGGGGATGGGGGTCATGGAGGCGCTCGAGTCGATCGGAGCGCTGCGCCCGGGCACCGTCCTCGCGCACGCCGTCCATCTCTCGGAAGAGGACGTCGCGACCGCCGCCCGCACCGGCGTCGGCGTCGCCCACAACCCGGAGAGCAACATGAAGTTGGGCGTGTCGAAGGCGGCGCCCGTGACGGAGCTGCTGGAGGCCGGCGTTCCCGTGGGCCTCGGGACCGACGGGGCTGCGAGCAACAACAACTTGGACATGTTCGACGAGATGGACGCGGCCGCGAAGCTGCACAAGCACGCGCTTGGAGACCCGACGGCCCTGAGCGCCGAGACCGTCTTTCGCATGGCCACGCTGGGCGGCGCGGAGGCGCTGAACCTGGGCGACCGGATCGGCTCCCTGGAGGCGGGCAAGCGCGCCGACGTCGTTCTCGTGGACACGCGTCGCCCGGGCCTCACGCCCCTGTACGACGTGTACTCGCACCTGGTCTACGCGGCGCGAGGAAGCGACGCGCGCACGGTCATCGTCAACGGTCGAATCGTCGTGCGGGACGGCGAAGTGCTCACCGTCGACGAGTCGGAGGCGATGGAGCGGGCGCGGGCCTTCGGCGACCGCGTGCGCGAAGCGATGGACTCGGTGGCCCAGGAGGGAGGATCGAGCAAGGCAGGCATGTAGACTTCGGCCGAAACGGCGACCGTCCTCGGAGCCGAGCGGTCGTGCGGTCCCGTCATGCCAGAGTGCGGCACCGCCTCCAGCACAGGACGGCTAGTCTCTTTCTGGCACCACGGACTCCAAGTAGGTGACCAAGTCGACGATGCGACGACGCGCAACGTCCCAAACTAGGGCGAGATCGACTTCGAAATACGCGTGTACGAGCCGATTTCGCATGCCGATCATGTTCTTCCATGGGACATTCGGATGAGCTTGCCTAGTCGCGTCGCCAACTCGAGCTGCGGCCTCGCCAACAATCTCCACCAGCTTGACCACTACAAGCTGCTTCTCCCGATTTCGAACGAAATCGCTGTAGGACATCCCCTCAGTGAAGGACCTGATCTCGCGCGCGGCAATGAGAATGTCGAGCAGGAACGCAGAGTCGTCACGTAGCATAGACAATCCGCGCGGACTCCAAAATCGACCTTCGGCGAATGTAGTTCCGACTGGCTTCCACGGCGGTCCGGCTCACCAAGTCGACCCTGCGCGCCAGCATCGCGTTCAATTCTCTTTCCATCTCGATGACTCCGAGCGCCTCCGAAGAGTTCTCGGTCCCGAAGCGAATCAGCAGGTCGACGTCGCTGTCGGGACCGAAGTCGTCCCGCAACACGGAACCGAACAGCGCCAGCTCCTGGACGTTCCAACGCTCGCAGAACTCGGTGATCGCGCTCATCGGGACGCCCAGCCGAGCGACGAGCCGGTCGCGGTCCTCTACGACGGCGATTTCGGGTCGAACGGGCGCCGTCACCGTCGCGCCTCCATGGTCTCGACAACGAATCCACCCGCACCGGGGACGGGCTGGCGTCCTTCCGATGGAGGCCGCGGCACTCCCCGAAAGGGGCGAGAGCGCACGGCAACCGCGCGACTCCGACCGCCGCATCCACCCATTGTCCTCGGTAGGCGACGTCCGATCCAGCGGAACGCCCTGCTCGACCCCACGTCCATAGGCCTCACTTGCGGCCCATGCCGACGTCCGGCCCCGTCTCCGCGGGCAGGTCGTGCCGGTCTCCCCAGTCTCGCCAGCTGCCGTCGTAGAAGCGAACGTCCAGTCCGTTCATGCGAGCCGCCATGTAGACGACGCTGGCCCGCATCCCGATCATGCAGTACGCCACGTGGACCTTGCCCTCGCCAGCCCCGCGGTCGGCCAGAATCCGCGCCACCTCGTCGCGCGGCTTGAATCGGGTGTCGTTCTCCGGGTCCATCAGCTCCGTCCAGTACAGCTGGCGCGCCCCCGGAACGTGCCCGGGTCGTCCCTCGCCGCCCAGACCCCCGTCCTCGCCCGTGTACTCGTCGTCCGGTCGAGCGTCCAGAAGGGCCAGCGACCGGTCCGCCAAGCGGTCGGCGATCCAGTCGGCGGAGACGCGGAAGTCGACCGGCCGATCCGGCTCGACGTCGCCGGGAGGAACCGACGGCGCGGGGCCGCTCGCCACCTCGCCCCCGGCGCGCTTCCAGGCCTCGATTCCGCCGTTGAGGACGAACGTCCGGTCCCCCAGACCGAGCCAGTCGAAGGTCGTCCAGGCGCGCGCCGCCGTCGTCATGCGCGGACCGTAGATCACCACCCGCGAGTCCCGGTCGATCCCGGCTCGGCGCAGCGCCGAGACGATCTCGGCGACGGACCGGAACTCGACGATCCACCCCGCCTCGCCCTCCCACGCGATGGCGTCGAGGCGAAGCGCCCGGGCGCCGGCGATGCGCTCCCTCTCGAACTCCCCCTCTCTCCGCTCGGCGTGCACGACGACGACTTCGTCGATGCGGTCCGCGAGCCACTCGACCTCGACCAGGACGTCGACCGGCTCGGACTGAAACCCGACTTCCTGGGCCGGGATCGGCGACGCCGGACCCGCGGCCGCGACGGCGGCGAGGGCGAGGGGCGCCGCCGCGGACGGTCGGCGACCGAGACGACGAGCGCGTCGGACCATTGCGGACTCGTCGGTGGCGTTTCGCGGGAGGGTCGGCATCGAGGACCGGGAGCGACCGGATCCGACGCGACTCCGACGGCCGCGCTCTCCGCGACGGCGGCCCGCGCGGCGTCGCGGCGCTCCGGAGCCCGTCAAAACCGGGAGGTGACGGTCACGCGAATGCTCCGCGACGCGCCGGGATTGCGCTCCTGCACGTCCACGTACTCGGCCTGCAGGAGGTTCGCGATCTTGGTCTGCACCGTCAAACTCCGCACCGGCATCGCGAGTCTCAAATCCACCACCGTGATCGCGCCGCGCTCGTCGAGCGGGTACGCGAGCACCTCCTCGGCCCTGCTCCGATAGCGCAGATCCAGGGCGACCGCCTCCCGCCACCCGGAGAGCGTGGTGGTCAGATTGTGCTTCGAGCGGTACACCAGCGGTCGTCCCGATTTCACGTCCCTGGAGTCGAGGAGGAGGTAGTTGGCCGCCAGGTCGAGGCGGCGGGGCAGGACGCCCAGTCGCACGCCCGCGTCCACGCCTCGCACCTGGGCCCGCGACACGTTCTGGAACTGGAAGGTCAGCACTTCGCCAGGCGCGGCGCCCACCTCGATCAAATCGTCGTAACGGCTCCAGAACAGTCCGGCGTCGATCCACACGCGTCCCGACGGATTCGCCGTCGCGCCCACTTCGCCCGCCCACGCCGACTCGCCTCGGAGCGCCAGATTCGGGACCACCCGGAACCCGAACTGGGTCGTGGCGGTGAACTGCTCCGACACGCTGGGCGCTCGATACCCCCGGCTGACGGCGGCGCGCAGGCTTAGGCGCGAACCGGGCCTGAACGCCACGCCGACCTTCGGATTGACCGCGACGTCCGCTTCCGTAGCGGTCGTCCGCCGCGAGTCCAGTCGCGCGCCCACGGTGGCGCGGAGTCGGGGGGAGAGCTCGATCTCGTCCTGGGCGAACAGCGCCACGTCCTTCACCGCCGGGTTCGGGCGCAGGAAGTTCGAGGTCACGGCCGTGTAGGCTCCCGCGGCGCCCAGCGTGAAGCCGTGGCGACCGCCCGCGCGCCGGGACAGCTGCGCGTCGCCGGCGTACCGCGTGGAGCGGTGAAAGTCGTCGTTGTCGTGGAAGTGGTTCCGCGAGCGCACGTGCTGCAAGGCGGGCCGCAGCTCCAGCTTCCATCGCGGCGTCGTCCACGGCGCCGCGGTCGCGCCGACCACCAGGGTCGTCTCGCGCTTCCAGTCCCCCAGCTGGACGGGGTCGATCTCGAGGGGTCGGTCCGACGACAGCCACGTGAAGGCCTCTTCGGCGTCCTGCCGCTTCCAGCTCGCGAAGAGCTCGACCGGGGTCGAGCCGTCGGCCCCGAACACGGTCTTGGCCCGCACCCTCCAACGCTCGAGGGCGCCGTTCTGACGAAAGCCGTCCGTCGCCTCGCGTCCGACGAAGACGGTCGCGCTGGCGTCGCCGATCCGGCGACTGTGCTGCAGCTGCAGCCCCTGCATCGCCAGACGCTCCTCGGAGAACGCCAGCTCCGTCGGGGTGTCGAACACGCCGACGTAGCCTCGAGCCACGGTCGACGAGCCGTACAGCCGGGGGCGGGTGATGACGTGCACGACCCCGGCCATCGCGTTGGTTCCCCAAAGCGTCGAGTGCGGACCCTTGACCACCTCGACGCGCTCCACGTCCAGGATCGGCAGCACGGCGAAGTCGACGTCGGAGCCCACGCCTCCCAGGACGCGGTGTCCGTCGAGCAGCATCAACACACGGCTCCCCACTCCGCGGGACAGCCCGGAAGAGCCGCGAATGTCCATCTGTCCCGCGTTGAAGGTCACGCCCTGGGCGAACGGCAGCGCTTCGCGGACGTCCGCCGCGTGGCGGCGCGCCAGTTCGTCCCCGCTGATCACGGCGATCCCCGTCGGGGATTCGGTCGCTCGCGCGACGTTGCGGCTCGAGGTCACGGTGACGCCCGGCACGTCCAGGGGGAGCGGTTCGAGGACGATGCGCAGGTCGACGAGACGCTCGGCGTCGATCCGCCGCTCGGCGGTCCGATACCCCCGAGCGGCGATCACGAGCGTGTAGGGGCCCGCGTCCGGCAGGTCCAGTCGGAAGCGCCCGTCCGGCCCGGTCGCGCCGTGCAACTGCGTGGGCCGCAGGAACGCGTCCGCCCCGGCGACGGGCTCGCCCGTCGTCGCGTCCACGACGACGCCCGCAGCCACCCGCCGCTCCTGCGCGGACGCCGGAAGCGCGGCCACCGCGCAGAGCGCCAGGGTCGTCGCGCTCGTCGCGAACGGTCCGCGCCTCGCCATGCGCCGCCCGCCCTCTAGCGCTTCTGCCAGACCGTGGTCGACACCGCGAGCGCCGGGCTGGTCACCCGAATCGTCAACGCGCCTCCCTCCAAGGCGTAGGTGCCGATCGCCTGGCCTAGGACGCCGACCTGCTCCCAGCTTCCGTCGACGCGCACCTTGTAGGAGCCCGCGTCGTTGATTTCGGTCACTTCGCCGGCCTTTCCGGCGGGGACCTCCACGTCGAGCGTGAAGACGCCCTCGGCCTCGTCGGTCGAGGTCGGCGCCTGCGTCGCCGTGAACGACCCCGACACCGACGGCGCCGTCAGCGTGTCGCCGCCGCTCAGCAACTGAGACCAGAACGAGCGGAGCTCGTACGTGCCCGAGAGGTCGGGCGGCGTGCGGGCCGGATCCGGGCCCGCGGCGTCGTCGCCGCACCCCAGGACGAACAAGCAGACGAAGAGAGAAGCCCACCTAAACCTTGGCTCGAAACCGCACATCGCTCGGACGCTCCTTTTTCGCGTGGCGCGCATTGCCGCGAAGTCGCCGCGTTCGACCTCGACCGGACCAAGGTAAAACGAAGAACGCGCGGGCGATCACGGGACGGTTCAACCTACACCGCCCCGCGGCCGACGTTCCACACGCAACGGCGACCGCGCGCGCCCCGGACGGCTTCGGATCGCGGCGGCGCCCCGGCGCCCGCCGCCCCGCTGGGCGCGCTCCCGGCCGAACATGTAGGTTCCCGGCCATGCTCAACGCCATCGTCGCCGCCGCGTCCGCCCTGGGCGTCGTCGCCTTCCACGCCGTCTTCGTCGCGTTCGTGCTGCTGAGACCCCGTTTCCGCCAGCCGTCCTCGCTCGCGTGGATCCTGGTCATCATCGTGCTTCCGTTCGCGGGCCCGACGCTGTACCTGGCCTTGGGCGAAGTGCGCGCCGGAAGCCGCAGGAAGCGCCGCCACCGCACGATCCAGCGCAACATTCGCACGGCGCTGCAGCGGGTCTGGCACACGGCGCCGGCCGCGGCGGTCGTGCCCTGGGGGACGGAGTCCATCGCGCGCCTGGCCAGGCTGGGAGGCGAGACGCAGCCCAGGGGTGGAAACCGGCTCACCCTGATCGCGACGGGGGACAACTTCGCCCGGGCGCTGATCCGGGACATCGACTCGGCCCGCGAGCACGTGCACCTGTTGTTCTACATCTACCTGGACGACGACGTCGGACGCGAAGTGGCGCGCGCGCTCGAGCGGGCCCATGAGCGGGGCGTCGACTGTCGCGTCCTCGTCGACAACGTGGGTTCCAGCGAGTTCCTGAAATCGCGGCTGTGCGAGGATCTGAGGAGAGCGGGCGTGCAGGTCGTGGCCGCGCTCCCGACGCGAATCGTCCACTTCGCGCGCATCCGCTTCGACATGCGCAATCATCGCAAGGTCGCCGTCGTCGACGGTCGCGTCGGCTACACCGGAAGCCACAATCTGGCCTCCGAACGATTTCATCCCAAGCCCCGCTTCGCCCCTTGGATCGACGCGACGGTGCGCATCGACGGGCCAGCCGTTCGGGACCTGCAGGCGCTGTTCGTCGAGGACTGGTTCATGGACACCGAGGAGAACCTGGACCGAGTGGTCACCGCGGGCGGCGACGAGCGCCCGGACGGCCACACCGTGCAGATCGTCGGCACGGGCGTCAACTCCCGGAACCAGGCCCTGGTCCGCGTCGTCCAGTCGGCGATCCACATGGCGCGCGAAGAGCTGATCCTGACCACGCCGTACTTCGTGCCGGACGAGGGAACCCTGGCTGCGCTGACCACCGCGGCGATTCGGGGCGTGCGCACGGTCGTCGTGGTGCCGGCCCGAAACGACTCGCCGCTGGTCGCCCTGGCGAGCCGCAGCTTCTATCAGCCCCTGCTGGAGGCCGGCGCCGAGATCCACGAGTACACGGAAGGGCTGCTGCACGCCAAGACCATCAGCGTGGACCGGGATTTCGCCCTGGTCAGCACGGCGAACCTGGACCGGCGGAGCTTCGAGATCAACTTCGAGATCAGCACGCTGGTCTACGACAGCGACTTCGCCTCGCAGCTCCGGTTGCTGCAGATGCGCTACTTGGAGGACTGTCTCCAAGTCGACGCGAACGACTGGTCCGGGCGGGGCTGGCCGCGCCGGCTGGCGGAGAACGCGGCCGGCCTGGTCAGCGCCCTGCTTTGAGCGTTCGCCGGGCCGACGTCGCCTCCGAGGTGGCGGCGGAGTGGGCCGGGCGCCGCGCGTCCGTCGCCGCCCTCTCGGACCTCCGAGAGCGAAGCTCGCTGATCCTGGGCGACCCGGGCGCGCGGCTGGCCCGAGCCCTCGAGGCCGCCGGGCGACGCGTGGCGCGCTGGAACCGCTTCCTCGTCCCCGGCCAGCTCTGCTCGCCGTGGCCCCCGCCGGGACCGTTCGAGGAAGTCTGGGTCCGCATGCCGCGCTCGACGCCGGAGGCGGCGATGCTGCTCCACGCCGCCGCGCTCAGGGTTCCGGACGGCGGATCCGTCCACCTCTACGGCGCCAACGACGAGGGAATTCGCTCGGCGACGCGCCATTTTCCCGTCGGCACGGAAGGCGACCGGAGCCCTGCGTTCAACAAGCGGCGCTGCCGCGTTCTGTCGGGAACGCGAAGCGGCGCTCCCCCCCGCCCCGACGGACTGGACCGCTGGGAGTCGACCGAGACGGTGGACTGGGGGACCGGGAAGCGCCGCTGGGTCTTCTATCCGGGCGTCTTCGCGCACGGGCGCCTCGACCCCGCCACGGCCCTGCTCGTCGAGGCGCTCGCCCGCGTTCCCGTCCGAGGCCGAGTCGTGGACTTCGGGACCGGCGCCGGCTTCCTCGGCGCCGCCGCGCTGGAACGGGCCGAGCCCGGGACGGAGGCGTTTCTCCTGGACCGCGACGCGATCGCGCTGGAGGCCGCCCGCCGGAACGTCCCCGGCGCGACGCTCGTGCTGGGCGACGAGCTGGGAGCCGTCGCGGGCCGCTTCGACCTCGTCGTCTCGAATCCGCCGATCCACGTCGGCGGGCGCGAGAGCCTGCGCGCGCTCCGCGCGCTGACGCGCGACTCGGCCGCGTCGCTCGCCCGCCGCGGCCGTCTCCTCGCGGTGGCGCAGCGGCGCCTTCCGCTGGCGGCCATGCTCGAGCAGGCGTTCGCCGACGTCGTCCCGCTGGCCGACCGAGGCCCCTTCCGAGCGTGGTCCGCCTCGCGCGCCCGACGCCGGGGACGAGGGGACCGACCGCGTTCGTCCCACGCGGGCGACCGAGCGCTTCGGCGGCCCGCGCGGCGGCGCGACTACCCGTACCGACCCTCGATGTAGTCGGAGGTCTCCCGGCTCTTCGGCGACGAGAACAACTCGTCGGTCGGGCCGTGCTCCACGATCCGGCCCAGGAGCATGAAGACGCATTCGTCCGAGGCCCTCTTGGCCTGGGCCATGTTGTGCGTGACCATCAGGATCGTGTAGTCCCCCCGGAGCTGCCGGATCAGGTGTTCGACCGCCTCGGTTCCTTCGGGATCGAGCGCCGAACAGGGCTCGTCCATCAGGAGCACCTCCGGCTTCACGGGCAGGAGGCGAGCGATGCACAGCTTCTGCTGCTCCTCCAGCGACAGACCCGTCGCGGGCTCCCCCAGGCGGTCCTTCACCGACTCCCAAAGGAGGACCTGGCGCAGCGCCGACTCCGCCACCTCGTCCTCTTCGGACCGCGAGACCCTGCGGAGGCGGGACTCGTGAAGGTGGAAGCCGAAGAGCACGTTCTCCCGAATGGAGACGGGCAGAGGGTTCGGACGCTGGAACACCATGCCGACGCGTTTGCGCACCTGCACCAGCTCGACGTCCGGGCCGAGGACGTCGGCTCCCAGGACCCGAACGCTCCCTGTGGAGCGCACGTACCCCAGCCGCTCGATGATCCGGTTGCAGGTTCGGAGCAGGGTCGTCTTGCCGCACCCCGAGGGACCGATCATCGAGGTGACGATCCCCCGCTTGACTCCGAGGTCGACGTCGTGCAGCGCCTGGAAGTCGCCGTACCAGAGGTTGAGCTTCTCGGTCTCGATGCCGAAATCCGTCCGCGACGAGTCAACCATAGCGACCCTCGATGTATCCGGTGGTGCGCTCGTCGCGCACTCGGCCCTCGAACAGGTCGGCCGTGTCCCCGACCTCGACCAGCTCGCCCATGAGAAAGAAGGCCGTCCGATCCGCGAGACGTCGGGCCTGCTGCACGAGATTGGTCGCCAAGACGACGGTGAGCTCCTCGCGCAGCTCCTGCAGGACGGCCTCGATGCGCATCGTCGTGACCGGATCGACCGCGATCGAGAACTCGTCGAGCAGCAGGAGCTCGGGCTCCTGCGCCAGCGCGCGCGCGATCGTCAGTCTCTGCTGTTGTCCGCCCGAGAGCAGGCTCCCGAGCGAGTCCAGGCGATCCTTGACCTCGTCCCAGAGCGCGGCCCGGACGAGGCAGCGCTCGACGATGTCGTCCAGGCTCTCCTTCCTTCGCACGCCGCGGAGTCGGGGCGCGAGGGCGACGTTCTCGTAGACGCTCAGCGGCAGGCCCACCGGCAGAGGAAACACGACTCCGATCCGGCTTCTGAGCGCGTAGAGGTTGCGCCACGCGTCGACCGCCTTGCCGTTGATCCGCACCGTGCCGCTCACCTTCATGGCCGGGTTGAACTCGTCCATGCGGTTCAGCGCGCGCAGAAACGAGGTCTTCCCCGAGTTCGCCGGTCCGATGATCCCGAAGATCTCGTGGCGGCGCACGTCCAGCGTCACCCCTTCGAGCGCCTTCGCGCCGCCGTAGGAAATCGACAGGTCGCGCACTTCGACGATCGGCGCCGCGGCGGCGGCCGCGCGATCCGGCGCGAGCGCGCCGTCTACCATTTCTTGAGCCCTCTCAAGTACACTCGAAACGCGATGGAGACGGCGTTCATGGCGAGCACGATGAACACCAGCACCAGGGCCACGCCGAAGGTCACCTCCTCGGGAACGCCCGTCTGCTGGGTGGCCACGACGTATAGGTGCAGCGACAGGGCCATCGTCTGGTCGAACACGCTCTGGGGCAGGAAGACCACGAAGGCCGCCGCCCCGGTGAACATGATCGGGGCCGTCTCGCCGGCCGCCCTCGACACTTCGAGAATGACCCCGGTCAGGATGCCGCTGATCGAGTTGGGGAGCACGACCTTGCGGATCGTCTGCCAGCGCGTCGCGCCCATGTTCCAGCACGCCTCGCGAAACGCCTGGGGCACGGCGGCGAGCGACTCGCGGGTCGCCACGATCACGACCGGCAACGTCATGACCGCCAGCGTCAGGCTCGCGGCCAGGATCGAGGTGCCCATGCGGAAGAAGAGCACGAAGGCGCCGACGCCGAAGAGCGCGTGCACGATCGAGGGCACGCCCGCGAGATTGATGATCGCCAGGTTGATGGCGCGCGTGAGCCGGTTGTCCGGAGCGTACTCGCTCAGGTAGAGGGCGGCGGCCACGCCGACCGGAACGGAGGCCAGCAACGCGACGACGACGAGCCAGATCGTCCCGACCAGCGCCGGCAGGATGCCGCCGGCGCGCCCCCCGTCGATGGGCGCCGTGAAGAGGAACTCCCAGGAGATCGCCGGCGCGCCCTTGACGACCAGCGTGCCGGCGACGATCAGCACCGGGATCACCAGCGCCATCGTCGTCAGGAACGCGACCGCCTTGGCGACGGACTGCGCCCGATGGCTCCTTCGGTTCAACGCCGTGGCCGCGAACGTTCCCCGGTTCATGCGGACTTGCCCTTTCGGCCCTTTCGGACGCCCCGGACGGCGACGTCGGCGGCCAGGTTGATCAGGAACGTGACGACGAAGAGGAAGATGCCCAGCGTGAAGAGCGCTCCGTAGTGATCCGATCCGGTCGCCGTGTCCCCCAGCTCGGCGGCGATCGTCGCCGTGAGCGCGCGCACCGAGTCGAAGGGGCTGGTCGGGAGGTTGATCGCGTGCCCGGACGCCATCAGCACGGCCATAGTCTCGCCGAACCCGCGCCCGACCCCCAGAAGCACGGCGGCCATCAAGCCGTTCCTGCTGGCCGGGATCACCACCTTGAGGATCACTTCCCAGCGCGTGGCGCCCAGCGCCTCCGCAGCTTCCCGGTAGGTGTCGGGCACCGCCTTGAGCGCGTCCTCGGCGATGGTGGTCATGATGGGCGCCGCCATCAGTCCGAGGATCAGGCCGGCGTTGAGCACGCCGAGACCGACGGGCACGTCGAAGACGCGAATGATGAGCGGGTTCATGATCGTCATGCCGACGAACCCCCAGACCACCGAGGGGATCGCCGCGAGCATCTCGACCAGGATCTTGAGCGCCTCCCTGGTCTTGCCGGTCGCGAACTCCCCGATGTAGAGCGCGGCCCCCAGCGACAGAGGCACGGACAGGAGCATCGCGAATCCCGTGACGCTCGCCGTGCCGACCATCAGGGCCAGCGCCCCGTAGGTCGGGTTGTTCGAGGTGGGACGCCACGCGATGGACGTGAAGAACTCGCGCGCGTCCAGCGTGCCGAAGACGAAGGAGAGACCTTCCCTCGTCACGAAGACGAAGATCGCGACGACGAAGACGATCGCCGACATTCCGCCGGCGAAGATCAGGAACTGCGCGATCCGGTCGACGTACCACGCCCGATCCCGGCGATCCATGGCCGGCGGCCGCCCGGCGGCCGCCCGGGAGGCGTCGGGACCGGTCACGGGCCGACCGGCGCCCGGGCCGCCGGAGCCGCCGGGTCGCGAAGTCGCGCCTCGGGCCCGCCGGACGGCGAGCGACTCACGAAGCGGCCGCGACGTCGGGACACCGGATCGCCGAGTGCGGCGCGTAGCCGCGCTCGGCGATCAGGCACTGTCCCTCGTCCGACAGGATCCAGTCCATGTAGTCCTTGACGATCCCTTCCGGCTCGCCCGCCGTGTACATGCGCAGCGGGCGGGCGATCGGATAGCTCCCGTCGACCGCCGTCGCCACCGAGGGCGCGACGCACGCCGACCCGGGCTCGAGCGCGACGCAAGGGGTGGCGACGTGCTCGGTCGCGTAGGCGAAGCCGCTGTACCCGATGGCGCACGGCGTGTTCTCGACCAGGTCGACCACGTCCTTGGAGCCGTGCATGTCGCGCGATCCCAGCTTGTAGTCCAGGTCCGGGCCCAGCACGGCTTCGCGGAAGTACACGTAGGTGCCGGAGTTGTTCTGGCGACTGACCAGGACGATCTCGTCGGAGTCGCATCCCGGGACCGAGACGCCGAGGTCCGACCACGTCGCGTACCCGCCCCGCTCGCCGTAGATCTCGCGAAGCTGGTCGATCGTGAACTCGGCGATCGGGTTGTCCTCGTGCAGGTAGACCGCGAGGGCGTCGTAGCCGACCACGAACTCCACGGGATCGACGCCGTTCGCCCGCGCCTGTTCGATCTCGGAGTCGCGCATCTCGCGCGACGAGTTCGCGACGTCGACGGTCCCGTTGATCATGGCCGAGATGCCCGTGCCCGACCCGCCTCCCGTGACCGCCACGGCAACGGCGGGATTGACGGCGGCGTAGGCCTCGGCCCACGCCTGGGCCACGTTGAGAAGCGTGTCGGACCCCTTGTTCTGCACGACCAGGCGGTCGCTCCGCCCGCATCCCGAGAGCGCGGCGGCGCCGACGAGGGCGACGAAAAGGGGGACTCGAGGGGGGAAGTTCGTCATGTATCGTCGGCGCAGTGCGTCCTGCGCTCCCTTGGCTGTGTTGGCTGCGCGTCGCCCGCGCGGTCCGCGACGTCGGGCGCTCGGAAGACCCGAGCGGGTTGAGACGCGTCCCCCGGCCAGCCGGGGACCGATCGTGGCGGCGTGGCGACCGTGGCGTGCGGGCGACGACGGCGCGCAGCGGCGCGCAGATCGCCGTCGCGGATCCGGGTCGCCCCGACCGGGCTCGACGAGCGGACGGCGCGGCGAGGGGAAAGGCGGGACCGGACGCCCGAGCCTTGGCGCGATTCACGGGCGCTTCGTCGGCGTCGACGCGACTGCGCACGGAACGCCCCTCCGGGGGCGTCCCCGCCGGTCTTCCTTTTCCCGGTCCCTCGCTCTGCGACGATTTGTCGGTGCCCTGGTCGACGGTGGATTGAGCGTTCCAGCCCTACCGCGCACAACGACCCTGCTCCCGAATCGGGCCGGGGGCGATCCAGTGGCCCCCCTTTGTCGCGGCAGGCGGCGACGGAATCGTCGATCGGACCTGCGACCCTCGGGATGTTCGACGCCCGATAGGTAACTCCCGCCGAACGAAAAGTACACCCCCGCCCGGGTCGCGAACGCGAGCGCCCGGAGCCGGCGGCGGCGAGGCGCGCCCGGGTCGATCCGGCCCCCTGCGCCCGGGCGGATCCGCGCGGCGCGCGCCGGTCGGGGCGTGAACGTCGCAAGGATCGGACCGGTGGCGTCTTGCGACGATGCGCGTCGTCGCGGCGTCGGCCCCGGGAGACCGTCGTAGGGGCGGGTCCTTCGGGAAGCCGCTACTCGGTCGGCTCGCCCACCGCCCTCTTGAGGATCTTCTGGATGTCCAGGCCCATCGCTCCAGCGAGCCCCTCCATGGTCCCGTAGGCCCCTTTGAGACGCTGGCTCAGGGCGTTGGACACCGCCTCGCCGCTCCCGCCGTCCAGCACCACCAGCCGGTCGATGTCCACCCCCTCGACGGCGCCGACGGCGATCTCCAGGAGCTCCGGCAACTTCTCCGCCAAGAGGACCGCGAAGGCCGTGTCGCCTCCCGCCCGGACTTCGTTGTAGAGCTGTCTCCAGACCTCGACCTGGGCCTTGCCGCGCTCGAGGATGGGCGCCGCGTCGCCTTCGGCTCGCGCGAACGCGGCCACCTTCTCGGCCTTCGCCGGCTCGATCACGTCGGCGCGCAGGCGCTGCTCCTCGCGCTCGACGCGCTTCATCTCGAGCAGGCGCTCGGCCTCCACCTCCGCCTCCAGCGCCTTGACCCGGGCGATCTTCTCGGCGGTCTCGCCCTCGAGATCGAGCTCGGCCCGGCGCACCCGGAGCGCGCTGTTCGCCTCGGCGATCTTGATCGCGGCCTGGGCTTCGCGGACCTCGGCGCGCCGCCCGGCCTCGGCCTGGGCCTCGCGCGTGTCGGCCCGCTTCTGCGCCTCGGCGATCTCGGCCTGGCGGATCGCTTCGGCCGACTTCTCGCGTCCGATCGCGGCCAGGTAGCCGCGTTCGTCGCTCACGTTCTGGATCTTGAGCACGTCGAGGTGGAAGCCCAGCGACGACAGGTCCTCGCCGGCGTCCTCGGACAGCGCCTTGGCGAAGCCGAGCCGGTCCTCGTTGACGGCCTCGGGCGTGAGCGTGGCCAGCACGCCTCTGAGGTTGCCGGTCAGCGTGTCCTGCGCGAGTTCGCGGATCTCGTCGTCGGTCTTCCCCAGCAGCCGCTCCACCGCGTTGTTGAAGACCCACTCGGGCTCGGATGCGACCTTGACGTTGGCGATCGCCTCGACGTTGAGCGGAATGTTGCCCTTGGAGAACGCGTTGTTCACCGAGACCTCGATCGGGATCGTCTCGAGATTCATGTGCTGCACGGTCTCGATGATCGGCACCCGGAAGACCCGTCCGCCCGAAATCGAGCGGTATCCCACCCGCTGACCCCCCTCGAGGCGCCGATTGCGGCCCGTCAGCACGACGGCCCGATTGGGCGGCGCGATCACGATCAGCTTCTGGATGGTGACGATCAACGCCACCGCGGCCAGCACCACGACGACGCCCACGGCGAAACCCATCTCCATCGTCCGACTCCTCGCTTCGGTTCGATTCTCCGTACGCGTCCGGTCCCGTCACTCCTCCAGCAACTTGGCTTCCACCGGGCTCACGGTCGCCAACCCGTCCTTCACGTCCACTACGACGACCGGTCGTCCCGCCTTCAAGACGCCTCCGTCGGGAGCGTCGGCGTCGTCCTCGACGCGGGCGCGCACTCGGACGCGACGTCCGGACTTGCGCACCGTCGCGACGCCCGGGCTCCCCGGCGCGATCTCCAGCGACACCTCGCCGACCTTGCCGACGAAGGACCGCCCCGACGGCAGGGCGCCCGACTCGGTGCGCCTCATGTAGGCGAAGACGGCCGAGACGAGCGCGCCGATCCCGAGGCCGGTCCCCGCCGCGATCGCCGCCTCCACGCCCACGCGCCCGCCCGTCGCACCGAAGGCGCGAAGCAGCGACCCCGAGGCGCCGAACCCGAAGAGAGCGTAGACGACGGAGCGCAACGAGAACGCCTGCGCCCACGCGGACGTCCCGTCGATCTCGCCCGGATCCGCGTCGACGCCCAGGTCCGCCTCGACGTCGGCGCCGTCCAGCGCGTCGCCGAAGAGCGAGAGCGCGAGGAAGCCGCCCCCGACGGCGAGGCAGAACAAGTAGACGGTGAGCATCCGACGACGCTCCTCGAGCGACGGAGGAAGGTGGAGGCCAGAACGCGCCGACCCCAGCGCCGCGCTCGTCGCCGCGCCCAAGAGGACTACGCCGACCCCGGGGACAGTGTTCACTCGACGAGTCGCCGCGGACAAGCGTCCGTCGATTCGGTCGCGCGGCCCGACTGGGCGCCCCGTCCGCCTCGTCGACGTCGACTCGGGTAGCTTTCGAGCCGCGCGGGCCGGCGCCGAAGCGGACGCGCCCGCCCGAACCGAACGGGGCGGGCGCCCGAGAGAGTCCCCGCGAACGCAAGGAGACGACCGCCATCGCGCACTCGCTCGATCAAGGTGCTCCAGAACGCCGTGCGCCGCTCAAGGCGTCCCCAAGGGCGTTTGCCGCGGACCACGCGCCCGCGCGGGCCGCCGGCCAGGCGTCCGGAACGCGGCGGGCCGAAGCCCCCGGCCCAAGCGGGGACGCGCGGATGAAGGTCGCGGTGTACGGCGCCGGAGCCACTGGCGGGTACCTCGGGATCAAGCTGGCCCGGTCGGGCGTGGACGCCACGCTTATCGCCCGGGGCGCGCACCTCGAGGCCATGAGGGCCCGAGGCGCGCGTCTGGTGGCCGAGGGCCGGACGTGGACGGCCCGACCGTTCTGCACCGATGACCCCGCCGAGGTCGGCGCGCAGGACGTGGTGATCATGGCGATGAAGGCGCACTCGGCGCTCGAGGTGGTCGACGCCATGCAACCGCTTCTCGGGCCCGAGACCGTCGTGGTGACGGCGCAGAACGGGTTTCCGTGGTGGTACTTCTTCAAGTCTGGAGGGCCGTGGGAAGGCCGTTGGCTGGAGAGCGTCGATCCGGGCGGCAGGCAGTGGAGGGGAATCGGGCCCGAACGGGCGATCGGTTGCGTCGTCCACGCCGCCAACGAGATCGAGAGCCCAGGCGTCGTTCGCCACCTCTACGGCAACCGCTTCGCCCTGGGCGAACCGTCGGGCGAAAGGAGCGCGCGGGTGCGCGCCGTCAGCCGGATGTTCGTCCGGGCCGGGGTGCGGGCGCCCGTCCGCTCGATCCGCGAAGAGCTGTGGCTGAAGCTGTGGGGGAACGTCTGCTTCAACCCCATCAGCGCGCTGACCTTGGCCACCTTGGACAGGATCGCCTCTCAGCCCGGGACCCAGGCCGTGGCGCGGGCCATGATGCGGGAGACGGAGGAGATCGCGAACGCGCTCGGAATCGAGTTCCGCGACGGCATGGACCGCAGGATCCAGGCGACGGCGGAAGTGGGCGCCCACCGAACCTCGATGCTCCAGGACTTGCAGGCCGGTCGCGCCCTGGAGATCGACCCGCTGCTGACGTCGGTACAGGAGCTGGGCGCGCTGGTCGGCGCGCCAACGCCCACGATCGACGTCGTGGCCGCGCTCGTGCGCCAGCGCGCCGAGGTCGCAGGGCTCCGTCGCGGCGCCGAGCCAAAGCGCGTCTGACGTCGTTCTCCGCGCGGCGGAAAAATCGCCGAGCAGGCGCATTCCGCGCGTGCTCGCGCGGGTCCTCCAACCGCGGATCCGGAGAACGCCTCTGCCCGCCACGTCTCGCTCCAAGGCCCGCCCGACGGACCGACGTCCGAGAGCGCCGGACTCGATTCAGTCCGAATCGACCTCCCGCCACCCACCCGGCAAGCCCATCGGTACCGTCTACTCTGGACCGATATTGGCGCGACAAGAAGATCTGGAGCAGTATTCGGTCGCACTGTCACAGTACGACGCACCCACCGATGCTCCGCTCCGACAGTGAAAAACGCCTGCGTCGTCGTAATAGCAGGCACAGCACTGCCCTTCACCGCCGGATGTGCACGTCGTACCGATGGAGGCCCGAGATGGAATGGGTTCCATGGCGATGGCGCAGATCATCGACGCCACAAGAACCGCGCCGACCACAAAGCCCATTCCCGGAATCGCGGCAAGCGCTCTAATACCCGTCATGTTTGTTCTCCATTGTGGATGCGCTACGAAACGGCGTTGATGCGCGCGTTCGAGGTTCGAAGACGATTTCTGCGATAAACGGAAACGTCCGGATGTTGTGGGAAACGGCGAACAGGGTGTCTCCCGCAAATGCCGCCGGAACGGCGCGCAACGGAGATTCCCGGTCGTCGACCCACTGCCTCATGAGGACTTTTCCTTGGTAGTCCCTAGCCTCCAGAACAACCATGTCGGCCCGCACCGTACGCATGTCCGCCATGGAATCCTCGGGGGCCAACGTGGCGGCACGACCCAACGCAAGCGACTCTCCGCAACGAATCTCCGTCCCCCAGAGACCGGATCGCCACGCGTCGGCCCTTCGCTTCGGGGGAAAACCCAGATCCGTGAGATAATGGAAGCGCTCCGTCCTGCCGTAGGGATCGAGCCCCACGCCCTCGAGGGCCCATTCGCTCACAAGTACGACCAGGGGGTCGTCGGGGCTTGGGCGCATGCAACTCCCACCCATGTGACGGATCGGCGGGTCGCCCAACGCTGCGATGCGAGGCGGGCCGACCAGTTCGCCGCGCCATGCACCCGTCCTCGAGTCCATCAGCCCCAGGCTGGCGTGTCCGGGCGACTCCGTGCTGACGACCCAAGTCGTGTCGTCCAGAACATCAATGTGCGACAACGTGAAGTACCCGCCATTCGGTCCTCGAACGGGCACCCGCCTCGCCTCCCGTCCGGCCAACGACCACACCGCGACGTCGCTCCTCCCTTGGTCGTAGACGAAGAGCGAGTCGCGAGTCGACGCAACCGCCCTAATGAACCTGAACTCCCCGGGCCCATCCCCGCATTGGCCCCACTGCCCTCGACGGCGCCCGCTGGGACGTTCGACGACGACGAAAGCGCATTCGTCTGCATCGGCGACCGCGATGGCCCCATCGGGGAGAATCGCCACGGCATAGGGAAATCCGAACTGCAAGGGGCCGTCCAAGGAGCCGTATTCGCGAATCGGACGGGCGACCCAGCTTGAATCGACGACCGCGGCTTCCGAGACCGCCCGGCTCAGATCCGGCAGTAGCCACTCTCGATCCATGTCCCGACAGCCCGCCACCGCGATCACGCCAAATACGATCACCCCGCCTTATTCATGAACGAACAGAAAGCTTGTCGGCAGCCCTGTTTCCGACCGGTTTCGGCCGTCTGAAGGTTCGCGGGACGTTATATAGCCAACGATCAGCGTATTTGGCAATAGCCTCGGGCGCCCATCTGGATCCGTTCGCACCCGAACGCAGGCATACGGACGCGCTCCCGCCCCAAACCGCTCGCTTCCGCTTCGCCCCGCCCCGCAGCGGGGTCAGAACACCGGCTCGGGCAACCTTCGGAGTCGCTGCGTCAGCGTCCACCAGTGCGACGACGCCTCCGACGCGGTCATCGTGATCCGCCGCCCCGACACCGTGAAGCGCGCCGCCGTGCGCAGGGCCCGATCCAGCAGTCGCTTCAGGCTCCACCCGACGCCCGTCGCCTTCTCCATCAGCGTGCGCAGCGCGTGCACGATCTGGTACCCCATCGTCGAGATCAACAGGCGAACGTCGTTGCACGCGAACGCGTCCACGCTCTCCCCAGCCTCGACCTTCCGACCGCGGTAGCGCCTCTTCGGCCGCGGCGACGACGACAGCGCCGGCCGCACCTCGTTCACCAGTTCGCCCATGTGCGCCTCGGCCTTCCCGCGCCGCCTGTACAGCTCCAGCGCCTCGCGTCCCGACATCTCCTCTTCCTTGATCGAGGTCACGAGGTTGAACACGGACGGGAGCAGCTCGCCCACCCGCTCGACCACCACTTGGAGCAAGCGTCGCGGACGAGACCACGATCCCGCCTGGTACCGCTCCTCGAAGACCATCTCTCGCGGCGCGCCGTCCTTGGACGGGCCCAGCGCCATGAAGCCGTCGGTCACGTCTTCGGCCAAATCCTTCAACACGCTGTTGTTGCGAATCCGGCAGACGTAGCCCGTCCCCTTCGCCTCGAGCCCCGCGAGCAGACCCTCGCTCGGAAAGCCGGCGTCGAGGCGCACATCGATCTCTTCGGCAAGCTCGCCGCGCACGCGCTCCACGACGTCGGCGATGAACCCGAGGGCGCCGTCGGCGGCGTGGACCTGGCCGTTGCGGAGACGCGCGTCGAGCATGTCCCCCGTGTCCCCCACCGACGCCACGATGGGCTGGTAGACCTTGCGGTTATAGTACCCGTTCCACGCGCCGCCCGGCTGCTTCCCGTGAACGTCGATGGGAAGGCCGTCGACATCGACGGTCAGCCGTCGGTGCAGCCGACCGCCGCCGATGGCTCGGAACCTCCACTTCACGAACCTGGCGAGCTCCTCGCGAAGGATCTTGCGGTTCTCCTCCGAACTCAACAGCGCCACGATGCGCGACAGCGTGGGCTGCGACGGCAGCGAGTGGTCGGCGGCGGCCGTGCCCTTGCGGTCGCACACGGCGAGCGCGAAGGCGGGATCGTTGCGGTACGCGTCGGCGTCGTTGTGGTCGGGGCGTCCCTGAGCGGCGAGCACGAACAGCGTGCGCAGGCACTCCTGCATCGAGTGCGTGATCTTGCCAGGCTGGCGGGGGTCCTTGATGCGGGCGGCGATGCGTTCGACGACGCCGCTGCGTTCGAGGATCTCGCGGACTGCGACGGCGCCGGCGTCGGCGGTGATCTCGAGGGGTTCGGACTTGAGCTTGAGGGATCGGTTGAAGAAAAGTGAAAGGTTCACGGTTCACCCTGGCCGGTCGGCCCGGTCAGCGGGAGACTGAATATTAACCCGCTGAAAGATAAGACGCTTACCGCATCAACTCAACCCCCCGCCAAGCACTCATGAATAAGGTGGGATCACGCCACGGACGAACAGGTCTCCAGGCACATTGGACAGGCCGTTCATCTTAGTGGAGACTCGGTTGGACCCAGCAGTGCGGCTGACTGGTCGGGCAATAGTCGTCGTCGCAGACGATACCGCCCGTGAGCGCGCCGTCCTCGCAGAAGTCGTCTCCGCAGGTGCAACAGCCGCCATCGGGGCTCGCCTGGCAACTGCCCGACGACAGTGCTTCCAGTCGAGGACCGGAGGGCGTAACAAACACGGTCAGGACCGCCGCGAACACGACACTCCACAGAAGCACCGTTCTTGGAGCGAATATCCGATTAGACATCTGCTCATTCCTCCTGAGATAGTGAATCTGGGTATTGGGCCGAATCAGAAAACGACACGCCTCGAGGCGATGTTGGAGCGAACGCGAAAGTCGACAGATCGCTTTTTCCTACGCCAACGCCAACGAAATGTCCTGCCTGTACAGCAAACCACACCGGAGTTACACCTTCGGGCAATCCAATCGACCACCACCCTCTCTCCGCAGTGACGATTCGGAGGTCTTGGCGCGTGGCGTCGTCGAACCGCGTAAACCACTCCGGACCGCTGTTCGGGGCGGGATCCTACAGAATCACCTCGCGTTTCCCCGCTCGAGCAATGTTCAGAGCCGTGACGACAGCCTCTTCCGACCTCGGACAACTGCGATCGACTACCAAATAAACCCCGTCGACCGGCTCTCTCCACATCTGATTCAGCCGAGCCGTCTTCGATACCCACTCTGAGCCCTGGAGAAAAACGGGTCCCAGATCGGCGGTAGGACGGAGCAAGAACGCGGCTTCGTAGGCGTCGACTTTTCCCTGTAACGATCTGCGTGCGCGATCAAGCTCCTGGGCTGCGGAGAGAATCTCTACTGCGGACTCCCGCACTGCATGCATCCGATACCCAGCCCACGCCACTGCAAGCGACACCACCACCAGCGGAGTCCACCTGTTCGCAATCACACGTCTCCACATCATCTGATCGCATCGGGTCTTCATCATGTTACATCGGCCAATCCAGGATTTTCGTCGAATACCCCGACCCTCCAGACACGTGGGCGGTCGGGGCGGGTTTCTCGATCTTCTTGCAAGATACGTGCCAATCCGTGTTCGCGTGATCCTGCGGTCGGACGCGCGTTTGGTCTCATCGCGTTACCGGAATGCAGCGTTCAGATCCAGTGCTTTACACCGTATCTTATTGCAAATCAAACTGGTTAGACGTCATGGTCTTCATTGCGTCACTGCCGTGGCCAACGCCCTTGCCGGCCCCTCCGGCGCACGATGCGCCCGCCTTCCGAACTCGCCGCTACCCACCCGACTCGAGTGGCGTTTGCGCCGATCCGTCCTCCCGCAAGGACAAGCGGGCGTCCCTCGACGAGGACCTTCGCGGCCAGGCGCGCGGGGGAGTGCGTCCGCCCTACTCTTCGGAGCGGACCCGCTGCTGGCGTCGGTTCAGGAGCTGGGCGCGATCGTGCGCCAGCGCGGCGGAGAATCGCCGAGCGGAGATTGGGCGCGCCGCTAACGCACTTTGCGAGAGCGGTTTCCGTGCACGACCAGTCGCGTCACCGCTTCCTCGGCGTCCCGCTCGAAGACGTATTCCTCGCCCAGCTCGCCGTCGGCGCGCACGCGTCGGAAGACATCGCCCCGCTGGCGACGAAGTCGCCTCATCGATTCCATGGGATCGTCGGTGGGGAGGCTCACCGCCGCGAGCCCGTCGTCCCAGCGCAGAATCGCGGTCTCGCCCCACGTCGATTCGTAGCGCCCCGCGTACTCGGCCAGCTCCGCGGGCCTGGCGACGGACCCGGCCGGATCGTCCTCGATCGCGGCCAGCGCGGGAACGAGAACGGACTCCATCTTGCTCCACACGTCGTCCGGACTGGTCCCCTGGGCGTTGATCAGCACCACGCCGCCCACGTCCCGGTCCAGCGCGAGCTGCACGGTGGACCGAAAGCCCGGACAGCTGCCGCCGTGACCCACGGCGCGCTCGCCGTCCCGTCGGGAGACCGCGAACCCCAGGCCCCACATGGTCTCGAAGTCGGGGTCCACCCAGTGGACCCGGTGCATCTCCCTGAGCGTGTTGACGTCGAGAACCTCCTCGCCGCCGTCCTCGAGGAGGCGGAACTGCCACGCCACGAAACGGGCCAGGTCCTCGACCGTCGAGGCGTATCCCGCCGCGGGCGCGATGCCGCGGGCGCGGAAGAGCGAAGCCTCGCGTCGCTCTCCCGAGCGATCCAGGCGGGTGTACCCCTGCGCGAGGCGGCCTCCGGCGCGGTCCGAGGGGATGTCGGTGTACGTGTCGGACATCCCCAGGGGATCCAGGATCCGAGCGCGGACGTAGTCGTCGTAGGACAGGCCGGAGGTCTCTTCGACGATCTGGCCCGCCAGCGTCATGCCGAGGTTGGAGTACTGGAAGTAGCGATCCCCCGGGTAGAGCGTCCTCTGCCGTCCGAGCCCCTCGATGACCTCGTCGCGGGTCGGAAACGAGAAGTACGGGCCCGTCCAGTACGGATGGTCCGACTCGCGGGGGAGACCCGACGAGTGGGTGAGAACGCCCTGCACGCTGACGCGGGGGCCGTCGCGATGGGACTGCTCCACGTCGTACCAGGGGAGGAGATCGGCGATTCCGTCGTCCAGGCGCAGATCGCCCGCGTCGCGCCGCTGCATCACCGCGATCGACGTGAACAGCTTCGAGATCGAGCACACCGAGTACAGGGTCGACGGCGTCGCCGGGACGCGTGCCTCGAGGTCCGCCCACCCGTAGCCCTCGGCCCACGCCAGCGCCCGATCGTGGACGAGCCCCACCGAGACGCCGGGGATCCGCTCGTACGCCATCTTCGCGTCGAGCCAGACCTCGAAGAGCTCGACCGCCTGCCGAAAGCGCTCGTCGCCGGTCGAAGCGGACTGGGCGCGAGCGACGGGCGACGCCCACGACCAGACGAGCGCTGCGACCAGGAACGAGGCGACGGATCTCGGTCGGGGGATCGACGTCATTTCAACCTCCGCGGCGGGCGATCGAGGCCCCTTGGGGGCGGCGTCCCGGAGGGTCGAGCCTGGAGCTCGCCCCGGCGAGCGTGCAACGTGCCTGCGGGGCCCCCGGCGGACAAGGCGGCCGACGACCCTCGCGACCGATCGGCGCGCCTCGCGGACTAACGATCCTCCGTCGTCGTCCGATCCCGCAAGGTGGTCAGCGACAACACCTGGAAGATCCGCTCGCCCGCGGGCAGCCGGGCCACGACCTCGTCGCCCGCGCGGACGCCCATCATCGCGCGTCCGATCGGCGAGTCCATCGAGACGTGTCCCGCTTCCAGGTCGATGTAGTCGCCCGCGACGATGGTGAAGGTGACCTCGCGCTCGAGGACCGTGTCGCGCACCCGGACCGTCGAGCCGAAGCCGGCGCGGTCGGCCGGGACGTCGGCCACGTCGATCTTGGAGATCTCGGACATGCGAACGGCGAGGTGGCCCAGACGAGCCTGCACGAACTGCTGGCGCTCGAGCGCCGACTTGTACTCGGAGTTCTCCCTGAGGTCTCCCAGCTCCACCGCTTTGTTGATCCGGTCCGGCAGCTCCACGTTGAGCTCGCGAGAGAGAGCCTCGACCTCCGCAGATATCTTCGCTTTGATGTCGTCCAGCATGGCGCCGTCGCCTCGGGTCTTGCCGCCGATCTCGATCGGAACGCGGAAGCTAACCGCTGGACGCGCCGACCGGCAGATCCGCTCGGCGACGACGACGAAACGGCGCCGAGTCGCCGGACCCGAGAAGGAGCCCGCACGCGAAGACGACGAAGCAGGCCCAGCCCAGCGCGTCGCCCATGCGGGTGAAGAGCGTCGGCGAGCCGGCCGCCGCGACGGAGACCGACGCGACGCCCGCGGCGCCGGGCTCTAGAGCGAACTCGGGTCCCTCGCCCAGCGCCGAGACGGCGAAGGTGTAGCCGGTGGCGGCCACCTGCACCAGGCCGACGCGATTCTCGACGGCCCGAAGTCGACTCTGGGTCGCGTGCTGCCAGTACGCCCAGGTCGTCCGGAACGGCGCGTCCGGGTCCAACCAGTCGTCGTTCGAGATCACCACGAGCCAATCGGCGCCGTCGCGAACCAGGCGACGCGCGACCTCTCCGTACGCGGAGTCGTAGCAGATCAGCACGCCCACCCGTCCGCCGTTCAGCGGCAGGGGCGAGGACGCGCGGCCCGGAGCGTACCCGCGCCCCGGTCGGGCTCCGAGGAGGCGCGCCAGCCACCACCCGGACCCCTCGATCCCGGGCACGAGCCGCCGCTTGCGGCGCACGCCCGCGGGCTCGCCGTCGGACCCGAACAGAAAGGCGGCGTTGTACCACGACGTGTCGGACCTTGCCGGAGCGCCGCGCCTCCGAGGCTCCGGCGCGACCCGAGCGTCCAGCCCCCCCACGATCACCGGCGCGCCCAGACGACGAGCGAAGCTCGAGACGGCTCGCCCCGCGTCCGTGAGCGCGCCGTCGGACGCCGCCCGCAGCGGGGCCGCGACGAATCGCTCCGGGAAGACGACCGCATCGTGGGACGCCGGCCGACCGTCCGGAGCGAGCGCGCTTCGCCACGACTCGATCGCGGCGCCGATCGCGCCCGCGGCGCGGCCGGCGGGACCGTGCCCGGCCTGCACGGCGGCCACCGCGACGACCCGGTCGCTCGGCTCGAGCGCGCGCCGCCGCGCCTCTCCCGCCGCCCAGGGCGCGGCCGCCAGCGCGCCGAACGCCGCCCACCGCCCCGCGCGGCCGCGGAGCGCAGCTCGCGCGCTCCTCCGGGCCGGCCGGCGACCGGGTCCGCTCGCCTGCGAACCCCGCGACGTCCGCCAGCGCCGCGCCTCGACGCCGACGCAGGCCCCGGTCGCCACCGTCCAGAGGGTCAGGGCGCGCGCACCCAGCGCCTCCGCGACGCCCGCCGCCGCAGGATGCCAGACCAGCGACGCGCCTGCGTTCAACCACGAGTAGGAGGCTCCGGGCAGGTGCGCGAGGGACCATTCGAAGGCCGTCCAGCAGACGCCCAGCGCAAGACCGAGGGGCCAGCGCTTCGCCCGATGGAGCGCGACGGCGACGCGGACGGCGGCCCCGCCGACGACGCCGATCAAGATCAGGACGAGCGCGTAGACGAGGAGCGCCCAGCTCGTGCGCCACGCCAGTGCGGGGACCATCCAGTGCAGTCCCACGCCGTGGGCCGCGGCGGCGGCCAGGAACCCGTCGCGGAAGGGTGCGCGCGTTCCGGCCAGGCGCGCGCCCAGGGGCGCGAAGGCCAGGAAGGCCGTCGCCGGTCCGCCGTGGGGAGAGAAGGTGACGCCGACGACCGCGCCGGCGAGCACGGAGAGCAGCGGCCCGGCGAGGCCGCGGGCCGCCCGCGCGGGTCCGGCGCTCCGCTCCCCGGACCCGGCCGGACCGCGAGCGCTACTTCCCGTCGCCGACCCGCACCTCCCGGCCCAGACGCGCCGATTCGTAGGCCGCCTCGATCAGACCCATCAGCGCGACCTGCTCCGCAGGATCGTCGGACGACCGCTCGCCCGCGGCGATCCGCACGAAGTGGTCCAGCAGTCTCCGGTATCCGCTGGTGTACAGGTCCTCGCCGCCTTGGGGAATCGGCTGTCGCGGAGTCGCGTCCACCGCGCGCCCGTCCGCCTCGCGGTACACCGCCAGCGGCGGCAGCGACGCCGATCCGTTCGAGCCCAGAACCTGGCATCCGTGGGAGTCCTCGGGCCCGTGGTAGCGCCAGCTCGCGGCGAGGGAAATCACGACGCCGGCGCGCGTCGTCGCCGTGACGTGGGCCTCCTCCTCGACGTCGAATCCGTCGCCCTGCGTCGCCGCGGTCACCCGGACGACCTCGGGGCTTCCCAGCGCCCAGAGCGCCAGGTCCAAGGCCGGAACCCCGAGGTCCATCAGCGCGCCGCCGCCGGACTGGAGCGCCCTGCGGCGCCAGCCGGAACGGGGACGCCGAACCGCCTGGTTGAGCCACTGGATGCGCAGCGCGCCGACGTCGCCCAGGACCCCTTCGGCCACCGCCGTCCTGAGCGCGGTCACGTCCGGCTGATACCGGTGCGCCATCCCCACGACGAGCCCCTTGCCGGCCGTCTCGGCGGCCTTCAGCAGAGATCGCGCGCCCCCTGCGGAAAGGGCCAGGGGCCGTTCCACGAGCACGTGCTTGCCGGCGGCCAGGGACTCGGCCGCCAGACGCTCGTGGAGGAAGCTCGGGGCGCAGACGACGACGCCGTCGATGCCCTCGTCGGCCACGAGCTCCTCGTCGCCGACGATGCGGTCCACGCCGAAGCGGCGAGCGACGGCTTCGACCCTCATCTCGTCGGGGTCGGACACCGCCGCGACCTCCACGTCGGGGCGTTCGCACAGGATCGGCAGGTGCATCAGCTGACTCGTCGCCCCGACCCCGACGATGCCCAGGCGCACGTTCCGACCGCTCGCTTCACGCATTCAGCACCCTCCCGGTGAGGTCGTAGTCGTCGGCGTCGACGATCTCGACCTCCACGATGTCCCCTTCGCCCACGTTCGCTCCGCCGAGGAGAAACGTGTGGCCGTCCACTTCGTACGCCTGGCCCGGCGTGCGCCCGATCGCCTCGGCTCCGCGCCCCCTCCCCGCTTCGCGCCCGCCGACGTCCACCAGAGCCTTCGTCCGGCGGCCCACCCACGCCTCGTTGGACGCCCGGGAAATCGCGCGCTGCCGTTCCATGACCCGCTCCAGGCGCTCGAACGCGACCTCGCGCGGCACCTGATCGGGCATGGCCGCGGCCGCGGTCCCCTCCTCGACGGAGTAGGCGAAGGCGCCGACGCGATCGAACCGGATCTCGTCCATGAAGTCCAGCAGGATCTCGACGTCCTCGTCCGTCTCGCCCGGGAAGCCCAGGATCACCGTGGTCCTGAGCGTCAGGTCGGCGACGCTGGCGCGCAGCCATCGGACTCGCTCGCGCACCGTCGCCTGCCTCTCGGGCCGCCGCATGCGCTCGAGCACCCGATCGCTGCCGTGCTGCAACGGCATGTCGAGATAGGGAAGCAGCCGCTCCTCGCGCGCGAGCAGCGCGACCAGATCCCGAGTGACGCCGGACGGGTACATGTAGAACAGCCGGTACCAGTCCACGTCCGTCTCGCGCAGCAGAGCCCGCAGCAGGTCCTGGAGCAGCGGCGCCGACCGGTCCCGCCGCCGGAGGTCGCGGCCGTACCAAGTCGTGTCCTGGGAGACCACGTTGAGCTCGCGCACGCCCTGGGCGCCCAGGGCGCGCGCCTCGGCGAGGAGCTCCTCGAGGTCGGCCGAGCGGTGGAGGCCGCGCATGTGCGGGATGGCGCAGAAGGCGCACGCGTGATCGCATCCCTCGCTGATCTTGAGGTAGGAGACGTGCCGGCGCCGGGCGGCGAGGATCCGCAGCGGGCGCTCCATGTTGGGCACGCCCGAGCTGGGCAGCCGCCCCCGGGCCCGCAGCTCGGGGACGAGCGCGTTCATCTCGGCGATCCCCAGGAACAGGTCCACTTCGGGGATTTCGGCTTCGAGCTCGTCGCGGTGCCTCTGGACCATGCAACCCACGGCCACCACGGCCTCGACGCGGCCGCGCCGCTTGAGATCGCACGCCTCGAGGATGGCGTCGATCGACTGCTCCTTGGCCTCCTCGACGAAGCCGCAGGTGTTGACCACGACGACGTCCGCCGCCTCCAAGTCGCCGGTGACCCGGGCGCCCGCCGCCGCCAGGGCGGCCATCATGCGCTCGGAGTCGACGGTGTTCTTGTCGCAGCCCAGGGTCGCGATCCCGAAGCGGGGACCGTCCTTCGGACCGACGTCGAACGACCGGGGGTCGACCGCGATCACCTCGGCCTCCGCCCCCGGGCGCGCGGGCGGGGGCGCGACGGGGAAGACCGGGAGGTCGCGGGTCCGCAGTCTCACGGGGCCGGTCCGGGATCCGCGGGCGTCGCGCCCCGGACACGCGCGCCCGGGGGCGGCCGAAACGTGAAGAGGTCCGGGTCGAGCGTCGGTTCCAGGTCGAGACGTTCCAGCGTGACCGTGCGGACGTTGCCGTTCTCCTCGTGCAGCTCGATGCGGCGAACCAGGTCTTCCTCGGCGTCCAGCCACACCCGGGCCCGCCGATACGCGAATCCGTCCCCGGCAGCCTTGGGCACGAGGGTCACGACGCGACACGGCCGATCGTCCACCCGTTCGAAGCCGCCGTCCCGAACCGCGTGCCTGGCCGCGGGGTTCTCGAGCAGAGCGCGCAGGAAGTCGTGACGACCGGCGCCGACGGCGACGGGCTGGCGCACGACCTGTTCGGCATCGACGCTCGGGTAGTGGATCCAGAAGTGTCGGCCGTCGGAGATCACGACGTCGCCGGCGGGGTCGGTGAACCGCATCGAGAACAGGTTCGGGCGCTTCTGGCAGATGCGGCCCTCGCTGGCGATCGTCCGGCGCAGGAGGGCGACGGCGATCGTCTGGCGGAAGTCCGCGCACATCGCCTGCACGTCCCGGTACCGATCGGCCGCCCGCTCGATCGCCCCGACGGCGTCCGCCTCCGGCGGCGGCGCGTCCTGGGCCCCCGCGGCCGAAGAGACGGCCAGTTGCGCTCCGAGCGCCCACGCGCCCAGACGCCTCGAGACCGACGCCCTCGCCGGGAAGCGGGTCAGCTCGGACATATCTCGTCCAGCCCGGCGTCGCCCACGAGCACTTCCCGGGGCTTCGAGCCGTCGGGAGGCCCCAAAACGCCCGCGTCGCACAGCTGGTCCACGATCCGGGCCGCTCGTCCGTAGCCGATCCGAAGGCGTCTCTGCAGAAGGGACGTCGATCCCGATCCCTGCTGGAGGCACGCCTCCGCCGCCTGGCGGAAGAGCGAGTCCCAGTCTCCCCCGAAGGCGCCGTTGGATCCGTCCTCGTCCGCGCCCGCGGCGTCGCGCACGACGTCCAGGATGTCGGCCTCCTCTCCTCGGACGCGGGACTTGAGGGCCTCCATGGCCGGCCGATGGGCCCGGAACCAGTCCATGAGCGCCTCGGTCTCGTCCGTGGACACGAAGGCGCCCTGCATGCGGAGCGGCTCGCCCTGGCCCGGCGGCAGGAAGAGCATGTCGCCCGATCCCAACAGCGAGTCGGCGCCGTTCTGGTCCAGGATCGTCCGGGAGTCCGTCTTCGAGGCCACCCGAAAGGCGATCCGGCACGGGAAGTTCGCCTTGATCAGCCCCGTCACGACGTTCACGCTGGGCCTCTGCGTCGCCACGAGGAGGTGGATCCCGATCGCCCTGGCCTTCTGGGCCAGCTGCGTGAGAGGCCTCTCCACTTCGGCCTGCACGGTCATCATCAGGTCGGCCAGCTCGTCGACCACCACCACGATCCAGGGGAGGGGGCCGTCGGCGTACGCCTCGCCCGCGTCGGCGGCCCCCGACCCGTCCGCCGCGACGCGCTTCATCGTCCGACCGTTCTCCAGGCGCTCGTTGAACTCGGTCAGCGAGCGGACGCCGTTCGCGCTGAGCAGGGCGTAGCGACGCTCCATCTCGAGCACGGCCCACTTGAGGACGCCGGCGGCGTCGCCGGGGTCGGTGACGACCGGATGACGAAGGTGGGGGAGGTCGGCGTAGGAGGAGAGCTCGACCATCTTGGGGTCGATCAGGAGCAGGCGCAGGCGATCCGGGCCGTGGCGGCACGCCAGGCTCGTGATGATCGTGTTCAGACAGACCGACTTTCCCGATCCGGTCGCCCCCGCGATCAGCGCGTGCGGCATCTTCGCCAGGTCGGTCACGAACGGTCGGCCGGTCAGGTCCTTGCCCAGCCCCAGGGGAAGCCGGCCCGCCGAACGGGCGAACGCGGGCGCCTCCAGGATCTCCCGCAACCGAACGATCTCGGGCTCCGGATTCGGAATCTCGACGCCCACGGCGCCCTTGCCGGGGATGGGCGCGACGATCCGCACGCTGGTGGCCTTCATCGCGAGGGCCAGGTCCGCGTCCAGGTTCGCGATCCGATTCACCTTCACGCCCGCGCTGGGCACGACCTCGTACTGGGTGACGGCCGGCCCCGTCGTGCGGCCGGCGATCCGGCAATCGATCTTGAAGACCTGGAGCGTGTCGGCCAGCACGCCGCTCAACCGGTCCAGCTCCCGCTCCATGCCCACCCGGCGGCTGCCGCTGGGCGCCACGAAGAGGTCCATCGGAGGCAGCGGGTAGTCGGCCGGGACCACCGGCGGATCCTCGAGCAGGTCGTCCGCCGGGGAAACCGTATCCGCGCGCGTCCGGGTCGCTTCGGCGACCGGCGCTTCGGCCGCGGGCGGCGACGTCTTCGGCGCGGGCGCCGGCGCGGATCGCGCTCGGTCGCGCTCGACGCGCTCCGCCTTGCGCTCCCGGCGCCGGCGACGCAACCGGGATCCGTAGCCCTTCGCCCGGTCCAGGCCGGCGCCGACGCTGCGGCCGAGGCGCAGCGCGGCGGCGGCCGGCGGCGCGAGCGGATTGAACCGAAACGCCCACATCGACGTGGCCACGGCGACCCCGAACACCGCCACCCACCCGCCCAGCCAGCCCACGGAGTCCAGCAGCGGACCGCCCAAGGCGGCGCCCAGGATTCCGGTCGCGCCCGGACCCGCCCCGGCCAGCGAAGCGGAGACCGGCAGGAGCGCGACCAGGACCAGCGACGCGATCCAGACGCCCTTGCGGTTCGACGCGCTCCACCACGTCCCGATCGACGCCGCCGAGGCGAGCGCGAGCGCCGGAACGGCGAACCGACCCACGCCCATCGCCGCCGTCAGTACCGCGTCGAGGCGCTCGCCGACCGCGCCCATGGGGTTGCCCAGCGGAAACAGGCCCGCCACGCGCGAACCCAGCCAGTCGACGGGGAAGACCGCGGCGGCGATCAGAAAGGCCAGGACGGCGACGACGGCGGCCGCGCCGGCGCGTCGGCGCCGCCGCTGGGCGGCCGAAGCCTTCGCGGACGGCTTCGGCCGCGCCTTTCGCCTCTTGGCCGGCGTCTTCCCGCGGGCCCTGGGACGCTTGGCCGTCGCGCGCGCGCCGCGAGGCTTGGACACGCGAGCCGGCCGTCAGCCCGAGGGCGCCGAGATGGCGCCGTCGCGCATCGCGGGAACGATCCGCCGCGTGTCGGCCTTGGCGCACAGGTCGAGATCGGACCCCAGCCCCGCGTCCACGAGCGCCCGCCCAGCCGCAGTCCGCGCCAGCATGTCGCGAGAGAGCGGGTTGGCGAGCGCGAGGTCGGCCGCGGCCCGGGCGGCGTCGTCGAGCGCGGCGGCGGGACGCTCGCCGTCGCCCGCCAGGTCGCGCACGATGCGGCCCGCGCACACGACGTCGTCCAGGGAGAACCGGCCCTCCTTGCCGGCGCAGACGACGACGATGGACGCGTCGTCCCGCGCGGCGTCCGCCACCGCGGCCGCGTTGAGAAAGGAGGCCACGAGAACCCTGTCCGCCGCCCTCGCTGCGACGAGGGCCTTCGTGCCGTTGGTCGTGGTCATGGCCAGGCGCTTGCCCCGGACGGCGTCGGCGGCGAACTCGGCGGGCGAGTTGCCCAGGTCGAAGCCGTCGATCCGCAAGCCCGCGCGCTCGCCGCACAGCAGGATCCCGTCCCGCCCCAGCTTCTCCCTGAGCGCGACCGCCTCCTCGATCGACCCGGCCGGATACACGGCGGTCGCGCCGTTGGCCATGGCCTCCACGATGCACGTCGTCGCGCGCACGACGTCGACGACGATCGCGGTGGACCCGCGCGCGCGGTCCCGCACCTCGGCGGGCGTGAAGCACGCGGACACGGCGGGGCGGCTCACGAGTCGGAGTCCCGCCGCTGGAAGCGCTCGACGAAGCCGGTGTCGACCGCGCCGGCCCGGAACTCCTCGTCGCGGGCGATTCGGGAGAGGAAGCCGATCGTCGTGTCGATGCCCTCGACCACGAACGAATCGAGGGCTTCGCGACCCCGGACCACCGCCTCGGCGCGCGAGTTGCCCGACACCACGAGTTTCGCGATCAGCGAATCGTAGAAGGGCGGAACCCGGTATCCCGAGTAGACGTGGGTGTCCACGCGGACCCCCGGGCCGCCGGGCTGGTGAAAGGCGGTCACGATCCCGGGCGACGGGGCGAACCCCCGTTCGGGGCTCTCGGCGTTGATCCGGAACTCGATGGCGTGGAACCGATGCTCGGGCTCGCCGTTCGGGAACGAGAGCGGCTCGCCCCAAGCCACTCGAATCTGCTCCTTGACCAGGTCGAGGCCGGTGGAGGCCTCCGTGACCGCGTGCTCGACCTGGATCCGCGTGTTCATCTCGATGAAGAAGAACTCCCCCGACTCGTCGAGCAGGAACTCGACGGTGCCCGAGCCGACGTACCCGATCGCCTCCGCGGCCGCGACGGCGGCCTCCCCCATCCGGCGCCGCAGCTCGGGCGACAGCGCCGGCGAGGGCGCTTCCTCGACCAGTTTCTGGTGACGTCGCTGAATCGAGCAATCCCGATCGCCCAGGTGCACCACCCGCCCGCCCTGGTCGCCGAAGACCTGGAACTCGACGTGGCGAGGGCGAACGACGCACCGCTCGAGGTACACGCCGTCGTCCCCGAACGAGGCGGCCGCCTCGGTTCGCGCGGCCGCGAAGCGTTGGCGCAGCTCCGACTCGTCGCTCGCGATCCGCATCCCCTTCCCGCCGCCCCCGGCCGCCGCCTTGATCATGACGGGGTACCCGATCTCGCCGGCGAGACGGACGGCCTCGCCCTCGTCGGCGACGACGCCGTCCGATCCGGGCACGACCGGAACGCCCGCCGCGCGCATGGCTTCCCGCGCCCGGGCCTTGTCGCCCATCGCGCGAATCTGCTCGGGCGTCGGTCCCACGAACACCAGGTCCGAGCGCGTGCAGATCTCGGCGAACTCGGCGTTTTCGGCCAGGAATCCGTACCCGGGGTGCACGGCCTCCGCGCCCGTGATCTCGGCGGCCGCGACGATCTGCGACGCCTTCAGGTAGGACTGCGCCGGCTGGGCCGGGCCGATGCACACGGCCTCGTCGGCGAAGCGGACGTGGAGCGACTCCCGGTCGGCCTCGGAGTACACGGCCACCGTGGCGACGTCGAGCTCCCGGCAGGCGCGCACGATCCGCAGCGCGATCTCGCCCCGGTTGGCGACGAGGAGCTTCTTGAACATCTAGAAGCCGGGGAGGATCCCGGCGACGCGGCTTCCGTCTCGCTTCGCCAAGGGCCCTACTCGCCCGGATCCACCCGAAACAGGGTCTGGCCGAAGTCGACGGGCTCGGCGTTGTCGACGCAGATCTCGACGATTCGCCCCGCGACCTCGCACTCCAGCTCGTTCATGAGCTTCATGGCCTCGATCACGCACAGGACGTCGCCCTCGCGGACGTCTCCGCCCTCCGCCACGTAGGGGTCCGCGCCCGGGGACGGCGCCCGGTAGAACGTTCCGACCATCGGCGACGTGACGTCGACGAGCGTCCGCGAGGGCTGGGCGACGTCCGAGGGGCGCGTTTCGGGCGGGTCCCGATCGACCTCCTCGACGGTCGCCGCCGCGGCGGCGCGCGTGTCCGGTTCGGCTTCCCCGGTCGCGACGGCCGCCTGGAACCCGGACGACTTCGAGAGACGGACGCGCGTGCCGCCTCGCCGGATCTCGAGACTGTCCAGCGACGACGCGTCCAGTATCCGGATCAGGGACTCCACGTATTCGATGTCGATCATCCGCTCACCCGCGTCAGGTACTTGTCCTCGCGACGGTCCACCCGGACCACGTCGCCGACGTCGACGAACAGCGGCACCTGGATCACGGCCCCGGTCTCGAGGGACGCGGGCTTGGTCGCGCCCTGCGCCGTGTCGCCCCTGTGGCCCGGGTCGGTGGCCGCCACCTGCAGCTCGACGAACGGAGGGAGCTCGACGCTGATGACCCGGTCGTCGTGGACCAGGCCCTCGCACTCCAGGTTCTCCTTCATGTACTTGAGCTGGCCCTCGCCCAGCATCTCGCGACTGACGGGAATCATGTCGTAGGTCTCGAGGTCCATGAAGTGGAACAGATCGCCGTCGGAGTACGAGTAGGCGACGGGGCGACGCTCCAGGCGAACGTCGTTCACCCGCTCGCCCGCCCGGTAGGTGCGGTCCACGACCGCCCCGGTGAGCACGTTCTTCAGCTTGGTGCGCACGAAGGCGCCGCCCTTGCCGGGCTTCACGTGCTGGAAGTAGGTGATCGTCCAGAGGGCTCCGTCGATCTCCAGCACCATCCCGTTGCGGAAGTCCGCAGTGCTCGCCATAGGCTCCTTCGTCCCGAATCGCGGTTCGAGCGCTCGCCCGTCCGTCGCCTCGCCGCGGCGGCGGACGTGGCGTCGCCTCGGGCTCCCAGCGGCGCAACGCGCGGCCGCCGCCCGGCTCCGAGCCGACCCGACGCGGCGGGTCGGCCTAGGGATTCGAGCGTCGTTCCCGCAGCAGGTGCGCGTGGAGGCAGCCGAACCCCGAAAGATAGCTGTCGACGCCGAACCCTGCGACCACGCCCAGGGCGGCCGGCGAGAGCAGGGATCGTCTCCGGAAGCGCTCGCGGCTCGCCGGGTTGCTCAGGTGCACCTCGACGAAGGGGCGCCCGACGGCGAGAAGTCCGTCCAGCAGGGCCACCGAAGTGTGACCCAGGCCGGCGGGATTGATCACGACGCCGTCGACGGAGTCGCGGACCGTCGCCAGGAAGTCCAGGATCCCGCCCTCGCAGTTGTCCTGGAAGCACTCGACGTCGACGCCCCGCTCGCGGGCCAGATCGCGCAGCGCCCGGTCCACGTCGGCCAGCGAGAGCGTCCCGTAGATCTCGGGTTCGCGGACGCCCAGCAGGTTCAGGTTGGGGCCGTGGACGACGGCGATCTTCACTGCGACTCTCGACCTCCGCTCCATTGTCGGGGCGCGCGGGCGGGCGACGAAGCCGCTTCCCCCCCGGGCCGGACCGGCCTCGTCGCCAATGGTAGAACGCAGCGTCCCGGGACGTCAAGCTCGGGCGGCGGAGTCGGGTTTCCTCGCGGATCCGTTCCGATTTAGATTGGACCCTTGGGAAGAGCGGTCAACGGAGGGGACGCGCGCCATGATGCAGCAGCTTCGCAAGAGCACCCCGTGGGTGATGGTCCTGGTGGCCATCGCGTTCGCGGGCCTCATGTTCTTCGAGTGGGGCATGGACATCACGGGCCAGACGTCCGGGTCGTTCGGCGACATCGGTCGCGTGAACGGCGCGCCCGTCGTGTACGACGAGTACATGGCGTCGTATCGGAACCTCTACGACCAGCTCCAGAGCGCGCAGGAAGAGCCGGTCACCAGCGTGCAGAACTCGGAGCTGGAGGACCGCGCCTGGGACGAGGCGGTCAACACGATCCTCGTCGAGCAGGAGCTCAGGCGGCGGGGCATCGAGGTGACCGACGCCGAGATCCTGGCCGCCGCCCGGTTCAGTCCGCCGCCCGACGTGCTCTCGAACCCGGCGTTCCTGACCGACGGCCGATTCGACCCGGACAAGTACCAGCGGTTCATCTCCACGGCCGACCCGACGGTGCTTCTGCAGCTCGAGGCGTACTACCGCGACGTGATCCCGCGCAACAAGCTGGCGCGCCAGATCGGATCGGCCATCTACGTCTCCGACGCCGAGCTCTGGAGCCTGTACAGGGACGAGAACGAGCGGGCGGCGGTCCGCTACGTTCGCCTCGATCCCCTGACCCGGGTGGCGGACGACCGCGTCTCGGTCTCCGAGGACGAGATCGAGCGCTACTACGACGACCGCAGGGAGGACGAGTTCTTCGTCCCGGCCAGCGCCGAGATCGTCTCGGTGTCCTTCTCGAAGACTCCCACCGCGGCGGACACCGCGGCCGTCGAGGAACGCGCCCTGGAGCTGAGACGGTCGATCCTCGACGGCGAGGACTTCGCGGAGATCGCCCGAGCGGAGTCCGACGACGAGGCGTCCGCGGTCGCCGGAGGCGACCTCGGGGTCTTCGCGCAGGGGACGATGATCCCCGCCTTCGATTCCGCCGTCTTCGCGGCTCCGCTGAACCGGACGACGGCGCCGGTGCGCACCTTCGAGGGCCTGCATCTGATCGAGGTCGTCGACCGCTGGGGTCGGGATTCGGCGCAGGCCCGGCACATTCTCCTGCGCTTCGAGCGGACCGACGAGAGCGAGATCGCGCTGCTCGCCATGGCGGACTCGCTCGAGGAGCTGAGCGAAAGCTCCACCCTGGGCGAGGCGGCCGCGGCCCTGGGGCTGGAAACGGACACCACGGAGCTCATCGAGACCCGGCCGCTGATCGTCGGCGCGGGCGACGTGCCCGAGGGCGGCGAATGGGTCTTCGACGAGGAGACGCAGCCGGGCGACGCAAGTCCCGTCTTCGAGACGCGAACCACCTTCTACGCCATCGAACTGGTCTCGGTCGACCCCTCGCGCTACATGACCCTCGACGAAGCGACGCCGGCGATTCGGCTGACTCTCGGCACGCGGAAGAAGACGGCGGTCGCGCTCGAGGAGGCCGGCGCGCTGGCCGCAGAGGCGAGGGCCGGCCGACCGCTCGACGAGCTCGCCCGGGAGAACGGCCTCGAGGCGATGGACGCCGGCCCCTTCTCGCGAGTCGACTTCGTCCCCGGACTGGGTCGCAGCAACGCGGCCCTCGGAACCGCGTTCGGACTCGAGGTCGGCGAGGTCTCCGACGCCGTCGAGGCCAATCGCATGGCCTTCGTGATCGAGCGGACGGGTCACGAGGCGGCCGACAGCGCGGCTTGGCTGGAGCAGCTCGACGACCAGCGCGCCCTCGCCGTCGCCGCGATCCAACAGCAGCGCCTAGCCCAGTGGATCGACGCCCTGAGGGAGACGGCCGACATCGTCGACCGTCGGGACGAGGTGCTGAACGCCCCGGAAGAGGACCTCCCCGCCCTGCCGATGCAGGTGTTCTAGCGGCGGACCCCGGAAGGCGCGGAAGCGCGGGCGCGGCCGCCGCCGCGAGGCCCCGCGCGCGAACGGGCCTCGACCCCGCCGCCCGCGGACGCGCGGGTCAGCTGGTGGTCAGTCGGCGGGGCGCGCCGTCGTCCGCTCCGTCCGAAACCTTCGCCGGCGCCTGGTCCTTCGGTCCGTCCACCCGACCCTCGGTCTGGACCGAAGTCTGGATCTCGCGAACCGACGACTTGAACTCTCGGATGCCCTTGCCCAGGGACGTTCCGATCTCCGGGAGTCGCTTCGCGCCGAACAGGAGCAGCACCACCAGAAAAATGACAATGGTCTCGCCCATGCCAAGACCGAACGGCATCTCCGCACCCTCCTTTCTCCCCGTTCGCGGAAGAGGATCTCCCGGCTGAACGGCTCGCCCGTGGTCGCACGTCAACATAACGCCCCATGGACCGAGGCGCGAAAAGCCGCGCGCCGTTGCCGGGACCTCGCGTCCGGCGCCGCGGCGCTCCCGTCCTACATCCAGGAACGGACGATCAGCGCGACGACCGCGATTCCGACCAGGGACAGGACGTTCAAGGCGATCTCGACGGGACCCAAACTGAACGCCACCGCGACCAAGTCGAGGGGCACCGGCCCGAAGGACGACCGCACGGCCGCGGTCAGAAAGGAGCGCGCCGCGCTTTCCGGCAGGAACGACTCGGCCAGCTTGGTCAGCAGTCCCCCCAGGAACAGCCCGAGTCCCAGGGTCCACAGCCCTCGGAAGAGGCGGCGCTTCTGGCTCGGCTCCAGGAAGGCTACCACGACCGATCGACGACGTAGGACGCGGACCGGCGAAGCGAATCCAGCGCGGGTCCGGGAGGGAGTCCGACGAGTGCGTCGCTCGCCCGACCCGCGTACCGTTCGGCTCGCTCTCTCGCGTACTCCAAGCCGCCGTTGTCGCGCACCATTTCCACGATCTCCCGGATCTCCGCCTCGTCTCGGTCGTCGGCCTCTCCGGCGGCGAAGAACCGCCGCACCCGCTCCGCATCGCCCTTGGCCATCCGACGCAGGGCGCCGATCAGCGGCAGCGTGACCTTCCTGCAGCGCAGGTCCAGTCCGGACGGCTTGCCCGTGACGTCCCCGCTCCCCTCGTAGTCCAGCATGTCGTCGACGACTTGGAACGCCATGCCCAGGTCGTGGCCGAACCTCCCGAGCGGGTCCCTGTAGGCCGCGTTCCCGCCCAGCGCGCCCATCTCGCACGCGGCCGACGCCAACGACGCCGTCTTGGCGGAAATGAGACGATAGTACTCCGATTCCGAGTACTCGACGTCGTCGTAGGACAACAGCTGCCTCATCTCGCCGACGCTCATCTCGTTGATGGCCGACACGAGGGTGCGCACCGCTTCCAAGTGGCCCCGGCGGGCGAGCTCCCCGATCGAACGGCTGAAGAGATAGTCGCCCATGATGATGGCGACCTGGTGCGTCCACACGGAGTTGATCGTCGGCATGCCGCGCCGCATGGCGGAGTCGTCCACGGCGTCGTCGTGCACGAGGGTGGCCATGTGGACCAGCTCGACCGCCGCCGCGAGGGCGACGGCGTCGTCGGACGGTTCGCCCCCGATTTCGCTGGCCAGCAAAGTCAAGGTCGGCCGAATCAGCTTTCCCGGCGTGCTCAGCAGATAGGCGTTGACCTCCTCGACGAACGCGAAGTCGGAGACGGTCAGCGAGCGCAACTCGCCGGAGACCAGCTCGAGTCGATCCCGCACGGGAGCCTGGATCTCCTCCAGCGCCCTGATCGCACGGGTCACGAGCGGTTCCGCTCGGCGCGCGAGCGACGCCGTGTTCGTCATGCGCGCGACGTCATGGGGCCATCGGTTCCTTCGGCGGGGCGTCGAGGCGGGCGACGCGTTCTCCTAGCGCCTAAAGGTAGTCGCCGACGGACCGTGCGCCACAGCCCCGCCCGACCGGCCCAGCGCGCGCGCCCTCGAATGCCGGGCCACGCGACGGCCCAGCATCCGCTCCTCCGTCCAGTCGCGCACCCCCATGCGCGCCGCGTCGGCGGCCGTGAGGGCGTCGGGGATCATCCCCACGACCTCGACGCCGGCCGCCCAGCCGCCCAGTCGCGTCACGCGCCGTTCGACGGCCTCGAACACGTCGATGGGCTTCGATGCGGTCAAGTCCTCGAGGTTCATGGAGATCTGCGTCCGCCCCTGCGCCTCGAGCCTGAACGCCAAGGCCCTCAGGCCCCGGAAGCCGCCTCCCCGCTCCCGGACGCGGGCCGCGATCTCGCGCGCGGCGCCCAGCGACACGCCCTCGACGTCCACGTTCCAGGCGAGCAGCACGGAGCGGGCGCCCACGCAGACGGCCCCCGCCGTCGGGTGGGCGAAGCGCAGTCGCCCCCGCCCACTCGGCGCCGCGGCCGGCAGGTCGGCCGGGGCCCGGTCGCCCGGCGAGGCCCGCGCGAGCGCCTCGAACCCTCCGCGACGAATCTCCGCGAGCGGTCTTCCGGGAGGATCCGAGGCGCGGCCGTAGAAGTACACGGGAAGGCCCATGGAAGCGACGCGGGCGCCCACGCGACGCGCGAGGACCCGCGCGTCGGCCATGCTCGCGCCGCGCAGCGGCACGAAGGGAAGCACGTCGAGCGCGCCGATCCGCGGGTGAACGCCCCGGTGCTCGCGCATGTCGATGCGCTCCCTCGCGAGGCGGACGGAAGCGACGGCGCCGGCCTCGACGGCCTGCGGGGACCCGATCGCGGTGACGACCGACCGGTTGTGATCCGGATCCATCGACGCGTCGAGCGCCTCGCAACCGGCGAGCGCGTACGCCTCGACCGCAGCGGCGACGAAGGTCTGGGACCGGCCCTCGCTGAAGTTGGCGACCACCTCGAGGACCGCGTCCGAACGGTCCGATCCGGGCGACGGCGTCTCGGACGCCGCCGAAGAGTCTCGCGTCGGGCTAATCTCCGGCGGACCCGGCGGCACGGGTCAGGCTCGGATTGCCCGCCTGCGTCTGGTACGCCCAGTCGAACACGACGAACTCCCGTCCCATCTGGTCGACGTCGGTCGCGGCGACCCGCACGGCGCCGTAGCGCAGCGTCCCCTCGTGGTCCGGAACCTGGAACATGTACGTGTAGCCGGCGACGGCCTCGATGCGATCGTCGACGTACCCGCGCGTCGGCGCGCGCTCCCACGACGCGCAGTTCGCGTCGGCGCCCAAGGCGCACTTGAGCGCGGACGTCGCCCGCTGTTCCGGGTGCACGCCGACGCCCGGACCCGGCGCGAACCACAGGCCCAGCGAGTCGCCCTCGACGGCCAGGTGGCGGCCGGGACTGTCGCCGGAGGTCACGGCGGCGACGTCTCCGCTCTCCCGAAAGCGAAAGCCCGCGCTGTCGGGAACGTGCCGCGAACTGTACACGAACTCGCCCACGTAGTCGGGACGGGGCGTGCTCTCCACCCGTGCGCTCGGCGCGCTCTCCCGCCCGTAGTGGTCGATGGCGGTCACGTGGTACTTCGACGTCTCGCCGTTCCGGGCGTGCAGATCGACGAAGGCCGGCGAATCGTTCACGCCCAGCAGGTACGAGTCGACGTCGTCCCACGCCGCGTAGACTTGGTAGCCCCAGACCTCGCCGGGGCCGTCCGCCTCGGCCCAGCGGAGGTACACGGCTCCGTCCAGGGCGACGGCGGTCAAGTCCCTAGGCGTCGGAGGCAGGGTCATGCTGGGCACGTGCACCTCGACCGAGTAGTCGCTGGGCACTTCGACGCCGTCGCCCGGGTTCACGGCGGCGACGTAGTACTCGTAGGTCACCTCGTGGGAGACGTTGAGGTCGCGGTACTGGCACCTGTCGTCCTTGCAGCTCGTGATCTCGGCGATGAATCGGAATTCCGCGTCGTTGAGGCGCTTGCCGTACACGCGGAACGTCTCGCCCCCCCAGGACGCGCCCAGCCGCCATTCCAGCTCCACGGCCGGGTGGTAGTACCACCCCCTGAGGTCCACCGGCGCGCGCGCGCTGGTCACGGAGACGAGCTCCATCGTCCCGTCGCACGCGGCCAGCGCCGCCGCCAGGCCCGCGGCGCCCATCGTCATTCTTCGCATTTCGCCTCTTTCGCCCAACTGGAATCCGAACCGCTCCCTAGACCCTGCGCGACGTCCCGCCGACGGTCCCTGCGATGCACGAAGCGTGCCAACGGTCGACCCCTGCCGGAACGCCGCCTTCAAGGGCCCGCGCAACCGGCCGCCGTCCCCTCCGGGGGACAGCCGCGAGGCCCCGCCGCGACGCCCGTCGACGAGCGACCGCACGGTTCCGCGGGGTCCTCGCCCGGATCAATACCGATCTCCTCCCGCCCGTTGCTCGTAGTCGAAGTGAAGGTCGCGATTGTCGGTCAGCGCCACCTCGAACATGAAGCTCCAATTCCCCGCGGCCGTCTGCCGAAACGAGAAGTCGGCCTCCCATCGGTGCAGATCCCGCTTCAACCTGACCACATGGTCGTTGAAGGCGCCCGCGACGGCGTCGTACGAGGTGCTCCACTGCACGGACCACTTCTCCGTCGGCTGGAACGAGACGTCGCTCTGGATCATCTGACTCCCGCCGCCGTCGGCGCGGGTGCGGACCAGCGAGTAGCTGAAGCGGGCGTTCCACTGACCGACCCGGTCGGCGCTGGGACGCGGACCCCCGGCGGAGCGCCGCGCTCCCGCCGTCGGCACGACGGTCGCCTCTCCCAGGTCGTCCGCCTCGACGTCCAGCGGATCCGCGTCGTCCGTCGAAGCGGGCGCGTCGGGCGCGTCGGGTCGGTCGTCGCCCGCGAGCCCCCGCAGCCAGCGGAACAGGGCCGACCGCTGGTCGAGCGAGAACGACATGTTCACGTTGGACAGGAAGAAGTCGAAGTCGCGGCTCCCGACCGCCGCCGACGAGAGTCCCGCGTCGTCGAACACGCCGTGCTCGAGCGACACGGAGAGGCCGCGCAGATAGTCCGAGCCGACCTGGTGCGAGATGCGCAGGTTGTCGCGGAACCCTCGCGTGAAGTGCTCCCCCTCGCGGGCCTGCTCGAAGTCGTAGGTCACGGCGCTCGTCTGCAGGGACAGCACCATCGTCTTGTTGGCCCGGGACGGAGGTCTGGGATCGCCCGAGGCGTCGGCCTCGGAGCGAGCCTGAGCCGAGTCCGCCGTCTCGTCTTCGTCCGCCTTGGCCTCGAAGGTCTGCGAGAGCCCGAACCGGATCTCGTTCTTCGGCTGAATCGCGCGCTCGCCGAACGTGGCGGACTGGACCGCCGTGGGCTCGGTGCGCGGCGTGTAGTCGTAGCTGATCGTGGGCGTGATCTTGTGGCGAAGCCGGTCGCCGTTCCAGAAACCGTAGACGTCCGACTTGACCCCGGCCCCGAAAGACAGGCGCCTGGGGGCCGACACGAATCCGCCCTCGCCGACGGAGAGCGTGTCGGAGCGGATCGCTCGGCTCGAGAGATTGAGCCGAGGCGTGACCGACGTGGATCCGACCAATTGCACCTGGTACCCCACAGTGGTGGACCACGTCAACTCCTCGCCGGTGAAATCGGTGGCGGCGACGGGGGGTCTCGTCGCGGCGAAGCGGGGGCGCCGCAGATCCGCCACGCTGCCGACGCCCGCGCGAAGCGTCGAGGACGCCGGGTTCAGAAAACCGAGCGGCAGATCGCGCTGAACGTCGCGCGTCAGTTCCACGCTCTGGCCAATGTCGAGATTGCCCAGGCTGAGGTCGGCCCCGAAACGCCCGCTCCACTTCTCGCGGTCGGCCATGGACAGGTTGAAGCTGTCCGCCGGCACGTCCTGCGCGGGGCGATCCCAGACGTTCCGAGACGCGGAAGCGGACGCCCCGAAGGTCATGTTGTTGTAGAAGCGCGCGTCGTCCTCGGGGGCGCTGAACAGGGTCCGCCGATTGAGCGTGAACCGGGCGCTGGGCAGCGTCATCTCGACCCGGTCGTCGGAAAGAAAGTGCCGGCGGCTCGCGGACAGCGTCAGCTGGTCGGCGACGCCGAACCTCCGGCTGAACCCGGCGTTCGAATCGATGGACTGGGTCAGCTCGCGGGGATCGAAGGAGTTCCGGCGCACGAAGCTGGCGCTCGAAGCGTACTTCGCATTGGCTGTGATCTTGGTGCGCTCCGACGGCTCCCACGCGTGCTGGGTGTCGAAGGCCAGCTCCGATCCCTGCTCTCCGCGCCAGAAGTGGCGGTAGCTGACACTCCCGTTCAGGAACTGGCGCGCCCATTCGTACCGGGCCGATCCGGTCATCCCGACGTAGTTGCCGCTCCACCAATCGAGTCCCAGCTGGGCGTCGCTGTAGTCGCTCATCGCCCAGTAGTAGCCCAGGTTGGAAATGCGGCGAGAGTAGCTGGCCGACGTCCTCACGACGTCGTTGACCGAGAATCGGATGGGCAGCAGGCCGGAGCGTCGCCCCTGCTCGGTGCTCTGCGCGATGAACGGAAGCCAGAAGACGCCGACGTCGCCGAAGTACACGAGCACGTTGCGGGCGACCAGCGTGCCGCCGGGCTGGAGCTTCAGCTCGCGCGCGACGAAGTGGTAGTGCGGCTCCTCGTGGTCGCAGCTCGTGAACATGACGTCGTGGCCGTAGGAACGGACCGGATCCACCGACGGGAAGTCGCCCGCCACGGACCAGTTCCCCATGCCCCCGCTCATTTTCGTGCGAGCGTCCAGGGCCGTGCCCCGACCTTCGTCCAGGTCGTACACGATGCGTCGCGTCTCCACGTCGTCGCCCCCCTCCCGGGGGCGATAGATCGCCTGGCTTCCCAGCGTGACCAGGCGACCGGCGCTCTCGTCGAAGACCAGGGCGGAGTCGGCCGAGAGCTGGAGGCCGTCGCGCGTCATCCGCGCGCGCTCGCCCTCCGCTCCGCTCAGGGTCAGCACCCGGGACGCCGTCTCGAACTCGGCGGCCCGACCCCAGTACTCGGTGACCCCGTAGCCCGGCAGGTCCAGCAGCGCCTGCAGCGTGGAATCGCTGTCCGGCGCGTCCGGGGTCGCGACCGTGTCGGACGTGTCCGCCCGCAAGCCGGTCGAGTCTCCCATGCGTCGATTCAGCCGCTCGAGGCGCTCGAGAACGGCGTTTCTGAGCGAGTCGCCGATCTCCTGGGCGGCCAGCGGGGAAGCCGGCGCCGCGAGAGGCAGCGCCGAGCCGAGGAGGGCGAGCGCGAGGGCGGCGCTCGCGCACGCGCGCCCGAGCGAGCTGGACGCCCGCGCGCTATCCGTCTTCGTCATCGTCGGTCGGAGCCGGCGGCTCGCCCTGGCGGGCCGGATCCCCGTGGGTGTACGGCGTGGTCGCGACCGCGTCCTCGGGAGCGGACGTCTCGATCTCGCGGTCGTCGCGCGCGTCGCGACGGCGCCACATGGCCGCTGAAACGAAGATGCTGCACTCGTAGAGGAGGTAGAGGGGGGCCATCATGATGACGGTCACCGCGATGACGTCGCCCGGCGACAGCACGGCCGCCAGGATCGCGATCGCCACGAACGCGTGGCGTCTCTTGGCGCGCAGGAACGCGGGCGTGACGAGACCCAGCGCACTGAGGACCAGAATCACGACGGGCAGCTCGAAGAGGGCCCCGAAGGCGACCAGCAGTTTGACGACGAAGCCGATGTAGTCGGTTGCCCGGTACGCGGCCTCCAGCCACTCGCCGCCCATTCCGACCAGGAAGCGCAACGAGATCGGCAAGGCCACGAAGTACGCCATCGCGACGCCCGCCAGGAAGAGGACCAGCCCCATGTAGAGCGCGGGAACGATCGCGCGCTTCTCCCTGCGCTCCAGCGCCGGGGCCAGGAACGACCACGCGTGGTAGACGATGACCGGAAAGGCCAGGATCAGCCCGATGGTCAGCGAGACCTTGAGCAGAATGAAGAAGGGGTCCGTCGGCGAGAGGCCCTGCATCCGCCAGTCGTCGCCGAAGACGGCGCGAGCCGGCGCCATGAGCCAGCCCATGACGTCCAGCGAGACGAAGACGAGAACCCCGGCGCCGAACCCCACGACGACCGCCGCCAAGCTCCAGAGCAGCCGCCAGCGCAACTCCTCGAGATGGTCCAGAAAGGGCATCTCGGCCTTGGGGTTGCCTCGCGCGCGCGCTAGGAGTCCGTCGCCGAACCTCCCCATCAGGCGCCTCGCCCGGGCGGGGACAGGGGCAGTTCCCGCTGGAGCCGTCTCCGGTCCTGGGCGCGATCCCGAACGATCAACTCATCCACCGCTTCCTGGAATTCGTCGATCCTCTGGAAGTTCCTGTACACCGACGCGAACCGAATGTAGGCGATCCGGTCGACGGGCTCGAGCGCGGCCATGACGGCCTCGCCGATTTCGCGCGACGCCACTTCGACGCGCGCCGAGTCGGTGACGGCGTCGGCGACGCGGTCCACGAGGGCCTCGATCTCGGCGGCCGAGACCGGACGCCTGGCGCACGCGACCGCCACGCTGTCGCGAAGCTTGGCGCGGTCGAAGTCCTCGGCGCTGCCGTCGCGCTTCAAGACCTGCTGGCGACGCGCCTCCACCTGTTCGTAGGTGGTGAACCGGTCGCCGCAATCGAGACACTCCCGTCTCCTGCGGATGGCTCGCCCTCCGGGAGCCGCCCGCGTGTCGACGACCTTGAGCGACCCGGAGTCGCAGGCGGGGCAACGCATTCGGGAAGGTCCGGCCGGCGGTTTCCGGCCGACGGGGCCTTCAAGGGCGCCGAGGGCGGGCGGACCGCCTCACGAAATCTCCTCGAGACGCTCGCGGGCCGACTCGGCGTGCCGGTGTTCGGGATAGGTTCCCACCAGCCTCTCGAGCAACTCGCGCTCGGCGTCGAAGTCCTCCGTTTCGCGGTGCACGAGGCTGGCCCGGTACAGAGCGTCCGGCACCTGACCCGCCGTCGGAAACCGCTCGGGAACCTCGAGGTACGCCTCGATCGCCTCCGGAAAACGCTCCTCCAGGCTTAGCAGCTCGCCCAGGTGGATGTGCGCGCCCGGGGCCAGCGAGCTGTTCGGAAAACGATCGAGGAAGGCCTCGAACGCCCGCCGCGCCACGCCCATGTTGCCCAAGTTGAACTGCCGACGGGCCGCGTCGAACGCCTGCCCAGCGGCGTCTCCGTCGCCCGGCGGAGGCGCCGCTTCCTCGGACTGGGCGACCGCGGCGGCGGCCTCGTCTCCGCCCGCGGCGGCCAGTCGCTCGTCCAAGCGTCGCCGCTGGGCGATCAACTCCTCGCGGACGGCGGCGAGACTGCGCTGGTTCTGGCCCACGTACTCGGCCAGTCGACGCTGCTGGTCCTGCACGCCCGAAAGCCGACTGGCGACGTCGCCGCGCCAATCGAAGAGGAACTCCGACACCGCCAGCAACGAATCGCGCGTCGCCCGGTCGCCGCGCTCGACGGCGTCGATCAGCACCCGCAGCGTCGTGTCCTGCCGGGCGGCCAGCCTGCGCATTTCGTCGTGGACGAACTGGACGTCCCCCTTTGAGGCGCACCCCGCGAGGACCGTCCCCGCCAGGGCGAGCCACGCGACGCCCGCAACGCGTCGCCTCGACGTCGTCGTCAAGGACACCTCGCTCCCCCTTTCCCGTCCTCCCGAACCCCGCGTCCGCTCGGGCCCGCGCTCGGAGCCCGACGCGGTCAGCGGTCGGCGCCGCCGGCCGTGATCACGAACTCGACGCGACGGTTCTGGGCCCAGGACGCCTCGTTCGAGCCTCGCGCGCGCGGCCTCTCCTCTCCGTAGGAGATGGAAGCGAACCGATTCGCGTCGAGGCCGAACCCCGTCATGTATCGGATCACCGCCTCGGCGCGTTCGTTGCCCAGGGCGATGTTGTACTCCGACGTGCCCCGTTCGTCGGCGTGACCCTCCAGACGAAGCCGCACGGCCGAGTTGGCGCGCAGGATCTCCACCTTCGCCCGAAGCGACGCCTCGGCGTCGGACCGGATCGCGGCTTCGTCGTAGTCGAAGTACACGATCCGCTGCAGCGTTTCGCGCATCTCCTCGGCCCTGCGCTCCGCCTCCATGCGCTCCCGTCTCCGCTGCTCGGCGCGCTGGGCCTCGGCGGCGGCCACGGAGTCCCGACGCGCCTGCTCGGCGAGTTCCTCGGCCGTCGGTCCCGTCGGCGTCGGCGCAGGCGTGGGCGGCAGCTCGGCCTGTCCGCGGCAGGCGGCGAACGTCAGAATCGCGCAGACGGTGAGAATCGCTCGACGTGCAGTCATCCCTTCTCCCAGTGGCCGTTCGATTTCGCATGGGTCGCTCGGGCGGCGCGGCGCCCCGCCCGGGTTCGGATCGGTGATTGATATAGTCGATCCGCCAGGCGCGTGCAAGCGCGAAGGGAAGTCCGTTCGGCGCCTTCGCGTCCCGGCCCGGATGCGCCGCCCTACCCGCCGGGGCCCGCCGCGAGGGACGGCGACCAATCGGTGTCCATGGCGATCACGCTCGCCACCAGCGTGCGCGTGCGCCCGGTGACGGCGTCGACGACGAAGACGCCGTGGCCGTCGCTTCGCTCGCCGACGAAGACGATGTGCCGTCCGTCGGGCGCCCAGCTCGGATCCTCGTTCGTCCCCTCCCTCGTGAGCTGAATCAGGCGGTCGCCGGCTCCGTCGCCGTCGGCGACGAAGACGTGGTAGCGGTTGTAGACGCGCCGGTCCACGATCCCGCCGACGAAAGCCACGCGGTTGGAGACGGGCGACCAGTCGGGGTCGGCGAAGTAGCCGCCCTCGCCGAAGCGGTAGGGCGACAGCAGCCGCGCCTCTCCGCCGCGGGCGGGCATCACGTAGATCTGCGGCGTCGACGCGCCCAGGCGATTGGACAGGAACGCGATCCGGGCGCCGTCCGGCGAGAACGTCGGCTGGACGTCGTTGTACGCGGCCGCCGGCGTGCTTCGCTCGAGGCAACAGCGGTCGCGCGCGTTGTAGAGGTGGATGCCGCTCGACCGGGCCTGCATGACCGTGAGCGCGATCCGGTTTCCGTCCGGGTGGTAGGTGGGAAAGAACTGCTGGGCGCCGGGGTCGCCGGGCACCAGCGGGCGCGTCGTCTCGTCGGAGAGGTCCAGCTCGTAGACCCGCGGCGTTCCCGACTTGTAGGAGGTGTACGCGATGCGGTCCCCGGCGGGCGACCAGGCGGGCGAGATCGCCAGATCGGCGTCCCAGGTCAGGCGCCTGAGGTTCTCTCCGTCGGAGTCCACCACGTAGAGCTCCTTGGCGTCCGGGTCGCCGAAGGGTCGCATCGAAAACGCCACGCGCGAGGCCGCCGCTCCCGGATCGCCCGTCGCCCATTCGACCACGGCGTCGGCCACGCCGTGCACGGCCATGCGGAAGTCCGGGTCCTCGAGGGCGGGCAGCGGAAAGGCGCCGCGAGCGCGCACCCGAGCGAAGACGACGTCGTGCAGCTCGATCTCGAGCGCTGCGCCCGCGCCGCGGCGCTCGACCGATCCGGTCACGAGCCAATCGGTGCCGAAGCGATCCCAGACGTCGTACTGCATGCCGTCCCCGGCGAGGCCCTCGGGCGCGTCCGTCAGCATGACGAACCGGTCGCTGTAGTCGAGGTCCCGGCGGACGATCTCCTCGACGCGGGCGGCGTCGGCGCCGCCGCGGAACGGACGCACGGCCAGCGGCGGAATGCGCTCGTTCTCGTAGACGAACCCCAGAGGCACGCCGGGGACGGCCTGCTCCTCGTTCTGCGCGGTCGCCGGCGGAGAGCCGCCGACGACGGCGCACGCGGCGAGAGCGGCGGCCAGGACGCCGACGCGCGACGGCGACGCCCCGCCCCGTCTCAAGGGGCGTCCCCGGTCGCGGGCGCGAGCGGGTTCCTCGGACTGATCGTGAACATGATGGGGAGCCTGTCCCACGGATACTCCTCCGGCAGCGGACCCAAGCGACCGGACCGGCCCGCGCATTCGACGGCGCCGGAGGCGTCCACGTCGAAGGAGAAGCTCCCCGACGACTCGGCCACGTCGATGTTCGCGGTGGCGCCGTCGCGGGTCACGTCGAAGCGGATCGCGACCGGCCGGCCGGCCGACGCGACGGGGCGGAAGCAGCGCCGGATCTGGTTCGTGATGTTCTCGTAGTACTCGGGGTAGTCTCGGGAGAACTGCGCTTCGATGCGCACGTTCGCCTGGTCGTCCCCGTCGCGGGGATCGTCGGCTTCGGACGTCGCGGGCGCTTGTGCGACGGGCTCCGGGTCCGCCGACTCGATCGTCTCGGCCGTGTCGGACTCCGGGTCCGGGACCTCGACGGCGACGGGCGCGGGCTCCGGCGGCGCGGGCTCCGGCTCGTCGGGCGTCTCCACGACCAGCTCGTCGTCGATCGTCGCCGGCGCCGCGACCATGTCGATGCGCACGGCGCGATACAGGACCGGGTCGCTCCGGAGCGTCGGCACGATCCAGAAGAGGATCGCCAGGACGGCGGCGTGGAGCGCGATCGACGCCCCGAGAGACCCCTTGCCCAGCGCGCGGCCCCGGCGCCGGTCGAATCGGCCGCCCCCCTGCGGGCTCAACGCCGGACCTCCTCCATGATCAACCAGAGCGCCACGCCCTCGCGGGCGGCCACGGCGCCGATCACGGGGGCGACGCGACCGTAGAGGGCCATCGAGTCGCCGCGCACGTACACGCCCTGGGCGTCCTTCTCCGCGATCAGCCGGGCCAGCGTCGCGTCCAGCTCGCCCACCTCGACGCGCCGTTCGTCCACGTGGATCGAGTTGTCGGCCCGCACGTCGACGAAGATCCGGTCCTCGGACGCCTCGACCACGCCCACGGGCCCTTGGGGCACGGCGACCTCGACGCCGCCCTGAAGGACCGGGGCCGTGATGATGAAGATCACCAGCAGCGTGAAGGCGACGTCGACCAGGCTCGTCACGTTGATCTCCGCCCGCACGTTCAGCTCGCCCGGCGCTCCGGTGCGCCGCCTCACAGGTGGCGCTCCTTCGCCAGCGTTCCGATGAACTCGCCGGTGAACCCCTCGAACTCGCCCCGCACGAGATGGACGCGAGCGACGAAATGGTTGTACGCGATCACGGACGGGATGGCGACGGCCAGCCCGGCGACGGTCGTGATCAACGCCTCGGCCACGCCCGGCGCCACGGCGCTGATGTTGGTGGACCGCGACGCCGTGATGCCCAGAAACGTGTTCATGATGCCGATGACGGTCCCCATCAGACCCAGGAGCGGGGACACCGATCCGATGATCGCCAGCCAGTTGAGGCCCTGCGACAGCTCGTCGATCTCCTCCGCCTCGACCTTGTCCATCGCGAGCCGGAGCGCCTCGAGCTGCGTCAGCGACAGGCCGGTCCCGCGGCCCGGCGAGCCGAGGGCGCCGGGGGCGAGCTCGGCGAAGAAGTTGACGCCGCCCCTGAACAGGCGCGTGTACGGACTCTCGGGCAGCGACAGCGCGGCTTCCGACGCCTCGCCCAGATTCGTCGCCCGGTCCATGCGCAGCAGGAACTCGTCGCCGTCGATTCGCACGCCGCGAAAGTGCCGGGCCTTGGCCAGGATCACCCAGAGCGAAGTCACGGAGAACAGGCCCAGCACCAGCAGCACGACCTGCGTCGGGCCGCTCGCCCCGAGGATCATGTCGAGCAGGTCCTGGGGCGGAGCCTGGGAGAGCGTCGGGGCCGTCACGCGCAAGCGACCGCGGGCGCCCGGGCGCGGTGGAACTCGAGGGTCGCCTCGAGCCCCGCGCGCAGCGTCGTCGACGGCGCCCAGCCCCACCGCGCGACGCGACCGATCGCGAGGGCGCTGAACCGCACCTCGCCCGCTCCTGCGGCGCGACTCGTCCGCCCCGGTCGGAGGCCGGCCACGGCCTCCATCTCCTCGGCCAGCTCCAGGACGGAGGTCTCGATCCCGGTTCCCACGTTGAACGCTCGGTCGTCGAGGCCGTCTCGGGCGGGAAGCGGCGCCTCGGCGGCCAAGACGTTGACGCGGGCCACGTCGTCGACGAACACGTAGTCGCGCGTCTGCCGTCCGTCGCCGCGGACGTCCAGGGGCCGCCCGGCCAAGAGCCTGCGCGAGAACGCGGCCACGACGCCGCCCTCGCCCCGGGCGCCCTGACGAGGGCCGTAGACGTTGGCGTAGCGCAGCGCGACCGAGTCCAGGCCGCGCGCCTTGCGATAGTGGCGGAGGTAGCGCTCGCCGGCCAGCTTCGCGATCCCGTACGGCGACAGGGGTCGCTTCGGCGCCGTCTCCTCGGTGGGCCGCGCGGCCGCGTCGCCGTAGATCGCGCCGCCGCTCGAGGCGAAGACCACCCGCGCGCAGCCCGCCCGGCGGGCCGCCTCCAGCACCCGAAGCAGCCCCAGCACGTTGGTCCTCGCGTCCGCGACGGGATCGGCGACGGACGAAGCGACGTCGACTTGGGCGGCGTGGTGGTTGATCACGTCGAACGCCACGCGCTCGATGAGTTCGGCGACGCCCGCGCTCGCCACGTCGAGCCGATGGAACTCGACCGCGGAGGGGACGTGCTCGAGCCGTCCGGACGACAGGTCGTCCACGACCCACACCCGGTCGCCGCGTTCCAGGTGGGCCTCGGCGACGCGACTCCCGATGAACCCGGCGCCGCCGGTCACCAGGACTTTTCGGGACTTCTGGGCCATCGACTCCCATCCTCGGCTGGGACGGACCGGAGGAGCGATCTTCCAAAGCTAGCGTAGCGAAGAGGCGACGGAGGGCGATGGACGTCGCGGCGAGGCCCGCGAACCGCGACCGGGACCGTTGGCGACGCGGACGAGCGCGGCCTGCGGACGGCGCCGCGCCGCGCTTCGATGTTCGACGGACGACGCGCTTGCGAAACGGACCGAGAACGCGGCAGGTTCCGGGAGCGAGGCGACCGCCGCCTCGATGCGGTCCTCGAGAATGCGGAGCGAACGCGATGCCCGACGACGCTCGAGCCTTTCCCGTGGCGACGGCGCTGGCCCTGGCGAGCTTTTTGGCGGCGTGCCAGCCGCCGACGGACGACCTCGCGGGCGGACCGGAGACGGAGCTTCGCCTCGCCGACGCGCCCTCGGGCGAGATCGGCCGGGTGGACGGCCCCGCCGAGGGGGTCCTGGACGACCTCGCGGGCGCCGCGCGCCTCGAGGACGGCAGCGTCGTGGTCGCCTTGGGGCAGCCGTCCCAGGTGCGACGGTACGGTCCCGAGGGCGATCTGCGCTGGAGCGTGGGGCGCGAGGGGGAGGGCCCCGGCGAATACGGGGATCCGGTCCTCTGGAACGGGTGCGTCGGGACGGCGGGGGTTCTGGTGTACGACTGGACGAACGCAAGGGTGACCGTCCTGGACGTCGAGGACGGATCCGTGGTCGACACGCGGACAGTGCCTCGACGAGCTCCGCGCGACGCCGCCTGCTCCCCCGAAGGGACGATCGTCTTCACGGAGTACGGCGAGCACCCGAGCGATCCGGGTCCGTACCGCGCCCTCCAGCCCCTCTACGCGTGGAGGAGCGGCGACTCGGAGCCGAACCTGCTTCGGGAGCGCGTGCCGGGCGACGACCGCTGGTTTTACGGCGAGGGGTCGTCCGGCCCCAGGCCGTGGAGTCGCCGGATCCTCCTGGCGGCGGCGAACGAAGGCGTTTGGCTGTCCGCGGGGGACGGCTACGAGGTCGAGTTCCTGGACTGGGAAGGGCGCGTCGCGCGCGTCGCCCGCTGGACGGGGCCCGAACTCGCCGTCGCTCCCGAGGACGTCGTTGCCCATCGCGACCGCTACGTCGCCGCATACACCGACGAGGAGGACGATCTCGCTCGGGTCCGGGAAGTCGAGCAGCATTGGCGTAGCAACCTGCGGGAGCGACTCCCCGACGCGTTTCCGTCCGTCGACCGCGCGATGACGCCCCGAGCGGACCAAGGGGTGTGGCTCAGGCACTACGTTCGGCCCGGTGACGCGGGCGCGACTTGGGCGCAATTGGACGACTCGGGCGCCTGGAAGCGGGTCCTGATGATCCCGGAGCGCATGCGACTCATGGACGTCGGTCCGGACTGGGCGCTGGTCCGGGTGCGGGACGACTTCGACCGCGACGTCCTCCGCGTCTACGCGCTCGTCGAGGCGACGTAGCCGACGCGACCGCGGGGGCGATCCGACCTTCGCCCCGGGAGCGACGATTTTCCGGTCGCTCCCGGGGACCGGGGTCTATACTGGCAAGCCATCGCTCGAGCGAGGACACGCACCCATGAGGGACGAGGAGCATCGCCATCGACGCCTCCTCGAAGACTGACCGGAAGGCAACCGAAACCGGCCTGTGGCGGCTCGTTCGGGCGCTGCGAGAGCGGTTGGATCCGGACGACGCGGACGCGAGGTCGCGGAGATCGCCGGGTTCAAGGCGTGCATCGTCGACGCCCGAGGCGCGAGGCGACCAATGGCCTCGATCGATCCGCGAGAGCGGGGGAGGGAACGCGATGCCCGGAGACGCTCGAACCGTCCTTGCAGCGCCGACGCTGTTCCTGGCGAGCTTTTTGGCGGCGTGCCAGCCGCCGCCGGACGACCTCGCGGGCGGACCGGAGACGGAGCTTCGCCTCGCCGACGCGCCCTCGGGCGAGATCGGCCGGGTGGACGGTCCCGACGAGTCGATCCTGGACGACCTCGCGGGCGCCGCGCGCCTCGAGGACGGCGGCGTCGTGGTCGCCTTGGGGCGGCCGTCCCAGGTGCGACGGTACGATCCCGACGGCGAGCTGCGTTGGAGCGTGGGGCGCGAGGGGGAGGGCCCCGGCGAATACGGAGATCCGGTCCTCTGGAACGGATGCGTCGGGACGGCGGGAATTCTGGTGTACGATCGAGTGAACGTCAGGGTGACCGTTCTGGACGTCGAAGACGGGTCCGTGGTCGACACGTGGGCGATGCGTCACGCTCCCTACGACGCCGCGTGCTCCCCCGACGGGAGGTTCGTCTACACGCGATGGGGCGAGGAACCGAGCGATCCGGGTCCCTACCGCGCCCTCCAGCCCCTTTACGCGTGGAGGGGCGGCGACTCGGAGCCGAACCTGCTTCGGGAACGCGTGCCGGGCGACGACCGCTGGTTTTACGGCGAGGGGTCGTCCGGCCCCAGGCCGTGGAGTCGCCGGATCCGCCTCGCGCCGTCGAACGAAGGCGTTTGGCTGTTCACGGGGGACGCGTACGAGGTCGAGTTCCTGGACTGGGAAGGGCGCGTCGCGCGCGTCGCCCGATGGACGGGGCCCGAGCTCGCCGTCGCTCCCGAGGACGTCGCTGCCCATCGCGACCGCTACGTCTCCCTGCGCGCCGACGAGGGGGACGATCCCGCGCGGATCCGGGAACTCGAGCAGCGATGGCGCAGGCTCGAGGCGGAGCAACTCCCCGACGCGTTTCCGTCCGTGGACCGCGCGATGTCGCCCGGAACGGGCGAAGGGATCTGGCTCAGGCACTACGCACGGCCGCGGGACGCGGGCGCGACCTGGGTGCACTTGGACGACTCGGGCGCCTGGAGGCGGGTCCTGAGGATCCCGGAGCGCATGCGACTCATGGACGTCGGTCCGGACTGGGCGCTGGTCCGGGTGCGGGACGACTTCGACCGCGACGTCCTCCGCGTCTACGCGCTCGTCGAGGCGACGTAGCCGACGCGACCGGGACGCCGATCCCACCTCCGCCCCGGCGCCGACGATTTTCTGGTCGCTCCGGGGGGGCGGGGCCTATACTGTACGCCACCGCTCGGTCGAGGATGCGCACCATGAGGAACGAGGAGCTTCGCCATCGACGCCTCCTCGAAGACGCCCGGGCAGGCGACCGAAACCGACCCGCGTCGGCTCGTTCGGGCGATTCGCGAGCGGCTCGATCCGGGCGACGCGGCCTCGAGGCCGCGAGGATCCAGCGGATTCAGGGCCTACGTCGTCGACGCCCAGGGCGCGAAGGCGTCGCGCGACGTGGCCCGGGACGGGATCGCGGCCCGGATCGCGGAGGTCGTGGAGAACGTCCGGCTCCCGCGCCCGTGGCCCGTCGAGGTCCAGGAGACGGACGACGAGAGGTGCGCCGTCGTCGTCGCGCCGGGCCCGAACAAGCGTCCCCTGTCGCTGTGCGTCGACGCCGCGGACCGGAGATTCTGGATCCTGCACACCGCGGCGGGGCGCCGGGACGCCGACTGGATCGCGCGAAGGCTGGTGGACCGCGGCACGCGACTTGGCCGGACGCCCTTTCCGTCGCAGATGCTCGCGCGCCTGACCGCGCGCGGCCGGTGCGTCGGTCTGGGGCTGGACTTCGATCGCGGCGCGCTGCGCCGCGTCGACGCGAGCGAGGGCACGGACGACGACGCGCTCAAGATGCAGCTTCGGGGCGCGCGCGCGTGGCGCGTGCTCGAGCTCATGGGCGAGGACGGCTCGTTCGCGGCCAGCACGGCGCTTTCCCGAATGCGGATCGCGATCCGCGCCGAGGGGGCCGGATCCGGCCCGGCGACGTTGGACGTGCGATTCGACGGCGGAATCGCGACCCGGGGCGCCCGGTTCGAGACGCACGCCGCCCTGGCCGGGACATTGCGGCAGTCGTACGCGAAGCTGGTCGCGAAGCTCGAGCCCGCCGACCGCTCGCCCACCGGCGGAGCGGCGCCGACGCTGACCGGACGCGCCGTCGAGGTGCGCCCCGTCCGTCCCATCGCCGAACCCCGCCGATTCGCCCAGGTCGTCTTCTCGGGCGCGAGGCCGTTCCAGCTGTGGGGCGCTCCGAGGGCGACGACGCCGGAGTTCGCGCGGGTGCGCGCCGTCGACCTCGCGACGGGCGTCCGGCTCGACTTCGAGATCGCGCCCGAGTTCGTCCGCGTCCACGTCCCGGCGCGGCGCTCCGGATCGGCCGTCATGCGCTTCTACTCGAACATGCAACGCCACCACGACGCGCGCGCGCGGTTGCTGGACCATGAGCGACGCGACGTCTTCGCACTGTAGCTCCCTGGTCGTCAACCTGCTGGTCGGCCTGTGTCGCGGCTCTCGCGGCGTCGCGCGGACGCTGCACGACATCGGGTACCGGGACCGCTGGGTGACGCGCGCGTTCCGGGAGCCGGGCGACGAGCTCCGGTCTCCGGCGTTCTGCATCGCTTCGACGGCGGCCAGGCACACGGTCTTCGTCGAGGCGCGGTCGGGCGACGACGTCGACTCCGCCCGGCTAAGCCGGTACTCCGGAGTCACGGCGGCCGACCTGCGGGCGGCGACTTCGCTGTCGCGCGCGGAGACGGAGACGTGGGACGTCGCCGTGTTCGGCTGGGCCGCGCGCGGTCCGGCGCTCGAGGCGGGGCTCGCGGACGGCGGCTTCCGCCACCCGCTCCTGCTTCTGGACGACCGCGGCGTCTCGCTCGCCGCGAACCGATTCGTCAAGCCGGGCCTCAACAACGTCTTCGTGCCGCGCCTGAGGGTCGACTGGCCCTCCGTGCCCGCGAGCTGGGTCCCCATGGACACGGACTCGACGGACGCCCGAATCGCCGAGACCGTCGTGCCCGACGTCGTCGCCCGGGCCCTCCGGGGCCAAGCGCGGATTCCGCTGGCGGAGCTCTGTCGCGGTCAGGCCGCGTGGAGCGTCTCCGGAACCCGGGAACGCGAACGCATGCGGCGCCGCGTGGGCGAGGTCCTCGCGAAGCTCGTCGCCGGCGAGTTCAAGGGCCGCTTTCGCCTCCGGGGCGAGACGCTCGAGGCGGTCGGGGGCCGCCGGGCGCTGGCCCGAATGCGCTCGCACCCGGCGCTGAGAAGGCTGGCGATCCAGTACGGGGCCTTCCTGGAACGCGCCGGCGTCCCCAACGAGACCGGGGCGCCGGACGAAGGGGACCGGGCGCCTGGAGACGACGCGCGCGAGGACGCGTCGTAGACGCGGGTCGGTCCGGCTTTCGCGCCTGCCGTCGCGCGTCAGCCCGGTCTCCACTCCCGCACGTACTCGGGCTCCCACGCGTCCGCCGCGATCGGCTCCCACGCGCAGGTCGCGAGCGCTCCGTCGGCGAGCGGGAGCCCCGCCGGCCACGGTCGCCACGCGTGACCGGCCTCGAGGATCCGGTCCCGGTGGGCGGCGGCGCCGTCGCCCATGAAGACGGCCGGGCCCCGATCGCGCGCCGCCCGCAGGGCGTCGTCGATCGTTCCGCCGTGGGGCGGGATCGCTTCGACCGCGCCCTGCGCGCCGACCTGGTAGCTGGCGCCGTAGACCCGATCCCGACGGGCGTCGAAGAGGACGTACCGGCGCTCCGCCGCCTCGCGCGCGGACCGCTCGAGGGGAATCGACGGGCCGACTTCCGAAGGCCGGACGGCGGAGGCGGGCAGGATCTCCCCTCCGACGCTCGCGGCCCGCAGGCTGGACGTCGCGTACATCGGGATCTCGAGCGTCCCGGCCAACCCCATCGCGGCCGCGCCGGCGACGCGCAGCCCCGTGAACGACCCCGGCCCCGATCCCACGGCCACGCCGACCAGGTCGCCGACGCCGACGCCCGCGCGCTCGAGGGCGTCCCGCGTCGCCTCGATCACGCCCGACGCGTGCGCCTTGGGCGTCGTCAGGAACCGCCGCTCGACGACCGCCCCGTCGATCGCCAACGCCACCGAACCGATGCGGCAAGAAGTCTCGAGAGCCAGGACCGGACCCGCGGGCGCGCGCCCGCGACGACGCGTGCCCAACGGTCAGCCCTCGTCGCCGCCCGCGAAGGGCAGGGACGTCGGCGCGCCCACCCTCTTCGCCCGCAGCGCGCGCGCCTCCGGCTCGCCCGCCACGAAGTCGAAGTCGATCTGCCAGCGCGCCCGCGGCCGCTCGTCGCCCGCCCTCGCCGACCACTCGACCAGGACGATCGCCGCCGGGTCGCTCACGAAGTCGTCCCAGCCGATCGCGGCCAGGTCGGTCTTCGACGCCACGCGGAACAGGTCGGCGTGGATCAGCGACCGACCGGCCGGAAGCGCATAGGAGAAGACGAGGTTGAAGGTCGGCGACGGGATCGGGCCCGCGACGCCCAGACCTTGGGCGACGGCGCGCGCGAAGACGGACTTGCCCACCCCCAGCGGCCCGTCCAGGCCAACGAACAGCGGCGCCGCCGCGGCCGCGCCGACCCGCCGACCCCACGCCCTGAGCTCGCCTTCCGACAGCGTCGCCCGGGCGCCTTCGCTTCGTTCGGGCGCCTTCATTGGGCGGCCGCCCTGAGCTCGAACAGCTGGTCGCGCAGCGTGGCCGCCCGCTCGAAGTCCAGCGCCGCGGCCGCCTCGGTCATCTCTCGCTCAACGGCTTCGATCAGCGACGCGGCGTCCTCCCCGTCCGGCGGGCGCTCGACCCGGGCCACCGGCTGGACCCGAGCGTCGGCGACCCGCGTCGAGAGCTCGATCTGCTCCACGCTTTTGCGAATCGTCTCGGGCTCGATGCCGTGGCGCTCGTTGTGCGCGAGCTGCACCCGCCTGCGTCGCTCGGTCTCGTCCAGGCAGACCCGCATCGACTGGGTGATCCGATCCGCGTACAGGATCGCGGCGCCGTTGGCGTTGCGGGCCGCCCGGCCCACGGTCTGGATCAGGGAGCGGGCGTTGCGCAGGAATCCCTCCTTGTCCGCGTCCAGGATGGCGACCAAGGACACCTCGGGCAGATCGAGGCCCTCTCTGAGCAGGTTGATGCCGACCAGCGCGTCGATCCGCCCCAGGCGCAGCGCCCGCAGGATCTCCATGCGCTCGATGGTGTCGATGTCGGCGTGCATGTAGCGGACTCGCACGCCGACCGACTGGAGGTACTCCGAGAGGTCCTCGGCCATGCGCTTCGTCAGCGTCGTCACCAGGACCCGTTCGTCGCGCTCGGCGCGGTCCCGGATCTCGGCCAGCAGGTCGTCCACCTGCCCGGACACGGGCCGCACCTCGACGGGCGGGTCGACGAGTCCGGTGGGACGAATGATCTGTTCGACGACGACGCCGTCGGAGAGTTCCAGCTCGTAGTCGCCCGGCGTGGCCGACACGAACACGACCTGTCCCAGGAGCGACCGCCACTCCTCGAAGCGCAGCGGGCGGTTGTCGATCGCCGAAGGCAGCCGGAACCCGTGGTCCACCAGCGTCAGCTTCCGCGACCGGTCGCCCTTGTACATCCCGTGGATCTGCGGAATCGTCACGTGGGACTCGTCGACGATCAGCAGGAAATCCTCGGGGAAGTAGTCGATCAGACAGGCGGGACGCTCCCCCTCGCGGCGGCCGCTGGTGTAGCGACTGTAGTTCTCGATGCCCGGACACGTCCCCATCTCGAGCATCATCTCGAGGTCGAAGTTCGTGCGGGTCTCGATGCGCTGCGCCTCGAGGAGACGCCCCTGGGCCGCGAAGGCGTCGACCTGCCCGCGCATCTCGGCGCGGATCATCGGCGCGATCTCCTCGATCGTGCGCCTGGGCGTCACGTAGTGGGACGTCGGGTAGATCGACGTGCGGCCCAGAGCGGCGATGGACTCCCCGGTCAGGGGATCGAAGCGCGTGATGCGCTCGATCTCGTCTCCCCACAGCTCGATGCGAATCGCCTGCTCCTCGTAGGCCGGAAACACCTCGACGGTGTCGCCCCGGACGCGGAAGGTCCCTCTCTCGAAGGCCACGTCGTTGCGCTTGTAGAGAATGTCGACAAGGCTGCGCAGCAGTCGCTGGCGCGGCGCCTCCTGGCCGACCTCGAGGTGCACCATGAGGGCGCGGTAGTCGCTCGGGTTGCCCAGGCCGTAGATGCTCGAGACGGACGCCACCACGACGACGTCGCGGCGCTCGATCAGCGACGACGTGGCCCTCAGGCGGAGCTTCTCGATGTCCTCGTTGATCGACGCGTCCTTCTCGATGTAGGTGTCCGTGGCCGGGACGTACGCCTCGGGCTGGTAGTAGTCGTAGTAGGAGACGAAGTACTCGACGGCGTTGGCCGGCATCAGCGACTTGAGCTCGCCGTAGAGCTGGGCCGCCAGGGTCTTGTTGTGCGACATCACCAGGGCCGGTCGCCGCGTCCGGGCGATCACGTGGGCCATCGTCAGGGTCTTGCCCGTGCCCGTGGCGCCCAGCAGCGTCTGGAACCGCCGTCCCGCCCCGAGCCCCGCGACCAACTCGGCGATCGCCGCCGGCTGGTCGCCGCCGGGCTCGAAGGGCGCGCGGATCTCGAACTCGGGGCTGCGCGCGCGCCCGGGCGCGGCGTCGTTCATTCGAAGAGATCGCTCTCCCGGAAGCTCTCCCGGCGATCCACCGAAAGCACGCCCTTCACCCGGTGCACGGCCTGCACGACCCGCTTCAGGTGGGCGAGGTCCTGGACCTCGACCACGAACGCCGCCGTCATGCCGCCGTCGGTGGCGCGCATGTCCGCGTGCTGGATGTCGGTGGCCGTGTCGCTGATGGTGCGCGCGACGTCGCCCAAGAGTCCGCGCCGGTCGGTGCCCTCCATGTGCAGGTGGACGAAGAACCGGTCTCCGCGCTCCGCCCGCCACTCGATCTCGACGCGGCGCCCGGGATCCTTGTCCAGGTTGAGCACGTTGGGGCAGTCGGTGCGGTGGATCGAAATGCCGCGCCCGCGCGTGATGTAGCCGACGACCTTGTCTCCCGGCACCGGCTGACAGCACTGGGAGTAGCGGATCATCAGGTTGTCCATGCCCTGGATCGTGACGCCGCGGTTCGACTTGCGGATCTTCTCGGCGATGCGCTCGAGAGCGGAGGGCGACCGTTGCACGACGGCGGACGGGTCGCGGTCCGGGTAGAAGCCGCGAATCAGCGCCGACGGACCGATGTCGCCCCGGGCCAGGGCGGCCAGCGCGCCCTCGAAGCTCTTGTAGCCCAAGTCGGCGGCGACCCGCGCCGTCTCCCGGTCGCTCGGCTTGGACAGGCGCGCCTTGCGCAGCGCGCGCTGGAACAGCTCCGCGCCCAGGCGCAGCGCTCGGTCGTACTCCTCGCGGCGCACCCACTGGCGGATCCTCTGGCGCGCGCGCGACGTCTTCACGAAGCCCAGCCAATCGCGATTGGGCCACTGGCGCGGATTCGTGATGATCTCCACGGAGTCGCCGTTCGCCAGCTTCCGCGACAGCGGCGCGATGCGTCCGTTGACCTTCGCGCCCGCGCAGTGGAGTCCGACCTCGGTGTGCACGGAGAAGGCGAAGTCGATCGGCGACGACCCCTCGGGAAGCTGCTTGACCTCGCCCTTCGGCGTGAACACGAAGATCTCGCCCTGGAACAGGTCCATGCGGAGGAACTCCATGAACTCCTCCGGGTCGCTGGCGTCCTGCTGCCAGTTCAGCACTTGGCGGAACCACGTCAGCGCGTCGTCGACGCCGCTGTCCTTCCCCTGCGCCTTGTAGCGCCAGTGCGCGGCGATGCCGTGCTCGGCCGTGCGGTGCATCTCCTCGGTGCGGATCTGCACCTCGTACCGCCGTCCGCCCGGGCCGTACACCGTCGTGTGGATCGACTGGTACATGTTCGACTTCGGCGTGGCCACGTAGTCGTGGAAGCGGTCGTGGACGGGCGTCCAGCGGCCGTGCACGATCCCCAGGACGGCGTAGCAGTCGGCCAGCGAGCGGGTGATCACGCGCAGGGCCATCAGATCGTAGATCTCGTCGTAGCTGCGGTCCTGCGTGACCATCTTCCGGTGAATCGACCAGAGGTGCTTCGGGCGACCGGTCACGTCGGCCGCGACGCCGGCTTGGGCGAGCGCCTCCTCGAGCGGGCGCCGCATCTCGAGGATGTGCCGCTCGCGCGCCCGACGGCGCTGGCGCACGAGCTTTCGCAAGCCGGCGTAGGCCTCCGGGTCGAGGAACTTGAACGCGAGGTCCTCGAGCTCCCACTTGATCGCGGCCATCCCGAGCCGATGGGCGAGCGGCGCGTAGATCTCGCGGGTCTCGCGGGCGATCAGCCTGCGCTTGCCCGGCGGCAGGTGCTCGAGCGTGCGCATGTTGTGCAGCCGGTCCGCGAGCTTGACCAGGATGACGCGCGCGTCCTGCGCCATCGACAGCAGCAGCTTGCGGTAGTTCTCGACCTGCCGCTCCGTGCTGGAGCGGAAGCGGACCCGACCGATCTTGGTCACCCCGTCGACGATGGCCCCGACTTCGTCTCCGAAGAGCTCGCGGACGGTCTGGAGGGACACGACCGTGTCCTCGGGCACGTCGTGGACCAGCGCCGAGACCACCGACGCCGTGTCCAGGCGGAGCTTCGCGATCAGGGTGGCGACCTCGACCGCGTGGTTGATGTAGGGCTCTCCCGACGCTCTGCGCTGGTCGGCGTGGGCCTCGGCCGCGAGGTCGTAGGCCGACCGAATCGCCTCGACGTCGAGGCGCGGAGCGTATCCTTCGATGGCCCTGGCCAGGGGTCGAGGCAGTCCGCGAACGGTCGTCGCGCGTGGGGCCGCCGCCGTTGTGGCCATGCCCCCAATCTACCGAGTCCGCCGAGCTTGCAGGCGTCGCAAGGCGAACGAGCTCGCCGGTCGACTCCGGCGGCGAAAGAGCGGCGGCGAGAAGCGGTCAGGGACCGGGGCGCGACCCCGCGCGCGCCACGGCGCGGTGCGCCGACGCGAAGGACGCGGCGGCAAGCGCGAGCGCGACGACGCACGCGGCGGCCCAAGCGGTCGCGGAACCGACCAGTCCCGGAAGAAGCGACTGAACGGCTTCCCGCTCCAAGGCGCGATCCATGGCCCAGAAAGACCCGACCGATGCGGCGACGACCCAGCCGAGCAGCCGAGAACCTCGGCTGACGGCCAAGGCGAGACGGCGCCAGCCCCCGAGCGCGGCGAACGCCCCGAACGCCAGCGTCAACGGTAGAGGGCCGGCGACGGCCAACGCCTGCGCCAGCGGCGGGCCTTCGGGGACGACGCGATCGAGAGCGACGCCGGAGGCGACCACGCCGGGCAGCGAGACGGCGGCCAGGGCCAGGAATCGAGCCGCCACCGCTTCGCGGAGGATGGCCGGGGAGGACGTCGGGACCCCCCAGGTTCGGTCCGCCCCTCGCCACACCGCCTTCATGACCGGGACGACCATCGCGCCCAACGTCGCCCCCATGACGACGGCCACGACGTCGTCGCTGACGGTTCGTCCGGCAGCGATGAACACCGCCAGTCCCGACGCCACGAGGACATGGAACGCCCATGCGGTCCGATACCGCAGAAGCTCCGCCCACGCCAGGTTCGCAACGCGTCTCGGGTTCATTCGAGTTCCACCAAACGAAAAGCTGTAGCCCGGCCTCACTCGGCGAGCCCTCGCGCGGCGCGACCCGGTCGCGCCCGACGGCCGCGCGCGCATGTCCTCCCCAAGGCTCGCTTCGCTCGACCTACCCGGATCGCCGCGCGGCCCGCAAGCCGTCGCGATTCGCGGCACCCGAGCGACCGGCCTCCCCGAAAGACGCGGCTTCGGGGAGGCCGGCCGAACGAGAGCCGCCCACGGATCCGACCCTATCCCTCGTCGTGCTCGTGGACGTGGATGTGGACCGGCTCGGTGACGAAGTCTTCGTGCCCGGACCCGACGGCCCCGTGCATCAGGCTGAACGTCACCTCCGTCTCGCCCTCCTTGTGGCCGTGCAGATGGCCCCCGAACTCGCCGGGCGTGTCCTGCTCGAACTCCGCGATCGACTCGTCCGCGACGTTCACGTCGAGGTAGTAGTCCTCGTCGAGCTCCACCGCTTCGCCGTCGTGGTCGGTGAAGCGCACGCCGATGTGGCCCGTCTCCTCCTCCTCGTCGACCTCGAGCTCGCCCGTCCACCGGCGCGCGTCGCCGTCGTAGGACGCCAGCGTCCGGCCGCCCAGCACCAGCTCGACGCCCTCGACTTCCGCCGCGTGGTCGTCGTGATCGTCGGGATCGGTCGTCGAATCGCTGCAGGCGCCCAAGGCCAGGACGCCCCCGGCCAGCAGCGCGAGCGGCCCTCTCGCCGGCCTCGCGAACACGGTTCTCTCTTCCATCGTCTCCTCCCTCCTCCTTGGATTGAATGATGCGCGTCTCCACGGGAGCCTCGGGGACTCCTCTAGAAGACGACGCGGTACGTCGCGCTCACGGATCTGCCCGCTTCCGGCATGATCTCCTTGACGCGCGACAGGTGGTTCCTGTACTCGACGTCTCCGACGTTCTGGGCCCGAAGCGTGACGACGCTCAGCCGTCCTCCGAGCGTCGTCCTGACTCCGGCCGAGAGGTCGAAGACCGCGTATCCGTCCGTCGGATTCTCCATGAAGCCGGTGCGGTCCTGGCGAGCCGCCATGCGCGCCTCGACTTCGGCGAACCAAGCGCGCGGCGCGTACCCCACGGCGAGGCGAGCCTGCAGGGGCGGGATCAGCGGCAGCGGCCGCCCGGTGGCCTCGATTTCGCCCTGGACGTAGGAAGCGGTCGCTTCGACGGCGAAGGCGCCGACGGGCGCCCACTGCAGCGCGCCCTCGAAGCCCGAGAAGACCGCGTCCTCGCCGCTGAACTGGAAGATCGGCAGCAGGACCCGACTGATCTCTCCGGTCTCCAGCGGGAAGACGTATCCCGCGACGGCGTTGCGGAAGACCGTCGCCTCGGCGGCGAGACGGTCGCCCGCGTAGCGAACGAACAGGTCGACGCCGGTTCCCCTTTCGGTCTCCAGCGACGGATTGCCGACCTCGAACGAGTAGGCCGCCAGGTGCGGCCCTTCGGAGAACAGCTCGGCCACGCTCGGGGTCCGAAACGCCCGAGCGACCGTGGCCCCTGCGCCCAACCGCTCGGTCAGCCGTCCGAGGACCCCGAACGACCCGGAGAGGGCGCCGAAGGACCGGGTGCGCACATGGCCGATGTCCGATGAGGGATTCTCGCGTCGCGGCCGCACGACGGACCGGTCGTAGCGCAGTCCCGCCTCGAGGCGCACCGGACCCAGGTCGATCTCCTCGAGCGCGAACGCCGCGAACGCGGTCTGGGTCGAGTTCGGGGTCGACAGCCCGCCCCCGAACCCGAAGCTCTCCCAGGACGCGCGCACCCCCATTCCTCCCGAGGAAAAGGGTCCCCAGGCCAGGTGACGGGCCAGAATCTCGCCGCTCGCCGTCTCGCGCTCGTACAAGGTCCCCAGGATGTCCGGGGGCTCGATCTCCCGGTGCCGGTACCACGTGTGGCCTGCGTCGATCTCGATCGTCTCGAACGCCCCTTGGGGCCGGACCACGGTCTCGAGGCGCGTCGCCGCCCGCTGCATCTCGATGCGGACTCCGGCCTCGTGCCCGCCGACGAACCCGCCCGGGATGCCGTAGTCGCTGTCGTAATAGCGGAAGGCGGCGCCCGCGTGTCCCCACCGGTCCACCCACGCCGCGCCGCTCGAGAGCTCCGTGACGTCCGAGTCGGTGTTGGGCAAGACCCCCGCCGGCGTCTTGAGCTCCCCTCCCGAGCGACGCGCGAACTCGAACCGCAGCGGTATGCGGTCGGTCGCGCCGACGGTCGCGTTCGCGCTCGCCGCGAGGGCGTCCGATGCGCTCTGTCCCTGCAAGGTGAACATGCCGACGAGGCCATGCGGCACGGCGGAAGGCACCTCGTCGCGCACCACGTTGACCACGCCGCCCAGAGCGTTGCTCCCGTAGAGGATGGCGCCCGGGCCGCGAATCACCTCGATGCGGCGCGCCGCGGACGGATCCAGCGCGACGGCGTGGTCCGGACCGCTCGCGAACTGGTCTCCGACCCTCTCTCCGTCCTCGAGGATGAGGATGCGATCTCCGCCGAGGCCCCGGATCACCGGGTGCGCGGCGTTCGGGCCCATGGTGCCGATGGAGAGTCCGGGCTCCGCCGCCAGCGTCGCCGCCAGCGTTCCGGCGAGCCCCCGCTGCAAGTCGTCGCCCGCGAATACGCTCGCCGGCCGCAGCGTCTCGTTGGCGGCGCGCGCCGTCAGCGACCCCGTGGCGACGACCCCCGGCAGGGAGATGGGACTGGCCTCCATCTCCACCACCACGAGGTCCTCGCCCGACGAGTCCACCGAGAACGCCTGCGTTCGATACCCGAGGCGCTCGACGCGCACCCGGTGCTCGCCCGGATCCGGCGCCGGGATTCGGAACGTGCCGTCGCCGCGCGACACGGCCAGGATCGTCGCCCCGTCGAGGATCAAGACGGCCCCGGCGAGCGGCCGCCCGGTGGCGACGTCGAGCACGACGCCGACCACCGCGCGCTCGGCCTCGCCCACGCGCTCGACCTGCGCGACCGCGCCGTCGACTCCGAGAACCGCCGTCAAGAGGGTCGGCCACGCGCCGGCCCATCGCCTCCGCATCATGTCCGTTTCACTCGAGCCCCACCGACGCGGCCCCGCTCGCCGTGAGCGAAAGCGCGTCTCGCCAAAGGGTTCGGGGACCGACGAGCGGAACCGCCCGATTCGTCTCCGACCCCTGCGAACGCAACGCCCCGGGCACGTCCTCGCCCGGGGAGATCAGTCGGTGGGCGGAGCCCTCGGACCGCTACCGCCCGACAGAGCCGGCCGCACGGTCGGCGCGGTCGCGTTCATTGCGCTGGGAAGGGCTTCCGGCGTCGGTCCGAAATCGGCGAGACCGGGGCTGGACGTCCCCAGCAAGAGCGTGCGCGTCAACTGGCACAGCAGGTGGCTGTGCCCGGGGTCGCAGTGTTCGCGATCCCGGCCCTCGACGTGGGTGGCGACGCCCAGCAGGTCCGCATCGAGCGCCGCATCCACCGCCGGAATCGCGGCGAACGCGAACGCCTGGAGAACCAGGACGGCGAGGCGACCGCCGCGAAGACGACCCGACGACCGCTCAGGGACCGAGGTCACGGCCCTGTCGCCGACCGCCGCGCAGGGCGCTGGAAACTGCTTAGACGTCATGACCGGGGCGTCCCCGAGCCTCGAGGTTCTCCGCGCACCGCAACCGCGCTCGCCGCGATCGAAGCGATCACCGAACAAGGTACCGCCGGAGCGCTCGCGAAGCGAAGCGGCGTCGAGGACCGCGCCCGCGACGTCCGGGCGGAGATTCGCGACGAGGCGCCGCCGGGTTGCGGGTTCGACGGCGGGATCGCCCGACGTCCTTCGGGGGACGACGCCGATGCCCACGAGGCGGCGCGGTCGAAACGCGGCCTCTCCGGCCCCCGGGAAGCCGAGCGCCGGAGAGGCCGCGAAGGGCGCGGCCGGCGAGCGAACGTCGCGAAGGGGCGCTACCCCTCTTCGTGCTCGTGAACGTGGATGTGGACCGGCTGGGTGACGAAGTCGGCGTGCCCGGACCCGACGGCCCCGTGCATCAGGCTGAACGTCACCTCCGTCTCGCCTTCCTTGTGGCCGTGCAGATGGCCCCCGAACTCGCCGGGCGTGTCCTGCTCGAACTCCGCGATCGACTCGTCCGCGACGTTCACGTCGAGGTAGAAGTCCTCTCCGAGCTGGACCGCGTCGCCGTCGTGGTCGGTGAAGCGCACGCTGATGTGACCCGACTCCTCCTCCTCGTCGATCTCCAACTCGCCCGTCCAGCGGCGCGTGTCGCCGTCGTAGGACGCCAGCGTCTGGCCGCCCAGCACGAGCATGACGCCCTCGACCTCGTCGGCGTGGTCGTCGTGATCGTCGGGGTCGGTCGTCGAATCGCTGCACGCGCCCAGGGCCAGGACGCCCCCGGCCAGCAGCGCGAGCGGCGCTCTCGCCAGCCTCGAAAACACGTCTCTCTCGTCCATCGTCTTTCCTGCCTCCTTGGATTGAATGTTGCGCGCCCTCGAGGGATCCTCCCTGACCCCTCTAGAAGACGACGCGGTACGCCGCGGTGACGGATCTTCCCGCCCCCGGCATGATCTCCTTCACGCGCGACAAGTGGTTCCTGTACTCCGCGTCTCCGACGTTTTCGCCCCGAATCGTAATCGAGTGGAGCCGCCCTCCGAGCGTCATCCTGATCCCGGTCGAGAGATCGAAGACGGCGTAGCCGTCAGTCGCCTCCTCCATGAAGCCGGTCCGGTCCTGGCGGGCCGCCATGCGCGTCGCGACCTCCAGGAACCAGGATCGCGGCGCGTAGCCCACGGAGACGCGGGCCTGCAGCGGCGGCATCCTCGGCAGCGGCCGCTTCGTGGCCTCGATCTCGCCCCGCACGTACGAGGCCGCCGCTTCGACGGCGAAGGCGCCGACCGGCGCCCACTGGAACGCGCCTTCGAATCCCTGCAGCGACGCGTCCTCCCCGACGTACTTGAAGATCGGCAGCAGGACCCGACTCACTCCTCCGGTCTCGACGGGAAAGACGTACCCGGACAGGCCGTTGCGAAACGCCGTCGCCTCCGCGGAGAAGCGGCTTCCGACGTAGCGGACGAACAGGTCGACGCCGGTGCCCGTCTCGATCTCGAGCGACGGATTGCCCACGTCGAACGAATAGACCGCCAGATGCGGGCCCTCCGAAAACAACTCGGTGACGCTCGGGGACCGGAACGCTCTGGCGACCGCTCCGCCGACGGTCAGCCGCCCGGTCAGCCGCCCGAGAACGCCGAACGACCCCGACAGCGCCCCGAAGGACCGGGTGCGAATGTGGCCGATGTCCGAGGACGGGTCCTCGCGGTCCGGTCTCACGACGGTCCAGTCGTAGCGCAGTCCGGCCTCGAGACGCACGGGGTCCAGTTCGATCTCCTCCAGGGCGAACGCCGCGAACGTGGTCTGGGTCGAGTTCGGAGTGTACAGGCTGCCCCCGGTCCCCATTCTCTCCCAGGACGCCCGCGCGCCCACCGCTCCCGAGGAGAACGGTCCCCATTCGGCGTGGCGGGCCAGCGCCTTGCCGCTCGCCGTCTGGCGCTCGTAGATCGTCCCCAGAATGTCCGGGGGTTCGACTTCCAGGTGCCGATACCACGTGTGGCCCGCGTCGATCTCGATCGTCTCGAACGCCGCCGCGGGCCGGATCAGGGACTCGAGGCGCGTCGCGGCCCGCTTCATGTCGATGCGAACCCCGGCCGTGTGACCCCCGACGAATCCCCCGGGAATCCCGTAGTCGTTGTCGTAGTAACGGAAGGAAGCGCCCGCGCGTCCCCATCGGTCCACCCACGACGCGCCGGCGGCGAGCTCCGCGACGTCGCCGTCGGTGTTCGGCAGCGCGCCCAGGGGCGTCTTCAGGTCTCCGCTCGAGCGGAGCGCGAAGCCAAGCCTCCCGGCGACCCGATCGGTCAAGCCGAACGCGGCGCTCCCACTCGCTCCCACGGCGCTCGCGGCGGTTCCTCCCTGCAGCGTGACCATGCCGGTCGGGCGATCCGGCACGGCGGACGGCACCTCGTCGCGCACCACGTTGACCACGCCGCCCAGCGCGTTGCTGCCGTACAACACGGCGCCCGGGCCGCGCACCACTTCGACGCGTCGCGCCGTGGAGGGACCGAGAGCCGTGGCGTGGTCGGCGGCGCTGGCGTACTCGTCGCCGATCCTCTGTCCGTCCTCGAGCAGCAGGACGCGGTCTCCGCTGAGACCGCGGACCACCGGGTGCTCCGCGTTCGGTCCCATGCTGCCGACCGTCAGTCCGGGCTCGGTCGCCAGCGTGGAGGCGAGCGTCCCCGCGAGACGGCGCTGCAGCTTGTCGCCCGCGAAGACGCTGGCGGGACGCAGCGCTTCGTGGACCGCGCGCGCGCCGAGCGACCCGGTCGCGACGACGCCCGGCAAGGCGATGGGGCTCGCCTCCATCTCCACCGCCAGGGCTTCGCCCTTCGACGCCTCCACCGCGAGCGCCCGCGTGCGATACCCGAGGCGCTCGACGCGCACCGCGTAGCTGCCCTGATCCGGCACGGCGATCCGAAACGCGCCGTCGCCGCTCGAGACCGCCACGGCGCCGATCGCGTCGACGACCACCAGGGCTCCGGCGAGCGGTCGCCCCGTCTCGCCGTCCCGCACGTCGCCCTCGATCGCGCCCGCGCGGTCGCTCTGAGCGGACGCGCCGGCGACGTGGAGAACCGCAGCCGCCACGGCCGGAATCGCTCCGGCTCGAAACCTCGAATCGCTCTTCATTCCCGACTCCACCCCCCTTCCGATCCGCCTCGCTCGCCAGAGTCGAGGCGCCCCCGTCCGAATTGGCACGGCGCGACCCGGAGGCACCGCTGGGTCGCCCGCGACGCGCACACCGCCTGGAAGGACCGACCGTCCGGCGCGGACGACCGAGCCCCGGAAAAATCAGTCGGCGGGCGGGGCTCTGGGGCCGCTCCCCCCGGACGGGGCCGGACGCTTGGTCGGAGCCGCCGAGACGCGCGTGCAGGGAGAAGCCCCCGTCTGGGGTCGGAGATCGCCGACGACGGAGACGGACGACCCGCACGAAAGCGTGCGGGTCAACTCGCACAGCAGGTGGCAGTGCCCGGCCTCTCCGGGCTCGTGGCCCGCCTCGGCGCGGGTGGATTCGGACAGCTCCTCGGCTTCGTGCACGGCGTCGGCCGCCGGACCGGCGGTGAACGCGACCGCCTGGAAGAGCAGGAGCGCGAAAAGGCCGCCGCGGCGACGCTCGCGCGAGCGACGGAGCCTCGAGGTCAAGGCTGCGGCGACGGCGAAGAGTGCGAACGGGTTCGTGCGGACATGCCTGGAAGCTCCGAACGTGCGGGGCCCGGGCGCGGCGAAACCGAGTGCGTTCGCGCGAGCGGCTTCGGGGAGCGCGCACCGGGGAGTCTGCAAGGTACCTTCGGGCCGCCCTCGCGGCAACGACCTTGTGTCGGAGCTTGTGTCAACGCAGAGTAGAAATGTCCGGGGGGCGAGCAAGTAGAAATGTCCGCCTCCGGATCGGTCTCGGGATCGCGGACCCCCTCGGGTCGGACTGGGACGCTACGACTCAGCCCGGCCCGCCGCCTCCGGCCAGGGACGACGTGGGGATCTCCCTCGCTTCGACCCGGACGCCTTCCCGCATGGTCACGTAGGCCTCCATGGCGTAGTAGGCCGGCAGGCCCAGGCGACGGAGCAACTCCGCCGTGCCCCGGTTCCGCTCGACGACCCGCTGCCAGAACTCGCGCGAGTCGGGTCCCGGAAACGGAGCCGAGTCCTTCTGCGACTCGTGCTTGAAGATGGCCTGGACCTTCCTGCGCAGCTCGCCGGCCGAAAGGGGCACCAGCACCGTGGCCTCGGCGACGCTCCACTCCTGCCACGCGCCCCGGTAGAGCCACAGCCAGGGCGGATCGCCCGCGTAGCGCTCCAGAGCCGCTTCGACGGCCTCGAGGCACATGCGGTGCGTGCCGTGCGGGTCGGAGAGGTCGCCGGCGGCGAACACCATCGTCGGACGCAGCTCCTCGAGCAGCTCGACGACGATCTCCACGTCGAGCTCGGACACCGGGTTCTTTCTCACCGTGCCGGTCCGATAGAACGGCAGGTCGAGAAAGCGAGCCGAGCTCGAGTCGAGCCCCAGAGTCTCGATGGCGGCCCGCGCCTCGCTCTCCCGCACGATGCGCTTCAGCGCCCGCACTCGCTTCGGGTCGACGTCGCCCGCGCGCTTGCGCTCGAGGTCCCGCTCGACGGCGCCGAGGGCGCGCCCGAGCTCGCCCGACGCCTCGAGTCCCAGCGCCGCGACGGCGCGGCGCGCGAAGTCCAGGTGGCGGCGGACCTCGTGGTCGAAGACGGCGATGTTGCCCGACGTCTGGTAGGCCACCGTCACGCGGTTGCCGTTCTCGGCGAGCTTGCCCAGCAGGCCGCCCATCGAGATCACGTCGTCGTCGGGGTGGGGCGAGAAGACGACCATGTCCTGGTCTCGAGGCAACCGACTCTTGCCTCGGATCTTCGAGATCAGCGCGTTGAACACCTGCCCGTTGAGCGGCTCGGCCGACCCGTGGCGCGACACCAGCGATCCCAGGTGGCGCTCCCGATGGTCGTCCGTGGCCAGATGCAGGATCGGCTTCCCGGTGCGCTCGCTGAGCCAGAGGACCGCTTCGGTCTCCCGGCGCGGGGTCCACCGCACGTCCCCGACCAGCCACGGCGCGCGCTTTCGCGTCAGGTTCGCGGCCGCCGCGGGATCCAGGTACGCGGTGACGGCCGGATGGCGCTGCAGGAACGTCGCGGCCACGTCCGCGTGCACGTCCCCCTCGACCGCCCGCCGAACGATCTCGGCCTTGTGCTCGCCCGTCGCCAGAAGCGCGATCTCGCGGGCCTCGAGAATCGTCGCGACGCCCATGGTGACGGCCTGCGGCGGCACGTTCTCCTCGCCGAAGAAGTGCGACGCCGCGTCGGCTCGGGTCACCGCGTCCAGGTAGAGGCGACGCGTTCGCGACTCCTGAGCCGAGCCCGGCTCGTTGAACCCGATGTGGCCGCTCCGGCCGATGCCCAGAATCTGGAAGTCGATTCCGCCCGCGTCCCGGATGCGGCGCTCGTAGTCTTCGCAGTGCCCCTGCACCCGGTCCTCGGGCAGGTCGCCCCGGGGAACGTGGCGCTGGCCCGGGGGAATGTTCACGCGGTCGAAGAGATGCTCCCGCATGTACCGGTGATAGCTGTGGACGCTGCCGGGCTCCATCGGGAAGTACTCGTCGAGGTTGAACGTCGCCACCCCGGAGAAGTCCAGGCCGTCCTCGCGGTGGAGGCGGATCAGCTCCCGGTACACGCCCACCGGCGTCGACCCGGTGGCGAGCCCCAGGACCGCCGGCCGGCCCTCCTCGGCGCGGCGTCGAATCAGCGCGGCGATCCGCCGGGCGACCTCGCGGGCGATGCTGTCGTGGTCGGACATGACGCGAACCGGAATCCGCTCGCGCCGCCTGGACGCCCCGCTCAACTCGCCGCTCCGCTCCGGCCGCGGTCCTCGCCCGCGCGTCCGGTCGCTTCGGCCAAACCGGAAGCGCGCGCTCTCACCCCGGCCGACCGCAGCACTTCTTGTACTTGCGTCCGCTGCCGCAGGGACACGGCGCGTTCCGCCCCGGCGCCTTCGTGGCCGTCGCCGGCGCCCGGGGACGCCGCTCGCCGCGGTTCGTGGCGAGCCGCCCGAGGTGCGAGCCCGCCGTCGCCGCCGCGCCGGGAGCGCCGCCGGCCAGAGCGGCGGCGGCCGCCGCCGTGCCCCGGGTCCGGCCGACGACCGGGCGACCGGGGACGCCGGCCGGCCGGCCGCGATCCGCCCCTGCCGGCGGGGCCGGTCCGCCCCCGGGCGAGTCCGCGGGCCCGGAGTAGGACAGGCGCCTCTGGCCCTGAGGACGCATCGTCGGCGGCTGCTCGATCCGCACGCGGAAGAACTGCTGGGTGACGGCGCGGCGGACGTCGTCCATGAGGTCCACGAACATCTCGTAGGCCTCCTTCTTGTACTCGACCAGCGGGTCCTTCTGCCCCCATCCCCGAAAGCCGATCGACGCCTTGAGGTGGTCGAGGTCGTAGAGGTGGTCCTTCCACTTGGCGTCGATGGTCGACAGCGCGACGAAGCTCGTCACGCGCTCCCAGTGCTCGCCGAACGACTCGATCTTCCCGTCGAACCCGTCGCGGACCGCGGCCTCGGCCGCCTCGAGCACGCTCTCCCGATCCACGTCCTCGGGCACGTCCTCGTTCTCGACCGGGGGCAGCGCCGTGTGCAGGTCGAGCAGCATGCGCTGCCTGAGCGCGGACACGTCGACGCCCTCGTCCAGGTCCGACTCGGGAAGGCACTCCTCGAAGACGGCCTCCATCACGTGGTGGACCATCTCCCAGATCTCGCCCTTGAGGTCCTCGCCGCCTTCGAGGGCGAAGAGCCGCAGGTCGTAGATCACCTCGCGCTGCTGGTTCATGACGTCGTCGTAGTCCAGCAGTCGCTTGCGGGCCTCGAAGTTGTTGCCCTCGACCCGCTTCTGGGCCCGGCCGATGGAGCGCGTCACCAACGGGTGCGTGATGACCTCGCCCTCTTCCGCGCCCATGCGGTCCATCGCGCCCGCGATCCGCTCCATGCCCCCGAACAGGCGCATGAGATCGTCCTCGAGCGACAGGAAGAACTGCGACGCGCCCGGGTCGCCCTGGCGGCCGGCGCGCCCGCGCAGCTGGCGGTCGATGCGCCGCGCCTCGTGGCGCTCGGAGCCGAGGATGTGGAGACCGCCGTCCTCGACCGCGAAGTCGCCCGGCTTGCCCTCGAGATCCTGCCACCGGGTCGGGTCCGTGGGCGCCACGGTCTCGGGATCGAGATCCCGCTCCCGGATCCAGTCCATGGTCCGCGCTTCGGTGACGCCCGGACCGAGTTTGATGTCGGTGCCCCGGCCCGCCATGTTCGTCGCGATCGTCACCGCGCCGGGGCGACCCGCCTCGGTCACGATCTCGCTCTCCCGCTTGTGCTGCTTGGCGTTCAGGACGTTGTGGCGGATGCCCCGGCGCCGCAGCATGCGCGAGAGCGTCTCCGACACCTCGACGTTGGTCGTCCCGACCAGGACGGGGAGCTCGAGTCGATTCAGACGCTCGATCTCGTCCATGATCGCGACGTACTTCTCCCGCTTGGTCCGGAACACGAGGTCGTCGCGGTCGTCGCGCGCGATCGGTCGGTTCGTCGGGATCACCGAGACGTCCAGATCGTAGATCTGGTGGAACTCGGTCTCCTCCGTCTCGGCCGTGCCCGTCATGCCGGCGAGCTTGTCGTACATGCGGAAGTAGTTCTGGATCGTGATCGTGGCCAGCGTCTGCGTCTCGCCGCGAATCTCGACGCCCTCCTTGGCCTCGACCGCCTGGTGCAGCCCGTCGCTCCAGCGTCGTCCCGGCATCTGCCGGCCCGTGAACTCGTCCACGATGACGATGGAGCCGTCGTCGCCGACGATGTAGCGCTCGTCCTTGTGGAAGAGCGTGTAGGCCTTCAGCAGCTGGTGAATGACGTGGATGCGCTGGGACTTCTCGGCGTATTCGGCCTCGAGCTCCGCGATCCGCGCGCGCTTCTCCTCGACGGTCGCCTCCTCGTCGTTCTGAATCGCGCCGACGACCTCGGAGAGGTCGGGGACGACGAACGCCTCCGGGTCGCCCGGCGACAGCGCGTCCAGTCCGGCGTCGGAGAGGTGGACGGCGCTTCCCTTCTCGTCCATGGCGAAGAGCAGGCGCTCGTCGATCTCGTGGCGACGCTTCTCGCGCATGTAGTCCGCCTCGACCTTCTCGGCCAGCTTCACCAGGGCCGGCTGGTCGGCGAACGTCTTCATCAGGCGCTTGTTCTTCGGCGCGCCGCGCTTCGCGGCCAGGAGCTTCTCGCCCGCCTCGTAGTCCGCCTCGTCGGACTCGAGGGCGGAGAGGGCTTCGGCGACGAGGCGGTTGACCATGCGCGTCTGCTTGCGGAACAGCGCGCCCACGGCGGGCGCCATCTCCTTGAACGGCGTCGACGTGTCGCGGCTGACCGGACCGGAGATGATGAGCGGCGTGCGGGCCTCGTCGATCAGAATCGAGTCGACTTCGTCGATGATCGCGTAGTGGTGGCCGCGCTGCACGCGCTGCTCGAGCGAGTGCACCATGTTGTCGCGAAGGTAGTCGAAGCCGAATTCGTTGTTGGTCCCGTAGGTGATGTCGGCGTGGTACGCTCGCCTGCGCTCGGCCGTCCCCGGCTGGTGGAGGTCGACGCAGTCGACGGTCAGCCCCAGCCGGCCGTAGATCGCGCCCATCCACTCGGCGTCCCGCTGCGCCAGATAGGAGTTGACGGTCACCAGGTGCGCGCCCAGGCCGGCCAGCGCGTTCAAGTACAGCGGCATGGTGGCCACGAGCGTCTTCCCCTCCCCGGTGGCCATCTCCGACGCGCGACCCCGATGCAGCTGCACGGCCCCGACGAGCTGGACGTCGTACGGGACCATGTCCCAGAGGAGCGTCTGACCCGTCACCCGCACCTCCTGGCCGACCAGACGCCGGCACGCCTCCTTGACGACGGCGAAGGCCTCGGGCATCAGCTCCTCGAGCGCCTGGGCCAGCTGATCGCGGTGCGTCGCCTCGAGGTCGGCGACCTCGAGGCTCAGGTCCTCGCGCTCCTCCGGTTCCGTCGCTCGCCGCTTCCGCTCGCGGACGCGCTCGATCTCGGCCCGGGTCTCCCCGGTGCGCTCGGCGATCCGTTCCTTGAACTCGGCCGTCTTGGCCTCGAGCGCCTCGTCCGACAGGGACGCGAGCTCCCGGAAGCGCTCGTTGATCTCCTCGACCAACGGGGCCAGACGCTTGACCTCGCGACCGTGCCGCGAGCCCACGATCCTCTTGACGATCGACTTGATCATTTCGCCTCTATCCCGCCTGGACGCCCGCCCGTGGACGCCGCCTCGTGGTTCGCTCGAGCCCGTCCGGCTCGGTCCGGCCGCGGTACAGCCGCTCCTCCTCGACGACCGCCAGGACGTCCCGGGACAGCCAGCCCTCCACGCTCGAGCCCCGCTCCAGGCGGGCGCGAACGGCCGACGACGAGACCGGAACCTCGGGAAGGCGGACGATCCGAGGAGGGGGTCCGCCCCAGGCGGGCGCCGCCTCGACCCGAAACCCCGGCCTGGACGCCACCACGACGTCCGCCATCTCGGCGATGGCCTCCGCTTCCCTCCAGTCGGGGAACCCGGCCCAGAGGTCGGCGCCCATCACGAGCGCCAGCGACCACTCCGGACGCTTCTCCACGAGCGCCCGCACCGTGTCGACCGTGTACGACGGGCCGCCCCGCCGCAGCTCGAGGTCGCAGAGCTCCATCCCGGGCCGACCGCGAACGGCCGCCTCGACCATTCGCCGCCGCGCCCGCGCGCTCGCGACGGGAGCGCGGGCCTTGTGCGGGGGCGTCGCCGCCGGGATCCAGAGCACGCGGTCCAGCGCCACGGCGTCGAGCGCCGCCCGGGCCGCCGCCAGATGCCCGACGTGGGGCGGGTCGAACGTGCCTCCGAACATCCCTATCCGAGCGCTTCGGCCCAAGGCGCGTCCCCCCGTTCGAGCGCCGGCGCCGGACTCCGCGCCGAGGGCGCCGTGTCGCGCGCCGGGACGCCGCCCAGCGCCTGGGCCTCGGGAGAGTCCGGGTACTGGCTCGCCAGCCGACTGCGGTAGTCCTCGAGCTGCTCGTCCCAGCCCCATTCCTCGTAGATCTCGATGAGGCGGGCAAGCGCCCGCGGCGCGGCCTCCGTGTCGGCGAAACCCTCGAGCACGTCCAGAAAAACCAGCTCCGCCGACTCGAGGATGTCCCTCTGAAAGTAGAAGCGGCCCTCGGCGTAGGCCTTCTCGCCCAGCTTCTCGTGCATCCGGCGGGCGACCGCCGCGGCCGAATCCCCCACCGGAGCGCCGCCGAAGTCGGCGGCCACGTTTCGGCACGTGGCCCGCGCCTGCACGGTGTACTGCTGGTCCCGCTGGGGGTGGGGCGACATGGCCGCGTAGGACCGGCACAGCCCCATCCACGCCTCCGCGGTGCGCTCGTGCTCCGGCAGCAGCTGAACGATCCGCGTGTACTCGGAGACGGCGCTCAGGTGGTCTCCGTTGGCGAAGAAGGCGCGCGCCAGGTAGTGGCGCGCGTCGACGGCCCGCTCGAACGCCGGAAAGGTCAGCACCAAACGCTCGAAGGCCCTGCGGGACTCGTTCCAGTCCTCCTCCTCGAACGCCCGCTCGCCGTGCTCGAACAGCCGCTCGGCGGTCCAGCCGGCGAACGGCGGCGCCGAGGCGCAGGCGAGCGCGAGGAGCGCGGCGAACGCCGCCGCGGCGACGGGCGACCGCGTCAACACGGGCCTTCGCCCCCGCCCCCGTCGCCGAACCGAATCGCGTCGATCCGTTCCCGGGCCTCGCGGACCAGCGGGTCGCTCCGCGACGGGGCCGCGCCCGCGACCGACCGATACGCGGCCAGCGCGCCCGCGCAGTCGCCCAGCCGCTCGAGGGTATGGCCCTTCGCGAAGTGCGCCCGGCCGAGCCGCGTTCTCGGCTCCCCGATCGCGAGGAACGCGTTCATCCGCTCGAGCGCCTCCTCGAGGGCTCCCTCTCGGGCCAGCTCGAGGGACAGGTCGAACGAACAGGACCCGATGCCCCAGCGGGCCTCGCCCTCGCGCTGGTCGGCCAACGCGAGAAACTCCTCGTAGAACACGAGCGCGCGCTCGCAGTCGCCGATCTCCTGATGGGTCCGCGCCGTCTCGAGCACGACGTCCGCGTCGTCCCGGTGGCTCGCCAGGGCCTGCAGGTAAAGCGGCCGCGCCCGGCCGTGCTCGCCGCTCGCGCTGTAGTGGCGGGCCATGGGCAGGGCCAGCTCGTCGACCATGACGCCGGGCCGGAAGTGCAGCGCCGCCTCGACCGCCGAGGCCATCCCGTAGCCGTCGCCGTTCGCGCGCGCGCGCTTGGCGAGGGCCACGAAGTCCGACACCGCCTGGTCGGCGTGCGCGCTGTCCGCCGCGGCGGCCGCGTCGAAGAGGACGCGGGCCTCGTGGACGCGCCCCAGCGCGACGTAGGCGTGCGCGGCGCGAACCTCCCCGGCCGTGCCGGGGTTCTCCAGCAGCAGCGAGAGACGGTACTCGGCCAACGCCTCCTCGCGCTCGCCCCGGGCGAAGGCCCGGTCGCCGCGTTCGCGCGCCGTCTCGTCGCCCGGATCCCCGCCGCAGCCGGCCGCCGCCAGCGCCGCGAGGACGCCGACCGCCGACGATCGGCCCGCGAGGGCGCGCGCGGCGGCCGGGACCGACGGGCGTCGGGCGCCGATCACGACGCGGCGACCCCCAGGCGCCGCTCGAGGTGCGCGATCGTCCTGCGGAGCCCGTCGCGAAGCCCCACGACGGGGCTCCACCCGAGCGCCGTCCTGGCCGCTGCGATGTCCGGACTGCGCACGACCGGATCGTCCTCGGGCAGGGGCAGGAAGACGGGCTCGACGTCGCTGCCCGTCTCCTCCATGACGATGCGGGCCAGTTCGCCGATGGTGCGCTCCTCGGGGTTTCCGACGTTGGTCGGCACGGTCCTGGACGACCGATACAGGCGGTGGATCCCCTCGACGGTGTCGTCCACGTAACAGAACGACCGGGTCTGCGAGCCGTCGCCGTGGATCGTCATCGCCTCGCCCGAGAGCGCCTGCACGACGAAGTTCGTCACGACGCGCCCGTCGCTCGGTCGCATGCGCGGACCGTAGGTGTTGAAGATCCTGACGATGCGCGTGTCCATCCCGTGCACGCGACGATACGCGGTCGTCATGGCTTCGGCGTATCGCTTGGCCTCGTCGTAGACGCTGCGCGGACCGACGGGGTTGACGTGTCCCCAGTAGTCCTCCGGCTGCGGATGGACCTGGGGATCGCCGTAGACTTCGGACGTCGAGGCCAGCAGGTACCGGGCGCCGTGCCGGCGGGCCAGCCTCAGGGTGTTGCGCGTCCCCAGTCCGCCCGCGTCGAGCGTCTCGATCGGGAGCGCCGCGTAGTCGGCCGGACTGGCCGGGGACGCGAAGTGGAGGACCCCGTCGAGGGGGCCGTCGACGCGCAGCGGCTCGGAGACGTCGCGCTCGAGCAGACGGAAGCGCTTCTCGTCGGCCAGGTGCGCGAGGTTGCGCCTCGACCCCGTCGAGAAGTCGTCGACGCCGATCACCTCGAAGCCCTCGGCCAGGAAGCGGTCGACGAGGTGCGAGCCCAGGAAGCCGCCGGCTCCCGTGATCAGCGCGCGCACGGGTCAGGCCGCCGCCGGCGCCCGCGCCCGCGCCCGCGTTGGGCGCCCCACGGAGACGTACTCGAAGCCCGAGTCCGCCACCAGGGAGGGGCGATAGAGGTTCCGGCCGTCCAGGATCAGCGGACGGGCGAGGAGCGCGCGCATGCGGGCGAAGTCGGGGCTCCGGTAGGGTGGGCACTCCGTGTGGATCAGCAGCGCGTCGGCTCCGTCCAGCGCCTCGTAGGCGTCGTCCGAGTACGCGATCGCGTCGCCCAGAACGGCGCGGGCCGCGCCGACGGCCACCGGATCGTGCGCCGTCACGCGCGCGCCCCGCTCGAGGAGACCGCGGATCGTCGTCAGGCTGGGCGCCTCGCGCATGTCGTCGGTCCCCGGCTTGAACGCGAGCCCCCAGAGGGCGAAGACGCGCCCGCGCAGATCTTCGCCGAAGCGCTCGCGGACGCGCCTCAGGAGAAGGCGCGTCTGGCGCCGGTTGACCGATTCGACCGCCTCGACGAGCGACGCGTCCAAGCCCCGCCGGGCGAGCGTGCGGGCCAGCGCGCGCACGTCCTTGGGGAAGCAGGAGCCGCCGTAGCCGACGCCGGGAAAGAGGAATGCGGACCCGATCCTCGGGTCCGATCCGACGCCGACGCGCACGTGGTCGACGTCGGCGCCCGCCCGTTCGCACAGCCCGGCGATCAGGTTCATGTAGCTGACGCGCATCGCGAGCATGGCGTTCGCGGCGTACTTGGTCACCTCGGCCGACGCCGGGTCCATGATCAGGACTTCGGCGCCTGCGCGCGCGAAGGGCGCGTGCAGGTCGCGAAGCGCGGCCGCGGCCTTCGGGTCGTCCACGCCCAGCACCACGCGGTCGGGTCGCCGGAAGTCCTCGACGGCCGTGCCCTCGCGCAGGAACTCCGGGTTGCAGCAGACGCTGAAGTCGTGGTCCGTCTCGGCGGCGATGGCCTCCTCGACGCGCCGGGTCGTCCCGACGGGCGTGGTGCTCTTGACGACCACGATCCGCTCCCCGTCCATGGCCCGACCGATCTCCCGGGCCGCGGCCAGAACGCCGCCGACGTCGGCCGACCCCTCGTCGTCGCCCGGCGTGCCGACGGCGATGAACACCGTTTCGCTCGCCCGGACCGCCTTCGCGGTGTCGGTCGTGAAGCGCAGGCGTCCCAAGGCAAGGTTCCGCTCGAGGAGCGCGTCGAGCCCGGGCTCGTGGAACGGCGCCGATCCCCGGCGGAGCCCTTCGATCCGCCGGGCGTCGACGTCCGTGCAGATCACGTCGTTGTCCGCGTCGGCGAGGCAGGCCCCCGTGGTGAGCCCGACGTAGCCGCTGCCCACGACGGCGATCCTCACGACTTGACGATCCAGCGCTGCGGATGCGAGGTGGCCCGCGACTCGGGCACCGTCGCCGTCGCGTTCCTGGCGTCGACCAGCAGCTGCGAGAGCGCGTACACGCGTTCGACGTCCAGGCTCGAGTGGTCGGTGACGACGACCACGGCGTCCGCCTCCGTCAACGCCTCGTCGGCGAGATCGACGGACTCGAGCCAGCGACCGTCGGCGGTCCGCCAGCGCGGCACGTGGGGGTCGTGGTAGGCCACGTCGGCGCCGTCGCGCTCGAGCGCCTCGAGGATGTCCATCGCCGGCGACTCGCGCACGTCGCCGACGTCCCGCTTGTACGCGACGCCCAGCAGGAGGACGCGGGAGCCGTTCACCGCCTTCTTCGCGCCGTTGAGCGCGCGCCGCACCTTGCCGACCACGAAGCCGGGCATCTCGGCGTTGATCTCGGAGGCCACGTCGATGAAGCGGGTCCGGTAGTCCATGGTCCGCATCTTCCAGGACAGATACTCCGGGTCGACCGGCAGACAGTGGCCGCCGAGCCCGGGACCGGGCGTGAACTTCATGAACCCGAACGGCTTGGTGGCCGCCGCGGCGATGACCTCCCAGATGTCCAGGCCCAGGCGGTCGGCGATGAGCGCCATCTCGTTGACCAGACCGATGTTGACCGCCCGAAACGCGTTCTCGAGGATCTTCGCCAGCTCGGCGGCCTCCGCCGACGACACGGGCACGACGCGGTCGACGAAGCGGGAGTAGAACGCCGTGCCCGCCCGGGCGCACGCCGCCGTGACGCCCCCCATCACCTTGGGAGTGTTGCCGGTCTTCCATTCGCGATTCCCGGGGTCGACCCGTTCGGGGGAGAAGCAGAGATGGAAGTCGACGCCGACCTCGAGTCCGCTCTTCCCTAGGATCGGCAGGACCGCCTCGCGGGTTGTCCCCGGATAGGTCGTCGACTCGAGCACGACCAGCTGGCCCGGACGAAGCGTCCGCGCGATCGCGCGGGACGCCGCGAGCACGTGGGAGATGTCCGGGTCGCGGGTCTTCGACAGGGGCGTCGGCACGCAGACGGACACCGCGTCGCAACGCCCCAGTCGCTCCATGTCGAGCGTCGCCTCGAGGCGCCCGGACGCCCGCGCGCGCGCCACGTCCTCGTCGTCCAGATCGGGCACGTGGCTCCGGCCCCCCTCGACGCCCGCGACGACCTCGGCGTCCACGTCGAAGCCCAGCACCCGCAGACCGCTGGCGGCGGCGGTCGCCGCCAGGGGCAGTCCCACGTAGCCCAGCCCCACGACTCCGAAGGTCGCATCGGGCGACCCGCGCGCCTCCGGGCCGTCGTCGTGGACCCGCGCCTGCCTCACCGTCTCCTCGCCCGGCGCGGTCGTGGGTTCAGGAGGAGGGCTCCGGCGACTCCGAGGAGTCGGAAGTCCCGGCGGCTTCGACGCCGTCGACGGAGAGGATCTCGACGAAGTGCTCGGCGAACAGCGCGAGGCTCCGCTCGCCGTCGTTGGCGATCGCGCCCGCCAGCTCCCAAGCGCTCACCACGGAGTCGGACATCGCCAGGACGACGCCGGCGACGTCGACCGAATCGCCGACCGCGACCGTCACCGAGTCGGCCACGAGACCCGCGGAGAGGTGCAGCAGGAACGGCGTGTTCTGGGCGTCGGCGAGGTTGGTGAAGAAGGCCTGGCTCCCCATCGGGCTCACGACCGGCACCGCTCTCAACATGACCTCCTGGCCGCGGTAGGCCTCGGGGCTCGCCGAGAACTGCGCGAAGGGCACCTCGTTGTATTCGGCCGCGTCGGGCTCGGCGACGGCGACCTGGGTGGGCTCCGACGTCGCCGAAAGCCAGTACAGGAAGCCTCCGACCACGACGACGCTGAGCAGCATGACCAACTTCCCGGCGGCGGATCCGCTCGCGGGCTTCGCGACTGATTCCATGCGGAGATTCCTCGTGGGCTTTGCGGTTCGGTTTCTCGGTCTCGTCGAGCGCGGGAGCGAATGGGCGCCCCCAGCGAACTCGATTCTACCGCACCAACTCGATGAGTGCCATTTCGGCGGCGTCCCCCTTGCGGCTCCCCAGCTTCAGGATCCGCGTGTAGCCGCCCGGGCGCTCGGCGTAGCGGGGCCCGATCTCGTCGAAGAGCTTGCCGAGGACCTCGCGGTCGGAGATCTTCCGCGCCGCCAGCCGCCGGGCGTGGAGGTCGCCGCGCTTCGCCTTCGTGATCAGACGCTCCGCGTAGGGTCGCAGCTCCTTGGCCTTCGCCGTCGTCGTCGTGATGCGCTCGTGCCGAAAGAGCGACGTCGCCATGTTCCGCAGCAACGCCTTGCGATGGCTCGGGGACCGCGACAGGCCCCTTCCCTTCCTCCTGTGACGCATTGCTCGCCCTCCAACCTCCGTCCTCGCGTCTCGAGTCCGGGATCGCCCCGCCGGCCGACCCCGACGACCAGTGCCCTACGAATCGGCCTCCGCGGCGGTCTTCGCGCCCGCGAAGTAGAGCTTGCCGTCGCCTCCGACCTCGGTCCGAATGCCGAAGCGCAGGCCGTGCTCGCCGAGGAAGTCGCGGACTTCCTCGAGCGACTTCTCGCCGAACATCTCGATCTCCAGCATCTCCTTCTCGGTTCGCGCCACGAGCTCTCCCAAGGTGCCGATGGACTCGTTCTGCAAAGACTTGCGGGAACGCACCTTGAGCTCCGCAAGGTCCTCGATCGAGGTCTGGAAGAGCTCCGCCATCTTGTCCGGCACCGGGACCCGGCGGCTGTCCTCGACGTCCGGGAGCCCGCCCTCGGAGAAGTACAGCATGTACTCGAGGTGGCGACGCAGGAGCTCCGACGCGTACTTGATCGCGTCCTCCGGCCCGACCGAGCCGTCGGTCTCCACGTGAACGGTCAGCTTGTCGTAGTCGGTGCGGTCTCCCACCCGCGTGTCCTCGACGGTGAAGTTGGCCCGCAGCACGGGGTTGTAGATCGCGTCGATGCGCACGAGGTCGACCAGGCCGTCCTCCTTCTTCGACGGCGCTCGCTGATCGGCGAGCACGAACCCGCGGCCCCGGTCGACGTGGAGCTCCATGCCGAGCTCGCGGTCGTCCTGCAGCGTGAGGATGTGGTGATCGGGGTCGTGGACGGTGACGGACGCCGGGCCCCGCACGCTCCTGGCCGTCACCGGACCCGCCTGGGTCGCCTCGATGGACAGCACGGCCTCGTCGACCCCCTCGTCCAGGCTCACGACCAGGGACTTGAGGTTCTGGATGATCTCGTGCACGTCCTCGACCACCGACGGAACGGTCTGGTGCTCGTGCAGCACGCCGTCGATCCGGAACGCTCGCACCGCGGCGCCCTGCAGGGAGGACAGCAACACGCGACGCACGGAGTTGCCCAGCGTGTGGCCGAACCCTCGCTCGAGGGGCTCCAACACGAAGGCGGCCGAGCGGCCGTCCTCGGACATCTCCGAAATCTCAACGCGGTCCGGCAACGCGAGGCCGGTCAGGTCGATCTCCAAACCCACCCTCCTTCCACTGTTCTCTCGAATGCGAGGTCGTTGCGATCGAAGCCGATCCGGGCGCCGAAGGGCCGGCGCGCCCCGCTGGGCGATCGCCCGGCGGGTCCGAGTCCGGCCCGGATCACTTCGAGTAGAGCTCCACGATGAGCTGTTCCTGGGCCGCCAGGGGAACGTCGCCCCGATTCGGCGCGCGCAGGACCCGCCCCACCCGCTTGTCTTCGTCCAGCGCGAGCCAGTCGAGCAGCTGAGGCCGCGTGCGGGCCTTCAGGCTGACCTCGACGGTCTCGAGGTCGCGCGACGAGGCCCGCAGCGCGACGGTGTCGCCGACCGAAAGCCGGTAGCTGGGAACGTCGACGACGGCGCCGTTGACCTCGACGTGGCGGTGGCGCACCAGCTGGCGCGCCTGCCGCCGACTCGCGGCCAGCCCCATGCGGAAGACCACGTTGTCCAGCCTGCTCTCGAGGGCGACGATCAGGTTCTCGCCGGTGACGCCCGGGCGGCGGGCGGCGCGCTCGAACAGGTTGCGGAACTGCTTCTCCTGCAACCCGTAGATGCGCTTCACCTTCTGCTTCTCCCTCAGCTGCACCGCGTAGTCCGACTGCTTGCGGCGGCGCACCGAGGCGGGACCGTGCTGTCCCGGCGGGTACTGGCGACGCTCCACGGGGCACTTCTCGGTGTAGCACTTGGCGCCCTTGAGGAAGAGCTTCTCCCCCTCCCTGCGGCATCGCTTGCAGACCGGGCCGGTGTATCGAGCCATGTTGCGAACGTCTCTTTAGGAGCTTGACTGCTCGTGTTCCACGCGTCAGACGCGGCGCTTCTTGGGCGGTCGGCACCCGTTGTGCGGCAGCGGCGTCACGTCGTGGATGGACTGGATGTCGAGCCCGGCGGTGGCCAGGGCCTGAATCGCCGACTCGCGACCCGATCCCGGTCCCCGGACGCGCACGACGATCGCGCGGACGCCCATCGCCATGGCTTCGCGACCCGCCTGCTCCGCCGCCATCGTCGCCGCGAACGGCGTCGACTTCTTGCTGCCCTTGAAGCCGGCCGTTCCGGCGGACGCCCACACCAGCACGTTGCCCGCGTTGTCGGCGATCGTGATCAGCGTGTTGTTGAAGGTCGCCTTGATGTGGGCGACCCCCTCCGAGGCCACGACCTTCTTGGACTTCTTGGACTTGCCCGAACTAGACTTCGCCAATCTGCACCCGCCTCCCGGAGACGCGCCCGCCCGCAGGGGCGCCGTGGTTCGACCTCGAGCGCCTCAACGCTACTTCTTGGGCGCCTTCTTCTTGCCCGCGATCGCGCGGCGCGGACCCTTCTTGGTGCGCGCGTTGGTGTGGGTCCGCTGGCCCCGCACGGGGAGCCCCCTGCGGTGGCGCAGGCCCCGGTAGCACCCGATGTCCATGAGCCGCTTGATGTTCATCGACACTTCGGTGCGAAGCGACCCCTCGACCTTGTGGTTCTGCTCGATCTCGACGCGCAACCGGCTCGCGTCCTCGTCGGACAGCTCGTGGGTCCGCAGATCGGGGTTGATTCCCGTGGCCTCCAGGATCCGCTTCGAGGTCGATCGGCCCACGCCGTAGACGTAGGTGAGCGCCACCTCGATGCGCTTCGCCCGGGGCAGGTCGACGCCGGCGATCCGCGCCATGGCTAGCTCCTCATCCCTGACGCTGCTTGTGTCTCGGGTTCCTGCTGCAGATCACGTACACCACGCCGCGTCTGCGCACGACGCGGCAATGCTCGCACATCGGCTTCACGCTGGACCGGACCTTCATCTCTCCACGCGCTCCCAAGGTGGGTTGGGCCTCGCCTCCGCCGTCGGAAGCACAGCATTGGAAGGTAACGGGCCCGAGCGTCCGCCGGTAGCCCGGGTCGCGTCCCCGGGAAAACGGGACCCGACGCCCGGTCCTCGCCAGGCGGCTCCGCGCGCGCCTTCTCTTCTCGGCGTGGGCTGCGCCGGCGACTACGGCGAAGAGAGCCGTACCCGCAGGCGCACCACCGTGGGCGCCGACGTGTCGGGGTCCCGCCGATGCGCGAGGACATCGCCGTTCGGCATCTGGAACCAGGGAGTGTACGCGCGGTCCACCGCCGTCTCCGCCAGGAGAGCGCCCCGACCGTCGCCCTCGCCCCGCCGGTTCAGCGCCGAATAGAGTTGCCAGACCGGTCGTCGTCTTCCATCGAGACCACGTTCAAGATCGAGCCGTCGTCCCTGGCGTAGATCCCCTTCGACTGCGGGTACGTGACGTGGAACGAGCGAAACCACTGCCCGTTCTCGTCCTCGCCTTCCACGACCACGGCGTCGCCGGGCGCATCGAACATCTCCGGCGCTTCGGCCACCGCCTCCTCCCGCCAGCGATCGGTTCCCGCCTCGACGTCTCCTCGGAGCGAATAGCGGACGATTCGGTGCGGCGCCCCTTGAGAGTAGAGCAGAGACCCGTCGTCCAGCGCATGGAGGGCGCCGCCGGTTCCGATCATCGCCGCTCGGGGATCTCGAGCCACCGCCATCCGCCCCCAGCTCGCGATCCGCACCCCGTCCGACCCGAACTCGTGAATCGCGCCGTCGACGCCGGACACCGGTCCGCTCACGACGAAGTTCCCGTTCGGCAGGACCGCGAATCCCTTGGTCCACGCGACGCGGACGGGCAACCGCAGCCGCCGCTCGAACTCGCCCGCCGCCGAGAACGCGTCGATCGCGACACGGCCCAGATCGTAGACGGCGATCCGGCCATCGGGCATCGCGGCGACCAGGCCGGGCGCGTCCACCTCGTCCGGCCCCTCGCCCTGCGTCTTGGTCGCGAGCAGTCGATCCGACGCCAGATCGACGACGTGCAGTCGACCGGGGAGCGCGTCGGAGATCCAAAGCGTCCCTGCGGACGAGCCGAGGCCCACGACGCGGGACAGGTCGGCGGTCCACGGGGACGCCTCGGAGCTCCACGCCTCCGTCACCGCCAAGTGGCGGAGATCCTGGCCGACGGCCGCCGACGCCGCAACGGAAAGCGACGCGAGCTGGAGGGTCGCCAGCGAGCCGGCGACGGCAGAACCGATCTTCATCTCCCACGCTCCCTCTCGTGGATCTCGTGGACGCTCTCCGACGAACCACCCGGAAGGCCGCGTACGCCGTCCGCACGTTGGGACCGCGGCGACCCGAAGGCAAGGACAACGCCAAGCCGCCCGGCGGCCCTGGGGCGGACGGATCGCCCGTGCGCCCTACGCGCCCGCGGCTTCGACGAGCCCGACGATCCGATCCACGACGGCGGCCTGGGGAAGGCGGGTGGCGTCGATCTCGACGGCCGTCGTCGGGCGTTTCAACGGGGCCGTCTCGCGCGACGAGTCCAGGGCGTCGCGCGCCTCCAGACGCTCCGCCTCGAGCGCGACGTCCGCGGCGTCGGGATCGCGTCCGCCGCGCTGCAGGATGCGCCGTCGGGCGCGCTCCATGGGATCGGCCGTGAGAAACACCTTGACCCGGGCTTCCGGGAAGACGACGGTGCCCATGTCCCTCCCCTCGCACACCAGTCCGGGCTTGCGCGCGGAGCGCCGCTGAAACGCCTGCAGCACCTTGCGCACGCTCGGCACGGCCGCGACCCGGGAGACGGCGGCCGTCACGCTCGGAGTCCTTAGGGCGGCGTCGTCCACCTCTTCTCCGTCGATCGTCATCGTCATCTCGTCTCGCCGCCAAATCATCCCCAAGCCCAACGAGCCGAGACGCGACACGGTCAGGTTCTCCCAGCGATCCTCGGGCGGGCCCGACTCGAGCAGCGCCAGGGTCACGGCGCGGTACATCGCCCCCGTGTCCATGTACCGGAAGCCCAGGCGCCGAGCCGCGGCCGCCGCCGTCGTGGACTTGCCCGAGCCGGCGGGGCCGTCGATCGTCACCACCAGACAGTCGGGGTCCGCGAGCTTCACGGCCATCTCAACGCTCGCCCTCGACGCGAAGCGCGCGACCGCCGGCCATCGGACGGGAACGCGAGGCCCAGGCGCTCGCCCGGGCCAGCGAGTCCCAGAATCCCGGGAAGCTCACGTCCGCAACCTCGCGGTCGTCGATCCGCAGCTCGCAGCCCGGCGTGGCACCGAGCACGCCGAACGCCATGGCGATCCGGTGATCCGAGAAGGACTCGACGACTCCGGCGAGCCGGCGGCGCGTGCCCTCGATCTCCAACCCGTCGCGGGTCTCCTCGGCCTTCGCTCCGACGCGCCGCAGGTTGACCGCCAAGGCGGCCAGGCGGTCCGACTCCTTCACGCGCAGCTCGCTCGCGCCCGAGATGCGCGTCACGCCTTTGGCCCGTGCGGCCAGGACGGCCAGGAGGGGAACCTCGTCGATCAATCCGGGAATCTCGTCGCCGCCGACGTCGACGGCGCGAAGCTCGCCCGCGCCGGGCGTCACCCGCAGGTCGCCGACGGGCTCGCCTCCCCATCTCGACGCGTCGCCGCGCGTCTCGGAGACCTCGACTCGCGCGCCCATTCTCCTCATCGCGGACAACAGGCCGGTGCGCGTCGGGTTGAGACCGACCGCCCCCACCGCGACGGGCTCCGCGACGCCGGCCAACGCCGCCCAGGCGACGAAGAACGCGGCCGACGAGAAGTCGCCCGGGACCTCCATGTCCAGAGGCGCGAGCCGGCGGACGCCGGAGCGCAGCGCCACCGACCACCCGGCGCCCGACGGCCCCTGCTCCACGCGCGCGCCCATCGCGTCCAGCATGCGCTCGGTGTGGTCCCGCGACCGCCGGGGCTCGCGCACCTCGACGTCCGCGCCGCCGACCAGTCCCGCCAGCAGGACGGCGCTCTTGACCTGTGCGCTCGCGACCTCGCTCTCGTGGCGGATCGCCCGAAGCGGTCCGCCGGCGATCCGCATCGGCAAGCGTCCGGGTCGCGCCAGATGCTCCACCGTGGCGCCCATGCGCCCGAGCGGCGCCGCGACTCTCTCCATCGGCCGGCGGGAGAGGGACTCGTCGCCGGCCACGACGACCGAGAGCGGATGCCCGGCCAGGGCGCCGGCGAGAAGTCGCGCGCCGGTGCCGCTGTTGGCCAGATCCAGCGGACCCGCGGGCTGGCTCCAGCGTCCCATTCCGCGTCCCCGGACCGTCACCCCGCCCCCGCCCTCCATCCCGCGAATCCGGACGCCCAGCGCGGCCAGGGCGCGGGCCGTCGCGACCGGATCCGCGCCTCGAAGCGCGCCCCGGACGCGACTTTCGCCGTCGGCCAGCGCGGCCAGCACGAGCGCGCGCTGCGTGATCGACTTGTCCCCGGGGACGCGGAGCCTCAGTCCTTCGCGCGCCACCGCTTTCCCCGCTCGAGCGCGTCCGCCAAGCCCTCCGCGTCTTCGCGCTCCAGGAGCTCGCGAATCTCGGCCAGCCCGGCCTCCAGGCCCGCGAGCGCCGCCCGGTTCGCTCGCGCCGCGGCGATCGCGAGAGTCGTCCACATCGACGCCGACGAGGACGCGAGCCGGGTCATGTCCCGACCGCCGGGGCCGAGAGCCTCGGGCGAGACGCCCGCGTCGTCCAGGGCGACCGCCAGCGCCGTCGCCAGCAGCTGCGGGAGGTGGCTCGCCCAGGCCATCGTCGCGTCGTGCCTCCGGGCCTGGATCGTGCGCGCGCGCGCGCCCAGCGCCGTCCAGAAGCTCCGGGCTCGCTCCAGGGCCGCGAGGCGGGCGCCCTGGTCGCCCTCGTCGCCGTCCATGGGACACAGCCACGCGTCGGCGCCCTCGTAGAGGTCGGCGCGCGCCGCGTCCCAGCCCGACCGGTGCGAGCCGCACATGGGGTGCGCTCCCACGAAGACGCGAGCCGCCCGCGCGCGCGCGGCGTCCCGCGCGGCGGCCAGGATCGGCTCCTTCAGACTGGTGACGTCGGTCGCCAGCGAGGCCCGGGTCCAGCGCTCGCTCTCCGCGCGAATCAGCCTTCGGTTCGCGTCCAGCGGGGCGGCGAAGACGACGACCGCCCCTTGGGCGTCGCACGCGGCGAAGGACTCCGCGACGCGGACGCCTCGGTCGCGAGCCAACGCTCGGACGCGCGCGTCCGGGTCCACGCCGACGACCTCGACGGCGGGCGCGCGCCGCCGGATCGCCTTGGCCAGCGAGCCCCCCATCAGGCCCAGGCCCACGACGACGACCCGTTTCGCGTCCCCGCCCAGCGCGCGCGTCCGAGCGGCTTCAGTCACGAAGCGCGATCTCGACCTCGAGCCCGTCGCGGGCCACCCGGGACGCCGGAAAGACGGCCCGGGCCTCGGCCTCGAGGCGGTTCGGGACGTCGGCGTAGCGGGCGGACACGTGGGTGAGGAGCAGTCGTCGAACGCGCGCGCGCCGCGCCACTTCCGCGGCCTCGGCGGCCGTCGAGTGCTTCGTTTCGCGGGCGCGCCTCCGCTCCCCGGACCCGAAGGTCGCCTCGTGGATCAGCAGGTCGGCGCCCCGGGCGACGCGGGCGACGTCCGCCGACGGGCGCGTGTCCCCGCTGTAGACGACCTTGCGCCCCGGACGGGACGGGCCCACCAGGTCCCTCGGAGCGATCGTCCGTCCATCCACTTCGACGGACTCGCCCCGATGCAGGCGCCCGAACAGGGGACCCTCCGGCACGCCCAGCCCGCGGGCGAGAGCGACGTCGAAGCGGCCCAGTCGCTCCTCTTCGATCAGGGCGTACGCCAGCGCCGGCACGCGGTGATCCGCCGCCGCGGCGTGCATCGCCCACCCGTCGAAGTCCACGCTCTGGCCCGGCTCGAGGATCTCGATCTCCACCGGGAACGCCAGTCGTCGGCCGCCCAGAGACGCCGCCGAGGACAGCGTCCTTCGGCTGCCCGGCGGACCGTAGACGGTCAGCGGGTCGCGGCGACCCTGCAGGCCCATGGTGCGGAGCAGGCCGGGCAGTCCCAGGAAGTGGTCCGCGTGCACGTGCGTGACGAAGACGTGCGAGAACGAGAAGCCCGTTCCGTAGCGCATGATCTGGCGCTGCGAACCTTCGCCGCAGTCCCAGAGGAAGGACTCGCCCTCGCGCTGCACGGCGATCCCGGCCACGCCGCGACGCACGGTCGGGCGGGCGGCGGCGGTGCCCAGGAAACGGACCCGGATCACGGGCGCGGCGAGTCGGCGGCGTGGCTGGAGCTCAACGGACTGGCCCGCGTTGAATGCGACTCGACCCCGGCGAGGGACGCAACGAACCGCGGCGGCCGCGCGGCGGCGGACCCCCGAGGGAACGGGAACGCCGCGGGAGCCCCAAGGGCCCGGGCCCAGTCGCGAGCTTGCCCCGCGACCGGCTGCGCGCCTAGCGTAGCGTGGAAGCTACACGTTCGCGCGCCGGGTCGTAAACCTCGGGCGAGGGCCCCGCGCGCGCTCCAGCCGAACAGGAGAGACCGATGAGAGACCGTCGTGCGGGAAGGACCGGAGAGCCCTCGCGCTCGTTCGCCACCCGTCGCCGTTTCCTGACGACGGCGGCCGCCGCCTGGGGCTCGTCTCGGTTCGTCGGACTCAACGCCAGCGCCGCCGAGATCGCGCGCGACCTGAGCGGGCACCCGGGGTCGGCGGAGTCGGTCGCGGCGGACGAGGTCTTCTGGGGCCAGGTCGCCCGCGCGTTCACCGTGGACCGCACGCTGGTGAACCTGAACAACGGCGGCGTCAGCCCCTCGCCCGCCTTCGTCCAGGACGCCATGAAGCGCCACCTCGACTACTCGAACGAGGCGCCCACCTACACGATGTGGAAGATCCTCGAGCCGCAGCGCGAGGGCGTGCGCGCGCGGATGGCTCGGGAGTGGGGCGTGGACGCCGACGAGATCGCCTTCACGCGCAACGCGTCCGAAGGGCTGCAGACGTGCCAGTTCGGGTACGACCTCGCGCCGGGCGACGAGGTGCTCACGACGACCCAGGACTACGGCCGCATGCTGACCACGTTCCGGCAGAGGGAACGCCGCGAGGGCGTCTCGATGCGCCAGATCCGGATCCCGGTTCCGGCCGAGGACGACGCCGAGGTGGTGCGCCGGTTCGAGGAGGCGATCACGCCCAGGACGCGGCTCATCCTCATGTGCCACATGATCAACCTCACGGGCCAGATCCTGCCGGTCCGCGACGTCGCCCGCATGGCGCGCCGCCGCGGCGTGCCGCTCGTCGTCGACGGCGCGCACGCGATGGCGCACTTCTCGTTCAAGCTGCCCGATCTGGAGTGCGACAACTACTCGACGAGTCTGCACAAGTGGCTCTTCGCGCCGCACGGCACCGGGCTGCTGTACGTGCGGAAGAGCGAGATTCCGTCGATCTGGCCGCTGATGGCCGCGCCCGACCGCATGGACAACGACATCCGCAAGTTCGAGGAGATCGGGACCCACCCGGCGGCGAACTACCTGGCGATCGGCGAAGCGCTGACGTTCCACCAGGGCATCGGGAGCGACCGCAAGGAAGCCCGCCTGATCCACCTGCGCGACCGCTGGGCCGACCGCCTGCTCGAGAACGACCGCGTCGCGCTGAACACGAGCCGCAAGCCCGGGTTCGCCTGCGGCATCGCCAACGTTCGCGTCCGCGGCTTGGACACCGCCCGCCTGAGCGACTGGCTCTGGTCGGCGCACCGGATCATCACGGTGCCGATCGGGCACGAAGAGTGCACCGGGCTGCGCATCTCGCCGTCCGTGTACACGACGCTCGAGGAGTTGGATCGCTTCTGCGAGGCGATCGAGTGGGCGATGCGCCACGGGCTGCCGGAGGCTTAGGCGCGCTTTTTCCGGGACGGGCGGGGAAGGGAGCGGGAGAGAATGGGAAGCGCCGAGCCGGGCCGTCGCGACCGTCGCCGACTCGCGGTCGGCCTGGCTTGGCTGGTCTCCGCCGCCGCCGTCGGGTCGCTCCACACCGAGCTCGAGGAATCGGACCCGGCCGCCGACAGCGTCGTCGCGGCGCCCGTCCGGGCGGTGACGCTGACCTTCACCACGGACGTCCGGCTCTCGCTCAGCTCGGTCGCGGTTCGCGCGGACGGAGCGGCGAGCGACGCGCCCGGGGAGCTGGCCTACCAGGACGACGGGCGCCGCGACGCGCTCTCGTTCCGTCCGGACGAGCCCCTCGGCGCCGGCGCGCACGCGGTTCGGTGGACCACGGCCGGACCCGACGGCCACGCCATCTCGGGCGAGTTCGCGTTTCGGGCGGTCGGTCCGACCTCGGAGGCGACCTCTTCGTCCTCAGGCGGGCGCGCCGAAGGGAGCGTTTCGGGAAGCGACGAAGGAGAGGGACGGGCGCCGGCGACGACTTCCCGGGAAGCCGCGGGCTTCTCTCGGGTCGGCGAAGCGGCCGCGCAGGCGCTGCTCTACCTGGGAACGCTGGGACTCCTGGGCGCGGTCGCGTTTCGGTTGCGGATCCTCGCTCCGCTCTCCGCGCGCCCGGCGTCGGTCGCCCTCGCCGAAGACGCGGCTCGGCGCACCCGCGCGATCGCCGCCGCGGCCGCGGCCGCCCTGCTCCTCTCGGCTCCGGCGCGACTCTGGTGGCGAACGCGGACGTTCTTCCCCGACCCTTCCCCCGCCGACCTGTGGACGATCGCGACCGCAGGTCCGTGGGCCGTGGGCTGGTGGCTTCAGGCGGCGCTGGGCGTCGCGGCCGCGCTGGCGCTCGCGCGGGCCAAGTCCGACGCGTCGGCCGGGCCGGGAGGCGCGTGGACGACGGTCGCGGGCGTCGCGCTCCTGCTGCCCTGCGTCGCCGTCCTGTCCGGGCACGCGTGGAGCGACGAGGCCCGCGCGGCCGCGGTCGCGACGACGTACCTGCACGTCGTCGCGGCAGGCGCGTGGCTGGGGGCCTTGGGCTGCCTCGCGTTCGCCGCGCTGCCGGCGTGGAGGAAGAGGACGCGGGACGCCGAGCGCACAGACTCGGGCGACCTCGCGGCGACGGTCGAGTCGTTCTCCCGCCTCGCGCGGGCGGCGGTCGCCGTCCTCCTCCTCAGCGGCGCGGTCCGGACCGGACTTCACGTCGATGCGCTCGCGGACCTCTGGACCACGCCGTGGGGACGAGCGCTCGCGGTCAAGGTCGGCGTCGTCGCCGGGGTCGCGGGACTCGGCCTGTACAACTGGCGGGTCGCACGCCCCAGGCTCGCGGCGCGACCGGACCCGGGCGCGCTGCGGGCCTCGGTCCTGGCCGAGACGCTGTTGGGCGTCGCAGCGGTGATCGCCACGTCGTTTCTCGTCGGACAGCCGCTACGCTGACGCCGTTCCTCGGCGCCCGGTCCCTCTCCCGCCGAGAGCTTGGACCGCCGTCGCGGTCGCACTCGACCGAACGGCTCGCGAACCGCATCCTGCAGGGGTTCCCCGAAACGGAGACGCCGCCACGTGAACTCATGGACATCGCGCTGCGCGCTCGCAGCCGCTGCGATCGCGATCACGATCCCGCCGTTCGGTCCGGCGAGCCCGCAGTCGCTACCGGGCGGGCGGGCGAGCGGTCAGGCGCGGCCGGTCGTCGAGTCGCCGCAGGCGCCGGGCGCCGGCGAGCTCGCTCGAGACGGCGCCGACGCGGCTTCTCCGCGGGGCGAGGCGGTCGCTCCGCAGCGTTCCTGGGAGATCGGTCGGACGTTGTGGGAGTCGACGGGCTCTCCCCACGCCGGGGTCGCGACGATCGGCAAGCTGGCGGGCGGCGCGATGCTCTCGTCCGACCGGATCGTCCTGGCGGACGGCATGGCGCTGAGCCTGTTCTTCGTGGACGTCGAGTCCGGCGCAACGAAGGTCGTGGGCCGTCGGGGCGACGGGCCGGGCGACTTTCGCGCGGTCCGGTCCATCGGGAGAACCGCTTCGGGCGGAGTGTTCGCCGACGATCCCTTGGGCGCCCGCGTGACCGCGTTCGACGAAGACGGATCGCTCGTCGAGACCGTGGACTACAATCCCGCGGACTTTCGCGGCTTCGTGTGGATCCCCCGGCCCATCGGCGTGCACGCCGACGGCGCCGTGGTCTTCCGGGACTCGGACCCGATGTTCACGGAGCGGCCCGACGGGCCCTACAGAGCGAGGATCGACTACCTGGCCCTTCGGCCCGACGGCGAGCGCGTTCCGATCGCGGAGGCGGAGGGCCTCGAGCAGGTGCGGCTCAACTGCAGCCCCCCTGGCGGCCCCATCGTCAGCTTCAACGCCTTCGAGAAGCCGTTCTCGCACTCGACCGTCGAGGCCGCGGACGGCGACCTGTTGATCGTGGGCGACACGGAATCCGGCGCGATTTCCGCCTACGACCGCTCGGGCGCCGTCGTCGCCGAGTTCCATTTCGGTCGGGGCGCCCGGGTCACCGCCGAGAGCGACCGGATGTGGCGGGAACGAAAGATCGAACAGCTGGCCGGGCGGACGCAACGGCCCGTCGCGCCCCTTCCCGACGACGTTCAGGCGCGCATGGGCGGACTGCTCGGCCAGCCGATGTGCGGCGAGGACGGCGCGGGGATCGAGTTCTACAGGACGGCGGAAGCGAACGCCGTCGCGCCCGCCTTCTCCCGGATGATCGTCGACGGAGAGGGCAGGCTCTGGGTGCGGCGCTACGCGCTCCCGGGAGAGGAGGAGGCGACGTGGAGCCGATGGCGGTGGGGCGAGAGCCGGGATCGAATGGAGACGATCGCGCTTCCGGGCGAATACGAACTCCTCGACGCGTTCGGAGACACCGCGCTGCTGGGCGCGACGGACGAATTCGGGGTCGAGCGCGCGGTCGTGGCGATGCTGAGAGCGTCGCGATGACGGGACTTTGGCGGGTCTTCGGGGCCGCGACGTGCGCGCTTCGGCGCCCCTTGCGGCGCGCAGGAGACCGTCGCTCGCCTCACGGGCGATCTTGGCGGCGTTCGCCTCGGTCCGCTCGCTGGTGCGCCTCTTTTCGGCAACCTTGAGGTTAGGTGCCCAGCCGACGAGGACCCGGAAGAGGCGGCGGATCCGGAAGAACGGGTCGGCGAGCCTTTCCTCCCGCAACGAGGCATTTCCTTGGCTGGGGTGAATTGGCCTCGGATCGGGAGTCGCGCCCCTCGTCGGGCGACGGATGGAGCGTCGCCAACCGCGGTTGCTCTCGTCAGGCGGACGCCCGGGAGAACGCGCTCGCGAAGTCCGCCCCGGAGGGGGACTGGAACGCCTTCAGGCCGAACTCGGGCAGAATCGCGATGAAGTGGTCGAAGAGGTCCGCCTGGAAGGCCTCGTAGTTGGCCCACGCCGTGTCGTTGGAGAAGCAGTAGATCTCGATCGGGACGCCGTCGGGCCCCGACGGCAGTTGGCGGGACAGGATCGTCATCCCCTTGTGCGTCTGCGGATGCGCCTCGACGTAGCGCTGCGCGTAGGCCCGGAACGTGCCCAGGTTGGTCAGGCGCCTCAACTCGGGGACGACGTCGGCGTCGGCCGCGGCCTTCTCCCGGTTGTGGCGCTCGATCTCGCGGCGGCGCTCCAGCATGTAGTCTCGAAGCAGCTCGCGGCGGGACAGGTCCTCGATCTCGCCGTCGGAGAGGAACCGCACCGAGCGCATGTCGATGCGCAGGCTCCTCTTGATCCGCCGCCCCCCCGCTTCCGACATCCCGCGCCAGTTCTTGAACGACTCGCTGATGAAGCGGTGCGTCGGAATCGTCGAGACCGTCTTGTCCCAGTTCTGGACCTTGATCGTGTGCAGCGCCACGTCGATCACCTCGCCGTCGCACCGGGCCTGCGGCACGCTGACCCAGTCGCCGATGCGGACCATGTCGTTCGACGCGATCTGCACGCTGGCCACCAGAGAGAGGATCGTGTCGCGGAACACCAGCATGAGCACGGCCGCCAGAGCGCCCAGGCCGGACACGAAGACCAGGGGCGAACGACCCGCCGCGATCGCGACGACGATCACCGCGGTCGCGAGGTAGACCGCGAGGGCGGCCACCTGCAGGTAGCCCTTGATGGGCCGACTCTTCGCGTGGACGTACCCCTCGGCGTAGATGTCGTTGGCCGCGTCCAGGAACGCCTTGAAGGCCCGGGCGACGGCCAGCGCGATCCACGCCGCCGCCAGGCGCCGGATCGCCGTCCACGCGATCGCGACGAACGGGCCCGAGTCCGTCTCTCCGGCCGGATCGTAGCCCAGGGCCGGCCCGATCCCGAGATAGACGATCACGGCGGGCACGACCTGGGCCAGGCGCGCGAAGACGCGGCGCTCGACGATCCGGTCGTCCCAGGTCGAACGGGTCCGGGCCGTGAATCCGCTGATCGTCCGGTGCAGCGCTCGGGACGCGATCCAGGCGCCGAGCCACGCGCCTGCGGCCAGCACGGCCAGACGGATCGCCGTCGTCGTCCAGTCCAGGGGGAGCCAGTCCGTCATCGTCGCGCTACCTCGATGGGCCCATTTCGCGGGCCAGGAGATCCAACGCCAAGTTCGAGAGCCGCACCAGATGGGGGTGGGCCCGATGCCCGTTGGAGAGCATGGCGACGCCGAAGCCCCGGGTGCGATTTCCCGAAACGAAGGCAGTATAGCCGGGAACGCTGCCCGAGTGGGCGAAGAGGCGCTCTCCTTCCCGCTCGGACACCCACCACGTCAGCCCGTAGCCGGGACGCTCGAAGCCCCAGCCGCCGCCCATGGGCTCGCCCGCGAAACGCTCGTACTGCAGCCGGTGCATCTCCTCCATGGTCTCGGGCTCGAGGAGGCGCTCCCCCTCCCAGGCGCCGTCGCCCAGGTTGAAGCGCACCCAGTTCGCCTGGTCGTGGACCGTCCCGTAGACGATCCCCGCGGGCCACACGTTGGCCTTCAGGCGCTCGACCGGGACGTTCCGGCCCGTCTCCTCGTCGGGGACGTACGGGACGGCCAGCCGTTCGGCCGCCGCGGGCGGCGGGTTGAACGACGTCCACGTCATCCCCAGCGGCCCCCACACCCGTTCCCGGACGTAGCGCTTGTACGGCGTGCCCGAGAGCCGCTCCACCAGATGGCCCACCAGGGAGTAGGCCATGTTCGAGTACACGACGCCGGACAGCGGAGGCGCGTCGACGCGCAGCGAGTCGGCCAGGTAGGCCTCCAGCGGCAGCGGCGACGTGTCGCCCCAGAGCGTGTGGGGTCCGAAGTCGACCGGCATCCCCGACGTGTGGGTCAGCAGGTGGCGGAAGGTGACCGGACGATCGGGATCTTCGCCCCGGACGACCAAGTCGTCCAAGTGATCGCGCACGGGGTCGTCGAGCGCGAAGTCGCCCGCGTCCATCCGCTGCAGGAGAGCGACGGTCGACTGCGCCTTGAAGGTCGATCCGATCAGGTAGACGGTGCGGGTCGAAGCGGGCGCGCGGGCCCACAGGTTGGCATAGCCGTACGCTCGGCTCCAGAGCTCGCCCTCGCGGTCGGTGAGCGCTACGGCCAGCGACGGAAGGTCGCCCTCGATCATCGCGCGGCGGATCTCGGGCTCGAGCTCGGCCGCGACGCGCTCGATCCCTCCGGCGCGCGGGCGCTCGGCGGCGGCGATGGGGTCGCCCGAGTTCGGCTCGAATCCCGGGCCGTAGAGCACCCGCCCGGGCCTCGCGCCGGTATGTCGCCCTCCGTCCTCGACGACGACGGTCCCGTTGACCACAACGAATTCGATCCCTTCGGGAAACCGCGTCGGCTCGTCGTAGGTCGCCCGGTCTCGCACCCGCTCGAGGTCGAACACGACGAGGTCGGCCCACGCGCCCCGCCTGAGGACGCCCCGGTCGCTCAACCGCATGCGCGTCGCGGGCCACGACGTCATCTTCCGGACGGCCTCGGGCAGCGTCAGGATCCTCTCGTCGCGCACGTACTTCCCCAGGATTCGGGGGAAGGTCCCGTAGGCGCGGGGGTGGGGCAGTCCGATGGCGTCGGGCGCGCCCGCGCTCAGGGCGGCGCCGGCGTCGCTGCCGACGCTCGTCCAGGGGAGCTGCAGGATCCAGCGCACGTCGTCCTCGCTCATCATGCGGTAGATCGCCATCACGCGGCCCTCGCCCGCAAGCACCAGGTCCCAGGCGGCGTCCGCGGGGTCCTTGCCCCATTCGGCCCCGATCTCGGTCAAGGTGCGGCCCTCGAGGTGCGCGTGGTCGTCGTTGCGGGCGTTGGCGAGCACGACGCCGTCCCAGCCGCCGGCGGCCTCGACGATGTTCCACCACCCCTCGTGGCCCGTCCTCAACTCCTCCTTCATGCGCGCCCTGACGTCGTCGCGCCCGAGGCGGACGCGCAGCGAGTCCCAGCCGCCGTCGAACGCCCAGGACGGCACGGTGGCCTCCAGGCCGGTGCCCCCCGCCGTGTACGGGTACACGTCGGCCGCGACGTCGACGCCCCGCGCCCGCGCGGCGTCGATCAAGGCGGCGGCCTCCTTCACCAAGGTTCCCCAGCCCGGCTTGTAGGCGCCCTTGTAGTGGAAGATCTCGACCGGCAATCCAGCGCGCTCGCCGATCTCGACGGCCTCGGCGACGGCGGAGACCAAGCCCCGGCCTTCGTCCCGAATGTGGCTGGCGTACAGGCCCCCGTACTCGCCGGCCACCTTTGCCAGCTCGACGAGTTCGTCGGTGTTGGCGAACGACGAGGGCGGGTAGATCAGCGCCGTGGTCATCCCCAGCGCGCCTTGGCGCATGGCGCTGGCCATGACGGCGCGCATCTCGTCCAGCTCGGCGGCGCTGGGCGCCCGGTCCGCGACGCCCAGGGCCGCGACGCGCGCCTGGGTCGCCGAGAAGTAGCTCCCGAAGTTGATCGAGATCCCCCGCTCCTCGAGCTCGCGGAAGTACGCGGCGACCTCGTCCGCGGCGACCGGCGTGCCGCCCTCGCCGCCGATCGCCGTCGTCACGCCCATGCGGACCTTGTTCTCGGCCAGGCCGTTGCGGGGCAGCACGGCGCCCGACTGGTCCATCATGTCGACGAAGCCGGGCGCGACGTACATGCCGCGCGCGTCGATCTCGCGCCGCGCGCGGCCCCGCACGAGGCCGACTTCCCGTATCCGCCCGCCCGACACGGCCACGTCGGCGGCGATCCACGGATTGCCGGCGCCGTCCAGGACGCGACCGCCCCGAATCACGACGTCGTGGACCTCCTGCCTTTCCCCGCTCGCGCCCGGACGCTCCAGCGCCGGCGCCGCGCCTTCGACCCGACCTCCGCCCAGCGCCAGGAGCGCCGTCGCGAGCGCGACGGCGCGCACCTGCGCGCTCCGGAACCCGCCTGCGTCGATCATCGACTCACGCTCCATTGTTCAAGTCCGCGCGGACGCCGGCGCGCCGCGTCGCCCCTCGCGCCCGATCGCCGTACACTGTCGGCGAACCGCCGTCTTCCCCCCGGAGTCGCCGCCGCGAGGACGCCTTGATCCAGTTCGCGCACGACCCCGACCGTCCGCCCCCGCTCCGCTCGGATCGCATGCGGATCGCGGTCGCGCCGCGCTATTCGCGCTCCCGATCGCAACCGCCCGAGAGCTACGTGTTCGTGTATTTCGTCCGCATCGAGAACGTGGGCGCCGACACCGCGCAGCTGTACTGGCGCCACTGGCGCATCCACGACGCCGCCGGCGGCGACCAGGAGGTCGGCGGTCGGGGCGTCGTCGGCCAGTGTCCGGTGCTGGCGCCGGGCGACGTCCACGAGTACGCGAGCTTCTGCCGACTCGAGGGGCGGCGCGGCCACATGGAGGGCCACTACCGCTTCCGCGACCGGGACGGATCGACGTTTCGGGTCCGAATCCCCCGATTCGAGCTCCGCGCGCCGAGGGCAGCCGCCGAGGAGCCGGATCCTAGTTGATCCTCCGATAGACCGCGTGGCTCACGCGCTCGGTCCCGTCGGCGGCGACGCTGCGGTACTCGTTGTGGATCTCGTCGCCGTCCTCCGACAGCACGTTGACGATCGTCTGGGTCACCTCGCCGTCGCGGGCGTTCAGAATCCGGTTCGTCCGCTCGTCCACGACCTCGACGGCCGACTCGGCGCCCTCGCGACCCGAGACCGGACGAAACACGCCGTCGAACATCGTCACGTAGCCCCACTCGTCCGTCTCGCCGTCCTCGTTGGTCTGCCGCACGGTGATCCGCATGCCGCCGTCGCCGTAGGGCTCGTAGGTCATGACGTTGCGGTACGGGGCAGGCCGGTCCGTCTCGATCTGCCACACGCCGAAGCGGGGGTTCGACGCGGCCTCGGCGCCCGAGTCCGCCGGGGCGGCCGCGTCGCTCCCGTCGGCGCCTTCGCTCGCTCCGTCCCCGGAGTCGCACCCGGCGGCGACGGCGGACAGCGCGAACAGGATCGGGATCGAGACGTTCTTGCGAGAAACCATTGTCTTGCACGCTCCAGGTCGGCGGGTTCGCGAGAAGAGGCGCGCGCGGGCGAAGGCGGCCTCGAGCGTGAACCTACGCCGACGGCGACCGGTTCGTCCAGCGCGGCGCGCCCCGGTTCCCCCCGGGGCGACCGCCCGGCGAGTGGAACCTCGGCGCGAGACCGGACGTAGGCGGTGACGATGAACGCACTCGATCCGTCGCCGGCGGACCGGTCGCGCCCGGGACGCGGGCGGGGCTGGGCGCCCTTCCTCCTGGCCGTCCACGCGGCGTGCCAGGGTGCGCCCGCGCCCGTCGACGCCCAGGAGCCCTCGAGGACGGACGCCCAAGTCGAGCGGATCTGGGGCCGGGTCCTGACCCGCGACGGCGAGAGTCGCGAGGGTCGCCTCCGCTTCGCCCGGAGCGACGCCACCGTCTGGGCCGACTTCTTTCGGGCCAAGAGGATCGCTCGCGAGGACCACTACCGGCAGTGGATCGACGCGGCCCGAGGCGGCGATCCGGCCGTCCGCTTCGTCGAGGTCGAGGGCTACCGGGTCTCGTGGGAGGAGCGCCACCCCGCCTTCCCCGAGAGAGCCGAGACCGCCGTGCGGGTGGGACGACTGGCGGCCCTGGCGGTCCGGGACGACGGGTCCTTCGACGTGATCCTTCGCGGCGGGGACGGCGAAGATCCGCCGCCGTCCTGGCGGGCGCGCGCGGATCCCGGCGCGCTGACGGTCGAGGTGGCCGGCGGCGCGGACGGCGCCATCCGAGTGAAGGGCTCCGACGTCCTCCGCATCGACTTCGCCGCGCCGCCGCGTCCGGTTCCGCAGGCCGCGCGTCCGCTGTATGGGACGGTGACCGATCGGACGGGCCGGACCTTCGCCGGATTCGTCGCCTGGGGCGACTGGACGCTCGACTCCGACACGGCCCACGGCGACTACTGGGGAGACCGACGGAATCTGCCGTTTCGCGGGATCCGGAGCCTCGAGAAATCGAGCGCGCGGGGAGGGGCCAGGGTGGAACTCGTTCGCGGATTCGAAGACGCCGACCAAGTCGCCGATGTCCTCTTCAGGAGCCGGGACGTCCACGTCTCCGACCCCGAGTTCGGGCGCGTCGTCGGCGAGTGGAGCGACGTGTGGTCGCTCCGCTTGACCGAAGCGCCCGGGCGCTGGGGCTACGACGCCTTCGCCGCCGCCCGGAGGCTCGTCGGCGCCGTGACCACGCGGACCGGCGAGGAGATTCGGGGCCGGATCCGCTGGAACGCCGATCAGGAGTGGTCGTGGGGCGTCGTGCGCGGGCGCTCCGACGACGTCCCGCTCGCCATCGAGCTGGACGGGATCGCGAGCGTCGAGCGGCTCAGGGGCGCCGCGGGCGCCGGACCGGCCCGCGTCGAGCTCGCCGACGGACGCGCCTACGAGCTCCGGGGAGGGAACGACGCGGGCATCGCCGACCGGGGGATCCTGGTCCTCCCCGTCGACCCGGAACCGGGCGAGCGGGCGCGCGCGCGCCACGTGGCCTGGACGGACGTCCGAATCGTGCGCTTCGAGCGCCGCGCCGGAGACGGGCGATGAGGGCGCTGGCGGGGTTGCCGGTCGCTTTCGGGCTCGCGGCGCTGGCGCTGGGCGTCGACCACGCGACCCCGTCGCCGGGGGACGCCCAGGAGACGTTCGCCGCCGACGCCTTTCACGACCCGGTCGCGCGGCGGCTGTACGTCAGCGCCCGGGCCAACTGGGCCACGCTGGACGAATCGGTGGTCCGCTACGCGGCGCGGATCGACCAGCGAATCGCCGCGGCGATCCGGACTCCGCTCAAGGACCGGGTCGTCTACCACAACGAGACCGCCGTCCGAGCGTTCTGGGATCGGGACTACGACGCCGTGGTGCAGGTTCTGGGCACGCGCTCGCGGTATCCGGGCCGCGAGACGGCCATGCGCGAGGGAGACCTGGACTGGCTGGAGGACCTCCCCTTCGACGCGCCGTTCGAGCCCGGCGGCGACCGCCTGTTCTGGGGCGCCGATCCCGACGAGGACGTGTTCCAGCCGGACGGCGCCGAGTTCTGGCTGGCCCACCCGCTGGCTCCGGGCGCCGACACGCTGTATCGCTTTCGGAGCGGCGACACGCTGACGCTCTCGCTTCCCGGCGGGCGCCGGCTGGACGCGATCCAGCTGAGCGTTCTGCCCCGCGAGGCCGACGTGCGCCGCATCAGCGGCGCGCTCTGGATCGATCCGAGTTCCGGGGCGCTGGTCCGCGCCCTGTATCGGCTCGGTCGGGAGTTCGACGCGATCCGGGACGTCCCCGAGTTGCAACGAGCCGACGAGGACGACGAGTTCCGCTACGTCCCCGGCCTCTTCAAGCCCTGGACCTTCGACCTGACCATGATCGCGGTCGACTACGCGCTCTGGGACTTCGAGGTCTGGCTGCCGCGCAGCATGCGGATGGAGGGGGAGGCGGCGGCCGGCATCCTGAAGATCCCGGTCTCGATGGACGTCTCGTACAGGATCGAGAGCGTGGCGCTGGCGGCGGACGAGGAGGACGGACGAGGCGGCCGGACCGCGTCCGCGCCGGTCGACTCCGCGGCCGGCGGGGGTCGGCGCGCCGGGGATCCCGATGGCGACGGGCTCCGGCATGCCCACTTCGGCAGCCGCGCCGAGGCGATGGCGTTCGTCGCCGAGCTCCTGGGCGACAGGGACGGAACGGCCTACGAGCTCATGCCCGATTCGGCGACGCCCGCCCGGGACCGGAACTCGCTCCTCGTCGTGCCCTTGGACCGGAGCGCCGCGGAACGCAGTCCGCACCTGCCGCCGCCCATCTGGGAAGACGCGCCGGGATTCGCTTCCGAGGCCGATCTGGCAGACTACGCTCGCCGCCTGGCCGAACTGCCCGCGCCGCCGATTCAAACCGTCCCGTGGAGCTTCGACTGGGGGTGGGCGCGCCCCGACTTCATTCGCTACAACCGGGTCGAGGGGCCGGCCGTGGGCGGCGCCGTCGAGACCCGGCTCGGCGGCCGCCACTCCCTCGCGCTCTCGGGCTTCTTCGGCCTGGCCGACCTCCGGCCGAAGGCCAGAATCGAATTCGAGCGCTCGACGGCGCTTCGCCGGTGGACCGTGGGCGCGTTCCACGAGATCCGAGCCACCGATCCGGGAGGGCGCTACCTGGACCTCGGCAACTCCCTGAACGCCTTGCTCTTCGGACGCGACGAAGGCGAGTACTACCGCGCCACCGGCGCCGACCTCGCGTGGCAGTCGCCCGAAGCCGCGCGCGCCTCGTTCCGGCTGCGGGGCTACGCCGAACGGCAAGAGGCCTTGGGCCGAGCGACCGACTTCGCCCTGTTCAGGGTCTTCTCCGGCGATTGGGCGTTTCGGCCCAACGTCGAAGCGGACGCGGCGGACGAAGTCGGCTTGGAGCTGCGATTGGCGCCGTGGCTGGGCTCCGACCCCGCGTCCGGGCAACTGGGCGTCGAGGTCGAGGGTCGGGGCGCGGTGTGGCGGCCCGTCGGCGGGGGCGCCCGCGAGGCGTACCAACAGGCCAGCGTCACCCTCCGGTCGCTGGTGCCGTTCAAGTCGAGCGCGCGGCGCCGGTGGTGGATCGGCGCCGAAGCCGCGGGCGGCCACACATGGGGCTCGGCGCCGGCGCAGCGCTCGTGGTTCATGGGCTCGGCCGGAACGCTCCGGGGCCACGCCGCGTCGGCGCTGTCCGGCCCCTCGTTTCTGCGGGCGCGCCTGGAGCTCTCCAGCAGTTTCTCCTTCGCGGCCAGCCTGATCGCCTTCGGCGACGCCGCGTGGGCGGGAGAGCGGCGCGACTTCGACGCGGGCGACCTCCTCTACGGGATCGGCGTCGGCGGCAGCGTCCTGGACGGACTCGTTCGCATGGATCTCTCCCGCGGCCTGAACGGCCCCAGCAGGCGGTTGCGGCTCGACCTCTACGTCGACGCGATTCTGTAGCGACGCCCATAGGGTCTCCCAACTCGCCGTCGGCCGCCGCGACCGCCTTCGAGGGGGCCGATCCCTTGACGCGGGTCGGCGAAGGGGCGTAGGACCATGCAGGACCATCCGACGGGAACCGGTCCACCCCGCCCCGAGCGCCCCGGCGAGGACCGGGCCCCGTGCGACGGTCGTTCCACGCTCTCGGACCCCCCCAGAGACGCCCATGCGCAAATCGAATCCGTTCCCGACGCTCGGCGCCCATGCCCTCGCCGCCGCGGTGACGATTCTGGCCAAGGGCGACGCCCTCGAGGCCCAGCCCGGGTCGACGGAGATCGCCGAGCCCTTCAAGGTCGGGACGTTCGAGATCGCGGGTCGGCCCCGCGTCGGCCTCGTGCTGCGCGACGCGTTCGTCGTCGACGTCGAAGCGGCGAACCGGGCGCTGCAGCGCGACCCGAACTACCCGGAAGTCCCGATGCCCGACGACATGATCGGGCTGATCGAGCGCTACGAGTACGGGGTCCGCGTCCGCCTCTACGAAATCGTCAACCGCCTCGCCGCCGACGGCGCGATCGGCGCCTCGGGCCCCGACTACGTACACGCCTTGAGCGACGTGCGCACGCTCGCGCCCATCCTGTATCCGGGCAAGATCCTGAACGCGGCGGTCAACTTCTACAGCCACGTGAACGAGACCGGGACGGAGGAGGAGCGGGCCGAAGCCCGCAGGCAGCGGCGCGTGAACCGAGGCGTGCCGTACCTCTTCCTCAAGCCCAGCCGGGGCGCGGTGATCGGCGACGGCGACGAGGTCGTCCTGCCGTGGGGGCGGACGCGCATCGACTGGGAGGTCGAGCTCGCGACGGTCGTCGGTCGGACCGCGAAGTACGTCTCCGCCGCCGACGCCGAGGACTACGTCTTCGGATACACGGTCTCGATCGACGTCTCGGATCGGGGAGGACGGCCGCCGGGCGGCAACCCGCTGCGCTCGGACTGGTTCGTGGGCAAGGGCCACGACACCTTCGCGCCGATGGGGCCGTGGATCGTGCCGAAGGAGTTCTTCGGGGATCCGATGGAGAGGCTGCACCAGAGACTGAGCGTCGACGGTCGCCAGATGCAGGAGGCGCGTGCCGGCGACATGATCCACTCGCTGCACGAGCTCGTCGAGTACGGATCGTCGATCATCACGCTGTTCCCGGGCGACGTGATCAACAACGGCACGTCGGGCGGCGTGGGCGCGGGCACCGCGGTGCGGGGCGAGCAGAGGTTCCTGGAAGCCGGAGACGTGATCGAGGCGACCATCGACGGCATCGGCACGCTCACGACCCGGGTGGTCGCCGAACCGGAGCCGTCGGGCGGCACGGGAGCCCGATTGCCCCCGTCGGACAGGCGCGAGCCCTGAGTAGGCGACCGGCCGGGGCGTTCGGCAGTGCCGAGGGCGGGACTCGAACCCGCATGGGACTTCTCCCGGGGGATTTTAAGTCCCCTGTGTCTACCGGTTTCACCACCTCGGCCGAGCGCTCGGGGGTAAGTTACCCTGCGGGCTGGACGCGGCAACCGACGCCCACGTCGTCTCTGGAGCATTGCCGACGCGCATGAGGAGGCGTCACGGTGCATGACCGGGACCAAGACGCGCTCGCCGCGTACAGGGAGCGAATCGCGTATCTTCGCCGCATGGGCGAGGCCGACGGCTACGGTGTGAACAGGCGATCCGAACTGGATTTCCGAAGGTTCGTCGAGTTCGTCCCCGACTTTCGGAGGGGAGACTTGGTGCTCAGCGACGAAGGCAACCTGCGGGTGGGCTGGGAGGACGAACGGGGATCCTATCTCGGGCTCCTGTTCTTGGGCGGCGGGTTGGTGCAGTACGTGATCTTCGTTCGACGAGCGGGCGAGTCGCGGACGACTCGCGTCGCCGGACGCGATTCCTTCGAGGGGATCGTCCGGCGCGTCGAAGCCCACGAGCTGGAATCGATGGTTCGCGAATGATGAGAGATCGGGCGTTCAAAGACGGCGTTCGCGGGTTCTCCAAAGCGCGGTCCGGGATCGCAACGAGCTCCTCCGGCGAGCCCTTGCCCAAGCGTCGTCGGGCATCCCATGCGAACGAGCGCGGCTTGGAGACGAAGCCCGCGCTTCCAGAGGCTGGGATGCCGCGGCCGCAAGCGACGCCACTTGCGACCCCATCGAGGTTATCATTGAGTCATGAGGCCACCACGAGGAGGATCCGATGACACTTGATCGCCACGACATCGTGGCCGCGGCGTTCGCTTCGGCCGGGCCTGGAGCGACGTTCGATCCGATTCAGGCGCAGATCGTTCTGTTCTTGGTCAACGACGACCTTTCGAAGCGGATCGGGCGTTCTTTTTTCGCCTTCCGTCCGTACACCTACTGTCCCTTCGATCCAGCCGTCGACGAAGCGATCCAGCGCTTGGTGGACGAAGGCGACGCCCGATCCGCCAAGTCGTCGGCAGGGTATCCGCTCCACTCGCTTACCGAAAGCGGACACCGCCGCGGAGCGGACGCGCTCGGCTCGCTCCCGGATTCAGTCGCCGACTACTTCAGAAGAGCGTCCACTTGGGTTTTGCTGGTGCCTTATCGACGGGTGATCGAAGCGGTGTATCGCGAATTCCCCGAGATGGCGGTTCCGGCCGTGAAACGGAGACGACGCGGCGGCCCCCGCAACGCCCGCGCGAGGAACCCCTTCATGGAAGGCATGGCCAGCGCTTTCGACCTTTTCGGCATGGGAGACCGTCCGCGCCAATCCGCAGACGGATTTCGAGCGGACGGAGATGCGCTCCGTAGCGACTGGGAGGCCGTGGGCGCCGATCTCGAGAACGCGATGGTCCAGTTGGGCGAGGACGCCGGACTTTGGTAGGTCGGGCAGGACGGGAGCGAGAACCCCATCGAGAAGCCAGGACCGAACCTTGGGAGTCGTCCGTCCCTGCGAGGGGCGCCGACGAAGAAGGCTCTCCGCCCGCACGCGTCGGTGACGAGCCGGCCACCCCATCGAGAGGAATCCAGGTAGAGGCACAGACAACTCACGAGTTGTGGGGCATGGAAGTATCGTCGGGGCCGCTGCCGCACCCTCGACACTTCCTTGCTTACGACGATGCCCTGCCCGGCACTGCCGAACGGCTTGTGGCCATGGCGGAACGGGAACAGGAGAATCGCCATCGGGAACGGGACAATGGCCACATCGCGCGAACTCGCGTTCAGTGGATGGCTTTCGTTCTCGCGTTTTTCGGTCTGCTCGGCGGAATGAGCCTCACGTATTTCGGCAGGTCGGGAGGTCTGGCGGCGATCGTCGCGTCCATCGCCGTCATCGCCGGAGCCTTCCTATCACCATGGAGGTTCGGACGAATTCGACCCGAATCGCGTCCCCCCTCGACTGCCGCCGAGTAGCGAAACGACCTTTCGCGACCACGACCTCGGCGCACCGGTTCGGGAGATCGGACCCCGCCCGGGCCACGGACGCGCCGCCTATAGAATCGTCTCGCCCAAGGCCGACGCCACCAGCTCCACGGCCAAGTCGGCCGTGAGGTTCCGGTCGTCCAGCACCGGGTTCAGCTCGACCATCTCCAGGCTCAGCAACCGACCCGACCGCGACGCCTTTTCGCACACCAGATGGCCCTCCCGGTAGGTTAGGCCACCTCGCACGGGCGTCCCCACTCCGGGCGCCACGCGGGGATCCAGCGCGTCCAGATCGAACGACAGATGAAACCCGGCGGTGTCGGCGTTGGCGCGCACGAGGGCCTCGTCCATGCAGGCCGCGACGCCCCGCTCGTCGATCTCGGACATCGTGAAGACGCGCACGCCCAGGCGGGCGATCAGCCGCTTCTCGCCCGGATCCAGCTCACGAGCGCCCAGGACGCTGACGTTCTCCGGCCGCACGCGCGCGCCCCCGCCGACGAGGCGAGGATCCCCGTGTCCGAGCAGCACGGCCAGGGGCATGCCGTGAATGTTGCCCGTCGGCGACGTGTCCGGCCGATTCATGTCGGCGTGCGCGTCCACCCACACGACCCCGATCGCCGACCCCCGGCCGCGGTGATGGTCCGCGACGGCCGCCACCGACCCCATCGACAGGGAGTGGTCCCCGCCGAGCACCAGGGGCAACGCGCCCGCCGCCAGACCGCGCGTCACGGCGGCGCGAGTCCCCCGGGAGACGCTCGCGACCTCGGCGAGGTACGGCAGGGACTCGCCGGCCTCGGTGGTCTCCAGCCCGCCCGCCGTGATCGTCCCCAGCTCGATCAACCGGTGACCGATCCCCTCGATCTTCTCCGTGATGCCGGCGATTCGGAGCGCCGACGGCCCCATGTCCACGCCGCGTCGGCCCGCGCCCAGATCGATCGAAACGGACACCAGCGCGACGTCCAGCCGCCGGGCGTCTCGGCCCGGCGATTCGGATTCTCGGGACTTCATCCGCACCCCCGCTCCCTTGAAATCGGTCTCGTCGGCTCCGCGCCGGACCGCTGGGCCCGTCCGCCACCCGCGGGACCGGCCGAGCCGACCGAGGGCGGAGGCGCCGACTCCGATCTCCGCGTCGCTCCCCCGCATCGACTCAAAGCTACAGCCTCGGGTTCCGGCGACCTGAGGCGGACCGACGAACGACTCTCGGAGCCCGCCGCTCCGTTGGACGCGGCCGCGGTGACACCCGTATGCTTGGTCATCGTATTCTCACGGTGGACCCTCGGCGGCTCGCGCCGCTTCCCGCGCGGGATCGCCGGTCCCGCGTCGCCGCCCAGCACTCGACCGGAGTTCGACTCATGCGCTCGATCGATCGTCGCCTGACGGCGGCCGCGTTGCTCTCGCTCGCGCCTCTGGGCGCGACGGCCCAGGAGACGGAACTCGACCCGGATCGGGGACTGCCCCTGGAGCCGGCCCGCTGGGCGCGCTTCACCACCAGCGAAGGCACGTGGATTTCGCTGGACGTCAGCCCGGACGGGGAGCGCATCGTCTTCGACCTGCTGGGCGACCTGTACTCCATTCCCGCGACGGGCGGCGACGCCACGCGCCTCACGCACGGGATGGCGCACGACATGCAGCCCCGGTACAGCCCGGACGGGGAGCGCATCGTCTTCGTGTCGGACCGGAGCGGCGACGACAACGTATGGCTGATGCCGTCGGGCGGCGGCGAGCCGACGCAGTTGAGCAAGGGCGTCGGCAGCCGCTTCGTCTCGCCCGAGTGGATGCCGGACGGGAAGTACGTGGTGGTGTCCCGCGCCCCGCCGCGGCGCGGGCTCGAGAAGCTCTGGGTCTACCACGTCGACGGCGGCACCGGACTGGAAATGGTGGGCGGCTCGGCGCGCCAGCGGATGCTGGGCGCGGCCGTCGACCCGGAGGGGCGGTACGTCTGGTACGCGCAGCGCAACGGGATGTGGGAGTACAACGCGATCTTCCCGCAGTACCAGCTGACGGTCTACGACCGCCGAACCGGCACGCGGACGCCGATGACCAACCGGTACGGTTCGGCGTTTCGGCCGACGCTCTCGCCGGACGGTCGGCACCTGGCCTACGCGACCCGCGAGGACGCCGAGACGGGGATCCGCCTGCGCCGCCTCGAGTCGGGGGAGGAGCGCTGGCTCGCGTATCCCGTGCAGCGCGACGACCAGGAGTCGACGGCCACGATGGACGCGATGCCCGGGTACTCGTTCACCCCGGACTCCGAGGCCCTGGTCGCGTCCTACGGCGGGGGCATCTGGCGCGTGCCCCTCGACGGCGGCGATCCCGTCGAGATTCCGTTCACGGTCGAGGCGGAGATCGGCATCGGCCCCGAAGTCGAGTTCGAGTATCCGATCGAGGACACCCCGACCTTCACGGTCAAGCAGATCCGGGACGCGCGGCCGTCTCCGGACGGCGCCCGGATCGCGTTCACCGCGCTGGACCGCCTCTACGTCGCCGAACTGCCCGACGGCGAGCCCCGCCGCCTCACGAACGACGACGTCGGCGAGTACCACCCGGTGTGGGCGCCCGACGGCGGCGCCGTGGCGTACGTCACCTGGGACGACGACCTGGGGGAGGGCCACGTTCGGCGCGTGTCCGCCGACGGCGGGTCGCCGACCACGCTGACGCGAACGCCGGCCTACTACCGCGAGATCGCCTGGTCGCCGGACGGCGAGCGCATCGTGGCGACGCGATCAGCCGCCCGGGACGTGGCGGAGGCCGTCGATCCGTTCTTCTTCGGCATCGACTCGGAGTTCGTGTGGGTGCCCGCCTCGGGCGGGCCGGCCACGACGATCGGGGCGACCCGCGGACGGCGGCGCCCGCACTTCGGCGAGAGCTCGGACCGCATCCACTACTACGGAACGGCTCGGGCCGATCCGGTCCCGGGCTCGGCCGTCCGGCCGCCGCCGACCCTGGCGCTGTCCTCGTCCCGGTGGGACGACACCGACGAGCGCTCGCATCTGCGGGTCACGGCGCGCCTCGACGTCTCCGCCGGCGGCGTGCCCGACGGATACAGCCCGTCCGCGCATTCGGATCTGGTGATGCCGCAGGCGTTCGACGGCGACCAGCCCCGCGAGCTGATCCCGAGACGCTCCGCGGGCTCGATCGCCCTGGCCCCTCGGGGAGATCTGGCGCTGGCCTGGATCGGCAGCGACCTGTACGCGGTCACCGTCCCGGACCTGGGCGCCACGCTGCCGACGATCGACGTCACGAAGCCCGACTCGGCCGGAGTGCCGGCCTGGAAGCTCAACGAGCTGGGCGTCGAGTTTCCCGCATGGGGCGCGAACGGACGGACGGTGCACTGGTCGCTGGGCAACGCGCTCTTCACCTACGACCTGGACGCCGCTCGGGAGGATCCCGACTACGCGCCGACCGAGGTGCGCATCGAAGTGAGCGCCGAGCGCGACGTGCCGAAGGGCACCGTCGTGCTCAGGGGCGCCCGGGCGATCACCATGAACGGCGACGAGATCGTCGAGGACGCGGACATCGTCGTCACCGACAACCGGATCGCGGCGGTCGAGTCCGGGCGGACGCAGGTCCCGGACGGGGCGACGGTGATCGACGTCGCCGGCAAGACCGTCGTGCCCGGCTTCGTCGACACGCACGCGCACATGTGGAACCTCTGGGGCATCCACTGGGCGCGCCCGTGGATCTACCGGGCCAACCTCGCCTACGGCGTCACGACGACGCGCGACCCGCAGACGGCGACCACGGACGTGCTCTCCTACGAGGACATGGTCCGCGCGGGCCGCATGGCGGGCCCGCGGGTCTACCACACCGGACCCGGCGTGTTCTCGAGCGACTTCGTGCGCAGCTACGAGCACGCGCTCGACGTGCTGCGGAAGTACAGCGAGTACTACGACACCAAGACCTTCAAGATGTACATGTCCGGCAACCGTCGGCAGCGCCAGTGGCTCGTCATGGCCGCGCGCGAGCTCGAATTGATGCCGACGACCGAGGGCGGACTGGACTATCGGCTCAACATGACGCACGCCATCGACGGATATCCGGGCGTGGAGCACTCGATGCCGATCGTTCCGGCCTACGGCGACGTCGTCGAGCTCTTCGCCGCTTCCGGCACGGTCAACTCCCCCACGATGCTGGTCTCCTACGGCGGCCCGTGGGCCGAGAACTACTTCTTCACCAAGGAGGACGTCTTCGGCGACGAGAAGCTGACGCGCTTCACGCCCAAACGGGAGCTCGACGCCAAGGCCCGCCGACTGCAGACGACCGGTCCGGGGCGCGGCGGCTGGTTCATGGACGAGGAGTACGCGTTTCCGCGACACGCCGAGTGGATCGCCCGTCTCGTCGAAGGCGGAGGCAGGACCGGCGTGGGGAGTCACGGGCAGCTGCAGGGGCTCGGCTACCACTGGGAGCTGTGGGCCATGCAGAGCGGCGGCATGGACGAGCACGACGCGCTCCGCGCGGCGACCCTCATGGGCGCGCGGGCGATCGGCCTGGGCCGCGACCTGGGCTCGATCGAGGCGGGCAAGCTCGCGGACCTGGTGATCCTGGACGCCGACCCGCTGGCCGACATCCGCAACACGAACACGGTGGACCAAGTGATGATGAACGGACGCCTCTACGACGGCGACACGCTGGACGAACTCTGGCCGCGGCAGCGCGCCGCGCCCGTCGAGCCGTGGAGGCGCACCGCCCCGGACGTCCAGGCCGGGATCCGGGGAGGCGGACGATGACGCCCCGCGCCCCGACGACGCCGCGGGCGGCGCTTCCGGCGCTCGCGGTCCTGGCCTCGCTCGCGCTCTGCGCTCCCCTGCACGCCCAGCCCGGCGGAGGCCCGGACCGGGATCCGCTGCCGCTGCAGGCGGCGCGAACGGCCGAGTTCACCGCCACCGAGGGCACGTGGATCTCGCTGGACGTGAGTCCCGACGGTCGGACCGTCGTCTTCGACTTCCTGGGCGACCTCTACACCCTGTCCATCGACGGCGGGAAGGCGACGCCGCTGCTCACGGGCATGGCCTACGACGTGCAGCCCCGCTTCAGCCCCGACGGCGCCTCGATCGCCTTCGTCTCGGACCGGAGCGGCGGCGACAACCTCTGGACCATGCGGCTCGACAAGACCGACACGTCACAGGTCTCGAGGGGAAACTCGAACCTGTTCCTGTCGCCCGAGTGGACGCCGGACGGCGAGTTCATCGTCGTGAGCCGCTCCGGCGGACTGGGCGGCCCCGCGCAGCTCTACATGTACCACCCGGAGCGCTCGTCTCCGGCGGCGATCCCCGGACCGACCGGCTTCTCCGGCCAGGCCGGACTCAAGCGGATCGGCGCCGCCTTCGGCCCCGACGGCCGCTACGTCTGGTACGCGGGGGGCCAGGGGGACTGGCAGTACAACGCGACGCTGCCCCGCTACCAGGTCTTTCGCTACGACCGCGAGACCGGCGACCACACGCTGATGACGAACCGGTACGGCTCGGGACTGCGCCCGGCGATCTCGCCGGACGGCCGGTGGCTGGTCTACGGCACGCGGTACAACGCGGAGACCGGACTTCGGAAGCGGGACCTGGAGACGGGCGAGGAGTCCTGGGTCGCGTACCCCGTCCAGCGCGACGAGCAGGAGTCCCGGGCGCCGCTGGACGTGCTGCCCGGCTACGCCTTCCTCCCCTCGGGCGAGGAGATCGTCGTCTCCTACGGCGGCAAGATCTGGCGCGTCGAGCTGGACGGATCGAGCGCGCGAGAGATCCCCTTCGAGATCGACGTCGAGCTCGGGATCGGCCCTTCGGTCAAGTTCGACTACGCCATCGACACGACGGCGATGGTCACGGCGAGCCAGATTCGCAATCCCGTCGCCTCGCCCGACGGTCGCCGCATCGCCTTCACGGCCTTCGACCGGCTCTGGGTCAAGGACCTGCCCGACGGCGACGCCCAGCGCTTGACGGACGCCGACGTCGGCGAGTTCCATCCCCAGTGGTCGCCCGACGGCGACTGGATCGCGTACGCGACCTGGGACGACGTCGAGGGCGGACATCTCGTCAAGGCGCCCGCGGCGGGCGGCCCGCCCGTCCAGCTGACCCGAACGGCGGCGATGTACTACAACGTGGCCTGGTCGCCCGCCGGCGACCGCATCGTCGCCTCGCGCGGCGCGGCCCGCGAGCTCAAGGAGGCCCCGGGTCTCTTCTTCGGCCCGATCGGCGGAGAGTTCGTGTGGGTTCCGGCCGACGCGGAGGAACCGGCTCCGGCGACGACGATCTCGCCCACCGGGCTTCGCGACGTCGCGCACTTCGCGGCCGACGACCCCGACCGCATCTACGCGTACAGTCCCATCGAGGGGCTCGTGTCGTTTCGTTGGGACGGCACGGACGTCGAGCGGCACATGACGGTGCGCGGACGCCAAGGCGTGGGCGGGATCGGCGACCCCCACGGGGGGCGACCGGAGTTCCTGCCGCGACGCGTCTTCCCCTGGCGCGCGACGCCGGATCCGACGGACGTCGACCCCTCGGCCGAGCCCGGGGGCTTCGCGCCGGCCGGACTGATCCAGCTGTCGCCCGCCGGAGACCGCGCGCTCGTCCAGTTCGGAGCCGACGTCTACGTCGTCGATCTGGCCGAGGTCGGGGCCGAGCCGCCGACGATCATGCTGACCAACCTCGGAGCGCCCCCGGTGCCCGTGCGCAAGGTCACCGACGTCGGCGGCGAGTTCGCGTCCTGGTCCGCGGACGGATCGCGGCTGCACTGGGCCATGGGGAACGTCCTGTTCACCTACGACCTGGACCACGTGGAAGCGGAGGAGCTCGAGGAGGAGGAGACGGCGCACGCCCGGGCACTGCTTCGCGTGCGCGCCATGGCGGTGTCGGACACGCTCAAGCGAAAGCGCGCCGAGGCCGACAGTCTCGAGAACGAGGACGAAGAGGCCTCCGAGGAGCTCGAGGCCGAGATCCGGCGCCTCGCGGCCGATTCGGTGCAGGTGGTCTCGGACTCGCTGATGGCCCGGGCGGACTCGATCCGGGCCACGGCCGAAGAGGCGGCGGCGAAGGCGGCGCGGGTGAGGGACGGGGACGACGAGTTCCTGGCCGACTCCACCGAGTCCTACGAAGCGCACGAGCGAGCGATCGAGGTGCAACTGCCGCGGGACGTTCCCCGGGGCCTCGTCGCGCTCTCGGGCGGCCGCGTCGTCACGATGGCCCAGGCGCCCGACGACACGACGGGCGCGCCGCACGTCCTGGAGAACGGCGTCGTCGTCGTGCGGGACAACGTGATCGTCGACGTGGGTCGGGCCGACTCGGTCGAGGTGCCCGACAGCGCCCTGGTCGTCGACGTGACGGGCGCGACCCTGGTGCCCGGCTTCGTGGACACGCACTACCACTCGATGTGGCTGGTGCCCGAAATCCACCCCGAGGAGGTGTGGCAGTACCTGGCGACGCTGTCCTACGGCGTGACGACGACGCGCGATCCGCAGACCGCCTTCACGGACGTCCTGAGCTACACGGACCGCGTGCGCACGGGCGGCATGGTGGGGCCCAGGATCTACTCGACCGGACCCGGGGTCTTCAACGGCGAGAACGTCCGCGACGCCGATCACGCGAAGACGATCCTCAGGCGCTACGCGCAGTACTTCGACACCAAGACGCTCAAGATGTACATGACGGGGAACCGTCAGCAGCGGCAGTGGATCATCCAGGCGGCCCGGGAACTCGAGTTGACGCCCACGACGGAGGGGGGCCTCGACTTCAAGATCGACATGACGCACGCGATCGACGGATATCCGGGCATCGAGCACAACCTGCCCATCGCGCCGATCTACTCCGACGTGGTCGAGCTCTTCGAGACTTCGGAGACGACGAACACGCCCACGCTGCTCGTGTCCTACGGCGGACCCTTCGCCGAGAACCACTTCTACGCCACCGAGGACGTGCACGACGACCCGAAGCTGAACGTCTTCGTGCCGAAGGCCAACCTGGACGAAAGGACCCGGCGTCGGGGTCCCGGGGGCGGAGGCAGTCCCGGGCAGGCCGGCTGGTTCCTCGAGGAGGAGCACGTCTTTCCGAAGCACGCCGAGTTCGTCAAGAAGATGCTCGAGGCGGACGGTCGCGTCGGCGTCGGCAGCCACGGCCAGCTGCAGGGCCTGGCCTTCCACTGGGAGATGTGGGCGATGGCCTCGGGCGGCGCGGCGCCGCACGACATTCTGCGGGCCGCGACCATCCTGGGGGCCGAAGCCATCGGATTCGGGAAGCAGCTGGGCAGCATCGAGGAGGGCAAGTTCGCGGACATCGTGGTCCTGAACTCGAACCCGCTGGACGACCTGCGCAACACGGTCGACATCCGGTACGTGATGCTCGACGGTCGCCTGCGGGACGGCACGACCCTGGACGAGATCCACCCGGTGGCCCGCGCGCTCGAGCGGGAGCGCCCGGCGGAGTCCGACCCCGGGGGGACGGCGGCGGGAATTCGCCGCCAATGACGGGTCTCCTCCACGCGCATTTGCATTTCGGCGCCGTTTGCGACAAGTTGACCAAGTGAGAATCAGGTCCCGTCCGCATGGATCGGCAGGCTGGAGGGCTCTACGGTCCAGCGCGGGCCAAGGCGTGCACTGGGACCATGAGCGCTGATTGGAGCGACGCCATGCAGGTCGAAACGCCATCCGCGACCCAGAAGCGGGATTCCATTAGCGCGATCTCGGTGGCTGAACACATCCGATGGCTTCGCCACGATGCCGGAGAACCCACCACACCGCTCCACGTCGTGAAATTGGTGTACATCGCACACGGATGGATGCTTGGATTGTGCGATCGCGCGCTAATGGACCAATCGGTCGAAGCTTGGCGCTACGGCCCTGTCGTTCCTGAAGTCTATCACCAATACAAGGATTTCGGCGGCGACCACATCATGGTGAAGGCGTCTTCGATGGCAGACGTTATGGACACCGATCAACGAGAAATCGTTGAGGCTACCGAAAAGAGCTATCGGCGCTTTACAGCGGTGGAGTTGTCTGCTTTGACTCACGAGAAGGGCAGCCCTTGGGACGTAGTGGTCCAGAAGCATGGACTCGTCAATGCCGTAATTCCCAATTTTCTGATTCAGCGACACTACGCGGAAATCGCATCCCAATGACGGGGGATGAAAAGAAGGAGGTCATTCAACGGAAAACGGATGCGATAGGGCATCCTGACACCGACGATCAAGCCGCTAGAGAAGCGCAGATATTTGGAAAATCCGCTTACGATCTAGCAGGGCGAGTTGGCGCGCTCGAAGGGCAATCGAAGGACCTGCCCACCAAGTCATGGGTGTGGCGGGTGGTATTGGGAGCCGTGATCGCTACGCTTACGCTGGTGGTAGGAATTATCAACGCGATTGGCTTGTTCTTGCGAACGTTGCTCTCCATCTTGCAGCAAGGAGGCTAGTCTCCGCAGCAGGGATGGCGAATCGCGGCGGAGCGGCAGTCAACTTAGAGACGACTCTGCAGGTACTCCGCTTCGCTTTGGATTCGCGCGACGCCAGGGATCGTTGGTTTGGTCCTGGCGCCGGAGCGGCAGTGGCACATCGCCGCGATTCCTCGGCCATCGGTTTCTCCGGTCGCCCATGAGCACCTTCGCACGACGCCCTTGAAGCCTCAGCCTGCAGTCGGATAGGCGGACTCTCGACCCGAGTCACTTGCCCCGAGGGGCCGCGACGGACACCTGTCTCCGCTTGGATTCGCGCGACGCCAGGGATCGTCGGTTCGGCCCCTGCGCCAGAGCCAGGGCCAGTTCGGCCGCGAACTCCTCGGCCGCCAGTCGGTCGCTCCGGCTGACTCTGAGCACCAGTTTCGCGGGGTGCTTGAGTCTGAGTCCCTGTTCGCCGGCGACCTTCTCGAACGCCAACAGGTTGGCGGCGGCGATCACCAGTCTGGGTCCGACCAGCGACCACCAGCGGCGACGGGGCACGAAGGCGCCGGCGACTTCCGCCAGTGGGATCACGATCTCGCGAACGGGCTCGATCTTCTCCTCGGTCCTGAACGTCGTGCTCACCACCTGCGTGCGAATCGCCAACCTCCATTGCAGGACGAGGCGGTCCGGCTCCAGGCGCACGAGTCCGTGGGCCGTCTCCGTCTTGGACTCGTATCCCCCCTTGGCGTCCCACAGGTCCGAGCTTCGCTTCAGCGTGAACGGAACTCCGGCGACGGCGTGCATCGGAAAGCCCGGTCCTCAAACGCCCGACCGAAGGAACGGCGACCGACCCGACCTGCCGTTGGGCGGGATCGTCCGTCGCCCCGACGGCGAGAATTCCACGGCCAGCCGCAGAGCGATCCGAGCGTGATCGCCGAGGTTCGGATCGGCGATCTCCCCGCGTCCCATCAACGCCGCGTCCAAATCAGAATCAGGCCGCACGCGGACCCGATGCCCGAGAACTGGGCCGGCAGGCCGGCGGACGTCGGATAGACCTCGACGCCGGCCACTTGCATCGGATCGACGAGACGATCGAGCAGCATCGGCTCGTCGCCCCCCCGGTGCACGGGCAAGCCGTCCACGACGACGCGCGGGAAACAGCGCTGATTGCGGTCGCTGAAGCTGATCTGGCGACCGCCGCGCAACACGACGTATCGCAAGCCGGGGAGGTCGGGGTCCCCGAACACCTCGACGCCGGGAAGCGAGGTGAACAGATCGGACATCTCGCTGGGGTTCCGCGTCTCGATGTCCTCGCGGTCGATGAAATCCCCGAACCCTTCGCGGACGCGTCGATAGAACCCCACGTCCTGCAGGGCGACCTCTCGCCTCTCGACGCTCACCTCGAGGGGCGGAAGGACGACGGGATTCACGGAAAGGGACACGGCGACGTTGGTCACGCGCCTGGGCGACACGTGGACGGAGTCCGTTCTGGTGGCGAACCCGAGCTGCGAGAACTGGATCGCGTGCCAGCCCGCCTCGACGTCGGCGATGCTGAAGCGCCCCCGGGCGTCGGTGCGCGCGCTGCCGCCGGCGTGGCCCGCCACCCGAACCGCGGCGCCCCGGACCGGGTCGCCGGTGGTCGCGTCGGAAACGACTCCGACCAGACCCGTGACCAGGTATTCGCTCTCGTCGTCGAGCGGCTCCATCGAGGTGACGAAGTCGCCGCTCCTGAGAACGCGCAGATCGCCCATCGTCGGGTGATAGGCCGGGTGGGACAGGCGCAGGGCGTAGGTGCCCAGCGGAATCCGGTCCACCGTGAAAAACCCGTCGGCGTTCGTGGCGCCCGCGAAAGAAAACCCGTCGATCCGCACCGCGACGTCGGGGACGGGCTCGCCCGTGACGTCGTCGACCACCTGTCCGCGAATGGTCGCATCGGCGGCGCGTTCGGCCTCCTGCGCTCGAACGTCCATCGTCGGCGGCAGCGCCAGCAGACACAGCGACGCGGCGGCGACGCGACTCCAGATCCGCGCTCTCGACGCCCAAGGGGCCCTCGGTTCGGCTTGCCTCATGCTCTCCATCCCCCGCCGCCCGCGACGCCCCAACTTCCCAACCGCCCCCGCCCAGAGGGACCGAAACCGATCCGCGCGTCCCGCTCCCGACCGCCCCGCCGATCCGTCGGGACCCCGCCCGAGCGCATGGAAGGCCCACCGATCGGGGCCGAAACTCCGAATGTCGCGCCGACGCGTCGGGGCTTCGGCCAATCTACCGCCCCGAGCGCCGGACCGCACGGCCGGGGGAAGCCGGAGCGCCTCGGCCCGGGGCCCCGAGCTCCCCGTGCGAGCGCTTCTCGCCCTCTGTACATTCTCCCTCGCCGTTCGGCGATCCCGGCCGCCCTCGCTCCCCGACTCAGGACACAGGCGCTCCATGGTCTTTCGCTTCCCATCCGCTTCGCTTCGGCGGCTCGCACTGGCCGCCGCGACCGCCGCCGTCGCGCTCGCGTCGGCGTCGCCGCCGGCTCTGCAGGCCCAATCGTCGGACGAGGAGGACGCGGGGCTCTCCTCGCGCCTTCTGAACGCCTTTCGCTGGCGCGGCATCGGCCCCGCGGTCGCGTCCGGACGCATCGCCGACGTCGCCATCGACCCGACCGACCGCAGCGTCTGGTACGTCGCGGCGTCGTCGGGGAACGTGTGGAAGACCAGCAACGCCGGCACGACCTGGGATCCGATCTTCGACGACTACGGGTCGTACTCGATCGGGGCCATCGCGCTCGACCCCAACGACCGCCTCACGCTCTGGGTGGGCACGGGCGAGAACAACGGCCAGCGCTCGACGGGCTACGGGGACGGCGTGTACAAGTCGGTGGACGGCGGGAGATCGTTCGCTAACATGGGACTCGAGACGTCCAGGCACATCGGGATGATCGCCGTCCATCCGTCCGACTCCCGCACGGTCTTCGTCGCGGCTCAGGGACCGCTCTGGACGTCCGGCGGCGAGAGGGGCCTGTACCGGACCCGCGACGGCGGCGACACGTGGGATCTCGTGCTCGAGCTGGACGAGCACACCGGCGTCAACGAAGTCCACTTCGATCCCCGGAACCCGGACGTGATGTACGCGACGTCGTGGCAGCGCCGACGCCACCAGTGGACGATGATCGACGGCGGACCGGGCTCGGGCGTCCACAAGTCCACCGACGGCGGCGAGACCTGGCGCTCGATCGACCGGGGCCTGCCGTCGGGCGACAAGGGGCGCATCGGGTTCGCCGTCTCGCCCGTGCGCCCGGACGTGCTCTACGCCATCGTCGAGGCCAACGACGGCGGCACGTTCCGCTCGGAGAACATGGGCGAGAACTGGTCCCGGACGTCCGACTACCAGTCGGGCGCGGCGATGTACTACCACGAGATCTACGCCGATCCGCACCGCTTCGACCGCATCTACGCCATGGACACCTTCCTCGAGATGTCCGAGGACGGGGGACGGACCTGGAGCCGACTGCCCACCTCGGGCGTGCACGTCGACTTCCACGCCATGGCCTTCGACCCGGACGACCCCGAGCACCTGATCGTGGGCAACGACGGCGGCCTGTACGAGACGTTCGACTTCGGCCGCAACTGGCGCCACTTCGACAACCTGCCGCTGACGCAGTTCTACAAGGTCGCGACCTCGAACGACGAGCCCTTCTACTACGTCTACGGCGGGACGCAGGACAACAACACGCTCGGAGGGCCGTCGCAGACCCAAGGGGGCGGGATCCGCAACTCCGACTGGTACGTCACGCTGGGCGGCGACGGCTTCGATCCGGTCGTCGATCCCGAGAACCCGGACATCGTGTACTCGCAGCTTCAGTACGGGGTGCTGTCGCGCTTCGACAGACGCACCAAGGAGCGCCTGGACATCCAGCCGCAGCCGGAGGCCGAAGGACCGCCGCTGCGCTGGTACTGGGACGCGGGCCTCCACATGTCGCCGCACGACAACGAGCGGCTCTACTTCGGCGCCCAGATCCTGTTTCGGAGCGACGACCAGGGATCGAGCTGGCGCGCGATTTCCGGGGACCTGTCGCGCGGCATCGACCGCAACGCGCTTCAAGTCATGGGGCGCGTCTGGAGCGTCGACGCCGTGGCCAAGAACCGGTCGACGTCGGCCTTCGGGCACATCGTCGCGATCTCGGAGTCGCCTCTGGTCCAGGACTTGATCTACGTGGGCACCGACGACGGCCTGGTGCAGATCACCGAGGACGGAGGCGAGACCTGGCGGGCGGTCGAGTCGCTGCCCGGCGTGCCGGACACCAGCTTCGTGCACGACGTCGAAGCGTCGCTGCACGATCCCGACGGCGTGTTCGTCGTCGTCAACAACTTCAAGCGCGGGGACTTCCGTCCGCACGTGCTTCGCTCCGAGGACCGGGGTCGAAGCTGGGAGCGCATCACGGGCGGCCTGCCCGACAACAGCCCTTCGTTCTCGATCGTGCAGGACCCGGAGGCGGAGGACCTGCTCTTCCTGGGCGCCGAATTCGGCGCGTTCGCGTCGGTCGACGGGGGCGAGTCGTGGCTCGAGTTCGCGAGCGGCCTGCCCACGATTCCGGTGCGGGAGCTGGAAATCCAGCGCCGCGAGGGAGACCTCGTGGCGGCCACCTTCGGGCGCAGCTTCTACGTGATCGACGACTACACGCCGATGCGCGAGCTCGCCTCCGGATCCGTGCTCGACTCCGACGGTCACGTCTTCGCCGTGGCCGACGGCGACATGTTCATCCCCTGGAGCCCAGGCGGCGGGGGCGCGAGCGCCTTCTACGCAGCCGACAACCCCAAGTTCGGCGTCACGTTCACCTATTGGGTCGGCCAGACGCTTCGGACCCGCGAGGCGGAGCGCCAGGCGGCCGAACGCGAGGCGGCCCAGGCGGGCGAAGACACGCCGTACCCGTCCTGGGAGGCGCTCGAGGAGGAGGACCGCGAAGAGGCGCCCCGCGTCTTCCTCACGGTGCGCGACGAGGCGGGCGAGGTGGTCAACGTCGTTGGCGGCTCGACGAGGCGAGGCATCCACCGCGCGGTGTGGGACTACCGCTATCCCGGCTACGGCCCCGTCGGGGGCGGCTCGGGAGGCGGCTCCGGCGCCGGGCCCCTGGCGCTGCCGGGAAGCTACACGGTCGAGTTGGCCCAGCGGGTCGACGGCGTCGAGACCCGACTCGCCGGGCCGACGCCGTTTCGGATCGCGCCGATTCACGAGCCCGCGATTCCTCAGCAGGGCCGAGGCGGGATCCTGGCGTTCCAGCGCGAGACGGGGGAGCTGCTCCGCGCGGTCAGCGGGTCGCAGCGCGTCGTCGCCGAGGCTTCGGCGAGAATCTCGGCCATCAAGCGGGCGCTCGAGCGTTGGCCGGCCGCGCCGGAAGGGACGATGGCCGAGGCCCGCGCGCTCGAGCTCGCGTTGGCCGACGTCCGGGAAGCGCTGGACGGGTCGCGGACCCGCACGTCGCGCGCGGAGCCCGACGTGCCCGGCATCGCGGCGCGGGTCAACCGCATCGTGCGGGGCCACTGGAACGGGATGCACGGGCCGACCGGCACGCACCGGGAACAGTATCGGGTCGCACGCTCGGCCTTCGACGCCATGTATCCGGCGCTGGCCGAGCTCGTCGAGTCCGACTTGCCCGACCTCGAGCGGAGGCTCGAGGAGGCGGGCGTGCCTTGGACGACCGGGCGCGCGCTTCCCCGTTGGCCGCCGGAGGGCGCCTGATTCCGTCGACCTGACTCCGACCGCCGATCAACCCCGAGGATCCGCTTCGCCCCGGACCTCGGCGCCTGGTCGTCCGCGTGCGAATCGCGAGACGGTCAGCGGACCCGCCGGTCGTCCAAATCCGACGAGTGGCAAGCCGATGAAGTCGACACCGACGCGGCGTTCCCGCGAAGGACGCTGGGTCCAGGTGGGCGACATGCCCACCGACCCGGACGAACTGGCGTCGCTCGAGTACTGGGGCCAGTGCGAGACGGCGACGCGCTGGCCCCAGGACTGGCTGGAGCCCCTCTCCAGCTTCTCTTCGCCGCGTTGCCGGCGGCGACCCGCCTTCGACGCCGAGCGCGTCGAGTCCGTCTACGGATTCGTCACCGCAGGGGCCGCCTTTCGTTTCTCCGCCGAGGACTTGCGGAGGTGGGGGCTGGCGGGACGACCCGAGTGCGACATGGCCGCGTTCGCCCTGCGAGAGGTGGCCGGCGAACTGAGCGGAACAGACTGGAGCCGGGCGGAAGCCCACGCCGGTCTGACCGTCCGGGAGTGGGTGCGCCTGCTGACCGCGTGCAAGGCTCGGAGCTGGCGCATGGCACGGCACTTCAACCTCCGATCCGAGAACGGCCAGGGCTATTTCCCGCTTTGGCTGGACAAGCTGATCGTCCATGGGCACGGCCCCGACTATGGCTGATCCCGCGCCCTTGACCATCCCGCGAGAACCCGGCTTGGCTCTTGCTCAGTCGCTGCCTTGGATCGAGCGGTGGATTCCCGGATCCGAACTGCGGTTGGGCGGCGGCACGGCGCTGGCCGCGTTCTGGAACCACCGTCACAGCACCGACGTCGACCTGGCCTGCGACCGGAGGCTCTTCGCCGAGCGCGTCTACGCCCGTCGCGACGAGGTCCGGAGCCACTTGCGCCGAATCGCTTCGCAGGGATCGATCCGGAGGCGCTGGCGCCTCAACCGATCCATGGTCGGGTGGTACACGCGCCACGGGCCCGTTTCGCTGGTGGCTTCCCGCTTGACTCCCCGACCCGGCCTTCGCCTGCGTTCCGAATTCGCGGAGGCGCGAACCGGCGTCGCGGTGAACAGCGTCGAAGCCGTCCTGACCGGCAAGATCGGCGGTCGCGCGCTGTTCAAGCGGGAGATCCCGGCCCGCGACGCCTACGACGTGGCTTGTTCGAGGTGTTTGGCGAGCAGCGTCGGTCCGTAGTCGCGGAACGTCGGATCCTCCGCGAGCGCCAGCACCGCCTGGCGAACCTCTGGAGGCAACGCCCGGCTCGAGGTCCGACCTCGAAGCCGGTGGACCGCGACGGTGTCGCCTTCCGCCTCGAACCGCTGCAGCAAGCGTCAGAAGTGACGCGGCCGTGACGCCGATGCGCCGGGCACCCGCAGACGCCGCCAGAACCCCTTCGCTCACCTGCCTGAGCACCGACACGCCGTCGCGCTCCTTCAAACTGAGTTCCATCTGCTTCTCCTCCGGATCGGGTTGCGTGGACCACCGAAGACCACCCGGAAGAGGACATTGCTACGACACTTGAACTTGAAGGATCGGTTGAAGGTAAAGCGAAGAATCCATGATTCACCTCGATCAGCCGGGCCAATGAGCGCGGAAGGACGCGCGACTCGTCAAGTACGCCGCAGATCACTTATCTCGAGTCCAATTCACCAAGTGACTCGATCATAGGCAACATAATGGGCGCGAGAGCTCTTGTCACAAATTCCACTATATCCGTATCCGAGTTCGATAAGGTGGTTTTCATTTTTTCCTTGCGCATCGTGTCCATAATTCCAAGACCCACAAGAACATTTGCCAATACCCACTTTTCCCGCACGACCTCCAAGTCCTCTCGACTATGTTTGATTTCCGCCTCGAAAAAGCGATTAGACATGTTAACGTAAAAGGTCAGGCTAGCCCTGTGGTCAGGTGAATCAGCGTCTGAGTCATCCACCACCTTGCAACTCGAATTATGATCGAATTCGTGATCGCGCCAATGGTTGCTACCCTCTTTTACTCTGTGAATTATCGGCAGCGATAGCCCACCGAAGAGGTGTCCCGCCTCGCCTTTTTTGTGACCATTACGCGGCCTTCGTCTTTTAGATTCTCCGTGCGATCCATGGATAACGTCTATTGATATACCCTTAACAAACGGAACCGGCAGAGTATCATCTTCTACCGTACATTGAAGCACCAGTCCATCTCCAATCCTGAAGTCCTGTTTTCCCAATGTGACGTGTAGGTTTGCAACCCCATTGTGAAGAGAAACGCTAAACGGGATCATTGTTACTGGACCCTCAAGTACCGAGATCTCCATTCGACCTGGTTGTTCCATTCGATCAAAATAGCCGTTCTCCACATCAGTCTCGAAAGAAATTCGACATCGCCGTCCCAGTTCTCCATTGCGGTGCAAATGGGTCGAATTCGGCTTCTTCAAGAAACGAAAAAACGTCGGATATCTCTTCCCTTTGAATTTCAAGACCCCTTTACCTTTTCCCCTTTGGCGCCGCCGATTTAGGCGCTGGCCCTGAAGGAACAAGCGCTCCAGGCTCGGAGATTTTTCGAGGATCTTGCCAAGTATATTTTCCAGCGGTTGGGAATTTTGCAGCTTCTCGTCAATTTCCTTGGATCGCCGACGTTCACGTAGGTCTTTCAACCCTGCGTGTGTCCCGACAATTGACTCTAATTCGCGCACAATCACCTCGCGAAGCTCACCGTCGATCAGCCTGTCGCGGCTATTCATAAACAAGTCTTCCCGCATATCAGTAGGCAACGAAGAACAATCCAACATAACGAGCAGGGATTTCCGCAATCTCCCCATTTTCACATTTTTTCTTTCAAAAAACACATCTCGGAATGTTGCATGCGTCTGTCCGTCAACGGAAAACAAAACACCCTCTCCCTTACGATACGTCTTGGCTCGCTGAGGCTTGAACGCATAAATCGAATATGGGAGACTCGCGCCATTGATCACAATTTTACCTGACGCTGGGAAGCCGTCTTCGACGTTCTTTCTTCGATCGCTCTCAAGCCTGTTGGACAAACCAACTAACAGTGTATCGAAACTGCCGCCGCTTTCTTTACCTCTGTATTTCCGGCACTCGTGAACCCTAACTGGTAATGCAATATTAGGAAGCATGATCTCCAGTCTACCTAACAGGCCGTCTCTTCTGCACGCATGGCTACGAAATCCCGCCATATCGTATTCGTACAACTTGATAATGGACCCCCATGCCATTGCACCATTGTAGGGAACGTTATTGACCGGAAACGCGCTGATTTCATGAGCATCGAAGGTCAGCAAGCCACCGCATGTTGGCGATTGGGCATCTACATCAATCGGCGCAAGGTATTTGTAGACGGAGTTCCTTACCTTGCCGAGCCCGGCCGCTGGGCGATCCCTACGAACAATCGTTACGCTCCACGCTGATCCACTGCGCCCTTCCAATCGTGCGACTTGGGGACAACGCTTAGTGATGACCAGTTGGAGACCATGATGTCCGCAGAACTTCAATGCACCAGTTCCGCCCATATTGAACTTACCTTGTACGAAAGGAATGCGTAGCTTATTTCCACGCACAATAGAAAGAAACGTATTTGGAACGTGCTCGGGCCTCTGCCCTTCGCCAAAGTCCACGATTGTAATCGATGCGTTCCGATCTCTAGTCGAGGCAGTCGGACCCGTTACCGCCAGAGCAATGTCATGGTTTCTCTGAGATCGATCACGCACGCGGATTTCACGATATTGTGATACTGCTTTCTGTACGGATGGCGGCGCGTTCGCCGACGTAGGGTCAATTCCCTTAATAAGACAAGCTCTCATCAAACACGCATCAACAGAATTGATTACCTTTTCCACCAAAGCCGCTTCCGGACGGCTCTGCTGATTTCCAATAACGGAATAGTTTCCTGGGTTATTGCCATATGGGCGCCACATGCGCGGATTATCCCATAACTCAGCACTCCGTATTATGGAAATTACTTCTTTTTCTGAATTTGCATTTAGGAGGGAGATGGTGAACTTCTTCGTGTCGTTGCTATTCATGGCTACGCTAGACACTCCGCGAAGTGATGAGTCGATGACGGGATATCTTTTAGTCGCAATGTCGTCATTAAAAAACGGATAAAATGCGGTTTGACAGGGCCGCCCATTCCGCGATCATTATCCATTTCCAACCCCCGGTGCCGTCTCCTCCGCCTTCCATTCGCGCAACACCTCGACCAGCTCGTCGGTGTCCCGGGCACGGAAGAAGTACGACCGTCCCCGCTTCGGCCGCAGGAACACGCCCGGACGCAGAAGACCGAACGCGAGGGGCGCCCCCTTCAGGACCCCCAGCCCGAGCCAGGCCCGCCCGAAGCGTCGCATCGAGATCTCGGCGACGTCGGCGCGCGTGAGAACCCTCGAGCGCCAGCCCCGGGTCTTGATCCGCAGATGGTCGTCGAAGACGAGCAGCTTGCGAGGTCCGGACGTCGCGATCAGCGTCGCCAGCGCCAGCATGAGGACGAACGCGAGCGCGGCGGCCGCCTTCTGGAGCAAGTAGCCATCCACCGACCCGACCCAGAGGTCCAGCGCCCGGACGACGCCTTCGCCGCCGACGCGAACCACGGCGAGCAGGGCCGCGACCGTGCCCAGCGCGTACAGAACCTTCAGCGCCTCCGGAAGCTGGAAACGGGCGACGTAGCGGATCTCCCTCATCCGGATGGGCCTGGTCAGCCAGCGGGCCAGGGCGCCCAGCGTCAGCGCGATCAGGGCGGCGACGGCCGCCACGGCGAGTCCCTGGCTCATCGGCTCGACGCGCGCGATGGTCAGCGTCGAGCGCGATTCGTCGAACAGGTCCCGCGCGAAGGAAGCGACCTCCGCCTGCGTCAGATCCTCGTAGAAGGAGAGGACGTCGGGGAAGTCGGCGAAGGTGTCCGGATCGTAGAACGTGGTCCGTGTCCACGTGTTGAGCGCCTCGGCCGTCCGGTTCGCCGCCCGCAGCCGCTCGACCAGCGCCGCGCGATCGGCCTCGAACTCGGTCGGGTCGTGGCCGCCCGCCGAGAGCGTCTCCACCTCCTCGTCGATCACCGCCACGGCGAAGTCGAAGTCGTCCTCGTCGATCCGGCTGAAGATCTCCAGGTACGACGCCGGACCGCGCGCCACCCGCCGCACGCTGGCGCCGTACACGGCCTTGCGTTCGCCGTAGCGCAACCGCTGGTTGAGCCGCCGCGCCAGCAGGTCTCGGACGAACAGCGTCGTCAGCACGTCCTCCGCCGACGCGTGGAACATCTTGTGGCGGGAGCGGTACGAAGCGGCCGACTGAAACCCCCAGCCGTAGGAGGACCGACCCTTGCCGGGGTCGCGAACCTCGAGGGACCACGGCGTCCGGGGCCGAGCGGGGACGGCGCCGAAGGTCCGCTCCGCGACGGCGAACGCCGAGTCCCGGTCCAGGTCGCCGACGACGGTCACGGTGATGGCTTCGGGCGCGTAGTGGCGGTCGTAGAACTCGCGCAGATCGCTCGGCGCGACGCTGTGCAGGCTGCGCCACCGGTCCACGTTGGGCGGGCGCAGGCGGGGCAGGCCGAACTCGCGCTCCCAGAAGTCCGGCGCCGTGAGCCATCCCGGAGTCAACGCCGCGCCCAGATGGTCGAAAAGCTCGCGCGGCCGGGCCCCGATTTCGTTCAGGACCGGCTGCCGGCCCCGCGCGACGACCTCCGGCTCCATGGCGTGCGGCGACATCAGGTCCGCCATCCACTCGATCGCGAAGAGCCCGTGCTCCCGGGCGATCGTGACGTAGTACCACGTGCGGTCTCGGTAGGTGAAGCCGTTGCGCCGCCCTCCCAGCCCCTCGACCGCGTCCTTGATCTCCTGCTCGGTCTTGCCCTTGTGGTCGGAGAAGAGCATATGCTCGGTGAAGTGGGCCAACTGCTCCTTGCCCGGCGGATCGGCGTCCGATCCGACCGGCACGCCCGCGCTCACCGAGACGTTGGGCGCGCCCTCGAGTCGCTTGAACCAGATCTTGAGCCCGTTGGACAGGCGACGCGTCTCGAAGCCCGCGAACGGGTTGTCGGGCTGGGGCGTCGGCGTCTGGGCGCCGGCGACGAACGCAGGCGCGGCGAAGCCCGCGAACGCGACGAACGCGAGGACCGAGACGCAGGATGGACGGCGCCGGAGTCGGCGGCGGCCCCCGGCGCCCGCGCCACCCGCCGCCGAGGCGCGACGGACGCCTACGGGCGAAACCGCACCCACTTCGTGATCCGGCGCTGCGACACCTCCGCTCCGTACACGTTGCCGTCCCGGTCGACGGCGACCCCTTCGGGACCGCTGAATCCCATGACGTTGGCGCGGTCGTCGGGGAGGAAGTGGCGCACCCAGCCCATGCGCGCGTCTCCGATGCGGATCCCCTTTTCCCAGCCGGCGTTGCGCTGGCCGGTGAACTCGTTCGGCGCCGGGCTGGACTCGGAGTCGGCGACGTAGATGTTGTCCTCGTCGTCGATGTAGATGCCGCTCGGTCGGCCGAACTGCGTCCAGATCGCGAGGAACTCGCCCTCCTGGTCGAACAGCTGGATCCGGTTGTTGTAGCGGTCCCCGACGAAGATGCGGCCCTGCGAGTCCATCGCGATGGCGTGCGGATCGCGGAACTGGCGCGGTCCGTACCCCAGCTCGCCCCAAGTCTCCATGTACGTCCCGTCGGCCGCGTAGCGGATCACGCGCCCCACGGAGCGGTCGTGCGCGTCGACGACGTAGATCTGCCCGTTGGGCGCGACGACGACGTCGGACGGCCGCGTGAGCCGGGTCGGCGGATCGCCGGCCTCCCCCGGCACGCCCAGCGTCAGCAACAGCTCGCCCGCAGGCGAGAACTTGAGCACCGTGTGGCCCGTCTCGGTCGCGCCGTTCGCCCAGGCGTCGGTCACCCAGACGTTGCCCTCGTGGTCCACGTCGATGCCGTGCGGCCACGCCAACAGGCCGGCGCCGAAGCTCCTGAGCAGCTTGCCGTCGGTGTCGAAGAGCAGGATGGGGTCCAGGTCCGAGCCCACGCAGGTGTTCGCGCCGCAGCGCTCGGCGACCCAGACGTTGCCGTCCAGCGCGATTTCGACCGCGCTGGTCGAGCCCCACACGCGGCCCTCCGGGAGCTCGCCCCATCCGTAGACGGGCCGAAAGGGGTTCGTCGTGACCGACTGCGAAGCGCCCGCCGCCGGGACCAGCGTCGCGGCCGCGAGAACCAGGATCGGGAACGCCGGGCGATTCCGCCTCTGTGCGCGAGCGTCGTCCATCTCCTCGACTCCTTTCTTCTCCCGGGGTGCGGAATGCCGTCCTTCGCCGGACAACGTATCGGCCCGGCGATCCCTCCGACAGCGCGCGCCGGCCGAGCGGCCCCCGCACCGGGCGCCGTTCATCGGGCGATCTCCAACAGGCTCGAGGGATCGACGCTGACGCTCCCGTAGCGCACGATCCAGTGAAGGTGCGGCCCCGTCACCCGACCCGTGGCGCCGGCCCTCGCGATGGGCGTCCCGGCGACGACGGTGTCGCCTGCGGCCACCAGCGCGTCGCTCAGGTGGAAGTAGCCGGTCTGGAGCCCGCCTCCGTGGTTGAGGTAGACGACGTTGCCCGCGAGGAGGAACTCGTCGACCAGGGCCACGACGCCGGTCGCCGCGGCCAGGATCGTGTCCCCGCGGTCGGCCGCGAGATCCAGGCCCATGTGACGACTGGCGACCTGGCCGTTGAACACGCGACTCGTTCCGAACGGGCTCGTCGTGCGGTCGTCGCGAGGCGACACGACCGTCGACCCCCAGAGCCGGGGCGCGGCCCGAGCCTCGCGAGCGACCCGGCGCGCCATGGCCCGGTCGCGCTCGAGGCGCGCCTGGTCCTCGGCGCTGGGCGCGGAGCCGAATCGGGGCGCCACCGTGAGCCGCTCGCTCTCGTATTCGACGCCGCCGACGGGGATTCGGAGCGTGTCGCCCTGAACGCGGCCGTCGGCGTAGACGACCGTCACCCGAGCCGAGACCGAGTCGGTCGCGTCGATGGGGATCGCGGCCAGCGATTCGAGCGCGACGCCGACGGAGTCGAAGTGGAGCGCCTCGCCGGCGGCCTCGCCGCCGACCGACGAAAGGGCCACCCCGGGCGTCGTGGCGACCCGAATCCGAAACAGCCTTCCCTGTCTCGGATTCTCGGGCGTCCACCGAACCTCCAGCGGCGCCAGAGGCTCGAGGGGCGGCGGGCGAGTCGCCCACCACGCCGCCGCCGAGGCGATCGCCGCCAGTCCGGCCAGCGAGGCCGCCGTCGCTCGAAACACGCTCATGCGCACGTCCTCGGATCGGATTCGGTCGGCGCCGCGCGCGCCGAAGCGACGCCCCTTGGGCGGCCGCGAGCGGCGAGTCCGCGATCTTGGGGCGGGCGCCGATTCGCCCGCGCGGAGCCCGTCCGCGACAACTTCCGTCCGCGACGCGCCGGGCGGCAACCGGGGCGCGAGCAGCCGGAGTCCGCCGCCGCGCTAACGGGCACGGTCGAAGAAGACCCGGGCGGCGACGCTGCGGAACGCGCCCCGCGTCAACGCCCCCGCATCCAGCGCCCGCCCCACGGGCAAGTGGTCGAACCCCCAGCGCGCGGCGCGCTTCCAGCGTCCCTTGGGATAGGCGCGCCGCAGGATCTCGCCCGGGTGCGGGCCGCCGCCCAGGAAGTCCGCGATCGCTTCGGCCGCGAGACTTCCGAACCGGTACGCCTTGTGAATGCCGCCCGCCGTGAGCGGCGACACCATGCCCGCGGCGTCCCCGATCAGGAGCACGCGATCCCGATAGAACCGCTTCACCAGGCCCCCGATGGGGATGACCCCGCCGCGCTTGCCCAGCACGCGCCTGCCCTTCAGCCCGAAACGCCCCTCGATCTTGGCGACGAAGCGCCGCACGTCGGCCCGGCGATCCCGATGCGCGGCCACCCCGACCTGGGTCACCCCGACGCCGGGCACCACCCATCCGATGTAGCCGGGCGCGCATTCGGGGTCGACGAAGCAATGCAGGCAGTCCTCGACCCGATCCAGCGCCGAGAACTCCCATTCCGTCCCCTTGAGAAGCCGTCCGTTGCCGCCCAGCCCGACGCTTCTGGCCACGGGCGAACGGGCGCCGTCCGCGCCCACCAGGAACCGGCCCACGATGCCGGAGCCCGAGAGCCGGGGCCGTTCGCCGGCGCCGGAAACGAGTCCCTCGTACCGCTCCCCGAACCGCACGTCGGCGCCCGCCGAGCGGACGTCGGCGACCAGGCGCTCCATCAGACGGGGCGTGTCGGTCGACAGGAAATAGTACGGGCGCCGCTCCAGCTCGACGTAGCGGTGACTCGGCGCGTACACCCGCACCCGCCTGATCTTGCGCACGAGCGACGCCGGCACGGCCCACTCCTCCCAGGCCTCCTTGACCAGGATCCCCGTCGTGTGGACGTGCGCGCCCGGACTGGGCTTGCGATCCAGGACGACGACGGACAGCCCCGATCGGGCCGCCCGGCGAGCGCACGCCAAGCCGGCGAAGCTCGCGCCGATGATGACGATGTCGTAGGGGGATCGCATGGGTCCGTTCGCCGGAGACGACGCTCGAGCGGAAAGATAATCCGGCCGAAGCGACGCTACGGCCTTCGCTCCCCGCGGCGGGGGAAGACGGCGCGGCGCACGAACTCGACGGCGTCGGCGACCGTCGCCGCGACGACCGCGCGGGCGCCCAGGCGCTCGGCGCGTCCGGGGTCCCCGAGCAGGACCAGAGGGCGTCCGTACTCGAGCGCGAGCGCCGCTTCGGACGCGGTGCCCGGCCCGCCCGGGAGCGCGACGACGACGTCCGAGGTCAGGACGTTGACGTGGTTGCGCGACGTCGGCTCGGCGCCGCTTCGGTCCAAGTGCGTGCGGATCGGCAGCTCCACCCAGGGATTCGGGTAGGACGCCGCCCGCCCGCGGGCGTCCCCCTCCTCGGCGAACGGCAGCACGCCGACGACGAGGCCCGCCCGCCCCGGCACGGCGGCGAACGCGCGCGACACCGCCGCCATCGTCCCGGCCCCGCCGCCGGTCAGCAGGTGCACGTCCATGCGAGCCAGGCGCCGACCCAGCGGCGCCGACAGCTCGGCGAACTCGCGGTCGCCCGCGCCCATCACGCCTACGACGGGGAGTCTCGGCAACTTGTCTCCGGTTCGCTCGGCGGGTACATCAGTCGGGCCCGCCGTCTCCGCTCCCGCGCACTCGAGAAGACGCCCCCGTCCCTTGGCCCCACGCCCGATGATTCGGTCGCGCGCCCGAGCCGGGTCCGACCGAAGCGGCTTGTACGGGCCCTACGCGGCCGCCTCCGTGGTCGTGGCCAACATGATCGGGACCGGCGTCTTCACCAGTCTGGGATTTCAGCTGCAGGACATCCAGTCCACGTTCCCGCTGCTCCTGCTGTGGGCCGTGGGCGGCGCCGTCGCCTTCTCGGGCGCGGTCTCGTACGCGGAGCTCGGCGCCGCGATCCCGCGCTCGGGCGGCGAATACGCCTTTCTCACCCGCGTCTACCACCCCGTCGCCGGGTTCGTCTCGGGATGGATCTCCGCGACGGTCGGATTCGCGGCGCCGACGGCGCTGGCGGCGATCGCCTTCGGCGCCTATCTGGCCTCGGTGTTTCCGTCCCTTTCGGCCACGTGGCTCGGGGCCGGGCTCGTCGTCGCCGTCACGGCCGCGCACGTCACCACGCACCGGCGCTCGAGCCTCTTCCAGCAGGCGTTCACGACGGCCAAGATCGTGCTGATCGTCGGCTTCTGCCTGGCCGCGGCGCTCCTGGTCGACGAGCCGCAGCCCGTGTCCCCGCTTCCTCGCCCAGGCGACGGCCGGCTGATCGCGAGCGGATCGTTCGCCGTCTCCCTGATCTACGTGAACTACGCCTACACGGGATGGAACGCGGCGACGTACCTGACCGGCGAGCTCGCCCGCCCGCAGCGCACGCTCCCCTGGGTCCTGGGCGGGGGCACGGCGCTGGTCGCGGTCCTGTACGTGGCGCTGAACCACGCGTTCCTGCGCGCCGCGCCGATGGCCGAGCTCGAGGGCGAACTCGAGGTCGGCTACGTGGCGGCCACTCACGTCTTCGGCCCGACCGGCGCGGCGATCATGGGCGTCGTCCTGGCCCTGCTGCTCGTGTCGACGGTGAGCGCGATGGTGATGGCCGGGCCTCGAGTCCTTCAGGCGATCGGCGAGGACCACAGGGCGTTCCGGCCGCTCGCGCGGAGGAACCGGAGCGGCATTCCGGCCACGGCGATCCTGTTCCAATCCGGCCTGACGCTGATCTTCACCGTCACCGCGTCCTTCGAGTCGGCGCTCGTCTTCTCGGGCTTCGTCCTCGGGCTGAACAGCATGCTGGCCGTGGCGGGCGTCGCGGTCCTGCGCGTCCGGGAGCCCGAGTTGCGCCGGCCCTACCGCGCGTGGGCGTACCCCTGGACCCCGGCGCTCTACCTGGGGCTGATGGCCTGGACGCTGATCCACATCGTTCGCGAACGCCCCATCGAAGCGTGGCTGGCCCTGGCGGCCGTCGGCGTCGGCCTGGTCTTCCACGCCCTCACCCGAACCTCGGGTCCCGCGGAGTCCGCCGACCGCGAAGGCGACGCATAGGCAAGCTCGTCGGGACGCGAGGGCCCCGCCGCTCGACGCCCCGCCCGACACGCCGCCGACTGGGGCCCACGGGCCGTCGCTTCGAGGGTCGCCCGCCGGGCCTCACCGCACCCTCGCCTCCGCCTCGATCTCGACCAGGAATCCGGGAGCGACGGGCTCGGCTCGGATCAACGTGTTGACGGGGCGAATTTCGGCGAAGCGCTGGCCGTGGGCCCGGGCGACCGGGGCCCAGTCGACGCCCGCCGCCACGTACACGCGCGTCCGCACCACGTCGGAGAGTCCGCCGCCCAGGGACTGGAGCGCGCCGTCGATCTTGTCGAGCGCGAAGTGCGTCTGGGCCGCCGGATCGTCCCCACCGATCCGCCGGGCGCCCAGGCTCGCCGTCGTGCCCGCGACCAGAACGCGGTCGCCGACCTGCACGGCCCGACTGTAGCCCGCCAGCTCCTCCCACGGCGTGCCGGTCGACACGCGGCGCACCCCGTTCCTCTCGCGCACGGGATACGGCGGCGGGAACTCCTCGACGTGGTGACTCAGATCGCCCGCGGCGGTCAGGAACGGCGGGCGCCGGTACTCGTCGCCGCAGTCGCCGGGAATAGGGTCCAAGCGCGCGCACGCGTCGTCCAGTTCGCGGCGGGACCGGTCGTCGAGCCCAAGGCGAAGCGCGTTGAGGTTGTCCTCGACGTGCTCACGCTCGCCCAGCCGGGCGCCCACGACGACGCCGGCCACGGCGGGCCGCTCAAGCGCGTGCTTCAAGGCGACATTCGCGACGGTCGCCGGCTCGCCCAGCCTTCGGGCAACGCCGGCGACGGTCCTCAGCAGTCCCTGAAACGCGTCCCATCCGCCCGCCTGTTCGATGAAGCGGAGGTACTTCATCTGCGACCACGTCAGCGACTCGTCCAGCTTCGGTTCCGGCGCGCCCAGCCAGCGATCGCTGAGAAAGCCCCCGGCCAGCGCGCCGTAGGCCAGGAGACCCACGCCGTGGACTCGGCAGACGTCGGCCATGGCGCCCTGGGCGCGGCGGTCCAGAAGCGAGCAGCACACCTGGTTGGACGCGATGGGCAGCCCGGAGCGCACGGCCATGTCCAGGTGCGCGGCGTCGCAGTTGGTGAGGCCCAGGTGGCGGACGCGGCCTCGCTCGCGTTGCTCGGAGAGCAGAAACAGAGCCTCGAGCCAGCTGGGGTCGGCGTAGCTCCAGGGATGGAACTGAAGCAGGTCGACGCGCTCGGTCCCCAGACGCCGGCAGGCCCGATCGACGGCGTTCGCGACGATCTCGGCGCTGATCGGACCCGGAGCCGGCGCCCACTTGGTCAGGAGCTGGACGTCGTCGCGACGGCGGGCCAGACGGCCGGCGACGACCTCGGCGGTCCCGTAGTGGTCGGCCATGTCGAAGGTCGTCAGCCCGGCGTCGGCGTACCGCGCCATGGCGTCGGCCGCGGATTCGGGATCCAGGTCCGCTCCCCCCCTCTCCTGGTCCGCCACCTGCCAGAGGCCGGTCACGACGGGCGAGATCCGCAGCTCCGATCCCGGGGCCAGCGGGACCCGTTCGACTCGGGACCGGCCCCGGGACGCGCCCGTCGCGCTCACCCGCGCGGCAACTCGCGGAAGACCGCGCCCCAGTCCCTGCCCGCCCTGCGCCCGCGAGCGGTCTGGAGAAGGAAGAGGAGGGACGCGACGGCCATCACGCCCAGCCACACGGGCGTCGAGCGCAGGTACCACGCGTCCGCCTCCGCGCTCAGGTCCTTGTGGACGTGCACGACCAGGAACAGGGTCAGCGCGGCGACTCCCGCCCAACCGACCGCCCTTCGCGCGAGCGCGGAGCTCAGGATCGTCGTGTCGGAGCCGCGCTCGAGCCTGCCCCCGGACAGCGCGAGCAGCGACAGGCACACGAGCAGGAAGTTGACCAGCATCGACGTGACGAGGATGTCGACACCGACGAAGAAGTCGCCCGCGACGTGGCTTCCGGCGATCCCGACCGTCGCCATCGCGCCGCTCGCCAGGAGCGCGGCCACCGGCGTTCGGCGCGTCGGGTGCACGGACGCGAAGCGGGCGGGGAAGACGCCGTCCTCGGCCCAGGCGAAGACGAGTCGGGACACGGCCAGCAGCATCGCCGGGAGGTCGTTGATCAGCGCGACGGCGGCGCCCGCGAGAATCGCCACCGTCCAGCCCGTCGGCAACAGATAGCCCAGCAGTCCGGGCGCCGTCAGGTCGCGCGACGTCGCCTCCTGGGCGACGAAGCTCCACGGCACGGCGTGGTACACGGCGCCGGTGAAGAGCAGGTAGAAGGCGCCCACGCCGAAGACGGCGAGGCCCGTGGCGAGCGGGAGGTCGCGACGCGGTCGCCGCGCCTCGCCCCCGGCCTGGGCGATGGCGTCGAAGCCGATGAAGCTGGCGAACAGGACGGCCGACGCGGCCAGAAAGGTCCCCCACCGAAACGGGGCGTCCGGTTCGGGGGGAAGCGCGCGCCCCTCCGCGGACGCCAGCGCGGCCGCGAAGTCCGCGTGGTCGAACGCGAACCCGGCCGCGATCGCCACGCCGCTCAGCGCGAACATGAGGAACATCATCGGGACCAGCGTCCGGGTGTACGCGCGTGCGCCCCGCGCGTTGACGAGCACGAACGTCCACAGGAAGGCCAGGGCGAGACCGACGCGCACGGGTCCCGCGTCGAGGGCTTCGGCCGCGGCGGTCCAGCCGACGGCGGCGGCGACGTCCCGGACGAACGGAATCAGGAGGTAGGACACCACCCCGATCGCGACGGACAGCCCGAACCACTGCGAGAAGCTGGCCACGAACCCCCAGTAGGGGCTGAGCGACCGGCTGACGTAGACGTAGCTGCCGCCGGCGCGCGGCATCGCGGACGACAGGGCAGCGTAGGCCAGCGCGGCGAGCACGGCCGGCAGCGCCGCGAACAGGTACGCCGGGATCACGTGGCCGCCGATGCCGGGCACGTTGCGCTGCAGCATGATCGGGATGACGTTCACCGCCGCGCCCATCATCGCGCAGACGCCGGTCGCGGTCAGCCCCAGCAGGCCGAGCCGACGGCCGAGTCGCGCTCCGGGCTCGGTCACGTCGTTCGCTCCGCGACCGGCGCGCGGCGGCGGACGCGGTCGGCCCGCACGGGCGGCGACGAGCGCACCGGAGTCAGCCGTGTCGGTCGTGGCTTTCCTCGTAGCGGATGCGCTCCTGCATCCGATCTCGGGCCTGGTTCGCGTCGCGACGCTTGGCGGCCCGCATCGCCATCGCCCGCGTGCCGGACGACTTCACCCTGGGCAAGGACAGGCGGCGCTCCAGTCGCTCGCTCTCGCAGGCAGGACACGTGGGCCGCCGCGTGCCCAGAACCAGCCGCTCGAAGTCGATCTCGCAGTCCAGGCAGGTGTATTCGTAGATCGGCATGACGTGACGCCCCGTGGTTCCCTGAGGTGAACGTTGCTCCGGCCGCCTCGGCCGAGAATCAGAACCACCCCCGCATCGGACGGGGCTCGACGCTGACGATCTCGGCCGAGACCGTGTCCACTACGATACGCACCCAGCCGACGTCGGGCGAACCGAAGGTCTCCACCCGAGTGAAGTTGGCGTGCGGCGCGCCGGTCGAGTCCGCGAGCGGACGGTCGGTTCGCTGCACGTGCGAATCGCCGTGCACGAAGAGGACGGGCCCCGGAAAACCGGCGACCCGGCGCTCCAGCGCCTGGACGAAGTCGCGATACGGAGAGCCGACCGCCCCGTTCTCCAGGGAGACGTTCGCGTGCGCGAACAGGACGACGCCCGGGGCTTCGCGCGCCGACGCCCGATCGAAGGCCTCCCCCATCCACGCGACCGCCGCGGCCGTGCGCCGCTCGACCGCTTCGTCGTGCCTCGACGTTCGTCCGGGAAAGGGGAACATCCCGTTCCCGCTCCCCACGACGTGCAGGGTGGCGAAGACGAAGCCGCCCCGTTCCCAAAGCGCGTTCTCGGGATGATCGGCGTAGCGGGGACTCGCCGCCGCCTGGGACGCGACGGGCATCGGTCGCCCGCCCAGGCTCGTCGTCGGGTCGGAGAAGAAGATCCGGCGCACGGCGGCCAGGCGCTCGAGCGGATCGACGGCGCCCGAGCGCTCCCTGTGGCAATCCGTCCACTCGTTGTCGCCGGGGGTGTAGAGGACGGGCAGATCCCGCTCTTCCCACTGGGCGCGGCGCGCCAGTAGCGGATCGTCCTCGCAGGGGATCCACACCACGTCGCCGACGTGAATCAGCCATTCGATCCCAGAGCGCTCGGCGTCGGCAAGGAGGCGCCGGTGGCGGCCCGTCTCCCACGCCATGTAGGGGCCGTCGCCGTAGACGCCGAACGCCATCGCGCCCTGGGGCGGAGGATCGGGAGGCGGCGGGGCGGCGCAGGCGGCAAGCCAACAAAGAGCGGCGAGACCCCGAAACGCGGCCAGCCGGGCTGAGACGCGCGCGTCCATCGTCGTGCCGGTCGCCACGTCTCCCTGGTCGGCCGGTCGGACCACCGGCCGTTCACGCTTCACGCCCGCCGCCGCAGATGCCGCTCGAGGATCCTCTTCTGTCTCGTGGGCAAAGGACCCAGCGAACGAGGGTCGGCGGACTGCAGGTCCTCGTGCATGTCGACGATCCAAGACACGAGGTCCGCTTCGGCGTCCCGCGCGTCGTATCCTGTCACCGACAGATCCGCCTCGCGAAAACTGGCGACGACGGACGACGGCGCGACCCGCTCGAAGGACACGGGGATCGGCTCGAGCAACTCGCAACGCTTCGCGAACTCCTCGGGCAACGCCCGGATGACGCGCCTCGCGCTCCGGTGTTCGCCGACGGCGCCCGGCCCCGAATCGCCGAAATCGTCGCCCCCGCTCCCTGGGCCGTGCGGCTTGAACCGTCCATCGATCATCGACCAAGCAACCGCGTCAACCGCGACGCGTCAACTGGCCGCGCCTCGAGTCCGGCGCCGAGCGCGTGTGATCTGGGGCGAGCGAAACGCCGGTTGCGCGGCCGGTTGTCGCCGGCGCGCGCGGGTCGGCACGGCGGCAACCCCGACGGGCGCATCGGCGTCTATAACGGCTGGTTGCCAGCTTCGCGCCGACGTCTCCCTTGACCAAGGACCCCATCCATGAGCCAGCTTTCGCCCCCCCACCGCAGGGCTCGACCTCCGAGGCCGGAATCCCATAGCCTAAGCCCGCGCCGCTTCGCGCGTGCGCTTACGGGGACCGTTCTCGCCGCGACCGCCCTCTCCTCGAGCGCTCTCGCGCACGCGCAGGAGGAGGTGCGCGTCACGGGCCGGGACCGCGCGCTGGACGCCGAGTTCGAGGAGGTCTTTCGGGTCGGCAAGCTGCAAGGCGAGTCCTGGGAGATGTTCGCGGGCGTACGCGACCTCGCGTTCGATTCCGAAGGCCGCCTCTACGTGTTCGACGGATCCGGCCCCCTGGGCATGCAGGATTCCCGAATCGTGGTGTTCGACGCCACCGGCGAGTTCCTCCGCGAATTCGGGTCCGCCGGCGAGGGGCCGGGCGAGTTCCAGATGCCCACCTCCTTCGCCGTGCTGTCCGGCGGGAACGTGGTCGTCGGCGACATGGGACACGGCGCGTACCACCTCTTCGACGACGCCGGCTCCTTCCTGCGCATGGTTCCCTGGGGCGACGACGGCGCGCCCTCGTCCGGCCAGTCGATGCGGGCGCTCCGCACCGGCAACGCCGTGCTGTTGACGGCCAGCCAAACCCGGATCACGATGTCGTCCCGCTCGTCCGGATCCGCCCGTCCGGGCGAGGCCTCGTCGCGCCCCGTCGTGCGCGTCGCCTTCGGCGAATCGGACTTCGCCGCGGACACGCCCGTCCACGCGTGGAAGCCGCCTCGGCCCGAGAGCGGCGGCATCGACGCTCCCGACTTCGAGGTCGAAGGCCGGAGGTTCAGCTTCGACGCGCTCGGCTCGCTCGCGATGCCCACCGTCTTCGAGCCGCCGCTCCTGGCGACCTCCCTGCCCAGCGGCGCGATCGTCTACTCGGACTCCTCGACGTACAGGCTCAACGTGACCTCTCCCGACGCCTCCGAAGTGGTGCGCGTCGTGACGCGGCCTCTCGAGCCCAAACCGGTTTCGGACGCGCTGAAGGACGCCTTCAGGGAACGCCGAGGCGGACGCGGCGGCGCGCAGATTCGGATCCAGGGGTCCGACCGGAACGATGCGATTCAGTTCGAGATGCCGGAGCGGCAGTTCTACCCGGAGCTCCCCGTGCTCATCGACCTCGAGGCGACCTGGGAGGGCCGGATCTGGGTCCAGCGCCGCACCGAGCGCCTCAGCCCCGACGACCGGGGTCCCATCGACGTGCTCTCCGCCGACGGCGAGTACGTGGGGACCTACGCACCCGAAGCCACCCCCCTGCCCGACGCATTCGGGCCGGGGGGACTCGCGGCATTCATCGAAACGGACGAATTCGACGTCGCCCGCGTCGTCGTGCGGCGCCTCCCGGCCAGCGTGAGGTAGCGGGGGCCGGGTTGAGCCGGCCGACTGGCCGCGCGATCCACCCGCGCCCGCGAGCGCGCTGTCTCGCGTCGGCACGCGTATAGATTCCCCTCGAGGCGCGACTTCCGCCCCAGGGCAGGCGACCGTGCACGCGAAAGCGGTGAGCCCACGAAGCGCCGACGACCAGGCGGAGACTTGCGTTCGCGTCGCGGACGCCGCCGGAGAGTCCTCCGCACCGTCCCGAGCAAGGAGATCCCCATCGCCATGATCCAGCTGACACCCGACACCCGCTGCGATCAATCCCCGAGACCGGAAGTCCGCGTGTTCGCGCGCCGCGCCGCCCGCGCGTTTCCGGCGACCGTTCTCGCCGCGACCGCCCTCTCCTCGAGCGCTCTCGCGCACACGCAGGAGGAGGTGCGCGTCACGGGCCGGGACCGCGCGATGGACGCCGAGTTCGAGGAGGCGTTCCGGGTCGGAAAGCTGCAAGGCGAGTCCTGGGAGATGTTCGGAGGCGTACGCGACCTCGCCTTCGATTCCAGCGGCCGCCTCTACGTGTTCGACGTAGCGGGCTTCATGCAGGGCGCCCGAATTGTGGTGTTCGGCGCCGACGGCGAGTTCCTCCACGAATTCGGAACTGCCGGCGAGGGGCCGGGCGAGTTCCGGATGCCCACCTCCTTTGCCGTGCTGTCCGGCGGCAACGTGGTCGTCGGCGATGCCGAACACCGCGCGTACCACGTCTTCGACGACACCGGCGCCTTCCTGCGCATGGCGCCCTGGGGGGACGGCGCGGCCCCGTTGAGCAGCCAAAAGATGCTGGCGCTCCGCACCGGCAACGCCGTGCTGTTGGTGGCCACTCGCACCCGTTTCGCGGCTTTGACCCGGTCCGGCTCCGCTCGTCCGGGCGAATCCTCGTCCCGGCACGTCGTGCGCGTCGCCTTCGGCGAATCGGACTTCGCCGTGGACACGCCGGTCCACGCGTGGCAACCGCCTCGCCCCGAGAGGGGCGACGTCGACGTTCCTGGCGGCTTCGAGTGGCTCGCCTCCGCACTCGCGAGACCCGCGATCTTCGAGCCGCCGCTCCTGGTGGCCTCCCTGCCCAGCGGCGCCATCGTCTACTCGGACTCCTCGACGTACAAGCTCAAGGTGACCTCTCCCGACGCGTCCGAAGTGGTGCGCGTGGTGATGCGGCCCTTCGATCCCGAACCGGTTTCGGAGGCGCTGAAGGACGCTTTTCGGAGACGCCAAGGCCCGGAACTCGTCGCGCAAATTCGAGTCGCGGGGTCCGACCGGAACGACGCGATGCAGGTCGACTTGCCCGAGCGGCCGTTCTACCCGGAGCTACCCGTGCTCCTCGACCTCGAGGCGACGTGGGAGGGCCGGATCTGGGTCCAGCGCCGAACCGGCCGATTCGGCCCCGACCACAAGGGTCCCATCGACGTGCTCTCCGCCGACGGCGAGTACGTCGGGACCTACGCGCCCGAAGCCACCCCGCTGCCCGACGCGTTCGGACCGGGCGGGCTCGCGGCGTTCATCGAAACGGACGACTTCGACGTCGCCCGCGTCGTCGTGCGCCGCCTGCCGGCCAGCGTGAGGTAGCGCGGACGCGCTTGTCGGGCCCAAACCCGTCCGCCGTCGCTCACGTCGGGCAAGGTACCGGACGGTTGCGTTCGCGACGCACCTTGCCCTGGATCACACAACGCCCGGCTGGACCACGGCCGTCGGCAGCGAAACAAAGCGCCCTCACAGCGCGCAAGCATCGCGACGCGATCACACTCCAGACCTCATCGATCTCCACGCGGGTCGGACCATACCGGCAGAGCGTTGCGGTCACCGTCAAGTGCCGCACATCGGCGCGAGTCTATTCCAACGCGGTAATGAGCCCGAACGGAGGGGAAGCTGGGGGGTAGGGTGAGCGGTCCGGGATTCGAGGCGTCGTGGGCGTGAAACGGACGGATCAAGGTCCACGCCGGAGCCGATTCCTGCAACCGGATCGAGAGGTCAAGGACGGGCGAGAGCCGTCGGGCTGCATCTCTTCGCGAGCGGCTGGGGCGCGTGCCTGGTCGCTGCGCGCCGACGACTCGGGCGGTCGACCTCCCGGCCGCGGTGGCGTGCACGCGGTGGGCTGGGTGGGCGATCCGATCCTGGACGTCTTCTCCGCCCGTCATCCCCCTGACAAGCGCAGTTGGGGTTGGTTTTGGGGTTGCCGTTGACTTGGAGTGGGCGCAGTCCGTGCGTGGACCTCCGGGTTCAAGGTGTTGACCTTCAGGCGCATAGAGCGCCTGTCCATTCCCGTTGGAAGGTTGGCGTCGGCCGCGATCGGTCGGGATCGCCAGGAGTTGCCCAAAGGACCGCCGTTAGGCGGTCGGGGGAAGCGAGCGCTTCGGATCCGGAGTCGAGTATCGGCGTGACAGCGTGGTAGCGGTGCGGCCCGGGTCGATGCTCGAGCGGGCTTCTGCCCGTGCGATCCGAAGCATGCGAAGCTTCCCCCCGAACTGTGGGCCGCCACAGTCGGTCAAGGTCGGCGTCGGCCGCGATCCAACGGGATGGGACTCCCCGAGGAGGCCGCTGCGATCTGCCACGACCCGCGAATCCGGGCTCATTCGCCGCTGGAATCCGCTCCTCCGTCTGGGCTCATTCCCCGTTGGACAAGAGTCGCGCAGGACGGTAACCCCTATCCGGGAGCTCAACCTGTCCCCGCTGTCCGGGAGCCGAGTGTCCTTTTGACTCACGGCATTCGCACAAGCGTACTCCCGGCCTCTCCGCCTCCGCGCAAAACGCGCACCAGTCGCGCTTCATTGACACCGAGTTTTCTCCCGTCCGCCCCGGTGTACACGACATCGAATGGCTTGGCCAACCCACACCTTCGCAGGCTCCCGACAACGCCCAAGGCGAGAAATGTACCGTCCCGGCGTCACCCAACTTACTGACCGTTGCTGGGACCCGCGCCCAATCTCACTTGTTGTGAGTACGCCCATTGTCTTGTGCGCTGATTCTTCCGCCATCACGCCCAGTCCAGGAACTCGACGCAGGTGGAGTCGATGCACAACCGGTGCCCACAATAAACGACTCCGTTTCCGCCAATTCGCGTTCGTGGCCATTCTTGAAACCTGTCGTCGATTCTAACGGTTGACAACCGTGACGCTCCCCCTCCCAATCCTGCAAGTGCTCGAGGACCTCCGTATGGATTCGGTCCCGGACTGCACTAATCCAAGGATCCGCAATTCGCGCACTGGCAACCGCGTCCGAACTCGTGGCGACACAACGACGCACCTGGCTATCTTCGATCGATTTCAGCCACTCATGAAAAGACGCGTTCACCGGAGCACATAGATCGGTTCCATTGGCCCACAAGATCCTGAGATTCGTAAGCGTCGTGAAAGTCGAAGGCAACTCTCCAACCAATGGACTATTGTCTGCAACATGCAACCAAACCAAGGCTTCAAGGTTACCTAGTTCACCAGGAAGTCGTCCAGAAAGATTATTATCGTGGAGATCCAGCACCTTCATATCATCGAGATTGCCCAATCCAATCGGTATCGATCCAGAAAGCGCATTATCCGACAAGTTCATCCACATCACGTTGTAGAGTTCGCCCAGCTCTCGGGGAATTGAACCTGCAATTTCGTTATTGCTGAAGTCAAGAACTTGCAAGTTGGAGAGGTCTCCTAACTCTGGAGGAAGAGGCCCAGAAAGATCGTTGCCATTGAGGTACAGCATTTCCAGATTGTCGAGGTCGCCCAGCTCGGCCGGAATCGATCCAGAAAGTCCATTGTCGTTGACGTACAGCGTTTTCAAACTCTCCAAACTGCCCAACGCAGACGGAATCGGACCAGATAGCTCATTGCCATTGAGGTACAGAACTTCCAAGCTGTCCAGGCTGCCGATCTCCGATGGAATCGGGCCAGAAAGCTGATTGTCTTCGAGATGCAAAGAAGTAAGATATAGATTACCAAGGTCTGGCGGGATCCGGCCAGTCAACTGATTGTCGTAGAGGTACAGTGTTTTCAAGTAGGTGAGGTTACCTAGCTCTCGAGGAATCGGACCAATGAGTGCGTTTCTAGAAACGCTAAGCGATTCCAAATAAGATAGGCTGCCTAGCTCCCGAGGAATCGGACCAGTTAGCCTATTGCCATATAGGGACAGCCTTTCCAAGTAAGTGAGGTTGCCCAGCTCTCGGGGAATCGGTCCGGTGAGCTTGTTGTCACCGAGATACAGGCCCTCCAGCGACGTGAGGTTTCCTAACTCACGCAGTATTGGCCCAGTAAGCGAGTTTCCTGACAGAGCCAGCCATTCTAGGTTGGCAAGTTGCCCGATTTCCCTCGGTATAGAACCAGATAACCTGTTGTTGTGGAGATACATAATTTCCAGATTGTTGAGGCTACCCAACTCCCGAGGGATCAGGCCAGAAAGTTGATTGTCGTGGAGGTACAACCTTATCAGACTCTCCAACTCGCCCAGTTCTTTAGGAATAGGGCCGGAAAGGTCGTTGTCGTTGAGCCACAGTTTTTCCAAGTATGTCAATTGCTTCAGCTCTCGGGGAATTCGACCCGATAGTTGATTGTGCCCGAGGCTAAGCGTCTTTAGATCTACAAGATCACCCAACTCGATAGGAATTGGACCTGACAACTTGTTATCCCATAGATATAGAGCCTCCAAGTCGTCGAGATTGCCAATTTCTATTGGAATTCGACCAGAGAGTTCATTGTAAGACAAAACTAGCGTATCCAGACGGATTAGATTGCCCATCTCCGGGGGAATCTCCCCGGTGAGTGCATTGCCCCAGAGTCTCAAGGTACGCAGACTAGTAAAATCTCCTATCTCCGGAGGAATCGATCCTGAAAGGCCATTACTTTCCAGGTCCAGACTGTAAATTACGCCCCAAGGCCAGTTGATAGGGCTGTATACACCGTACCATTCTTCAATGGGTCTATCAGTCAACCATCCGCTATTGTTCTTCCAATTCGGACCATCCGTCGCGTTGTACAGAGCCACTAGCGCGGCGCGATCAGTAGCGGAAGACGGTTTCTTACTAACCGCCAACGCAAACGGCACACGCGCTTCAAGCCCACCCGGGTCACGAGCCGTGACCGTGACCGTGACATCGCCTTCGACGAAAGGGGACACGGCAATCGCGTTGCCGTCCACTGCAGCCGACGCAATCTCATTGTCGGAACTGACAGCGTATAGGACCAGTGAGTCCCCGTCGGGATCTGAGAAAACGCCTTCGACGTTCACGGTCGCGGTCTGCCCCGCCGTCGAGGACTGGGCCGGGATCACGGCCGCCACCACCGGCGCTCGGTTCGGCACCGGTCCGCTCACCGCAGCTCCGTCTTTGCCGCAGGCCGTGGCCACCATCGTGGTGACCATGAGGATGACTGTGTTGGCGAATCTCCGGTATCCGAGCGAATTTCCGGTTTCAGCGGCTTCCGAACGTGTCTCGATGGAGGAACTCATTGATCGCTGATCTCCTGTTGTCTTGGTGTGAGCGGAGAGAAAACCGGCCTGCTCCAACTGGCGGCCACGCAATGCAGAACAGCGCAGTCGGTCAGCCAGTTCTGCCATCGCCGCGTGAACCGGAGCCGACATCGCCTCCTCGACGTGGACAAGATGGACGCCCGCCGGCGACCCGTCAAGCGGAGACGCTCCATGGCGAGGAGGGCGACCTGTCGATCTGCGTTTTCCATGCTGGAGTTCGTTAGGAGACATCGCTTCGGGCCAGTGGGGGCTGGCTGGAAGACTGCACCGGCCAATCACAGAGCTCGCTTCGCACTTGGCCGGACGCTCTTCGGTTCGCTGCCGGCGTTATGTTGTTGCCGTGCGTACGCGGTGGTCGCCGTTTAACGTCGTCCACCGGGTGCCAACACATCCCCGCCCCCGCCTCCACGCACCTCCGCCATGATTCGTCGCCGTCCCCGCGCGCTCCGACGCGCCCCGCGCCTCGCAGGACTCGCCGCCGCCCTCGCCGCTCTCCAAGTCGGCGCCGCAGCCGGCGCCCAAGGCCAGTCGTACTTCCCCGGACCGCACCCGGACTGGGAGCGGCGGTCGCCGGCGGAGGCGGGGCTGGATCCGGCCGTGATCGCGCGCGCCGTCGAGATCGCCCAAGCGGGCGAATCGCCCGCGCCCCGGGACCTGGCCTTCAATCACCTGGGCACCTTCGGTCGCGAGCCGCTGGGCGACGCCGTCGGACCGTTCACGGTGCGCGGCCCGCAGACCGGACTGATCGTGCACAAGGGCTACATCGTGGCCGAGTGGGGCGAGCCCGGGAAGGCGGACAACACGTTCAGCGTCTCGAAGAGCTTCCTCTCCACCACGGTCGGCCTGGCGTGGGACGACGGCCTGATCCGCGACGTCCACGACCGGGTCCGCGACTACATGCCGCCCATCGTGCTGGCCTCGGGCGACGGCGAGCCGAACGACCTGCACGGAGAGCGCCCCAAGCTGCTCTTCGAGTCGGAGAACAACCGGAAGATCACCTGGAACCACCTGCTCCGGCAGACGAGCGACTGGGAGGGGACGCTCTGGGGCAAGCCCGAGTGGGCGGACCGGCCCGACCGGGACCGATCCACCTGGGGCACGCGAGCCCGCCACGAGCCCGGCACGGTCTACGAGTACAACGACACGCGGGTCAACCTGCTGGCGCTCGCCGCCACGGCCGTCTGGCGGCGCCCGCTGTCCGAAGTGCTGCGCACCCGCGTCATGGACCCCATCGGGGCGTCGACCACCTGGGGCTGGCACGGGTACCGCAACTCGTGGATCACGCTCGACGGGCGCTCGATCCAGTCGCCCAGCGGCGGCGCGCACTGGGGAGGCGGCATGATTCTCAGCGCCTACGACCAGGCGCGCTTCGGCCTCCTGACGATGCGCGACGGAACGTGGGACGGCCGCCGCGTCCTCTCCGAGGCGTGGCTGGAGATGGCCACCACGCCGGGCGAGGTCAACACGGGCTACGGGTTCATGAACTTCTCGCTCAACGCCGGCCATCGCCTCTACGAACGCGCGCCCGAACGCACGTGGACGCACACCGGCGCCGGGTCGAACCTGATCTACGTCGACCCGGAGAACGAGCTCGTGATCGTGTGCCGCTGGATTCGGGGCGGGGCGTTCGCCGACGTCGTCCACACCGTGCTGGAGGCGCTCGCCTCCGGGTCCTGAATCGGAGCCCGACGGCGGCGCGGCGCCGGCGTCACACCTTCAGCGCCACGCCCGTCGGAGTCCTCGAGATCCGGGGCTGGACGCGTTCGATCTCGCGACCCCGGTAGTGGGCCAGCGCGGCGTCCGCGGTCTCGAACGCGCTCAAGTCCTCCAGCGTCCGAATCGTCGGGAAGATCATGGGCAGACGACCCTGCGCGTGCCGATCGAGCGCGGCCGCCGGAGCGAGCCAGGACAGCTCCGTCGTCTCGCGTTCGTCGCGCGTCGCCCGCGCGCGGGCGTCGACCTTCGCGGCGAAGAAGCGCGTGTCGTAGCGGCGCGGCTCGACGGTCGGCGTGACCCAGTGGGCGATGTACTCGAGCGCGCTCCCGTCGATGCGGGCCCCCAGGCTCGCGAGCGCTTGGGCGAGCGAAGCGCCGCCGTCCAGCAGCGCCGCCCTGGCCGCGGCGACCGCGGCGGCGGTCGGCGCGCCGCCGTCCGCGACGACGAGCCCCGGCGCCAGACCCGTCTCCTCGAGCGCTTCCCGCACGGCCGCCGCGTAGTAGGCGATCGCCGGGGGATCGGCGTCCGCGTCGAGCCGCAAGCGCTCGCCCGCGCTCTCGGGCGTCAGCTCCAGCCAGCGGCCGTCCAGCGCGTCGCCGCCGTCCGCGGCGTCGACCCGACCGCCCGGAAAGACGTAGGCGCCCGGGACGAACCCCATGGCGCGGCTCCGGCGAAGGAGCAGCGTTTCCGGGCCCTCGGGACCTTGGCGCAGCAGCACCACGGTCGCCGCCGGCCGCGGCGTGGCCGGCGGCCCGTCCAGCGAGCCGGCCACCGTGTCGGAATATCCAGGGGGCAAGCGCTCCTCGGGGACCTCGCAGCCTCCGTCAGCGTCCCGCGGCATGCCCGTCCTTGCGGGGCTCCGACGCTGCGGCCCACCCCCGGGGCAGTCGGAGAATCAGCTGCGCGCCCCCGAAGTCGGTGCGGGTCCAGTCGGCGATCTCGTGGCCGCGAGCGGTCAGATCCGCGGCGACCTCGTCGCTCACGCCCTCGATCGCCACGCGGCGACCGGACAGGTGACGGAACCGCGCCGCGTCGATGGCCTCCTGGGGATCCATCCCGAAGACCAGCATGTTGAGCAGGAGCTGCGCGTGTCCCTGCGGCTGCATCGAACCGCCCATGAGGCCGAAGGCCATGAGGGGCTCGCCGCTCCGGGTCACGAAGCCGGGGATGATGGTGTGGAAGGGGCGCTTGCGGGGGCCGACCCGGTTCGGGTGCCCCTCCTCGAGGACGAACCCCGCGCCCCGGTTCTGCAGCGGGAAGCCCAGGCCGGGAACGACGACGCCCGAACCGAACGACGAGTAGATCGAGTTGATGAACGAGACCATGTTCCCGTCCTCGTCGGCCACCGTCAGGTAGATCGTCTCGGAGTCGGTGACGGCGCGGCCCGGCTCCACCCGGTCGGCCGCCTTCGCGGGATCGATCAGTCGTCTGCGCGCGTCGACGAACCCGGGGTCCAGCAGCGCGCGCGGATCGATCTCCATGGTCTCGGCGTCGGAGACGTATCGGTGGAGATCGGCGAACGCCAGCTTCTTCGCCTCGATCAGGCGGTGCAGGTAGTCGGCCGAGTTGTGGCCCATGGCCTCGAGCTCCATGGGCTCCAGCAGCTCGAGCATCTCGAGCGCCGCGATCCCCTGGCCCGCCGGCGGCAGCTCCCACACGGTGTAGCCCCGAAAGTCGGTCCGAAGGGGCTCGACCCAGCGGATCCGATGATCGGCGAGGTCGTCCAGCGTCAGGAATCCGCCCAGCTTCTCGAGTCCTCGGACCAGCTCGGCGCCCAGCGCGCCGCCGTAGAGCGCCTCGGGGCCTTCCTCGGCCATGCGCTCGAGCGAGCGCGCCAGATCCGGGTTCGAGAACCACTCGCCCGGCTCGGGCGCACGCGTTCCGTCGACCAGATAGGTCGCCCGCGCGCCGTCGTCGGCCGCCAGCTTGGCGGTCGCCTGAGCCCACTGGCGAGCGATCACCGGGCTGACGGGGAAGCCCTCCCTCGCCGCGCGAATCGCGGGCGCCAACGCGTCGGCCCACGCGAGGTCGCCGTACTGCGCGACGAGCCCGTGCCACCCCGCAACGGCGCCCGGCACGGTGACCGCTTCGGCGCCGCTGCCCGGCACCCGGTCGCGTCCGCGCGCCTCGAGCGCCGCGACGGTCATCCCGCTGCCGCTCCTGCCGCTCGCGTCCAGGCCGACCAGCTCGCCGGTCTCGGCCCACCACAGAATCGCGAACGCGTCGCCCCCCATCCCCGTCATGTGGGGCTCGACGACGCCCAGCACCGCCGCGGCGGCCACGGCCGCGTCGACCGCGTTGCCGCCCGCCTCCATGACCTCCATGGCGGCCGACGTGGCCAGCGGGTGACTGGTCGCCGCCGCCCGTCCGGGCGCGTAGACCGTCGAGCGGCCGCCCATGTCGAACGGCTGCGCGGACACGGTCACCGGGTCGAGAACCGTCGCCGCGAGGGCCGCGAAGGCCAGTGTGGGGAACCGGACGGACATCGCATGCACCCTGGAATCGTCGTTAAATTGATCGAGTCGGAACCCCCGCCGACGCCATGAAACGGGGACGCGGGCCCTCGAAAGCTATCAGGTTCCGGTCGCTCGCCGCCAAGACGGCCGGTCTCCGCGAAGCGCGTCCTCGCGCTCGAACCCGCGACGGCGGCGCGGCTGCTCCGGCCAATGTGGCCGACGGCGCGCCGCGTTCGTGGCATGGTTCTGGCATGGGACGCTCTCGAGCGTCGCTCCGCGGGAGCGGCAGCGAGCGCAAGGCCGGCGCTTGGGCGACGACGCGAAGTCGTCGTCCCGAGGCGAAGACGCACCCGAACCGACACGCGAACCGACATGAGCGACCAACTCGAACTGCCCGTTCTCCCCCTCCGGGACACGGTCGTCTATCCCGGCGTCGCCGTCCCCATCTCCGCGGGCCGCGCGGGCACCGTGGAAGCCGTTCAGGCGGCGATGGACAAGGACCGGCGCCTCTTCGCCGTGGCGCAGACGGAGAACGTCGACCAGGCGGACCCCGAGACGATCCACACGGTGGGCACCATCGTGCGGATCATCCAGACGCACCGGGTGAGGGGCGGGATCCAGCTCCTCGTCCAGGGCGAGTCGCGCGCGCGGGCCGTCGCCTACGCCCACGTCGGCGAGGACATGCTGCTCTCGCGCCTGACCTCGCTCGAGCGGGAGACGGCGTTCGAGCGCAGCGACCCCGCGATCAAGGCGCTGGACTCCGAGCTGCGCCAGCGGGCGGCCGAGCTCGGGACGCGCCGGGGCGTCTCGGCCGAAGCGCTCAACCAGCTGATCCAGGGCGTCGACGACCCGGGCGCGTTCGCCGACCTGGTCGCGTTCTACCTGGACCTGTCCACGTCGGAGAAGCAGGAGCTGCTCGAGACGCTGAACGACGAGGAGCGCATGCGGGCGGCCCTGGTGGCGGTCGAGCGCGAGCTGGCGCGGATCGAAGCCCAGGAGGACATCCAGTCGAAGGTCCAGGAGGAGCTGGGCGAGCGCCAGCGCGAGATGCTGCTTCGCGAGCAGATGAAGCAGATCCGCAAGGAGCTGGGCGAAGAGGGCGCGCGCGACGACCTCGAGGAGCTGAGGGAGCGCCTGAACGCGCTCGATCTGGGCGAGGCGGCGCGCAAGGAGGTCGACCGGGAGCTCGGTCGACTCGAGCGCTCCTCCCCGCAGGCGGCCGAGCACCAGGTCATCCGCACCTACCTGGACTGGATCACGGAGCTGCCCTGGAACGAGCGGACCGACGACAAGATCGACCTCCGCCGCGCCCAGGGGATCCTCGACCTGGACCACTACGGCCTGGACGACGTGAAGGACCGCATCCTCGAGTTCCTCGCCGTGCGGAAGCTCCAGCAGGAGCGCTTCCCCGAGGAAGCGGACGAGGCGCCGGAGGAGACGGCGGCCGATCCCAAGCAAGGGACCGAAGCGGCGGAAACCGCAGGCGAGGCCGACGAGGCGGCGGCCGCCGCGTCGGCCGAGAGCGAAGGCGAAGAAGCCGAGCCGGTCGCCGAGGAGCCCTCGGTTCGCCGGACCGGCAAGGGACCGATCCTGCTCTTCGTGGGTCCGCCGGGCGTGGGCAAGACGAGCATCGCGCGCTCGATCGCGCAGTCGCTGGGGCGCAAGTACGTGCGCATCGCGCTGGGCGGCGTGCGGGACGAGGCGGACATCCGCGGACACCGGCGCACCTACGTCGGCGCCTTCCCGGGGCGCATCGTGCAGGGACTGAAGGAGGCGGGCAGCAAGAACCCGGTGTTTCTGCTGGACGAGGTCGACAAGCTGGGCACCTCGTTCCAGGGCGACCCCAACGCGGCGCTGCTCGAGGTCCTCGATCCGGCCCAGAACTCGACCTTCACCGACCACTACCTGGGCGTTCCGTTCGACTTGTCGGAAGTCCTGTTCATCGCCACGGCCAACTACGAGGACCGGATCCCGGCTCCGCTGCAGGACCGCATGGAGCGCGTCGAGTTCCGGGGCTACACGGAGCGCGAGAAGGTCGAGATCGCCAGGCGGTTCCTGCTGCCCCGGCGCCGCGCCGAATCGGGTCTGCGCGACGAGGAGCTCGTGGTGGGCTCCGACGCGATCCTGCGCGTGATCCAGAGCTACACGCGCGAGGCCGGCGTCCGGCAGCTCGAGCGCGAGCTGGGCAAGATCGCGCGCAAGGTCGCCCGCAAGATCGCCTCCGGCGAGACGGACGGGACGAAGATCGCGGCCGACGACGCGGGCGAACTCCTGGGACGTCCCCGGGTGCACCCCGAGAGCAAGGCGACCGCCGACGCCGTCGGCGTGGCGACGGGAATGTTCTACACGCCGATGGGCGGCGACATCATGTTCGTCGAGGCCAGCGTCATGCCGGGCAAGGGCGGGCTCGTGCTGACCGGACAGCTGGGCGACGTCATGAAGGAGTCGGCGCGGGCGGCGCTGTCGTACGCCAAGACGCACCACGAGAGTCTGGGCATCGACGTCGAGTCGCTGTCCGAGCGCGAAATCCACATCCACGTGCCGGCCGGCGCGATCCCCAAGGACGGGCCTTCGGCGGGCATCACCATGGCGACGGCGCTGATCTCGGCCGTGTCGGGCCGGCAGGTGCGGGCCGACGTCGCGATGACGGGCGAACTCACGCTGACGGGCCGGGTCCTGCCGGTCGGCGGCGTCAAGGAGAAGGTGCTGGGCGCCGTGCGCGCGGGCATCCGGGAAGTGATCCTGCCCAGCGACAACGAGAGCCACCTGGAGGACCTGCCCGACTCGGTCCGCGGCGACATGACGGTGCACCTGGTCGAGGACCTGGACCGCGTCGTCGAGCTGGCGATCCGGAAGGGCAAGACGCGCGCCGCCCCGAAGACCGAGCCCGCGTCCGAGACGGACGAATTCGGGGCCGTGCTGCGGGTGTAGCGGAGCGCTTCGTCGGGCTCGGCGAACCCTCCTCTCCTCTCGCCCGCAGCCGCAGGGCCTTGCGCCCGGGCGGCGTCCGGGACGACCGCGAGACTCTCGCGCCCGACTTCAGTCGATTCGGATGCGACCGGGCCTCCCCTCGATCATCCCGCCGACGACGACGCCCCGCTCGCCGCGGCGCGCCAGTTCGTCCAGGAGGGCCGCGGTCCGATCGGGCGGACACGCGACGAGAAGGCCGCCCGACGTCTGCGCGTCGGCCAGCAACAACTCGACGGCGCCGGGCACGCCGTCGGAGCTAGACACGCGCTCTCTCCCGTCCTCGAGGTTGCGGCGCGTCCCGCCGGGCACGTGTCCGGCGTCCACCAGGGCGACGACGCCGTCCAGCAACGGCACGCGGGCGGCGTCGATGCGGGCGGCCAAGCCGGAGGCGCGCGCCATCGCGGCCAAGTGGCCGGTCAGCCCGAAGCCGGTGACGTCGGTGGCGGCGCGGGCTCCGACGGCCAGGGCCGCTTCGGACGCGCTGCGATTGAGTCGGGTCATCGACCGGACGGCCGCCTCGAGCAGGTCTTCGGGACAGGCCTGCGCCTTGACGGCGGTGGCGACGACGCCCGTGCCCAGCGGCTTCGTCAGGACCAGGTCGTCGCCTGCGCGGGCGCCGGCGTGGGTCAGCATCGCTTCCGGGTCGACCTCGCCCACGACGACCATGCCGTACTTCGGCTCCTCGTCGTCGATCGAGTGGCCGCCCAGGACGGAGACGCCCGCTTCGGCGGCCTTGTCTGCGCCGCCGCGCACGATCTCCTCGGCGAGGCCCTCGCCCAGCAGGGCCCGGGGGAAGGACAGCAGGTTGAGCGCGAAAAGGGGACGCGCGCCCATGGCGTACACGTCCGAGAGCGCGTTGGCCGCCGCGATGCGGCCGAAGTCGAAGGCGTCGTCGACGATCGGGGTGAAGAAGTCGAGCGTGACGACCAGGGCGCGCCGGTCGGCGATCCGGTAGACGGCGGCGTCGTCGCCCGTCGACGCGTCGATCAGCGCGGCGGGATCGCTGGAGGGCAGCAAGGGACGCAGGACCTGCGCCAGCTCGGCTTGGCCGAGCTTGCACGCTCACCCGGCGCCGTGGGACAGCGCGCTGAGCCGAATTCGGGGTCGTTGGTCGCGGTCGGCGTGGGCCATCGGCGTCCAGCCAGGCGGGTTCGGGGAAGGACGGAGCGGCGGCGAGGGACGGGCCCTTACATTTGAACAAGGTACAGCAACGCGGCCCGGACGAAGGCGACCGAATCGATGGATCTCGAGACCGGAACGCGCGTGCGATCGGCGGAGACCGGAGCGCCGTGAGCGCGCCCGCCGACTCCGCGCGCCGCGCGTTCGCCCGCGAGATCGGACGCGCCGAAGAGGAGCTGAACCTCGCCCGGGCCGCCCTGCTGATCGCCCGCGAGGAGTACCCGCAGCTCCCAGTCGAGCGCTACCTGCACCGCCTGGACGTCCTCGCCGAAGAGGTGATCGATCGCCTGAACGGCGAAACGGCGCCCCCGCTGGTGCTGTCCGAGACCGCGCGCCACCTGTTCGAGGTGCGCAAGCTGAGGGGCAACCGCGCCCACTACCGCGATCCGCGCAACTCCTACCTGAACGACGTGCTCGACCGAGGTCTCGGGATCCCGCTGACGCTCGCCTTGGTCCTGCTGGAGGTGGGTTGGCGTCTCGACCTGCCGGTCGAGGGCGTCAACTTTCCCGGCCATTTCCTGGTGCGGTATCGGGGCGAAGCGCGCTCCTTCCTGATCGACCCCTTCCACGGGGGAGCGATGCGGTCCCGCCTGGACGTGCAGAAGCTGCTGGCTCGGCGAAGCGGCGCGGCGACGGCGAGAACGCCGTTTCGCGCCGCGTCGAAGCGCGACGCCGTGGTGCGCTTGCTGCTCAACCTCAAGGCCGTGCACACGCGCGCTCGCGACCTTCCGCGGGCGCTCGCGGCGGTCGAGCGCATCCTGATCGCGCGCCCGACGACCCAGGCGCAGATTCGGGACCGGGGCGTCCTGCTCGCCCGCCTCGGGCGGGCCGACGAAGCGGTCGACCAGCTCGAGACCTATCTCGCGCTGGCGCCGAAGGCCGCCGACCTGGACCGGGTCGAAGCGCTGCTCCGGGACCTCAAGGCCGGCGGTCGACCGCTTCCGGGGTCGTCGTGAGCGCGCCCTCGGGCGCGCCGGATCGGCCGGGCGGCGACTCGGCGGCGACGTGCGATCGGGAGCCCTCCACGCTCGTCGAACGTCTGCGGGACCGGGGCGGCGCGATCTCGGAGTCGGCGGCCGACGGCGGTTGGCGCGTTCGGCACTTCGGGGACCCCCGGGGCGAGTACCGGGCGGCGACCGAAGGATGCGGCTTGGTGCATCGACCGGACCGCACGCTCGCGAGGGTGCACGGGCGCGCGCCGGCGCGCATGCTCCACGGAATTCTGACCAACCGCATTCCCGAGGCGCCGACCGGATCCGGTCCTGTCGCCGGCGCGGCGGTCTACGGCGCGCTGCTGACGGCCAAGGGGCGCATGGTCACCGACCAGCGCACGCTTTGGCTGGGCGCCGACGAAGCGGCCGGACTGGGGCTGGACGTGGCTGCGAGCGCGAGCGCCGCCGTCCTCGCGCACTTCGCCCGCTACCTGCCGCCCCGGATGGCGAGGATCGAGGACCTCGGCCGGGACGTCGCACTCGTCACCGTCGTCGGCCCCAAAGCCGAGAGCGTCCTCGCCCAGTGGGTCGATCGCCCGCCGCGGCGCGGCTACCGACTGATCGACGGCGGTCCCGTCGCGGGCGGCTGGCTCGTCTCGGCGACGCTCGAGCACGTGGCCGGCTGGGACGTCTGGGGATCGCCCAAGCTGCTCGCGGAGCTCTGGGACGCGCTCGCGGCCGGCGGCGCTCGAGACGTCGGCTGGGGCGCGTGGGACACTCTGCGCGTCGAGGCGGGCGTTCCGGCCTTCGGCGTCGACATGGACTCCAAGACCCTGCCCCCGGAGGCGGGGTTGATGGACCGGGCGTTCGACCACCACAAGGGGTGCTACACCGGGCAGGAGGTCATCGTGCGCATCCGCGACCGGGGACGCGTCAACTGGCGCCTGCGGGCGCTGCGTTTCGGGGACGCGAGCCCGAAGGCGGGGGCGCGCCTGTTCGAGCCCGGAGGCGACAAGGTCAGGGGGCGCGTCACGTCCGTCGCGCAGTCGCCCCGCTTCGACCAGGCGATCGGGCTGGGCTACGTGAGACGCGAGGCGCCGCCGCCGACCACGCTGAGGCTCGGAAGCGGAGACGGACCTCCGGTCGGGGTGGAGGCGCTGCCCCAGGGCTGAGAGAGGCCGCGGAAGACGCCCGAACGCCGACCCGGCTCCGCCGCCGCCCCGGCGCGAAGGGGTCTCGCGCTCTTGCGCCGAGGCCGCCGCCGCCCGTACGATGGGCCGAGAGACGGACTTGGGCCTTCGCAACCGGGAGCCGAACATGACGCCGAAGCGCGATTTGAGCCGCAGGCGCTTTCTCCGCGGCGTCGGCGCGAGCGCGGTCGTCGGGGCCGCGGGCGCCGGGAGCGCCGCCGCGCTGCCCGACCGCGAACGCTCGTCGGGCACACGCTCCGCTCCGCCGGGTCGCGCCGAATACGACTTCGACGAGGTGGTCGACCGGGTCGGCACGGACAGCGTTCGCTGGGACCGCGCCATCGAGCGCTTCGGTCCCGGGATCGTCGCCGGAATGGGCGTCGCCGACATGGACTTCCGGGCGCCCCCGTTCGTCGCCGAAGCGCTGGCCGAGCGGTGCGCCCACGAGAACTGGGGCTATCTGGCGCGGCCCGATTCGTACGCGGAAGCCGTGGCCGAATGGAACGGCCACCGCTACGGGCTCGAGGTCGATCCCGCCTCGGTCGTCTTCACCGCGGGCGTGAACCCGGCGCTCATCGCCGCGTTGCACACGTTCTCGCCGCCCGGAAGCCGGGTCCTCCTGACGACGCCGGCCTACGCGGGCTTCTACACCGACATCGAGTTCGCGCGCACCGTCGCCGAGGACTGTCCGCTGATCGAGACGGACGGTCGCTACTCGATCGACTTCGACGACTTCGAGCGACGCGCCCGGCGCTGCAGCGCGTTCATCCTGTGCAACCCGCAGAACCCGACCGGAAACTGCTGGTCGCCGGAGGAGCTGACGCGCATGGGCGAGATCTGCCTTCGGCATCGCGTCGTGGTGCTGGCCGACGAGATCCACTGCGACTTCGTCACCCGCGGCAACCGCTACACGCCGTTCGCGAGCCTGGACGACCGGGACGTCGTCGCCAACGGCCTCACCTTCCAGTCGGCCAGCAAGTCGTTCAGCCTGGCCGCGATGAAGGTCGCCTGGTACCACGCGACGAACCCGGACCTCCTCGAGCGCGTCAAGAGCCACACGCGGGCGGACCTCAACACGCTGGGGATGGTGGCGACCAAGGCCGCGCTGGACCACGGCGAGCCGTGGCTGGCCCAACTGCTCGCCTACCTGGACGCCAACCACGACTTCACGGCCGACTTCGTCGCCGAGCGCATGCCGGCGCTAGGGTTCGTCAAGGGCGAAGGGACCTACCTCGCGTGGCTCGACGCGCGAAGACTGATCGAGCGCATCGGCGCCCGAGAGACGGCTCGCGCGGAAGGCGCCCGGTCGTCCGAGGACGTCACGCCCGAAACGGTCCTGCAGGGCTGGTTCGCCCAGGAGGCCGGCGTCTACCTCAACCCCGGCACGATGTACGGAACGGGCGGAAGCGGACACATGCGGATGAATCTGGCGTCGCCCAAGGCGACCGTCGAGCGGGCCCTCGAGAACATGGCCGCCGCGATCGATCGGCTGGGCTGACGAACGGAGAACCACACGACACAAGGAAACGGAGGCATCGTCGAACGATGACGACACGGAAGAGACTCGCGGCGACCGCCGCTTCGCTCACGCTTCTCGCCCTGGCCGCCCTCGCGGGAGCCGACGGCGCGCGCGCGCAGTTCCAGGACGTCGGATCGATCGACTTTCCGACGTCGGCGACGGGCGAGGCGCAGGAGCGCTTCCTGAGAGGCGTGGCCATCCTGCACAGCTTCGGCTGGAAGCAGGCGCGCGAGCAGTTCCACGCCGCGCAGGCCGTCGACCCCGACTTCGCTCTGGCCTACTGGGGCGAGTCGCTGGCGTACAACCACCCGCTCGTCACGAAGATGGACCCGGAGGAGCCGCGCAAGGCACTCGAGCGCCTGGGCGCCACGCGCGAGGAGCGGCGGGCCAAGGCGCCCACGGAGCGCGAGAAGGGACTCATGGACGCCGTCGAGATCCTGTGGGGCGAGGGCGACCACGTCGACCGGCGCGTCGGGTACATGGAGTCGATGGGCGCGCTGCACGAGCGCTACCCCGACGACCCCGAGATCGCCGCGTTCCACGCCCTGAGCCTGCTCAGCGCCACGCGGGCGACCGGCGACCTGAGCGAGCGCTGGAACGTCAAGGCCGGCGCCATCGCGCTCAAGCTCCTCGCCCGAAACTCCGTCCATCCGGGAGCGGCGCACTACACGATCCACGCGTTCGACCACCCGGTCAACGCGCCGCTCGCCTTGGACGCGGCCTACGCGTTCGCCGACATCGCGCCCGCCGTGTCCCACGCCCGCCACATGCCCACGCACATCTTCATTCAGCACGGGATGTGGGACCTGGTGTCCGGCCACAACCAATCGGCCTACAACGTGGCCCTGGAGCTGTGGGAGCCGGGCGACGAGATGGGCGACGCCGTCCACGCCCTGGACTGGGGCCAGTACGGAGACCTGCAGCGCGGCGACTACGAGAAGGCCCGCCTGTGGATCGAGCGGCTGGCCAAGATGATCGAGAGCGACGGCTTCGACGTCGGCGGCTCGCGCGGGGCGGCCGGAACGGCGCGCGCCCGGGGCGCGCTGCCGCTGCTCCAGTCCCGCTACGTCGTCGAGACGGAGGAGTGGCGGGTGCGGCCGGTCGAGGAGACGACTCGGCCCGTCGAGCTTCTGGCGACGGGACTCAGCGCGGCCCGCACGGGCGACGCGGACGCGTTGGCCGCGGCCGAAATGGCGCTCGCCGAGAAGTCCGAGGGCTCCGGCTACGACCACGTGATGCACCTCCAGGTCGGCGCCCTCGCGAGCCTCTCCGGTGGCGACGCGGACGAAGCGACCCGGCTCATGGACGAAGCGGTCGCGGTCGTCGAAGCGATGGCGCCGCCCAGGGGGTCGGCCAACCCGGTCAAGCCCGTTCACGAGCTGTACGGCGAAGTCCTGCTCGAGCTCGACCGACCCGCCGAGGCAGCCGAGATGTTCGAGACTTCGCTCTTGCGGATGGCCGGACGGCCGCGCTCTCTGCTCGGGCTCGCCCGCGCCCACGCGGCGCTGGGCCACCGGGCGATGGCCGCGGAGGCCTACTCCGAGGTCGCCGCGCTGTGGCGGGATCGCGACGGGATTCCAGGACTGGACGAAGCTCGGTCCTACGTGGACGACTACGCCGCGGGCGCGCCGGAGAGTCGCTGACGCGCTTTCCCTGCAGGAGCTCGGGGCGCGATTTCGGTTTTTCCGGGACACTTCGCCGCTGTTTTTCGTTAATTGAAGCATGGGGGACCTGGGGACTGCGGCGCCGTGGCTTTGGCGGTCCGAACGAGCGTCCACCATTCCTTCGACTGGAGACGCCGAAATGAAGACGCCCAAACCCTCGTGCGGAGGCAGGTCCACGCTCGCGCTCGCGGCTTGCCTGACGGTTGCCTTGGGCGCGTGCGCCCGCGAGGAGCTGGTCGATCCTGGGCCGGACCTCGACGCATCGGCGGTCGAGGAGATCCTCGCGCTCGTCGCAGGGACCACCGACGGAGTCACGCTCGTCGACGGAACCGGCAAGCGACTCGCGTTGCCGAACGCCCGGGCACTCAGGTTCTCGATGGCGCTCGCCGACGTCTCGCCGGACGAGATCTTCGTCGCGTTTCTCGAAGAGGAGGGGTTCGCCCGCTCGCCCGCCGCCGACGGGGCGGTCTTCGCGGACCGCTTTCCGTGGAGCGACGGTCAGGTGTTCCACCGCATCGACGTTTCGGCGATGCCGCCCCTGGCGATGGTGCGTATTCCAGGGAAGGTTACCAGCGATTCCAGGCGATGGTTACCACCCGCGACTGGCCCGGATGCGGCCTGGAGCGGGGATCCTAAAGGGGTGCTGGATACGATTCGGTCGAGATGGGTCGTGAGTGGTCTACGCCTCCTGTAGTCGAGGGTCGGAACACCTTCAAGCCATCGTCGCGGCGATGGCGGCATTGTAGTGCGACAGCGCATCGATGTCATCTGCACGGGTCGGCGCACCGGGGCCCCGTGCAGGGAGCGGAGCGACCGGAACGGGGCCCCGGTGCGGTCGTCGTCGCCCGTGGCGGTCGCGTCCGTCCGTCCCGAGCGGTTGGGCGCCGCCATCGTCGGGCCGAGGGGCCGGGCGATTCCTGCCAACCGCTCGATCAGTTCTCGCCGAGGCGCCGTTTCGGGAGCGATTTCCAGACGGCCTTCACCCTTCCGAACGTCGAGATCGCCCGTTAGAGGCCGTTCTACGGCTTCCGTTTCCCGGTCTCGGCCCCAGGATCGCGCGAAGCGCCGCAGGTGGACCAGAACTCGCCGCCACGCGCCTTTGTCCGGCGTTCGCGCGATCATCGCGTCGCCGATCCCGCGCCGCTGGCCGCCTGGGTCGAGTCGTAGAGCCTTCTCATCGATCCGCCCGCCAGCTCGATCCGGTGCGCGTTGTGGACCAGTCGATCCAGGATCGCGTCCGCGAACGTCCGATCGCCCACCACGTCATGCCAGTGGTCGACGGGCAGTTGAGACGCCAGCGCCGTGCCGCGCCGACCGTACCGGTCGTCCAGGATGTCGAGCAGGTCGTGCCGGCCCTGGCCCGACAGCGACGCGAGCCCCCAGTCGTCGAGGATCAGAAGCCACGTCTTGGCGATCCGCTGCACCAGGCGAGGATAGGAACCGTCGGCGCGGGCCACCTTCAGCGTCTCGAACAGGCGCCCCACGCGATAGTACAGCGTCGAGATCCCGATGCGGCACGCCTGGTGGCCCAACGCGCAGGCGAGGTACGACTTCCCCGATCCCGTGGCGCCCGTCACCAGGACCGTCTGTCCGCGCCGGATCCACTCGCCCGTCGCGAGTCGCAGCACGAGCGAGCGGTCGAGTCCTCGCGCCGCCTTGAAGTCGATGTCCTCGACGGCGGCGTCGAGGTGGAGCTTCGCCGCTCCCCGGAGTCGCACGTACCGGCGCTGAGCGCGCTCCGTCCTCTCGCGCTCGAGCAACAGCGCGAGGCGGTCCTCGAACGTCAGTTCGGCGATGTTCGGCATCGCGCCCTGCTCCTCGAACGCTCGCGCCATCCCCGTCAGGCGCAGTTCGCGAAGCAGGTCGAGCGTGGGTTGATCGAGCATGGGCGTCACGACTCCTCTTCGGGTGTGGGGTCCTTGTAGTAGTCCGGCCCGCGGACGTTCTCGTGGTCGGCGGGCAGGTCGGCCGTCGCCTCCTCCTCCTCGGGAGCCGCCTTGTCGCGTTCGGTCGCCAGGATCGACTGGACCGACCTGCGGCTGATCGTGCCGATCTTCAGCGCGTGCGCGCACGCGGCCTCGAGACGCTCCGCCGAGTAGGCGCGCTTCAGCTCCCGCAAGCCCAGGCAGCTGCGGTAGCCCTGTTCCGGATGCGGTCGCTGCTCGAGGAGCTTCTCGGCGAACTCGCCCGTCTTCGGTCCGACCCTGCGCGCCTCGGCGATCAGTCGGGACGGCGTCCAGTCGCGGTGCGCGCGGTGCGCGGCCGGCATGTGCGCGTCCTGGGTCGCACAGCTCCCCTTCTCGCTCGCGCGGATGTGCGCCGCCTGCCGCTTGCTCCCGTGGAACACCTCGATGGCCGTGGCCGAGACTCTGACGTCGACTTCCTTGCGGGCCAGCGTGTACGGCACGCTGTAGAAGCAGCCCCCGACCTGGACGTGGTAGTCGATGTTGACGCGCGCCTTGACCCAGCGCGCGAACTCGTAGCGCTGGGCAGGCAGCGGTCGCAGCGCTGGCCGATCCAGTTCCTCGAAGAGGCTCTGGCGGCTGCCCGCGATCTTCTGGAACGGCCGCTCGTTGAGCGCCTTGACCAACGGCGCGATCGCTTCGCGCGCTTCCGCCAGCGAGAAGAAGCGGTGGTTGCGCAGCGGCGCGAGCACCCGCCGCTCGACGTGCTGCACCGCCGCCTCGACCTTCGCCTTGTCCCGGGGCTTGCGCGGTCGCGTCGGCATCACCGCGACTCCGTAGTGCCGAGCCATTTCGCGATACGTCGGGTTCAGGTCCGGCTCGTACTTGCACGCCCGCTGCACTCCCGCCTTCTCGTTGTCCGGGATCAGCAACTCCGGCACCCCGCCCCAGTGCTCGAACATCCGCGCGTGCGAGCCCGTCCAGTCCTCGAGCTTCCGCGTCCGCGTCAGGTCCACGAACGTATGATTCGACGCAGCGAGCGTCGCCACGAACACGTTCGCCTTGCTGACCTTGCCCGTCTCCGAATCGATCACCGCGACCGTCTGGCCCGCGTAGTCGATGAACACCCTCTCGCCACCGGCGTACGAGTGTCTCATCACCACGTCGACCCGCTCCGCCCACTCCCGGTACCGAGCGCAGAACCAGCTGTACTCGTACGCGCCCTCGCGATGCGCCTCCCGATACTCCAACCACAGGAGCGCCAACGTCATCCCCTTGCGCCGCGACATCGCGCGGTGCACCTCCGCCCAGTCCGGCACCGGTCGCTTCGCGCCTCCAGACGCGGGCGCGAAGAGCGCCGCCTTCAGCTCTTCGTCGCCGAAGTCCTCGGGCAGCGGCCAGGACAGCCCCGCCTCCTGGGCCCGCCGGACGTACTTGCCCACCGTGGGATGGGAGATCCCCAGGCTCGCGGCGATCTCCCTGTTGCTGCGGTCAAGCTCGAACTTGAGCCGCAGAACGTCGTGTAGCTTGTGCATGGTAGGGTCGGGGACTGGCGCGCCGGCTTTAGGGTCCGGTGGGGTGATCCCGGGTAGCTTTCGCTCCGGGCCTCCAAGGCCGACTCCCATGGCTGCGTTTCCAGTCCCCGCCCATCAAACCGGACGTGCGGTTTTCCCGCATCCGGCTTTCCGACGAGATCACGCCTTCGCTTTCGGAAGGCCCATCGTCCGTCGCGTCAGGCAAAACAGGCCGAGCTCTCTCAGCCTCTCTTCCGGGAACCGCGCGTGTTGCCCGGACTTCACCTTGTGCTTCGAACAGAGCCACCGGCGTAACCGCTTGGCCGTGTGCTTGTTGACGGCTCGGTACGCAGGGGTCACCTGCCCAAGGCTGAAGTAGCGCGCCCACCCGTATACCGCTTGGTTGATCCGCTCTACGACCACCTCCACCGGAAGTCCGGTGTACCGCTTCGCCGTCATCTCGCTGACCTTGCGGACAATGCCCTGGACGCTCCCCTTGCTGGGCCGGGTCCCGATGTACCACCCCCGCCCGCTCGCTCGGTAGTTGCGCCCCACCCGGTACCCCAGATACTCGAACGCCTCTTCGGGGCACCGCAGACATCGAGTCTTCCGTTCGTTGACCGGTAGCTTCAGCCTCTCCATGAGTCGCTCGACCGCCGCCAGCACTTCCGCCGCCGGGGCCTTGCTCACCACGCACAGGTCGTCCGCGTAGTTCACGATCTCCGCCCGGAACCGCTGGGCGTACCCCAGCGTCTTCCAGCCCAGCACGAATCGCCGCATGTACAGGTTGCTGGCCAGCGGCGAGAACGGTGACCCTTGGGGGGTCCCCTTCCTCTCCCTGCGCGCCCGGTTCGTGCGACGTACGCCGCCCTCCCCGTCGTCCTCCTCCACCGGCATCTCCAGCCACGCCTTCAGGAGCTTCAACATCCGCCCGTCGCTGATGCGCCGGGCGAAGCACTTCATCAGCTCCGCGTGCGGTATCTCGCCGAAGTAGTTGGCCAAGTCGCAGTCGACCACCTCCCTGTGCCCCTGGTGCAGGAGCCGATGCACCCGCTGGATCGCATCGTGCGCGCTCCGCTCCGGCCGATAGGCGTACTGCTCCGGTTGCAAATCGGCCTCGACGATCGGCGTCAACACCAGCAACGCCGCCGTCTGCGCCACCCGGTCCCTTATGCAGGGAATGCCCAGCGGCCTGTACTTCCCAGGCTGTTTCTTCGGGATCAGCACCTGCCGCACCGCTCGCGGCGCATAGCTGCCCTCCCTCAGATCTCGCGCCAGTTCCCCAAGCCACCGCTCCACGCCGTACTCCTCGATGTCCGCGAACGTCTCTCCGTCCACCCCGGCCGATCCGCCGTTGCGGCGTACCCGCCTCCAGGCTTCCGCGAGAACATCGTCGCGCCACACCTTGTCGATGAGCGTATAGAACCGCGCTTTAGGTTCCTCCTTGGCTTTCGCGTGTAGCACGGTCTGGAGTCTCCGAACCTTCTCCGACCCTGGTAGGCTCTCGCCAGTGGTCACGTCCCTTCCCCCTTTCCGTACCGCTCTCGAAGCAGGGCCCCTTCCCTCGACCGGCGTTACCCGGCGTCTCCAGTACTACGGGCCCATCCGCCACCCTGCCGGCCCAGCCTGCCCCTCGCGGGGTTCCAGTTGGCGCCGCGCGACGCCACCGACAGGGCTTCCCGTGTTGCTACCGCCTCCCTCTTCCATGCGTGCCGTCGCCACTACCCCGGCGGAGGCGGTCGGTGCTCTCGTCGTTCGCTTCCCGACCGCTGGCAGCCTTCCCCGTAATGTCGGCGGGTCGGCCTCCGCGGCTTAGCCTTTTCGAGGCCTGCTCGGCGTTCACTCGCGTTACGGCCCGCATGTTCGCTGAACCGCCCACGGCGGTCCGTCTACCCAAAGTGCTTCAAGCCATGTCGTTACCTCCACGACCCGCTCTGGTTGCTACCGGCTGGAACGACCCTTGCCGGACGGGATTCGCACCCGCTGGGAACCGGCGCCTTTCCACGGCGCACGACAACCTTGGCTGTGGCACCGTCTTCGCCCTCTTGAAGGATCGATCGCGAGGTCGAAAGAACGGCCCTCTACTTCAGATCATCCAGCACCCCTCTCCCGCTCGGCTCCGTTCCGGTCGCTTCCACCGGCTCCGGTGGTAACCATCCCTGGAACGAGTGGTAACCATCAGCGGTGCGACTGGTAATCATCGCCTGGAATACGCAGATGGCGATGGCCTTTCTTGGATCGATGTCGATCGGGCCCGACTTCGGCGCTCGTCGGCCGTCGTCGTGCAGCTTCGCCGATCTGGAGAACCCGCCCGGCCCGTGGGACTTCGTGCAGGACAGCGAGCGCGCCCGGCACGCGGTGGCGTTTCGCGAGTGCGTGGACGGCCAGCTCCGGGAAGCCGGAAGTCCGGCGCGACGCGTCGGCCAAGAGGAGCGCGTCGTCGTCTTCCTGTCGGAGTTCGACGCGAACGCCGAGACCTTCACGCTCCGCTCGGCGATCCTCTGACCGAACGTCGGCGACGAGCCGCCGACGCCCAAGACCACCCGCGAGTGTTGCGGAGCAGGCGACCGCGCCGCGTGAAGCGGCGGTCGCGAGGACGGGGGCCCCTACCGAATCAGGGCGACTTCTCCACGGTCGTCGTCCTGTAGTGGTCCGACTCGTCGCCCAGCTGCACGTGGCCGATCAAGCGATACCGACCGGCCGGAAAGCGCTCGTCCTCGAGGTTGATCGGGCATATCGAGTTGCCGGAGCCGGACAGCGTGTTGTGCTTCTCGTTTTCCTGCACGGTGATCCAGCCGCCGTCCACGGCCCTCTGCCACTCCGACCAGTGGACGGTGATCAGCTGATCCTGACCCGGAACCGGAAACCCCGCGAGCCGTAGACAGCCGCCCAGCGTCAACCCGGAGAACCGCAGCCGACCGTCCGGCAGGACGCCCAGCCCCGGCAGCGTGTCGTAAGGCTCTTCGTGCACTCGCACCTTGATCGAATCCTGGCGGACCGACTCCCCGGACGCGCCGGTCGCCGTCACCGCCAGCGTCGCCGTCGAGACCGTCTCGCCCTCGACCACGCCCACGCCGAGCGTCGTGATCGCGCCGCCCTCGACGGACGACGTCGCGACCGACTCGTCGGACGTCGAAGCCGCGTACGACAGGCCGTCCCCCTCGAAGTACGCTCCCAGATCGAGCGACACCGCGCTGTCGACCAGGACGTCGTGCGTCGGGATCGTGTCGACGATGCCGGGCGCGGACGCGACGACCGTCACCGCCACGTCCTGATGCACCCACATCTCGTCCGGGTCGGTCGCCGTCACCCGGACCGCGGTCGAGCCGGGAGAGAGCGCCACGATCGTCACCAGGTCGCCCGCCGCCATCGCCGCGGCGACGTCCTCATCCGAGCTCGCGACCGTGTAGGTCAGCGCGTCGCCGTCCGGGTCCGAGAAGTGGTCCGACGCCTCCACGGCGACCGTGTCGCCAACCGTCAGCTCCTGCGCAGGGATCGAATCGGAGATGGTCGGCGCGCGACCGGCCGCCGCGACCATGACCGCGAACTCGAGCGCGGCGGACGCCCCGCCCGCATCCGTGGCTTCGATGCCGACCATCGTGGCGCCGACGCCCACCGCCGCGACCGTGACCATGGACCCCGCGACGACGGCAGTCGCGACGGAGCTGTCCCTGGCCACCGCTCTGTAGACGAGCGATTCGCCTTCCGGGTCGCTGAAGAGCGGGGCGGCGTCCAACTCGAGCGTGTCGCCCACGGCCAAGTTCCGGTCGTCGACCTGTCCGACGATCGTCGGAGGCAGGTTCAGCGCCTCGACCTTGACGGGCATCGTCTGCGTCGCCGACAGGCCGCCGGGATCGCTGGCCGTGATCGTGACGGTCGCCGTTCCCGGCGCCACGCCCGTGACCACGACCTCGGCGCCCCGGGCGGAGGCGGTGGCGACGCCAGCGTCCGAACTCGTCGCCCCGTAGCTCAAGGCGTCTCCGTCGGGATCGCTGAAGTACTGCGACACCCGGGTCGAGACCTCGATCCCCACGACGAGGACGAGTTCGCCGATCGAGTCCACAGGCTGCGGGGCGCGATTCTCGGGCGGCGGAGGCGGCGGAGGGGGCGCGGCGGGATCGTCGCCGCCGCACGCCGAAGCGATCAGAAGGACGGCCCCGAAGGCCAGAGTCGACGCCAGGGGGTGTCGGGACGGATTCATGGTTCGCTCCCAGGGTTCGGTGCCGACGGAACTCCCCGCCGCCGGTCTTCGGAGAGGGGCGGTCCCGTCGTGGTTCGGAGATTGCTCGCCGACTCTACCCGAGTCGCCGACCGGAGGTTCCCTTCGGATCCGGCGACGACGCGCGAACTACGCTCGGCCGACGGCGGACGCTCTCGGGACGTCAGATCCTCCACAGCAGCGAAGCCGCCCAGAGGCTGCCCGCGAGGGCGCCGCCGTAGCAGGGCAGCTTGAGCGCGCCCGAAAGGCGGCGCAGACCGAAGTCCATCAGCGTGTGCCGGATCCGGTGGGCGCAGTGGAACAGCGACAGCGCGACGACGATCCACGCCACCGCCTTCACGGGCCAGAGGCCGAACGCCTGCGCGAACGCCGAGCGCGCCTCGACGGCCGCGGCGTCGTCGCCCGGCAACAGGAACCCGGTCACCACGACCAGCACCGGCACGAACAGCGCCGCCATGACCCCGCCGGCCGAAAACAACGCCCACCAGAACGCCTCGCCCGAACGCTTCACTTGAGCATCCACCACAAGACCACGGCGCTGACCGTCAGCCAGGGACCGTAGCCCATGATGACCGCCGCGACCGCGCCCGGGAGCCTTTCTTCGCCGACGTGGATCGGCATGGCCTGGGGCACGGCGTTGAACCAGGTGACGGCGTGCCACAGCGCCGCCGCCAGCGCCACCGCGTGGGCCACGACCCACCCGGGCGCGGCCAGCCCAGCCACCCACTCCTGGAAGACGGCGTCTCCGCCGCCCAGCTTGGCCAGAGTCACGAGGAACACCGCCAGGTAGCCCGCGACGAAGAAGCTCGTGATCTCCCGGATCATGAACCGCACGTAGCCCGGTCGCTCCAGGAACCACGCTCGCCTCTGGGGCCGGCGATAGAGTCCGCTCATGCGCCCGCCCCCGCGCCCTTCGGCATCGCGAAGCGCTTGAAGTACTCTCCGGCGGCTACCGCCTTCGCCTGCTGGATCGCGCCGGCCGGATCCACGTGCTTGGGACACACCTCGGTGCACTCGCCCACGAACGTGCACCCCCAGATCGCCTCGCCCGCCAGCATGACGTCGAAGCGCTCCGACTGGCCCCGATCGCGGGAGTCCTTGTTGTAGCGGTGACCCAGCGCGAGGGCCGCGGGACCCAGGAACTCGTCCTCGTGGCCCGCCACCGGGCACGCCGAGTAGCAGAGCATGCAGTTGATGCACATCGAGTACTGCTTGTAGCGGGCCAGCTGGGCCGGCGTCTGGCGGTACTCGCCGCCGGACACGTCGTCGACGTCGTCGCGAACGATGTACGGCTTGACGGCCTGCAGCTTCTCCATGAAGCCGTCCAGCGACACCACCAGATCGCGCTCGACGGGGAAGTGCACCAGCGGCTCGACCTTGACCGAGCCCGGGTGGTACTCCTTGAGGAACGCCGAGCACGTCAGCCGGGGCTCGCCGTTGACCATCATGCCGCAGCTACCGCAGACGCCCATGCGACAGCTCCAGCGGTGCGTGAGCGTGCCGTCCTCGTGGTCCTTGATCCAGTTGAGCGCGTCCAGCACCACCCAGTCCTCGTCGTAGGGCACCTCGTAGGACTGGAAGCGCGGCTCCGCGTCGGTCTCGGGATGGTACCGGAAGACCTCGAGCGTCGTCTTTTCCGTTGCGGCCACAGGTCGACTCCTTCCCCGGTCAGGCGCCCTTGTCGAGCCCCGATCCAGCGCCGTAGGTCCGCGCTCCCGGAGGCCATTTCGTGATCGTGACGGGCTTGTAGTCGATGCGGGGCGGCTCGCCGTCGCCCTGCCTCCAGGCGAGCGAGTGGACGAGGAAGTCCTCGTCGTTGCGCTCCTCGTGGTCGAGGCGCTGGTGCGAGCCCCGCGACTCCGTGCGCGCCAGGGCGGAATGCGCGATCGCCTCGGCGACGTCGAGCAGCGACCGCAACTCGAGGGCCGCCGTGAGTTCGGTGTTGAAGCTGTTCGAGCGGTCGTCGAGCGCGACGCGGGCGAAGCGCTCGTCGAGATCGGCCACCGCGTCGCGCGCGGCCTGGAGCGATTCGGCGTCCCGGTACACGCCGGCCCCGTCCTCCATCGCCTCGTGCAGCTCGGTGCGGAGCGCCACGATGCGCTCCGTCGGGCCCTTCGGCGGCGCCGAGAAGAACCTCTTGCGAATGCGCTCTCCCTCGTCGGCCGTCTGCGCCTCCAGGGCGGCGACGTCGTAGTCGGGACGGTCCGTCGCGAAGCGCGCGGCGTTGCGTCCGGCAAGCGCGCCGAAGACGAGCAGCTCGGTGAGCGAGTTCGATCCCAGCCGATTCGCGCCGTTGATCGAGACGCAGGCGCATTCGCCGGCCGCGTAGAGGCCCGGCACGCTCGTGGCCGAATCGCCGTCCACGTCGATGCCGCCCATCATGTAGTGGACGACCGGTCGCACCGGGATGGGCCGCTCGACCGGGTCGATGCCGGCGTAGCTGCGCGCGAGCTCGCGCACGAACGGGATCTTCTTGTCGATCTTGGCCTCGCCCAGGTGACGCAGGTCGAGGTGCACGGCGTGGCCGTCCTTGGTCTCGATCGTGCGGCCCTTCTGCCGCTCGAGGACGAAGGCCTGGCTCAGCCGGTCCCTCGGGCCCAGCTCCATGGCGCGCTTCTGCGGGTGTCGGGGGTCGTCGACGTCCAGCGCTTCCCCGAGGTCGTAGTCCTGCAGATACCGGTAGCCGTCCTTGTTGAGCAGGACGCCGCCCTCGCCGCGCGAGGCCTCGGTGATGAGGATGCCCGTGCCCGGCAGTCCCGTCGGGTGGTACTGGATGAACTCCATGTCCTTGAGCGCGACGCCGGCCCGGTAGGCCATCGCCATCCCGTCGCCGGTCTTGATCGACCCGTTGGTCGTGAAGGGAAAGACCTTGCCCGCGCCGCCGGTGCAGACGACGACCGCCTTGCCGAGGATCGACCGCATCGTCCCGGTGCGCAGCTCGAGCGCGGCGCAGCCCCGGCACGTCCCGTCGTCGTCGATGAGCAGCTTGGTGGCGAAGTGCTCGTCGTAGCGCACCAGGTTGCCGTACTTGAGCGTCGTCTGGAAGAGCGAGTGGAGCATGTGGAAGCCGGTCTTGTCGGCGGCGAACCACGTTCTCTCGATCTTCATGCCGCCGAAGGGTCGCACGGCCACGGACCCGTCCTTCTCCCGGCTCCAGGGACACCCCCAGTGCTCGAGCTGGATCATCTCCTTGGGCGCCTCGTGAACGAACCGATCGACGGCGTCCTGATCGGCGAGCCAGTCGGCGCCGCTGATCGTGTCGTAGATGTGATCCTCGAGGCTGTCGTTGGGCTTGATCGACGCGGCCGCCCCGCCCTCGGCGGTGACCGTGTGGCTCCGCATCGGATAGACCTTCGAGACGCAGGCCACCGAAAAGGAGGGGTTCTCCTGGGCGATGGCGATGGCGGCGCGCAGGCCGGCCCCGCCGCCGCCGACGATGATCACATCGTGTCGATGCGTGGTTCCGAGACCCATCCGGAGCGGCTTGGTTGCGGGGACGGCGGCGGCCGATCCCAGGGACCGGCGAACGCGAGCGGAACAAGGAGACTAGCCAAGGAGAAAGGCCGAATCAAGGCCCCGCGGCCGCCGCATTTTCGGTGTCTGGCGCGGACGCGGACGGGCGCAGCCCGCAGCCGCCGCCCGCCCTTCGGCCGCAGGCGTCTTCTACGTCCCCGAACCCGCGCCGTCGCCCTCCGTCGGCGCGCTCTCCAGCCAAGCCGACCACCACAGAGTGGCCAGCATGCGGGCGCCGGCCGCGAGCCTCTCGGCCGCGAATTCGCGAGCCACGGGATCGGGCTCGGCGCCGGGATCGAATCCGAGGTCGCGGTCCAGGAGGTACAGCATCTCGACCCGCTTGTGGGCCTCTACGATGTGCTCCATGACGGCCGCCCGGACATCTCCCGCGACCGAGGGCGGCGGCTCGCGCGCATCCACCAGTCGGAGCACGTCTCGGTCGCGGACGTGGGCCTCGACGAAGCCGGTCTCGAAGCGGCTGTGGAACCCGCGGTCGGTCGCGTAGCCTCCCGGGTTGGGCGTCTTCTCGGCGTTCCAGCCGTTGAAGTGGACGGTCGTGTGGTGCGGTTGCGAGGCGTCGGTCACGTAGTGCCCGAGCACGCCCGCGTCGGCGACGATCCGCTCCTCGATCCAGCGCCGGCGACGGGCGTCGTCCTCGGCGCGCCATCGGCGCCAGCCGGACACCGTGCGCTGATAGAGCTCGACGATTCGAAAGGGCAGGAACCCGACGTCCCGTTCGGGGCGGGCGACGCCGGCTTCGTGCAGGAGACGGATGAAGGCGTAGCGGTCCGGGGCGTTCAGGAACGCGTCCCGGCCGGGCCCTATGTCCAGGTTCTCCAAGTCGATGTAGTGGTCGTAGGCGAACGCCTGGTCCATCTCCCTCGACTCGCGCACGCGCCAGCGGTCGGGCTCGGGATTCAGGTAGACGAGCTGGTTGCGTGCCCGCCTGAAGAACGCCGGCATCGAGTCCGGCAGTTTGGCGGCGGCCGCGCGCGCGGCCATCTCGTGGCCCGTCGCTCCCCAGACCGGCGCGACGCGAACGTCGCCTGGAGACTCCGGCGACGTCGGCGCGACGAGAAGCAGGCACGCGGCGGCCACGCCCAGCGCGCGAGCGCGCGGCCGCATGGTCACGCCGGCCGCTCCGTTCTCCGCGCCGTCACGTAGGGGGACCTCTGCACCGTCGGCATCACCAGCATGCGCTGGACGTTGACCCTGGGATGCGCGTTCAGGACGTAGAGGATGGCGTCGGCGACGTCCTCGGGCAGCAGCGCGTCGAAGCCCTCGTAGACGGCCCGGGCCCGGGCCTCGTCGCCCCGGAAGCGAACCAGGGAGAACTCGGTCTCGACCATGCCCGGATCCACCGAGGACATGCGCACCTTCGTGTCCACGAGATCGAGGTTGCCGCCGTCGGTAATCGCCTTGAGCGCGTACTTGGTCGCGCAGTAGACGTTTCCCTTGGGGTAGACGGTCTCGCCGGCGATGCTGCCCACGTTGACCACGTGGCCCGCGTCGCGCGCGATCATCCCCGGCAGGAACGCGCGGGTCGCGTTGAGCACGCCCTTGACGTTCGTGTCGATCATCTCGTCCCAGTCCTCGTGCTTCCCCTCCTGCAGGGGATCGAGGCCACGGGACAGGCCGGCGTTGTTGATCAGGACGTCGACCTCGACGCCGTCGGCCTCAAGGGCGGCGGCGCAGCGCTGCACGGCGCTTCGGTCGCGCACGTCGAGCGCGAAGGTTCGAGCCTTCGGCGCGCCGTCGGCCTCGATCTCGGCCGCGAGCTCGGCCAAGCGACGCTCTCGTCGCGCGACCAGAACCGTGTGCACCCCCGCGTTGGCCAAGCCCTTCGCCGCAGACTCGCCGATCCCGGCGGTGGCCCCGGTCACGACGGCGGTCTTCCCCTGGATCCTGTTCATCGACGCTCCTCCGCTCGCTGGGATCGCGCGATCGCTCGGAGGGAAGCTAAGCGGATCCTTGCGGCGGACGTCGAGCTGCCCGGGCGTGCGCGCCCGGTCACCTGACGATCTCCTCGATCGCGACGCGGGCGCCCGGCGCGACGAACCAGGTGCGGAAGCCCTCGGCGGACGCGTCGGCCCCAGCGGCGACCGCGCGGACGCCCAGACGCATGCCTTCGGGCACGTCGCAGACGAGGAACGCGCCGCGTTCGTCCGTCGTCGTTTCCGCCGTCGCGTATCGGCCGTCGGAACCGGCGCGCCACTGGGCGCTCGCTTCGCCCGCCGGAACGGGATCTCGGGTAGGCGGGACGGAGATCGGCGCCGGCCGGAAACCCGTCGCCGCGGGCCACCGCACGGTCACCTGCGTTCCACCGACCGGCGGTCCGCCTTCCTCGCGCACGCGCCCCAGGACGATCGCGGTTCCGGCGGGCCTCGGCTCCCCGCCGCAGGCCGCGACCAACGCGTCGGTCATCGTGGGCAGGCGCAGACGCACGAAGGCCACCTCGCCGAAACGACCGACGACGGTCGCGGCGGGCGCGACCAGTCCCCACCGCTCGAGGGGCACGCGCTGCACGCGCACCCGATGTTCGCCGGTCGCCAGACCGCCGATGACGAAGGTGCCGTCGTCGTCGGGCGTGGCCCGCGCCCCGCTTCCCGCCAGCTCGACGGACACCAGCTCTCCGGGCGGCCCGGCGCCCAGGGAGTCGGTCACGACGCCGAACACGGTGGCGGCCGTCGCATCCAGGATGCGTCGCCCGCTCGCCTCCGTGATCGACCGCGTGAAGCCGCCCTCCTCTCGATAGGCCATCCGCCGAATCCGCATGCGGAGGACGCCGGTTCGCTCGAGGCGGGGCATCCGGATGCGCCAGAAGCCCACGATCCATGCGCCGTTGGGCAGGCGGACGAACTCGACCTCGCCGCCGGGCTCCCCGATCTCGCGGGACTCGAGGAGGTTGACGTACCTGAACTCGAGCCGGTCCAGCTCCGACGTCTCCGCGTCCACCCAGAGCACGCCCGCGATGTCGGGCACCGCGCGATCCGGGAGGGGCTGGAACTCGAGTCCAATCCGGCCGGCGTCGCCCTCGCGAACCCGCAGGCAGTGCGTGTCCAGGAACGCGTCCGACAGAAGCGCCCCCGCGTCGGGCGCGTAGTACACGGTCGCCGTGTCCCCGACGGCCTGAACGAAACCGCCTTGGGCGAGCTCGTCGGGCGGAATCGAAAAGAACGCGGCGTCCCTGTCCTCGGAGACCGCCGTCGTGTCCCACAGCACCTCGCGAGCGTCGCGGTCCAGGGTGCGCTCGAAGCGCAGCAGGGTGTAGCGATACAGCGCGGCTTCGCGGGCCCACGCTTCTGCGGACAGCGCCTTTTGCACCTCGTCCCAGACCCGGGCGGTGACGTTCCCCTCCTCGGGTCGCACCTCGCAGCGGCGTCCGCCCTGAACGTCGATGCCCGCCAAGGAAATCGCCTCGACCGGGACTTCGATGCGATGCGGGGGATCGTCGTCGGTGGGCTCGAAGGCCGGCGTCTCGGTCGTGGCGTACCCGATGCGCTCGACCTTCAGGTAGTGGGATCCCCCGCCCCGGGCCCGGAGTCCGAACCGCCCGGCCGCCGTCGACAACATCCGGTCGATCCGTTCGCCTTCGGCATCGAACAGCGACACCATCGCGCCCACGACGGGCACGCCGGATCCCTCCTCCACGACGAGACCCACCACGGTCTGAGCGGTGGCGGCGGGCCACCGGAAGGCCAGGATCGCGACTGCCGCGATCCCGACGCCGAGCGTCCGGGCCGAAGCGATCCGAATTCGGGCCATGGAAGTGGAACCAAGGAGCGGGGCACTGGTCCTTCGTTGGACATTGATAGCACCCGAACACGCGGAACAGCAAACCCGACTCGCCAGACAGCCGCTGGGGTGACCGGGCACCGAGAAAGCCCGACCGGACCTCTACGTTGCGGTGGCCACGCGGCACCTCGCCGCGTCTGGTCCGATTGCCACCCCAGGCCGACCCTGCCACAATCCCTTCCCCGCGCCACTGCATCTACCCGGCGCATCCACAGCCGAATTCCCTTTTACAGCCCTCTCGCGGTGCCCACCAAGCACATCACTCGCGCCACATTTCAGCGTCGATCTGAAGCGGGACAGTGCAGCGCAATTGCATCCGCGCGTCGATTGGCATCCGCCCCGAACAATGCGTTCACAACCCTCTCTCCCGTACTCGGCTCTTCAACACCACGCACGCTTACGACGTTCGCTCCCAATTTACTCGCCTCCTCCTGCATTTTGTTCAGCATGTCCCCGACATCCGTCCAAGAGCTCGCCCCCGATCCCGTCAACACCGCCACACGCACACAATCGTCGTCTGGTAGCTCTTCATCTGCGAAATACACGTCCACACTATCGGCGGGCAGCGGGCGCAGCGCCGCACTCCCAGGGAGACGGGTCGCCTTGACGGACACACAGGCGGCGATTGAAACCACAACCGACAGTGCTGCAAACCAAACGCGCTTGGTTCTCATGATCGCGTTCTACTCTCCATTCCGAATAAAACAAAATGTCGATATATTGTTGCTACGCACCGCCGATATGAGTTGCCTTGCGGCAAGCACGATAACCAATCCCCATTGTTCCCCAAAACCGCGCGCCGACCATTGATGGCGTCGACGCCACGCATCCTTGGTGCCTTCTGCCCTACCGCACACGAAACGCCCACATCGATATGTGTTGCGGAAGCCGCCCACCGTCCGCTGCGTTGACTTGAATGCTCGTGGGACTGAGCGCGCCCGTTGGCGTCCAATGAAGGTAAAGAGATGATCCTGCTCGCACCCTGCGTCCTGAAAGACCAATACGAGGAGACGAAGACGTGTACGGTCGGAGATGTCTACTTTCTCGCAAATTCACAAATATGTCTTGCAAATTCCACGTCGACATACCGTGCATCTGCAAGCCATTGAAGTCACCCCAAAGAGCCACATAGAAATCTGCGAGAATCCTCTCTGGAGTCCAAGACGCAGCAGGACTGACGTCGACGAGCGATTTGACGCGCTGCCTCTTGCAACGCTCGTTATGGTCACCACACTGGTTGACGTTGCGGTGCCACTTGATATTGCCGCCGATGCAACACTAACGTCGGAGGCGGCCACAGCGTACTTAAGGGCATCGCCATCTGGATCCGTGAAGTAGGCAGCCATGTCCATGGCAACCGAAGCTCCGACAATCACGGATTGATCGGGAACGACGCCGGCAGCGATAGGCGGCTGGTTTGGAACGGTCACGGGGAACGCGGTTTCGGTGGACAGACCGCCTGGATCTCGGGCCGTGACCGTGACTGTAGCACGGCCTCGAGCGACCGCCGAAACGGTGGCCACACTGCCCGACATGGATGCAAGGACAACGTCGGCATCTGAAGTGACTGCGCCGAAGCTTAGCCCGTCTCCGTCAGGGTCTGTAAAGTGGCTCGCGACATCTACGGTTGCCGCCTGACCCACCGTTGCGGTCTGGGGCGGAATCGCTGCAGTGTTGATCGGGGCTCGATTCGGCTGGGTGAGCGCAACTTGATCGTTGCCACAACCAATCGCCACTACCGGAAGCATCAGCGCTGTAAGGATTCGCGAGACCCGAGGTTGGGCTCTTGGGGTTGTATGCAGGCTCATCATCTTATAGATACCATGGCACTCGAGATTCAGTTACGGCGGTCCCATTTCGTTGATTGAGTCGCCCTAATGCCGCTTCGGAACTAGCAACTGTTCAGTGCCTTTCCAATCGTGCGACAGCCATCTCACCGAATCGGCTGCAAGATACGTCGGCGGCGCCACAGGAGTCGCTAAGAACTGGCGACACGCTCTCACCTTCTTTTTTCCGCTACTCGCGGCCGCTCCATAGATCACAGTCCACGCAGCATTCGCGGCGGCACCAACGATATAGGGCCCCTCTTCGTCTCCGTCCAGCTCGGTTATCAGGGCCACGGATGCCGCCGCTCCAATGGCAGATACAACCGCACCGGCAATATCCAGATTGGGCAACGCCATGCTCTCCGTGCACTGGGCATACGCAGGCATCGCTTGACCAGGACGCACTCGGGGCGGACCGTCGACGAAAAGCCAGGAACACCCCGATAGCGTGGCCGTCAACGCCACACAGAAGCCACTGCGCGCCAGTCCGTTCATTTTCATTTTAGGTCCTCTTCTTTTGGGTTGAGTTATTTGGTTTGCGAATGGGCGTTGAGACGAAACAAATGAGCTCAACGACAATCCCAGCGAAGTCCAGCGCCGTGACGCTATTGGCAAGATCGTTTGATGCTATCCTGGGCACCGGGATAGCTGTGTCTCCGTTTTCACCCGCCTTATTCATGAGCGCTTGGCGGGGGGTTGAGTTGATGCGGTAAGCGTCTTATCTTTCAGCGGGTTAATATTCAGTCTCCCGCTGACCGGGCCGACCGGCCAGGGTGAACCGTGAACCTTTCACTTTTCTTCAACCGATCCCTCAAGCTCAAGTCCGAACCCCTCGAGATCACCGCCGACGCCGGCGCCGTCGCAGTCCGCGAGATCCTCGAACGCAGCGGCGTCGTCGAACGCATCGCCGCCCGCATCAAGGACCCCCGCCAGCCTGGCAAGATCACGCACTCGATGCAGGAGTGCCTGCGCACGCTGTTCGTGCTCGCCGCTCAGGGACGCCCCGACCACAACGACGCCGACGCGTACCGCAACGATCCCGCCTTCGCGCTCGCCGTGTGCGACCGCAAGGGCACGGCCGCCGCCGACCACTCGCTGCCGTCGCAGCCCACGCTGTCGCGCATCGTGGCGCTGTTGAGTTCGGAGGAGAACCGCAAGATCCTTCGCGAGGAGCTCGCCAGGTTCGTGAAGTGGAGGTTCCGAGCCATCGGCGGCGGTCGGCTGCACCGACGGCTGACCGTCGATGTCGACGGCCCTCCCATCGACGTTCACGGGAAGCAGCCGGGCGGCGCGTGGAACGGGTACTATAACCGCAAGGTCTATCAGCCCATCGTGGCGTCGGTGGGGGACACGGGGGACATGCTCGACGCGCGTCTCCGCAACGGCCAGGTCCACGCCGCCGACGGCGCCCTCGGGTTCATCGCCGACGTTGTGGAGCGCGTGCGCGGCGAGCTTGCCGAAGAGATCGATGTGCGCCTCGACGCCGGCTTTCCGAGCGAGGGTCTGCTCGCGGGGCTCGAGGCGAAGGGGACGGGCTACGTCTGCCGGATTCGCAACAACAGCGTGTTGAAGGATTTGGCCGAAGACGTGACCGACGGCTTCATGGCGCTGGGCCCGTCCAAGGACGGCGCGCCGCGAGAGATGGTCTTCGAGGAGCGGTACCAGGCGGGATCGTGGTCTCGTCCGCGACGCTTGCTCCAAGTGGTGGTCGAGCGGGTGGGCGAGCTGCTCCCGTCCGTGTTCAACCTCGTGACCTCGATCAAGGAAGAGGAGATGTCGGGACGCGAGGCGCTGGAGCTGTACAGGCGGCGCGGGAAGGCCGAGGCGCACATGGGCGAACTGGTGAACGAGGTGCGGCCGGCGCTGTCGTCGTCGCCGCGGCCGAAGAGGCGCTACCGCGGTCGGAAGGTCGAGGCTGGGGAGAGCGTGGACGCGTTCGCGTGCAACGACGTTCGCCTGTTGATCTCGACGATGGGGTACCAGATCGTGCACGCGCTGCGCACGCTGATGGAGAAGGCGACGGGCGTCGGGTGGAGCCTGAAGCGACTGCTGGATCGGGCCCTGCGCACGGCGGCGCGCTTCACGGTGTCGGGGCGGCGGATCACGATGACCGCGTCGGAGGCGTCGTCGCACTGGTGGACGCTGACGCAGCGACTCCGAAGGTTGCCCGAGCCGGTGTTCTGACCCCGCTGCGGGGCGGGGCGAAGCGGAAGCGAGCGGTTTGGGGCGGGAGCGCGTCCGTATGCCTGCGTTCGGGTGCGAACGGATCCAGATGGGCGCCCGAGGCTATTGCCAAATACGCTGATCGTTGGCTATATAACGTCCCGCGAACCTTCAGACGGCCGAAACCGGTCGGAAACAGGGCTGCCGACAAGCTTTCTGTTCGTTCATGAATAAGGCGGGTTTCAGTGCGATTTTTGGGATTACGATGGCCAGCGACCGATCCCATCCACTGCGGATGGTACCGGGTGGATCCCGCCAGCGCAGGCGAAGCGACGCGGCGAACGGGCATCGGGAGATTCGAACTGGGGCCGATGCTGGCTCTAGCCGAAACCGAGCTCACGGATGCAGGAGTGCAGCCAATGAGCCGGAACCTGCGAGGCTGAGGGTGGCTTCGGCGGCAGGCGCGCGGGCGCGATTGCACATCAAGCAGGTGGCCCCAGCCTTGATGATCCGCTTGAATGCCTGGCCGCCACCCGTGCGGGAACGTCCATGACGGAGCGGGACCTGCAACGGGATGCGGGAACAGCCACCACTGTGGCATCCGTCGGCCGGATCGCGTCGGCCCCCGGTCATGGCCTGGATGGGCGACACTCTGGAGAACAGCGACACTCGAATTGACGCGGCCGCCGCGGCCGCCAGGTGCGGGTAGGCTAAACCCTTTCTTTACATGCGTTTGGGGGGGGGGGGGGGGCATGTAGGTTGTGCGGATTCTAGTCGGCAGGAGCGTCGTTTCGGTCGACGCTAATGATAACGTGCGTCAAATCCTTGTCAACTGGGTGCAGTTCCTCCTTATCCGGAGCACGGAGCACAGACCCGTCCGAACCGGGGCTGTGGTCCCGTCGGCAGCACTCGGCAAAGTCGCTCGGTTAAGGTTGCCGAAACCATTGCTGGTAAATGGCTTCAGCGAGTGCAGGCTAAACCGCAGAGCTCCGCCCCTCGCTTCGCTTGCCTACGCCATGCACGCACGCGACCGCCGCGACGCGGGAGTCCGCCACCCGCTGGACGACGCAATGAGAGCGACTGATCAAACCCCCGACGCCGGCACCGCCACCGCCGATGAACGTGCCGAGCTTCGCGACCACCCCCATCGCAGCGGCAGCCGTAGCGCCTCGGAGCCGACCAGCTGCCGGACGCTTCCCCTCCGTCGAGTCCCTATGCACATTGGGAACCGACGCCCCAAGTCCCCGAGGAGAATGCTGCCGGTGCCCGACCGCCAAGCGACGCACTACCACGTCTCGAAGCTCCCGCGCGAGCGCGTGAACCCCCTGATTTCGCGGAGCCTCGTCACGGGCGAACGGACGATGCTGGCCCACGTCTACCTCGAGAAGGGGGCGGTGGTCCCGATGCACAGCCACGACAACGAGCAGATCACGTACGTGCTCTCCGGCGCGCTCAAGTTCCGCATCGGCGACGGCGGCCCCGACGAGCTCGTGGTCCGCACCGGCGAGATCCTCCACCTCCCCAGCAACGTGCCGCACGAGGCCGAGGCGCTCGAGGACACCGTCGACCTGGACGTGTTCACGCCCCCCAGGCAGGACTGGCTGGACGGCACCGACTCGTACCTGCGAGACGCCGACGGAGCGGCCTCGAATGAGTAGGGGCGCGCGGCTGGAAGGCGACGGGTGGATCTGGAAGGACGGCGACTTCGTGCGCTGGGAGGACGCGAACGTCCACATCCTCAGCCTGGCGGTGCAGTTCGCGGCGTCCGTCTTCGAGGGCGTCCGGTGCTACGAGACGCCCAACGGGCCGGCGATCTTCCGGCTGCACGACCACCTCAAGCGGCTGATGCGGTCCAGTCGCGCCTATCGGATGCAGCCCGAGCACACCATCGACGAGCTGGCCGAAGCCGCGTGCGCCACGGTCAGGAAGAACGAGCTGAGCTCCGCCTACATCCGCCCCATGGTGCTGCGGGGCTACGGAGCGGCCAGCATGTTCCCGGATCGGAGTCCGATCGAGACCTACATCCCCGCCTGGAGTTGGGGCACGTACCTAGGCGAGGACGCCCTGGCCGAGGGCGTCGACGTGGGCGTGTCGTCCTGGAATCGGCCCGCGCCGAACACCATCCCCAGCGGCGCGAAGTCGGCGGGCAACTACCTGGGCTCGACGCTGATGGTCCAGGAGGCGGTCCGCCACGGATACGGCGAAGCGATCGGCCTGGGGCCGAACGGCCTGGTCAGCGAGGGCAGCGGCCAGAACCTGTTCCTGGTCGTCGACGGCGACGTCGTCACGCCCATCCTGGACGGCACGTCGCTCTCCGGCATCACCCGGCACTCCGTCCTCAAGATCGCCGAGGAGCTCGGGCTCGCGGTCTGGGAGCAGCTGGTGCCGCGCGAGATGCTCTACGCGGCCGACGAGCTGTTCTTCACGGGCACGGCCTCCGAGGTCGCTCCCATCCGCTCCGTCGACGGGCTGCAGGTCGGCGAAGGACGCCGGGGCCCGATCACCGAGCGCATCCAGCGCCGGTTTCTCGAGCTGGCCACGGGCAAGGGCCCGGATCCATGGGGGTGGGTCACCTACGTCTGACGCGGTCCCGGTCCCGCGTTGGCGAACCCCCGTGGACGCCGGACGCGCAAGCCGACCGTTCCTCCCGACGCTGGGACCCTGCAGCGCAGCGCAACGCACCCGGCGGCTTCGGCGCTTCGGCCCACAGCGCGCCGCAGACCGCGGCGCTCCATCGTCTACTCCAGCGTGCGGTCCAGCGTGAGCAGCGTCGCGAGCAGCACGTCGGCGCCCCGAGTCGCGTCGGCGGGGTCGGTGTATTCGTCGGGCGAATGGCTGATTCCGCCGCGACTGGGGACGAAGATCATGCCGACGGGCCCCAGCTCGCTCATGCTCTGGGCGTCGTGGCCGGCCCCGGACGGCATTCGCATGGACGTGTAGCCCAGCTCCGTCGCCGACGCCTCGACGACGTCCCGAAGCCGCGGATCGGTGGGCGCCGCCAGGCTCTCGTAGAATTGATCGAAGGCGAAGGACGCCGCGCGGGCGGCCGCGATCTCGTCGGCCCGCGCCCGAATCGCCTCGAACACCGCGTCGATCTTCGCCATGTCCAGGTCGCGGATCTCGAGCGTGGCCCGCACCTCGCCGGCCACGACGTTGGACGCGCCGGGCAGCGCTTCGATCCTGCCGACGGTCGCGACCTGGCGGCCCTCCATGCCGACGGCGACGTCGTGGACCGCGACGACCAGATCGGCCGCCGCGACGAGCGCGTCGTTCCTCAGGTCCATCGGGGTCGTCCCCGCGTGGTTCTGCGCCCCTTTGACGACCACGTTCCAGCGCCGAATGCCGACGATGCCCTCGACCACGCCGATCTGGACGTCCGCCTCCTCCAGCAACGCGCCCTGCTCGATGTGCAGCTCGAGGAAGGCGGCGACCGAGGCCGCGCTGCGCCGGGCTCGGCCCAGTCGCTCGGGATCGCCTCCGAGCCGAGCGATCCCCTCGCCGATCGTGAACCCCGACGCCGTCCGGACGTCCAGCTCGAAGGCCGCGACCCGTCCGACCAAGGCCCGACTCCCCGTCTTTCCGCCCTCTTCGTTCTGGAACACGACGACCTCCAGCGGACGCCGCAGCTCGACGCCGTGGTGGCGCAGCGTCAGGGCGACCTCGAGGGCGGCCGCCGATCCGAGCTGACCGTCGTAGCTTCCCCCGCCCGGCACCGTGTCCATGTGCGAGCCGACGACGATGGGCGCGAGGTCGGCTTCGACGCCCTCGCGCCGACCGATCAAGTTGCCCGCCAGGTCGACGGACACCTCCAGGCCGGCGCTCCGCATCGCCTGGGCCGCGTAGTCGCGCCCGGCCAGATCCTCGTCGCTGTACGCGAGGCGGGTGGTCCCTCCGTCGTCGGTGCCTCCGAAGCGGCGAAACACGCGCAGGATGCCGTTCAGCCGCTCCCCGTCCACCCGAGGCGTCCGGGCCGACCCGCTCAGCCCCTTCAAATCGGCCTGGAAGCGACCGGGCGCGGCGGCCGCGAGGGCCGCAAGGCCGGAAGCGACCACGAATTCGCGCCTCGGCAACGTGCCGTCCGGACGCCGGAGAGGCGCACCGTCGTTTGTCTTCTTCACCGTCGAGGTTATCCTGACCCCAGTTTCCGTTGGGGATCTTCCGCCGCTCGAGCGGATCCTTCGCGAGCGGTACGGGAATCCCGCGTCTTCAACACCGTCGGCCTGCGCGGCGGCGCGGTCAAGGGGAAGCGACGCCCATGGACGCGACCTCCTCCGACAAGGGCCCCTTCGACTTCGACGGTCGGTACGGCCAAGGGTACGAGGCGCTCGCCCACCGGCTCATCCCGGGCTACGACACGCTGTTCGAGATGACGCTCGCGCTGATCGACGCCGACGTCCCCCTCGGCGGCCGCGTGATGGTGGTCGGCGCCGGAACCGGCGTCGAGCTCGTCGCCTTCGGGCGGCTTCGCCCCGATCTTCGCCTTCTGGGCGTCGATCCTTCCGGTCCCATGCTGGACCTTGCCCGCCGCCGCGTCGAGCAGGCGGGAGTCGGCGACCGGGTTTCGTACCATCGGGGGTACGCGGCCGACGTGCCGAGCGACGCGCTCTTCGACGCCGCGACGCTCTTCAACGTGCTTCACTTCGCCGCGGACGACGGCGGCAAGGCGGATCTGCTGGCGGACGTCGCGCGACGGGTGAAGCCGGGCGGCGCGTTCGCGCTCTTCGACCTCCACGGAGACCCCGAGTCCAAGGAGTTCGACGCCCTGATGTCGGCGTGGCGCCGCTACTGGACCGTCCGGGAGCTGCCTCCCGACGAGGCCGCGACCTTCGGGCGGCGCATCCGCGAGGGCATCCACTTCGCGTCCGAGGCGCGGATCGTCGAGTTGGCCCGGAAGGCGGGCTTCGAGGAGCCGCTGGTCTTCTACAGGAGCTTGGTGTACGGAGGGTGGCTCTTCCGTCGGAGGTGACGGGAAGCCGCCGGTCCCGCGCCGTCGTTTCGGGATCGTTCCCGGGCGCTCGTCGGCGAACGTCCGGCGGCTTGGGCGAGCCCGCGTCCGCCCGTGCACGGACGACGACTGCGGCGCTTCGCGCGACGCTCGCGAAACCGCGTCCGCGGAACCGCCGCGACGCCTTGCCCGTAGTCCAGACGATCTCCAACGTCGTGTGCGAGCCGGACGCTCGCCCACTCCAGCCTCGCCGACTCCCTTGAACGCTCCCCGCCCGAACCCGTCGCCGGTCTGCCCCTCGCTCATGGTCGCGAGGGCTACCGAGATCCGGACACGCTGGCGGGCGCGCGCCGCGATTCGCCTTCTCGCGCCGGGCGTGCTCGCGCTCTCGCCATCGTCCGCCGCGACCGCGCAATCCCTCGAGGAGGCGAGGTCCGCCTACGTCGAGGGCCGCCTCCTGGAGGCGGCCGACATGGGTGAGGCGCTGGCGACCTCCGCCGGGTACGCGGTCGCAGCCCAGTCCCTGGCCGTCCACCTGCACTTCGAGGCGTCGGAGGAGGAGCGCGACGAGGTGGCGCGACGGGCGATCGCGATGGGCGAAGCCGCGATCGACGCCGACTCGACCAACGCGCAGGCGTATTTCCAGGCCGCGCACGCGCTCGGGCGCTACGCCCAGGGCGTCGGCACCGTGACGATACTTCGCGAGGGACTCGCCGGACGCATTCGTCAAATGCTCGACGAGGCGATTCGCCTGGATCCCTACCTGGCCGAAGCCCGCATCGCGCTCGGCGGCTGGCACGCCGACATCGACGAGGCGGGGTTCGTGGCGCGCCAGCTGTACGGCGGAAACAAGGAGGCGGCCGTCGTGCTGTTCGAGCAGGCGCTGCAGCTCGAGCCCGAGTCCAGGGTCGCGCTCTACGAGTACGCGGTCCGGCTCCCCAGCCTGGACGAGGACGACGGCCGGGAGAGGGCGCGCGCGATGCTCGACAAGGCGGTCGGGCTGCCGGTGGCGGACGCCTACGACGGGTTCATCCGGGAGCTGGCCGTCGAAGCGCTCGAGGCGCTGGCGAACGGCTGACCCCGCCAGGGGACTCGCCGTCGAAGGGGAGGCTTGCGGCCCGACCTCGCCTCAGCGGTTCCGCGCGCCGAAGCCCCGCAAGTCCCACCGATCCTCCTCGCCCAGACAGAAGTCGGCCATGATCCGGCCGACCACGCTGCAGAACTTGTACCCGTGGCCCGAGAAGCCGGCGGCGACGAAGACGTCCTTCTCGGTCGGGTGGCGGCCCAGGACGAAGCGCTCGTCGGGGCTGTTCGTGAACATGCAGGCCGTCATGCGGCGCATCGGCCCGTTCGCCTTCGGGAAGTAGCGCGCGACGCCCTCGCGCACGGTCGCCTCGTCCTCCGCCGAGCACGTCCGGTCCAGGCGGTCGGGGTCGGGCACGGGCTCTCGCCGGTGATGGAACTTGCCGATCTTGAAGCCCTCGCCCCGGTCGTTCGGAAACCCGTAGAACGTCCCCTCTTCGGCGTCCAGAACGAAGACCGGGAACCGATCCGGCTCGTACGCCGCCTCGTCGAGGGGCTCCGTCCAGAGCATCGCCTGCCGCTCGGGCCGACACAGGGGCGCGAGCTCGCCGACGAGCCGCCCCGTCCAGGCGCCTGCGGCGAACACCAGCTTGCGCGCCTCGAAGACGCCCCGGGCCGTCTCGACCCGCAGTCCGCCGCCCGGACGGCGCGCCCACGCGCGCACCGGCGACTCGGTCAGGATCTCGGCGCCCAGCGCCCGGGCCAGGGCGACGTGGGCCCGGATCGCGGCCTCGGAGCGCAGGTAGCCGGCGTCGGCCTGGAAGACGGCGCGCCACGATTCCGGGACGCCGTACCCGGGGAAGCGCCGGTTGACCTGGGCCCCGGTCAGCTCCTCGAAGGGGATGCCGTGCGCGACGCAGGAGCGCCGGCTTCCCGCGACGACCCGGCTGCCGGGCGGCCCGACGTCGAGGCCTCCGGTCGTCTCGAGGAGCGACTCGCCCGAGACGCTCTCGAGCTCCCTCCAGTGGCGGTACGCGGCGCGCAGCAACGGGACGTAGCGCGAACCCTCGAAGTAGGCCAGGCGAATGATGCGCGTGGATCCGTGCGAGGAGCCGCGCGCGTGCGCGACGCCGAAGCGCTCCAGACCGAGGACCTCGAGGCCGCTCCTCGCGAGATGGTACACGGCGGCGCTGCCCATCCCGCCCACTCCGACCACGACGACGTCGTACACCGGTCCCTTCCTCGGTTCAACCGAGCGTCGCAAGGCCCCGCGAGGGACCTACGGGTCCACCACGGCGCCGGCCAGCTGCGCGAGGGCGGCCAGCGTCGTCTGGGCGGCGTTCAGACCAAGGCGAAAGTCGTCGTCCGTGAAGGTCGTCCACACGTCCGACGGCTGGTGCCAGTGGGGATTCCAGCCGGCGCCCACGTGCGCGCCCCGTTCGTTCTCCCGCAGGCTGATCGACGGCACGAGGTTCATGAACGGCGTCGAGTCGGTGTTCGTCATGTGCGGACCGACCGTCGCCGGATAGTCCGTGGCGTAGCGCTCGTTGGCGGCCTTGAAGAGGAACGCGAGCGCCATCGACTCGGCCGCCTTCTCCGAGTTCGCCTGGAACTCGACGTTGACGTCGGCCTCCGGGCGCTGGTCCCGGCTGACGCGCCCGTCGGGACCGGGCGCGCCGTGGTCCCAAAGCACCATGTCGTGCTGGATCATGCCCAGCCACCGGGGCTCGGGGTACCGACCCGAACCGGGCGGGTCCTCGATCCCCTGGAGATCCCGGCGCTGGGCCACATAGGCGCGCGCGCCGTTGAGCCCGGTCTCCTCGTTGTTCCAAAGCGCGAATCGGATGGAGCGCTTGGTCTCGACGCCGGGCGCGCTCAGGATGCGGGCGAGCTCCATCACCAGGGCCGTGCCGGAGCCGTCGTCGTCGACCGCCTCGTTCACGCCGTGACCGTCCATGTGCGCGCCCACGATGTACATCTCGTCCGGGCGCGTCGTCCCGATCTTGGTGCAGTGGACCTGGGAGCGCTCGCCGTCGACCGGCTCCTCGCGGTTCAACTCCCGGATTCGCTCGTCCGGTTGCGCCATCGGGTCGCGGTTGACGCCGGTCGGTCCGCGATACCCGAAGATCGCGCTGCCGCCCGCGCCCGGGCCCCGTCGTCCCACGCGCCCTCCGGTCGCCGTGGCGACGTCCTCGTTGAGCGCCGGCGGGCGCCTCGGCCGCGCGCGCGAGCCGCTGCGCCTCGCGGGACGGGCGTCCGGCGGCGGATAGGTGTAGAAGACGCGCTCCACGTCGGCGCAGCCGACGTCCTCGAGCCACGCCTCGATCCAGTCGACGGCGTCCCGGTTGCGCTGCGTCCCCTGGCGCCGATCGCCGAAGCGGGCGAGCTCCTTCAGCGTGGCCTTGTACTCCTCGAGCGTCAGGCGGCCGACCAGCACCGCCGCCGGATCGTCCCCGTCCTGGCCGTCGGCGGGCGCGCGGAGGCCGGAGAGAAGGACAGCCGAGACGGCCAGCGCCGTCCATGCGGCCGTGCGTGCGCGCGGAATCGCCATTGCGTCTCCCGGGCGGGGGATCTCCTTGGCGCCCGAGCGGGTGCGCGGCCGCCGAGACCCGGACATCGTCGTTGCGAGCATGCGTACCGTAGGCGCTCGCGCCCGCCCGGGGCAAGCGTGCGCGCCGTCTCCCGAGGGCGGGCGGGCCCATGCGGGGCGACCGCAGGGCTTATCTTTCACGGCCCGAGACGGCCCCCGCGCGGCCGTTCTCCCCCGATCACGCGAACCAAGAGAGGGGCGACCCGCTCCATGCAGGTTTTTCCGCGACTGAGAGAGCACGACTACGAGAAGGTGGTCTTCTGCAACGACAACGAATCGGGCCTGCGGGCCATCGTCGCCGTGCACGACACGACGCTGGGCCCCGCCCTGGGCGGCATCCGGATGCTCCCCTACGAGACCGAGGAGGCCGCGCTCGAGGACGTGCTGCGCCTCGCCCGCGGCATGACCTACAAGGCGGCGATCGCGGGCGTCGATCTGGGCGGCGCGAAGTCGGTCGTCATCGCCGATTCGAGGACCGACAAGAACCCGGCCTTGATCCGCGCCATGGGACGGTTCGTGGACACCATGGCCGGCGAGTACGTCGCGGGCCAGGACATCGGCACCAACTCCCACGACATGGCGGTCATGCGGAGCGTGACGAAGCACGTCTCCTGCGTGAACGAGTCGGCCGGCGGAGCGGGCGATCCGTCTCGGACCACGGCCTACGGCGTGAGCTGCGGGATCCGCGCGGTGCTCAAGGCGACGACCGGCAGCGACTCGCTGGCCGGGCGACACGTCGTCGTCCAGGGCCTGGGCAACGTCGGGTACTCCGTGGCCCAGTTCTGCGCCGAAGCCGGCGCCCGGCTCACCGTGACCGACGTCTTCACGCCCCTGGTCGCCAAGGCCGAACAGGAGCTGGGCGCGGCGGTCGTGTCGCCGGACGACGTCTACGACGTCGAATGCGACGTCTTCTCGCCCAACTCGATCGGCGGCGTGATCAACGACGACACCATCGGGCGCCTGCGCTGCGCCGCGATCGCCGGCGGCGCGAACAACGTGCTGGCCGAGGCGCGCCACGGCGCCGAGCTCGCCGCGATGGACATCACCTACGGGCCCGACTACCTGGTCAACTCCGGCGGCCTGATCCGCTGCCAGGAGGAGGTCGGCGGACGACCCACCGAGGACTTCACGATCTACGCCAAGGTCACGCAGATCTACGACCAGACGCTCCACGTCATCGAGCGGGCCAAGGAACTCGGGATCAGCACGGCGGCGGCCGCGGACTGGATCGCCGAGGAGAGGATCGCCGCAGCGCGGTAGACGGCCCCGGCAGTGGCTCCTCCCGTTGGGCTCTCGCGGGAACATCCAGGCCGCGGGCTCCGTCTCGGGGCCCATGCGCCAGTCGATCTCCCCGCCCGGTTGCGCCGCGCTCTCGACCCGTATCGACGGCACGTCGACATCGTGGCAACGCTGACGACGGATCGAGGGGGCGCATTGACGCGCCAGCCTCAGCGGGATCTCCGACCCGGAGACGGGCGCGCTCAAGGTCACTATCGCCACCGGATCCGCGACAACGGCCTCCTCCGCGATGCGCATTCCCCGAGTGGACGCAGGCGCCTGCGCCAATCGGACGCACGATCACTCCAAGACGCCGAGATCCCGAACCAGTTGATCGAAGGTCGAGGTCTTCTCAATTCCCAGCATCCTGAAAGCGTCGCGGTAGAGCGTGCGACCCTCGAGGACGCTCGCGGTGATCGCACGCGCAAATCGTCGACTCGGTGTCGACGTCGGCGCGCCATGGCGATCGCCCTCGTCACTCCGCAGCGCGAGGCTCCTCATCCACTCGCCCTTCCGACTCCACTCGACGTCGAAGCGACGACGGTCGATCCAGCCGACGTCGAGGAGACGCCGCAAGACGACCGGAGCGCTCACCTTGAAGACGCGGGCCAAGCGGGACAACGCGTCCACCAGCGGCTCGTCGCGCACCAATTCGGAGCGTAGCGCCGCGGCGGGAACCAGGAATTCCGCGGCTACGGCGTCGCACCAGACTTCTTCCCGCCGGTAACCCGGCTTCGGCGCGACGGCGTAGTTCGACAGCGCGGAGGTGCCAAGCCAAACACGCGCCAGCTGATGGGCAAGCGTAAACGCCCGAATCGCCTCGGCGGCGCGACCGTTGACGAAGACCAGCGGCACGAGTGGATCGGACAACGCGAATCCGACGAAATCGCCCGGATCGAGGCGACGACGACTGTCGCTTCCGACGACGCTGTCGACCATGACGAGCACGCCGGCCTTCTCCGTGTTCCGAATCAACCGCCGCAAGGCGTCCGTCCACGAATCGCACCCCCGACGGGCCGACACGTCGAATTCAAGCGTCCGTCGCATGTCATCGGCCACGACCTCGGGAGCCGTGTCAACCGCGACGCTGCCCACAAAATCAGGTGTCGATCGTCCAGATGCACAAACGTATTCCTCATACCACGTCTGTCTCTCCTGGCATGCGTAGACGATGTCCAACAAGTCTGGACTGAAGCGCATCGCTTCCTTGCCGGAATCGGTTCGGAAGTCGGGTATGGGAACGGGTTCATGCGGGGGTTCCGTGAGGAACAGATAGCCGACCGGGACATGCGCTGCGCGCGCGAACGCCTCCAACTCCTCGAGCGTGGGCTGAACCCGCCCGCATTCCCACTCCGACAGCTTCTCGAATCTCGCCATCAGCTCCCCACTGGAGATCCCCGATCGCTCGCGCGCCCACCGGAGAAGTGCGGGGGCAACGGGTACGCGGATCACGATCGCGGCGATGGCGGCCGAGCGTCGCACCATTCCAGAATGGGTATGGACGCTGGGATCGCCCCCTCGTGCATCGCAGGATCCGGCCCGCTTTTCGGTCGACTACTCGTACACGACCTATTCAGGGAAAACCAACCCTGCCCGATCGGTGATCGCCTTCGCCAAGTCTCGATACTCTTGATGACAATGTCGCACCGCCCTCTCCTGACCCCCAGCCACTCCATCCGCTGATTTTAGGCGAAAAATCGGCTTCGACGCTTCTCGCGCCATGGGCTCCAGAAAATCGTATGGTCGGAGGACACCCAAGCAATGCGGGTCGCTGCGCGCATCCATCGTGTCCGAAGGCACGAACCCATCGAGGATGCTCTCGCTGTATATCCTCGGAATTCGACTCATATACCAACTCCGCCCGATCAAGCGGCTCAGCCGATTCGCGCGCTGTACAACGACATACCCGATCAGTTGCATCCCACCTTCGGAAAGACCGGGATGCGACGCTTCATTGCGGCTCCTCGCTTCCACCCACTCCTCACGCCACTGGCGAATCGTCGGCCCCAACACGCGCAAGCCCTGAAGCGACGGCAGATCCGTGACCACCGGAGCGACGACCAAGTCGGCAAGAGCCAGTGCGGTACGGTTGAGCACCCCGACGTTCGGGCCCAGGTCCACCAATACCATCGACGCTCCGACGTCGGCCGCACTACGGTCCAAGATGCGCGAAAGCGCCGTCAACAGAGGCACCGTGCCTGCGTCTCCCGCCAAGTACGCGGACCACTGCCGCGACAACTCGTCCACCAGCGTTCCCAACAAAAGCCCCCCGGGCGCCAAGCCCAAACCCGGCGCCGGCTCGGCAACGCGAAAGGACGTCGCTCCTCCATTCGAGGCGCCAAGGGCGTCGTACAGCGTACCCTCGGCATCAACTTCGACTCCAGGATCGAGATCCTCGTCATTGGCGAACATGCGCGTCAGGCTCGATTGCGGATCGAGGTCGACCACGAGCACGTCGAGGCCTGCATCCGAGCACATCCAGGCGAGGTGGTAGACCAGCGAAGTGACGCCCGACCGCCCCTGGGGATTGTAGAAGGCGGCGATGGTCATGGCGCGGCTCGCACGGTGACGCGAACCCACGAAGGTTGGATGTCGAACTCCGCGTCGGGATTGCCGTTCCTCTCAAGCGCCGTCTTCGCGATATGCAAACCGAAACCGAACCTCTGAGCGAAACCCAAGTGGTACATCATCTCGGAGACCAGTGGATTCCGGTAATCGACGGCTCCGCTGCCGAAATTCTCCGCGGTGACCTTGCCGTACGTGCCTCCCGGGCTCTGAATCCACACCCGATCCGAGTACCAGTAGACATGAACCGGTGCGTTCGATTCTTCGTAGCTCCGGTGCATAACCGCGTTTCTTGCAAGTTGCCGGAGCGCCGCCAGCGGGTAGTCGGGCGAACGCTTCTCACGGGCAGTGTGAGCGAAGTCCGCATCCGTTACGATGTTCAATCTCAAGAGATTGTCCAGGCCGCCCAAGACGTCCTCGAGTCGGCCTGCAAGGACTTGCTGACACCGGATGGGATCGGTAATCTCCGTGCCCGCAATGCGCAGAAACTGTACATAAGCTCCTGAACTCCATTGCTGCGGATTCGTACCGAGCCCCAAAATCGCTCCCCAGGTCGGCTTGTCTTCCGAGAACAAGCGCAGGGAACGAAGTTGATCGGCGGTGGATCGCCGGTTTTCGGCTAGGACCTCTGGTGCGACGACCTTGGGCAGATAGTGCAACTTGAAATAGTCGAGATCCAGGTCCCGCATCGACGCTTCGCGAACCGGCCGATGGTCGAAGGGCGAAGCGCCATGCCGACGCTCGCTAAGGGTTTGCTCTTCGTCCGGGGTTGCGGCCCGTACCGTGGGACCGACCCTTACCCAGACCTTTCCGTCAAGGCGCACTGGGAGACTCCGGGACGGCTCGACTACGATCACCGCGACTTCGCACCCGGAAAACACGTGCTTCTGGACGACGAGGGATGGCATGGGCATGATCCCGTCGTCTCTAAAACTGGCGAGTCTGGTCAGGAGTCGGTCGTCGATGGCCGCGTCGGCGCAACCGCCGTCGTCTTCGACCCCAATGAAGATCACTCCTGGCAAGCCATGGTTCGGCAAATCGTTGGCGAAGGCGCATATCGTTCGCCGGATCTTGCGTCGGTCCGAAGCCGATCTTTTACGTTCCACCCGATCCGATTCCGGATCGTTGTACAGGCGGGACAGATCGATATCGTTCAGCGGGTTCATTTCGGTCACGCGATCCGCGGCATGGCCATATGGGCGGACCACAAGGCGAAAACACCCACCGGGTTGACGATCCGGCTCTCCGCGTCGACCCGCTTCAGTCCGGCCAGGCGATCCCCATACAGTCGAGCCTGAAAGACCTGCTTCGACCGGAGAGAGTTGAAAACAACTAGAAGATCTCCCATTTCCTGCCCGAAGCCCTTGTGACGACGGGAACATGCCGTTAGGGTTATCGCTCGAGACCGCATTGCCGCGACGCGCCGCGATCCGGCGAGCGCATACGCGGGCCCGGACCTCGGGGAACCGGGGTACCGCGCTCCCCGCAAAGACGTCTCCACAGATTCTCCTCGCCACACGGAGCGACACAGCGCCGACGCGGGAAACGCCACGAACGGCGGCTCGTTTCTTCGCACAAGGTAAGCGGACACCCCCAAGGACGTCGACCATCAGACACCTGGAACCCCGTCATGTGACCGTCGGAGATCGCCCGGCACTTCTGTTCCTAGGCAAGGGACCCCACGCGCTGGAGGTCGTCGAAGTGTCGCTGGGGGGCGATCCCGTTCGCGCCAGCGCGGTCAGGTCGCTGTTCAAGACGCGCTCGGCCGGTCGCGCAACGCCCGTCCTGATCGTCGTTCCCTGGGGAAACGGTCGAGCGGCGGTGTGCGGCCCGACCGCGCACAACCTGATCGAACATCGAGACCTGGCGGCCACCGCAGTCGAAGCCATCTGCGCCAAGGCGTTGGAAGCGAGCGACCGGCACGCGGCGATCCGTCTGCTGCACCGACAGCTCCCCCAGCTCGAAGATCCGATTCCGGGACTCCGCAACGGCGGGCTCTTCGCGATGCAGGAACTGCAGCGTGGCGTGCCGAAGCGAACGGACTGGGGCGATGCGGTCGAGCGAGCACGCCCGCTCAAGCCACTCCGAAGGCGCGAGCTGATCCGTGGGCTCGGATTCTCGGTGGAAGATCTGCACGGACCTGCGATGCTGCTCCTCGCCAACGACCGCAGAACCGCCGTCGCCGTCCTCGTGGACCGACCGGAGGAGATCGACGCCACGAGTTCGCGGTTCGACGGAGTCTCCCCCGTGTCCTACGCGCTGGCGCAGGCCGACCGCCACAGTCTCGACTGGGTGGTCGCAATCGCGGACGCCACGCTGCGACTCTATCCGACCAAGCCCGGCGTCGGCACGGGTCGGCGCGGCAGGGTCGAGACGTTCGTCGAGATCGACCTCGATCTGCTCGCCGAGGAGCACGCCGGCTATCTCTGGCTCCTCCTTTCCGCTTCCGCCCTGTCGGAGAGCGGGAGCGTCGAGGGCATCCTCGCCGCGAGCGAGGACTACGCCGCCGATTTGGGAGGCCGGCTCCGCGAACGCATCTACCAGGAGGTGGTCCCGCCGCTCTCCCGCGCCGTCGTCGCGGCGATGCACCCGACCGGCCCATCGGTCGACGACCTCGAGCGAGCCTACCAGGCGACCCTTGTCATCCTCTTCCGGCTGCTGTTCGTCGCGTACGCGGAAGACCGCGACCACCTGCCGCTACACGCCTCGAGAAGCTACCGAGAGCACTCGCTCAAGCGGATCGCCCAGCGGCTCGAGGACGACCGGCGCAGGGAGGTCCCGTTCGCCGACCAGGACTTCATCTGGTCCGAAATCAGGCAGATCTGGCTGGCGGTCAACCGCGGGAACCCCGCGTGGCAGGTCCCGGCGTACAACGGGAGTCTCTTCGCCTCCGACGCCGACGTCTCGGAGCTCGGCGCTCGGATCGCGGAGATCTCGCTCCCCGACCGCGAGTTCGCCCCGGCCCTCGCCGCGTTGCTTCTCGACGCGACGCCGGAGGGAACGGAAGGTCCGGTGGATTTTCGGTCGCTCGGCATCCGCGAGTTCGGAACGATCTACGAAGGACTGCTGGAGAGCGAGCTGTCGCTGGCCGACATGGACCTGACCGTCCACGCCAGGACCGGGACGTACATCCCGGCCAAGCCCGGCGACCGGGTGGACGTGCGCACCGGCGAGGTCTACCTCCACAACCGCTCGGGGGCCCGCAAGTCCAGCGGTTCGTACTACACTCCCGCGTTCGCGGTGGAACACCTGCTCGACCGTGCGCTCGAACCCGCCTTGGACGAGCACGTCGAGCGGCTTGGGGCGATGTCGGACCGCGAGGCGGGCCGGAGGTTCTTCGAGTTCCGAGTCGCCGACATCGCGATGGGCTCGGGACACTTCCTGGTCGGCGCGGTGGACCGCATCGAGCGACGACTCGCGAACTACCTGGCCGAGCGACCGCTCGCCGACGTGCAGGAGGAGTTCGCTCGGCTGCGGCGGACGGCGACAACCGCGCTCGGCGAGGACTGGTCGGGCGACCCCATCGAAGACGTCCGGCTGCTCCGTCGCCAGGTGGCTCGACACTGCGTCTTCGGCGTGGACGTGAACCCGTTGGCGGTCGAGTTGGCGCGGCTGTCGCTCTGGATCCACACCTTCGTCCCCGGACTCCCGCTTTCGCTGCTGGATCAGAACTTGGTCCACGGCGATTCGCTGGTCGGGATCGCGTCGTTCGAGGAGGCGTCCGAGCTGTTCCAGGCCGGGAGCGGCGAGCTGTTCTCGTTTCGCGCGCACGAGCGGCTCGAGTCCCTGCGCGAACCGCTGGAGAAGCTTGCGCGGCTCACCGACGCGACCAGCGCCGAGATCGACGAAGCGCGGGCGCTGTACGAGCGGATGAAGCGCGACATGGCGTCGGAAGGCGATCTCTTCACGCTCCTGGCCGCATCGCGCACGAACGCGGAAATCCGGGAAGCCATCGACCAAGGGCAGGTGGCTACGAGCGATGGCCACCCGGCCGATGTCCTGCGAGCCGAGTTGAAGGTCAAGGCGCTGGGCGAGTTCGAGGGGCTGGAATTGCTGCACTTTCCCATTCGCTTTCCCCAGGTCTTCTTGGGCGCTCGGGGCGGATTCGACGTCATTCTGGGCAATCCGCCGTGGGAAAAGGTCAAAATCGAGGAGCACGGCTTCTGGGCGAGGCACTTTCCGGGCCTGCGGTCACGCCCACAGCGGGAACAGGAGGCAGCCAAGGCCGAGTACCGGGAGAGTCGACGGGATCTCATGGTCCGCCTTGAAGCGGAGACTAGGGCTGCAGCCTCCCTTCGGCGCGTCCTCACCACGGGCGCATTTCCTGGTATGGGAACCGGGGACCCCGACCTCTACAAGGCCTTCCTCTGGCGGTTCTCGAATCTCGCGGCCCCGGAAGCGGGGCGAATCGGCGTCGTGGTGCCCCGCTCCGCGCTCGCGGCCAAGGGTTCGGCGTCGTGGCGCAAGAAGATGCTCGCCAGTGCAGCGGTTCTTGACTTGGCGACGTTGGAAAATGCTCGTGGATGGGTGTTTCCGAACGTAGCGCCCAAGTACACCATAGGGCTTACGGCCGTTCACTTTGCCCCTGCCCCCCTTGTAACCCGTTCAAATGCCAGCGGATGTGCAGTTCTATTGAGTGGGCCATACAAGAGCCTACATCAGTTCCAGCAAGGTGCGAAGAAAGCCCCACTGAAATTCTCCGCCCGCGAAGTAGAAACTTGGAACGACACCGTCTCGCTACCGCTCCTCCCTTCGGAGAAATCGGTGGCGGTCTTCGCGCAACTGCGCCAGAGCCCCCGCCTTGACCTGAACGACGGGGTGGAGTGGCGGGCACGTCCGTATACCGAGCTTCACGCCACCCAAGACAAGCCCCTTATGGACCTCGAATCGAGAGGGCGTCCAGCGGAATTCTGGCCGGTCTACAAGGGCGCATCGTTCGATCTTTGGACTCCCGAAACGGGAATCGTCTACGCGTGGGCGGATCCCGAGCGGGTACTCGATCATCTCCAGCGCAAGCGAGCGCGGGCCAACCGGCGCTCCGCTTTCGCAGAGTTCGACGATGCATGGAGGGGCGACCCGGACACTCTTCCCTGCCGTGGGCCACGAATCGCCTTCCGGGACGTGGCGCGCGCCACGGACCGTCGCACACTCATCGCCGCGCTCGTGCCTCCACGGGTATTTCTGACGCACCTGGCTCCCACGCTGCTTTGGCCTCGCGGCGGACCACCGGATCACGCGTTCCTCTTGGGCGTGATGAGCTCGCTCCCGCTCGACTGGTACGCACGCCGCTTCGTCGAGACACATCTGACGTACTCGGTCCTGAATCCATTCCCCATTCCACGCCCCGACCCGGACGACCCGCTCTGGAAGCGCACCGTCGCCCTGGCCGGCCGTCTGGCCTCGCCCGACGACCGATTCGCCGACTGGGCCGACGAAGTCGGCGTCGCCTGCGGCCCCCTGGACAACGACGAGAAACAGGACCGCATCCGAGAGCTCGACGCCGTGGTCGCGCATCTCTACGGACTCGACGAAGCGCAGCTGGTCCACGTCTTCGAGACCTTCCACGAGGGCTGGGACCACGAGGAGCGGCTCCGGGCCACGCTGCGCCACTACCAGGCGTGGAGCGCCAAGCGATGACCGGACACCCGGAGTTCGTCGACAACCTCGACGGGAACACGCTCGCTCGCGCCATCCGATGCCGCCTCGACCACCTCGTCGACACGCTCGCCGAACCGCCGTCGGTTTCCATCGCCACCGGCTACTTCAACCCCGGCGGCTTCGGTCGACTGGCCGCTGCGCTCCGCCGCGCGGCGCACGTGCGCCTTCTGCTGGGCGCGGAGCCGCTGCCGGACGCCCGCCGACCGGAACGGCGCTTGGGCGAGCCTCGCGGCGCGCGCTTCGAGCGGAGGCTCGCGGACGGAGAGCTGGAACGGACGGATCGGCAACTCAAGCGGGACCGCGACCGGCTTCCCTTCTCGGCGCCGAGCCAGGACGCGGTCCGGACGCTCCTGGACTTCCTGGAGTCCGGCAGGATCGAGGTGCGACGCTACGAACGCCGCTTCCTCCACGGGAAGGCGTTCCTGTTCTCCGGCGCGCACGGGGTCCTCGCCGGATCGTCGAACTTCACGCTCGCTGGGCTGACGACGAACCTCGAACTCAACCTCGGCCTGTACCAACCGAGCGTCGTCGAGAAGGTCGGCGAGTGGTTCGACCGGCTCTGGGAAGACGCCAGTCCTTACGACCTCGCGGCCATCTACGAGGAGCGATTCGCGGAGCACGACCCCTATCTGATCTACCTGCGCGCCCTGTGGGAGCGATACGGGGACGAGCTCGAGGAGGAGGCCGGAGACTCGAATCGGATCCAGCTCACGCGCTTCCAGACCGACGGCGTGTTCCGCGCGAAGCGGATTCTGGAGAAGTACAACGGCGTGCTCGTCGCCGACAGCGTGGGGCTGGGCAAGAGCTTCATCGCGGCGCGGATCTTCACCGACGTCATCGAGCGCAACCGCCAGCGCGCGCTCCTGATCGCCCCGGCCCAGCTCCGCGACGGAATGTGGAGGCAGTTCAAGAGGCGCTACCAGGTCGGCATCGAAGTCGTCTCGTTCGAACAGCTGGCGGCCGACCGACAGCTGGGACAGGGGAGCGGACACGCGCTGAGCTCGCCCATCGAGGACTACTCACTCGTCGTGATCGACGAGGCGCACGCGTTTCGGAACCCGGACACGAAGCGGGCGCGCGCGCTCCGGCGGCTGCTCCGCGGCGACCCGCCCCGAAAGGTCGTCCTGCTCACGGCGACGCCCGTCAACAACTCGCTCGGGGACCTCTACGACCTGCTCTCCTACTTCGTCGGCCACGACGCGGTGTTCGCCGACCGGGGCATCCCGTCGCTGCGAGAGCGCTTCCGCCAAGCCGAGCGGGAGGATCCGTTCTCGCTCAGTCCGGACACGCTATTCGACGTCCTCGACGCGACCACGGTGCGGCGCACGCGGCGCTTCGTTCAACGCTTCTACCCGAACGACAACATCCCCCTGCCGGGCGGGGGCGAAGTCACGATCCGCTTCCCCGAGCCGGTCGTCCGCTCCAAGAGCTACGACCTGGACAAGGCGCTTCCGGGGTTCTTCGACGAGTTGGCCGAAGTCCTGGACCCCGAGGAGGGAGAGCCCAAGCTCACGATGGCCCGGTACTGGCCCACGCGATACCGGCGAGACGGCGCCGCGGACGCCCGCGAGACCGCGCTGGTGGGGCTCATCCGCTCTGGGCTGCTCAAGCGCTTCGAGTCGTCGGCCAGCGCCTTCGTCCAGTCGCTGGAGAGGATGATCGCTGCGCACGACGGCTTCGCGCTCGCGGTCGAAGCCGGCGTGGTGCCCTCCTCCGACGCGCTGGCGGCGCTCCGCGACACGGACTCCGACGAGGCCTGGGAGGAGCTCCTCGAGGACGGCGATCCGGTCAAGGACGATCTCGACACGGCCAAGCTGATCCAGGACGTCCAGTCGGACCGGGCGCTGCTGGAGCGGCTCCGGGCGCGGGCGTCCGAACTCCGGCCGGAGAACGACCCGAAGCTCGACCTCCTGGTCGAGGAGCTGGTCCGCGTGGCGGCCGATGCCGAAAAGACGGGCGTCTCCGAGCCGGACACGCGCAACCGACGCAAGGCGCTCGTGTTCTCCTACTTCGCCGACACCGTGGACTGGATCGCCGAGCATCTCGTGAAGAGGATCGACGCCGATCCGAGGCTCGCGCCCTATCGGGGCCGCGTCGCGGCCGTGCGGGGCGCGGATGCGCACCAGGACATCGGTCGCGCGGACGCGGTGTTCGGCTTCGCGCCGGATTCGACCGAAGCGCCGGAGAGCAAGAACGCGGACGTCTACGACCTGCTGATCGCCACCGACGTGCTCGCCGAGGGGATGAACCTCCAGCAGTGCGGGCGGATCGTGAACTACGACCTGCCCTGGAACCCCATGAGGCTGGTCCAGCGGCACGGCCGCATCGACCGCATCGGGAGTCCCCACGAGAAGGTCCATCTGACCTGCGTCTTCCCCGGCGGCCAGCTCGAGACCATGCTCGCCCTCGAGGAGCGGATTCGACGCAAGCTCGCGCAGGCCGCGGGCTCCATCGGGCTCGACGCGCCCGTGATCCCGGGCACGAAGAGAACCGCGCACGTCTTCACGGACGACCGCGAGCGCATCGAAGCGCTCCGAAGGGGCGACGCCTCGATCTTCGAGCGGGGCGGCGAGGGGGTGCACGCCCACAGCGGCGAAGAGTACAGACAGGAGCTCCGCAAGGGCGTCGAGCGCTGGGGCGACCGCATCCGCGACCTCGCGTGGGGGGTCGGGTCCGGGTTCGTCGGCGGATCGCGCGCCGGACACGTCTTCTGCGCCCGCGTCTTCGACCGCGTGTTCATGCGGTTCGTGCCGGAGGACGCGGCCGACGACATCGAACGCGACACGCTGACCTGTCTCTCCGTCATGGCGTGCACCGAGAAAACGGAGCGGGCGTTGCCCGCCGGCTTCGCCCACGGAGCCTTCGGCGCATGGAAGCGCGCACGGCGGGACATCTACACGGAATGGCAAAAGGCCACCGATCCGAAGACGCTCCAGCCCCGGATCCGGCCCCTGTTCCGCAAGGCCGCCGAACACGTTCGCCAACACGGGGCGCCCGGGATGTCCATCGAGGAGCGGGACCGAATCGTCGAGGCGCTCGAGGCCCCTTGGGGCATGCGGCAGGAACGGCGCCTGCGCGAGGCGTTCGCCCCCGATTCGCACACGCCCGCCGAGGTGACCCGGAGGATCGCCCAGGCCGTCGAAGAGCTCGGGCTCCAGCCCTGGAAACCGCCGGAGCCGCTGGACCCCATCGAGGAGGACGAGGTCGACCTCGTCGTCTGGATGGGCGTGACGAAGGCCGAGGACTGACCGGACGTCGGAACGCGACCGAGCGAAGCGGCCGCACAACCACGATTCGGAGCCGGGGGGACGCGTCGGAACCTTCCCGGCGGCGCTCCGGTACGCGGCGGTGCGGCGTTGGGGCCCTCCTCCCGTCGGATGCCCCCGAACGCTCGCGGTCGGCGCCCGACTTCGAGACCGTTCGCTTATGGTCCTACATTCAGCATGCGTCACCGCCGTTCCTCGGGACGAACCGCACGCTCCACGAACCCCGGACGCCGAGCACCCTTCACCCTTGGGAAGCCGAAGGAGAATGACCGCGATGCGATCCGCCACCCCGCTCTCGCTTCTGTTCCTGGTCGCCGCCGGGACGACCGTCTCGACGCCGCTGGCCGCCCAGTGGGATCCGACGCCCGCGACCGAACCCCCGGTCGCGGCGGCGTTCGCCGGATTGCGCGCGCCGCTCGTCGCCCTCGACCACGGCGGACCCTTCTCCGTTCAGCAGACGCCGGGCCGGCACTGGAGGAAGGGGTTTCTCTGGGGATTCGCGGTCGGGGGCATCGTCGGCGGCGTCGCCGCGTACTCGTTCAGTCCCATCGTCTGCGACGTCGCCGAGGACGACAGCTGTCGCGCGGTGAGCGTTCTTCTCGGAGTCGGGATCTACGGCACCGGCGCGGGGCTGGTGGGCATGATGATCGGCGGCCTGGTGAAGCGCGAAGCCCGGACCCAGGTCCCGTTCGCCGGCGCGGAGATCGGCTTGAGCCCTCGAATCGGACCCCGCGCGCCGGGATCGCCCTGGGAGCTGGGCGTGCACGTCGACCTGCCCGGGCGATGAGCCCGGCGCGGGGCCGGCCGCCGACCGCCCGCCGGCTCCCGGAGGCGGAGGCGCGCCTGGCTCGCTAGCCGCCCACCAGGGCGTTGAACAGGAACTTGAAGGTCCCGTGGGTCTGGGCCCGATGCTGGGCCCGAAAGCCGATCATCGCGATCGCGCCCTCCCCGTGCTTCACGGACACCATGGCCGCCTTGTTCGCGATCGCCTCCTCGCCCAGCAGCCAACCGCTTTGCAGGACGTCGCGGTCGACGTACGTGGCCACCCGACGCACGTCGGCGCTTCGGGCCCCCGGAATCGTCTCGTAGACCTGGCCGCCCGCGAGGTAGGCCACCAGCGCGTCCTCGGGCATGCCCCAGCCCAGGGGGCTCGAGCCGTCGACCTCGACCTTGAGCGTCGAGCCCGGCGCCCAGAACTCGGCGCCCCACTGGCCCGCGACGGCGTCGCGCACGGGCACGTCGAACTCGTCCAGGACCAGGTCGCCCGCCTGGGCGAAGGTGACCAGCGTGCCGCCCCCGCGGACGAAGGCCTCGAGAGCCCGGGCGCCCTCGGAGCCGAACCCGCTTCGGTACTCCGGCGGCACGCGCCGGGGGTCGGGACCGAAGCCGTCGGCGCGGTCGCCGCTGGGGCCCAGCATCATCTCCTTCGAGTCGGCCGGCAGGACGATCACGTCCCATCTCTCGCCGAGATCGCCGGCCAGGACGTCGGCGTCCATGAGGCTGGCGTAGGGGAAGCCGAAGTCCTCCAGCAGCCAGCGCGTCCAGCCCTCGTCCATGTTGCCCCCGTAGTAGCGCTGGTACATGCCGACGCGCTGCCGGGTCAGGGGCGCCGTCGCCGAGGACAGGTCGCCGTCGGCCGCCCGGAAGTCGACGCCGGTGCGCCGGGCGATCTCCTCGAGCGCTTCCGTCGCGACGCCCGCCTCGACGTGGAAGTCGCCCGGGCGAACGTCCCGCGCGCGCTGGGTCGCCCGACGCGGCTCGACGCCCGCGTCGAACAGCTGGTTGACCGCCTTGAAGGCGTCGTTGAGCGAGCCGTCGATCACCCAGCCGAACCCGCCGTCGGCCGCGACCGCGCCTTCGGGCCGGACGGGACCCTCGACGACGTCGAGCGCCGTCTCGGGCCGCGTGGCCGCCGGATCCACGCGCACGCCCATGAACTCGGCGATCACGTCGGCCGACATGTCGTAGGGGCGGATGGGGTCTCCGGCGGCCGTTCTCGTGTAGCTGTTGTCCGGGTAGTTCGTCTGCCCCAGAAGCCAGCGAATCACGCCCCGCTTGGGCTGCGCCATGTCGACCACGTAGCTGCCCGCGTCGTAGAGGCGCCCCTCGTGCGCGAAGGACGACGAGGAGCGGCGCACGTCGATGCCCTGCAGCAGCAGCTTGTCGACCATCTTGGCCATCGTGAGAGGGTCGTGCTGGCGAGCCGGGATGAGGTAGGCGGCGACGTCGCCCTCGAGTCCCCGCCGGATCTGGCGGCTCGCCTTGTTGTAGGCGTTGCGAAGCACGGTCTCCCGGTTCTGGGCCGCGATCTCCAAGGGCGCGAACGTCGCGACGATCTGGCGGTCGACGATGTCGCGAACCCGCCACCAGCCCCCGGGCCACGGATTCGGGAACGTCGTCTGGGCTTCGTACTCGGGCAGCTGGCGCGAGCCCCTGAGCTGGTCCGGGTGCACGTGGAGCGGCGTGGCGAGCCGGGCGCTCGCCGATTCGGTGAGCATGCCGGCGATGTTGTGGAACGGCGTGATCCAGTGGAAGCCGAAGTGCCCCCAGCCGGAGTAGATCGCCGCGTTGACCGTGCCCTCGAAGCCGACCTCCTCCATCCGGTACGCCATGTGCGCGCCGTACCAGGCCATCTCGCGCCAGACCAGCGGATCGCCCTCCGGGCGGATCGGCTCGGCGTACGGGGGCAGGTAGATGCGGGCCGTGTAGGCGCCCATCTGGTGATGGTCGATGTACGCCTGGGGAATCCATTCGCGGAACATGATCTCGGCCCCGTAGCGGCTCTCGACCGTGTTCTGCATGAACGCGTCGCGGTTGTTGTCGTGGCCGATGTAGTGGTGGTAGAGCTCGGGCGGACGCTCGCCCTCGTACTCCGTCCCGACCCAGCGGTCGTACCAGTCGGTCACGATGCCGATGCCGTCCGGGTTGAAGGCCGGGATCAGGATCGAGACCGTGGCGTCGAGGATCTCGTGGATCCCGGGGTCGTCTCGCGTGGCGAAGAGGTACGCCACCTCGGCGGCCGACTGGCTTCCCGCCACTTCCGTCGAGTGCAGGGCGTAGGACTGGACGAAGACGACCTTGCCGTCGGCGACGGCGCGGTCCACCTCGGCCTGCGAGCGGCCCCGGGGATCCTGGAGCACGGCGTTGAGGCGCTTGAGCTCGTCGAGCCGCGCCAGGTTCGCCGGCGAGGACGCGAAGATCGCGAGAAACGGCTCGCCCAGCGTCGACGGACCCATGTTCACGACGCGGATGCGGTCGCTGCGGGCGTCGATCGTTTCGTAGTAGCGCACCAGCTCGTCCCAGCGGGCGAGCTTCCTGTCCGCGCCCATCCGATGCCCGAAGAACGCCTCGGGCGACGGGATCGGCTCCGACTCCGCGCGTTCGCCCTGGGCCCAGGCCGGCCCCGCGACCGCCGCGCCCGCCACCGCCCACGCCAACAACCTCGAGGGCGTCGATCCCGCGCCGCGACGTTCCATTGTCTCGCCTCTCTGAAAAAGGTGCCCGATCGCCGCGTTCACGACCGTCCCGCGGCTCTCCGACCCGCGGACGCCGCCGCCGGGTCGCTCACGATGAACATCCTGAATCCCTGCGCGATCCGGTCCGCGACGTCGTCCGCGCTCGCGGTGATTCCGCAGGGGACGCCGTGGGACTTGCACGCCGCCAGGACCCGCTGGATCGCGTCCTCGACGGCAGCCACGTCGCCGTCGTAGGCCCGCCGCAGGTCCCCGGGCCCCGGAAACACGACGCCGACGCCCGGCGTCGCCGCGATCTCGTCCACGCGCTCGACGCCGAACCGGTCCTCCACGATGAGCAGGGCGAAGCGGGAGCCCTCGGGATCCAGAGGCCACGCGTCGGGGCCCATGGCCTCGACGGCGACCGCCGCGTCTTCGGCCGACTCCACGTGCGGAAACACGACCGCCGCGACCCCGACCTCGAGCGCGCGGCGAACGCGCGTCTTCGTCTCCTCGACGCCGCCTCGAATCGGGGGCACCCGGAGCAGGACGGGGTGGGTCGGCTCCGGCGCCGATCCCTCCGCGAGACCCGCCATGAAGACGCCCAGGGACTCGAGGTCGAACGGGCCGGACTCCAGCGAATGGAACGCGAAGTCCAACTCGCGGTTGCGCCCCATGGCCACGCCCCGCTCGCGGGTCGCCGACCCGGAAAACGCGCCGAACAGAACCTGGCCGCCCTGGAGCAGGCGAGCGAGAGGCGCAGGGCGTTCCGCCTCGGGCGCGGGCGCCGTCTCTGGGTCGCGCGAACCCGAATCGCCCCCCTCGGGACCGCAGCCCGCGGCGAGGCCAAGCGCCAGGAGACCGACGAAGAGCGGAGCGCGCGCGGCGCGCGACCTCTCCTTTCGAGCGCGGCGGGTCATTCGCGAGCCCTCCGGTTCGGGTGGACGGGAACGCGCCGGGAAGCGCCGACGCGCTGCGGAACGTCTCTCGCCCGATCCAACGTCCGCGACGGCATTGTACGCGCTGAGCGCCGCGCCGCGCACGTCCGCGTCCTCGCGCTCCGTCCAGTCGCGCCGCTTGGACCGCGGCGTCTGGCCCTCCGGCGCCGGGGCGTCTATACTGTCGGCGTCGGCGAGACGACGTCCCGTCGGCCCGCTCGGGGAACCGGGCCCGATCCTCTTTCGGGCGGCCCCGGCGCCTTCATCGGCTTGTTCACGGAGACGAACGAAATGGCACACAGAGGAATCCCGAGCGCCGCGGCGCTCTTGGTCGTCGCGCTCGTCGGCTGGATCGGCACGGCCTCCGCGCAGAGCGCCGCCCATCGACACATCGGACACGTGGGCGACGGGTTCAACGGCACGCCCGACGACATGGGCCTTCTTCCCGCCGCCCGAGCGGAGGCCGAGGTGGCCGCGCAGCACGCCCGTCTGGCCGCCGACGCGAGCGACCTCGCCGGCATCCGGATGCACGTCGGTCACGTGCTGCACGCGGTCGATCCCTCGACCGCCGAGCGCGGACCCGGAAAGGGCTACGGACTGATCGCTGCGAGCAACGGCTGCGCCGCCCACATTCGCATGGCCGGCGACGCGGACGGCGCGTCCGGCGCGGTGACCACCCACGCCGCGCACGTGGAGGCCAGCTGCCGCAACGTGGCCGCTTGGGCCGAGGCGATCGCCGAAAAGGCGGCCGAAGTCGCCGCCGCCAGCGACATGGACGCCGCCGCCGCGCTCGCCGGGGAGATCGCGTCGATGACCGAGGCCATCCTCGCGGGCACGGACGCGGACGGCGACGGTCGCGTCTCCTGGGGCGAGGGCGAGGGCGGCCTCGACCAGGCGGCCACGCATTTGCGCCTGATGAAGGAAGCCGAGGGACTGGGCGATTCGCGATAGCGGAGCCGGGAGCGTGAACGCCATGACTCGACGCGCTCTCCGCGCGAACGCTTGCGTCGCGCTCGCGCTGGCCGTCCTCCTCGTCGGCTTCGCGACCACGAGCGACGGAGGCCGACTCGCCGCCCGTCAGGGCGCGGCGTCGACTTCCGTCGCGATCGACACGGTGAGCTTCGCCGAGGACGTGCTCCCCGTCTTCCGCGAATACTGCGCCGAATGCCACGGCGGGACGAACGAGGCCGGGGAGGTGGTCACCGAGGTCAGCCTGAACCTGGTCGAGTACGATCAGGTGATGGCCGGCTCCGAGTTCGGCACGGTCGTCGAGGCGGGCGACCCGGACGGCAGCTTCCTCGTGGACCAGATCGAGTCCGGGGACATGCCCATGGATCGCCCGAAGCTGGCCGCCGAGAACATCGCGCTCGTCCGGGCGTGGATCCTAGCGGGGGCGATGAACAACTAATCCCCCGAATCCGCGTCCGCTCGCGCTCCATGGCGGCGGCGGACGCGATGCGGCCGGGGTTGTTTTCGTACGCCCTACGTGGGATTCAAGCGCCTCCGGGACACCGCTCTGCGGGCCCCGACGGTCGACGGGCCCCTGCGACGCGAGCGGGCGGGCGGCGGCGATCTCGCTCGGTCACCGCCGGACCGGATTCCTCGGGCTCACGGTCCCGCGGGTCGACGGGCGACCCCTGCGGGCGCGACGGGCTCAATCCTCCGCCCCAGTCTCCTCGGCGACGGAATCGCTTTCGTCCGCGCCGCCCTCGCCCCGGCAGCAGTCGGCGGTCCTGCAACGGGTGGCCCCCTTGGACCCGCAGGTCCACAGCCAGCACCAGCAGCAGCGGTTTCCGTCGGAGTCTCCGCACCCCCTGCGTCGGATCCAATAGACGATCAGAACCAGCAACAGGACGTGCGGCAGTCCGATGCGGACTGCGGAGCCCCAGAATTGGGCGAGCGACGTGAAGTACCAGCCCAGGAATTCCCCAATCATGTCAGCGCCTCCTTCGGTGGCGACGGTCTTCGGGGTGTCGCTTCTCCGTACGCGGCGAGGCCTCGGTTGGTTTCGCGGCCGGCGCCGTCGCCCTCCCGCCCGCCGTCAGCCGCGGACCAGCGCGACCAGAAGCCCGTCGGGGCTCACGGCGAGGCGAGACACGTCGCCCGCCGCCTCCCCGTCCGGCAACGGAACCTCGCGCCAACCCTCGGCCTCGGACCAGGCGAAGAGCGACGGCCCGTCGCCCATCAGGATTCGTCCGCGAGGCGTCCACGCATGATCCTCGCGGCCGGGTCGGGTCCGGACGATCCGGGCCGTCTCGCCCGAGCGGGGGTCGAGCCGTTCGATCCACCATTCGTCGTCCTCCTTGCGCACGAAGGAGACTTCCGACGTTCCCGGGATGCGCCGAATCGACCGTCCCGGGTTTCGGGCCACCGTCCGCACCTCGCCCGTGGCGACGCGCCCCACCTGAAGCGTGGGCGGGTCGCCCAGCACGAACATGACCGCGGTCTCTCCGTCGGCCCACGCGTGATAGCCGACCGGCTCGACGGTCGCGAAGATCGGCCCCAGCGGATTCCCGTCCGCGTCGTAGCGCCAGAGGAACTGACGACCCCGAACCTCGCGCACGGCGGAAAAAGCGTCCTGTCCGGGGATCGGCGTCGGCGAGAATTCGCTGGCGTCGGACGTGTGGGTCAACCGCTCGCGGACTCCGCTCGTCCAGTCGTAGCGAAACGTCTCCGTCTGGGTCGAATCGACGGCGGCCGCGTAGTAGAGGGCCGAGCCGTCGCGGTCGAAGAACGGCTGGTTGTCGTACCCGTCCCGATCGGTGACGTTGCGCAGCTCGACGACCCGCAGGTCGCCGCCGTCCTCGCCTTCCAACCGACCCAGCCAGACGTCGGTCGAGGGGGCGCCGGCGGCCGTGGGCCGGTAGTCGTCCGGGGCGGGTCCGATCTCCGGCGCCGGCCCGTCCGCCGGCGCCGACGCGAACGGATCGTCGAGTCCGCCCGCCTCGCGGTCGCCGTTCTCGGCCGACGGCGCGCACGCCGTCAACGCGCCGGCCAAAAGCGCGACGACGGCCGCGCCGGATCCCGGCGGAGGGGAGGACCGCGGCTCGGCCTCTGCCTCCCGCTTCGCCTTCTCCTCTTCCTCCTCCTCGGCCGCGAGCCGGCTCCAGGCCTCCTCGAGCGCCTCCGCGCTCAGCCCCCACGAGCGGAGCGTCTCCCGAACGTCCGCTCCGGCGGCGGCGAGCAGGCCCAGGAGCAGGTGGACGCCGCGCGTGTCCTGTCCCGAGTTCGTGGCCGACTCCACGGCGACGGCCAGAACGTCGTGGGAATCGGAGGTGAAGGGGAGGTGCCCGTGATAGGTCGCGGGGAGCGTGCGCATCCGCTCCGGCAACGCCTCGACGTCGATCTCGAGGCGGGCCAGGAGCCGGACCACGGTCGGGTCCCGCTGGGAAATCACGCCGGCGAGGACGTGCCCGGGATCGATGGCGTCCTCGCCGTCTCGAGCGGCGGCCGCCGCCGCCCGGTTGAGCGCGTGAGTGGCGTCGTCCGCTAGGTTGATGGTCATGGACGCTCCGTCGTTGCGTACGCGATCGCGCCGCTCGCGCAAGCGGCGCTCCCCCAAATGTGCACACGGATCGATCCTTCGCTCAAGCCCCCGTCGCCCACCGCTTTCGCGCTTGCGTCCCGGCGTCGGCGCCGCCGCGCGGCGGCCGGGCGGCCTTCCCGCCCCCCGACTCGGCGTCGCGCTGTGGCTGGGCGTCGCGGTCGCGTCGCCGCTCGCCTGCTCGCGGGCGGCGCCCAGCGACCTGGACGCGCTCGTGCTGCACGACGGCGCGTATCTGGACCCGGAGACCATGCTGCCCTTCTCCGGTCCGGTCGTCCGCCGCTTTCCGGGGCCCGACGCCCGTCCGCAAGTCGTGGCGACGATCCGGGACGGCTTGTGGGAGGGAGAGTTGACGTTGTACCACGAGTCCGGTCGGATTCGCGGCCAGGGTCCGATGTCGGGCGGCGCGCGGTGCGGATCCTGGATCGAGAACGAAGAGCCCGAAGAGCCCGACGACGTGTACGAGGCGATCAAGGAGGACCTGGAGTCCCTCGTCTTCTACCCCGAGTGCCCCTCCTGATCCGCCCCTTCGCCACCCACTGTATCGAGATCGATCCCATGAGCCGTCCCGCGATCCGCCCGAGCCTGCGCGCCGTCGCCGCCGCGCTCCTCGCTTCGGCCACGCCGTCGCCGTCCGCCGCCCAGGCGGGCGACGCCTTGGCCGAAATGCGCGCTCTGATGGACCACCCCTCCGTTCGGGCCGCTTTCCGGCACGTCGAGGAAGACGACCCGCGAACCATCGCCACGCTGCGCGAGCTCACCGAGATCCCGGCGCCCCCGTTCATGGAGGAAGCGCGCGGCCAGCGCTTCCTCGAGCTGCTCCGCGAAGCCGGCGTGGACTCCGCCTGGGTCGACGAGGTCGGCAACGTCGTCGGGCTGCGTCGCGGCGCGGGCTCGGGAACGATGATCTTCTCCGCGCACCTGGACACGGTGTTTCCCGAGGGCACGGACGTGACCGTCCGCGTGCGCGGCGACACGCTCTTCGCGCCGGGCATCGCCGACGACACACGCGGCCTGGCGACCGTGCTGGCCGTCCTGCGCGCCCTGAACGCCGCCGACGTCCGAACCGAGCGGGACGTCTGGTTCGTGGGCACGGTGGGAGAGGAGGGTCTCGGCGACCTGCGCGGAGTCAAGCACATCTTCCGCGACGGCGGCGACGGATTCGACGCCTTCGTCTCGGTGGACGGGCTGGGCCACAGCGGCGTGACCCACGCCGGTCTCGGGTCTCACCGCTACCGGGTCGCCTTCGAGGGACCGGGCGGACACTCCTGGGGCGCGTTCGGCCTCGGCAACCCCATCCACGCCCTCGGGCGCGCCGTCGCCGCCTTCGACGCCGAGGCGAAGCGCTACACCGACGGCGCCGCCGGACGGACCAGCTACAACGTGGGCCGGGTGGGCGGCGGCACTTCGGTCAACTCGATCCCCTTCGAGGCGTGGATGGAGATCGACATGCGCTCCGAGAGCCCCGAGGCGCTCCTCGAGATCGACTCGGTCTTCCAGGCGGCCATGCGGCGCGGGCTCGACGAGGCCAACGCCGCGCGCGCCCGAGGCGACGAACTGACGCTCGAGGTCGCGATGATCGGCAACCGGCCCAGCGGCGAGATTGCGGAAGACCACCCCTTCGTTCAGCGCGCGCTCGCCGCCACGGACCTCATGGGCGGCATCCCGTCGCTCCGGCGGTCCTCGACCGATTCGAACACGCCCATCGCGCTCGGCGTCCCCTCGATCACCATCGGCGGCGGGGGCGCCGGCGGCGGCGCGCACTCGCTGGCCGAGTTCTTCGTCAACGACAACGGCCCCGTCGGCGTGCAGCGCGCGCTGCTGATCCTGGTGGCCGAGGCCGGGCTGGCGCCGGCGATGTAGCCTCTTCGACTCCGATCGGATCCGATCGGATCCGATCGGCTGCGCGGCTTGCCGCTCAACAATGATTGGCTACCGGATTTGCCGCGCACTTCCTGCAGGAACCTGATCGCCAAACCGCGTTGTCGCTCACGGTGATCGCCTACCGACCTTGTCGATCACCTTCGACGTCATCCGATCGCCAACGAGCCGCCGTTATTTTCAAGCTCCATGGCCCCGGGTCCGTGCGGGCGACCAGTGCCACGTCGGCCATTCATTGCCGAAAACCTACCGACATGATAGGTGGACGGCACTTCGGTGGGCCCCAAAAAGTACCGTCCACCAAACCCTCCCGTGCGGCCGCAAAGCGTTCCCCTCGAAAGAGCAACGATGGATGACTCCGGTCCGATACCGGTTGGACGGGTTCCCGCCCGACGCGCGCCTGGACTGGTCCCGGCTGGTTCCGTTGATCGGCCCGACGGCGGCGGCCGTGGCACGGTACGACGGAGCGCTCGCCTGCCTCCGCAATCCCCGGATCGTGCTCGCGCCGCTGTCCAGGCGGGAAGCCGAGCGCTCGTCGCGGATCGAGGGAATCCACGCGACCGTCGGCGAGGTTCTCCGGTTCGAGGCGGGGGACGAGGCGATCCATCCGCGCCGCCGCGCCGACGTCCGGGAAGCGATCCAGTGCCTCGAGGCGATGGCGCGCGCGGAGGACATGCTCGACGAGCTCCCGCTCTCGCAGCGCGTCGTCCGGGAGTCGCATCGCGTGCTGCTCGCGCACGGCCGCGGACGCAAACGCGCCCCCGGCGCCTACAGGCGCAGCCAGAACTTCATCGCGCCCGCGGGTCGCTCCATCGAGAACGCCACGTTCGTTCCCATCGGCCCGGAGAGTCTCCCCGCCGCCATGTCCGCGTGGGAACGATACATGCACCGCTGGGACCACCTCGACCCCGTGGTGCAGATCGCCGTTCTGCACGCCGAGTTCGAGGCGCTCCACCCCTTCCTGGACGGCAACGGACGACTGGGGCGCTTGCTCGTGCCTCTCTTCCTGTGGCAACGGGGGTTGACCGGCCAGCCGGCGCTCTTCGTCAGCGCCAGCCTCGAGGACCGTCGCGCGGCGTACTACGAGGGGCTGTTGTCGGTCTCTCGCGACGACGACTGGACCGGCTGGTGCCGGTTCTTTCTCGAGGCCGTGCGCGTCCAGGCGGAGGACAGCCTGGCTCGCGCTCGCGCCATCGTCGACCTCCACCGAGCGACCGCAGGCCGGATGGCGGCCGCCACGCGCACCATCCACGCGGCGACCGTTCTGGACTGGATGTTCGAGCGACCGATCTTCTCCAGCGCTCAGATGGTCCGGGAGACCAACGTCCCCGCGCCGACGGCGAGAAGGACCTTGCGGCGGCTCTGCGACGCCGGCGTGCTGCGGGAACTGTCGGCCGGGCGCGGCCGACGGCCGGGGCTCTTCGCGTTTCCCGACCTCCTCCGCATCGCCGAGGGCGAAGAGCCGCTCGCGACCGAAGGGTCCGGCGACTGAGCTCGCGCCCGACTACGACCCGTCCAACCCGTACTCCTCGCGCGCCTGCTCGGCGCTGACGTACCCGTCCTTCACGTCGTCGCGCACCCGTTCGCGGTCCCGCTCGCGCGCGTCGCCCAGCCCCCCGCCTCCGGGCGTCTCCAGGACGATGCGACGCCCGGGCGGCACGACCTCGCGCCCCTTGACCCGCAGCTCGCCCTCGCCGGGCACGTGGACCCGTCCCCGCGCCCCGGGCCCGCCGCCGTCCCGGCCGCGGGCGGCGTTTCGAACCCGCTCGAACATCTTCGACACGGCGAACGCGGCGCCGTCGCGGTGCGCGATCTCCATCGTCTGGCCCAGCCCGCCCCGGTAGCGGCCGACGCCGCCCGAGTCGCGCCGATACTCCTTGCGCCAGAACACCAGCGGCGCGACGGTCTCGGTGATCTCGACCGGCGTGCTGCGCACCCCGGACGGAAACGACGTGGCCGACAGGCCGTCCTTCCCGGGCCTGGCGCCGGTCCCGCCCGTGTGGAACGGGTTGACCACGAACGCCTCGCGGCTGTCGTAGGGGTGCGACCCGACGAGCCCGGGGCCGCCCATGATCACCGGGTTCCACAGGCACGACGCGCCCTCGGCGGGCACGGAGCCGGGCGGCATGGCCTGACCGAGCGCCCCCAGCACGACGTCGGGCAGCATCTGTCCGATCGCGTGGCGGGCCGACACGGCCGCGGGCCGCTCGGCGGCGAGCAGCGAGCCGGACGGGGCGGTGACCTCGACGACGCCCAGCGAGCCCGCGTTGTTGGGCACTTCCGAGCCCACCACGCAGCGCACGCCGAACGACGCGTAGGCCCGCGTGTAGGTCTCGGGCACGTTGATGCCCCAGGGCGACGCCGGCGACGTGCCGCCGAAGTCGATGCGGATCCCGGCGGGCGAGACGGTCAGCGCGCACGCGAGCTCGAGATCGCGGTCGTAGCCGTCGATGGTCATGCGACTGCGGTACGTGCCCGGCTCGAGCTCGGCGATCCGCTCGAGCATGGCCCGTCGGGACGTCGAGACGATCCGCTCGGCGAGGTCGTCGAGCGCGTCCAGGCCGAACTCCCTCATCATGGCGGCCAGACGAGCGCACCCGGTGCGGTTGCAGGCGGCGAGCGAGTAGAGGTCGCCCTGCGCGACGTCCGGATCCCGCACGTTGGCCCGCACCATGCGCATCAGCGTCTCGTCGACTTCGCCCGCCCGGATCAGGTGGCCGATGGGGATCCGGATGCCCTCCTCGAACACCTGGTTCGCGTCGGCGCCGAACCCGCGCCCGCCGACGTCGGCGATGTGGCTCGTGGCGGCGAAGAGCGCGACCGGTCGCCCATCCAGGAACGCCGGCGTGACCACGGTGAAGTCGTTCAGGTGACCCGTGCCCTCCCAGGGGTCGTTGGTCACCAGGACGTCGCCTTCCTCGAGGGTCGCGACCGGATGGTCGCGCAGGAAGAAGCCCACCGACGCGGCCATCGCGTTGACGTGGCCGGGCGTGCCCGTCACCGCCTGGGCCAGCATGCGCCCCTCGAGGTCGAAGACCCCGGCCGACAGGTCGCCCGCCTCGCGGACCGGCGTCGAGAACGCCGTGCGCACGAGCGTGCGCGCCTGCTCCTCGACGACCGAGAGCAGTCGGTTCCACATCAGCTGGTCCCGCAGCGCCGAGACGTCGCCGGCGCGCGCGGACGGCGCCCGGCGGCGAGCGTCGATGTGGCCGCCGGGCAGCACGGCGGCTTCCCAGCCGGCGGGCACGACCGTCGTCGTCTGGCTCTCCGAGACGAGCGCGGGCCCGACGACCCGGGCGCCCACGGCCAGCGCGTCTCTCGCGTGCACGGCCGCCTCGACCGTCCCCGTCTTCGCGTCCTGGAACAGGCGCGCCGTCGCCTCGGGCTCGGGCGCGGGGCCGGCGGTCGGGACCGACTCGCGCTCGCCGCCCTCGGAGACGCCCGTCAGGCGTCCCCCCGACTCGGCGGAGACGACGAGCGTCCAGCTCAAGACCTCGACGTCCAGGCCCGGGATCGTGCGTCCGTAGACGCCGTCGTAGGCCACGTCGAAGGCCTCTCGCACCGTCCTGGCGGCGGCCTCCGCGTCGTGGGCCGCGAGGGCCTCGAGGGGCAGCTCGACGCCGATCTCGTGACCCTGGCCGACGTAGCGCATGTACCCGAAGGCGCGCTCGCGGGTCGGGGCGCCGGGCGCTCCGGCGGCGACCACGGCCGTCGCCTCGCGCCGCATCTCGTCCAGCACGTCGGCCACCCGCTCGGGATCGAAGCCCGAGAGCCGCATGTAGCGGCTCCGCACCACCTCGTAGGAGATCGGCGCGAGCAGGAACCCGACGGCCGACCCCACGCCGGCGTCGCCCGGCACGACGAACCGGTCCAGCTCGAGCTTCTCGGCAAGGCGGGCCGCGTGGATGGGCGCCGAGCCGCCGAACGCGACGATCGCGCGCCCGGACAGCCCCTTGCCCCATTCGATGGCGTGCGTGCGGGCGGCGTTCGCCATGTTCTCGTCCACCATCTCGCTGACGCCCAGGGCGGCGACGGACGCGTCGACCCCGAGGGGGCCGCCGACGACGGTCCGAAGCGCCCGCTCCGCCCGCGCGCGATCGAGCGGGATCGCGCCGCCGGCGAACCGGTCCGGGTCGATGCGACCCAGCGCCACGTCGGCGTCGGTCACGGTGGGCTCGTGGCCGCCCCGTCCATAGGCCGCCGGACCCGGCTCGGACCCCGCGCTCTCGGGTCCGACGTGGATCCGGTCCAGGCGGTCGACGCCGGCGATCGAGCCCCCGCCGGCGCCGATCTCGACCATCTCGATCACCGGGATGCGCACCGGCAGCCCGCTGCCCTGCTTGAAGCGGTAGCTCCGGGCGACCTCGAAGGTCCTCGAGTGGAGCGGCTCGCCTCCGTCGATGACGCAGAGCTTCGCCGTGGTGCCGCCCATGTCGAAGGACAGGACGTCCCCCAAGCCGAGGCCCTTCGCGAGCTCGCTCGCCAGGATCGCGCCGCCCGCCGGCCCCGACTCGACCAGCCGAATGGGCGCGGCGACGGCCGTCTCGAGCGTGGCGAGTCCGCCGCCCGACGTCATCAGCAGGAGCGGACACGCGACGCCGGCCGTCTCGAGCGAAGCCGCCAGGTCCGTGAGGTAGCGGCTCATCAGCGGCCGCACGTAGGCGTTCGCGCAGGCCGTCGAGACGCGTTCGTACTCGCGCACCTCCGGACACACGTCGGACGCGAGGGTCACCGAAAGGTCCGGGCGAGCCGAGGCCAGGATCTCGCCGATCCGCCTCTCGTGCGACGGGTTGGCGTAGCCGTGAATCAGCGCCACCGCCACCGACTCGACGCCGCCTTCGTCCAACGCGGGCAAGAGCGCGCGCACGGACGCCTCGTCCAGGTCGACGAGGACCCGTCCGTCGCGATCCACCCGCTCGGTCGCCTCGAGGCGGCGACGACGGGGCACCAGGGGAGGCGGTCGGTCGACGCCGACGTCGTACTGCTCGAAGCGGTTCTCGTGGGCCATCTCGAGCGCGTCGCGGTGTCCGGCGGTGGTGATCAGCGCCGTGGACGCGCCCTTGCGCTCGATGATCGCGTTGGTCGCGAGCGTCGTCCCGTGAAGAACCAGGCGGACCGCCGAAGGCGGCGCGCCGGCCTTGGTCAGGACCTTGGCGACGCCCTCGAGGACCCCCTTCTCGGGCCGGGCGTGCGTCGTGAGGACCTTCGTGGCGACCAGCCGCCCGCCGGTCTCGAGGACCACGTCCGTGAAGGTGCCGCCGATGTCGATGGCGAGACGGGCCGAGCCCCGGAACTCAGCCACCCGACGCCTCGTCCGCGGCGTCCGCGGCGCCGGTCTCGACGACGGGGACCGTGTAGTTGAGGGCCAAGCGGCCTCCGTCGGGATACACCGTGTCGCCCGTCACGTAGGACGCGTAGTCGGAGGCCAGGAACACGGCGACGCTGGCGACCTCGTCCGGCTCGCCGATCCTCCCCGCCGGCGTGCGCGACAGGATCGTTCTCCGGACGGCGGCGTCGTGGACGACGACGCCCAGCATGTCGGTCATGATCGTCCCCGGCCCGATGGCGTTGACCCGAATTCCGTGCGGCGCGAGCGCGACGGCCATCGCCTTGGTCAGCTGCGCGACGGCGCCCTTCGAGGCCGCGTAGGCCAGCTGGTCGGGGATCGTCACCACGGCGTTGGTCGACGACATGTTCACGATGGCGCCCTTCGCCTGGCGGCGGACCATGTGGCGGGCGACGGCCCGACTCATGAGAAAGGTCCCGCGCAGGTTGACGGCCAGGACCCGGTCGAAGTCGGCCGGATCGGCGTCCAGGATCGATCCGGCCACGATGACGCCCGCGTTGTTGACCAGGACGTCGCAGCCGCCGAAGCGCTCGACGCACGCCGCCAGGACGGCCGCGCAGTCGGCCTCTTCGCTCACGTCCGCACGCACCGCCAGAGCGTCGCGTCCGGTCTCGTCGGCGATCCGCCCTGCGGCGGCGCGGCACTCGTCCTCGAGGACGTCGGCCAGCACGGTTCGGGCGCCGTGGCGAGCCATCGCCCGGGCGCAGGCCTCGCCGATCCCCCTGGCCGCGCCCGTCACGATCGCCGTCCTTCCCTCCAGCGAAATCAACGTCTCTCACCTCCGATGCAGTCGATGGCCGGGCCGCTCGGAACCCGGCGGATTGGAGCGGGAGCGCCGGAGAGCGCCCCGGTTCGCCGCGAGCCCGCGGGCGCCGACCCCAGGCTCGAACGCCCCGCTTCCCCAGGACGAGCGGCGGGGGCCTCGGCGCCCGCCTCGGTCGCAGGACCCGGACCGGACGCCCTACCTTCCCCGTCGCATGAAAGCTAGCCTCAGCCGCTTCCTCGTCCCGTCGGCCCTGGGCGTCGCCCTGTTCCTCGTGCCGTACCCCGGCCCGAGCGGGCCCGACACCGGGCTCGGCCTCCTGGTCGGCTGGACCAAGGTCGCGCTCGGCGACCGCCTGGCCTTGGTCGCGACGGGCGCGGTGCTGGCGTCGGGCGCGCTTTCCCTGCTCGGCGCCTTTCGCCGCTCCGAGGGGCGGGAAGCGTCGCCGGACGGCTTCTTCGACGTCTTTCGGGTGTCCTGGCCCCTGGCCGGCGTCCGGGCCGCGGGAGCGGCGCTGGCCGTCATGACGCTCGCGGGCGTCGGGCCGGACTGGATCGTCGGGGAAGCGACGGGCGGCGTCATCCTGAACGAACTGGCGACCGTGATCGTCGTGGTCTTCGTCTTCGCGTCGTTCCTCCTGCCGCTCCTGACCGACTTCGGCCTGATGGAGTTCGTCGGATCGCTGGTCCGGGGCCTGTTCCGCCCGCTCTTCCGACTCCCCGGACGGGCCGCCGTCGACGCGGCCGCGTCCTGGTTCGGCTCCTCGGTCGTCGGACTCGTCATCACGACCCAGCAGTGGGAGGAGGGCCGCTACACCCAGCGCGAAGCCCTGGTCCTCGCTCTGAACTTCTCCGTGATCTCGGTCGCCTTCGCCAAGGTGGTCGCCGACGTCGCCCAGCTGGGCGACCGCTTCCTCGCCCTGTACGGCACGGCCTGTGTCGGCGGCCTGGTCGCAGCGACGATCCTTCCGCGCGTCCCGCCGCTCTCGCGCAAGGAGGATCGCTACCGCGAGGGCCGGACGCCCCCGGAGACGGTCCGGTCGCCCGCCTCCGCGCTCGCGCGCGGCTACGACCTTGCCCGACGCCGCGCCGCCGCTTCGCCGGGCGGCGCCGAGCTTCTGCGTCGCGGCCTACGCACCACGGCCGACATCTGGTTCGGGCTGCTCCCCGTGGTGATGGCGGTGGGCGTCGCCGCGCTCGCCGTCGCCAACGAGACTCCGATCTTCGACTGGCTCTCCTACCCGCTGGTTCCCTTCGTTCGCCTCCTGGGGCTGGGGGAAGCCGAGGCGGCCGCTCCGGCGCTGCTGGTCGGGTTCGCCGACCAGTTCCTGCCGGTCGTGCTCGCGCAGGGGATCGAGAGCGACGCGACCCGCTTCGTCGTCGCGTGCGCGTCCATCACGCAGCTGGTCTACCTGTCCGAGGTCGGCGCGTACCTGCTCGAGTCGACGCTCGACGCGAGCCTCGCGGACCTGTTCGCCGTCTTCGCGCTCAGGACGTTGATCACCGTCCCCGTCGCGGCGCTCGCCGCCCACGCGCTGTTCTGAAGGGTCGCGCGGCCGGCCGACGACGGCGCCGGCGGGGCGAATCAGCCGTAGGGGACCGGCGGGACCTTGCCCATGAGCCGCGCGTAGACGGCCAGCGCGCCCCTGTGGTGCGCGGAGTGGTCGAGGATGCCGCCGACGACGGCCGACCTCGGGGCCCCGGCCATGATGCGCCGGTCCGGGATCGGCGCGGCCAGGTCCTCGGCCGAGGCGGAGGCGAACGCGTCGATCGCCGCGCGGTAGGCCCTCTCGAGCCACTCGTTCGCCTGGGCCAGCGACTCGACGGCCTTCGCCGCCGCGACGGCGCTCTCGAAGTCCATCTTCCAGCCCTCGCCGAACGCGCCCTCGACGAACCAGTCGACCGAGTCCGCCGCGTGCGCGACGTGTCCGGCCACCGTGTACAGATCCTCGGAGGGCGCGAACCCGGAGTCCTCCTCGGCGAAGACCGACGCGGTCGCGCGCAGGTGCTTGAGCGAGCCCTCGAGCTGAAGGCCGAGGCCTCGTCCGACGTCCGACATCGATTCTCCTTGCGTGCGAATGGGCGGAAGCGTCCGAACGGCCGCGAGCCCCAGCCTAGCCCAAGTCGGCGACTTGGACAAGAACGAGGCCGCCCGCCCAGGGCGAAGCGCGCCCGCGCCTTGGACGGGCGACTTGTGGAGCCGCGACGCGCGGCCTAACGTTGACTCCGTTCACGTCGTTGCCGAAGGCGCGTCGCGCCCCGAGACGCCCGCGAATCGGCGGTCCGTCCGCGAACGAGCGGTCCAGCGTCCGCGCGGGCGAGCGCTCATAGGAGGCCCGGATGATCCTCGTCGACCGTCACACCGCCTCCGGCGAGGGCCCGTTTCGCGCGACGCTTCGAATCAAGCCGGCGTCGAGGGTGCAGCTGACCGACGTGCGGGGAAAGCTGCGCGAGGAGTTCGGGGACGAGTTCACGCGCTACACCAAGTCGTTCTACATCTCCGACCACACGACCGCGGGGTACCTGGACCAGCGCCTGGCCGAGCTCCTGGACCACGACGGGAGCGGCATCGAGGACTACCTGCAGCTCTTCGGCGAACTCTTCCCCCCGGGCGCCGACTACGTGCACGACGCGATGCACCTGCGCACGGAGCTGACCGAGAAGCAGCGCGCCGCCGAGCCCCTGAACGCCGACTCCCACCTCGCCTTCATCGGCGCCGGACTCGAGAACTCGGCCGCGTACGAGCTCGACGGCCCGGAACCCGTGTGGTTCGTCGAGCTGGACGGCGTGCACGTCGGCGGCACGCGCCATCGGCGCACCACGGTGCTGGCCTACAACGACGAGGAGGAGGTGGCGCGCGAGCGGGTCGAGGTCGAGGCGTCCCCGCACCCGATCGACGCCCAGGACCTGCGCGACCCCGAGCTGGGCTTCCTGGACCGGCTGGAACGGCTGGTCGCGGAGCACGGCGTGTCCTTCGGTCGCTTCGACGTCGCGCTGGCCGACGGGGAGAAGGGCGCGGGCCTCACCGTCAACGAGTACGAGCCGCTGCTGATCAAGCACGACCTGCGCGGCGTGCTGAGGAACCCGTTCCGCTTCATGGCGCAGACCGGCAAGGACGTGCGCGACGCGCTGAGGGATCCGCGGGCGATTCCGGCCAAGGCGCGCAACTTCGCGCAGTTCGACGCCCTGCAGGTCCTCAATCGGGTCATGGACACCACGCGGCTCCGCAAGTCGGTCGTCGAGCGCGTCGTGAACCGCGCGCTGGCGCTCCCCGTCTCCCACTTCCTGCGCATGAAGCGCGGGTTCAGCCTGCCGGTCCTCGACCGCGAGGGCGACGGGACGGGCGAGATCGGGTGGGGCACCTATCAGAGTCCCATCCTGGTCCAGTGGAGGAGCCCCGAGCGACCGACCCGGGCGCTGGACGTCCGGCTGCAGCGCTTCGTGTAGGACGCGCGCGGGCCTGCGCCCGCGCGCAACCCGCTCGAACTACACCAGCGACCGGCCCTGGGCCCCGTCGACGGCGACGCACGCGCCGGTGATCAGGCTGGCCCTGGGCGACGCCAGGAAGGCCACCACGTCGCCGACTTCGTCGGCCCGCCCGAAGCGGCCCAGGGGCAGATTGTCGCGCACGAAGGCGCGCATGCCCTCGGGGTCGGCCTTGACGCGCTTGTCCCAGCTGCCGCCCTCGAACCGAATCGATCCAGGCGCGACGCTGTTGACGCGAATGCCGTCGCGGGCGAGCTCGAGCGCCATGATTCCGGCCGCCGAGACGATCGTCGACTTGGTCGCGTTGTAGATCGAGAGTCCGGGACCGCCCTTCTCCCGCCCGAAGACCGACGACACGAAGACGATCGAGCCGCCGCCCCGTTCGCGCATCGAGGGTATCGCGCCCCGGGCCGCCCGAAACCCGGCGAGCGCGTTCAGCTCGAACACGTCCAGCCAGTCCTGGTCGGCGGTCTCCTCGAACCGGCCCCGGCGATTGCCGCCGACGTTGTTGACCAGCACGTCCACGCCGCCGTAGCGCCGCCGGGCGGCCTCGAGCAGCGCGTCCGCGCCGCCCTTCTCGGCCATGTCGCAGACGACCGCCGCCACTTCGGCGCCCGCGGCGCGCAGCTCCTCCGCCGCCGCCTCGAGTCCCGCCTCGCCCCGGGCGCAGATCGCGAGCCGAGCGCCTTCGGCCGCCAGCGCCCGGGCGGACGCGAGGCCCAGGCCTCGGCTCGCGCCCGTGACGACGGCGACCTTGCCGGCCAGTCCCAGGTCCACGGCTAGCGCTCCGCCGGGGCGGCCTCGGCGCCGGCGTCGGAGACGGCGGACCGGAGCAACCGCTCGAGATCGCCGATGTGGCGCTCGAGCTCGCTCTCGAGCTGGTCGTAGCGGATCCGCGCGTCCTCGCCCGGCTCCTGGTCGGCGCGGACCAAGTTGCCGTAGAGGTACTGCAGCTGATCGATCAGCATCGGCCGCGAGTAGCGCCGCGGACGCGTCTTCAGCTCGGCCTCGATGGCCTCGATTTCGGCGGCGAGCTCGCCGCCGCCGCGCGCGCGCGCGTCCTCGATTCGGCGCGCCGCCAGCTTGGCGTCGCTGAGCGCGTCGCGGGCCTGCAGCGCCAGCTCGACCTGGCCGCGCACGACGTCTTCGCCGACGCCCTCGGCCACCACCCGCGGATCCAGCGCCACGACGAACGAGCGGCTCGCGCTCCAGTCGCCCGCCGCCAGCCGGGCCGTGTACAGCCCGGGCGCCACCATCGGGCCGCCCCGACCCGCGCGTCTCGCGTCGTCGTCCCAGGGTCCCGGATGGCGCAGATCCCAGGTGAAGCGGTGCACGCCCGGTCCGGTCGGCAGACGGGGCGCGCCCAGGCGCTCGAGTCGCCACTCGCGCATGCCGGGCTCGGTCGGGACCGTCGTCTCGCCCGCTCCGTCGCTCGAGAACGAGCGCACGATCCGGCCCTCGGAGTCCACGACGTCCAGCGTCAACGGACCGCCCTGGTCGCCCAGGACGTAGTCGATGTGCGCGCCCGGATCGGGGTACACCGGATCGGACGGCGCGGGCGAGGCGAAGCCGCCGCCCCGGTAGCGCATGCGCACGGCGTCGCGCACGGAGAAGACGTGGGGCCCGTCCAGGTCGGCCCGCAGCCCCAGCTCGTGGAGCGGCGTGACGTTGTCCAGGATCCAGAACCCCCGCCCCATCGTCGAGAGGACGAGGTCCCGGTTCACGACCTTCATGTCGGTGATCGGCGTGGCGGGCAGGTTCAGCTGGAACGACTGCCAGGAGTCGCCGTCGTCCAGCGAAACGAACGCGCCGAACTCGGTGCCCAGGTAGAGCAGTCCCTCGCGTTCCGGGTCCTCGCGCACGACCCGCACCGGATGGTCCGCCGGCACGCCGTTGGCGCCCGTCGTCATCCGGGTCCACGACGCCCCGTAGTCGCGCGTCCGGTAGGCGTAGGGCGCGAAGTCGCCCATCTGGTACCGCAGAATCGCGACGTAGGCCTTCGCCGGATCGTGGTGCGAGACCTCGATGTTCTGCACCCGCCCGTAGGGTCCGACGTCGGGCGGCGTCACGTCGGTCCAGCTCCGGCCGCCGTCGCGCGTCACGTGCACCGGACCGTCGTTCGCGCCCGCCCAGATCACGCCGGGCTCGAGCACGGACTCCTGCACGTCGTAGAGCACCGAGAAGTGCTCCTCGCCGGTGACGTCCAGCGTGATCGGCGTGCCGGACACGACCTGCGTCTCCGGCGTGAACGCCGTCAGGTCGGGCGAGATCGTCTCCCAGAGCTGGCCGCCGTTCGTGGTCACGTGCACGTACTGGGACCCGTGGTAGACCCGGTTCGGATCGTGGGGCGAGACGTGAATCGGGACCACCCGCTGGAAGCGGTACTCGAGGTCCCTCGGGTTGTGGCCGTAGAGGTTCGCGAAGCCGACGTAGTACTGCTTCTCCTGTCCGGTGCGCCGGTTGTAGAGCCCGAACCGGCCCTTGCAGTTGGCGTAGACGACGTCCGGGTCGCCGGGCTTCGGCACGACGGGCCCGGTCTCGCAGCCGCCGTGGGCCTCCCAGGCGCCGACGGCGCCGCCCGGCTCGCTGCGCTCGGGCAGGCTGGGCACCGAGATCGTCGAGTTGTCCTGCTGGCCGGCGTAGAGGCGGTACGGGAAGTCGTCCGAGACGTCGACCTGGTAGAGCTCCGCCGTGGGCTGGTTGTGCTGGCTCGACCACGTCTCGCCCCCGTCCAGCGACACGTTGGCGCCCCCGTCGTTCGACTGGATCATGACGTTCGGGTCGTCCGGGTTGATCCACAGGTCGTGGTTGTCGCCGTGCGGCGTCGGCTTCGCCTGCCAGCTCCGGCCGCCGTCCTCGCTCTTCCAGTGACCCTCGGCCATGCCCCAGAGGACGTCCGCATCGGTCGGATGCGCCTCGAGGTTCGTGTAGTAGAACGGACGGTTGCGGATCGGCTGGAAGGCCGAGACGTGGCGCCACGTGGCGCCGCGGTCGTCGGAGCGGTACACGCCGCCGGTGTCGGCCGGCGCCTCGATCAGCGCCCAGACCCGGTCCGGGGCCGCCGGGCTCACGGCCAGATCGGCCTTCCCCCTCAGCCCCGTCGGCAGGCCGGACGTCGCCTGCGTCCAGCTGTCGCCGCCGTCGGTCGAGACGTGGACGCCCCCCTCGAGGCCGCCGGAGACGATCGTCCACGGCTTGCGCTCGGCCCGCCACGTCGTGGCGTACACGGTCTCGGGGTCGTCGGGCGCGAACTCGAGGTCGACGGCGCCGACGCTGTCGGAGACGAAGAGGACCTTCTCCCAGCTGGCGCCCCCGTCCCGGCTGCGGTAGACGCCCCGCTCGGGCGTCGGCTTGAAGGGATCGCCGATCGCCGCCACGTAGACGACGTCCGGGTCCTCGGGGTGGATCAGGATCGCGCCGGAGTTCCCGGTGTCCTCGAGCCCCGCGTGCGTCCACGTCGCTCCGGCGTCGGTCGACTTGTAGACGCCGGTTCCGATGATCACGTTGCTGCGGAGCCCGTCCGACCCGGTCGCGACGTACACGACGTCGGGATCCGACTCGGCGACGCGAATCGCGCCGATGGACCCGGTGGCGAAGACGCCGTCCGAGAGGTTCCGCCAGACGCGGCCGTAGTCGGTCGTCTTCCAGACGCCGCCGCCGGTCGCGCCCATGTAGAACGTCGCGGGCTGGCTGCGGTGACCGGCCACGGCCGTGACCCGACCGCCCCGGGCCGGGCCCACGGGACGGTAGCGGAGCGCGCCCGCGAAGGCGTCCGAGACCCGTTCGGCCAGCGGTTGCGCCAGCGCGGGCGGCGCGGAGACCGGGGAGGAGGCGGCGACGACGGCGAACGCCGTCGCGATCAGGGGTCTTGTCATGTCTCGTCTTCTTCCGGTCCGGGAGTCTTCGTGGGCGGGGAAGGTCCTGCGTGCGCCGCTGGATCCTGCGACTTGGCCCCCCGCGGGGGGAAGCGGCTCGGACGGGCGCGTCCGCCCCGGGGGCGACGTGGAAACCTACGGCCGGCGACCGCCGCGGTACAGCCGCGCGAGCCCCGACTTGGCGCAGACCGGCGCTCGGCCTTGCGCGGTCCGGCGACTACCGGGGCTTCGTCGCCCGGATCGCGCCGCCGTGGATCGACGCCGCGAACGCGCGCACGGCTTCGGCGCGCGCGGGATCGTCCCGGACGACCGCCTGCACCTCCGGGTCGGCCAGGATGTGCTCGCCCGGGTACGGTCGGCCCAGCGCGACGTCGATCTCGACGAAGCCCGCCGCCGCGAGGTCGGCCTCGTACTCCGACGCCTGGACGGGCAGACAGCCCACCAGCGAGCGCTCCGAGGAGGCGACGAAGTCCGGGACGGCTTCGTCGCAGACGAGGTCGGAGATCATGAGGCGACCGCCCGGCTTCAGGACCCGCATCGCCTCGGCGAGGACCCGCGGGCGGTCGCCCGACAGGTTGAGCACGCAGTTCGAGATCGCGACGTCGATGCGAGCGTCGCCCACGGGCAGCGCCTCGATCTCGCCCAGGCGGAACTCGACGTTGGGGTAGTCCCCCTTGTCCCGGTTGGCGCGGGCCCGCTCGACCATCTCGGGCGTCATGTCGACGCCGACGACGCGGCCTTCTCGGCCGACCCGCTCGGCGGCGAGGAAGCAGTCCAGACCGGCGCCCGAGCCCAGGTCCAGCACGACGTCGCCGGGCGCGAGCGACGCCAGGGCGACCGGGTTGCCGCATCCGAGCCCCAGGTCGGCGCCGTCGGGCACGCGCTCGAGCTCGCTTTCGGCGTAGCCGACGGCGCAGCTCATGGAGTCGCCGCCCGCCGCGGGCGCCCCGCACCCGTCCGAACTCGAGGGATGGCAGCACCCGTCCCCCTCCGTCGCCGCCCGCGCGTAGCGATCCCGCACCGCGCCTCGCCTCGCCTGGTCCGTCATGGTCTTCGTCGTCACGCCGCCTCCACCCTCCTCGGGTCCCGGACCCGTTGCAACAGAATCAATCCGATCAGAAAGAACGCCGTCAGCGCCAGGAAGCCCGGACGCTGGTCGCCGCCGGCCCACAGAACCACCAAGCCGAAGAGAAAGGGGCCCAGGACCGACGACGACCGGCCGCAGAGCGCGTAGAACCCGAACAGCTCGGCCTCGCGTCCCTTGGGCACCAGGGACGCCATCAGGGCCCGACTGGCCGCCTGGACCGAGCCCAGGCCGAACCCGGCCAGGACCGCCAGCGCGTAGAAGGTCCTCGGCGACTGGACGAAGTAGGCGGCCACGCCCGCGACCACCCAGAGGCACAGCACGCCCGTGAGCACCCTCTTGGGCCCGATCGAGTCGGTGGGCCTCGCCAGCAGCAACGAGCCCGCCAGGGCCGAGAACTGCACGATCAGGAACAGGAGGATCACCTCGGACTGAGAGAATCCGAAGGTGCCCGCGGCGATGACCCCCGCCATGACGATGATCGTCAGCACGCCGTCGATGTAGAAGAAGTACGCGCCCAGGAACCGCCGCAGGTCCCGATGTCTCCACACTTCGGCGAGGATCCGGCCGGTGTCCCGGATTCCGGCCGTCCCGGCGCGCGCCGCCGAGACGCCGGTCGGTCGATCCCCGGGCAGGCGGCGAAACGCCGGAATCGCGAAGCCCAGGAAGAACGCGACCACCGTCAGCCAAACCATGTCCATGTTGGGGGCGGCGGGAACGAGCACGAACGGAAGGACGGCCAGGAGCCCCAGGGCCGACCCGAGGTATCCCATCCCGAACCCCCATCCCGAGACCCGACCCAGCTCCGCGCGGGGGGCGACGTCCGGCAGGTAGGCGTTGTAGAAGACGTTGGCGCTCTCGAAGCCGACGTTGGCGACGACGAACGCGAGGAAGCCCCGGACGACCATGCCGGGCTCGAGCGTCGTCATCGACGCGACGCCGAGCAGACAGACGGCGACCGAGAAGGCCAGGAATCGCTTCCGCGTCCCGCAGCGGTCGGCGATCGAGCCCAGCAGCGGCGCCGAAACCGCCACGATCAGCGCGGAGACGGACACCGCCCGGCCCCACCACCACTCCCCCGATCCGTCGTCCCCCCCGACCACCGTGCCTTGGTAGAACACGGGGAAGACGGCCGTGGTGACCACGGCCGGGAAGATCGAGTTCGCGAAGTCGTACAGCGCCCACGCCCGGATCCGCCGCCGGGACGGGGGCGCGGTCTCCCTCTCGGGCCGGGTCAAGTCGAGCGGCGCGCCGTGGACCGGGCGCCTACGAGCCCTTCGCTTCGCGAGCGCCCATCCCCACTCCGGTGCCCACCCCGAGCCCCAGGACCACGGCCGTGCCCGCCCCGACGAGGGGCAGCAGCGCGACCACGGGAGCGGCGACGCAGGCCGTCACGGCCCCGGCCGCGATGCCCAGCTTCGTCGGACTTCCGTCGACGATCTTCGTGTACCGGAGCTTCCTGCGCACGAAGCTCTTCGACTTCGCGTGGCCCAACACGCCTGCGGCGCCGGCGACGCCGGCGCCTATGAGTTCGACAATCATCGTGCGGTCGTCTCCTGTTCGCGAGTTCTCCGAGAGCTTCCGTCGGACGGGGCGCGCGGCGCCGCCGTCCACCCGCCCCTACGGCGGTCGATTCCCCGTCGTTTCCCCCTCGAGCGGCGCCCGGCGGCGAGGCCCGCCGTCACGCCGGGCGCCCCATCTGCGCGAACGCCTGGCCGACCTGCGAGGACACGTCCTCGAGCGCCATCATCGACGCGGCGTCCAGCTTGCGGCTGACCTTCGTGCCCACGAGGCGGCGCAGGAAGCGCAGCGGGTCCTGGAAATCCCCCTCGAAGAGGTGCTCCGCGCCCCGGTTCAGCGTCTCGAGGACCCGGAGCGCGAGGTACGTGTCGTCCAGCAGTCCGGCCATCCCCTGCGTCATCTCGGGGATCAGGTCGACGGGATTCACGAAGTAGCTGGCGGCGTGCTCGAGCAGGGGCATGACCACGACCTCCATCTGGCGCTCCTCGGCGACCTGCGCCGCCCGGGCCAGCAGGAGCGGCACCGACTCGACGACCTCGACGGCCACTTCGGCCGCCTCCGAGACCTCGGCTTCGGACGCCCCGGGCGCGCTGCCCCGGATGAAGTCCTCCAGCATTCCGCCGTCCCGGGTCTTCGCGCTGTCGATGACCGCCTGGACGTCGTGAAGATTCACGGCTCACCCCCCTGGCCGCCTCGAGTACACGGTCAATCCGCCGCCGCCGCCGCCCATCGCCAGGTCCTCGACCCCGTCGCCGTCCAGGTCGACGAAGGCCGGCGCGGTGAATGTGGGGACTCGCAGCGGAAAAGGCACGGTCTCGACGAAGACCGGCTCGGTCGCCGAGCCCTCGTTGCGGTACAGCAACAGGCCCGAGGACTCGCTTCCGACGACGAGGTCCAGGTCGCCGTCGCCGTCCACGTCGAAGGTCGCGGGCACGCTGCGCCGCCCCGCGTCGATGCCCTGGAACCGGTCCGACGCCAGCTGGAAGTCCGGCGCCCCGGGCCCGCCCTCGTTGACGTAGTGGTTGATCGCGCCGGACGACTCCCCGACCAGCAGGTCGAGATCGCCGTCCCCGTCCAGGTCGGCCAGGGTCGGCGTCGTGTTGCGTCCGCGCGTCAGCGTGGCCGCCGCGCTGTCGACGAGCGTCCAGCGGGGCGCGATCCCGTCGGGCGACGGTCCGTCGTTGCGGTACAGCGCGATCCGGTCGCGCCACTGGCCCAGCAGCATGTCCTCGTCGCCGTCGCCGTCCAGGTCGCCGAAGGCGGGCGCCAGGTGGTAGGCCTCGGGGAGCCCCTCGACCGGCCCGCGCGGCACGAACTCGGGCGCGGCGGGCGTGCCCGCGTTCTCGTAGGCGAAGAGGCGGCCGGTGCGCGTCTCGCCGGGCTCGATCTTGTTCGAGATCAGCATGTCCGGATCGCCGTCGCCGTCCAGGTCCGAGAACGCGGGGAACGACTCGGACCCGACGTCCAGCGTGCGGATCAGGCGACGGGTCCGGGGCGCGAATTCCCCTTGGGCGACCTGCTCGAAGTAGTGCAGGTTGGCGACCGAAGTGAGGTTCGGGTTGAAGGCGCCGCCCAGGACGCCCATGGCCAGGTCCTCGTCGCCGTCGCCGTCCACGTCGCCCAGCGCCGGCGCGTTGTAGCCGGAGGTGGACACCGGGTCGTCCAGCGGAAACGGCCGCGGCACGCCGCGCAGCGCCGGGCGGGCGCACGTCCCGGTGTTCTCGATGAAGAGCAGGCCGGCCTCGAAGAAGTCGCCCCAGAAGAGGTCGTGGTCGCCGTCGCGGTCCACGTCGCCCAGCGCCATCGTGTTCGCGCCGTGGCGCAGTCCCTGGAACGCGGCGACGATCTCGATGCCCTCGAAGGCGTCGGTCACGTGCCGGAAGCGCGGCACGCCGTCGCCGGCCGGCGCCTCGGCTTCGTAGCGCGTGATCGTCCCGGTCAGCCGTCCGATCAGCAGGTCGAGCCGGCCGTCGCAGTCGATGTCGGCCGCGTTCGGGATGTTCTGGCGGTCCGAGAAGATGGGCTCGCCGTCGACGTCCTTCAGCGTGTCCGCCGCCAGAGCGTAGCGCGCCGGTCCGGAACCGCCGTCGTTGCGGTAGTAGCGGATGTAGCTGTAGGGCTGCTCGGCCAGGAGGTCCAGGTCGCCGTCCAGGTCGACGTCCACGAAGCGGAACCACTCGCCGACGGACAGGTCCTCGAACGCGTCGCTCTCCCAGCGAAACCTCTCCCGGCCGCCCCCGCCCTCGTTGCGGAAGAACATGACCCGGTCGGAGCTCTCCTGGACGAACAGATCGAGGTCGCCGTCGCCGTCGGCGTCGGCCAGCTGGGGACGCGGCAGGTTGAAGCCGCCCAGGAACGGCTGATCGAGGAGGCGTCCGTCGACGTCGCGCACGGCGACGCCCGACACGACGCGCTCCCACGCGGCCCCGCCCCACGCCTCGAGCGCGAAGCCGACCGAGTCCGGCGCCTGCGCCCGGACCTCGAGCGCGGCCCCGCCGCCGAGCCCCGCCAGCGCCGCCGCCAGCCCGACGCGGCGGACCGAGCGGGCGCTCACCCGGAGCCCGCGGGCCCCAGGGCGACGCCCGCCGGGTACGCGCCGACCTCGATCGTCCGCACGACCTCCCAGGTCTCGGTGTCGATCTTGACGACGGTGCCGACGTCGGAGGGGTTCTCGACCGCCCGGCGGGGCCGGTAGGCGCCGTTCAGGTTCCGGTTCGAGACGAAGAGATGGCGTCCGTCGGGGGTCACGGCGCTGCCGTGCGGCTCGACGATGCCCGGGGCCGACACGCGGCGCTCGACGGTCCACGTCTCGGCGTCCACCACCACCACTTCGTCGTCGTCCTTGGCCCCGAAGTACACGCGCGCGCCGTCGGGCGAGAACACCGGGTGCCAGGGCTGGGCGCCGACGTCGACTTCGGCCACCGGGGCCAGATCGGGCGCCTGGGCGTCGAAGACGAGGAGCTTGCCGGTCAGCTGGGCCGTCGCCGCCAGGCGGCGCCCGTCGGGCGACAGGGCGAACTGCACGAGCGTGTGGGGCGGCCCGGCCACGTCGACGAGCTCGAGATCCTCGGACGCCAGATCGAGCACGGCGATGCGGTTCTCGACCAGCGAGGCGGCGAAGACGCGCCCGCCGGCGGGATCCACGGCCAGCGCGTGGGGGCGGGGAAAGAAGACGTCCATCTCGGCCACGCTCATGAGGTCCCGGTCGATGGCGCCGATGCGCTGCGGCGGCGTCGGCGCCATCATCGAGCGGCCCACGAAGAGCGCCCTCGACGCCGGGTTCACGGCCAGCAGGCCCGGCGTCTCGAAGGGCGCGCGCGCCACCAGCCGGTTCTCGGCGTCGAAGCGCAGCACGTGGCCGCCGCCGATCAGCGACACGTACCAGTGACGGCCGTCCGGGTCGACCGCCGTGTGATGCGGTCGGCTGTTGGGGCCGTAGCCCAGCTCGGTCAAGTCGACCGTGTGCACGACCTCGCCGGCCTCGACGTCGATCACCGAAACCGACGCCGAAGCCTGGTTGGCCACGTACAGGCGATGCGCCCCGGCGCCGGCGTCCTGGGCCGAGGCCGCGCCGACGCCCGCTCCGGCGAGCGAGGCGACGACGGCGACCGAGACGAGGGCGCGCCGTCCTCGAGCTCCGGGTCCCGACTCCCGGCCCGGCCCCCTTCCGCAGTCCCTCTTCGCTCTCCCGTCAGCCTGCATGACCCGCCGTCCTCCTCCCGATTTCCCTATCGCGGCCGGAGCCGTCGTCTTCCCCGCGCGGACTCCGGCCCGTCCCGCGCTTCGTCCGTCCGCGTCGCTCTCGGTACACCGACGGCGCCGCTCCGGTTCGCCGCCCCGCCTCGCTCGGCGCTCGCGGGACGCCCATCGGCCGCTCCTTCAGGACTTCGACGCCTCGAGGAAGTCGTCCAGGATCCTCGTCGCCTCCGCGAAGCCGTCCATGACCTTGTTCGTCTCTCTCCGCAGATCGACGAGCACGAACGGGAACTCGTCCGCGTCCTCGTCGGCGAGCGACTCGCGGTACAGACGCTCGAGGTCGTCGACGGGGGCGAGCCTCGGGATCGCCTGCATCGGCAACGCCGGGTCCTGCTCGTACGGCGCGCTCTTGCAGTACCCGACGTTCACCAGGATCCTGCCGACCCGAAGCAGGGCCGCGTTCGCTCGGGCGGATTCGCTCGCGCGGACCCGCCTGGCGGCGGGCGACGTTCCGTTGTTCGCCGGCGGCGGGGCGAACAGCTCGTCGAGCCGCGCGTAGAAGGCGTCGAGGCGCTGGATCAGGATCGCCAGCCTCTTCCGCAAGAGCACCAGGTTGAAGATCTTCGCGAGCGGCTTGCTCATCGTCGACTCGTACCGCGCCAGCGCCTCGTCCAGCTCGGCCGCCGTCCGGCGATAGTCGAGAGGGACGATCTCGTCGTTCAGGAACCTTCCCAGCGCGCTCAGATAGATGCGCAGGTCGCGCTTCAGGTGCTCCCGGTCGGCCACTTCGATCCGGTCGTGCTCGGTGTGCCAGGCGATGTTGCCGCCGCAGCCGCCGACGGGATAGTAGCCCAGGCGCTCGCGCTCCTCCTCGGGGATGTTGGACAGCAGCATGAAGAGCGAGGACAGGCCCAGCTCGTTGAACGAGTAGTCTCCGGCCCGCAGCGGCCTCTCGCGCGTGGGCTCGACGCCGGTCACGCTTCGGACCGCTTCGCGGGCCACGTCCTCCGCTTCGGCCATCCAGGGCACCCGGTCGAACGCCGTCGCCCCCTTGCAGCCGGGCGAGTCGACGTTCATCGCGGCCACGCACCGGTTCCTCAGCTCGAGTCCGTCGTGGTCGGCGTACCACGTCGAGCCGGCGTAGCGGCCCGTCGAGTGGGCGGGCCACCACGCGACCCGGAGCGACCGGCGCAGGGAGTCCCGGTTCCGGTGGACGACGCGGGCGATCTCGAGCAGCGTGGCGTCGCCGACGGCGTTGTCCCCGATGCCGACGTCCCAGGAGTCGTAGTGTCCGTGCGCCAGCACGAACTCGGGATCCCGCCCCTCGATGCGAGCCACCGGGATCTGGCAGGAATGCCAGCCCTCGGCCAAGTCGGCGTGGAGCGTCACCTCGTCCGCTCCGTCGCCGATCGCTTCGAGCAGGCGATCGCCGTCGGGCCGCGAGAGCGCCACCACCGGCGTCTTCGGGCGCAGGTCCCTGCCGGACAGGCCGGGCGTCCCCCAGACCGTGGTGCAGATGCCCCAGTGCACGCGGCTGCCCGGATTGACGTAGACCTGGCCGACGGCGCCGGCCGCCTCGAACCGGGCCACGGTCGCGGGCATCGGCAGACCCTCGGTGACGACGATCTTGCCGGCGACGTCGGGCTGCGCTTCCTCGCTCGCGGGCGCGGCGAAGAGCTCGGCCGCGTCGCTCGCGGGCTCGGCGGGCACGTGGACGGGCGTCCCGACGAGCCCTTTGGCCCCGGTGGACGCCGAAAAGGACGGCGCCTTGCCCTCGAACCGGTCGTCCCCCGCCTCGACGCCCGCGCCCTTCGGGATCGAGAGGTACAGGTCCGGCTCGAAGACGTCGACGGGGACGCCCTCGTTCTTCAGCTTCGTGACGATGAAGTGGGCGGCGGCGCGCTCGTCGGTGGATCCCGATTCCCGAACCAGGATCGCGAAGCGCTCGATCAAGCTCCAGCCGAGCTTGAACGACGCGTCCGAATGCAGGGACTCGACGAGCGCGTGGGACGTTGGAAACATGGTCACTCCGAGCGTCGCGCGGACGAGGGCGGGTGCGGGGCCAACCAAGTTAACCCGGCGCGCAAGTGGACCGGGAAAGCGCGTTCCCGGAGGCGAATTCGCGCGCCCGCCGAAGCGTGCGCGCCGCCCGCTACCTGGAAGACGGCCCGGTCGCCTCGAGGCCTGCCAAGGCGGCCAGGACATCCTCGTTCGACGGGCGAACGCGGTAGTCGACCTCGACGAACCGGTAGCGCACGACGCCCCGCTTGTCGATCACGTAGGTCGCCGGATGGGGCACCGGCCGGTTGGGCGGCGCGTCGGGGTTGAACAGGCCGTACCGGTCGATGACCGCGTGGTCGGGATCGGAGAGCGCGACGAAGTCCGGCTCGGGCTCGTCCTCGCCGTACACCCGCTCGATCATCCTGCGCATGCCGTCGCGGTCGTCGACCGAGACGGCGAGGATCTCCGTGTCGTCCGCGAGCGCGGCGGGCAGCAGGTCTCTCAGCTCCACGAGCTGACGCGCGCAGTGGGGTCACCAGTGACCCCGGTAGAAGACGAGGACCACGTTCTTCGCGCCCCGAAACGACGCCAGATCGACCACGCCCCGGTCGTAGGATTCGAGCGCGAACCCGGGCGCCGCGGTTCCGAGCGAGACCCGCTCGAGGTCGGTCGCCGGCAGATCGCGCCCGTCGGTCGGACCCAGCCGCTGCCCGCGCGCCGACGGGGGCGCGAGCGCCAAGAGCACCGCGGCCGCGAGGACGGCGAGTCGCGCCGACCGCGCGCGCGCCCGGGCGCTTCGCCGGCGTCCGCGACCCGGAGCGGCCGTCACTGGGACGTCGCCCCCGCGGAACGGAGATAGTCCAGCAGCAGGTGGGTCATGGCCCGGACGCCCACCGGAACGGCGGCGTTGTCGGCCTGAAACGTCGGCGTGTGGTGGCCGCCCGAGACTCCGCCGGGCGCCACCTGGCCCAGTCGAAAGAAGAAGCCCGGGACCTCGTTGGCGAAGTAGGCGAAGTCCTCGCCGCCCATGGTGGGCTCCAGGTCGAGGACGTTGTCCGGGCCCAGCACCCGCTCGAGCGTGGGCAGCATGCGCTCGCCCAGGGCGACGTCGTTGATCGTGGCGGGCGTGCCGCGGTCGTAGTCCAGCTCGAAGGCGCCGCCGCCCGCCTGGGCGATCCCGGCGAGGATCTCGCCCATCCGCCGCTCGACGGCGTCGCGCGCCTCGGCGCCGTAGGTGCGCACGGTCCCCTCCATCTCCACCGCGTCGGGAATGATGTTGAAGCGCGTGCCGCCGCGCACGACGCCCACCGTGACGACGCTGGGCTCCAAGGGACTCAGGTTGCGCGAGCGGATGGTCTGGAGCGCGGTCACCGCCTGCGAGGCCATCACGATCGGGTCGACGCCCAGATGCGGCGCGGCCCCGTGGGCCTGGCGGCCGACGATGCGGATCCTGAAGTGGTCGACGGCGGCCAGCGCCGGTCCGGACGTGAATCCGACCTTGCCGACCTCCATCTCGGCGAAGCTGTGCAGCCCGAAGATCGCGCTCGGGCGCGGGTTCTCCAGAACGCCCTCCTCGACCATGAGGCTGGCGCCGCCCTCCTCGCCCGGCGGGGGTCCCTCCTCGGCGGGCTGGAAGATGAACTTGACCGTGCCGGGAAGCTCGTCGCGCATCGAGGCCAGCACCGACGCCACGCCCAGCTGGACGGCCACGTGGACGTCGTGGCCGCAGGCGTGCATCACTCCGACCTCCTGGCCCAGGTAGGTCGTGCGCACGGTGGACTTGAAGGGGTAGGGCGTGTCCTCCGTGACCGGCAGGGCGTCCATGTCGGCCCGCACCGCGACGACGGGGCCCGGGAGCGCGCCCCGCAGCACGCCGACGACCCCGGTGTGGGCGACGCCGGTGCGGACTTCGTCGAAGTCCAGGGCGCGCAGGTGGTCGGCGACCAGCGCCGCCGTCCTGAACTCGCGGTTTCCGAGCTCGGGATACTGGTGGACGACCTCGCGGAGCCGAACGATCGTGTCCCGAACCTCGCGCAGGACCGCCTCGACGCGGCCCTCCTGGGCGGCGGCGCGAGGGGCGAGCGCGGCGACGGCCAGCGCCGACCACGCGACGGCCGTCCCGACCGTCGCGAGTCGGATTCGGCGCCCCGCGGTCGCGGGCGCGTCGGGGGTTCGCGGGTTTCGGTTGGTTTTCACAAGCTCGGCTCGCCTCGCGTCGAAAGAGAAATCCCAGGGGGGCGCGAAGACCGGCGCGAACCGGGCGTCGTCGCCGCCGTCCGTCGAGCGGCGCTACCCGTCGACGAGACTCCGGTACACGGCCCGCACGAATCGCTCCGGCTCGTCCCCCCAGACCGCGTCCAGCTCGGCCGTCGGCCTGGACGCCACAACCTGGTCCTCCGTCCGTCCGTCGGCAACCAGGCTCGCCACCCTCAGGCGCACGGTCTCGAGCATGTCCCGATACGCCCGCAGGTCGGCGGGCGTAGCGAGATCGCCGTGTCCCGGGACGATCCGGGTTCCCTCGTTCGACAGGCCCAGCACGAGGTTGACCGCGCGAAGCACGCCGTCGACGTCTCCGCCGCTGTCCACGTCGATGAACGGATAGCGGTCCGCGAAGTAGACGTCTCCCATGTGGAAGACGTCGGCGCCGGAAAAGTGCACGATCGCGTCTCCGTCCGTGTGGGCGGCCGGGACGTGGGTGACCTCGATGCGGCGCCCGTTCCAGTGGAACCGCACGTTCGAGTCGAAGGTCACGACCGGAAGCGCCGCCGGGGGCGCCTGGCTCGATCGCCCGGCCAGGTCGCGGAACCGGGCCGGGTTCATCCTGCGGTACACGTTCTCGTGGGCCACGATCATGGCGCCGGCGCGTCCCAGGTTCTCGTTGCCGCCCGTGTGGTCGCCGTGCCAGTGCGTGTTGAGCACCCAGCGCACGGGCTCGTCCGTGACTTCGGCCACGGCGGCCAGAATCCTCTCCGTGAGCGGCGCGTACTGGTCGTCGACGAGGAAGGCGCCGTCCTCGCCCACGGACAGGCCGACGTTGCCGCCCCGCCCGAACAGCACGAACAGGTCGCTCTCGAGCTCGACCGCGCGGATCTCGACGTCGGCCATGTCCTGCCGTCCGGCGAGATCGCCGACGGCGCCCGTCGCCGTCGCTCCCCAGAGCGCGGCGGCCCACAGGGACCGGCGACCCCAGCGCGTTCCCCTCGATCGTCCGATCATTCTCATGGCGTTCGACCCTCCACTCGTCTCGTCGATTCTCGTGTTGGACCGCCGACCCGCGGGCGCCCGAGACCGCCGAGCGATCCGGCGCGCGTCCACGTCAGGCGGCCTTCGGGCGATCCACCCGGATCGTCACGACGTCCGCGTCGTGGTACTTCTGATGCCGCACGCTCGTGGCCAGGTGGCGAAGCAATCGCAGCGAGAACTCCGATTCGCCCTGGCCGTCGGCGGCGCGCGGCGCGAGCTCGGCCAAGCGGTCCTCGACGTTGCCGTCTCCGGCGGCGACCGCGAATTCGATCTCCGCGGCGGCGGCGCCCGGCGCCATTCGCGCCGCGACCCGCAGCTTGGGACGCGGGTCGTCCTCGCCGCCCCCCCGGCGCCCTTCCTCGAAGCGTCGGCGCAGGATCAGCAGCGCCTCCTCGGCGGCCAGCGTCAGCCGATCGACGAAGGCGTCGTCCAGCCTGGCCCGGGCCGCGAAGTCCTCCAGGAAGGCGCGGACCTCGCCGAACGCGTCGCCCGCGAAGGCCGTCCGCATCCGCCGCCGACGCGGACCCGAGAGCTCCATGAACGCCGACAGGAGGATCGCGCACAGCCCTCCCGAGGTCATGCCGTTCTCCAGCAGCGGCCCCGCCCAGGACCCCAGCGCGTCCGACGCGATCCGCCCGCTCTGGAAGCCCGCGCCGATCCAGAACGACACGCCGACGACGGCCGCCTTGCGATAGTCGATCCCGTCCTGGACGACCATCTCGAGCCCCAGGACGAAGAGGATGGCGATGAGGACCAGGACGTAGGCGCCGACGACCGGGTTCGGGATCGCGAGCAGAAACGCCGTCGCCTTGGGCAGGAAAGCCAGCGCGACGAAGATCGCGCCGATCCAGACGCCCACCCGTCGGGCCGCGACGCCCGTGATCTCGACCATCGACACGCTGTTGGAGTACGTCGTGTTGGGCACCGTGGCCATCAGGCCCGACAGCAGGTTGCCCACGCCGTCGGCGGCCACCGCGCCCTGGACGGCGCGGAAGTCGGTGGCCCGCCGCCTTCGCCAGGACACGCGCTGAATCGCCATCCCGTCGCCGATCGTCTCGATCGCGCCGACGAGCGTCACGAAGACGAACGCCGGCAAGAGCGACCAGAAGGTCGCGTCCAGCCGGAACTCGAGACCCGGCCACCCGGTCGTCGGCGCGCCGATCCACAGCGCCTCCTCGACGACGCTCGCGTCGTAGAGCCCGAAGGCGGCGGAGACGACGCAGCCGACCGCGACGCCGACGACGGCGCCCCACAGCCGCATCGCTCCGCGGGCCCGCAGCACCATGCCCATCGTGACGGCCAGCGTGACCGCGGCCGTGGCGGGCGCGGCGGCGGGCGACGCGCCCGCCGGCGCCTGGAACATCAGATCGAAGGCGATGGGCATGACCGTCACGGCGATGAGCATGATCACCGTCCCGGCCACCGTCGGGGTGACGACCCGCCTGATCCACGACAGACGCGCGGCGAGGGCGAACTGGAACAGCGAGGAGACGAGGATCATCGTCGCCAGCAGGGGCGGACCGCCGCGCTGCAGGGCGGCCACCGAAATCGCGATGAACGCCCCCGACGTGCCCATCAGGAGGATGTACCCGGCGCCCAGCCTGCCCGCGCCCGCGGCCTGGATCGCCGTCGCGACGCCGGACACGAGGAGCGCGGCGAAGGCGGCCCACGCGAGGTACGCCTCGGTGCCCCCGCCGGCGCGCACCACGACCGCCACCGTGAGGACGATCCCGGCGACGTTGAGCGCGACGTACTGGGCCGCGAGCCCCAGGGCGAGCGGAGCGCGGGGACTCTCGTCGACCTGGTAGCGGAGGCCGCTTCGCTCGCCCGCGGTCTTCACGGCGCCTCCCTCGTCGCTCGGTCCGCGCCTTCCCCGGGCCGGGACGCGGGGAGCGCGGCGTCCGCGCTCACGAGAAGCGCGAGCACGTCGGTGTCCTCGTACTGCTGATGGCGCACCGTGGTCGCCAGGTGGCGAAGCAGCTTCAGCGAAAAGTCCCCTTCGGCCTCCGCCCCGTGGCCCGCGAGCACCGCGAGGCGGTCTTCGACGTTGTCCTCGCCGCCCGCGGCCACGAACTCCAGCTCGGCCTCGTCGCCGCGGATCCTCGCGGTGACGCGCAGCCTGCGCTCCGGGGCGGGCGGGGCGTCCCCCGCGCCCCCGTCCTCCGAGGCGTCCAACAGGACCAGCAGCGCCTCCTCGGCGGCGTGAGCGAGTCGGCGCCGATCGGCTTCGGTCCACCGCTTCCGAGCCGCGAGATCGAGAAGAAACTCGTGGATCCTCGGCAGCGAAGCGCTCTCGAGCGCGGTCGTCACGCGTCGGCGCCGGGGACCCGAGAGCTCGGTGAACGCCGTGAGCGCGAGCGCCGTCAAGCCCCCCGACGTCATCCCGTTGTTCAGCAGAGGCTCGAACACGGGACCCAGGACGTCCGCGGGAATCTGGCCGCTCTGGCAGCCCATCCCGACCCAGAACGACACGCCGACGACCGCCGCCTTGCGGTAGTCCAGCCCGTCCCGGACGACGACCCGGGCGCCCAGCACGAAGAGCACGCCGATGACGACGAACATGTAGGACCCGACGACCGGGTTGGGAATCGACAGCAGGACGGCCGCCACCTTGGGGAAGAACGCGAGCACGCAGAGGACGAGGCCGATGGCGACGCCGACCCGGCGAGCCGCGATCCCGGTGATTTCGACGATCGACACGGAGCTGGAGTACGTCGTGTTGGGCACCGTGGCGCCCAGGCCCGACAGCAGGTTGCCCAGCCCGTCGGCCGCCACGGCGCCCTGCACGGCGCGGTAGTCGGTGGCCCGCGGCCGGCGCCAGCTGACGCGCTGCACGGCCACGGCGTCGCCGATCGTCTCGATGGCGCCCACGAGCGTCACGAACGTGTAGGCGGGCAACAGGGACCAGAACGCCGGACCGAAGTCGAAGGCGAAGCCCGGCCATCCGGCGGTCGGCGCGCCGATCCAGCTCGCCCCGGCCAAAGCGCTTGCATCGAGGACGTCGAAGAACGAGGCGAGCAGACAACCGGCCCCGATGCCGACGAGCGATCCCCAGAGTCGAAGCGCGCCCGCGGCCCGCAGGACGATCGCCATGGTGACGCCCAGCGTGGCGACGACGATCAGCGGCGCCGCCCAGGGGGACGCGCCTTCGGGGACGTCGCTGAGGAAGTCCAGGACGATCGGCATCACGGCCACGGCGATGAGCATGATGACCGTGCCCGCGACCGTCGGCGTGACGACGCGCCGGATGAGCGACAGATGCCTGGCCAGAACGAATTGGAACAGCGACGAAGCCGCGATCAGCGCCGACAGCAGCGCCGGGCCGCCCGCGCCCAGGGCGTCGACCGACACCGCGATGAAGGCTCCCGAAGTGCCCATGAGCAACACGTAGCCCGCGCCCACGCGCCCGACCCTCTTCGCCTGGATCATGGTCGAGATCCCGCAGACCAGGAGCGCCGCGAACGCCGCCCACGCCACGTACGCCTCGCTCTGGTCGGCCGACCGGGCCACGATCGCGACGGTGATCACGATGCCGCCGACGCCGAGGATGCAGTACTGCAACGCCAAGCCCAGCGTGGCGCCCAGCGCGGGCCGGTCGTCGGGCTGGAAGCGGACCGACGAAGGGACGGCCGTCTCGGGAGCTGGCATGCGGGTCCGGTGGACGATGGGCTGCGGGGCGCGGGCTGCGAGCGGTACGGTACCGACTCGGGCCCGGGCTTTCAATGCGCGCCGTCCGGCGGGCCCGGACGTTCGCCGCCGCGAGGGACCCGAGCGTTCCTCTCGCCGGGGGTCCTCGTCGACGCGACGAACCGTGTTGCACGAAGACGAGGGGCCGCTCACGTTGACGCGTTCCAACCCACGCGTCGGCCGCGGTCGCCGAGACCCGCGGCCGTCCGTCGGCGTCCGCGAGGACTGTTGATCGCAAGGAGGAAAATCGATGGCTCGACCCGCTGTCGCCGCCGCATCGCTGCTGTTCGCTCTGGCCTGCGGAGAGGCTCCCGCGGCTGAGGCGCCCGGAACGGACGCGGCTCCCGGCCCCGAGGAGATGGACCTTCCGTCCGCGATCGTCGGCGAGGGCGGCCCGCTGGAGGGCGTCGACGTCCACTACGTCGAGGGCGACTCGCTGACCCGAGGATACCTCGCGGTCCCCGAGGGCGAGGGGCCGTTTCCGGCGCTCGTCGTCGTTCACGAGTGGAACGGGCTTCAGGACCGAATTCGGCAACTGGCCGACGACTTCGCCGCCGAGGGCTACGTCACCCTCGCCGCCGACCTCTTCCAAGGCCGCACGGGCTCCAACCGGGAGGAGAACATGGCGCTGGTGCGCGAAGCGCAGTCCGACCCGGAGGCGATGATCGCCAATCTGGACGCCGCCGTGGCGACCTTGCGAAGCCGTTCGGACGTGACGGGGAGAGTCGGCGCCATGGGTTGGTGCTTCGGCGGCGGCGTCGCTCTATCGTTCGGCCTGGACGGCGTGAATCACGAAGCGACCGCGATCTTCTACGGCCGCCTGGTCGACGACCCGGAGGTCCTGGCGACGCTGGACCACGAGGTCTACGGGACCTTCGCGGCCCTGGACTCCGGCCCGGCGCCCGAATCGGTGGCCGCCTTCGAGGCGGCCCTCAGGGCCGCCGGCATCGACCACGACCTGCACGTCTACGACGACGTCGATCACGGTTTCTGGCTTCGGGTCGACGAGGACCCGGGCACGCGTCAGGCGCCGGCCGCCGACGCGTGGTCGAGGCTCAAGGGGTATCTGGACCGAAGCTTGAGGTGACGCCCGGCAGCGCTGCAGTCCGCCATGCCGGTTCCTGCGGGGGCCACGGCGCCAAGGGTGAACGCCGACGAGTTCGGTGCATTGCGCCTGCGAAAACACTGTTGTATGGTGTTGCGGGCAAATTGCCAACCTTGACGTTGCGCCACGTGCGAATGACAGAACGACCACGACCGGATCAGCACCCTTTCAAATCCAGGAGCGGACCTTGACGCAGACGATCGACTTCAACGCCCTCGTCGCGGGATGCGACGACGAATCGCTTGAAGACGGGATTCGGATCGACTCCGACCTCGAACCGCTGGCCGGCGCCGGCACACCCGTGAAGCCGGCGGTCTACGAAGGGGGCACCTACCAGCTGGATCGGAGATGGGCTTCCACGGACGACGACCAAGCAACGCCGGTCATCGTGATCGACAACGTCCCCTCCCAAGCGAACCGCCTCGAGGAGGCGCTCCGCCGGGACCGGGCGTCCCCGCGTCTGCCGGAGATGATCCTCGACTTGTCGGGCTTCGGACTGCCGGCGCACCTGCCCCGCCGGATTTCCAGTCTGCAGTTCCCGCATCGCAACGCGGACGCTTACCTGCGGGACGCGCGAATCGGCGATTCGGACTCCGGGGACGACTTCGTCAAGAGCGATCTCGGAAAGGCGATACTCGCAGCCGCTCCCGAGGCGTGCGCCGCTCTCACGGCTTGGTTTCCCCAGGCGCTCCTGTACGGGTTTTGGCAATCGCACCTGGGAAAGAAGCGGCACAACACCAAGCATGCGCGCGCCTGGGTCTCCGAGATCGTCGGATGGAAACCCGGATCGCAGGACACCAAGACCCTCGGACTCAAGGGCGATCCGCTCAACCTCAACATCGACGAAGCCTTGGTCTCCAACCCGGATGATCGATTCAAGTGGGAGATCGGACGTGCCAAGATCGAGGGCGCGAAGAAGGACAAGCTGTCCGAGATCGGGCATGGACAGGTGCCCTTCATGGGGAACGACGCGACGGCCGCCGCCGTCTCGTTCGCACGAGTGACGCAGCGCGCGACGGTCTCCTTCGCCCAACTGAGGCGCGTTGGCCTTGGGGCCGGATACGATCCCGCGGCCGACGCCGCGGCCCGCGCCCTGCTCGTGGCACTCGGGTTGTATGCTCACGTACTCGCCTTTGGGCGAGGATTCGCGTTGCGATCGGGCGCCGAACTTCGGCCCACGACGGTCCGCGCGACCTGGCTTGGACCGGCGGGAGACGCGCCGGTGCAGCTCGGAGACGCCGAAGCGACCCGTGAGTTGCTTGACGTTGCGTTCCGCCACGCCGAGTCCGTCGGCGTGCCCCTCGACGGGTGGAATCGGCCGCCGTTGCACCTCGCGCCCAAGGACAATCTGGCCAAGGCGATCCGGGCGACGTGGCCTGCGCTCGCCGACTGATGTTGGCGATATCCGTCGAACTTCTGCACGGTACCTTTCGCGGCGATCCGGCCGGCACGGCCAACACCGGGAATCTCGCCTACGGAGAATGGCCGCCGGCGCCGGCGCGCCTTTTCGCGGCGTTCGTGGCGGCGGACGGAACGGGATCGCGTTGCAGAGTGACCGACGGCTTCGAGCTGGCATGGCTCGAGCGCCTTCCGCCTCCGGTGATTCGCGCGGACCCGTCGCCCAGCCATCAAGCCCTTCGGCCGCGCTACGTGGTCCGCCCGGAAAGGGTCAACAAGTCAGCCCACCAAGAATACGTTCTCCGAAAGGGCACGAAGGTTCGTCCCGGCGTCCGGGTTGCGCCCCGCGACCCTTCGATCACGTACCAGTGGAGCGTCGAATCTCCTACGAACGTCGTCGAAGCGCTGCGCCGTCGCGCGGCGCGAATTGGCTATCTGGGGGCGGCGGACTCTCCCGTGCGCGTAAGGGTCAGCACCAAGATGCCCGAGTCTACGGAAAAGTCCGAGAGCACCTTCGTGCCGCATCCGGAGGGAGATCTGGCATTCGGGGTCCCAGGAGAGGGCGATCTCGGCATTCTCGATAGGATGTACGAGGCCTGGCTGGCGCACGGCCCCGACGTCAACCGAGCTCAGTTTCCTGCCCTGTTCCACCAGGTCGGGTACAGATCGCCGTGCACCGATGCGGACATGGATCGGGGCGAAGTGGTCGCTTGGCTCCGCCTCGCAAGACCCATCTCCGGCCGCAGGGTCTCGACCGTGACCGATCTCTTCAAACGCGCCGTTCTCAGTCGCCACGAGGACATCCACGGCGAGCCACCGCGCGTTCTTCACGGACATGGGTTCCAGAACAAGGGGTTCGACTTGGCTCGGTATCTCGCGCTCCCCGACGTCGGTTACCCGCGGTCGCGAGGGCGAATACACGGGCTGGCGTTGTGGCTGCCTCCGGGCGCTGGAGTCGTCGCCAAGTCTCGTGCCCGCGACGCCGCACATTCCATTCGGCGACTGATCGGCCGATCGATCGACGTGGATGTGCACCCCAGACTGGACGAGACCCACCCAAAGGCTGCCGCCCCCCGGAGATGGACCCGAGCATCGCGCAGTTGGATCACCGCTTTTCCTGCGGTTCACGAGCGAAGGGTCGCGCTGGATCTCGAGGAGGTGTCGCGATGGTGCGAACACGCTGGCCTTCCGAGCCCCGTCGCGTTCCGGTCGACGCGATGCCCGCTCGTTCCGGGTGGGGTGGACCTCGCGCCAACCGAAGTGAATCGGCCCGGGCGACCCGGCCTCCCGTATTCTCACGTCCAAGTGTGGTTCGAAACGCCGGTCGTCGGACCGGTGGTCTTGGGTTCCGCCCGCCAACGCGGCCTTGGGCTTTGCGTCGACGCGCCCGACGGATCGGTCCCACGTGATTGAAGGACCGCCCTTGCGATCCATGCCGCCGTTTCCAGCGTTCTACGAGGCCATCAACGGACGTCCGCCCTTCCCTTGGCAGGTGCGTCTAGCACGACATGTCGCGGATGTCGGCGCTTGGCCGAGAGAAATCGGCGTGCCCACCGGTCTGGGGAAGACCGCTTGTCTGGACATCGCGATCTGGTGGCTGGCGTCCCAAGCCGACCAGGCTCCCGCCGAGCGCACTGCGCCGACGCGGATCTGGTGGCTCGTGAATCGGCGTTTGCTCGTGGATTCCACCTTCGAGCACGCGCAGTCGATCAGCGACGCCCTTCGGGATCCAGAGCGCGTTTCGGGGCGCAGAGAGTCACTGTTGGTCGGTCAAGTCGCGGAGAGGCTCCGCTCTCTCGGAGCTGGTCCCGATGGAGATCCCATCGAGGTGATCCGCCTCCGAGGCGGCGTTCGATCCCGCCGCCCCATCGACCCTTCGCAGCCCGCAGTCGTGCTGTCGACGATTCCCATGTACGGCTCTCGTCTTCTTTTTCGAGGATACGGAAGTAGCCGGACCATGCGTCCGATCGACGCCGCACTGGCGGGAGTCGACAGCCTTGTCCTTGTGGACGAAGCGCACCTGGCCAAGCACCTGATCAAGCTCGTTTCGGATCTGGCGGACTGCACCCCCCATGCACGGGGTTTGCTTGGCGAGATGCGCTCCCGACCTCAGGTCGTCTCGCTCACCGCCACTGGCGACGTGTCCGAAGAGGGTCGTTTCGACCTCGACGGGGACGACGAGGCGCATCCGATCGTGCGGCAGCGGCTTGACGCCTCGAAGCGCATCGCGGTACGAACCGTGCCCCGCAACCCGGACAAGGCCATCGCCCAGGCCGTGATTTCGGTGCTCGCGGAATCCGAGCGAACGACGAGCTGCCTCGCGTTTGCAAACACACCGACCACCGCGCGGTCGGTCTTCGATCGGCTACGCAAGTCGCGGGCTCTCGACGATGCCGACGTGCTGTTGCTCACCGGACGGACACGGGAGCGTGAGGCGGAGAAGACCCGCGCCCGGGTTCTCGACCGCGAACGCGGCATGGCCGCTTCCCGCGATCCGGGAATCGATCGTCTACGTCATCTGGTCGTCGTCGCCACGCAGACCCTCGAAGTCGGCGCAGACGTCGACGCCGAGTTCCTGGTCACGGAAACGTGCGGCGTCCGAGCCCTGATCCAGCGATTGGGCCGGTTGAACCGCCTCGGACGCTTTCCGGACGCCAGGGCTGAATACGTGCACGCGCCGCCTCGTAAGGGCGGCGGCGGCAGATCCGAAGAGGTATGGCCTGTATACGGTACAGAGCCTGGCACGGTCCATCGTCGGCTTCAAGCCGCGATCGCGGAATCGGGTGACAACGTGTCGCTGTCGCCTCGAAACGTATCGAGAGTCCTCGAAACGCCGAGCGACGATCCCGGAAGAGCTCCGGAAGTCCTGAACGGCCTTCTCTGGGAGTGGGTCAAGACGACGACGCCACCTGAAGGCGAAGCACCGGTGGAGCCGTACTTTTCCGGGATTTCCGGCGCTGCTTATTCGGTTTCTGTGATCTGGCGCGCCCACGTTCCCGAAGCAGGACAACGGCTGTGGCCACGCCCAAGCGACCGAGAGGCCGTGGCCGTCCCGATCGGCGAGATCCGGGAAACGCTCGGAGACGACGGCGACGTCACGCGCCTCGCGACGGACGGCATCACAGTGGAGGCCGCTGCTGCCGAAGATCTTCGCCCGGGGAACGTTGTGATCCTCCCGGTTGATCGAGGCTTGCTGGACGAGTTTGGCTGGAATCCCGACTGCGCCACGCCCGTGGTGGACATGTCCATCGAGACGCACGGCTTGCCGCTCCGTGCGTCCGCCATCAAGAGACTCCGTGATATTCCGATGATCACCCGCATCGTCAATACGATTCTCGGTATCTCGGACGACGAAGAGGAACTGGATGACACCGAACGACGGGACGCGATCAAAGAGCTCCTCAGGGCCTTGGCCGACGAGACCGCACGCGGATGGGACTCAACCGAGTGGCTAGCGGTCGTTGGAGGTCTGCGTCCCGACGTTGTCGGTGCGTACCGAGAGGTTTCGCGGCTCCGATCAGCCAGGACCGCAAAGCCTGATCGCCAAAGCGACGAAATCGACGAGCGATCCATGGCCGACGCGGCTGTGCAGCTCGCGCTTCACGGCCGCGCCGTCGCCGCCAAGTCGCGGTTGATCGCGGAACGGCTGGGACTGCCGCAGGCGATGATCGATGTCCTCCACAAGGCTGGAAGGCTGCACGACCTCGGAAAAGCAGACCGTCGGTTTCAACGTTGGCTCGATCCAATGGGCACATCGACAACTCTGATCGCGAAGTCGCCCACGCCCAACAATCAGTGGGAAGCCACCCGAATCGCTGCCGGGTGGCCGAAGGGAGGGCGACATGAGAGTTTGTCCGCTCGGCTGGTTGAAGCATGGCTTGCGGCCGTACGGGGCGACGATGGCGATCACGGCATGGACGACCTCTTGATCCACCTCGTTATCACCCATCATGGTCGTGGTCGCCCGTTGATTCCACCGGTTGACGACGCGACGTCAGACATCGTATCCGGTACGGTCCAAGGCCACAGCGTGCACGCTCCAGCTTCTCTCGCCACGGTCGATTGGGAACAGCCGACGAGGTTTCGGCGACTTCACGAGCGATGGGGACCCTGGGGCCTCGCTTTGTTGGAAGCGATAATTCGTCAAGCCGACCATGCGGTCTCGTCGAGCAAGACCACCAATGAAATGGATGGTCCATGACGTGACGACGCAAGTGACCTGCCGCGGATTTCCGGCTCGGTGGATCAACGCCTGGCTTGCGGGCGCCGGCGCAACCGTCCTTAGCCCCGCACTCCGTCTCCACTGGACGCGCGAGCGTACACCACACGCAGTGGTTTCCAGTGCAAGCGGCGATCCCGTTCAGGCACTGGCCGACGCCTGGCCAAGCCGGGATTTTCTCAACGACTTACCCATAGCGGAAAGATGGCGGAATATGGCAAGCATGAGTCGAAGGGTCGCTGTCGAGCGGTTCGTCGAGCGGGCTCGCGCCGCTCGCGGCAATCCGTTCTCTTGGGCTCTTTCGTCCACAATGACGGATCTCTATGTCGATAAGCAGGGCACGGTCCCACACGCTCCGTTCGATCCTGCAGGCCCTGGCACGATCAAATGGCTGCATCATCGTCTCGTAAAGGTCCACGGCCACATTGGCTCCACTCTCTCGCCAGACCGATTGCTCCAGTCCCTACAGGGCCGAGCACCAAGGGTCAAGGACAACGGCTTAGGCTTCGATTTGACGAGGTTGTCCGCCGCAGCCGACAAGACTGCCAACCGCGTCGATCCGATTGTTGAGGTATTGGTTTTTTTTGGCTTGGCCTTGCTCCCGATTAGAGGTCCAGGGGCCGACGAAAGGCTCGGCGGCAACGCCGCGTCCGGTGGGAGAGCCGCTCGCCGCAAAGTCGCACAAAGGGGGTGGCGCCGCGACAAGACAGGCGACAGGGCGCTGCGTTTTCGATGGCCCGTGTGGCACACACCGCTTGATCACAACGGCATTGACGCACTTCTCGACCTCTGGAGCGCACAATCCAAAGCCAAGTGGCCCTTGGCCGACATTAGTGGCGGATGGAAGACTGTGCGCTACATGCAGAAAGACGGAAGTGACCCAACAAGGGCCTTTGGCTCGGAGCGTATCTGAACACGCGACCTGCTTCGGTGGTCGTCATTTCGGCTATCGAGCACCATGTATACTGTCCACGGCAGTGCGCGTTGATTCACTGCGATGGAGTGTGGGCCGACAACTCGCACACGGTTCGCGGGAGACGCGCTCACAGGCGCGTGGATTCCGGCAGACACCGTCAAGAACGAGGCAAGCGAGTACTCCGGTCAATCCCGTTGTGGTCCGAATCGCTTGGGCTTTCCGGTAGGGCGGACGCTGTGGAAATTGATGGAGACAATGTGCGTCCGGTTGAATACAAGGCGGGCGTTCGACATGGCCAAGCCGCTGATCTTCAGCTATGTGCACAAGCGATATGCCTTGAGGAAATGCTCGATGTTGAGATCCCAGATGGGTATGTCTGGTACGGGACTCCTCGACGTCGGATTCAAGTCATCTTCGATCAGGACCTTCGTCAACAGGTTGAAGACGTCGTAGCCGCGATTCGCGCCCAGCTCGAACACGGCGCCCTTCCTTTTGCCCCTAATGACGCACGGTGCAAAGAGTGTCAACTCCGGTCACATTGCCTACCGGAACTTACAAGTAGTCCGAAAAAAGTCGTCAAGTATCTTGCCGATGAGGTATTTCGATGCGGTACTTGAACACGCTTTACGTTCAGCATCACCAAGCCAAGGTTCGGCACCGCCGAGGTTCTCTTCTTCTGTCCTCCCCGGATGGAAGCCAACGAGTGCCGCTCGAGGCCGTCGATGGACTGATTTTACTCGGTAGCGGACAGATCACGACTCAAGCGTTGGAAGCGTGTGTGCGACGTGGGGTCCGTGTAGCCGCCCTAAAGAAGGGTGGTTCGGTTCGTTTTGTCGTCGGACCGGCTACTGGGGGTAACGTTCACCTTCGGACGGCCTTGTATGAGACCGTCTCAAGCAAGCCTCGGTCCCTGGAGCTTTCGAAGGCGGTCGTTGCCGCTAAGGTGCAGACTTGCAGAAAGGTGATTGATCGGTGGTCTCGGGACGAGAAGGACCTTGAGATCGCACAGCAACTCAAAGCTAGGGCGCGGGAGCTAGGCTATCGTATCGCCCGAGTCACAGAGGCACAGACTCCTAACCATGTTCGGGGAGTTGAAGGCGATGCGGCACGCCTGTATTTCGGCGGTTTGAAACGTGCACTGGCACGATCTGCCTTTCAGTATTCGGAACGAACACGAAGACCGCCCCGGGATGCGGTTAATGCACTGCTTAGTTTTTGCTATGGATTGTTGGTCACAGAGTTTATAGGTGCATTAGAGGCAGTAGGACTTGACTACCAGATGGGTTTTTTTCACCGTCCGCGATCTGGAAGACCGTCCCTAGCTCTTGATCTGTGCGAGGAACTCCGGCCAGTGACAGACCGATTCGCCGTATCTCTCCTTCGGCGACGACAGCTGGGGTCGCATAGCTTTGAGAGCACACCCGGGGGAGCGGTCTATTTGAGTGATCAGGGGAAAGGTGACTTGATTCCCTTGTGGGAGCGTCACAAGGATTCGGAACTCTACCACAACCTATTGGGGCGGTCTGTCGGCCGCTGGGCACTGCCATCGATTCAAGCTACGCTATTGGCTCGTTACCTTCGTGGCGACTTGCCGACGTACCCTCCTTATGTGATGGCGTAATTCGCCGATGCTATGGACGTACTCGTCACCTACGACATAGCTGATACGGATGACAAAGGGGCAAAGAGGCTTCGCCGAATTGCGCAAATTTGTGAAAAATATGGACAACGCATTCAGTTTTCTGTATTTGAATGTCGTTTGTCTCCAACACGTATGACTCGAATGATCGGAGAGATCTACGACGTGATTGATCGGAAAGTGGATTCGGTTTTCTTATATCGGTTCTCGGGACCGCTTGATGAGGCGCGCATCCAGCTTGGCCGGAATTCGGCGCATGATCTGGGCGAGCCCTGGGTCTTCTGATCTGGTAGGCGAACTCCAACGCAGGTCATGGCGCCTTGTGGCAGCAGCGGCGAGCGATCCCTTGGACGTACAGCGCGGTTTGCGAACCCCCGGTGATCCTGTAGGTTGAGTCGCTCCCCGTCCGTGACATTCGGGAGATCATCGGTGACGCTGACGAGAAGTACCGAAGAGATGCCAAAAATGTGGCCATGGGAGCTAATGTTGCCCTCATTTTTCGGCGCGTTACCGCTGCCGAAACGGGATTAGCAGTGTCGCCGGGGCGAGAGCCCCGGCCTTCGTTGAGCGTGGTTCCCGTTGCTGTCCGAGATGATGTCGCCGACGGTGTCGCCGGGGCGAGAGCCCCGGCCTTCGTTGAGCGGTCGCTCATTTCCTCTTCCTCCCGTAGGTGTTGCGAGTGTCGCCGGGGCGAGAGCCCCGGCCTTCGTTGAGCGTTGTTGAGCATCGAAGGCAATTGTTCGGTCGCGTCGTGTCGCCGGGGCGAGAGCCCCGGCCTTCGTTGAGCGACGATCCACGCGTCCTGCACCGCACCGCGCCGGTCGGGTGTCGCCGGGGCGAGAGCCCCGGCCTTCGTTGAGCGGTATTTATTGTGTACTGACAATTGTCTGTATCCACGTGTCGCCGGGGCGAGAGCCCCGGCCTTCGTTGAGCGCGAACGAAGCAACGTTGAGCGCGCCCGTACGGGCGGTGTCGCCGGGGCGAGAGCCCCGGCCTTCGTTGAGCGGCGCTCGGCGAGGGCCGGTACGAGTTCGCCGTCCGGGTGTCGCCGGGGCGAGAGCCCCGGCCTTCGTTGAGCGTGCGTCCTGGGCGACGGGAAAGCCTCTAAGCAATCGGTGTCGCCGGGGCGAGAGCCCCGGCCTTCGTTGAGCGCGTCAGCCGGAACGCGTTCGTGCTCGAGTCCCACGTGTGTCGCCGGGGCGAGAGCCCCGGCCTTCGTTGAGCGTTGTGCGAGGCGAGCGTCGCCGCGTCGATCACCGTGTGTCGCCGGGGCGAGAGCCCCGGCCTTCGTTGAGCGGTCGGAAATCCGCCCCCCACTCCCCTTCGGGCAGCGTGTCGCCGGGGCGAGAGCCCCGGCCTTCGTTGAGCGATATATGCCCCCCATTATGGTCGCTATGGTCGTTATGGTGTCGCCGGGGCGAGAGCCCCGGCCTTCGTTGAGCGCCGCCCTCGCGGCGCGGAAAACGCGCTTGGGTCGTGTGTCGCCGGGGCGAGAGCCCCGGCCTTCGTTGAGCGTCGGTCGGCCCGCCGCTGGTCGTCGGGATCGATTGAGTGTCGCCGGGGCGAGAGCCCCGGCCTTCGTTGAGCGTCGACCCGCGTGTTCGCGTTCGAGCCCGACAACGGCGGTGTCGCCGGGGCGAGAGCCCCGGCCTTCGTTGAGCGCCCGTCAGGAACGCTCCGTGTCTCACGAAGCTGATCAGTGTCGCCGGGGCGAGAGCCCCGGCCTTCGTTGAGCGGATTTGCGAGGTGGGGGCGCGCCCGCATGAAAGGGTGTCGCCGGGGCGAGAGCCCCGGCCTTCGTTGAGCGGAGGGCGCGAGGGCGGTCGTGCGCTCGGGATTGGCGGGTGTCGCCGGGGCGAGAGCCCCGGCCTTCGTTGAGCGGGGGATCGACACCGACGTTGCCCTTTCGATCACTTGGGGTGTCGCCGGGGCGAGAGCCCCGGCCTTCGTTGAGCGGCAGACCCCCCGTTCGGGACGGCGAACCTCGCGAACGTGTCGCCGGGGCGAGAGCCCCGGCCTTCGTTGAGCGAGTCTCCCGGGCGGAACTCCCGCCCGACTGCATCATGTGTCGCCGGGGCGAGAGCCCCGGCCTTCGTTGAGCGCCGGACGAACCGGTCCGGATCGCAGTGGCGCGCCAGGTGTCGCCGGGGCGAGAGCCCCGGCCTTCGTTGAGCGTTCCGTGATCGGCTCGACGACTCTGGCAGTCGCTAGTGTCGCCGGGGCGAGAGCCCCGGCCTTCGTTGAGCGCTCAGCAACACGGGCCCCGCTGGCCTCGCGCAGCGTCGTGTCGCCGGGGCGAGAGCCCCGGCCTTCGTTGAGCGTGACGGGGAACATTTTACGGATACCGTCGAGGTCTGGTGTCGCCGGGGCGAGAGCCCCGGCCTTCGTTGAGCGGGTCCAACCGCCAATAGTCCCCGTCCGAGAAGCTCGGGTGTCGCCGGGGCGAGAGCCCCGGCCTTCGTTGAGCGTGGTAGACCGACGAGCGGCCGACGTCCATATCGTCGGTGTCGCCGGGGCGAGAGCCCCGGCCTTCGTTGAGCGCCGCCCGAAGTTCGCGCCGAAGCCATCCGCCTCGTGTGTCGCCGGGGCGAGAGCCCCGGCCTTCGTTGAGCGCCGCCCGAAGTTCGCGCCGAAGCCATCCGCCTCGTGTGTCGCCGGGGCGAGAGCCCCGGCCTTCGTTGAGCGCGACCTCAATCAGGCGGGGCGTTGGCCGAAGCAGGGTGTCGCCGGGGCGAGAGCCCCGGCCTTCGTTGAGCGCCCGTCCCGCTCTTGCCAGGCACGATCGCAACCAGTGTCGCCGGGGCGAGAGCCCCGGCCTTCGTTGAGCGACATTCCGCAGGGTCTTCGCATGACTTGGCGAAGTGTGTCGCCGGGGCGAGAGCCCCGGCCTTCGTTGAGCGCGGGTCTGGCTACGGTCGCCGACGCGCCTTCCCTAGGGTGTCGCCGGGGCGAGAGCCCCGGCCTTCGTTGAGCGGGTGCGCTCGCGCTCGCGGTTCTGCGAGAATTTGAGGTGTCGCCGGGGCGAGAGCCCCGGCCTTCGTTGAGCGTCTCGAAGCCGGGCAGTGAACACCGCCGCCGACGCGAGTGTCGCCGGGGCGAGAGCCCCGGCCTTCGTTGAGCGGGATGCCCTAGGGAAAGTCCGTGAGGATTCGAGACAGTGTCGCCGGGGCGAGAGCCCCGGCCTTCGTTGAGCGTTTACGGATACGGTCGAGGTCTCGGTCGGCTTGGATGTGTCGCCGGGGCGAGAGCCCCGGCCTTCGTTGAGCGCCGCAGACATAGCAACCGACGGCAACGAATGCTAAGTGTCGCCGGGGCGAGAGCCCCGGCCTTCGTTGAGCGTTTGCATCCTATGGTAGTTGTTGTTTGGAGTTCGAGTGTCGCCGGGGCGAGAGCCCCGGCCTTCGTTGAGCGAGCCTGACGCCCGCAAATACAAGTGTGAGACGTGGTGTCGCCGGGGCGAGAGCCCCGGCCTTCGTTGAGCGCGAAAGGGACGCCTTGGCCAAGCTGTTGGAGCTGATCGAGTGTCGCCGGGGCGAGAGCCCCGGCCTTCGTTGAGCGGTTCGGTGAAGACTTGGGCGGATCGATCGGGAACTTGTGTCGCCGGGGCGAGAGCCCCGGCCTTCGTTGAGCGTCGACCCGCGTGTTGGCGTTCGAGCCCGACGGCGCGTGTCGCCGGGGCGAGAGCCCCGGCCTTCGTTGAGCGGAGCGGTCGCGCGATGACGGTCGGCGAACTCGGCTGTGTGTCGCCGGGGCGAGAGCCCCGGCCTTCGTTGAGCGTCGACCCGCGTGTTGGCGTTCGAGCCCGACGGCGCGTGTCGCCGGGGCGAGAGCCCCGGCCTTCGTTGAGCGGGCCTTCTGCGTATTCCAGGGAAGGTTACCAGCGATTCCAGGCGATGGTTACCACCCGCGACTGGCCCGGATGCGGCCTGGAGCGGGGATCCTAAAGGGGTGCTGGATACGATTCGGTCGAGATGGGTCGTGAGTGGTCTACGCCTCCTGTAGTCGAGAGTCGGAACACCTTCAAGCCATCGTCGCGGCGATGGCGGCATTGTAGTGCGACAGCGCATCGATGTCATCTGCACGGGTCGGCGCACCGGGGCCCCGTGCAGGGAGCGGAGCGACCGGAACGGGGCCCCGGTGCGGTCGTCGTCGCCCGTGCCGGTCGCGTCCGTCCGTCCCGAGCGGTTGGGCGCCGCCATCGTCGGGCCGAGGGGCCGGGCGATTCCTGCCAACCGCTCGATCAGTTCTCGCCGAGGCGCCGTTTCGGGAGCGATTTCCAGACGGCCTTCACCCTTCCGAACGTCGAGATCGCCCGTTAGAGGCCGTTCTACGGCTTCCGTTTCCCGGTCTCGGCCCCAGGATCGCGCGAAGCGCCGCAGGTGGACCAGAACTCGCCGCCACGCGCCTTTGTCCGGCGTTCGCGCGATCATCGCGTCGCCGATCCCGCGCCGCTGGCCGCCTGGGTCGAGTCGTAGAGCCTTCTCATCGATCCGCCCGCCAGCTCGATCCGGTGCGCGTTGTGGACCAGTCGATCCAGGATCGCGTCCGCGAACGTCCGATCGCCCACCACGTCATGCCAGTGGTCGACGGGCAGTTGAGACGCCAGCGCCGTGCCGCGCCGACCGTACCGGTCGTCCAGGATGTCGAGCAGGTCGTGCCGGCCCTGGCCCGACAGCGACGCGAGCCCCCAGTCGTCGAGGATCAGAAGCCACGTCTTGGCGATCCGCTGCACCAGGCGAGGATAGGAACCGTCGGCGCGGGCCACCTTCAGCGTCTCGAACAGGCGCCCCACGCGATAGTACAGCGTCGAGATCCCGATGCGGCACGCCTGGTGGCCCAACGCGCAGGCGAGGTACGACTTCCCCGATCCCGTGGCGCCCGTCACCAGGACCGTCTGTCCGCGCCGGATCCACTCGCCCGTCGCGAGTCGCAGCACGAGCGAGCGGTCGAGTCCTCGCGCCGCCTTGAAGTCGATGTCCTCGACGGCGGCGTCGAGGTGGAGCTTCGCCGCTCCCCGGAGTCGCACGTACCGGCGCTGAGCGCGCTCCGTCCTCTCGCGCTCGAGCAACAGCGCGAGGCGGTCCTCGAACGTCAGTTCGGCGATGTTCGGCATCGCGCCCTGCTCCTCGAACGCTCGCGCCATCCCCGTCAGGCGCAGTTCGCGAAGCAGGTCGAGCGTGGGTTGATCGAGCATGGGCGTCACGACTCCTCTTCGGGTGTGGGGTCCTTGTAGTAGTCCGGCCCGCGGACGTTCTCGTGGTCGGCGGGCAGGTCGGCCGTCGCCTCCTCCTCCTCGGGAGCCGCCTTGTCGCGTTCGGTCGCCAGGATCGACTGGACCGACCTGCGGCTGATCGTGCCGATCTTCAGCGCGTGCGCGCACGCGGCCTCGAGACGCTCCGCCGAGTAGGCGCGCTTCAGCTCCCGCAAGCCCAGGCAGCTGCGGTAGCCCTGTTCCGGATGCGGTCGCTGCTCGAGGAGCTTCTCGGCGAACTCGCCCGTCTTCGGTCCGACCCTGCGCGCCTCGGCGATCAGTCGGGACGGCGTCCAGTCGCGGTGCGCGCGGTGCGCGGCCGGCATGTGCGCGTCCTGGGTCGCACAGCTCCCCTTCTCGCTCGCGCGGATGTGCGCCGCCTGCCGCTTGCTCCCGTGGAACACCTCGATGGCCGTGGCCGAGACTCTGACGTCGACTTCCTTGCGGGCCAGCGTGTACGGCACGCTGTAGAAGCAGCCCCCGACCTGGACGTGGTAGTCGATGTTGACGCGCGCCTTGACCCAGCGCGCGAACTCGTAGCGCTGGGCAGGCAGCGGTCGCAGCGCTGGCCGATCCAGTTCCTCGAAGAGGCTCTGGCGGCTGCCCGCGATCTTCTGGAACGGCCGCTCGTTGAGCGCCTTGACCAACGGCGCGATCGCTTCGCGCGCTTCCGCCAGCGAGAAGAAGCGGTGGTTGCGCAGCGGCGCGAGCACCCGCCGCTCGACGTGCTGCACCGCCGCCTCGACCTTCGCCTTGTCCCGGGGCTTGCGCGGTCGCGTCGGCATCACCGCGACTCCGTAGTGCCGAGCCATTTCGCGATACGTCGGGTTCAGGTCCGGCTCGTACTTGCACGCCCGCTGCACTCCCGCCTTCTCGTTGTCCGGGATCAGCAACTCCGGCACCCCGCCCCAGTGCTCGAACATCCGCGCGTGCGAGCCCGTCCAGTCCTCGAGCTTCCGCGTCCGCGTCAGGTCCACGAACGTATGATTCGACGCAGCGAGCGTCGCCACGAACACGTTCGCCTTGCTGACCTTGCCCGTCTCCGAATCGATCACCGCGACCGTCTGGCCCGCGTAGTCGATGAACACCCTCTCGCCACCGGCGTACGAGTGTCTCATCACCACGTCGACCCGCTCCGCCCACTCCCGGTACCGAGCGCAGAACCAGCTGTACTCGTACGCGCCCTCGCGATGCGCCTCCCGATACTCCAACCACAGGAGCGCCAACGTCATCCCCTTGCGCCGCGACATCGCGCGGTGCACCTCCGCCCAGTCCGGCACCGGTCGCTTCGCGCCTCCAGACGCGGGCGCGAAGAGCGCCGCCTTCAGCTCTTCGTCGCCGAAGTCCTCGGGCAGCGGCCAGGACAGCCCCGCCTCCTGGGCCCGCCGGACGTACTTGCCCACCGTGGGATGGGAGATCCCCAGGCTCGCGGCGATCTCCCTGTTGCTGCGGTCAAGCTCGAACTTGAGCCGCAGAACGTCGTGTAGCTTGTGCATGGTAGGGTCGGGGACTGGCGCGCCGGCTTTAGGGTCCGGTGGGGTGATCCCGGGTAGCTTTCGCTCCGGGCCTCCAAGGCCGACTCCCATGGCTGCGTTTCCAGTCCCCGCCCATCAAACCGGACGTGCGGTTTTCCCGCATCCGGCTTTCCGACGAGATCACGCCTTCGCTTTCGGAAGGCCCATCGTCCGTCGCGTCAGGCAAAACAGGCCGAGCTCTCTCAGCCTCTCTTCCGGGAACCGCGCGTGTTGCCCGGACTTCACCTTGTGCTTCGAACAGAGCCACCGGCGTAACCGCTTGGCCGTGTGCTTGTTGACGGCTCGGTACGCAGGGGTCACCTGCCCAAGGCTGAAGTAGCGCGCCCACCCGTATACCGCTTGGTTGATCCGCTCTACGACCACCTCCACCGGAAGTCCGGTGTACCGCTTCGCCGTCATCTCGCTGACCTTGCGGACAATGCCCTGGACGCTCCCCTTGCTGGGCCGGGTCCCGATGTACCACCCCCGCCCGCTCGCTCGGTAGTTGCGCCCCACCCGGTACCCCAGATACTCGAACGCCTCTTCGGGGCACCGCAGACATCGAGTCTTCCGTTCGTTGACCGGTAGCTTCAGCCTCTCCATGAGTCGCTCGACCGCCGCCAGCACTTCCGCCGCCGGGGCCTTGCTCACCACGCACAGGTCGTCCGCGTAGTTCACGATCTCCGCCCGGAACCGCTGGGCGTACCCCAGCGTCTTCCAGCCCAGCACGAATCGCCGCATGTACAGGTTGCTGGCCAGCGGCGAGAACGGTGACCCTTGGGGGGGTCCCCTTCCTCTCCCTGCGCGCCCGGTTCGTGCGACGTACGCCGCCCTCCCCGTCGTCCTCCTCCACCGGCATCTCCAGCCACGCCTTCAGGAGCTTCAACATCCGCCCGTCGCTGATGCGCCGGGCGAAGCACTTCATCAGCTCCGCGTGCGGTATCTCGCCGAAGTAGTTGGCCAAGTCGCAGTCGACCACCTCCCTGTGCCCCTGGTGCAGGAGCCGATGCACCCGCTGGATCGCATCGTGCGCGCTCCGCTCCGGCCGATAGGCGTACTGCTCCGGTTGCAAATCGGCCTCGACGATCGGCGTCAACACCAGCAACGCCGCCGTCTGCGCCACCCGGTCCCTTATGCAGGGAATGCCCAGCGGCCTGTACTTCCCAGGCTGTTTCTTCGGGATCAGCACCTGCCGCACCGCTCGCGGCGCATAGCTGCCCTCCCTCAGATCTCGCGCCAGTTCCCCAAGCCACCGCTCCACGCCGTACTCCTCGATGTCCGCGAACGTCTCTCCGTCCACCCCGGCCGATCCGCCGTTGCGGCGTACCCGCCTCCAGGCTTCCGCGAGAACATCGTCGCGCCACACCTTGTCGATGAGCGTATAGAACCGCGCTTTAGGTTCCTCCTTGGCTTTCGCGTGTAGCACGGTCTGGAGTCTCCGAACCTTCTCCGACCCTGGTAGGCTCTCGCCAGTGGTCACGTCCCTTCCCCCTTTCCGTACCGCTCTCGAAGCAGGGCCCCTTCCCTCGACCGGCGTTACCCGGCGTCTCCAGTACTACGGGCCCATCCGCCACCCTGCCGGCCCAGCCTGCCCCTCGCGGGGTTCCAGTTGGCGCCGCGCGACGCCACCGACAGGGCTTCCCGTGTTGCTACCGCCTCCCTCTTCCATGCGTGCCGTCGCCACTACCCCGGCGGAGGCGGTCGGTGCTCTCGTCGTTCGCTTCCCGACCGCTGGCAGCCTTCCCCGTAATGTCGGCGGGTCGGCCTCCGCGGCTTAGCCTTTTCGAGGCCTGCTCGGCGTTCACTCGCGTTACGGCCCGCATGTTCGCTGAACCGCCCACGGCGGTCCGTCTACCCAAAGTGCTTCAAGCCATGTCGTTACCTCCACGACCCGCTCTGGTTGCTACCGGCTGGAACGACCCTTGCCGGACGGGATTCGCACCCGCTGGGAACCGGCGCCTTTCCACGGCGCACGACAACCTTGGCTGTGGCACCGTCTTCGCCCTCTTGAAGGATCGATCGCGAGGTCGAAAGAACGGCCCTCTACTTCAGATCATCCAGCACCCCTCTCCCGCTCGGCTCCGTTCCGGTCGCTTCCACCGGCTCCGGTGGTAACCATCCCTGGAACGAGTGGTAACCATCAGCGGTGCGACTGGTAATCATCGCCTGGAATACGCACCTTCCGCGTCCCGTGCTGTGGGAGTCGTTTCGGGGGTGTCGCCGGGGCGAGAGCCCCGGCCTTCGTTGAGCGGTGCAGGCGGCGAACTCGTCGCCGCCGAGGAACAGGCGTGTCGCCGGGGCGAGAGCCCCGGCCTTCGTTGAGCGTTCGACGAGCTCGAGTATCAGCTTCAGAACGTCATCGTGTCGCCGGGGCGAGAGCCCCGGCCTTCGTTGAGCGATTCTCGATGGAGGTACCAGAGCTAAAGCAAGAGATTGTGTCGCCGGGGCGAGAGCCCCGGCCTTCGTTGAGCGCCGCGTCTGGCGATTGGGACAATTGGACGGAGAAGGCGTGTCGCCGGGGCGAGAGCCCCGGCCTTCGTTGAGCGCGGGAGGCCGCGCACGTGGGGTCGTGCCCGCGTGCGGTGTCGCCGGGGCGAGAGCCCCGGCCTTCGTTGAGCGGTTGTCTACGTCGTGCCGGTGACCCAAGACGAAAGGTGTCGCCGGGGCGAGAGCCCCGGCCTTCGTTGAGCGTTCACGAGCGGGCTGTCCTTCGCGGCGCGCACGACAGGTGTCGCCGGGGCGAGAGCCCCGGCCTTCGTTGAGCGTGCGCGTCGATGCCGCCGTTGTCCATCTGGACCGAGTGTCGCCGGGGCAAGAGCCCCGGCCTTCGTTGAGCGACACGCGCTTGCGGACGTTTCGGACGCGAAGACGGAGTGTCGCCGGGGCGAGAGCCCCGGCCTTCGTTGAGCGTGCGCGTCGATGCCGCCGTTGTCCATCTGGACCGAGTGTCGCCGGGGCGAGAGCCCCGGCCTTCGTTGAGCGGATATAGTGGTCGGCGTCGGTGAGGTTCCTGCGAATGTGTCGCCGGGGCGAGAGCCCCGGCCTTCGTTGAGCGGAGGGCGTCGCCAACTGCACGACGACATCCGAGCTGTGTCGCCGGGGCGAGAGCCCCGGCCTTCGTTGAGCGGCCTCGGCTACGCTGCGAGGCCCGGATCAAGTTGTTACCGGGCGTCAGGAATTGCACACTTCTGGGTGTGTAAAAGTGCACATTTTTTGGCGTTTGTGCACACCTGGCGTCTGACGTGTTTCCGGGGCCCGCGGCTGGCGGCGGGCGTCGGCGCTGGGACCTCGAGGGGGGTGTCTTGGAGCGAACTCGTCGGTTACGCGTTCCCGGTCCACTTCAACCGGGGAGGCGCAATGCTCGACGAAGGCAGGAAGGTTCGAGCCAAGAGGCTCTTGGCGAACGGAGTGTCCAAGAGGGCGACGGCGGCTGCAGTGGGGGTCGCGCGGCGCACGCTGTACAACTGGATCGCCCGCGACTGGGCGGGGGCGAAGCGCGCGCCGGCACGGAAGTCGCGGCTGGACGACTACAAGCCGTTCATCGACGCGCGCTTGGCCGCGTATCCGAAGTTGAGCGCGGCGCGGCTGTACGAGTCGGTGCGGAGGGCGGGGTTCGAGGGCAGCTACAGCGTGGTCGTGCGGTATGTGCGGGGAGTGCGTCCCTGTCCGGCGCCGGAGCCGGTGCAGCGGTTCGAGACGGAGCCTGGGCGGCAGGGGCAGGTGGACTTCGCCGAGTTCAAGTTCCCGTGGGGCAAGCGCTACGCGCTGGCGGTGGTTCTGGGCTACTCGCGGTGGCTGTGGGTTGGCTTCTACGAGCGCGAGACGATGGCGGCGCTGGCGGACGGGCTCGAGCGGGCGTTCGCGGCGATGGGCGGAGTGCCTGGGGAGCTGCTGTTCGACCAGATGAAGGCGGTGGTGAACTCGGACGAGCGCCCGGCGGGCGGGAAGCTGATCGAGAACGCGTCGTTCCGGGGGTTCGCCGATCACTGGGGGTTCAGGATCCGGGCGTGTCGTCCGTACCGCGCGCAGACGAAGGGGAAGGTCGAGCGACCGATCCGGTATCTGCGGGAGAACTTCTTCTACGGTCGGGAGTTCGCGAACGACGAAGAGGTGAACGAGCGGTTGCGCGGCTGGTTGAGCGGGGTGGCGAACGTCCGGGTGCATGGGACGCTGAAGGAGAGGGTGTCGGATCGGTTCGAGCGCGAGCGGCCGCTGCTGCTGCCGCTGGCGCCGCGTGGCTACCGGTTCGTGACGCCGAGGCCGATGCCGGAGGAGGCCGGGGATGTGGACGTGGCGCCGGCGGAGGCGCCGGCCGTGGACGTCGAGAAGCGTCCGCTGGCGTACTACGCGGATCGGCGGAGGGACTCGTGAAGGGGACGAGCCTGAGGGATCGGATCGCCGCGCAGCTGGCCGACTTGAAGATGCCGGGCGCGCTCGAGGCGCTGGACGAGGTGTTCAGGAGCGTGGACGGCGGGGGCTGCACGGCGGGCGAAGCGATCGAGCGGCTGCTCGGGGCGCAGATCGAACTGCGCAACGGCCGGCGGCTGTCGGCGGCGATGCGGTCGAGTCGGCTGCCCGGACTGAAGACGCTGGCGGAGTTCGACTTCGCGTTTCAGCCGTCGATCGATCGTCAGCAGGTCGAGTCGCTGCACGAGCTGCACTTCCTCGAGCGCAAGGAGAACGTGGTGATCCTGGGTCCGCCGGGAGTGGGGAAGACGCACATCGCGATCAGCCTGGCGGTGGCGGCGGCTGAAGCGGGGCGGCGGATCTACTTCGGGACGCTGGCGGCGCTGATCGAGTCGCTCGAGGAGGCGCACGCGGCGGGGAGGCTGAAGCGGCGGTTGAAGACGTTGATGCACCCGGCGCTGCTGGTGGTGGACGAGATCGGGTACCTACCGGTGACGTCGAACGGGGCGCGGATGTTCTTCCAGCTGATCAACGGGCGCTACGGTCGGGCGTCGACGGTGTTGACGTCGAACAAGCCGTATCAGCAGTGGGGCGAGGTGCTGCACGACGAGGTGATGGCGGCGGCGCTGCTGGATCGGCTGCTGCATCGGAGCCACACGATCAACATCCGGGGCAACTCGTATAGGATGCGGCGCCACAAGGAGATCTCGAGGGCGATCCATCCGTCGGCGGCGACGCGGGACGCTCAAGAGGACATGCACACGGACGCGCGGAGAGGAGGATCATGACGAACGTTGGAGAGAAGGAGGCGGGCCTTGGCCGGAGGGACGGCGCGCTCGAGAGTCGGAGGTGCGGCGCGCTGCGCCGGCGGGTCGCCCGGTTCGCGACGGCCATGGGCCGCTCGGTGGCGGAAGCTCTCCGTCCGCTGATGGAGAGGAGTCCTGCCTGGGGCGGTCGGAGGGGTGTCCGGACGGCTGGGACGGGGATGGGGGGCGACGCCCTCCCCCAGGAGGGCCCCGTTCCGGTCGCTGCGCTCCCTGCACGGGTCCCTGAGGGAGCGGACCCGGGAGGGTCGGGGGCGACGGCCAAGCGGTGGCTGCGGAGGCGCTTCGGTGGTGGGCGGCGTTCGGCGAGGGGCGGGCTCGCCCTCGACGCTGGCCTGTGGGCGGCTCTTCGCCGGGGGGCGGACGGCCTGCCGATGGCGACGCCGGGGAACGGGACCGCCGGCGCCTTCGGCCAGGGGATCCAAGGGGACTACGCTTCGGGCCATCGGAGGGGTGTGCGGAGGGCCGGGACCGGGGTCGGCGGCGGCGCCCTCCCCCGGGGCCCCGTGCACTCGACGCCCACGCGCAGCAGCTCGCCGTGGGATCGCAGCCACGCGAGCAACGCCCGGTACCCGTCGCCAGTAGTCGGAAACGACTCGGTCCCGAGCTCCGCGCCGTCGACGCTCACAACTGCAACGGTGTGTTGGTCTTGGTGGGTGTCCACCCCACCGACGACCCCGTTGCCCTCCACCTGCGCACTCGCCATGCCGGCCTCCTGTTCCCATGTTGGGATGCAGCGATGGAACCGGCCTCGGCCGACATTGGACAAAGCAGCGATGGGACGCGCGAGAGCGCGTCAGGCTCTTATCAGGTCACGATGTCGGTCGAGGTCGGCGTTCTATCCGGCCCCCCCGAGTGGCCGACAAATCGTTAAAAGGACACTTCGGTCAGCCAAATGCTGGGTCAGGCCACCGAGGGGAACCGGCGTCAGTTTCAAACTCGCTGCCAAATGACACAAGTCACGTGTCGCCGGGGCGAGAGCCCCGGCCTTCGTTGAGCGCCGGTGATGAACGCGCCGTGCCGGACGAACGCGATGTGTCGCCGGGGCGAGAGCCCCGGCCTTCGTTGAGCGCGCATCTCCGTCGTCTGCTCGACGTCGCCCGTCGCGAGGTGTCGCCGGGGGGAGAGCCCCGGCCTTCGTTGAGCGGAGCAGGACCGCGCGACGGTGCTCGACGCGATCAACGTGTCGCCGGGGCGAGAGCCCCGGCCTTCGTTGAGCGGGCTGTAGGTTCGGGGGATTATTCCAATATCGCTGAAGTGTCGCCGGGGCGAGAGCCCCGGCCTTCGTTGAGCGGTTGCTTCCCGTAGCGCGGAATCACCCGGCGCCGGCGTGTCGCCGGGGCGAGAGCCCCGGCCTTCGTTGAGCGGCCGCGAGCCAGTCGGCGTTCGCGAGCGCGTAGGCGGTGTCGCCGGGGCGAGAGCCCCGGCCTTCGTTGAGCACCTTTGCACTTCCTTGCGGTTCATGCTTTGCCTCCTGTGTCGCCGGGGCGAGAGCCCCGGCCTTCGTTGAGCACCTGTTTCGCGTGCTCAAGCAGGGCATCGAGGGATCGATGCCGGCAACGCAGTCCCGGCGCACCGCCTCGAGAGATCGTCAAGGACCAAGGGAAGCGTCCGCGCATCGAAGCCGACCGCCCCGGCGCGGATCATCTTGTCGGCCCATGCAGGCGCCTGCCTCTCGAGCGACCGCTTGGGAAAGAGGACGGACCGGCCAAGCCTGAGCGCCTCCCATCCCTGGTGCCTCGTCCCGCTGTTGGTCGCGGCCTCGACGATCAACGTCGCGCCCGACAACAGCGCCATGAGCTTGTTGCGCCGAGGGAAGTTCGACCGCTGCGGGACCTGACCGCTCGGAAACTGGGAGACCAGCAGGTGGTTCTCCCCGATCACCTCCTGGAGGCCGCGGTTTCGCACCGGCGTGCACCGGTCGAGCCCCGTGCCGAGGACGCCCACCGTCCGTCCGCCCTGGTCGATCGCCACCTGGTGGGCCACGGTGTCGATCCCCAACGCCAGGCCGCTCACCACCGTGACGCCGTGCGACACCAGCATCTCGGTGATCCGCCGGGCCCACTCGAGTCCCTGGACCGATGCTCGCCGGGACCCCACCACGGCGACGCGCAGTCCATCCCGCAGAAGAGAATCGTCACCACGCAGAAAGAGCTCGGGCGGAACGGCCTTCGACTCGAGCTCGTTGAGCGGCCCGAGGACCTCGCTGGGCGCCACGGACCTTGGCGGGTTCACTTCGTCCCTTTCGGTTCGCGCGTCGCCCACTGCGGCGACGACCCGCAGGAAGGGCCGTCGCTCAGGGCGTCCCCGAGCCGGATTCCGAGGCGACGCCCAAGAGGGCCTCGACCTGCGGCACCAGTTCCTGCTGAGGGCCGACGCCCGTCGCGGCGACCCGACCCTCCGCGTCGACGAGCACGACGATGGACGTGGTCAGCGCCTCGTAGGCTCGCACCGCTTCGCCTTCGGCGTCGTACACGAACCGGTAGGGCGACTCGTGCCGCTCGACGTGGCGCCGGACGCGGCGCAGGGACTGAGCCACGGCCACCGCCACCCCCACGACCGCGATCCTGTCGCCGAACCGCGCGTGGATCTCCTCCATCTGCGGCTCCAGCGCTTCGCAGTTCTCGCACCAGGACGCCCAGAAGTTGAGCAGAGCCGGACCGTCTCCAATCAGCTCCAGAAGAGAGACCGACTGCCCGTCCAGAGTCGTCACGGAAGCGTCGGGCGCCGGCGTGCCCACCGGCAGGCCGACATCCTCGCCCGACTGGGCCGCCCCGTCGGCGGTCGACGCGAACGCCGCGACCAGCGCCCCGAGCGAAGCCCGCAGCCACGACCGCGGACGCGATCGAATCCGACCCCGTTTCCCCGCCGTCATCGTCCCCTCGACTTGCACCGCATCCTCTCCCTACAGGTTGAACCCCGCTTGAACGAAGTAGTACTGGGCGACCCCCAGCATGAGCACTGCGGCGACCCGCTTCACGATCACCATCCAACGCCCCGATCTGGGCAACCGCGAGACCGTCCCGGAAAATAGCCCGACCACGACGAGCAGCGCGGTCATTCCCAGCGAGAACACGAAGAGGTACACGAATCCCATGGCGCCCGCCCGAGTGGCCGCGACCCAGGCCAGCACGGCCGCGAAGGCCGGCGCTCCGCACGGAGCGGCGACGACGCCGGACGTCGCGCCCAGGACGAACACGGCGCCGTAGGAGCCCCCGCCCCTGCCGCCCGCCCACGCGAGGAGGCGCTGCGGCACGCGCACGGGAATCACGTCCAGCATGGCCAGGGCGAAGACCAAAAGGAGATTTCCGATGAAGAGCAGCGCCCACGGGCTCGCGCTGACGGTGCCGAAGAGCGTCCCCGTCATCCCCGCGACCAGCCCCAGGAGCGCGTAGAGCAGAGCCATGCCCACCACGTAGGTCATGGTGAGCGCGAAGGTGCGCCTCCACGGCTGTCCATCCTCGGCCGTTCCCGAGATCACCGAAGCCGTGATCGGGATCATGGGGTAGACGCACGGCGTCAAGCTCGTCGCCAGTCCCGCTCCGAAGAGCGCGACCAGCGCCAGCGCCGGACTGGAGCCCAGCGTCTCGGAAAGCCCCCCGGCAACCTCCTGCGCGAGAGGCTCGAGCATTTCCCTCGTCGATTCCCGTTCCGCGCCCTGCCGTTACGGGGTCAGCGACCGCCGCCGCGCGGCTTCGCCTTCCTGACCTTGGCCCCGCCGCTTCCCTTCGTCGAAGGGGGCGGAGACGACGAACCGCCCGAAGGCCTCGAGCGCACGCTGCCCGACCCGGCCCAACCGCCGCTGGGCGCGTCCGTTCTCCGGGGACCCCGGTATCCCTGACCGGCCACGACGCGACCGCCCGAGCTCCTCGGAGTCCGATCCACCTCCACGACCACCGGACGGTAGCGCACCCCCCACGGACTGCCGTAGCCGTAACCGTAGCCGTACCTGTAGAGCCCCCCGTAGCCGTACCCGCCGTAGTAGCTGCCATAGAAGGGGTCGTACGGCATCGCCCAGATCGTGCGCGGCGCGCGGCGCATGGACCGGTCGTCCACAGGGGCGGCGGTCCGCTCGCCGCCCAGGGCGAACCGTTCGGGGAACGACACCGCGACCACCACGTCGATCACGGACGGAGCCACGCCGGCGTCGTCGAGCCTAACGAGGTCGTCCGCGTCGAGCGAGCGGAACGGCTGGCCGGTCGCGGCGATCCAGCCCTCGACCACCTCGGCGTCCACGTGGTCGCTCGCGTCGATCACGTCCGCGACGGTGATCGCCCGATTCGCGAACCCCCGGTCGCGACCCGCGCCGAACACGCGAGTCGGTTCGGGCGCGGCGGCGACGAAGCCCAGCCGATCGAGCACGTCGTCGCTGGTCCGCCGATACCACCGGGACCAGGTCGAGGGATTGCCGCGCGGCCCCACGGCGCGAACGTCGATCCACTCTCCGCGATCCGACATGGCGATCAAGCCCGTGCTGAGCGGATTCGATCCGTCGCTGCAGGTCAGGTTGCTTCGCGTGTACAGACGGCGGCCGTCGGCGGAGAAGCGCGCCGACTCGGCGCCCCGACATCCGTCCCGCTCGACGTCGCGAGGCTCTCCGTCGGCGACGAAGGGCTCCCGGAACGCCAGCTCGCCGTCGACGATCGTCAGCATCTCGACGTCCCTGCCCTCGGGAACCAGGCACAGGACGCCCTCGGTCGCGACGTCGCTCCCTTCGGGCTCCCAGCATCCCAGAAACGGGCCCCACCCAGGCCGGGGCGTCCCGTCCGGCTGCGCCGCCAGAGTCGCGGGCAGCGGCGCGCCGACCGCGAGCAGCCCGAAGGCCGCGCCAAGCGCAATCCGACTCGTCGTCCTCGTCATCGGCTCTCCTCTCCCTCTAAAACCTGAGTCCTATCCCCACCGTCGCCTGCAGACCGCCCAGATCGAGATCGGGGAACCCCACGAAATCGGATCCCAGCGGCGCCTTCGCGAAGCCGTACCTCGCCTCGCCGTTGAGCGTAGCCCACCGGTTGACCTGCACGTCCATGCCGCCCAGCAAATGTACGGTGCGCCCCCAGCCCTCGGAAAGGAAGTTGTCGGCGAAGATGTCCAGCGTCTCGAAGTCCACGAAGTCGCCCCACTGCTCGAAGCGATAGCGCGTCCAGCCCGCCGCGACGCCGCCGTACGGGTTCCAGGTGCGCGGAATCCAGGCGAAGCGACCGATCGCGCGCCCGCGCTCCCGGAGGTAGACCTTGACGCCCAGCACGACGGGCACCGTCGAGAAGACGGTGCTCTGCTCGATCGGCAGATCGTCGGCGTCCACCCAGTCGCGAAACTCCGAGCGCGTCTCGCCGCGGCTGTACATGACGCTCAGCGTCGCGTCGACGCGCTCCGACGCCCGAACGCCCAGGTCGGCGCCCAGCGACGCTCCGGCGAAGTCGCCGGTCTCGACGGTGAGTTGCCGCCGACTGAAGTCCCAGAGGCTCTCCGCGGCGCTGCCCGACGCGGCCCGGGGCACGCTGAGGCCCGCCCTGAACGTCAGCGACGCCTTGGGCGTGCCCAGGAGAAACCCGCGTTGGCCCGCCAGCTCCCGGACGTCCAGCGACGCGAGCGCGAGCAGGGCGGCGAAAGCGCCCAAGGCTCGCCGGACCCCGACTCCCCCGTTCGATCCACGTCCCATCAGCTCATCAGCTCCTTTGAGGCCTTGGGCGCCCGCGAGTGCGACGTTCCGCGGACGACCAAAACGGCAAGAACCGTGCCCAGGAGCCGGAGGCCGGTCGCGCCCGGGTCGCGCAACGACGTCTGGACCCCGGTTTCCTTCATGGACGCAACGTCTTGGCCACCAGGCGAACGAACCCGTGTCCGCTCGGCCGAGTCATGCGCGATCCCGCTCGCGGTGTCCCCGGTCGAGGACAGGCGGCGGACGCCCGGGTCCGCCCGCACCCGCTAACCCTCGGGCTCCGGGGTCACCTCGTCGACTGCGGCCGCCAGTTCCTCGTAGGCGGCCGGATCGACCTGGTTGAAGCTCGGAATCACCTTCGCCACGCGCCCGTCGGGACCCACGACGATCACCGCCCGGCTCCCGGTCATCCCGTTGTCTCGAAGCGTCCCGCCGAAGGCGGCGAAGGACGCGCCGGGGTCCTCGGCGTCGCTGCCGAACATGAACGGAAAGTCCTCGTCCCTCAGCCAGGACGCGCCCTCTTCCGGCGAGTCGTTGGAGATGCCGACGACCACGACGTTGCGACCCTCGTTGAACAGCTCTGCGTACTGATCACGGTACGCTCTCATTTGAACCGTTCAGCCGCGCGTCCTGACCCGGAAGAAAAACGCGAGCACCACGGTCTCGCCCCGGTAGTCGCTGAGCCTGACCGGGTCTCGGAGCACGCCGTGCCGGGTGGCGCCGACGAACTCGATGTCGGGCGCCATCGCACCGACCTCGACGAGGCCGTCGCCGGCCTCCTGGGCCGTCCCGTCGACCGGGACGGCGAACGCGAGGGCGACCGCCAAGGCGGCCCCCGCCAGAAATCTCCCCATCGAACTCTCCTCGCGGTCAATCGTTGCTGGTTGGTTCAATCCACTCGATTCCATCCGATCGCGATCAGTTCGAGCCCCCGATCGACGCTCGGATCGCATCGACGGTGCGCTCGACGCGGAAGTCGAGCAGCTTCCGTCCCGTCGCGACCGTCGCGTCCTCGTCGGCGATGCTGAGGCCGTTGATCGACGCCTTGCCCGCGGCGACGCGCTGAGGGTGGCGCACCGACTCCGGGTCCTGGGTCATCATGATGGCCGTGATCACGAAGTCGTCGTGGAAGCCGTCGTTGGAGGGCTCCTCGATGCCCAGTTCGTCCTTCATCCAGGCGAACACCTCGGCGTAGCGGTAGAACTCGGGAACGTAGTGCGCTCGAGCGGAGCCGCCCCAACGCTCGTTCAGGAGATCCGCGACCGCCGCCATGCCGGCCTGGTTGCCGCCGCTGTCGCCGATGAAGACGATGTCCGCGAACCCGTGGGCCCTCAGGCTGCTCGCCACGTCCTCGAGCACCGCGCGGAAGGTCTCCTCGCGCAGGCCGATGGTGCCGGGATACCGCATGTGGCCGCTCGGGACGTCGATGTCGCCTTCCGGAACGAGCTTGATCACCGGAGCGCAAAGCGCGTTCCCGAGCGCTCGCGCGATCCCCTCGCAAGCGCCGCGCAGCACGACGTTGTGCTTGCCGGTGGCCAGGTACGGTCCGTTCTGCTCGATGCCGCCGGTCGACACGACGGCCGTCGTCTTGCCGTCGCGAAGCGCGTCGCGCACCTCCATCCACGTGAGTTCCTCGATCCACACCGAATTGAGGGCCTCGATGGGCCGCTCCATCCGCATGTCGGCCACGAGGACCTCGGCTTGGCGGGCCTGCATCGTCGCCCGCTGCTCGGCGTTCATCGCCCGCCGTCCCGACTGCGCATCGCCCTTCGACGGCGCGACGACTAGAAGGGCGGCAAGCGACAGCGTCCATTTCGGCGCTCTCACGGTGCAACCTCCGTTTCGGTTCCGATTCCAGCGGGAAACCCCCGACTCCGGCGGACCCGGCTTCGAGAGCGATCTCCCCCGCCACGGGTTCGCCGCAACGTTCGCCCCGACTCTCCACCGCATCCCGACGGGTGCGCAGCGATTCAGTGATTGTAGCGACACCGGCCGACTCGAGCGAACGAAGTCGCATCGCCCGCGACGGACCCGACCCAGCCAAGCCCGGCGCCGGTCCGGGCTTGCGCGAGCCGCCGGGACCGACGCCTCCACTGGCCGACGCGGCCCTGGCGGCGTATGCTCACGCGTTGCGCAAGCGACGGACCCCCAAGAGGCGCTCCCGGGCCCTCGGTCGTCGGGCGCCACGCGAAAATCGAGTCCGAGATCCGATTCGGAGGACCATGTTGAAACCGAAGACGAGACACGCAACGGCGTCCGAGCGGCGCCGCCGATCCTGGACGGCCGTCCCGCTGACGCTCGCGGCCATGGCGGCGCCGATCGCTCCGGACGCGGTGGCCCAGGACGGCGAGTGGCGCCACTGGGGCAGCGACGCCGCCAGCACCAGATACTCGAGCGCCGATCAGATCGACGCCTCCAACTTCGGGGATCTGGAAGTGGCCTGGATGTGGCGGGGCGACAACTTCGGCCCGGAGCCCGACCCGTTCCTGCGCGCGACGCCGATCTACGTGAACGGCACGCTGTACTCGGTGGCCGGCTCGCGGAGGACGGCCGTCGCCATCGACCCCGCCACCGGCGAGACGCTGTGGACGTTCCGCGAGTCGCCCACGAAGCGGTGGGAGGACTCCATGCGGAAGAACTACGGCAAGGGGGTCGCCTACGCGGACGTCGGCGACGACGGCGCCGTCTTTCTCGTCACGCCGGGGTTCTTTCTCCATGCGCTCGACCCCCGGACCGGGCGTCCGCTCGAGTCGTTCGGCCAGGGCGGCACGGTGGACCTCCTCGAGGACCTGGGACCTTGGGATCATCACCCCACCGACGGCCTGCCCCCCGAAGTGGGCTACGTCACCAACTCGTCCCCCCCGATCGTGGTCGGCGGCGCGGTCGTCGTGGGCAACTCCCACGAACAGGGCTACTACCAGACGATGAAGGAGAACGTCCCCGGCAACATCCTGGCCTACGACGCGGAGACCGGGGAGCACCTTTGGACCTTCAACGTCATCCCGCAAGAGGGCGAATTCGGAAACGACACCTGGGAGAACGACGCGTGGCAGTGGACCGGGAACGTCTCGGCGTGGGCCCCGATGTCGGCCGACGAGGAGCTCGGTCTGGTCTACGTCGTGACCGATCCGCCGACGATCGACTACTTCGGCGGCCACCACCCCGGCGACAACCTCTTCGCCACCACGATCCTCGCCCTGGACGCCCGGACCGGAGAACGCCGTTGGCACTTCCAGACCGTGCACCACGACGTGTGGAACTACGACGTCCCGACGGCGCCCAACCTGGTCGACGTCACCGTGGACGGGGTCCGCGTGCCGGCCCTCGTCCAGACCACGAAACAGGGCTGGGCCTACGTGCTGAACCGCGCCACCGGCGAGCCGGTGTGGCCGATCGAGGAGCGCGCGGTTCCCCAGTCCGACGTGCCCGGAGAGAAGCTGTCGCCCACGCAGCCGTTCGTGACCCGTCCCGCGCCCTACGAGATGCAGGGGCTCACCGAGGACGACCTCATCGACTTCACGCCCGAGCTGCGCGCGATGGCCCTGGACATCGTCTCGGACTTTCGGATGGGGCCGCTCTTCAACCCGCCCTCGATCGAGGGGGCGGCCGACGGCACGCAGGCCTCCATTCACTGCCCCGGCGCCAACGGGGGGGCCAACATCCCCGGCGGCTCGGCCGTGGATCCCGAGACCGGCGTGCTCTACGTCGCGTCGACGCGCGGCTGCAGCGCGCCTCGGCTGGTTCCCGGGACGGACGTGGACCCCGACTCGAACGTCGAATGGGTGAGCGTCGGTCCCGGCGGCATCCGAGGCCCGGGCGGACTCCCGATCTTCAAGCCGCCCTACAGCACGGTGACGGCGATCGACCTGAACACCGGCGACCACCTCTGGCAGATCCCGAACGGCACCACCCCGGAGTCGATTCTGAACCACCCGCTCCTGGAAGGCGTCGACGTCGGGAACACGGGCGCTCGGTCGCATGCGACCAAGCTGGTCACCAAGACGCTTCTCATGGTCGGAGAGGGACGGGGCGCGGCTCCCGTCTTCCGGGCCATCGACAAGGCGACGGGAAAGGAGATCGCGGCGATCGACCTGCCCGGCTCGACGATCACGGCTCCGATGACGTACATTCACGATGGCGTCCAGTACGTGGTGATGGCGATCAACGGGCCGGGGCTCCCCGGTTCGCTGGTGGCGCTTCGGCTGCCGGAGGAGTAGAGATCGGAGCGCGCATGGATGGCGTCGCCCCCCGCTGCGCGAGTCCTTCAGCTACCGAATCTCCGTTGCCGGTTTCGGTCTCGTGATCTCGTCGGCCATGCCGATTGACGGCACCGATGTCCATTCTCTGCAAGCATCTGCACGGCGGATTTCATCATGAACCCGAAGAGTCGCACCCCGTTCAGCATCCGCGTTTTCGTCGCCGAGGGAATGCCCAGCGGATTTCGCAGAGTCACCAATTCCAACTGGACCGGCGAGATGTTGTTGTGTCCCCGGGAACGATACCGGGCCGTCAGCGACGACGAGTGCTTTTCGGAAAGCGGCATCTACATCTTGACGGAACCGAGAGTCCGCAGTCGAACATCGGTCTACGTTGGCCAGGCGCGACGGTTGCGCGACTCCCTAGATCGCCGCTTCGCCAAGCGGCCAACGTATCGGCGAGTAATCGCCTTCATACGGCGCCACACGCCTCTGAATCCAGTGGAAACGTCTTATCTGCAGGCTCGAGTGCTGAAAATTGTTCAAGAAGGCGGACGAGTCCACATCGACAACGCTCGTCACCCACAACCTCCCGGCATATCGGCCTTGGACATCGCCGAGATGGATGGATTTCTTGATCACATGCGCTCGATTCTCGACGCCTTGGACATCGACGTTATCCGCGGGTCATCCACTCCTTCGCCCCCTGTAGATATCCCTTATCGCCAAGGGTGTTCGGATTCTTCGGATCGCGATACGGGGAATGCACAAAGCGGTCCGAAAAGTGCCGGGATTTTCGCGCTCAATGCGTCGGGGATCACGGCTAGAGGAAAACCGACATTGAAGGGATTTCGGGTTTTTGAGGGATCGTACGTTAGCGGGCTCGAAACGGTCTCCCTGCCAAAGCACTGCCGCGACCTACGTAGACAGTTAGTACGTGACAGTGTCCTTACTCCAGACGGACTACAACGTTATCGATTTGCGCGTGACTTCGACTTCGGTTCCCCGTCCGCGGCCGCATCCGTGTGCCTTGGGCGCAGTTCCAATGGGCGCCAAGAGTGGAAGGACGACAAGGGTGTTTCTCTTAGAGAGCATCAATGAGAGGAAACCGCCGCACCCCCTTCCGACAACCGAGAATCAGGTCGGTACGCACGTGTTCGTCGGCGACGTGGTGTAGCGCGTGCGCGGCTTGATCGCCGAAGAGATCGACGTGCGCTTCGACACCACGGCTTTCCGAGCGAGGCGCTGTTCAGTGTGCTCGAGGCGAAGGATGCGGGCTACGTCTACAGGATTCGCAACAACAGCGTGTTGAAGGACATCGCCGAAGACGTGACGGACGCCCGAGCGGTCGTCCATGAGCACGAAGTTCAGCGCGCCCGCGATCACGTCCGACCCGCACTGCGCCAACTTCCGGGCGACGGTTACCACACTTGGCGCGGATGGACGCGACCGACGCCGCCGACGCCGTCTCGGTCGCGCTGCCAACGGACCTCCGAATCGGGCTCCGACCGGGCGGGAGCGGGCCGATGACGCCCCAGCACGGCCTCGACGATCCGCGCCTCCATGGCCAGCGCTTCCTCCCGGCGTTGCGCTTCGGCGCGATCCAGCCGCTCGTCGATTCGCGCTCCAAGTCCGTCCAAGCGCTCATCGAGCCTGTCCACACGCATGTTCAAGCGTTCAACGAGTCCGCCCAGACGCCCACCCAGCACCTTCACGGCCTCTTCCACGTGCCGGAAGTCATTGCCCTGCAAGCGATCATACAACGCCTCGCAGGCCTCTCTCGACGCCTCTCGCATCCAAGGACGAAAGATCCGCCCCAATGTCCACGCAAACCCCGCGGCAATGACCGCGATGCTCAAAGCCATCACGGCCACGGCGCCCGCGGCTTCCCATGTCATTCTCATCTTCCCAGGCGTCTCCGCCAACCCTCCGTGAACACGATCCAAGACCGGAGCCATCCTGCCCCGCGACAACGCATTGACACAGAGGGAAAGACACCGGCGCCGAAGGAATGGATCCGTAGGAACTTCAGTCACGCTAATGCCGCAACGCCCCATCGGCCAGTGCGGTCGCGATTCGCTCCCGAGCGCAGCGCCGTTCGCCCCACGCTCAACGCCGGACCGCGCGTCCGAACGGGGTGTTGTCGTCTACGTGCGAGACGGCGAACCCCGGCAGCCACGGCAGGGTCCGCCCGATCTACCGCTCGCTGCGGAGCCGAGCGCGGTCCGTCGCGCAGCCGACCCTGGAACTACCTCGTGGCCCAGAGCCAGCTGTAGTTGATCCTCATGTAGTAGTAGCCGCCGTTGAACCCGAAGGGCGTGCTCTCCGGGTACTGCGCGCCCAGAAAGAGGGCGTTGGCGCTCCTCTCCGGGTACGTGTTCAGCAGGTTCTGCGCGCCGATCGCGATCGAGGCGTTGTCCGACACGTCCAGTCCCATCTCGGCGTCCACGACGAAGCGGCCGGGGTAGTCGTATTCGTCGGCGATGTCGTACCAACCGTCGTAGTACGTGCCCCGGAGCATGCTCCGCACCGCCCCGAAGGGGCGCTGCACGCTGACCGCGCCCCGGAAGCTGGGGAGCGCGTGCTCGAGTTGATGGACCCGCTCGTCGTCCACGACTTCGGGATTCCGCTCCGTCACCTCCGTGCCCGTGTAGTTGAACAGCAGGCTGAAGTTCGTGCCTTCGCCCATCGCCTGCGGCGCGAAGTTGGCCACGAGGTCGACGCCCTGCGTCAACGTCTTGAAGTCGTTGGTGAAGAAGCTGAACTCGGCCAGGTTCGAGGCGCTCGTGATCCCTTCGGACACCAGCTTTTCCACCTCGGCCGGGGTCAGCGAGAACGCTCGAGTCTGGGCGAAGCGATCCGAGATCGCGATGCGGAACCAGTCGGCCGTGACCCGGAAATCGCCGGCCTCGAGCACCGTGCCCGCCGCCAGGCTCACCGACGACTCGGGCTTCAGCTGACGCCCGCCCTTCAGCGCCGCCACCGCCGACGTCGAGGGAATGGTCCCCCGATTGACCAGATCGCCGATCTCGGAGTCGAAGACGGTCGAGACGTTGAAGGCGTTCTGCTGGCCCGGCGTCGGCGCCCGGAATCCCGTGTTGGCGCTGGCCCGAACCGAGACCTGGTCGGTCAGTTCCATCCGCGCCGAGACCTTCCCCGTCGCCTTGCCGCCGAAGTCGGCGAACTCCTCGTAGCGACCGGCCAGGCCGACGCTCCAGCGGTCCTCGCCCGCAGCGCCCAAATCGAGGTCGGCGTAGATCGCGCTGTTCCGTCGGCGCCATTCGCCCGCCGCCAGCGGGCTGAAGCCTGGAAAGCCGTTCGACGACGAGCTGAAACCCTGCGACGCGTACGGTCCGATCCGCCACGACTCGTCCTGACCCTGGCCAATCTCGAACCGCTCCTCGCGGCGCTCGAACCCGCCCGCCACGTGCGCCCGCGCGCTCAGCTCGTACGAGAGGTCGAAGTTGATGTCGACCTCTTCCTGGCGATTGAAGCCCGGATCGAAGCTCGTCGGCGTCTGCGGACCCAGCGCCGCGTTCACCGTGTTGTAGATGAAGAAGTCGACCAGGTTCCTCCCGTAGCTCATGCTGATGTCCCAGGTCAACCCTCCCTCGGTGCGACCCCTCATCCCGGCCGTCGCCGACGCGTCGAACACGGCGCCGCCGAACTGCGGCGTGAACCCCCCGGGGAACATCTCCTGGAACGAAAAACAGTTCGGATCCTCGAACACCCGCTTCAGCGCCACCGGATCCGGCACGTCGTTCACGATCGCCACCGTCGGACAGTTCGCCGACCCGTCGTCCACCCCGTCCATCGCGTCCAGCGCGTCGCCGATCAGCAGCGTCTCCCCGCCGTCTCCGCTGAAGACCCCGCCCCGCGTGTTCGGATTGCGGAAGAAGAACCCGCCGTCCACCTCCTTCGTCGCCACGTTCCCGAACGCGTACGCGTGCTCGTCGTCGTCGAACGTGTAGCCCAGGTTCGCCCACGCCTTCAGGTCGTCCGTCACCTTCGGCGATCCCCAGATCTGCGCCGTCGGCGTCCGCACCGCCGTGTTGCCCGCCCCGATCAGACGCGCCGCGTCGCCCCGCTGCACCGCGCGATCCGTCGGATCCTGGTTCCCGTACTCGACCGTGAAGTTCGCGAACCCCGACTCGCCCAGCGGCAGCCCGAAGTTCCCGGCCACGCTCATCGCGTCGCCGTCCCCCTCGTAGAAACTCCCCTGCTTGACCTCGACGCTGCCCCCGGAACGGTCGTCCTTGAGCACGAAGTTCAGCACGCCGGCGATCGCGTCCGATCCGTACTGCGCCGACGCCCCGTCGCGCAGCACCTCGACCTGCCTCAGCGCGATGCCCGGGATCGCTCCGACGTCGGGACCCTGCGCGCCGTCCGAGACGCCGAAACCGTACCACGTGATCACCGCGCCCCGATGCCGACGCTTCCCGTTGAGCAGCACCAGCGTGTGGTCGGGCGCCAGACCCCTCAGGTTCGCCGGACGCGTGATCGTGGCCGCGTCGCTGATCGGCTGCATGTGGACGTTGTACGACGGCACCACCGTGCGGAGCAGGAAGTCGATGTTCGTCTCGGCCTGGCTCGCGATCTCCGCCACCGGGATCACGTCGACCGGGACCATCGACTCCGTCACCGTGCGCGGCCGCGTTCGGCTCCCCACCACGACCAGCTCGTCGAGCGCGAACGCCGACGCCCCCAACGAGACGTCCAGGCGCACCGTCTGCCCGGCGGCGACCGTGATCCGCTCCGTGTGCAGCCCGTAGCCGAGGAGCCTCACCTCGATCGTGTACGTCCCCGCCGCCACGCCCGCGATCGAGAACGCGCCCGTCGCGCTCGTCACGTCCACGAGCCCCAGCGCGGGAATCTCGACCCGAGCGCTGGCGAGCCCCTGGCCGCTGTCCATGCTCCGCACCGTTCCCGCGACCGCCGCGTCCTGCGCGGCGACCGCCGCCGGGGCGACCGCGAGGGCCAGCGCCAGCGCCGCGATTCCGCGTGTCGTCATGCCTCGCCTCCTTGGCTTGTCCCGAGACCTCCGTCCTCGCGAAGGTCGGGCCGGTTCCCGACCTTCGCCACCGCGCGTTCCTCGGAGGGCGTTCGCGGCGCGCGGTCCAAGCTCACGGCGCCCCGAAGCGGAGCGCGTGGACTGCGCGGCCCCATGCGCAAAACGGGGGAACCCAGGCGAGTCTTCCCTCGCCGGGGTTCCCCCGATCCTCCTCTCGCTGCCGAACCGCCGATCGGGTCGGTCCAGCGCCGACCCGTCGACCTACCGCGTGGCCCAGAGCCAGCTGTAGTTCATCCTGACGTAGTAGTAGCCGCCGTTGAACCCGAAGGGCGTGCTCTCCGGGTACTGCGCGCCCACGTTCAACGCGTTGGGGCTCACCTCGGGATACGCGTTCAGCAGGTTCTGCGCTCCGATGGTGATCGACGCGTTGTCCGAAAAGTCCAGCCCCATCTCGGCGTCCAAGACGAAGCGGCCGGGGTAGTCGAACTCGTCCCCGATGTCGTACCATCCGTCGTAGTAGGTGGCCCGGAGCATGCTCCGCACCATCCCGAAGGGACGCTGGGCGCTCAGCGCGGCCCGGAAGTTGGGGAGCGACTGTTCGAGCTGATAGACCCGGTCGTCGTCCACGACCTCGGGATTCCGCTCGGTCACCTCCGTGCCCGTGTAGTTGAACAGCAGGCTGAAGTTCGTGCCTTCGCCCATCGCCTGCGGCGCGAAGTTGGCCACCAGGTCGATGCCCTGCGTCAGCGTCGAGAAGTCGTTGGTGAAGAAGCGGAACTCGGCCAGGTTCGAGGCGCTCGTGATCCCCTCGGACACCAGCCTTTCCACCTCCGCCGGGGTCAGCGCGAAGGTCTTGGTCTGGGCGAAGCGATCCGAGATCGAGATGCGGAACCAGTCCGCCGTGACCCGGAAGTCGCCGGCCTCGAGCACCGTGCCCGCCGCCAGGCTCACCGACGACTCGGGCTCCAACTGACGCCCGCCCTTCAACGCCGCCACCGCCGACGTCGAGGGAATGGTTCCCCGATTGACCAGATCGCCGATCTCGGAGTCGAAGACGGTCGAGACGTTGAAGGCGTTCTGCTGGCCCGGCGTCGGCGCCCGGAACCCCGTGTTGGCGCTGGCCCGGAAGGACACTTGGTCCGTCAGCTCGACCCGCCCCGAGACCTTCCCCGTCGCCTTGCCGCCGAAGTCCGAGAAGTCCTCGTAGCGGCCGGCCAGGCCGACGCTCCAGCGGTCCTCAGCGCCCCCGAGATTCAGGTCCGCGTAGACCGCGCTGTTTCGCCGACTCCAGTCGCCCGCCGCCAGCGGGCTGAAGCCCGGAAAGCCGTTCGACGAAGAGCTGAAGCCCTGCGACGCGTACGGCCCGATCTGCCACGACTCGTCCTGACCCTGGCCGATCTCGAATCGCTCCTCTCGACGCTCGAGCCCACCCGCCAGGTGCGCCCGCTCGCTCACCTCGTAGGACAGATCCAGGTTGATGTCGACCTCTTCCTGGTGATAGAAGCCCGGGTCGAAGTTCGTCGGCGTCTGCGGACCCAGCGCCGCGTTCACCGTGTTGTAGATGAAGAAGTCGACCAGGTTCCTGCCGTAGCTGGTGCTCGCGTCCCAGGTCAAGCCGCCTTCGGTGCGACCTCGGATCCCCGCCGTCACCGACGCGTCGAACACGTTGCCGCCGAACTGCGGCGTGAACCCTCCGGGGAACATCTCCTGGAACGAAAAACAGTTCGGATCCTCGAACACCTGCTTCAGCGCCACCGGATCCGGCACGTCGTTCACGATCGCCACCGTCGGACAGTTCGCCGACCCGTCGTCCACCCCGTCCATCGCGTCCAGCACGTCGCCGATCAGCAGCGTCTCCCCGCCGTCGCCGCTGAAGACCCCGCCCCGCGTGTTCGGATTGCGGAAGAAGAACCCGCCGTCCACCTCCTTCGTCGCCACGTTCCCGAACGCGTACGCGTGCTCGTCGTCGTCGAACGTGTAGCCCAGGTTCGCCCACGCCTTCAGGTCGTCCGTCACCTTCGGCGATCCCCAGATCTGCGCCGTCGGCGTCCGCACCGCCGTGTTGCCCGCCCCGATCAGACGCGCCGCGTCGCCCCGCTGCACCGCGCGATCCGTCGGATCCTGATTCCCGTACTCGACCGTGAAGTTCGCGAACCCCGACTCGCCCAGCGGCAGCCCGAAGTTCCCGGCCACGCTCATCGCGTCGCCGTCCCCCTCGTAGAAGCTCCCCTGCTTGATCTCGACGCTGCCGCCCGAGCGGTCGTCCTTGAGCATGAAGTTCAGCACGCCCGCGATCGCGTCCGACCCGTACTGCGCCGACGCCCCGTCGCGCAGCACCTCGACCTGCCTCAGCGCGATGCCCGGAATCGCCCCGATGTCGGGACCCTGCGCGCCGTCCGAGAGACCGCCGCCCAGCCAGGTGATCACCGCGCCCCGATGCCGACGCTTCCCATTGAGCAACACCAGCGTGTGGTCCGACGCCAGACCCCTCAGGTTCGCCGGACGCGTCACCGTGGCGGCGTCGCTGATCGGTTGCATGTTGACGTTGTACGACGGCACCACCGTGCGGAGCAGGAAGTCGATGTTCGTCTCGGCCTGACTCGCGATCTCCGCCACCGGGATCACGTCGACCGGGACCATCGACTCCGTCACCGTGCGCGGCCGCGTTCGGCTCCCCACCACGACCAGCTCGTCGAGCGCGAACGCCGACGCCCCCAACGAGACGTCCAGACTGACCGTCTGCCCCGCCGCGACCGTGATCCGCTCCGTGTGGAGCCCGTAGCCGAGGAGCCTCACCTCGATCGTGTACGTCCCCGCCGCCACGCCGGCGATCGAGAACGCGCCCGTCGCGCCCGTCACGTCCACGAGCCCCAGCGCGGGGATCTCGACCCGGGCGGCCGCGAGGCCCTGGCCGCTGTCCATGCTGCGCACCGTTCCCGCGACCACCGCGTCCTGCGCGACGGCCGCCGCCGGAGCGACCGCGAGGGCGAACGCCAACGCCGCGATCCCGCGCCTCGTCGTGCCGTTTGTCCGTGCTTGCCTCATCCGAAGATCTCCTTGGCTTGGCGGGGCCGTGCCCCGAACTGCTACGGGTTTCCTTGAGCGTCCCAAATTATCGCACAATGTTACAATGTCCGGCACCGTCCGGTTGCAGAGCCCGGACCCCGGTTCCGGCGCGACCGCGCGAGCGGCGGGTCGTCCGCCCTCCCCCGTATCCGGGCGTCCGAGCGAAGCGTTCGACCCCGTCGACCCCGGGAGCCCGAGGCCGACGCCCGACCCGCGGATCGGGCGCGCTCCTTCACCGCGATTTCGACCAGGAGACTCGCGCCGCCATGGCCCTCTACGGCATCTACGGCAAGCACGCCCCGGAAGTCTGTCCCATCTACGTGCGGGACAACGCCCGCGTCTTCATGGCCATCGCCGAGCTCGAAGCGGGCGAGCTGGCCGAACGCTGGGGCATCCGCAAGTTCCTGGGTCGCTACCACTCCGCCCTCGAGCACACCTTTCTCTGGATCGTCGACGCGGACGAGCCCCACCTGATCGAGAAGTTCGGCGTCGACACCGAACTCGCGCGGTTCAACGAGCTCACCATCGTGCCGATGCACACCTTCGCCGCCACGGCGAAGCGCCTGCGCGAGACGCACGGGAGCTGAAGCGAATCTCCCCCGACGGCGGCCCGGCGCTCCGGCGTCGACGAGCGTCAGTCGGCGGCCCGCCGACTCTGCGCCCTGCCCATGCCCACGGACAGGGCGATCCACATGGCCGCCAGCGGGACCGTCGACACGGCGACTCCGGCCAGCGCGACGCCCATGAGGGCGAACAGGCCGACGACGCCGGCGCCGGCCAGGTCCCCGCCCCGATAGAGGAAGACGTCGACGACGGGCTTGGCCTTGTACTTCTCGGCCGGCGTCACGACGCTGAAGAGCGTCTCCCGAGCCGGCCTGGCGATCGCGTGTCGGATCGCGCGGTGCGCGGCCTGGAACACGACGAGCGCGCCGTAGACGGGCCATACCGCCAGCGCCGCGAATCCCGCCATCGTGACGAGCGGCAGGATCGCCAGCGTCCAGCCCACGCCGAGCTTCCGAATCACGCGCGTGGTGACGAAGACCTGCGTCGCGAGCGTGGCGCCCTGGGCGACGTAGTCCAGCTGGGCGAAGCTCGCCACCATCTCGCTGAACGAGTCCGAGCGATTCAGCACTATGGTCGACTGGGTGAAGTACAGCACGGTGCTGGACACCGTCATGAACACGACCCACAGCCCCACGCCCAGGAGGTACGGCGACGAGGCGACGGCCCGCGCGCCCTCCCACATCGAGCCTCCGATCGCGCGGGGCTCGGCGGCCCGGAACCCCGCCGAGACGGCACCCGCCGTCGGGGCGGAGGCGCGCGCCATCCTGTCCAGCGTCAGCATGACCGCGATCGCGAGCAGGAACATGCCGGCCCCCGCGAGCATCAGTCCCGCGGGCAGATAGGGGCTGTCGGTCCGGGCGCCGACGACGCTCGTCGCCCAGCCGCCCGCCAGCGCCCCCAGCGTGCCGCCGACGCCGATGAACGCGAACGTCCGCTTGCCCTGGTTCACGTCGAAGAGGTCCACCATGAAGGCCCAGAACACGCTGGTCATGAAGAGATTGACCACGCTCAGCCAGACGTAGTAGGTGTAGCCCACGGCTCGAGCCACGCCGGTCTCGGAATCGGTGCCGATGAACCCGCCGCCCGCTCGGGCGTCCCGGATGAGCAGGGTCGCGAAGACGAGCAGGCAGGCGACCACGAAGAGGTACGCGGCCGGGATGAACCGGCGTCGGTCCGTTCGGGCGACGACGCCCCCGAAGAGCAGCACGACGAGGAGCGACGTCAGGGCCGTGATCGCGAAGAGCCAGCGGAGTTCGTCCAAGCCCCGGGCCACGCCCATCGCCTCCCGGACCGGCCGGAGGAAGAAGTAGCCCGAGAGGACGAGGAAGAAGAACAGCGCGGACATGGCGGCCAGGGGAAACTCCCCCGGCTTCATCCCGAAGAACCGCTCGCCCAGTCGCTGCAACCCGGTCACGCTCCTCGAGGGACCGACGAGGCGCGGATCCCCCTCGGGTTCCGCGCACGCGCGCCGTCGGCGTCGACGCTGCGCAAGAGAAGGAACTCGTCGGCCGGGGGCAAGCGACCCCGACGAACCGGGACCCCGCGTCCCGCGAGCCCGGGGGCCCCCGCATGAGCCCGTCTCCCGAGCCGGCGCGCGCGCCGCGGGCGAACGAACCCGGCGCGCGGCTTCTCCGGCGACTGGCCCCGCTGGCCGGCGCGCGCCCCGAGGAGGCGCGACTGGTCCTTCTGTCGGCGGCCTACTTCTTCTTCATCCTGTCCGCCTACTACGTGATCCGCCCGATCCGCGACGACGTGAGCGTCTCGGGCGGCGTCCACAACATTCCGTGGCTGTTCACGGCGACGCTCGTCGGCATGCTGATCGCGCACCCCGTCTTCGGCGCGATGACGTCCCGGTGGCCGCGCAGGCGCTTCGTCGCCCTGGCCTACCGGTTCTTCATGCTCAACCTGGTCGCCTTCCACGCCCTGCTCACGGCGTTCCCGGACGGCGAGGCCCACATCTGGATCGGACGCGTGTTCTTCGTGTGGACCAGCGTCTTCAACCTGTTCGTCGTGTCGATCTTCTGGTCCTTCATGACCGACGTCCATCCGCCGGGCCGCGGGCGCCGCCTCTTCGGCCTGATCGGCGTGGGCGGCACGCTGGGCAGCGTCCTGGGGTCCTCGATCACGGCCGCGCTGGTCGGCGTCCTGGGGCCGGCGCTACTGCTCTGGGTCTCCGCGCTCCTGCTGGAGTGCGCCGTGCGCTGTCTGACCGCGCTGGATCGGAGCGTCGCCCTTCGCGACCCGGATCGACCGGCGGCCGGGACGGCGGCGGCCGGGCGGGCGGTCGGCGGCCGCACCCTGGACGGCGTGCGGCGCGTCTTCCGGTCGCCCTATCTGTCGGGCATCTGCGCCTTCATGCTGCTGTTCACCGTCGGATCGACGTTCCTCTACAACATCCAGGCCGAGATCCTCAGTCAGTTCGAGGAGACGCGCCGCACGTCCCTGTTCGCGCGGATCGACCTGGCCGTCAACGCGCTCACCCTGGCCACGCAGCTGTTCCTGACCGGGCGCCTGATGAAGTGGCTGGGCGTCGGCGCCTTGCTCGCCCTCGTCCCCATGATCAGCATGGCCGGCTTCGTCGCCCTGGCGCTCAGCCCCGCGCTCGGGGTCTTCGCGGTCTTCCAGGTCCTCAGGCGGGCCGGGAACTTCGCGCTCGCCGTGCCGGCCCGCGAAGTGCTCTACACCGTGCTTCCGCGAGCGGACAAGTACAAGTCGAAGAACTTCAACGACACCTTCGTGTACCGCGCCGGGGACCAGGTGGGCGCGTGGTCGTTCGCGGGCCTGGCGAGCCTGGGAGCGACCACGGCGGTCGCCGCGTGGTCGATGGCGCCGCTCGCCGGCGTCTGGCTCGTCCTCGCCCTCTGGCTGGGCAAGCGCCAACGGGCTCTCGCCGAGTCGCGCGGCTGAATCGAACGGAAGGGGGGCCTCGGTCGCGCCCCCGGGCCCGCCGGGAGGGCTCGCGGCGTCGCCCGAGCGGAAGAGGCGAGACGGCGCCGGGTCCAGAGCCCCGGCGGGCAGTCAGTAGCCACGGCGCTCAATGAAGGCACGGACCGGGGCGTTCGCCGGCCCCGACGCCAGTCTCGCGGGCTCCATCCCACGCGCTTCCCCTCGCCCGTGCAACGTCCGGTCTGGCGCCGGGGCGCCGTCCGCCCTCAGAACGCCGACAGTCCGGTGACGGCCTGGCCCAGGATGAGGGAATGGACGTCGTGGGTGCCCTCGTAGGTGTGGACCGACTCGAGGTTCGCCATGTGGCGCATGGCGGAGTACTCGGCGAGAATCCCGTTCGCGCCCAGCAGGCGCCGGGCTTCGCGGGCCACCTCGCAGGCCATGTGCACGTTGGCCCGCTTGGCCAGACTGACCTGTTGCGGCGTCATCTCGCCCTCGTCCTTCAGGCGTCCCAGCCGCAGGGCCAGCAACTGCCCCTGGGTGATCCCCGTGAGCATGTCGGCGAGGCGCGCCTGCTGAATCTGCTTGCCCGCGATGGGACCGTCGAACATGACCCGCTCGCCCGCGTAGTCCAGCGCCTCGCAGTAGCAGGCCATGGCGGCGCCCACGGCCCCCCAGGCGATCCCGTAGCGCGCCTGCGTGAGGCACATGAGCGGACTCTTGAGCCCCGCCGATCCGGGCAGCAGCGCGTCGGCGGGCAGGCGCACGTCGTCGAGCGCGAGCTCGCTGGTGTCGGAAGCCAGGAGCGAGAGCTTCCCCTTCTGGTCCCGGGCGCTGAATCCCGGCGCGTCCGTGGGGACCAGAAAGCCGCGGATCCCCCCCGCGTCGCCGATCTCCCGGGTCTGGGCCCAGACCACGGCCACGTCGGCCATGGATCCGTTGGTGATCCACATCTTGGCGCCGTCCAGTCGCCAGCCGTCGCCGGCCCGCCTGGCCCGCGTCACCATCCCGGCCGGATTGCTGCCGTAGTCGGGCTCGGTCAGACCGAAGCAGCCGATCGCCTCGCCCGAGGCGAGCCGGGGCAGCCAGGCGCGGCGCTGCTCCTCGCTGCCGAAGGCGTGGATCGGGTACATGACCAGGGCCCCCTGCACGGACGCGAAGGAGCGGATGCCGGAATCGCCCCGCTCCAGCTCCTGCATGATCAGGCCGTAGGAGACGGCGTCGAGCCCCGCGCATCCGTACTCGGCGGGCAGGTTGGCGCCCAGGACGCCCAGTTCGCCGAGCTCCGGAATCAACTCGACGGGAAAGCGCGCCCGCACGTAGGCTTCGCCGACGATGGGCGCCAGCCGATCCTCGACCCAGGCGCGCACGGCGTCGCGCACCATGAGCCGCTCCTCGCCCAGGAGCGCGTCGACGTCGTAGAAGTCCACGCCCCGAAAACGTTTCGCCATGGTTGAATCGTCTCCCAAAAGGCCCTTCGGGGGTCGTCGCGCGAGGGGCCGCTCGCGCGCCCGAACGATAACCTACGGCGTCAACGCGGGCGGCCGCGGAAGCGCAGCACGCCGTAGCTCAGCTCCCGTCCCACCCGCGCGCCCAGCCAGAGCGTGGCCAGGACGGCGCCGATCCAGCCTCCGATCAACATCGTCGAGGGACGCTCGACGAAGCGGATCCAGGCGGCGAAGGCGACGGCCAGCGCGACGCCCGCGGCCCATCCGAAGCGGCTCGCCTCGCCCTTGGCCCGGGCCACGCACGCCTCGCACCACAGGTGGCGGTCCAGGTCCCGGGCCCGCTTCTCGGCGCCGCACCGTCCGCACGACAGGTCGCCGCCCAGGGCGGGCCGCGCGCCGGCATCGCCCTCCGCGCTCACTCCAGGGCCCGAATCACCGCGTCCGCGAAGGCGTCCGTCCCGTCGCTCCCGCCCATGTCGCGCGTCCGCGCGCGGCCCTCCTCGATCACGGCGAAGAGCGCCGCGCGGATGCGCTGGGCCGGTTCGGGCTGGCCGACGCGGTCCAGGAGCATGCACGCCGACAGCAGCAGAGCCGTGGGGTTGGCCACGCCCTGCCCGGCGATGTCCGGCGCCGAGCCGTGCACGGCCTCGAAGACGGCGTGGGTTTCGCCGACGTTGCCGGCCGGCGCGAACCCGAGGCCGCCCACCAGTCCGGCCATCAGGTCGCTCACGATGTCGCCGAACATGTTCTCCATGACGAGCACGTCGAAGCGGTGCGGGTCGAGCACCAGCGCCATGGCCGTGGCGTCGATGATGCGGTCCTCGAAGCGGACGCGCCCCTCGTACTCCTTCGCCACTTCGCGGCCGACGTCCAGGAACAGGCCCTGCGTGCACTTGAGCACGTTGGCCTTGTGGGCCAGCGTCACCAGAGAGCGCCCGTTCGCCGCCGCGTGCTCGAAGGCGAACCGCACGATCCTCTCGGCGCCGAAGCGCGTCACGATCATCACCGACTCGGCCGCCGCGCGCGGATCGCGCTCCATGCCGATGAAGTGCTCGACGCCGACGTAGAGGCCTTCGGTGTTCTCCCGGATCAGCACCTGGTCGATGCCCTCGTAGCGACCGCCGGGGAGGATCGTGCGCACGGGCCGCAGGTTGGCGTAGAGGTCGAAGCGCTTGCGGATCGCCACGTTCACGGACCGGAAGCCCGAACCGGACGGCGTCGCGAGCGGCCCCTTGAGCGCCAGGCCGTTCGCTTCGATCGAGTCGACGGTCTCGGGCGGCAGGGGGCTGCCGTGCGAGGCAACCGCCGCGACTCCGGCGGAGCGCTCGTCGTAGTCCAGGTCGGCCGCCGCGGCGTCCAGGACGGCGAGCGTCGCCCCGGTGACTTCGGGCCCGATCCCGTCGCCCGGGATCACGGTGACGGTCTTCGTCATCGAATCGGTCGCTCCGTCCCTGGCGCGGGCGCGTCCGCGCGAGTCGAGGCCGACTCCGGAACCGTCGGCGGTCGGTCGTCGGCCTGGAATTCCAGGGAGGCGGAGTTGACGCAGTAGCGCAGGCCGCCCGGCCCGGGACCGTCGGGGAACACGTGGCCCAGATGCGCGTCGCAGCCGCTGCACAGGACTTCCGTGCGGCGCATGAACAGGCTCCGGTCGTCGCGCGTGGCCACGGCGTCGCTCGAGGCCGGCGCCGCGAAGCTGGGCCACCCCGTGCCGGAGTCGAACTTGGCCTCCGACTCGAAGAGGGTCCGTCGGCAGCAGACGCAGAGGTAGGCGCCCGGCGCCTTGTGGTCCCAGTAGGCGCCCGTGAACGCGCGCTCCGTGCCTCCCTCGCGGGCGACGCGGTACTGCAGGTCCGTCAGTCGCTCCCTCCACTCGCGATCGGTCTTCCGCGTCACACCAGGTAGCCTCCGTCCACGGGGATCACCGCGCCCGTAATGTGGCGAGACGCCTCCGAGCACAGGAACAGGATCACGCTCACGACGTCCTGCGGGTCCCCGAGTCGACACAGGGCGCTTCGTTCGCGGGCCCGGTCGAGGATTTCGGCCGGGACCCGCCGGGTCAGCTCGGTGGTTCGAATGTACCCCGGCGCCACGGCGTTCACGTTGACGTTCGCGGGCCCGAGCTCGACCGCGGCGCTGCGGGTCAGGCCGATGAGTCCGGCCTTCGACGAGCAGTAGTTCGCGAGACCGAACTCGCTGGTCAGGCCGTGCACCGACGAGACGTTCACGACCTTGCCCCACTCCTGGGCTCGAAAGTGCGGAGCGACGGCGCGGACGAAGTGGAAGGCGCCCGAGAGGTTGGTGTCGAGCACGCTGCGCCACTCGTCGTCCGACATGCGCCAGAGCGCGCGATCGCGGCCCACGCCCGCGTTGTTGACCAGATAGTGGAGTCCGCCCAGGCGATCGCGGACCTCGTTCACGAACTCGCCGGCCCAGGCCGAGTCCCGCACGTCGCCGGAGCGCATGAAGACGCGCGCGCCCTCGTCGCGGATGCGGGCCTCGACGTCGACCGCGGAGCGTCGACTCGCGGCGCCGGTGTCCAGGAAGTTGAAGGCGACGCGGGCGCCGCCCCGGGCGAACGCGATCGCCGCGGCGCGGCCGATTCCGGTGGACGCGCCGGTCACGAGCGCCACGCGCCCCCTGAACGACGGGTCCTCGGGCGCGGCGCTCGGCGCGGGCTCGGTCGCGATCCCCTCGACGAGCTCCTCGACGGCGCCGCCGACGCCGGAGGCGCTCGCGTCGGGCGCGGCGGAAGGCGCGCTCGCCCGCGTCACGCCTCGACGATCTCCAGCACCTCGTCCTCCGTGAGCGTCCGATCGACCCTCTTGGCCCTGGCGAAGACGCGCGCGCACAGCTCGGCGTCTTCGGCGTCGAAGCCCCGCTCTCCGAGCCAGTGCTTCACGTTCGAGACGCCCGACATGGGACCGATCTCGATCTCCTGCGCGCGCCCGACCATCGAGGCGGGAACGCTGGAGTAGACGCGGTCGGCCAGCCAGTCGGCGCCCTTGGCCTTCGCCTTGACGATGGCGGCGGCGTGCACGCCGGTCGCCGTCCGAAACGCGTCGTCGCCCAGGACCGGATAGTTCGCGGGCAGGGGCACGCCGCACTCCCGGGCGACCAGCTCGCAGTACTCGGGCAGGCGCGTCAGGTCGGCGTCGTGCACGCCCGCCAACGCCAGGTTGACCAGCAACAGGTCCATCTCGACGTTGCCGACCCGCTCCCCGATGCCCAGCGCCGTGGCGTGAATGCGGTCGGCGCCCGCCTCGATGGCGACCAGCGCGTTGGCCAGCCCCAGGCCCCGGTCCCGGTGGCCGTGCCAGTCCAGCTTCACGTCCTCGCCCGACTTGGCGACGATCTCGCGGCGCGCGAAGCGCACCAGCGCCCGCACCCCCGACGGCGTCGCGTGGCCGACCGTGTCGGAGAGGCAGATCCGCCGCGCCCCCCATTCGACGGCGTTGCCGTAGAGCGCCGCGAGCGTCTCCGCGTCGGCCCGGGTCGTGTCCTCGGTCACGAAGGTGACCGGAAGGCCTTCGCCGACCAGAAAGGACACCGACTCCTCGGCGGTCCGGAGCATGCCGTCGAGCGTCCATCCTTCGGCGTAGCGGCGGATGGGCGAGCTGCCGATGAAGACGCAGACCTCGAGCGCGACGCCCGTCGCCTGCGCGATCTCGACGGCCGGCGCGACGTCGGCCAGCACCGTCCGACACGCGCAGTTGGGCTTGATCGAGAGGTTCGCGTCGCGGACTTCGCGGACCAGGCGCTCGACGTCGGCCCGCGCCCGCGGTCCCGCGCCGGGAAGCCCGAGGTCCGCGCCGTGAACGCCCAGTTCGTCCATGAGGTGGAGCAGCCTGGTCTTCGCCTCGATCGGCGGATCCACGACCGAGGGCGACTGCAACCCGTCGCGCAGCGTCTCGTCGTTCAGCTCGACGTGCCGTCCCCACGCCAGCGTCTCGAACTCCTGCACGTTCCAGTCGTGGATCAGGCGGCTCTCCCGCATCGTCGATTCCCTCACCGCTCCTCCTTAGCCGTCCTCCGCGCGCCGCCCGGACCCCAGCACGCGGGAGTCCGCGGCGACGCTCAGCGCGCCGACGAACGCCTCGACCGCCGCGCGCGCGCCCACCAGCGAGCGGCGCAGACGACTGCGCCGCACCGTCGCCGAAGCGCCGACGACGACGTCCTCGAGGTCGCTGTCCTCGACCGTCGCGCCGGTCTCGACGGTCACGTTCTCGCCGATCCGGGACCTCGCGACCACGGCGCCCTCCTCGATCCTGGCCGTCGGCGCGACCTTCGATTCGCCGACCCGGGCGCCGCGCCGCACGCCGCCCCGAGCGCCCGCCAACTGGTGCCGGTTGGCCTCGAGCAGCGCGGCGGGTTCGCCCGCGTCGTGCCACGCTTCGACCGGAGCGACCTCGATGCGGAGGCCCTGGTCGACCATCCACTGGAACGCGTCGGTCAGATGGTGCTCGCCCGTCGAGCTCGGTCCCGCCGCCATCGCGCTCTCGATGCCCCGAAAGAGCGCGTCCGGGTCCCGGACGTAGTAGAGCCCGATGTTCGCGAGCCGGCTGATCGGCTCGCTGGGCTTCTCGACGATGCGGGTCATGGCGCCGTTCCCGTCCGTCACGACGACTCCGTAGCGCTGGTAGTCCTCGACCTCCTTCGCCCAGATCACGCCCGCCGTCCGAGCGTCCCGCTCGCCCACGACCGAGAAGTCCACCTCGAACAGCGTGTCGGCGAACACCACCAACGCCTCCTCGTCGATCCACGGCGCGGCGAGGGCGACGGCGGCGGCCGTCCCGTTCTGGATCTCCTGGACCGCGTAGCGGGCCTGGAGATCGGGATGGCGGCGAGCCACGTGCTCGCGGATCCGATCGCCGCCATGGCCGACGACGAACACGACCTCCTCGACCCCGGCGCCGATCGCGTCGTCCAGGACGTAGTCCAGCACGGGCTTGCCCGCCACCCGAATCAGGGCTTTCGGGGTCGCGTGCGTGTGCGGCCTGAGGCGCGTGCCCTTTCCAGCGAGCGGAACGACGGCTTTCATGGGTCCTCGGGAACCGAGCCTCCTCGGGGTCCGCGCGCGTCGCCCGCCGGCGGCGGTTGACGCTCCGGCCCATCTATGGACAGCTTGAGTCTCGCGTCGCGCATCGAAGCTCGCCTCGTCGAAGCGTTGCCCGACGGCGCACCCGAGATCGGCCCGCCAGCGGCCGAGACGGCTCCTGCGGGAGACCGCCCCTGCAGGATACAACAATGCGACGTTCTGACTCGGCATGACAGGGGGGCGATGGAGCGTTCCACCGCGCGCGCGACCGGCGACGCCGGCCTCCGCGCGCCGACGTCGAGGGCTCGCGGCGCGCGGCGAGCGCCTCGCCCCTGGCGGGCGGTCGTCGTCGCCCTCGCGTGGGTCGGCTGCCGCGACGCGCCGCCCGCGATCGAGACGCCGCCCGGCGAGAGCGGCGCGGGCGCCGTCTCCGCCGAGGAGACCGCGGCGCCGGAGATTCCCTTGGGCGAGCGCCATCTGCGCACGCTGGTCTTCCTCGAGGCCATGCCCGGGACCGACACCGCGACGATCGTGGCCTGGGACTTCGGCGCCCAGGTCCGGGGCGACTCGATCCAGCGGAGGCTCCGGGGGTGGCTGGGACGGGCCGGCCAGTGGTCGGCGTTCGTCGACGACGCGTGGACGACGCCGCCGAGCCGCGCGCCCTGGCGCATCCTGCCGCGCGGCCCGGTGCGCCTCGCGGTGGGCCTCGAGGACGCCGTCCGGGCGGTGCGCTACGAAGAGGGGGCTCGGCGTCTGACGGTGCGCCTGGACGACCTCGAGGCCGACTGGAGCGACCCTGAGGGAGGCGCCTACCGGATTCACGCCGGAACGGCTCGGCTGGGCGACGCCGAGAAGCAGGGCTGGGTCGTCGACGTGTCCAGCGCGCGCGACCCGGACGCCGTCGGCCGCGACGAATGGGCGTTCCTGATCGCCGAGGACGGACGCCGGCTGACGATCGGCCGCCCCCACCGCCCGGGACCGTTCGGCGCCTGGGCCTGGGAAGACCGTCCCGGAGCCGGATCGCCCGAGCCGGACGCCGAGGAAGGCCCCGCTTGGCCCGCCGTCGCCGTGTCGTGGGGGGAGACCGGCGTCTTCGAGGAGGCCCGGCGCGAACTTCCCGCGCTCTGGGACGTCGAGTCCAGCGACGGCACGTTGCGAGGCCGACTGCGCGCGGTCAGCGCTCAGCGCCGGGCGCTGGGCGCTTCCGGTCCGATCTCTCCGGTGCTGGCGCTCTACGAAGTCGCCGGCGAGATGTCGGTGCGCGGCGAGCGCGTCGCCGTCCGCGGGTTCCTGCGCCACGCGCAGCGATAGCGGCGCCCGAGCGGACGACCGGTGGACGACGCGCTGCTCAAGGCTGCGGTGACCGTCCTCTGCGGCGCCGTCGCCGGCGGCCTGACGAACACCGTCGCGATCTGGATGCTCTTCCATCCGCACCGCCCGCCCGCCGTCCGCGGGCTCCCGATCCGCTGGCTGCAGGGAGCGGTCCCGAAGAACCAGGCGCGCCTCGCCAAGGCCATCGGGCGGACGGTGGGCAGCACGCTGCTGACGCCCGCCGACCTCGCCGGCGTTCTGGGGCGCCGCGAGTTCCGGGACGCCTTCGAGGAGCGGCTCGCCCGCTTCCTGGACGACGTCCTCGAGGTCGAGCGCGGTTCGGTGCGCGATCTCCTGGGGCCGGACGCGATGGCGGCCATCGACGACGTGCTCGACGACTTCCTGAATCACGCCATGGATCGCGTCGACGACTACCTCGCGTCGGCCGCCTTCGAGACGGCGGTCCGCTCGCGAGCCGACGACCTGGCCGCCTTCGCGGCCGGGGAGCCGGTGAACGATCTCCTGACGCCCGAGCGGGTGGCGACCGTCGGCCGCGCCGTCCAGGAGTGGGTGGGCCGCGTCGCGGCCGAAGAGGCGTTTCGCGAGTCCGTCGCCGCGTTCGTGCGGCGGGCCGGCGAGCGGCTGCTCGCGCCGGGCGTCACGCTGCGCGACGTCCTGCCTCCGGGGGCGGCCGGGACGCTGGAGCGCGCCGGGGCGGCGTTCGTGCCGCTCGCCATCGGACGCCTGGGGTCGGTGCTCGAGAAGCCCGAGCCCCGGCGCCGCTTCGAGAGCGCGATCCAGGGCCTGCTGCATCGCTTCCTGGGCGACTTGAAATTCCATCAGCGCGTCGTCGCCCGGCTGGTCGTGACCGAGGACGCCGTCGCGAAGGCGCTCGACGCCTTCGAGGAGGAGGGGGCCGCCCGCGTCTCGGAGATGTTCCGCGACCCCGCCGTGAGGGCCGCGATGGCGACGGGCATCGGGGACGCGATCTCCGACTTCCTGGACCGCCCGGTGCGCGACGCGCTGGGCGATGCGGACGACGCCTCGACGCTGGACGCCCAGGGCGCCGTCGTCTCCTGGCTGGTCGACCTGGCCCGCAGCCCGGCGACCGCGGCCTTCGCGACGGGCCGGGTCGAGGCCGCCCTTCTCAAGGTCTCCGAGCGCACCTGGGGACAGGTTCTGGACGGCGTCTCGCCCGAACGAGCGGCGCGTTGGGTGGTGCGGGCCGCGAGGAGCGACGCCGCGCGCGCGATCGCTCGCGAGAGCGCGCGCCGAATCGTCGCGGCGGCGCTCGAGCGCCCCATCGGCCGGCCGGCGCGACTGCTGCCCGAGGGCGCGGCGGAGCGCATCCGGCGAGCGGCGGGCCCGCCGCTGTGGAGCTGGCTTCAGGGGCAGGCGCCCGCCTTGGCGCGGAGACTGGACGTCGCCGCCCGGGTCGAGCGCAAGGTGCTCGACTTCCCCGTCGCCAAGCTCGAGGATCTCGTGCGGCGCGTCACCGAGCGCGAGCTCCGAACGATCGTGTATCTGGGGTACGGCCTGGGCGCGCTCATCGGCCTGGTCCTGGTCGCGGTCGACCGCCTGCTGGGTTAGGACCCTCGGGGCGCGCGCTTGCGGCCTCTCCCCCCTACCGGCGCCCCTCCGGCCGCGACGGGGCGGCGGTGCGGAAACGGCGCCGCGCGCCGCGGGTCTCGGAAGCGCGCCGCTTGGTGCGAAGCAGGTCGAGCGGAGTGAAGTGACGCTTGGCTCGGCGGCGGAGACCCCGCTTCGTCGCGAGATCGCGCTCGAGCTGTTCCAGCTCGTCGGCGTCGTGCACGCCGACGCGACCCGACGACTCGCGGCGGACCTTCCATCGCCGGCCCCGAACGCCGGTCCGGCCCCGGGCCGCCGGCTGTCCGAGGTACACGCCCAGGGCCAGCGCGAGGACCCCGCCCAGGACCTGGAGCAGAAGGGTCACGGAGCCTCGGCGGCGCACTCCGACCTGACCCACTCGAGGTACGCGGGAGATCCGTCGACGACGTCGTGGACGAGCAGCTCGGGAACCTCGTAGGGGTGCAGTCGCGCCACCAGGTCGCGGAGTCGCGGCACCTGGCGCGCAAGCGTCTTCAGCGCGACCGCGACCTCGCGCTCCCGACGCAGCTCGCCCTTCCAGCGATAGAGGCTCATCGCCCCGGGCAGCACCTGTCCGCACGCGATCGCGCCGGCGTCCAGGAGCGCCCGCACCAGCGCCTCGGCCGACTCTTCGTCCGGCGCCGTCGTCGCGACCGTGACGACCCGCTCGCCGCCCGGGGCGCGCCGGGCCCCCGACTCGCTCACGCGTCCACCGCGAAGACCGTCCGCTCCGCGTTCTCGGCCCGGTAGAACGCGTCGATCGCGTCGGCGTGCCTCTCGGCGACGGCCCGACGTCGGACCTTCATCGTCGGCGTCAGCGTGCCGTCCTCGACGGTGAAGGGCTCCTTCAGGAGGCCGATCTTCTTGGGCGTCTCGAAACGGGCCAGATCGCGCAGCTCCCCGAGCACCTCCTCCTGCAGCAGGGCCTGGCAGCGGGGATCGGCCAGCAGATTCGACTGGTCGGCGTCCTCGACGCCGGCTTCGGCCGCCCAGGCGCCGAGGCGCTCGAAGGCCGGCAGCACCAGGACCGCGCAGAACTTCCGCCCCTCCCCCACCGCGACCGCCTGGTCCACGTAGGGGTTCCGCTTGAGCAGGTTCTCGATCATCTGAGGCGCGACGTACTTGCCCCCGGACGTCTTGATGAGGTCCTTCTTGCGGTCCGTGATGCGCAGAAAGCCGTCGCGGCTCAGCTCGCCGACGTCGCCCGTGCTGAGCCAGCCGTCCTCGGAAATCGTCTCCCGCGTCTTCTCCTCCATCCCGTGGTAGCCCTTCATGACCTGCGGGCCCCGGACCAGGATCTCGCCGTCGTCGGCGATTCGGATCTCGGTCCCGGGCACGGGTCGGCCCACGGTGCCGATGCGGAACCGCTCCATCGTGTTCACGTTGGTCACCGGCGAGGTCTCGCTGAGCCCGTAGCCCTCGAGGATCGGCAGTCCGGCGCCGAGGAAGAACCGGGCGATGTCGGGCGCGAGCGCGGCGCCGCCGCTGACGAAGTACCGGAGTCTGCCGCCGACGGCGCGGCGGATCTTCGAGAAGACCAGGCGGTCGGCGAGCGCCCGCCGCCAGCGCAGCGAGAACGGCATCTGGGCGCCGCTCTCCGTGTGGAGCGCCACCCGCCGCGCCACTTCCGCCGCCCACGCCGTCAGTCTCCCCTTGACGCCGCCCGCGTCCAGGACGCCCTGGTGGACCTTCTCGTACAGCCTGGGCACGGAGGCCAGCATCGTGGGACGAAGACGCTTCATGTCCCGGGCGATGGCGTCGATGGCGCCGTGCGCGACGGCGCACCCCCGCGAGAAGAGGAGGTAGTCCACCATGCGTTGCAGGATGTGCGACAGAGGCAGAAAGGAGATGCTCGCGTCGCCGGGGCCCACGATCAGGAGGTCCGTGCAGGCCCACACGTTCGACGCCACGTTGTTGTGCGTCAGCATGACCCCCTTCGGCCTGCCGGTCGTCCCCGAGGTGTAGATCATGGTGGCCACGTCGTGGGGCCGGGCGCGGCGCGCCCGCTCCTCGAAGGCGCCGGGCTCGGCGGCGGCGCCCAGGGCGAGGAAGTCGTCCCAGGACAGGGCGTCTCCGGCGGCGGCCGCGGCGTCGAAGACGACGATCCGAATCGGGTTCTCGAGCGTCTTCGCGGCGTCGCGAACCTTGGCCGCCTGCTCGGCGTCGGAGACGAAGGCCAGCGACGCGCCGGAGTCCCGGAGGATGTAGGCGACCTGGGCGGCGGGAAGCGTCGCGTAGACGGGCACGTCGATCACGCCCGCGCACAGGCACGACCAGTCGGCCAGGGCCCACTCGACGCGGTTCTCCGCCAGGATCGCCGCGCGATCGCCGCGCTCGAGCCCCAGCTCGCTCAGCGCGGCGGCGCCCTTGGCGACGGCGCGGCGCACGCGCGCGTAGTCCCACGAGGGATCGCCCGCCACGGCGGAGAGGTACGCCGGCCGGTCCGCCAGGCGGTCCGTCGCGGCGAAGAACAGGTCGACCAGCGTCCCCTCGGGAACGTCGGCCTCGTTGGCGAAGTAGCGAACGGTGTCCGACATGGCCCCTCCTTCGTGTCGTTCGCGGCCCCCGGGGGCGGTTCGTTTCGGAGAGGCCGCCGCTGCGCGGTCGACGGGCGCCCTAAGCGCCTTCCACCGCCGTCTCCAACTCGAGGTCCGGCCGGAGCGAATGGAGCACCGAGCAGTGCTTTTCGCGCGACAGGCGGACCGCGCGCTCGACCTTCGCGAGGCCGCCGGCGGGCAGGCCCGTGACGCGAAACGTCATGCGAATCCGATCGTAGCGACGCGGCGCCGTCCCGCGCTGCCGTCCGCTGGCCCGCGCGTGCAGGCCGTCGAACGGGACGCGACCCTTTTCCAGGATCGCCCTCACGTCGATGGCCATGCACCCCGCCACGCCCATCAGCACCAGGTCCATGGGCGACGGGCCGACGGCGCGGTCCCCGTCCAGGACGATCTGCGGGCCGTCCGGAGCGCCGCCCTCGAACGCGAGGCCGGCGCCGGACCAATCGAGGCGAATCTCCCTTTCCGACATCGGCGCTGCTCCTTGCGGGCTACGGGGCGAAGGAGCCCGGGCTCTCCTCGGGGAGCGCCGGGCTCGGGGACGCGTCAGGGCTCGTCGCCCTCGGAGGACGGCTTCGTCGAGACGCCCCGCAGCTCGTCCAGCGTCTTGCGGGCGTGCTCGACGTGTTCCTGGGCGGACTCGCCGTCGGGGCTGCGGGCGAGGAAGGCCTCCAGATGGCCGATGGCTTCGCCCCTGGAGCCCTCGCGCAGCAGCAGGAACGCGAGCCCGTAGTGGGCGCCGGGCTCGTCGGGCGACTTGCTCAGCACGTGTCGATAGGTCTTGACGGCCTCCTGCTCCATGCCGATTCGCGTGTACGCGATGGCGATCTGCTGCAGGATCACCGGATCTCCCGGAGACTCCTTGAGCGCGAGACGAAGCGAGGTGAGGGCCTCGTGGAACTTGCCCTGCCTCGAGAGTGCGAGGCCCTCCTCGTAGTAGTCCACGCGGTCGGTCCTGCCGGACCCGCCGAAGATCTTGCTGAGGAAAGACAGCGGCCGCTCCAATGGTCGTGATCAAGCCGTTCGGGCCCTCCGGCCACGCCGCGCGCGCGGGCGCGCCGCGCCCCTCCTGGAGGCGGCGGGCTTTTCCGCTTCGGGGGCGAAACTCCAAGGTATCGGATTGCGGGGCGCGGGCAAGGTGGACCGCCTTCGAGTCTGTCAACGCAAAGTAGAAATGTCCGGGGGGCGAGCAAAGTAGAAATGTCCGCCTGGGGACCGGTCTCGGGGTTGGCGGTAGCGGGTTGCGACAGCGTTCCACGTCTTCTGGGATGCGCGGGCCCTGGCGCCTCGCGCAGGGAGCGGAGCGACCGAAGCGAGGCGCCAGGGCCCGGGAGCGGCCGGCCGGTCGCTCCCGTTGCCTGTCTGGACGCCCTGGGACCCGCTGTCCTTGGCGGATGTGTGTGCGGAGAAGCGGCGCCTGCGGGCCGATCTGCGCCATCGAACGTCCGTGCGAGGCGCCGTGCATGCGGTGCGGGCGGTTCGGGGCTGCCCCGCGAGGGGTTGTGTTCAGGCGCGTCGAGCGCCTGTCCGCTCCCCCCGGCGAGGGGGAAGAACGGCGTGGCTGGCCTACTCACTCGTCGCTTCGACCCCGTTCCTCGCGCCGCTTCCGCCTGGCCAGCGCGCGCTGCACTTCCGCTTGGATCCGGAGGCGCCACGGGTGGCCCAAGCCTGGCTTCGGCGGCTTGCCGAGCGGCTTCGGGGTCTTCTCTTCGGCGGGCTGCGCCGGAGCTTTCGGGCGGCTTCGCGCACAGCCCAGCGACTCGACGTCCAGGTACCGGGACCCACTGCGGAAGCGCAGTTCGCCGTCCAACCGCCGTTCGACCACGATCTCAGCGCCGGGCGCCAGGTCCGCAGCTTCGTGCTCCGGGATCTGCCAGAGCTCGTTCTTGAAGCGGATCGTGAAGTCCCGAGCGACCTTGCGGACCACCGTCTCCGCGAACAGAGCGTCCAGATCCACCCCCGCCGGCAACGGACGGTGCGCGTCGCGCGCCTCCGCAGGCGCCGTCGCAAACCGTTCGTTCCACAGCGGCGCCCAGTACTCCTCGAGGAACTCGTTCGCCTTCTCGAGATCCGAGATCCGCGCGAGGCGCATCTCCTTGATCAGCCGGTCCTGCGCCGTCCCGAAGGTGCGCTCGACGCGCCCCTTGGCCTGCGGAGAGCTGGCCAGGATCAGCCCGATGTCCAGTTCGCCCAACGCCTTCGAGATGATCGTCTCCGTTCGCTTCTCCTTCTCCGACTGCCACTGCCCGAAGTGGCCCGCGTGGTCCGTGTACACCGCCAAGGGCCGACCGTGACGCCTCAAGTAGTCGATGATCACGCGCCGGTTCTCCGCGCCGTTGTCGCGGGCCACGAACCGGGCCGCCATCAGACGGCTCGTCGCGTCGTCGTGGAGCGCGATCAGCGTCAGGTCGCCCTCGACCCGATCCTCGAGCCACCGATGCACCGAGCTGTCCCACTGCGCCAACTCCCCCAGCGCCGCCCGGCGGGGACGCCGACTCCGGTGCTTCGCCCGCTTGCGACTGCGCGTCCGCAACCCGGACTCCAGCAACCAGTGCCGCACCGTCTCCCGACTCACCCGCAGCCCGCACGCCAGCTCGACGTGTTCGGCGAGCAGCGTCGGTCCGAAGTCGCGGAACATCGGATCCTCCGCGAGCGCCAGCACCGCCTGGCGAACCTCTGGAGGCAACGCCCGGTTCGAGGCCCGACCTCGAAGCCCGTGGACCGCGACGGCGTCGCCTTCCGCCTCGAACCGCCGCAGCAAGCGTCGGAAGTGACGCGGCGTGACGCCGATGCGCCGCGCGCCCGCAGACGCCGTCAGAACCCCTTCGCTCACCTGCCTGAGCACCGACACGCGGTCGCGCTCCTTCAAACTGAGTTCCATCTGCTCCTCTCCCGGATCGGGTTGCGTGAACCACCGAATACCATCCGAAAGAGGTAGGGTCGGGGACTGGCGCGCCGGCTTTAGGGTCCGGTGGGGTGATCCCGGGTAGCTTTCGCTCCGGGCCTCCAAGGCCGACTCCCATGGCTGCGTTTCCAGTCCCCGCCCATCAAACCGGACGTGCGGTTTTCCCGCATCCGGCTTTCCGACGAGATCACGCCTTCGCTTTCGGAAGGCCCATCGTCCGTCGCGTCAGGCAAAACAGGCCGAGCTCTCTCAGCCTCTCTTCCGGGAACCGCGCGTGTTGCCCGGACTTCACCTTGTGCTTCGAACAGAGCCACCGGCGTAACCGCTTGGCCGTGTGCTTGTTGACGGCTCGGTACGCAGGGGTCACCTGCCCAAGGCTGAAGTAGCGCGCCCACCCGTATACCGCTTGGTTGATCCGCTCTACGACCACCTCCACCGGAAGTCCGGTGTACCGCTTCGCCGTCATCTCGCTGACCTTGCGGACAATGCCCTGGACGCTCCCCTTGCTGGGCCGGGTCCCGATGTACCACCCCCGCCCGCTCGCTCGGTAGTTGCGCCCCACCCGGTACCCCAGATACTCGAACGCCTCTTCGGGGCACCGCAGACATCGAGTCTTCCGTTCGTTGACCGGTAGCTTCAGCCTCTCCATGAGTCGCTCGACCGCCGCCAGCACTTCCGCCGCCGGGGCCTTGCTCACCACGCACAGGTCGTCCGCGTAGTTCACGATCTCCGCCCGGAACCGCTGGGCGTACCCCAGCGTCTTCCAGCCCAGCACGAATCGCCGCATGTACAGGTTGCTGGCCAGCGGCGAGAACGGTGACCCTTGGGGGGTCCCCTTCCTCTCCCTGCGCGCCCGGTTCGTGCGACGTACGCCGCCCTCCCCGTCGTCCTCCTCCACCGGCATCTCCAGCCACGCCTTCAGGAGCTTCAACATCCGCCCGTCGCTGATGCGCCGGGCGAAGCACTTCATCAGCTCCGCGTGCGGTATCTCGCCGAAGTAGTTGGCCAAGTCGCAGTCGACCACCTCCCTGTGCCCCTGGTGCAGGAGCCGATGCACCCGCTGGATCGCATCGTGCGCGCTCCGCTCCGGCCGATAGGCGTACTGCTCCGGTTGCAAATCGGCCTCGACGATCGGCGTCAACACCAGCAACGCCGCCGTCTGCGCCACCCGGTCCCTTATGCAGGGAATGCCCAGCGGCCTGTACTTCCCAGGCTGTTTCTTCGGGATCAGCACCTGCCGCACCGCTCGCGGCGCATAGCTGCCCTCCCTCAGATCTCGCGCCAGTTCCCCAAGCCACCGCTCCACGCCGTACTCCTCGATGTCCGCGAACGTCTCTCCGTCCACCCCGGCCGATCCGCCGTTGCGGCGTACCCGCCTCCAGGCTTCCGCGAGAACATCGTCGCGCCACACCTTGTCGATGAGCGTATAGAACCGCGCTTTAGGTTCCTCCTTGGCTTTCGCGTGTAGCACGGTCTGGAGTCTCCGAACCTTCTCCGACCCTGGTAGGCTCTCGCCAGTGGTCACGTCCCTTCCCCCTTTCCGTACCGCTCTCGAAGCAGGGCCCCTTCCCTCGACCGGCGTTACCCGGCGTCTCCAGTACTACGGGCCCATCCGCCACCCTGCCGGCCCAGCCTGCCCCTCGCGGGGTTCCAGTTGGCGCCGCGCGACGCCACCGACAGGGCTTCCCGTGTTGCTACCGCCTCCCTCTTCCATGCGTGCCGTCGCCACTACCCCGGCGGAGGCGGTCGGTGCTCTCGTCGTTCGCTTCCCGACCGCTGGCAGCCTTCCCCGTAATGTCGGCGGGTCGGCCTCCGCGGCTTAGCCTTTTCGAGGCCTGCTCGGCGTTCACTCGCGTTACGGCCCGCATGTTCGCTGAACCGCCCACGGCGGTCCGTCTACCCAAAGTGCTTCAAGCCATGTCGTTACCTCCACGACCCGCTCTGGTTGCTACCGGCTGGAACGACCCTTGCCGGACGGGATTCGCACCCGCTGGGAACCGGCGCCTTTCCACGGCGCACGACATTTCTACTTTGCTAAACCAACCCAGAACCGGTGGGGTCGGGGACTGGCGCGCCGGCTTTAGGGTCCGGTGGGGTGATCCCGGGTAGCTTTCGCTCCGGGCCTCCAAGGCCGACTCCCATGGCTGCGTTTCCAGTCCCCGCCCATCAAACCGGACGTGCGGTTTTCCCGCATCCGGCTTTCCGACGAGATCACGCCTTCGCTTTCGGAAGGCCCATCGTCCGTCGCGTCAGGCAAAACAGGCCGAGCTCTCTCAGCCTCTCTTCCGGGAACCGCGCGTGTTGCCCGGACTTCACCTTGTGCTTCGAACAGAGCCACCGGCGTAACCGCTTGGCCGTGTGCTTGTTGACGGCTCGGTACGCAGGGGTCACCTGCCCAAGGCTGAAGTAGCGCGCCCACCCGTATACCGCTTGGTTGATCCGCTCTACGACCACCTCCACCGGAAGTCCGGTGTACCGCTTCGCCGTCATCTCGCTGACCTTGCGGACAATGCCCTGGACGCTCCCCTTGCTGGGCCGGGTCCCGATGTACCACCCCCGCCCGCTCGCTCGGTAGTTGCGCCCCACCCGGTACCCCAGATACTCGAACGCCTCTTCGGGGCACCGCAGACATCGAGTCTTCCGTTCGTTGACCGGTAGCTTCAGCCTCTCCATGAGTCGCTCGACCGCCGCCAGCACTTCCGCCGCCGGGGCCTTGCTCACCACGCACAGGTCGTCCGCGTAGTTCACGATCTCCGCCCGGAACCGCTGGGCGTACCCCAGCGTCTTCCAGCCCAGCACGAATCGCCGCATGTACAGGTTGCTGGCCAGCGGCGAGAACGGTGACCCTTGGGGGGTCCCCTTCCTCTCCCTGCGCGCCCGGTTCGTGCGACGTACGCCGCCCTCCCCGTCGTCCTCCTCCACCGGCATCTCCAGCCACGCCTTCAGGAGCTTCAACATCCGCCCGTCGCTGATGCGCCGGGCGAAGCACTTCATCAGCTCCGCGTGCGGTATCTCGCCGAAGTAGTTGGCCAAGTCGCAGTCGACCACCTCCCTGTGCCCCTGGTGCAGGAGCCGATGCACCCGCTGGATCGCATCGTGCGCGCTCCGCTCCGGCCGATAGGCGTACTGCTCCGGTTGCAAATCGGCCTCGACGATCGGCGTCAACACCAGCAACGCCGCCGTCTGCGCCACCCGGTCCCTTATGCAGGGAATGCCCAGCGGCCTGTACTTCCCAGGCTGTTTCTTCGGGATCAGCACCTGCCGCACCGCTCGCGGCGCATAGCTGCCCTCCCTCAGATCTCGCGCCAGTTCCCCAAGCCACCGCTCCACGCCGTACTCCTCGATGTCCGCGAACGTCTCTCCGTCCACCCCGGCCGATCCGCCGTTGCGGCGTACCCGCCTCCAGGCTTCCGCGAGAACATCGTCGCGCCACACCTTGTCGATGAGCGTATAGAACCGCGCTTTAGGTTCCTCCTTGGCTTTCGCGTGTAGCACGGTCTGGAGTCTCCGAACCTTCTCCGACCCTGGTAGGCTCTCGCCAGTGGTCACGTCCCTTCCCCCTTTCCGTACCGCTCTCGAAGCAGGGCCCCTTCCCTCGACCGGCGTTACCCGGCGTCTCCAGTACTACGGGCCCATCCGCCACCCTGCCGGCCCAGCCTGCCCCTCGCGGGGTTCCAGTTGGCGCCGCGCGACGCCACCGACAGGGCTTCCCGTGTTGCTACCGCCTCCCTCTTCCATGCGTGCCGTCGCCACTACCCCGGCGGAGGCGGTCGGTGCTCTCGTCGTTCGCTTCCCGACCGCTGGCAGCCTTCCCCGTAATGTCGGCGGGTCGGCCTCCGCGGCTTAGCCTTTTCGAGGCCTGCTCGGCGTTCACTCGCGTTACGGCCCGCATGTTCGCTGAACCGCCCACGGCGGTCCGTCTACCCAAAGTGCTTCAAGCCATGTCGTTACCTCCACGACCCGCTCTGGTTGCTACCGGCTGGAACGACCCTTGCCGGACGGGATTCGCACCCGCTGGGAACCGGCGCCTTTCCACGGCGCACGACATTTCTACGCTAAACCAACCCAGAACCGGACATTTCTACTTTGCTACGACATGGACCGCCTTCGAGTCCCGAGGCCGGCTTTCCGGCGGCGCCGACCGCGCAGGGACTCGGCCGGGCGCGCGCGCCGCGAAGGAAACCGAATCCCGCTTCGGAGCGTACGGACGGCACAGGGACTCCGCGATCGCGGACGATCCGGGGTTCGTTTCCGAACGCGCGACCACGGGAGGACACGGGACATGACGAAGCGATTCCCCACGCTCGCCGAGGACGTCGGTTTCGCGAGCCTGATCGCCGCCTCGGCGACCGCAGGCCTCGTCGCCGCGGTCGGCTTCGGCACGGCCCTGGGCCCGGGCGAGCGCGGGGCCCCGGCCCCGGATCCGCAACCGGTCCGCGCGATCGCGGGCGGGTGGACGGATTCGTCCGCCGGCCACGGCCACCTGTACGGCACCGTCCACGCCCGCGACGGGCGCCGTCTCGAGGGGTTCGTCCGCTGGGACGGGAACGAGGCCGGCTGGGGCGACCAGCTGGACGCCCTGAAGACGACCGAGAGGTTCACGGTCCAGTCGGGCGTCCTGATGGGGCACGTGGACCGGATCACGCCGCTTGGGAAGCGCTCCCGGGCTCTGGTGACGCTGCGCTCCGGCCAGGAGGTCGAGATGCGAAGCCACAACAGCGATCTGGGAACCGCGATTCGCGACGTCGAGGTCTTCGGCCCCAACGGCGAGAGCGCGAGACTGAAGTGGAAAGACCTGCGCCGGGTCGACTTCCACCGGGCGCCCGCCGACCGGCGTCCGGCGGCGGACCGTCTCCACGGCACGCTGACGACGACCTCGGGCGCGCGTTTCACGGGCTACGTCGGCTGGGACATGGACGAGACGCTGAAAAGCGACGCGCTGGACGGCGACGCGGATGGACGGCGCCACGAAATCGCGTTCGGTGCGATCGCGTCGATCGCCAGGCGCGACGCCCGCTCCGCCGCCGTCGTCCTGCACAGCGGAGAGCGACTCGCTCTGTCGGGCACCAACGACGTGAACCACCGCAACCGGGGCGTCACCGTTTCGGACGCCGGGCTGGGACAGGCGAGCGTCGACTGGCGGAACTTCGGCAGCCTGGAGTTCCACGACGCTTCCGCGGAGCCGACGTGGGACGACTTCGACGGCGGCCACCCTCTCGCGGGCGTCGTGCGGACCGTCTCGGGCGAGGAGTGGGCGGGCGAGATTCTGTGGGACATGGACGAGAGCCGGAGCTGGGAGATGCTCAACGGCACGGCCGACGGCGCGGAGCTGGACATCGAGTTCTCCCGCATCGCGCGGATCGCGCGCGACGGCGACGGTTCCGTCGTCGAGCTGCGGGACGGACGCGCCTTCCGCCTGCGGGACAGCAACGACGTGGACCGGAGCAATCGCGGGATCGCGATCGCCCTGGCCGACGGACGCGCCGTCGAGGTCGACTGGAGCGACTTCGCGGAGTTGCGCCTGGACCGATGGGGGTCCGTGCCCGGGGACGGCGCTACGCGACGTCTCCCATGAGGCGCTTGACCCTGCGGCTGCCCAGAAGGGCCAGGAATCCCACGAGACCCGTGACGACCGCCACCCAGCCGAACAGACTCGCCGGCGACAGCGACTCGACCTGGCCGCCGACCCGGCCCGCGAAGAGGTTGCCCACCGAAGTCGCGACGAACCAGATGCCCATCATCTGACTGACCCGGTTCGCCGGCGCCAGCTTCGTCATCGCCGACAGCCCGACCGGGGACAGCGCGAGCTCGCCGACCGTGTGCAGGAAGTACATGACCACGAGCCAGGTCGCGGCGGCCGGAGCGGTCGTCGATGCGTTGACGGCGCCCCAGGCGATCACCAGGAAGCCGGCGGCCAGGAGCAGAAGCCCCAAGGCGAACTTCACGGGCGTGGACGGGTTCGCGTTCCTCTTGGCCAGCCACACCCAGAGGGACCCGAAGACCGGCGCCAGGACGACGATGAAGAACGCGTTGACCGACTGCAGCCAGGACGCCGGATAGGTCCAGGAGCCCAGGCTGCGGTCCGTGTACTCGCGGGCGAAGAGGTTGAGCGACGAGCCGGCCTGTTCGAAGCCCGCCCAGAAGAAGACGGCCAGGACGAAGAACCAGAAGATCGCCTTGATCTTGTCCCGCTCCGCGGCGTCGTGGCCGCCGAACGCGATGACCCATCCGAAGAACAGGACGGCGACCAGCAGGATGAAGACGCCCATGCCGTCGACGATCTGGGTGAGCGGGATCGGGAGCAGCCCGAAGCCGACCAGCGCGCCGAAGCCCGCGGCGGCCAGCGCGACCAGCGCGCAGCCGGCGAAGAACAAGCGACTCAGGCTCGCGAGTTGCTCGGGCGTCCGGGTCGTGCGCAGCGTGCCGGCGCCGCCCAGCCGCCCGTACCCGAGGCGGAACTGGATCAGGCCCAGAACCATGCCGACGCCGGCGGCGGCGAAGCCCCAGTGCCAGTTGACGTCCTCGCCCAGCTTCCCGCACACCAGCGGCCCCAGGAACGCCCCGATGTTGATCCCCATGTAGAAGACCGAGAATCCGGCGTCGCGCCGGGCTCCCCCCTCGGGGTACAGGTCCGCCACCACGGAGCTGATGTTCGGCTTGAGCAGACCGGTGCCGACGGCCACCAGAACCAGGCCGGCGAACACGCTGAACTCGGTCGGCACGGCCATGCTGAAGTGCCCGGCCGCGATGACGCAGCCCCCGACGAAGACGGCCTTGCGCTGTCCCCAGAGGTGGTCCGCCACCCATCCGCCGGGAAGCCCGAGCAGATAGACCAGACCGGTGTAGAGCCCGTAGATGGCGCCGGCGTTCACCTCGCTCAGCCCCATGCCCGGATTCGCGCCGATCGTCTCCTGGGTCAGGTACAGGATGAGGAGCGCGCGCAGTCCGTAGTAGGAGAAGCGCTCCCACATCTCGGTGAAGAAGAGCGTGAAGAGCCCTCGCGGGTATCCGGCCGTGTCGGCGCTCGCCATGGTTGGGGGTTCCCTTGGGGCTGGGTCGAAAGATGTGGTCGAACGGGGAGGCCCGTTCGCGCGACGCGGCGCTCCGCGGCTTCGGCGGGCACGCACGATCCGGATCCGGTCCTTGGAGCCGGGGGTAACTTACCCCCGTCGCGGCGCGCGGCGCGAGGCGCGGGCGCCGGAGCTCCCGGCTCCGGGCGCGGCAACCGTTCGGGCGGCGGTCGCCGTCGAAACCGGCACCCCCGACCGAGACGCACCAGAGCCGCCTTGGGCGAATCCTGGAGACTGCAGCCCGTGCCCGACCTCTCGTCCCTCGATCCCCGGCCCCGCCCGCCCGCCGCCGCCTCGAAGCTCGCGGACTTCCTCTATCCCTCGCCCGCCAGGCGCACGGTGGGGGGCATCTTCAAGTGGTGGGAGAAGCGGCGCCTGGCCTACAACGCCGTCGTCGGAGTCTGCGGATCCATGTCCACCGCGGCGATCGCCGCGGTCGTCGCGGCGCTGGAGGGCGGCTTTTCGGTCGCGGAAGCGCTGGCTCCGGGCCTGGCCGTGCTGGTCATGGCCAACTTCTGCTACACTCTGGGACCGATCGTGGAGACGGCTCTGCAGAAGCTGTGGGGCGACGACGTGCGGCCCGTCGGACCCCACCTCTGGCGCGCCGGACTGACGTTCTCCGTCGGTCTCACCTTCGTGCTCCCCATGGCCGTCCTCTTCGTCCGGCTGGTCGTCGGGTTGGTTCAGGGGTTCTGAGACTCGCCGGAGGCGAGACCCGGCCGAGCTCGCGTGGGCGACCCGGGCCGACGAACGTCGGATCGTCGCCCGCGACGCGGCGGAGTCACACGACGTCGATCCGTTCTCGCGCGTCCCGTCCCACCGAACCATCCTCCTCGACTTCCGGCCATCCCATCTCGATCAGGAATTGCGACGCCGGCTGCGGACGCCCGCCGTACTCTCGAGCTCGGGTCAACGTCAGCGTCGATCGCGCGCGAGTGATCGCCGCGAAGCAGCGTCGGCGCTCGTCTCGCAGCTCCTTGCTTTCCGGACCTCGTCGGAGCGCCCGAGAACGAGGAAACTCCCCCTGGGCCATGCCGACGAGATACACGTGCTTGAACCGAAGTCCCCTGGATCGGCGCACGGTCATGCACCGGATCGCGTCGCGATCGGGCTGCGGCGTCCTCCGCGCCGCTTCCAAGCGACGCAAGTACGCGTGCAGCGTCGCCCGGGGACCGCAAGCGGCTAGGAACTCGTCGTGCAGGGATCTCCACGTCGCGACTTCCTCGAGCAGGGCGTCGTCGGGGTCGCCGGCGATCCAGGACCGCCATCCGCCGTCCAGGAACGCGCCGACCATCTCGGGGAAATCCATGCCGTCGACGAGCCCGGTGCGAATCTCGTCCGGAATTCGGTCTCTTCCCGAATCGCCCGCCGAAGCCGCATCGACCCAGGCGCGCAGGAAGTCCCCGCCCGCCAGGACCGCACGCGACCCGATCGCATGCGGCTCCAGAGCCACGCCGGTCGCCCTTTCCCACTGGCGGCAGATCCTGTGCAGCGCGACCCTGTCGTGCGGCGCGTCGGCCAACCTCAGCGCCTCCGCCAGGAGCCCGAGCGCCGCGGAGTCGAAGCCGCTCTCCGGATGCGGCGCCCACACCGCATGGCCGGCGAGCTCGATTCCATCGGCGATCCGGCGGATCGAGCGGCTCGCGCGCCCGAGCACGACGCAGTCGCCGGGCTCGAGCCCCCGATCCCGTACGTCGTGCCCCACGAATTCCGCCTCTCGCTGGATGTCGTTGAAGACCTGGTATCGGACGCCATCGACGTTCGGCTGCGGCGCCGGGCGCATGGCCGCGCCCTCCCGACCCGGGACCTTCCACACCTCGCCGAGCGCGACGAGGCGATCGGCGCGCTTCGCCACCTCGCGGGGACAGCGATGGCACTCCGGCAGCAGGATCGTCTCGAGTTCGTAGTCGCGCCGAAGATCGGAAAACCGCCGGGGACTCGCTCCATTCCACGGGTACGCGATCGGATCGTCGTCCGCGACGACGAAGAGATTGGCCTTGCGATCCGGCGCCATCAAGCGGATCAGATCGTACTGCGCCTGGTTCGCGTCCTGAAATTCGTCGACGCAAACGTGATCCCACGCTTGCCGCATCGAGCGGGCGACATACGGCTTTGTACATAGGAGCATGTTGGCGAAGTGGAGCGCTCCGCCGAAGTCCAGGACGTTGGAACGAACCATCATGTCGCGGTATCGGCGAAAAAGCCGCGACAGCCAAGGCGGCTTGGCCTCGACCGAGCGATCCGAAACCCATCCCGGATCGTGCGATTCCGCAAAAAGGCGGTCGATCACACGAAGCAGGTTGACGCGGTCCTGCGGCCATTCCGCGCTGTCCTCCATGGAATCCCGCGCGACCTCCTCGAGCGCCACGATGCGATCCTCGTCGCTTGCGAGAATACGAAATTGCGGATGGATGTTCACATGACTTCCATGTGTCCGCAAGAGATCGGTGGCATAGGTGTAAAACGTGCAAAGTTCCACGCGGCGGACACCTGCTCCCGTGCACTGTTCAACCTTGGCGCGCATCTCCGCCGCCGCATGGTCGGCGGACGCCAATACAAGCGCGGAAGTCCGGCCGTCTCTCGACAGCAGCCTCGCGACGCGAAGGGCAAGCACCGCCGTCTTGCCGGCGCCCGGACTCGCGAGCACGCAAAGCGGACCCTCTTCCCAATCCACTGCTCGCCGCTGGTTGCGGTTGAGGTCGGCCAGGTCGATCACGAACCGTCTCCTCGCGCAAGCGCAATCGCCCTTTCGACGACTGATCGAATCTCCCCCGACACGCCCGCCGCCCCTCGATCCCGCATCTCCTCCGCAACCGAAGCGGCCGCTCTCGTTTCGCGCAACCCAGGCGAAGAGCAGATGTCCCGACACCCGTTCTCCATCAAGTGGCTCTCCAAGTCCGAGTACGGAAAGTCATACCGATCGGCTGCCGCGGCGCGACCCAAGTTCGCCTTCACCTTCGGCTCCACGATTCGCCGACTGCCGTCGTCGTCGCCAATGCAATACCATTCGATCCCGAGCTCATTGGCGACCTTGGCCAACATACCGACGTCGGACTGTCGGCATTCGACCACGCGCACGCCTTCGCGGTCGAGATCGCGGCCCAGCGCGCGCGGCCGCCGGATACACCCACGCCTCGCTCTCGCCCTCCACCAGGAGCCAGCATCGGGCGAATAGAAGCTCACCTCTCGCTTGACGACCGCGGTCGTTGAATTTGCGAGTCTCTTCCGAGGACAACAGGTCGCGGGCACGCTGCGTGGGCCCGCACTGTGGATCGTGTTCCAACCGAAGCCGCCTCGTCGATCCGATCGGACTGAGCGGGCGCATTCGCAGCGAGGGAGACGAAGAGGCCCAGCGGGGTCCCGAAACGCGACGACGACTTGACGACCGATTCCCTCGCCTCGCTGCATCGGTTCCCCGAACGCGCCCGTCAGCCCGCCCGTGCGCCGCCTTCGGCGACCGCGTCGTCGCGGCGGACCAGCGGCACGAAGCGCACCGCGCCCAGCCGCTCCGCGGTGCGGGCGCCCGACGGGTCCAGCCGCTCGAGCGTGAGCGTCTGCGGTCGGGTCGCCGGACCGACGGGGACGACCAAGCGCCCGCCTGCGGCCATCTGTTCCCTGAGCGGCGCGGGAACGCTCGCCGCGCCGGCCGCGACCAGGATCGCGTCGAAGGGCGCGCGCTCGGGCCATCCGCAGGCGCCGTCGCCGCACCGGACGTGAACGTTCCGGCACCGCAAGGCGCGCAATCGGGCGCGGGCCGCCTCGGCCAGCGAAGCGTGCCGTTCGACCGTGTGCACGACCCGCGCGATCCGCCCGAGGACGGCGGCAGAATAGCCCGTGCCGGTCCCGACTTCGAGCACCCGGTCGCGTGGGCCGATCTCGGCCGCTTCGGCCATCCACGCGACCATGTACGGCTGCGAGATCGTCTGTCCTTCGCCGATCGGCAGGGGAGCGTCCTCGTAGGCCAGGCGCTCGTGGCCCGGGGCGACGAACCGCTCCCGAGGCACCTCGGCCATCGCCTGGAGCACTCGCGGGTCGGCGATGCCGCGCGCTCGGAGGTGGCCGCGCAACATGCGCCGCCTGGCCCGCGCGAGCCGCCCGCTCGCCCGACTCACCGCCCGGAGTCGGACCGGGGCTCCTGCCTCCAGAAGTCGATCCCTCCCGACTGGTGGCCCAGCTCGAGGGAGTCCACGAGCGCCATCGTCTCGAGGTCGATGACGTCGAGCGTGCCGGGGACCGATCCGACGGACTCGTTGGAGACGAACGCGTAGCGGCCGTCCGGGCTCGCGACGACGCCGTGCGACACGGGCCGCGACGTAGGCACCCGGCTCAGCTCCCGTCCGCTGGCGAGGTCGAAGACGGCGACCGCCTGCTCGGCCTTGAGCGTCGCCAGCAACAGCTCGCCGTCCGGCGTGATCTCGAGGTTGTAGGGCCCCCGCCCGGTGGGCATGCGGCGAGACACGCGCCAGGATCGGGTGTCCACCTCCAGCACCTCGGCGTTCCCGTTGCACGCCACGTACACCATCCGGTCGGCGCTGGGCCCCGCGCCCGGCTCCACCCAGGTCGGACTGCACCGGGTGGCGCCCATCGCCATGCGTCCGCTGGCGGACTCGGCCGCATCCGTGGCGAGGTCGATGGCGGCCTCGCGACCGGGCGTCAGGTCGAACCGGGCGCCGACCTCGAAGTCGGCCAAGTCGATTTCCACGAGCTGGTCGGAGTGCATGCAGGCCGAGTAGTGCTTGGTCCCGTCGGCGCGCACCCGGCTGCCGTGAGGCATGAGGCAGGTGTCGATCTTGACCACTTCGACCATTTCCGGCGCATAGACGACGGACACGTCGGATGGCTCCATGTCGCCGTGCAGGTTGAAGTTGACCACGAACAGGAACTGCCCGTCCGGCGTCGCCCCGATGGTGGCGGGGAACAGTCCGAGCTCGGTGCGGGACACCAGCGTGTCGGGACCCGCATGGTACTTCCAGAGGTGGCCGTACGGCGTGCCGTGCGCGATCGTGACGTAGAAGTGGCGCCCGTCGGGCGCGACCCGGACGCCGTGCGCCCCGTCGTTGTCCCCGGGCATGACGCCCACCGCGATCTCCCGCTCGACGGCGGCGCCCTGGCCGGGCGTGAACGCGACCCGGCTGACCAGGTCCGACGATTCGTTCGCGACGTACAGGCGATACGTCTCGGCGGGCGCCGTCTGGCTCTGGCCGGCGACGGGCGCCAGGAGCGCGAGCCCGACCGCGATCAGGGCCCGGACGCGGCGCATGCGCACCCGGCGTCGCGCGCAGACGGCCGCCTTCACGATACGGGAGACGCCTTGGGTCCTGGCTCGACGCGCACGACCCAGAGACCGGAGTTCAGGTCCGAGACGAAGACGTGTCCCTTGAAGGGATGCGGGCCCCAGGCCATGGGCGAGTTCGCCACGTGGCCGTCGGGCGAGCCGGTCGGAAGCCACGCCATCTCGCGACCCTGCGCGTAGAGGTCGCCCCGCAGCTCGCCGGAGACGTCCACGACGCGAAGGCCCGCCTGGTAGTACGCCACGTACATCCGGTCGTCCTCGACCCAGATGTTGTGGGCTCCCGCTTCCGGCACCTCGTAGCGGGCCACCTCCCTGGGATTCTCGGGGTCCTCGAGGTCCAGGACGTGCACGAAGCCCCTCGATCCGTCGCCGGGATGACCGTTGCGCGACACGCACCGGTCGCAACCGAACACCTCGTCGCCCACGAAGAGGTAGCGACGCCCGGCGGCGTTCGTGTAGGGGAACGCGACGTGCGTGTTCCCCTCCGGGTAGGCGTACCGACCGACCTCGACCGGACGGGTCGGCGCCCCGCCCCACCGTCCGTCGCCCACGTCGAGGACGTAGACGCCGTCGTCCCAGTACGAGACGTAGGCCATCCCGTCGGCGACCCAGACGTCGTGGAGGTACTTGCCCGGAACGTCGATGCCCCAGCGCCCGACCTCCTCGACGTCCGTCGGGTCGGACACGTCCAGCACGTGCACGTCGAAGGTCCCGTTGTGCACCGCGTAGAGCAGGTCGCCCGAGAAGAACACGTTGTGCACCCCGCCGGTGAGTCCGTCCGTGTAGCGGCCGGCGACGACCGGACGGGCGGGGTCGGCGAGGTCCAGCAGGACGATCCCGTTCTTGCGGTCCGACGAGCCTTCGCGCGTGATCGCGGCGAGCGTCGCCGCGCGGTTGACCTTCACGTCGTTGACGACTCGGGCGTCGACCTCGACGAAGTCCGTCAGCACGGGGTTGGCCGGGCTGGTCACGTCCCACGCGAGCATGCGCTGTCCGCCGGAGTGCGTCCCCGTGTAGACGTAGTCCCGGCCGTCGACGCCGGTGAACGCCCAGAGGTCCGACGTCGGGCGGTCCGAAACGAGTCCCCGCCCGACGACCGCGACCTCGTGCTCGACGCCGCGCCGGGCGACCTCGACCAGCGCGGAGCCGCTCACGCCCGCAACCGTCGCCGTCACCCGGTACAGCCCGGGCCGCTCCGCCACGAAGCCGCCGTCGGGATAGACGGAAGCCCCCAGATCGGTCCTCGTCTCGAACGACGCGACGGAGAAGTCGACGGCGACGCGTTCGATCGCTGCGCCCGCGGCGTCCAGAGCCATCGCCGCGTAACGGAGCACGTCGCCCGTCCTCCCCGTCGCCGGACCCGAAAGCTCCACCCGCGCGACCGGATTCTCCTCGATCACGAGGTCGAGCGTCCCCTCGACTTCGCCCACGACGGCCGAGACGGTCGCGGCGCCGGGCCGGACGGCGCGCACGAAGCCCCTGGAGTCGACGGTCGCGAGCCTCCTCCGGTTGCTGCTCCATGCGACTTGGACCCGCGAGCGCGCGTCGCCGGCTTCGGTCCGCGCGACGGCCTCGAGCCCGATCACCGACCCGACCAGGAACCGCGCCTCGGGACGGCGGATCTCGACCGTGGCGACCGGATGGCCCTCGACCTCGAGCGGGGCCGAGAACGAACGCACCACCGGGGGACCGGTGCCCGAGGGGGGAGGCGCCCGAATCGCGAACCGGAGCTCGGCCGGGCCCTCGGCGATCCCTCGGAGGAAGCCCTCCTCGAGGACCGCGAACCGCGATTCAACCGTGGCCAGGACGCGCACGCCGCGCACCGGCGTCCCGTCCGCCGCGAACGCGACCCATTCGACGTCCTCGCCGACCGCCAGCGAATCGCCCACCATCAGCGAGAGGTCGGCGGGTTCGGTGCGCACGCCCGCGACCCGGGCGCCCACGAGGACGGCGGCCGGATAGCCGGGCGCGATCTCGGCGGGATCCGGCGCCGCCTCCGCCGGCGGGGCTTCGAGCGCCGCGGGCGCCCGCGGGCGCTCCTCGACTGGGGCGTCGGCGTCGGACCGATCGTCCGCGGGCGCGGGGGGCGGAGCGTCGACGGTCGCTCGCGACGAGCCGCCGGGCGCGCAGCCCGCGAGCGTCGCGCCCACGCAGAGCGCGCCGACGATGGCCCTCGTCCGATCGCTTCGTCCGCCGCGCCGCACCGAAGAAGACCCTGTCCGAAGCCGTCGCGATCGTCCCGTTTCGCCCATCCCACGCTCCCGTTCCCGATTTCGACGTGCGGTCCCGCGCGCGCCCGATCCCGGGAAGTCGCGGGCCTCGCCGGAGCCCCGAGCCGCCCGGCCCATCGTAGCCAATGTAATGGGCGCGCGCATAGGTTGAGTTCGCCATGACCGCGTTCTCCGAACGAGTGTACGCATGCGTCCGGAAAGTTCCCCGGGGGCGCATCGTCCCCTACGGGGGCGTCGCCGCCTTGGTGGGGCGCCCCCGCGCCGCCCGGGGCGTCGGGTACGCGCTCAGCCGCCTTCCGGCGGATTCGGACGTGCCCTGGTGGCGGGTGGTGAACCGCCGGGGCGCCGTGTCGACGTCACGAGCGAACGGCCTGGCCCAGGTGCAGCGAGCCCTGCTCGAGAGCGAGGGCGTGGCCTTCGACGACGCGGGAGAGGCGTCCTGGTCGCGCTTCGGCTGGGCGCCGGACGAGTGACGAGCCGCCGTCCGGAAGCGCGCGCCGGACCCGCGCGACGCGGCCGCGTCGCGCGGGCGCTCTTCGTCGCCCTGCCGCTCGGCGCGTGCGGAGAGGATCCCCGGGCGTCTTCCAGCCTCCACGCGGCCTACGCCCGCATCGTCGCCGAGGAGGACGCGCGCGGAGCGCGCGGACTGAACGACGTCGAGCGGCACCTGACGCATCCCGACCCGCGGGTCCGCGCACTGGCCGCGCGCGCGCTGGGACGGCTCGAGGACTCCGTCCATCTCGGTCGGTTGGAGGCGGCTTTGGCCGATCCCGACGCGAGGGTCAGGGCGGCGGCCGCGTTCGCCTCGGCGCAGGCGGTCTTTCGCGGCGACGCGGCGGCGGCGGCGCCGACGCTGCTCGAGGCCTTGGCCGCCGAGACGGATCCGCTCGCACGGGGAGCGCTGGCGACCCACGCGGGTCGGCTCGCCGTCCGGACGCCCCGGCAGCGGGCTGCGCTGGACTCGGCGCTCGTCGCCGCGCATCGGCGTCTGCCATCGGTCGAGGCCGATCCGGCGCTCGATGCGCCCCTCGGGCTCGCGCGCGGCGTCGAGGCCTTCGCTCGAGGCGCCGGCGACCCGACCCGAGAAGCTCTGTCGCCCGACTTGATCGCCGCCGCCAGGGCGTTGGCCCGCATGGGACGGGAGCCGGACGCGCCTTCGTCTCCGGGAAGCGAACTGCGCGCCCGCCGCATCCGCCGCCTGGCCGTGTCCGCCCTTGGGCGCGGGGGCGGGCTCGCGCCCGCGGACGCGGCGTACGCGATCGAGGATCCGGATTGGGGAGTGCGCCGTCTGGCCGTCGGCGCGGCCGCCCGCAACGGCGCCGACGCCGTCGCCGTCGCGGCGCGCGGACTGGCCGACCCCGACCCCCGGGTCCGCGTCGACGCGCTGCGCGCCGTCGCCGCCCAGGCGCGCCCGGCGGCCGGCTGCGCCGCCGGCCTGGACGCGTTTCAGGACGCGGACGCGCACGTCCGGTCCGCGGCGATCGCGCTGGCGGGTCGTCCGTGCCCCGACGGCCGGAGGCAGCGCCGGGCGCTTGCGGCCGCGGCCCGTCGGTTGGTCGCCGACGCGTCGGCGGGACTCGAGGCTCGCGCCCTCGAGTCCGTGGACGCCCTCGCGTCGCTGGCCCGGCTGGTCGAGTCGGACACGGGCCATGCGCGCCCGGTCGGCGCGGACTCGGCGAGCGCATGGGCAACGGCGGCGGCCGCGCACCCGAGTCCCTTCGTGCGCGCTCGCGCCGCCGGGGCGCTGGGACGCCTGGCGGCTTTGGACGACGGCGCGGCGGCCGCGCTTCGCCGACTGGCGGAGGACCCGGACGTCAACGCGCGGGAAGCCGCGCTGAGGGCGCTGGGAGCGCCGCAGCCCGCAAGCGTGGCGCTCTACTTGGACGCGCTGGACGGCGGCGACCCCCAGCTCGCGATGACGGCGGCCGCGCTCCTGGTCCGGGGCGGCGCGGGCGCAGCGGACGCTCGAGTCGTCGCGTCCCGGCTCCTCGCTTCGCTCGAGGGCTTCACGGCGATCGGGAAGGAGACCCACCGGGACGTGCGCATCGCGCTGCTGGACGCCCTGGACTCGATCGGCGGCTTCTCCGCGAGAGATCTGGCGGCGTACGCGACCGACTTCGACGCGGAGGTCGCGAAGCGGGCCGCCGCCATGGCCGCCCAAGCGGGCGAGCCGCGCGCGGCTCGCCCCGCTGCAATGCCGCGGGCGCCCACGCCGGACGCCGCCCGCCTCCGCGAGCTGGAGCGCACGACGGTCGAGCTCCGCATCGCGGGCCTGGGCGACGTTGCGATCGCGCTGCGCCCCGACTGGGCCGCCACCAACGCCGACCGGTTCCTGCGGTTGGCCGAGGCGGGCCGCTTCGACGGGCTGACGTTCCATCGGGTCGAGCCCAACTTCGTCGTCCAGGGCGGGAGTCCGCACGCGAACGAGTACGAGGGAGACGGCCCGTACACCCGCGACGAGATCTCGGCGCAGGCGCACTGGCGCGGAACCGTGGGTCTGTCCACGCGCGGACGCGACACGGGGGACGGCCAGATCTTCGTCAACCTGGTCGACAACGTCCGCCTGGACTTCAACTACACGATCTTCGGCGAGGTCGTGTCCGGGATGGAGGTCGTCGACCGCATGCGCGTCGGCGCGGTCATCGAGGGCGTCCGGATTCGGGCGCGCTGACGAAGCGCTCCGGGCGACGCGCGAATCAGCGACCCGGACCGAGCAGCACGGCGTTCATGAACAGGAGCTGCGTCGCCTCGGCGTAGGCTCGGTAGTTCGGGTCTTCGGCGAAGGCCACGATGCGGCCCCGCCCCACCGGCTGGTGAATCAGGTGCGCCTTGTTCGCCAACTGGGGCCTGGCCTCGTCCCACACCACGCCGCTCAGGACCAAGTCGTCGCCCTCGCCGTAGCGACCCACGTTCTCGCCTCGGTCCAGCGCGATCGGGCGAAACACCCGCGACCCGGTCACCAGCGCGGCGATCTCGCCGTCGGTCCCGGCCGCCAGCCAGTGCTCGGCGTCCAGCACGACGCGCAGAATCGCCCCGGGCACCCCTTCCGGCGACTCGTCGGCGGGCGCGATCGCGTCCAGGTAGTCGATGGGTTGCTCGGGCGTCCCGGCGTCCGGCGGATCCTCGCCCCGAGCTCGCCCGCCCCTGCGCTCGGTGACGGTCGCGAGCAGCCCGGTCCGCGCCGCCCAGACGGAGGACTCCGCCATCGTGATCAGCGTGCCCCCGTCGCGCATCCACGTCCGCAGGCGGTCCGCGAGCCCCTCGCCCACCGCGTCCCCGTAGTCGCCGCTCGGAAACACGACGACGTCGAAGTCGCCCAGCGTCGCCCGACTCAGGCTCGAGGCCCGCACCGCCGTCGTCGGCTGTCCGTAGCGCCGCTCGAGCACGTAGCGCGCCCAACCCACCGAGTAGCTCTGTCCGGGGGCGTCGTAGACCAGGAGCACGCGGGGCGGGCGCAGGGCCCGAACCCGCCGACCGCCGAGCGACCGGCCCTCCTCGACGTAGGCCCCGTCGATGGCCACGACGTCGGCGCCGTGCCCGGCGGCGATCGCGCCCAGCTCGCGCGCGAGGTCGGGGCCGTTCTCGGCGACGCGCGCGATCGCCGTGCCGACCCCGTAGCGGCGTCCGTCGAGGGCGAAGGGTCCGCCGGCGGCGCGGATGCGCAGGCCGCTTCGCAACGCTTCCGTCACCGTCGCGGCGCCGGCGACGCCCCAGGGCACCAGGTAGCCGAGGCGGGCGTCGGGAAGGCGCGCCGCAGCGTCGGCGGCGCGCGCTCCCGGATCGGCGCCGCGAACGAGGGCCTCGCCGCGAGCGCCGGTACGCGAAGTCTCGAGCGCTTCGACGTCCCACAGCAGCGACTGGCTCCACGCCGTCAGGTCGTAGATCTCGTCCGGTCGCCGCCTCGAGCGACGTTCGATCTGGCGGCCCAGAAAATCCTCCGCGATCGGCACGTGGGCGTCCAGCAAATTGCGGATCAGGCGGTGCGCGGGCTGATCCAGGGGCACGACGAAGCTCGCCTCGGGGGCCAGCGTTCGGTCTCCGATCCGGACGGGCGCGGCGGCCCGGTGCACCTCGATTCCGTTGTCGGCCAGCGTCTGGGCCAATCGAGCGGCCATGCTCGGGTCGTGCGCCGAGTGGAGCGCCAGCTCGGCCGGGCCGCGCCTTCCCGCTTCGACGCCGGCGCGCAGGTAGGCCAGGTAGTCGCGCAGGATCCGCTCCCGGTTTCGCGCGGCCGTCGCGGCCGTCTCGAGCGCCGCCGTGAAGTGACGGAGCACGCCGTCGCGGTAGGTCAGCAGGTCGCCGTCGGAGCGGCGCAGGCGCAGGGCCCTCGGGCTGGCCTGCTCGAACGTCATGCCGAGCCCGCCGTAGCCCATCGGCCATCCGTCGACGTAGCCGGGATAGAACAGGTCGAAGACGTCGCGGTTGAAGTACGCGAAGCCGCGCCCGTCGAACCGATGGGCGATGGCCCGCCCGAAGACGTCCATCAGCGCGACCTGGCGCTCCCCGTACCAGGGATTCGTGGGCTCGGCCGTCGGCGGGAAGAAGTAGGTCGCGTCGCCGCCCATCTCGTGGAGGTCGGCGACGACGTGCGGGCGATACTCGAGGAACAGACCGACCTTGCCCCGCGTCTCGGGCTGGCTCTGGGCGAAGAGGTCCCGGTTCAAATCGAACAGATAGTGGTTGCCGCGCCGCCCGGCCAGGGCTCGTCGTGCTCGGCGGAGAACGCCGCCTCGTCCGGCCACCGGGCCTGGGCGATGCGGTTCTCGTGCACGAACCGGGCCCGACCGTCGGGGTTCTGCAACGGATCGATCAGGACCAGGGACTCGCTCAGCACGAGATCGACGTCGGCGTCGTTCGTCGCCGCCAGCAGGTGGTACGCCTCGGCCATCGCGGCGTCCACGGGGGTGATCTCGTTGCCGTGCACGCTGTGCATGAGCGCGGTGACCACCGGCAGCTCGGACAGCAGGGCCTCCGCCTCGGCGTCGTCCATTCCGCGCGGGTCCGCCAGGCGGGCGATCCCCTCCTTGACTTCGTCGAGGCGCGCCATGCGCTCCCGGGATCCGACCACCAGGACGGCCAGCGGGCGACCCTCCCAGCTCCGGGCGTACTCGACGAGGCGCGTGCGCTCGGGCGCCGCCCGGGCGAGCGCCTCCATGTAGCGCGCCACGTCCTCGGGCGGGGTGATCGCTTCGCCGAAGTCGGCGCCGACGACGTCTTCGAGCGTCGGAATCGCGGGATCGTAGCGAGTTCCGGGAACCAGCTCCTGGACCGGGGCGGGAAGCTGGATCGCGGCGGCGACGGCGAGCGTAGCGAGCATCGTGCTTGGAGACTCCGGCGTGCGGGCGGGTTTCGCCCGAGGCGCGGCGGAGCCGCCCCTCGGCGCCACGAAGCTAATGGCGCGCCTAGCCCAAGCCGCCGCGCCGCGCCGTCTCCCGCAACGCCGCGACGAACGCGTCCACCTCGTCCGGCGTGTTGTAGAAGTGCGGGCTCGCACGCACCACGCCGGGCCGGGCGTCGACGACGATCCCCCGGTCGGCCAAGCGGCGGACGACGGCGCCGGGGTCCTCGCAACGCACCGGCACGATCGCCGAACGGCGCTCCGGCCGGTCGCTCGCCCGCAGCGAGAACCCGGCCTCCTCGCACCCTTGGGCCAGGCGCTCGGCGAGCGCCCGGTTGCGCGCCTCGATCCCCACGACGCCGACCTCGTCGACGATCTCCTGTCCGCCCAGCGCGGTGTGCACCGTGGCCAACGCCGGAGTGCCCGTCTCGAAGCGACGGGCGTCGTCGCGGTAGCGGAATCGCCGGGGGTCGAAGTCGAACGGGTCCGCCGACGCGAACCAGCCGGTCACCCGGGGCTCGAGGCCCGCGACCAGTTCCCGGCGCGCGTAGAGGTAGGCGAGACCGGGTCCGCCGCAAAGCCACTTGAGCGGACCGGCGGTGTAGAAGTCGACTCCCGTCCGAGGCAGATCGACGGCGATCTGCCCCGCTCCCTGGTACCCGTCGACGACGCTCAAGGCGCCGACGCTGCGCGCGATCTCGGCGATGGCGGCCAGGTCCTGCACGGCGCCCGTCGCGAAGTGGACGTGACTCGTGGCGACCACCATGGTGCGCTCGTCCACGGCGTCGGCGAAGCGCTCGACGTCGACGTGAATCCCGTCCTCGCTCTCGAGCACGACCAGCTCGACGTCCGCGCGCGCCGTCCAGTGATGCAGCAGCGTCGGGAAGTCGAGTTCGGTCGCGACGACGCGGTTCCGCTTCCCCCAGTCCAGGCTGGACGAGACGGCGGCCAGGCAGAGGGACGTCGACGGCATGAGCGCGACGCTGCCCGCGGGCGCCGAGAACATCCTCTCGATGCGCGCGCGCAGCTCGGCCAGCCGGCCCCACCAGCGCTCGTGCCAAGCGGCGGCGCCCTGGTCGTGCCAATCCGCCAGGAAGTCGTCGAGGCGCGCCTCGGCGCAGGTGGACAGAGCGCCGAGCGAACAGGAGTTCAGGTAGTTCCGGCGCTGCAAAATCGGAAACCGGCGGCGCGCGCGCTCGACGTCCATGGCGTTCCCCGGTCCCGGGTCGAAGGCGAGTTCTCTCGCGAGAGGGCGAAGCGCCGACTCGCGGTGGGCGTCCTCGGCGACCGGGCGCTCGCGCGGACCGGTACCTTTCGGGTCATGCGAGACCGCGCACGCGCCGCGGGCGCCCCCGCCAATGTGGACGCCGTGAATCGCTCCGCCACCCCTCGGGACCCGAGAGAGGTCCCTCCGACGCTTCGACGCGCACCGTCCGAGCGGGTCGCTCCGGCGCGCGCCGTCGACGCCGAGTGGACCCTGGCGCAGGCGCGCGCGCTGGGGTTCCAGGCGGCGGGCGTGGCGCCAGCGGACCCGAGCGACCACACGGCCCACTTCAAGGCTTGGGTCCGGGCCGGCCTGCACGGGAAGATGGCGTACCTCGCCCGCGACGACGCGCTCGAACGTCGAGCCGATCCGGCCCGCAGCCTCGCCGGCTTCCGGTCGGCCGTCGTGGTCGCCCATTCCTACGCGGACGCCCGCCCGGGCGCCCCGGACGACGACCCCTCGCGCGCCGTCGTCGCCAGGTACGCGCGCGGTTCCGACTACCACGGCGTGATGGCGGAGCGGCTCGAGCGCTTGGCCGACCGCATGGCCGAGCGGGCCGGACGGCGCGTCGCGCGCCGGGTGTGCGTCGACACGGCGCCGGTCGCGGAGCGCGAGCTCGCCCAACGCGCGGGCCTGGGCTGGTTCGGCCGGAACACGATGCTGATCCATCCCCGCCGCGGTTCGTACTTCTTCCTGGGCGCGTTGCTCACGGACCTCCCGCTCGAGCGCGCGGCGGCGCCCCAGCAGGACCGCTGCGGCAGCTGTCGCCAGTGTCTCGACGCCTGCCCCACGGGCGCGCTCCTGGGACGCGACGAACGGGGCGCGCCGCTGATCGACGCGACCCGCTGCATCTCGTACCTGACGATCGAGCTCAAGGGCGCGATCCCGCCCGCGCTGCGTCCCAAGATCGGCAACCGCGTCTTCGGCTGCGACATCTGCCAAGAGGTCTGTCCCTGGAACCTCGCGTTCTCCGAGGCGGCGGACGAGCCCGCGTACGCGCCCCGGCCAGGCGTGGACGACGTCCCGCTGATCGAGCTGGCCGAGGAGATTCTCGCCTTGAGCGGCAAGGCGTTCCTGCGCAAGCACGCCGACTCGCCGATGTCGAGGGCGCGCCGCAACGGCATGCTCCGCAACGTCTGCGTCGCGCTGGGGAACTGGGGATCCCCCGAGGCCCGACCCGTGCTCGAGCGGGCCGCTCGGGACGCCTCGGCGCTGGTCCGCGAACACGCCGAATGGGCGCTGGCGAGGATCGACGCGGCGGCCGAGGGCTCGGACGGGCCCTGAACTCGGAGCAACGCCTACATTGGAGTCGGGCGCGGACGCGAGACCCGCGCCATCGGAGACGGCGAACGGGACGAACGAGGCGGACGCGACCATGGACTTTCGCTGGGCGGCCACGCTGGGCCTCGCGTGCGCGGTCGCGGCTTCGCCCGGGGCGGCGGCGGGCCAGACGGCGAGTCCGGGCGCGCGCGGCCCGACGGCCGACCCTCGGGGCGAGGTCTTCGTCCACCTCGGGGTCGCGGACCCGACGGGCGAGTTCCAGCGCCACGTCGACGTCGGATTCGGCGGGAGGATCGGGGGCCTGCTGCACGTCGGGGAAGCGGGCGGCGGCGCGCGCGTGGCGCTTCGCGGCGACCTGGGCTTCGTCGTCTACGGCGTCCGCCGGACCCGCGTCCCGCTGAGCTCGACGGTGTCGCTGGTCGAGGTGAATCAAGAGACCACGAACTCGATCCTCTCGGTCACCGCAGGCCCCCAGGTGCGCCTGGGCACGGGACCGGTCCGTCCCTACGCGTTCGTCGGCGTCGGCTTCGCGCACTTCGCGACGCGGACGAGCGCGCGAGGAACCCACTCGCTCGAGCCCATCGCCTCGACGACGAACTTCGGCGACTTCCAGCTGGCGCTCCGAGGCGGCGGCGGACTCGCCGTCGCGCTGCGGCGGGGACGCAGGCCCGTCGCCCTCGACCTCTCCGCAGCCTACCAGTACAACGGTCCGACCGAGTACCTGGTCGACGGCGGCTTGCGCGCGCGGCCCAACGGGTGGAGCGCCGAGCCCGTCCGCAGCGACGCCAACTTCATGACCTACGGGGTCGGCGTGTCGTTCGCGGTGCGCTGAGGACCGCTTCGCCGCGCGCGCGCAGTCGGGCCATCCAGTCTCGCGCCGACGGATGCGTACGCCTCCGAGCCGCCCAGCGGGAAGCGCTCGACGCCGGACGCCGCCTCCGCGGCGCGAAGCGACTCCCTTTCCATGCCCACCCGGAAGCGCGACGGCCCAGCGGTCCGCACGGAATCGACGCTCGCGTCCCAGAAGACGTAGGCGGACGCGGACGCGGCAGCCGAGCGGCCCGCGCAACGTCGCTACCGCGGCGGCGGACTTCCCCCTGGAACGAACCACGTCCGCACGAAACCGTCGCTGCGGAGCAAGGGCGGCACGTCGCGGTCGGCCTCCTGGGCGACCCGCCGCGAAAACCAGCCCCGGTCCATTCCCCGACAACGCCCAAGCGCCTGCGGATCGTCGTCGAAGACGTCGTCGAAATACGAACACTCGACGTACGTGATCGGTTGGCCGACCTTGCCGACGCAGAGCAGAGCGACCTTCCCGCTCGACGCGTCCCGGTCGGCCCTCCCGGAGATCGAGGAGGGGAGGCAGGTCCGGAAATCGTCCTCGACGACCTGCGCACCGATCTCCACCGACGCCATGAACGACAACAACACGGCCAGCAACGCCGGCCAAGCCCCAACCGATCGCCTCGTCTTCATCGCCTCGCGCTCCCGTCGTCGACGTGCAGTCCGCCGCGCCGGCTGGTTCCGAGGCGGTCGCGCCTCGTCCCACGAGTGCAATCTCTCTCCGGGCCGGTTCCCAGCGCAAGAACAACCGCGACGAAGAGCAACCGTCCGGCAGGAGGACGCGAGAGACGTCGAAGGGCACGGTGGAGAAGCGCCCTCTTTCCGGCGAACCGGAGCAGGGGACTGCGCTGGCGTCGCGGGCGACCCCGAAGGGCGGGGACGACCGGGCGCGTGCGGCGGGACGGCGTTCGGGGCCAGTCAGCCCGATCTGCGCACCGCCTATTCTCCCGGCCCCATCGCCTCCAGCATCAGCTCCATCCGAGCGATCTCCGAGCCTTGGTCGGCTTGAATGTCGGAAGCCAGCTTGAACACGAAGTCCCCCTGAGCGGCCCCGTCGGTCGAGAAGAGCTCGCCGACCATCGTCACCGCGCCCTCGTGATGCATGATCATGTACTCGAGAAACAAGCGATCGAAGTCGCGTGCCCGGGCGCGCCGAAGCTCTTCCAGCTGCGCCGCCGTCAACATCCCGGGCATGTGCATGGCGTGCCGCGGGCCGTGGATCGCGAGCGTCCCGTCCGAGATGTGAACCTCGGGAACTGGAAGATCCCTGTCCCGCAGCCAAGCCTGCATCACGGCGATCTCGTCCCTCTGCGCGTTGACGATGCGGGCGCAGAGCGTCCGGATCCGGGGGCTCGCGCCCGCCTCGGGCGCGAACCCCGCCATGACCAGCGCCTGGGCGTGATGCCCGATCATTCCGGTCATGAAGCGCACGTCCGCATCGTGATGCCCTTCGAGTGCGGCTTCGGCTCGGGTGCGGTAGAGCGACTCCAGCTCGGCGACGGTCGCCGAGTCGGGCCGCGCGGCCTCGAGCGGGACCGGAGCGGCCCTGTCCGGTTCGAGCGCGGAATCGGCCCCCGGCCCGCGGCTCGCGCATCCGGGAACCCAAACGACGACCGCCGCGATCGCTGCGGTCGTTCGGCGGACCATGGCGCGAATCTCCTGGGCGACCGCCGCCCGGCGTCAGCCGGCGGCCAGGCGCTCGACCGCGTCGAGGAGCATCGCCGCCTTCGCGGCGTCGCGGGCTCCGCCGACCTGTCCCTCCAACGTCCGGGCGAGCGTCCGCAGAGCGTCCGCGCGGGCCGATCCCGACATGGAGGAAGCGTCGTCCAGGGCGCTCCGGGCGGCCTGGATCTCGCCGGCGCCCATCCCGTGCCAGCGCTCGAGCTGGTCCAGGTAGGCTCGAGCGAGCGCGAAGGTCGCCGGCCACTCGAAGATCGGCTGACCCTGCGAGTTGAGCTGCGTCAGCCGCACCGAGTTCGCCGCGTCGATCTCGTTCTGCGTCAGCGCTTCGCTGGCGACCAGCTCGAAGACGTCCAGGCCGCGAGCGATTTCGGAGTTCACGATCAGGCCGTTGTACCAGTACACCGACCAGCTGCCGCCCATCTCCATCCGCTCCGGGTGGATCGGTCCCCGATCGTGGTAGGCGATCTCGACGGGGTTGTCGGGATCGGTCCAGTCGATCAGGGAAATCCCGCCTTGGTACCATCCCTGGATCATGACGTCGCGACCCGGGATCGGGATCAGCGACCCGTTGTGGGCGACGCAGTTCTCCTGCGACGTCTGCGGCGCGGGCAGCTTGTAGTAGCTCCGGAACGCCATCTCGCCGTCCTCGATCGTGAAGACCGCGTTCGCGCCCCACTCCACGGGGTCGTCGTGGCGGCACTTCGGCGCTCCGCCCCCGCCCCACTCGTCGGTGAACATGATCGCCGTGCCGTCGTTGTTGAACGTCGCGGAGTGCCAGTACGAGAAGTTCGAGTCGGCGACCGCAGCCAATCGACGGGGATTGGCGGGATCCCCGATGTCCAAGAGCAACCCGTAGCCTCCGCACGCCCCCCCGGCCAATCCGATGGCGGGGTACACGGTGATGTCGTGGCACTGCGTGGGCCCGGGATCCGGGCGACCGTCGTCCTCTTCCTCCTCGTCGTCCGCCGCGCCTCCTCCCGCCATCGCGACGATGTCGGCGAACTCCATTGCGCGAAGCGCCGCGCTGTCGGCGGCGGTCGGCGGACCTTCCCCGCCGCGGCCCGCCACGATCATGGAGAGCAGCCCGTTGGCCTGCGCGTCCGGCAGCACCGCGATCTGGTTCCCCATCTGAAGAACGAAGGCGCCCCGCTCGCGCGCGGCCTCGGCCTCCCTGAAGTCGGCCGGCGAGGGACCATGCGTCGGCGGGGCGACCAGGTCCTCGAAGATCCGAGGCGAGCTGACGATCGCGGCCGACTGGGGATCGTCCAGCGGCACGCGGATCACCTCGATCCGGAACAAGGCCGAGTTCGGATCCTCCCACGGCGCCGCGGCCACGCATCCGGGGAGCTCCTCCTCAGGGCGCACCATCGCCGACCCCGACACGTAGATGTAGACGTTGTCGTCGTCCCCGGGATGCTCGAGCACGGTATGCGTGTGCGATCCCCGGCACGTCTGCACGTTGGCGACGTACTCGGGGTTGCGGACGTCGGAGATGTCGAAAATGCGGATCCCCCGCAACCGGTGGTGGCTGACCTGCTCCTGGACCCCCTCGTCGCCGCAGTCCAACCGTCCGCTCAGGCCCTCGCCGGACACGAAGAGCAGGTTCCCGTGCACGGAGACGTCGCTCTGCGAAGCCGGGCAGACGTAGGTCACGACCGACGTCGGATTCCGGGGGTCGGAGATGTCCCACACCTGGACGCCGTCGTAGTTGCCCTGGATCGCGTAGTTCCCGGTGAACGCCAGGTCCGAGTTGGTCGAACCCACGAACTCCGGCTGCGGCGGCGTGGTCGACACCAGGCGCATGTTCCAGATCGCCTCGCCCGCGTCGAACAGACCCGGCTCCAGACCCACCCTCGGATCGGGCGCCGGCGGGTTCGCTCTGAGGCCCGCTGGGTGCGAGAACTCGGCCTGAGGCGTGGCGGGCCCGCTCGCGCGCTGCATTCCGTCCCGACTCCCGGGCTGCGACGCGCAACCGGCGAAGACCGCGACCGCGACCATCGAAGCGAGGGCGTTCAGGCGACGACGAAGCGAGGGGGAACGTCGAGGGTTCGCGGTCCTGGTCATGTCTTGTCCTGTCTCTTGGCGTGTGCGCGTGGCCGAGCGATGCGAAGGCGATCGCGGTTCGCTCGCCGCTGAAACGGCGCGCCGACGGCGCGGCCCGTCCCTGCAGCTGCAGCGAGTCGCCCAGCGTGGCCGCCGGGGGAGCGGCCGGGAGAAACTCCGGGACCGAACGCCCGACGGTCAAGCGGAGCGCGCAGGCCCATCCCCTCCAAAGCGACCCGCATGTATACTACGGCTTCCCGCCCGGAGTTTCCAGTGAGCGGGGGGACGCCGAGCGAGGCGACAGGGGACCGCCCAACGCCCCCGCAGGCGGCGAACAGGCGACTTCAAGGGGCCCGACCTCGACGAACGCGAAGCACGCGACAGAGGGCGGCCCGCGCGCGCCGGCGGTGCGGATCGCGGTCATCGTCGCGCTGGCCCACGGCCTCAACGACGCCTACGCGTCGATCGTCCATCCTCTCCTGCCCCGCATCATGGAGACGCTGGACCTCTCCATCGCGGCGGCCGCGACCCTGGCTGCGGCGTTTTCCATCGCCACGGCGTTGCCGCAGCCCCTCTTCGGGTACGTGGCGGACCGCTTCGGACGCCGCTCGCTCGCCGTCGGCGGAATGCTGGCGAGCGCCGTCTTCGTTTCCAGCATCGGATTCGCCCCCTCCTACGCCCCACTCCTCGGCCTGCTCGTCCTGGGCGGACTGGGGGGCGCGGCGTTCCACCCGCCCGGCGCGTCCTACGCGGTGCGACTCGCGGCGGGGCGGGGCGGGGGCGCGCGATACTCGATCTTCTCCTTCGGCGGCGCGACCGGGTACGCGGCCGGACCGCTAGCGGCCGTCGCCCTGGTGTCGTGGCGCGGGCTCGAAGGACTGTGGTTCGCCATGATCCCGGCGCTCCTGCTCGCCCCGGTCTTCTACCTGGGGCTGCCCGGCCGTCGCTCGGAGCGAAGGGACGCGCGACCGCTGCCGCCCCCAAGGACCGTTCTCCGAAAGCTGCTGGGACCGCTGGGGATCATCTTCGGGATCAGCTCGGCGATGACCTTCGTGCAGCGCGTCTTCCTGACGATGGAGCCCATCGTCGTCGCCCAGGCGGGCGGATCGGAGGCGCTGGGCGCGGCGGCGCTGTCGGTCTACCTGGGCGCTCAGGCGCTGGGCACGCTCGCCGGCGGATTCCTGTCGGACCGCATGGATCGGCCGCGCCTCCTGTTTCGCCTTTGCGCCTGCGCGCTCCCCGCGCACCTCCTCGCCCTCTGGCTGGGCCCCTGGAGCGGCGCCGGAATGGCGGCCATCGCGGCCGCGGGGTTCCTGGGGATGGCCACGCTGCCTCCCATCGTCGTGATGGCCCAGGAGATGCTCCCGCAGGCCCCCGGAGCCAGCTCGGGCATCGTGATGGGGCTCGCGTGGACGGTCGGCGCCGTCCTCGTCATGGGCGCCGGCGTCCTCGCCGACTTCGTGGGCCCGTTGGAGGCCGCGGCCTGGTCGACGCCCGCCGCAGGACTCGCGGCGCTGCTGGCGCTGCACCCGGCACTCAAGTGGATGAAGACCGACCCGGCGCGCTGACATCCAGTCCTTGGCGGCGCCCCCCCCTCCCCCCGGCCAGGGCCGCTCGAGATCAGGCGGCGGCGCCGTGCTGGGGACATCGCGCGACGCCTGCACGTCCTCGAGCGGCGCCGCGCCCAAGGGCGGCCGACGGTCCTTCGGAGGGCGGAGTCGTCAAGCGGTCCACGTCGACGGGCGGACGTTACGGCGGCACCGGCCGCTCGATCGACTTCGATGCGAGACTGGTGGGACGGGGACAGCGCGACCGAGTCCGGACGGCTGCAGCCGTCCGCTCCATCGCGCTGTGGGAGTCTTGGTTCGCCGAAGCGGCGGAAACTCGGACTTGGGAGACGGGCCTCTTGCCGTCGCGACCCCGCAGTCCGCCGGACGCGCCCCGTCTCCGCCGCAGCGTTGCCGGGCGCGACCCCCGGGCCAGCGACCACGGCCCACCGCCGAAGGAGACCTCGACGAACCGAGGCGACCCGGAAGCGGACCGGTTTGCCCCCAAGGGCGCGCCGCGGCAGGATTCGGGTGTCGGTCGGCGTGCCCGCGGTCGAGGGCTCCGCGTCCGCGTCACCCCAACGTCAACCCCGCGCACCGAGGCGCAGGCGTCATGACCAGCGACGACAACGGAAACGAATCGATTCGCCCCGGCGCCATGGATCGGCGGGGCTTCGTCAAGGCAAGCGCGCTGGGCGTCGCGGCCGGCGCGGTCGGCGGTTGCGGCGCGCCCGACGCGCGCCCGGGCGACCGCGGTCGGCCCTCGGCCACCCCGAGAGGTCTCGCACGCCCACCCAGCCAGCCGCTGGCGGCGGCGCCGATGGACGTCGTGCGCATCGGCTTCGTGGGCGTCGGCGGGATGGGAACGGCGCACGTCCGCAACCTCGCGCGCATCGCGGGCTGCGTCGTCCAGGCCGTCGCGGACATTCGCCCGTCCCACGCGCAGCGGGCGGCCGACGTCGTGGAAGAGGCCGGGCACCCCAGGCCGACGCTGTACACCGACGGCGAACGCGACTTCGAGCGTCTATGCGGGGAAGAGGACCTCGACCTGGTCTACACGGCCACGCCGTGGCGCTGGCACGTGCCGGTGTGCGTGGCCGCCATGGAGGCCGGGAAGCACGCGGCCACCGAGGTTCCCGCCTCGACCGACCTGGAGGGTTGCTGGCGGCTCGTCGAGACGGCCGAGAGGCAAGGCGTCCACTGCGTGATGATGGAGAACGTCAACTACGGGCGGGCCGAGCTCCTGTGCCTGAACCTGGTGCGCCAGGGACTTCTGGGAGAGGTCCTGCACGCCGAGTGCGGGTACCTGCACGACCTGCGGGCGATCAAGTTCGCCGACGAGGGCGAGGGGCTGTGGCGCCGAGACCACTCGTGGACCCGAAACGGCAACCTCTATCCGACGCACGGCCTGGGGCCCGTCGCCAACTGCATGAACGTGAACCGGGGCGACCGCTTCGCGAGGCTCGCGTCGATGAGCGGTCCGTCGCGGGGGCTGCAGGAGTGGGCCCGGACGCACTACCCGGAGGGGCACGCGAAGCGCGCCGAGACCTTCCGGCTGGGAGACGTGAACGCCAGTCTCATCCGGACGGCGCGGGGCAGGACGATCTACGTGTCGCACGACACCAACCTGCCCCGTCCCTACAGCCGCATCAATCTCGTGCAGGGCACGCGCGGCGTCTTTCAGGGCTACCCGGACCGGGTGTACGTCGAGGACAGGAGCCCGCCCCACCGATGGGAGGAGGCGGAGACGTACTTCGAGGAGTTCGAGCACCCGCTCTGGAGGGCGCTCCGCGAGGCCTCGATCGGCGCCGGCCACGGCGGCATGGACTTCATGGAGGACTACCGACTCGTCAAATGCCTGCGCGAGGGCCTGCCCACGGACATGAACGTCTACGACGCCGCGGCGCTGAGCGCCGTGTCGGAGCTCTCCGAGATCAGCGTGGCCGCGGACAGCGCTCCGGTCGACTTCCCCGACTTCACCCGGGGACGGTGGCGGTCCTGGGAACCTTGGCCGATCGTCGGAGCGTAGACGCGAGCCCCGTCGCCGAACGCGCGGCGAGTTCGCGGCCGCGGGGACCCGAGGCCGACCGCGCGCATTGTCGCGCGCCCGCGCCCGAACGACGTTGATTGCGGCTCCGCGCCGAAGCGCCCTCGACCGCCCGCAGGATCGACGGCGACGATCGGGGGGTTCGGCGAGAGGGCGCGACGCGAGAGCAGCGAGTCGGTCCCGACTCGTCCGTCCCTGAACATCGAGACCATTGAAAGAGCGACAGCGCATGAACGGCGTGTTCGAGGCTCGTTTGGCCCAAGAGGCGTTTTCCCGACCCCTGCGGCTCGCCCTGCGCCGCCGAGCGAACGCCCGGACGCGAGGCCTGGCGCTGGCGGCGTGCGCCGCGGCGTCGTTCGCGACGCTCGACCTCCCGGCGGCGCGAGCCCAGGTCCCGACGCCCGAGTCGGTGCTGGGGTACAGGGTCGGCGCCGACCATCGGCTGACCACCTTCGAGGAGTCCATCGACTACTTCCAGCGACTGGACCGGGCCAGCGACCGCATCGAGCTGCGCGAGATCGGACGCTCCTCCTTCGGCAGGCCCGTGCACGTCGCGCTGATCTCGAGCGCGGAGAACCTGCGCGACGTCGAACGGCACCGCGAGGCGTGGCTGCGTCTGGCGCACCCCGAGGGACTGACGGACGAGGAGGCGCGCGCCATCGCCGAGCGGACCCCCGCCCTGGTCCACATCGACGGCGGACTCCACTCGACCGAAGTGGCCCATGCGGAGCACACGATCCAGCTGGCCCACGACATCGTCGCCGGGGCCGACGATCCGGAGATCCGCAGCATCCTGGACAACGTCGTGCTCATGCTGTGGCCATCCATCAACCCCGATGGCCAGACCATGATCGCCGAGTGGTACCGGGGCAACGTGGGAACCCCGTACGAAGTCGCGCCGGCGCCGTTCCTGTATCAGAAGTACATCGGGCACGACAACAACCGCGACGGCTACATGATCAACCAGATCGAGTCGCGGATGGCGACCCGGGTGGCGCGGGACTGGGAGCCCCAGATCCTGTACAACCATCATCAGAGCTCGCCGTTCCCGACCCGGATCTGGATTCCGCCGTTCGCGGAGCCGATCTCGCCCCACGTGCACCCCTTGATGTGGCGCACGGTCAACCTGATCGGCATGGCGATGGCCCAGGCGCTCGAGGAGCGCGGCCAGCGGGGCGCGACCCACATGGGGACCGGATTCGACAACTGGTACCCGGGCTTCATGGACCACGCCCACAACTTCCACAACGTGGCCTCCTTCCTGACCGAGACGGCGCTGTACCGCTACGCCACGCCGCAGTTCTACACCATCGGCGACTTCCCCGAACGCACCCGCGACCTGAGGCCCCAGTCTCTGTATAGCAGTCCGTGGGAAGGCGGATGGTGGCGACTCCGCGACGCCGTGGACTACATGCTCACGGCATCGATTTCCGTGCTGGACTTCGCCGCGAAGTACCGCCGGGACGTGCTGTTCAACCGCTACCAGGCCGGCCGCGACGTCGTCGCCCAGTACACCGACAATCCGCCCTACGCGTTCTTCGTGCCGCCCGAGCAGCGCGATCCGGTCGCCCCCGTCGAGATGCTGCGGCGACTGGCGTACAACGGAATCGAGGTTCATCGCTTGACTCGGGCCGTCGACTTCGAGGGAATCGCGCACCCGGCGGGCACCTGGGTGATCGCGATGGACCAGCCCTTCGCGAACTTCGTCCGCCAGCTCTTCGCCGTGCAGGACTATCCCGATCTCCGCCAGTATCCCGAGGGTCCGCCGGACCAGCCCTACGACGTGGCCGGATGGACGCTGCCGTACCTCATGGGCGTACGGGTCGTCGAAGCGACGACGCCGTTGGACGAGGACGTGCGGGAGGCGATGGAGGCCTTGGGCGACGACGACGGAGAGCGCGGCGCTCCCGCGGCGCTCGCCTGGGACGCCGACGTCGAGGACGCCGCCCCCTTCGACTCGCCGGCCGGAGTGGGCTTCGACAGCCACCCCGTCGCCCGGGCCATCGTGCCCCCGGCGGGCTCCGACGCGGGGGGTCGCACGCTGATCGCCGACCCCGCAGGGAACAACGCGTTCAAGGCGATCAACCGAGCGTGGGCCGACGGAGCTCGGGTGCGCTTCGTGCCCGGACGCGCAGGCGACGGGGGCCAAGGCGGCGGCTCGGGGCATTATGCGATTTCCGGGCTGTCGTCGAACGCCCGCCGCTCCCTCGTGTCCGACCTGCACCTCCAGGCGCCCGCCGCGGCGACGACGGCCGGGGACGTCGCCCTGACCAGACCTCGGATCGGGCTCTACCGCCCTTGGGATCCGTCGATGGACGAGGGCTGGACCCGCTGGCTCCTCGAACGGTACGGCTTCGAGTTCGCCAGTCTGCGCAACGCGGACGTTCTGGCCGGCGAACTCAGGGAGCGCTACGATGTCGTGCTGCTCGCCGACATGGGGGGAGACCAGATCCTCGAGGGATTCGCCCCGGGCTCGGCGCCGCCCCGCTACGCGGGCGGCATCGGGGACGTCGGCGTGCGGGCCCTGGACGCGTTCGTGCGCGCCGGCGGGACGCTGGTCGCGCTCAACGCCTCGAGTCTCTTCCTGATCGACCGCCTCCACCTGCCGGTCGAAAGCGTCGTCCGCGATCTGGAGCCGTCGGAGTTCTTCATGAGCGGCTCGATCGTGGAGCTCGAGGTCGACCCCTCGCACCCGGTCATGTCGGGAATGCCGGCTCGAGCCAAGGTCGTCGTCGAACGGAGTCCGGTCTTCACGACGAAGGAGGGCTTCGAGGGAGCCGTTCTCGCCAAGTACCCCGAGGACGGCTCGCCCCTTCTGTCGGGCTACCTGCTGGGCGAGGAGCGCTTGCAGGGCTACGCCGCTGCGGTCGAAGTGCGCCGGGGCGAAGGCAGGATCGTCCTGCTGGGGATGAGGCCGCAGTGGCGAGGACAACCGTTCGGCAACTTCCGCATCGTCTTCAACGCCGCCCTGTACGGCGCTTCGCTCGCCGCCGCGACGCCCGCCAGCGAGGACTTCTGGACCGCGCCCGAAGGCCAGCGGACGACCGAAGATGAGAAGCCTACTGGGCACCGTCGCTAGCGGCTGGCAATCCGCAGATGGGATCGGATCGCTGTTGCCATGACCATCGGATTGGGGTAGAGTACTGGTCCGACGGCTATATCGACCATGGAGTGCACGGACGATGATCTGCAGATCGACCTCGGAGCGATAAACCGGAAATCGCCTCAAGGACCGAAACTTGTGAGCGCCTCGGTCTCCGAGGTAAAGGTCAACAAAGGTCTCTCTCGTTGCTCATATGGAATCCGTGACGTGATTCGATGTCAGGTGCCCTTTCCTCTTTTCCTACCAAGGAGTTTTCGTCCATGATCACTTGCCCCCCCCCCCCCCCCCCCCCCCCCCCGAACAGAAAAACCGCTCTGGACCGACGCTCGAAATCACGCTCGGATCGACGTTATCTGTTCGTCGTGCTCGGCGCGTTGATCGCGACAGTCGCCTGCGGTGATCCCAACCGAGCGCCCATCTTGATCGGTTCTCTCTCGGCCCAGACCGTCGTCGCCGATACAGAGTTGGACGTCAATTCCTACTTTGTCGACCCGGATGGAGACCAGCTAGGCTATACCGCGGCCAGCTCCGATACCACAGTCGCCTCCGTCTCGATATCTGGAAGCCTCTTGACCGTATCTCCAAGTCGAGCCGGGCAAAACATCATCACGGTTGGTGCAAGCGACCCAAGCGGCCTCTCTGTGCAGCTTACATTCCCTGTTACCGTGACCAATCAAGCACCAGTTGTGGTTGAGAGGATACCTAGGCAATCAGTATTCGTTGGGGATTCACTTTCAGTAGATGTGACTATCGCATTTACAGACCCAGAAGGAGGCAACCTCACGTATGCGGCAGAGATTTCCAACACTGGGATCGCCGCGATCACATCCGTCTCAGAGAGCACAGTTTTGGTTTCAGGGGTCAAACAAGGGCAGACCGTTCTCACGATCACGGCTTACGACTCCGTGGGACTGTCGTCTGAGCTTCCCGTTTCTGTGAAGGTACCCAACCGAGCGCCAATTGCATTATGTAACATTCCTTTACAGCGCGTGCATTGGCGGAGTGTGCTGCAGCGCGACTTTGCACCTTGCTTTACGGACTTGGACGGAGACGAACTGAAATTTGGCGCGACAACTAGCAATAGTGGTGACATGCAAGTGTTCGTATCTGGGAGCGTGGTTACCTTCGCACCGCGCAGTACGGGAGTCACTCAAAATACAGTTAGAGCAACAGATCCAGGTGGCCCTTTTGCAGAAATCACGTTTATTGTGCAATCATATCTTTTTTGATACCGTGAGCCAATCATCTCTCTGATAACTTGTAGGTGATACGCCGCGCCGACGTAGTGAGTCAGCCATACACTTTGCCACCACTAGGCCACCTCATCCTGGCACCGTCCCTCTTGGTGCTCGCCGCGTTCACTGCTTCGTGCGCACCCGGAGACGCGACGCCCGTCTGGACGGACGGCGAATTCGAGGAGTGGGCGCGCGCGCTGCCCCAACCGGACGACCCCATCGGCGACGCCGCGGCGGCTTCGCTCGTGGATCTGGGCGCGGTTCGCGTTCTGGACGACGAGCGCTTCCTCCACCTCCGTCTCGACGTCGGGAGCGCGGTGACGATCCAGGGCGTGCCCGGGTTCGTCGAGGTGATCCTGGACGCGGACGGAGACCCGAGCACGGGAGGGCTCCGGGGCGGCGTCGAGGGCGCGGACCTGGCCGTCGTCGTGTCCCGCCCGGTGGAATCGACCGCCTGGGGGCGCGGCCGAAGCCTCGATGCCCTGGACCCGCCTATCCGCGGCGCCGGCGCGGGCGTTCGGCAAATCGGTCCGGACGGCGCGGGCGAACTCGAGAGCGCGGACCGGGTCGGATTCCTCCTTGCGCCGACCCACTCCTCGACGCGCTTCGAAGCGAGGCTCGCCCGCATCCCGTCCACGCCGCGGGCCGGCGCGAACCCGGCTGCGCAGAGTCGCGGCGTCGCCGGGCTGCCTCCGGCGCGGGCCGGCGCGACCGTCCGCGGGCGGATCCGGTACCTGCGGGGCGACTCCGTCCTGGACCAGACCCCGGTCTTTCGGCACACGCTCGAGACCTCGCCGGGCGCACCGCCTCCTCTTCTCGACGCCGAGGCGCTCGCCAAGGACGACGACGCGTCGTTCAGGGTCGTCGCTTGGAACGTCTCCGACGGCAGCTTCCGAAGCGAGAGAGCGGCGTTTCAGCGCGTCCTGGGCGCACTGGCCGCGGACGTGGTGCTGCTCGACGAGATCCACGCCGACGCGACCGCGGACCAGCTCTTGGAGTTCTCCCGGGGAGTGCGCGGCGACGACGCGGACCGCTGGAGCTGGCGGCTCGCCGAAGGCGGGGGACGTCAGCGCACCGCCGTCGGCTCGCCTCGGTTTCCGCTTCGGGGCGAAGCGACGATGGCTCGGATCGAATACCCCGAAGGCGCCCTGGAACGTTGGCTCGCCGCCGTGGGCGAGCGGGGCGAGGTCCCGTGGATGGCGCCGCCGCGCCGGATGGCTCGGGCGGAAACCGACGGCGGCCTCTCCGCCACGGGGGCGTGGACGACCGCGGAAGAGCGGGACATCCTCTTCGTGCCCGTCGATCTCCAGAGCGCCGGCTGGGACGGTTCGCCCAGGGACCGACTTCGGGAAGTGCAGGCCGCCGCGCTGAACGACGCGATCGCGCGGACGCTCGACGGACGCGCCGACGCCGGCTTGATCATCGGGGGAGACCTCAATCTCGTCGGCTCCGCCCGCCCCCTCGCGGCGCTGCGGCGGGGGCTCGGCGTCGATGGCGGCGACCTGGCCGTCGTCCGAGCCCCACGCCTGCGCGACCGATCCCTGGCCACGTGGCGAAGCACCCGAGCAGGCGATCCGTTCTCACCCGGTCGCCTGGACTTCGTCCTCTACAGGGATCGGGCGTTGGAGGTTCGACGGGCCTTCGTCTTCGACGCCGCGGACATGTCGACCGACGCGCTGCGGGAGCTGGGACTTCGCCCGGGCGACAGCCTGCACTCCGACCACTTGCCGCTGGTCGTCGACTTTCTGGTCCGGTAGCCGAGCGCTTGTCCAGCCAGCGGCCACACTTGCACATTCCGAGCTGTCGACGTCATCGCTAAGGCAATGCTGGAAACCAATCCCGCAGCGTAGTCACCAGCTTACCAAAAGACGGATCTCTGCATCGCGTCAACGACACGCGCTCGGCGATGTCGCGGTAAATGCGCGCCGTGCGGCGGCGGCGCGTGTACTGCAAGGTGCGACACAACGCCGCCTTCGGTTCGTCTGGCTTCTCCGCGAACTGACTCCACAAACCCTCCTTGCGAAGCCATGACCTGAGTTTCGGGTATCCACGCTTCCAGCCAAGGCACTCCAAGACCTCGTGCGAATCCGCCCACACCCACGCCTCGAGCTCGGGATCGATCACGACAGCCTTACCGCAACCACCCCAGCCGCTTCGATCCAGATCGGATTCCAGTCTTCGTTCGATCGTCTTCCTCTCGGCCGTGCTCCCGCACCCGTCTTTGTCGAAGACCACGAGCGCGTGACTGAATACCCCTCGAAAAGTCCGGAGGAAATCGACCGCCTCAACTCGGCACCCATTGTCTCTATTGGGATGGCGTCGACATTCAAACTGAACGGAACGCATTCCAATGCTCTCGGGACGACGAAGGACCCCGCTGACGGCCTCCTTGGTATCCCGGTCAGCCACAAGCACAAAGAGATTCTCATGGTCGTGCGCATCGTTCATCCGATGATGCCCTTGGCGAACAGAACCGTTTTGTTGATCGATCCCTGCCATTCCCTGAGGATTGGATGTTCGTCGCCCGAAACCACATCGGTGGCTCCATCTGCGTTCTTAGCGAAACACAACGCCACGGAAGGCTCGATCAAATCGACGAGGGCCGGCGAATGAGTCGCGGCAAGGACCTGCGCGTCATATATCGATTGCAGAGAATCGACCACACCGTCGAGGGCCAGCGGATGAATGCCGTTTTCCGGCTCTTCAAGGAGGTGAATATCCCTATTTTCTGGGAAGTAAGCAAGTAGAGTCAGGGCCAAAAAACGCATGGTGCCATCCGACGCCGTCCACGAAGGCACTTCCACTCCAGTTCCGTACTTGAGAACCAGATAGGCTTGTCGATCTTCAGGGCGCACTACTACACTCACGTCTCTAAGGTCTGTGAGCACCATCTGTACATGCCCAATCCACTCTCTATACTCTTCAGTGTGCCGCTTCCTGAGACGTTCGACCATCCACGGCAGGTTGGATCCGTCGTCAGCCATCCAACTGACCCCGTACTCGGGCCGGCTGGGTCGCCGCAAAGCCTCGCTATCCAGGAGAACACGGCGGATGCCAGCTTCTAGCATTCGCTTGAAGAAGGTGGCCACCGGAAACTTCTCTGGAGACTCCGGCAAGTTCGCCAACGTAGATCGCCGCGGACCAAATACCATCGTCGTCACCCAACCTTGTCCCGCCCTCGACGTTGTTTCGACATAGTATCTGTCAGTTCCTTGATCCGATTTGCTCACCACCGATCTAATGCCGGTTCGCCCCTTTCCTGAGAGAATCGTCGCAGGTGGAGGAGGCGGATTCGGAAAAAGGTCCTTCTGCGAAGGCACCGCAACGCGTTTAGGCTGTGGCATCAGCAGAGCGCGTTCGGACGAGATGCGAACTCCCTCCCCATTGCCACGAATCGCGATTTCATACCTGAACACCTTGAAGTCCTTGTCGGACGGAAGCCTGGGGCGCAGGTCTTCGGGTACGTCAAATTCGACAGCGAGTTCAAAACCAATTTCCCCATCGGGACGATTCCAGACCAAATCTCGAAAGTCGGCCGTTCGCTTTCCGACCGCCGCTTCCAGTCCGTCCCGCACCAAGTCGCCGAGGAAGACGATCGCGTCGAACAGCGTGCTCTTTCCGCTGGCGTTGGCGCCGATCAGCAGATGGAAGCGGTCGAGTTTCAGGTCCAAGTAGCGCAGGCAACGGAAGTTGAGTGCCTGAATTCTGCGGATCATGCGGATCTCCCGTAGTCCAGCTCATCGCCAAGCCCATAAATTATGGGCGAACCCACTGACTGCGGCAACTTCGATCAGGTCGCCCCCGCTCTTCCAGAGACGGTTCGGCAGTACGAACGTCGCTCTTCGCCAGCTTCCGCCCGTGCCGCGCCCTTCAGTCCTCGTAGAGCAGGAACGGATCCACCGAGCGGCGGAAGCGGTCGAGCTCGTGGGACGTCTCCGCGAGGATCCCGCCTGCGCTGGCGCCCGCGTCCACGCCCTCTCGCAATCGGGCATGGCCCCAAAGGATGTCGATGGGAGGAAGCTCTTCCTCGTACTCGTAGGGCGGCGACCTCCAGGCAAAGCGGTCTGGAGCCAGCGCGGCCGCCGCGACGAGGACGTCGACACCGGTCCGAACCGGTTGGAAAGCGTCCCGATCGGTCACGTGCAGCTGCGCACCACCGCAGAGCTCTCCGGCGTGCTTCTGGAACGTCGGCTCGAAGGAGCACGGCCGCAGCGTCACGCCCGGGAGCGAGAGCCGATCGAGCCGGTCGACCAGCGCGACCGGGTCCAGCCAGGGCGCGCCGAACAACTCGAACGGGCGCGTCGTGCCCCGGCCTTCCGACAGGTTGGTGCCCTCCAACAGAACCATCCCGGGGTACACGCGACACGACTCCGGGGTGGGAAGGTTGGGGCTGGGCATGACCCAGGGCAGACCCGTGTCGTCCCAGGCAAGAGACCGACGCCAGCCTTCGCAGGGGATCACGTCCAACTCGCAACCGATGCTCCGCTCCTCGTTCAACCAGCGGGCCATCTCCCCGCACGTGAGGCCATGGCGGAGCGGAACCGGATGAAGCCCGACGAAGGACTCGAAGCCCGGGCGCAGCACGGCGCCCTCCATCGCCGTCCCGCCGATCGGATTCGGTCGGTCCAGGACTGCGAACCGAATCCCCGCCCGAGCGCAGGCCTCCATCGCCAGCGCCATCGTCCACACGAACGTGTACACCCGCACGCCCACGTCCTGCAGGTCGAACACCAGGGCGTCCAGCCCGTCGAGCATCTCCGGCGTGGGCTTCCGAACCTCGCCGTACAGCGAGTGGACGGGCAGGCCGGAGACCGGATCCACGTAGAACTCCGACTCGATCATGTTGTCCTGCTTCTCGCCCCGGGCTCCGTGCTGGGGCCCGAAGAGCGCGCGCACGTCGTATCCCGCGTTCATCAGCGCGTCGGGACCAAAGGCCAGGTCCGCCGTGACCGAGGCCGGATGGGCGACGACGCCCAATCGGAGTCCGCGAAGGAAAGCGCCGCAGGATTCGTGCGCGCCCCCCGAGACGAGGCGGTCCAGGCCGGAACGCACGGGCGGGGCGGGACGAACTTCCGGCCCCGCGAGTGAACGACCGGAGGGGCCGCGCTCGGGGCGCGACCTCATCTGGCGCGCAGCGACGAGTCGGAGCGCCGGGGCCCGGGCGCGCGTCGCAGCGGCCACGCGTCGTCCAGCGCGTCTCCGTCGAGGAGTCGTCCAGTCGTCGCCGGATGCGCCGACCGCACGCTCCGTCTCACCCGCTCTCCTCGGGCGATTCCGGCGAAGGGAACGCCCGCTCGACGGTCGCGTCCAAATCCCGTTGAATCTCCTCGCACTCGTCCACCCCGACTCCCCAAAGGGACAGCCAGAGACCCAACTTCCACCGATCCCCGGAGCCCTCGAGCTCCACGTGCAGGACACCGTCGTTCAGCGAGGAGACCAGGCCCGCGAAGGCCCACGGCTCGTCCTCGAACGCCAGCACGCCCTCGAGCGGCGCGCGCCCGTCCAGCGTCGCCACGAACGACCGCTGGCCCGAAGGGCTCGCGCGCTCCGCAGGATCCACCGACACGACCGGATCGTCGGCGCCGAACAACCGGTCCCACACCTGCCGCCTCGTGCCTCGAACCCAGGGCCGGGCGCTCACGACGGTCCGACCTTCGCCTCCGTGGCGTTCGAGCGAGTGACGAAGCGACTGCATGAAGACGGCCCAGCCGTTGGTCGTCATGCGGAACGCTTCGTCCCAGTCCTGGGAGGCGGGCAGCCCCGCGTTGACGATGCGGATCTCGGTCCCGCCGTCGACGCCCTCCAATTCGTAGTCGAGCGTCACCGGAGGCACGCTTCCACCTTCGGACGCTCCGTCCACGAGGCCCAGGCGCACCCCCTCGTCCCAGGCCGCGATGCGGCTCGTCCACTCCTCCCCCGCCGCCCACGCCACCGTGACCGATCCCCCCATTCCCGGCTCGACCGAAGCGATGGGAGCCAACCAGCGAACCAGGCCGTCGTCGGTGGTGATCGCCTCCCACACGTCCACGGGCGAGGCCGCGATCCGATCCGCGACCTCGATGCGCCGAGAATCGGCGCCAGGGCGTCCGCCCGTCATCGAAGGTCCGGGTCGCCGCGGGGCGGGCCGTCGGGGGGGCCGGCCCGCGACAGGGCGCGGTAGTATTCCTCGACCATCTCCCGGTACTCTTCGGGCACTTCGCCCGCGGGGTCCACGAGAACTTGATCCTCGACGCCCGCGCCGAACTCGCGTCGGAGCCTGAACTCCAGTTGCTTCATCCCTTCGACGAGTTCCCGGCGAAGGCGCTGGACTCCCTGTGGGTCTGCGTACGTCTGCTCCCGAATCAGGGCGCGCATGGCGCCGATCATCGCTCGCAACTCTCGCGGGTCCGCGCCGGACCGCTGCAGAAGCCCCACCAGGTCGCGCGCCTCGCCGACCCGTTCCCGCGCCTCGCGACGCATCCGGCGCACGGCGTCGGGATCGAACTCGGCGGGCGCTCCGCCGGCGCCCGCGCGATCCGCCGCGCTCGCGGGCGCCTCGCCGTCGCCCTGGGACGGGGCGGGCGCCTGGCCGCTCTCGGCCGAGGACCGAGGGCGCCGTTCCATCGACTCGAGGCTGCGCGCCAAGTCCCGGGCCAACTCCAGCGCCTCGGCCCTGACATCCTCCTCCTCGCCGCTTCGCACAGCGGCGGCCGCCTCGTCCAGACGGTTCCCCAGCGACCGTATCGCCTGCGCCGTCTGATTCTCGAACGCGTCCGCATAGTCCTCCTGGCCCGGGCGTCCGACCAGCTGCCGGGACCAGAGAAGGCGTTCGCGGAGCTGCGTCTCCCGGATCGTCCGGGTGGCCTCGCCGATCTCGTCGGCCCCGGGCTGGCCGTCGCGGCGCAGGCCGTTCGCCAATCGGTCCAACCGGTCCAGCACGTCGCCGACCTGTTCCGCCATGTCGCCCTTCGTCGCGCGGACCCGTCCGACCTCCTCCGGCGACGGTCGACTCGCGTCGTCCATCGCCTCCATCCGGCGCTGCACGTCGCGTTGCCGGGACGCCAGATCGTCGACGCGCCGCCGCGCGTCCGCCAAGTCGCGCTCCACGCGGTCGTCCTGAGCGCCCTCCAACCGGTCGCGGGCGTCGCGCAGGCGCCGAAGCGCCGACTGCGCCTCGGAGACGCCCTCGCTTCCTCGATTCGCCGCCGACCGGCGCATCGCGTCGGCCGCCCGATCAAGCTCGCGGGCCACGTCCTCGAGCTCGCGCTCGCCGGTCTCCCGGGACAGCCGCTCGAGCCGGCGGGCCGCCTCTTCGGCCTCTTCCGCCAACTCGCGAGCCGCCTCTCCGCCTCCGCCCGCCGTCGCGCCCCGCTGGGCCGCCGCCCGGCGCCTCTGGCGCTCGAGCTCGCGTTCCTGACGCCGCGCCAGCTCGCGCAGCCTCTCCAGCGACTCGTCCACGGCCTGGTCCGCGGTCTCGAGCCGACTCCGCTGGACGGTCTCGTACTGGTTGCGGAGCTGGTCCGTCTCCAGCTCGAAGAGGTCGACCAGGTCCTCGGCGCTCGGGCCCTGCCCGCCGCCCCCTCCGCCGGCCCCGCCGCGTTCCTGCGAGACGAAGCGCTCGTAGGTCTCCTCGGCGCGCTGGAGTTCGCGCAGCGCCCGCTGTTCGGGCGCGATCGCCCCTTGGGGACTCAGGGCCCGGAGCGAATCCTCCGCCTCGCCCATGGCCTCCGCCGCCCTGGGCAGCGCCTCCGAGATGCGCAGGAACGTCTCGTCCGCGCCGGCGATTCCGCGGTTCACGATGCGCTGGGCCAGCGTCTCGACCTGCTCCTTGAGCCGACGCTGCCCGAGCGCGACGCTCACGACGTTCTCGTCCCACGCCTCCGGCGCGTAGGCGTCGCGGTCGCGCACCAGATTGAAGCTCGCGGCGATGATCTGGCGCTGGACGGCCGAGAGGTCCTGGTCCATGCCTCCGCCGCCGCCCCCTCCGGGCGCGCCGCCGGTCTCGGCCTCCCGATAGTCGCGGCGAAACGGACGCACCCTCAGGAAGTAGATGTCGGTCACGGCCTCGTTCGGCGTCGGCGCGTTGTCGCGCGCGACGGCGTGGTAGGCGACCAGGTCGCCCGTCTCCAAGTCGAGGTCCTCCATGAACACCGTGTGGGCCGCGGAGACTTCCCGCATCGGCGGGCCCGCGGCGGCGTGGATGCGCGTCGTGTCCGGGCGTCGGCCGTTGACGCTCGCGACCAGGAGCACCTCCGAGATCCCCTGATCGTCCTCGGCCCGAGCGTCGAGAAAGACCTCCTCGATCGCGCTCGCGTCGGCGTCCCGGCCCGGCTTCGCGAAACGGATCGACGGCGCCCGGTCGTTCAGCGCCTCGATTCGGTAGTGGGGCGCTCCGGCCACCCACGCGCCCTCGGCCGTGAGGAACTCGATGCCGTAGAAGCCGTCCCCCTCGACCGTGAACGCCGCCGTGAACGCGCCGTCGGCGCCCAGCTCCATGGCGAGCGTGTCCCCGCTCGCCATCACGAGAGCGGCGGCGGGCGTCGGGAGCGTCGGCGTCGCGCGGAGCTCGACTCGGGTTCCCCGGAGCGTCGCCACGTCTCCCCCGTGCTCGAAGACCCTGGGCGGCAAGCCGGTGTAGGCGGGAAAGCGGTACGTCATGCCCAGCGTCTCGACCGCGGGCAGATCCGCCACGCCGATCGCGAAGACGGCCGAACGCACGCCGTCGGCCTCCACGTAGTAGGCGGTCTCCTCGGCGACGTTGAGCAGGAGCGCCTCGTAGGATCCCATGCCGTCGGAGATCATCGGCACGGGCGCGAACTCCCCGGCGCCGGCCTCGCGGGTCAGCGCCGCGACCTCGTCGGTGTCGAATCCGCGCAGGACGGCCGAGATCGACAGGTCCGAGTTGCGCGCCACGACGGTGTCGCCGGGCGTGACGATCACGCTGTACGGATTCGCGGACTCGGCCGCGCGGCCGGGCAGAACGAGGGCCGTGACGCCGTGGCGAAGGAACCCCGGACCCAGCAGCGCCAGCGCGACCGCGGCGAGGCTCAAGGCCCCCAACGCGCCCGCGGAGCGCCGAATCGACGCGCGCTCGATCCTCTTGCCGCCGTCGATTCGGCGGCACCGCGCGACGGCCGCGCGCACCGATTCCCGCAACAGATCCGAGGCGAGCAGGTCGTCGGGTCGCCGAGCCGACTCCACCGCCGCCAACGCCCCGGACCGCAGCGACGGCTCGTTCTCCTCGAGGTAAAGGGCGACCCGCTCGTCCGAGACGGGTCTGACCAGGGGCCACAGCGCGCGGCGGATCAGAAAGGCGAGGACGACCGCCCAGAGAAGGACGCGCAGGGCGACGATTGCCTCGGGCCTAAAGCGCAGGATCTCGAGTCCCGACGCCGACGCCAGGAAGGTCAGGAGCGCGGCCGCCGCGGTCAGCGCGAGACCGCGCAGCGCCAGCTTGAGCCGCCAACGGCGACGCACGCTGCGCACCACGTCGAGCATCTCCATACCGGGCCGCAACTTTTCGGACATCGACATGGCGCTCCTCCCTCCAAACCCGCAGGCTCTCGCCCAATCAGCCCGCCTCGGCCGCCCTCTCCTTAACCTGCTCCCTCGACAACCGATTGGAAAGCAACGTCTCCGCCGCCAGCGCCGCGAACGCCGCCGCCAGCAGATAGCGCCAGAACGACTGCCGGCCCTCGACCTCCGACGCCGCGGGCTCGGCGCCGTCCGCCGCGCCCGCGACGCGTTGCGAAGCGCCGGCGGCCGGCGCCTCGGTCCGCAGCGCGGCCAGGAATTCCTCGACGTCGAGCCGCGTCAGATCCGACTCGCGCGCGTCGACGTTCACCGCCAGCGCCATCGGGCGGTCGGGTCGGGCTCCCGGGGCGCGAATCTCCCAGAATCCGCGCCGATCCAGGCGCAGAAGCGGCGAGGCCAGCGGCGTCGAACCGCCCCCGGGCGCCATGGCGACGGCGCCGTCCGGGACCGGCGAGGCGCCCGCCGCCGCGGCGAGGGAGTCCAGGTTCACGGTCGCGCCGGCGACGTGCCAGGCCGGCGCGTCGCCGCGTCCGCCCAGAAAGCGGATCGCCCGATGCAGGAACGGAAGGTAGACGGGCTGGAGCGGCAGATCGTTCCAGTAGCGGTCCAGTCCCGACGCCCACACCAGCACGCGGCCCCGACCCCGGCGGCCCTCGACCAGCGCCGGCGCTCCGTCGTCGAAGCGCGCCGCGACCCGGCCGTCGCCGACGGTCAGGCGCCGGGCCCGGAAGAACCGCGCCCTCGAGAAGTCGCCCGAGCGCGGACCCCGAAACGCGCCGAAGACGGCGTGGTCGCGGTCGACGAAGCCCAGGCGAAACCCCTCCGGAGGACCGTCGCGAACTCCGCCCACGGAGACGGGCAGGAGATCGGCGTGCTCGGCGGGCGTCGGCGGGAGCCTGAAGAACGCGCTCCGGGTCTCGCCCGCCCGGGGGTCGGACGGCGCCGCGCCGCTCTCGCCCAGCGCGAAGAGCAGTCCGCCGCCGTCCTCGACGAACGCGCGCAGGCGGTCGCCCGCTTCGCCGCTCGGAAAGAAGCCTCCGTTGAGCACCGCCACGTCGGTCGAGGCGAGGTCGGCGGCGGCGGGAGCGCCTCGAATCGTCCGGACCGAGAAGTCGGCGGCGCGCGCGACGCTCAAGGCGCGCCGCAGATGCAGGTTCGAGTCCCCCGGACCCAGAGGATCGACGATCAGCACGGACAGCGCGCCGCCGGGCGAGGCGACGAAGGCGAGCGCGTCGTCCTGGCGCAGGACTCCCCCGTCGCCGTCGGCGATGCGCACCTCGCCGCGCGTGTAGGCGTCGGTCAGCGTGAACGCGTCGAAGGCGAGGGCGGTCGCGCCGCCCGCGGGCGCTTCGGCCGTCGTCTCGTCGACCCGGATGTCGTCGACGGTCAGGAGGACGCGAACGCTCCTGGGCAGCGGGCCCGTGTTGACCAGGCGGGCGCCGACGGCCACGCGCTCCCGCCCGCCGGCCGGCCGCCGATCCAGCTCGAGGTCGGCGAGCGCCAGGTTCTCCGGTCGCTCGTCGCCGACGGCGATCGCCTCGACCGCGGTCCCGGGCGGAAGCGCGGCGTCGGGATCGCCGCTCCAGGCCGTGCGTTGAAGGTCGCTGACGACGACGACGCGGCGGCGGGGAAGCCGGGAGGACGCCAGGACGGAGGCGGCCAGCCTGATCGCCGGCGCCAATCGGGTGGCGAGCGAACCGGTCGTCAGCGCGTCCAGGGTCGCGACGACGGCGTCCAGGTCGTCGGTCGAGCGGTGGAGCGCGCTCGGGGTCTCGGCGAAGGCGATCAGCGTCAAGCGGTCCTGGGGCCTGAGCGACCGCACGACCTCCCTGGCCTGATCGACGGCTTCGCTCCAGCGATCGCCCCCCTCCATCGAGTGCGACCGGTCCAGCAGCAGGACCACCTCCTCGGCTCCGGGCCCTCCCGCCGACGCGAGGCGGCCGCGCTCCACGAAGGGGCGCGCGAAGGCGACGACGAGGAGGGCGAGGGCGAGGGCTCGGAGTGCGAGCAGCGCCCAGTGGCGGACGCGCCGCCGCGACGTCTCCTCGAAGGGGATCCTCTCGAGGAACATCAGCGAGGGAAAGGGCGTCGGCGCGCCGCGCTCCCGGCGCGTCAGGTGAACGAGGACCGGGACGGCCAGGGCGGCCAGCGCCGCCAGAAACAGGGGGGCGAGAAAGCTCACGCGCGCCTCGCCGTCGGCGCCGCCGGCTCCGGGCGGCTCGCGGTTGCGCCCGTCACCGTCGGCTCCGGGTCGCGCTGCGGCGAAACGACAGGTACGCGTAGAGCGCCTCGTCCAGAGGATCCGCCGTGGAAAGCGGCGCGTACTCGATCCCGTGCTTCCCGAACTCGTCGGCGAGCGCGCGCCTGTGGTCGCGGACGAGCCGCCGGTAGTCCGCCCGGCCCCGGTCCGGCGCCAGGGGCAGCGTCTCGCGCGTCTCCAGGTCCTGGAAGCGCGTCGCCCGCTCGAAGGGGAAGTCGATCTCGGCCGGATCCAGCACGTGGAACGCGACGACGTCGTGGCCCTGCGCCCTGAACAGGCCCAGCTTGGCGGCGACGTCCGCCGGGTCGACGTAGAGGTCGGACGCGAGGACCAGGACGCCCCGGCGCCTGAACGTCGCCGCGACCCGGGCCAGGGGGCGATCCCAGTCTCCCGGCCGCCGGGCGGACGCGCGGGCCATGGCCTGCAGCGCCTTGTCCAGGTGGGCCGCAGAGGGACGCACGTACTCGACGACGTCGCGATCGAAGGCGTAGAGCCCGACCCGATCCTTCTGGGAGGCGGAGAGGTGGGCCAGGCTCGCGGTCAGATAGCGGGCGTAGTCCAGCTTGCTCACGTCCCCGGAGCCGTAGTCCATCGACGCCGACACGTCGAGCAGGAAGCCCACGTCGGCGTTGGTCTCGGCCTCGAACTGCTTGATGTGGAACCGGTCCGTGCGGGCGTACAGCCGCCAGTCGATCCTGCGGACGTCGTCGCCCGGCATGTACGGGCGGTGTTCGGCGAAGTCCATGCTGACGCCCATGTGGGGCGAGCGGTGAATGCCCTGCAGGAAGCCGTCGACGACCGTCTTGGCCACCAATTGCAGGTTGTCGATCCTGGCCAGCACGGCAGGATCCAGGAACGAGGCCCGGGGAGAGGGCGTCGGCGTCGCCTGCGCGGGCATCGGGCCTCGGGGGCTCCGCGTCGCTACATGCCCGACGCCGGACGCGGCACCGCGCTCAGCAGCCGATCCACGAGCTCGTCCGTCGTGCGTCCCTCCGACTCCGCGTGGAAGTTGGTCAGGATGCGATGGCGCATCACGGGGTGGGCGAGGGCTTCGACGTCCTCGAAGTCCACGGCGAGTCGACCCTGGGTCAGCGCCCGCGCCTTGCCGCCCAAGACGAGGAACTGGGCCGCTCGCACGCTGGCGCCGTGCGCGACCCACTTCTTGACGAAGTCGTGCGCGCCGTTGGGATTGGGACGACTGGCCCGCACCAGGTGCACGGCGTAGCGCAGGACCGGATCCGCCACGGGGACGCGGCGCACGAGGCGCTGAAACGCGATCATGTCCTCCTTGGAGACCACGGGCTCGACCGCGGGATCGACCTCGTCGGTCGTGTGGCGCACGACCTGCATCTCCTCCTCCTCGCCGACGTGATCCATGCGGACGAGGAACATGAAGCGGTCCAGCTGGGCCTCGGGCAGCGGGTACGTGCCCTCGAGCTCGATCGGGTTCTGGGTCGCGAACACGTAGAACGGGGGATCCAGGTCGTAGGTGTTCGCCTGCACGGTCACGCGCCGCTCCTGCATCGCCTCGAGCAGGGCGGCTTGGGTCTTCGGGGGCGTGCGGTTGATCTCGTCGGCCAGGACGACGTTGGCGAAGACGGGGCCCGCGGCGAACTCGAGGCCTCGGGTTCCGTCCTCGCGCTGCTGGATGATGTCCGTGCCGGTGATGTCCGACGGCATGAGGTCGGGCGTGAACTGAATGCGCGAGAAGTCCAGGTCCAGCGCCTGGGCGACGGTCCGGACCAGGAGCGTCTTGGCCAGTCCCGGGACGCCGACCAGGAGGCTGTTGCCGCCGACGAACAGGGTCAGCAACACCTGCTCGACGGCTTCGTCCTGCCCGACGACGACTTTTCGGACCTCGGAGAGGATCCGGTCGCGGCCCTCTTGAATTCTCTTGGCCAGGGCGACGTCGGCCGCGGGTTCGACCGCGGCGGCTGGGGACGGATCGGTCACGGCGCTCCCATGGGGGGGTCAGGAGTGCGAGGGGCGGCGACGGCCCGTGCGGGCGGAGCGTCCGCCGCGTTCGTTCCGCCGCAACGTCATGGCGCGGAAAGTCAAGATAGCGACTGCCGCCTCCCCCCATGGACCGTCGACTCGGCGAAGGCGTTGCGCGGCCGAGCCGGATTTCGCGCCTGCGGGCGCTCGGGGCTGGGTTCGACGGAGCCCTACCGAACCAGCGCGTAGATCACGTAGTTGACGCCGAACTTGTAGGCCTCGTTCGAGAGATCGATCGGGAAGTACCCCATGTCCGAGTACTCCCAGTAGTCGCCGACGTCGTTGTTGAAGTTGGCGACGACCATGAGGCGCCCGTCCGGATCGTCGCCTTCGTGGAGCCCCCAGAACTCCGGCCGGTAGAACGTGTAGGTGGGCGGCGGCAGGTCCAGCGTCTCGATCCGGAAGAAGGCGTTGAAGATCGGTTCGTCGAGTTCGAGGCGGCGGAAGCGGTGGTCGGGGAGCATCGCGCCGAAGATCCTCTCGACGCGGTCCCACTCCCGAGGGCTCCGGAAGTCGTCCAGGATCAGAAAGCCGCCCTTGAGCAGGTACGCGGCGACGTTGTCGAGCTCGCCCCGGGTCGGGTTCCACAGGCCCGGCTCGGCCACGTACGCGACCGGGTGGCGATGCAGCTCCGAGTCGCTCGCGTCGACGACCGCCGTGCCCGCCGGGTTCGGTCCCACCAGCGTCACCTCGTCCAGGATCTTGACGAAGTTGCGGTCGGCGCGCGGGTAGTCGTGCGCCCAGGGCGGACCGCCGCGCCCGAAACCGCTGCGGCCGCCCGGCGCGCCGCCGACGTTGAACCGGACCCTCGCGAAGGTGTACGCGCCGTCGTAGTCGGGATTGGGGAACGACTGACGCCCCGCCTCCGCGGCCGCGCTCGAGCGCGCGCCGTCCCCGGGATCCGGACCCAGCGCAGCGGCGCCCAGCGCGACCAGCGCGGCGACTCCGGCAACTGCGTAGGCCCTGGTCATTCCGGAGACTCTCCCCGCCTCAGCGACAACAGCAGATCCAGCGCCGCTTCGTAGTTGGGCGCGATCTCGAGGGCGGCCAGGACGGCGCTGCGCGCCGAGGGCCGGTCGCCCGCCCGCACCAGGGCCCGCGCGAGCCGGTAGTGCGCCGCCGCCCGGTCGACGGGTTCGAGGGCCAGGACGGCGCGACGCTCGCGGACCTCGCCGGCGCCGTCGCCCAGTTCGGCCATCAGGGCCGCGAGCCTCTCGCGATCCTCGATCTCGTAGGGATGGACGTGGACCACCTGGCCGAGGACGCGGGCCGCCTCCGCGGGCTCGCCCGCCTCGATCAGCAGGTCGGCCAGCGCGACGCGCGCGTCGTAGTCGCCCTCGTTGAGGGCGAGGAAGGCGCGGTAGCGCTCGATCGCCGCGCTCGCGTCTCCCTGTCGCTTGCGGATTCGCGCGAGCTGCCCGTGGGGTCCGTCGGGTCCTCCGTACTGCGGGAACAGCTCGACGGCGGCCTCGAAGTGCCGGGCGGCCTCGTCGAGGCGTCCCTCTTCGAGCAGGGCCTTCCCAAGCGCCATGCGGAGCTCGAAGCGACCGGGGCGGCGCTCCGCCTCGGCCTGCAGCCGGCGGGCGTCGGAGGCCGTCGCCGCGGCGGAGGCTTCGCCGCCGACCGAAGCGAGCGCGGCGTCGAACCGGCGCTCGAGGAACGCCTCGAACTCGTCGTCGAAGTCGGCCAGGCGCACGCCCAGGCCGCGCTCGAAGGCCTCCGCGTCGGTCGCCCCGTCGCGGTACGCCTCGAGCATGGCCACGATTCCGGCGAAGCCGTGGCGACGCTCGATCAGCTCGAGCGCGAGCGAGGCCTGATAGTAGCTCTCGACCACCTCGCCGGGACGACGGGGGCTCGCGAATCCCCGGTCCAGTTCGCTGACCGGCCTCATGGTCCCCGACGCGAGCGAGCGCACGAAGCCGACGCTGGCCCGATGTCCCCACCCGGCGTCCGCCTTGCGCTGCTCGTGCACGGCCAAGCCTTCGGAGAACCAGCGCGGCGCCTCGCCTTCGGTCATGCCGAGGTGAAACGAATGCGCGATCTCGTGCCAGAGCGTCGAGGCCCAGTTGAAGGACCCCCGGCCCCGGGCCGCCGGAGAGTCCATGGCCACGGTCGGACCGAAGCTCACGCCCAGGGCGCCCATGCCGACCAGGCCGACGGTGCGCACGGAGAAGTCGGCGTGCCGGGGATACACTTCGACGCGGATCGGCTCGCTGGGCGCGTACCCGTAGCGGGCGGCCATCTCGGCGAACGCGCGCTCGGCGATCGGCTCCATGTACGGGGCCAGCAGGTCGGCCTCGGACTCGTGCAGCACGAGGCGAAAGCGCGGCGTCTCGACGATCCGGTACTCGCCGAAGGTGTCCAGCAGGTCCAGCGTGTTCTTGAACCACAGGTTGAAGGGATCGCCCGCGAAGGCCCGCTCGAGACTGGCCCCGCCCTCGGCCACGCGCCCCAGGCGGACCTGATTGAGCCCCAGGAGCCCCCAGGCGCGCCAGCTGGTCGAGTCGACGGCCACGGCGCGCCGGGCGAACTCGAGCGCGTCGCGGTACTTGCGACGGTCGGCGCTCCACTCGGAAAGGACGACGAGGGGGACGGTCGGCGACGGCGTCAGCGCGTCGACGCGGTCCATCGCGGCCCGATACTCGTCATCCTCGCCGCCCAGGCGCAGGAGGGCGGCCTTCGCGCCCAGCGCCTCGAGGTCGGCGGCGTCGACCTCGAGCGCGCGCTCGATCTCGGCGCGGGCGGCCGACCGGTCTCCGGCCAGCAGCCTGAGCCGAGCCAGGAGCGTGCGCGCGCCGACGTGGCGGGGATTCGTCTCGAGGGCGGTCTCGAGGAGCCCGACGGCGTCGCCTCCGCCCTCCAGTCGCGCCACCCGAGCCAGTCCGAACAGGGCGTCCGGGTGCGCCGGGTTCACGGCCAGCACCTCTCGAAACGACGTTGCGGCTTGGCCCGCGTCGTACCGCTCCAGGAACAGATCGCCCAGCTGGAGCCGCGCTCGGTGATCCCTCGGTTGGCGCGCGACGGCTTCGTCGAGGACCGCGAGGGCGTCGTGAGCGTACTCGTAGCGCCAGCGAGACAGATGGCGAAGCGCGCGGCCCACGGCGACGAGTTCGCCTGCGGAGAGGCTGGGCGTCCGGTTGTAGAGGTCGACGAGCGCCTCGAAACGGGCTCGCGCGTCGTCGCGATCGCCGTAGCGGGCATCGAGGACGCCCAACTCGACGCGCGCCACGGCGCCCGCGGCCCCAGGCTCGCTCGCTCCCCGGCCGAGCGCGGCCCGGGCCTCGTCGATTCGGCCCACCTTCGCGAGCGACGCGCCCAAGAGTCCGCTCGCGCCCTCGACTCCGAGCTCGGTCGCCCGGCGGGCCACCCGCTCGGCCTCGCCGTAGTCGCCCGTCTCCCAGAGCGCAGCCGCCCAGCCGTGCCAGGCCGCCGGGGAGCCGACCCGAGCGTCCGCTGCGAACAAGCGCGCGGCCTCGTCGTAGCGTCCCTCCCGAAGGGCGGCGTGGCCCGGCCCGTCCTGGGCCGCCGCTGGCGGGCCGTTCGGCATGCACAGAAGCGCCGACAGGCATGCCGTTGCGAGTCGGCGACGGAAACCCCGCTTCCCAGCCTCGAGGCGACGACGCATGGGGACGACGCTACGCGACGGTTGCGAAGGACCGCCACGGCGCCCCGCGTCCCACGCTCCCGCCGACGGCGTTGCGTACGTCGTCGCTTCCTGCATCGAGCGTTTCTCCACGCGACCCGGGAACGCGCCGACCCGAACGCGAAAAACGCGCGATCTCCGCAGTCGCCCCCGAGGGGTCCTCCGGGCCGCGCCCGCCATCGGCGGCCCTACTCGGCCGCAGCGTTCAACGGTCCGGCCCGCATCTCGCGAGGCCAACGAACATGGGCTTGCGCGCGGGCGTCGGTCAATCCCGCGGGCCGCCGGGGCCTCCGCCCCGGCCTTCCGGCGCGCGCGCCGGCGCCCGAACTCCTCGCCCATGGAAGACGCGCCCCTGGCGTCGACCGCCGCACCGCGTCGGCGGACCCCGGCACGACCGGTCCGATTGGCGGCTTGGCGGCCCCGACCTTCGTTTCGCCGCTGGATCGCGGTCCTCCGTTCGGGCTCGTCCGCCGTCGGACGAGACGCTTCGTTGACAGGCGCCGCTCCGCCGCGTAACATGACTGATTATTCAGCGGTTCGGCTTCGGCCTCCCGCGTCCTGCGCGGCCCCCGAAGGACCGCGCGACCCCAAACTCCAAAAGGAAAAATGCGATGAAGAGAACGTCGAAGACCAACCGCCGCCCCGCGTTCGGGACGGCCATCCGGCGCGGCGCGGCGCTCGCGGCGCTGGCCGTGTTCGCGGCGGCGTGCGGCGACTTCACGGTGCCCGAGCGCTTCGGCCCCGACGCGAAGCCCGAGGTCGGCGAAGTCGAAGCGGCGGGCCACACCGCCCACGTCGCCGTCGGCGACACCGTCGAGTTCATGGTGAAGATCGAGAACGTCTCGCCGGTCTACCCCTTCACGACCGCCAGAGGGTTCAACCGGCCTTGGAACGTCTTCATGCCCGGCCCGCTGCTGCCCGGCCACAGCTACGCGTTCACCTTCAACGCGAATCCGGGCCACCGGCTGTCGTTCGCCACCATGTTCGTCCAGTCGAACGACTTCTTCTACGCGCCGAGCGACGAGGGCATCATGCTCTGGACGGACGAAGGCCGGACGCAGGGCGACATCACCGACCAGATCATGCTGTGGGACGCCGGCACGGAGGTGAACCAGGAGCCGGGCACCGGTGCGGACCAGCCCCGGCAAGGCGGCTATGTCACGGGAGCCCCCGACCCCGACTCGACCGTGCGCATCGCCACCGACGACTTCGGCAACCTGCCCGAGGTTTCGGACGTGATCCGCGTGACCCTCGACTCCCTCGGCGTGAACGCGTTTCGCCTCGAGATCGAGAACGTGAGCGACGCCATGACGCTCATGACGGCGGACAGCGCCCACCATCCGACTCCGCTCGCCCCCGGAGTGTTCGTGGTCCACACGGACAGCCATCCGCTGTTCGAGGAAGGCATGCCCGACATGGGGCACGGGCTCGAGGCCCTGGCCGAGGACGGGAAGATCGACATGCTGCTCGAGTACGCGCGGAAGAACGCGGGCCTGACGACCCCGCTGGCGCCGGGCGTATACGCCTCGCACATGGATCCGGGCGCGCTGTTCATGGCCGGCCACGACGCGAGCGCGGGCCTCGAGGCCCTGGCCGAGGACGGCAATCCCGCCATGTTGGCGGCCGAAGTCATGGATTCGACGAACAGCAACGTGCACGCGAGCGGGGTGTTCGCGGTTCCGTCCGGCGCGGAGGAGCCCGGGCCGCTTTTCCCCGGCCACGCCTACGAGTTCATGGTCGCGGGCACGATGGGCGACCACCTCTCGTTCGCCACGATGTTCGTGCAGTCCAACGACCTGTTCTACGCGCCGGACGACAAGGGCATCCCGCTCTTCGACGACGACGGCAAGGCGCTCATGGGCGACGTGACCGACATGGTGATGCTGTGGGACGCGGGCACCGAGTTCAACGAGAGACCCGGAATCGGCCAAGGCCAGGCCCCGAGGCAGGAGATGGCCAACACCGGCCCCGAGGAGTCGAAGCCCGTTCGGTTGCTCGACCCGTACTACCGGTACCCCAAGGTGAGCGACGTGATCAAGGTGACGATCATGCCGAAGATGAACTAGCCCGCACGACTGCACGACGCGTCTCGGGTCCGGTGGCGACATCCGCGAACGCCGCCGGACCCGGCGCCGTCCACGCGTATCCATGATGGACATCGGCGCCGAAGGCTGTTCGCACTCCGCGGGACGCGCGCCGTAGCGTCGGCCGGGTTGAGGAGCCCTTGGCTCCAGGGAGCGCGGCGATCCGTCCTCCTCTCAAGGGGGCCGACGTCGACCGTTGGCCGACGCGCGGGGTGGCCGCACCGCCTGTCTTGGTCGCGGAGTCCGGGACCGCGGGCGGACCCGCCTACTCCAGGAGCTTGAACACGCCGTCCTGGGCGTCGCGATAGAACTCGATGTTCAGCTTCGTCCAGAGGTCGTCCGGCAAGTTCATCAGCTCGCGCCTCGACCCCACGGGCATGAGTAGCACGCTCGCCTGCTTGTCCACGGCCAGTTCGGCGACGGCCACAGGGTCGGGGATCCGCTCCAGCGAACCGCCCAGGGCGAGGGGTCCCGCGACGATCGCCGCGCCGCGGGTGCGCCGCTCGAGCAAGGCGCCCACCAGCGCCGCCAGGACCGGCAGTCCCAGTCCCGCGCCCGACCGTTCGCCGTCCCGAGGCTGCATCTGCACGGCGTACCGATGGCTCCGGGGATCGCGGTCGCCCACAAGCGCGCGTCCCGCGGCGTAGAGGTTCTGCTCGGCCACCCTCACGCTTTCGCGAAACGCCGGCGGCGCCGGGTGATTCAGGATCCTCGCGCCGCCCGCCGCCTCCTCGACGGCCACCCCGATGCGGTAGAGCCCCGCGCCGCTTCCGTCCGCAGACGCGCCGACGCCCCACACCTGTCCTGGCGGCAACGGGTCGCCGTCGATCGCCTCGTCGCTGCGCAGCTCCGGCGTGGACACGAAGCGCTCCGTGCCCTCGACGCCGAGCGTGTAGGAGAAGTGCGTGCCGCGGAACTCGGCCTTGAGACAGCGCTTCTGCTGTTCCTTCACGCGACGGCGCGACTCCAGCGCCAAACGCACGATCCACTCCAGGTCGTCGTCGCCCACCTCCATCTCCGGGTCGGGGAAGAGGAGCTTGAGCAGGCCCGAGACGGTCTTGTGGACGGCCTCGACGTCGCGACCGGAGAGCGCTCCGCCCCAGAAGACCCGGTTCTGCAGGATCGGCAGACGCGTGGTGTCGCGCAGTCGGTTCCAGCAGGCGCTCAGGAAGTCGTTGACGAGTCCGAAGCGGTCGGTGAGGTGTTCGGACGGATCGAGCTTCGGGAACTCCCAGCCGGGCGCGTAGGCGTGGATGCGGTCGTGGAAAGCGGTGTCGTCGCGCATCTGCGGGGGCAGCGGGCTCAACAGGTGTCCGATCCGCTGTTGCTGCTCGACCGACACGTTGAAGTTGCCGACGAGCACGAGCGACCCCTCGCCGCGAATGCTCTCCTTGCCCCGGCTGAACTCGCCCGAGGCCATGTAGCCCTTCATCAGGTTGACGCCGTCCTTCTGGTCGAAAGAGATCCCGGCCACCTCGTCGAAGCACACCACGTCGTACTGGCAGACCAGGCCGCGCTGTCCGGTCGCCATGTTCACGAACATCTTCGCCACCGTCGCCTTGCCGCCCGAGATCAGGTGCGAGAACGGCGACAGCTGCTGGTAGACGTGGCTCTTGCCGGTGCCGCGCGGCCCGAGCTCGACCAGGTTGTAGTTGCGCTCGACGAAGGGGACGAGCCTGAGCAGCGCGACCTGGCGCGCTCGCTCGTCGAGCGCGTCCGGCTCGAGGCCGGTCGAGCGCAAAAGAAGACGGATCCAGTCCTCGGTCCCGAATCTCCGCCTTCCCTTGAACAAATCTTCGAGCGCCGACGGGCTCGACATCTGGATGGGGCGCATGGAGGCGACGCCGAACGGCCGACCGTGCTTCTCCCTCGCGATCGTCGAGTCGTACTCGAGCGCGACCTCGGCGTAGAAGCCGTCGGCCAGGATGCGCTCGTTCTCGACCACGAACCTCGTGGCGATGCGCAGGTCCCTGAGCCCCAGGCTCGGCAGCTCGGCCACGTAGCAGTCGTTCTTGGCGTCCAGGCGCGCCCTGAGGACGTCGATCACCCGCACGGACCCCTGCTCGCGCGCGCGCGACTTGAAGATCTCGCGCTCGGCGGGCCGCACGGTGCGCCCCTCGAGCTGGCGCTTCACGATGTCGAGCCCCTCGGCGATCTCGTCCTCGTCGACGCTCGCGCAGTAGCGACCGAGCAGAAACTCGACGACGTAGGTCGGCACCGGGTACTGCCGGGCGTAGCGGCGCACGAGATCCTTGCGCACCAGATAGCCGGAGAACGCCTCGTCGGCGGCCCGGTCGAGGTCGTCCAGCCGGGGACCGGAAGCGGCGGGAGGCGGCGCGGTCACGGGGGCGTCATCCGCTGGCTTGGCCCTTGCGGGTCTTCCGCTGCGCCAGCACGCGGCCATCGGTCCCGGTGACGACGACGACCAGCGGGCTGTCCTCGTGCGCATGGTCTTTGAGGATGAGGCTCGCGAGCCCGTCGGCGTCGACCGTCTTGGTGCGGGAGGCGACCGAGGGACCCGAGGCGCTCTCCAGGCGAAGGTCCGCGGTCGCCCCATCGGCCCCGGCGACTTGGACGTCGCAGCGCATCCGCCTCCACGAGACGGATCGGACGGAGGCGCGAGGGATGCGGGTGTCGGCCGAACCGGAGCTGGGGACCACGCGGAGGTCCGGGATCAGGCATTCCTGCAGACTCATGCCTCCGTGCGCGTAATGGGGCCTCTGGCTGAAGCAGGCGATGCCGCGAGGCGCGGCGAAGCGCTCGTCGTCGTTCCAGTGCCAGGGCCAGGTCGGCGCGTCGGGTCTGGCCCGGTCGGCGAGCGCGGCGCAGCGCGCCCACTTGGACTCGGTCAGGTGGTTCGGCAGGGAGACCATGGGCAGGCGGCCCGGAAGCAGGAGCCACCCGTGGTCGGTGACGACGCGGACGGAGCGCCAGCCGTCCTTGATCAGCCTGGAGACGCGCGTCGCGACGACCTCGATCTCGCGCTCGACCGCGCGGGCGAACTCGACGGGCTCCAAGTGATGGCCGCTGTGGTCGATTCGACCGACCTCGCACCAGCCGCGCGCGCCCTCGGTCGGGCCGATTCCAAGCTGGTCGTCGCCGACGATCTCGTAGCCGACGTCCTTCATGGATTTCCGCAGGCGATCGGTCGACGCGCGGGACGAGCCGTCCAAGAGGGGCATGAAGTCCCCCTCCAGCCGGTCGCCCGAGAGTCGGTCCGCGACGGGCGAGACGGCCGGCTTGGCGGTCGCGGTGACGGTCGGCGCGGCGGCCCAACGGGCGCGCGCTTCGACCTTCAGGCCAAGCTCCCGGAGGCGGTGCGCGAGACCGCGACCGACATCGTAGCGGAGGCCGTCGACGAAGAGGATGCACTCGTTCTCCTCAGCGGCGACGGGCGCGCTCGGCGGAGCCGGATGGTCGACGTCGGCGTTCGGGGCGGGGCGCGAATCGGCCTGCGCTCCGGCGGTCCGGGGGACGAACGGGTGGGCGCTCAAGGCTTCCTGGAACGCCTTGGCCGTCTCGTCCAGCCAAGGCTCGAGCAGATGCCTGACGACCGCCTCGACGATGGACTCATGTCCCGCTGGAGCGAGCGCCAGCGCTTCGCGGGCGCCTTCGTCCGCCTGCCAGCCGCGTTGTCGGTAGACTCGGGCGATTTCGTCCGGGGTCTGACCGGCCAGGCTGTTCTCCACCCCCCGGGCCAGCCGCGCCAGGGGAGCCAGCGCTTGCGCGAACGGCGAACGGCCCATTTCCGCCCACACCCATTGGCGCCGAAGTCCGTGCTTCTCCTCGAGCCGCTGCACCGCGTGGCAAGCGTCCGCGTGGGACAGGTCGGGAACCCCCGCCAAGGCGTCCCGCACGGCGCGTTCGTCCTCTTCGTTCAAGTCCGGCCAACGATCCCGGTCCAGGACGAGCTCGCCGCCGGCGCGGCTCCGCACTAGCAGGTCCGCGATTCCAGGGTAACGGTGCGGGGCTTCGCAGAAGCGGGACCAGACATCGCGCCACCGCCCCGCGCCCTCGGCCAGCTTGGCACCGGCGTCCACGTCGGCCTCCGTCTCGGGATCGAACCGGAGTTCGCTGCGAGCCTCGGCGCAGAAGGCCTTCCAGCGCTCGTCCGCCATGTCGGACCGGGTCGCTTCTGGATTCCCCATCCACTTGAGACAGTCGCGGACGATCTCCACTCCGGCGATCCGGTTGAAGTCGCCCGAATCGAGGATTCGGCCGCGCAGCTGGTCCAGTGGAGTTTCGACCACTTCCACGAGCGCGCGCAGAAGCGCCCGGCGCGTGTCCAGGTCCGTCGCGACGTCGACGCCGGGATGCCAAGATCGCCCCCGACACTGCGTCAGGAAGGCCCACGCGCTCCAGTCGCGGCCGTTCGAATGGTACCACTCGACGCCCCTGTGCTGGAGTTCGACCAAGGGGCGAAGCGTGTCGGGGCAGTCTTCGGCGGCACGGAGCTTCTTCCGTTCGACGCCCGGCAAGTACAGGATCGGGATGCGCCCGCCCGCATCGGCGACGCGAACCTCGCCGTCGACCACGCACCGCAGCCAGATGGCGGGGCCTGTGCGCTGGGCGGGGTCGTAGTCTCCGAGCGCGAGCAGTTCGGGGATGTGGGAACGCGCTGCGGGAAAGACGCGGGCCCACTCACGTTTCCCGTCGTACCAGAGAATGGCGGCGGGCCGATCCGCGTTGCCGGGCACGCTGGCCTTCGCGCGCAAGGCGGCCGCGAGCAGGTCCAGGGGCGTGGCGCTCGGGTCTCCGGGCATGTCGTTCACTGGACCTCGAGGGGACGAGGCGGTGGTCTCCGGCGGAGGCCCCGCCGGACTCGTGGGCGTTGGTCTCCCAACCCGGTGCAATCTCTGCCGAGGGCACACCGGTTGGCGAAGCGACGGGAGCCAAACGAGGCTCGGCGGGCCCTACTGGGTGCGCTTTCTGCGCACTTTTGCGCGCAATCCGCGCAATTAGTCGCGTCCAAAGCGGCGAAACGCGCCCGAAATGCGCGGAAAATGCGCAAATCGCAATTCGTGCGCATTTCCACGGCGAGAATTGCGCGATTTGCGCGCACCCCGGAGATCGGCGCACTCCCCTCCGTACAGTGCGACGGACGGCTGGACACGCTCACCTCTCGCCCGCGTACACGTACCGAGTGCCTCTGCCGCTCCCAGAAACCTCGACCACGCCCGCCTCCTGTAGCTGCCCGACCACCCTGCGCACCCGATGGCGGTCCAGCCCCGTCATCCTTCGGACGTCGGCGTTGGTCAGCCCTGGATCCTCGCTCCGGGCTCGCTCCCGGAGCACTGCGACGATCTTCGTCTTCAGGCGCTCCCGGTCGGCGCTTGGGTCGCGAACCGCCGCGAGCGGTCCGGCGAGCCGTGTGCGCACCTGCGGGGTCAGCCTCCAGCGGACGTCGGAGCTCGATCGACCAAGCCGTTCGACGTAGCCGAGCTCGGCGTCCATCTCGTCCAAGAGGACGCGGACTTCGCTCTCCTGGCGCTGACAGAGGACGGACGCCTCCTCCAAGCCGAGCGCGTCGGCGCGAAGCAACCGGTGCAACACCAAGAGGCGATCGGTGTTCAGTTCGACGCCCCGGTCGCTCTCCTCGGCGACGAAGTCCCGAAACGACGGCGACACCTTGCACGCCCGAAGGGTCAGCCGCACGGCCTGGCCGATATCCTCGACGACGGGCGGCGACTTGCCCTCGACCAGGAGCGACCGAAAGATACGGTCCATCCCGAGGTTCGTGCGATTCACCAGGCGGAGGCGAACCATGGCGTCCACAAGGACCGCGTTTCGGGTGGCGGGCGCGTGGTGCAGGATGTTCTCCGCAGTAACGCCGCCGACGAAGCCACCGGGACTCGTGATCTCGACGCGGTCGTCGCAGACGCGCACCATTCTGGGGCTTGGAATCCGAAAATCGCTGTGGCACAGCGCATTGAGTAGAGACTCCCGGAGTGCGACCTCCGGATACGTGCGGTGCTCGTGATGGTAAAGCCCCCGACGCACCGTCTCGATCGGATTGTGGGCCATGACTCGGTCGACGATGCGGGACAGCGCCACCGGAATGGAATCCGTCCCATCGGCGCGATCGCGATAGTCCGTGCTCGACGCCATGCGGATGCACGTCCACAGATGACCCGGGACGTGTCGGCGGATGGTCGCCGACGAGCCCGCAAGCAGCAGGGCGGCCTTCGTAGGCATCCCGTCTCGGACGACGCCCAAGGCCTTCAGCAGGTCGCGATCGGAAAGCCCGAGCAGCTCCCCCGGCACTCGCTCCCGCTCCGCTGACGCGCGAAGCGCCTCCATCGCCGCCGCCGAAAACGCGTCCGCGAGGGGTGCGTCGACCGTCTCCGCCGTAAGATCCGCGTCCACGGACGCCTCGATGACCTGTCTTCGGATCGATCCGGTGAGCGGCTTGCAGTCCTTGCCGACGCTCACCGTGCCCCGGCCGGCCGTGTCCGTGTACGGACGAATGCCGGGATGGACGTGCATCAGGATCAGCCGCCCAGTCCCTTCGGGAACGGAGACTTCCTCAAAGACGGGGGTCAGCTTGGGATCGGTGCCGTCGTACACCTGGCTGCGGAGTCGGTCGACCGAAGCCGCGTGCGGGACCCCGACGATGGCGCGGTCGCGCCCGCGCGTCTTGTCGCGAACGCCGAAGACGACCGTGCCGCCCCCTCCGTTAGCCATGCAGACCGCCGAGCGCACAGCCTCCCGAGCGCTGCCAGCGGCCCATTCCTTAAAGTCAAGGTGCTGACCCTCGATCTCGTCTGCGGACGCATGGTCGAGCTCGCCGAGGAGCCGCTCGATCTCGCGGCGGGATCTGGGCCTAGGCATGAGACGGGGATCCCTACGGCAACGACGTTCGAGCGCGCCCGCCGAACGCGGACGCGTTTGCGGATCGGGTGCGGAGACCGGGTCGGCCGCACTTTCGCGCATCGGGCGGGAGGCGACCACGCCGACCGAAGATCTTCAACATGAATCGGCGTCTCCGGGCTCCGCGTTCTCGGCGCGACGTTCGCGTTCCCGCGCCTCCCGCTTCGCCTCTCGCGTGTAGTGCAAGTCGTTCCAGCGGTTCCCGTCGAAGTCCGCGTCCTCCGCGGCCTTAAAGTCCGCGGGCGCTTCGCCACCGGGACATCCATAGAACCATGGGAACTTCGCCCTGGGGCGGGGCTCCTTCGGTTCCTTGCCCCGGTCCTTGCCCCACTTGACGTTGGGTTTACAGCGAAGAACTCCCGCTCCCGCCCGCCCACCCTTGGTCAGTTGCGCTCGCATGAAGGGGCGAATGTTCAGGCGAACACCGTCGTCCATGTCCGGCTCCCAGCCAGCCGGCTGGGCGTGGATCGGCTTCCAGCGCACGAAGATGTCGTACCGCGGCTCTCCCTCGAGGATGCGGTCGAGTTGTTGCCGTAGATCAAGCGCGTGTTCGAGTCGGGCGTCGGCTCCCGCTTCGCCGTCGGCCTTGGCGGCCCGCTGCCGGTCAATCCAATCGTTCAAGTAGGCGTACGCGAGCGACTCGAGGGTTCGCCTCCCCTCGCCCTCGGCTCCGGCGAGCCTGTGGTAGTCGACCAGTGCGTGGAAACCGTCCTTGCGCCCGTCCCAGACGTGCCAGATGAAGGGACGGTGGTGGAATAGCTTGCAGTGCTCCTCGAAGAAGCGGTCGCGGAGCCAGAGTTCCAGCGACCTGGGTGGGCGGCCGCCGGGATTGGTGGCCTCTAGGAGCCGACGTTCCGTTGCCGTAGACCAGTCGTCTCCGTACGCTGTTGCAAGCAGGGCGCGGAGGCGGTCCGCTGCGTTGGGCTCGCCACGAACGGCCGAAAGACAGACGATGCCGTCCGAATCGGCGAGGTCGCTGTAGGCAGCGCACGAGACGACAAGGGCCCGCTGCTCGGGGGCCAAGCGCATCTCGGGATCATGCTCAGCGGGCCACCGATACCCGAGCAGACGAGCGACGGCAACCTGAAGCACCGTGTGGTCAATACGGGTAGGGCCGCACGTGATTCGCTTCGGTTCCTCGTCCCACACTACGCTTCGACACGGATCTCCGTGGAAGATCCACTGTGTCGGGTCGTCCGAGTACGGCTCAGGGAGACCGTTGGGATAAAGCTCGGCGGCAACTTGAGTCCAGTGATCGAGGTCGAAGGGAACCTTGACCACGGTGGCGTTGGTTACCTTTAAGTTCTGGTCGAATTTCCGGACGGCTGCCGCGTATTCAGGCGAGGAGCAGAATGCCCAGACGGCGGGCAGGTGTTTAGAACCGATAGGGCCGAGTGCGGCCGTGTTGTTGTCGAACTTCTCACCCGTGTAGCGAGTGACAGGAAGTGAACCCATCTGGGAGACAGCAACCCCTTCGCGATCCCATATCTTTCGCCCTACATAAATGTACCGCTTTGCCACAGCCAAATGAGATTTCTTCGTCGGAGATTCTCGCGATTCAATTCCATGAAGTGACAAACACCGTTCTCTCCCTCCAAAGTCCGTCGTCCGGTTGACTGTGCTTTGTTGGAAAACCCACGCGGCGCCATCTGGTAGAAGCTCCCAAAAATACCTGCCGTAAGAGGGATAGTCATTGGTAATGATACCACAATGACCATGCGTTATACTATCTAGAAGAGCACGATCCCCAACCGGATGAATCATCACAACGGCGTCCGGGTTTGCCAACTGTTCGGCCTGCAATGACATCACCACTGTCGTCCCGCCAGCCAACAACCGTGCCTTTTCCGCAATCGAAATTGCCGATTGCCCCCACAAAGACGACGCATCCAACCCCGCCATCGGCGATTTCAACACGGGCCTTCTAGCCGAAAACACACCGAGGGCCACATTGACGACATCCCCGCTAATCGTCTCAAACGCTCTGGTGCCCAGCCTCACTACCAAGTCCCATGTCCGCTCCTTCAGCAGCCGCTGGCGGAGCTTCTTGTAGCGCTTCAAGTAGAGCCAATTCTGCGGCATAACCAGGGCCTGGGTCCCGTAACCACCAAGCCAAAAGAAAATTCTCGACAAAAAGATGGTCGCCAGATCGGCTTTCGCATCTCCATGGTGGGTCTCAGCAAAGTCCCGCAATCGAGTACCCTGTTTGCCTCGAGTCAGAAAGGGCACGTTAGTCGAGACCAGCGAGTAGCGCCCCTGGAGTATCTGCGCCGCGCGTGCCAGGCCCGCTGCCGCCACTGTGCGCTGGCCAAGATCCCCGGCCCTCCGTTCCCGCTCAACTGCAACGTCAAGCAGATCCTTCAGACTCCCATAGTCTGCGGAAAGAAGGTCCCGTTGGCCATCGCCACCCATGCCTTTCGGATCGATCAAGGATCCCAACGCTGGCGCTTTCTGGAACAACCGATGCAGGCGCCTCATCCCCTCTTGGAGCGGCCCACGGCGAGTTTCCAGATCGCTGTCGAGCAGATCCGGATTGTCCGCCGCTAGTCCTTCCAAATCGTCAGCAAGGCGCACCCAACTGTCTTCGCTTCCCGCAGGCGCGATGCCGCAACACGCGACGCTCAAAGCGGGGAGATCCAACTGCTCGCCCGCGAGTCTCCATGCCGACAGTGCCACGTTGAATGCGGAGATCTCTGCGCAACGGGGGTCGATCTCCAAGCCGAACAAGTTGTCCCGAAGCACCGCTCGAACCGCTTCGCCGACAGCCAGCTGCTCTTCCTCCATGCGAAGACGCACCAAGAGCTCGAGGGCCTCCACAAGAAAATGACCACTCCCGCAGCACGGGTCGAGAACACGGATCTCGTGCGCCTTGCGAGGCCAATCTGAAAAGCTCCCTGCTGCCGGACGCCAAGGCGTCGCGCGCGCTTCCTCGTCCGGTTCGCCCTCGCTTTCGTTGTGTCCGTGTCGTGCCCCAGCACGACCCCGCGTGAACCGTAGATACGAAAAATCGTATCCGCCTCCAGAAGTAAGGCGAACCTCGCGGCGCAGCGCATCTTCATCTTGCGCGGATTCCGCCAATGCCGGATCGGCAGCCAGTGTCTTCCCCGCCCACCACGCGCCTATCGTATTGTGCAAAAGGAACAGCACCATGTACCGTTCCGTGAATAGCTGAGTGACGGCGGGAAGGTCGTCCGCACCGATCTTCGCGCCACTATCGTTGATTCGGTCCTTTTCCTCGGAGCGCCAGTACTGATACGTCCAACCCATGGAATCCTGCGCCGTAAAGACGGTGTTGGGGATCGAATCGAGAAGTCCCTCAAGCCGCTGCACGGTCTCTGTAGGAAGCGAGAGGCGAAAAACCAGTTCGGCGTCGGCGAAGACGCCAGGCAAAGCGTCTCGCGCCCATTCGCCCGCCAAGTCCCATGGGTCCCGCCCGGTTTCCCGGGCCAATTTTCGGCAATCCTCCAGCGATACGGCCACCTCGTAGTCCGGCGCGATCAACAGCTGGTTTTCTGCCAGAAAGCGGGCGAAGAGCATCCGATGCCAGTGTTCGTACGCAACCTCGTGGGCAAGGCGCGCCGTCTGCTGCGTACCGCTGGAAATCCCGGATCGATCGCCCGCCTGCCGACCCCGTGCACGAAGCTTGTTGCGAAGGCCCTGCTCGGTCAGCGACATGTGCCTGTGGGGCCTGGCGTCCCCAACAGCCAACGAGGCCAAGGCCTCGAGGGCGCCAGCTTCGGCTACGCGCCGCGCCTCTCGAATGACCCGACCAAGATCGGCCCGGAGATCGGAATCCAGAGGAGCGGTCACGACGACAATTCGATTCCGAAGAACGAACTGCGTCCAATGTCCGGCGACGCGACGCGTGTCGCACGGACGCGGTCCTTCAGGACATCGAAAGCAACGCGCATCTCGACGGGATTCACTTCCCATGCACGCCGGGAGCGACGGCGCCGTTCTTCCCAGGGATGACGCGACAACAGCATCGAGGGCGACCGCCTATTCCGCACTCCTCGCTTCAACGCCTTGAAAACGCGGTCCATTCGTGTCCGTCGCGCGGCCCTGGCCTCACGACGGTGGCCTCCCCTCTCCACGTACCACTCGACGCCTTTCACGGATTCGCCCCCAGTTCGCCCATTCTCCACAGGTCGCCCAGCTGGTAGTCGGCCAGCCAGTCGACCAGATCTCGCGAGCTCAGGCGCCGCAGCGCCGTCGAAGCTGCGGAGCGTTCACAAGCGACGACGGCGTCCGACTGGTCGCTCAGTGCGGAGATCAGGGCCTCGGAATGCGTGGTCACGATCAGCTGCATGCGACTCGACGCCTCTGCAAGCACCTCGCCCAGCAGGGCCGCGGCGTCGGGATGGAGACCCATCTCCGGAGCCTCGATGCAAAGCAACGAAGGAGGCGAACGTGAAAAGAGGATTGCCAACAGCGCTACGAAGCGCAACGCGCCGTCCGAAACGCGCGACGCTGGAATGGGAGATCTGAGCCCGGACTCGACGACGCAGAGCCGCCCTTCCCGGAACGACAGACGTTCGAATCTTGGGAAAACCCTCCTCAGCAGGGCATTGATCCTCGTCTCAGCCGACGGCTCGATGTGATTCAGCATCAGGCCCAGGTTGCTGCCGCCCGGCAGCAGCCGATTGAGGGGCATATCGGTTTGTGGCACGCCCCTCGAAGGCGCGCGGGGGCCGATTATCCACTGATCGAAGATCCGAATTCCAGAGAACGCGCGCCCGACATCCGCGATCTCCGACGGATACAGGTCCGAGGTCTTCCGCTGCGCCAACACCGACTGATCCGGCAATAGGTCCCACCTTTCGACGCACCGTCGCTCCCTGCCACGTTCGGTCTCGACTTCGATCACCGGATTCCCACCCTGGAATCGGTAGTGGAATCGGACGCCGCGGTCCCCGTTGCTCGAGCCCGATCCGGCATCCTCAATCGCCTCGTCCAGCAGTTCGAACCGCGAGCCTACGGCCCCCATCCGCAGGCGATAAGTGATGTCCCGGCCATCTCCCGTCTGCAGGACGGCCTCGATTTCCGCAGAATCAGTCGGGCCGCCCTTCCAGAGCCATTCGCAGGCGCTACAATCTCTCCTCTGAACGGCGGCCGCCAGGTTTTCCGGCGTCGCCGCCAACAACCGCAGCGCTTCGATGAAATTCGTCTTTCCCGACGCGTTCGGACCAATCAGAACATTCAAGTCCCGAAACTCGAAAGGCTCGGATCGCGGCGCGAACGACAGGAATCCATCGAGGCGGAGGGCGCGGAAAGTCATCGTCTCGCACCACCCGAACCCAAATCCGTCGTCATTCCAGAATCACCGGACCCTGCCGCACCGCCACCCTCAGCTTTTCCTCGTGTTCGGCGATCCACCCGCGCACCGCCTCAGGGTCCATGAGCGTCCCGCGCCGAACGCGTACACGCGTACCTTTGTCCGGCAACAGCTTGGCCGCCTCGCCCAGCGCCCTTCGCTCGCGCGTCGGGACGGCGTCGACATCGGACCGCCAGGCTGCCAAACCGTGCCGGTCGAGCTCGGCGCGGAGATCTGCGTCCGATGCCACTTGGACCTCGCGCGCCGGTTGGAGCCCCACCCGGCGCAGAATTTCCGATCGCGTCGCATCGTCGAGCTTTTGCCAAGCCGGATCGGCCGCCATTCGACCGTTGGCCCCCTCAACCGCTTCGGCTAGATGCGCTCGCAGCTCGCTAAGCGAATCCCGCAACTCGCTCCCCAACCGGGCCACGCAGGGCTGCACGGGATCGGGATCCGCCAGCAGCGAGCGCTGACCTTTGATCGCATCGAGCTGTTCGCCAACCTCGCCGGCGGTATCGCCGCCCTCGCCTTCCGCATGTCGGCGCAGTGCCAGGGCCAGCTCCCACGCGTCCCAACGCACGGGACGCGTCTTCCGAGCGGCTTCCCATCGCTCCACAGATCGTTCGATCCTGTCCCGTTCATCGAAGATTGCAAGGAGTTGTTCGTTTCCGCTTAGGGCGGACAACGCCTGGACGAACTCGATCTCCGGGGCCGGAGGCAGGGGCGGATCACCTCCGGCCCCGTCCGCCAAGCTCCGCAACATCGCCAGAAACTCAGGCGCTCTCCCCGATTCCTCGCCGGATTTGGTCGCAAGCCCCGTGCGCCGGAAAAGTCCTCGGACCGCTGTCCTCTGCCGGATCGTCAACCTCGCCTTCTCGGGGAGGAAGCGGACCGAAGGGACCTTCTGCTGCGTCAGCTCGCCAACGCCAACCGGTCGCCCCCGATCTTCCGCTCTCAAGTAGCCTTGGGCGAGGAGTCCCAGGAGCGCGGAATCGATCGCGTCCTGCGGCCATCCGTAAGGCGCCGCAGTCAAGGTCTTTCGCACCGTGCCACCCCTTTCCCCGGCGTTTACGGTCGCCAACACCTCCCGCGCGACCGGGTGGTCCGAGGTGGACGCATCCCAGCCCACTACCGAAAAAGGGGTTCCCGTCCCTTCACGAATGCGCTTGAGCGCAGTGGCCCATCTCCCGTGATCGCCGTCTCGGAAACGCGGAAACAGTCGCACGAGCGAAGCGTCGGCCCCCGACTCAACCTTGGCACGCAAGCCTTCGCCGTCCACCTCTGCGCCCCCGCCCCGAAAGACCCCGGCCGCACGCACGATCTCGTCGACGATCCGGTCCCGCCTGGCTTCGGCGCCTTCCAGGCGGCTCCGCATTCCGTCGCGCGCCTCCTGCCCTTCCGGCGAAGAAGGGACTCCGCGCGCGTCCAGCACCGCCCGCGCCGCCTCGGCTGTCACGACATAGCCGCGAAGCTCCTCAGCGCTCCTCTTCGGCAGATGGACGTACAGGGTCGGGTCCTCCGTGCCGAGTTCGCGCGCGTCGTCGCGGACGCTCTTGCGCGAGCACGACCATCCATCGCGCACCCAAGCCCAGAGGATGTCCGCAGCCTTCCCGTTCGCGCCCGGCCGATCCATGCCGAAATGCAACGTCACCCGACGCCTCATCTTCGCTTCGCCCTGCACGAGCCGAACGGACCGGAGCTCCTCCCGCACCGCATCCCTCAGGAGCCGATCCCGTCGCTCCGCGATCTCGACCTCGGTTCGCGCCAGTCGGGTCCGAGTCTCCCGAAAGGCGCGCTCCCACTCGGCCCCCTCACGGGTCTGAATGCGGTATTCGTCGTCCACCGTCATGAGGACGCCCTGGTCGGCGAGATCGACCAACGTCTTCTCGACGCGCCTGCGAAACTTCCCGGAGTTCGGTCGCACATCGTCAACCAGCAGATCGGCGAGCGTGGCCGCATTGGCCCGGATCCCCGCGTCCACTCCCTTCTCCCTGGGGAGCTTGCCGATCAGGAAAGTCAAGCCGCAGAGATCGGCCTTCAGCGTGCCGTCGGCCTCGGCCTCGAGCTGTCGGATCCTGGTGTTGATCTCGTTCAGCAACACGCCGGAAGCGACCAGGTCCTGAGCCAACGCTCGAAAAAGATCGCTCGCCGGGATGACGGCGCCCAGCGGGCGCCTCGCGATCCCGCGAAGCGAGTCGTGCAGGATGCGCAGTTGTGATCGGAGCTGGCTCGCGTTGCCCGCAGGGTCCGCAGTCCGAAAGCACTCCTCCCAGAAGCGGCGGCGCGTGCGGAGAAGCGGATAGTCGGGCACGTCGAGGGACTTGTCCTCGGCCCGCACGGCGAACTTCGAGCCCTGCAAGTGGCGCGAGACCTCGCCCGCGTGCCGCTCGAGGACCTCCCGAATGGACGGCTCCGCTGCGGGCTTTTTTCGCAACAGCACCTCGCGCGTAACGGTCTCGACCTCCGCGTCGGCCAGCTGCACGGGGATCCGGAACCGGTCCTGCAGCCACTGAAGCGACGGATGGCCGCCCGCGAGCGCCGACTGGCCCGATGCGACCAGGAGGACGCGACTGTCGAACCGCGTTTGCAGCGCTTCGGCTACCTCCGTCACGATCTGCGCCCGGTCCCCGGCTTCGTTGATGTACTGCTGGACCTCGTCGAGCACGACGACGGTGTGCGGCAGACGACCGCCGTTCGGAGCGAGAGCGTTCCGCGCGGCAGAGACGAACTGCTCGGTGGTGATGTCGGTTCTCGGCTGCGGGAACTGTTTGCGGAGGAGCTTCCGCAACTCGCTCGCATCTCCGGCGAGTTCGGGCGACGCCTTCAAGACAGCGTCCGCGATGACAGGGCTGACGAGAAGGTGGTCCAGCTCGCGCGCCCACGACTTGCCCGCCGCCTCGACGGCGCCCCGCACCTCGGCCAGCACGCCCAGGTCGCGCAACCGTAGGCAGAAACGGGCTTGGGCGTACTGCTCCGGCAGCTCGCACGCCCGATGGACGATCGAGAGCACCGCGAGGCGCACATGGTCGACGCTGCCCCCGAGAAGCGATCCGGCTGCGGCCATGGGCCTGATGCCGGTCCGCCGGGCGCGTCCGTCGAGCTCGACGAGCGCGTCCCGGACGCGCGGCGGAAGCCGATCGGCGACCATGGCGCGGGCCGTCCGACCGTCGTCGAACGGGGTGTCGACCCATAGATGCGCAAGCACCTTGAGAAGATGGGACTTGCCGCTTCCGAAGAAGCCGCTCACCCACACCGCGTCCTGGCGCGACCCCTCGAGGCTTGCAAGGTAGCGCTCCAGTATCCGCACGAGCGCGTCGGCGAACTGTCCCTTGCACACGAAGGTCTCGAGCTCGGCCTGCAACTCCCGCATGACGCGCTCGTCGCTTCCCTGCGCGATTCGGGCTTGGCCGTTGTTCGCGAGCCTGACCTGCAGCGGGTCGCGATCGAGGACCTGGTGGATCAGCGGAGTCGTCACGGAATCCACTCTTCGTTCAGGGTGATCGGCTGCGCCATGTAACTCCATCCGTCGCGCGCGTCCAGGAGACGGTAGTTGTTTTCGCTTCTCGTGCCCGGGAAGAACACGGCCAAGCGACCCGGGATCCGGGACTCGACCGAGTGGACGAGGTCCGAGACGCGCATGAAGCCGTACAGCGAGGCCGCGCCGGTCAGGGCGACGACGGTTTCCTCGTCCGCAGCCTCGAGCGCCGTCTTCAAGCACCGGACGGCGAAGTCGTGGAAGTCCCGTAAGGGCGAACCATCCAGGAGCTCCGGAGTAGCGAAATAGGCGTCTCTGTACTCGTGCTCCGCCATCCACCGCGCGAACCAGCGGGTGGCGTCGGCCTCCGTCCACCTACGGCCCTCGGCGAGCGTCGCCTGCTCGAACTCGCCGATGCGGGCGCGCAGGTGGAGTTCCGCTTCCTTCGGATAGACGATCATCATCACTCGTTCAGCCCCCGCGAGCGTGCCCTGCCAAGGGACGCCGACGTGGCGGCGGTAGATCCGCGCCAGCTCGGTGATCCGATTCATGGAGAGGCTCCCGGGTCCAACGCTCGCGCCGACGCTTCGACCACATTGCCCGCCGCCCGCAAGCGAACCAAGCCCAGCCGGCTAGCTCGGAGGGCTTGATCGCGCATCGCCCCGTCCGGCGCATCGAGCGCCGCCGCCCAGGCGGAGTCGATCAGGCCCAAGCCCGCCCGTCCCTCGACCTCGCCCAGCCAAATGGCCAGCGCGGCGGCCGCCGGGGTCGGGGAAACGGCGCGGCGCTCCTTCTGCACGCGCCCCCGAAGGTGACCCGATCGACTCCAGGAACTGGCGGCGTTGCTCGCCACCTTGCGGAGCACGGCGTCGTTGAAGCGGGCGCCCGTCTCCTCCCGGATGGAGGCCTCGAACTCGGCGCGCACCAGCTCCTCCCCGGGCGCGAGCGCCAACACCGGTCCTGCGGTGGTCCGCAGCAGCGGGTCGCGGGCGAGGGCCGAGAGCACGGCCAGCAGAGCGCGACCGCGGGCGTTCCTTCGCTCGAGGGCCCAGAGGCGCCGGAACACTCGAAACAAGGGGATTCCCGGGTCGAGTCCGTAGAGCTGCGCGAGACACTGCCAAGTGGTCAGCCGCGTGGAGCGGGTCGGCTTCCCCAGCGCGTTTTCGTCCACGACGGCCGCCCTGTAGTCGCTGCGGGGCGCGCTTGGCGGGAGAGCCTGGAGCAACTCGGAGAGCTCGCGGAGCAGGAGAGGACGGGTGCTGTGGGTGCCGCACGCGCCGACGCGGAAGCCCGCGCGCTCGAGTGCCGACGCGCGACCGACCGATTCAGCGGCAACGAACCCGTGTCCCATCCTCGTCCTCGCCGCGTTGCAGGAAACCGTGGTTCCCGAGGTCCGTTGCGCCGCCTCCGCCCCCGAGGCCAAGACTGCAACGGGCGACAGGGGACGACGGCGCGTGGGCTCCAGCGGTGGTCCGCGAATCGCACACGCCCATCCCCATCAGGCGGCGGTCCCGTCTCGCGGGCCTGAAACTCCGCCCGCAGCATGCGCTTGTCAATGAGCGACAACGCCCGAAGTCGCGAACGGCCGTCGGGGAGCAGCGGCTTCGCCGATGGATTGGACCGGCCCGACGAACGACGACGGTCTCCCGATTCGACTTCTTCGACGCCCGGGGCCGAATCGCGCCGACGAGCGCTGCCGTCGCCGAGGGGAGGCACGGAGTGGAACCGGTGCCGGTCCCGGCGGGCCGACCGACGTTCACCCGGAGTCCTGGGGAGCTTCCTCGGGCGGCCGGGCGCCGAACTGATTGAGCCACCGGATGACGTCGCCCCGAGTCGTGCCCGACAGGTGGACGGCGCGAGCGATCTCGTAGAGGGAAAGGCCACTCAAGGAGAGGAGGCTGGGGAGTTCGCATCTGCGCATGCAGGCGAACACGCCCCACAGGTGACCGCTCTCGGTGCGCGACGGGTCGGCCGAGCGAAAGATGCACTCGAGTTCCGTCCCGCTGGGTCGGTCGGCGACACCGCCGAGGTGAATGCCGGAGAGGCCAGCGAAGAATCCCGGATCCGGAAGGTCCGTCGATGGCTCCCTCGCCTCGGGGCGATCGAACCACGACAGAGGGAGAGGGGTCCGGTGGAGTCGCCGCTCGGGATCGTAGCTGAGGAGGCGCAAAGGCTTCCCTGGACCGCCGATCAGGGAACCGTGTTCTCCAAGGCCCCGTTCCTTCGGATCTTTGCCGCAGTCAAGGCATGCCCTGACCGCACGGCGCTCGGCCTCGGCGTAGAGCTCCTCGCGGGTGGGTCGACGCCCGGGGTCGGGGGGCGGCGGATCGAAGTAGAACGCGCGCACCTTCGCGAGGTCCAGCATCGGTCAGGATTCCCGGGGGGTGAGGTCCGAGGGCGACGGACCCCGGGCACGGCGTTCCCGGTCGATGAGTCTGCGCGCGATGGCCACGGCGTGGACAGCGTCTTCCGCGTCGTCCGGATCGATGAGTCGCTGAGGGTGCGACCGCATCCAGTCTGCGGGCAGATGCCGGATCGCGCTGCCGATCTCGTCGAGCTCGCTCGGAATGAGCGCCCGAAGCGCTTCCCTGAGCGCGACGGCGTCGTGACGCCGGGCCGCCACGAAATCGTAGATGTCCGAAGGCACGACCTCTCCACGAGCCGCGATCGGGTATCCGACCTTCCTCGCGAGGATCTCCGCGCTCGACGCGAGCCGAAGACCGGTCCCGCGAACGACGTCTTCGGACTTGGCGCGGGCGGTCACGGGGGGTCCAGTGCAAAGAGTGACCTCGCCGCCGCCGAACAGCACGATTCGGGTCGCGTCCGGGCCGACGCCTACGGCGGCCACTTCGCGAAGACGGACGTCGCGGTGGAACCGACGGCGATTCAGGAACGCGCCCGCGTAGGCCGACGGATCAGCGAAGAGCCAGATGTCGAGGCTGCAGCGATGGGCCCACCGGGCGGCGAGCGCCACGCCGCCGCCCAGGCACATGCGGCGTTCGCCGCCGAGGAGATCCGCGAGGGGCCCTCGAACGAGCTCGAGGCTCGCGGCTTGCTCGTACGGGAGATCGATTTCCGCCATCAGGCCGATATCCGGTGAACACTGATCGGATGGACTTTCACATCCCTGTCGCACAACGACATGGCCTCATGGCGCAATATCCTCGCCACGCCTCGACCCCAAGGTGCGGAGCGCGAGCGGCGAGTGCGAGCATCGCGCGTCCCACGCAAAACGACCACTGGTGTCGCGCGATGCGATCCACGCCCGCGGGATCCCGGCGTCAGTTTCGAACTCGCCGCCAAGGTCCCGCGAAGTGGAAACTTCGCTCGCGGATTCCGAACTGGACAAGACCGCCGCACCCGAAGGAAGACGCGTCCGGCTTCAGCCCTCCGTCCCCGTCGCCCGGATCTCCCGATTCTTGAGCGCCAACTCCACCAGCAGGGATTCCAGCTCGTCCTCGTAGCGCTCCTGCGAAAGCTGCGCCTTGACGCGCCGCAGGTCCTCGATCCGAGCCTCGATGGCCGCCTTTTCGGCGTACAGCGCGCTGAGCGCCGCCGACGGCGAACTCCCGTCCCGACCCTCCGCCGACGTCAGAAAGACGGTGCGGGCCAAGGCGCCGTCCCCGCCCTCCTCGCCCAGCTCCCGACTTCCCTCGCCGTCGCCGTTGTCGTCCAGGACCGCGTGCTCGGTGAGCAATCGGTCGTCTCCCTCGTACTCGCGCTCGACTTCGCGCACCGCGTAGCCGAAGGCCTCCGCCATGGAGACGCGGGAGTCCTTGTCCACGTCGGCGCCGTCGTCGGCGAACGCTTCCACGAAGTGGAGTCCGAAGCGCGTCAGGTTGCGTTCCCGGCCCGTGCGCGTCGCCGCGATCACCGTTCGGCCGGGGCCGGACAAGGCTTGCACGAAGGGACCCGACGCGCTCGCCGCGTTCACCACGGTGACGCGGCGCCCGCCGAACTCCTCGACGAGGAGCGCCACGTCGTCGGGCGTCACGTCCGGGCCCGGGACGTTGAAGCGCGCCGTCCCGTTCGCGAACGTCCCGTGCCCGACCAGGACGACGACCAGGTCGTCCTGCGGCTGCGCGGCCGCGTTGAGCTCCGCGAACGCCGCCTGGATCCCCAAGGCCGTGGACCGCCCCCGGATGCGCGTCGGGTCCAGAGCCGGATCCTCGGCGAGATACGCGATCCTCTCGGTCGGGATCCCGTAGCGTTCCGTCGCGGCGTCGGCGAAGCGACTGAGCCATCCGTGGAACGCCTCCGTGTACCGGGGCTCGCCGCCCAGCCCCGAGATCAAGAGCAGGTGAGTGTTCTGTCCCGCCGCCGCGGCCGGCCAGAGGCCCGCCGCCAGCGTCCAGCACAGGCGTCGCCGCACCGCTCGCCGCTTCACGCCAACGCCCGCTTCCGACGGTACGTCCACTCCGCGCTCAGCAGGCCGGCCGTCAGCAGGAAGAGGATGGGCATGTCCCACAGGTCGCGCTCCTCGACCACCGTCACGCCTCCGCCCCTGAACCGCACGTCCTCCGGCAGGGAGCCCACCGTCTCGACCGTGTAGTAGCGCCCCCCGGTGTCGTCGGCGATTCGCTCCAGGAGGCCCCGACGCTGGCGCGGATCGCGGTACTCCTCCGTGCCGGGAGCCACCCGCACGGCGGTTCGTGCGGAGCCCAGAACCGTCGTGTCCCGGACCGCCTCCACCTCGACCTCGAAGAGGCCGTCCATCTCGGGAGTGAACGACGCGGCGTACTCGCCGTCCTCCGCGACCGACCACTCCATCGGCGCATCGAACGTCTCGCCGGTGGGCGTCGTGATCCGCGCCGTGACGTCGGCGCCGTTGACGGCCCCGAATCCCTCGTCCAACACCGTCGCCTGCACGGTCGCCCGCTCGCCCGCCTCGACGGTCTCCCGGGCCGCTCTCGCCTCCACGGGGTCCGGCGTGTCGGCGACGAGCCAGCGCAGCAACCGTCTCCAGAAGGTCTCGTGGCTCTGGTCCTCGAGCGAAACCGTGTGGTCCATCTGCCACAGCCAGGTGTCCTGGACGGCGAGCGCCATGGAGCGCCCCTTGCCGTAGCGCTGGTAGGCCAACACCACCCGGTCGCCGTCCGGGCCGACCGGCGCGCTCTCCACCACCCGGCCTCTGAGCAGCTCGGTGGCGCCCGACTTGAGCGCGGTCACGACGTTCGACGTCGAGACGGCCGGCAGCGAGTCCCAGCGCGCGACGGACCGCTGGACGTCGCCGTCGATCCGAACCGCCGGATGGCCCCGGCCGGCGGAGGTGGGCGAGACCTTGACGAAGACCAGCCGCTCGGTCGGCGTGGCCCCGACGGTCTCCTCCAGCACGACGGGAAGGACGGCTTCCAGCGGGGTTCCCATGTAGCCCCCCTCGGCCAGCGCCCGACGCCCGCCCAGAACGAGGAGCGTGCCGCCCCGGTCGCTGACGAAATCGACGATCATGTCGAGTTGATCGTGGGTGAAGAAGCTCGCCTCCACGGATCCGAGAACGAGGGCGCGATAGCGGAACAGCTCTTCGCGGGTGGTCGGGAAACCGGCCAGCAACTCGAGCGAATCGGCCAGGTTGCGCCGAAAGAACTTGTTCTCCGCCGTGCGCTGCAGGAGCACGACCTGCAGGTTCTCGTCCCCGGCGACGGCCCGGAGCGTGAACGCCACCTCGTGGCGGGGCTCTCCCTCGAAGTACAGGATCTTCTCCGCGCGATCGACGACCTGGACCACGGCGCGCGACTCGTTGTTCTCGACGACGCGCTCTCCCTGGAGCGCCGGAATCCGAAAGGAGAGCTCGCGGGCGCCCTCGGCCTCGAGCGCGACGGCGACGGGGACGACCAGCGGCTGTCCGTCGCGGGGCAGCGCGATCTCCTCGGTCGCGACGATGCGTCCCATGTCCTCGACGACGATCTCGGTCGGACGGCCCCGGTGCCCGCGAGACTCCACGACCACGTTGACGACCGTCGAGGAGCCCGCCAGCACGGAGGCGGGAACGTCGACGCGGGCGACCTGGACGTCCGACTCCGTCTCTTCGTCGCCCAGGCCGACGGAGAAGACGGGAACCGACGCGGCCCTCAGGGGCAGCAACGCGTCCGCGATCGCCCGGTCCGCGTTGTCCCCGCCGTCGGAGAGCAGCACGACGCCGGACAGCGGCACCCCTTGGAGCTCGTCCAGGGCGTGCGTCAACGCGTCCCCGATTCGGGTCTGGGAGCCGTCGAACTCGAGGTCCTCCAGTCCTCCCATGCGCTGCGGGGAGGACGAGAAGCGGAAGTAGCGGATCGCGAAGTCCTCGGCCAGGGCGCCGACCAGATCGCCGGCGGGATCCAGCAACGAGGTCGCCTTGTAGGCGCGAGTGGACCCGTCGGCGTCGGCGATCGTCATGCTGCGCGAATCGTCGACCAGCACGGCCAGGAAGTTCCGCTCGGGCACCACGGACGTGAGCACGAGCCCCGGCTGCATGGCGATCAGGAAGAGCAGGGCCAGCGTCGCGCCCCGGAGCGCGCCCAGCGTCCAGCGGTCGCCCCGCCCGCTCGCGCCCCTGGCCTTGACGTAGCTGAGCACGGCCAGCGTCGCCAGCGCGGCGGCGCCGGCTCCGAGGGCCGCCAGGGGCCACGGAGACAGGAAGGCGAAGTCGCCCTCGCGAAACAGCGCGGGCTGGAACTTGAACAGGAACTCGAAGACGCCGCTCATCGACCAAGCGCCGCGCCCGCGCTACGCACCGGCGTTCACCGTCAGTGACTCATCGCGTAGACGACCATGTTCACGCCCATCTGGAAGGCGAACGTCGAGCGGTCGAGAGGATAGTCGGGCTGCTCGGCCCACTCCCACGCGTCGCCCAGGTCCGTGTTCCAGTTGATCATCACCATCAGTCGGCCGTCGTCGTCCAGGATCCCCCGAACCCGAGGGACGTACCCGTCCTGCTCGCTCGTGCGCCCTCCCCAGCGCCGGTAGGCCGGCACCTGCAGGATCTCGTCGATGTCGTAGAAGGTGCTGAAGACCGGGTGGTCCAGGTCCAGGTCGACGATGGACCGCCCGGGGAAGACCTTGCCCATCTGGCGCTCGAACCGCGCCCATTCGCGCGAACCCCAAAAGTCGTCGATGACCAGAAAGCCGCCCGCCTCGAGGTAGTCCCTGAGCCCGACGATCTCCGCCTGCGTGAGGTTCATGTACCCGACCTCCAAGGCGTACAGGAACGGATAGCGGCGAATTCCCGGGTCCGTCAGCAGGACCGCATTCTTCCGGCCGTACGCGTCCAGGTTCGTCAGCCGCTTGAGCACGGTCAGGAACTGCTGGTCGGCCTTCGGGAAGTCGGTGGACCAGCTGTGCCCGCCGCCCCAGCCCCTGGGCGAGGTGTAGGCCGCGCGGGTGAAGTAGAACTCGTGCCACTCCGAAGGCGGCGCCTGCACCGGGAGGCCGCGGTCCCGGACCCACGAGGCCGGCGCCGACGCGACGGCGCCGACCCGGTCGACCGGATCGATCCGAGCGTCCCGGCGCTCCGGGGCCGCGGGCGACGCCTGCAGTCCGACAACGACGAGTGCGCCGAACCGCGCCCACGGACGATCCAGGATCCTCACTTCCGCAGGCCCCTCCTCTTCGCCCTCGATTTCGCCCAGTGGACCAGTCTGGCGGAGAACAGGGCCGCCAGGATCGCTGTGGTCACCAGGGGCCAGAACGTGTCCGCCCTCACCTTCCAGTAGAAGTGGAGCACGCCCAAGGCCGCCGCAACGTAGACCAGACGATGGAGCCGCCGCCAGCGTTTCCCGAGCCGCCGGATCCACCCCTTGGTCGACGTCGCGGCTAGCGGGACCATCAGGACCAGCGCCGCGAATCCCGCCGTGATGTAGCGCCGCTCGAGGACGTCCTCGACGACGACGGCCAAGTCGAAGAGGTGGTCGATCCCGACGTACGCGAGCACGTGCACCGAGGCGTGGAAGAACGCGAACAGTCCCAACAGGCGCCGAAAGCGAACGACGCGGTTCCACTTCGTCAGGCGCCGCAGCGGGGTGATCGCCAGCGTCGCGATCAGGAAGGCCAGGGCCCAACGCCCTTCCACCAGGATGATCGTCTCGGTCGGGTTGACGCCGAGCGCGCGTCGGAAGAGCCCCACGGCCAGCCACGTCGGAGGCGCCAGGGCGACCATCCACACGCCGACCTTGCCCACGAGAACCCGACGTTCGGCCGCCGCGATGGACGCGGATGCGCGTCGAGGCCTCGGTGCGGCCGTCTCTCCCTGCGACCGACGGCGCGCCGGCCCCGAGGCCACCGTCAGAAGTGCTTCCGGAGGTCCATCCCCTCGTACAGGTGGGCCACCTCGTCGGCGTACCCGTTCAGAAACCGGGTCTCGATGCGACGCGAGCCGAAGAGTCGGCTGCCGTCGATGCGCTTCTCGGTCGACTGGCTCCAGCGCGGATGCGCGACGTCCGGGTTCACGTTCGAGTAGAACCCGTACTCGCTCGGCGTCTGGGTCGCCCAGGTGGTCTCCGGTTCGTTCTCGGTGAACGTCATCCGCACGATCGACTTGATGGACTTGAACCCGTACTTCCAGGGCACCGCCAGGCGAAGCGGCGCTCCGTTCTGGTTCGGAAGCGCCTTGCCGTACAGCCCGGTGACCAGGAACGACAGCGGGTGCATGGCCTCGTCCAGCCGGAGGCCTTCCCGGTACGGCCATCCGATCCGGGGCCTCCACCTGCGCTCCGGCATCTGGTCCGGATCCCACAGCGTCTCGAACTGCACGTACCGGGCCGCCGAGGCGGGCGAGGCGCGTCGCACGACGTCGGCCAACGGGAATCCCCGCCACGGGATCACCATGGACCACCCCTCGACGCAGCGGAGTCGATAGGTCCGATCCTCGATCGCGGACGGCTTGACGAAGTCCTCGAGGTGGTAGTCGGCCGGATTGTCGCACAGCCCGTCGACCCGGACGGACCACGGCTCGACGCGCAGCGTGTGCGCGTTCTTGGACGGCGACTTCTTGTCCGTGCCGAACTCGTAGAAGTTGTTGTAGGTCGTGATCTCCTCGAAGGTGTTCGGCTCGTCGTCGATCTCGTCCTGGGCGCGAAGGCTCCCGGGCGCGGCCAGCGCCAGCGCGCTGGACGCCGCGCCGCCCGCGACGGCGGCGGCCGCGCTCCGACCCGCGAGGTCGCCCAGGAACTTCCGCCGGTCGATGTAGACGGACTCCGGCGTCACTTCCGACGACGGGACGTCGCTGGCCTTCGCAATCTTGATCATCATCGCGCACACCCTCCGGTAGTCGCTCGCGCTGGCGCTGCGGAGATCCCCAACGACCGCCCAGCTGCGCCCGGGGCGCACGGCAGTCCAAACCAAGCGCCTCGTCGATCCCTCCGAATCGAAGCCGCACCGCGTCGCGGCGTTGGAGTCCGTTCATGATCGACGCCAGGCGCCCGGAATGTCAAGGGGCCGGCTTCGACCACCGGCGCCCCGCCATGCGAATCCACGCGATCAGCCATCTACCCCCGGCGGCGGAGCTGGGCGAAGGCTCCGCGCCGGGGCGTCTTCGACCCCGCCCTCGGCAGCGGAACTTGCGTGCGACCGGCCCCTCCGAGGACGTGACACCGCGCCGCGAGCGGGTTACGATGCCCCTTGCGCCGACCCATCGAAAAGAAATCTCTACAGTGCGCCGTCGCCTACGAGGCATTGCGGCCGGTGGGCCACGTGCTCGATTCGAATTTGCCGCGTCATGGACGGATTTGGAAAACGATGGATCGCACGAACCTTCAGCGCCGGATTCGGCTCGGCGAGGACGTCACTCTCGAGCTCAAGCGCGTTTTCGTGTCTGGAAACACGGTCACGGGCCCTAGAAGAGACTCCATTGCCGACGAGATGGCCGCGATGGCCAATTCCAAAGGAGGAACGATCGTCTTCGGAGTGGAAGACAGGCACAGGGAGATCGTTGGAATTCCCTTGAATCGCCTTGATCTGGTGGAAAACTGGATTCAGGAGGTGTGCAACGACTCGGTCAGTCCCCCACTCGACGCGGAAATCCACAAAATTGAGTTGGCCGACTCCGACGACGTGCCTCGTTGCGTGATCTTGGTCGCCGTGCCCCGCAGCCTGTTCGTACACGAGAGTCCGGGAGGCTACTTTCGTCGCATCGACAGCGCCAAGCGGAAGATCCCTTGGGAAGCTCTTGGACGTCTTTTTCAGGAACGCAGTCAATCCCGCGTCATTCGATTCGACGAAACCCCGATTCCCGGTACAACGGCCGACGACATCGAAGCGCGTCTCGTGGACAAGCTCTTGGCGCCGGATACGCCCCCGACTGCGACGGCTCTCGAAAAGATGCGTCTTGTCGCGGACGACGGAGACGGCACGACTAGGATTACGGTGAGCGGTGCGCTGCTCTGCTCCTCTTCTCCTGCGAATTGGATGCCTCACGCGTACATTCAGGCCGTGAGCTACGCGGGCGAGCGAAGCGACGTCGACTATCAGATCGACGCCCGGGACATCGGCGGGCCATTGGACGTTCAGATCTTCGAGGCGCTTCATTTCGTGCGTCGCAACATGCTGGTGCGCGCGACAAAGCGCACCGCGCGCGTGGAGCGTCCGCAGTTCAGCGACAAGGCGGTCTTCGAGGCGATCGCCAACGCAGTGGCTCACCGCGACTACTCGATGGCCGGCGCACGGATCCGGCTGCACATGTTTGCGGACCGCCTGGAACTCTACGTGCCGGGCGGGCTCGCCAATACGCTCACCACGGACAGCATGCACCTGCGGCAGTACTGCAGAAACGAGTTGATCGTGTCCTTGCTGGGCCGTTGCCGAATTCCGGAGAACGAGAACTTGGGTCGCACTCGCATCGTGGATCGAAGGGGAGACGGCGTTCCGACCATTCTCGACGAGAGCGCGGAGCTGTCGGGTCGAACGCCCGAGTACACTCTGATCGACGACAGCGAGCTCCAGCTCGTGGTGTGGGCAGCGGAGTAGAGCCCGACCCGGCCAACGGCCGACCGCCCGCGCGCTGCGGTCAGCCGGCGGAACCCGTCCCCGTCGCGCCCCACCGCTCCCGAAACCGATGCGCGGCTTTGGGACCCGACCCCTCGTCCTCGTGCTTGAAGAAGACGAAGGCGTCTCGCCAGGGCTCGCGCGCCAGCCGTTCCGCCCACACCGCCAGTTCCGACCGTTCGTACGCCGGGCGCCGCAGTCTCGCGTAGCCGAAGTCGGCCGTCGCGGCCACCTGCGGAGAACCGCCTTCCGCGTCCACCGCTACCCGGGCCGCGTTCCGCGCGGCCAGCGCGGCGTCCACTTCCTCTTCGCCCCAGCTCTCGTGCCGAAACTCGAACGCCGACCGGACGCCGTCCGGGATCAGCTCCAAGAACGCCCGGAGCCGCTCGACGTCGCGCGGAAGCCACGGAGGCAGCTGGAAGAGGATCGGTCCCAGCTTGTCGCCAAGCGCGTCCAGGGCGGTGCGGAGCATGTAGTCCAGCGGGTCGTCGGCGTCCCTGAGCCGCTTCGTGTGCGTGATTCGGCGGTTCGCCTTGAGCACGAACCGGAAGTCGTCGGGCACGACCTCGGCCCACCGCCTGAGCGTCTCGGATCGAGGCATTCGATAGAACGTGGCGTTGATCTCGACGCTGTTCAGGCGCCCGGCGTAGTGCTCCAGCATGGCCTTGGGCTGGATCTTCTCCGGGTAGAAGCTCCCCTTCCACTCCTTGTAGGAGAAGCCGCTGGTCCCGCTCCAGAGCCTCACGGCGACGTCTCTTCCGCTTCGGCGTCGCCCGCGCGCACGCTCGCGGCGGCCTGGCCGCCCTTCGCGCGCCACCAGCGAGGCGCCGTCGTGGCATGCACGTCGTAGCGGTGCCGAAGGTCCAGGATGTCGCGCGGAGACCCCAGGATGGTCAGCCGATCCCCCGCCTCGACCACCGTGTCGTCGTGCGGCACCACGAGCTGGCCTTTCCGGCGGATCATCGCCGCCAGGGTGCTGTCGGGCAGCGCCATTTCGGCGATCGTCGTTCCGGCCAACCGACTGGACGCGCCTTCGCGGAGCACTTCGACGACCAGCATGCGCTCGTCGCGGAGCATCACCTCGCGCAGCTCGAGGCCGTCCTCGGCCTCGAGCCACTCGACGAGAAAGCTCTCGTCGTCCACCCGGCCCGCGATGTGGGCCAGGATGCGCATGTGGCGGCGGTGATCGGCCTCTGGACTGGCCAGGAAGAACGCCGCTTGGATGCGCTCGTCCTCCGCGGGCGGCACGACCGGTTCGCCGATGTCGATCTCGACGCCCTCGGCCACGCGCGCCAGCACCATGCAGGGCTCCGCCACGGAGGCCAGGCGCAGGTCGGGCAGCACCACGCCCTGCGACACGGGCGTCAGGGCGTCGCCGCAGCCCGCGATCATGTCGCCCGCGACCGAGGAGGCGTCGACGCCGAGGCGGGCGGCGAAGATCTCGGCGACCCGCTCGACCAGCTCGGAGAACGAAACGGAGCCGGGACAATCCAAGACCTCGGCCGACGCCATGAGCTCCTCGAAGGGGTCCGCGTCCCGCACGCCCTTCTCCTTGAGGATCTGCCTTAGCTCCCGCTCGAGCCCTTCGTTGCGCTGCTGGCCCAGACGCTCGAAGACGTGGTACAGCGCGCCCTCGCGACGCACGTGGTCCCGACCGTAGATCCCGTACCAGACGATCCCGAAGACGATGAACGCCACGCTCACGAGCGTCGCCAGCCACCCCATCTGCACGATCAGGGGGAGCGGCACGATCACGCCGACGATCTGGATCCAGGGATAGAACGGAGACCGAAACCCGGGGTCGTACGGCGCCAGGCCGCTCTCGCGCATGACGATCACCGCCAGGCAGGCGAGCCCGAACATGAGCAGCTGAAAGGCCCCGGCCAGCTTCGCGATGCTCGAGGGATCGAAGAGCGCCAGCCAGAGGACGATCAGCGCCACCGTCGCCAGGACGGCCACGTAGGGGCTGCCCCGGGCGCCGACCCGATGAAACGCGGCCGGCAGCAGGTGGTCCCGGCTCATCGCCAGCGGGTAGCGGCTGGCCGCGAGGACGCCGGCGTTGCCCACCGACGTGAACGCGAGGATCGCGGCGACGGTCATGACGGCCATGCCGGCGTCCCCGGCCACGGCGCGGGCCATCAGCGCCGCCGGCGTCAGGTTGCCCCCGTCGGCGGCGAGGGCGTCCAAGCCGACGGCGCCGATCATGGCCCAGGTCCCGACGACGTAGATGACGAGCACGGTGACGAACGCCAGCAGCATGCCCAGGGCGAGGTTGCGGTCCGGGTTCTTGACCTCCTCCGACACGGAAGCCACGTGCGTGAGCCCCATGAACGAGACGATCACGAGCCCCACCGTGGCGAAGAACGGCGAGGCGCCGAGCTCGAAGACGCCCTGGAACGCCCGCGGATCCAGCGCCGTCGCCGCGGCGCCGACGACCCAGCCCATCATGGCCAAGAGCGCGACGGTCATGACGAGCTGCAGACCGCTGGACTTCTTGGCGCCCAGGAGATTGACGGCCCCGAACGCGAGCGCGAAGGCGAAGGCGATGGGCTCGGCCGGGACGTCCGGCATGTACACCTTCAGGTAGGCGCCCAGTCCCACCAGCGCGAACGCCGACTTGAGCGTCAGCGTGCTCCAGGTGCCGAAACCCCCGATGGAGCCCACCCGCTGGCCCATGCTGCGGTCCAGGAAGTAGTAGATGCCGCCGGCTCGGGGCATCGCGGTCGCGAGCTCGGCCATGCTCAGGATGCCGGGCAGCAGCAGGAGACCGGCCGCCAGGTACGCCAGCGGAACGGCGCCGCCCGCCTGCGCGGCCGCCAGTCCGGGCAACAGGAAGAAGCCCGAGCTCAGCGTCGCGCCCGTGGCGATGGCGTAGACGTGGAAGAGGCCCAGTTCGCGCTTCAGCGTGGCCATCGACGCCTCCGAGGGAGTCGGGCGGCGGCGGGCGACCGACCCGGGCCCGTCCCTTGCACGTCCGACGAACTCGTCCCCACTTATGCCTCCCATGAAGACAAGTCGCGGACTCCGACCGTCCCGCGTCGCGGTCGCCGTTCTGGCCCTGCTCGGGACCCAGGCGTGCGCCGCGTCGCTCGAACTCTCGCCCTCGGACGCGGCGACCGTGCTGGCCGACCACACGTTGGACCACCCCAGTCCGGCGGCGTCCGGGCCGCATGCCGTGCGCACGCTCTACTACGGGAGCGGCACGGACAGGAACCGTCCGGAGTACCGGGACTCGGTGTCCATTCGGACGGAGTCGGTCGACGCCTCAAAGCTGGTGGACCTGGGCGACGCGGCCAAGTCCAGGAAGAAGTACTGGGGGTTCGGACCGGACAGCTTTCCCCTCAACGCGCGCGTCTGGCACCCCGACGCCGCCGGGCCCCATCCGCTGGTCCTCGTCGTCCACGGCAACCACGCCATGCGGGACTTCTCCGACCCGGGCTACGACTGGCTGGGCGAGCTGCTGGCCAGTCGCGGCTACATCCTGGCGTCGGTGGACATGAACTTCGTCAACGGTGCCGTCCGGGGCGAGAACGACGCCCGGGGCTGGCTCCTCCTCAAGCACCTCGAGCAATGGCGACGCTTCGCCCAGGACCCGGACGGTCCGTTCCACGGCCGCGTCGACATGGACAACGTGGCGCTGATCGGACACTCGAGGGGCGGCGAGGCGGTGGGGCACGCCGCCGCCTTCAACCGCCTGAGCCGCTATCCCGACGACGCGTCGCTTCTCTTCGACTTCGGCTTCGCGATCAAGGCCGTCGTCGCGATCGCGCCGGTCGACGGCCAGTACCTTCCCGCCGACCAGCGTGTCGTCGTCGAGGACGTCAACTACCTGGTCGTCCACGGCTCCCACGACGGCGACGTGACGAGCTTTCACGGCCTGCGGCAGTTCAACCGCGTCCGCCTCTCGCCGGAGCGCGACCGCTTCAAGTCGGCGATCTACGTCTACCGGGCCAACCACGGACAGTGGAACACCGTGTGGGGCGCCCACGACAACGGCCCGCGCAGTCCGCGCATCCTCGAGCTCGGCGGACTGCTCGCGGCGGAGGACCAGCGCGAGTTCGGGCGCGTCTTCGTCTCCGCCTTCCTGGACGTCTCGCTCAAGGACGACGACCGCTACCGTCCGCTCTTTCGAGACCATCGCACGGCCGGCGACTGGTTGCCCAGAACGATGTACGTCACCCGCTTCGCGGACGCCTCGTTCCGGCCGCTGGCCGACTTCGAGGAGGACATCGACGTGACGACCGGCTCCGTCGCCGGCGCGACCCTCGAGGGCCGGGACCTGAGCACGTGGCGGGAGGGTCGCATGGAGCTGCGCTCCGCCAATCGGGCGAACACGTCGTCCTCGCAGCTCAACCAGGCGGTCTGGCTGGGCTGGAACAATCGCTACCGCGACTCCGACGAGCGCCCTCCTCCGGCGACCTACACGGTTCGCCTGCCCGCCGACCTCGCCCGGCGCTGGTCCGTGGGCCCCGAATCGACGCTCGAGATGCACGTGGGCGGGCTGGACGAGGAACCGGGTCCGCGCCGCCGCCCGGACGCGCCCGAGGACGAGGGCGGCGAAGCGGAGGCGAAGCGCGACGACCCCGACGAGGGCGACGAATCCGAGGACAAGCCGCCTCTCGCGCTGACCGTTCGCGCCGTCGACGCCGACGGCGACACGGCCCGGGTCGACCTGACCGACTACGGACCCTTGCGCCGACCGCTCGGCATTCGGGTGCTCAGGCGACGGGACCTCGAGGAGGACCGCTTCGCGCACCCGTGGGAGCTGGTGCTGCAGCACTTCTCGATCCCGCTCGCGGACTTCTCCGCCCGCGCGCCGGCGTTCGATCCGACGACGCTGCGGTCCGTGTCCTTGGTCTTCGACGGCGCCCCGGCCGGAACCGTCGTCGTCGACGACCTGGGGCTGGCCCGGCCGCATCCGGCGTTTCTCGAGAGCCGGATCGAGCCGACCGGGATCTCTCGTCCGTAGAGACCGCCCGAGGTCGCCTTCGCCCCGCCGATCGAGGCGGACTGCGGTTCGCTCAAGCGCTCCCCTCGAACCTCTACCGGAAGGCCAGGGCGAAGGCGTGGGCCCTCGCTTCGAGGCGGCCGCGCGCATGATGCGTCAGGGCGTAGTCGATGCGGATGCGGTCCCCCTCGAACCCGGCGCCCAGGGTCAGCGGCGACGCGTCGGAGTTCACCGACCGCTCGGCCCCCAGCCTCAGCACGAACGTCCTGCGAAGGACGGGCCACCAAGCGATCTCGACGCCGCCCCCGGGCAGGACGTGTCCGGCGCCGGAGCGCTCCACCCGGGCGGCCACGCCGACGTCGAACGGTCCCACGGGCGCTCTCCGGGTCGCCGCGGCGAGCGCGAGTCGAGCGTCGAGCGGCACGTCGCGGCTCCCGAGCTTCATTCCCGGGCCCAGGTTCCGGACCGTCAGCGCCGCCGTGACCGGTCCCAGTTCCCGGGCCACGCCGAGATCGACGGCCACCGTGCTCCCCGCCAGCCTCCCGACGCGCCGTTCCACCGCCTTGGCCGCCGCGCCGACGTCGGTGCCCCGGACCTCGGTCGCGAATCCCGCCGCGACCAGAAACTCCGACGCGTCCAGATCGCCGCCGACCAGCAGGTCGTGTTCGTCCCGCGGCCAGTCGAGCGGAGAGTCGACCGAGGTCCCGTACGCCAGGGACGCGACGCCGAGCGCGACGACGCCCCCCATCCACTCCCCGCTGCCGCCGCCGACCACGTGGCTGGCGTCGCCGACGCGACGGAGCGAGACCTCGAATCCCTCGCCGGTCGTCAGCGCCGGATGCGAAAACAGGGCGTGGGCGCCGTCGCCCCCCGCCCACAGCGCACCGCCCAGGGCGAGACTCCGGGCCCCGGGAACCATCTCCAGCACCAGCGGACCGGCTCCGGAAGCGCCCCCGGCCTGCGCCGACGCCGACGGAGGAGCCAAGACGCAGTGGATCCCGAGCGCGGTCGCCATCGCCAGGCCGACGGCGCGCCCGGCCGCGCGACTCGGTGTGCGCATGGCGTACGCATCCCCGTTGCCGTTCATTTTCGGCGAGCCTTGCAAGAGGTCGGGTCCGGGGAGCTCGCCCGCGCTCCCAGGCTCGAGCGCTGCGGATCCCTCCGGGCGAGATCGACCGCCGCCCGGTGCGCGTCCCGCGCGCGCAAGCCCCCTCACCCGCCGCCGTCCATCTCGAACGAGAAGCTACGCCGACAGCGCTCGCATCGCACCAGAACCCGGTCCCGCACGTACGCGACGTCGTCGCGCGGCCGCGTTCGGATCACCGCGCAGGCGCACCCGCACCGGGGACACGACGGACGACGCGCCGGACGGCGGCGCACTCGCCCTGCCATGGAGTCCCGCTCTTCGTTCGTGTATGAGTCCATGCTCGCCTCTTCGACCAGGCGCCGCCCCGGCGGCGGCGTCAACGGTTCGGCTCCGCCCGGTGTCCACGAAGGTGCCAGGAGGCGCGTCGGGCGGCAAAGCCGCCGTCCGAAGTCGGGTCGCGTCCGCGCGCCCCGGGCCCGCTCCAAGCGTCCGCGCCGTCGGCGAACCCTCGGGCGTCGCCGTCCGCCGAAGCGACGTCGGACGTCGATCATCCTCCCGAAGATCGCGTTATCGTCAGGAAGGGCCGCGCTCACGGCCGTCGGTCGCCGACCCGTGCGGCGCGGCCGACGGCGCATGGACTCGAGAAATCAGGCGAACATTCGATGACTGCAGCGCTGGCCCTCGCCGCCCTGGCCGCCGCGGCGCCGTCGGTCCAGGACCGAACGGCGCTTTCCGGCGACGCCGCTCGCGCGACGGACCCCGACGCGACGGCGGCGGTCGTGTACGACGGCAGCGTCGGCCAGCTGGACGTGCCGAGTCCCTGGGTCGCCGAGGCCGCCGTGGACGTCGACGGCGTCCCGGACGAGGCGATCTGGCGGACGGCGCCCGTGCTGACCGGCTTCACGCAGTTCGATCCGGTCGAGGGCGTGCCGGCGACCCAGCGGACCGAAGCGAGGATCCTCGTCGACGACGCCGCCGTCTACTTCGCCGTCACGGCCTGGGACGACGTCCCGGGCGGCGTGCGCGCGACGCTGGGCGAGCGCGACTCCTTCGCCCGCTCGGACGACTACGTGCGCTTCGTGCTGGACACCTTCGACGACCGAAGACGCGCCTACGTGATCATGGTCAATCCCTACGGCGTGCAGCAGGACGGGCTCTGGGTCGAGGGCGGCGGAGACCAGCGGCGGCGCTTCGGGCCGCCCGTCGACTGGAACCCCGACTTCGTCTGGGACTCCGACGGTCGCCTTCACGACTGGGGGTACACCGTCGAGGTCAGGCTTCCGCTCAAGAGCGTTCGCTTTCGCCAGCGCGACGTCCAGGACTGGGGCCTGCAGATCGAGCGGAGGATCGCGCGCAACGGCTACTCCCAGTCCTGGGCGCCGGTGACCGCCGACGTGGCCAATCGGCTCGAGCAGTCGGGGCGGCTCACCGGGCTCGAGAACCTCGACCCCGGACTGTTCCTCGAGGTCAATCCCGTCCAGACCTTCTCCCGCCAGGGGGCCTACGACAGCGATTCGGGCGGCCTCGAGCGCGAGGGCGTCGACGGCGACTTCGGACTCAATCTGACCTATGGGATCACCCCCAACCTGACGCTCGACGGGACCTACAACCCGGACTTCTCCCAAGTCGAGGCGGACGCCGGCCAGATCCGCGTCAACGAGCGCTTCGCGCTCTTCCTCGCCGAGAAGCGCCCGTTCTTTCTCGAAGGGACCGAGATCTTCAACCTCCCCCAGCGACTGGTGTACACGCGGTCGATCGTGAACCCGGTCGCCGGCGCGAAGCTGCAGGGCAAGATCGGCGGCTTCAACGCCGGCTACCTGGGCGCGGTGGACGACGTGCCCGACCCCGACGACGCGGACGGGCGGGCCCGGCCCGTCGTCAACGTCTTTCGACTCCGCCGCGACCTGGGGACGACGTCCAACGTCGGCGTCGTGATGACGGATCGGACCCGCGACCGCGGGCGCTTCAACCGCCTGGCCGGCGTGGACGGACGCTTCCAGTTCAAGCAGCGCTACACCGTGACCCTCCTCGCGGCCGGCAGCAGGAGCGCCGACGGGGGCGGCGAGCCCTTCCACGGCAGCCTGGTCTCGGCTCGGGTCGACCGGTCCGGACGCCACCTCGAGTTCAACGCCAGCGCGCTGGACGTCAGCGACGACTTCCTCGCGGCGAGCGGTTTCGTGCGGCGCACCGGCACGGCCCAGCTCCAGTCGCGCGTCGGCTACAACTTCCGCGGTCGCCCGGGGGATCTGATCGAGCGATGGGGACCCAGCCTCGAGGCCGAAGGGTTCTGGGACCACGACGACTTCCTAGCCGGTCGGGGACCCGAGGAGCGACGGCTGCAGCTGGGCGGCAGCGTCTCGTTTCGGGGCAACGTCACGGTCTTCGGCAACCTGTCGCGCTCGTACTACGACTACGCTCCGAGCGACTACGACGGGCTTTTCGTCCCCGGAAGCGACGGGCGCGCGGAGCCGTTCCGGTCGGCCGTCTCGCACTTCCAGGGCCTGAACTCCGGCACGCTGTTCCTCTGGCTGAATCCGTTCGACCGGATCCGGGGCAACGTCCGCGTCACGCGGTCCGAGTCCCCGATCTTCGACTTCGCGACGGACGCTCCGGTCGACGTCGCCGACTCCTGGTCGGGCGACGCCTCGATCAACCTGTTCCCGACCACGCGCGCGAGCGGAGAAATCGGCGTCCGCCACAGCGCGCTGAGGCGAAAGCGCGACGGCACGCTGTACTCGCGGGCGACGATCCCCCGAGCTCGCCTGCAGTACCAGTTCAGCCGGTCGCTGTTCGCGCGGGCGATCGGCGAGTACGGGAGCCAGCTCCGAGGACGGCTCCTCGACCCCGTTTCCGGACGCCCCGTCTCGCGCTGCGAGGACGACTCCTGCTCCGAACTCGCGGGCTCGGAATCGAACGACGTCTCCGTCGAGCTGCTCCTGAGCTACGAGCCGACGCCCGGAACCGTCTTCTTCCTCGGCTATTCCCGACGCATGGAGGACATGGAGGCGTTCCGGTTCCGGGACGTGCGGGCGCAGGCCGAGGGCCTGTTCATGAAACTCTCCTACCGGTTCAGGCGGTAGGGTCGGACACGCGGGCGCGGGGCGGTCCGCCCGAGCGCCCGCCGCAGGAACGATATCGCGACACCTCGAGGACTCGTGGAGGAGGTCGACATGCAACTGTTCAGGAACCTCGGCGCGGTCGCCGTCGCGGGCGTGGCGGGCGTCGCCTTGCTGAAGCTCGCGCTCGCGCTGGTCGTGCCGCTGCTGGGAATGCTGCTGGGCCTGGCGGCCCTGGCGTTCAAGGTCGGTCTTTTCGTCGTGGCGGGCTTCCTCGCCTACCGGATGTTCCAGGCGATCCGCCGCCGGAACGAAACGGGGGTCTAGCGCCGCCGGCGCCCTTTCCCCCGGGCCCCCGCCGAGGTCCGGTCGCCGGACGGCCGCGTCCGCCGGGGGGCCCGCCCGGGCGCTTCGGCCTCGAGCCGCCGCGCGGCGGCCGCCCCGGTCCCGGTCCCGACCGCTGGTCCGCGCGGGGTCTCCTGTCCGGCGCCCGGTCGTAGTCGGCCCGCAGACTCCGGGCGCCGAGCGTGCAACCGTTGAGCGCGGCGATCACGGCCTCGGCGTCGCTTTCCCTCAGCTCGATCAGCGTGTGGCTGGCGCGCACGTCGATTCGGCCGATCCGACCGCCCGGCACGTCGGAGCGCCCCGCGATCATCCCGATCAGGTCGCCCGGACCCACCTCGTCGCGCTCGCCCGCCGACACGAAGAGCCGGGTCCAGCTCTCCGGCGGGGCCGGTTTGCGGGCGCCGCCGCGATCCGCATGCGGACCCTGGGACTTGCGGCTCAGCTGCAGCAACGCCGCGGCCGCCACCTCCTCGGCCGAAAAGCGATCCAGAAGCGACTCGACGAGCAGGTAGTACGGGGTCGCCTCCGGGTCCCTCGCCGCCTCGTGCACGCTGTCCGCCAGCGCCTCCAGGCGGGCGGAGACGCGCGGCGGACGGGACGCCTTGACGCGCTTGAGAGCGAACCCGGCCGCCTTCGCCACGTCCTTCACGTGGCCCAGTTCCCGCACCGCCGCCACGACCCACGCGGGGCCCCCGTCGCCGTGGCGGAGAAGCGCCTGTTCGACTCCGGTGGGCGCGGCGGCCGAAAGCGTGGCCACGGTCCGCCGGTCGGGCGCCTCCCTCAGCGCTCGACCGGCCGCCTCGTCGTCGCCCGGGGACAGCCACACCGGCGTCGACTCGTCTCCGACGGCGCCGCACCGGAAACCGTGAAGGCCCAGCAGGTCGCCCAGGTCGGCCGCGTCGTCGGCCGACGACGCGAACGCCAGCACCCGATCGACCGAGGCGTCCTGGAGCAGCTCCGACGCGAGCGCGAGGACGGCCTCGTGGCGGTCCCCGTCGAGCACCCGGATCCGGAGCGTCGAATGCGACGAAGGGGCGCGCTTGCCCGCGCGGCCGCCCGCGGACTCGTCCGCTTCGGCCGGGCCCGCGCCCACGGTCACGGCGCGGCGGGCGTAGCGACGCGCGACGGAGCGCACCTTGGGCCCCAGCGGCAAACCGCAGAAGATCCGCTGACACTCCTTGGGCAACCCGTTGAAGAACGCCTCCAAGTGATCCGCGGGCACCGCTTCCACGACCCCGTCGCCGTCGTGGACGACCACGCTCTTGACGGCGTCGACCGGCACGGAGCCGGCCAGCACGGCCCCGATCCGGCCGGCGGGCACGACCAGCGCGTCCGCGCGCTCGGGCTCGTTCCAGTGCGCGGCCAGCGCGGCGACCCGCAGCCCCGATCCCTCCGCCAGACGGGCGAACGAGCGAGCGACGTGCGTGGCCTGAGCCTCGCCCGTGCAGAGGATCAGGCAGACGGGCGACGGCCCGCCCCCCTCCAGTCGGTCGATCAGCGGCGCCGCGTACGCCACGGTCGTTCCGCTGCCCGGGCCGGCGCGGCCCAGCAGATCCCGTCCGCGCGCCAGCACGGGAATGGCCGCGGCTTGGAAAGGGGTGGGCGTCTCGACGCCCTCGGCCGCGAGCGCCGCGACGGTCTCCGGCCCCAGAGGCAGGACGTCGAACGACGTCAGCGGACCGCGCCCCCCATCGTCCCGCCCCGGTCCTCGTACTGGTACGGGAGGCGGGAGAGGAAGCGCTGGATCTCGTAGTCCATGCGCGAGGTGCGAAGCTGATCCGTGCGCGCCACCACGTCCGTGTAGCCGCCGTGCGCGTGAAGCGCGATGTCGACCGTCCCCTCGTCGCCCGTGTACGTCGCGCCGCGCTCCGAGCGGCGACTGCGGCGAAGGCCGATGAAGGCCGGCAGATGCTCTTCGGCCAGATCCAGAACCTGCTCCGGCTGCATCGCGGTGCTGCGTTCGTATCCCGCCATCGTCTCTCCCTCTCTCGGGCTCCATCGTTTCTCGTGAAGCGACGCGTCGGCCCGGACGCGAATCCGCGCCCTTCCCGTCGCTTCAAGCGCTCGGGCGAGGATCCTCCGCGGCGAGGAGCTCCCCGATCGCCCGCTTCCACCGACCGACGTCGGCGACCGCGCCGAGTCCCTGCCGTCGCCCCCGGTCGTCGGCCAGCACCGGCGCGCCGGCGACGCCCAGCTCGGCGGCGACGCGGCGGTGGTCCTCGACGACGGCGGCGTAGCGATCCACGTCCAGCGAGGCCTTGAGCGCGGAGGCGTCCAGCCCGGCGCCGGCTCCGATCCCGACCAGCACGTCGATCCGCCCGATGTCCAGACGGTCGACGTGAAAGGCCTTGTACAGTGCACGCCGCAGGGCGTGGTAGCAATCCCTCTCGCGCGCGAGTTCGGCGAGCTCGTGCGCCTTGCGCGTCCAAGGAACGAACGCGAGTCGACCGTCCTCGTCCAGCGGGGGCGAAGCGCCGATCTCGTCCCAGACGTCCTCGAGGCCGCGGGCCCGCCGCCGCCACGTCGCGAAGTCCATCGGAGACGCCGGCGGAGGACGGAGCTCGAGGCTGCGCCACGTCACCCGGTCCGCCGCGTCCAGGTCGTCCAGGAGACGGCTGACCGCATACGAGGCCGGACAGACGAAGTCGAAGAAGAACGCGGGACGTCGCGTCATGCGTGGCCGGAGACCGAAGGGATACGGAAAACGAAGCGGCGGCGAACGATGCCGCTCGGGAGGTCCGAGCCGCTCGCCCCGGTGGCGCCGGGGCTTGCCCGGGCGCCGGCCGTCGCAGTAACCATAACGGATGAAATACTCCGCCAACGTCTCGAAGCTGCAGCCGTCCGCCACCGTCACCGTCAGCACGCTCGCCAAGAAGCTGGCCCGCGAGGGACGCGACGTCATCAACCTCAGCGCGGGCGAGCCCGACTTCGGCACGCCGGAGACGATCGCGGAGGCCGGGGTTCGGGGGATCCGCGAGGGCCGCACCCGCTACACGCCGGCGGCGGGAACGCCCGAATTGCGCGAGGCCGCGGCCCGGTACATGACGGACGGCACCGCGCACCCCGCCGCCGCCGATCGGGTCGTCGTCTCGGCGGGCGCCAAGCAGTCGCTCTTCAACGCGTGCTTCTGTCTCTTCGGGCCCGGCGACGACGTGTTGATCGCCTCGCCCTACTGGACTTCGTACCCCGAGATGGCGACGCTGGCCCGCGCGCGCGCCGTCCCGGTCCGGGGACGCGAGGACGACGGGTTCCTGCTGACGCCCGACGACTTGGAGCGCGCGGCGACGGACGCCGCGAGGGGGCTCATCCTCTCGTCGCCGTCGAATCCGACGGGAGCCGTGTACTCCCTGGATCGGCTGCGCGCCGTCGCCGAATGGGCCCGGTCGCGCGGCGTCGCCGTGATCAGCGACGAGATCTACCGCGAGATCTACTACGGCGAGGAGGATCGGGCGCCCGGACTCCTGGACCTCGAACCGGACGCGGTCGGCGAGGCGGTGGTGACGAACGGCATGTCCAAGGCGTTCGCCATGACTGGGTGGCGCGTGGGGTTCTCCTACAGCGCCCCGGAGCTGGCCCGCAGGATGTCGGCGCTGCAGAGCCACGTCTCGCTGAACGCGGCCACGCCTTCGCAGGTCGCCGCGCTCGAGGGACTCCGGCCCGGCGACGCGAGGACGGAGGACCGCGCTCGGATGCTCGCGGCCTTTCGGCGCCGCCGCGACCTCGTGACGGGTCTCTTCGACGAACTCCTGCCCCACTGTCCGTACGTGCGGCCCGACGGCGCCTTCTATCTCTACTTCCGGGTCGACGCCGCGTTCGACGCCGAGACGACGTGCGCAGGCGACGTCTGCGAAAGCATCCTGCAACGCACGGGCGTCGCGATCGTGCCGGGGGAGGCCTTCGGGGACGCGCGCTGGGCCCGCATGAGCACGGCTTCGTCGGAGGAGGACCTGGAGGAAGGCGTTCGCAGAATGGCCCGCGTCCTGGGCAACGGCAAGTAGGCGGCCGACGGCTGGATGGGTCTGGCGGGATCCGGGAGCGGGACGTCGTCTTCGGTGCATCCGGTGCGCGCGGGCGGCTTCTCCTCGTTCGGCCTCGGGATCGGCGCGAGAATTCGCTTCGACCGAGACGCGGCGTTCGTCGGCGAGCGGCGTGGGGTCGGTGACGGCATCGTCCCGGGAACGCGACGCGAGGGTCCCCTCGGGCGCGCCCGCGCCCGCGACGCTCGACCACGACGCCTTGGAGCGCTACGTCGAGCGTCTCTTCGCCTCGGAGGACCAGCGCCTGCGGGCCGTCAGAGAAGCGGCGGACCGCGCCGGGATGCCCCGGATCCAGCTTCCTCCGGTCACGGCGCGCGCCGTCGCCGTCCTGCTCGTCGCGTCCCGAGCGCGACGCGTCCTCGAAGTGGGCGCGCTCGGCGGCTACTCCGCGCTCTGGATCGCCCGCGCGCTTCCGAGCGACGGAGAGCTGACCACCCTGGAGATCGACCCCGACCGCGCCCGGGTGGCGCGGCGCTCCCTCGCGTCGGCCGGCGTGGGCGAACGGGTGCGCGTGCTCGTCGGCGACGCGGCCGAGTCGATGGGTCGGATGGACGCCCGTTCCTTCGACGCCGTGGTCCTGGACGCCGACAAGGAACGCTATTCGGCGTACCTCGAGGAGGCGGCCCGACTGCTTCGGCCCGACGGTCTGTTGCTGGCGGACAACGCGTTCTGGTCGGGTCGCGTCCTCGAGGCCGACGCGGACGAGACCGGCGCCGCGATCGATCGGTTCAACCGGCGCGTCGCCGCCGATCCCCGCTTCTCGGCCACGATCCTGCCCGTGGGAGACGGCCTGCTCGTCGCCGCACGGCATCGTCCGCCGAAGGTCGCGGGTTCGAGTCCTTCGTCCGCCTGACCTGCCGATCGCAGGCTACGCCGTCGAGACGCGCACGACGCTCGCGGCCGACCTGAGCGCCGCCGCCGGATATCCGCCTCCGAAGAGGCGGGCATGGACCAGATCGGCGTAGAGGTGGTACGCCGGCATGCGTCGGCGAAGACCGGCCTGCAGCGGCCAAGCGTCCGCGTACGCGTCGAAGAACTCCTGGGGAAAACCGCCGAAGCGACGGCACATCGCCAGGTCGACCTCGCGGTGGCCGACGTAGACGGCGGGGTCGACCAGAACCCCTTCCGTCCCCTTCCCCGACCGCCGAAACATCACGTTCCCCGACCACAGATCGCCGTGCAACAGCGAGGGACCGTCGACGTCCGCGGCCGACTCGAGGAGCGAACGCGCCCGTTCGGCGGCCTCCTCCAGGACGGCCGTCTCGCTTCGGTCGAAGACGCCGCGTTCCGCGAGTTCGCCGGCCAGCGGGAGGATCCGACGTTCGGCCCAGAAGTCCCCCCAGCGCTCCATCCGGCCGTTGGGCTGAGGCAGCGGTCCGATCGCGTTGTCCCGCCGCCACCCGAATCCGCCGACGCCGGACGCCCGGCGATGCAGCGCGGCCAGATCGCGCCCCAGGCGCCGCCAACCCGCGGCGTCGCCCCGAACGCCCTCGATCCACTCGAGCGCCAGCCAAGCGACCGAATCGCCCGGACGGCTCCGGGCGGCGACGGCGGGCGCGGCCACGGGCCCCGCGCGCGCCAGGACGTCGAGTCCTTCGGCCTCGAAGTCGAAGACCTCGTGGTCGACGGCCGGATTCCACTTGAGAAAGAATCGATGCGCGCCCGCGCGCACCCTCGCGGCCCGATGGACGCGTCCGCCCGCGAGCGGCCGAACGTCCCGCACGTCGGCGGGGTCCAGCCCCAGGGCCCTGCAGACGCCGCCCAGCGGGGGCGTCCGACCGACGCTCACCCTCGGGCCGGACGAACCAATGCGGCCAGGAAGCCGCGACACGAACGCTCGAGGATCTGGTACACGCGCTCGAAATCCTCCGGGCCGCCGTAGTACGGATCCGGCACGTCCGCGCCGGGCCTTTCGTCGTCGTAGTCGCGCATCAGCGCCAGCTCGGCGGGCGACCCGCGCGGGCGATGCCGCTCGAGCGCGCGCAGATTGCTCGCGTCCATCGCCACGATCCAGTCGAAGCGCTCGAAGTCCCGGCGCTCGATCCTGCGGGCCACGCCGGTCATCGGCACGCCGTGCTTCGCCGCGACGGCGAGCGCCCTCGGGTCCGCGGGCTTGCCGACGTGGTAGGAGGCCGTTCCGGCCGAGTCGGCCGGAAACGAGTTCCGCCGACCCGCCAGGCGCGCCTCGCGCCGAAAGACGCCCTCGGCCAAGGGGGAGCGGCAGATGTTGCCCAGGCACACGAAGAGAACCGAAGCGCGGGGCTCGGACACGGGTCGCCTGGCGGGAAAAGGGAAGATCCTCCGAAGGGTCGCCCCCAAATATAGGCCGCCGGCCCGTCGCCGACGCGAATTTTGCGTTAGCTTGCAGCTTCGAGGAGCCTGAAGAAGGAACCAGGTTCGTCGGTCGGCTCCTGGCCGGCCGAACGCTCGCCCGGGCTCCCGGATTCCATTCGACGATCAGGACGGCGCACATCGATTCGACCGCACCGACGGGCTTCGCGTCCTTCGGTCTCTCCGACGTTCGCCTCGCGGCGATCGAGGCGTTGGGCTGGACCGAACCGACTCCCATCCAGAGCCAGTGCATCCGGCTCGTGCAGCAGGGACGCGACGCGGTGGGCATCGCGCGCACCGGCACGGGCAAGACCGGCGCCTTCGTGATCCCCTGCCTCGAGCGCATCGAGGAGGGCGGCGGTCTTCAGATGCTCGTGCTGTGCCCGACCCGGGAGCTCGCCCAGCAGGTGTGCGAAGACGCGCAGGGTCTCGCCCGCGGGTCGCGCGTGCGCGCGCACGCCGTCTACGGAGGCGTCTCCTACGGGCCCCAGATCGAGGCGTTTCGCCGCGGCGTCGAGATCGTCGTCGCGACGCCCGGCCGCCTGATCGACCTCCAGAATCGCCGCCAGGCGAACCTGAAGCGCGTGCGCATGCTCGTCCTGGACGAAGCGGACCGCATGCTCGACATGGGCTTTCGGCCGCAGATCGACGACGTGGTGCGGGGGCTCGGATCCCGGCCGCAGACGCTGCTGTTCTCGGCGACGATGCCCAACGCCGTGCACGCTCTGGCGCTCCGCATGACGCGCGACCCGGCGTGGATCGAGGCGTCGCCGCCGGGCACCGCCGCCCAGGGGATTTCGGAGATCGCCTATTCGGTGAAGCCCGAGCTGAAGCCCGACCTGCTGATCCACTTGCTCGAACAGCCGGGGTGGGACCAGGTGCTCGTGTTCACGCGCACGAAGATCGGGGCCGACGTGCTCAGGACCAGGCTCCAGGCCGCCAAGGTCTCCTGCGACGTCATCCACGGGAATCGGCAGATGCGACACCGGACCCGCGCCATGGAGAGGTTCGCCGCGGGCAAGGTGCGCGTGCTGGTCGCCACCGACATCGCGCAGCGCGGCCTCGACATCGACGGGATCTCCCACGTCGTCAACTACGACGTGCCCAACGATCCGGGCGACTACGTGCACCGCATCGGGCGCACGGCGCGGGCGGGGGCCACGGGGGTCGCCGTCACCTTCGTGACCGCCGGCGACATCGGGGCCTACCGGACGCTCGAGCACCAGCTCGAACGCACGCTCGACAAGGTCCACCACCCCGACTTCGACTTCGCCGGAGGCGTCGTCCCGGAGGCGAAGACCGGTCGCCGGAACAGGAAGCGGTCGAGATCGGGCACGGGCATGGGCAGCAAGGCCCACGCGCGCCTGGACCCGGACGAGCTGGCCGCGCTGCTCCGGCACGACGCGCCGTCGGGGAGCGGATCGTGATCCTCAAGCGCTACGGCGCGCGCTACCACAGCGTGACGCCCAACTTCAACCCCGCGGCCATGACCGAGGTCGGCTTCGTGCGCGACGGCGCGTTCGCGGTCGCGACCCGGGAGCTCGAGGACCGCTACCGGGCGGTCGGGACGCGCTCCGTGACCGCCGACGCGGACTCGGACGTCCAGCGCGACGCCGAGGGCGCGCTGCTGGACCGACTCGAGGCCGCGCTCGGAGCGGTCGTCGCCGAGCTGGACCCGGGCGACGTCCTCGTGATCCGAAACGACCGCGACGACTGGCCCAAGACGAGGGAGGAGCGGGAACCGACGATCGTCGAAGGGGAGAACCGCTTCCACTTCCACTGGCGCGTCGATCCGCCCCTCGAGCTGGCGCGCTACGCCCCCGTTTCGGACTCCGCCTGAACGCTCGCCCCCCTACCCCGACAACCCCCGCGTCCCCGCCCCGGGATCGCGCCCCCCGGAAGAGCTCGGGAGGCGGCGACACCGCGTAGGCACGGACTCGTCGGCGGTCGTCCCGTCCGGCCCTACGTGACGGGCGCGCCCCGGCGGTGCTTCTCGAACCACCCCCGCAGGTAGATCTGCGTGCGCAGGAAGTTCGACGGCGTCGAGCTGGTCCCGTGCCACTCGTTCTTGAACCGGATCATGGCCGTCGGCACCTTGAGCACCCTGAGCGCCTGATAGTACTCCTCGGTCTGCGGCATCGGCGTGCGCAGGTCGCCCTCGCCCGTCATCAGCATCGTCGGCGTGGTGACGTTGCCCACGTACATCAGCGGCGAGCGCCGGAGGTGCTCGCTGGGATCGTCCCAGGGGAAGCGCTCGAAGTTGCGGTACCAGCTCGCGCCGTCCGTCGTGCCGACGAACGACAGCCAGTTCGTGACCGGACAGTTGGCCGAGGCCGCCGCGAAGCGATCCGTGTGCCCCACCACCCAGCTGGTGAGCACGCCGCCGCCGGAGCAGCCGTAGACGAACATGTTGTCCTCGTCGACGTAGCCCCGGCTCACGACCAGGTCCACGCCCGCCATCAAGTCGTCGAAGTCCTTGCCCGGATAAGCGTTCTTGATCGAGTTCCCGAACGCGCTGCCGTAGCCCGACGATCCTCGGGGATTCGTGTACAGCACGACGTAGCCGTTCGCCGCGTGGTTCTGCCACGAGAAGTTGAAGCCCACGTTGTACATGCCGTGGGGCCCGCCGTGGATCGCCAGCATCAGCGGGTACTTGCGCGACGGGTCGAACCCGGGCGGCTTGACGATCCAGCCTTGGATGTCGTAGTCGTCGACCGACCCGTACCACACCTCCTCGACCTCGCCCAGCTCGACTCCGGCGAGGACGTCGTCGTTGACCGCCGTCAGCCGCTCGAGGGCGCCGGGGTCGTCCAGCGGGAACGAGACGACGTCGCCCGGGCTGTGGGGGCTCGACAGCGTGCCCACGGCGAGTCCGCCGCCGATCGAGGAGAGACTCATCATGTGGGCGCCCTCGGTCACGGGCTCCACGCCCCCGTCGACGGAGGCGAAGTGGACGTTCGACGCGCCCTCGCTCCGCACCGTCATGTAGAGGCCCCGGCTGTCGGGCGACCAGATCAGACCGCCCGGCTGCCGGTCGAAGTCCCCGCCGATCATGCGCACGCCCGATCCGTCGCGTTCCATGACGTAGAGCTTGCGCGTGACGTAGGTGTCGGTGGTCAGGTCGTTGCCCGTGTACGCGATCAGTCTGCCGTCCGGCGAGGGCAGCGGCGAGCCGTCGGGTCCCGAGCGGTCGGTGAGCCGGGCGATCTCCCCGGTCGCGACGGACACCGAGTAGATGTCCGACTGGCGCCACTCGTGTTCGGCGTCCTCGACCCTGAGCGACGTGAACAGGATCTCGGCGCCGTCCGGCGTCCACGCTACGCCGCCGTGGTTCCAGTCTCCGTCGGTCAGCTGACGCGCGGTGCCGCCGTCGGCCGGCACCACGAAGAGATGCGTGTACCCCTCGTCCACGTAGCCCCTACGGTCGCGGCGGTACTGCAGGCGCTCGACGACCTTCGGGCCCTCGGTCCACTTGGCTCCGTCGGGGCGTCCCGGGAGGCTGATCGGCCACGGGTGGTCCGAGTCGACCGACATGGTGAACGCGATGTGGCGCCCGTCCGGGGACCACTCGGCGTTCCCGGGCGAGTTCTGGGCCCGCGTGACCTGGGAGACCGCCCCTTCGGCGTCCATCCAGCGCACGAAGATCTGGCTGCCGTCGGGCTCCCCCTGAGCGGTGAAGGCGATCCGGTCGCCGCTGGGCGACCAGCGGGGCGACGAACCCTCGACCAGGCGACGCTTCCGACTCCCGTCGGCGTTCATGATCCACACCTCGGAGGCCCGCCGGTCGGCGATCTTGTCCACCCAGCTCCGGGTGTACAGGATCCGGCTGCCGTCGGGAGAGATCTCGGGACTGCCCACCCACTCCCAGTCGAGGTACGTCTCCAGCTTGAGCGTCCCGTCGGGCTCGTCCTGCGCCCCGAGCGCGGACGGCGCCAGAAGGAGGACGAACAACGAACGCCACGTCGTACGCGATCCGGCCACGATTCCTCTCCCGCTGCTGGTTCGACCGATCGGCGGTCCGGTCGGCCGCTTCGCCCTTGGCGCGCCCCGCGAGACGCGAGCCCGCGCCCTCGATGCCCTCCGGCGTCCGCGCACGCGCCGCGCGAGCCCGCAGGCGCGGTCGTTCGCCGGAGGTCCGTTCGCCGGGCAACGTACGCCGGCGAGCGCCGGCGCGCGAGACGCTTCAGCGGAACAGCGCCGGATGACCGCCCGTGTGGAGAAACACGACCGTGGCGCCCCGAGGCGCTCGGCCCTCTCGGATCCAGGCCACCGTCGCGGCCGCCGCCTTGGCCGTGTAGACCGGATCCAGGATCACGCCCGCGCGGCGGCCGAACAGCTCGATGGCGCGCTGTCCGCGCGCCGTGGGCGCTCCGTACCCCGCGCCCGCGAACTCGTCCGTCGTCCGCATGTCGGCCGCGGCTTCCGCGACCGCCGCGAGAAGCGGCGCGGGGTCGGCGCCGGAAGCGGACTCGAGGAGACGGACCGCGCCTCGGGCCAGCGCGGCGGCCGTCGACGCCAGCGCGGCGGCCGGTTCCCCGGCGCTGACGCCGACCGTTCGGGGCCGCCAGCCCAGGAGCGCGCACCCGGCGACGAGTCCGGCCAAGGTCCCGCCCGACGACGCGGACAGGAAAATCCACACGGGCTCCTTCTCGCCCGACTCTTCCCCGACGGCATGGCCGAGCGCCGCGAGCTGGTCCCGAAGCTCGGCGGCCGCCAGGACGTAGCCCAACGCGCCCCGGGGCGTGGACGCGCCGACCGGAATCGTGAGCGCGCGCCCCCCCGCGGCCGCGATCCGGCGCGCCTCCTCCTCCATCGCGGCCGTCCGCTCGGCCGCCTCGCCGACCGTGACGATGCGCGCGCCGAAGAGCCGGTGCAGGAGCGCGTTGCCTCGACCGGGGTCCTCCGGCGCCCCGTCGACCACCAGCGAGCAGCCCAGCCCCAGGCGGGCCGCTGCGGCCGCCGTCACCCGACAGTGATTCGAGTGCGGGCCGCCCGCGGTCACGAGATCGGTCACGCCCTCGAGCCGCTCGGGCGCCAGCTCGAACTCGAGCTTCCGCACCTTGTTGCCGCCCAGCCCGAGGCCCGTCCAGGCGTCGGCCTTGATCAGGAGGCGGACGCCCGAGCCCAGGCGGGAGGCCAGCGCGGGAGCCGGCAGCAGCGGCGTGGGGAGGCAGGCGAAGCGCGCGCGCCCCACGGCGTCCAGGCGCGCGCGGAGAGCGCGGGAGTCCAGGGGTGCGGAATCGCGCGGACGCGGACGTGCCACGAAGCCTGACCTTTATATTTCGGACCGGGACCCGACGATCCGTCCATCCACCCCCGAAGCGCGAGGGACGTGCGCCAAGCTACGCCGCGCTGGACGACAGCGACAGGACCCCGCCCGCTCCCCGCGAAAGCGAGGCGAGCGTCGCCGGAAGCGAACCGCTCGCCGTCCCGACGACGCCGCGAGCGCGGGCGCCCGCGGTTCCGCGCCGCCGCCCTCCTCGCCTTCGCCTTGGCCGCGCCCGCGAGCGCGGCGGCCCAGTCGGACGTGGTGCGCGGGCGCGTCTGGTCCGACGAGGGCGTCCCCGTGCAGGGGGCCGCGATCGGGATCTTCCCGGTCGGCGACTCGACGCGGGCGCGCGTCGTCGTCACGGACGCGCTGGGGTTCTTCTCGTTCTCGGACGTCCCGCCGGGCGCGCACGTCGTCACGATGACCCTCCTCGGTTTCGCGCCCCGAAGGGAGCGCGTCGACGTCGGCGCGGACCGGCCGACGGAACTCGAGATCACGGCGGTTCCCCAGGCGATCGAACTCGCCGGCATCGCGGTCCAGGCCGAGCGGAGCCGGGCGCGGACCCGCTTCGAGGAGAGCGCCGGCGCCACGGTGCAGGACATCGGTCGGGACGTCATGAAGGCGGTTCCGGGACTGGTCGAGACGGACCCCGTTCGCGTCGTCGAGCTGCTGCCGGGCGTGACCACGGTGTCCGACTTCTCGGCGGCGTTCAACGTTCGCGGCGGATCGGCGGACCAGAATCTGATCCTGCTGGACGGCGTCCCGATCTACAATCCCTTCCACCTGGGCGGGATCTTCTCCGTCTTCAACGCGGACATGGTGTCCCGGGCCGAGCTGCAGGCGGGCGGCTTCCCGGCGCGGTACGGCGGGCGCGTCTCCTCGGTCCTGACGGTCGAGTCGGACATGGGCGACGGCCGCTTCGGCATCGAGGCCGGGGTGAGCCTGCTGGCCACCCGGGTGGCCGTCTCCGGCGCGCTGCCTGGGGGAATGGAGGACCGGCTGGGGCTGGCGAACTCCCGCTGGCGCGTCTCGGGGCGACGGTCCTACTTCGACGTCCTGCTCAAGCCATGGACCGACTTTCCGTACCATCTGAACGACCTGCAGGCGGTCCTCGAGACGTGGACCGAGGGGGCCAACAGGATTCGCGTCTCGGCGTACTCGGGTCGCGACGCCGTGAGCGTGCCCGAGTCGGCCGACAACCTCCTGCGAATCCGCTGGGGATGGGGCAACGACGCCGTCGGGGCCTCCTGGACGAACCCGATGCAGGGCGGCGGCATGATGGACGTGCGCGCCTCCTTCACGCGCTTCGCCGCCGACTTCGACTTCACGGACCTGGGCTCGCGCTTCGCCACGGACGTCCGCGAGGCGGCGGTCGAGACGAACCTCGAGCGACGTCCGACGCCCAGGACCAAGTGGACGTCCGGAATCGCCGCCAAGCGGCTCGCCTTCGAGAACGACGCCCAGGCCGGCGGAACCTCCTTCGGCTCGTCTCGCGGCCGCGGCTGGGAGAGCGCGGCCTACAGCCAGATCGCCTGGACCCCCGGGGCGCGATGGCTCGTCGAGGCGGGGGCGCGACTGGACCACTGGCGGCCCGACCCGGGCTCGAGCGAGACGACGCTCTCGCCGCGCTTCGCGGCCAAGCGCTTCCTCGGGAACCGAAACGCGGCCGTCCGCCTGGCCGGCGGCCGCTACTCGCAGTTCCTTCACTCGCTGCGCGACGAGGAGTTCCCCATCGGCCTGGACCAGTGGGTCCTGGCGGGCGACCTCGCCCCCAGGATCGTCAGCGACCAGGTCCAGCTGGGCGTCGAGCGCTTCTTCGGCGAAGACGACGCGTGGTTCTCGTCGCTCGAGGGCTACTACCGGACCTTCGAGGGCGTGACGTCGGTCAACCCCGCCGAGGACCCCAACGACGCCCGCGACGACCTGCTGGCCGGAGACGGGCGCTCGTGGGGGGTGGACCTCTTCGTCAAGCGCGACGTCGGTCGGACGACGGGTTGGATCTCGGCGTCGTTCCTCAAGACGGAGCGCTCGTTCCCGGACACCCGCTCGGGCCTCGATCCGGCCCCGCTGCGCACCTATCCGCCCGTGTTCGACCGCCGGTTGGACATCGACGTCGTGCTCCGGCGATCGCTCGACTGGTGGGGACTCGAGGCGGGCCTCCGGGCGAACTTCGGCACGGGTCTGCCGTACACCCGGCCGCTCGGGACGTACCCGGTCTTTCGGCGGCGTCTCGTCGAGGACCTGCTCGACCGCGAGGGCGACGTGGGCGTCTTGCTGGGACCCAGGAACGCGGCCCGGTACCCGGCCCGCCACCGGCTGGACGTCTCCCTGCGCAAGCCCATGGTCAAGGGGTGGGGAGAGCTCACGCCGTACCTCAGCGTGATCAACGTCTACAACCAGAAGAACGTGCTCTTCTACTTCTACGACTACGGCCTGAATCCGCCGACGCGCTCCGGGGTCTCGATGATCCCCTTTCTGCCGACGCTGGGCGTCGAGGCGTCGTTCTGATCGGCGCCGAAGCGACCCGACGTCCTCGTCGAACGGCCGGCGGCGGGCCGGACCGGTCGCCCCGGACCCCGCTCGCCTTCCGCCTTGGGCTGGCGCTCGCGCCGCTGATCGCGGCGTGCGAACTCACCGAGGTCGCGCTGGTCGAACCGGACGACGTCGTCGTCGCCGAGACCCAGGTCGTCGTGCGGCTGAACGACCGGACGGGGACCGCCGAATCGATGAGCGCGCTGGCGTTTCTCCACCGCACGCGCGACGCGAACGGCAGCCGGGCGGTCCCGGGCGCCCGGGTCGCCGTGACCGGGGCGTCGGGGGTCGCCGTCGAACTGGTTCAGGTCGACAGCGCGTCGTCCTGCCTGACCGAGGCCGGGGAGCTGGTCTATCGGGTGTTCGGCGACACCGTCGTGGCCGAAGTGGTGAATCCGTTCCTCGACGCGACGTGCTATCGGGCGTCTCGCGCGCCGTCGCCGTTCGCGCCGGGCGAAGAGCTCGCGCTCGCGGTCGAGGTTCCGGACGGACGCTCGATGCACGGGACCGGTCGCGCGCCCGGATCGTTCTCCTTCGTGGACGTCGAGCGCGCCGAAGGCGCCTGCCGGATGGAGCCCGACACGCACGCGCGTCTGAACTGGACCCGGGCGGACGACGCGTGGACCTACGTGGCCGACAGCCGCATCGAGGGGCTGGACGGAGCGCTGGCGAGCGAGGACCTCCCGGCGCCGGACTCCCTGTACCTCCTGGGCCTGTCCATCGGCCGCGACGACACGCGGATCGACTTCCCGCGCGACTTCGGCCTCTTCGACTTCTTCGACGGAAGCGACGCCGAGAGACGGATCATTCGAAGGCTCGCCGACGGCCTGCCGGCCGGAGTCGAGGCGACGATCGCCGTCGCCGCGGTCGACCGCAACTGGGTGAACTGGGCCCGAGGCGGCGGCTTCAATCCGTCGGGACTCGTGCGCATTCCGTCGGTGTTCGGACAGGGCACCGGGCTCTTCGGCGCCGCCGTGCAGAGGACGCTCCGCGTGACTTCGGCGCCGGCCGACGGGAGCGAAACCCCGCCCCTCTGCGGCCCGCCCGCGCCGTAGGGGCTCCGCTCGGGCCCGAGGGGCCGCGCGACCGTCGATCGGACGGTCAGGGACCGTCGCTTCGGTCCCAAACGGTGACGCGCTTGGCGACGTCGGCGGAAAGCGCGACGACGTCGATCCCCGCGTCGCCTTCGACGCGCACGAAGACGCGCGCGGCGCCGTCGGTCGACGCGACGTCGAGCCGCGCGCCCGGAACCAGTCCCATCGCCTGGAAACGGCGCAGCCGGTCGGGATCGTCGTCGGGCACGGAGCGCACGACCGCGCGCCGACCGAGGGGAACCTCGTCCAGTGGACGCCACGGCGTCGCGTCCATGCGGCCCGCGCGCGTCGGGATGGGGGCGCCGTGCGGATCGGTCGCGGGGTCGCCCAGGACTTCGGCCATCCGCTCGATGAGCGCGTCCGACGCAGTGTGCTCGAGCCGCTCGGCCTCCTCGTGGACGTCGTCCCAGCCGTAGCCCAGCCGACTCACCAGGAACGTCTCGAGAATCCGGTGGCGACGCAGCACCTTGAGCGCGAGGCGCATCCCCTCCTCGGTCAGCCGCGCGCCCCGATACGGCTCGTGGTCGACCAGCCCGTCGCTCGCCAGGCGACGGATCATGCCGCTCACCGAAGCGGGTTGCACGTCCAGCGCGCGGGCCAGCTGACCGGTCTCCGCGGCGCGACCGCGCGAGTTCAGGGCGTAGACCGCCTTCAGGTAGTCTTCGACGGAGCGCGAAAGGACGGGCGAACTCATGGGGTCGCAAGATAGGCGCCCCGGAAGCGGCGGACCACGAGCGCAGCGGGCAGGCGCTCCGGCGGGCGCGGCGCGCCTCGCCTTCCCGACCGGCGGAAGCGCAGCGCCGACGCGGGTTCGGCAGCCGCGCACGCGTGCGGGCCAAGCGTCCTTCGCTGCAGAGGATCGGGGAGCGGGCGCGGAACGGCCGGCGACCGCTCGCGGCGAACGGCGCCGGTTATATTGATCCCGAGCGAGCGGACGAGGCGCACCCGCGAGGCTCGCGCGAGATCCCTAGCCGGGAGGTTCGGTGGACGACTCGGTCGCCGTAGACGCCAAGCGAATTCTACTCCGCTACGGCGCGCCGATCGCGGCTCTCGACGAGGTTTCGCCCGAGGAGCGCATCCGTTTGGCCCGCGAGATCGCGAGGACGCCGCTCCCGAAACGGCAGGCGCGGTTGCGAGAGTTGCTCCAGGCCGCAGGCTACGTCAAGGACGACTCGTAGGGGGAAGCGCGCGCGTCGCTCGCGGCTCCTCGCCGCCGAGGGGCGTCTTCCACGACGTCGCCCGTCGCGCCCCGCGTTCTCTCCGGAACCCCGACGAAGCGCCTGCCGACCTCCGGCGCGACCGCGACCGGGGAAGCCCCGCCCGACGGCGTCTCGCCGGGCTTGCATCGACGCCGCGTCGATGCGACGTTCCTCGCGTGGGAAGTCGCGCTTGCCGAGACGCGGAGCGTGGCCTAGACTTCCCGCTGGCCCGAGGGTGGGCGCTTCAGCGACTGCGGTGCGGATTGGACGTCCAGTCGCCGACGGCTGAAGCGTGCGGGCGTCTCTTCACCCATCGGCGCCGGGCGAATTCTCGCCGGGCGGCGATCGGCGCGCGATTCCGCGCGTCCCCATTCACTCGGTAGTTGGGAACGCACCAGGAGCACAACGGGAACGATGCACAGAGGCATGGCCCGGAATCGGGCCGCCCTGACCGCGACCGACGGCGCGGCGACTCGGCCCGTGCCGCGAAAGGCGGGGCCGAAGTAGCGACGTGAACTTGGATTCGACGATCCGTTCACCCGCTGGAGATCGTCCGGCGCCGCTCGACCGCCCCGGAGCCGCCGGACGCTTCGTCTCCGGCGGACCCGCTCTCCCGGGCGCGTCTTCGCGCCGTTCGCCCCGCCGGCCTCCGCTCCGCGGGGCCGCGCAGGGGAGCGACCGGGCCCGTTCCGGTCGAATAGACCCACCCCCTTCGCGCTGTCGAAGGAACCCGTGAATCCGGTTCCGTGGTGCGGCCCCGTCGGTGGACCACGGAACGGCTTCGGAGCGCGCGCCGAATTCGCGCGGCGCGCGCGCGCGAACGGCCCGCGAAGGCGGCCCATCCGCCTTTCCACCCGGAACTCGCAGTCCCGGAGCCGGCGCCCCTGGGCCGACCGGAGTCGAGAGGGCCTGGCGGTCCACGCGAGTCCGAACCTTCGAGAAGCAATCGTCAATCATAGGACCTAGAGAGCCAACCGACAGATGACCAAGAGTTTGCAAGGCATACGCCTTTTGCTCCTGACCGCCTTCGTGGCGATCCCGCCTCCCGCCGCGTCCGCCCAGCAGGCCACGGGCCGCATCTTCGGTCGGGTGGTGGACGCCGCGTCCACGCGGCCGATCGCCAGCGCGCAGGTGTACCTCGAGGACGGATCCATCGGCGCCCTGTCCTCGGTCGACGGGCGCTTCGTCCTCCGCGACGTGCCCGTGGGCGTTCACTCCGTCGTGGTCCGGATCCTCGGATACGGCGGCAAGACCGTCACCGGCGTCCGCGTCGAAGCGGACGGGGTCGTCGCCCTGGACGTCGGCCTGGAGCAGTCGGCCGTCGCGGTCGAGGGCGTCACGGTGGAAGCCGCGGTCGAGACGGGATCGACGGCGGCCATGCTCGCCGAGCGCGCCGCCGCGTCGTTCGTCGCGGACGTGATCGGCACGGAGCAGATTTCTCGCTCGCCGGACGGCGACGCCGCCGCGGTGCTCAGGCGGATGCCCGGACTTTCGGTGGTGGACGGAAAGTTCGCCTACGTCCGGGGCCTGGGCGAACGCTACAGCTCGACCACCCTGAACGGCGCGCCCCTCGCGTCCCCGATGCCCGACCGCAAGGTCGTGCCGCTCGACGTGGTCCCGTCGGACCTCCTCGAGTCCATCATCGCGGCGAAGAGCTATTCGCCCGACCAGCCCGGCGACTACGCGGGAGGCCTGGTCGAGTTGCGCACCAAGGACTTCCCGCCGCGCAGGACCCTCTCCTTCTCCGCCTCGAGCAGCTACAACTCGACGGCGACCTTCGCCGACGGCCTGCGCTACGCGGGCGGGGGCAGGGACTTCCTCGGATTCGACGACGGCACGCGAAAGCTGCCCGCCGTGCTGCCGGGCGACCGGAGGATCCAGTTTCCCAACTTCTCGCGCGGCGAACTCGAGCGGTTCGGCGAAGCGTTCGGGGGCGACTGGGGTCCGACCGTCAAGAACATCCCGCCCAACAGCTCGCTGGGCGCCTCCTTCGGCGACGACTTCGATTTCCTCGATCGGTCCCTGGGCGTGCTGGGCGCGGTGACCTACTCGAATTCGTACGCGAACAAGAGCGACGTGATCGAGCGCGTCTTCTCCACCGCGGGCCTGGCCAACCCGGAGGTCGACTACAAGGGCGACCAGACGACCCACTCGGTGTCGCTGGGGGGCCTGGCGAACCTGTCCTACGAGCTGACCCCCACGAGCCGGATCACGGGCAACTTCGTCTACAACCGCCTCATGGACGACGAAGCGCGCGTCTTCGAGGGCTACAACCTCGACTCCGGCACGGACCAGAGGAACTACCGGATCCGCTTCCTCGCCCAGACGCTGATCAACGCCCAGCTCAAGGGCGAGCACCGACTGGGCTTCCTGAACGACGCCACGCTGGACTGGCGCGGGGCGTGGTCCCGGGCGGGCCGCTACGAGCCGAACACCCGAGAGGTTCTCTACCGCAAGGTCGACGACCGTTTCCTCTTCGACAACTTCGTGTCGTCGGGCTCCGTCTTCCACCAGGACCTCGTGGACGACACCTACAGCGGAAACGGCAGCGTCGAGGTCCCGTACTCCCTGGGAGACCGCTCCGGCACGATCGAGGTGGGCGCGTCCCTGAGCGCGAAGAGCCGCAACGCGTTCACGCGCCGCTTCCGATACTTGCTGATTCCGGGCGGCGTCGTGACCAACGACGTCCGCCAGCGCGACCCCAACGGGCTCTTCAACCCCGAGACGATCGCCTCGAACGGCTTCGAGCTCGTCGAGGCCACCTTCCGGCCCGACAACTACGACGCGACGGAGGACCTGAACGCGGGCTTCCTGCTCCTGAACGCCGACGTCGCCGAGTCGCTGACCGTGATGGCGGGGCTTCGCGTCGAGTCCGCGACGCAGACGGTGACGCCGTTCGACCTCCACGAGAGCCACCAGGAGCCGCTGGTCGGCGCACGACTGGACAACACCGACGTGCTGCCGGCGTTCAACGCGACGTGGACGCTCGAGGACGGAATGAACCTTCGCGTCGCCGCGTCCCGGACGCTGGCGCGGCCGCAGCTGCGCGAGCTCGCGCCGTTCGCCTTCGCCGACTACGCGGGCGGGTACCTGACCGTCGGGAACCCGGAGCTCGTGCGCTCGCTGATCCAGAACTACGACGCCCGCTGGGAGTACTTCTTCGCTCCGGGCAAGCTGCTGTCCGCCAGCGCCTTCTACAAGGTGTTCGACGCCCCGATCGAGGTCGCCGTGCTGCCCAGCACGGAGCTGCTTCGATCCTGGGTCAACGGCGGATCGGCCTACAACTACGGCGTCGAACTCGAGTTCCGGTCCGACCTAGGCGTCCTGACGCCCGCCCTGGAGTCCGTGACCCTCAACAGCAACCTCACGCTGGTCCGGTCGGAGGTGAACACGCCGGACGTGGTCCGCATCTACGTCCCCGGAGCGGGCGGGGCGGACCTGCCGGTGGTGGCGAAGACGCGCGCGCTCCAAGGGCAGTCGCCGTACGTGGCCAACGTGTCGATGACCTACACGTCGGATTCGGGCGCGTCGCGGGCGAGCGTGCTGTTCAATCGCTTCGGCCGCCGCATCGACGCGGTCGGCGGACAGGCGACGGCCGACGTCTTCGAGGAGGCGCGCAGCCAGTTGGACGTCGTGATGGAGCGACGGCTGACGCACTCGGCCAAGGTCAAGCTCTCCGCGAGCCGACTCCTGGGCAACGTCGTCGAATTCACTCAGGACGGGGACCTGCTGCGCCGCTGGAACAACGGTCGGTCGGTCTCGCTTTCCGTGGGCTGGGACACCGGGAACTAACGGATCGACCGCTTCGCGAACCTTGCGCGACGGCGGACGCGCGCTCAGAGCCGCGACCGCCGCCGTCACCCCGCCCGCTTCGTCTCGAGCGTCTCCGACATCCGGAGCGCGGGCGACGGGCGTCACCCCGGGCGATTTTCGCCCGAACACACCACAGAGGAGACTCTCCCGAGATGAACTCCAGAAAGCACCCTCTCTTCGGGGCGGCGGTGTTTTTGACCCTTTTCGCCGCTTGCGGCGACGACACCGCCACCACGCCCACCCCGCCTCCCCCTCCGCCGGCCGAGCCCGAGCCGCCCGCGGCCCCGACCGGTCTGTCGGCGACCGTGACCGGAACCGACGTCACGGTCAGTTGGAGCGGGTCGGGCGACAGCTACATCGTGCAGCGCCAGACCGCGGGATCGGCCTTCCAGCAGGTCGGAGCTCCCACCACCACCCGGTTCATGGACATGGGTCTCGACGCGGGCTCCTACTCCTACCGGGTGATCGCCGTGGCCGGCAGCCTGCAGTCCGAGCCGTCGGACCCGGTTCTGGTCGAGGTCTCGGCCCAGTTCCAGATCCTCACCGGGCAGATCAGGGAGCGCCGCATGCTCAGCGCGGACACGGTCTACATGCTCCGCAGCCTGGTGACCGTCGGCGACGGCGGAGAGCTTCACGTCCCCGCCGGAACCACGATCCTGGGCGACGTCGCCACGCAACCCACCGCCTTGATCGTTCGCACGGGCGGCAAGCTGTACTCCGAGGGCACCGCCGACGCGCCCGTGGTGTTCACCAGCAGCGCTCCCGAGGGCGAGCGGCGGGCCGGCGACTGGGGCGGCGTCATCCTCAACGGAAAGTCGCTGTGCAACTTTCCGGCCGGGAGCTGCATCGGCGAGGGCGGAGCCGGCCAGTACGGCGGGGACGAGCGCGACGACGACAGCGGTCGCATCGTGTACACTCGCATCGAGTTCGCGGGCTTCGAGGTGTCCTTCGGCAACGAGCTCAACGCGCTGACGCTGAACGGCGTGGGCGCGGGCACCGAGATCCACCACGTGCAGACCAACGTCGGCCTGGACGACGGCATCGAGTTCTTCGGCGGGACCGTGGACCTCAAGTACGCGCTGGTCACCAACGCCTCGGACGACAGCTTCGACTACTCGACCGGGTGGCAGGGTCGGGGACAGTTCTGGATCGTGCAGCAGAATCCGGACGACGCGGACAACGGCTTCGAGGTCGACGGCAACGAGGACGACTACATGGCCACGCCGCTGACGCAGCCGACGATCTACAACGTCACGCTGGTGGGCGGCGGCGACGGGGCCACCGACGGCGCCGACGGACTGCGCCTGCGGAGGGGCGCCTCCGGGACGATCGTCAACACGGTCGTGGTCGGCTTCCCCGGCGACGGTCTGGACGTCGACGATCCGCCGACGTTCGAGCAGGGGCTCGAGGTTCGCAACTCGATCCTGTCGGGCAACGCGGACTCCTTCGAGGACATGCAGGACGCGAACCGCGGCTACGCCGCCGAGGCGTTCTTCAACACCGAGGGATGGGCCAACAGGGTCGAGGCGGACGTCATGATGGTCGATCCGTTCAATCGCGAAGCGCCGGACTTCACGCCCATGTCCGGCTCTCCGCTCCTCACGGGCGCGGCGACGCCGCCCGACGACGGCTTCTTCACCATGACCGACTTCGTCGGAGCGGCCGCGCCCGACGGAGACAAGTGGTGGATGGGTTGGACTTCGTTCAAGCTCAACTGAGCGCGGAGCGAGGAACGGAGCGCCCCCCTGGAGCCCACGCTCCGGGGGGGCGCTCCGGCGCGACGGCGGCCTTGGCCTTCGTCGCCCTCCTGGGCTGCGCCGACGCGCGACCCTTCCCCGGATCGGCGGAGAGCCTGGACGCGCTGGGGCGCGAAGCGCTGGACGCCTTCGCGAGGGAAGACCGCGACGCCCTGGAGCGGTTTCGTCTCAGCGAGAGCGAGCACAACCTGTCGATCTGGCCGGAGCTGCCGGCGGCTCAGGGACCGTCGCCCTACCCCATCGACCTCGCCTGGCGGAACATCGAGATGAGGAACGCCCGAGCGGTCCTCCGAACGGCGAGCGCGCTGGAACCGCTCCGACCCTTCGAATTCCTGTCCGTCCGCTGCGAGGGGGAGACGCAGGTCTTCCAGTCCTACCGGGTGCACACCGACTGCCACGTCCACTTTCTGGCGCGCGGACGCGAGCGCAGAATCCAGCTGTTCAAGGACGTGGCGGAGAGGAACGGCGGCTACAAGATCTTCCGCTACTACGACGAGGACCCTGAAGTCGTCGTCCGCGACCAACCGGACCCACGCGCCCTCTCCGCTCGGGACTCCGCGGCGATCCCGTAGAGCCCGCGCTCCCGCGTCGGTCGCGGGGGCTGCGCCAAAGCCGGATCTCGCCGGACTTCAAGGCACCACGAGCGCCTTGGCGACGCGCAGCGCCTCGACGTCCAGGAGCGCGTCCCCGGTCCGCTCCAGCGAGTAGCGCCCCCCGATCACCTCGGCGAAGGGGAGGCGTTCCCGGTGGCGCGACAGCAGGCGCAGGGCTCGCGCCAGATGATGGAACTCGGTGCCCCACTGGCCGCGCACGTCGACGTGCTTCCGATTGACGTCGGCGTGGGGATTGACGGGGACGGAACCCGCGTCGGCGTAGTGCCCGGCCACGACGTAGCGGCCTCCGTCGCGAACGAGCGCGAACCCCTCGGGGATCGCGGCCGGATTGCCGCTGGCCTCGACGACCACGTCGGCTCCGCGCCCGTCGGTCAGCGCCATCACCGCCTCCCTGCGCTCCTCCGGGGCCGTCCCCGCGATCGGGAGCGCGAGCTTCGCGCCCATGCGCTTCCCCAGCGCCAGCCGGGCCTCCGGGTCGCCGATCAGCGCCACGTCCGCGGCGCCCGAGAGCCCGGCGAAGGCGACGGCGGCGAGTCCGACGGGGCCTGCGCCCTGAACCACGACCACGTCGCCCATGCGGACGTCGGCGCGGTCCACAGCCGCGAATCCGGTGAAGAGGCCGCATCCGCCGCCGATCACGTCGTCGGCGCGCAGATTGTCCGGCAGCTTGAGGATGCGCACGCCGGGCTTCAGGTGGATCCGCTCCGCCCAACCTCCCAACGGTCCCCCTTCCAGCGAATAGGTGATCCCGTACACCTTGCGCTCCGGACACCGGTTGGGCTGCCGCGCCACCAGGCACTGATAGCACTGGTGACAGGTCTCGTGCACGTCGAGGAAGGTCGCGACGTCGCCGACGCCCAGCGACCGCCCAAGCGCGTCCCGATCCACTCCGGGCGCCTCGACGACCCGCCCCACGCTCACGTGGCCGGGAACGATGGGATACGGAACCCCGGCGAGTCGACCATGCCAGAGGTGCACGTCGGTCCCGCACACCTCGCTGGCCACCGTCTCGAGCAGAACCGAGCCCGGCTCCAGGACCGGGTCGGGGAGCGTTCGCACTTCCATCGGCGCGCCGGGCGCGGTCATGACCGCCGCGCGCACGGGCATCCCGGCCTATCTCCCGGGGCGACGCCCGGCCGTCGCCGGGCGGTCGAATCGGAGACCCGCGCGAGCCAGCCGGACGCTCCGCCCGCCCGAAGACCGACGCGGCAAAGGCGCGCGGCGCGCGACCGGAGCGAGGGCGTCGAGACTCACTGGAACTCTCCCGGAAGCCGTAGGAGCGAAAGCGGCGCGGAGCGAACGAACCGAAACGTGGGGGCGTCCGCCGCCCGGGAGCAAACGCCGGGCTGTCCCGACGTCGACGCATGTCCCACCTTTCGGACATGCGCCTGTTCAACACCGCCGGCCCGGTCGTCCCGGAAGACCACTACTGCGTCCCTCCGCTCGACCGCGTGAACCTGGACCAGATCCTCTCCCTGGTTCGCAACAAGTTCTACTTCGTCCTGCACGCGCCCCGGCAGACGGGCAAGACGTCCGTCTTGTTCGCGCTGCGCGACCTGCTCAACAGCGGAGAGGCGGGCGAGTACCGCTGCGCGTACGTCAACTTCGAGCCCGCGCAGGCCATGCGCGAAGACGTGGGCGGGGCGATGGAGGCGATCGCGGCGGAAATCGCCTGCGAAGCGGAGGACGCGCTCGGCGACGAGGCCACGGCCCAAGCCGCGCGCAAGCTGGACACGCACAGCGGACCGGGCTCCGCCCTCGGCAAGCTCCTGCGAGTCTGGTCGAAGGCGGCCCCGGAGCCGTTGGTGCTGCTGATCGACGAGATCGACGCGCTGGTGGGCGACACTCTCGTGTCGGCGCTGCGACAGCTCCGGGCGGGTTACGCGCGCCGCCCGGCGGCGTTCCCGCAGAGCGTGGTGCTGTGCGGGATTCGGGACGTGCGCGACTACCGGATCCGCGCCGGTTCCGAGAGGGAAGTGATCGCGGGCGGAAGCGCGTTCAACATCAAGGCCAGGTCGCTCAGACTGGGCGACTTCACGCGCGCCGAAGTCGAGACCCTGCTCGGACAGCACACGGCCGAGACCGGCCAGGCGTTCACGCCGCGGGCGATCGCGGCGGTGTGGGAACAGACGCGGGGTCAGCCGTGGCTGGTCAACGCGCTGGCCCAAGAGATGTGCTTCCCGGAAGAGCGGCTGCGAGAGCGCAGCGGCCCCGTGGAGGAGAGGGACGTCTTCGATGCGCGCGAGGCGCTGATCCTGCGCCGCGACAGCCATCTGGACCAGCTGCTCGACAAGCTGCGCGAGCCCCGGGTGAGGCGCGTGATCGAGCCGCTGCTGAGCGGGGGCGACGGCGACTACGATCCGCACGACTTGGACTACGTGCGCGATCTGGGACTCATTGCTCCGGGTCCCGACGTGGAAGTCGCGAATCCCATCTACGGCGAGGTGCTGCCGCGGGAGTTGACGCGGGCCCTGCGGTCGAGCATGCCGCGACAGGAGACGGCGTGGTACACGCGTCCCGACGGAACCTTGGACATGGACGCGCTGCTCGCCGCGTTCCAGGGGTTCTTTCGCGAGAACGCGGAGCGCTGGATCCAGCGCGCGGAGTACCGGGAAGCGGGACCGCATCTTGTGCTGCAGGCGTTCCTGCACCGGGTCGTGAACGGCGAGGGGCGGATCGAGCGGGAGTACGCGCTGGGGAGTCGCCGGGTGGATCTGCTGGTCGCTTGGCCGACCGGAAGCGAAGGTTGGGAGCGGTTCGTGATCGAGTGCAAGCTGGTGAAGGAGGGCCGCGCGCTCGAGACCGAGATCGAGCGCGGCCTGGAGCGGACGGCGGCGTACATGGACACGAGCGGCGCGGACGCCGGGCACCTGGTCGTCTTCGAGGTGCGCGCGGGGAGGAGCTGGGCGGAGAGGATCTACCGGGAGCGGCGCGCGTGGAACGAGGTCCCCATCACCGTGTGGGGGGCCTGACGGGCCGTCGCCCGGCGATGTCCGAATCGGCGCGGACGCGGTTCTCGGAATGGCAAGCGGACAGGCCCGACTCCGCGCCGAAAGCGCCTGCGCCAACCCATCCGAGCACCCCGCTCCACTCGGATCAGCGACCTCGGCACGCGCTCCGATATCGGACGCAGTACTCTCCTCCCTCCAGGAGCGCGTGCACGACGGCGCGCCCCAGCGCGTCGGCGGCGCCGTCGTAGAGCGACTGCAGGGCGGACGGGTCCAGCTCCGCGCCCAAGGCCGGATCCGACGTGGCGACGGCGAAGACGACGTCGCCGTCGGTCAGGCCGTGCACGGGACGGATGGCGCGGGCCAAGCCGCCGTTGGCTGAGCGAGCCATCCGTTGCGCCCGGGTTTGGTCCAGCGGCGCGTCGGTGGCGACGACGGCGATGGTGGTGTTGAAGGCGGCGTCCGACCAAGCGTCCGCGCCGGGGTCCGCACCCGCGCGGCACTCGTCCGGGTCCGGTCGCGCCAGACCGAACTCGCCGTCGAGCTCGAGGAACGCCCCGTAGGGCAGGCAGCGGGCGGGATCGACCGGCGATCCGGCGGCGTTGAGCGCCACGATCGCCGCCACGACGAATCCGTCGTCCAGCACGACGCTGGCCGATCCCAGACCGTAGCGCGCGCCCGCGCCCGCGCCTGCGCGACCCATCGGCACGGCGGCGGCGCTCGCCGCGTCCGCCGCCCGGTAGCCGAACTCGGCGTCCGGCCGCTTCGAGAAATCGCCTCCCCGACCCAGGTCGAACAGAATGGCCGCGGGCACGATGGGCACGACTCCGCCGGGCACGGCGAACCCGTGACCCCGCTCCTCCAGCCATCGCATCGCGCCCGAAGCGGCGTCCAGGCCGTAGGCGCTGCCGCCGCTCAGCACAATGGCGTGCACTCGGGTCACCAGGCCGCCGGGAGCGAGCAGATCCGACTCGCGCGTGCCCGGCGCCCCGCCCCGCACGTCGACGCTCGCCGTCGCGCCCCGCTCCGTGCGCACCACCGTCGTCCCCGTCCGGTACCCGCCGTCCACGCGCGCGTGGTGGCCCACCAGGACGCCCGGCACGTCGGTGAGCGAATTCGTCGGGCCCGGCCTCTGGGCGCCCGCCGAGCCGCTCCCCAACGCGGCGACGAGCGCCCAGAGCGCACCGGCCGCGAACGCCCGCCGCGACGGCGCGGCGCGGCGCGGCGGGACGCCCGCGCGCAACGAACTCACCCGGCGATCGTGCGCGCGGTCAAGGAATCACGGCCTCCACGTTGGCGAAGTCGCCCGCCTTGACGAAGGTCATGCGGTCCAGGTCGATCCAGCGCCTGAACGCCTCGTTGACCTCTTCGGCGGTGAGCGACCGCACGGCGTCCTCCTGCGCCGCGTGCCACTCCATCGTGCGATCGAAGTACAGGTTGTTGCTCAGCGTCCCGGCCAGCGAGCCGTCCTGGGCGCGCCGCAGGGACGCCGACTCCAGGTACCCGGCGACGCCCGCGGCCACCTCCTCCTCGGTGAACCCCTCGGTCACGATCTTCCGGACCTCTTCGCGGATGGCCGCCTCGAGCCTCTCGCGGTTCTCCGGCGCGTAGATCGCGAACGCCAGGAACTCGGCCCTTCGGTCGATCGGGTGGAAGTTCAGGACCGACTGCACCCCGTAGCTGAGCCCCTCCTCCTGGCGGACGCGAGTGGCGAGCCTCGAGTTCAGGAATCCGCCTCCGAGCAGATAGTTCCCGATGATCAGCGCGGGCACGTCCCCGTGACCGTCCGACATCGGCAACAGCTGGCCGGCGAGGAAGATCGCGTTGGTCTTGTCGGGCGTCTCGATCCGGATGTCGTCGGGCGCGACCTCGGCGTAGTCGGCGTCGATGCGCGCGAAGGTCACCGACGACGTCCAGTCGCCGAACGCGTCCTCGACGATCGCGAGGGCCTCCGCTTCGTCGAAGTCGCCGACGACGGACATGGTCGCCGCCGCGGACCCGTAGAACGTCCGGTAGAAATCCCGAACCTCCTCCAACGTCACGGCTTCGATGTCCGCCAAAGACTCCTCGATCGTGGCCACGTATCCGGGGTGGCCCCGCTCGTGGGGGCTCAGATGCCGCTGCAAGGCGAGTATGGCCAGCGCCTGAGGTTCGGAACGCTGCGACTCGAGCGCCACGATCCGCTGCTCCTTGAGCGTCGCGAACTCGTCCTCCGGGAACGACGGGTCGCGCAGCACTTCGCCCAGCAGACGCAGCGCGTCCGGGAAGCGCTCCCGCGTGGCCTGGACCCGGCCCGAGACCGTGGCTCCGCCGCCGCCGACCCCGATGCTGGCCTGCAGCCGGTTCATCTCGTCCTCGATCTCCTGGCGCGAGCGCTGGTTCGTGCCCCGCATCAGCATGGACGCGGCCATTCCGGCGGCCGCGGTCCGGCCCGTCAACGTCTCCTCGTCGCCCATCCTGAGCGTCAGGGTGGCCACGACGGTCTCGCCGCGCGTCTCCTTGGTCAGCAACGCCACCTCCATCCCGCCGGCCAGCTCGGCGGTCCGAGTCCGGCGATCGACGTTCTCGGGCGAAGGATCGAAGGCCTCCCCCTGGGCGACCGCTTCGTCGCCCTCGTAGCCCTCGACGAGCGCCGCGACGTCGGGCGTCGCAGGGACGACGGCGCGATCCGGGTCGTCGTCGGGGATGAACATGCCCACCGTGCGGTTCGACGGCTTGAGGTAGGCGAGCGCGACCCGCTGCACGTCCTCGGCGGTCGTCTCGCGCAGGCGATCCCGATGCACGAAGAAGAGGCGCCAGTCCCCCATCGCGCCCCACTCGCTCATCCTGAGCGCCACCGCGCGCGAATCGTTGAAGAGACGGTCGATCCCCGCCAGCCGCGCCTGGCGAGCGCGCTCGACCTCCTCGCCGGCGATCGGACGGGTCAGGACCTCGGCCATGACGTCGGCCATCGCCTGCGCGACCTCGCCTTCGTCCCCGTCCTCCCTGAGCACGGCGAAGGCGGTGAGCCCGCCGGGCTCCTTGTGCTGGTCGGCGCCGACGCTCACCTGCGCCGCGAGCCCCGGCTCGACCAGCGCCTTGTAGAGACGGCCCGACGGCGCGTCGCCCAGGATCCAGGCGAGCAGGTCGACGGCCGGAAAGTCTTCGTGGTAGCCGTTCGGGACGTGGTACCGATGCGCGACCAGCTTGGCGTCGCCCGACCGGCGCAGCGTGACGGCGCGCTCCCCGTCCTGGACGGGCTCGGCGGTGTAGGTGGGATAGATCCGCATCTCGCCGCTGCGGTCCGGGGCCGGAATCGCGCCGAACTTCTCGACGACGAGCGCCAGCGCCTCCTCGGGATCGAACTGCCCGGCGACCACCAGCTGCGCGTTGTCGGGCTGGTAGTACTTGCGGTAGAACGCCTGCAGCCGCTCGATCGGCACGTTCTCGAGGTCCGAGCGGGCGCCGATGGTCGAGTTCCCGTAGTTGTGCCAGAGATACGCGACCGAGTTGACCCGCTTCATCAGGACGGCGAAGGGGTTGTTCTCGCCGGCCTCCCACTCGTTGCGCACGACGGTCATCTCGGACTCGAGGTCCTCGGCCGAGATGAAGGAGTTGACCATCCGGTCGGCCTCCAGATCGAGCGCCCACTCGAGGTTCTCGCTCGAGGCCGGGAACGTCTCGAAGTAGTTGGTCCGATCCAGCCACGTCGTGCCGTTCGGCTGCGCGCCCCGCTCGCTGAGCTCCTGCGGGATGTCCGGGTGATTCGGCGTTCCCTTGAACACCAGGTGCTCGAGCAGGTGGGCCATCCCCGTCTCGCCGTAGCTCTCGTGGCGACTGCCGACGAAGTAGGTGACGTTCACCGTGGTCCGGGGCTGGCTGGCGTCCGGGAACAGCAGGACCCGGAGGCCGTTGTCCAGCCGATACTCCGAAATGCCCTCGACCTCGGTCACGAAGGCGGCTTCCTGCGCGCTCGCCTGGAACGGGGCGGGGGCCAAGGCGAGCGGCGAGGCGAGGGGAGCGGCCGCGAGGGCGACGCGCCCGACGAGGCGCGGCGCTCGGGGCGCGGGGCGTGGGCGCTCGGCGGGCGAAGGCGCGAAGCGGGCGGGGTGCGTGGACATCGGTTTCAACCTCTCTGCGAAGTGTCGGCGAATTGCGATCGAGGGCCGGAGCCGTCGATCAGCGCGAGGGTTCGGAGGCGTCCGAGCGCGGCGGCGACGTCCTGAACGCGCGGCATCGCGAGGTCGCCGGCGAGTTCCGGATCCAGCGCGTCGAGTCCGCGACGCCGCAAGCAGCCCTCCAGCGCGGCCAGGACGTCCTCGACGACGGCTTTCCCGTCCATGTACTTTCGCGCATGGGCCAGGGCGCGCGCAATTGCGCGCGTCTGCGCCTCGAGGACGATTTGCGGGACTCCCGCCAGGTCGAGGTCGTCGCGGCCGAAGGCGACGCGGTCGCGCGCGCGCACCCTGACGAAGATCCGGCGGCGGCCGCGGCCGGGATCGATCGAGCGGGGATCGACGATCCTGCGGCGGCGCGGCCATCGCGCCGCGTCGGCGGCGCCTTCGCGGCCCGTCGGGTGGTCCCGGGCGATCCGGCGGGCGGCCTCGGTGACGTCGCGCGGACGATAGCGCGCCATCGCCACGACCCGGTCGGCCACGTCGAAGTAGTCGCCCGAGCCGCCGACGACCAGGATCGCGCTGACGCCCGCGGCGCGGCGCAGGTCGCGGACGCGGTCGATGAACGGCGTGATCGGCTCGTCGTCGCCCCGGATCAGGGCCTGCATCCGTCGATCGCGGATCATGAAGTTCGTCGCCGCCGTGTCCTCGTCGATCAGCAGCAGCTTCGAGCCGGCCTCGAGCGCCTCGACGACGGCGGCGGCCTGGCTGGTCGACCCGGAGGCGTTGCGGGTCGTGAACGACGACGTCTCCCGGCCCCCGGGCAGACGGCCGATGAACGCCGAGACGTCCACCCCGGTCACGGAGCGCCCGTCCTCCGCCTGCACCTTCGTCGCGGTGGAGTCGGCGACCACGCGCTCGCGCCCGTCGCCGGGACGATGGTTGTAGACGCCCCGCGCGATGGCGTCCAGAACGGTCGACTTTCCGTGATAGCCGCCGCCCACGAGCAGCGTGACGCCCCGCTCGACGCCCATCCCCGCGACGGGCGGGCCGTGGATCCGGTCGAGCTCGACGCGCAGCGAGGGCGGGGACGCGAACGGCGTCGTCGCCTCCCCGACGAGGGGGCGGTCGTCGACGCCGCTCCGTCTCGGCAGCACGGCGCCGTCGGCGACGAACGCGACCAAGCCCCTCGGCTCGAGCTGACGGCGCAGATGGTCGGCGTCCTCGTTGACCTGGACGTGACGCCGCACCCGGTCGGGAGGGTGGGCCGAGGCGACCAGCGTCTCGCGCACCAGCCCGGGGAGCGTCTCCAGGAGCAGGCGCTGCGCCGCCCGACCCAGAATCCTGCGTCCGGCGGCGGGCAGCCCCACGGTGAAGCGGGCCTCGACGCCGCCCTCCGCATCGACGAGGACGGCCGTGTGGGCCAAGACCGTCTGGCCGGGGTCGACCATGCGGATCTCTCCGCTTCGGCCGCTCCCCGCGCCGCGACCGCGCCTCCGCGCGGCGGCGGCGAACGCGCGGGCGAGGAGACACGAGAGCCCCGTGCGGCGCGACTCGTTGGCCACGGCGAACGCCTCGAATCCGGCTTGGCCCGGGTCCAGGATCACGGCCAGCCGACTGGGCGCGGCGAAGGGGTCGCCCTGGACCCGGCGGATGGCGAGGGTGTACGGTGCAAGGCGCCAGGAGCCTTTCGCGTCCCGGTACGCGGGGTAGCCGCGTCCGTCGATTCGCTCGAGCGTGCGCCTCAGTTCGGCTTCGGTTCCGATCCTTCGCCTCCGTTCCTTCCCAGATTCCGAGGAGACGGCCCCGTGCCCGCCCAACGCTCCCCGCGCAGCGCGGGGCGAAGGTTCGCCCCGCGAGCGGCCGCGGTCGCCTCGATCATCGCCGCGGCCGCGCTGGCGTGCGGCGGCGAAGTCCGCGTCGGCGCCGTCCCCGAGGACCTGAGTTGCGGGTCCCTGAACCCGGCCCTGCTGGCCGACGGCGGCGTGGGCCGCGACGGGATTCCGGCGCTCGTCGATCCGGCCCTGGTCGCGCCCGACCACGAGTCGGCGACGTCGTATCTGTCGAGCCGCAGCCGCGTGATCGCCGTCGAAGTCGACGGAGAGTGGCTGGCCTTCCCGCACAATCTGATGTATCGCCACGAAGTCGTGAACCTGAACGGGGTCTCCCCGCCGCTCGCGGTGACCTATTGCCCGCTCACCGGGTCGGCGCTGGCCTTCGACCGCACGGCGGCGGGCGGGGCCGAGTTCGGCGTGTCCGGTCTCCTGTTCCAGTCGAACCTGATCATGTACGACCGTACGTCCGACGACTCGCTTTGGCCTCAGATGTCCGCCCGGGCGGCGTGCGGTCCCCGGGCGGGCCGGGCGCTTCCCACGCGGCCCGTCCTCGAGACGACCTGGAGCGGATTCACGGCCCTCTTCCCGGAGTCCCGGGTCGCGGCGGTCGATCCGGCCGAGGCCGACCTCTACCGCGTCAACCCCTACGGCTCCGCCTACGAGGATCCCAACAACGGCAGCTTCCTGGGGTTTCCGATCCCTCGCGACCCTCGCCGCCTGCCCAAGGAGCGGGTCCTCGGGCTTCCCGCCGCTCTGGACCACGGGCCCCTGGCCTTTCCGTTCCACGCCATGGACGCCCGGGGGGCGACGTGGGTCCGCGAGTTCGAATACGACGGGGCGCCGGCGGTGGCGCTGTGGGATCGCGCGCGCTCGGCCGCCGCGGCCCTCCGTCCCTTCGTCGGCGATCGGCGCCTGACGCTCGGGCCGGACGGCGAGCGCGGCTTCGTCGACGTCGAGACCGGCTCCGCCTGGAACGTCGCGGGAATCGCCGTCGCCGGACCGCTGGCGGGTTCGCGCCTGCCGGCGATCCCCGAGGCCTACGTCGCGTTCTGGTGGCCGTGGGCGGCGTTTCATCCCGACACGGAACTCGTGGTTGAGTGACGGAGGGGCGCGGGCGGGTTCGCGCGGGGCGCGGGCGAGCGCGGGCGGGCGTTCTGATCGGCGCGCTGGCGGCGCTTCCGTCCGCCGACGGCGACGCCCAGTGGGTCGAGAAGCCGGGAGAGGGCTGGTCGTCGCTGGCCGCCTACCATCACGACACGAGGAAGCGATTCGGGCCCGACGGACGCGTCCTGGCGCTCTTCGCCGACGGTCGGGCGGTCGCGACGTCGGCGTACCTGACGACCGCAGCCGGCCTGGCGCGCGGGCTCGACGTCTGGGTCCAGCTGTCGTTTCATCGCCTTCGCTACGAGGACGTCGTGGGGAAGCGGTCGCGGACCGGACCGGGAGACGCGCGCCTCTGGCTGCGCGCCGCGCCATTGCAGTGGCTGGGATCCGGACTGCCCGTCGCCGTGCGGGCCGGCGTCAAGGTCCCGGCGGGCGACTTCGACGTGAACGCCGAGATCGTGCCGCTGGGCGACGGCCAGACCGACTGGGAGATCGCGCTCGAGGCGGGCCACTCGTTCTGGCCTCGCTCGGCCCACGTCGCCGGTTGGATCGGCCACCGGTGGCGAGAGGAGAACCGGGAAAGCCGGAAGGACTTCGGAAACGAGTGGTTCTACCGTCTGCAGGCGGGAGTTCGAGCGGGGCGGCTGGGCGGCGCGCTGGCCCTCGAGGGCTCGAACGGCGCCGCCGGCGTGACCGAGGGCGTCCGAGTCCCCAACTTTCAGCGCGACCTGGTGCAGCTTCAGCCGAGCCTGCTGGTCGACGTCGGGCCGGGAACGCTCGAGGGGGGCGTCCGCCTGTCCCTGGCCGGCAGGAACCTGCCCGCTGGAACCGCGATCGCGATCCAGTACTTCAGCCGATGGGACCTCTTTCGATGACGAGCCGGAACCGAAACGACGCGCGCTCGCCGAGCGCGAGATCCCGAGCGACGAGCCCGTGGCCATCGAGCGTCCACGGCGCGACGCTTCCCCCGAAGCCGACCCTGGAACGGGACGTCCGCAGGCGGCGCCGCCGCGCGCTCGCCGCCTGCGCACTCCTTTGGGGCACGCTGGGCGCGTGGGCCTGCGAGGCCGTTCCGGAAGCGAGCGACGTCGCGCCCGCGCAGGTGGCCGGGTCGACCGCGGGCGTGGTCGTCGCCGCGCAGCCGCTCGCGGCCGAGGCCGGCGCGCAAATGCTCCGCTCGGGCGGAAACGCGGCGGACGCGGCCGTCGCCGCCGCCTTCGCCGTCTCGGTCGTGGAGCCGTCGATGAACAGCATCGGCGGTCGAACGCAGATTCTCGTGCGCCTGCCGGACGGGACCTTCTCCGGCATCGACGCGACGACCCAGGCGCCCTCGACCTACGACCCGGACACGGCCCCGCAGGCGTCGTACGGATATCCCACGGTCGGCGTGCCCGGCGCGGTTCGGGGCCTCGCCCTCCTCCTCGAGCGCCACGGCGCCCTCGACCTCGGCGCCGTGATGGCGCCGGCGATCGCGCTGGCCGAAGACGGCTTCCGCCTGTTGGAGGGCGAAGCCCGCCGCCACGAAGCCGGCGCCGACCAGCTGGCCGAGTTCGAGGGCTCCCGCGCCCACTTCCTCGACGCCGAGGGCCGCGCCCGCTCGGCCGGCGACCTGTTCGCGCAGCCGGATCTGGCCGCCACGCTGCGGGCCATCGCCGAAGGCGGCGCCGAGGCGTTCTACACAGGCCCCATCGCGCGGAGAATCGCCGCCGACATGGCGGCCCGCGGAGGGGCGGTCACCGAGGCGGCCCTGGCCGAGTACAGGGCCCTCGATGCCACCGTCGTGCGCGGCAGCTATCGGGGCCGCGAGCTCGTGGGGACCGGATTGCCGGCCTCCGGCGCTTTGACCATCGGCATTCTGCACGTCCTGGAGAACTTCGATCTGGCGAGCTTGGACGGCGACGACTGGGCGGCGCTGGTGGGCACGGTCGTCGCGCGCGCCTTCGAGGAGCGCACGCTGGCGCGGGCCCGGGAGCCGGCGAGCCTCGAGTTCATGACCGACAAGGCGTGGGCTCGGAGCGTCGCCGCCGACGTGGACGTGGCCGGTGTCGAGCCGAACCTGGCTCTTTCCCAGGATCCGCGCCTCCCGGGGCGCGCGCCCGGCCGCCTCGTCTCGACCGCCTCGCCGGCTCCTGCCGCGAGCCCCGGCGTCGACGGCTGGGGTCGCGTCGTCGCCGGGGCTCCCGAGTGGGCGACGGCGGGCGCGGGCGTTCGCGAACGCGCGGCCGTCGACTGGGACGGCTCGACGTGGGGCGAGGCGAGCGGCCACACCACGCACTTGTCGACGGCGGACGGTCGCGGCATGTACGTCTCGCTCACGCAGACGATCGGGCCCAACCTGGGCTCGAAGGTGGCGACGCCCGGCCTGGGCTTTCTCCACGCCGCCACGCTGGGGGGCTACCTGGGACGCATGGAGCCCGGAGAGCGAGCGAGCTCGAGCATCTCGCCGCTCATGGTGCTCGAGGACGGCGAGCCGCTCCTCGTCCTCGGCGCCGCGGGCGGAGCGAGGATCGTCTCCGCCGTGGTTCAGGCGACGCTGCGGGTGATCGACCAGGGCATGAGCCTGCCGGACGCGCTGGCCGCCGCGCGGGTCCATCCCGCCGACGGCGGAATCTCCATGGAGACGTCGCCCGGCGTCGGATGGACGGACGAGGACGTCGCCCAGGTCGAGGCCCGGGGCATCGAGGTTCGCGAGATCGAGGCCCAAGGCGCCTTCGGGCGCGTCCACGGGATCTGGGTGGATCGCCGGACGGGCGAGACCGTCGGCGTCGCGGACCCCGACTGGGAGGGGGCCGCGGTCGTCCCCGGCGGCTGACCGCCGCCCTCGAGACACGCGGCGCACGCCTCCCGCACAAGGAGATCAACGACATGATCGAAGCAAGCGGAAACGCGCGACGCCGCGTGCGCGCGCGCGTCGTCGCCCTCGCCTCCGCCTGGACGCTCGCCGCCTGCACGCCGGAAGGGTACGACACGCTGCTTCTGGGCGGGCGGATCGTCGACGGCACGGGCGCTCCGGCGCGCGTCGCCGACGTCGGGCTCGTCGACGGGCGCGTTTCGGCCATCGGCGACCTTTCGGGCGCCTACGCGACGACGGCCCTGGACGTGTCGGGGCTCTACGTGAGTCCGGGCTTCATCGACGTGCATTCGCACGCCGGCCCCGGACTGGCGACGCCGGGGCTCAGTGCCGGCGAGCCCTTGCTCGCCATGGGAGTGACCACAGTCGTGATCAACCCCGACGGCGGCGGTCCGATCGACATGGACGAACAGCGGGCGGCGCTCGAGGCCGACGGGCTCGGTCTCAACGCGGCTCAGCTCATCGGCCACGGATCGGTGCGCCGCCACGTGTTGGGGATGGCGCTGAAGAGGGCGGACGACGACGAAATGGCCCGGATGCGCGCCTTGGTCGAGCGCGCCATGGAGGCGGGCGCGTGGGGGCTCTCCTCGGGCACGTTCTACACGCCGGGCAGCTACGCCGAGCCGGCCGAGCTGGTCGAGCTGGCTCGGGCCGCGGGCGCGCGAGGGGGCGTCTACACCAGTCACATTCGCGACGAGTCGAACTACACCGTCGGCGTCGTCGCCGCGGTCGAAGAGGTCATCGACCTGGCGCGCGAGGCCGACGTCACGGCGATCGTCACGCACGTCAAGGCGCTGGGTCCGCCGGTCTGGGGCGCGTCCAGGGATATCGTCGAGCGCATCGAGACGGCGCGCTCCCAAGGCGTCCAGGTGTACGCCGACCAGTACCCGTACCTCGCTTCGGCCACGGGACTGTCCGCCGCGCTTCTGCCGCGATGGTCGCAGGTCGCAGGCGCCGAGGCGTTCGCCGAACGCACCCGCGACGCCGACGCGCTGGCGCGGATCCGAGCCGCCATGGTCGAGAACCTCGCTCGCCGAGGCGGCGCGGACCGCATCCAGTTCCGTCGCTTCGTCGCCGACCCGTCGATCGAGGGGCACCTGCTCTCGGACTTGGCGGAGGAGCGCGGCCAACACCCCGTCGACCTCTCGCTCGAGCTGATTCTCGCGGGCGGCCCGTCGATCGTGTCGTTCAACATGAGCGAGGACGACCTGCTCGCCCTGATGACCCGGGAGTGGACCATGACGTCGTCCGACGGCGACCTCGTGGAGTTCGGCGTCGGCGTGCCCCACCCGCGCACCTACGGGGCCTTCGCGCGCAAGATCGGCAAGTTCGCGCTGGCCGACCGGGTGATGTCCCTCGAGGACGCGGTGCGTTCCATGACGTCGCTTCCGGCCGACGTGATGGGGATGGCCGACCGGGGTCGAATCGAGGAGGGCATGATCGCCGACGTCGTCGTCTTCTCGGACCGCTTCACCGACCACGCGACGTTCACCGATCCGCACCGGCTGTCGTCCGGGGTGGTGCACCTCTTCGTGGGCGGCGAGGCCGTGATCGCGAACGCCTCGTTCACCGGGCGGAGGCCCGGCGCCGTGCTCGCGAAACCCTCCCCTGGGGGATAGCGGACGGCGAACGCCGCGAACGGCCGCCGGGGCGAGGCCCTCGGTCAGCCGACCGAGAACACCAGGCCCGCCCGGAAGGTCAGGGTTCGGTGCCACAGCCCCGATTCCGCATCCTGGTCCAAGTCCACGAGACCGTAGGTGTAGAGCCCGCCGACGGCGAGGCCGACGCCCGAGGCGCCCATGAATTCGACGCCCGCTCCGCCAGCGACCCCGAAGTCGTACATCGAACGCTTCAGGCCCGTTGCGTCGCACGTTCCCTCGGAGAGCGTCGCGGCGTCCCCTGCGGGGCCCCTCGTCGCCGAGAGCTTCACTTCGCAAGACGTCTCGCGGGCCACCGCGGGACCCGCCAGCAGGTGTCCCGAGAAACCGCTCCGGCCGAACTCCGTCCCCAGGCGGGCCAACGCCGAAGCCTCCACGTAGCCCACCCTGTGCGCCCACTCGGTGGGCACGCCGGACAGCGTGGCCGTGCCCACCGCCCCCTTGATCGTGTAGTGCGCGCCCACCTGGATCGCGAACGCGTCGGTCAGCGGAAGCGCGGCGGCCGCGCCGACGCTCGGGCGAACCTCCGAGCCGACGTCGCGGGCTCCGACGTCGTCCCCGAACTCGATCTTGGCCGTGGGCAGGGCGAGTCCGCCCGAAAGGGCGATCCTGACCTGGGCCGCGGCGGGGGCGGACTGCAGCGCCAGGAGCGCGACCGCCAGGGTCGGCCAGGAGGCGAGAGCGAATCGGTTGTTCATGGTCGGGTCCTCCGCGGGAGAGTCTTCGGGGGATGAGTGGAACCGTTCGCCACGTCCTACGCCCGACGCGCCGGAGAGGTTCCCCGAGCGTCGGGCGCGGATCGGTTGCGCGACGCGGGTCCCTCGTCAGCCGATCGAGAACACCAGACCCGCTCGGAACGTCAGGGCGCGGTGCCACAGCGTCGAGTCGGACGCCTTGTCCACATCCGCGAGACCGTAGCTGTAGAGCCCGGTGACGGCGACGCCGACGCCGGAAGCGCCCATGAACTCGACGCCCGCCCCGCCCGCGATCCCGTAGTCGTACATCGTGCGTTCCAGGTTCGTGTCGTCGCACGACCCGTCGGTGATCGGGCTGGTGCCGCCGTTGCCGCCCAAGGACAGGGCGATGGTCACTTCGCAGGACGTCTCGCGGGCGAAGGTGGGACCCGCCAGCAGGTGTCCCGAGAAGCCGCTCCGGCCGAACTCCGTCCCCAGGCGGGCCAACGCCGAAGCCTCGACGTAGCCCACCCTGTGGGCCCACTCGGTGGCCATGCCGGACAGCGTGGCCGTGCCCGCCGCCCCCTTGACCGTGTAGTGCGCGCCCAGCTGGATCGCGAAGGCGTCGGTCAGCGGCAGCGCGGCGGCCAGGCCCACGCTCGGCCGCGTCTCGGAACCGACGTCGTAGTCGTCGATGCCGTCCGCGAACTCCATCTTGGCCGTGGACAGGGCGAGACCGCCGGAGACCGCGATCTCGACCTGGGCGGCCGCGGGCGCGGGCTGCAGCGCGAAGGGGGCGACCGCCAGGGCCAGCCCCGCGGAGAGAGCGAATCGGTGCTTCATGTCCGTGTCCTCCTTGCAAGGATCTCGGGAATGGTGGTACCGCTCGCCCCCTGCTACACCCGGCGCGCCGCAAGGTTCCCGCGCGTCCACAGCCGGTCGGTTTCCCGCCGTCGCCGTCGCGGTCCGCGCGTCGGCGGAAGCGCCCGAGCCGTCACCGGGGAATCGCGCCGTAGCGCCTGAGCACCTCGACGGTCGCGTCGATCGGAAGCGCCTCTCGGCGGCCGATTTCGCTGCTCACGGCGCGCGCCTTGAACAGCGAGTTGTAAATCGCCTCCTCGGTCGCCTCGACGGTCGCTTGGAAGATCGCCGACAGGCGCGGGTTGGCGAGATCCTCGACGGCGTGCACGGCCTCATCGGGGCGCCGCCGCACCTCCTCGGCCGTGGAGAAGGCGATCACGTAGTCCCCCGATCCGTTGCTGGCGAACGAACCGGTTCGCGCCAGTCCCAGCATGGCCCGGCGAGCCACCCGTCCCAGGTTGCGCGCCGACAGCGGCGCGTCGGTGGCGACGACGATCATGACGGAACCCTGAGAATCGGTCGAAGCCCCCGCCTCTCCCCCGGAATCCCGCCGGTCGGCGCCCTCGCCCTCGACTTGGGCGCGAAAGGCGTAGCGCCCCAGCTCCCGGCCCACCGGAGCGACGGCGATGCTCAGGATGCCGCCGAAGGTCGACTGGACCAGGACGCCCACCCGGTGCCCGCCCAGCGACTCGGGCAGCGCTCTCGAGCTGGTCCCGACCCCTCCCTTCCAGCCGAACGCCGAGACGCCGACGCCCGCGCCGACGGACCCCTCCTCGACCGCCCCGGCGGCGGCGGACTCCAGGGCCTCCCGCACGTGGGCGGCGCGGACGGGACGGCTGCGGACGTCGTTCCAGCCCGGGGAATGGGCCGGGAGTCGGCGGCTCCGGTGCCCTCGAGGAACGTGCGGACTTCGGCGAGGGTGCGGATCTCGGATACGTCGAAATACATGACCATCCTCCAAAGATGCCACGACCCGCGAATCCGGGCTCATTCGCCGCTGGAATCCGCTCCTCCGTCTCGGCTCATTCCCCGTTGGACAAGAGTTGCGGGAGAACCGCACGTCCGGTTGATGGGCGGAAACGCGGCCGTGGGGAGTCGGACTTGAGGACCGAAGCGAAGCTACCGGAGCAACCCCGCCGGACCGTACAGCTGGCTCACCAGCCCCCAACCGACCGGGACTGGACCTTGACGCTCCAAGGATCGGTCGCCATCATGGAGGATGCTCGGCCCAGAAGGGGCTGAGGAGCATCTTCAGGGAGTGGTGAGAATGGACAGGAAGAAGCGCGGAACGATGGTCAAACTGTTCGGGATGCTGGCCATCTTGGCCCTGAGTGCGGTGCAGTCGCCGCCGTCGGCCGTGGCGAAGACGACCAGCGAGGACATCATCTGCGGGGGTTCGGCGGGTTGTTGGGCCTGCGTGATCCCCGGTTGCGTCGTGTCCTACTGCAACGGCCGCTGGTACGCCAGCTGTTTGTAAGACGACGGAGGGATATCGCGATGACACGGTGGTGGACAGCTCTCGTGTCTACCGTATGTGCACTCGGTACTCCATGTGGTGCACAGGAGACCCTCTATGAGGGTGATGTTGTGGAGGCGTTGTTGCTCTCGGACGGTACGGTCGCAGTCGCCGAGGAGGATCGGCTACTTCTCGTCCGCCCCAGCGGGCGGGCCGTCGTCGTCGACGGTTCGTTCGAATCGGTGACGCGTGTTGCACACGCGACAGGTGGTGGCGTCGTCGTTTGGGACGACTCTTCGCAAACCGCCTTCGTGGTTCGCCCCGATGGCGTCGAAACACGTGCTGTCTCATTTGCCAATTCCAAACTTGGAGCTAGAAACGGGGAGAGGAACTTTGTCGGGCTGGTCGCAGACGATGTCGGATTGTTCGAGGAAGTCGATCCCGGTAACATATTTACGCTCTCCTCTGGACCCTCCCGCAACTTGGTACGGTACAAGATAGTTGCACACGATGGTTCAGGAGATTCAGAAGCCGTCGTGTGGGAAGCTCTGGGAGACCAGAAATTCATCCATCAAACAGATTACGGAATGAGCGGCGCACCTGTGATCTTCGGGTACGGCGTACTCGTCGCAAACATCTTCGGCGGAGGCTTCGTGGTTACGCAAACGGAGGCGCTGGAAGCCGCTGTACTGGATGCCGAAGGAACACGGATCGGAGCGATTCCGTTGCCACCGCCCGGTCCTAGCGTTTCGCGAGACCAAATCGAGTGGGAAAGAGATCGGTTGATGGCGATGCCCCAGGTACCGCCCGAGCTCGAGGATGTCTTGAGCGGTATCCTTCCGCCGGAGCGGCTCAGAGAGACACTAGCGGCCAACTCTGCAAGTGGAATAGAAGCGCTTCGCGCAACACCAGCCAACACCATACCGCCGCGCATCTCTGCCTTGCGTGTTGATCGAGAACGTAGGGTGTGGATGCGCCGGTTCGTTCCGCCTAGAGCGGCTGTCGCCGTTTGGGATGTGCGTCCGCTGTCGGACAGTGGAGGATTCTCTGTGGACCTTCCGGCCACATGGAATGTGTTCGATGCGGACGGCGACCACATGCTGGTGGGCGTGGAGGAGATGGGGATGGTGACGCGAGTTGTATCAGCCCTTATTCAAAGGTAGCACCGCCTCCATCCCGGCCAGTCAGAAGAGATCGTAGAAGCGGTTCTGTTGGTGGCCTCCGTTCAGCTGTGTCGCGCTAGGAGCGCTGCCCGGGGGCCCAAGCTCTCGACCCCCCGAGACGTCGCCCATCTGCGCCTCCGGGTCGTGTGGGTGCGCCCACTCCTTGTTCGAGGCCTTGTTCACCCGCTTCCTGTTCAGCTTCGCGAGGTCCCTCCGCGGCGGCGTTTCGATCCCGGGCGACGGCCAAGCGGTCGCTGCGGAAGCGCTTCGGCGATGGGCGGCGTTGGGGCGGGACGGGCTCGCCCTCGACGCTCGCTCGTGGGCGGCTCTCGCCGGGGGGGCGGACGCCCTGCTGATGGCGGCGCTGGGGAGCGGGACCACCGGCCCTCTTGAAGGATCGATCGCGAGGTCGAAAGAACGGCCCTCTACGTCAGGTCATCCAGCACTCTGAGCTGGTCCCGGTTTTTCGGACAGGTCGTTAAAGTGTACTCCCGTACCCGAGAGGAGGCACCGAAGTGGCCAGGAGAAGACGGAGATTCACCCCCCAGTTCAAGGGTCGCGTGGCCCTCGAGGCGGTCCAGGAGCGCGACAGCCTCCAGGCGATCGCCCGCCGCCACGAGCTCCATCCCAACCAGGTGAGCCAGTGGAAGCGCCAGCTGCTCGCCGCCATCCCGGACGTGTTCGTCGCCGGCGCCCAGAAGCGCGCCAAGGAGCGCGACGCCACGATCCACGACCTCCACGCGAAGATCGGGGAGCTGACCGTCGAGCGGGATTTTTTTCGGCGCGGGTTGCGCAGCTGACCCGCACCGAACGCCGACGGATGATCCAGCGGGACGGCCCGATGGCGCTGGCGAAGCAATGCGCTCTGCTGGGCGTGAGCCGGTCGTCGCTGTACTACACGCCGAAGGGCGAGAGCGAGGACAGCCTCGCTCTCATGCGCCGCATGGATCAGCTCCACATGGACTACCCGTTTTACGGGAGCCGGCAGATGGTGCGCCACCTGAGGCGCGAGGGCACGACGGTCGGCAGACACCGGGTCCGCCGACTGATGCGGAAGATGGGGATCGAGGCGATCTACCGGCGTCCCCGGACGAGCGTGGCGAGCCCGGAGCACCGGGTGTTCCCCTATCTGCTGCGCGACGTCGAGGTCTCGCGGGCGGACCACGTGTGGTGCGCGGACATCACCTATGTGCCTGTGGCCCGTGGGTTTTTCTACTTGGTCGCCGTGATGGACTGGGCGACGCGCCACGTGCTGGCGTGGGCGCTGTCGAACACGATGGACGCGTCCTTCTGCGTGAGCGCGCTGGACGAGGCGCTGGGCTCGAGGAAGCCGGAGATCTTCAACACCGACCAGGGCTCGCAGTTCACGAGCGAAGCGTTCGCCGAGCGGGTGCTGATGGCGGACGTCCGGTTCTCGATGGACGGGCGCGGGCGGTACCTGGACAACATCTTCATCGAGCGGCTGTGGAGGTCGCTGAAGTACGAGGCGGTCTACCTGCGGGAGCTCGAGGACGGCGTCGCGGCTCGACGGATCATCGGGGATTGGATGGACTTCTACAACGAAGTCCGTCCGCACTCGGCGTTGGAAGGGCGGACGCCCGGCGAGGCGTACCGCGAGGGCGCGGGCGTGGAATGAGCGGGTCCGGACCGTTGCGAGGGACAGGGTCGGAACCGGCGAACCGGCGGCAGGGGTCGCCAGGGGCGACGCGGCGCCGGTTGCCTCGGTTTCGCCGGCGGGCGCGCCCGCCGGCGAAACCGAGGTTAGATTCACCCCGAGGTTGGGGAGGGGGCTGTTCGCGGGGACGGGTGGGCGAGGTCGGCGGAGCCCGAATCGGGATCCGCCGCGCCCGCTCGAATCAACCCCGAAAGGAACCGTCGCGAAGCGACGGAGTACACTTTATTTTTGCCCCCATCCTGTTCGACGAATTGGGACCGCCTCACTCTCCTCCTGCCCGCCCGGCCCGCAAGGGTCGCTACCCGCTGCCTGCCGAATGACGCGAGCCGCCACCCGGACACTCCTATTGCCACCGTGGATCACATCGCCTGGAACGAGTGGATCACATCGCTGGAGCCAGTGGATCACATCGCCTGGAATACGCAACGGGCCCCCGGGGGCTCGCGGGCGAGGCGAAAAGTGTGCACTTTTGCGCTCGCCGGGATCGTCCGAAAAAGTGTGCAATTCCTGACGCCAACTGACAGACCCTGTTCATCATCCCGTCCGCCGCCATCAGCACGATCCGCGATCTCTCCCTCAACCGCACCGTCGCGCTCCGAGACCGCGACCACCGCTCCAAGCGCTTCCGTTCCGCCTCCGACAGCTCGATCTTGACCGCGACCCGCATGACGCCTCCTCCTCGTTGAGTGGACCACGAAAGAAGAGGTAACCGATCAGCGGCATATAATCAACCTTATGTTCCGAACACTATACTAGAACGGGCGGTCGCGACGTTCGGAAGGGTAAAGGCCGTCCAGAAATCGCTCCCGAAACGGCGCCTCGACAAGAACTGATCGAGCTGGTTCGCGGCAAGCGCTCGAACTCTCGGCACGGAGATGGCGGCGCCCCACCATTGGGCCGGGCGAACCAGACTGGGGCGGACGCCGCCGCCCGCACCGGGGTCCCGTTACGGTCGCTCCGCTCCCTGCACGGGCCCCGATGCGCCGGTTCGTGCAGCTGACATCAATGCGCTGTCGCACTACAATGCGGCCATCGTCGCGACGATGGCCTGAAAACACTCCGACCCTCGACTACAGGAGGTGTAGACCAACTCACGACCATCTCTACCGAATCGTATCCAGCGCCCCTCCAGGATCCCTGCTCCAAGCCGGACCAAGCCAGCCGAGGGTGGTAATCTTCACGCGGAATCGCTGGTAAACACCCTTGGAATACGCACCTGTTCCGTCAGCTCGGACTCACGCGCTTTAGCGTCGCCACTACCGCACGTTCGACTCCCAGTTCGTCGGTCGTGCGTAGCAAAACCCGTTCGTCCAACGCATCGAGAAGCTCGTGCACACCGGGAAGCACGACCGCCTCCACTACCCCGGCGGAGACAGCCGACGCTCTCGTCGCTCGCTTCCCGACCCCTGGCAGCCTTCCCCGTGTTGGAGGCTGTCGTTACCTCCACGACCCACTTCGGGTGCTACCGGCTGGAGCCCATCGCGCGGTAAATGGCCTCAAGGTACACATCTTATTGTATGTATTGATCTTATGGGAATAACGACATGAGTTTCCGCGGTTCGATCCCCGCCGAGTCAATCCTCAGGTGCCGTCCCTGCAGACGGCTGTCGAGCACCTCCGCCCAGCGACTCGGGCAGCGCTCTGGAGCTGGTCCCGACCCTCCCTTTCCAGCCGAACGCCGAGACGCCGACGCCCGCGCCGACGGATCCCTCCTCGACCGCCCCGGCGGCGGCGGATTCCAGGGCCTCCCGCACGTGGGCGGCGCGGACCGGGCGGCTGCGGACGTCGTTCAGCCCTCCGTCGTTGGTCTCGCCGACGACGGGATTGATGGACCGGAGGTTCTCCATGCCCTCCATGGCGAGGGCCCACTCGACCATCGCGTCGGCCGCTCTCCACACGCACAGCGTGCAGGTGAGCAGGACGGGCGTCTCCAGCTCGCCCAGCTCCGCCACCTGAGTCGCGCCCACCAGCTTGCCGAAGCCGTTGCCGACGTGGATCGCCGCCGGCACGCGGTCGAAGTAGACGTTGCCCCCGTGCGGACGGATGGCGGTGACCCCGGTGCAGACGCGATCGCCCTCGATCACCGTCGCGTGGCCCACCCGAACGCCCTCCACGTCGGTGATCGCGTTGTTCGGCCCCGGCGGGAAGACGCCCACGACGACGCCCAAATCGCGTGCGCGCGGTCGTTCGGGGTCCTGCGGCGCGGCCTCGGGAGCGGTGACGGCAGCCGCCGCGAAAAGGAGCGCAAGCGCGTTCAGGCGAACCAGAGCGATCCGCCGGGCCGGAGTCCCGCCGGTCGAGCGCGGGGCGCGAGGCACGAAACGCGGTTCGTCCGCGACGACGACGTTCTGCATGGTCCACTCCCATCGTTGAACTCGAACGCCGGCCGCGGAGGCCCAAGCCGGGATCAGTCGACCCGGAGCCCCTGCGCGGGCAGGAACGCGCGCATGCGCTCGAGCGACGCCCGATACCCCTCGCCTTCCCGCTCCACCAAGCCCTCTCGCTCCAGCCAGTTCACGTCCCGCGTCAACGTCTTTCGGGTCTTGTCGGCGTAGAACGCGGCCAACGCCGGATTCAGCACGGGGATGGCCCGCTTCCGGGCAGGCGCGCCATGGCGACCGAGCGCCAGCGCGACCTCGCGGCGGCGACGGCTTGCCTTCGTCATGGGCCTCGCCCGAAACAGGTTGTAGACGAAGCGCTCCCAAGCCAAGATCAGCTGGGTTCGCTCGACGAATCGACTCTGCTCTCGCAACCCGTCCACCAAGCCCTGCAGGGCGTAGAGCAGAAACCCGAGCGGATCGCCGCGACCCGCGTTCGCGCGACTCGAACGGTCCAACTGCCGGTAGTACTCCGGCCGGGTGCGGTTGTAGTGGTTCGCGAGCAGGTGCACGCAGGGCGACGGCGCCCCTTCGCGGGCGAGGATCATGACCTCGGCCAGTCGAGCCGTTCGTCCGTTGCCGTCCCCGTAGGGGTGGATCCACGCGATGTAGAGATGCGCGTAGACGGCCCGCAGAATCGCCGACCCCGTGCGACCCGCGCTTTGCTCCGGGAAGGTCGGCCAACGGTCTTCGTCCTCGATCCATCGGCAGAGTCTCCCCAGCAGGAACGCGCACTCGCCCCTCGGAGGCGCTCGGTAGCGTCCCACGCCTACGGAGTGCGTGGGCACCTCCCCTGGGACCACGCCGTCCTCGAGATGCGCCTCGAGCCCGGCCAGCAATCGTCGATTCGCATCGGCCATCCACTCGGGGGAAAGCTGCGGCGGCGACCCTTCCAGAACAGCTGCGAAGACGCCGCCGACGGCCTCCAGCGCGTTGTCGACCTCGCGTCCCTGGTGCTGCCGGGACAACGGCAACTCCAGCCGCCCTTCCATTCGGGCCCTGACTTGCGCCTCGGTGAGCGTGTTCCCCTCGATGGCCGTCGTGGCCTGAACGCCCTTGGCCAAGTACGCGCGACGCATCTCGTCCGCGTCCGGCGGCGGCAGAATCGCCCTGCCGATCCGGTCGCATCGGGCCACCGCTTCGCCAAGCAGACGCCAGTGAAGAGGACCGGCGCGGTCCAAGCGATGGCGAAAGGCGATCCAAGGGTGGGTGCGCTCGTACTCGAGCGGGTCGGCCATGGGTCCGGGACTCCGATTCAGAGCGCGTCGGCCACCATCGCGGTCAGCAGAAGCGGATGGTACGCCAGCGACCCGAAGAACACCCCGCTGCAGCGCCGCCCGGTGGGTTCGAGCCTGAAAGCGATCGTCGCGGCGAGCAACGCGAGCCCCAGGACGAGGGCGCCCGCCAGATACGCCCTCCCGCTCATGCCCAGCGCCACGGGCGCCAGACTCGCGGGCAGGAGCAGGACGACGTGAACGACCATCCAACGGGCGACGCGTTCCGGCGGCCCCGGCGGGATCAGTCGAAATCCCGCCAACGCATAGTCCTGGCGAAGGTTCCAGCCCAGGGCAAGCACGTGGACGATCTGCCACAGGAACACGATGCCGAAGAGCGCCGCGCCGCCCGGATCGACGGTCCCGGCGTGGGCCGTCCATCCGACGAGCGCGGGCAGGGCTCCGGGAACGGCGCCCACCGGGGTGGACGCCGGCGTGCGCAGCTTGAGCGGCGTGTACACCGCGTTGTACAGGAAGGCCGAGAGCGCGGCCACGAGGGCGGGAAGCCAGCCCAGCCAGAACCAAAGGTGCCCCACCCCCGCCAACGTCAGGACCCAGGCGAAGAGATGCGCGTGGCCAGCCGGGATCCGACCCGAAGGAACGGGGCGCCGTCGGGTGCGGACCATCAGCGCGTCGGGTCCGCGCTCGAGATACTGGTTCATGGCGAGCGCGCCCGCGGTGCAGAGACCGATGCCCAGGCCGAGGTGGCCGATTTCGGCGAGACTGGCGTCCGCCAGGGCCGCCATGACGTAGCCGGCCGCCGCCGTCGCCACGACGAACAGCGCGATCCCGGGCTTGGTCAGTTCCAGATACGCCGCTCCCCGTCCACCCAGCCGCCTGCGAATGCGGTCTTCGACCGTCACAGGAGCCCTCGAACGAGGCCGCCGTCGATTTGCAACGTGTGGCCCGTGACGTACGACGCCGCTTCGGAAGCCAGGAAGGCCACGGCCGCGGCGAACTCCTCCGGGCGCCCGATCCGACCCTGGGGGATGGTCGCGGCGACGTCCGCGAGCGCCTCCTCGGGCGTGACGCCGCGCTCGCGGGCCTGCGTCGCCAGCAGCGAGTCGACGCGGGCCGTGTGAATGAAGCCGGGCGCGGCGACGTTGCACAGGACGCCGTCGGCCGCCAACTCGCGCGAGATCGACTTGACGAAGCCCACGACCCCGGGGCGCGCCGTGTTGGAGAGCAGCAACCCGTCGACCGGCTGCTTGACGGCCACCGACGTGATCGCGACGACGCGTCCCCAGCCCCGCCTGCGCATGTGGGGCACGGCGGCGAGCGTGAGCTGCACGGTCGACAGAAGATTCAGTTCCAACGCCTTGCGGTACGCGTCGGGCCCGAAGTCGTCCAGGCCGCCCGGCGGAGGGCCGCCGGCGTTGGCGATCAGGACGTCCAGGCGGCCGAACCGGTCGACGGCGGCCTGGACCAGGGACGCGCAGACGTCCTCGTCGCCCACGTCGCCCGCGTGGGCGACGACGGTCCGGCCCGAGCGTCGGGCGATCTCGGCGGCCGTCTCCTCCAGCGCTTCCGCCGACCTCGAGTTGACGACCACGTCGGCGCCTTCGTCCGCCAGCCTCTGGGCCACGGCGCGCCCCAAACCCTTCGACGCGCCGGCCACGACGGCGACGCGGTCCCTGAGTCCCAAGTCCATGCGGTTGCGCTCCCAATGGTGGAACGGCGCCCCTCGCGCCCCGCCGACGAAGGCACGCCCCAAAGAGCGTCGGGCCCCGCGGACGCCTGAACGACGCACCCGGGAATCCGGCGCCTTCGCGCACGGAGAACCGCTCGCTCGGGAACGACGCTCGACCGGGGCGCCCGAGTCGGGTCGCGGGGTGGGCTTTCGACCGGGGCCTCCCCCTTGGGGGGCGTCCCCGAAGCCAATGGGAAGCTAATGGGTCGCCCTCGGCCCGCGCGCCGCGCGGCCGGAAACCCCGAGCGGCGCTCGGCTGTACTAGAATGTTGGACGCGGCCGGTCGCGCGGACGCCCTCCCGAGCCAAAGCGGCTCGCCCGCGCGGCGAAGGCCCGCTTTCGCGACCCCGCCGGACGCGGGACGCAAGGAGTCCCGAGCGCCGCTCGCCCATACCTTTCAGGATGAACGATCGAGAGGTCAAGACCCGTCGTCGGGCCGACCGCCGAGTCTTCAGGCGGGCGCTCGTCGCGTCCCTGCTGGCGCACGTCCTGGTCCTGACTTTCGGGTTGCGCCGACCGATCCCGACGTCGCCCTTCGCCGCGGCGGGGCCCGACGCGGGCGACGCTCGCGCGGCGGCCGGGGGCATGCAGGCCTTGAACGTCGCGACGCCCCCGACGCCGAGGAGGCCTCCCCCGCCCGTGCCGGTGCCCGCGGAGATCGAGATCGAACCCGTGACGATCGACGTCGAGCCCTCCTTCGACGAGGCTGCGCTCTTGGGCGAGCGCCCCGGTCCCGTCGGACCGCCCGGGCTGAGCGACGGGGACGGCGAAGGCGACGCCGGCGGCGCCGACGAAGGGCTGCGCCGGCTGGTTCCGCCCACGCCGCGGGGCATGATCATCCCGCCCGCGAACCGGAGTCTGCGCGGAACGACGATCCAGGTCTGGGTGTTCGTCAACGAGTTCGGCGAGGTCGTGGGCGACTCGACGCGCCTGGACCCCCCGACCCGGAACCGGGGATTCAACCGCCAGCTGATTCGCGAAGCCGAGCTGTGGACCTTTCGCCCGGGCACTCGGGACGGCGAACCGGTCGCCGCCTGGTTCCCCTACACCATCAGCATGTGACCGCGGTCGCTCCCGCCGCCGATCGGCGGCCTCGCTGAAGCGCATGCGACGCGCCGCCAAGCGGATCCTGTGGGTGGACGACGAGGTCGATCTCCTGCGTCCCCACATCCTCTTCCTCGAGCAGCGGGGCTATCGCGTCGACGCCGTCTCGAACGGCGACGACGCGCTGGCGATGCTGCGAGGCCACGCCTACGACCTGACTCTGCTGGACGAACGAATGCCGGGCCGCCGCGGCCTCGAGGTCCTCAAGCTGATTCGCCGCGACGATCCCCACGCGCGCGTCGTGATGATCACGAAGTCGGAAGAGGACCGAACGATGACGGAGGCGATCGGTCGCCAGGTCGAGGGCTACCTGGTCAAGCCGACCAGTCCGCGCCAGGTCCTGTCGGTCGTGACCCGGATCCTCGAGGGGTCCTCGATCCAGCAGCAGCGCGCGGCCCAGGACTTCGCGACGCGCTGGCCCAGGCTCGCCGAGACGCGCGAGCGCGCGGCGACGGCCTCGTCCTACGCGCGAGTCCATCAGGAGCTCGCGGACTGGCACCTCCGGCTGGAGAGCGCCGGGGAGACGGGCCTGTTGGAGACCGTCGAGGCGCTGCAGGGCGATCTGCGCCAGGACTTCGGTCGCTGGGTCGCGCGCGAGTACCCCCGCTGGGTTCGCGGCGACGGCGACCCGCCGGAGCTGTCCGTCGACGTCGTCGGACGCCGGCTGCTCCCGCTGTTGGGCGAAGATCCGGTCTACTTCGTCGTTCTGGACTGCATGCGCCTGGACCAGTGGCGCGCGATCTCGCCGCTTCTGGGCGAGTACTTCGAGGTCGAGGAGGGGTACCACTACAGCGTCCTGCCGACGGCGACCCCGTACGCCCGAAACGCGATCTTCTCGGGCCTCTACCCCGACCAGATCGCGCGATCGCGCCCCGAGTGGTGGGACGCGTCGGGCGACGAAGGCTCGCTCAACGCCTTCGAGGACAAGCTCCTGCGCGATCAACTGAAGCGCCTCTCCGGACGCGACGTGCCCGTCCACTACGAGAAGGTCTTCACCGACCGGACGGGGGACCAGGTGCGCGCCCGGCTCCGCTCGGCCAGCCGCGTCCCGGGCTCGGTCCTGGCCATCGTCTTCAACTTCGTCGACCTCATGACGCACGGGCGCTCGGAGTCGCCCATCCTGATGGAGGTGGCGAAGGACGAGGCGGCGCTGCGCCAGCTCACCCGTTCGTGGTTCGAACGGTCCACGGCGTTCGCCGTGCTCAAGGAGGCCGCCGCCCAGGGACTCCGGGTCGTGCTCACGACCGACCACGGATCCATCCACTGCCGCCATCCGGCGACCATCTTCGCCCGACGCGGCGCGAGCGCGAGCCTGCGCTACAAGATGGGCGTCGGCCTGCGGGTCGAGGACCCGGGCGCCGCCTTCGTGACGAAGCGCGCGTCCGACCTCCGCTTCCCGCCCGGGCCCAAGGGCATGCGCTACGCCCTCGCGCTCGACGATCGGTTCTTCGTGTACCCGACGAAGCTGCGCGAATACCGGCGGCGCTACCTCAACTCCTTTCTGCACGGCGGCATATCGCCCGAGGAGATGATCGTCCCCGTCGCGGTGATGAGACCGCGGTTCGAATAGGCCGTGGCCCGCTGGCGGAGGATCCTCTCGTACCTGCGGCCCTACCGGGCGACGCTCGCGCTGGCGGTGTTCGCGATGGCCGCCTACGCCGCGCTGGACGCCTTGTCCTTCGCCGCGATCATTCCGTTCCTCGCCGCGGTCTTCGGCGACGACCCCGCAGGCGCCGACTCGGCCGCTGCGGCGGCGCCCGATCACGTCGACCGGTTGCTCGAGCTCACGTTGGGGCGCTTCGTGGACCTAGGCGGCGACGCCCGGGAGATCGTCGGGGGCGTCATCGTCTTCATCTTCGCGCTGGTCGCTCTCAAGAACGTCGCCGACTTCGCGCGCAGCACGCTGGCGGCCCGCGTCGAACAGGGCGTCGCGCGCGACCTCAGGCGCGAAGTCTACGGCCACGTCGTCGCGCTCGACCTGGGGTTCTTCGCTCGGGTCCGCACCGGGCAGATCGTCTCGAGACTGACCCACGACGTCGAGCAGCTGCGCGCCCTGGTGGCGCAGGAGCTGATCAAGGCGACGGGCAAAGCGCTCGAATTCCTGTTCTTCCTAGGCGTCATGCTGTTGATCTCTCCCCGGCTCACCGCGGCCGCGTTCGTCGTCGTGCCGCTGACGATGGCGATCTGGGGCCCTCTGATTCGCGCGCTGCGCCGGGGCGAACGGGCGATCCTCGACGGCGCCGGCGACGTGAACGCGCACGTGCAGGAAACGGTCTCGGGAATCCGCCTCGTCAAGTCGGCGTCGGCCGAAGCGATCGAACGCGAGCGCTTCCGCGATCTGACCGGCGCCTACCACGACACCTTCATGCGCACCGTTCGGCTCCGCGCGCTGGCGGGTCCGATCACGGAGTTCCTGGTTTTCCTGGGGACGGCCGCGCTGCTCTGGTACGGCGCTTGGATGGTCGTCGCCGAAGGCTCGCTGACCGGGGCCAAGTTCATGGGCTTCATCCTGGCGAGCACCCGGCTATACGGACCGGTGAAGGTCATGAGCAAGCTGCCGACCCTGGTGCAGCCGGGCCTCGCGGGCGCGGAGCGCGTCTTCGAGTTGCTGGACGCGCCGCCGGAAGTCGACCGGGGCGGGGCACGGCCCTTCGCGGGCGTCTCGACCGGCATCCGGTACCGGGGCGTGTCGCTCCGGTACCCGGGGCGCGAGCGGCACGTGCTCAGGGACGTCGACTTCTTCGTGCCGGCCGGATCGACGGTGGCGCTCGTGGGTCCCAGCGGCGCCGGAAAGACGAGCGTCGTCGACCTGTTGGGCCGCTTCCACGAGCCGGAGAGCGGCGCGATCGAGATCGACGGCGTCGACGTGCGCGAGTTCTCGCTGCCGTCGCTCAGGGCCGCGCTGGGCGTCGTGTCCCAGGAGACGGTCCTCTTCCACGACACGGTGCGGGCCAACATCGCCTACGGCTCCGGCGAGACGTCGCTGGAGCGGATCCGCGAGGCGGCGGCCGTGGCCCGGGCCGACGAGTTCGTGGCGAACCTGCCCGACGGGTACGACACCGTGGTCGGCGAGCGGGGCGCCACGCTCTCCGGCGGACAGCGCCAGCGCATCGCCATCGCCCGGGCCGTCCTGCGCGATCCCCCGGTGCTCGTCCTGGACGAGGCCACCAGCGCGCTCGACGCGGAGTCCGAGCGCCTGGTGCAGGAGGCGATGGAGGCGCTGGCCGGCGGGGGGCGCACCGTGTTCGTCATCGCGCACCGCCTTTCGACGATCCGTCGCGCCGACCGGATTCTGGTGCTCGAGGAGGGCCGGGTCTCCGAGAGCGGCACGCACGACGAGCTGATGCGGGACGGCGGCGCCTACCGCCGCCTGCAGGCGCTGCAGCTGCGGTGACGGACCCGAGGCCGGCCGCGCGCCCGAGGCGTCGCTGGCGCCACGCGGCCGAGTACGCCGCGCTGCGCCTGGTCGTCGGCGTCTGTCGGGCGGCGCCCGCGCGGCTGGCGGACCGGGTCGGTGCGACGCTGGGGCGAATCGTCGCCCGAGCGGGGCGCCCGCGGTGGGACGTCGCGATGCGGCAGCTCGAGACCAGCTTCCCCGCCGCGGACCCCGAGTGGCTCGCCCGAGTGGCCCGCCGGTGCTACCGGCACCTGGGCGCCGAGGCGGTCGCGACGTTTCGGCTGGCCGGGTCCCGGCGACGCCGACTGCTGTCCCGAACGACCGTCGTCGGCCTCGAGGTCCTGGAAGCCGCGCGGGCCGAGGGGCGCGGCGTCGTGCTGGTGAGCGGACACCTGGGGAACTGGGAGGTCGGCGCCGCCGCCCTGGTCGCTCGCGGCCACCCCATGGACATCGTCGCCGCCCGCCAGCGAAACCGGTTGTTCGACGACTATCTCGGCCGCTCGCGGGCCCGGATGGGCATGACCGCGATCCCGCGGGAGGACGCCAGGCGGGGCGTGCTGGCCGCTCTCAAGGCCGGTCGAATCGTCGGGATCATGGGCGATCAGGACGCTCGCGACGCGGGCGTCTTCGTGGACTTCTTCGGCGTGCCCGCGTCCACGGCCCGGGGTCCCGCCGTCCTGGCGCTCCGCGCCGAAGCCGCGATGGCGACCTTCTACACGGTCCGTCTGCCCGGACGGCGTCCCCGATACCGCGTCCTCGTCGAGGCCCTGACCGTCGGCGCCGAGTCGCCTCCCCCGGGGTCGTCCGCCCGCAACGGCCTGCCGAGCGGCATGGATCGACGGACGGCGGTCGAAGCGCTGACCCAGGCCCACGCCCGCCGCCTGGAGGAGCACGTGCGCCGATCGCCCGAGCAGTATTTCTGGCTCCATCGCCGCTGGAAGACGCCGCCCCCGGCCGAGACCCGGTAGGCCCTCGGCCTCGAGCGAGGCCGAAGCGATCGGCGACGGCGCTCCAAGAGGGCGGTCGCTTGGCTACGCGACCGCCGCGCTTCAGGCCGCGGCGAGCCTCACTTGGCAACCGCCGGGAAAGACGGGCGACTCGGACGCGTCCCGTGCCTCCACGTCCACCCCGTGGCGGCGAGCCGTCCCGTCCGCGCTTCGCCCGAAATCCCGTGTCCGCAAGGGAAGGCGGCCGCCGCGAGACGCGCTGCGCCGTCGGCCGGCGGCGCCATCCGGAGCCACCCCGGACCGACGGAGCGCGAGAAGGGCTTCGCCGAGCATGCGCTCGTCCGCTGCGGACTCTCCTCGAACGCCAGCACGTCGCCGGGCAAAGGACACGCCGTGCACACTCCCGAAGCGCCGACCGAAGCCGCCCCGCGTCCCGCGACCAGCACGTCGCCGGGCAAAGGACGCGCCTTGCGCACGATCTCCTCCATGTCGCGACGGATGCGCTCCAGCCGTTCGCCCAACGTCTCGTTCGCGTCTCTGACGCTCCCAAAGCTCCGGCCTGTGACCACGATCCCCTCGTCCAACTCCGCGGGAACGGGTTCCGTCCCTGCGGGAACCGGTTTCGGATGGGCGACCTCGCCGGTCGCGCAGGCGGTCGCGACCGCCGCCGCCAGGGCGAGCCGACCGGGGGGCAGGCGGTTCTTCACGTCGATTCACTCCCGCGGAGCCGATTTTCAGAGGCGCGTTCGCCTCGCGTCGAGATCCTTCGCGACGGCCGTCTGGTAGCTCCCCGTCAAGCGGAGGGGACTTGGGCTTCCGCCGACGGAGCATCCGACCTGGGCGGCGCGTTCTTCAATTCGCGCAAAGTCTCGGCCAGTCGACTCTCGAAGCGGGTCATGCGCTCTGTCAGCCGAGCCTCGACTCGCTCCACACGCCCCTCAAGCCGCCCCAGGTTGTCCTCAATCTGCTTCGAAAGGGCTCGCCAGACAGCGAACACGCTCCCCGACAGCGTCAAAAACGCGACGATTCCTCCCCAAACCTCGCCTGTCATCGGTCGCGCGCCCCTCCGCTGTCGCCCACGATCCGCTTCAATATCAATGCACAACGTACACTGACGTGCACCATTGTGCTGCATTGCGATGTACAATGTGCGCCATTTTGCGACGCCCGGGTCCTGCGCGCCAGCCTTGGGGCGGCAGCCGGAGGCCCTGCGGCGCAGGCCCATGCGGGCGTGCGCGCCACCCGCCCGCTCCGAAGCCGGGAGCGCGTCCGGGCGGCGCGGGAGCCAGCGGCCGCGCGGCCGCTTCGATCCGCTCGCCCGCCGGTCGGTCGCCGGGGCCGGTCCGGCAACCCGTTTCGGTCTATATTGCGTCTCTCGATCATTCGTCCGCTCGCCGCGAAGGCGTTCCGGACGGACCGTCGCCAGGGAATCCGCCACGCCGGGACGACGCGCAGATGATCCACCTTTGCATCCCCAGCCGGAACGAGGAGCGCACGATCGGGGTGCTTCTCTGGAAGATCCGGGGGACCATGCTGGAGATGGGTCGGGACTACCGCGTCTACGTCCTGAACGACGGGTCCACGGACGGGACGGCGGCGTTGCTGGACCGATACCGGCGGGCGATGCCGCTCGCGGTGCTGTCCGAGCCCCGTCGGGTGGGCTACGGCGCGGCGTTGGAGAAGCTGCTCAGAGTCGCCGCCAAGTCGACGCGGTATCCCAAACGGGACGCGATCGTCACCATGCAAGGCGACTACACCGAGGACCCCGGGCACCTGAAGGCGTTGATTCGCGCGTTCGAGGGCGGAGCCGACATCGTCGTCGGACGGACGGACGACGACGCGCCGTTCCGGCCGGTCCGGCTCGCGCGTCGGCTCTGCTCGCTGGCGCTGGGGCGGAGCGCCGTCGCCAAGCACGAGGGCGATCCTCTGCGGGGGTTTCGGGCGCACCGCGTCGTCGTCGTGCGCAAGGCGCTGAGAGCGGCGGGCTCGCGCCCGCTCGTCTCCGCGGACGGATGGGCGGCGAACGTCGAGCTGCTGCAGCGGCTCGCGCCCTTCGCCCGCCGCGTCGCCGCCGTTCCCGTCGGGATGCGCTACGACCTCCGCCGCCGACCCAGCCGGGTCCGCGTTCTCCGCACCGTCCTGGACGTCCTGCGCGCGCGCCGCGTCGCGCCGCTCGCGCTCGCCCTGTCCGCCCTGACGACGTCCCTCTCGGCCGCCCCGTCCGCCGCGCGCGCACAGGATTCGCTGGATCCCGAGGCCGCCACGCCCGTGTGTCCCGCCGGTCCGGTCCGGCCGCCCTTCGCACCGGGCGAGGACATGAGGTTCAAGGTCAAGTTCGGCATCTTCTCCGTCGGCGAAGCCTCAATGACCGTGGTCGGGGTCGACACGGTGCACCAAGCGCCGACGTTCGCCGTGCAGCAACGCATCCGGGGCGGCGTTCTCGGCTACGACATCGACACCCGGTTCTCGAGCTGGATCGACGCGCGCGCGTTGCTCTCGAGGCGCTTCGTCAAGGACCAGAGGGCGCAGGAGCGGTACCGGGAGTACGAGTTCTTCCCCGAAGAGCTGCGGGTCCGCCGGATCGACCACGACACGACCTGGGCGCTGCCCCACCCGATGCCGCTGGACGACCTCTCGTTCGTCTACTTCGCCCGCGCGTTGCCCCTGGAGACGGGCAAGACCTACTCGTTGCCCCGGTTCTACAAGGACGAGGGCAACCCCGTCGTCCTGAAGGTCCTGCGCCGGGACCGGCGAAAAGTCGGAGCGGGGGAGTTCCCCACCATCGTCGTCGAGCCCCTGATCCGAACCCAGGGACTGTTCTCCGAAGGGGGCAAGGCGGAGATCCACTTCTCCGACGACGACCGTCGGCTGGTCGTGTACATGAAGATCGCGATCCCGGTGATCCCCGGCGACATGACCATGCACCTCGAGGAGTTCGCCGAGGGCGACGCGCCGGGGGCCGACGTCGAGATCTGCCCCGTCGGCGCGTCCGCCTGAACGACTTGGGAGCTCCGCCGAACCTCAGCGGGCGCCGCTCCCGACGCTCGCTCCTGCGGCTGTCGGGCGCCTGGATCCTGGGCCTCGCGTTTCTCGCGCTGGCCACGCCCGACTGGACGTCGCTGGCGGCGGGCGGGGCGGTGGCCCTCGTCGGCCTCGCCATTCGGGGCTGGGCCGCCGGAGTGCTGGAGAAGGACCGCGAGCTCGCGGTGTCCGGCCCCTACGCGTTCACCCGAAACCCCCTCTACCTCGGCAGCTTCGTCATCGGCGTCGGGGTGGCGGTCGCTGGGCGGCGCCCCTGGTTCGGCGTCGCGTTCCTGCTGTACTTCGCCGTCGCCTATCGCGGTGCGATCGCCCGGGAGACCAGGCAGCTGGGCGTCCGTTTCGGCGAGCGGTACCGACGGTACCGCGACGCCGTGCCCGCGTTCTTCCCCACCGGCGCGATCTACCGGCCGGGCGACGGGGACGACGACGAGCCCACGTCGTTCTCTCTCAGGCGCTACGGCCGAAACCGGGAGTGGGAGGCGGCGCTTGGCGCGCTCGTCGGCGCGGCGATCCTCGGACTCAAGTCCCTGGGGTGGCCGGGATAGACTCGTCCGCGCCTTTTTCCAAAGCGTCGTCCGTCTCCGTCTCCACCAGATACAGCGTCGGACCCCGGAGGCGCCGGCCTCGAGCGGTGACGTCGAACCGATGACGACCGGGAGCGTGGAAGACGACGTCCTTCAGGGGCAGCACGAGGCGCATCCGGGGCGGCGGACGGGCGGGCGGTCGCGGGATCACCTGGGATTCGCCCTTCACGGTCATCGTCGTCCGGCCCCCGGGACCCCGCACGTCCACGCGAAATTCCTGCGGACCGGTGTCGGTCCGATCCCACTCCAGGACCACCACCAGCGTGAGGCGGTTCTGCCGGGCTGGAAATCCGGGCGCGTACAGATCGTGGATCACGCCGGAAACGTCGAGCTTGCCGTCGGGACGGACGACCGCGTCGTCGCACAGGGCCGAGGCCAAAATCCTCACGACCCGCCCCGGGACCGCCGCCGTCCGAGCGGAGTCCTTGCCATCGTCTGCGCTTCGTCTACTTTAGGAACCCTGCGAATCGGGGTGAATGTAGCCCCGTTCGCGCGTTGTCGAAATTGGCGGTCCCGCGGGAGGGACCCCATCGCTTCAGGGAGGATGCGGTGCGGAAGCAGAATCGAATGGACCGGGCGAGAGACGAGCTGTTCAGTCACATCCACCGCTGCGGCGTGCTGCAGGCGACGGTGGACGACCAGGACACCTGGATGAACGAGACGATCGAGTACCTCGCCGAGCGCTACCCCGACCTCGGAGTCCCGGAGCTCACCCAGTTGAAGGGCATCGGGATGCAGTTCTGCAAGCCCGTGATCGACCGGCTGACGCGGGAGACGCCCGCGGCCCCGGCCCTGGAGGTTCCCGACGAGACCGAGACCCCCGCGGAGGCGATTTCGGCGCAGCCCGTCGGAGCCTAACGGCCGTTCGCGGCCGACGAACGAGGGCGCCGGTCCAGCGACCGCGCCCTCCGCCCCCGACTTCGCAGGAGAATCACGCATGACGACTCGCCGGGACTTTCTAAGGACGTCGGCCGGAGTGGGCGTGGGCGCCGCCGTGGGATCGGCCCGGCCCGCCTTCGCAGCCCCCGCCGTGCACGTCGGCGCGGTCACGCCGGTCGCCGTGGCCAGCGGCAACGGACTCGCGTCCGTCGCCACGGCCGTGGACGCGGTGAACGCGGGCGTCGACACGCTGGACGCGGTCGTCGAGGGCGTCAACTCGGTCGAACGCGACCCCGACGATTCCTCGGTCGGGTTCGGCGGGCTGCCCAACCTCGACGGAGTGGTTCAGCTGGATTCGTCCGTCATGCACGGCCCGAGCCGGGGCGCCGGCGCCGTCGCGTGCCTCGAGGGGATCAAGACGCCGTCTCTGGTCGCGGTCGACGTGATGCGGTACACCGACCACGTCCTGCTCGTAGGCGCCGGCGCGCAACGGTTCGCGCTTTCCATGGGGCACACGCTGGAGAACCTGCTGACGGAGCGCTCCCGGCGTCGTTGGATCGAGTGGAGGGCCAGGATGAGCGACCGCGACGACTTCCTGACGCCCGAGGAGTCCGCGCAACGAGTGCCCCCTTTCGAGGACGAGGACGACTACGGCTCCGGAGTCCTGGATTCCCACGACGGCGTCCGGCCCCAGGGAACGATCAACTGCAACGTCGTCAACCGGGACGGCGACCTTTCAGGGGTCACGACGACCTCGGGACTGGCGTGGAAGATCCCTGGGCGCGTGGGCGACTCGCCCGTCGTCGGGGCGGGGCTCTACGTCGACAACGACGTGGGCGCTTGCGGTTCCACCGGAAGGGGCGAGGCGGTCATCAAGACGTGCGGGTCCCATTCGGTCGTGGAGCTCATGCGAGCGGGCATGTCTCCCACGGACGCATGCCTGGAAGCCCTTCGCCGCATCGTGACGTACACGACCGAAGACCGACTTCGGGACGGCGAGGGTCGGCCGAACTTCAACGTCAACTACTACGCCGTCAACAAGAACGGCGAGCATGGCGGAGCGGCGATCTGGTCGGGCGCGCGCTACGCCGTCTGCGTCGACGACGAGAACCGCCATCGGGACTCCGCGTACCTGTTCGAGCGATCCGGCTAGTCGATGAGCGAAACCCCCGCCGCCGAGCGGGCATCCGCCGCCGACCACGGCGGAAAATCCGCTAGGGCGACCGACTCCCCGGCCGCGGCGAAGACCGCCAAGACCAAAGCAGCCGCGAGGAGGTCGAGGACTTCCAGGACTTCGGCGAAACGGACTTCGAGCAAGAAGGCGACCGCCAAGGGCGGGACGGCGAAGGCCACCGCCAGATCCAAGGCGTCGGCCAAGCCCAAGGCAAGGGCTGCCGCCAAGCCCGGAAAGACCGCAAAGGCCGCCGCTAGCGCCAAGACCGAAGCCGCCGCGAGCGCCAAGGCGACCGCAGCGAAGTCGGCCGCCGCCTCCGTGCGCAAGACGACGACTGCCGCCGCCAAGACGACCAAGGCCAAGACCGCGACCGCCGCCAAGTCCAAGGCCGCGGCCAAGCCGAAGTCCAAGGCGTCCGCCAAACCCAAGACCGCCGCGAAGACCGCAGCGAGCGCCAAGACCAAGACCGCCGCGAAGGCGACCAAGGCCACGACCGCGACCGCCGCCAAGTCCAAGGCCGCGGCCAAGCCGAAGTCCAGGGCGTCCGCCAAACCCAAGACCGCCGCGAAGACCGCAGCGAGCGCCAAGACCAAGACCGCCGCGAAGGCGACCAAGGCCACGACCGCGACCGCCGCCAAGTCCAAGGCCGCGGCCAAGCCGAAGTCCAGGGCGTCCGCCAAACCCAAGACCGCAGCGAGCGCCAAGACCAAGACCGCCGCGAAGGCGACCAAGGCCACGACCGCGACCGCCGCCAAGTCCAAGGCCGCGGCCAAGCCGAAGTCCAAGGCGTCCGCCAAACCCAAGACCGCCGCGAAGACCGCAGCGAGCGCCAAGACCAAAGTCAAGCCTGCCGGGAAGAAGACGCGGTCGCCCAAGGCGAAGGCGTCGGCTCGGACCTCCCGGACCAAGGCGAAACGGGCGGGGAAGACCAAGCCCAAGGCGCAGCCGGTGGGGTTCGGGGTCCCGGAGATCGACGAGGTGCGGAGGGCGGAACACCTGCACTGCAGCGGCAGACAGGTGCCGTCGCCGATGGGCGGCGTCTTGATGTACCTGGGCGTGCGGGGCGAGCCCGACAGAACGAGCACGCTGCTCTTCGAGTGCACCGCGTCGGCGCTGCGCTACCAGCTGCCGATGCGGCGGAGCGGATGGCGCGAGAGAAAGCAGGTGCGACTTCAGGCCGAGGAAGGACTCGAACCCCTTTGCCCCAGGGGCGAGATGGGTCCGAAGCTGGTCCGCAGGGGCAAGGACTTCTTCTGCCCCAAGTGCAGCGTCATGTTCGGACGGGCGCCGTAGCCGAACCTTGGCCAGAATCGCGGTCGTCGGGGGCGACGGGATCGGACCGGAGGTCGTCTCCGTCGCTGCGGACGTCATGTCGGCCGCGGCCCGGAAGCACGGCCTGTCGGTCGCGTTGGACCCCTGGGACCTGAGCGCGGAACGCTACCTGCGCGAAGGCGTCGCAATCGCCGACGCGGAACGCGACCGTCTCGTGAACGAGTACGACGCCGCCTTGCTGGGCGCCTTCGGAGATCCTCGCGTCCCAGACAACGCGCACGCCCGGGACATCCTGCTGGGTCTGCGCTTCTTCGCCGATCTCTACATCAACTTTCGCCCCTGTCGACTCCTGGCCCCGCGGCTGTCTCCGCTCAAGGACCCCGACCCCGCCACCGACGTCGCGTTCTTCCGCGAGAACACGGAGGGTCCGTACGCCGGGCTGGGCGGAAGCTTCAAGACCGGGACTCGCGACGAAGTGGCCACGCAGGAGAGCGTCAACACCGACAAGGGCGTGCGCCGCATCGTCCGCGCCGCCTTCGAGCACGCCGAACGCGTCGGTCGACGGCGGGTGACGCTGGTCGACAAGGCCAACGTCCTCGAGTACGAGGGCGCGCTGTGGAGGCGGATCTTCGCCGAGGTCGGCGCCGACCATCCCGCGATCGCGCAGGACGCGATGCTCGTCGACGCCATGGCCATGGACCTGGTTCGTCGCCCGAGCCGGTACGAAGTGGTGGTCACGTCCAACCTTTTTGGCGACATTCTGAGCGATCTTGGGGCTCAGGTCACGGGCGGGCTGGGCCTCGCGCCCTCCGGCAACGTCCATCCCGGCTCGTGGGCGTTCTTCGAGCCGGTCCACGGCTCGGCGCCGGACATCGCGGGCCGCGGGATCGCGAACCCGGTGGCTGCGGTCGGGTGCGCGAGCCTCGCCTTCGAGCACTTGGGCATGCGGGACGCGGCCCGGGACGTCGACCGTTGCGTCGCGGACTCGATTCGAGACGGAGTCGTCACTCCCGATCTGGGTGGCAAGGCGACGACGAAAGAGGTTGGAGACTGGATGGTTCGTCGGCTCCTCGATTGACGGCCGGACAGGGCGATTCGTCGGCCTTCCCGGGGAGCGGCGGCGGACCTCCGCACGGGCATCTTCGGGGAACGGGGGAACGGTGAGCAGCGAGAACGACGGAGGCACGCAGGGCCATGATCGGGAGGTCGTCTTCCTTTCCGGGAAGCGAACCCCTTTCGGCGCGTTCGGCGGGACGCTCAAGGACTTGACCGCCACCGAGCTGGGCACGGTCTCGGCGAGGGCTGCCATCGAAGCGGCGGGCATCGAGCCCGCGCAGGTGGACCACGTGTTCTTCGGCAACGCGCTTCAGACGTCGGCCGACGCGATCTACCTCGCCCGGCACGTCGGGCTCGGCGCCGGGGTGCCGGAGCAGGCCGGGGCCTTGACGGTGAACCGCCTTTGCGGCTCGGGCTTCCAGGCCATCGTCTCCGGGGCCCAGGAGATTCTGCTGGGCGGGGCGAAGGTCGCCCTTTGCGGCGGGACCGAATCGATGAGCCAGGCGCCGCACGTGGTCCGGGGCGCTCGCTGGGGTTCGCTTCGGCTGGGACCGGCGGGCCAGGGCTTCGAGGACGCGCTTTGGGAAGCGCTGACCGACTCGCATTGCGGCCTCAGCATGGCTCAGACGGCCGAACGGCTCGCCGAGCGCTACGGCGTGACCCGCGAAGAGGCCGACCTGGTCGCGCTGAACAGTCAGCGACGGGCGCAGGCGGCTTGGGACGAGGGACGATACGACGCGGAGATCGCGCCGGTCGAGGTCCGCGCCCGCAGAGGCGTGCGCGTCTTCGCGCGCGACGAACACATGCGTCCCGACACCACGCTCGAGGCGCTGGCGAAGCTCCGTCCCTACTTCAAGAAGGACGGGCTGGTGACGGCCGGCAACGCGAGCGGAATCGGCGACGGGGCCGCCGCCGCGGTGATCGCGGAAGGCGGCTGGGCGGAAGAGCGCGGACTTCGACCCATCGGTCGCCTGGTGTCGTGGAGCTTCGTCGGCGTCGACCCCGAGGTCATGGGAATCGGACCCGCTCCGGCCGCGCGCGCCGCCCTTGCGGCGGCCGGACTCGAGCTGAGCGACATGGACTTGGTGGAGATCAACGAGGCCTTCGCTCCGCAGTACAAGTCGGTGGAGAAGGAGCTCGGGCTGGACCCCGATCGGACCAACGTCGACGGGGGCGCGATCGCCATCACCCATCCGTTGGCCGCGTCCGGGGCGCGGATCGCCCTACATCTCCTCCACGAGCTCCGACGGCGCCGGGCGCGCTACGGCTTGGGGTCGGCGTGCATCGGCGGCGGCCAGGGCGGCGCCGTCGTGGTCGAGGCGCACTGAGTCGCCCGGACGCCCATGAGCCTCGGGGGTCCGCTCAGTCGCCGCGACTTCGACGACGTGATCCGGCGCGCCTCGGAGCTCGCCGACGAAGAGTCCGGGCGCGACGAGGGGGAGTTCACCGACGCCGACGCGGTCCGCATCGGACGAGACGTGGGGCTGCCGGAGCGCCACGTCCGGCGCGCCTTGGCCGAACACCGGGCGAATCGCCGCAGGGGACCGCGACGTGGCGTCCGTCCTCTGCTGGCCCTCGCGAGGACGGACGAGATCCGGGCTTCCCGGACCGTGGAGCGCCCGCGGCGGCGGATCCGTCGCGAGATCGACGAGTTCATGGTCGCCGGCCAGCTGCTGCAGCGGGTTCGGCGGCGGGACGACCTGCTCCAGTACAGGCCTTCGGTCGATTGGGTCTCCCGCGTCGCCCGAGCCGCAAGCCTGCGCACGGGAAAGCACTACGTCGCCACCGCCCGCCGCGTCGAGGTGCGCCTCGAGGCGGCGTCCCCGCAGAGCACGCTGGTGGCGATCCAGGTGGACCCGGGCATGGCCGGAAGGTACCGCGGCCAGGCCGGCGTCGGAGGCGCGGGCGTCGGCTTGGCGCTGGCCGCGGGCGTCGGCGCTCCCCTGGCCCTGATCGGGTCGCTGGCCCTCGCGATCGTCGCGAGCGCGACGGTCGGCGTCGCGGGCGCGGCGCTCGCGGCGGCGGCCGCGGGGCGGGCGTATCGCCGCAGGATCGAGGAGGTGCGGGCGGAGGTGGAGGGGATCCTGGACGGACTCGAGAGCCGGGAGGGCCTGACTCCCCCGCCGCCCGCGTGGAGACGGTGGGTGCGCCGCAGATTCCACGGAGTGGCGCGGGAAACGACGACGTTCGACCGAGGAGAGAGAGCGTGGAGATCCGAAGAGTAGGGGTCGTGGGTTGCGGCCTGATGGGGAGCGGCATCGTCGAGGTCGCCGCCAAGGCGGGCTGCGACGTGATCGCGCGGGAGACGGACCGCGAAGCGCTCGCCCGAGGGCGGGCGAGGTTGGTCAAGTCCTTGGACCGGGCGGTCTCGAAGGGCAAGCTGGACGAGGAGGGCCGGGCGGCGACGTTGGCGAGAGCGAGCTTCACCGTGTCCTACGAGGACATGGCCGACTGCGACCTGATCGTCGAGGCCATCGTCGAGGCGCTGCCCGCGAAGAACGAGATGTTCGGCGTCCTGGACGACCTGTGCGGCGACGGCGCCGTCTTCGCCACCAACACGAGCTCGCTGACGGTGACCGAGATGGCGGCCGCCACGTCCCGACCGGACCGCTTCGTCGGCCTGCACTTCTTCAACCCCGTGCCGGTCATGAAGCTCGTCGAGATCGTGCGGACCATCGCCACGAGCCAGGAGACCTTCGACTCCGTGCGCGACTTCGCGAAGCGCATCGGCAAGGTGCCCGTCGCGGCGAAGGACAACTCGGGCTTCGTCGTGAACCTGTTGCTCGTCCCGTACATGCTGGACGCGATCCGGCAGCTGGAGCGGGGCGTGGCCACCGTGGCCGACATCGACCGGGCGATGACGCTCGGGTGCGGCCACCCCATGGGTCCGCTGACGCTGTGCGACTTCGTGGGCAACGACACGCTGCACCAGGTCGCCGAGATCATGTTCGCCGAGTACCGCGAGCAGCGCTACGCTCCCCCGCCGCTCCTCAAGCGCCTCGTGGCGATGAAGCGCTACGGGCGCAAGGCGGGCGCGGGATTCTACGACTGGACGCCCGAGGGACCGGTGCCGCTGGAGATGTAGGCCCCGGCAGGGGCGGGGGACATCGGAGGGACCGCGTCCCTAGCGGCGGGCTCGCCTCTGGCGGCGCCGCTCGCGGCGGATGGCGGCCTCGCGGCGTCTCTTCCGCGCCGCGCTCGGCTTCTCGTAGAAGCGCCGCTTGCGCAACTCGGAGTAGAGGCCCGAGCGCTGCACCTTGCGCTTGAAGCGGCGCAGCGCCCGCTCCAAGCTCTCGTTGTCCCTGACGAAGACGTCCAAACGGATCACCCCTGGTTCTCGGTTCGCTTCGACCGTCCGTTCACCTCCGAAGCGGTCAAGTCCACCGTGGGGCGCTTCCGTGACGGGCAAGGTGAACGGTACTCGGACCGCGCGCCCGAATCAAGGCGGGCGGAGGTACGCCACGCCGAGGACGAACGCGCCGACGTCGCGCCTCCACAGCGCCTCGCCCGTGTCGACGCGGAGCGCGGCCACCCCTCCCGGCTCGTCGATCTCGCCTTCCCAGGTGACGTAGGCCACGTCGCCGGAGGAGTCCAGCGCCACCCCGTGCGGATAGGCCGCGGCGGGCAAGTCGATGCGACGCGGCCGCTGGGTCGGCGCGAGCGCGTCGAGCACGGACACCGAGGCGTCGCCCCGGTTGGCCACCACCAGCGTCCGCCCGTCCGCCGAGGCGGCGATCTGCGCCGGGGCGCGGCCCACGGCGACCGCGGCCTCGAGCGCGCCCGCGCGGGAGAACGCCCGCACCTCGCCGGTCCCCGCCATCGTCGCGAAGAAGCGGTCGCCGTCGGGACTCCAGACGACGTTCATGGGCGTGTAGCGAGGCGCTCCCGGGGGCCCGGGGCGAGGCCCCGCGGGGACGCGGGCGAGAGTCTCGGCGGAGGCCGCGTCCATGAGGACCAGTTCGTCGGAGCGCGAGCAGGTCACGGCCACGAGCGCGCCGGACGGATCGACGGCGGCGTGGTGGGGCGCGGAACAGACCGTCGGCATGGCGGCCACGGTCAGGTCGCGGAGCTCGACCACGGCCACCCGACTCTCCTCTCCGAGGCCGTCCGTCCAGTAGTCGGGCACGAAGGCGCGCGCGCCGTCGGGGGCGATTCCGATCCGCGCCGCGCCCGGCATGTCCAGCCAGAGCCGTCCGACCAGCCGGTCGCCCTCGGTCTCGTACTTCCAGAGCGTGGGGTGCCCGTGCGAAAGGGTGGCGTACCAGTGGCGCCCGTCCGGGGAGACGGAGATCCCGTGCGGCTCGTCGACCTCGGTGGGTCGCAGGTCCAGGGAGACGACGCGCAGTGTCCTCCCGTCGAGGGCGTCCAGCACGTGGACTTCGTCGGTGAACCCCGACGTGACGTAGAGGCGGCCCGCCGGCTCCGGGACGCCGGCGTCGCCGCACCCGGCAAGCAGAAGCGCGGCGCACGCGATCGGCGTCCCGCCCGCGCGCCGCAGCGCGCGGGCCCGGCGAGACGGGCCGAGTCCGGCGCGCGCTGCGCCCGCGCCGTCGACCGCTATCGCCCGGGATCCAGCACGACGAGTCCGTGTTTCATGTCCGAGAGGTACAGCTTGCCGCCGTGCAGCTGGGGCGAAAACGTGCACGTGGCTCCTGCGGGGCCACTCCAGCAGCTGGTCGTGTCGGCGCCGTACCGGAGGAAGCCGACTTCCCGTCCCTGCCGGTCCAGCTCTCCGACCAGCTCCCCGCCGACGTCCAGCGCGCGCACCCCCTTTTCGTACCAGGCCAGGTACAGGATCTCCTCGTCCTCGTCCAGCCAGTAGTTGTGGGACGAGGCGCCGGGCACCCCGTAGGTCGCGACTTGGCGCGGCCGGGAAAGGTCGCTCACGTCGAGGACGCGCAGCATTCCGTTGGCTCCGCTCGAATAGCCGAATTTCTCGTCGCCCACGAACGCGTATTCCGCGTCGGGCCAGTACCAGACGTTGTGCGTCAGTCCCCCGAGGTCCACGCGACTCAGCTCGACGGGGCGGGAGGGAGACCCCCCGGCCGTCCCGCCGCCCACGTCGAGGACGACGAGCCCCGCGTCCCAGTGCGACAGGAAGGCGATCCCGTCGCGCACGTGGACGTCGTGGAGAAAGCTCCGACCGGCGTAGTAGCTGCCGACCATGCGGGGGGCCTTGGGGTCGGAGACGTCGAGGACGCGCAGGCCGCTGCCCCACGGGGTCAGGGCCAGATAGGCGTGGTCTCCGTCCAGCCACGCGTTGTGGACGCCCGTGGCCAAGCCCGTCGTGAAGCGACTGACGACGCGCGGACGCGCCGGATCGGCGAGGTCGAAGAAGGTGACGCCGTTGCGACGGCTGGGGTCGCCTTCGTGGGTCAGGACGCCCAGGCGCCCGTCCGCGCGGATCTTGACGTCGTTCACGGTCCGTGCGCTGACCACGATCGAATCCGTGAGGGTCGGCAGTCCGTTCGCGTCCAGCTTCCACGCGTACAGCACGTTGCCCGTTCGCATGCCCGACGCGGGCCTGTCGTTCCACGTGCCCGTGTACGCGTGGTCGCCGTGCACCCACAGGTCGGAGGTGCGGCGGTCGACGACCGCCCCCGTCCCCAGGACGCGCAGCGACTGCGAGATTCCGCGCGCGTCGACGACGACCCACGCGACGGCCGAGTCCCGCCGGACCCGGCCGCCTGCGCGCAGATCCGCGGTCGCGACGATCCGCAGGTCTCCCGCGGCGTACGCGACGAAGCGGCCGTTGGCGTCCAGCAGCCCGGCGTCGGCCGGTCTGACGCTCCAGGAGACCCGGGCGTCGGGGACCACGGCGCCGGCCTCGTTCCTGACCTGGGCCGAATAGCGCACGACGTCGCCCTGACGGATGCGCCGGTTCCCCTCGGCGATGACGACGCCCGCGCCCACGGCCGGCGGCCCCGGCCGGCGCTGCACCCGGAAACGCACGTCCAGCGAAGCGCGGGCGTCGCCGTTCCCGGCCCGCGCGTCCAGCTCGCTCCGGTAGATCCCCTCCCGGGCGTTCGGCGGCAGCTGGGCCGTGACGTCGACCGTCGTCCGAGCGCCGGGGTTCAGCGTGGGAATCTCCGCGGGCTCGACTCGCAGCGTCACGCCGGACACCGCGTTCCCGTCGCCCAGTCGCGCGGCGCCGATCGTCAGGGTCACCGGCCCGACGGCCTTGTCGCCGACGTTGGCCACGACGACGTCGCCCTGGAAGGACTCGTGCGTCGAGTCGGCCGCCTCCAGTTCGAGAAGGTCCGCGCCGAACTGGATCGCCGGTCCCGGCTGCGCCTCCCCCTCGACGAGCACGACGAAGTCGAGGTGCGCGCTCAGGCCGCCGGGATCGGTGGCGGTCGCCCGAACCCCGGCCGCGCCCGCGGTCCGTCCGAGGACCGAGACCGAGCGGCCGACGACCGAGACCGAGGCGACGGCGGGAGCGGCGCTCGATGCGGCGTAGGTCAGCGCATCCCCGTCCGGATCGACGAAGCGGGACCCCAGGTCCAGCCGAAACGTCGAGCCCGCGAGCAGCGACTGCACGGGAACGATGCCTCTCGCGACCGGCGGCCGGTTGCTCTTGGGCTTCGTCTCCGCGGGCGTCACCGTGACGACGAAGGCGAGCTCGGCCGATCCGCCGCTCGAGTCGCGCGCCTTCAGGACGACGGCGGTCGAGCCCGGAGCCCGCGCGATCACGGTCGCCGCGCCGTCGGCGACGGAGACGGCCGCGACGTCGGCGTTCGCGCTCGAGGCCGAGTAGGTCAGGCGATCCCCGTCGGGATCGGCGAAACGGTCGCCCAGATCCACCGAGGCCGAATCGCCGACGCGCAGCGACCGCGCGGGCAGCGAGTCCGTCGCCACCGGCGCCCGGTTGGGGACGGCGACCGAAAAGGAGAGCGTCGCGAACAGACCCGCCGGGTCGCTCGCCGCGGCGGTGACCGTCGCCGTGCCTCGCGCGACGCCCGCGACCGTCGCGACGGGGCCCTCGACGGAGACCGCGACCACGCGGGCGCGCGAGCTCGCCGCCGCGAAGACGAGCGCGTCCCCGTCGGGGTCCGAGAGGTGCGCGCTCAGGTCCAACGAGATCGACTCGCCCACGAACACCGACTGCTCGGGGATCGGCGCGGCCGCGATGGGCGCCCGATTCGGCACCGTCGCCGCGAAGACGAGCTCGGCGGACAGGCCGTGCGCGTCGCTCGCCGCGACCATCAGCGTCGCCTCGCCCTGCCCGACTCCCGCCACGATCGCCACGCCGCCGTCCACCGTCACGGCGACCGTCTCCTCGTCCGAGCTCGCCGCCGCGTAGACGAGCCCGTCCCCGTCCGGATCCGAGAAGTGCGCGCTCAGGTCCACCGAGATCGACTCGCCCACGAACACCGACTGCTCGGGGATCGGCGCGGCCGCGATGGGCGCCCGGTTCGGCACCGTCGCCGCGAAGACGAGCTCGGCGGACAGGCCGCCGGGGTCGCTCGCCGCGACCGTCAGCGTCGCCTCGCCCTGCCCGATTCCCGCCACGGTCGCCACGCCGCCGGCCACCGTCACGGCGACCGTCCCTTCGTTCGAGCTCGCCGCCGCGTAGGTCAGCGCATCCCCGTCCGGATCCGAGAAGTGCGCGCTCAGGTCCACCGAGATCGACTCGCCCACGAACACCGATCGTTCGGGAATCGGAGCGCCCGCCACCGGCGCCTGGTTGGGCACCGCGACGACGAAGGCGAGCTCGGCGGACAGCCCGCCCGGGTCGCTCGCCGTCGCCGTCACCGTCGCCTCGCCCTGCCCGACCCCCGCCACGGTCGCCGCGCCGCCGTCCACCGTCACGGCGACCGTCCCTTCGTTCGAGCTCGCCGCCGCGAAGACGAGCGCGTCCCCGTCCGGATCCGAGAAGCGCGCGCTCAGGTCCACCGAGATCGACTCGCCCACGAACACCGACTGTTCGGGCACCGAGTCCGTCGCCGTCGGCGCCCGGTTGGGAACGACGACCGAGAAGGAGAGCGTCGCGGACAGCCCGTAGGCGTCGCGGGCGGTGACCGACACGCTCGCCTCGCCCTTCGCGACGCCCGTCACGGTCGCCACGCCGCCCTCCATGTCCATCGTCACCGACGCGACGCCCGCGTTCGAACTCGAGGCGGCGTAGAAGAGCGCGTCCCCGTCCGGATCCGAGAAATGCGCCGACGCGTCCACCGTCGCCGTCGCGCCCACGGTCACCGTCCGGGCCGGAATCGCTCCGACGGCCGCAGGCGCGCGGTTGGGCATCGACGTCGGCTCGACGACCCCGTCGCCGCATCCCGACGCCGCGACGACGGCCGCGACGGCGACCGACGCGGCGAGCCGGACGATTCCGGGCGCCGGAGCCCGGCGCGGAACCGCTCTCCACCGAGGCCCGACGGATGAATCGAACTGGCGCATGGCTTGGGAACCGTTGCGACGTCGTGGACGAACAGGGCGGACCGAGGGTCGGAAGACGTCCCTCCCGACCGCCTCGAGGACGAACCCCTTCCGTACCAAGGAACGACGTTCGCCCGGACGGTGCAACTCCCCCCGCGGGGGCGCCGCGGTGGCGTTTTTTTCCCGTTCGGCGCCCCGGAAGACCGTTTTTCGGACGACGCGCGCGCCGAGTGGCGGGCCGCGTTTTTTGGGAAAAAATGCGGACGGCGCAGGTCCGTTCGGGTCCCCCGGGCGTCCTCTATAACCACGCTTTGACTGGGCAGTTATGCGGGCCGGTCGCCAAGCGGTTCGCGGCCGGCGAAACCGGCGCAAACGCGAATCCGGGCGAGCGACCGGGGATTTCCGTAACCTGATGTTTCACAGCTGGTTGTGTGATTCGTCGATGGCAGTCGGCCCCGATTTGCGGTCGCCGCCCCGACGCTGTATCGTTCGTGCGTCCCCGCCGACCGGACCCGGAGAGCGCCGCACTGGCCGCGCAGTGGATCTCGTCCCGGACGCCCCTCTCGGGCGACCGTGCAAATACATAGTTTTTCAACGTCGTGCCCACCCGCATTCAGCCAGAGGCGATCCGAACACGCTCATGTGGAACACCAAAGCCGTCCAACTCGAGGTGCAGCTCCCCGCCGACGTCGCCGCCGAGGCGCGAGAGGTCCAGGAATCCGATCCGCGGTTCCTCGAGCGAGTGATCCTGTACGGCTTGACGCGACGTTCCATCTTCGAGGACATGAGCGACCAGGCCGCGCGCGAGCGGTCGGACCGCGCCGACGAGACGGGTTCCGGATTCGCCCAACCGTAGTCTCCCGGGCGCGCGCCGCGACGCGCGCGCTGGCGGCCGCGATCCTCGCGTGCGTCGCCGTCGCCGGTCCCGCGCGCGCCCAGCTGGAAGTGCACTACCAGCGCGGGCGCATCCTGAATCCCTTCTCCGCCGTCGTCGCGCCGACCCACGTCCTCACGCTGCAGCACGCCGGCGTCTGGCGGGCCGGAACCTCGTTCCTCTTCCTCGACTACGCGGTCGACGGCGTCGAGGACGGCTTCAACGATCGCGACTTGTACGGAGAGTGGTACCCGACGCTGAGCCTGGGCTCCTTCGTCGCGGGAGGCGCGCGACTGGGGCCCGTCCACGACGTCCGCCTGGTCGCCGGCGTGAACGTCGACGTGCGCTCGAAGACGGCGAAGCTCCTCCCCGGCTTCGAACTGGGCCTGACCGTGCCGGGCTTCGTCTTCGTCAACGTCTTCGCGAGCGCGATCCTCGACGCCAGCGCGGGCGTCGAGGCCGGCGGCGCGCCCCGCGGCGGCGACGCCTTCGGCTTCGGCGCGAGCTGGCTCGCCGTCTTCCAGGTCGCCGGTCAGTCGTTCTCGTTCGCCGGAAACGGAGAGTTCATGGGCGGCGCCGCGGACGAGGCGGGCGTCGAGCGTCCGGCGAGCGTTCTGGCCCAGCCCCAACTGCGCTGGGACGTCGGGGACGCGCTGTTCGGCGCCGAGAACGTCCTGCACGCCGGCGTCGAGGTCCAGCTGTGGACCCGCAAGCTGGGAACGGAGCGCGACGAAGCGACGGTCCAGCTGCTCGTCGTCTGGCGGATGGACTGAAGCGGGCGGCGCGCGATCCCGAGGCCGGCAGCCGAGACGGCCCCCGCCTTGGCGGCGCCTCGCCGACGCCGGTAGCTTGAGCGCGACCGACCGTGCGCAACCCTTGCAAAGACGCCAAAGCGATGACCGAATTCGAATTCGTCCGCACTGAACGCTCCGGCGCGGTCGCCACGATCACCATCGACCGCCGGGAGAAGCTCAACGCCCTCAACGAGCAGGTGATCGAGGAGCTCGGGGCCGCCTTCGCCGCGGTGCGCGCCGACGCCGCCGCGCGGGCCGTCGTCCTCGCCGGAGCCGGAGACAAGGCGTTCGTCGCGGGAGCCGACGTCGGCGCGCTGGCGCGGATGGATCCCCGCGCGGGCGTCCGCGCCAGCCGCGACGGCCAGGAGACGCTGCGCGCCATCGAGCGGTTCGGCAAGCCGGTGATCGCCGCCGTGGGGGGCTACGCGCTGGGCGGGGGCTGCGAGCTCGCCCTCGCCTGCCACATGCGCGTCGCCAGCGAGGACGCTCGCTTCGGCTTGCCCGAGGTCGGCCTCGGCATCATGCCCGGATACGGCGGCACGGTGCGCCTCGCCCGACTCGTCGGCATGGGTCGGGCCATCGAGATGGTGCTGACCGGCGATCCGATCGACGCCCGCAGGGCGGAGGCCATCGGCCTGGTCAACGCGGTCGCGCCCAAGGCCGAGCTCATGGCCCGCGCGACGGCCCTGGCGGGCCGGATCGCCCGAAACGCGCCCGTGGCCGTCGAAATGGCGCTGGCCTCGATGGTCGAAGCGGCCGAAAGCGCGATGGACCAGGCCCTGGCCCACGAGGCCTCGCTGTTCGGCATCCTCGCCTCGACCGACGACATGCGCGAGGGCATGGCCGCGTTCCTGGAGAAGCGACCGGCCGTCTTCAAGGGGCGCTGAGGAGCGCCCGGGCGCGCGCCGGAGAGGCGCGAACCCGTCCTGTTACATTCAAGGGATGCCCGGGACGCCGAACCCTCCGCAGGATCCCGCTGCAGCCCCGTGATCCTGACCCGTCTGGAGGTGCGTCACTTTCGCAATCTGGGCGCCCAGGAGCTCCACTTTCCGCCCGAGGGAGTCGCGGTGATCGGCGACAACGCGCAAGGGAAGACGAACCTGCTGGAAGCCATCCACTACCTGGAGAGCTTTCGCTCGTTCCGCGGCGCCAAGGATCGCGAGCTCCCCGCGTTCTCGCACGACGCGTTCTTCCTTCGCGGCACCGCCGAGGGCGACCGGCCCACGACCGTGACGGCGGGATTCGATCGCAGGACCAGACGCAAGAAGGTGTCGGTGGACGGGGGCGAGCCGCCGCGCGTCTCGTCGGCCCTGGGAAGGCTGGGCACCGTCGCGTTCTCGCCCTGGGACGTCGAGCTGATCGGCGGCGGACCCCACCGACGGCGGCGGTTTCTGGACATCGTGCTCGCGCTGAACCGACCGGGCTACGTGACCTCGCTTTCGGCCTACCGGCAGGCCCTCGCGCAGCGCAACGCGGCGCTGAAGGCGGGCGGCGGACCGCTGTCCGTCCGGGCCTGGGACGACGCGCTGGTCTCCCACGGCGCGCGCGTCGCGTGCCGCCGCGGCGAGTGGGTCGCCCAGTGGTCCGGGGCCTTTCGCGAGTACTGCGCGGCCGTGTCCAAGCGGGACGTCGTCGCCATGTCCTATCGGTCCGACCTGATCGCCCGAGGCGACGACGCCGACGGCGGCGACCGCCCCCCGGACGAACGGGCGGCGGCGAAGCGCTTTCGCGAGCGACTGGACGAGCACTGGGCGAGGGACCTGCGGTCGGGCGCGACGTCGACGGGGCCCCACCGCGACGAGCTGCTCTTCGCGACGACCGCGGGCGCCCGGGCGCTGCCGCTGCGCCGATACGGATCGGGCGGACAGCGGCGCACGGCCGCGCTCGCGCTGCGCCTGACCGAGGCGGCGACCATCCGCAAGCACCGCGGCCAGGAGCCCGTCCTGCTCCTGGACGACGCGTTCGCCGAGCTGGACGGCCGCCGCTCCGAGCGCATCGTGGAGCTGATCGAGGAGGAACGCGCGGGGCAGGTGATCCTCACGGCGCCGCGGACTTCGGGCGTGCACCCTCTGGGATCGACTCTGCCCCGCTGGCGCGTCCGCGAGGGCGTGATCGAAGCGTGATCGACCGCGGGGCGACCGACCGGACCTGGGGTCGCGAAGGCGACGGGCGACCGCAGCCCATCGTGGACGTTCTCGAGCGGATCATCGAGGAGAAGGGCCTGGGCGACCTGCTGTCGCGCGTCGGCGCGCTCGACGAATGGGCGGACGCGGTGGGCCCCGGAATCGCCGCGGTCACGCGGCCCGTCGAGGTCCGGGGCGACGAGCTCCTGGTCGAAACGCTGTCCAGCGCATGGCTCAACGAGCTGTCGATGCTCCGCGAGCCCATCCTGGAGCGCGTGAACGAGCGGCGAACGGGCGCCCTGATCGGAAGCGTCCGGTTTCGGCTGGCCGAAGACCCCGAATCCCTCACCCGACCCGCGGGGCGACGACATGGCGGCAGATAGACCCGGCGACGACTACACGGCCCGACAGATCCAGGTCCTGAAGGGCCTCGAGGCCGTGCGCAAGCGGCCGGGCATGTACATCGGGTCGACGTCGGCCCGGGGCCTCCACCACCTGGTCTACGAGGTCGTCGACAACAGCATCGACGAGGCCATGGCCGGCCACTGCGCGTCGATTCGCGTGGTCGTCCGGGCGGGGGACGTCGTGAGCGTCGAGGACGACGGTCGCGGGATCCCCGTGGACGTCCACCCGGAAGAGGGCGTGCCGGGCGTCGAGCTCGCGATGACGACGCTGCACGCCGGCGGGAAGTTCGACAAGCAGTCCTACAAGGTCTCGGGCGGCCTGCACGGCGTGGGCGTGAGCGTCGTGAACGCACTGTCCGAGTGGCTCGAGGTCGTGGTTCGCCGCGACGGGCGACGCTATCGCCAGGAGTACCGGCGCGGCGAAAAGGCGAGCGAGCTCGTCGAGCTGGGACCCTCCGAGACGCGCGGCACCCTCGTCGCGTTCAAGCCGGACCCGAAGGTCTTCGACGAGCTTCGCTTCAACTTCGACACGCTCTCGGCCCGGCTCCGCGAACTCGCCTTTCTCAACAAGGGCCTCGAGATCGTCCTTCGCGACGAACGCGGCGACGAGCCGGTCGAGGAGACGCACCGCTACGACGGCGGACTCGCCGAGTTCGTCGAGTACCTGCGCGGGTCCCGACCCGCCCTCCACGACCGCGTCATCCACTTCGAGTCCAGCCGCCCGGAGGCCGAGATCGAGCTGGCGATGCAGTACGACGAAGGCTTCTCGGAGAACACCCACACCTTCGTGAACAACATCAGCACCCACGAGGGCGGGACGCACCTCACGGGGTTCAGGGCGGGCCTCACGCGCACCGTCAACGACTACGCCCGCAAGAACAACCTGTTCAAGAAGGACGAGAATCTCTCGGGCGACGACGTGCGCGAGGGCCTCACCTGCGTGCTCAGCGTGAAGGTCATGTCGCCGCAGTTCGAGGGCCAGACCAAGACCAAGCTCGGGAACTCCGAGGTCCAGGGCGCCGTCAAGGCGGCCGTCCACGAGCACCTGTCGGCGTTCCTCGAGGAGAATCCGCGCACGGCCAAGACGCTGATCGAGAAGTCGCTGCAGGCGTCGCGGGCGCGCGAGGCCGCGCGCAAGGCGCGGGACCTGGCCCGCAAGAAGAGCGGGCTCGAGGGGGGCGTGCTGCCGGGCAAGCTCGCCGACTGCTCGATCGCCGACCCGGCCCTGTCGGAGATCTACCTCGTCGAGGGCGACAGCGCGGGCGGCTCGGCCAAGCAGGGGCGCGACCGCTCGTTCCAGGCCATCCTGCCGCTCAAGGGCAAGATCCTGAACGTCGAGAAGGCGCGCATCGACAAGATCCTGTCCAACGACGAGATCCGGGCCATGGTGACGGCCATCGGCGCGGGCATCCGCGACGACTTCGACATCGAGAAGGCGCGCTACCACAAGATCATCATCATGACCGACGCCGACGTCGACGGCGCCCACATCCGGACGCTGCTGCTGACGTTCTTCTATCGGCAGATGCGGGAGCTCGTCGAGCGCGGCTACGTGTACATCGCCCAGCCGCCGCTCTACCGGGTTCAGAAGGGGAAGACGGAGCGCTACGCCTACACCGACGAGGAGCGGGACGACGAGATCCGCAAGCTCTCGAACGGAAAGGACGGCAAGGGACTCTCGATCCAGCGCTACAAGGGGCTGGGCGAGATGAACCCGGAGCAGCTGTGGAAGACGACGATGGACCCCGAGGCGCGGACGATCCTCCGCGTGACGGTGGAGAACGCGGTCGAGGCCGATCTCATCTTCTCGCGCCTGATGGGAGACGAGGTCGAGCCCCGGCGGCGGTTCATCGAGGAGAACGCGAAATACGTCCGCAACCTGGACGTATAGACCGGAGCCCGTCTCGGCCCGTTCGCGGGCTCGCGACCCCGGTATCGATTAACTTTCCATGCGGACGGCCTTGCCGCCGCCAGGGCTCGCGCGGGGCGACCCATCGGATCGGTTCGCCGCTCGCGGCGAGCGCCAAGGATTTCCTGAACGCGTCCACCACTGGGGCGCGGGAGCGTAGCGTGTGATGGTTTTCAAGTCAGTCAACGCGAAGAAGAAGCGCGGGGTCGCGATCGCGGCCCTCGGCGGCGCCTTGGCGCTGGCGGCGGCGTTCGGCCCGCCCGGGGCGCAAGCCCAGACGGGCGCCGTGCAGGGGATGGTGATCGACGGAGCGTCCATGCGGCCGCTCGCGGACGCCCAGGTCGTGGTCGTGGCCACGGGCGCCGGCCAGCTCGCCAACTCGTCGGGCCGGTTTCTCTTCGTCGACGTGCCCGTCGGAGAACAGGTCGTTCGGGTCGCGCTGATCGGCTACGGCGAGATGGAGCGGACGGTGACCGTGCGGGCGGGCGAGACCGCCACGGTCGACTTCGAGCTCAGCTCGACGGCGATCGCGCTCGACGAAATCGTGGTCACCGGGGTCGGCGCCGAGACGACGCGACGCGCGCTCGGCACGTCCGTGGACGTGCTCAGCGCCCAGGACTTCGAGCTCGCGCCCGTGCAGTCCGTCGACCAGCTGCTGCAGGGCAGGGTCGCGGGCGCGACGGTGAGCGCCACGTCGGCGCAGCCGGGCACCGGGTCGCTGATCAACTTCCGGGGCGTCTCGTCGGTGTTCAGCGCGCAGACGCCGGTGATCTACCTAGACGGCGTGCGCGTGGACAACTCCCAGTCGACGGCCGGCGGCACGGGCGGCGAGCAGTCGAGCGCGCTGTCCGACCTGATGTCCAGCGACATCGAGCGGATCGAGGTCACGCGGGGCGGCGCCGCATCGACGCTGTTCGGTTCCGACGCCGCGACGGGCGTGATCCAGATCTTCACCAAGAAGGGGCGCCCCGGCGCGCCGCGCGTCACCGTCCGCACGGAGCAGGGCGTCGAGACGCCCGAGCTGTGGAACATCCTGGACGCGGGCCTGATCTTCCCCGACCGGGTCGAATCCGGCGAGGTCGCCGAGACGTTCCTGCGCGACCGCTACTTCCAGCGCGGCTCGACGCAGAGCTACTACGCCGGCGTCTCGGGCGGCACGGCCGACGTCACCTACAGCGCGAGCGGTCGGCTGGAGGACCGGTCCGGCACGCAGCCCAACGACGGCAGCACCAGCTACAACCTCCGGGGCGGCCTGCAGGCGTCGATCGGCGAGGATTTCACGCTCGATTTCTCGGCCAGCTACGTGCGCCACAACTTCGACCGCCTGTACAACGGCACGGCGATCGCCGACCCGCTCACGACCTTCGAGGTCGGCGACGCGCTCTTCTTCTCCAACGCGTCGACCCTGCCGGAAGCGCTCGACATCTTCCTGATGCCCGACATCTCCGAGTGGGTCAACCGCTTCATCTTCTCCAGCGGCGCGCGCTGGAACGTGCGCGACGACCTGACCTTCAAACTGAACGTGGGCGCCGACAACCGCGCCAACCAGCAGCGCACGACGGAGCCGATCGGGTTCACGCCCGGAGACGAGGAAGGGTCGCTGCGCAGGTTCGACCGGTCCTTCACGTCGGTGTCGATGGACGCCGGCGCGACTTGGAGCTGGGAACATCCCGAGCGCGCGCTGGGGAGCCAGCTGACGGTCGGCGTGCAGGGCTTCCGGGAAGAGGAGAGCGAGTTCGTCGGCGACGGTCTGGGCTTCGCGCTGCCGGGCGCGGCGGACTTCGACGCGGCGGCCGAGGTCGACGCCTCGGAGTTCAACAGCCAGGTGTTCAACGGCGGCGTCTACGTCGACGAGCAGATCGACCTCTGGGACAAACTGTACCTCGGCGGCGGCTTTCGCATCGACGCGGGCTCGAGCTTCGGCGACGAGATCGACACCGAGATCTACCCGAAGGCCACGGCGTCCTACATCCTCTCCGAGGATGTCGCCCTCCCCTTCGTGGACCAGTTCAAGCTGCGGGCCGCCTACGGCCAGACGGGGAAGTTCCCCGGCGCCTTCCTCAAGGACCGCACCTTCTCGGCGACCCGCTTCGTGGGCGAGGCGGCGCCACGCTTCGCCAATCCTGGAAACGCGGAGCTGAGGCCGGAGCGGACGTCGACGCTCGAGGTCGGGATCGACGCCGCGCTCTGGGGAGACCGCATCGGGCTCAACGCGACGGCTTACGAGGCGCGCACCACCGACGCGCTCTTCTCCGTTCCCCGTCAGCCGGTCACCGGCCAGGGCACGCAGCAGGAGAACGTGGGCGAGATCCTGAACCGCGGAATCGAGGCCGCCGTGAACGCGACCGTGCTGAATCGACGGCGCTTCGCGTGGTCCATCGGCGCGAACTTCCAGTACGTCCACAACCAAGTGACGGACATGGGCGGCGTCGCGGACTTCTTCGTCGACGCGCAGAAGCGCGTGACCGGGTGCTGGCGCATGGACGAGGCGGGCAACGAGGACACCTGCGTCGGCGGTCCCGTGGGCGCGTAGTACGTCACGACGCCGGTCGACACCAACGGCGACGGTCTCCCGGACGACTCGGAGCGGAGCTTCACCGGCACCTTCCCGGTGCCCGACAAGAGCGGCGGCGTCAACACGACGCTCTCGATCGGCAGCGCGCTGACCTTCCACGCCATGGCCGACTGGGCCGGTGGCCACGACGTCTTCGACTTCGGGTCCGTGTGGGCGTCCTTCAACGGCATCTACCGCCGGGAGCTGCTGCGCTGCGGAACCGAGGAAGGCGCCGCCGAAGGGTGCGACTACGCGTTCCCGACGCAGTACGACGAGGCCGGCGTAGCCAGGGGCAAGTACAGCCAGTCCTCGGCCCGCAGCGCCTTCCTGTACGACGGCGACTACTTCAAGCTGCGCGAGGTGTCTGTGCGCTACGTTCTCCCCGAGACCGTGGCCGAGCGGATGGGCGCGACCCGCGCCACCGTGTACGGCAGCGGACGCAACCTGTGGATCTGGTCCCGGAACATGCTCATCGACGGGGAACTCAACGGGCTGAGCGGCGGCGGACTGCAGCTCGGCGGCGAGAGCAGCGTCACCCTGTCCCCGAACCGGATACTGCGGCTCGGGGTCGAGGTGGCGTTCTAATCCGATGCATGGAGGCAAGCGAAACGTGAAGACGAAGACCCCGCGCCGGGGCGGCTGGACGAAGGCGCTCGCGACGGTCGGCGCCGCGGCGACGCTGGCGGCGGGCTGCGACGCCGTGAACCCGACCCGCGTGACGAATCCGACGACCACGGACGAGGACCTGGCCCAGGCGGCCAACCCCACGGAAGCGCTGCTTCCCGGGCTCCGGGCCCAGTTCGCGCGCATGATCAACGCGTACGTGGTGGCCGCCGAAGTGGTCAGCGACAACTACTCGATCCACGGCACGGGGATCGTCGTCGACATGGACGACCCCCCTTCCGTCACCCCCGACCTGGTCAACGGCACCGGCACCAGCGCCAGCGGCGTGTACTGGAACGTCCAGGAGCTCAGGGCGCTGGCCGACTTCGTCATCGACGAGATCGCGCCGGTCGACGAGACCGCCACGCCGGCGCTGGTCGCCGAGGCCCACTACTACCGCGCCATGGCGTTCCTGACGCTGGGCGAGGTGTTCTCGACGGCGCCGCACGAGGAGAACGGCGCGCCGCAGGCCGCGTCCGTCGCGCTGAACCGGGCGGTGACGGACTTCGGGGCCGCGGCGGCCTTCGGGCCGCAGGCGCAGGCCGGCCTCGCGCGCGCGCACCGACTGCTGGGCGACGCCGGAGCGGCCGTCGCGGCGGCCAACGCGGCCCTGAGCTCGGCTCCGACGCTCCTGTTCACGCGGGGCTACGACACGAACACGCTCACCAACACGGCCGTGGCGTTCCTGGTGATCCGGGCGTTGCAGGAGATGCAGCCGCTTCCGCGGCTGGACTTCCTGGACCCCAAGTACACGGAGCGCGACACCGAGATCCCGATCGCCAAGGCCGAGGAGATGCACCTGATCCTCGCCGAGGCCGCCCTGGCCGGGGGCGACGCCGCGACGGCCCGGTCCGCGCTCGCGGACGCCATTCGGGTGGCCCGGACGCGGCCGACGATCGAGTTCGACGACACCGACGAGCGGCGGGACGCCAACCTGCGGCGGCGCCCGGCAAGCGCGGAGATCCTCGTGCGCGCCGACGCCGACAGTCCGTACCGCGCGGGGCTGGTGCTGGACCGCCCGGCCGACGGACTCGCGATCCACCCGATCTCCGCCACGTCGCTCGACGCCGACAGCGTCGCCGCGCTGACCGATCTCGACGAGCTCTGGCACGCGCTCTGGCTGGCGCGCCAGGAGATCATGCTGCTCGAGGGCCGCCGCCTGGCCGACTTGGGGATCAAGCTGCCGATGATGCTGCGCGAGATCGACCAGAACGAGGGCATCTCGGCCGGCGACCCCGGCACCGTTCCCGTGGTGCCGGCCTACGTCCCGACGTCGCCCCGGTACGCCATGGACGTGTACTCCCCGCTGGCGCTGTACGAAGGCGAGGAGATCGGCGTGGCGCCCACGACGACGATGGTCACGATCGGCGTGGACATGAACAAGGTCCTGGTCGCCCACGACGCCTCTCCGTTCAAGTAGGCGAACCGACGACGCCCGGTCCTCCCGGAATCGGGGGCGACCGGGCGTCGCCGCGCCGTCGCGCGCCGGGGCCTTGCGCAGGCGTCTCGCCCTGAGCGCCTGCTTGGCCTTCCTGGCGCCGACGTCCGCGGCTCGGGGTCAGGAAGCCGTCGTCCGGGGCGTGGTGACGGACGCCTCGGGTCGCCCGCTGGCCGGCGCCCTGACGCGGATCGTGGACGGCGAGGGACGCGCGCTCGTCGAGGCGGTCGCCGGAGCGCTGGGAGAGTACGCGCTCCGCGGCGCTCCGCCCGGTCGTCGCCTGGTCCGCGCGAGCGCCGTGGGCCACCGGAGCGCCGAGCGCCTCGTCGCCGTCCCGACCGCGGGCACGGCGACGGCCGACTTCGAGCTGGCCCCGAGCGCGATCGCGCTCGACGAGATCGTGGTGACCGGCCTGGGCGAGCGGACCCGCCGTCGGGCCCTGGGCGTGGCGGTCGACGTGGTGTCCGGCGCGGAACTCGAGCTCGCGCCGGTCCGGTCCCTCGACCAGGCGCTCCAGGGCCGGGTCGCCGGCGCGACCGTGCGCAGCGTGTCAGCGCAACCGGGCACGGGATCGCTGATCAACTTCCGGGGCACGTCCTCGGCGTACAGCGCCCAGACGCCGGTCGTCTACGTGGACGGCGTGCGCGTGGACAACGCGCACGCCACGGCCTACGGCACCGGCGGCGAACAGTCGTCGGCCCTGGCGGACCTGAGCGTCGACGACGTCGAGCGCGTCGAGATCACCCGGGGCGGCGCCGCCTCGACGCTTTTCGGTTCCGACGCCGCCGCGGGCGTGATCCAGGTGTTCACCGGGAAGGGCTCTCCCGGGCCGCCGAGGATCGCGCTGCGCGTCGAGCAGGGCGTCGAGGCGCCCGAGCTGTGGAACGTCATGGACGCGGGCCTGATCTTCCCCGAACGCGTGGCCGCCGGCGAGGCGCCCGCGTCCTTTCTGCGCGACGAGTACTTTCGCCTCGGTCGCACGCAGAGCGTGCACCTGAGCGCCAGCGGCGGCTCGGCGACGGCGACCTTCAGCGTCGGCGGCCGGATCGAGGACCGCAGCGGCACGCAGCCCAAGAACGGCAGCGTTCGGTACACTCTGAGGGGCGGGCTTCGCGCCCACCCGCGCAAGGGGCTGACCGTCGAGTTCTCGGGCAGCTACGCGCGCCACAACTTCGGTCGCCTGTACAACGGGGCCTCGATCGCCGATCCGCTGACCGCGTTCGAGGTCGGCGACGCGCTCTTCTTCTCCAGAACCTCGTCGCTCAGGGACGCGCTCGACCTGTTCCTCTTGCCCGACATCCGGGAGTGGGTGAACCGGTTCGTCCTCTCGACCTCGCTTCGCTGGCGCGTCCGGGACGCGTGGACGGTGCGCCTCCAGGGCGGAACCGACCATCGGACCAACCAGCAGAGGGTCCGCGACCCGGTGGGCTTCGCGCCCACCGACCCGGCCGGTCGCATCAATCGCAGGGACCGGTCGTTCGCGTCCGTTTCGCTGGACGGCGGCGTCACCTACGGGAGGGAGAGCCGGGACGGGCGGTGGACGACCCGGACCACCTTGGGCGCGCAGGGATTCCGCCAGGACGTCAGCGTCGTCAACGGCCAGGGCGCCGGGCTGGGTCTGCCGGCCTCGCAGCTCTTCGGCTCGGCGGCGCGGGTCACCGCGTACGAAGGCAACGCCCAAGTGTTCACCGGCGGCGCGTATCTGGATCAGCGCCTGAGCGCGGGGGACAAGGTCCACTTGGGCGTCGGGCTGCGCCTGGACGCGGCGTCCAGCTTCGGCGACGACGTGGCCCTGGCGCCGTACCCCAAGGCCACGGGCGCCTACGTCGCGTCGGACGACTGGGCGATCCCGCTGGTCGACGAGCTCAAGGTCCGCGCCGCTTGGGGACGCACGGGCAGGTTTCCGGGGGCGTTCCTGGGCGATCGCACGTTCTCGGCCACGCCGTTTCGGGGCGAATCGGCGCCCCGGTTCGCGAACGCCGGCAACGACGACCTCGGGCCGGAGACGACGTCGACCTTCGAGGTCGGCGTCGACGCCGCGCTCGCGGGCGACCGGATCGCGCTCGGCGGCACTCTCTACCGGGCCGTCACCGCGGACGCGCTGCTCCCCGTGCCCCGCCAGCCGGTGACCGGCCTGGGAAGCCAGCTGGCGAACGCGGGCGAGATCCTCAACCAGGGCGTCGAGCTCGAGGTGCGGGCCCGACTGCTCGACGGGCCGCGGCTCGAGTGGTCCGTCGGCGCGACGTTCCAGTACAACCACAACCAAGTCGTCGATCTGGGCGGGGCGACGGACTTCTCCTTGGACGGCGTCCAGAAGCGGGTCTCCGACTGCTGGGGCGTGACCGAGGCGAACGATCTCGCGACCTGCCGAGGCGGACCCGTGGGCGCGTGGTGGACGACGACGCCCGTGGACACGAACGGGGACGGACTGCCCGACGGAAGCGAGCTCAACTTCACGGGCGGCTTCCCGACGCCCGACAAGAGCGGCGCGCTGCGCGCGTCGGTCACGCTGGGCTCCCGCTTCGAGATCCGGGCGCTGGCCGACTGGGCGGGCGGCCACGAGGTCTTCGACTGGGGATCGGTGTGGGCCGCGTCCAACGGGATCCATCGGCGCGAACGCCTGCGCTGCGGTGCGGGCGACGCGCGCGCGCAGGCCTGCCCCTGGGCCTTCCCCATCCAGTACAACCTGGACGGCACCGTTCGGGGCCCCTACAGCCAGGGCGCCGCCCGCACCGCGTTTCTGTACGACGGGGACTACTTCAAGCTGCGCGAAGCGACGGCGCGCTTCGAGGCGCCCGCGAGCTGGGCCGCTCGCACGGGCGCCCGCCGCGTGACCGTCTACGCGGCGGGTCGCAACCTCTGGATCTGGTCCAGGAACCGGCTCGTCGACGGAGAGTTGGCCGGCATCGTCCGGGGCGGCGTGGGGCTGGGCAGCGAGAGCAGCGTCACGCTGTCGCCCAACCGGGCGCTGCACGTCGGCGTCGAGTGGGTGTTCTGAGCGCCCTCGAGCCGACTGAGTGCCCGACCCTCGCTTGCGGGCTCGAGTAGATTGCGGCGCAGCGCGAGCCCGGCGGGCGCGCCCGCGGGCCGCCCCCGCCGTCGCCGCCCCCTCGGGGGCGATCCTCCCAACGCGAAAGACCACTGGGTTGAGTTGAGCGAACAGCGCAAAGCCGAACTGCTGGCCCGTCCGGTCGAACACGTCGACGTCGCCGCCTTCGACGGATCCGCAGTTCTGGCGACCTTTCGCGACGCCGGGCTTCAGGCCCGCGCACTGGCCGAAGCGGCGGACGTCTTCGCCGAGATGCTCCGGGACCCGGACTGCACGACGATCCTCACTCTGGCGGGATCCCTGATCTCGGCCGGGCTCAAGGGCGCGATCCGCGCCTTGGTCGAGTGCGACATGGTCGACGTGGTCGTCGCGACGGGCGCCGTGGTCGTCGACCAGGACTTCTTCGAGGCGTTGGGACACCGCCACTACGTCGCGCCCGGATCGGTCGACGCGCCCCATGCGGCGGACGAGGAGCTGCGCCGGTTGGGCATCGATCGCATCTACGACGCCTACGTGGACGAAGCGGATCTTCGCCGCTGCGACCGCGCCGTCGCCCGAGTCCTCGACCGCCTGCAACCGCGTCCGCACTCGAGCCGCGAAGTGACGCGAGCGCTGGGGGCGTATCTGGACGACCGCTTCGCCGACGCCGACTCGATCACGCTGGCCGCCTACCGCAGGGACGTGCCCGTCTTCGTGCCGGCGCTGAGCGACTGCTCGGCCGGGTTCGGCGCGATCCTCCACCGGATCGAGGCCGAGCGGCACGGGCGGCCGGCGGCGAGCTTCGACTCCGCGCAGGACTTCCACGAGCTGGCCGAGCTGAAGCGCTCGGCCGCGCGAAGCGGGCTGCTCATGGTCGGCGGCGGCGTGCCCAAGAACTTCGCTCAGGACGCCGCGGTCGCGGCGCGACTGCTGGACGACGCGGACGCGGCCGTTCCGATGCACCGGTACGCCGTGCAGCTCACCGTGGCCGACCCGAGGGACGGCGGGCTTTCGGGCTCGACGCTGCGGGAAGCCACGACCTGGGGCAAGGTGTCGACCCGGAGCGAACGCATGGTCTACGGCGAAGCGTCGCTGACGCTGCCCCTGCTGGTCAGCGACGCGTATCACCGAGGCGATTGGCGCGCCCGCTCGAAGCGCAGGCTGAGCCGACGCTTCGAGCCGGGCGCGGCCCGAGTGCGGAGCGCAGGGACGTCGTGACCCGAAACTCGCCGCCACGGACGCGGCGCTCGGCGCTCGTCGAGCGAATCGGGCGTATGGCGGCCGAGAACCCGAGGGGTCGGAAGATCCTCGTGGCCCGCACCCGGAGCGAGGGCAAGGAGCTGCTCCGCCAAGTCGTTCTCGGGGGCCGGTCGTGGATCGGGTTCGAGGTCGCGACCGCGCGCGCGCTGGCCATGCGGATCGCGGCGCCCAAGCTCGCCGCCCAGGGTCTCCGCACGCTCGACTTCTTCGACGAGCAGGCGCTCGCCGAGCGCGCCCTCGACGAAGCGCTGCTCGGCGAGCGGGCGCCGGGAGCCCGGGAGCGCTTTCCCGGACTCGCGGAACGGGTCGGGTTTCGGGCGGCCGCACGCCGCTCGGCGGCCGCGCTCAGGACGGCCGGAATTCGGGCCCGCCAGGTCGCCCAGGCGAGCGGCCCGGGCGCCACGGGGCGCCAAGCGCTGATCGCCTCGGTCCTCGCGCGCTACGAGTCGCTGCTCGAGGACCAGCGCCTGGCCGACCGCGCGACGGCGCTCGAGACGGCGGCGGCGATGGTGGCCAGCGACGAGGCGCCGACGCTTGCCGACGCGACCGTGGCCCTGATCCCCGGCCCGAGGTCGCAGGGCCTCGAGGGACGCTTCTTGCGCGCACTCGAGAGCGCGGGCGCCGTTCGGCTGGAAACCGATCCGGTCGAGGGCCTGCCCGCGCCGAGCGCCGTCCTTTGGAAGGCGGGGCCGGCCGAGGCGCAAGGAAGCCATCTGTACGCCGTCGAGCGCTGGACGGCGGCGGCCGCCGGAGAAGGGGCGAACGCGTCGCCGACGCCCGAACCCCTCGCGATCGAGCTCTTCGCCGCCGGATCGGTGCACGACGAGCTTCGCGGCGTGCTTCGCCGCGTCGCGGAGCGCGAGGCTGCCTGGGACGAGGTCGAGATCGTCGCCCCGGACGCCGCCGCGTACGGCTCGGCCCTGCACGCTGTGACCGAACCGCTGGGGATCCCCGTCACCTACGCCCTGGGGCTGCCGGTCGAGCGCACGCGACCGGGCCGCGTCGTCGCGACGTTCTTCAAGTGGATCGAGAGCGACTTCCAGGAGTCGATCGTCCGCGCGCTGATCGAGGCCGGCGACGTCGCGCCGGCGCCGCCGCGCGACTGGCTGGCCGGACCCCGTCTGGCGCGCGCGCTCCGCCGCCTGCGGATCGGCTGGGGACGGGCGCGCTACATGCGGCGCATCGACCGCGCGCTCGAGAACCTGGAGCGCCCGCAGCCGGGCCTGGCCCGCCGCCAGACCGATCGCGAGGGACGGGCCGACGACTTGAGCGCGCTCAAGGACGTCCTCGGTCCCGTGCTGGCCGCGCTCCCCGACGTGCGCGGCCGCGCCTCTCCGGCGGACGTGGCCACAGCCGCGCGCGCCCTGCTGGAGAAGACCGCCGCCGGCACGGCGACCGACGGCACCGCTCAACATCGGCTGACGCGAAGACTCGACCGCATTCGCGCCACCCTGGACCGAACCACCGACTTCTCGGCCGCGGCCGCCATCGTCAAGGCGCTGCTCGAGATCCAGGTCCCCGCCCCCAGGGCCGAGGGCTCCGCCCCGTGGAGCTCCGCGCCCGGTCACCTCTACCTCGCGGGCCTCGAGAACGGCGGCGCCACCGGCAGGGCGCACACCTTCCTGGTCGGACTCGACGCGACGAGCCTGTCCGGCTCCGGGCGCGAGGACCCCATGCTGCTGGACCGCGAGCGCATGCGCATCGGGAAGGGCGAGCTGCCCTTCGCCGGCGACCGGGCGGCGGAGAGCCGCTTCGGCTTCGCGGTGCTGTTCGCGCGCCTGCGGGGTCGGGTCACGCTGAGCTACGCGCGCTGGGATCCGAGCCAGGCGCGCGCCGTGGCGCCCGCGCCCGAGATGCTGCAGGCGCTGAGGCTGGCCCGCGGCGACGCCGCCTGCGACTTCGACGAGCTGCAGCGCCGCCTGGGACCGTCGGAGTCGCGGCTTCCCCGTCCCGAGCGACCCGTCGACCTGGACGCGAGCGACGCGTGGCTGCGCGCGCTGGCGACGGACGACGGACGACTGCGGGACGGCGTCGCCGCCGTGAGCCGCGCGCACTCGCGTCTGGGGCGGGGGATGGAGGCGAAGCGGGCGCTCGAAGAGGGACGGGCGACGGTGCACACCGGGTTCCTGGGCACGCGCTGGCCTCCCCTGTCCCACCGGACGCTGAGCGAGCGCGCGTGGTCGGCCAGCCGACTCGAGGGCCTGGGCGCCTGTCCCCGGCGCTTTCTGTTCCACGACGTGCTTCGGATCTCGCCGCCCGACGACCCGGAGTTCGACGGCCATCGCTGGCTGGACGCCCTGCAGCGGGGCAGCCTCCTGCACGCCGCGTTCGAGCGCTCGCTTCGCCTGGCGCGCGAGCGCGAAGTCGACTTCGACGATCCGGCGTTCCCGACCCTCGCGCTCGAGTGCGCCGACCGCGAGGTCCAGAGAGCCGTTCCCGAGATCCCGGCGCCGAGCCCGGTGGTTCGCGACATGGAGATCGAGGCGCTGCGCTTGGACGTGGCCTCGTTCGTCGAGATGATCCGCGAGACCCGGCCGCCGTGGAGCGCGCTCGAGTGGGCGTTCGGAATGGACGGCGAGCCCGTCGAGCTGGCCCTTCCCGCGACGGACTCGACCAAGCCTCGGACGCTCAAGGCGCGCGGGTACGTCGACCGAATCGACGACTTGGGCGAGAGCCTCCGGATCGTCGACTACAAGACCGGGAGCGACTACGGGTACGGGAAGGACGCCGGGGCCTTCAGGGGCGGACGGCGACTCCAGCACGTCCTCTACGCGGCGGCCGCCGCGCAGGAGACCGGCAAGCCCGTGGGCGCCGTGGAGTACCATTTCCCCACGCGACGGGGCGAGAACCGCGTGCGCGCCTACCCGGCCCCGGCGCTGGCGGGAGGACTGGCGCTGATCGGCGCGCTGATGGCGAGCGCCGAAGCGGGCGCCTTTCCCGCCACCGACTCGGCCGGCGAAGACTGTCGCTTCTGCGACTACCAGGAATGCTGCGGCGTTCGGGCGAGCGCCTGGGGGGCGAATTGCCGGATCGCCGATTGGACCAGGGAGCACTTGGAGACGCTGCCGGAGCTCGCGACGCTCCGGCGCGCGCGCGCCTGGGAAGACGAGGGGCGGGGCGGACGGTGACGCTCGCTCGCCCGGGGTCGCCGAACGGCCGACCGTACGAGCCGCCCGATCAGGCGGTCCGCGCGAGGATCTCGAGCGACCTGACCAGCACGCTGCTGGTCGAGGCCGGCGCGGGCTCGGGGAAGACGACGTCGCTGGTCGACCGCATGGTCTCGCTGGTGCGCAGCGGCCACTGCACGGTGGATCGGATCGCGGCCGTCACCTTCACGCGCAAGGCGGCGGCCGAGTTGCGCGAGCGCTTCCAGGTCGAGCTCGAGGCGACGCTGGCGTCTCTCGCGCCCGACGACCCGGAACGCCCGTTGCTCGAGGACGCGATTCGCGACCTGGACGGCGCGTTCCTCGGGACGATCCACTCGTTCTGCGCCAAGCTGCTCCGCGAGCGCCCGCTCGAGGCCGGTCTGGATCCGGGGTTCCGGGAGGTCTTGGAGGCCGAGGCGGACCGCATGCGCCGCAGGGCGTGGCTCGAGTTCCTGGAACGCCTAGGCACCGAGGGGGACGAGGACCTGCGGGAGCTCGACCGCCTGGGCATCGCGCCGGACCACTTGGAGGACGCGTTCGCGAAGCTCGTCGAGAACCCCGACGTGGACTTTTCGGGCGAGCCCACGCCCCCGCCCGACGAAGAGGAGATCGCGGCCGTCGACGAGGCGTTCGGCCGCCTGATCGACCGCGCCTTCGAGTTGATGGGCGACCGCAGCCCGCAGCGCGGCTGGGACCGGCCCGCGAAGCGCCTCCGCACGCTGCGGTACTGGCGGCGCACGCTCGCCTGGCGAACGCCGGCCGTTTTCTTCGACGCGCTCGCGACGGTGGTCCGCAGGTCGTTCAAGCTCACGCAATACAAGTGGGCGGAGCCGCCGCACACGAAGGGCGACGTCAAGGCGTTCGAGGCGTCGCTGAACGAATTCGCGAAGGCGGACGGCCGGGCGGACCGACTGCTGAGGCAGTGGTGGGCCCACCGCTATCCGGTGGCCGTGAGGGTGGCGCGGCGGGGCGCGGAGGCCTTCGCGCGGCAGCGCAAGGAACGCGGAGAGCTCGACTTTCAGGACCTGCTCGTGCTCTCGGCCGATCTGCTCCGGCGGGACGCGAGCGCGCGGCGGGACCTGGGCGCCCGGTACTCGCGCATCCTGGTCGACGAGTTCCAGGACACCGATCCGCTGCAGGCCGAGATCCTGATGCTGCTGGCCAGCGACCCGTCCCAGGGCGACGACTGGACGAAGGTCGTCCCCCGCCCGGGCGCGCTCTTCGTCGTCGGCGACCCCAAGCAGAGCATCTACCGCTTCCGCCGCGCCGACATCGCGCTCTACGACTCGGTGAAGAGGCGCTTCCGCGAATTCGGGGACATCCTCAAGCTCGAGGCCAACTTCCGTTCCCTGAGAGCCTTCGAGCACTTGGTCGAGGGCGTGTTCGACCGCGGGGACCGCTTCGGAACGCGGGACACGGATCGGCAGGCCTCCTTCGCTCCGCTGTTGACGCAGCCGTTGCCGGGCCGGGAAGGTCCTGGATTGCTGGCCGCCTACCGCGTCGAGGGGCCCGCTAGAGGCAACCAACGCCCCCGGGACGACGCCGCCCGCATCGCCAGCATGATCGCCCGGAGAGTCGCGGCCGGGGAACGCGAGTGCGGCGACTTCATGGTGCTCACGCGCACGCGCAAGCATCTGGACCTCTACGCCCGCGCGATGGAGGACCACAACCTGCCGGTCGACGTGTCCGGGGCGGGCGTCGGCTTCGAGGACGAGCTGGCCGCGCTGTTCCTGATTTTCCGCTGCCTCGCGGACCCGGCGCACCAGGTGCGCGTCGTGGGCGCGCTCACGGGTCCGCTGTTCGGCGTCACCCTCGACCTCCTGGTCGCCTACCGGGACGGCCTCGGCTCGAGCCGGGACCGCAAGCGGTGCTTCCGGATCAACCGAAAGCCCTTGGGCGAAGGCGAGGTGGCCGAAGCGCTGGCGGCGCTGCACCGTTGGTGGAAGCGCGCGCAGCGAGAGCCGGCGGACGTCACGCTCGAGCGGATCGTGGCCGAGACCGGCCTCTTTCCCCTCGCGGCGGCGGAGACCTTGGGACAGCTCCGGGCGGGCGCGCTCACCTACCTGATGGACGCCGTCCGGGCGCGGGCCTTGGAGGGGGACGCGTCGCTGGCCGGCGCCGTGGACGCCATGGAAACTGCCATGGCTTGGAACGACGCGGAGGCGCCCCTGGTGCCCCAGCGGCCCAACTGCGTCCAGGTCATGAACCTGCATCGCGCCAAGGGCCTCGAGGCGAACGTCGTGTTCCTCGCGGCCGGATTCGGCGACGCGGCTCGGCCGCCGACGATGCGGGTGTCCCGGGACGAGAACGGTCGGGCGCGGGGCACGATCCCCATCACGATCAAGGGTCGCTATCAGACCGCCGTGATCGCGGCGCCCGCCACCTGGGAGAAGGACAAGGAGATCGAGGCCGAATTCGAGGAGGCCGAACGGGTGCGCCTGCTCTACGTGGCCGCCACGCGCGCGCGGGACGAGTTGTGGGTCGCGCGAGGGCCTGTGACGAAGAGCGGCGCCCGAGCGAAGAATCCGTCGCCGTGGAGATGGCTGGAGGATTGGATCGACGAGGAGGCTGCCGCCGCGGGACCGGACGACGAGCGTTTCGCGCGGTCCGCCGAAATCGAGCGCGTCGACGCGCCGACGCCCGACCCGCTCCCCCCCGACGTCGACCTCGAGGAGCCGATCCGGGCGGCGGCCCGGAGGGTCGAGCGCTTGCGCGCGCCCACCTACCGGCTGGAGACGGTGACCGCGCGGGCGAAGAGGACGGGGACGGTTGCGGAGACGAGCAAGGCGCACACGCGCGTCTTCGAGCGGCCCGTGCTGGCGCCGTCGGCCGGAGGATACGAGTGGGGGAGCGTGGTGCACGCCGTGCTGGCCCAAGCGGGCCAGGGGACGAGCGGCGAGGAGCTCGAGCGGTTCGCGCGCAGCCTCCTGGTCGAGTTCGAGCGTCCGGTGGACGATCGCGGAGCACCCGTCGAGCTCGAGAGCGTGCTGGCCCTGGTCGCCGCCGCCCGGCGCTCGGAAATCTGGGCTCGGGCGATGGAGAGCCCGGAGCGCCATACGGAAGTCCCGTTCGCCGCGTCGCTCGCCGGGGACGGCGAGTCGGCGGCGCCCGACGTCGTCGAGGGGGTCGTCGACCTCGTCTTCCGAGAGGGCGATGGATGGGTCGTCGCCGACTACAAGACGGACAGCGGCGAGGACCCGGACTTCCGCGAGCGTGCGCCGCTGTACCGGGCGCAGGTCGATCTGTACGCCGAGTGCTGGGAGCGGCTCACGGGAGATCCCGTCAGGGAGCGGGTCCTGGTGTTCACGAGCCAGGGCCGCTCGGAGTCGTGGTAGGTCCGCGCGTCGCCCTACACGAGTGCCGCTTTGCTGATCGGCGGGTGCCGTCGACCCCCTTCAGCGCAGTTCGTCTGGTCGTCGATCTTGGGGGCCGCCCAGCGGCGGAAGGTCGCCTCGAACTCGCGGCGCCCGCTGAGGACAGCGAGGAGACAAACTGGGCCCTTGACGTACATAAGAGCATCGTCGGCTGCCGCCACGAGCTCCATCCCAACCAGGTGAGCCACTGGAAGCGCCAGCTGCTCGCCGCCATCCCGGACGTGTTCGTCGCCGGCGCCCAGAAGGCGGCCAAGGAGCGCGACGCCACGATCCACGACCTCCACGCGAAGATCGGGGAGCTGACCGTCGAGCGGGATTTTTTTCGGCGCGGGTTGCGCAGCTGACCCGCACCGAACGCCGACGGATGATCCAGCGGGACGGCCCGATGGCGCTGGCGAAGCAATGCGCTCTGCTGGCGTGAGCCGGTCGTCGCTGTACTACACGCCGAAGGGCGAGAGCGAGGACAGCCTCGCTCTCATGCGCCGCATGGATCAGCTCCACATGGACTACCCGTTTTACGGGAGCCGGCAGATGGTGCGCCACCTGAGGCGCGAGGGCACGACGGTCGGCAGACACCGGGTCCGCCGGCTGATGCGGAAGATGGGGATCGAGGCGATCTACCGGCGTCCCCGGACGAGCGTGGCGAGCCCGGAGCACCGGGTGTTCCCCTATCTGCTGCGCGACGTCGAGGTCTCGCGGGCGGATCACATGTGGTGCGCGGACATCACCTATGTGCCTGTGGCCCGTGGGTTTTTCTACCTGGTCGCCGTGATGGACTGGGCGACGCGCCACGTGCTGGCGTGGGCGCTGTCGAACACGATGGACGCGTCCTTCTGCGTGAGCGCGCTGGACGAGGCGCTGGGCTCGAGGAAGCCGGAGATCTTCAACACCGACCAGGGCTCGCAGTTCACGAGCGAAGCGTTCGCGGAGCGGGTGCTGAGCGCGGAAATCAGGTTCTCGATGGACGGGCGGGGGCGGTACCTGGACAACATCTTCATCGAGCGGCTGTGGAGGTCGCTGAAGTACGAGGCGGTCTACCTGCGGGAGCTCGAGGACGGGGTCGCGGCTCGACGGATCATCGGGGATTGGATGGACTTCTACAACGAAGTCCGTCCGCACTCGGCGTTGGAGGGGCGGACGCCCGGCGAGGCGTACCGCGAGGACGTGGGCGTGGGATGAGCGGGTCCAGGGCGTTGGGAGCGACGTGGTCGGAACCGGCGAACCGGCGGCAGGGGTCGCCAGGGGCGACGCGGCGCCGGTTGCCTCGGTTTCGCCGGCGGGCGCGCCCGCCGGCGAAACCGAGGTTGGATTCACCCCGAGGTTGGGGAGGGGGCTGTTCGCGGGGACGGGTGGGCGAGGTCGGCGGAGCCCGAATCGGGATGCGCCGCGCCCGCTCGAATCAACCCCGAAAGGAACCGTCGCGAAGCGACGGAGTACACTTTATTTTTGCCCCCATCCTGTTCGACGAATTGGGACCGCCTCAATTTCAATTATCGGTCAGGTCACAAACTTCAATCGCCGCCAGTTCTGCGGGCGCGGAATCACGAAGGCCCAAAGCGATTGAAGAGTCAAGGCAACCTCACCGCTTGCGGCCTCACTAAAGGGATCTCTTATTAGGCGCCCCGCCTCCCATACCGGCGCGACGGCGGCCCCGGATATTCCGCGCCCTAGTCTGACGAATGCGCCGAAGTCTCCGTTGCCGGTCGCCGTCGCAATGTCTCCCCGCACCCTCCACGTCAGCCCCGCCGCCGTCAGGAATCCGGCGATAGTCTCCGTCGACGCCGTAGCCGTATGGATATGCGAACGCCATAGCGTATTCGCTCCGACCGACGCGACCACGCGCAAGTCCTCGAGTCGCGTCGCATGAATCCCGTCGACCATGTTTAGAAAGCGCATCGACGTACTACCGTCACCGCTCCCGGCGAGCACCTTGTGAGCTTGCGTCAGCGTGACCTCGGTAATCGACGCCGTGTTGAATCCCGCAATGTCGGCTCGGTTTTCGTTGGCGCCGGAATCGCTTAGAAAGATCGCCCGGTCGATTCGTTCGGTCAGCGCGGCCGCCAGATCGCGCCGCAGGGCGTCCTCGAGGCCGGGCAGTCTCGCCGCGTCCTCAGTGCTGATAATCACCCGGACCGACGCCCGCGTCGGTCGCGCCTCCGTAACGCCGATGGTGAACGACCCGTCGTCGGCCGCCTCCCCGCGCCCGCGCTGAGCGGGAGTCGGCCCGGCGGTCGTTACCGGATAGGCCTGCACCCCGGCGGGAACCGACGGGGACGTAACGCCGACGTGAGCGGCCGCAGTATCCGCCATCAAGCGGTCAAGCCAGGGACGTTGACTCGCGCTCGCGTCCACGTCCGTCGTCGCTCTCGCCTCGCGCTCAGGCGCGAGCAAGCGAAGCGGAAACGACCCCGCGCCCATATCGAGCGCGGCGTTGAATTCGGCCTCGGCCCCGTTCACGGCGGCCCCGTCTAGCGCGGCCCCGACGTACCGGCGCACCTCCACGCGCTCCCGCAGGGCGCGGAATTCGGCCGCCTCCCCGTCGTTCGAGTCGGCGGGGTCGGCGGCGTCCGGCGCGCCCCCATCCCCGGCCACGATAGCCGCCCGACGGCGCAGCTCGAGGTCCTTGTGCTCGCGCTGGAGCGCGTCGGCCTCCGACCGGATCGCATCCGTCAGCGCGTCGCCCTCGAGGCCCGCAATCTCCCCAAGTCGCTCACGCACTTCGGATTGCCTCAGTTCGAGCGTCTGTAGCGTCGTCACCTGTACCCCCCTATATTACTAAGTACTCCATATATATAGCCTACTTTTTGTAATTATATATAGTAACTGAGCCGCACGAGCATGCAACCCCCACCCCCGCAGGAGCGACCATGAACCAAGACGACCGAGAGCTTGCCGAACTCGAGGCGCGGGAAGCGAAGCGCCGCGAGCGACTCGCCGCCGCTGGCGAGTTTCTCCTCCCGAAGATGGCCGCCGCCGAGGAGATTCGCCGATCACGGACCGACCCCGACGGCCCCACGCAGGTTGACGCGAAGACCCTACTAGTGTAGTGTTCGGAACATAGAGTTGATTATATGCCGCTGATCGGCTACCTCTTCTTTCGGGGTCCACTCAACGAGGAGGAGGCGTCATGCGGGTCGCGGTCAAGATCGAGCTGTCGGAGGCGGAACGGAAGCGCTTGGAGCGGTGGTCGCGGTCTCGGAGCGCGACGGTGCGGTTGAGGGAGAGATCGCGGATCGTGCTGATGGCGGCGGACGGGGTGATGAACAAGGCGATCGCCGAGACGATGGGGATCGACCAGAACAAGGTGGGTCGGTGGCGGCGGCGGTTCGCCGAGGAGCGTCTGGAGGGGATCGAGAAGGAGCGTCCTCGAGGGGGGAACCATGGCGGGAAGTGCTCGAAGGCGCAGGCGGCGCTGAGGAGCGAAGTGATTCGGCGGACGACGCAGACGGACCCGGAGGACGCGACGCACTGGTCGTGCCGGTCGATGGCGCGGGCGGTGGGGACGACGCACGGCTTCGTGCACCGGGTGTGGAAGTCGCACGGGCTGAAGCCGCACCTGATTCGGACGTACAAGTTGAGCAACGATCCGCGCTTCGAGGAGAAGCTGCGGGACGTGGTGGGACTGTATCTGGATCCGCCGGAGAACGCGGTGGTGTTCAGCTTCGACGAGAAGAGCTCGGTGCAGGCGTTGGATCGGACGCAGCCTGGGCTGCCGTTGAAGCCGGGTCGTGCGGGGACGATGACGCACGACTACAAGCGCAACGGGACGACGTCGCTGTTCGCGGCGATGGACGTGGCGTCGGGAAGGGTGATCGGGGAGACGTACAAGCGGCACCGACACCAGGAGGTGCTGAGGTTCCTGCGCAAGGTGGAGAAGGCGGTGCCGAAGGATCAGGAGATCCACATCATTCTGGACAACTACGGGACGCACAAGCACGCGAAGGTGATGGAGTGGATCGAGCGGCAGGGGCGGGTGTACCTGCACTTCACGCCGACGAGTGCGTCGTGGCTGAATCTGGTGGAGCGGTTCTTCAGCGCGTTGACGCGGAAGCGGATCCGGCGGGGGGTGTTCCACTCGGTGGCGGATCTGGAGAAGTGCATGAAGGAGTACATCGGGAGCCACAACGAGAGCCCGAGGCCGCTGGTGTGGACGAAGACGGCGGACGCGATCCTGGCGAAGGTGGAGAGGGCGCGGAAGGCGCTGGCTGCGGCCTCCACATAAATCGCTATTATATTCCGAACCGTACACTAGATCGCCGGAAGCAGAGATTGACCGACCCCGAATGGGAAGCCAAGACCCTCGCTTTTATTGACCGCCTACGCTTCGAAAACGCCTTCAGGGACCGCCACGAAGCGGCCCGGAGCGCAATGGAAACGGACGAAGGCCGCGAGCACGTCGCGGTCGCATTCGCGGAATTGTTGACGGAAGCGGACTTCGAGGCCCTGTAAGACGCGGCCCCCGACCTCCCGGACCGACGAAAAAAAAGGGCTCCTCGCTGTTTTGTGTGGATTGGTGGTGCTTCGCAGGCACGCCTCCAGGGGAAGGGCGGCGCGGGAGAGCCGCTGCCTCTTGGAGCGGCGCGGGATGCCCACGCGCCCGAGGCAACCGATGACGTCGGCTGCCGTGCATCTGGCGTCTGGGCCCCGTCCGTGCGCCCAGGCACGTACACGGGCGTCGCCCCGCACGAGTGCCGCTTTGCTGATCGGAGGGGGTCGTTGGCCCCCGTCTGCGACGTTCGCCTGGCCGTCTTCCCTGGCGGCCGTCCAGTGGTGGCGGGTCGCCTCGTATTGGCGTTACCCACGCAAAACAGCGAGGAGGCAAAAAAGCCGCCGCGTGAGCCCCGACCCCTAGCGGGTCGGAGTCACGCGGCGGCGTCTACCGTGTTGCCGGGCGCAGCCCCGGCGCAATACTAACCTATTCGTCGGTACTGCGACCCTCCACAAAAGGCGGCCCACCATTCCACTCGGCACCATCATAGACTACGCAGACCTCTTGGCCTCGATGCATTGTGAAGTAATCGCAACAATCCCCAGTGGGCGCCCACTTATTCGACGCACAGGGCATTTCTTTCCCGCTGCCGTCGCCGGGGCCGACAGACTTCGGCGTTATTCTTGCGCAAGAAGTAGCCGAGCTATGGTCCGACGACCTCCAATTCCATTGGTTGAAAGCCGCATGAGAAGAGGAACCTTGCCCACAAATATAACCACCTTCGTAGTTAGTGTATTCTCCACTGGACCAACCGGAAGTGATACGACCACATACATGGCTCGGAGAGACAGAGGGCGTCCGACTGCCCTCGATACTTACCCAGTGACGGTTGGTCAGCCATGCCTCTGTATACGGATATGACGCCACCCCTGTATATGACGACGCCGAGTAACTAGCTTTCCCCGGAGCACTCGCAAGTAGAGAGAACCCTGTTGAACCAGTCATGTAGTATGGGACGTAAGGCGTTCCACAATAAGCGTTGGAAGACACCGCAGCATCTTCGAGAGGATTTACAATCCTAGACACACCCGGGCCAATAACCTGCTCTTCTAGCCCATCGAAAGGTTCTAGTAACCTCTCAAGATTAGCTATGCCCTCTTGTACTTCAGCCGGTAAGGGCCGCCCGGCTTGCTCCGCCTCCGCCAGCATCCGGCGCTGTTTGGCAAGCTCCTCCCTCGAGTACGCAAGCGGGTTTGCGGCAGGACGGATGACGATCATGCTCGTCGCGTCCGGAGAAGGGGTCGCCATGTCGGTCGTCCCGCAAGCGACCACGACCAACGCGAGCACGAACCCGGCCAGCAGGGGGGGGGGGGGGGGCAAAACGCTTCGTCGTCATTCGTCCGTTCTCCTTGAGCATCCGGGGGGTCGCCGACGGCGGCCCCATCCGCCGGGAAGGTGGGGACACTCACGGCGCACGTCAAGATCGCTCACGTGGTGGGCCAGGTGCTCTTCGGGAATCCAGTCCCTGAGGGCAGGCGGCATCAGCTGGATCTGATCGGGCTGGTAAGGCCGGAAGCTCGTTCCCACGGTTCCTCCACGCGCAAGGGACGCGAATGGATAAATCTATGTGCTGCATAATTGTAACTGATCCGGACGCCCTACGCCAGGACTTCGTCACGCGCCGGCCGGGTTTCTGCGGCGCAGGCTCCTAGCGGACCGTCACGCGCCGGGAGCGCATCCGCGTCGCATTCGCACCGCCTCCAATCGGGGACCGCGAGTAGGAGCGCGTCGGCCTCCGACCCGTCGCCGCCCATGTTGAGACGGAGAGCTTGGAACCTCGCAAGCGCCACCGGCGACCGGACCGCTTGCCCCCACTCGCGCCGCAATGTCCGCTCGAGCGTCGGTAGCGCATCGAGCGACGGATTGGCCGACCTCCACGTCCGACGCTGGCCCCACGCCTCGCGCTTGCGCTGGCCCGGCGTCGGCCCGAACTCGAGCACCGCGTCGGCCTCCCCCGCGAGTAGATCGGCGAACACGTGAGCGACCCCCTCGGCCGGCCGCGTCCCGACGGCCAGCAAGCGACCCCCGGGCCGCTTGCCTAGCGTCGTCACCAACGCCGCCCACATTCGGTCGGCTTGGTCCCATTGACTGAGCTCGTCGGCGATGATCAGGTCGCATCGCATCCCGTGAAGGCCGCCCGGCCTCGCGCCGATGGCGCGGACCCTCGCGCCCGTCCGGTCGATCACGTGAGCCTCCCGATGATTGTCGGCGACCCGGAAGTCCGGACCCGTCCACGCCGTGACGTCGCGAACGATTTGACGCGCTAGCTCATGCTTTTGAGCGACGACCAGCACCTCGCGCCCCGGCGCATGATTCGGCCCGCCCTCGAGGAACGACCGGGCGATCAGCGCGGCGAAGGCTGACTTCCCATTGCCCCGCGCCATCGTCACCGCCGTAACCCGCGCCCGGCGCATCGCCGCGAGGCACCGCCTTTGCCACGGGAGCACCGTCCACGGAGCGCCCGCGCCATCGCCCGACGGCACCGCGAGCGACCCCGCCCACGCCTCCACGTCCGACGCCCGCGCAGGCCTCACCGGGTCGCCCCTGTGTCGGATTGCTGACTACCCACCCGATCCCGTCCCCCACCGACGGCGACGCGGACAGGGGTCCCCACGGTCACCCGCCGGGGGTCGGTCACGCTGTCCCGGGACAACGTGAGACACCGCCGCAGTCCGAGAGCGTAGCGGCGTGTCTCACGAGCGTGTACCCGTACCGTAGGTACGGGACACGTGAGACACCGGGGACGAACTGACCCGCCGGACTGTCTCAATTCCCGTGAGACAGCGTGAGACACGCGAGACACTACCGACGACTAAGCGGCTGTAGGTACCGGTAGACGGTCGCACGGGAGACCCCTAGACGCTTCATGATCTCAGGCACCTTCACGCCGTCGGCTTGCATCGCTAGCGCCTCGGCTTGCGCGTCCGTTTCGACGACGGCGACGACCCGGCCAGTGTCCGCGCTGTACTGCGTTTCGGTTTGCGCGAGCGTCACGTCGTCGCGGCCCTTGGCCTCGAGGGTCACGACGTCGCCTTGCTTGGTCGCCCACACGGTGAGCGACAGGAACGCATCCACGCCGCCCAACTGACCGGCCCCCGACCCCATGATCCCCTTCCCATGCTGGCCCCCGGATTTGCGATTGTGGAACGTCGAGAGCACGGCGCACCCGGTCGACTGAGCGACGGCACGGAGCGACAGCAACGCGGCGCGGGTCGCCAAGTAGCCCCACGTATCCCGACTCCCGTCCCTGTATTCCTCGCTCGCGCCGCTGAGCCAGTCCGGCGCAAGGTCGAGAATCAGCAAGCGCGCCCCGACCTCGCGGATCGCCGCCTCGAGCCACTCGCCATCGCCCAACACGGGGTCGACGATGGCGTCGGCGTCTAGCAAGTGCAGGTCGTCCGGCCAGCCCAACCGCTCGAAATGATTCCGAATGGTGAACCAGCTCTCGTCCAGCCACAGCGCGAGCACGGGCGACCGCTTCACGGCGAAGCGGCCAAGGAACGGGTCGCCGGTCGCAACGCTGGCCGCGAGATTCCGCGTAAGCGTCGATTTGCCCGCCTTGGCGTCACCGTGTAGGAGCGCGGTCGATCCCTCGCGGATCAGCCCGTCGACTAGGAATTCCGGCTCCTCGCTGTTTTGTGTGGATTGACGGGTCCTGGTAGGCACGCTGTCGGAAGAGGATCGGTGCGGGCTCCGCTGCCTCTTGGAGCGTCGTGGGATTGCCCAGGCGCGCGAGGCGACCGATGAGGGCGGCTACCGTGCATCCGGCTTCGTGGATTCCCGTCGCGTACGCCGGCACATACACGGGCGCGGCCCTGCACGCGTGCCGTTCGGCTGATCGGAGTGGTGTCGTTCGTCTCCGTCAGCGACGTTGGTCGGATCGTCGATCCCGATGGCCGCCCGGTGGCGGGCGGGCGCCCCCACCGACTGCGCGGAAGTGCGCTGCCCGATCGCCCCGGCTCCGCGCGTCGCTCGCTGATGTCGGGGCTGGGCAGAGGACATTGGGATGGAGTGGTTGGCCGAGTGCAGCCGGTTCTTCGAGCGGTCGCTGGGGCTCGAGGCTCCGTGGCATGTCGAGGACTACTCGTTGGACGTGGCCGGGAAGCGGCTGGACGTCCGACTGGGGTTCGTTGCGGGGCGACGTTCGCGTGCGGGGCGTGCGGCAGGGAGGGGTGCAAGGCGTACGACACGACGGAGCGGTCGTGGCGGCACTTGGATCTCTTCCAGTACAAGACGTACCTGCATGCGTCGGCTCCGCGGGTCGACTGTCCCGACTGCGGGGTTCGCCGGGCCCGTCTGCCCTGGGCGAGGCCCAGGAGCGTGTCGACGCTGTTGTTCGAGGGGTGGGTCCTGAAGCTGTGCAAGGAGATGCCGGTTGCGGTAGTCGCCCGTCTGGTGGGCGAGCACGACACGAGGCTGTGGCGGATCCTCACGTTCTACATGGACTTGGCGAGGGAGAACGCCGACCATTCGGACGTGGTGGCGTTCGGGGTGGACGAGAAGTCGGCGAGGCGGGGCCATCACTACGTGACGCTGTTCGCGGACCTCGTGAGCCGTCGGTTGCTCTTCGCGACGGAGGGGCGGGACGCGGGGGTGTTCGGGGAGTTCCGCGCGGATCTCGAGGCCCATGGAGGGGATGCCGAGCGGATCGGGGAGATCTGCATGGACATGTCGAAGGCGTACATGAAGGGCGCGCGCGAGGAGTTCCCGGACGCGGGGGTGACGTTCGACCGGTTCCACGTGGTGAAGCTGTTGAACGAGGCGCTGGAGCAGGTGCGGCGCGCGGAGCAGAAGGAGCGGCCGGATCTGAAGAGGACGCGGTGGATCTGGCTGAAGAACCGGCGGAAGCTGACGGTCGCGCAGAAGAGGAAGCTGGACCGGTTGCTGGATGCGGGTACGGCGGCGCTTGACACGGCCAAGGCGTACGAGCTGAAGCTGAAGTTTCAGGAAGTATGGAATCTGCCGCCTGCGGCGGCAGGGCACTTCATTGATTGGTGGTGCTCGAGGGCGAAGGAGAGCGGCTTGGGTCCGATGGCTGGCCTCGCCGAGACGATTCGGAAACACCGAAGGGGGATCCTGCGATGGCAGGCGTCCCAGCTGACGAATGGCCTGCTGGAGGCGATGAACTCGCTGATCCAGGCGGCGAAGGGACGAGCGCGCGGCTACCGAACGAAGGAGAATCTGATCACGATGGCGTACCTCGTGTGCGGTCGCCTCGAATTCAGGTTACCCACTTAGAACAGCGAGGAGGCCCTAATATTCGCTACACCGTTCACTTTGGCATGCCCATGTCCCTTGAACCCGCCTTATTCATGAGCGCTTGGCGGGGGGTTGAGTTGATGCGGTAAGCGTCTTATCTTTCAGCGGGTTAATATTCAGTCTCCCGCTGACCGGGCCGACCGGCCAGGGTGAACCGTGAACCTTTCACTTTTCTTCAACCGATCCCTCAAGCTCAAGTCCGAACCCCTCGAGATCACCGCCGACGCCGGCGCCGTCGCAGTCCGCGAGATCCTCGAACGCAGCGGCGTCGTCGAACGCATCGCCGCCCGCATCAAGGACCCCCGCCAGCCTGGCAAGATCACGCACTCGATGCAGGAGTGCCTGCGCACGCTGTTCGTGCTCGCCGCTCAGGGACGCCCCGACCACAACGACGCCGACGCGTACCGCAACGATCCCGCCTTCGCGCTCGCCGTGTGCGACCGCAAGGGCACGGCCGCCGCCGACCACTCGCTGCCGTCGCAGCCCACGCTGTCGCGCATCGTGGCGCTGTTGAGTTCGGAGGAGAACCGCAAGATCCTTCGCGAGGAGCTCGCCAGGTTCGTGAAGTGGAGGTTCCGAGCCATCGGCGGCGGTCGGCTGCACCGACGGCTGACCGTCGATGTCGACGGCCTTCCCATCGACGTTCACGGGAAGCAGCCGGGCGGCGCGTGGAACGGGTACTATAACCGCAAGGTCTACCAGCCCATCGTGGCGTCGGTGGGGGACACGGGGGACATGCTCGACGCGCGTCTCCGCAACGGCCAGGTCCACGCCGCCGACGGCGCCCTCGGGTTCATCGCCGACGTCGTGGAGCGCGTGCGCGGCGAGCTTGCCGAAGAGATCGATGTGCGCCTCGACGCCGGCTTTCCGAGCGAGGGTCTGCTCGCGGGGCTCGAGGCGAAGGGGACGGGCTACGTCTGCCGGATTCGCAACAACAGCGTGTTGAAGGATTTGGCCGAAGACGTGACCGACGGCTTCATGGCGCTGGGCCCGTCCAAGGACGGCGCGCCGCGAGAGATGGTCTTCGAGGAGCGGTACCAGGCGGGATCGTGGTCTCGTCCGCGACGCTTGCTCCAAGTGGTGGTCGAGCGGGTGGGCGAGCTGCTCCCGTCCGTGTTCAACCTCGTGACCTCGATCAAGGAAGAGGAGATGTCGGGACGCGAGGTGCTGGAGCTGTACAGGCGGCGCGGGAAGGCCGAGGCGCACATGGGCGAACTGGTGAACGAGGTGCGGCCGGCGCTGTCGTCGTCGCCGCGGCCGAAGAGGCGCTACCGCGGTCGGAAGGTCGAGGCTGGGGAGAGCGTGGACGCGTTCGCGTGCAACGACGTTCGCCTGTTGATCTCGACGATGGGGTACCAGATCGTGCACGCGCTGCGCACGCTGATGGAGAAGGCGACGGGCGTCGGGTGGAGCCTGAAGCGACTGCTGGATCGGGCCCTGCGCACGGCGGCGCGCTTCACGGTGTCGGGGCGGCGGATCACGATGACCGCGTCGGAGGCGTCGTCGCACTGGTGGACGCTGACGCAGCGACTCCGAAGGTTGCCCGAGCCGGTGTTCTGACCCCGCTGCGGGGCGGGGCGAAGCGGAAGCGAGCGGTTTGGGGCGGGAGCGCGTCCGTATGCCTGCGTTCGGGTGCGAACGGATCCAGATGGGCGCCCGAGGCTATTGCCAAATACGCTGATCGTTGGCTATATAACGTCCCGCGAACCTTCAGACGGCCGAAACCGGTCGGAAACAGGGCTGCCGACAAGCTTTCTGTTCGTTCATGAATAAGGCGGGTTGAAAGGTACTATCAGGAAGTCGGGCGGGCAGGACGAGATCGGGATCCCGCTGCTTCCTACGTCGTTTTCTCCGAATACGATCAAGAACGTTCTGACCTTCTCCTTGACCTAAACGCAGACATCGAGACGCTGCGTGATCGCTTTGAACACGCCAATCGGGATCGCGCTACTGCCGATGATGTGACCCTAGCACTTTGGTTTCATTTCAAATCTTTTTCCGATGTTTCCAGTGAGATAAGGGACATCGAGAGACTCCTTCGTGTATTCGGCGATTTCGCAGAGGGGCAAAGAGTAGAATATCCATTCGGAAATGATTCCAAGAGCCGCGAAAACGCCATTTACAGACTCCTCAAGATCGGGGTGATTTCCGAATATAATGTGGATTTTGGTAGCGAGAAATTTGTCATGCACGCGGACCGCTTCAATTCTGGACGGTGTCGCAAACGACTGACAAGTTACATTAGGGCCGCGAACCCAGGCAAGCTCCGGCCGACCGAACGACGTATAGACGCACTCTTTGCCGATGACCTTGAGCCACGAGCGATGGCCCTAGCCTTGGCGCGAATGCTGGTCGAATTCACCTACGACCAGATCGAACGCTCCCGACGTCGATCAATTGTCGAGGCACTGAACTTGGCTAGGCATGCGCACAGCGACGCCGATATACGTCAGCGGCTGTTGGATTACCTCCAAGAGGGATTCGATGGGAACGCGATTGACGAGCAAATTGAAACCGAAAGGACCGTCGGTCGAGTCAATTTGAACAGTTGGTGGCAGCTCGTGAGCAAAGTTCAGACTGAAATGGATGCAGGGGAGCTGCGCGGTTTGTGCATCCGTGCACTGGAGTCGTACCCCGATCACCCTGGCTTGTTGTTGGCCCGTGCAGTCGCCGAGTCGATGTGCTCGGATCATGATTCTAGAGTCAGCTCGAGCGGGATCGAGACGGCCATCCGCACCGCGATAGAAGACGAAATCCCGGATGCCGACATTGAATCGACACTCAACGATATGGTCGACCTCGCGGCGACGAGGGCGAACGATCTTGGTCCACCCCTGACAGCCGCTCTGTTCGACTTGCGTGAATCTCCAGACTATAACCGATCTTTCTTGGATCCACGGCCGCATGTCGCCGCGCTCGACGACCCTCGAGTGCAGGCCATTTCGGGCTCCCATGTAATTCGTGCGACTATCAAGGGCTTGGAATCTGCCTCGCAGCGCGTAATTGGCGAAATCGACACACCACATGTACTCGAAATCCTAGGGACATCAAATGGACGTGATGCGCGACGTGCTCACGAGGCTTGAAGAAACCGAACAGCGGGCCAAACAGGTCATTCGTCGTTTGGAGGATGTCGGCAAACTACGGCGTTCGTTCGACGATGCAAGTCGCAGGCTTGACGGCGCAAGTGCCAACGTCGCGAACCTGGCGGAAGCGACCACCACGGCGGTCGAGTCGTTGACCGAAGCCGCAGGGGCACTGCGCTCAGCATTGGATCTTCTTCGGAAATCGGACCCGGCATCGGTGAAGAACGCACTGGCGCGTACCGATACCGGGATTCAAGACGTCAGACAGGAGCTTCGTACCGTACACGAGCTTGTACTGGATGGTCAACGAAAGCAGCAGAGGATGTCGGAACGGATGGAAGCCAGCCATCACGATATCGAGAAGCGGCTTGAATCCAACTTGCAGGTAGGCGGCGAACGGATCCAGACGGTTGTCGAGCGCGCGATCAAGCGACTTTCTCGACAGACGGCCATCGACAGGATCTTTGGCCGATACAGATCGGACGAGGGGCGTGACTGATTTCGAGACACCATTCACTCGCCTCCTCCCCGGAAGCCGTTTGTCAACGGCGACGCATCGGCTGTACCCGCGCTCGGCGTTGTTCTATACTTGACTGGTCGATCCGTACCCGACCCTCGAACATTCGGAGCTACCGCCGTGTTTCGACGTTGCGCCGCCAAGACGCTCGCCGCCCTGCTCGTCGCCGCCGTTTCCATGACCGCCCCGCAGGCGGGAAGCGCTCAGGAGCTGGCGGACAGCCCGCCTCCCGACGGATGGGAGGTGCGCTTCGACCGCGAGGGCTCCAGCGTGGACGACGTGGAGTTCATGCCCATGCCGCCAGGATTCCACGTCACGACGGGTCCGGCGATGATCGCCTACCACCCGGACTCGATCGCCCGAGGAGACTTCCGGATCGAATCGGAGACGTTCCTGTTCGACCCCGGGAGCCGGCGCGAGGCCTTCGGCTTCTTCGTCGGCGGGACGGACCTTCAGGGCCCGGACCAGAGCTACACGTACTTCCTGATCCGCGAGGGAGGCGAGTTCCTGGTCAAGACCCGCTCCGGGCAGGAGACCGAGGAGATCCAAGGGTGGACGGCGCATGAGAGCGTCGTCTCGTTCGCCACCAAGCCGGCCGACGCGTCAACGGCCAAGAACGTGCTCGAGCTGCAGGCGGATGGCGACCAGCTCCGCTTCCACGTCAACGGCGCCGAGGTCTGGTCCGGCCCGCGGGCCGGCTTGGCCACCGACGGTGTCTTCGGCCTTCGCGTGAACCACGGTCTCAACGTGCACGTGACGAGCATCGCGACGAAGGACTGACTCACCGACCGCGTCGTCGCCCGCGATTCCTGGTGAACTGCGGGCGCCTCGTGGGGGGACCCCTTGGGGTCAGCCGTCCGCGATGGCGTAGACGCGCACGCTCGCGTAGCCGAGGCCGCCGGTCTGCACGCCGAACGCCTCGTTCTCTCGTACGCCGCGCAAATCGAACCCCTCCGGCAGAGTGACGACGCCCTCGACGACGCCGTCGTCCCCGAAAACGCGCCACACCTCGCTGCCGTCCGCCTCCCGCACCCAAATGCGTCCGGAATCGTCGACCAGCATCCGATCGTACGAAGGTCGCCGGGCCGGATATTCGATGCCATCGAGGAGGACCCTCTCGGCCTCGGGGTCTCTCGCGGCGTCCAGCTCACTCGCTTCGTATTCGCTCCGATCCGAGGCGCTGACGGGAGATCGCTCAAGATTGGACTCTCGGATCAGCATGGCCGGCGCGCCCGTCGCCAAGTCCCAGACCTCGATTTCGTAGCGTTCGCCCGTGATCGCGTACAGCCGGTCGTTCGCGACGACGATGCTGGTTACGGCGCGAACGGCTGGCCCCGGAACGAGAACGACCCTCCCTCGACCCACGCCTGCATCGAGTTTCCGGGCCACGCGCCGATGGTGTCGACGACCTCGCCGGTCGCCGAAGCGTACCGCACCACCCGCACGGTGTCGCGGTGCGCCCCGGCGCCGCGCGCGAAGATCCCGGCCATGTCCAGTCCCTCTCGGAGCACGAAGTCGGTTCCGCTCACGCCCGCAAGGGCCGGGAACTGGCCCAACGACGGCTGCGGCGTCGCCATGTGGTCGACCACGCCGCTCCCCGGCGCGTAGAAGGTCAAGCGCCCCGCTTGCCCGTCCCAGACGGCCAACGTTCAGTCTGGCAGCGCTCCGGCGCCCATGACGCGCTGGTACTCTCCCGGTCCCTCGCCTTCCCCGCCCAGCGAACGCACCAGCGCGCCGGCGCGATCGAACACCAGCAGGGTCCGATCCTCCGCCACGAGGACTTGGCCGTCCGCCAGCGGGACGACCAACCCCGGGGCGTACAGCGCTCTCCGTTCGCCCGACTCCTCCACGGTGTCGACGACGAAGCTCGGGTCGTCGCCGATCCGCCACCGCGGCAGGCTCTGCAAGTCGTCCCGCGTGTGGGCGTGATCCACGATGCGCACGCCCGCGCTGTCCGTCGTCGTCACCGCGACTCCGGCGCCGCCGTCGTCTCCCGTCGCGCAGGCTTGAGCCAAGAGCGCACCGACGGCCACGAGACCACAAAGGCACAGGTCGTTGGAGGGGCGGCCGACTCTTGTGGTTCGGTGTTCTCCCGAGTACAAGCTCATGCGAATTCCCCCTGAAGTGGGCGACGCGATGCGAACCCGCCTTGCTGAACGACTGAAGATGAGGACGGGGGGGCGCAAGAGCCAAGCCAGGGCTGCGGAGATCCGCCGCCGACACTGCAGGTCCTGCGTATTCCAGGGGTGCTTACCAGCTGCGTATTCCAGGGAAGGTTACCAGCGATTCCGGGCGATGTGATCCACTCGCCGCAACCTCGCGGCGCGTCGACGGCGCTCGTCAGCGCGATCCGCCGACGGTGGCGTCCACTTTGGGATCGCGCAGGAACTCCTCGAAGAACTCGAGCATGTCCAGGTACATCTGCCGGCGGTTCGCCTTGCCGTAGACGTAGTAGTTCTCGTCGGGATAGGTGACGTACCGGAACGGCTTGTAGAAGTTCTCCAGCGCTCGGGCGAAGATCCGCGACTGGTCGGATCCCGGGTACCGTCCCTCGCCGTGGATCAGGAAGATCGGCGCCGACACGCCCTGCACCCGGTGGATCGACGAGCTCGCGCGCCACACGTCCTCGTGGGTCTCGAACGACCCCAGCTCGTGTTCCAGCAGCTTGACGTGCCTTAGCTCGTTCTCGCCCCGATGGAAGTGCACCCAGTCGGTGTAGCCCGAAGCGGGCGCGATGGCTCGAAACGCGTCCGGGGCGAACGCCGCCGCGTACATGCCCATCACGCCGCCATAGCTTCGGCCGGTCAGTCCGATCCTGTCCGGGTCCACGCCGGGCAGCGAGCCGAGCCAGTCGGCGCCTGCGACCACGTCTTCGAGGTCGCAGTGACCCCAGCACCCGTTGTTGGCGTCGGCGAAGTCGCGCCCGTACCCCGAACTGCCCCGGATGTTGGGGAGCAGCACCGAGTAGCCCCGCTGAGCGAAGAACTGCGGACCCTCGTGATAGGCGTCGTGGAACTGGGACGTGGGTCCCCCGTGGATCCAAAGCAGGCCGGGCGCCCGCTCGCCGCCGTCGGCAGGTCGGTAGAGATACGCGGGGATCGCGTAGCCGTCGGTGCTGGGATACGAGACCTTCTCCGGCCGGATCAGCCCCCGGTCCAGGTTCCCCGCCGGCATGGACGTCGTGATCGGCTTGGCCCGGCCGTCGGACAGCGCCACCACGTAGAGGTCCATGGGCTCGGTCAGGCCCTCCTTGCCCACCACGATCATGCTCCCGTCCGGAGACCAGGCCGGATTCGAGACCACGCCTTCGTCGGGGGCCAGGAGCACGCGAGGCTCGCCGCCCTCGGAGGCGACGACGCGCAGGTCGTGCGTGCCGTTCCGGTTCTCCGTGTAGGCGATCCACCGCCCGTCGGGCGACCACGCGGCCCCGCTCTGCTCGGCTTCCGCCGGCGCCGCGGGCCGAGGCGCTCCCCCGGCTCGAGGGGCCAGCCAGTAGTTGATCCAGCCGCTTCGCTGGGACCGGAGCAGGATCCGCGTCCCGTCGGGCGACACCCGGGGATAGCCGAAGGTCGCGCCGGCGCCGTAGTCGAAGAAGTCCTCGTCCGTCGCGACCACGCGCGCGGGCCCGCCCGCCGCGTCCATCTCCAGGACGTCGTGGTCCTCCCACGCGTCGTCCAAGCGGACGTAGAGGACGCTGCGGGAGTCGGGCGCCCACGTGGGGAAGACCTCGTACCGCTTGTCGTCCGTGAGCCTCCGCACCCTTCCCGTCTCGACCGCGACCGTCCAGATGTCGTAGTTGCCGTAGCGGTCCCCGGCGAAGGCCACGGCGCTCTCGTCGGGCGCCCAGCTCATCGAGTTGATCCGAGCGCCCAAGTCGGTCAGCTGGCGCTCCGTTCCGTCCTGGACCGACCACAGCCAGATCTCGGGGCGCCCGCTCTTGTCGGAGACGTACGAGATCCACGTTCCCGAAGGCGACCAGCCGGGCATCTGGGACGCCAGGAAGTGACCGGCCGAGCCCAGGTCCGCCGGCACGCGCACCGGGAATCCGCCGTCGGGCGACAGCGTGACCAAGCCCCCGAAGAGGGACGACCGAACGAGGATTCGGGAGCCGTCGGGCGACCACGACGGCGCGCCCGAGACGACCGACTCGACGGCCAGGACGTCGTCGACGGAAAGTCGGCCGACCCGGTCCGCTTCCTGAGCCCGGGCCTGAACCGACGCCGTGGGTGCGACGAGCGCGACGGCGGCCGCGAGTCGTCCCAGGGGGATCGTGGCGCACCGAACGACCGTCCCGGTCGACCGGCCGCCGCTTGCTGGCGCGTTGCGCTCCGTCATCGTGGACCTCCTCGTCGACTCCAGTTGGATGAACTCCGTTCGCGTCGGGGCTTCAGTGGACCCAGACGCTGGACTGCGCAAGCGCGTTCTCGACGCGGAGCGACACGACCTGCCCGACGTCCGCGCGGATCCTGCTCGTCGCGTAGGGACGGACGGCGCCGACGGGATCGACGATCAGCCGGAATCCCGAACCCCCCAGCAGACTGGACGGAAGGGCGACGGAGTCGGCGCGCATGCTGGTCACGCTGACCAGATGCAGGCGCTCGCCGCTGCGGGCGCCGTACACGCGCACGTCCATCCAATTCCGGTTCTCGACGCGAAGCCGACCGGCGGAAGCGGCGGCTCGCGCGCCGCTCGCTCCCGCGGCCTCCGCGCTCTCGCCGGGCGACCCTCGAGGCGTCGAGGCGCACGCGCCGGTCGCGCCCGCGAAGACGAGCGCGCCGATCAGGCCCCGAAGGGCGGCTACGGCAGATACCCGTCTCGGGGCAGACACCCCGGAGGGACCTCCGGCTCCCTCGGCAGGCATTCGCTCAGCGGGTACGGCATCGCGTCGTGCAGCCGCTGGTCCGCGCTGGGCGGACCCAGCACGGGAATCTCGAGCAGCTTCCCGTAGCGGTTCATGTCGATCCACGTGTGTCCCCACTCGAAGACCAGCGAGAAGCGCTTGTTGTACAGCAGCTCGTCCAGCAGGTCGGCGTCGCTGCCCGGATACGGATCGGGCAACGGCTCGAGGCCGCCTGAACGCGTGCGAATCCGATCGACGTCGGCGATCGCCGCCGCGCGATCGCCCATGGCCAGGCTGGCCTCGGCGCGCAACAGGATCAGCTCTTCGTTCTTGATCCACACGAAGGGGTCGCTGGGGCTCTCGTAGAGCGTGTACTGGAGGTCCGAGCTGATCTCCAGCAGCTGATACGCGGGCACCTCCTTGAACTTCCGCTGGAAGCGCAGGTCGGGCGATCCGTCGGCCCGCGTCCGCGCTTCGTCGCGGAAGCGCGTGTTGGCCCACAGCAAGTCCGGACGGTTCGCCGGATTGACCAGGTCGCCCGAGTTGACCGACCAGCTGTGGTAGGCGCCCTCGTCCAAGGGCGCCGTCTCGTCGAGGAAGGACGCCGAGAGCGCCTGCAGCGCCGCCGCCCAACCGTTGCGGTGCACCTCGGCGCGCGCCTTGATCGCCCGGTTCAGGCGCGCGAACTCGGACGGGCTGCCGAACCCGGCGAGCCCGGGCGTCACGCCGAAGGGAAAGTCGGCGGCGGCCATGAGGTCGACGTGCGCCTCGTCGAGCAGGCGCGCGACGTGGTCGTAAAGCTCGGCCTCGGACACGATGGGGGCGGGGTCGGCGTTGGGATCGGACTCCACGGCCACCGGAGCCCCCAGCTCGCGACGCGTCACCGCGACGTGCAGAAAGTCATACGCTTGCACCGTCTTCGCGAAGCCCCGCACCGCCGCCCGATCCGAATCGCCGAGCTCGGACGCGGCCAACGCCTCGAGGAGAAGGTTCGCGTTTCGGACGTTCTGGTACGCCTCGGCCCAGACCTGCGTGCCGACGAACAGGGTCTGCGTGAACGGGTCGCGCACGCTGCCCGGCAAAGACGAGCCGGTCGCCGCCATGGGGTAGACTTCGCGGCCGAAGGCGCCCACCCACTGCACCATGTCCGCGGCCGTCAGCCGAGTGTCGAAGAGCAGGCCCTGCGCGGCCGCGGCCAGCGCCGCCCGGTTGGGGTTGTTCCTGAGGTCCTCCACGCTCGGATTGTTGTAGTCGGGCACGGTCAAGTCGCACGCGGCGGACAGCGCGACGAACGCGCCCAGGACGATCCCCGCCGGCCGCCGCGCCGCCGCGTCCCTTCTCGCCGATCGATCCATCGGTCGCTCCTTCGCGCCTCGGTTCCTCATCGCCTTAGAACCCCACGTCCACGGAGAGCCAGAAGCTGCGGCTGGGCGGGTAGGGCGCGACGTCCTGTCCCCTGCCCACGGCCTCGCTGCCGAAGTTGCTCACCTCCGGGTCCAGACCCGGGTAGTCGGTGAACGTGAGGAGATCGCGTCCGCTCACGTTGAGGCGCATGTGGCGCGCGCGGCCCCAGAGACGGGCCACCGCCGCCTGCGGCAGGTCGTAGCTCACCGAGAGCTCCCGCAGCTTGACGAACGAAGCGTCCTGGAAGTACGTGCCGCTGTTGTTGGGGAACTCCCGGTTTCGCTTGACGCAGACGCTCTCGCCGTCCACGGCGTCGTTGCAGTCCTCGGTGTTGCGGGTCAGGTCGAAGAGGAACTGGGTGAGGTTGTTGTTCGTGCCTCCCTTCTGCCAGTCCAGCGTTCCGTACAGGTGGACGCTGCCGACCCGGACGTCGTTGGAGAATCCCACCCGGAAGTCGGCGTTCGAGTCGCCCAGCGGACGCACCCCGATCTCTCCCGTCTCGGGGTCCGGTCCATTGCCCCAGAGCAGCGTCAGCGACCGGTCCTCCTCGGCCACGGTCGTCCCGTAGAAATAGCCGAAGCCCTGGATCGTGAACCGGGGCACGGGCAGGGACACGACCTTGCTCCGGTCCATGGTGAAGGTCCCCCGGGCCGTCCACTGCAGATCGGCCGACAGGAACGGCACGACCGTGACGGCCGACTCGACGCCCCAGACGTTCACCTCGCCGCCGTTGAAGATGGCTTCGTCGAACCCGGTGGACGGCGCCAGGGAGCGCTCCAGGATGACGTTGTCGATCGTCTTGTTGAAGTACGTGATCTCGACGGTGGCCCGGTCGCGGAAGAGCGTGGCGTCGACGCCGCCCTCGATCTCGGACTGCCGCTCCGGGCTCAAGTCCAGAGCCGCGGTCGTCCCCTCGACGCGCAGCGCCGGCAGGCCGCCGATGTTGCGGCCCTCGTACTCGGTGAACTTCTGTCCGTACACGGGCTGGTTGCCCGACTGCCCCCAGGCGGTGCGGAACTTGACCTCGCCGATCAGGTCTCCGGCGACCGGAATCCGGTACGAGGCGGCGAACTTCGGGTAGTAGTGGAACTCCTCGGTGTCGGAATTGTTGGAGCTGCGATCCGCCCGGACGCCCGCCGTCAGCAGCAGGCGTTCGTCCATCGCGAGCACCTCTTCCTGGACGAAGACGCCGAAGTCCAGGGAGCGCTGGCGTTCCTGGCGGACCTCGGTGGCCGTGCCCCGGTCGATGTTCTGCAGGCCGCCGATGAGGTTCTTCGCGATCGTGCTGCTCGCGTCCAGGTCGCGCACCTCGGACTGGGTCCCGAACGACGTCGTGGACTGGAACGCGTCCGACGCGTAGCCGTAGACGGCGTTGACGTTGACGTTCAGATACTGGCTGTACGCGGACCCCAGCACGGACGTGCCGGGGAGCCCGTCGTTAGGCTCGAACTGCGACTCCGGAGGCGAGTACAGCACGTTCTTCTGGTTGAAGAAGTCGACCCCGCCGGTGACGCTGAGCCGCAGGTTGTGCCGGGCCGACGCGACGGCGTCGAAGGTCAGGTTCCCGGACCCCACGAATCGCCACACCTCCTCGTTGTTCCGCACCAGGGACGCGGTCTCGAGGATGTTCGAGGGAGCGAACGGATTGCGCGGATAGGTCCCCTGGCCGTTGGCGCAGTCGTCGACGTCGGCCTGACGGGTCCCGTCGGAGCAGACCGCCCGCAGATCCACGAAGCTGGGCGTCGAGGGCAGCGTCATGTAGTAGCTGATGCTGCGGTTGTCGTTGTTCGTGATGCCGCGACCCGCCAACGTGTGCACGGCGTTCGTGTTCAGGCTGAAGGCGACGCGCTCTCCCAGCGTCTGGTCGAGGTTCAGCTTCAGCGACTGCTTGTCGTAGAACGTGTTGTCGATGATCCCGCCGTCGTGCTTGACCAGGCCCGAGGCGTAGTAGCGCGTGTCCCGGGTCCCGCCGGTCACGCTGGCGGACGTCTCGTAGGACGGCGGCGAGCGGCCCGCGAGGAGCTCCTCGTGGTCGAAGAACCGGTCGGCCGCCCAGTGGTCCCGCGCCTGCGGGCCGAAGAACTCGACCGCCTCCTCCATGGAGGTGAAGCGGCGCAGCCCGAGCTTGTTGGACAGCTGCGAGAAGCCGACGCGCTGCGTGACGTTGAACTGCGGGGCGCCCACGCGACCGCGCTTGGTGCGAATGATGACCACCCCGTTGTTCGCCTTCGAGCCGTAGATGGCCGCGGCGGAGGCGCCCTTGAGGACCTCGACGCTCTCGATGTCGTAGGGGTTCAGGTCCGCGATGCGATTGGCCGAGTTGTCCTGCGTGCCTCCCCGTGTCGGGTTGGACGACGACACCGTCACCGTGTGCACGCCCGACGGGATCGTCTCGTCGCTCACGATCACGCCGTCGACCACGTACAGCGGAGTGTGGTTCCCGAGAATCGTCGAGACGCCGCGCAGCTGCAGCTGCATCCCGCCGCCCGGAGCGCCGGAGTTGGACTGGATGTTCGCTCCGGCGACCTTGCCCCTCAGCGCCTGCTCGACCGACGCGGAAGGAACTTGGGCGAGGTCGCTCGCCGAGACCGTGGACACGGCGTTGGCGAGGTTCCGTCTCGAAATCCCGGTGGCCTGGCCCGTGACCACGATCTCGTCCAGCCGGAGGACGTCGACCTGCAGCGTCACCTCGACGTTGTTGGTCCCCGCCGGCGCCGTCACCGTGGCCGGCTGAAAGCCGAGCATGCTGATCTCGAGAACGACGTCGCCCGCGTTCGCCGCGACGGAGAAGCGCCCGGCGGCGTCCGCGAAGACCGTCTCGGTCGTCCCGAGCACCGAAATCGCGGCCCCCGCGACCGGTCGGCCGGACATCGCGTCCAGGACAAGGCCCGTGACGTTGCGGTCCTGGCCGGTTCCTTCGCTGGTCCACAGCGCGGCGGCCGCCAGCGCGCAGACCGCGGTCCACCTCGACGAAACGCTCATGGGCGCCTCCAATCCGTTGCCGCAGGAGTGCGGGTGACGAGTTGGCGCCCAACGTACGCTTCCGCTCGCTCCGTTCCAAGCGGAACGCGTCGGCGCCCGAGCGCGGACGAGGACGAACGAATCGAGTCGCGAGGCCAGCGGTCCAGGGAGTCGACCCGGGTCGAGCCGCCCGAGCGCGGACGGACTCCGGGGACGACGGCTCAGAAGTCCAGCCAGTAGCTCGCTTTCACCAGAAAGACGTTTCGCATGGGATCGGAGAACAGCCGCCCCAAGTCACTGGCTCGACCGACGCTCGGATCGGAGAACCGGCCCGCCCGGTCCTGGCTCCACACGAAAAAGAGGGTCGAGCCGGGCTGGTACTCCCACCGCAGCACCACGTTGCCCTGAAGGGACCTCGCCCGAAAATCCGGGTCTCGGAAACGGAGGGCCGGGGCCGGCCCCGCGCCGTCCGGGTCGGCCTCGTAGTCGCGCCCCTCCCGAACGGTCTGCAACTCCGCCGGGCCGTACCGCTCGAAGTCGAAGGCGCTCGGGTCCCGCAGCCAGGCGAAATCCTCGTAGTCGCCCGAGGCGACCAGAGACTGCGCGTGCGCCTGCAGCGTCACCGACGGCGTGAGCGCCACGTCGACCCGCGCGGTCACGTTGACGGAGGCTTGGTCCAGGCGGGCGAACACGTAGCGCCGGCCCCAGGTGGCGGCGGCCTCCGAATCCGCTCCCTGCGCGACGTAGAACGCGGCGCTGCGACTCCGCGCGAAGCCCGGCGAGACGCGCCAGCTGAACCAGCCGTCGCCCCGGCCGCGCAGATACGGCGACAGCGTCCACCCGCGCGAGCCCTCCCGATCCGCCGACCAGGTCGCCGCAGCGCCGCCCGACACCCGGTTTCGGCCGTCGCCGCCGACGCTCAGAAAGCCGCCCCATCCGGCCGGCATCCGGATCGCGGGCCCGCCCCGGGTCGCGCGGGGGTCCCAGGTCGAGGGCTCGTATCGCGCGACGGCGCGCAACGCCCTGAATCCGGTCGTGAGCCCGTTGCCGCCCACGACGACGCCGCGATGCGTCGGCACCCCGCCGAAGTTCCGGCGCTCCGAGACGGTCACGCCGACGTTGGCGCTGCGGAACCGGCTTCCCGGCCTCGTCCAGCGACGCGTTCCCGAGGCCACCAGAGACAGGACGTCCGCCACCGTCTGGTATCCGGCGTCGTTCATCTCGAAGCCGGGCGAGATCGCCGCGCCCTCGATCCCGTAGAGCCATTCGCCCGCTTCCTTGCGGAACGCGAGCTCGCCCGCGTAGCCCGCGAGCGACGTCCGCTCCCCGTCCAGGGAGACGTACCCCTGGTCCGGGCGCTGATAGTAGCGCGCCGACGACCTCTGGACCCGCGCCATCGCGGTGGGATCCCCGTGCACCCGCGAAGCGCCCGCCCAGCCCTGGAGGGCGTAGGTCCGCCGACCGAAGCGGTGCAGGAAGTCGAACCCGCCGACGAGCGCCCGGTCTCGCAGCCCGACGAACTCCTCCTCGCCGACGTCGCGGAACACGCCGGTTCCGATCACGCCGACGTAGCTGTCCCCGGCGCGCATGTCCCTGCGCAGGCGCACGGCCGTCGTGTTGGTCCGGGGATCGACGGGAGACCGGAAGACTTCTCCCGCGTCGTGCACGCGCGCCTCCTCGCGGCGGGTCGTGGCGTTCAGGAGAGCCACGCCCCACCCCGACCGGGTGCGGCCCGAGAGCTTGGCGGCGCCGACGATGGTCGTCGCCTGGGGCTCGTCGACGTGCTCGCCCCTGCCGACGGCGGACAGCAGCGGTCTGCGTCCCACGCGGCGGGAGTGGAAGAAGCGCAGGCCCTCCAAGCCGCCGAAGCCGAACAGTCCCGCGCCCTCGACGAAGAAGGGCCGTCGCTCCTCGAGGAACGTCTCGAACACCGTCAGGTTGACCACGGCGGGGTCGGCCTCGACCTGTCCGAAGTCCGGGTTGACGGTCGCGTCTAGGGTCAGCCCTCCCGCGAGGCCGTACTTGAGGTCCAGTCCCGCCGTCGCGCCCAGCGCGCTGCCGTCGTCGAACGGGCTGGCCGGATCCGCGCGCTCATCGAACGCGGCGCGCGCGACCCCGTAGGGCAGGATCTCGGCCCGGCCCGAACGCTCGATGTTCTCGAGCCCGACCAGATGGCCGAACCCGGACGCCCACCCGGTCTCCGTCGCGGGTCGCCAGCTCCAATCGACGGCTTCGCCCGCAGCCAGGATGTCGCGGCGAAAGTTGACGCCCCAGACCGGAGCGGTTCCGTCGGAGAAGCGCAGCTGCGAGAACGGAATCCGAATCTCGGCCACCCAGCCCAGGGAATCGACGCGCGTGGCCGCCGCCCAAACGGGGTCCCAGCCGACGTCCATGCCCCGCATCCCGTCGTTGGGGGCGACCAGATCGTTGCGCCCGCCCGCCGGAGTGACCCCGAAGACGAAGGCCGTTCGATGGTCGTGGTACGAGTCGATCTGGACGAGGAACTGGTCGTTGGTCTGCCCGAACGAGTCCCGGCGTCCCCGAAGCAGGGAGATCTCGGACGGGTCCCGCTGGTGCATGCGGGCCCCCACGTACAGGGCCTCGTCCGTGTACGCGATGCGCACTTCGGTGCGCTCCGAAGCCGCCTCGCCGTCGCCGGGCACGTCGCGCCGAAACCCGGACGCCGGCTCGGCGCGCGCCCAGACCGGCTCGTCCAGGACGCCGTCCAGGGCGGGCGCCGCGGTCGCGCGCACGGCGCGGACCACCGGGGGCGCGGGCCCGTCCCCGCGGTGCGCGAGGGAGCGATTCTCCTGGGCTTGCGCCGAGGAAACCGGCGCGCCGCCTACGGTCGCCAGCGCGGCGGCGAAGAGCGCGCCGATCGGCCTCCTACCGAAAGCCATGGTACTGTCGAGGACCGGCGGGAGCCGCGTCGTCCGGTCCCGTCTCCTCGAGGCGCCCGGACTCCTGATCGAACCATACGCGGTCCACGGCGCCCCGGTAGCGGGCCCAGATCCGGTCGCCGTCCTCGTGCTCCCGCACGGCGTCCTCGAGCAGGCCGACGTACCCCAGCCGAGAGAGGCGGACCAAGGCCATCATCCCGCTGTAGGCCGTCCTGAGGTCGTCGGTCGAGAACGCGTAGGCGTCGTCGCCGTAGTTCATCCCCGGAATGCGCTCGAGCATGGCCAGACTCGCCGGCGGCACGGCCCGCACCCCCGCGACGATGGGCTTCGAGACCCGCATCGACCGGGCCGACGCGAGCTCCTCGATCGCGACGCGCGCCTTCTCGCGCAGCTCGCGGCGCGCTTCGTCGGCCGGGCGCAGGATCGCGTCGTCGGCGCCCCGCGCCTCCTTTACGGTCACGTACTGGATCCACGGCATCGTCTCGAGGTCCGCCGCCAGGCGGTCGTCCCCCGAGGCGAAGACGACGGGCACGCCCCGGCGACCCCACGAAAGGGCGACCAGCTCGGTCTCCGTGATCGAGCGGCCGTTGATCAGCAGGTCCGTCCCCATCCACGAGGTGTGCGACGCGAACCCGCCGCTTCCGGTCTTCGCGTGCATGCCGACGACGGCCACGGCGTCGACGTCCACCATGTCGGGAAGGTCGAAGTAGGTGTCGAACGGCTCGGGGCGCAGGATCCGAGTCGCGCGCTCGTCGAGCAGGTCGCCCCGCAGGTCGGGCTCCGGGTTGCCGCTGCCGTGCCCGTCGGCGACCAGAATCTCCGTGGCGCCGCCGGCCGCCAGGCCGGCGACGACGGCGTTGACGTCTTCGGCCAGCCACCGCTGGCCGCTGGGGTACAGCTCGGTGCCGAAGTCGAAGGACGAAGGGATTCTCTGTTCGACGAGGCCCTCCATATCGTGCACGATGAGCACGCTGATCCCGTCCGACGGGTCGAAGACGGGGCTCTCCAGCGACCATGGCTCCGGGGGCGCTTCGAGGGCGCCGGGGTCGGCAGGCGGCTCCTGGCAGGCCGACGCCGCCAGGATCGCAGCCACCGAAAGAGTCCATAGCCATCCGTTCGCCCCGCGACTGGATCGGCGCCTGCGGTCGGTACGGTGAGTTCGCTGGTGCGGATCGCTGTACATCGCGTCTTCTCCTCTAGCGGGTTCATTGATCGCGAGAGCGGCAGCGCACGGCGGCGACGCGCTGTCGGGCGTGAGATCGCGAGACTTGGGTGCACGGTTGACCCTCGCACCAGATCAACATGTCGAACCGAGCGACCCAGTTCCATCACCAGGCGAGCGACGGCTCAGTCGAGCGGAGTTCGGGGCACACAGCCCTGCGGACAGTCGCTCTCCAAGCAGTGCGATTCTGGAACTTGACACGATCCCCAGTGATTGGCGATATTGGCTATCGAAGCAACGATACTATCAACCGCTAGAATATCCGCTTAGCGATGCCAAAAAACAAGCCTTCAACTCAGGTGAGCATTTATGGAGACTGGAACTTATGAGTTCGTGGTCAACAAGGTCCCGCTATCCGCGAGTCGGCCAGTGATGGACGCACTCGACATACTTCGAATTGCCTTCGAGGGCAGAGCTATCGTCGTGGATCCGACAGATCCTCATCTCGTGCTACAGGTACGGGATTTTGACGCGAGGTTCATCGCGGGGAAAGAGGTAGATCTCCGCCAGTTCAGTAAGTTCCGCGTTGATATCCAGTTGCGATAGCGTTTCCTAAAATGGAATGAAGCGACTCAACTCTCCGGCGGCGGCGATTCTGGCCGCGCTCGCAGTACTCATGCTGTCCGGGTGCACCGACCCTTGTCCCCCGCCGACCCCGGGAATGGAGGTTGTGGGCGACGGAAAGTCGGTGTCGGTCGTCAAGTGCGAGATCACCGACGATCTTGCCCCGACCTTCGAGGTCGACACGTTGATTCGGCGGTACCGCTGGCAACTTCGAGAGGAGCTAGAAGAGGTCGTGGGCCAAGCGGGCGGACAGTTCGAGAAGGGCACGCCCGAGGGCACGCTGGGGAACCTCGCGGCCGACGCGCTGCTGTACGCGGCGAGGCTGGGCGCGGCCGACACCGTCCACTTGGCGCTCGTGAACCGGGGAGGGCTCAGGATCCCGCTCGCCCCGGGCCCGATCCGAATGCGCCACGTCTACGAGTTGCTGCCCTTCGAGAACGCAGTCGTCGTGCTGCCGTTGACCGGAGCCGAGATCGAACGACTCGCCGACCAGTTGGCGGCCAGCGGCGGAGAGCCGATCGCGGGGTGGACCATGGAGATCGAGGGCGACTCGGCCGTCGACGTGCGCCTGGACGGTCAGCCCTTGCTCGCGCACGCGACCTACCGGCTCGCCACGGTCGACTACCTCGCCAACGGCGGGGGACGCTGGAGCCAGCTGTGGGAGCCGGAGGAGACCGCCCGCGAGACGCTGGACATGCTGATCCGAGACGCGTTCGCGCTGTACCTGCGCGACCGCAGCACGGTGCATCCGACGCTGGAGGGCCGGGTGCGCACGGAGGAATCCGAAGCCAACCGGGGGCCATCGCCGTGAAGAGACGCGACTTCGTGCGGACGCTGGGCGCCACCGGCTTGACCGGACTCGTCGGGTTCGAGCGGCTGGCGGCGCAGTCGTCCGCCGCCTCGCCCTACGGCCCGTTGCTGGACGATGCGACCTCGCTGGTGATTCTGCACACCAACGACACGCACTCGCGGATGGACCCCTTTCCCATCGACGGGGGCCGCTTCGAGGGGCTGGGCGGGGCCGCGCGGAGGGCCACCCTGATCCGGCGGGTCCGAGACGCGAACCCGCACGTCCTGCTCGTCGACTCCGGCGACATCTTCCAGGGCACGCCGTACTTCAACTTCTTCGGCGGAGAGATCGAGTTCCGGGCCATGACGGCCATGGGCTACGACGTCGCGACGCTCGGCAACCACGACTTCGACAACGGCGTCGACGGCCTGGTCGAGATGCTCCCCTTCGCCGATTTCGAGTTCGTCAGCGCGAACTACGACGTCAGTCGGTCGGCCCTGCGCGACGACGTCGCTCCCTGGACGGTGCGCGAGTTCGGGGGCGTCAAAGTCGGCGTCTTCGGCCTCGGGATCGCGTTCGAGGGGCTGGTGCTGTCGAGCCTACACGAAGGCGTCGAATACACGGACCCCGTCGAGGCCGCCCGGCGGACGTGCCGCCATCTTCGGCGCGAGGGCTGCGCGCTGATCGTCTGCCTGTCCCACCTGGGCTATCGGTACCGGAACGAAGACCGACCCAGCGACGACGCGCTGGCGCGCGAAGTGCCGGAGATCGACCTGATCCTGGGCGGACACACCCACACGTTCATGGAGGAGCCCGACGCGCACCCGAGCCGCGAAGGCGCCGGATTCACGCTGGTCAACCAAGTGGGCTGGGGCGGGATGCGGGTGGGGCGCATCGACGTGAGCTTCGATGCGACGCGACAAGCGTCCGCGTGGTCGGCCGTCGACTACGTCGTCGACCGCCGCCTGGAGACGTAGAGGGGCGGCGCGAACGAGGTACGGGCGCAAACCGCCGACGCCTGAGGTCTGACGCGATTCGACCGCAGCGCCGCAGCGCGCCAACGGCTGCGCCGGGGTCAGGCCCGGATCGGCCTGCCCGCCCCCCAGGCGCCGTCCCGGTTGCGGACGTGGGCGGCCTCCGGATTCCAGTCCTGGATCCGGATGTGCGCGTTCGCGACCCAACCCGGCCTGTCCTCGAACGGAACGTCGTTGCCTCGACCGGTCTCGCACCAATCCCGGTAGCGCGCGCAGAACCAGCTGTACCGGTACGCGTTCGGATGCGCCTCGAAGTACTCCTGCCACAGTCGCTGCAGCGTCATCTCCCGGTCTCGGGCCAGCCGGAGATGCACCTTCGCCCAATCGGGCCTCGGGCGAGGCGGCGGCCCCGAGATCGCCTCGGGGAAGAGCGCCGCCTTCAGTTCGCGTGCGCCGAAGTACTCGGGCAGGGGCCAGGACAAGCCGGCCGCCTTCGCTCGCCGGACGTATTTGCTCACCGTGGCGTGGGAGGCGGACACGCTCAACCCGATCTCGCGGTAGCTGCGACCGAGATCCAAGCTCAGCCGCAGGATCTCGACGACCCGCCACCATTCCAAGCGCTTTCGCGGCAACGTACTCCTCCTCGTTCGCCGCCCGACACGCACCGCCCGAAGATTCTCGCGTTGACTCGGGAACGATATATTCTAGGGCATCCTCCGCCGCTTCGCAACGACGGTGGACCGACGGACGCCGAGCGAGGTGAGACTCGCGCGGAGTCGCTGGCGCAGCGGTCCGGGCGTCGAGCGGACCCCGTCCCGCCGAATGAGCGAGCCGTGCGCGTTCCAGCGAAATCGAACAACAGGTCCAACGACTTCTAACGCTACGGCGGACAGGCGGGCGGAGGGTCGTGCGGGCCGTCGTGGCATGGGGAATCGGGACAGAGCATCTGCAGCGGGGCCAAGCTCCGTGCAATCGCTCGCGCCAAGAAGTGTGCAACGCCAAACGCCAGATTTCGTGCATTTCCAGGCGATTTGACCAGCGTTGCCCGCGGTCGACCGCGTTCCGTCTCCAGGCGATCCCTCCGCGGTTCAGGCACCCGACGACGCCCCATTCCGGCGCAATCAGCCAAGGACACTCCACTCGAAGACCGCCTTGGGCGACCATAGCACCCAAGGGGCTAAGGAAACGCTCGGCCCACGCTCGGGCCGGTTCTCTTGAACCGACAGAGGGCGCAAGATGCGCTCGCGCACGCCCCTCTCGCCCAGGTCCACGACCGACGCCGAGCCGTCGAGCGACCTTCGTCGCCGCGTCGTGTGCGCCGATCCGGTCCCTTTCGGACGCGATGCGGTCGGGGTCACGCAGAAATGCGAAGACGGCCGCGCCCACAGCGCGTCCCGACCACCTTCCGACCTAAGCGCCGAGAGGAATCCGACTCATCGATTCCGTCGGAAGAACAGTACAGCCCACGCTGCCGAAACCACAACAAATGGGGCTTCGGAGCGCGTGGTCGTTATCTCGTCCAGGTGCCGACCCGCAGGGAGGCTGCAGGCTCGAATTCATGATCGATGGTCAAAAAACGAAGCCCGGCAGCAAGATCGCGAAGGCAGAAGCGAAACTAAATGAAGCAATAAACAAAACCCCAATGAACATTCGTTGCAATCGATCTCAATACCATTCAATTGAACTCAACAATATCCTCCGAATCGCCCATCGCGAGCAAATGGTAAGTCGACGGCGCAACTTTCTCGCTTCTGTAAGTGACATCTGAACCTTCTATCGCGTGAATCAAATCGCATGCGAAATCAGCGTTGACGGCAATGCCGCCCCAATTGAGATTCCCAAGTACAAATGAATCCGGATGCCCACTGGCTCTATCCCTTGTGATCACTAGTGTGCTATCGTCGAACGCTACCGCAGACACGATCTTCGAAAATCGGATCCGAAAAGTCCTATCCCCCGAAAAGTAAAGGTGTTTTGTGGTAACGGCCAGCGGCCCCGATCCGCGGTGCACCTTATGGTCCACCTCAACCGGAGTGCCCCGGGACGAGCTTTGGCGGAGCCAGAAACCCTTGGCGACTCTGAAACTGTATCCCGTTGAGCCTCCTCTATAGTCCCGTCTTGTCTTATGTTCATAATGATCGACAGGATAGAACACCCAAATTAACTTTTCCGATTTCATCAACTTGAATGGAAAGTCTTCGATGTTCCATTCCATATCTGGAATTTTCCCGGATTGGAGAATATCGATGATATTCTGTCTGTACTGTGCGTGTTCTCTTTCCTTCTGTCTACGCTTTTCTTCCTCTCTTCTTTTTTGCTGTTGCAACATCAGCTTTCGTTTCCGTGCTCGCTCCAGCCTTTCCTCCTTCATTGCTCTTCCTTCTTCTAGCCATTTACGAATCGCCTTAATCATCAATCTCACCTCTGTTTTATCGCGTGTATTGGCATGGCACCGCATCGTGGCGGACACGATTCTCGCTTGGCGGCTCCCTCCCTGCCGGTCCAGTAGAACCGCCGTAGCGAATCTCTGCTCAAGTACAATATAGCGCATTGGTGAAGGTGCCGCGACCCGATCAGTCGTCCGCGACGCTGGCGAAGAGGCGCTGTGGCAAGGCGGCCGCCGTCCTTCATGCGCTTCGGTCCGCGCTTCCCATCACCCTGCATTGCCCGGCGAGCAGCGCCAGCCGCTTCGTCCGCAATTCGGGGGCTCGCGGTCCATGCGAGCGGAGTCCCGCCCGGATCTGCTTCTCCAACCCGGTCGCGCGCGGCGGCGCGCCCCGGGGAGGAATCGTCGCAGGGGTCCCGCGGGACCGCGTCCGCGGAGCACTCCGCTTCCTCCAAAGCGGCGAAGAAGCGCGCGAAGCGCGACCGGGGCGGGATGCTCGCGCCGCCGAGCCGCGCGCCCACGAGGATTCAGTGCGCGTCGCACGACCGCCGGCCCAAGACCTCGACGCCCCACCGATTCGACGGGCGGAAGTTCAGCAGCTGATTGCGAAGCGAAAGATCGCGGACGTCGCGTCGGGACTTCCCGATTTCCCGAATGACGAGATCGACGTCGTCCACACGCCTCGGCCCGGCCTTCGCGCCGACGTGCGCCCCGCGCGTCGTCAACATCGAGCCACGCAACGTGCCAAACAAGGCGTCAAGTTTCCCGGGGAGAATTCCATAAAATGATGTAAATATGTAGGATAAATATGTCAAAAAAGGCGCCAAACAAGGTGTCACCGAACGGGTCGGTCCCGCCCGCAACCCACCCCGACTCCCCCGTCCGCCCCCAACCCGCCAGGAGACGCGAACCGAACGATGACCGTCGCCGAAGCCGTCGAGACGCTCGAGGGACTCGAGTTCCGATTCGCCAAGACCATGCCCCGCAACCCGCACTGGTACGTCGTGCGGGACCGCCACCTGCCCTACCGCGAGTTCAACGCCTGCACGGAGGCGATCCGCTCCGCGGGCCGGAAGATCTGGTGGGAGGGACGCCCGTACGTCCATCTGCTCGCCAACGGATTCTCCTACTGGACCATGGGCGCGCCCGTCGAGGACACCGTCGTCATCAACCGCAAGCGCGCCCGCTACGACGCCGCGTACGACGAAGTCGGCCGTCTCTGGGCCCGGCGCTGCGACTCCCCCGAACGCGCGGCCGCCCGAGACGAGGTGCGCGACTTCGTCGAGAGGCGAATCGGTGGCAACGTCGGCGCTCGTCGGGTACTGGACGTCGGTTGCGGACACGGGCCCCTGCTCGACTGGTGGGACCCCGAGCGCTACACCGGCCTCGACCCGTCCGTCGAGATGTTGCTTGACCTGGTCGCGAGACACCCGCAACGTCGGGGCGACGTCCTCAACTGCACCTTCGCCGACTTCCACACCACCCGACAGTACGACCTCGTCGTCGCGCTCTTCGGCTCCGGCGACTACGTCGACGACCCCGACCGCCTGGCCTCCCTGCTCGCGCCCGGGGGCGTCGCCGTCGTCATGACCCGTGAAAGCCCGGCCGGACGGTCCGAAGCCGAACGGGCCATGAAGATCGCGGAGCCCAGGACGAGCGCCGAAGCGCGCGACCGCTTGCCCGTCGCCCACCGCGTCGGCCGTCACGAAATCAGGGTCGTGGACGGGGCGGGCGCCTGACGGCCCTCGGACGCCGAGACCGAGGCTCATCCGCCCGGAGCGGCTCCCTCGTCCCGGCGACCGTACACGAAGCGCTCGACCTCGCCGTGGATCCTCTCGACGGTGGTGCGCGAGGGGGGCCGCGTCGCGCGCGAGACGCACCAAGCGACGGCGAAGTTGGCGCCCAGCGACCACACCGCCTCGTGGACCCCGAAGGGCTGAGGCCACTGGATCCGGGTCAGATACAGCGTCGCCAGGCCCGCGACGATCCCGCTCAGCACCCCGGCCGCCGTGGTCTTCCGGCGCCCGGGATAGCACACGCCCAGGACGGCCGGCATCAGCTGAAGCGCGCCGGCTCCCGAGAGCGTCACCAAGCTCACCAGGAAATCGAGGTCGTACACCGTCAGCGTCCAGCCCACCGCGAGCAGCGCGACGACGACCCAGCGTCCGAAGGCGACGTAGTGCCTCTGGCTCCGGCCCCGGGCGATGTAGCGCTGATACACGTCGCGGGTCAGCACGGTCATGTTCGAGTGCAGGATCGAGTCCAGCGTCGACATGGCCGCGGCCGTGGCGCCGGCCAGGATCAGACCCGTGAGCCAGGGAGGCGCGTAGCGGAACAGCAGCTCCGGGAACACGCGGTCCGCCGTGGCCAGATCGGGAAGGACCAGGGCGCCGCCCAGGCCGACCAGCGCCGCCGGAATGAACAAAGTCATCAGGTAGATGGGCGTGGTGGCGCCCAGGACCTTGAGCGTGCGGTCGGACGCCGCCGTGAAGTAGCGGATCATCATGTGGGGCTGAAAGACGATGCCGAACGACAGGGCGATCGTCATGCCGACCCAGACGCCGGGCGTGAAGAAGCCCTCGGGGCCGGGCAGCGACAGGAGGTCGGGCCGCTCCCGAGCGACCCGCCGCCACAGCTCGAAGGGACCCCCGAACAGCTCGCGGGTCAGCATCAGCGCCCCGACCCACACGGCGACGTACATCCAGACGCCCTGGACGACGTCGGTCCAGTACACGGCCCGGAGTCCGCCGACCAGCAGGTAGCCGGCGGCGACGATCAGGAGGACGAGCGAAGCGAGCTCGAACGAGATCCGGTCCCCGGTCGCGACCGAGAGGATGTAGCCCAGCCCCTGGGCCTGGGCTTGGATGTAGAGGAGCGTGAACACGACGGACACGACGGCGACGGCGACGCGCACGGTCTCGCTCTCGTAGAAGTCGGCGATCAGGTCCGCCGGGGTCATGTAGCCGAACTTCTTCCCCAGCGCCCAGATCCGCGTGCCCAGCGTGTACGTGATCGCGCCGACCAGCACGGTCCACGTGCCGGCCATCCAGAACCCGATTCCGTGGGTGAAGAAGAAGCCGCCCGACCCGAGGAACGCGAACGCCGAGTGGAAGGTGGCCACGACCGTCAGGTAGAGCACGACGAAGCCGGCCTGGCGTCCGTAGAGGAAGAAGTCCTCCATGCTGGACGTGCCCCGGCGGTTGGCCCACACGCCGATGAACACCGTCGCCGCCACGTAGAGGACGATGAGTCCGGTGGAGACGATCCACGGCTCCATTCAGACGCCCTTGCGCCAAGCCCAGACGAGGACCGCGATCATGAGGACGTACACGACCAGCAGGTAGGCGAAAAGGAACGGCACGCCCAGGATCCACGGCTCGACGCGGTTCATCCAGCCGTGCACGATCGGCGGTTGCGCGAGCGCCATCGCGAGCACGAAGGCGACGGTCGCGATCCGCCCGGGGCGAGTCCGGGGCGCGAAGTGGGATCGAATGCGCTTCATCGGGTCCTCGCGAGGCGAGCGAAGCCGGTGGAAGGGGGTCGCAAAGCCGGGACGCCCCGGACGCGCCTGAAAGGCGCCCCGTCGCGTCGGCGCGGGGACGCCGACCGTGAGCATACGGAAGGGGCCCGGCGGTCACAATGGCGGCGGCCTCTCCCACGGAGCGCCCGGCCCGCAAGCGAAGTCCCGCCGGCCGCGGGCCCTTCGGCGCGGTGTTGGGCGCGCGCGCGTTGTGGCATCTTCCATGTGGAGCGAAGCGCGACAGGGCGGGCCGCGACCGCGAACGGTCCGCTCGGGGGAGACAACGGGCCCTGTGAACGAGGCGAACCGCTGGATGAGCTGCAGGTGACGGCGAGGGAGACCGGCGGGGACTCCTCGGCGGACGTCGCGGTGCGGATCGGTCTGCCCAAGGGCCACATGCAGACGGCGGTGCTCGAGTTGCTCGAGGACGCGGGCGTGAGCGTGCGCATGGGCGGACGGAGCTATCGCCCCACGCTCTCGTGGCCCGGATTCGAGGCCAAGCTGCTCAAGCCGCAGAACGTGGTCGAGATGCTGCACGCCGGATCGCGCGACGTCGGGTTCGCCGGCGCCGACTGGGTCAGCGAGCTGGAGGCCGATCTCGTCGAGCTTCTGGACACGGGACTGGACCCCGTTCGCGTCGTCGCCGCGGCCCCCGCCCGGCTGGTCGTGGACGGCGCGCTGCGCCCCGCCCACCCCGACGGGCGTCCCTACGTTGTGGCCTCGGAGTACGTCCGCCTCACTAGAGAGTGGATCGGGGCGCGGACCTTCGACGCCACCGTGCTGCGGTCCTACGGGGCGACCGAGGTCTTTCCGCCCGAGGACGCGGACCTCATCGTCGACAACGTGGCCACCGGGTCCACGCTTCGAGCGAACGGGCTGCTCGCCGTCGACACGGTGCTCGAGTCCTCGACGCGTCTCTACGCCAGCCCCCGCGTCCTGGACGAGGCGGCGCCGCGCGCCTTGATCGAAGACCTCCTGCTCCTTCTCCGCTCGGTGCTCGAGGGCCGGGCTCGGGTCATGCTCGAGTTGAACGTGGGCGAGGAGCACCTCGATCGCGTGATCTCGGCGCTGCCTTGCATGCGCGAGCCCACGGTGTCCCGGTTGCACGGGGAGGGGGGCTACGCGGTGCGGGCCGCCGTGCCGCGCGATCGACTGCCCGAGCTGCTCCTGCTCGTCAAGGCGCAGGGCGGCACGGACCTCGTGGTGTCCGAGCCGCAGCAGATCGTGCCTTGAAGACCGGAGGCAGGGCGCGGGCGCGCCCGATCGACCTCAGCAGGAACGAGGGCGCGCCCCCCGGACGGGATTGGTTGGCGGCCTTGGAGCGGCACGGACCCGCCGCGTTCAACGAATACGACAACGCGGAGATCCTGGAATTGCTGTACGCGAAGCGGTTGGGCGTCGAGCCCGACCGGGTGCTGGCCACGAACGGCGCCGACGAAGCCATCGACCGGTTCTTCCGGGCGTTCCTCGCGCCGGGCGAGACGGTGATCCACCCCGCTCCAACCTTCGTCATGATCGACAGGTTCGCCCGCATTTCCGGTGGGCACCCCGTTCCGGTCGAGTACGAGTGGGGCTCGCTGCCCCACGACCGGATCATGGAACGCGTGACGGACGAGACCGGCGCGGTCGCGGTGATCTCGCCCGACAATCCGACGGGAGCGGCGTTCTCGGCCGAGTCGCTGACGGCCCTGGCCCGCGCGCTGCCCGACGGGGTCATGTTGCTGGCGGATCTGGCCTACGTGGAGTTCGCCGACGAGGATCCTACGCAGGCGCTTCTGGAGCGATCGAACGTGGTCGTGGTCCGAACCATGTCCAAGGCGTGGGGCCTGGCGGGACTCCGGATCGGGTTCGCCGTCGGGGACTCGGACGCGATTCGCGCGATGCGACGCTGCGGCGGCCCCTACTCGCTCGCCACTCCGTCGATCGTCGTCGGCATCGGGCGGTTCGCGCGAGGCGACGCCGACGTACGCGAGCGCGTGCGATGCGCGAAGGTCGGGAGGGAGCGCCTGTCCCGGCTCGTCCGGGAAGTCGGCGGGAAGCCCTATCCGTCCCAGACGAACTTCGTGCTGGCCCGCTTCCCGGACGTCCACTGGATCAGCTACGGCCTGGCGGCGCAAGCGATCCGTGTGCGAACCTTCGAGGACCTTCCCCAACACGTGCGGATCACCGTGCCCCGGAACGACGCCGAGCATAGCCGCCTGGAAGGGGCGCTGCGCTGCCTCGCAAAGCCCGAAGCGCTCCTGTTCGACATGGACGGCGTGCTGGCGGACGTTCGGCGATCCTATCGGGAGACGATCGTGCGCACCTGCGCCGCCTTCGGCGTCGAGACCACGGCCGAGCGCGTCGACGAAGCCGCCAAGTCCAGCTCCGGCGGCCACGACGACTGGGCGCTCACCCGCAAGCTCCTCGCCGAGTGCGGCGTCGAGGTCGACCAGGCCCGGGTGACGCGCCGCTTCGAGGAGATCTACCAGGGAACCGAAGAGGAGCCGGGACTCAGGCGGCGCGAAACGCTGATCCCGGACCCGCGGCTCCTCGCGCGGCTGGCCGAGCGGTTCAAGATGGCGGTCGTGACCGGACGGCCCCGGAGCGACGCCGAGCGTTTTCTGCGCGAGCACAGCATCGCCGACCTCTTCGGCGCCGTCGTCTGCCGCGAGGACGCGCCGATGAAGCCCCTTCCGGCGCCGGTCGAGCTCGCCTTGGCACGGCTGGAGGCCGACACCGCATGGATGCTGGGCGACACGATCGACGACCTGGCCGCCGCGCGGGGCTCCGGCGTCGTTCCGATCATCGTCGCGTCCCCCGTCGGCGCCGACGGCGATGCGGCTCGAGGGCTGCGCCTCCGGAACTTCATGCGACGACGCGGAGCGGCCCGCGTCGTCGATGCGAACGCCAACTACGGAGGACTCTTCGATGACTGACGACGAGCGCGCGGCGCGGGACCCGAAGGACCGGGCGGGCGCTGGGCACGGAGACGCCCCCGACGAAGGGGAGAGGGCGTGGGGGGGAGATATCGACCTCTTCAGGCGCTTGTCCGAGGATCCGTCGGCGAACCTGCCGGCGGACGGGGAGCGAGCGTTGGCCGGTCGGCGATGGTCGCGCACGGGGTCGGCGACCAACGAGACGGCGGTCCACGTGCTTCTGGACCTGGACGGTCCGCCCGGCGTCGACGCGAACACGGGCGTCCCCTTCTTCGACCACATGCTGGACCAGTTGGGGTTCCACGCGGGCTGGCTCCTGCACGTGTCCTGCGACGGCGACGCGGAGGTGGACGACCACCACACGGTCGAGGACGTCGGGCTCGCGCTGGGCGCGGCGACGGCGGAGGCGGCGGGGAAGGGCGGCGCGAACGCGAGGCGCTTCGGCGCCGCCCACGCTCCGCTGGACGAAGCGCTGGCCCGCGCCGTCGTCGACGCGTCGGGCCGTCCGTTCTTCGCGGGCGACCTGGGCCTTCGGCGCGAGCGCGTCGGGGCGCTGTCGTGCGAGATGGTGCCGCACTTCTTTCGGTCGTTCGCCCAGAACGCCCGGATGAGCGTCCACGTGGACGTGCTCAGGGGCGACAACGACCACCACCGCGTCGAGGCGGCCTTCAAGGCGTTCGCGCTGGCCATCAAGGAGGCGCTGACGCCGACGGACTCGACGGGCGTGCCGTCGACCAAGGGCGTGCTGTAGCGGTGCCTCGAGCCAGTCGAGAAGCGCGAAGCGCGGTTTCCGCGCCGCCGTCCCGGGCGCCGCGGCTCCGGCCTGCATGAAGCCGATCTCCGTGACGGCGGTGCGCACCGGCGTCGCCAACCTGGGCTCCGTCGTGGCCGCGTTCGAGCGACTCGGTTGCGCGGTGCGCGTGACCACGGACCTGGAGCGGGTCGTCGGCGCCGACAGACTCGTGCTGCCGGGCGTCGGCGCGCTGGCGGCGGCGCGCGCCGAGCTGGACCGTCACGGCTTGGCCGAAGCGCTCCGCGAGCGCATCCTCGAGGGTCGGCCCACGCTGGGAATCTGTCTCGGCATGCAGCTCATGGCCCAAGGCAGCGACGAGGCGCCGGGCGTCCCCGGGCTGGGCGTCGTGCAGGGCCGCGTCGAGGCGTACCCCGAGCGAGATCCGCCGCTCCGCCTTCCTCAAATGGGGTGGAATCGCGTGGCGCCCGACCCCGGTTGCCGCGTCGTGCCGCAGGGCTACGCCTACTTCGCCAACTCGTATCGTCTGCCCGACGCGGATCCGCCGTGGCTCGTCGCCCGCTCGGACTACGGCGGTCCCTTCGCGTCGGCGATCGAGCGGGGACCGGTCGTCGGCTGCCAGTTCCACCCCGAGCTTTCGGGAGCCTACGGGGCCGCGCTGCTGTCCCGCTGGATCCGGCGATGACGTCCGTCCTCCTGCCCGTCCGCGTCGTCCCGTGCATGGACGTGCGCGCGGGCCGCGTGGTCAAGGGGGTCCAGTTCAAGGGAATCCGCGACCAGGGCGACCCGGCCGAGCTGGCCGAGGCCTACGAGGCCCAAGGGGCCGACGAGGTGGTGGTCCTCGACATCGCCGCGACGCCGGAGGACCGCCGCGCCGCGGTCGACACCGTGCGCGCGGTGCGGGCCCATCTCTCGGTTCCCCTCACCGTGGGCGGCGGGATCCGGCGCGTCGACGACGCCGTCCGCCTGCTGGAGGCCGGCGCCGACAAGGTCGCGGTCAACACCGCCGCCATCCTGCAGCCCGAGCTCCTCGAGGAGCTGGCGTCCCGGTTCGGCTCGCAGTGCCTCGTGATCTCGGTGGACGCGGTGAGGAGCACCGCCGACCGGGAGGGGAGCCGGTACCGCGTGGTCGTTCGCTCCGGCACCCGGCGCGTGGAGACGGACGCGGTGGACTGGGCGCGGCGGGCGGCGGCGCTGGGCGCGGGCGAGGCGCTGTTGACGAGCTACGATCGCGACGGCACCCGCGAGGGTTACGATCTCGAGCTGCTGCGGGCCGTGCGCTCCGCCGTCCGCATCCCCATCGTGGCCTCGGGCGGCGCCGACACGCCCGCGCACATGGCCGACGCCGCGCGCGCGGGCGCCGACGCCGTGCTGGCCGCTTCGATCTTCCACCAGGGCGACTGGACGGTCGCAGGCGTGAAGGACGAACTGACCCGCTTGGGCGTCCCCGTGCGACCCGCGTTCCGGGACGACGACCATGCTTGAGAGACGAATCCGATGATCGTTCCGTCCATCGACCTCATGGGCGGCCAGGCCGTGCAGCTGGTGCAGGGCCGGGCGGTGGCGTTGGAGGCCGGAGATCCCCGGCCGCTCGCTCGCCGCTTCGGGCGCGTCGGGGAGGTCGCGGTCGTCGACCTGGACGCCGCCCTGGGGCGGGGATCCAACGCGGGGCTCATGGAGGAGCTGTGCGCGCTGGCTCCGTGCCGCGTCGGCGGCGGCATTCGGGATCGCGAGAGCGCGCTCCGATGGCTCGACCGCGGCGCGCGGAAGGTGGTGATGGGCACGGCCGCGGTCCCGGAGACGCTCCGAGGACTGCCCCCGGAACGGATCGTCGCCGCACTGGACGCGTGGGAGGGCGAAGTCGTCGTGCGGGGGTGGACGGAGCGCACGGGACGAAGCGTGGCGGACGGAATGCGCGAGCTGGCCGGCTTGGTCGGGGGTTTTCTCGTCACGTTCGTGGAGGGCGAGGGCAAGGAGGGCGGGTTTCCGCAGGACGAGATCGAGGACCTGGTCGCAGGCGCCGGCGACTCGCGGCTGACCGTGGCGGGAGGGATCACCACCGCAGAAGAGGTCGGTTGGCTGGACTCCCGCGGCGTGGACGCGCAGGTCGGGATGGCGCTCTACCGGGGGCGCCTGGGACTCGCCGAAGCCTTCACCGCCTCGATGTCCAGCGACCGCGAGGACGGACTCTGGCCCACGGTGGTCGCCGACGATCGCGGCGCGGCGCTGGGGCTCGCCTGGTCCAACTTGGCGAGTGTTCGGGCGGCTCTGGACGAGGGGCTGGGCATCTATCACTCGAGGTCTCGCGGACTGTGGCGCAAGGGGGCCACGTCCGGCTCCGTACAGCGCCTTCGGCGCGTCATGGTGGACTGCGACCGCGACGCGCTGTGCTTCGTGGTGAGCCAAGAGGGAACTGGGTTTTGCCACCTGGGCGAATGGAGCTGCTTCGGTCCGGCCGGCGGACTCCGGGCGCTGGAGCGCGTCGTCAAGGCGAGGCGGCGGGACCCCGTGCCCGGCTCGCTGACCGCTCGGTTGCTCGGCGACGCGGACTTCCTGAAAGGCAAACTGATCGAGGAGGCGGCGGAGGTGGGCGATGCGCTGCACGACGAGGACGCGCCTTCGCGCGTCGTTCAGGAGGCGGCCGACCTGATGTACTTCTTGTCCGTAGCGCTCGAGGGAGCGGGAGTCGACATGGCGGCCGTGGAGCGCGAGCTCGACCGCCGGAGTTTGAAGGCGAGGCGACGACCGGTGTCCGATCCCAAGGGCCCGGCGGCTGAATCGACCGGTCGCGAGTCCAGTGGCTGACGAATCGGCGCCCCGCCATGGGCGACGCGGCGCGCCGGCACCTGCGGACTCGGACCGCCGGCCTCGGGCTCGGCCGGTGCGGCTTCGCCGAGTGGCCGTTGCGGACGTCGGCAGGGAACGTCGGGGAGCCGTCGATCTCCGGCGACTGCAACCCGTGCTCGCGATCGTCGAAGCTGTGCGCGAGCGCGGCGAAGAGGCCGTGCGAGAGTTCGCCGAACGGCTGGACGACGTGCCTCCGGGCGGTCCGCTGGTCCGCTCGCGGGACGACATGCAGGCTGCGCTTCGGTCTCTTCCCGCGGATCAACGGGGCGTGCTCGAGCGCACGGCCGAACGGATCGCCCGCTTCGCCCGCGCGCAACGAGACTCCGTGACCGAGGTCGACATCGCCGTGGAGGGCGGTACGGCGGGAGATCGGATCGTCCCTGTGGACGTGGCCGGGTGCTACGCGCCCGGGGGCCGTTACCCGCTGCCTTCTTCCGTCCTCATGACCGCCGTCACCGCGCGGGTCGCGGGAGTGGAGCGGGTGTGGTTGGCCTCCCCAAGACCTTCGCCTGCCGTTCTGGCCGCGGGCGCCGTCGCCGACGCGGACGGACTCCTCGCTGTCGGGGGCGCCCAGGCGATCGCAGCGCTGGCCTACGGGATGCCACCCGTACCCCGCTGCGATGTGGTGGTGGGCCCGGGCAACTCCTGGGTCACTGCCGCCAAGCTGCTCCTTTCCGGCGTGGTCGGAATCGATCTCCTGGCCGGGCCGTCCGAACTTGTCGTCCTCACGGACGAGGACGGCGACGCACGGTTGATCGCCGCCGACCTCCTCGCCCAGGCGGAGCACGACCCGGACGCGTTGCCGGTGCTGATCTCGACCGATGCGTCGCTGGTCGAGCGCGTCGAGGCCGAACTCGGTCGCCAGCTGGCGGATTTGCCGACGGGCGGCGTCGCCCGAGTCGCCCTCGCCAACGGTTTCGCGGTGGTAGCGCCAGAGATCGACGCGCTTCGATGTTGCGAGGCCCTTGCGCCGGAACACCTGCAGCTCCATGGTAGTAGCGTGAAGCACTGGGAAGGGGAGGTCAACCGCTACGGTGCCCTGTTCGTTGGCGAGTCGGCTGCGGAGGTCTTCGGTGACTACGGAGTCGGCCCGAACCACACGTTGCCGACCGGAGGCACCGCACGGTTTGCCAGCGGCCTTTCCGTGCTGTCTTTCCTGAGGAGGCCAACTTGGATTCGCATGCGCGATGGGCCCGATCTTGAACGCGTCGGCCGAGATGCTGCGACGTTCGCTCGAATGGAGGGACTTCGAGCACATGCACGCGCTACACAGGCGAGAATGCCCCAGCGATTTTCCGACCACGAACGCTTTTCCTGACACACTCGCCTACACAAGACAACATTCGATATCATCCGATGTCATAAACTCTAATCTAATTTGAGGCTCCGCCGTGGACCGAACCGCATCCAAACCCAAGACACACCGCTCGCTTGATTCCAACTCCACGGACCATAAGTCCGCTCCACGCAAGACCAATGGTAGTGGTAACGACGTGCCACCGGCAGACGATCCCACCGTCGACTTTTCGGCGAGATCTGTTGAAGTGGGCCAGCCGGGATCTCCGTTGCGCAATGTCGAGGTTACGACCGATCTTGCCGTACCTCGAATTTCGACTGTGGTCCCGGAAGGACTAATTCGACGTGAATCGCTTGTCCGTCACGGAAGTGCCCGCGGATTCCAGAATCAGCCGGCACCCAATGCCGATGAGTTGGATTCCGTCGAAGAGACATTGGTTTCCGATTGCCTTCACGTCCTAGAAGAGGCAGACAGTGTTCATCGCGATACCATTGCATCGTATTGTGATGATGTCGCACGTCTCGACCAACGTAAAACTACGGGTCCTCCCGAGCTCCCGCAGATCAAAGCGAAGATTCAGGATACTGTGCGCCGCTTCCGCGACCAATTGCGACAAATCGCACTAATTGCTGGACACGCCCCCCATCACACCCTCGAAGAAGAACTGCGGCAGGTAGTTACAAGGTATCCGCATTTTGCGTCTCCAGGAAATGATCCACGCCACTCTGTGATGCGTCGATTTTCTCGTCGGCTAGCGCATCGTTCCACGTCAAAATCGAACTTCAAGATGTGGGGCATGGCCATTTTGTTTATTGCAATCGAAACTGCATTGAATGGGTTTTTCTTCGCCGAACAGATCGTACGCCCGAGACAAGGGTTCATTGAGGCCATTCTTATCAGTATGGTCAACATTATTGCACTTGCGTATTTGGCGGCACGTGTAGTCGATTTATGGATGGATGCGAAAGATCGCCGCTGGTGGATCGGCATGCTGTTTTCCGTCATTATGATCCCAACTGTTGCATTTCATCTTGGGGTCGCTCACTATCGGGATGCGCTGTCTCCCAATTATCCTCCAAGCGCACCACGTCCCGATATGTCCATTCCAGATATCGCCGAGGAATTGCATGTGCCTGAACACGTGGTCGAGTGCTACACCGAAAGCGCCATCGCGTCGGCTAGTCAAGAGGCTCTTTGCCTGCTAAGAGGCAACCCCATTTGGTTCGAAGGAATAAAGTCATGGTTCTTTTTGGCACTCGGGATGTCACTTTGGTGGTTTGCGTTGCAACACTGGCGCCGCCGCGATGACAACAGCGGTACCCAATTGCCTAGGAAAATCAAGGCAATGACCTTACGAGCCTCCCACCGCGTTCTGACAGGAACCATTCGTGAACTTGATCACCTTCACGGGGAGGCGCTTGAGGTACTTCGCTGGTCGCCTGGTGACTTTTTGGCCAGGCACGAGGGAATCCAAACCCAGGCGACTTCACTTGCAACGCTACGAGAGAATCTTGAGACCGAATGCCGAATGGGATTGGATATTTACCGAAACGCAAACCGGGAGGCGCGTGGCGAGGAGCCCGCTCCCGACCATTGGTCACGGCCATGGGCTCCACAATGGAAAATACCGCAATTTCAAGCGGATGACGTGCCGAGTCGAGACAATGTCCTACAAGTCATGGAATCGGCTAGGGACGCCAATAGACATCGAATAGTGGACATGCAAAATGTCGTAGATGGCGCTAGGAGACACGTGTCTGATTTGTACGCGCAGTTTTCCACAGTGATAGACGCTCTTCCAGAATTTGATAGACGGTGGGTAATTCGTCTCTTCGAGGAGAGTGATCGCAAGGGCAACAGCCAAGGTGAATGGAGAGAGGTCACTTGATGTTTCGATATTTTATGGTATTCATGGTGGTACTCGTCATCACAGGGTGTCCTCCTCCGTCAGATAGGCCCCCTGAACAATGCGAAGTGGACGGAGAAGACTTGTGTCCGTATACTTGTCGAATACGTGGAGAAGCGAACATTCTTTTGGATTCTTCAGATACTATTTCCTTTGTCACTAGGAACGACATACGAAACAGGATCGCAGAGCATTTGGACTCTTCGCCACTTACAAAGATGCGGGTGTACGCTGTGAGGGACTTAGGGAAAGACGAGGAGATAAAACCTAGGTTGGAGATGTGTATACCGGTAAACCCAGATGATACTAGGCGGCCAGACGTATACCGACGAAACTGGATAGAGTACAAGAAACGTATTGAGGTAGTTTTTGACAGCGTATTTCGTGAAGGCGACGACACTGCGTCGCCCATACTAGAGGCGGTCCAGGCTGCTACAGTACAAGCGGCTAGCAACGGGAGGGTGCCACCAGTAGATTCAGGTTTTCGACGGGATCTGATTTTCGTGTCTGACATGATACAAAATTCAGAGTCTGTATCATTTTTGCATAACCCCCCTGAATTCGATAACGTTCCGATATATCTTGGGTCTGATTTAGCGGGATTTGAGACGACTGTTTATTTGCTCTACCGTCCAGATTTCACATCGATTCAGCAAAGCGATAAATTTAGTGCATTTTGGGAAAACTATGGAAAAAGTATGAATGTCAGGAGCTGGACATTGGATCCCCTTATAGGGGGGTCGTGAATTTGCTACTATATCCCACCGTTTCTGCACACGGAACGGCTCTCGGATGACAGTTACAGCGTATATCAGTTGTCATCAGGATATCTCGATAGAGCGACCATCTCAAGCGGCAGTGTATCGTTTTTCCGTAAGTCGATTCTAGCAGATCAGCACGCCGCTCCGACTGCGGGTCAGTTGGCAGGGGCGGTCGGCGCACAGCCCGTTGCCAGTCGTGCGCTACTTGACCGTGGTTGCCGATACTACATGCCCGTATTCCGCCTCTTGATCCAAACTCAAACCAAATAGGCGGCCGGATCCAACTTGTACACTACGCTTCACCTTGGAGGACGCGACTGATCCCAGGACTGTTGCGGTACAGAAATCGCCGTGCGCTCCAGCCAGCCCGGTGAGCCACGTCAGGTACGGCTCCCTCGAAGGTACGCAAAGACCGTCGTTTCCGCCCCAATTGAAGTTGCGCAATCGCCTGAGCGCAACCAGCGCCTCGGGCACCACCCCGCTCATCCGATTCGCCGCCACGTGCAGATGCCGGAGATCGGCCAGCTCTCCCAGCGCCGGCGGCACCCCCCCGGTCAGCCGATTCGAGCAAAGGTACAGCTCCGTCAGCGCCGATGCACTCCCCAGCGCCTCCGGAATCCGGCCCTCCAGTTGGTTCGTGCATAGGGAGAGCCGCACCAGCGACCCCAGGTCTCCGAACGTCTCCGGGATCGCGCCCGTCAGCGCGTTGGACCCCAGCTCGAGTCCCTCCAGCGCCGACAGCCGTCCCAGCTCCGGCGGGATCTCCCCGGTGAGATCGTTGCCCCCCAGGTCCAGGCGCGCAAGACGCTCGAGTCGACCGAGCGCCGGCGGAATCGCCCCCGTCAGCAGATTGTCGCCGTTGCTGTACCCCCGCCCGAGGTTGAGAACGCGCAGGTTCGCCAGGTCGCCCATCTCCGCCGGAATCGAGCCCGTCAACCGGTTCCCGTAGGCGGACAGCGTCTCGAGGCCGGTCAGCCGACCGATCTCCGGCGGGATGGGGCCCGTAAGCAGGTTGCTGTAGAGCGACAGCGAGTCCAGGGCGACCAGATTCCCGATTTCCGCGGGAATCGGACCCGTGAGCAGGTTCGCGCCCAGGTTGAGCGACCGAAGGCGGGTCAGGGCGCCGATCTCGGGCGGAATCGGACCCGTCAACCGGTTCCCCGCCTCCAGATCGACGTCGATGCCGCAGAGCGCCAAGGTCTCCAGCCGGGTCAGCCGGCCGATCTCGGGCGGAATCGGACCCGAGAGCTGGTTGTAGCACAGGTCCAGCGACGTGAGGTACCCTAGGTCGCCGATCTCCGCCGGAACCGCGCCCGTCAACCGATTCCCGAACAGACCCAGCCGCTCGAGCGAGACCAGGTCGCCGATCTCGGGCGGGAGCGGGCCGGAGAACAGGTTGTAGGAGAGGTCGAGCGACTTCAGCCGCGTCAGGCGACCGATCTCCGGCGGGATGGGGCCCGTCAACTCGTTGGCGCCCAAGTGCAGCGACACCAGGGAGCCGAGCGCGTCGATCCGAGGCGACAACGCGCCGATCAAACCGTTGTCGTCCAGCTGGAGGTGCTCCACCCGACCGTCGCCGCCCACCCCGACCCCGTGCCAATCCGACAGCGGGGCGTCGGTCAGCCAATTCTCCGCGTTCTTCCAAAGCGGTCCGCCCGCCGCCTCGAAGAAGAGCGCCAGGGCCCGCGCCTCCGGGAGCGGAAGGGAGACGAACGCGGCCGACGACTCCAGGCCCGCGAGCCACGCCGTAATCTCGACTCTGCCTGGCGCCGTGGCCCGGACCCAACCGTCGGCGTCGACCGTCGCCACGCCGGAGTCGCTCGAGGCCCACTGGACTTCCGCTCCATGGACGGTGGATCCGCCGGCGTCGAACGCCTCCGCGCTCACCCGCGCGGAGTCGCCCACGGTGAGCGAGTCGACCGCCGGCGTCACCGCGAGCGACGCCGGAACCTGTTCGACCTCGACGGCCGCCCCGCCGGCCACGCCGGCCACCGTCGCGGCGACCATCGCTCGCCCGTTGGCCATCGCCGTCGCTAGGCCGGCGGAGTCGACGCCGACCACGTCCGAGTCGTCCGACGCCCACGTCACGCGCACACCCGTCACCGGCTCGCCGTCCGCGTCGAGAACCGTCGCCACGAGCCGGACGGTGTCCCCCAGGGATTCCAAGAGCGCCTCTCGCGGGGCGACGGAAACGACCTCCGGAACCGGGTCCGCCATCGGCTCCACGCCCCCGGGCCCCGGGCCGTCGCCGCAAGCGCCGACGAACGCCAGCGAGGCCACGCCCAGCGCAGTCCTCCCGCCGCGCCTCCGTAGCCGGAACGCGTTCGCCGATCCCTCGAACACCCGCACTCCTTGGTTTCCGTCCAGCGAAGGCCCGCCCGAGGCCCGAGCAGGGCGCCGCAGCCCCCGCGTCATATCCCATCAACGTAGCCACATGCAGTGCGCAAAGCGTTCGAGACGCGGCGCCGGTCCGCCACGGTCACCCCCCGACCCGGGACCGGAAGACGGGCGCGGACAACCAACGCGGGCTGTCCGAGAGGCCAAGGTCGGCTACCTTCATGGATCTCACCCCGAAGCGCCCCAGGATCGCCCCCGCATGCCGTTTTTCCTCGCCTCCGTCGCGGCCCTCGCCGTGGGTCCTCTGCTCGACTGGGCCACGAGCGGGCGCAGGGGATGGGTTCCCGCGATCGACGGACTGGTCGCAGCCGCCGTGCCCGGGCTCGTGTTCCTCGAATTCGTGCCCCGGGCGGTCGCGCAGGGAGATTGGGCCGTCCTCGCCGCGCTCGCGACGGGCTTCCTGCTGCCGGCAGCGGTCAAGCGGGCGACGCGGGGCGGTCACGCGGAGACCTCGGACCGTCGCGCGACGGTCCACCGCTGGGCCCTGTTGGCCGGAGGCGCCGGACTCCTCGTTCACGCCGCGTTCGAGGGCGCCGCCGTGGCGACCCTTTCCGACGGAGCGGCCGCCGCGCCCCTGGGCTCCGCGATCGTCCTGCACCGCGTCCCGATCGGGATCGCCGTGTGGTGGCTGGTGTCGCGCGAAACGAATCGTCGGGCCGGCGCCCTGGCGCTCGCGTCGGTCGCAGTTGCCACGTGGGTCGGCTTCGGGCTCCTGTCGGCGGGCGGCGCGCCCCATACCTCGACCGCGCTGACGCTGTTCCAGGCGGCGGTCGGCGGATCTCTGGTCCACGTCGTCTTCCACCGCCAGGGCTCCGCGACGACCGATAGGGACCGACGCCTCGAGGGATGGGGCGCGGTCCTGGCCGTTGGGGTCCTGATCGCGTTCTACCTCGCCGCCGCCGACCCGCACGCCGAGAGCCCGAGAGCCTTCCTCTCCCGCTTCTACTCGCTGGCGGCCGAAAGCGCGCCCGCGCTCCTGCTCGCATACGTATGCGCCGGACTCGTGAGCGTGTTTCTGCCCGAACGCCTGGTGACCTGGATGCGGAGCGCCGGTCCCGTCTCCCAGGCCGGGCGCGGCGTCGCGATCGGCGCGCCCCTGCAGGTGTGCTCCTGCGGCGTGGTGCCCCTGTACCGAGGGCTGGTCCAGCGAGGCGCGTCGGCCGCCGCCGCGGTCGCGTTCCTCGTGGCCGCGCCCGCCCTGAGCCTGGAAGCCGTCCTGCTCTCCGTGCCGCTCCTCGGAGGCCACGTCACTCTGCTGCGCGTGGCCGCGATCGGCGTCGTGGCGCTGACGGTCGGCGCCCTCGTCGGACGCAGGCTGCCGCCCAACGAATGCACGGAAGGGCCGCGGTGCGGGCCCCACTGCGACGCCACCGTGCGCACGCGCCTCAAGGACGCCGTGCGAACGGGCACGGGCGACATGGTCCACCACACGGCGCCCTGGATCGTTCTCGGGCTCGCCGTAGCGGCGCTCATCGTCCCCGTGCTGGAGAGCGGGTGGCTGGGAACCCTGCCGCCCGTCGCCGCCGTCGTCCTCTTCGCGCTGCTGGGCTTCCCCGCCTGCTTCTGCGCCGTGTCGTCGACGCCCCTGGTCGCCGCGTTTCTGGCGACCGGACTCTCGCCCGGCGCCGGCATCGCCTTTCTGGTCACCGGCCCGTCCACCAACGTCGCCACCCTCGGGCTCGTGAGGAGCATGCACGGTCGCCGCGCCGCGGCGACGTTCGCCGTAGCCATGTTCGCCTTCGCGATCGCGGTCGGCCTGGCCGTCAACGCCGCCTTCGGCGCCCTGACCATGCCTTCGCTGACCGATCTCACGGAGGATGCGCCCGGCGCGCTCCACCGGATCTGCCTGGCGGTGATCGCGCTGCTGTTCCTGCGCTCGGTCGCGCAGCGGGGCGTCCGGGCCTTCGTCGGCACGCTGCGATCGGGCATGCGCTGGTCGCCCTCGCACACTTCCTGCTAAGGCCAATCCTCGATTCAAAACTCGACGGCCCAATGATCTACGTCTTCCACGCCACCTTGGCCGCGGCGCTATTCCTATTCACGCTCAACGGGTTCCTGAAGGGCTCCCGAAAGGCGCGAATCCACACGATCCTGGGTCTCGCGGTGTGCGGGCTGTGGAGCATCGGGTTCGTCACGTTCGGTTGGAGGGCCGGCTCTCTAGCCATCGTCCTCACACCGATCTACGTCAGGATCGCGCGTCCCCGCGCAGCCGCTGTGGCCGTCTGGATCTTCTCGCGGATGTACCGCGACGACGATTCGCCGCCAGCCATGTTCCGAGGGCTTCCCGACCCCGTTCTTCTCCGAATCTCCCGACGCCTCGGACGACCGCGCGACCCCCGAACCTCGACCTTCGACGTGGTGACGGGGAACGTTCCGGACGGAAGCTCTGGCCTAGAAGACCTGTTGGCCTACTGCGCGACCAAACCGGAAGTCCGCGAGGCAATGCTCTCGCTCGAGATCGATCCAGCCGACCTCCTCGACCTGTACTCGAGTCTGATGTTCGCGGGCGCGGGTCAATGGGCAGTCGGTCACTGGGTCGCCGCGTCGGCCCTCGCCTATCCGGATCCGCTGCGGTTCGTCGCGCGTCGGCTGCGACGGAATGACGCAACCGACCGCTATGCCGCACAAAAGGTCGCCCTCGCACTTCTTGACTACTTCGAGCGCGGCGCACCGCTGCCAGAGTCGTAATGGGAGGACGCCCCGGACCAGGGGGGCTCCGAGGATCCCTTGTTGCCCCTTGGACGGACGACCTCGACAGCCCTCGCAGCGACGATTTGCTTTTCCGCCCCGTCCGCTCGTAGTTTGCGCCCTGCGCCGGATTGGAGGGGAACCAGCCCAACGCGGCCGTCCGGCATCCCTGTCGGCGCGATCGAGAGTCCCGTGGGGCGGATCCATGAGGACCGAGTCCGAAACGGGGCGCCGCCCCTGGACTCCCGAACGATTCTTCAAACGTCGCCCGGACTCGTGGGCCCTGCGACCGGGGTCCCGTCGGGGCAAGCGAGCAAGGGGACAAGCCCATGAGAGCGCTTCTAGCCGCAGCGGGCCTCGCGGCCCTGACGACCGTCGGAGCGACGGCCCAGCAGTCGGCGCGGACCGAACCGGTCCGAGGCATCCGGGACAACGCCTCCGGGTATCACGCGCTGGTGGGCGGGCGCGTGGTGACGGCGCCGGGCGTCGTCCTGGACGAGGCCACGGTCGTGGTGCGGGACGGATTCGTCGAGGGGGTCTCCGAGGGCGGGGACGCTCCGGCGGGCGCGCGCGTGTGGGACCTCGAGGGTCTGACCGTGTACCCGGGCTTCGTCGACGCCCACGCCGACCTGGGGATGGACGACGTGCCCGAGGGCGACGACGCGGGCCCCACCCACTGGAATCCGCAGGTCCGCGCCTGGTTCAGCTCGACGTCGAACCTGAGCGACGACGAGGAGCGCCGCGCGGCGCTCCGCTCCCTGGGCTTCGGGACCGCTCTCGCCGTGCCCCGCCACGGGATCTTCCGCGGCTCGGCGTCGGTCGTCGATCTGGGCGACGGGGGCGTGCGCGAGCGCATCCTGCGCCCCGGCGTCGTCCAGTCGGTCGGCTTCCGGCGCTCCTTCGAGCTCGGCGGCTCGTATCCGAACTCGACCATGGGCACGATCGCGCTGATCAAGCAGACGTTCATGGACGCCGAGTGGTACGGACGGGCGTGGGACGCCTACGAGGCGAGCGGCCGCGCGTTTCTGCCGCCCGAGACGAGCGAGGCGCTCGCGGCGCTCGCCGACGCCGTCGCGGGGGCTCAGCCGGTGCTCTTCGAGACGGGCAGCGAGGAGGAGTACCTGCGCGCCCGCAAGATCGCCCGAGACTTCCGGCTGACCCCGTGGTTCCGCGGCAACGGCCAGGAACACCGCATCGTCGACGTCCTCGAGGGACGAAGCGACCCGCTGATCGTCCCGCTCGACTTCCCCGGCGCGCCCGACGTGGACGATCCCGAGTCGGCGCTGAACGCCACCTTGGCCGAGCTGCGCGAGTGGTACCTGGCGCCCGAGAGCCCGGCTCGCCTCGCCCAAGCGGGCGTCCCGTTCGCGATCACGACGGACGGGCTGTCCTCGATCAACGACTTCCTCCCGAACCTGCGCACGGCGGTCGCCCGCGGCCTCTCCGCCGAGGACGCGCTCCGCGCGCTGACCGTGACGCCCGCCCAGTGGCTCGGCATCGACCGCACCCACGGGACGATCGCCGAGGGCAAGGTGGCGAACCTCGTCGTCGTCGAGGGCGACCTGTTCACGGAAGAGGCGACCGTGCGCGACGTCTGGGTCCGGGGCCAGGTCTACGGCGTCACCAGGCCCGCGCAGATCGATCCGCGCGGGACGTGGCGCATCGCGTCCAGCGACGCTTGGGGCTTCGACGCGATCCTCGAAATCGCCGGCTCGCTCAACCGGTTGACCGGCACCCTCGAGATGGTGCTCAGCGACCCCGGGGCCGAAGGGATCGTCGTCGACCTGGCGTCCGTTTCCGCGGTGGCGGAGACGGGGCGCCTCGAGGCGACCTTCGACGGCGCGGACCTGCGCTACCAGGGCGCCGTGCTCCTGACCGGATCGATCCAGGCGGACGACTTCTACGGATGGGTCTCGCTGCCCAACGGCGCCGACCCGTCGTTTCGCGGCACGCGGACGGAAGCGTTCGAGGGCGAGGCGCGGGCCGCGGTGGCGACGAAGGTCCCCGAGCTCGACCTGCCGCGCATCCGCCCGATGATGGAGTACGGGAGAAGCGAAGCGCCCGAGCGTCCGCGGGCCGTCGTCGTGCGGGGAGCGACCGTGTGGACCCAGGGCCCCGAGGGGCGCCTCGATGACGCCGACCTGCTCGTCGAGGACGGGCGCGTCGCCGCCGTGGGCCGCGACCTGAGCGCGCCGAGGGGCGCGCTCGAGATCGACGGCGCCGGCCGCCACGTGACGCCCGGGCTGATCGACCCGCACATCCACTCCGGCGTGAGCAGCGTGAACGAGAGCGGGTTCGCGATCGTGCCCGAGGTCGAGATGGGCGACGTCGTCACCCACAACAACATCTGGATGTACCGACAGGTCGCCGGCGGCCTGACGACCGCGCACATCAAGCACGGCTCCGCGAACCCGATCGGCGGGCAGAACGTCTTCGTGAAGATGCGCTGGGGCTCTCTGCCGGAGGACCTCAAGCTCGAGAACGCGCCCCGGACGGTGAAGTTCGCCCTGGGCGAGAACCCGAAGCGCCGCCAGGGCCGCTACCCCGACACGCGCATGGGCGTGCAGGAGATCATCCGGGACCACTTCATGGCCGCCCGGGACTACGAGTCCGAGTGGCGCCGCTGGGAGGAGGGGGGCGAGGGCCTTCCGCCGAGGCGCGACCTGCGCATGGAGGCCATTCTGGACATCCTGGACCAGGAGCTGCTGATCTCGGTGCACGGGTACCGCGCCGACGAGTTCCTCGCCCTGATGCGCCTGGCCGAGGAGTTCGGGTTCCGCGTCCAGACGCTGCAGCACGGCGTCGAGGCCTACAAGATCGCGCCGGAGCTGGCCGCTTCGGGCGTGGCGGCCGTGGTGTGGAGCGACTGGGGCGCCTTCAAGCTCGAGGCCTACGACGCGATCTCGTACAACGCCCGCCTGCTGATCGAAGCGGGCGTCGTCACCTCGCTGCACTCCGACAACAGCGAGATCGCGAGCCGCATGAACTGGGAGGCCGGCAAGCTGCTTCGCACCGGCCTGACCGAGGAGCAGGCGCTGTCGACGGTGACGAACGGCGCCGCCAAGGCGATCGCCATCGACGACCGGGTGGGCTCGCTGGAGGCGGGCAAGGACGCCGACTTCGTCATCTGGAACGGCAATCCGCTGTCCCAGTTCACCCGCGCCGAGGAGACCTGGATCGACGGACGCCGGTACTTCTCGCTCGAGGAGGACCAGGCGATGCGGGAGAGGATCCAACGAGAACGCACGCAGCTGATTCAGGCCGTGCTCGAGGCCGAGGAGAACGACTGACATGACGACGACTCCGACGACGATTCCCGGACGCGGACGCTCGGTCCGCCTCGCCGCCGCGGCGCTGACGGCGGTCGCGCTCGCGGCCCAGGGCGCGAACCCCGAGACCGCTCGCGCGCAGGTGCGCATGACCGTGCCGCCGCAGGCGGGCCCGGTCGCGCTCACGGGCGCCACGATCCACACCGTGACCTCGGGCGTGGTGGAGAACGGGACGATCGTGTTCGAGGGCGGCGTGATCACGGCCGTGGGCGCGGACGTCGAGATCCCCGCCGGCGCGCGCGTCGTGGACGCCAGCGGCAAGCACGTCTACCCCGGGCTCATCGACGCCTACAGCACGGTCGGCATCAGCGAGATCGGCGCCGTCGGCGTGTCCAACGACCTCGTCGAGCTCGGGGACTTCAACCCGAACGTGCGCGCCGCCGTGGCGGTCAACGCCGAGAGCCGCCACATCGGGACCACGCGCTCGGCCGGCGTCCTGGTGACGCTGACCACGCCCGCGGGCGGCCTCGTCTCGGGGATGAGCTCGGCGATGAGCCTCGAGGGGTGGAGCTGGGAGGAGATGACGCTCGAGTCGGCGGCCGCGCTGAACGTCAACTGGCCGAATCCGAACCCGCGCAGGTTCAGGGGATTTCGGCCGCCGGGCTTCCCGGACCCCGAGGACCGTCCCAGCTACGAGGACCAGGTGCGCGATCTCAAGGACTTCTTCGCCGAGGCCCGGGCCTACCGGGACGCCGTGCGGGCGGGAGAGGACGCGCGCAGCGACTCGCGCTACACGGCGACGATCCCGGCCCTGGACGGAGACGTGCCCGTGGTCGTCGCGGCCGACGGCGCGGCCCAGATCAACGACGCGATCACCTGGGCCCGGGAGGAGGGTCTGCGCCTCGTGATCCGGGGCGGCCGCGACGCGATCCACGTCGCCGACCGGCTGGCGGCCCACGACGTGCCGGTGATCCTGACCTCCACGCTGGCCGCGCCTCGCCGGGCGCACGAGGGCTACGACGACGCCTACTCCATGCCGGCCCGCCTGCACGAGGCGGGCGTGAGGTTCGCGATCTCGGGCGGGGCGGGCGCGCTCTACAGCAACCGGCTGCCCTGGGAGGCCGGCGTCGCCGTCGCGTTCGGGCTGCCCGAGGAGGAGGCGATCAAGGCCGTGACCATCAACGCGGCCGAGTTCATGGGCATCGACGACCGGGTCGGTTCTCTAGAGCCGGGCAAGCACGCGACGCTGCTGATCACCACGGGAACGCCCCTGGACATGACCAGCGAGATCGAGCAGGCCTACATCCAGGGCCGCGAGCTGGACATGATGGACATCCAGAAGTGGTTCTTCGAGAAGTACATGACGAAGATCATGCAGCGGATGCGACCGGTGACGTAGCCGCGCTTTCGGCCCAGGACGCGCGGGAGTTCCGGCGCGCTCCGGGCGCGCCCGCCCCGCCGATCTACACCTTGTTCCGCAGCCAGTCCAGCACGAGGCGCACGACGCGCCTGAAAATGTAGGCCATGGTTCGCTGATCCCTGAAGAGACGCGGCGAATCGCCCGCTTGGGAGCGAGCGCCGACTCCCAACCTCCCGACGCCGATCGCCCGACGGCAAGGGCGCACGAAGGTCCCGCCCCGTGGCGTCCGCCGAAATCCTACGTCGGACGGCGCGTGGAAGGTTCGCCTCGTCGGCGCGCCGCCGACGCCGGAATCGCCCCGAACGCGCGTCGTCGGCGGAAAGGGCGCACGACGTCGGCCGCTTCCTCCCGCGGCCAGCGGATCCGGATGACCTTCGGCGCTCCCCCGCGATCGAAGCGGCAGCGCACGGCGTCCCGGACCATCGCCTTCAGGTCCTCCCGGCCGTCCCCTTGGGTGAAGATGGCGTAGCCAAGCGCTCTCGCGTCGTAGCCGCCCTCGGCCGCTTCGGAAACCTCGAAGACGATTTCGTCGCTTGCAGCCACAGCGCCTCCCGGTCGCATGAATCGAACGCCGTCCTCGTCGGGGGAAGTCGACGGAGCGCACCCGCCGCCGAACCGCGCGACGCTCCGCGCCGCCGCCGGAATCTACCGGAGCTCCAGCTCCGTCGTCACGTCGATCGCGTCGCGAAGCGTCCGGTACACGGGACATCGCATGGGGTGCAGGGCCAGGGCCCGGCGCACGACGTCGGCGTCGGCGTCGGGAGCCTCGAGACGATACCGCACGTGGATCGACCGGACGACGAGCACGCCGTCCTCCTTGCCGATCCGGCCCCGCACGTCGGCCGTCAGCTTGCCGTCCGAAGCGTCGATCCCGCGTGCCTCCAGCACGCCCCCGAAGGTGCCGACCAGTCAGCCGCCGGTGGCCGCGACGACGTAGTCCAGCGTGGTCGTCGTCTCGGTCTTCGGCCGCGCGCCGTAGTGTTCGGCGATCGGCCCGTGGACCCCGAACCGGACCGGGGCCTCGCGCGCCGGCACCCAAGCCAGCCGGTCCGGGCCGCGTCGGCGCTCGATGCGAACCCGGGACTCGTAGACGACGTCGCTCATGGACCGCTCCTCCTCGAATCGGGTCAAGCCGGCCAGAGCCAGCCGAAGATCCCCGCCGTGAGCAGGGCGTACGCGAGCCCGTCCAGCGCGTGCTTGAAGGCGACCGATCCGGGCAGGCCGAACCACACGCTCTCCTGGAAGCCCACGAACCCGTAGGACAGGAAGGCCGTCGTGGAGACCACCTTGAAGACCGACATGTACGGGGCTCCCGGCTCGAGGCCGAGCGCGGCGACGTAGGCCACGAGCAGGCTGACCGCGAGGTACAGGACCATCGACTTGAGCAGCGAGGCACGCATGTCCAGCACCGCCTCGGGGTCCCGAACGCGAAGGATGCCCACCGGCCCGGCGCGCACCTTGTCCCGGTACTCCTCCGTGTTCATCTCCTTGCCGTCGGCCCAGGGGAAGTAGACCATGCCGGCTCCGGAGACGCTCTTGCGGACGGCGTCCATCAGGCCGTCCTCGTCGTCCGCCCGGGCGAAGTCCTTCTTGTGGTGCGGAAGGACCATCCACACCATCGCGCTGACCACGAAGACGACCGCCGCGGACGCGACGATCGGCAACCAAAGCGAGAACACCGAAATCACCGCGAGCCTCCTTGGGAGAACCTCCGCTCCGTCGACCCGAAGTTGGGTCGGCGTCGGCGAGCGCGGCCCTTGGCGCCCCCGCCCTCGCCCGCAGGATAGGGCCTTCGCGACCCGTTGGCCAGCTCCGCTTCGTTCTCCGCCGCGGCGCCCGGCCAAGGGGGACCGGGAGGCCGAAGGCCCGCGCGCCGCCCGCGCGACCGAGGCGTCTACAGGATGCGGAGCAGCTCCCGGGCCGTGCGTTCGGACGCGCCCCGGTTGCGCTCGAGCGCGCGGCGCCCGCCCGCGACGACGCGCGCGGCCGCGTCCGGATCCGCCAGCCAGGCGCCGACCGTCGCCATCGGCCGGTCGGTCACGACGATGCCGCCGTCCGCCTGCAGGGCCTCGACGACGCCGCGAAAGTTCTCGCAGTGGGGCCCGGTCACGGTGGGCTTTCCGCGCGCCACCGACTCCAGCGGGTTCGATCCCCCCATCGGGACCAGACTCCGGCCGACGAACGCCGCGTCGGCCAGCCGATAGGCGACGGTCAGCTCGCCCAGCGTGTCCAGCAGAAACGCGCGCGCGGCGCTCGATTCCGCCGGCGGCGACGACGCCTGCGTGCGTCTCCGCATCCCCGGCGCCAGACGGGCGACCTCGTCCCAGCGATCCGGGTCCCGAGGCGCCAGCAGCAGCTGGCACTCCGGAGGAAGCCGGTCCAGCAGCGCCTTCTCTTCGCCCGGTCCGGTCGACCCGGCCACGACGAGCGGACGGGCCCGGTCGACGCCCAGTTCGGCGGCCAAGCGCTCGGCCGCCTCGGCTTCCCCGTCCTCCGCGTCGACGCCGGTCGCCGACGCGTCCCACTTGAGACTTCCCCCCACGACGGTCCGCTGGGGAAGCGCGCCCAGCCACTCGAAGCGGCTCCGGTCCGTCTCGGTCTGGGCCACGACCAGGGCGAGCCTGCGGAACATGCGGGCGACCAGGAGGCGCCCCAGGCTGTAGCCTCGGAAGCTGCGCTTCGAGAGGCGGCCTCCGACCACGCACACCGGGATCCCCCGGGCCCAGCACGCGGCCAGGAAGGAGGGCCAGAGCTCGAGCTCGGCCAGCGCGACCATGTCCGGCCGGACGGAGTCCAGGAAGCGCCCGACCATCCAGGTGAGGTCCAGGGGGAAGCGAACGACTTCGTGGGACTCGCCGTAGAGGCGCTGGGCGCGCGCGTGTCCCGTCTCGGTGCTGGCGCTGACCACCACGTCGGGCGTCCGCGGCGAACGGCCGAGCGCCCCGACCAGGGGCTCGAGCGCGTGGATCTCGCCCACGCTGACCCCGTGAACCAGGATCCTCGGACCCGACCGCCTGCGCGCGACGACGCCCACCCTCCCGCTGCGGGTGCGCAGATCGCTGCGCCAGCGTCCGGCCCCGATGCGGTGCTTCACGGCGTACACCCCCAGTCCCAACCCCACGGCGAGGTCGCGGACCAGCCCGATCGTCGCCCGTCCCAAGGCCGAGGCGGCGTTCGACGCCAGCGTCGCGACCGTCGCCATCGCCTATGCTCGATCCGCCCCGTCGGTTCCCTGCGGGCTGCCCGGCGCGCCCGAGACGGCGGAGGCCGGCAGGCGCGATGCGGGCGGGGCCGGGCGCTTCCCCCGCCGGGAACCGGGACGCCGCATCGGTGCGCGGGGACTCGCGCCGGCCGACTCGACGGACGGTCGGGCCTCGGAACCCGGACGAGCGCGGGGGCCCGACGAACGGGCGGCGTCGCCGCCCGGGTCCGTCCCGGCCGCGACCCCGGTCCTCAACTGGGCCAGAAGAAGGGGATGCAGATCGAGGCGACGATCGCCAGGAGCAGGTTGAGGGGGCCGCCCACCTTCACGAAGTCCATGAAGCGGTACCCGCCGGGCGAGTAGATCATCACGTTGGTCTTGTATCCGAACGGCGTCACGAACGACGCCGAAGCCCCGAACATGACCGTCACCAGCAGCGCGTAGGGGTTGAGCCCCGCGTTCTGGGCCACGATGATGGCGACGGGGGTGAGCATCACGGCGGTGGCGGTGTTCGCCACCACGGCCGTCATGACGGCCGTCAGCATGTAGAAGGCGGCGATCATCCCGGTCTCGCCCAGGCCGGAGGTGGCGCCCACGACCGCCGTGGCGATCCACTCGGCGGCGCCCGACGACTCCATCGCCAGGCCCAAGGGAATGAGCCCGGCCATCACGAACACCACCAGCCAGTCCAGCTCGCCGTAGATCTCGTCCATGCGCACGCATCCGGTGAACACCATGAGCGCCACGCCGGCCAGCGCCGACGTCGAGATGGGGAAGATCCCCAGGCTCGCGACCAGCACGACGACGGCCATGACGCCGGCGGCGAAGGCGGCGCGCGGACGGCTGCCCACCGGGTGGTCCACTTCGGCCATCGGGATGAAGCCGGGCTCGTCGACCAGGCGGTCCAGCGCGGAGGACTCGCCGCGCACGAGGAGGATGTCGCCCACCGAGAACTCCAGCTGCGCGATGCGGTCGGTGACGGCCGTCCCGTGGCTCTGGACACCGAGCACGGTGAGGTCGTAGCGCTGGGCGAACGCGAGTTCCTTGAGGGTTCGCCCCACCAGCGCCGATCCCGGCCCGACGACCACCTCGAGCATGCGTCCGCCCGAGACCTTCTCGGCGGCTTCCCGGGGCACCTTCCCCTCCGGCGTGTCCAGCCTCTGCCGCTGGGCCAGGCGGAGCAGGTTGTCCGCCGCGCCCTGGGCGTAGAGCCGGTCGCCGGTCTCGAGCACGCGTTCGCCGGCGGGAAGCGAGATGAGCCGTCCGCCGCGCTCGATGCCGACGATCACCACGTCGAAGCGCTCGCCCCAGCGCAGCTGCGCCAGCGATCGTCCGGCGACCAGCGAGCCCTCGCCCACCCGGAACTCGGTCGTGAACCTGCGCACGCCGTAGCGGCTGGAGAGGTCCGGCGGCCGCTCGCGCCTCGGGATCTGGCGACGCCCCACGGTGAAGAGGTAGAGCATCCCGACGGCCAGACAGATCAGGCCCACCGGGGCGATCGAGAACATGCTCAGCTCGTCGTATCCGCGCGCGACCGCCTCGCCGTGCACGACCAGGTTGGTCGCCGTGCCGATGAGCGTCACCGTGCCCCCCATGATGGCGACGAACGAGAGCGGCATGAGGTACAGCGACACCGGCTCGTCGGCCTGGTCGGCGAGCGCGGCGAAGACCGGGATGAAGACGATCACGACGGCCGTGTTGTTCAGGAACGGCGAGAGCAGCGCCACCAGGAGGCAGAGCGCGAACAGGCGCGTCGCCGGGCCGCCCAGCGGCGCCGTTCGCGCCCAGACGCCGATGGCCGCCACGACGCCCGTCTTCCGCAGGCCCAGCCCCAGGACCAGCATCGCGGCGACGGTCACGGTGGCCTCGCTCGAGAGACCGGAGAGCGCGTCCATGGGCTCGATGACGCCGCCCAGCAGCAGGACGACCGGCACGGTCATGGAGAGCTGGTCGAGCCGGATGCGGTCCAGGGCGAAGAGCACCAGCGCGGCCCCCGCGACCGTCAGCACGAACACGATTTCGTAGGTCATCGGCCCTGGCGTCCTTTAAGCGAAACCCCTGCGCCCGCATCGCGAAGACGATCCCGGTCCCGTTGGCTCGCCGGACGGACTCCGACCGGAGCCCCGCGCCGCGGCGGGCCCCGAGCGGCCGAATCGGCCTTGCGGCGACCGACGGCGACCGCGGCCAAACGCGCCATGGCGGAGACCGCTCGACACACGCCGTCGAATCGGACCGGAATCTAGAACGATGCGCGCTCACGCGTGTCCAGGCGAACGGGAGTCCATCGCTCACGCTGTCATGGAGGCGCGCCGAGACGCGGCGCGGCCTCCCGGGCTCCCCGATCCAACGTTGACAGTGCGACGAAGTCGGGGTTACGCATACCCTGCGGTTGGGAGGGCTGCCCCGGCGGTCCGCTGAGCGTTCGCTCGCCCGGCCGCATTTTTTTGCCCGCACCCCGGATCCCGGAAAGCGTCCGTGCACCCCTCGTGCTTGGACGATTCGCCCGCCGGCCCGCGCCGCCGCGCACCCGCGTAGCCCCTTGGACGAGCCGACCGCCGCCATGGCCCGACGTCTGCCCGACGGTCTCGTTCGCAGCCCGTCCTCCCCGGTCTTCACGGAAGACACCCTGCCCGCCGCGCTCAAACGAGAGCACGCTCTCGCCCCCGGACGCTGGGCCGTGCTCAACGTCCTCGAAGGCGCCCTGACGTTCGTGGACGTCGAGACGAGCCGCGCGGAGACGCTGGAGGCGCCCGACCGCGCGATCATCGAACCGCAGGCACGGCACCGCGTGCAGCTCGCGGGAGCGGTGCGCTGCCGGATCGACTTCTATCGGGAACCGGAAGACCGATAGCGGAAAACCCCGAGCGTCGTCCAAGACGCCGGCGCGGACGCGGAGACCCGCCGGGGCGAGGTCACGAGAGCTCGGCCAGCGTTCGACCGAGGCTCTCGAGCGTCACGGCCTCGACGCCGCCGCCCATGGGAAAGTCCTCCTTGCCGGCGTGGACGACGAACTTGCGGGCCGGTTGCAGGTCGTCGCACGCGACGTGGAACCCTCGCGTCACGGAGGGCGCCGTGCTTCTCTTCACTTCAACGGCCCACAGATCGCCCGGACCTGGATCAAGGACGAGATCGACCTCGGCGCCCCCGGCGGTGCGATAGAAGCCGAAGCGAGCCCTCGCTGGAGCCCGGCCCAACAGGTTCTCGATCACGAACCCCTCCCAGCTGCATCCCGCGACGGGGTGGCCGTACAGGGCGTCGAGCGAGGGGATGCCGAGAAGCGCGTGACAGACGCCGCTGTCTCGGATGTAGGTCTTCGGCGACTTGACCAGGCGCTTGCGCACGTTGGCGTGCCAGGGGGGAAGCCGACGCACCAGAAGCAGGTCCGCCATCAGATCCAGGTAGCGGCCGACGGTCACGCTCGCGATCCCCAGACTCCGGGCCAGGACCGACGCGTTGAACGGCTGACCCTGGCTGTGGGCCAACATGGTCCAGAAGCGGCGCATGGTCTCTTCGGGGACCTGAGGCCGAAACGCGGGGATGTCGCGTTGCAGATAGGTGCGGACGAAGTTCTGCCGCCACTCGAGGCTGTCGTCGTCGGATTTCGCCAACAGGCTGTCGGGCAACCCGCCGCGATTCCAGTGGTCGGCGACGTGGACGCCTCCGGCCTCCCACACGCTGAGCGGCCGCATCTCGTGGTGCGCGACCCGACCGGCAAGCGTCTCGTCGCTTTGCCCGAGGAGGTCGACGGACGCCGATCCGACGAGCAGAAAATGACCGGTCCGGCGACCTTCGAGACGACGCCGATCGACGACGCCCCTCAGTGGCGCGAAGAGTCCCGGCAGACGCTGGATTTCGTCGAGCGCCACGAGACGGTCCTCGTTGTGCTCGCAGTACGCCTCGACGTCCGTCAACTTCGCGGCGTCGCCGGGGCGCTCGAGATCCACGTAGGCGGCGCCGAGCTCGCGCGCGAGCTCGAGCGCGAGCGTCGTCTTCCCCACTTGGCGCATTCCGGTGAGCACCACAGCCGGATACAGAGAGAGCAGACGCTCGACGGTCCGTTTCGATTCTCTCGCGATCATGCGCGCAATTCTAATGCGCGTTGGCAAAATTGCATGCATCGAACAGGAATCGGGGACGGCGCCGGGCCGCCGCGCGCACCGCGTGCCTCGTCCACCCTCGACGCGAGCCCCTGCACCTGGGAACGCCGGGTTATCTTCAAGCCGTGTTCGCCGAGAGGGTCCCGAATCCCGAGTTGGACGCGTCCGGGCGCGGGTGCGGGCGACGTCGTCGACGCTGGCCCGGAGCGGACATCCCCCGCGCCCGCCCCACCCGAACCTCGGGGACCTCGGTGCGAGCCGACCCGCTCGCGACGCTCTTCCCGGCCGACGACTCGCGACCGCCTTGGGCCGTGCTGGAACCGATTCCGAGAGACGCGCGCAGGATTCTGATCGTGCGCCTCTCCGCGCGCGGCGACCTGGTCTTCGCCTCGCCGCTCGCCGGCGCGCTGCGCCGGCGCTACCCGACGGCGTACATCGCCTGGGCGGCGGAGTCGCATACGGCCGACGCGATTCGCCACAACCCGCACCTGGACGAGGTGATCGTCTGGGACCGGTCCGCGTGGAAGCGCGAAGCGGCTTGGGGTCGCATGGCCCGGTTCCGGAGCGACGCGGCGTCGTTCCTCGCCGCGCTGCGGGTCCGTCGCTTCGACGTCGCGATCGACGCGCAGGGACTCCTGCGGAGCGCGTTGGTCGCGTTCCTGTCGGGCGCGCGGGTGCGCATCGGCCTGGGGTCCAGGGAAGGCTCCCGGGTCTTCATGACGCGCGTCGTCCCCCGGGGCGGCGACGCGCGCGCGTTCGCTTCCGAGTACGCGCATCTGGCGCAGGCGATCGGACTGGACGCGACGGACTTCCAAGCGGAGATCCCGTGCGGCGCCGACGACGTCGCGGCGGCGAAGCGGTTGCTGGGACCCGACCGGATCGAGCGAGGATTCGTGGCGGCGTGCCCGTTCAGCAGTCGGCCCTACAAGCAGTGGCCCCCGAGCCGCTGGTCGACGCTGCTCGGCCGGATCCGATCGGAGTTCGGCCTGGGCGTCGCGCTCCTGGGCGGGCCCGGCGATCGGGCGGCCGCCGCCGAAATCGTCCGCGGAATCGAAGCCCCGACGGACCGCTCCGACGCGACGCCCCCGCCGATCGACCTGGTCGGCGCCACGACGCTGGGCGAAGCGTCCGCCGTGGCGTCGCTGTGCAACGCCCTCGTCGGCGTCGACACCGGACTCAGTCACATGGCCGTGGCCCACGGCCGACCGGCGGCACTGATCTTCGGATCGAACACGCCGTACCTGGATCCGCCCGCGCCGTCCGCCGCGATCCTCCACTCGGGCCGCCCCTGCTCACCGTGCCGGGGCAAGCTGACCTGCGACGGTCGCATCGACTGCATGAGGGACGTCTCGGTCGACCAGGTCGTGGCGGCGCTGGCCCGAGTGCGCGCCGCGCGGCCCACGCCGCGCCTCGCGTCCGTTCGTTGAGCGTCCTGCACGTCGAGACGGGGCGCCACCTGTACGGCGGCGCGCTCCAGGTGCTGTACCTCGCCCAAGGACTGCAGTCCAGAGGGGTCCCGTCGGTCCTGCTGGCGCCCAGGGACTCCGAAGTCGCGCGTGCGGCGCGGGCGCGCTGGCTGCGCGTCGAGGAGTTTCCCTTTCGGGGCGAGGCGGACCCCGCGGCCCTCGCGCGGCTCGCGTGGCGCTTCCGCCGCTCCGACGTCGAGCTGGTCCACCTCCACTCGCGCCGGGGCGCCGACACCCTGGGCGCCGTGGCGGCGACGCTGGCCCGGGTGCCGGCCGTGCTGACGCGACGGGTCGACAACCCGGAGATCCCCTGGATCGTGGGCGTCAAGTACGGCATGTACCGACGGGTCGTGGCGATCTCGAACGCCGTGCGCGAAGTTCTCTTGGAACAGGGCGTGCCCGAGGACAAGATCTCGCTGGTCCACTCGGCCGTCGACGTCGCCGACTGGACGGACTCGCACGACCGGGCCGCCCGAAATCGGGAGTTCGGCCTTCCCTCGGGGGAAGCGGCGGGCGCGATGGTCGCCCAGTTCATTGCCCGCAAGGGTCACTGGGTTCTGGTCGACGCCCTGGCCATTCTGAAGAGCTGGGGGCTCAGGCCCACCGTCACGCTGTTCGGACGCGGACCCGCGAGGGCGGACGTCGCGGAGCTGGTCCGCAAGGCCGACGTCGCCGATCAGGTCCGCTTCGCGGGCTTCCGCGACAATCTGCACCAGTGGCTGGGCGCCTTCGACTTCGTGGTTCATCCCGCGCTGCGCGAAGGCCTGGGCGTCGCGGCGCTGCAGGCCGGCGCGGCGGGCGTGCCCGTCGTCGGCGCCCGGGCCGGCGGCATCCCGGAGATCGTCGAGGACGGCGAGACCGGCCTCCTTGCGCCGCCCGGCGACGCGCGCGCGCTGGCGAAGGCCATCCGCAGGCTGGCGACGAACCCGGACGCCGCCCGCGCCATGGGTCGGCGCGCCCGCGCCCGGATCGAGGAGCACTTCTCGGTCGACGCCATGGTCGAGGGCAATCTCGCGGTGTACCGCCAGGTCGCGCGCGCGGGCCGCGGCGGCTCGCCGTGAGCTCTCCGCGCACCGGGGTCCCGCGGATCCAGGGCGTGGCGGCGACGGTCCGCATTGTGCATATTGTTCCCTGTCGTATTCGGGGGGTTGGGACGGGCGGTGCGGCTGCAGTGCAGATGGACGGCTTCTCGGGCGCCGTTCGCGATCGCGGACGGAACGGAGAAGTCGCGTAGTGACGGCGCGCCGACGCGGCGCCCTGGGCCGCCGGACTCACGCGGAGTTCGGGTCCCGTCCTTCCTAAGGAGCAGGTACGTGAACAAGACGGAAATGACCAAGCAGCTGGCGGCGCAGTCCGGGTTGACCCAGGCCCAGGCCGCCGACGCGTTGGATCACGTGTTCAACCCCGTCACCGGGGTCATCGCCAATGCGCTGGACAACGGCGACAGGGTCGTGATCGGCGGATTCGGGACCTTCGAGACGCGGGAGCGCGCCGCTCGCGCGGGCCGCAACCCCGCCACGGGCGAGGCGATGCAGATTCCGGCGAAGACGTACCCCGCGTTCAAGGCCGCCAAGAACCTGAAGGACCGCATCTCCTAAAGGGTCCGCTTGGCGGCAGGGAACCGCCGCGCCTTCCCGGACGCCTCGTCGATGTCCGGGCCTCCGGGGCGACTCCGACCGCTCGGGGGAGTCGCCCCGCACCCGCGCCCGCCCGAGCCCCGCTCGCTGAAGCCGTCTCGTCGCTCGCCTCGTAGGGACGAGCGCGAACGGTCCCGGAGGTTGGGGACGCACTTCATCGGTTGGAGGCGTTGCGATGAGCGACTACGCGACCCCGGCGCTCGTCGGCGAGTTGGTGGTGGTGCTCCTGGTCGTGGGCCTCGTGTGGCTCCTTTTCAGGGAGTTCGTGCGAGTGGCGCTCAAGGTGGTCGTCCCCGCGGGGATCCTGATGGCGCTGGCGGTCTGGACCGGACTCCTGGACCGCACCGTGGCCGGGGACGTCCTCGCGACCGTGGGCGATTCCGTCCTGACGGGCATTCGCGCGGTGGCCGACTGGGCCCGGAGCGCCGCGACGCGGGGCTGACGCGCCGCGCCGGCGGGGCGCGCCCGGCGGCCCTGCGGCCGCTGCTTCCGTCGCTGGCCCTGGGACTCCTCGTCGGCTGCGGCGGGAGGCCGGGCTTCGCGAATCGACCCTTCACGGTCGACCCCGTGGGCACGTACCAAGTGACGATGTCCACGCAGGGACAAGTGTCGGAGGGATCGATGGAGATCCTGGAAGACGCGGGCGGCTACCGGGGCGAACTGACGATGGGAGCGACGGAGGCGCCCGTCGAGGCGGTCGAGACGGGAGCCGGGCACATGCAGGTTCGCGTTCGGATGGCGACGGGGACGTTGATCCTGCGCCTCGCCGGGGACGGCGACTTCATGTCCGGCAACTGGGTGCTGGGCGCCCGAAGGGGCGCCGTCGTCGCGACCAGAACGTCGTCGCCGACCGAGGAACGCGAGGGGAAGGACGAACGCTTCGCCCGTCACCCGGTCCGAACCGGGAGATCGTCCCTTCCGCCCCATTCGGCCCACGATCCGTCGTAGATCGCCACGTCGGTCTTGCCCGCGCAGGCCATCGACCAGGCGAACGCGCAGGCGCTCGTGCCCGATCCGCACGTCCCGATCAGTTCGCGGCCCGGATCGACGCCCGCGCGGGCGAGCAGGGCGAACAGCTCGTCCCGGGAGACGGCCAGGCCCGTCCGCGGGTCCACGAGGAGCGTGAACGGCACGTTCCGGCTCCCGGGAACGCGGCCCTTGCGAAGCCCCGCCCGGGGCTCGGGATCGCGGCCCGCGAAGCGGCCTTCCGGGCGCATGTCGACGATCTGGACGCCCTCGGAGCGAAGGGCGCGCAACACGTCCTCCATCGAGCGCACGAGGCGAGGCTGCGGTTTCGGCGTGAAGGGCCCGGGCGCCTCGAGCGAACGGACGGGCGGGCCCGATTCGACGGGGCGTCCCTGGCTGATCCAGCGAGGCAGGCCGCCGTCCAGCACCGCCACCGCCTCGAAGCCGAAGTAGCGGAACGTCCACCACACGCGCGCCGCGCTCAGGTTGACGCCCGAGGCGTCGTAGACCACGACCGCCGAAGAGTCGGTCGCTCCGACCGCCCGGGCGCAGTCGCGAAAGCGATCCGGGGTGGGCGCCGTGTGCGGCAGCGGCGAATCCGGGTCGCTGCACCCGTCCACGTCGAAGAACCGGGCGCCCGGGACCCTCTTCTCGAGGAACTCGGCCGCCGGATCCCGTCCCGACCCGGGGAGGTGCCACGATCCGTCCAGCACGACCAGGCCGGACGCGCCCAGGCGGTCGGCGAGCCAGGCGTCCGAGACCCGGGGACCCGGCAACGTCGGCCCCTTCCTTGATTCGCTCATCGTCCAGGGAACCTATTCGAGGGCATCCCCCTTGCGCACCCTGCGCGCCGAACCGACCGGACTCGGCGGACGCGCCCTCCTCGAAGTCGAATCCGACTCCCACACCTTGACGAGGGTGTGGAACTCGCCGTTCTCGCCGAACGCGTCGACGCCTTCGGGCAGCGCCGCCGCGACGTCCCGGTCGAAGCGCTGACCGGGCTGGAGCGCGCCGAGCGCGGCCTCGCTCACCGCGCACACCTCGCAGACGACGCCGCTGGCCTCCAAGTCCGCCATCAGCGCATCGTAGGACACCTGCCAAAGAGGGTACTCGAGCGACGCCCCGAGGCGTGCGGCCAGTCGCCCGAACGCGCCGTCGCGCCAGTCGCGAACGTGATCCAGGTGCAGGTCGCCGAAGACGAGGCGAGCGACGGAGGGGACGCGGTCGACGGCCTCCTCGATCCGCGCCTCGTAGGAACGCCCGGGAAAGAGCGGGACGCCCAGCAGGGGCGCGCCCAAGTGCGAGGCCTGCCGCGCCGCGTGGGCGACGTCGAGTTCCTGGTGGGCGATCGTCCGCGTGGCGGAGTCGAAGGTCGTCAGCAGGATCACCGGGCGAAGACGCTCGCGCATCAACGCCCGGTAGGCCAGAAAGCTGTCCTTGCCGCCGCTCCAGAACAACACGTCCGCGGGCTCGTCGGGCGGACGCGCGGGAGTGAGCCAGAGCGGCGGCTCCGCGCGCGCCGCGTCCTCGGCTTCGGCCCCTCCCGTCGGCGGACCGTAGGGACAGTGGCGACAACCGCTCCCGCAGCAGCGTCCCCGCCGCCGCAGCCCGTGCGCGGTGAACACGGCCAGCCCGGACTCGGGATCGACGTAGAACGCGTCGCCCCGGTCCGACGCCTCGTCGTGAAGGCGCCGCCGTTCGGCGCTCGCGCTCCGCTCCGGCGTCGTCTCGTCCACATGCCCTCCGACCCGGCGTACGCGCGCCCCGTCGGCGTCGCGCCCGTCGCCCGAGCGCCCGCCGAACGCGCGAAAAGGTACGAGGCGCGCGGGCGGATCGCACAGGCCCGGACCCGCACGAGCCCTCGGCGCGGAGACCCGATGCCCGGACCCGCGTCTCGGGAGTACCTTCCAAGGCATGCATAGCAACTTCCCCGCCCTCGACTCCCACCGCCGCCCGCGGGAGAGACGCGACCCCGGCGTGACCGGTCCGAACTCGAGCTCGACCGCGAGACCGGCGGCCCGACCCGCATGACCGAGGACCGGAAACCGAAGCGCCCGCGCGTCTGGAAGGACGCGCGGGAGATCATCGTGCGCCACCGGAGCCGGGTGGCCTTCGGACTGGTCGTCCTGGCCGTAGGCCGGGCCGCCGGTTTCGTCGCTCCGGCCTCGTCGAAGTTCCTGATCGACGACGTGGTGGGCCAGGGACGCGCCGACCTGCTCGTTCCCCTGGCGCTGGCCGTGGGCGCTGCGGCCTTCGTGCAGGGAGCCAGCGCCTTCGCCCTGTCGCAGATCCTCGGCGTGACGGCCCAGCGCGCGATCACGAACATGCGAAAGACGGTCCAGGCTCACGTCGGCCGGCTTCCGGTCCGCTACTTCGACTCGACCAAGTCCGGCGTCCTCATCTCCCGGATCATGACCGACGCCGACGGCATCCGGAACCTGGTCGGGACCGGACTCGTGCAGCTGGTCGGCGGCGTGCTCACCTCGGTCGCCTGCTTCGTCTACCTCCTCTACGTCAACTGGACCCTGACGGCGCTCACCATGTCCGTGCTCCTGCTCTTCGGCGGCGGGATGGCGCTTGCGTTTCGCCGCCTGCGGCCCTTGTTCAGGGAAAGGGGCCGCATCAACGCCGAAGTGACCGGCCGCCTGGGCGAAAGCCTCGCGGGCGTTCGCATCGTCAAAGCCTACACGGCCGAGCGCAAGGAGGACCTGGTCTTCGCTCGGGGCGCCCACCGGCTGCTGCGCAACGTGGCCAAGTCGGTGACCGGAGTCTCGGCCGTGACCTCGCTCTCGTCCGTCGTCGTCGGACTCGTCGGCATGGCGATGATCCTCGTGGGCGGTCGCGCCATCATGAGCGGCGCGATGACGCTGGGCGACTTGACGCTGACCATCATCCTGACCGGGATGATGGTGGTGCCCTTGGTGCAGATGGCGAGCATCGGCACCCAGATCACGGACGCGTTCGCAGGCTTGGACCGGATCCGGGAGCTGCGCTCGATGGCCACCGAAGCCGACGGCGACGACGCGAGGAAACCCCTTGGCGCCATCGAGGGCCGCATCGCCTTCGAGAACGTGTCGTTCGCCTACGAAAACGGCGTGCCGGTGCTCGAGGACGTCTCGCTGGAGGCCCCTCCAGGCACGACCACAGCCTTGGTCGGGTCGTCCGGCTCGGGCAAGAGCACGCTGGCCAGCCTCGCGCTTTCGTTCAACGCGCCCGACGAGGGCCGCGTCCTGGTGGACGGCCGCGATCTCGCCGGAATCCGGCTCGCGGACTACCGGCGCCAGGTCGGCGTCGTGCTGCAGGACAACTTCCTCTTCGACGAGACCGTCGAATACAACGTTCGCTACGGGAATCCGGCCGCGGGGCGCGAAGACGTGATTCGGGCGGCCAAGATGGCGCACTGCCACGACTTCGTCATGGCCTTCCCGGACGGATACGACACGGTGATCGGCGAGCGCGGCGTCCGGGTGTCCGGCGGACAGCGGCAGCGCCTGGCCATCGCGCGGGCGATCCTGGCCGACCCCAAGGTGCTCGTCCTGGACGAGGCGACCTCGAGTCTCGACTCCGAGAGCGAGGCCGCCATCCAGAAGGGGCTCGGAGCGTTGCGCCGGGGCCGCACTACCTTCGTCATCGCCCACCGCCTGTCGACGATCCGCGCCGCGGACCAGATCCTGGTGATCGAGGACGGACGCATCGTGGAGCGCGGGCGGCACGCCGAACTGATGGCCGCCGGAGGTCGCTATCGGGAGCTCCACGACCGCCAGCACCGAATCGAGACGGATCGGTTCGTCAATCCCGGCGAGGAGCTGCACGGGGACCGGGCCGCGTTCGCGGCATCGCGGGGCGCGGAAAGGTAGCGGCCGCACTCGCGGCCATTCGACGCGAGCGCCCTTCGGTGCGATCCGTCGGGCCGGGGGTGCGCCGCGCTCCCGGCCGTCGTACATCAAGTGGCGTTGCCGAGCGTCTGGGACCGCAGGCCCTTGGCGTCCGGGCGGCACGCACTCCTCCGGAGGACCGAACAGTGAAAGAAGCTCGCCGTCGCCGCCTCGGCGCGTCCGGCCCGCCCGCCGTCCCGTCCCGCGCGACGCCCGAGCCCCGCGACCGGGGACGCGGCGTCCGCGCCCTCGCACGCGCGGCCCTGGTCGCGGCAGTGGCGACGCTGACGGCGTGCGCCCAGTCCGAACCGAACGGCGGCGAGGCGCCGGGCGCGGGCGGCTACGAGGACCTGGTCCGGCTCTTCGGCGAGTGGCGGGAATTCGAGGCGCCCGCGGTGGTCGACGGCGCACCCGACTACTCGGCGGACGCGATGGCCGCCCAGCGCGCCGAGCTACCGGCCTGGCGGGCCCGACTCGACGCCTTTAATCCCGAGTCCTGGCCCGTCTCCCAGCGGATCGACTGGCACTTGGTGCGGGCCGAGATGAACGGCCTGGACTTCGATCACCGCGTGCGGCGGCCGTGGGCGCGCAACCCCGCCTTCTACGCGACGATCTTCCCCGCCCAGAGCGACGTGCCCGCCCACGAGGGTCCGGTGCACCACGGCTGGATCGATCTGTGGACGTACCGATACCCCCTGTCGCCCGCCGACGCCGAGGCACTCGCCTCGAGAATCGGCGCCATTCCCGTCCACCTGGAACGCGCCCGCGCCAACCTGACCGGAGACGCCCACGACCTCTGGGTCGCCGGGCTCCGGTCGTTCCGGCGCCAGGTGGCCGACCTGGACGCCTTCGGCGAGCGCGTCGCGGGCGTCAGCGGAGCGCTGGACGAGGCCGTCGTCCAGGCCCGCCGGGCGAGCGCCGAGTTCCACGACTGGCTCGAAGCGGCGGCCGACGCGAAGACCGGCCCGTCGGGAATCGGCAGGGACAACTACACGTGGTACCTGCGCCACGTGCACCTGGTCCCTTACTCCTGGGAGGACCAGGTCGTCCTGATGCGCCGCGAACTGGCCCGCGCCCACGCCTCGCTTCGCCTGGAGGAGCGCCGCAACCGCCATCTCCCGGAGCTGGAGCGCATCGACGGGCCGGAGGAATACGACCGCCGCTTGGACCAAGCCGTGACCGAGTACATGCGGTTCCTCGAGGACGAGGGCGTCATGACGGTCGAGCCCTGGATGGACCCGGCGCTGCGCGCGAAGAACGGATCGTTCTCCCCGGCGGCTCCGGGCGAGATCCGCAACTTCTTCAGCGAGGTCAACTACAGGGATCCGTTGGTGATGCGCACCCACCTCCACCACTGGATCGAGTTGGCGACCATGGCGGAGCGTCCGCACGCCAGCGCCGTGCGTCGCGTCCCGTCGCTGTACAACGTTTGGGACGCCCGTTCGGAGGGGCTCGCCACCGGGATGGAGGAGATGACGATGCACGCCGGCCTGTTCGCCGATTCGCCCAGGTCGCGCGAGCTCGTGTGGATCATGCTCGCCCAGCGGGCGGCCCGGGCGTTGAGCGGGCTGTACCTGCACGGCAACGTCTTCGACATGGAGGAGGCGGTCGCGCACGCGAGCGAATGGACGCCCCGCGGATGGCTGCCCGACGCCGATCTGGTGCGTGGCGAGCAACACCTGTACCTGCAGCAGCCCGGCTACGGCACCAGCTACCTGACGGGCAAGATCCAGATCGAGGAGCTGATGGCCGAGTGGGCGATCCAAGAGGGATCCGACTTCTCGGTGCAGCGCTTCTTCGACGAGTTCTTCGACGCCGGCGTCATCCCCGTGACGCTGACTCGGTGGGAAATGACCGGCGATCGAGACCCGCTGCTGGACGAGCCGGGGGAGGACGCGAATCCCGAATGAGCGACGCGAGGGCGTGATCGACCGCCGGGCTCGGTTCGGACGGTGACGCGCGAGCTGCGGTCCGCGCGTCTCCGGCCGTCAGAGAATCGCTCGCGCACGCGAACACCCGGAGAACCCGGGACGAGGCGCTTCCCTGCGCCTACAGACCTCTCTTCCTACCGATCTTCCGCAGCAATCCGCGGACGCTATTGCGTCGGAGACGCTTGGAGTCCCGCCAGCGCCGCGAGGATGCGCGCCTCCATCGCTGCCGCCTCCTCGCGACGTCGGCTTTCATTGCGGTCCATGCGCTCGCGAATCTGCGCCATCTGCTCCAGCTGTTCCCGACTCTGGATCTCGTTGCGGTCCATGCGCTCGCGAATCTGCGCCATCTGCTCGCCCATTCGCGACTCGATCCTCTCCATCCTCTCCGCGATCGCCCTTACGGCTTCCTCTACATGATGAAAGTCGTTGCTCCGCAAGCGGCCGTAGAGTTCGTTGCACGCCTTTTGGGACGCTTCCCACATCCAAGGCTTGAGGATGCGCCCCACCGTCCACACGAGCCCGGCCAAGCTCGCTGCAATCCCGACCGCCGATACGACTATGGCGCCCGCCGCCTCCCAATTCATACGCAACACCTCCATGAAGAAACGCCGACGCAAGCCACTCCATGGCCTCCGGCGCGTTCCTTATGGCCACAGGGGCTTCCCGCATGGACCACAGGCCTGCGGCGAAAATCGTCGCCCTCGGGGCCGCCCAGTCCCCGCGCACTCCATGCGCACCTATGGTAACACCACTCCGACGGCGAACGCAAAGTTCCGAACGCGCCGCCCCGACCCACCCCGCCGAAGCGCCCACTCGTCGTCGGCGGTCCACGCCAAATATTTACATCGCTTGCGGTTCGGCCGCCTCGGTCGCTGCGCGGTCGATGGCGTCGATCCGGTGCTCGCCGAACGCCTCGCGGGCGTCAGGCGGACGAAGCCCAAGCGGCCCGAACCCGACCCGGACCGCCCAACAAGGCGACACGGCAGGTCCGGCGGAAGTCACCTAAGTTCCGCATCGGTAGACCTCGACGGACTCCGTGCCCAGGTCGTCGGTCGCCTTCGCGACCACGCGGCCCGGCAACACGGCCATGAGAGTCCGACCCGGAGCCATGGACACGCGGCCGACGACTTGGCCCCGGAGGTCGACGACGTCCCAAATCTGGTCCCGTCCGTCCGGCGTCCGACGCACCCACAGGAGATCGTCGTCCGGCGCGCCCCGGCAACTGGGCGGACGTCCCGGCCTCCACGAGCGGCACGGCGCGAACCAGAGCGCCGGAGGTCTCGAAGACGGACAGCCGGCCCGTCCCAGACTCCCGTCGAGCGCGTACACCCGGCCGCCCAGCAAAGCCACGCCAGTGCGAGACTGGAATTCGCCGGGGCCCTCGCCCTCCCGCCCCCAGCTTCCCAGCAACGCGCCGTCGGAGAGCGAGAAGAGATGGAGTACCGGAGCGGAGCCGGTGAGCGCGGCCAGCCGGGACTCGTCGCCCGCGACCGCCTTCACGTCGTTCCAGAGGAGGTCCTCGCCGTCCAGGCGATGCGCGAGCTCGAGATCCTCGCACACCGGTTGCGCGGCGCCGGGCGCGACGGGCGCGAACGCCGCCGCGAGGGTCGCAACGATCACGGCGCGGAGGCAAGCCCACAGAGACGATCCGCCTTCCCGAATCGACGTCACCGCTGTGCGACCGTGCCTCGCGGATCGGCGAAGGACGCTTCCAACGCGGGGCGACCGGAACCCCTCCCGAGGGTTCGAGGAGCGACTCCGGGGCGACGCGGATCGCCGCCGCTCGGGAACCGGCCGACGGCGGGGAGGCGGCCTCGGTCGGCGACGTCCAAGTCGTTCGACGCCACGATCCACTCGCCAGGACCCTGCGGCGCGTCCTCGTTCAGCGCGCCGAGCGGCGGCGACAGACGGTACTTGTGGATCCGGGGCACACCGAGCGAGTCGGTCGAGACGGTCAACGCGAACCCCCCGCGGACGGCGTGCAGAACCTCGCCGGCCGCAAGACAGGCATCGGCCACGCGCCCGCCGCTCGAGTCGTAGACGTGGACCGGCCATTGGTCGGCCTCCGAAGGTCCGCGCGCGCGGACCCAGACGCGCGGATCGTCGCCGACTTCGACCACCAGCGCGAGAACGAACGGCCATCGGTAGGGCGCGCCGTCGAGCAGCAGCTTGCGCATCGGGTCCCGATAGCCGGCCGCCGCCGCGTCGAGTTCCGAGCGCGTGACGGCGAGGGAGGGCGACGGGATCTCGCTCGTGGCGACGGTGTCGCCCGCCAGGCCGAGGATCCAAAGACGCGGCTCTCCCGTATGCACGTAGACGAAGCGCCCGGCGTCCAGCGGTCGGACCAACGGCTTCGTCCCGAACGGGTACGAAGAGACGCTGACGTAGCCGCGGCCGCGATCGACCAGCACTTCCTCCGAAGGCGCGAAGAGAACGGTGTCGGCCTGGGCGCCGTCGGGCATGGACGACGCGACGACGTCGTATCGACCCTCGTCGGCGTCCGATCCCTCTCCGGCGGAGTAGGACGAGCCCCACCACGCGAGGGATCGGTCCGGGCCAAGGACCCAGTGAACCATGGGAACTTCGCCGCCGTACTCCTCCGGCCGGAACGTCCGAACGACCGGAAAGGAGTCCGGGCTGAATACGGTCGTCCGACCCAGGTTCCAGTCGTACACCGCCAGCGAGTCGCCCTCCAGAATCTGGATCTGCCGCCCCTTGAACTCGCCCGGCCCTTCGCCCTCGCGACCCACTTGCCAAAGGAGCTCCAGCGCGGGCGAGAGGACCGTCACGCTGCCGGCCCCGTACCCGTCCTCGACGAACACCCGACCCCTGGAATCGACCTCGAGCTCCGTGACGACCGAGAGGTTCAGCGAAGCCGGGGACGTGTGGGTGCGCTCCAACGCCAGATCCGCTTCGCACAGGGCGAGGTCGGCGTCGGCGTCCGACGCCTCTTGTTCCGAGTCCGACGTCTCCTGTTCCGCAACGCACGCCAGGGCCGCGAAGACGAAGAGCGCCGGAAGCCGCTCGAACCGTACGGGGCGTCGCCTGCCGGACGAACGGTCTTTCGCCACTCCGCCGCCGGGCTTCGCGAACTCGCCCGCATCCATGGTTCACCTCCATAGTTCCGTGACCGGTCGCCACCCTGCGACGCCCACGCGGCTACGGTCTCGACCAGTCTTCAGGGACGCGAACCGCAGCCTGGCATCCACATGCCTACGCCCCCGCCCCCGCGAAAGTTCCAAGCGTCGCCCAGCGCGGCGCCAAGCACGAGCGAAGGCGAACGCTCTCGGGCCTCGAGGCGCTCCCCTCGGCCCGCGCAGCCGCCCGTCCGCGCGCGCTCATGTGAGCGCGTCGGCGGTAGCTTACCTTCATCGACATGAACGAACGAACCTCCGTCCCGGTCGGCCGGGTCCTCGGCACCGACCCCGCGACCCCGCTCGAGTTCTGGGTCGCCGTGAGTCCGGGACGGTTCCTGCAGCTGGACGACGTCGTGGTGCTCGAGCGCCGACTCCCCGGAACCGACGAGCCGGTCCGCGTCTACGGCATGGTCGCCGACCTGCGGGCCAGACACGAGGGCGCGAACTTCGACAGCGACGTCTTCCTGATCGAGGACGGGGTGATGCCGGCGCAAGTCACCGAGTCGGCGCGAGTTCTCGCCACCCGCTTCGAGCCGGAGATCTTCGTGCCGCCGTCGCCGGGACAGGCCGTGCGACGGGCGAAGGGCCCGGCCCGCGAGAAGGCGCTGTTCTTCGACGGGATGGAGCGGAAGGTGCCCGTGGGCCTGTCTCGGGACGGCGAGCTGGTGCACGCCAACGTCGAGTTCCTCGACGGAACCCGGGGCGCGCACGTCAACGTCAGCGGCGTCTCGGGCGTGGCGACCAAGACCAGCTACGCCGTGTTTCTGCTGCACAGTCTCTTCACGTCCGGGCGACTGGGCGCGGGCGCGCACAACCACAAGGCGCTGATCTTCAACGTGAAGGGCGAGGACCTGCTCTTCCTGGACCGCCCCAACCGCCGCCTCGACCCGGCGCAGGCCGAGCGCTACCGGACCATGGGACTGCCGGCGGAGCCGTTCGCGAGCGTCGACCTGTGGGCGCCGCCCCGGCGGGGCGACGCCTCGGCCGCGCCACATACCGGGAGTCGGGACCGAGGCGTGACGTCGTTCTTCTGGACCCTCGAGGAGTTCTGCTCCGACGAGCTGCTGCCGTTTCTCTTCACCGACGCGGACGACGAACGCCAGCAGTACACGTTCGTCGTGGACAACGTCGCGAACAGACTGCGCCGGGACGCCAGGCCTGCGGGCGACGGCGGGGTTCGCGTCGGCGACGCGACGTGCCGGACCTTTCGCCAGCTCGTCGACGCGATCACGCACAGGGTCGAGAGCGACGAGGACCAGAGCCGCTGGGCCGGCCGGTCCGTCGGAGGGGGCACGATCAGCGCCTTCGTGCGGCGTCTGCACGCCGTCGGGAAGGACGTCGGACACCTGATCCGGGGCGACGTGCCGAACCCGGACAGGCACCGCGTCGACATGCAGGGCCAGGTCACGGTGATCGACATCGCCAAGCTCGCTCGCAGGGCGCAGCGGTTCGTCGTCGGCGCGGTCCTCAGGAGGACCTTTCGCGACAAGGAGGAGAGTGGATCCCGCACGCCCCTGCTGTTCGTCGTCCTCGACGAGCTGAACAAGTACGCGCCGCGCGAGGGCCGAAGTCCGATCAAGGAGGTGCTCCTGGACGTGGCCGAGCGAGGACGGTCGCTGGGCGTGATCCTCGTCGGCGCGCAGCAGACGGCCAGCGAAGTCGAGCGCCGCGTCGTCGCCAACTCCTCGATCAGGGTCGTCGGCCGCCTGGACAGCGCCGAGGCGAGCCGGCCGGAGTACGCCTTCCTGCCCGCCGCCCACCGTCAGCGGGCCACCATCTGCAAGCCCGGCACGATGATCCTCTCGCAGCCCGAAATCCCCATTCCCCTGGTCCTCGAGTTCCCGTTTCCGGCGTGGGCCACGCGACCCGACGAGGCGCCGGTCGACGACGGACCGGGCAAGGGCGGCGCCGAGGACGAGGATCCGTTCGAGGGCCTGGGCCCGTCGTGACCGCCGGTCCGGATCGCGGGTGAAGATCCTGCACACGGCCGACTGGCACGTCGGCCGCGCGCTCCGGGGACGCAGCCGGGTGGACGAGCACCGCGCGGCGCTGGCCGAAATCGTCGAGATCGCCGATCGCGAACACGTCGACCTGGTCCTCGTGGCCGGCGACCAGTTCGACGGCGCCGCGCCCAGCCCCGAGTCCGAGGAGATCGTGCTGGGCGCGCTGCTCGACCTGGCCCGCACGGGCGCCCGCGTCGCCGTCGTGGCCGGGAACCACGACAACCCCAGACGACTCGCCGCCCTGAGTCCCCTCCTCGAACTCGCGGGCGTGGACGCCGGCGCCTTCGTCCGCCCCCCCGACGACGGCGGCGTGATCGGCGGCGCGACGCGGTCCGGCGAGCGCTATCGCCTGGCGCTGTTCCCCTTCCAGTCGCAGCGCGGCATCGTCAAGGCCGCCGAGTTGATGACGGAGGGCGCGGACCGCCACCAGCAGTCGTACGCCCGTCGCTGCCGCGGAATCGCGCGCGCGCTGTGCCGCGACTTCCGTCCCGACGCGGTCAACCTGGTCCTGGCCCACCTGACGATCGTGGGCGCGGCCGAAGGCGGCGGCGAGCGCAGGGCCCACGTCTTCGACTACTACCTGCCCGCGGACGTCTTCCCCGAGACCGCCCACTACGTCGCCCTGGGCCACATCCACAAGCCGCAGCGGATCCCCGGACGCTGCCCGATCCACTACGCGGGCTCCCCCTTCGCCCTGGACTTCGGCGAGACGCACTCCGACCACTCCGTCCGCGTCGTCGAGGTCACGGCGACGACGCCGGCCCGCGTCCGGACCGTCCCGCTCGAGGCGGGCCGCAGGCTCGTCACCCTGCAGGGCCGGGCCCACGAGCTCGCCGCCCTGGCCGGCACGACGGGCGACGACTTTCTGCGCCTGATCGTCGAGGAGTCGGCGTCGCCCGGTCTGAACGAGAGCCTGCGCGAGACCTTTCCCCACGCCGTCGACGTGATCGTCGCCGGCGGCGACCGGGAGACCGCCAGGGCTCGGTCCGTGCAGCCGCAGTCGCTGCGCGGCGACCCGGGAACGGTCTTTCGCCAGTACCTGAGCGAGCAGGACGTCGAGGGCGAAGCGCTGGCCGAACTGTTCGACGAGTTGCTGCACGACGAGCTGACCTGCGACGGCGACGGGAATGCGACCGCTGCGCCTTGAGCTCGAGGGCTTCACTTCGTTTCGGAACCGCGCCGAGGCGAGCTTCGAGGACGCCGACCTGTTCGTCCTCACCGGACCGACCGGAGCGGGCAAGTCCTCCCTGATCGACGCGATGGTCTTCGCGCTGTACGGCGCGGTGCCCCGCTACGACCACCGCGGCCTGGTGGCGCCGGTCGTCAACCAGCGGAAGATGCAGGCCCGCGTCCGGCTCGACTTCGAGGCGGGCGGGCGCGAGTACGCCGCCGTGCGCGTGGTGCGCCGCCTCCCGTCCGGCGGCGCCACGACCAAGGAGGCCGTCCTCGAGAGGAAGACCGAGGGGGGACGGACGGAGACCCTGGCCCGCACGGCGGACGAGGTGACCCGGCGCGTCGAGGAGGACGTCGTCGGACTCGGTCTCGAGCACTTCACCAAGTGCGTGGTCCTTCCCCAGGGCCGATTCGCCACGTTCCTGCGGGCCAAGCCGGCGACGCGTCAGGACCTGCTTGTGCAGCTGCTGGGCCTGGACCTGTACAATCGCGTCCGGGCCGCGGCCGGCGAGCGGCATCGGGAGCTGGACCGCCGCCGCCTCGCGATCGGGGAGCGGCTGGACTCGGACTTCGCGCGGGCCACGCCCGAAGCCGTCGCCGAGGCGCGCGAGCGCGTCGCCGCGCTGGAGGAACTCCAGGAACTCGCGCGGTCCTTCCGGGAACGCATGGACGAGCTGAGCGAAGTCCGGCGCGAGGCGCGGGAACGGCTCGAGAGAGCGCGCGCCCTCGCCGACGCGCTCGCCCGGGTGCGCGTCCCGGAGGGTCTGGTCGAACTCGCCGACGAAGTGCGACGCGCGGGCGCGGCGTTCCGGGAAGCCGACCAAGCGCTCGAGCGCGCGGCCCGCGAGCGGGAAGAGGCGGCCGATGCGCGCTCGGCGCTGCCGGAGCGCAGCGAACTGGAGGCCGTCCGCCAACGGCGGCGCGAACTGGCCGCGGTCGAGGACCGCTCGACGTCGTCGACGGAGACGTTGGACGGAGCCGAGCGGGCCCTCGAGCGGGCCAGGGAGGCGGAGGACGAAGCCGAGAAGAGGCGCGCGGAAGCGAAGGCCGCGCTCGAGACGTTGCCCGACGGGGGCGAACTCGATCGCGTGCGCGAGCGCCGGCGGGAACTCGAACGCGTCGAACGTCGCCACGAGCGGGCGAGCGCCGAGGCGGCGGCCGCCGCCGACCGGTCCGAGCGGGCCGAAGATCGCGCCCGGATCGCCCAAGCCGAGGCGGGCGCCGCGAATCGAGCGTTGGCGAAGCTCAGGGCGGACCGCAGCGCCGCCGACCTCGCCCGGCGCCTCGAGGTCGGCGAAGACTGTCCGGTCTGCCTTCGGCCCGTCGAAGCGCTGCCCGAGCTCGACGGGCCCGAGGACCTGAGCGCGGCCGAGCGCGCCCTCGAGACCGCCGAAGCCGAAGCGGCCGAAGCGCAGGAGGACCGTCGGCGCCGGGACGTCGAGCGCGCCGAAGCCCACGCCGCGCTGGGCCAGCGGACCGCCGAACGCGCGCGACTGCGGATTGCGCTCCGCGACGCGCCGACCCTGGAGCGAGCCGCGGCCCTCCTGGACGCGATCGGCGAGGCCCGAGAGCGGCTCGAGCGCGCCGACGCCGCCTTGGGAGACGCGCGCCGGGCGCGCGAGCGGCGCGCCGAAGCCCACGCCTCGGCGCGCGCCGTCGCGGACGCCGACGCCGAGCGCCGCCGAGCGCTCGCCGAAGCGCTGGCGCAGGCGCCCCGCGCCTCGGAAGTCGAGGCGCGGCTGGCCGAGATCGAGGAGGCCGACCGGACGCTCGACGGTGCGAATCGAGCGGAGAAGGCGCGCCGTCGGGAGCGCGGCGAAGCCCTCGAGGCGGTCCGGGCGCTGGAGTCGCGCGACCGCGAAGCCTGGCGGCGATGCCGGGCGGCGCGCGACACCGTCGCCGAGCTCGAACCGCCCAGCGCCGACGACGACGATCTGGCCGCCTTCTGGGAGCGACTCGACGCCTGGTCCCGCGAGCGCCTGACCGAGCGACGGGACGCCGCTCGCGCCGCGGACGCCCGGCTGCGGGAGATCGAGGACGAACGGGGCGAGCTGGCCGACCGAACGATCGCGGCGTGCGGCGACCGGGGACTGGAGATCGAGGAGCCCGAGACGCTCGCGACCGCGTGCGCGGAGGCGCTCGGCGACGCCCGGCGACGCCTGCGGGCGGCCGAGGAGCGCTGCGACGAGAGGCGACGCCTCGCGGAGGAGCTGGAACGCGTCGCGGGGCGCGGACGCGTCGCCAAGGCGCTGGGCGTCCACCTGAGCGCCACGGGCTTCGGCCGGTGGCTGCAAAACCAAGTGCTCCGCCTGCTGGTGGTCGGGGCGTCGGAGCGGCTTCTCGAGCTGTCCAGCGGCCAGTATTCCCTGGATCTGGATGCGCGCAACGAGTTTCTGGTCGTCGATCGCCTGAACGGCGACGAGCGGCGACCGGCCCGGACGCTGTCCGGCGGCGAGACGTTTCTGGCGTCGCTCGCCCTGGCGCTGTCGCTCGCCACCGAGGTCGCGAGCCATCGGACGGCCGGCGGCAGCAAGCTCGAGGCGCTGTTCCTGGACGAGGGCTTCGGCGCCCTGGACCCCGAGACGCTCGACGTCGCGGCCGCGAGCATCGAGCGTCTCGGCGCCGATCGGATGGTCGGTCTCGTGACCCACGTGCCGGAGCTGGCCAGTCGCATTCCGGTGCAGTACCAAGTCGCCAAGACGGCCGCCGGCTCCACGGTCCGGCGCGTGGAGGCGTAGCGGCGTGGAGCTCGCCATCGAGAGCTGGTCGCCCGAGTACGGCACGCCCGTCGAGACCGCCGCGGCGGAGACGCCGGCGGCGCAGGTCGACGTCGAGGCGGAAGCGGCCATCGACCGGTGGGGACCGCTGGGCGAGGGCGGTCGGCCCGCCGCGCGCGTGGACTTCGTGGACGGCGTGCGCCGCGTCGAGGCTCGCATCTGGGCCGCCGACGGCGACGGGGCGTCCCGGCTGGGGATCTGCGCGTCTTACGCGGCGGGCCGGGTTCGGTGCGAGAGAAGAGCGACCGTCGCGTCCGTGCGGGTCGAGCGCGGCTACTTCGGCCCGACGGGAATTCCCGACCTGGCCACCCCGGTCGGCGCGTTCGCCGCGCGCCCCACCGCGTCGGACGACGTCGAACAGCTGATCGCCGGGCTGCAGGAGAGAATGGCGGCGCTCGAGGTCCTGGTCGCCGAGGGCGCAGGCGCGGACCGGGCAGGGCCCTCGGGCTCGACCGAACGGGCGGACCTCGTCGTCCTGGACGGGCCGCTCCGGGGCCGCCAGCCCGTCCGAGGCGCCGTCGGGTACGTCAAGAGCCACCACGTCCACTACCTTCCCGCCGAGCTGCGCCGCGTGGTCGCCTCCCTGGAGCCGGGGCGGCGCACGCCGATCTTCCTGATCCAGACGCCGAGGACCCGCTATTCGTGGTACATGCGGCTCGCTCGGGCCGAAGGACATCCGTGGGCCGGCGTGGTCCGCCTCGAGTCGTGGCCCGAAGCGCGTCTCGAGGGCGCCCGCGCGCTGGCCGACCGGGCCGCCGCGACGCTGCCCCGCTTCGCTTCGGAGCCGCACCGGGACGAGCGCGCGCCCCAGAACCTCTACCCCATCGCCGGTCTGGAGCGGGAGCTGCGGCGCCGACTGGGCGACCGGGGCCTCGTGTATCGGGGGCTGCAGCGGGCGGTGGCCGACGGGCAGCGCCGGGAACCCGCGCGCTAAGGTCGGGCGGAGTCGCTCGAACGTCGCAGAGCTTCGGCGGCCTGGGCGTTTCCGGCGGCGGCCGCCCTCTCGTACCAGCGGCGCGCGCGAAGCGGATCCCGGGGCGCGCCCCGGCCGGCCTCGTAGGCCTCTCCCAAGCGAAGCTGCGTGATCGCGTCGCCCTGCAGGGCCGCCTTGGTCCACCATTCGACGGCGAGGGCCGGATCGGCTTCGACGCCCCGGCCTTCGGCGTAGGCGTTGCCCAGGTTGTGCTGGCCCAGGACGTGACCGCGTTCGGCGGCCCGCCGGTGCCACGCCGTCGCCCGGATCGGATCGACGGGCTTGCCCAGCCCCTCGTCGAACGCCGTGCCCATGAGGAAGACGGCCTCGAGGATCCCGGACTCGGCGGCCCGCTGGACGTCGCGGACGACTCCCGACGCGATCTCGCGGGCGCGCTCCGGATCGCGGGCGACGCCCATGCGGCCCGTCGAGTGCGCGCGCGCGACCCACATGACGGCCAGCGGATCCCCGCCGGCGGCGACCTCGAGCACCAGGGTCCGCGCCCGATCGTCGTCCACGGCGCCCGCCACGCCCGTGTACCAGTCGACGGCCTCGAGCAGTCTCGGGTCCGGCTCGGCCGGCGGCTCGACGCACGCGAGCGCGCCGACGAGGGCGCCGAGACGGATCGCGCCCCACAAGGGGCGCCGACGGACCTCCGCGTCCCGCTCGGGCGTCCGGGCGGCGCGCGTCACGGCCTCGTCCCTCGGGCCGCGACGGCCGCGCCGCCTTCGCGGCGCTCGGCGGCGCCGGAGCCGAGTCCGACCCGCTCCAACAGACGCAGGGCGTTGGTCGACGTGGCGACGCCGGGGCGCAGCCGATAGTCGAAGGTCATTCCGTCCTCGTCGACGGTCTCGGTGAAGTGCACGGCGGTCGCCCGCTCCGTCAGGTCGGCGGCGTCGGCGAGCGCGAGGTCGTGCGTGCTCACGGCGCCGATCGCCCGGGTCGCCAGGAGTCCGCGCAACACGGCGCGCGTCGCGATCTTGCGCTCCGCGCTGTTCGTGCCCTGCAGGATCTCGTCCAGAAGATAGAGGACTCGGGGCTCGGGACCGACGGACGCGCGCGCCCGGTCCACGACCCGCTTCAGTCGCTTCAGCTCGGCCATGAAGAACGACAGGCCGTCGACGAGGGAGTCGCTCACGCGCACGCTGGTGACCGCGGCGAGCGGCGGCATGCGGAGCTCTCGCGCGCACACGGGCCCGCCCGCCTGCGCGAGCGCCGCGTTGACCCCGATCGCCTTGAGCAGCGTGGACTTGCCCGACATGTTGGAGCCGGTCACGAGGAGGAACGTGCCCGGCGGCCCCACGGAGACGTCGTTGCCCACGCAGTCGCGGGGAGCCAGCAAGGGGTGTCCCAAGCCCTTGGCGTCCAGGGAGGCGGCCGAGGGATCGACGGCCGGCATCGTCCACTCGGGATGGTCGGCCTTCAGGGTGGCCAGCGCCGCCAAGGCCTCGCCGTCGCCCGCCGCGTCCAGCCAGTCCCGGACGCTTCGGCCCGACCGGACCTTCCACCGCTCGAGCAGGACCGTCGCGTGCACGTCCCACAACAGGACGATCGCGAGCGGCAGGTGCAGCAACGGCGAGCGCCTCGCCTCCGCCATGTCCAGCAGACGGCCGAGCGCGGCGATCCTCTTCGAGGCGCGGCCCGACGCCTCGTCGTCGAGCCTTCGGCGCAGATCGGCGAGCCCGTCGGCGTCCCCGGGCGCGCGCGCCAGCAGGTCGAGGAGCCGGGCGTAGCGCCGCACGCCCGACTCGCCGCCGCACGCCGCGGCGAAGGTCTCCTCGATGCGCCCGCGATGGACCCGCCATAGGACGGCCGAGACGACCAGGGGCAGCGCCGCCAGCGCTCCGGGGATCGCTTGCACGGAATAGAGCGCCACGGCCGCCGCGTTCGTCAGCGCGAGGGCGACGGCCGTCGGCGGGAGCCATCGTCGCCGGAGCGTCCACGGCGGGCTCTCGGCCCACGCCAGAAACTCGTCCAGACCCTCCGACCCGCCCTCTTCGACGCTGCGTCCCTCGGCCACCAGCCGGTCCCGAAAGTCGCGCTCGCGGGCCAGCTGGACGACGGCCGCCCGACGACGCTCGATCGCCGCGGGGTCGGCGGCGGCCAGGAGCCACCGCTCGAGCGTTCGCCGACCCGGAGCCGTCGAGCAGACGCCCGCCAGGTGCAGCAGCGACGCGTGCCCGAAGAGATCCAGGTCGCTCGCGTAGTCGTGCTCGCCGTGCGACTCGGGCGTCCACGGCGGGGGCAGGTCCGACCACCGTCGCTCGATGCGGGCCACGCCCTCCCGGTTGAAGTCCGCCATCCTCTCGGCGCGGTCCAGGCGCCGCCGCTCGATCCCGTGCCGAACCACGAGCGCGGCGAACGCCAGCGCCGCGACGGACAACGCGACCCACTCGAGAGGCCCGGCGCCGCCGCGCGCGGCCAGGCGCCAGAGCGCGAGGGCGGCGACGACGAAGACGACCAGCCGCGCGCGCGCCACCAGGCGCACGCGGGCGCGTCGGCGCCCGGCCCGCGCCTCGAGGCCGCGCGCGCGCGCGGCGTAGAGGTCGACGAGCGCCGAAGGCCCGACGTCGGGAGCGGATTCGGTTGCCATGGCCTCCAAACTACCGCCGACGTTCGCTTCCGGGACGCGGGCGCGGCCCCGAGTCGCTCCCTCGGCGGAGCCGACGGAGGGCAGCGAATTGGACAAGCTCTCCGGCCGGGGCGACTATGCTCGCCTTGGGGAGGGTCCGTTCCGCCCGCCCATGCGACGCCCAAGCGCCGACGCACGCCCGCGCCCCCAAGGACCGCGACGACGTGTCCCGATCGTTCTGGACAAAGAAGACGGACGGGACGCTGCCGGACGTCCTGGACGTCCAGGTCGACGAGGATCGCTGCGTCGGGCACGGTTCGTGCATCGAGTTCGCTCCCGGCGTCTTCGAGCGCAACGCGCGCAATCAGGCCGAGGCGACGGACGCCCTGGGCGGCTCTCGAGAGGAGATCCTCGAGGCTGCGGCCAACTGCCCCGCGCTGGCGGTGATCCTGCGGGACCCCGACACCGGCGAGACCGTCGACGTCTGACGGGCGGCCGTCAGCCCTCGACGGCGAAGTGGAGCATCATGCCCGCGTGCAGGTGCTCGGCGATGTGGCAGTGGAGCATCCAGTCGCCCGGGTTCGACATCTCGACCAGGAGGTCCATCGTCGAGCCCACGGGCACGATGGCCGTGTCCTTCCACGCCATGTTGGCGCTGGGCGCGCCGTCGCGCGCGAGCACCAGGAACCTCTGCCCGTGCACGTGGATCGGGTGATTCATCGGGTGAAACGAGTCCGGCGAGTTGAAGATCCGAATCTTGACCAATTCGCCCCGGCGAAAGGTCCAGTGGACGTCCTCGTTCTCGCGCCCGGTGTCGACGTCCCTCAGAATCCACGTCACCTGCGTGCCGGCGGACAGCCAGTTCATCATGGGCATCGCGTCGTTCCACTCGATGGGGGGCACGTACAGCGTGTCCATCTCCATGCTGCGGACGATGGGCAGCGGAAGTCCGCGGACGCGCACCGTCGCCTCCAGCGTGCGGTCCGGCTCGCGGGCCAGGTGGACGCGCATCGCGTCGGCCTCGGCGCGCTCGGCCTCGTGCGTCCGAAGCGTCGCGTGGGCCCGGGAGATCTCGTCGGCGATCGGGTCCCCGCCGACGGCGACGAGCGCGAGGGTGTCGACGCGAGGGTAGAACTCGCCCCGGAAGTGGTCGACGGCCTGCACGGAGTTCGCGATCGCCACCACGCCCTCCTCGGGGAACAGCACGTCGACGACGTACCGTTCGGCCGGCGCGATCACCAGGCTCGACACCCGCGCCTCGCGCTCGAACCTGCCGACGTCCGACGCGACCAGCTTCGCTCGGCCCGACCCGAAGGTCACGTTGAAGGTGCGCGTGTTCGCCACGTTGGTCGCGAAGAACCGGACCACTTCGCCGGGCCGCGCCTCCAGTCGACGGTCGGTCTCTCCGTTGACGAGCATGACGTTGCCGAAGCGTCCCATGAGCGCGTGCGTCGGCGCCTCGTCGCCCCACGGAATCAACCCCGCCTCGTCCATCAGGATGTCGTCCAGGACGAGCGTCTCCTCGCGGTGCGCGGGCCCGTAGTGGTCCGGGTCGGGGGACTCGACGAGAAGATTGCCGTAGAGGCCCAGGTCCTGCTGCACGTCCTCGCGCACGTGCGGGTGATACCAGAACATCCCGGCGTCCGGCGTGCGCAGCTCGTAGACGAAGGACTCGCCGACCTCGATCGCGGGCTGCGAAAGCCCCGGCACGCCGTCGAAGCGACTTTCGAGCCGCAGGCCGTGCCAGTGCACCGTCGTGGGACGCTCGATGCGGTTGGTCACCCGCACGGCCACCGCGGCGCCCTGCGGGGCCTGGATCAGCGGGCCGGGGTGCTGGCCGTTGTATCCGTACATCGCCGCCGTTCGACCGTTCAGGACGCGCCTCACGATGGACACGTCGACGGCGAAGGTGTCGCCCGGCTCCAGGCGAACGACCTCGCTGGGTCGAGCCAGGGGCAGCGTCGCGACGTCGATCCCCGCCGCGGCGAGGAAGGCGCCGACGGGGGGCAGCGCCGTCTCCAGGCCGGGGGTCATGGGCATGTTCGGATCCATCGGAGGCATGCGCCAGCCGCCCTCCGAAGACGCGCCCGTCGCGTGCCCCGTATGGCCCGTGTGCTGAAGGCCCAGGGCGCCGTCGGGCCCGGCGCCCCAAGCGCCGAGGACCGCGGCGACGACGCAGGCGCAGCGCCCGACGCGACGGCGCGCCGTCGCCGACGCCCGCCGCTCCGGCGCGCTCAATACCCGTAGGCCGCGCAGTTCTCCTCCTCGAAGGGGCCGTGTCCGGCCATCGTGTGCATCATGCCGCTCCTGGACATGCCGCGCAGCGCGATCGGGCCGCTCCACGTCGCGGCGTCGGCGTCGAACTCCGGCTCCAGCGTCACGACGACGAGGAACTTGTTCCAGCGCACTACGCCCGAGAACGCCGCCGGATCGGTCAGCTCGCCGACGAGCGCGATCGAATCGAGCGTCGGCGTGGCGGTCCAGACGACCCAGGCGCCTTCCCTGGGCTCGGCGAGGCCATCGAAGCGCAGCGTGAAGTCGTAGACGTAGCTGCCGTCCTCGGCCAGGGCGACGCCGAAGGGCGAGGACGAGAACGCGACCTCGCCCGTTCCCGCGGCGCGACCGGTCCCCGGAACGCGCCGGGTCGACACCACCGGAAAGCGATAGTACTCGGGATCCGCCGCGCACCGCAGCCGAGAGTCGGGTGCGCCCTCGCCGCTCGTCGCCTCCCAGCCCGGGGCGGCGAGGGCCCCCGCGAGAGCGAGGACAAGCGCGGGCGCGCGAAGGCGTCCCGCGGCGGGTGCGCGCCGTCCCGGGCCGCTTCGCATGGCTCCCCTCGCTCCCCGCCCGTTCGCTAGCTGACCGGCCGCCTCACCGGGCCGTTGTCCCAGTCCTGGACGGAGGAGATGTCGGGCATCCCCCAGTCCTCGCCGTTCCAGCCGCTGAAGCCGTCCATGCGGAAGGTCCAGAAGCCGGTCGTCATGTCGCTGACGACGATGAGGCCGTCGGCGTTGCGGACGTCGACGCCGAACGCGCCGTTGAAGACGGCCGTCCGGTCCCGGTTCGGCGGGCCCACGTAGGTGTCGTAGTAGCCCACGGTCACGGGGTTCTCGGGATCCATCAGAGAGAAGATCTGAAGCCCGTCCAGGTACCCGGAAGCGAAGACGTAGGGCCAGCGCACCTCGTGGTTGTGCACGAGGTTCCGCCAGTCGGCGGTCCACGCCGAGATCGGCCGGCGGATGTTGGTGACCTCGCCGTCCAGGGCGGGCTGCAGGTCGAAGATGCGGATGGGCGCGTACTGGTACTCGGTCTCGGCGATCGCGTAGCGGCCGTCGGGACTGGGCGTGAAGGTGTGGCCGCTGCGCACGCCGCTCACCCCGGCCAGCGAGATGCGCAGCTGCGGGTCGTCCAGGTCGCTCACGTCGTAGATGTAGTAGCCCCCCGTCCCGCCCCCGTAGAACCGGTCCTCGCCGGTGTCCGGGTGGTATCCGACGTAGAAGTCGTGGTAGCCCCTTCCCGCGCTGCCCGCCTCGGACTCCGGCACGGGCACGCGCCCGACCAGGGCGTTCTCGAGGTCGCCCGCCACCACCCGACCGAGATCGTAGACGTGCGCGTAGGGGCCGCGAACGGTCGAGAACAGCAGGACTCGACCGTCGGAGTGCTTGTAGACGAAGATGTTGTGGAAGCCTCCCGGAAGCTCCGGCTCCCGAATCCGGGCGACCTCCGCGACGGCTGCCGGATCGGGAAGGCCGGTCACGTCGAAGACGACCGCCCCCAGATCCGGGTTGGGGCCGCCCTGGCCGAACTGGAGCGACTGCACCACGTAGTAGCGCCCGTCGACCTTGAAGTGCTTGACGTCCATGCCGCCCGTGCGCATGTGCAGGTCCTGGTTCTCGATCCTCCACTCGTAGAGGACCTCGGGGCTCTCCGGGTCGGCGATCGAGACGATGTCCATCCCCTTCGGACCCACGTCGCCGTACACCATGCGGGCGACGTAGGCGTAGGGTCGGTCCAGCTCCTGCTCGAGGTCGAGGTCGGCGACCGACAGACGGGGACCCAGCGGGACGTGTCCCAGGATCTCGACGTTGTCGCTGCCGGGGTCGGAGGGCGTCCACTGGGATTGGGCCGGCGGCGCGGCGACCAGCGAAAGCGTCGCGGCGAAGGCGGCGGGAACGGCGACGTGGGACATGCGAGCGTGACCTCTCCGGTGCGCGGACGACTGTGGCTCGGGCGCGAGGCGGCGGCCGCCGCCTCGAACGCGGTGCAAGGTACGGATCGGGACTCGGGTTTGCCACCTGCCGAAGAGGGACCGGCGACTCCCCGGACGCGCCGCCGTCACAGCGGCCAGCGCTCGACGGCCATGACGAGGGCCGGAACGCCGGCGACGCAGGCCAGGACGCGGGTCCAGGCGGAGCGGGACAGGGGACCGAAGCGAACCGCGAGCGCCGTGAACGCGAGCACGCCGCCCGCCACGACGATCTGGGCGAGCTCGAGGCCGACGTTGAAGGCCAGGAGCGGCAGCGCGATTCCGCTCTCCTCGCCCAGGACCAGGCGCAGAAACCCGGAGAACCCCAGCCCGTGCACCACGCCGAAGAGCAGCGTCGCCGCGTAGTGCGCCCGCCGCCGACCGACGCGGCGCGGCGGCGGCGCTTCGCCGCCGGCCTCGCCCCGAGGCCACGCGGCGACGACGGCCGCGGCGACGATCGTCACCGGAATCAGAAACTCGACGAGGCCGGAATCGACCCTCACGACGTCCAGCGTGGCCAGGGCCAGCGACGCGGAGTGGCCGAGCGTGAACGCCGTCACGGCCGCGACCAGTCGGGGCCACTGCGCCAGCGAGTGGACGCTGCAGAGCGCGACCAGGAAGAGAACGTGATCGCTGCCGGCGAGGTCCAGCAGGTGCTCGAACCCCAGCCGCAGATAGACGACGAACGTCGTCACGCCCCGGCCGGTCTCCCGCCGCGGCGCCGCCGCGCCGACGCGGCGGCCCAGACGGCCGCCCACAGCAGCCACGAGACGCGCTCGCCCAAGGAGAGCATGCGCATGTGCTCCCAAGCGAGCCGGGGCAGCGTCGCCGCGAGCGCGAGGCGCGACCCCTCGTGGTAGGGCATGCGCCGCTCGACGACGGCGGTCGCCGAGCGCCGCTCGCGGTGCAGCGTCGCCTCGATCCGCTCGCCCAGCCGCTCGGGCGACGCCGAGCGCCAGCCGGGCAGGCGCACGACCGTCCACGCGGCGACGGTGCGTCCCCAGCCGTGCAGGTTCGAGCCGGCGACCAGGGCCAGGTCGCCTTCGTCGGCGACGCGGAGGATCTCGGCGCGCTCGGAGCGGACCTGTTCCAGGCCCCGAGGCGCGCCGTCGCTGATCTCGATCGCGACGACGCCGGCGGGAGACGAGGGGGAAAGGGCCACCACGTCCTCCAAGGGACCGGGGAGGGCGTAGAGCATGGTCGCGGGCGCTTCGCCCCGCCGCCGCGCGGCGACCAGGGCGTCCGGGTCCAGGTGACGTCCGCTCGAGTCGAGAGCCGGCTCGTAGCGCGCGCGATCGCCCAGAACGTTGACGTGCCGGTCCCTGAGCCGGACCTCCATGCCGCTGAGCAGAACCGTGCCCTCGCCCGCCGTTCGCGGGTTGCCGGGCGCGGCTTCGTCGACGCCGGCCCAGGTGTAGTGGTCCGTCGCGTAGGCCGCGTGGAACCCGCCGGCCTCGTGCCAGGCGCGATTGCGCTCGGCGTCGAAGCTCGCCCGCCCGTCGTGCGAGTGGAGGGTGTGGGAGTGGAAGTCGACGGCGACGAGGTCGGCCTCGGAGAGGGCCAGGCGGACCATGGGCCTGGGCGCCAGCGCGGCGACGGCGTAGACGGCCACGAGAGCGACCGGTCCGGCCGCGACGCGCAGCGCCTCGACGACGACGCGGCGGAGCGCCGATCCCGTCGCCCGGGGCGCCGTCGCGCGGCGAAGCAGGAAGAGGAGCGCCAGCGTCGCCAGGACGGCGTAGTGCTGACCGACCGTCAGAAGAGAGAGCGCGTCCAGGACGCCGAAGAGCGGCGCGCCCGCGAGATAGCTCCAGGGCTGGGCCAGGCGAGCCCAGGGGACGGCCTCGAGCGTGACCGCGTCCACGAGCGCCGACGCGGGGAAGAGCGCGCCCAGGACGACCAGCGGGACAACCAGGGCCGGACCGACGGGACACGCCCGCGCGAGCGCGAGGGCGCGCGTCCAGCGGCGCCCGGTCACGCGGGCGGCGGCGCGGCCCGGGCGCGCGTCATCGGACGAACGCGTGGGAGTACTTGACCATGAGCGCGCGACCGACCGACCGGGGCGACCGGGGATCCGCGTCGTCCTGCCGTCCGGTGCGCAGATCCTCGTTGTAGACGGCCCAGAGGTCCGTGCCCTCGCGAACGTGGAACCGGAGCCGAACGTTCAGGCTGGTCCGGGCGAGCGTGCCGTTGTACTGGCCGAAGGCGCTCATGGAAAGCCGCGGATTCAGGGCGGTCTTCACCTTCAGGCGCGCCAGATGCACGGTCGCGCGCTCGGCTCGAGCCTCGAAGTCCAGGAGGTTCGCCTCGTAGAGCCCCTCGAGTTCCAGGTGCTTCGACGCGGTCCACACGGGCCCGACCGCGAAGCCCAGTCGGCGACCGCCGTAGAAGCTGCCCGCCGACAGGGAGTACTCGCCCCGAAAGACGGAGCTGCGGGGCAGCTGCAGCGTCGCGCCGCCCTCGAGCGCGCGGTACTCGCCGGCCGGGATCTCGAGGTCCGCGACTCGAAACGGATCCCGCACGCTCTCGAACGTCGACGTGGCGCTCAAGGTCAGCGTCTCGCCGCCCCGGAACTCGAACTCCACCTCGGGCGCGATTTCGCGCGTCTCCAGCGATCCGTCGGCGTTGCGGCGGTAGCCGACGGCAGTCAGGGTCGCGGAGCGGGCCAGCAGCGCCGATCCGTCGTCCTGGAACTGCCGATAGCGCAGCTGCGCTTCGCCGGAGAGGTAGTCGTCGCGGAGCTGGAAGCCCAGGCCCGGCCGATAGTCGGCGCCGACCCGCGCGGCTTCGGCGCCGTAGGAGAAGCCGTCGTCGCGCCGCCGCTCGAGGCGCACGCGGGCCAGGGCGGACTCGAGCGCCCCGGCGTCCGCGACCCCGTCGTCGAAGGTCCCGGCCCACTGGAACTGCAGATACTCGTCGCCCACCAGGCGAAACGTCCCATCCAGTCCGTAGGCGACGTTGTCGCCCTCGCCGGCGCCCAGACGAGTCGTGACGATGGCGCCCACCGAGGAGTACGGGTTGAAGACCTGCTGGCGCACTCTCGCCACGCCCATGTTCTCGCTTCCCCGGTCCGCGCTCGCCGCCGTCTGCATGGTCAACAGGCCGAAGTCGGTGCCGTCGAGGCGTCCCACGGCGCGCACGCCCCCCAGGATCCGCACCAAGTCGCCGTCGCGCAGACCGATGCGGCGGCTGTGGAAGAGGCGGTTCGAAGCGCCTCCCGTGCCGAAGTCGAAGGTCGAGGCCCGCTCCTGGAAGAACTGGCGCTTCTCGGGAAAGAACAGCCCGAAGCGGGTGAGGTTGATTTGCTGGTCGTCCGCCTCGACCTGCGCGAAATCCGTGTTGACGGTCACGTCGAGGGCGAGGTTCGACGTCGGGGAGAACTTGACGTCGAGGCCGACCTCGGCCGTGGGGTCGCGCTCGACGCGCCACGCCGCCGCCCCGTCGGGCACCTCCTCCGACGCGGGCTCGCTCCTGTACCCGCCCAGCGCATACGGAGTGACGTAGAGCGGGGTCGCGGGCCGGACCCCGCTGAGCGCGATCCGCTGCGCCCAAGACGGCCTCGCGAATCCGAGGCGACCCGAGCTCGGATCCATCGCCGGGTACGTCTGACGCTCGTTCTTGCGCGCCACGACCCGGTACGCGATCAGGCCCATCGTCACTTGGCCGTCCACGGCCTGGAACCCCAGCGTCGAGAACGGAATCCTGAACTCCGCGTACCAGCCTTCGCCGTCCACCGACGTGGCGACCTCCCAATGGGAGTTCCAGTCCGCGTTCATCGGCATGCCGCGCGTGAACTGGGCGTCGTTCGCCACGGTCCGGTCCTGGCGCACGCCCGCCGGGTTGGTCACGAACCAGAGGGCGGTCTCGTAGTCGTTGTAGCCGTCGATCAGGACGGCCAGGATGTCGTCGCCGCTGTAGGTGTCGCGGTACAGCGTCCCCGTGCGAATCCGCTCGGCCTCCGTGTCCCACATGCGTCCAGACACGTATAGGTGCCGATCGTCGTGGGCCACCCTGATCTCGGTGACCTCCGTCATCGGTCCGCCGAGCGTCGGCGAGTACATGGTCATCGGGAAGGGGTCGACCGCGTCCCACGCGGCTTCGTCCACGACGCCGTCCAGGTCGACGGGCCCCGAGATTCTGGGAATCGCGACCGCCTCGCGGCGCTCCGGCGGCTGCGCCTCGAGGGACGACGCCAGCGTCGAGAGGACGAGAACGCCGACGATCCAGCCGAGCCCGCCGCTTCGGCGTCTCACGATTCGCATGGTCTCGATTTCGGCGAGCGCTCCTCGGGGCCGGTCGTCCGGTCCGGCGCCGTCGAGCCGTCGGCCCCGGTTCGCGTAGCTTGGGGATCGGCGCATGCGGACGGTGGGACTCGGCGCAGCCCGCGTTCCGGGCTGCCGGCCGGGCCTTGGAGCCGGCGCCCCCCGAACGCATGCGAAGATGCAAGATACCACAGGCCGGGAAAGCAACCGGCGTCGCCGCGAGCGAACCCCCGAAACGACGCCTCCGCATGGCTCGACTCCACTCCGAAACCGTCGCGTCGTCGAACGGGTCCGCGACCGGAAACGTGCTTTTCCTGCACGGGATCTACGGCGCGGGCAGGAACTGGAGATCCATCGCGCGCGCCGTCGTCGCCGCCCGGCCCGACTGGCAAGCCACCCTGGTCGACCTGCGATCGCATGGACGAAGCCCTCGTCTGACGCCTCACACCGTCGCGGAGTGCGCCCGGGACGTCGGAGCGCTCGAGCGTCCCGCCGGCCGGGGCGCGCCGGAGACCCGAAGGGCCGTCCTGGGTCATTCGTTCGGGGGCAAGGTCGCCCTTGCCTGCGCCCGCGAAGGCGCGCTGCCGGGCCCTCTGCAGCTGTGGATCGTCGACTCGAACCCTGGGCCGGGACGCTCGGTCGACGCGCCTTGGCGCATGCTGCGGGTCCTGCGACTGCGCCCGGGGCCCTTTTCCTCGCGCGCCGAAGCGGTGGCCGCCGTCGAGGCCGAAGGCTTCGGACCGCAAGTGGCCCGGTGGATGGCCACCAACGCCCAGCGAAGCGCCGAGTCGGACGAATGGCGGTGGCGACTCGACGCGGACGCGATGGAGGCCTATCTGCGCGACTACCACCGCACGGATCTGTGGGGCGTGATCGAGGATCCGCCCGACGACTGCGCCGTCCACGTCGTCAAGGCTTCGGCTTCGAACGTTCTGGACTCCGCAGACGTCCAAAGAGCGCGCCGGGCCGCGAGGGAGACGGGTCGGACGTTCTTCCACGAGGTCGAGGGCGGGCATTGGCTCAACGTCGACAACCCCGCCGCGCTGACGCGCCTTCTGGCGGCGCGTCTCCCGGGGCGGGCGGGGTCGGCCGGGGCTCGCCCCGGCGCGAACGTCTCCCCGACTTCGGCGACGCCGACCGGAGCCGCGCCGAGCCGAGGACGCCGCGGGGGGTGAAACGAAACCGGCGTCTCGCGACGACTCCTCTACACGAGGACGCGACGTCCCGGCGCTGCGAGCGAAGACGACGGGTTCGCGTGGCGCCGCGCCGACGGCCTCTGCGGTCGCATCGCCGCGACGCGCCCGCGGAGGGGGCGACGAGCGCGAACCGGCCGGATTCGATTTTTCGCGCCTCCGACCGCCGTCACTCCCTCGACGCGACGGGCGCCGTCGCCAGCAACAGGGCGGCGATGCGGCGCGCCGCGTCCCGGAAATGCGAGACCTCGTCCGCGCGAAGGCTACGGCCCAGGACCGACTCCTCCCGATAGGACAGCCACTTCTTGAGCACTTGGTAGCCGCCGAGTCGGTAGCCCCAGACGGCGGCGGGCACGTTGCGCCACAGCGCCGCCTCGTTCAGATGGACGTCGACGGTCGAGTCGCCGAGCACGGAGAGCGCGCCCGCCATGGCGGCGGACTCCTCCGCCGTGTAGGCGCGTTCGACGACGCGCCCGCGACCGGACATGACCGCATCGCCCGCTCCGCTGTAGCCCCACCCCGCAGTCACGGCGAAGTCGTCGCCTTTCATGTTGCGGCCCGTCGAAGTGGAGGGGATCGCGACGCCGGCGACCTCGGGCCGAAACGGGGGTTCGGTCACGCCCGGGACCGGCGCGTCCGAATCGAGCAGCGCGGCGACGCCCCGTCCGCGATCCGCCGACCGCGCCAGCGCCTCCGCCGCGTCCGCCCTCCGGCCGTCGGGCCAGCCGGGCAACGGGACGCGCGGCCACCCCACGCGCAGCGCTCCCTCGTTGGCCTCTCGGTACGCTGGATCGTGCAGCGTGGCCAGGACATGGTGGAAGAGGTCCTCGACGCTCGCTCCCAGCCTTTCAAGATACCGCTCCGCCGCAGCCGACAGATTGGCGCGACGCGACTCCCCGTTCGCCTCGTCGATGGCGTCCGCGCAGAGCCAAGCGGGAAACATCGCCGTCCCGCGCTCGATCAGATGCATGCTGCCCAATGCCCGCGTGCAATACGTCTGCGGCTCCAGCGCGCTCTTCCGCAAGTGCTGGGCGGCGGTGAGCCACCGGTTCTCACGGAACACGTGAGGCTTGTAGGTGCCCCGTTTCGCGTTGAGGAGATTCGTGTCGGCTTCCCAGTACAGCCATCGATCGTCGAACGGCCGGTAGGCGTAGCGGACGAACCCGGACTCCGTTGGGCCGCCCCGCTTCAGCAATGCGTCGCGCACGGCCCGCGCGGCGAACCACCGCGTGCTCTTCATGACCCTGAGATAGCGGCGCTCGATCTCCTCGTGGGAAAGCGTCGCGTCGAAGTAGTCCCCGATGCGCGCCCGCAACCGGTCGAGATCGATGTCCACCAGAAAGGCGTCGCGACTGGTGGCGACGCCCGAGAAATGGGCCGGGAACAGCTTCGGCAGCGTCGGCCAGTCGAACCAGTCAGGACTGACCGGGGAGTCCGTGAAAGGCAGACCCAGCGGCAACGAGGGAACGATCTCGGAATACAGACTCCCCGGATCCGCCTCGGCGCTGGCGGTCAGTTCCGCCCGCTTCGATCGTCCCCACAGGTGCCGAAACGCCACGGAATCGGCGGGCGCGTGCTCCTTTCGGCGCACCATCGTCGCGATGGCCGTGCCCACCTGGATGCCGACCGGATCCCCCTCCGTCGAGAAGACGCTCGGGTCGGGCGAACCGTCCGGGGCCACCTTGCCGGTCTTGTACTTGTCGCCGTTGAGACAGTCGATGCGGATCGCGTCGAAGGCCTGCAGGCAATTCTCGCGCATCCCGGTGAAGGACAGGCCGTCGAGCCAGGAGAAGTTCGAGATGAAGCAGACGACGCCCTGGCCGGTCTGCTCCGCGATGCGCCGCTCCGCCATGCGGAAGAAGCGAACGTAGAGATCGTTCAGACCCCGCCCCCGGGGCGGCGGAGCGCGCTCGGTCGTGCGATAGGCCTCCGAGAGCTGGCGCTCCTCGTCCACCGCGACGTCGGCGAAGCCGTTGTACGGCGGGTTGCCGAGGATCACCAGGATCGGCGCGTCTTGCTTCACGGCTTCCGCCCGATCGCGTTCCTCCTCGAGCTCCGGGAACGGCAACGACAACGGCCCGTTCTCGCGCGACCGCCAGCCGGTCAGCGCGTTCGTGAGAAACGCCCCGGCGCGATCCGCCCCGTCCTCGCCCAGCGGCGCGTCCAGGTCTCGCATCGCGAGCCCCACCTGCAGATGCGCCACCACGAACGGCGCGGGCATGATCTCGAAGCCGAACACCCGCTCGGTCGCCGCCTTCCTGAGCGCCGCGCCGACGAGCGCCCCCTCGCCGCGCTCCTCGAGGTTGGCGGCGATGCGGCGAAGCGTCTCCGCCAGGAAGGCCCCCGTGCCGCAGCACGGATCCAGCACGAAGACGTTGTCCGCCGCGAGCCCCATCGGGATCGCGAGGTCGTCCTTGAGCGCGCGGTCCACGCGGGCGACCATGTAGCGGACCACCTCGAGCGGGGTGTACCAGACGCCCAGCTGCTTTCGGAGTTCGGGGTCGAAGGCCTCGAGGAACGGCTCGTAGAAGTACGGCACGGCCTCGCCCTCGTCGAAGCGCGAGAAGAACGCGGCGCGGTCCACGCGTCCGAGCGCCGCCGACGCCCATTCGAGCGCCTCGACCAGTTCGAGGCGCCGCAACCGGGCCGGGTCGGCCAGCTGCTGAAACAGCGCGCGCAGCACCGGCGCCCGTAGATGCCACCCGGCCTCGCGCCAGTTGAATCGGGACGGATTGCAGCCGGTCCGACCCTCGAAGAGCGGGCCGTTTTCGTCCTCCCGGTCGCGCGACCACAGCACCCAAGCCGAGAAGACGCCGTAGAACAGGGTCTGGACCAGGGTCGACGCGAAGAAGCGCTGCCCGCGCCGACCCTCGAAGCGAAGCCCGAGCGCCTCCTCCAGCGCCGAGCGCACGGCCGCGAGCGATCCCACGTCTCCAGCCGCCTCGACGCGGGCCAGACCGTCTCGGGCGTACGACGCCAGCAAGCGCGCCACGTCCTTCGGGTCGGCGAGCGCCGCCCGATGCGCCAGCGCGCGGGACAGGTACTCGCCCAAGCCAGGGCCGACTTCGCGCGCGAAGGCGCGCGGCGTCTCGATCCTCCGCCGGAAGTCGTCCGCGTCCAGGGCCAGCGAGAAGGCCTCGAGCGCCTCGGGGTCTCCCGCCTCGTCCAAGCCCGTCAGAACGAAGCTCCGGAGGTTCGTGACCAGCACGATCCGGTAGCGAGCCAGGTACCGGGCGACCTGCTCGGAAGCCGCCGTGGCTCGGAGGTCCGTCTCGACGCCCTTGACCTCGACGACGCCGCGCTCGGGAACCTGTCCCTCGCGGGGCCGCCTTCCCGAGACCTGCTTCGCCGCGTACAGCGCCAGATCGGGGTGGCCGACGCCGAGATCCGCGGGCTCGGACACGCAGAACACCTTGGGCCCGAGCGCGGCGCCGACGGCCTCGAGCAACTCCGCCAGCGCCGCGTAGTGCGAGCGCTCGCCCGTCGCGCCGCCGGACGCCAGCGCGCGCCGAAGACGGGCGAAGTACCGCTCGGCCGCGGCGATCAGCCTTCCGTTTTGCGCGGCCATCCCGCCCTCCCGGCGTTGGGACGCCTTTTCTCTCGCCGCGCCCGCCCTCGCGCTCCGATCCTCGAAGGAAGGTACCACGCCGCACACGCCGGGAACGCGAAGAGGCCCTCCCGCGCCGGAATCGTTCCGGGCGGGAGGGCCTCCCGACGCGCCGGCGGGCGCGTCCGAGCCGCGATCGCGGCGATCAGTGCGAGATCTGGAACCCGAAGTTGATGGAGCGCGGGTAGCCCAGGAACACCTCGGCGTCGTCGGCCTTGTGGCTCAGCATGCCGCGCGCGTCCTCGGCGCTGTCCTCGAAGCCGTTGAAGCGCGAGTTGTCCTGCGCGTCCTGCACGTACACGGCGTCGAAGAGGTTGAACACGTGCATGAACAGGCGCACCTCGCCGCCGAACGCCTGGGCCATCTCGGAGGCCAGCCGGTACGACGTGTGCAGTTCGAAGACCGTGTATCCGGGCGGATTCCAGGACTGGATCCCCTCGTCCACGTCGCTGGTGCGCCCGAACGGGTCGTAGTTCGCGTAGTGCTTTCCGTAGGTCTTGCCGACGCCCTGCACGTAGAGCCCGCCCGCGGGGAACAGCGAGACCGCGTAGGCCAGCTGGAACTGCGGCGCGTCGCCGACCAGCAGGTCGTTCAGGTAGAAGTTGTACTCCCTGGTGTCGGCCTGACGGTCGTCGGGCCGGTAGGTCCCGGTCGGGTTGTTGGTGTACCGCCAGTCGCCCCAGGAGGCGGCCGCGTCGATGCGCATGAAGTCGGACGGCTGGAAGGCGCCCTCCAGCTCGACGCCCATGTGGCGAGCGTCCACGCCGAGCAGGTTGACCAGGCCGTCCTGGTCCTCGCCCAGCAGGTTGGCCACGAACTGCGTCCGCGTCCGGTTGTTCCACTGCGTGAAGTAGACGTTGGCGTCCAGGGAGAACTTCCGGTTCATGGAGCGGAAGCGCGTTCCGGCCTCGAAGGAGAGGAAGGTCTCGTTCTCGGGGTTCGGGTTGAGGACGCCCCGGTTGTCGTCGATCACGCCGTCGAAGATCGGCACCTTCGAGACCCAGCCCGCGTTGCCGTAGGCGGACCATTCGGGACTCAGGTTCCGCACCGCGCCGCCCTTCGCCTGGAAGCCGATCAGGCTGCCGCTGTTCAGCTTCAGCGTCCCGCCGCCGGGGCCGCGGGTGAAGAAGTCGGTGTAGTCGTAGGAGATCCTCGAGACGCCGCCCATGCCGTAGAACGAGCCGCCCAGCGAGGACTTTTCGGCCTGCAGATGCGCGCCGATCCAGTTGACCTGGTTCTCGTTGTGGTAGTTGATCTTGTCTCCCAGGCCCCGGTCGCCCTCCGCCTCGCTCCAGAACTCCGAGCTGCAGCCGCGGAAGCAGTCGTTGTAGAAGGCGCCGCCCAACAGGTCCCGGACTTCCCGGTAGTGCTCGATCGTGGCGGTGCGCCAGTCCAAGCCGAAGTCCAGGACCAGACTGTTGTCGAACTCCTTCTCCAGCTTGGCGATCACGCCGTAGGTGTCCTGGTTGTTGACCGAGTTGCGCAGGATGCCGCGGGATCCTCCGTCGTCGGAGGCCGCGTTTCTCGCGACGGTCGCGTTCCAGTCGGCGAACCGCTGGCCGTAGGAGTAGTCCCACACCAGCGATCCGTAGGTCCCCGTGCCGCCGCCCCGGCCGCCGGAGTAGTAGCCCACCGCGTTCAGCGTGGTGGCCGCGCCAAGGTAGGAGTACCAGTTCAGGTTCACCTGCGGCTTGTGGAAGTAGTTCTCCCGCTCGTTGAGGAAGTTCCGGTCGCGGCGGCTGAACACGCCCGCGCCCGGCCCGGAGCTCGTGAACTGGCGACCCGAGTAGCTGGGATCGACGCCGGCCACGTTGGGGCTCCAGTAGCGGCCGGCCTCGTTCGAGAACCTCGCCAGGCCGGCCGGATCGTAGTCGTCCAGGCTCGCGGCGAAGTCCCGGTCCAGGGTGGCGATGTTCAGCCGGTAGAGGTTCTGGCCGTGGCGCTGCGGAGCGCCCAGCGCGTACAGCTCGATCCGGTTGTCGTCGCTGAACCTGTACTGGGACGCGACGTAGTAGGACCAGGCGTCGGTCCAGGTGCCGTCGATGATGCCGTCGCCGGTCTTCCTTACGGCCGAGGCCGTCAGGGCGAAGGCGCCGACCTGTCCGGTCGACGCCGTCAGGGTCGTCTTGAGAAAGTTCCCGCTGCCGAACTCCTGCTTGAGGTTGTAGCCGGCGCTCTGCGCGCTCGGGTCCGTGATCACGTTGAGCGTCCCGCCGATCGAAGGCGTGGCCAGGTTGATCGCGCTCAGTCCGCGCTGCAGCTGGATGCTCGTGGCGGCGTCGCCCACCCCGTCCCAGTTCGACCAGTACACCCAGCCGTTCTCCATGTCGTTGACCGGAACGCCGTTGATCATCACCGCCGTGTTCCGCTGACTGAAGCCGCGCACGTTGATGCGCGCGTCGCCGGCGCCTCCGCCCTGCGCCGTCGAGTAGACGGACGGGCTCACGCTGAGGACCAGCGGCAGGTCCCGACTCCCCAGCTGCCTCTGAATCTGCGTCTTGGGCACGTCGGTGAAAGCGACCGGCGTGCGCCGGGGCTCGGCGCGCTCGGCCAGCACCTCGATGCCGCCCAGCGACACGGCCGTCGCCGTGAGCGCGAAGTCCAGCGTCACGACGCCGCCGTCGGCCACGGTGATCCGCTGCGACTCGGTCGCGTAGCCGATCATCCGGACCGACGCCTCGTAGTCGCCCGCCGGAACGCCGACGACGCTGAACCGACCGGCGTCGTTGGCGACGCCTCCGTACTGGGCGCCCGTGGCCGTCGCGAGGAGCACCAGCTGAGCGCCCTCGACGGCCGCGCCCCCGCTGGTGACCGTCCCGGTCACCGATCCCGCCTGCTGGGCGGAGACGGGGAGCGCGCCGAAAAACAGAATCGGAAGCGCGCCGGAGACGCGCTTGAGAAGTCCTCGAAGAGCCTTCCTGTTCATGTTGCGTGCACCGTCCTCGTGAGAAAGAAAGTCGCGTGTGCGGGAGAGGCGCCCACTCGGGCGCTCCGCACCGGGTTTCGTCCCTAAGATCCCCTTCGGCCTTCGTCCAGCGAGCGCGACGGCGGCCGGACGGTTCGCCGCACTTCGCCAACCGTCCGCAGGCCCGGACCGATTCGGGAAAACCGGGCCCGCGGGCCACGGGCCCACGGGCCGCCGCGCACCCGTAAAGTGGCACGGACGCGCCCGAGATTCCACCCCTCGGGCGACGGCCCGAATCGGCGGCCTCTCCGCCTTCCGACGGACCCGGCGCACGAGCCCCGGCGGGCCTCTGGACACCGATGCGAGGCGCTCGTACAATCAGGGGAACAATTCGCTGCGAGCAGCGCGCCCACGGCGCCTTGGTTTTCGTCGAACGTGGGACGTCCACGCGGGCGAGCGGCCGTGTCGGCCTCCGGGCGGGTCCGGGGCGGACGCGGTTTTTGCTGCGCTCAGGCCGGTGGGGCGGGGAGGCCGGACGACCCGCCGCCCCGAGGCGGCCAGGGCGAGCGACTCGATCGGAGGACTCGAGCCGCGCGAGCGCGGGTTCGCGTCCGGTTGCAAGGAGGATGGATGATATCCGTTGCAGGCGTCACCAAGCGCTACGGCGACCTCGTGGCCGTCGATCGGGCGACCTTCGAGGTCGATCGGGGCGAGGTCGTCGGGTTTCTGGGCCCCAACGGGGCGGGCAAGACGACGACGATGCGCATGATCACGGGCACGCTCCAGCCCGACGAGGGCGAGGTTCTCTTCGACGGCGCCCCGATCGCCGCCGACCTCACGAGCGCCAAGTCGCGCATCGGCTACCTCCCGGAGGCCAACCCGCTCTACGACGACATGCTGGTCGTCGAGTTCCTGGAGTACGTCGCCCGCCTGCGGGGGATGGAGGAGAGCGAGGCGCGCGACGGGATCGGTCGGGCCGTCGAGGAGACCGGCCTCGAGGACGTCTTCTTCCGTCCGATCAGCGAGATCTCGAAGGGATACCGCCAGAGGACGGGGATGGCCGGCGCCATCCTCCACGAGCCGGAGATCCTGGTCCTGGACGAGCCGACCGAGGGGCTGGACCCCAACCAGAGGGTCGACATCCGCAACCTGGTGAGTTCCTTGGGAAGCGAACGCACGGTGATCCTGAGCACCCACGTCATGCAGGAGGTCGAGGCCACCTGCGACCGGCTCCTGGTCATCGCCAACGGTCGGCTCGCCGCCGACGGCAAGGTCTCCGAGCTGATGGACGCGGGCGGCGCCGTCTCGCGCTACACGGTCGAGGCGGCGGGCTCGGGCGTGGCCGAAGGACTGGCCGAACTCCCCGGCGTGGACCGCCACGAGGTCGAGCCGCTGAACGGCCGCCTGCGCGTGCGACTCGAGGCCAGCGGCGACGACGAGCTGCGCCCGGAGATCTTCCGGATGGCCACCGAGCGCGACTGGGTGCTCTGGGAGCTCAGGCGGGAGCGGGCGACGCTCGAGCAGATCTTCCGCGAACTGACGACGGACGCGGTCGCCGCGACGGTCGACTCCGAGTCCGCCGACGCGCCGGACGACGGAGCGCCTCCGGTCGAAGCGCCGCTCGCGTCGGGAGGCGACCGATGACCCGGCAGGCGTGGCTCGTCGCCAAGCGAGAGCTCCGGGGCTTCTTCGACCAGCCGACGGCGTACGTGCTGGCGGTCGCCTTCCTGGGCCTGGGCCTCTACCTGGCGTTCCGGTCGCTCTACGCGATGTCGGCCGCCACGCTCAGGCCCTTCTTCGACGTGCTGCCCTGGCTCCTGGTCGTGTTCGTGCCCGCGGTCGCGATGAAGAGCCTGGCCGAGGAGCGGCGCAGCCGCACGCTGGAGTGGCTGAGAAGCCAGCCGATGAACGAGACCGAGATCGTGCTCGGCAAGTTCCTGGGCAACTGGCTGTTCGTCCTGATCACGCTGACGGGCACGCTGCCCATGGCGGTGGGCGTGCTCCTCGTCTCCGAGGCCGACCCGGGCATCATGGCGACCCAGTACCTGGGCGCCGCGCTGCTGACCGCCCAGATGATCGCCATCGGGATCTGGGCGTCGGCCCTGGCGCGCAACCAGATCACGGCGTTCATCATCGGCGCGTTCACCTGCTTCGCGCTGGTGCTGATCGGCACCCCGATCGTCCAGATCGGCCTGCCCCGCCTGGTCGGCGGATGGGCGGCGCAGCTGTCCGTGATCAGCCACTTCGAGAACGTCGCCCGCGGCGTCGTGGATCTGCGCGACGTCCTCTACTTCGCCTCGACGAGCGGGCTCTTCCTCCTGCTCGCGACGGGCGCGCTGGGACAGGCGCGCCTGAGCCGCGCGGGCGCGGAGCGCCGCCGTCTGCGGATCGGCACCGGCGTCGTCGCCGTCGCCGTTCTCCTGCTCAATCTCCTGGCCGGGCACGTCCGGGGTCGTCTGGACCTGACGCGGGGCGACCTGTTCACCCTGTCCGAGGGCAGTCGGGACATTCTGGCGCAGCTGGACGACGTCGTGGCGCTCACGCTGGTCGTGAGCGACGACCTGCCCCAGGAGATCCAGCTCGCCGAGCGCGACGTGCGCGATTTGGTCGCGGACCTCGAGAACGCGGCGAACGGCATGGTGACCGTTCGCGAGATCAACCCCGACGACGACGAGGAGCTGGCTCAGGAGGCGTCGTCGCTGGGCGTCGTGCCGATCGAATTCAACGTGCTGAGGAGCGACGCCCTCGAGGTGAGGCGGGGCTACTTCGGCGTGGCCCTCGCCTACGCGGACGAGCAGGAGACGATCGCGGCCGTCAACCGGACCGACGACCTCGAGTACCGCCTGGTCTCGTCGATCGCCAAGATGACGCGGACCGACCGCCCCACGGTGGCGTTCATGAGCGGATTCGAGGCCAAGGACGCGTTCCACTACCAGGCGTTTCGCCAGAGCGTCGCCGATCGCTACGACGTCATCGCCTTCGACGTCGCCAACGACTCGACCGGAGCGCTGCAGCCCGATTCCGTCGACGTGCTGGTCGTCGCGGCGCCCGCGCGCGAGGTCTCGGGCGCCGCGCTGGCTTCGGTCGACCACTACCTGAACGCCGGCGGCGCGGCCCTGCTGCTGCTCGAGCGCCACGCGCTGAATCCCCAGGCGCCGATGGTCAACCCCGTGACGACCGGTCTGGAGCCCCTGCTGCAGGACCGGGGCGTGGCGGCGACCGGGGACCTCGCGTTCGACCTGAGCGCCGCCGAGCGGGTCTCGGTGCCGCAGGGGGTCTTCACCGTCATCCGACCCTATCCGTACTGGCCCATCGCCCAGGGCGGCGGCGACCACGCCACGATCCGCGACTTGGGCAACGTCACCTTCGGCTGGGCCGCGCCGTTCACCTGGGACGAGGACGACCCCACGGTGACTCCGCTCTGGATCACGACGGAGGCCGGCGGCGCCCGACCGCCCGGGGGCATGATCGCGCCGAGCATGGACATCCCCGTCGCGGAGGACGAGCTGGGCGTCCGGACGCTCGCCGTGGCCATCGATCCGTCTCTGGCCGAAGGCGAGGAGGACGACGCCTCGACGGGAGGCGGCCGCGTGGTCGCGGTCGGCGACGGCGACTTCCTGGAGGACCGCTTCGCCCAGGCCAACCCTCAGAATCTCGCGTTCGCCGCCAACGCGATCGACTGGCTGGCCCAGGACGAGGCGCTCATCTCGATCCGATCGAAGGATCGCACGCCGCCCGCGCTGACGTTCCAGTCGGACGCGGGCAGGAACGTTCTCAAGTGGACTTCGCTGATCGGCGTGCCCGCGTTCCTGATCGTCTTCGGGTTCGTCCGCGTGACCGGCCGAACCGCGCGGGCGAAGCGCCGTTGGCACGGGTCGCTGGCCGAGGAGGGCGCATCGTGAGCGAGAAGACCTTGCGCATGTCGCTGTACTGCCTGGGCGCCGTCGTCGCGCTCTACGCGCTGATCGCCCTGGCCGGCGGCAGGGACGCGCCGTCGCTGGACGACGGCGGAATCGGCCCGGCGCTGGACGGCCTGGACGGGGCGCTGCTGACCCGAATCGACCTTCGGGGTCCGGAGGACACGATCCGCCTGGAACGGGAAGGGACCGACTGGCGGGTCAACGGACTCGAGGCCGACACGGGCGCGGTGCAGCGTCTGCTCCGGGCGATCGACGACGTCTCCGTCTCCTCGGTCGCGGCCGCCAATCCGGCCAACCACGCGCGCATGGGCGTGGACGCCGACGGCGCCTGGACGCTGACGGCCGACGACGTCAGCGTGCTTCTGGGCAACGCGGGCGTCCGGTACCGGACCGCGTACGCGCGCATGCCCGACGCCGATCCCGTCGTTCTTCTCGAGGGCGACCTGCGCTCGGCGGCGGCGCGACCGCTCTTCGACTGGCGCGACAAGATCGTCGCGAGCGTCGACACGGCCCGGATCGCGTCGGTGCGCGTGACGCACGGGCGCTCCGCGACGCTCTTCGAGCGCGGCGACTCGGCGTGGACGGCGGGAGGCGAGGAAGCCGACGCCTCGACCGTCCGCAGCCTGCTGCAGGAGCTGGCGGGCCTGCGCGCCAACGGATTCGCGGACGAAGGCGTCGCGATGCCCGCGTCCCCGGACCGCACCGTGCAGGCGATGGACGAGTCGGGCGCCGAGCTCGCGACGCTGACGCTGGCCGAGGGCGACGGACACTTCCTGGTGGTCGCGGGCGAGGGCGGAACCGTCTTCGAGATCCCGAACTTCCGCGCCGACCGGGTGGCGCCGGTTCCCGAAGAGTGAGCCGACGGCGGACGGGGGTCGCGCGCGGCGCATGAGCCAGGGGCCCGAGTACGACGCGATCGTCGTCGGTTCGGGAGCCGGCGGAGGGATGGCCGCGTTCGTCCTCACCGCCTCGGGACTCTCCGTCCTGTTGCTCGAGGCGGGTCGCGACTACGACCCGCTCGCCGAGACGCCGATGTTCCAGCTGCCGAAGGACGCGCCGCTCCGGGGCGCGGGCACGCCGGCCAAGCCCTTCGGCTTCTACGACGCCACCGTCGACGGCGGATGGCGGGTTCCGGGCGAGCCCTATTCGGTGGCCGACGGGTCGGAGTTCATGTGGTGGCGCTCGCGCATGCTCGGGGGCCGCACGAACCACTGGGGACGCATCTCGCTTCGGATGGGCGAGTACGACTTCAAGCCGCGAAGCCGCGACGGCCTGGGCTTCGACTGGCCGATCTCGTACGAGGACCTCGCGCCGTACTACGACCGGACCGAGACGCTGATCGGCGTGTACGGATCCAACGAGGGTCTGGAGAACACGCCCGACTCGTCGCCCGGCGTGCTGCAGCCTCCGCCGAAGCCTCGCGGCTACGAGCTGCTGACGCGCAAGGCTTGCCGCCGCCTCGGCATCCCCGTCGTTCCCGCGCACCTGGCGATCCTGACGGAGACCCAGGACGCCGAGCGCCTGCCCGGGCGCCTGTTTCCCGACAATGCGCTCGCCCGGCGCGTCACGGCCGCCTCGATGCGGGGTCGGGCGGCGTGCTACTGGGCGACGCCGTGCGGGCGGGGCTGCTCGATCCGCGCCAACTTCCAGTCGACGACGGTGCTGCTGCCGCCCGCGCTCGCGACGGGAAACCTCGAGATCCGCACGGGCGCCATGGCGCGCGAGGTCGCGATCGACGAGGCGGGACGGGCGACCGGCGTGCGCTACGTCGACCGATCGTCCCTGCTCGACGAGTTCGCGTCGGCCCGCGTGGTCGTGCTCGCGGCGAGCGCGTGCGAGTCGGCGCGCATCCTGCTCAACTCGACGAGCGGGCTCTTCCCCGACGGCCTGGCCAACTCCTCCGGCGTGGTCGGCAAGTACGTGATGGACACCGTCGGGGCCGGCGTCTACGCGCAGATCCCGGCCCTCGAGTCGCTGCCCCCGCACAACGAGGACGGCGCGTCCGGGATGCACATGTACATGCCCTGGTGGCTGTACGGAGCGCAGGCCGAGGGCCGACTGGACTTCCCCCGCGGCTACCACGTCGAGTTCGGCGGCGGGCGCCGGATGCCCGGGTTCGGCGCCTTCTCCGGTCTCGAGCCCTTGACCGGGGGAAGCTACGGCCAGCGGTTCAAGGAGGACTGCCGCCGCTACTACGGCAGCTTCCTCCACTTCGACGGCCGCGGCGAGATGATCCCCAACGAGGACTGCCGCGTCGAGATCGACCCCGATCGGGTGGACCGCTACGGGATTCCCGTGCTCCGGTTCCACTGGAAGTGGTCCGACCACGAGTTGCGCCAGGCGCTGCACATGCAGCGCGCGTTCGCCGAGATCGTCGACGAGATGGGAGGCCGACTGCTCAGCGAGGTCGCGAGCGACGGGGCGCGGGCGATCTCGAAGGGCGGCCAGATCATCCACGAGGTCGGGGGGGCCCGCATGGGCTCGAGCGCCGACGACTCGGTGGTCAACCAGTTCGGCCAGGCGTGGGACGTCCCGAACCTGTTCCTGGCCGACGGCGCGCCGTTCGTCTCCAACGCCGACAAGAACCCGACGCTTTCGATCATGGCGCTCGCGTGGAGGACGAGCGACTACATCGTGGAGCAGCTCCGCGCTCGGAGCGTCGGATGACCGAGCGGCGGACGGACGCGGCGAACGACGAGTCGCCCGACGAACGGACGACGCGACGCGCGATCAGCCGTCGGGGCGCGCTCAAGGTTCTGGCCGCGTCGGCGACGCTGGGAGGCGCCGCAGGCGCCCAGGCGTGCGGCAGCGACCCGATCTCCGATCACGAGCGACTCTCGGGCTTTCGGCCGCTTCCGGCGGGCAACCCCCGGGCAGCCGGCACCGCGACCGATCCCGACCTGCTGGCCCCGGTCGTCCCGTGGGATTCCGTGCTGGGAGAGGACGAACTGGCCCTGGTCGCGGACCTGGCCGACCTGATCCTGCCGGCGGACGCGCGCTCGCCCGCGGCCAGCGCCCTGGGCGTGCACCGCTACATCGACGAGTTCGTGTCGGCGCCCGAACACGAAGAGCGCCTCGCGACGCTCCGGGGCGGTCTCGCGTGGCTCAACCGGGTCGCGGCCGAGCGGCACGGAGCGGCTGGGTTCGCCGAGCTCGACCATGCCTCGAAGCGCGAGATCTGCGACGAGATCCGCCACGAGGCCAGCGCGCCGACGGCGCTCCGAGCCCAGGCGCGCTTCTTCGACGAGTTCCGCGACATGGCGGCCACCGGCTACTGGACGACCGAGGAGGGGATGCGCGATCTGGGCTACGTCGGCAACGTCCCGCTGCCCCGCTTCGACGGACCGCCCGCGGGAGTGCTCGAGCGTCTGGGACTCTCCGGGGACGACCTCGCGTGACGGCTCCGAGCTCGCGCGCGGAGCCCCTTGCGCTGGCGGTGCTGGCGGCCGGGCGCTCGAGGCGCTTCGGTCGACCGAAACAGCTCGCGCCCGTCGGACCCGACGGGTCCACGCTCCTCGAGTACGCGCTCCACGACGGGAGCAAGGCCGGGTTCTCCCGCTTCCTGATCGTCGTAGCCCCGAGTGCGCGCGGCGAGTTCGAGGCCCGCCTGCGCCAGGCGTGCGCCGCAGGCCTGGACATCGACTTCCTGGTCCAGGGGCCCAGGGACCCGGCGGACCCCGATTCGGATCCCGGAGGCACCGGCGTCGCCGTCCTCATGGCGCTTCGGGCCGTCCGAGGCCCCGTCGCGGTGTGCAACGCCGACGACTTCTACGGCGCCGGCGCGTACGCCGTCCTGGCCGACGCGATGAGGGCGCGGGAGGGATCCCGCGCCGACGTCTTCGCCGTCGTCTATCGGCTGGCCTCGACGCTCGCCTCCAGCGGCGGCGTCTCGCGCGGCGTCTGCCGCGTTGCGGCCTCCGGACGCATGATCGCGCTGCGCGAGGGACTCGACCTCGAGATCGATCCGAGGAACGGCAGCCGGGTGAGGGGGACGACCGTCGCGGGCGAGCCGCTCGAGGCGCCCGGGGACGCGTGGGCGTGCATGAACCTGTGGGGGTTTCCGCAGCCGGATCCGGCCGACGACGCCCCGGCGAGGCGCTCGCCCGTCGCGCGTCGGCTGCAGGAGCGCTTCGCCGCGTTCGAGGCTGCGAGGGCGAATGCGGACCGGGAATTCCAACTGCCGGAGGCCATCGGCGAACTGATCGCCAGCGACCGCGTCCACTGCGAGGCGCTGCGCGCGACGGAGCGCTGGATGGGGCTCACCCATCCCGCGGACCACGCGGGCGTGGCCGAGGCGCTGCGCGCGCTGACGGACCAGGGCGCGTACCCCCGCCGCCTGTGGTCGGAGCGCGAACCCGCGCGGGGGCGCCCCGCGTGCAACTGAACTCGCTCGACTGGGTCGTCATCGGCCTGTACGGACTGGCCGTCCTTCTCGTCGGTCTCCACTACGCCCGGCGCGCAGGCGCGGGCGCCGACGAGTTCTTCCTTTCGGGCCGAAAGCTCCCCTGGTGGCTCCTGGGCACGTCGATGGTGGCGACCACGTTCTCGACCGACACGCCGAACCTGGTGGCCGACTTCGTGCGCGGCGGCGGGGTCGCCCAGAACTGGTCGTGGTGGGCGTTCCTGATCACCGGCATGTGCACGGCGTTCTTCTACGCCAAGCTGTGGCGGCGCTCCGGCGCGTTGACCGACGTCGAGTTCTACGAGCTGCGCTACGCGGGTCGTCCGGCGGCGTTTCTCCGGGGATTCCGGGCGCTCTACCTGGGCGTCTTCTTCAACGTCGTGATCATCGCCACGGTCACGTTGGCGGCCACCAAGATCGGCGGCGTGCTGCTCGGGCTGGACCCGCTCGCCACGGTGCTCATCGCCGGATCCGTGACGGTCGTCTATTCGGCCACGTCGGGGCTCTGGGGCGTCGTCGTGACGGATCTGGCGCTCTTCGTCGTGGCCATGATCGGATCGGTCGCGGCGGCCCACTTCGCCCTGCAGCAGCCCGAGGTCGGAGGGCTCGCGGGACTCGTCGCGCACCCGGACCTGCAGGACGCGATGCGCTTCCTGCCCGACTTCTCCGACTGGAGCGTCGCGGCCGGGATCTTCGTCGTCCCCGTCGCCGTCCAGTGGTGGAGCATCTGGTACCCCGGCGCCGAGCCGGGCGGCGGCGGCTACGTGGCCCAGCGCATGCTCGCGGCCAGGAGCGAGAGGGACGCGATGAAGGCGACGCTGTGGTTCAACGTCGCCCACTACGGGCTGCGTCCGTGGCCGTGGATCGTGGTGGCGCTCTGCTCGATGCTGGTCTACCCCGAGCTGGCCGACATCCAGGCGCGTTTCCCCGACCTGGACCCCGGCCTCGTCGGCGACGACCTGGCGTATCCCGCGATGCTGGTCTTTCTCCCGTCGGGCCTCCTGGGACTCGTGGTCGCCTCCCTCGCGGCGGCCTACATGTCGACGATCAGCACCCAGCTCAACTGGGGGGCGTCCTACGTCGCCAGCGACTTCTACCGCAGGTTCGTCCGTCCCGAGGCCAGCGAACGCCGTCTCGTGGCCGTCGGACGCCTCTCGACCGTCGGGATCATGGTTCTGGGCGCGGCGGCGGCGCTGCGGCTGGACACGGCGGGGCAGGGCTTCCAGATCCTGCTGCAGATCGGCGCCGGGACCGGTCTGATCTTCCTCCTGCGCTGGTTCTGGTACCGGGTGAACGTGTGGAGCGAGCTGTCCGGGATGACGATCTCCTTCCTGGTCGCCGTCTACTTCGCCTGGGTCCACGAGGCGCTCGGCTTCGCGCCCCTGCCCGGCTGGCGGCAACTCGTGACGGGCGTGGCGATCACCACGGCGGGATGGCTGGCGGTCACGCTCGTGACGCCGCCGGTCGACGGCGAGACGCTGCAGCGCTACCACGACCGGATTCGTCCGCTCGGAAGGGGGTGGCGGCGAGTCGTGGACGTCGGGCGCGCCCGTGCCGACGGCACGTCGATCACGGCGACGCTGCTGGCCTGGTTCCTGGGCTGCGTGCTGGTCTACGCCGCGCTCTTCGGCACGGGCTACCTGCTCTACGGGCAGTGGACGATGGCCGCGCTCGCCCTGGCCACACTCGTCGCGTCAGGGGTCTGGCTGTTCCGCCTGTTGCCCCGGCTCGGCTTCTCGGATTGACGGCGGCCCGGTTCCGGGCGGTCGCGCCCGGTCGCGTCAACCTGATCGGCGAGCACATCGACTACAACGGCCTGCCGGTCCTGCCCATGGCGATCGACCGAGCCGTCGAGATCGAATTTCGCGTCGACGACGAGCCGCGCGCGCGCCTGCGGAGCGCGGTCCCGGCGCGCTTCGCGCCCTTCGAGTTCCGAATCGACGGTCCGCCGGACGCGGCTCCCAGGGGCGACTGGTCCAACTACGCGCGGGCCGCTGCGAACGGCCTGCTGCGCGAGGGCGTCGCGCTCGCCCGGGGCGTCGACGGCGTCGTGGGCGGAGATCTGCCCATCGCCATGGGCCTGGCCTCGTCGTCCGCGCTCGTCGTGGCGACGGCGCTGGCGCTGCTCGAGGCGAACGGAGGCGCGGGCGTTGGAGACGAAGCGCAGCCCGCGACCTCGACGCCGGCGATTCGAGGCCGAAGCGCCTGGGACCGGAGAACCCGCCTCGCGTGGGCGCGGCGCCTGGCCCGAGCCGAGCGCTTCGTCGGCCTCGAGGGCGGCGGGATGGACCAAGCGGCAAGCCTGCTGGGCGAGGCCGGCCACGCTCTCCGCATCGGGTTCGACCTGCTCGAGGCCACACCGGTGCCGATGCCCGAGTCCTGGCGGTGGGTGGTCGCGTCGTCGCTGGTCCCGGTCGAGAAGTCGCGGGCCGGACGCGCGCACTACAACGCTCGCGTCGAGGACTGTCGGCGCGCGCTCGCCGCGTTGGGCGAGACCGGCTATCCGGACCTGCTGGCCCGAGGCGACGTGTCCCGGCGAATTCGGGAAGCCGAGCGCGTCTTGGAAAGCTCGCTCGACGCGGACCAAGCTCGGCGGCTTCACCGTCGTTTCCGGCACGTCCTGACCGAAGGGCGGCGGGTCGGACTCGCGGTGGAGGCGATGCGAGGCGGCGACCTGGCCGGATTCGGGGCGCTGATGCTCGAGTCGCACGCCAGTCTCCGAGAGGACTACGACGCGAGCGCGCCCGAGCTGGACGAAATCGTGGAGATATCGGTGGCCGCGGGCGCGGCCGGAGCCCGCCTGACCGGCGCCGGATTCGGGGGGTGCGCCATCGCGCTCTGCGACGAGCGGCGCGCGGGCGACGTCGTCCTCGCGCTCGCGAGGGACTTCTTTCTCCCGCGGCTGAAACGGACGCCCAACGCCGACGTCCTCTTCGTCGCGACGCCCGCCGCCGGCGCTCGAGTCGAGCGCTCCGGCCGTCGCTGAAGACCGGCCCCGCGAGACCGGACCGCGTCCCTGTCCAGCGGTCGTTCGGCGTCAGGGATCGGGCGGTCTTCCCGACGACCCAGACGAGCTCGACCGTCCGCTTGCTCACGCCCAGCGCGTCGGCCCGCTCAGCCGGCGACGGCCCCCGGGCATAGCAGCTTCGGCGCATCGGGAGACAGCCCGGCGGCGTGAATCCGGCCTGATCGGGCCGACCGAAGCGTGGACGGCCCCGGGTTGGCCCCGGACCAGTGGGAGGGGTGTCTCCTGGGGGCAACGAAGGCGCCCTGAACTGGCCAGGATCGGTGGATCATCGGATCTTCGGGCGACGCGAGTCGTCGCTGCGGCGCACTTTATGCAAATGAAAACCGAACATCATCGTCGGTCGCTTATACGGCGCGAGGAACAACCCCCCAGCGCGGACAACCCCCTACCGCCGTCCGGATCAGACCTCTAGACGCTCGAGGAGCGACATCATGAACCAAGACGACCGAGAGCTTGCCGAACTCGAGGCGCGGGAAGCAAAGCGCAGAGAGCGACTCGCCGCCGCTGGCGAGTTTCTCCTCCCGAAGATGGTCGCCGTCGAGGAGATTCGCCGATCACGGAGCGACCCCGACGGCTACACGATCGTCGACGCGAAGACCATGCGGGACCGCCGGAAGCAGGATGTCACCGACCCAGACTACCAAGACAAGCTCCTAGACATACTTGGCCGCCACGCCTTCGACCTCGCATTCACGGACCGCTACGAAGCGATCCGAAGCGCAATGGAAACCGACGAAGGCCGCGAGCACATCGCCGTCCTATTCGCGGCATTGATGACGGAAGCGGACTTCGAGGCCCTGTAAGACGAGGCCCCCGACCTCCCCGGACCGACGAAAAAAGGCGCCGCGTGAGCCCCGACCCCGAGCGCACGTGGCGCGCGCCCGCGAACGTTCCCCAGCCGACGCGACCGCTCGGCGAATCCGGCACGGCGCAGCGGCGCCCAAGGCTTGGGTCGGTCAAGGCCCTCCGTCGCCCGACGGCGCGCGGCGGGGGCGGTATTGGAGGTGCGCGTTGACCTCGTCGACACTGAAGTCGTCGGGGTCGTAGTCGCCCATCCACTCGCGAATCCAGTCGTGCTCCTCGTCGTCCGGGTCCGCCATGATCCTCAGTTTGTCGTAGAAACCCCAGAGCCCGCCCGAATCCTCGGGCGGACAGTTGTGTTTTCCGGAAAGGCACCACGGGACGCCATTCTCGGGGGCTTCCGAGAGGATCCGCTGGAGCACGATCCGGTGGTCCCAGTGGTCCCCGAAGTCGTACACGTAGTCGATCCAGTCCTTCTCCCGGGTCAGGAGGTGACCGATTCGATATTCCCGCTCGTCGCTGGCCGACAGACCGAAGTCGTCGTCCCAGGGGCTGGGCAGCTGGAACCTCCGCTTGCCCGCGACGAACATGTGGAGATGGCAGTCCCTCCAGCCCATGACGATCTGGACGATTTGGTGCAGATGGTCAAGGCGCGTCTCCGGGGACACGACGAACCGACGCCAGATCCGAGGACGCGTGCCCTTGAGGTAGATGCGCATCTGATAGACGCGGGAGGGAATGCGGCGGACTTCAGGGGATCTGCGGGACATCGACTAACGTCCTCGTGAACGCGGCAAGGGTGAATGGGTCGCGGACGTGGCCCCGGCGGCCTCTGCGCCACTCGTGCGCAGGCTGTGGAAGTCTCCGCGTACGCGGCGTTCCACTGATCGCAGGAATCGCGGGCACCGTCCCAAGACAACGTCCCGCGGGCGCCCATGATCGAACAAAAGCCCCGTCGGCGCCAGGACGATCGCGCACTCGAGCAACGCGGCCAAGACCGATTCGGGGCATCGATGCGCGAGACTCGAAGTTGAACGGGCTCCGCGAGCCACCGCGGAAATCACGTCGGTCCGTCGCTGCGCGCACCAGCCGGCGGCGCCGGGGCGTCCCTTCCGCCTCGGCGCAACAGGGCGGCGCCCGCGGCCGCGACGATCCTCCGAAACCTCGGGTCCCGCCGAATCGGATCCCACACGGGGCTGTTCCTCATCGCCGCGAACCTGAGGTCGCCTTCGTCCAGGGCGCGCTCCAGGTGATCCAGCGCGCCGTCGACGTCCTCCAGTCCGATCGCCGTGACCGCGCGGGCGGTCCGCGACACCCGGTCCCCGCGCTCGAGCTTCAGCGACTCGTAGCGCTCCCGCACGCTCCAATAGTCCGTCGCGGCGCGCTCGCCCGGGCCCAGTCGAGCGAGCAGCGCCGCGGCCTCAGGCGTGTCTCCTTCGGTGGCCCGGATGCGGTCGGCCAACACGCCCGCGGCGGACGCGTAGTCGCCCGCCAGCCAATGCGCGGCCTCGTGCTCGGCCCACCAGTCGGGCGCCGGCCCGGAAAGCGAGGCGTCCCTGGCGATGGCGGCGTAGACCGCGGCCGCGCTGTCGTACCGTCCCGCCTCCAAGAGGCGGCGGGCGCGCTGCGCCGGCGACGGACTCCGCCCCCGCCGTCCGATGCGGGTCGACGCCAGCGCGTGCATTCGCGCCACGGAGTCCTCCGAGAAACCCGGGCCCACAATGGAGGCCAGCTCGATGCGAAATCGGCGCTCGACCGAGTCGGGGGCCTGGCTCAGCAACCGGTCCATGAGCGTCGCAACGGCCCCGACCTCCACTTCCGCGCCCCCCAGCTCGGCGGCGCGCCGAACCTCGCGCACCGCCTGTTCGAGGGCGTCCGGCAAGAGGGACATCCCCTCGAGTCCCATCAAGACCCTCGTCCCGGCGAGCTGGGCCCACGCCGGGGCGAAGGTGGAGTCGGCGTCGCGGGCCGTTCGGAAGTGGACGGCGGCCAGGTTCAGACCCTCGGGCGTGCGCGCCTCCAACTCGTCCTGCCCCCGCAGCAGGGCGCGGTGGGCCTCGGGGTCCACGGCGGCGACCCGGCGGTCGGGCGCCGCCTCGCCCTCCAGCTCGCCCAGGACGGCCCGCGCGATCTCGGCGGCGACCTCCGTCTGCAGGCGCAGGATGTCCTTCATCTCCCGCTGGTAGCGCCTGGACAGCAGGTGTCTGTCGGACGACGCGTGGAGGAGCTGCACCGAGATGCGGACGCTGTCGCTGTCGGCGGTCGTGGCCACGGACCCCGTCACGAGCGCCTGGACGCCCAGCTCGGCGGCGATCTCCGGGAGCGGCTTGTCCGAGGTCTCGTATCGAGCCACCGACAGGCGCGGAACGACCCGCAGGCTGGTCGAGCGGATCAGCTGCCCGATCAGCTCCTCGTGGAGCTGACGCGCGAAGTAGTCCTCGTCGGCCGAGAAGTCGGCCAGCGGGAGCACGGCGATGGCCACGATGGGGTCGGCCTCGTCGCCGCCCTCGCGCCCTCGGGTGGCCGGGGCGGCGGCGCCGGCCCGGGTCCCCGGATCGCTCCCGTCGGCCGGCGCGCTCCCCGCGTCCCGACCGAACCAAAGCGCGCCCAGCCCTACCGAGACGGCGGCGACGCCCAAGAGGGCCAGCCTGGGCGCGATTCCTCCCTTCGACCGCTCCAGCGGGCTCTCGCGCCGCAGTCCCTCGGGCGTCAGGTCGAAGACCCACGAGAGGGCGAGAGCCACGGGGAGACCCAGAAAGGCGACAACCACCAACGACTGCAGCACCCAGTCGGGCGCGGCGAAGGCGGGGAGCACGATCTCCCCCAGCTGGAGCGCCACGAAGGCCGCGGCGACGTACACGCCCCCCACCCGGCCCACGCCCCGCCGCCGGAGCTCCTCCCAGAAGCTCGCTCCGCTCGCCGTTCGCCGATCAGGGTCCATCGCGCGGGCCTCGCTCCGTCAGGTTCGCGTCACCCCGTGTAATGCGCACGCATGCGGTCCCGTTGGTGCGTAGCCAGCGCTGCGGGTCCGGGGAACGGATCGGCCCGCGCGAACTCTCGTTGGGACGCCGCGGAGTCGCGCAAACGTTGTCCGCAGCCTCGACGTCGTGCGCTCTGCGCGCCGTAGCGACCGGGACCGGACACCCCCGATTTGGCCAAACGCCGAAGCCGCCGCAAGGTCGTCCCGGTCCGACGGCCACTCTCGCCGGCGGCGACTCGAAGCCCGCGAAGTGGGCCGGGAAACCGGTTCGCCGCGAATCGGACGCGGCGTTCGACGCCGAGACGGCAGGAGCGCGCGCCCTCGCGGGGATGCGCGGACGCGCGCAACGTCGCACATTTCCGAGTGTGCGCTTCCATCGGGCCCCATCGCTGCCGAGAGGCGCGCTCGAGCGAACCGACGGCGACCGCCGGTCGCCGATCAGCCCCCCGGGAGACCCGAGATGACAACGGATCGACGACGTTTTCTCAAGACCGCCGGCGCGGCCGGCGCCGCTGCGGCGGTCGGACTCGCGCGTCCAGGCGCAGCGTCCTCCCGGGAATCTCCGAGCGCCGACGGCGTCGCCCGGACGGCGACCGGTCGCCGGTCCCTTCGGATTCTCGTCCTGGGCGGCACGAACTTCATCGGGCCGCACCAGGTGCGCTACGCCCTGTCGCGCGGCCACGAGATCACCCTGTTCAACCGTGGACGAACCAACGCCCACCTCTTTCCCGAGGTCGAGAAGCTGGTCGGCGACCGCAACGACGACCTGAGCGCCCTTCGGGGCCGCAGCTGGGACGTCGCGATCGACAACTCGGCGACCAACCCGGCCTGGGTCGAACGCAGCGCGAACGCGCTCAAGGACTCGTGCGAGCGGTACGTCTTCGTGTCGACCCGTTCCGTCTACGCCGACACGAGCCGGGTCCCGATGTCGGTCGCCGCGCCGGTGTGGACGCACGAGTCGGCGGGCGTCGCCCCCGGCGCCGAGCGCCTGCCCTACGGGCTCGCGAAGGCGCTGGCCGAACGGCGCGCCCGCGCCGCGTTCGGCGAGGAGCGCACGCTCGTCTTCCGGCCCGGCCTGATCATCGGCCCCGGCGACACGACGGACCGCTTCACGTACTGGCCGGTCCGCATCCACGAGGGCGGCGAGGTGCTGTCTCCCGGCGACGGGACCGATCCGGTCCAGATCATCGACGCGAGGGACTTCGGCGAATGGCTCGTCGAGATGGTCGAGGCCGACGAGTCGGGCACCTACAACGTGGTCGGCCCGCGCACGCCCCGGCCGATGGCGGAACTCCTCTACGGCATCCGGGCCGTGACGACCGCCGAGACGACCTTCACCTGGGTGGACGCCGACTTCGCCGTCAACGCGGGCCTGCGGCCCTACGGCGAGCTTCCCGTCTGGCGTCCGGCCCGGGACGGCTACGAAGGGTTCGCGCGCTTCGACCTCACGCCGGAGGTCGAGAAGGGCCTGACCTTCCGATCCCTGGCGGACACCGCGGCGGCGACGCTCGAGTACCACTTCTCCCGTCCCGCCGAGCGACGGGCGGCCTTCAGGGCCGGCATGAGCCGGGAACGCGAACGCGAGGTGCTCGACCTGTGGCGGACCACGAGGCGCGGCTGACGGTCCGCGCCCGCGGACGGACACGCCGGGCCCGGTCGCGTCGTATCGTGTCCCAGAGGTCCGCTTCCGCGCTCGAGGCCGCCCGAACCGGTCCGCTCGCGCTTTTTCGGACCCCCGACGACGATCGAACCGCTTGAGGACCACGTCATGAGCAGATCCCATTCGCGCGACCGGCGCACGCCGCGGGCGCTGACCACCCTGTCCGTCGTCCCCTTCCTGGCGCTGGCCGCGTGCGCGGACAGGCCGGCGGATCTCGTGCTTCGAGGCGGCGTCGTGGCCACCGTCGACGCAGGCGACTCGATGGCCGAGGCGCTCGCGATCGCCGACGGCTGGATCGTGGCGGTCGGCAGCGACGCCGAGATCGACGCGCACATCGGTCCAGACACGGAGATCGTCGAGCTGGACGGGCGTCTCGCCGCCCCCGGGTTCGTCGAGAGCCACGGGCACTACATGAGCCTGGGGAACTCGAAGACGATCCTGGACCTCAACGGCGCCGCAAACTGGGACGTGATCGTGGCGATGGTGGCCGACGCCGCGGCCCAGGCCCGGCCCGGGGAGTGGATTCGGGGGCGAGGCTGGCATCAGGAGAAGTGGGACCGGGTCCCGGAACCGGCGGTCGAGGGGGCTCCGACGCACGCGTCGCTCTCGGCCGTCAGCCCGGACAACCCCGTTCTGCTGGGACACGCGTCGGGACACGCCTCCTTCGCCAACGCGCGGGCCCTGGAGCTCGGGGGCTACGACCGAGACTCCGAACCGCCGCCGGGCGGAGAGCTGGTTCGCGACCCGGCGGGCGAGCTCACCGGACTCTTGAGAGAGACCGCGCAGCGACCGGTCGCGGCCGCGTTCGCCGAGGCCCAGTCGGGGCGCTCGCCCGAGGAGATCGACGCCCAGTTTCGCCGCGAGGTCGCCTTGGCCGGCGAAGAGGCGCTTTCCAAGGGAGTGACGTCCTTCCACGACGCGGGCGTCTCCTTCGAGACCATCGACCGGTTCAAGCGCCTGGAATCCGAGGGCGCTCTGCCCGTGCGCCTGTACGTCATGGTCCGGGCCTCGAACGAGGAGATGGCCGAGCGTCTGGCCGACTACTACATGCCGTCCGAGGGCGACGACTATCTGGCGGTCCGCTCGATCAAGCGGCAGATCGACGGAGCGCTGGGATCGCACGGCGCCTGGCTGCTCGAGCCGTACGACGACATGCCGTCCTCCACCGGACTGGTGCTCGAGACGGTGGACGACATCGCCGAGACCGCGCGCATCGCCGTCCAGCACGGCTATCAGGTCAACACCCACGCCATCGGCGACCGGGCCAATCGCGAGGTCCTGGACATCTACGGGGCCGTCTTCGATTCGGCGGGCGCGTCGGGGCCGGAGCTGCGCTGGAGGATCGAGCACGCCCAGCACGTGCACCCCGACGACGTCGCGCGCTTCGCCGACCTGGGCGTCGTCGCGGCGGTGCAAGGCGTCCACGCCACGTCGGACGCGCCCTGGATCCCGTTCCGTCTGGGAACCGCGCGATCCCGGGACCGCACCTACCTGTGGCGCACGTTCCTCGACGCAGGGATCGTCGTCAGCAACGGCACGGACGCGCCGGTCGAAGACGTCGACCCGCTCGCCAGCTTCCGGGCGTCGGCGACGCGCGTGGTCGCGGACGGCTCCGCGTTCTACCCGGAGCAGCGCATGACTCGGGAGGAGGCGCTCAGGAGCTACACCGTCAACGGGGCCTACGCGGCGTTCGAGGAGGAGTTCAAGGGCTCGCTCGAGGTCGGGAAGCTGGGCGACGTGGTCGTGATCGACCGCAACATCCTCGCCGTGCCCGACGAGGAGCTCGCCGACGCTCGAGTCGACTTGACGATCCTCGGCGGCGAGGTGCGCTATGCGCGCTGACTCGGGCGCGTCGGAGCGGCCGCCGCGCCCGACGCGAGGTCGTTGAGCCTGTCGAACCGGATTCGCGCGTCCCTGGCCTTCGCGGGCGCGCTCGCGGTCGTCTACGTCGTGAGCCGGGGCTACGTGCAGCGGAAGAGCGGGGACGGACGGGGCCCGGAGAAACCGGCCGCCCCGGAGCCCATCGCCGTGCCCGGCGTGGCCGGGTCGCCCGATTTCGCGCCGGCCGTCGCCGCGGGCGGCCTGGTCTTTCTGTCCGGCGCGATCGGAACGTCGGCCGACGACGATTCGAGCCTCGTGGAGGGCGGAGCGGCGGCGGAGACCCACGCCGCGATGGCCAACGTCCGGCGCACTCTGGAAGCCGCCGGTCTGGGTCTCGAGGACTTGGCGAAGTGCACCGTGTTCCTGGCCGACGTCGAGGACTACGACGCCATGAACGAGGCGTACGGGTCTTACTTCCGCAACGTGCCTCCGCCGGCCCGCTCGACGCTGGCCGCGCGGGGCCTGGCGCTGGGCGCCAAGGTGCAGATCGACTGCATCGCGCAGGACCGTCGGTGAGTCTGGGCGCGCTCGCGAAGCGGGTCGCGCGGCTCGGTAGCCCAGACTCGGCCGCAAGGGGTTCGCTGGGCGCGACGTAGGATTGCCTAGGGTAGGGAGGAACGGGCGCGGCGGACGCTCGCGGTCGGCGTTCGCACCGCCGGCGCCACGCGCTGGCCAAGGCCGAATTCCGGTCGTCGTCCACGTGCGGAGTCGACCGCGAACGCAGGCGATCCCACGGCTTCGGTTCGTCGCGGCGAGGCGATCGGTTTCCATCTCTCCGGGACACCGAGCCCTCCTTTTCCGTTAAGAGAGGTAAGGGGCATCGCGGCGGGGTGCGGGCTCGTCCGCTCTCCGTCCGTCCGACCTGCGAGGAGGAGCGACTTGACCGAGGCGAACCACGGCGAGTGGAAAGGGCTGGTCCGCACTTGGAGAGGCGCGTGCCCGCTCGCTCTCGGGATCACGCTGGGCGCGGTGGCGGGCGCCGCGTTGTGGTGGCCCAACCCGACCCGCGCCGACGCTGGAACGTTCTGCGAGCGCGCCGAGTGCACGAAGGGCGGACCTTTGACGCTTCAGCGAACGACCGTCGTCGGCGTCGTTCGCGACAGCATCGACCTGGAGCCGGTGGTGTCCGCCCGCGTCGTCGTCTCGTTGGACGGCGTTCGCGTCGGGGAGGCGCTCTCGGACCGGTACGGGGCCTTCGCGGTGGCGGGAGTGGCCGCTGGTCCGGTGAACGTGGAGATCCGGCGGCTGGGGTACGAGATGTGGACGGTCCGTTACGAAGGACTGCCCGCCAACCCATTGCGCGTTCTCCTGCATCCAGCGCCTCTGGCCATCGAGGGCGTCGTCGCCCGAGTCGACGGATCTCCCAGCGACCCGCTCGCGGTCTCGCCTGGATCGTTCGTCATCGACCGGGAGCTCGTGAGAGCGCAGCCGGTCGTGCTCGAAACGGACGTGTTGCGGGCGGCGACGGTGTCTCCGGCGGCCTCGTCCACCTCGGACTTCGCCGCGATCCCGTACATCCGGGGCGGAGCCAGCGAGGGCACGCCGGTGCTGCTCGACGGCGTGCGGCTGTTCAACCCGTTCCACGCCTTGGGCATGATGTCGGCGTTGAACGGCCAGGCCGTGCGGCAGGTGAGGCTGATCACCGGATCGGAAGGGGAGGGCCAGGCGGTGGGATCGTTGTCCGGAGCCTTCGACGTCGTCACGCGCGACGGGGCGCGGGATCGTTTCCGGGCGAGCGGCTCGCTGGGCATGACGTCGGTGCGGCTCGCGACCGAGGGCCCGATCGGTCCATCCACGTCCTACCTGGTCGACGGTAGGCAGTCGCACATCCACTGGATCACTGGGGGCCGCGTGCCGTTCTCGTTCGACGACGTCCACGCGAAGGTGACGCGGGATCTCGGAGGAGTCGGGCGGCTGTCGCTGACGGGGTACTTGAGTCACGAGCGCATGAACGCCTCACGGGAGGCGTTCATCGGCGACGGCGCCGTCGACTCCATCCGATGGAACTGGGGGAACGCCGCGGTTGCCGCGCACTACCGGGACCGCTTGGGCTCCTCCGGGACCGTGGACGTGAACGTGGGCCACAGCCGATTCAACGGTGGCTTCGCGGAGATCGGCGGCGGCCGGTTCAACTCCACGCCCGTCGCGACGGTGGACTACCGAGGCACGATGCAGGAAACCCGCGCGGACGCGCGCACGGCCCACGCTCTCGGTCGAGCCCGAGTCGAGGGCGGCCTGCAGGCGATCCGGTCGAGGGGAGACCACGAGTCCGCAGGGAAGGACGGGGAGTTCTTCAACCAGTTCAGCGCCGAGGGCGCCCGGACGAGGATCGCCGGATACGCGAACGTCAGCGCGCCGCTCCGGTGGGGCGTGTCGGGACGAGTCGGCTTGCGAGTGGATCGATTCCTGGGACTGGAGACCACCTTGGCGCCGTTCGCGGGAGTCGCCTACGCGGGACCCTGGTGGCGAGCCTGGCTGTCCGGGTCGCAGTCGCATCAGGCGCTGTCGTCGGTGCGGAACGAAGAGACGATTTCGGCCAGCTATTGGGCCTTGGACTTGCTTCTGCCCGTCGACCGCGCGCCCGTGCCCAAGAGCACCGACCTGGTCGGCGGATGGGAGGGCACGGTGGGCGCGTGGCGCTTGCGATTCGAGGCGTACGCTCGCCGGATGGACAACCTCCGGCTGTTTCCGCTGAAACGCGACGCTGCCGAATCGGTCAATTTCGGAAGACCGGCGTCGCAGGAGCTGGCCAGCGGCACGGCGCGGGGCATCGAGCTGTCGTGGAGCTGGATTCGGACGGGCCGGGGATCGGTCGTCGGGAGCTACCGCTGGGGGAGCGCCAAGCGCACCGTGGAGGGAGTTCGGTACACGCCCCGATTCCACCGCGACCACGAGCTGGAGCTGTCGACGGGCCTGGAGCGCGGATCGTCCCTGTGGTCCCTGAGGTTCTCGGGGAGGACCGGGCAGCCGTTGACCGCGTTCACGACCATTCTGCCCTACGTCGGCGTCAAGTGGCCCGACTCGAGCCTGAACGTCATCGACGACCACGCCATCGTCCTTGCGGGAGAGTACAACGCCGCGAGGCTGCCGATGTACGTCCGCATCGACCTGGGGTGGAGAACGTCGCGCGAGGTCTCGTGGTTCGGCGGCGGCACGCTGGAGCCCTTCGTGTCGATCGCCAACCTGTTCAGCTTGCCCAACGTCGTGGGATCGGTCGCCGATTACGACGACGGCAAGGTCGAGATCTTCCACATGCCGCAAATGCCCATGTTTCCCTTCTTCGGCATGGAGTTCCGGTTTTGAAGGCCGTGGCGGCGTTTCTCTCGGCAGCGGTCCTTGCCCTTGCGTCCTGCGACTACACGCGACCTCCGGAGGACTTCGCGCCGAACGACGATGTGGTGACGATCGGGGTCGTCCTCATGGCCGGACAAAGCCACGCTCATCTCTTGGCGACGCATCCCCACCGAAAGCCGCGCTCCGGCCAACGTGCGCCGGCCGACGTCGTCGCTACGCTGTCGGGGCCGGACTGGAACGCGACCTTCGCCGCGAACGCTCCCCTCGCCCACTGCAACGTGGCCATCCCCGAGCAATGGAGTCCCGCCGTGTGCTTGCGGGCCGCGCTGCCGGGACCGATCCGCGAGGGCGCCAGCTACGCCTTGGCGGGGACGACCGCTCAGGGCGGCTTCAAGGGCGAAACGACCGTGCCGCCCGCCCCCGTCGTGCACGAGCCCGAGGACACTCTGCGGATCTCCGTCGCCCACTCGCAAGACCCCGTTGCGCTGGACATTCGCTTCGACGTCCCGGCTCCGGTCCATGCGGTCACCGTGGACGCGACGAACGCGATCCAGCTGAGCGACGACGGAACGACGAAGCCCGGTTGGATCGGGACCTTCACCCCTCGGGTGCTGGGCATCGACGCTCCGTCCCAGCGGGTGCTGGCGTGGGGGCCATGGCCCCGTCCCGGCCTTCGGTTCGACGTGCGCCTCCTCGGGTTCGAGACCAACTACAGCAAGTTCGTCGACCGCACGAGGGACAATCTTCTTCCCAAGCCGTGGCCCGATTTCGGCCTCGAGGGCGACCACGGCGTCTACGGGTATTTCGGCGCGGGCGCGCGGTCCGCGGGCAAGGTGTCGGTGGTTGTCGCCGTCGGGGGTTCGTCGTGATCGCCGCCGACGCGCCGGGCTTGCGGTTGGGTCGCGGCGCGCGGCTCTCGCCGGTGGGGACCTGAATGGCGACGGTCGCGCGGAAGCCGACGCGGGCGGTCGGCAGACAGCGGCGCTTGCGGACGTTGGAGACGACGCGCCGTTGGAGATGTCGGCGAGTCGCTTGAAGTCCTGGTCGCCGAAGACGTGGAACACCCGGTGGCAAATGACCTTGGTTGTCGGACCGACGAGCTGGCGGTAGCGGTCGTCGACCTTGGCGAGCAGAGCGACGTCCCGGTTGTCGTCGATGCGCTGGAAGCGGTTGGCGGAGGGCTTGCGGCGGCGGTCGACGACGTGGCCAGTGCGGAGGCACTGCGAGACGCAGGCGGCTGACCAGGGCGCGAGAGAGGCTGGCGACCTCCTCGATAAAGCGCTTGATCGAGCTCTCGTCGGGCCGTCGGGCCCTGGCGGCGCTCGAAGTGGAGAGCGCGCACCGGATGAAGTCGAAGGCTTCGCCGGGGTGGATGGGCCTGGAAGTCGCCGGCTTCGTTGCCCTCGAGGAAGGCGCGGACTTCGGCGGGGGTGCGGATCCGGAGACGTCGAGACGCATGACCACGCTCCAGAGATCGCCACGCCCCCCGGATCCAGGCTCGTTCGCCGCTGGAATGCGTTCCTCTTTTCGGGCTCATTCGCCGGCGAAAAAGAGTCTTGCGTCCGTCGGGCGCGAACGATAGGATACGCTGCGATTCAGTGATCGTGGAGCCGAGTCGCCTTGAATCTCCGGGGGGACGCTCGCCTTCGCGACGCCTCTCGGGGACGGCGGCTTTTCGAAGCCGGATCGCCTTGGCCCCGCAGCCCCTCGACCCAAATCGGAGGAACTCGATGAAACACCGCGATTCGTTCGCCGGAACGTCCGTCGCGCATCTCGCGGCGGTCGGCCTCCTTGGAACGCTCGCCTGCCGGGCGGACGCGCCGGAACCCGCAGAGGCCACGCGCGAAGAGCCTGCCGACGCGAACGGCCATGAGGTCCACTGGAGCTACCACGCCGAAGCCGCACCGGACCGGTGGGGCGCCCTGGACCCGTCGTTCGCAACGTGCGACAGCGGCGTGCAGCAGTCTCCCATCGACCTGGCGAACGCGATTCCCGCCGAAAGCGGCAGGCTCGCGACCGACTGGCGGCCCACCGACGCCGTCGTGGCGAACAACGGACACACCATCCAGGTCGACGTGGAGCCAGGCAGCTCCATCGAACTCGAGGGGCGGCGATTCTCGCTCCTGCAGTTCCACTTCCACCTGCCCAGCGAACACACGGTCGAGGGCGAGAGCCATCCGATGGAGGTCCACTTCGTGCACCAGGCCGACGAAGGCGACCTGGCGGTGATCGGGGTCTTCATGGACGTCGGCGAGGCCCACGCGGGCATCGAGGACGTGTGGGGCGCCATTCCCGACGCCGACGAGGCGCCCGCGCCGCTCGCCCAGGTCGACCCGAACGCGTTTCTGCCCGAAGGGCGCGGCTACTTCCGGTACGCCGGCTCCTTGACCACGCCGCCCTGCTCCGAGGTCGTCAGCTGGGTGGTGATGACCGAGCCCATCGCGGTCTCCCAGCCGCAGATCGACGCGTTCTCGGCCTTGTTCTCGATGAACGCCCGCCCGGTGCAGCCCCTGCATCGCCGGTTCGTGCTGGCTAACCCGTAGCGGATCGGCGGGGGCGGGCGCGAAGCGGCGCTCGCCCCCGCCCATGTCCGCCCCGCGTTCGCTCGGAGGGCGGCGGAGCCCGCGAACCGGAGCGCGTCCCCGCCTTGCGGCCCGCTGTCCCCAGGGCAACCATTCCCCGCGTGCCAGCGGACGCCGTCTCCAACGCGCCCATCCTCTCGAACCGAGCGACGCCATGCACCCGACCCGCACCCCCGCCGCCCGAGCGATGCAAAGCGCGGTCAAGCCCCTTCGCCCCCCGATCGTCGCGCTGTCCTGTCTCGCCTGCGCTCTGGGGTCGGCCGCCGCCCAGGACACGGACGCGGGGACCGCGCGGATCGCGCGCGCCGCCGAAGGTCTCGAGCTGCGGGGAATCGGACCCGCGCTGATGGGCGGTCGCATCGCCGACGTCGCCGTGCACCCCCGCGACGAGGCCACGTGGTACGTCGCGGTCGGATCGGGCGGGGTGTGGAAGACGACGAACGCGGGCACGTCGTGGACCCCCGTCTTCGACGATCGGCCCTCCTATTCGATCGGCGCCCTAGCGCTCGATCCCTCGGATCCGCACACGGTGTGGGTGGGGACGGGAGAGAACGTGAGCGGTCGGCACGTCGGCTGGGGCGACGGCGTCCACCGCAGTTCGGACGGCGGGCGCACCTGGCGACACATGGGCCTGGACCGGTCGGAGCACATCGGCAGAATCCTGGTGCACCCGAGCGACGGCGAGACCGTCTTCGTGGCCGCCGAGGGACCGCTCTGGTCCTCGGGAGGGGACCGCGGCCTCTTCCGGACCGAGGACGGCGGCGAGACCTGGGAGTCGGTGATCGACGTCGACGAGAACACCGGGGTCACGGACGTGGAGTTCGATCCCGGGGATCCCGACGTCATGTACGCCGCCACCTACGAGCGTCGCCGCAGCGTGTGGTCCCTCCTCGCGGGCGGGCCCGGGTCCGGCGTCCACAAGTCGGAGGACGGCGGGCGCACTTGGCGGCGCGTCTCGACGGGCCTGCCCGAAGGCGACATGGGCAAGATCGGGATCGACCCGTCGGAGGCCGACCCCGACGTCGTCTACGCCACGATCGAAGCGAGCGCCGACGAGCGCGGCTTCTACCGATCGGTCGACCGCGGCGAGAGCTGGGAGCGACGGAACTCCTACGTCTCCGGCGGCACCGGACCGCACTACTACCAGGAGATCGAGGCCTCGCCGCACGACGTGGACCTCGTGTACCAGATGGACGTCTTCATCCACGTGACGCGCGACGGAGGCGAGACGTTCGAGGAGCTGGGAACGGGTCGCGAGAAGCACAGCGACAACCACGCCCTCTGGATCGATCCCGACAACGGCGCCCACCTGCTCGCCGGAACCGACGCGGGCCTCTACGAGACCTTCGACCAGGGCGTCACGTGGCGCCACTTCCCGAACCTGCCGGTGTCCCAGTTCTACAAGCTCGCGCTGGACAACGCCGAGCCCTTCTACAACGTCCTGGGCGGGGCGCAGGACCTGGGCACGCTCCTCGGACCGTCGCGCACGCTCAACGTCGAGGGCGTCCGCAACCGCGACTGGACCGTGCCCTACGGCGCGGACGGGCACGCGGCGGCGTTCGACCCCCGCGACCCGCGCATCGCGTACGTCCAGAGCCAGCAGGGCAACCTGCAGCGCGTGGACCTCGAGAACCGAGAGCTGATCGCCATTCGCCCCCTTCCCCAGCCCGGAGAGGCGCCGGAGCGGTGGAACTGGGACTCCCCGGTCCTGGTCAGCCCGCACGTCGAAGGCCGCGTCTACTACGCCTCGCAGCGCGTGTGGCGAAGCGACGACCGGGGAGACTCCTGGCGACCCGTCAGCGGCGATCTCACCACCGACGCCAACCGCTACGAGCTGCCCATGGCCGGGCGGGTGCGCAGCGTCGACGCGCTCTACGGGAACACCGCCATGTCGTGGTACTCGACGATCTCCGCGCTGTCGGAGTCGCCCGTCGCCGCCGACCGGCTCTACGTCGGAACCGACGACGGCCTGGTCCAGGTCAGCGACGACGGCGGCGGCGCCTGGCGCAGGGCCGCCCGGCCGCCCGGCCTGCCGGAGCGCGCGTTCGTGAACGACGTCGAGGCGTCGCTTCACGACCCCGACGGCGTGTTCCTGGCCGCCGACAACCACAAGGAGGGCGACTACCGTCCGTACCTGTACGAGAGCGTCGACCGGGGACGCAGCTGGAGATCGATCGCGGGCGACCTTCCGCAGGGCGCCATCGTGTGGTCGATCGAACAGGACCACGAGAACCCGGACCTGTTGTTCGTCGGGACCGAGTTCGGGATTCGCTTCTCGCCCGATCGCGGACGGAATTGGATCGCGCTGCGTTCGGGCGTCCCGACGATCGCGTTTCGCGACATCGAGATCCAGAGGCGCGACGACGACCTCGTGGGCGCGACGTTCGGCCGCGGATTCTACGTCCTGGACGACTACTCGCCGCTCCGCGAGATGGCGGCCGGCGCCCTGGCCGCCGACGCCGCGCTGTTCCCCGTGCGCGACGCCTGGTGGTACGTGCCCAACGTCCCCCTGCAGGCTCCGGGCAAGCCCACGCTCGGAACGACCGACTTCACGGCGCCCAACCCGGACTTCGGAGCCGTCTTCACCTACTACCTCGCCGACGGGCCCGAGACCCTGCGCGAGGAGCGCCGCGGCGCCGAGCGCGAAGCCGCCCGACGCGGCGAGGACGTTCCGTTCCCCGGCTACGACCGCCTGCGCGAGGAGTCGCTGGAACGGGACGCCCGGATCGCCTTGACGATTCGGGACGCCGAGGGCGAGCCGGTGCGTCGGATCACGGGACCCGCCAGCGCCGGCCTGCACCGGACCTCGTGGGACCTGCGACGCCCGCCCCCCGATCCGGTCGATCTTTCGGAGCCGGGATTCACGCCGCCATGGGCGGGTCGGCCGCTAGGCCCTCTGGCCCCTCCGGGCGTCTACACGGTCGAGATGACGCTGATCGCCCGGACGGGCGCGCAACCCTTGGGCGAGCGCCGATCGTTCACCGTCAAGCCGGTGCCCAACGCCGACGGCGCGACGGACTTCGCGGCCGCCACGGCCTTTCAGCGCGAGACGGCCGACGCCCAGCGGCTCGCGCTGGGCGCCGCCGCCGAGATCGCCCGGGCGAGGAGCAGGCTGCGGCACATGCGCGCCGCGCTCGACGATGCGCCCCGAGCCGCGCAGGAGCTCGACTCGCGCATCGAGGAGGTCGAGGCCGCGCTCGGCGCACTGGCGGTCCGCTTGCTGGGGGACCCCGCGCGAAGGGCCCTTAACGAGCCCGGCGCGCCGTCGATCGCCCAGCGTCTGGGCCGGATCGCGAGCGGCCACTGGGGAACCCGCCAGGAGCCCACGGCGACGCAGAGGGGCAGCCTCGAGGTGGCGCGAAGCGAATTCCGGGTCGTCGCCGAGGAGCTGCGCGCGCTCCTGGACGGCGCGCTCAGGGACGTCGAGGCCGACCTGGAGGCGGCCGGAGCGCCGTGGACGCCGGGCCGGAGAATCCCCGTGCCGTGACCCAGCGGCAATGGGCGACCGGCCGCGACCCCGCGGACCCGGCCGGCGCGGCCCAGCCCGCGCGCTTCAGCGTTCCTGCGGTCGCGGCGAACCGTGGCTCCTTCCGCGCCGGGCGACGAACGCTCTCGCCTCGTCGGGCAGCAGCAGATCGTCGGAGATCGCGGCGATCTCCTCGGCCCGCTTCCAGGCCCGCTCCAACAGCCGCAGCTCCCCCTCCAGAGCCCGGCGTTCCTGCTCCTCGTGCAGCGCCATCTCGAGGGCCAGTCTCGTCGGTCCGGGCATGCGCCCGAGGTCCACGCCGTCCTTGTGGGAGACCTTCGGCCGCACGGCCTCCGCAACGAGCCGATCCGGCGATCCCGCGGTCTCGATGAGGCCGACGGCGTCCCGAACCGCCTTCCTCCCTCCTCTCATGAAATTCGACTGGGGCAGAATGGTCGCGGCGAGCCGGCGCCCCTCAACGCCTTCGTACCACGTCCACGCACTCTTCCGGCGGCTCTTGCGGATCTGAACGCGAAGCCCCGCGTCGTCCTCCGAAGGCCCCAGTCGAGCGTAGTAGACGTCCAGGCGCCTGAGCTTGACGATCCCACCGTCTTCGAGAGGGAACTTGACTACCTTGCGACGAAGCCAAGCGTGGTGGATCCACGTGGGGAGGCTGGCGACGGCTCCACCCGTGAAGACGCCGGCGGCCACGCCGCCGATCGCGATCCCCCCGAGGGCGACGGCGGCGGCCGCGCCGTAGGCGGCCTGTCTCCGTCTCCGCCGTCCGAACTGGTCGCCGTAGCGCCATGCGGCGAACTCGGGCCTGAGCGGCGCCCCGATTCTGACCAGCGTCAACCCTTCCGGGTGACGGGCCAACCCGACGTTGTCGCTCGAGGCTCGGAGGCGGGTGCCGCGAAAGAGGCGCTCGCACGTCTCCACCGCCTCCCACCGCTCCTCGAGCGGCGAGAGGTTCCAGCGTTCGCACTTCGGACACACGACCCAGAGACGACCCCGGCGAGCGTCGAACGCCAGCCGCCGACCCACCGGAAACGCCTCGACGACCTCGTTGACGCCCAGCGACCGGTGGCAGAACATGCAGTGTCCGTACATCGCCTCCCCAAGCGCCTTTTTTCGCGGACCGCCGACGGCCGTCTTTCGTCCGACGCCCTCTACGAGGCGAGGGGCCCCGCCGGTCCGCTCAACCCGCCAGCGACACCCCCTCGTCCCACGGGTCGATCTCGCCGAGGCCCAGGCCTCGAAGCACGGCGTTGAGCTCGACCAGCTCGTCGCGGTAGACGGCGTCGAGCCTCTCCAGATGTCCGGCCAGTCGCTCGGACATGATCTCGAAGACGGCGTGCATTCCGCTTCCCGGCCGACCGTCGCCGCGCTCCGACATCGACAGCAGATTCGCCAGCCGATTGTTGACCCGGATCGGGAAGTTCAGCGGATCCTGGTTGGACCGGTTCCTGACCTGGTAGACGTCCCCCTCGACGGCCGACGCCGCCGTTCGGAACCGCTCGCCCGCGCTCGCGAGCTCCGCGTCGCCGGAGCTCGCCAGCCGCTCGTCCAACTGCGCCTTGGCGCGCCGGATCGAGACGACGGCCCGGTTGGCCTCGTCCACCTTGTCGCGCACCCGAAGGCCGAACTCCCACTGGGCCTCGAGGTCCTCGTCGGTCACGTCCTCGATCCAGGGATTTCTTTCGACGACGAGCTCCGTCGCCGCCGAGCGGCCGTCGACCTCGAGGCGCACCCGATAGGTCCCGGGCGGCGCCGCGGGCGCCATCGCGCGAACGCCCCAGAGGATCATGCCCGGAAACGCCGTCGCCGGATCGGCGCGCAGATCCCAGTGCACGCGGTTGAGTCCCGCTTCGGTGGGCAGCGCCGGCCCCGACCACCGGTCGCGCTCCTCGCCTTCGACGGCCGGGACGAAGGTGCGCACGACGTCGCCCTGGGCGTCCACGATCTCGAGTCGGGCGCTGCGGGCCGGCGCGGACGACCACCACGCGAGCGTCGCGCCGTTGGCCGACCGGTACGCCGTCGCGGGCTCGAACAGGACCAGGTCGCGCTGCGTCGTGCCCGGCTGCAACTGGCGCAGCGGCCCCACGTTGTCGAGCACCCAGAAGCCTCGCCCGTGACTCGCCATGGCCAGCTCGTCGCGCTCCGGGATGACGTCGGTCACCGGAATGTCGGGGAGCCCCGGATTCAGTTCCAGCCACCGGTCTCCGTCGTCGTAGGAGACGTAGACGCCGTGGTTGGTGCCGGCGTAAAGCAGTCCGGGCCGGTGGGGATCCTCGCGCACCGAGTTCACGTAGGCGTCGTCGCGGATGCCGTCCACGACGCGCGTCCACGACTCTCCGTAGTCCGCCGTGCGCCAGATGTGCGGGCGCATGTCGTCCAGGAGCGGCAGGCGGGCGGCCACGTACGCCCTGCCCGCGTCGAAGGCCGAGGCGTCGATCTGGCTGACTCGCCCGAACTCGGGCATGTCCGGCGGCGTCACGTCGGACCACCGGGCGCCTCCGCCCCGCGTGACGTGGACGAGCCCGTCGTCCGACCCGACCCAGAGGACGTCGGCGTCCACCTTGCCCGGACCGACGGCGAAGATGGTCGCGTACACCTCCGGACCGTTCATGTCTCCGGTGATCGGACCGCCCGAACGCCCCAGCGTCGCGGGATCCGCCCGGGTGAGGTCGGGGCTGATCCGCTCCCAGTTCTCCCCGCCGTCCGCGGTCCGCCACAGCCGGTTCGACGCCGTGTAGAGCACGTTGGGGTCCAGCGGCGAGAAGACGATCGGGAACGTCCACTGCCAGCGCTCGACCATGTCGATGGCGGGCTCCCCGGAGTAGAACCACGGATAGGGATTCACTTCGCGCGACGTGTTCAAGCGGCGATTGTACCGATCCAGGTAGCGCCCGTTGTTCGTGCCCGAAAAGAAGACGTCCAAGTCCTTCGGGTCCGGCGCGATGTGCCCCGGCTCGCCGCCTCCCACGCGATAGTGCGCGTTCATGGACCCCCGGGTGATCTCCGGCGCCCAGGCGCCCGAATCGTCCGCCGTGTCGGCCCGCGCGTCCGCGAAGCGCCTCGCGTTCCAGTCCGACGGCAGGCAGAGCGTGCTGTTGTCCTGTTGCGATCCGCAGATGTGCCAAGGCGTGTGGGCGGTCGTGACGCCGTGATAGAACTGCGCGGTCGAGAAGTCCTGATCGGTCCAGCGGTCGCCCGTCGTGTAGCTGACCGCGCCGCCGCCGTCGTTGGCGACGACCAGGTGGGCGGGGTCGTCGGGGTCGATCCAGAAGTCGTGGAAGTCCCCGTGGGTGCCGTTGTTGATGACCTCGTAGGTCTCGCCGCCGTCGGTCGAGCGGAACAGCGAGGTGTTCTGCACGTAGACGACGTCCTCGTCGCGATGGTCGGCGAAGACGTGGGTGTAGTAGAAGGCGCGCTGGCGAATGCGCCTTTCGTCGTTGACCATCGCCCAGGTCTCCCCGCCGTCCTCGCTGCGGAACAGGCCGCCGTCGCCGTGCTCGAAGAGCGCGTAGACGCGCTCCGAGTTCGCGCTCGAGACGGCCAGGCCGATCCTCCCGACCACGCCGTCCTCGGGCATGCCCGGATTGCGGGTGATCTCGGCCCACGTGTCGCCTCCGTCGACGCTCTTGAACATCCCGCTTCCCGGCCCTCCGGAGGACATCGTGTACTCCTTGCGAAAGGCCTCCCACAGGGCCGCGTAGACGACGTTCGGGTCGTTGCGGTCCAGGGCGACGTCGATCGCGCCGGTGCGGTCGTCGCGAAACAGGACCCTCTCCCAGCTGTCCCCGCCGTCGGCGCTCCGATAGAGGCCGCGTTCCTCGCTGGGGACTCCGTACTTGCCGAACGACGCCACGTAGACCACGTCCGGGTCGGTGGGATGGATGCGGATCTTCGAGATGCCGTGGGACTCGGAGAAGCCGACGTGCTCCCACGTCTCGCCCGCGTCCCGACTGCGGTACACGCCGTCGCCCGGCAGAATGTTGCCCCGGATGCAGGTCTCGCCGGTGCCGATGAACACCAGGTCCGGGTTCGTTTCGCTGACCGCCACCGCCCCGACGGAGGCCGAGGCGATCTGGAAGTCGGTCACCGGACGCCAATTCTCGCCCCGGTCCTCGGTCTTCCAGAGCCCTCCTCCGGTCGCGCCGAAGTACGCCTCGTCGGGCCTGCCCACGACGCCGCTGGCGGCGATGGACCTGCCGCCCCGGTCCGGCCCCAGGTTGCGCCAGCCGTAGGCGGCCAGCAACGCGGAGTCCAGCTCGACGTCCTGCGCGGCCAGGGCCGCGGGCGTCGGCGCGGGGATCGAGAGAGCGAGGCAGGTCGGCAAGACGACCCGAAGCGCGCGGTTCACGAGCGTCCGTCCCGTTGAGGTTGGCGAAATTCGAGCAAGGCGCATGCTCAAGCTACCTTCCGCGCCCTGGAGCGCGACAGGGCCGGCCGAAGCCGACCCCGGCGCCTACGACCCCGGCGGCGGCTCGGCCGGCCCCCCGACGAGCCAGGCCCGCGCGACGCCTTCCACGGTCATCGGAAGCGCGGGCATTCCGGGCGCCGACGCCTCCCCGCTCCAGCTCCGCTCCTCCTGCCGGTAGACCGGAAGCCCGCGCTCGCGATCCCAGAGCACGAAGCCCGTCGACGACCCGCTGAACGACTGGGCGAGATTGTCCATCGTCCCCTCGACCCGGTTTTCCGAGACCGTCCGAAGGCGCAGCAAGACGCGGCCCGCCAGGACCGTGTCCCCCGCCATGGTGTACGTCGTCGCGGACGTGGTCGTCATCTCGGCCCCCGCTTCGGTCGTCCACGTCGCCGTGTCCGACCACTGGGCGCCCGGCTCCGCGGCTCCGTCCGGGAGGACCGGAAACAGCGCGCGGGCGATGGAGGAGAAGGGCGCGAGCTGCGCTTGCGCGCCGGGAAGCTCCGGCAACGAGACGACCTCGACGCGGCCCCGGCGGTCCAGCGCCAGCTCGAAGCTCCCGGTCAGGTCGGCGCCGTCCGCCTCCTGCGTCCCCGTCAACGGGTTGCTCATGGACGCCTCGAAGGCCTCCACGTCGCCCGTGACCCTCAGGCCCGAGGGGATCCGCTCGAACGCCAGCGCCAAGGCGACGTCGGACCCGCCCGTCACGTCGATCGACCCCGTCGGCGCCACGATCTCGACGGTCATGCTGTCCGTCGTCCGGTAGACGGCGGTCGCCGGCGACGGGACGGCGTACGCCAGCGGTCGGGGCGCAGGCGGCGCCCCCGTCCCCGCACAGCCGAACAGCGACCCCGCCGCCGCGACGATCGCCGCGCGCTTCAATCCGTCCATGACGTCTCTCCGGTTGTTTTCCATCGAGCCTGCTCGTCCAGTCGAAGCGCCGCAGCCGGAAAGCCGCGCCGGTCCCCGGAGGATGGGCTGGTCGTCACGTCGCCTCGAACCCCGCCCGGCGGTGGGCGCCGTCGCAGAACGGCTTCGTGGAGGAGTGGCCGCAACGACAAAGCGCGCCCTTCGTTCCGCGCACCCGCGCGCCGTCCGCCGCGACGACCTCGAGCGGGCCGTCGACCAGCACGGGACCGTCCCGGCGGCAGACCAGCCGCACGGTTCCGTCCTCGACCCCGACGCTCGAATCGCCTCGCCCCCCGACGAGACCTCCCCCCTGAACGACGCCGGGATCCTCGAAGCCCGCCCGTTCGTGCGATCCGTCGCAGAACGGCTTGTTCGCGGAGTGGCCGCAGCGGCAGAGCGCCACGTCGTCGGTCTCGGCGAGGACCTCTCCGCCGACCTCGACGCGAATCCTGCCCGTGACGCACAGGGGCCCGTCCGCAGGCACCCGCGCCAGGTTCGGGGCCCCGCGGGCCCCGCCTCTCTCTTCGTCGTCGGTCATTCGCCGCCACCTCTCGGGGCGATTCTCCGGTCCGGTCGACGCGCGCGCGACGTGATCACATGCGTCGGTAACGGGGGCCGCTTCCCCCTTCGCGAGGCGTCCAGCGAGGCCCGAGCACGTCGGTCGCCTTGCAGTCGACGCAGTTGGGCGCGTGGACCGCCAATCGCCGACCGTCGAACTCGTACACCCCCGCAGGACACAGGCGAACGTACATCCGCGCCACGTCCGGGGGCACGTCGTCGCCCACGACGAGGTGGGACGGCACGTCGTCGCGGGTCTGGTTGCCGCTCTTGTACACCGCGTCCGCCTTCGACGCGGTCAACGGGTGCGAGCCGTCGATCTCGACGACCGCTCCCGGCGTCTTGCCCTCGGCCGCGTCGGCCGCGGTCGCCGCGACGCCCAGGGGAAGACGCCCGCGCGCGAGCGTGGCGAGCGACGCCTTGATCGCCCCGGCCGCGAACCCGCCCTTGAAGGCGAGGCGCATGTCGCGGTTCCGCTCGAGGTCCCGAGCGATGTAGGACCGGCTCACGGAACGGGTGTACGAAGAAAGGCCGGACGCGGACACGTCGTTCTTCTCGAGCGCTCCGTAGATCGCCCTAGCCGCGAGCGTCCCGGAGTGCATCGCGTAGTGGATTCCCTTGAGCGAGGCGACGTCGACGAACCCGGCCGCGTCGCCGACGATGCAGACGCCGCCCCCGTGGAACCGCTGGGGCAGCGAATGGAATCCGCCTTCCGGAATCGTCTTGGCCCCCCATTCCACAAGCTCTCCGCCTTCGAGCATTCGGGAGAAGAGCGGGTGCGTCTTGAGGCGCTGCAGCAGGGCGTGCACATCCAGGTTCGCGTTGGCGTCGTCCAGACTCGCCACCAGACCCAGGGCCACCAGGCGGTCGTCCAGCGGATAGGCGAACGCCCCCCCGAACCCGCTCTTGAGCAAGGGCCATCCCAGCGTGTGGATCGTCCGATCCAGGGGCTTCGGCACCTCCCAGAGCTCCTTGACGCCCAGGGAGTAGATCTGCGGATTCGTCGAGCGCACGCCCTGCCACGCCAGGTACGCCTGCGTCAGCGGGCCGCGCGTGCCCTCGGCCAGCACGGTCACCCGCGCGGAGACGTCCACGGCGGGCATGTGCCCCGCGGGCAGCGGCCGACCGTCGCGCCCCAGTCCGCGAGGCGTCGTTCTCACCCCGACCACGTCGTCGCCGTCGACCAGCAGACGGTCGACCGCGAAGCCCGGCAACACGGTCACGCCCAACCGCTCGGCCCGCTCGCCCATCCAGCGGACCACCTCGCAGATCGAGGCGACGCGATTGCCTTCGTTGCGCATCGTGGGCGGCGTCGGGACGCGGACCGCCCCGCGTCGGTGCAGGAAGTACACGGCTTCGTCGGTCACGGGCCGCCGCAGCGGAAGCTCGCCCTGCTCGACGCCGGGGAAGAGCTCCCGCAGCGCGACCGGGTCGATCACGGCGCCGGAAAGGTTGTGGTCGCCCAGGGCCTCGGCCTTCTCGAGCACGCCGATCTCGACCTCGCCCAGGCCGCCGCCCGCCTCGTTGCCCTCCTTGACCAGGCGAGCCAGCTCGACGGCGCCGGCCAGACCCGCCGGTCCGCCGCCGACGAACACCACGTCGAAGGGCACGGCCTCGTCGTCGGGCGCGTCCCGAGCGACGAAGCGCTCCTGGGGAAGCACGGGCTGGTAGCGATTCGGGTAGAAGACCCGATCGGCTGCGTTCATTCGTCGGACACCATTTCAGATCGGCTCCAGAGACATTAGCGCATGCGCGACCAAGTCCACCGAATCTCCTCGTCGGAGTCTCATGCGGCAAGGATCGAACGCCGTTGCATGCGAAAAGCGTTGCGCTTCGCCCATGCCGCTAGCCACGCATGTTCGGAGAGTCATGCCAGTCTTTGCGCGCCTTTAGATCCGCAAAGAACACCGTTACCCATGCCGAATACAACGAGTAGAACACGGCCTGCACTGCCACCAACAACAGCAGCACAACGAGAATAGCCGCGAGACTCTCCTCGAAGGTCTGCACAGACGCATACGAGATGGCATTCACGAACCCCGACCCCAACGAAAAGACCAGAGAGGCGACGATCAGGACAAGAAGGCAACGCACGCCATTGCCGCGAACCAGCTGGTACGATCGCCGCATGGCCGCAAAGGGCCCTAGTCCATCCAGCACCACTGCAGGATCCACCACGGCCATGCGAATGCCGAACAAGACGAAGGCTCCGATCCCGACGATCCAAAGCAGCGGTTCGGCATCGTCTCCGAGGGAGCCTCGTTCGATCAACAGGAAAATTGCCGAGAGCCACGCGAGCACCAGGCTCCCACGCACGATCATCGCCGCCAACACTCGGGGAAGAGCAGCCCATGATCGACTGTAAGCGATCTTGACAGAAATGGATCGACCGTTCATCCCAGCGTCGATCGCCGTCATCGCCGCCCCAAAATGCAACAGGAGCGCGGTTCCTCCTCCGATCCACAGCAGGAGGTCGCGCCCCGGCTCCTCTCCCCTTGTGGCCCAGTAGATGGAGAATGCCGTCATCCAAGGAATTCCCCCAGCGAGAGCCACTGGAAAGTGAAGTCGCCAGCCCTGACCGAAAATCCGGAAACCGGCTCCAAAGACTGCGCCGACGCTGCGCGGCTGCACTCTTGAATCGATCATTGGCCATTGTTCGGGCGAGTCCTCGCGGCGCCAGTGTCCATCCGACATCGTCTACGCCAGTGCGATCGGTCGGGGTTCCATCGTCGACCATCGACGGAATTGCCGCGAACGCTCCGTATTCGTTGCCGGCCTCGTTCTTTCCGCATTCGTGCATGGCACGAAAAATCCCAATTGAATCGCACGGCCCAAGACCGCATCGCCTTCCCGCGTTGAAGCTATGGCGCTCGGCACCGACGTCAAGGAACGGCGGCCGCGACTAGGAAGCCGAAGCGAGAAGACGACCGATGTCGTAGCCCGACGAGCGCAGCCACCGGCCGAGTCGCCGCGCGATCTTCCGCTGGGCTGCGGACAGGGGCCGCTCCGTCAACTCGTCCACACGCACCCACACGCCCGACTCCGGGCGACCCGCCCCGCGCACGGACCCGGAGTCGGACGCGCGAACCAGAAACGGGCGATACGTGGCCCGCAGGTGCGTGAACGCGTGCGCGACCGGAGGCAGCGGCGCGCGATCCGGGTCGCCCAGGTCGAACGCAGCGAGGAGACGCCGGAACGCGACGTCCTCGCCGCTCGCCTCGGCGCGCGAACCGAACTCGAGCGACGGGAACTCCCACATCCCGGCCAGAAGTCCTTCGGGCGGGCGCCGGACCAGCAGCGTCCGAGGGCCGCGAGGGTCGAGGTCCACCGCGACCAGCGAGACGAAGTCCACTGGCCGGGGACGGCGGCGCGATCGGGAAGCCGGACGCTGCGCCACGGTTCCGCGCATGCGCGAGCGGCACTGGGCGCGGAGCGGACAGCGTCCGCACAACGGCGCTCGAGGGCGACACACGGTGGCGCCCAGCTCCATGACGGCCTCGTTGAAGTCGCCGGGACGCGCGGGATCCAGGAGGTCGGTCGCGATGCGGCGCAGCCGAGCGGGCGTGGGGTCGGCCAGGTCCCATAGGCGGGAGAGCACCCGTCGCACGTTCCCGTCCACCGCGGCGACCGGACGGCCGAACGCGATGCTGGCGACGGCGGCGGCCGTGTATTCTCCGACGCCGGGCAAGGCCCGCAGCCGATCCGGGTCCCCGGGCAACGCTCCCCCGTGCTCTTCGCACACCCGCTTCGCCGTGCGGTGCAGGTTGACGGCTCGGGCGTAGTATCCGAGCCCCGCCCAAGCCAGCATCACGGCGTCGCGCGGAGCGCGGGCCAGCGAGCCCCAGTCGGGGAACTCCCGAATCCAGCGCCGGTAGCGGTCCTCGACCGCCTCGACTCGCGTCTGCTGCAACATGAACTCGGACACGAGCACCCGGTAGGGACTGCGGTCCGTCCGCCAGGGAAGGGGACGCCGGTGGGCGTCGAAGTGATCCAGGATCGCCCGGCGCATCGCGCCGACGCGTCGAGAGTCGCCGTCCGCCGGCGCCGGCCCCTTCGCCGCGACGCGACTGCCGACGGACGCGCGCAACGGACGCTGGGGAGAGACCCCGGTCACGCCACCCCCTCGAAAGCCTCGGGATTGACTGCGGCGGCCCTCTTCGCGCGCAGCTCGGGCAAGACCTCTCGCCGGGATCGCCAAGCGAGAAAGACGCCCTCGACCACGAGACCGGAGACCGCCAGACCGACGCCCAGAACCGCGCCCCCGATCGCCGACTCGCCGACGAACAGCGCGGCGCCCGCGATGAACGACACGCGCAGGATCGCCCCGACCCCGACCTCGACCGATCGGCCCGAACGCACGAACAGTCCCTGGTAGTACTGCCGCAGGCCGTACAGAAACGGGTACGCCGCGGCGATCGGCAACGCCGCTCCGGCCAACGACACCAACCTCTCGTCCAGGGCGAACGCGGAGCCGAGGATCGGATCGCGAATCGCCGGAATCGCCAACAGGAGGAGCGCCGTCGTCGTCGCGAGCGCCACTGCCGCGCCCCAGGCCTGCACCCGGCGATGCGTCTCCGAGCAGCGGACCAGGGCGATGCTGGCGTGCTGGAGCTGGCCCACGGGCGCCGCGACGAACCACGCCACGGCCTCGACCACCCCGAACGCCGCCAGAGCCGGATCGGGGTCGGACGTTCTGGCCAACGTCGCGTTGACGATGAGCGGAGTCGCCCACCACAGGGAGACGTTCAGCATGAGCGGCGCCGAGAAGAGCGCGACGTTCTCCCGATCGGCCGCGCAGTCCCGCCGCTCGAGCTGGAGGTCGGGAGTCGACGACGCCAGCGCCACCCCCGTCTCCAGGGCGAGTCCGGCGGTGAACGCCGCGGCGCCGAGCCACGCCCCTCCTCCCGTCGCCAGGAGACCGAACGCGACCGCGGCGAGCATCCCCGTGCGACCTCCGGTCGCCCACGCGATGGGCAGAGTCCGATGTCCCGCCACCAGACGACCCTGGTGCGCGGCCCGCACCGCGGTCAGGAACGGCACCGGCCAGAGAAAGGCCATCGCCGCCCGAGCCTCGTCCAGCACGGCCCCGGTCACGCCGACGACGTCCCCGAAGGCGAAGTCCCCTGCGGCGGTGTACGCGACCAGCGCGCCCAGGACCGACAGAAGGCCTCCCGTCAGGTAGGCGAATCGCTTCACGGGCGAGAACGACCCTTCGGCGAGAAGCCGGGCGGCCGCCACCTGTTGAATCACCAGCAGGGGGGCGTACAGGACGCCGCACACGGCGAAGGCGACGCCGTACCCGGCCAGCGCCGTCACCGGATCGGCGGAGCGAGCCAGCGCCGCCGCCAGGATCGGATTGGTGGCCGTCAGGAGGAGGCTCGTGGCCGCCAACGGCGTGTAGAAGCGGACGAACCCGCGGGCCGAGACCGGCGATCGGGCGTCCGTCACCGGGCGCGACGCCGAAGCGGGCGCGCTCCCCGACCTGCCCCGAAAGACCGAAGCGCGCACTTTGTCATGGCGTCACCGGCCTGAACGGCGGTCGGTGGAGAGATCTTCCCTCGAACCGAATCGGAGGCTGCGAGAATCGTGCGGAAAGCGAGCGGCGGGAGAATCCCATACTACGTCGTCGACGCGTTCGCCGACAGGCCGTTTTCGGGCAATCCGGCGGCCGTGTGCCTGGACGTCGACGACCTTGCGGAAGCGCAGATGGTCCGCGTCGCCGCCGAGATGAACCTCTCCGAGACGGCGTTCGTGCATCGCCGCCGGAGCGACGGCGCGCGGCGACTGCGGTGGTTCACCCCCGCCGTCGAAGTGCCGCTCTGCGGCCACGCGACGCTGGCCAGCGCGCACGTCCTGCTCAGGGAGCTGGGCGAGGGACGACGCGTCCGGTTCGACTCCGCCTCCGGGCCGCTCGAGGTCGCCGAGGCCGCGCACGGCCTGGCCATGGATTTGCCGGCCAACGAGCCGGAAGAGACGGCCGTCCCCGCGGGCCTCGCTCGGGCGCTGGGGATCGACTCGATTCCCAGCGGCCGCTGCCTCGCCTCGGACACGGTCGCCCTGGTGGCGCTGCGGTCCGAGGAGGAGGTCGTGGCCGTCCGACCCGACTTCTCCGCCCTGCGCCGCGTCCAGATTCCCGGGAACCCGATGGGCGTCGCGGTCACGGCCCCCGCCGCCGAATCGGGCGTCGACTTCGCGTCCCGCTTCTTCGCCCCGTGGGTCGGCGTGGACGAGGACCCCGTCACGGGAGTCGCGCACGCGACGCTCGCTCCCCATTGGGCCCGAATCCTCGGCAAGCGCGACATGGTCGCTCGGCAGAGGTCGGCCAGAGGCGGCACGCTCGGGGTCGGCATGCGGGGCGACCGGGTCGAGCTGACCGGTCAAGCGTTCACCGTGGCCGCGGGATCGATGGTCCGGCCCGAGTGAGGGCCGTACCTCGGCGGACGCCGGAGGCGAACGACCCCGCCCGCTCGATCAGAGATCGGACACGTCGATCGACTCGTCGACCAGCATGATCGGGACGCCCTCGCGGACGGGATACAGAATGCGCCCGTCGGCCCGCAACAGGGCTTCGGTCACCGGCTCCCGGACCGTCTCGCCGCTCAGGTTCCTCGCGTCGCCCCGACGAATGGCGCGGTTCAGCCGCTCCAGCGCGGCGGCGTCGGCGATCGCCACGGGCTCCTTGGTCTCCGGACACACGAGGATCTCCAGCAGCTTGGGGTCGATCATTCGTCGAGCGCCTCCTCGGCGGCGAAGGTCGTGGAACGGGAGCGGGTGGAGTCGGCGGCTCGCGCGAGTCGGCCGAATCGCGAAGGGACCGCCTCGGAGGCCGGGCCGCCCGACCGCGTTACAAGATACGCCCCTGGCCGGGCGCACAGGTTGCCAGGACATCCCGAACGGCCTTGCGCCGCGGACCGGGAGCGGACGCGAGACGGAAGCGGGTCGCCCCCGAGCGCGGCCGCCGCCGCGACGCGAGCGCCTGGACGGTCGCGAATTCGCCTTCGGCGCGACCGACCGCCCATCTTGGCCAGAGCGTCGGTTGGGGCTTCGACCGGCGCCGCGTTCGTGCAGCTCGAACCCGGGATCGATGAAGACGACCACAGCGATCGCCGCGACCGTCGCAACCCTTCTCGGCGCCGCGTTCGCGTGCTTCGCATCCGGCCCGATGGCCGATCCGCCCGAAACGGCTCGCGCGCCGTCCGCCCGGCTTCCGCCGCCCGGTTCGGCCTGGGTCGTGTTCGGCGCCGACACCGTCGTCGCCGAGGTCGCGTCCACCGCGGAGAGCCGCGAGCGGGGGCTGCAGGGCCGAACGGAGGTCCCGGACGGGACCGGGATGCTCTTCGTGTTCCCCAGGGCGGAGGAGATCTCCTTCTGGATGAAGGACACTCCCGTGGCGCTGGACGTCGCCTTCTTCGACGACGAGAACCGCATCGTGGGCATCCGGGGAATGGACGCCTTCGACGAAGGCACGACGGATTCTCCCGGCCCCACGGCCCTCGCCCTCGAGGTTCGGCGGGGCTGGTTCGCCGAGCGCGGGATCGGGGAGGGCCGGGTGGCCTCCGTCGTCTTCGGACCCGGACCGGGCGTCCGGCGGCGGACGCGGGAAGGGAACCGCCGCCCTTGGGACCGCGTCGGTCAGGCGCGCAAGCCCGAGGCCAGCGCGTCGACCAGAGCCTCCGCGTCCTTCGCCGCGTTGTAGACGTTCGGCGACACCCTGACGCTGGATCCCCGGAACGACACGCCCACCCGGCGGCTCGCGAGACTCTCCTTCACCGCTACCGAGTCGGCGCCCGGCGGCAACCGCAGCCCGAAGAGGTGCGGGGCTCGCCACGCGGCGTCCTCGACGCCCAGCCCGAGCGCTTCCAGGGGCGCCCACGCGTCCGCCATCAGGTCTTCGCAGTAGCTCGAGATCCTCTCCGGGCCCCATTCGAGGAGGAGAGCGAGCGACGCGGACAGGGCGGGGATCAAGGCGAAATTGCTGCATTCGCCCACGTCGAAGCGGACCGCCCCGTCCCGATAGGCGTCTTCGTACTCGACCAGGCCGGCGAAGTCGTCGGAGCCCCGGCGCCCGATCCACGTCTCCTCGAGGGGCCGGCCGTCCAGGTAGCGCTCGCCGTAGTAGGCGAGCCCCAGAGAATACGGACCCAGGAGCCATTTGTAGCCGGCCACCATCAGCGCGTCGGGATCCAGGGCGGCCACGTCGACGGGCATCGCCCCGACGCTCTGCGTGCCGTCCAGCACGAGGGCCGCCCCGACCTCTCGGGTCCGCTCCCGGATGCGCGCGACGTCGAACCGGGTCCCATCCGTCCAGTGCACGATTCCCATGGCGACGACCACCGTGCCGCCATCGACGCTCTCCAGGACGCGCTCGGTCCATCCTCGTCCGCGTCCGCCCGGGCCGTTCGGTCCGGGAGCGGGCGGAGCCACGACGCGCAACTCGCCGCCCTGCTCGTCGATCAGGCGACGCCAGGGGTACACGTTGCCGGGAAACTGCTCGCCCGCGACGACGACGTTCGATCCCCTGCCCGCCCGCGTGTTGCGCGCGACGGTCGAAGCCGCGTAGGAGACGGACGGAACGATCGCGACGCGCTCGGGTCGGTCCGCCCCGATCAGACGCGCGAAGCGCGCCCGCAACTCGTCGGCGGGCCGAAAGAAGTCCTCCCCCTCGATTTCCTGCGGGAACCGCTTCGCCCGTAGCCCCCGAACGCCGGCCTCCTCGGCCGTCTTGGGCAACGGTCCCATGTAGGCGCAGTTCAGGTAGTGCGCGTCCTCGGGCAGGGAGAACAGGCGCTTCCGGCAGGACAGTCGGGGCGTCACCGGCTCCCGGACCCCAGGTGAGCGTCCGCCCACGCCCGGGTCGCGCGGTGCAGCTCGATCGGCGCGTCGAGCAGGGACTCCATGTCGATCCGGCCCGCCACGTCGTGCACCTGCGCGAGCCGCTCGCGCTCCAGCGTCAACAGGTCGACGAGGTGTCCGACGACGTCGTCGGGAACGTCCGACATCCCGACCACCCAATTGAGGATCCCCGCGGTGGGCACGGCCTCGTCGACGCCGGGGTAGGCGCCGGCCGGAATTTCGTCCACGACGTAGTACGGGTAGCGCTCTCTCAGGCTCCGCACCCGCTCGGCCTCCATGGGCAGGATTCGGGCCCCTCCCGTCGTCGTCGCCTCGAGCACGGCCGCCGCCGGAAACCCGACGGACAGGATGGCGGCGTCGATCGCCCCGTCCTTGAGGGCCGTCGCCGACTCGTTGAAGCTGAGGTAGCGGGGCCGAACGTTGTCGTAGTTCAGACCGTAGGCCTCGAGGATCTGCCGAGACATCTGCTCGGTGCCGCTGCCGGACGCGCCCACCGAGACCAAGCCGCCCTCGAGGTCGGCGACGGACCGGGCCCGGGAGCCGCGGGGCACGACCACGTGCGCGACGTTGGCGTAGAGGGGCGCCAGGATCCTCAGGTCGGCGACGGCCTCCTCGTAGTCCTGGCCGCCGGTGGCGGCCTCGAACACGGTGTTGCCCGTCGCGAACGCCAGGTCCGTCTGGCGCTCGCGCAGCCTGTTGACGTTCTCGACGGCGCCGCCGCTGACCTCCGCCGTGTACTGGCGTCCGGGATCCACCAGGGACAGGCGCGCGGCGATGGCGCCGCCCAAGGGGTAGTAGACGCCGCCGGTGCCCCCGGTGCCCAAGCTCATGAACTCCTGGGACGGCGAGCAGCCGGTCCATCCGACGGCGGCCGCGGCCGCCGCCAGCCTCCAACGTCTCGAACGAAGACCCCTGCGTCGCGTCATGCGTCGATCCCCGAATGGTCGCGGCGATTGCAAGACGCGGTCCGCTCCTCCGAGCCTCGCCCGCCGGTCGGGTCCGTCGCGGGACCGGGTCCCGGTCCCGCGCCCAGGAATCCCGCGACGGCGCACGCCAGCAAGCCCGCGCCGTCCAAAAGATAGCCCGGGGCCATCAGCGCCAGGGCCGCCGCCGCGAGAACGGCTCTCCGCCATGTCGACAGCGGTCCTCGCACATAGCCGATGACCGCGCCCGCGAGGGCGACGACCCCGATCAGGGCGGTCAGGGAGACCGCGGCGATCTCGAGCGCGGGCCCGTCCAGGACGAGCGCCGGGGCGTAGACGAACATGAACGGCACCAGGAAGCCCGCGAGCGCGAGCCCCATCGCCGTCCACGCCGTCTTGAGCGGGGGCGATCCGGCCACGCCGGCGGCTGCGTAGGCGGCCAGCGAAACCGGCGGCGTCACGTTCGACACGCATCCGAAGTAGAAGATGAACAGGTGCGCGCCCAGGAGCGGCACGCCCAACTCGACGAGCGCGGGAGCGCCCAGCGCGGCCAGCACGACGTAGGCGGCCGTGGTCGGGAGCCCCATGCCGAGGACGATCGAGCCCAGGGCGGTCAGCGCCAGCGCGGCGAAGAGGCTGCCCTGGGAGACCGCCACGATCAGCTCCGACATGCGCAGGCCGATGCCGGTGAGCGAGGCGACCCCGACGACGATTCCCGCCGCAGCGCACGCCGCCGCCACCTGCACGGCCCCGGACGCCGCCGAGCGCAGCGCGCGAGCGACCTGGTCCAGCCCCGGGCGGGTCGAGGGCACGAGGCACGCGGCGAGCAGCGACGACGCCACTCCCCAGAACGCCGCCCGCATGGGCGAACGCCCCAGGGCCAACATCAGCACGACCACGGCGACGGGCGCCAGCAGGTGAAGTCGACTCGCCACCCGCTGGGGCTCGGCGTCGCTCGCGCCTCGGAGGCCCATCTTGCAGGCGCGGAAGTGGATCGCTCCCAGCAGGGCGGCGTAGTAGAGCACGGCGGGGACGATCGCGGCCACCGCCACGGTCGGATACGGGATGTTGGTCCACGTCGCGAGGATGAAGGCGCCGGCGCCCATGATGGGCGGCATGAGCTGGCCCCCGGTGCTGGCGGCCGCTTCGATGGCGGCCGCGAAGAACCCGCGAAACCCGGACCGGCGCATCAGCGGAATCGTGAACGCGCCCGTCGTCACGACGTTGGCCACCGCGCTCCCCGACAACGATCCCATGAACGCGCTCGCGACGGCCGCGGTCTTCGCCGGACCGCCCCGGGTGCGACCGGCCACGCGGTCGGCCAACCCGATCAGCAGCGCTCCGCCCCCGGCGACGTCGAGGAAGGCCCCGAAGAGGACGAACAGATAGACGAAGTCGGCCGATACCCCCAGCGGCACGCCCCAGATCCCCTCGGTCGACAGGAAGAGCTGTTCGATCAGCCGTCCGGGTCCGTAGCCGCGATGGGCGAGCACGCCGGGCAACCAGGGCCCGGCGAGGGCGTAGACGAGCGCCAGACCGGCCACCGCCACCAAGCCCCATCCGGTGGCGCGCTGGGCCAGCAGGAGCACCAGCGCGACCACCGCGGCGCCGGCCGCGAGGTCGAGCGCCTCGGGGCTGCCGCTGCGGGCCACCAAGGCTTCGTTCTGCGACACCAGATAAAGCGCCGACAGCGCCAGGAGGACCGCGGCCGCGACGTTGAACGCCCGCCCCGCCGCGCTTCGCGCACGCTTGCGAACTCCGACGCCCAGGAACGCCAGGGTCCCCATGAGAGCCAGATGCAACGGCCTCTGGACGAGCGCCGTGAAGGGCGAGATCCCGGCCCCGAAGAGGTGGAACGCCGCCGCCAGGGCCGCGACGCACAGGACGGCGCGTCCCTTCCGTCCCGGCGCCCCGTCCTTGACGGAGCGACCTCCTCCGTCCGCTCGACCGCGTCCTCGCGGCGGCTTGGCCGAGCTCCGCGTCGAGCGCTCCGCGGGCGACGCGTCCAGGGGGGTCCCGGTCACGCCGTCCAGTCGGCCCCGAGAGCGACTCCGAGCGCTGGGCGAGCCGGCGACGACGCGAGAGCGACCGCGGCGACGCGCAGCGCCGCCGGAGACCGCGCTGGATCGCGGGCCAGCCGCTCGGGAAGCTCGCCGCCGGCGACGACGAACGCCGTCCGGGCGCGGCGGTCGAACCCGAGACGCTCGGTCGCGTGCTCGAGGCACGGACCGTCTCGCGGCTCGGCGGTCGAGCGAAGCGCGGCGTCGGCCAATTCGGATCCTCTCCCCTCGGCTGAAATCCGCGCCGCGCGCCCGCGCGGCGTCCGGGTCCGGCGCGCCCCGACTCCCCCGCAGCGGAAGATCCGCCTGCGCAAAGTCGGCACTCAACCTACGCCGCCGACACTACCGGGACAATCCGCTTGGCGTTATCGTATTGTCCCGCGGCAGGCGTTCGCGGGGCGGGGGACCGGACGCGCCCCCAGGCTCCAAGGGGTCGAGGTTGCGTATGAAGTACGACAGGGCGACGGACCGGATTCTGAACAGGATCGACCAGGCCCGCAGCCACGACGTGGAGCGCGCGCTTTCGCTGAACGACCGCCAGGCCCGGGGTCGCGAGATGGACGCGACGATTCCCGACGGGGACGCGATCACGCCCGAGCGCATCCGGCGCCTCTTCGCTCTGGTCACGTCGGCCTATCAGCGGGCGGCGCACTCGAACGAAATCGGTCCGCTGGCGGCGCGATTCCGGACCATCGGCGACATCTCGCACCACATGGCGCGGGGCGACGTGAGCGTCTCGGTCCAGTACCTGGAACACGAGCGGCGCGACGACGTCGGCGTGGTCCCCTTCGAGATCACGTCGCGGGATCTCGAGGAGATCAAGAAGGAGACGCGCACGACCCGCGCCGACGTGAACGCCATGAAGGTCCTGCGCCTGCGCCTGCGCGACGGCGTGCTCGCGGCCTACAAGAAGATCGACCCCCGTCTGCGCGACGCCATCAAGGAACGGGCCGACATCGGCCAGGTCGCGGCCGAAGTCACGCTGGACATCAGACCGGGGATCCCGATCCTCTAGATCCGGCGACGGCGCTCCGGGGAATTCGGCGCCGGCCTTCCTTCGCCCCTCCGCCTCAAGCCTCGAAGACGCGCCTGCGCGTCGTCAACGCCTCGATGCGCTCCACGCGGGGCTCCACGCCGATGCCGGGCCCCTCGGGGACGGGCATCATCCCTTCGGTCATCCGAAATTCGGGCTCCACGACGTCTTCGGCCCAGTAGCGCCTCGAGTTCGAGACGTCGCCCGGGATCGAGAAGCCGGTCAACGTCGCCAGCGCGACGTTGTGCGCCCGCCCCACGCCGCTCTCCAGCATGCCCCCGCACCACACGGGCCATCCGGCCGCCCGACACAGGTCGTGTATCGCCTTCGAGGGCCCCAGTCCCCCGACGCGGCCCGGCTTGACGTTGACGATGCGGCCGGCCTCGAGGTGCAGCGCCAGACGGGCGTCCCCCGGCGAACGAATCGACTCGTCCAGACACACCGGCGTGGAGATCCGGCGCTGCAGCGTCCGGTGGTCCAAGAGATCCTCGTGCCCGAGCGGCTGCTCGATCATCATGAGTCCCAGGTCGTCCATGTCGACCAGGCGATCCAGGTCGCCGGCGAGATCGTAGGCCGAGTTGGCGTCGGCCATCAGCGGCGCGTCCGGAAAGCGGTCGCGCACGACGCGCAACATCTCCACGTCGCGACCGGGCTTGATCTTGAGCTTGATCTTGCGGTACCCCTCGGCCAAGTGTCGCTCGACCTTGGCCAGAAGAAGATCGTCGCTCTCCTGCAGGCCGATGGACACGCCGACCGGCACCTCGCGACGCTCGCCGCCCAACAGCCGGGCCAACGACACGTCGCGTCGCTTCGCCTCGAGGTCCCAGCCGGCCATTTCGACGGCGGCCCGCGCCATGGGATGGCCGCGGAGCCAAGGCGCCGGATTCAGCCGCCGCCCGTCGTCCGCGCGCGCGCCCACCAAGTCGGGCAGAAGCCAGCGCGTCAGGACATGCCACGCCGTGTCCGTCGTCTCGTAGGAGTATCCGGGCGCTTCGCCGGCCACGCATTCGGCCCAGCCTTCGACGCCTTCCGCCTCCAGCTTGAGCAGAAGAATGCGTCGGGCTTGGGCGACGCCGCTGCTGATCTCGAACGGCTCCTCGAGCCGAAGAGGAAACTCCACGAGCTCGGCGCGACGGATGTTCACGTCGATCTCTCAACCGGGGAGCGCGCCGCCGCGCGGAACGCGCCCCGAACGGGACTCCTTCGGCGCGCCGATCCGGCGCGCCGAAGGAGAGACCCTATTTCGAGTCGCCGCCCGATCCCGCGGGAAAGGCCGGCCGAGACGGCGGCTTCGGGATCGCGGGGCCGGGGCTCGCGACGCTCGGCGTCCGCTTGGCGGCCTCCGCCTTCTTCACGGCGGCGTCGGCGGCCTTGTTGAGCGCCTCGCGCTCGAGCTTCGCCTTGCGCCTCGCCGTGTGGATCGCCGTGAGCACCGACTGCCTGGACTTCGACTTGACGTCGCCCTGAAGCAGCGCCTCGGTGACCTGGCTCACCCCGTAGCCGTCCCCGTGCAGCTTCTTGAACTTCTCGTACGCGGCCGTGGGTCCCAGGCCTCGGTAGGTGCCCTTGCGCGTCTTCGGAACTCCGGTGACCGGACGGCGACCCTTGCCCCGCTTGGGGCTCGCCTTCGCAGGCTTGGACGCAGCCTTGCGGGGCGCGGGCTTCGGGGCCCCCAGCACAATCCGAAGCCCTTCGACCGTCTGCCGGAGCGCGTCGCCGCGCTGTTCGTGGGCCGCCAGCTCCGCTTCCGCGTCCCTGAGCGCCTTCTGGTAGTTGTTTCTCATTTCCTTGTTCACTCGCGACCCTTCTCCTCCGTGTCTTGGGAGCGTTCGCGCCCCCGGCGTCGTGCGTTCAACTCCCCGCCTCGGACCTCGCCGCGACAACGACCGCAACGCCGACTCGAACGAGAGCCCGAATCCGACAACGCTCTCTCCTTCGCCATCGACCGAACGGTCATGGATCGCGACGGCGCGATCCTTGGCGTTTCGTCCTCACCCGACAAGCTACACAACAATCCCGAAAAGACAAAACCCGACGGACTGGGAAAACGTTCCGAGAACCGTGGACCGACCGCCTCTCTTGGCCGCGAGGAACCTCGGCAACGACCCGAGAAGACAAGACGCAGGGTTCGCAATGGTCCGGGCGGAACCCCGATGCGCCCAAACGCGCACGCTCGAGGCAACGACCCACAGGCTCCGGCGCCGCTCCGTGCCCAGCGGACTTCGCCCGCTGGACTACAAGGTCCGAAAGAGCGAAGCCATCAAAGCGACGCGCCTCGGCAGGTCGGCGGCGAGCACGTGTTCGTCGAGTGTGTGAGCGCCGCCGCCGTCCGGACCCAGTCCGTCCAGCGTCGGGCACCCGACGGCGGCGGCGAGGTTGCCGTCGCTCGCGCCGCCGGTCGCCGCGCGACCGAGCGCGAAGCCCACCTCTTCGGCCGCGGCCCGCGCGGTCCGGTAGATCGCCGCGGACGCTTCCGTCCTCTCGAGCGGCCCGCGGTTCACGCCGCCCTCGACGGTCACGGAGCACCGGCGATCCTGCGCCACGACGCCGCGGAGCGCCCGGTCCACCCGCCTCGCTTCGGCGGCGGTCCAGAAGCGCACGTCGACCGTGCACTCCGCGAAGGCGGCGACCACGTTCTCCGCCGTGCCCCCGCGCACGGTGCCCACCCCCACGGTCGTCCCGGCCCGCGGATCGGCCAGATCCGCGATCGCGCCGATCTGACGCGCGATCTCGTGCACGGCGCTCGCCCCCTTCTCGGGCTCGATGCCCGCGTGCGCGGGGCGGCCCTCGACGCGAAGCGAGTACGCGCCGACGCCCTTGCGGCGGTCCTTGACCGCGCCGCCGGGAGCCGAAGGCTCCAGGACCAAGGCGAGTCCGGACGCCCTGGCCTCGGCCTCGACGACGGCCTTCGAGTGCGGCGAGCCGACCTCCTCGTCGCAGGTGATCAGGAACGACACGTCGGTCTCCGGGCCCGAGTCGCCGGCGGCCAGCAGGCGAAGCGCGGAAAGCGCCACCGCCAGGCCGCCCTTCATGTCGTAGACGCCCGGACCCTGCACGCGGCCGCTCTCGACGGCGAACGGAAAGGACTCGAGGGTGCCCGCCGGGTGCACGGTGTCCATGTGCCCCACGACCAGCAGCGGACGCTTGTCCTTGCGCCGTCCGGGAAAGCGACCGACCAGATGCTCCCCGAACCCTGGAGCCGCGACGCGCTCGACTCGTCCGCCCGCTCGCTCCATGGCCTCCTGAAGCGTCGCGGCCACGACCGCGTTGGCGTCCGGGTCCCCGCTGGGCGACTCCGACTCGACCAGAGCGCGGAGCAGATCGAGGCACTCGTCGGCTCGCGCATGGGCCGCCTCCGCGAGCTCCGCCGTCCTCGAGCGCGTCACCGCTCCGCTCGTTCGTAGAGTCCGCCGCGGCGATAGCTCTCGTCCAACACTTCCGCCAGGTGCAGCACGGGGATCCGCTTCCCCGCCAGCGCCAGGCCCGCGCCGATCTGCATCATGCACCCGGGGTTCCCGGTGACCACGGCCGTCGGGTCGGCCTCCAGCACGCGAGCGACCTTGTCGGATCCGATCCGGCGCCCCAGCTCGGGCTGCGTCAGTCCGTAGATTCCCGCCCCGCCGCAACACTCCTCGGCCCCCTCGAGGGGCAGGAGCTCCAAGCCCGGGACGGACGCGAGGACCTCGAGCGGAGCCTCGCGGACCCCCTGGGCGTGCAGCAAGTGGCAGGGAGGGTCGTAGACGACCCTCCACGGCAGGCGGCCGCCCGGCCTCGGGCCCGCCCGGGCCAGCAACAGGGAAACGTCCGTCACGCTGGCCCCGACGCGGGCGGCCGGCTCGCGCATTTCGGCGTCCCGAGCCAGCCAGGCGCCGTACCGGGCCATGGCCGCCCCGCATCCGGACGCGTTGAGGGCCAGGCGGTCCACGCCCGCAGCCGCGAAGGCGCGCACGTTGCGGCGCGCCCTGGACCGGGCGCCGGCCAAGTCTCCGTCGTGGGCGTGCAGCGCGCCGCAGCAGCCCTGGCCGGGCGCGTCGACGACCCGGTAGCCGTTGGCCTTCAGCACTCGCCGGGTGGCCTCGTTGACCCGGGCGAAAAGCCCGTCCTGCACACAGCCCGCGAGCACCGCGACCGCAGGCCCGTCCCCGTCGCCAGGGACGGCCCGGGGGACCGCCGAGCGGGAACGCGGGACCAGCGTCCGATCCGGGGCCGACGCCGCCAACATCGCCGCCGCCAGACGCGCGCCGCCCAAGCGACGGGAGCGCCCGAGCGCCCGGACGGCCAGCGCCGCGAGGCCGCTGCCCCGAAGGGCCCTCCCGCCCGTCATCGCGAGTCCGCACATCCAGCGGGTGCCGAAGACGCGCAGCAGCGACCGCGCCAGCGCGGATCGCCGCCGGGCTTCGCCGCCCGCCTGACGGGCGAGCTCCAGGAGGTGACCGTACTCGACGCCCGACGGACACACGGGCTCGCACGCCCTGCAACCCAGACAGCGCGCGATGTGCGTCTGAAAGGCGTCCGTCCCCGCGTCGAGTCTGCCCTCGACCACCGCCCGCATCAGATGCAGCCTGCCGCGCGGAGAATCGGCCTCGTCGCCCAGTCGTCGGTAGGTCGGACACGCGGGCAGGCAAAAGCCGCAGTGCACGCAGTTCAGCAGGCCCTCCTCCTGTTCGGCGAGGGCCAGGGCCAAGGCGTCCTCGCCCGCGCGCGCGCCGACGGGGACCGCGCTTCGCGTCGGCGCGCCGCTCACGGGATCGCCGCCGCGAACACGCCGCGCGGATCGAAGAGCGACTTGAGCCGCGCGGACACGCCGGCGCCCGCGCTCGACGGGGTCGTCCACCCCACCCGTTCGGCCAGATCGCGAGGCGCCCGAGCGAGCGTCAACGTCCCGCCCCAGCGGCGCATGCGCGCGCGCGTCTCGAGAAGAGCCGCGGCGAGGGCGTCGGCGTCCGCTCCGGCCAGCGAGCCCCGCACCCGCACCGAGCCGTCAAGCGCGTCCGCAAGGATCCCGCCCCCGTCCAGGGACGTCGCCAGCGACCGACCCAGCGTCAACGAATCGGCCAACCGGTCCGGCAGCGCTCGGATTCGAGCCACGAACCGAGCCTCGTCCTCCCAGCGCGCGACGCGCGCGTGAAAGCGCTCGCTCGCGTCGGCGTCCAGGACGGCGACCGAATCCGCGGTCGCGCGCGTCGCGGCGTCGATGCGCGCGCCGAGCGACGCCGAAGCCCCGTCGACCTCCCGTTCGCCCCCGAGGAGCCGCACGGCCACCGCGTCCGCTCCGCCCGCCGCCTCGACGCCTTCGACCACCTGCACCGCCGCCACCGGCGGAGCGCTCGTCGCGGCCGCGCGGGCGGCGCCGACGATCGCGTCGCGGGGCGCGGCGAACAACAGCGTGCGATCGAGCGCGGGGCGCGGGAACAGGCGCAGCGACGCCTCCGTGATCACCCCCAGACTGCCCCGGCTGCCGACGAAGAGACGCACCAAGTCGTAGCCGGCCACGTTCTTGACCACGCGACCGCCGAGACGAAGCGTCTTGCCCTCCCCGTTCACCACGCGCAGCCCCAGAACGTTGTCCCGCATCGCTCCGCAGCGCCCTCGCAGAGGCCCGGTGGCGCCGCACGCCACCGCCGCCCCCACCGTGCCGGAGCGGAAGCCCGGAGGCTCGACGGCGAACCACTGGCCGCGCTCCCGCGCCAGGTCGTCCAGCGCGGCCGAAGCCAGTCCGGCGCCCGCCGTGATCGTCAGATCGGCGGGCTCGTAGAGGCGCACGCCCCCCAGACGCTCCGTGGAGACGACGACCGTAGGCCGACGAGTCCAGCCGCCGGCCCCGAGCCAGCGACCGAATCCGGCGGGGAGCAGGGAGCATCCGACTTCGGCGGCGACGCGAACCAGCGCCTCGACCTCCTCGACGCTCTCGGGAAACGCGACGGCCTCGGCCGGCCAGCCCGACGACCATCGAGCCGCCTCGTCTCCGGCGATGGCGCCCTCGTCGCCGAGCGCGCCCAGAACGGCGTCGATTCCGCCCGCCCCGCCCGTCACGCGACGCGCCGGGGATCGGACTCTTCCGGCAGGACCTTGCCCGGATTCATGACGCCCGCCGGATCGAAGGCCCGGCGCACGCCCCACATCGCGCCCAACTCGTCGGGGCCGTGGACGAGCGGCATGTGGCGCTTCTTGTCGAGGCCGACTCCGTGTTCCCCGGTGATCGTGCCGCCCGCGGCCACGCACAGGTCCATGATCTCCTTCGAGGCCCGCTCGACCCGGTCCAGCTCCTCCGCGTTCCGTCGGTCGAAGAGAATGTTCGGATGCAGGTTGCCGTCGCCGGCGTGGAAGACGTTGGCCACCGCCAAGTCGTAGCGCTCGGCCACGCTCGAGATCCCCTCGAGCACCTCGGGCAACGTCGTCCGGGGCACCGTGGCGTCCTGGACCAGGAGGTCCGGCGCGATGCGTCCCATGGCGCCGAAGGCCTTCTTTCGCCCCTTCCAGAGCGCGGCTCTCTCCTCCTCGCTCGCCGCGCGGCGCACTTCCCGGGCGCCGGCGCGCCGACAGTGGTCGGCCGCGCGGCCGGCGTCCTCTTCCAGTCCGACCTCCGGCCCGTCGAATTCGATCACCAGCGCGGCCTCGGCGTCCCTGGGATATCCGGCGGCGAAGACGCTGTCCTCGACCGCCCGAATGGTCGCGCCGTCGACGATCTCCATCGCCGCGGGCAGCAGCCCCGCGCTCACGATCGAGGACACGGCCCGGCCGGCGTCCGCGATGCGGTCGAAGACGGCCAGGAGCGTGCGCACGGCCTCTGGAAGGGGCAACAGGCCCACCTCGATCTCGGTGGCGATCCCGAAGCACCCCTCCGACCCCACGAAGAGGCCCGCCAGGTCGTAGCCCGGGGCGTCTCGGCCCCATCCTCCCCAGCGCTCGACCGACCCGTCGGGGAGCACGACCTCGAGCGCCGTGACGTAGCGCGACGTGACGCCGTACTTGAGGCAGTGCGGCCCCCCGGAATTCTCGGCCACGTTGCCGCCGATCGTGCAGGCGCTCTGGGACGACGGGTCGGGCGCGTAGTGCAGCCCGTGGCGAGCGGCGGCGGCGGAGAGCTCGGCGTTGACGACGCCGGGCTGGAGCGTCGCGACGCGGTTGGGGACGTCGATGTCGAGGATCCGGTTCATGCGAGCCGTGCCGACCACGACCGCCCCGTCCAGCGCCACCGCTCCGCCGGAGAGTCCGGTCCCCGCGCCGCGGGGCACGATCGGCAGCCCATGCTCCGCGATCGCCCGCACGACGCCTTGGACCTGAGCCGTGTCCCGGGGGAGGACCACGGCGCCCGGACGGCTCCGATACGCGGTCAGCGCGTCGGACTCGTAGACGAGCAAGCGGTCCTCGTCGACGACGACGCCGTCGGCCCCCACGACGTCGACGAGCGTCCGGGTCAACGACGGCGGGATCATGCGGAACCTCCGCGCCCGTCGGCGTCGGAGAGGTGGTTCAGGATCGCTTCGACGCCGGCGACGGCCATCTCGAAGACGTCGTCGGGCAGGGATCCGTAGACGCGGCGGGCGACGGAGCGCGCATCGGTCGATCCGATTTCGCGACGCGCCAGGCGAACCTGGTCGATGCGGGCCAGCCGGTGACGCCGGAAGCGGTCCACGGCGTCCTTCGGGTCGCGAAGCGGAGGGCCGTGGCCCGGGTAGAGCACGCGGGCGTCCAGCGAGTCCAGGCGATCCAGGGATTCGAGGTAGTCGGCGACCCCGCCCGGATACTCTCCGATCCACGTCGTGTCCCCGGCGCCCAGGACGAGATCGCCGGTGAAGGCGGCGCCGCGTTCCCGGAGATGAAAGCAGAAGTGGCGCCTCGCGTGCCCCGGGGTCGAGATCGCCTCCAGGGGCCCCAGGTCGGTGGCGAAACGCTGTCCGTCGGCGAGAGCGCGCGCGCCGCCCGGGCCCCACGCGTGGACGCCCAGCCGGCGGGCGAGCTCGCCCGCGCCGCCGGCGTGGTCGCGATGTCCGTGGGTGAGCAGCACGGCGACCTCCCGCGCATCGGCGACGGCGTCGCTCAGCGCCCGCAGATGGGACTCCGCGGGCGGGCCGGGATCGACGATCGCCGCTTGCCGGGCGCCCACCACGTAGCTCCGCGTGCCGTCCAGGGTGAACGGGCCCGGATTGGGCGCGAGGAAGGCGCGCGCCGCCTCGGCCTCGCTTCGGGCCGAAGAGGCCGGCCCGTCCGGCGCCGAACCCTCTCGGGCGACGGGGTCAGTTCCGCTCGCGGGCGAGCTGTTCGGCGACCTTGTCGGCGATCATCCCGATGGCCGCCTCGTCGTCGTCGCCGAACGCGTTCTCCCGGTGGGAGTCCACGTCGAACTGACCGTAGATCTCGTCGCCCGCCCGGATCAGAACGACCAGCTCGCTTCGGACGCGATCGTTGCAGGACAGATAGCCGTCGAACCGCTCCACGTCGGGGACGTTCAGGTTGCTTCCCTGCGCGATCGCCGTTCCGCACACCCCCTCGCCCACCTTCACGCGGGCGTGCTCGGTCGGGGCGCCCATGTAGTTGTGGAGCCACAGCTCGGAGGCGTCGTCGTCGAGCAGGTAGACGCCGACCCAGTCGTAGCGGTCGTCCGTGCCGTGCAGGGCCCTGACGGCGCGACGGAGAAGGGCGTCGGAAAGATGCCCCTCCTCGCGCATGTCCTGGAGCTCCCGAATCACCTCGCGCGCGTCAATCATGTCCGGGCGTTCCTCGCATGGACGTCTCCTCGGTGGTCGATCGAACCGTCGACGGCGCACGAGACGAGGGCGAGCCGGAAGCCTTGGCGCCCCATGCCGCTCGCGCTCCCCGACGAAGTGAAAGCTAGCCGCTACCTTCGCTCGAAGTCGAGTCCCTCGTCGAGACGAAGCACGAAGGCCGCCAGCAGGTCGGCGGCGCGCGACAGGTCGCTCAGCGACGCCGTCTCGCTGGGAGAGTGCATGTACCGGTTGGGAATCGACACCAGTCCCGTCGGGATTCCGCCCCGGATCAAGTGGATCGCGTCCGCGTCGGTGCCGGTGCGCGACGGCGCCGCCTGGATCGAGTACGGAATCCCCTCCCGCTCCGCGGTTTCGGCCAGGAGCTCGAAGACGCGCGGATGGGTCGCCGAGCCCCTGGAGAGCACCGGCCCGCCTCCCAGGACGCACTCCCCGACCTCGTTTTCGTCCACGTCGGGCACGTCGGTCGCGTGCGTCACGTCCACGACCAGCGCGACGTCGGGAGACAGCCCGAACGCGCTCGCGCGCGCGCCGCCGCCCTGGTAGCCGATCTCCTCCTGCGCGGTGGCCGCGGCCACCGCCCCGACCTCTCGCGCGGGGTCCTCGGCCGCGACGCGCCGAAGCGCCTCCAGCACGACGAACGCCCCGACGCGGTTGTCGATCGCCCGACTCGCGATCCGGTCTCCGGCCAGTCTGGTCATGCCGGCGTCGACGACCGCCGCGTCTCCCACCCGCAGCCCCATGCGCTTCACCTGGTCGCGCGACTCCGCGCCGACGTCGATCCACAGCTTCTTGATCCGCACGGCCCGCTCCCTCTCCCTGCGCTCCAGCAAGTGGATCGCCTTGCGGCCGACGACCCCGGGCACGTCGCCGTCGGCGCCCAGCACCCGCACGCGCTGACCCACCAGCACTTGCGGGTCCCAGCCCCCGATGCCCGCGAACCGGAGGAGGCCCTCCTTGTCGATGTGCGTGACCTGGAGGCCGATCTCGTCCACGTGGCCCGCCAACAGGGCCAGGGGTCGGAGGCGACGGCGACATCCCGCGTAGCTGTTCCCCACCGCGTCGGTCCACACGTCCGCGAAGGCGCGGGCCTCGTCGCGCCACACGCGGGCCGGGCGCCGCTCGAACCCGGAGGGCCCGGGCGCATCCAGCAGACGCTCCAGGAACGACCAGTCGCGCCGGTCGCCGTCCACCCTCGCCTCGATCCCGCCTCCGTCCTCGCTCATTCGCTCGCCTCCCGCGCGCCTCGTCGCTCCTGCGGATCGCGGACGCGCACCTCCGCCCGCCTCGTCGGCTCCTCGCCGCCCACTCCGTAGACCGTGAACCCGATCGCGCCCTCGCGCGTCCTTTGCCGCATCGCTCTCGTCGCGCCCGCCGCGAGCCATCTCCTCGCGCGCGGCACGAGCAGGCCGAACCCGACCGCGTCGGTCAGGATCCCCGGGGTCAGCAGGAACGCGGCGCCGACGAGGATCGCGAGTCCGTCGACCAGCGCGCTTCCGGGAGACCGGCCTCGAGCCAGTTCGCGCTGGACCTCCGACCAGGCGCGAAGCCCCTGGCGACGGGCCAGGACGGCGCCCAAGGCGCCCGTGAAGACGACCAGCGCGACGGTCGGGAGCGATCCGACCCGCTCGGCGACCTGGAGCAGGAGGGCCAGCTCGACGAGCGGAACGACCACGAAGGGGACGATCAGACGACCGAGGGCGATGAGCTGCGAACCTCCCGTTGCGAGCGCGCGGCGGATCGGGCCCCGGCCCGGCCGGACACGTCGGCCGTCCGGAGAGAACGGTCACGCCGCAGGCGGTCTCCAATGTATATTGATCCGCATGTCGGAGACCTACTTTCGTCGCGGATTCGGGCTCAAGACCCAGGTCAAGCCGCTCATCGACGCGGAGTATCACTCGAGCCTGGTCGAGCGGCTGCGCTCGCGCGCCGGCGTCGACCGCTTCGGCGACGTGACGGTGCGACTGGCCAAGGAGTTCGGATTCTGCTACGGCGTGGACCGGGCCGTCGACTACGCCTACGAAACGCGCCACAAGTTCCCGGACAAGCGGATCTTCCTGGCCGGCGAGATCATTCACAACCCGCACGTCAACCATCGGCTGCGGGAAATGGGCATCGAGTTTCTGGTCCCCGGCGAGGACGGCCGCTTTCGCTTCGACCGCGTCACGGCGGACGACGTGGTGATCATTCCGGCGTTCGGCGTGACGGTCATGGACCTGAAGCGGCTGCGGGACATCGGCTGCGTCCTGGTCGACACGACCTGCGGGTCCGTGCTGCTCGTCTGGAAGCGCGTCAACGGCTACGCCCGCGACGGCTACACGGCCGTCATCCACGGCAAGTACCGGCACGAGGAATCGCAGGCCACCGCCAGCCAGGTCCACAACCATCCGGACGGTCGCTACATCGTCGTGCGCGACATGGAGGAGGCCGAGTTCGTGGGGGCCTACATGACCGGACGGCCCGAGGCCGCGGACCGGGACGAGTTCGTCCGCCGCTTCCGGGACCGCAGCTCCGACGGGTTCGATCCCGACCGGGACTTGAAGAGGATCGGCGTGGCGAACCAGACCACGATGCTGGCGACGGAATCGCTGGCCATCGGGGCCCGCCTCCGGGAAATGATGGTCGAGTCCATGGGCGAGGAGCACGCCGAGGGCCACTTTCGCTCCTTCGGCACGATCTGCTCCGCCACGCAGGAGCGCCAGGACGCCGTGCTGGACATGATGCGGGAGCCGCCCGACGTGATGGTCGTCGTGGGGGGGTACAACTCGTCCAACACCAATCATCTGGCCGAGTTGTGCCGCCAGTACGCGCCGACGTACCACGTCAGGGACGCCGCGTGCATCGACGTCGAGGCCGGGTCCGTCCGCCACAAACCCGCCCTGGACGCTTCCACGCCCGAGACGACGACGCTGGACTGGTTGCCCGAGGGGCCGTTCGAGTTGGGCATCACGGCCGGCGCGTCCACGCCGAACAACAAGATCGGCGAAGCCGTCGTTCGGATCCTCGCCATCCGGGGCGTCGATCCGCCCGAGTAGACTTGGCGTCGCCGGCGGGCCGGAAACGTCGTCGCGCAAGGGCCTCGCCGCACCGGTTGCATCGCGGACGCGGGGCCGGGACGCGCGTGCGCGCGTCGGGCACTTCGTCAGGTGGCGGCGGCGGTCACGGTCCGCGCTCTCGCCGATTCCCCCCGAGCGGCCGACAATCCAGAGGCGGACCCGCAGCTTCGGATCGGCTTAGATGCAGGTCAGACCGCCCGAGGGGAAACCGGCTTCAACTTCGCACACGCCGTCGCGCTACACGTGCAACGCCCGTCCCAGCGACGCCAGCGCGCCCTCGGCCACGGCCTCCGACAGCGTCGGGTGGGGGTGCATCGCCCGGTCGATCTCCTCGGCGGTGGACTCCAAGTGGCGGGCCATCACGAATTCGGCGATCAGCTCGGTGGCGTGCGGACCGACGACGTGGGCGCCCACGACCTCCGAATAGGCACGGTCCCGGATCACCTTCACGAATCCCGTCGCGTCCCCTCCGGCCAGCGCGCGCCCGTTGCCCGCCCACGGGAACTTGCCCACCTCGACGTCCAGTCCCTTGTCGCGGGCTTGCTCCTCGGTCAGTCCCACGGACGCCACCTCGGGGTGGCAGTAGGTGCAGTTGGGGACGTTGCCGTAGTCCACGGCGTGATCTCCGACGCCCGCGATGCGCTCGGCGGCGGCCACGCCCTCGTGCATCGCCTTGTGGGCGAGAAGCTGACGGCCCGCGCAGTCGCCCACGGCCCAGACCCCGGGCGCGGTGGTGCGCATGGCCTCGTCGACCTCGACGAAGCCGCCCTCGGGGCTCAGCTCCACGCCGGCGGCTCGGGCGCCGACGTCCTCGGTGTTCGGAATCCGTCCGACGGCCGACAGCACGCGGTCGACGTCCAGCGTTCGGGCCTCGCCCGCCCCGTCGGTGAAGGAGAGGCGGACGCCGCTCTCGCCGACCTGCGCGTCCTCGACCCGCGCGCCGGTGAAGATCTCCATTCCGCGCTTCTTGAACGACTGGGCCACGACCCGCGACGACTCCGCGTCCTCCAATGGAAGGACGCGATCCAGCGACTCGACGACGAAGACCTTCGTTCCGTACGCGTCGTAGACGTCGGCGAACTCCATCCCCACGGCCCCTGCGCCCACCACGACCATCGACGTCGGCGCTTCGTCCTGGAACAGCGCGCCGGTGGACGACCAGATCCGCTCCTCGTCGATCTTCAGGAAGGGAAGGCTCCGGGGGCGCGAGCCGGTCGCCAAGACGACGTGCTTCGCCGTGACGGTTCGGCGCGAGCCCTCGTCCTCGATCTCGACGGCGCCGCCGCCCTTCAGCCTGCCGTAGCCCCGGATATGGGTCACGTTGTTCTTCTTCAGCAGAAAACCGACGCCCTTGGACAGCTGGTCGGCCACGGACCGGCTGCGGCGCTGGGCCGGCCCCAGATCGACGCTCACGCCCTCGAACGAGATCCCGTGCCCCTCGGCTTTCCCGAGCTGGTTGACCAGAAGCGCGCTGCTCAGCAGGGCCTTGGTCGGGATGCAACCGACGTTGAGACAGACCCCGCCCAGCTTGTCCGCCTCCACGCACGCGACGTCGAGGCCCAGCTGTCCGGCTCGAATCGCCGCGACGTAGCCGCCGGGGCCGCCACCGATCACGACGACGTCGAAGTCCGCGTCTCCGTTCCTGTCCGTCAAGAGAAATCTCCGGGGTTGCGTGACTTGTGCGCGTCGGCCGAAGCTGCGGCGATCGAGCGCGTCGCACGGCTCCGACGCCTCAAGCTAGAAGCGCGTCCGTAGTCGGTAAAGGCGTCGCAATCGGCGCGGAACGCGGGTCGCGTCGCCCCGCGCGGAGCCCCCGTCGCTCGACGGATCGGGTCGGCTCGCAGGCGCGCCCTCGAGCGGCCGGCGAGCCGCGAGAGGACGACGCGGCCCGGAGTGTCCAGCCCGGTCGGCCGAAGCGCGAGGGGACCCTGGACTCCGCCGCCGGAGTCAGATCGAGATCGCGGCGGGCTCCTCCAGAAGCGCCTTCAGCGTGGCCAGGAAGCGCGCGCCCTGCGCCCCGTCGACGACTCGGTGATCGCAGCTCATGGTCACGCGCATTCTGGGCCGAACCGACAGCTGGCCGTCCTTGGCCACGGGTCGCTCTTCGACGGCGCCGACCGCGAGGATTCCCGCCTCGGGCGGGTTGATCACGGCCGTGAACTCCTCGACGCCGAACATGCCGAGGTTCGAGATCGAAAACGTGGATCCCGTGTACTCGCGCGGCTGCAGCTTCCGGTCCCGAGCCCGTCCCGCCAGCTCCCGGACCTCCCGGCTGATCGCCGCCAGGCCCTTGAGATGCGCGTCGCGGACGACCGGCGTCACGAGCCCGTCGGGCACCGCGACCGCGACGGCCACGTGCACGCGGCCGAACCGACGGATCGCGTGGCCCGTCCACCACGCGTTGCACTCGGGATGGCGCACCAAGGCGGCGGCCGCCGCCTTGATCACGAAGTCGTTGATCGACGCCTTCCCGCCTTCCGTCGCCAGCAGCTCGTTGACCGCCCTGCGCGCTTCCAGCACGCGGGCCATGTCGACGTCGACGGTCAGAAAGAAGTGCGGCACCGGCCCCAGAGACTCGGTCAGGCGACGAGCCACCGTCTTCCTCATCTGGGTGAGCGGGACGTCGACGAAGTCCTCCCCGTCGGCGAGCGCCGAGGCGGCCGAAACGCCCGCGGGCTCGACCGCCGCGGCCGCGCGCTCCACGTCGCGCTTGACGATCCGCCCCCCGGGGCCCGATCCCTGCAGGGAGGCGACGTCGAGGCCCTTCTCCCGGGCGAGTCGACGCGCGACGGGCGACGCCTTGATCCGCTCCGTCGCCGCAGGCTCGACCGGCGCGGGGGCCGCCGCGTCCGCCGTCCGCGGCGCCGGCGCCGGCTCGACGTCCGCGGCGCTTTCGGGGCGGGACTCGCGCGCTCCGGCGAGCGCCTCCAACTCCCCGACGTCCTCGTCCTCGGCCGCGACGATCGCGATGACGTCCCCCACCGGGGCGACTCCGCCCTCGGCCACGAGAACGCGCCGAAGCACGCCGTCGCCCCGGGCGATCAACTCCATGGTCGCCTTGTCGGTCTCGATCTCGGCCAGCACGTCGCCCTGGGCCACGGGATCGCCCTCGCTCTTGAGCCAGCGAACGACCTGGCCCTCCTCCATCGTCGGGGACAACGCCTCCATGTGGACCTTGGTCGCCATTCAAGCGCTCCCTCGGGCCCGGTACAGCACCCGGTCGCACGCGTCCACCACGGCCTGGACGCCGGGCTTCGCGAGCTGCTCCATGTTCCTGGCGTACGGCATGGGCACGTCGGCCTGGGTCACGCGCGCGACCGGCGCGTCCAGAAGGTCGAAGGCCTCCTCCTGGATCAGGGACGCGATCTGGGATCCGACGCCGCCGAACGGCCACCCCTCCTCGAGGTAGACCGCCCGGTTGGTGCGCCCCACGGTCTCGAGGATCGCGTCGACGTCCAGCGGTCGGATCGAGCGCAGGTCCAGCACGTCGGCCTCGATTCCGGCGCGCTCCAGCTTCGCGGCGGCCTGCAGCGCCACGTGCACCATCTTGCCGTGCGTGACGATGCTCACGTCGTCGCCGGAACGCTTGAGCTCCGCCACCCCCAGGGGGATCACGTGCTCCCCGTCGGGGACCTCTCCGCGCAGGTTGTACAGGAGCTCCCCCTCCATCACGGCCACGGGATCGTCGTCCCGGATGGCCGCCGCCAGCAGCCCCTTGGCGTCCGCCGGCGTGGCCGGCGTGACCAGCTTCACGCCGGGCGCGTGCACGTAGTAGGTCTCGCAGGCCTGCGAGTGCTGGGCGGACAGCTGCAGGGCCGCGCCCGTGGGCCCGCGAAAGACGACGGGAACGTTGATCGCGCCGTTCGACATGTACAGCATCTTGGCCGCGTTGTTGATCACCTGGTCCAAGGCCAGGATCGAGAAGTTGAAGGTCATGAACTCGCAGATCGGCCGCAGTCCGGCCATGGCCGCGCCCACGCACAGGCCCGCGAATCCGAGCTCGCTGATCGGCGAATCGACGACCCGTCCGTCCCCGTACCGGTCCAGCATCCCCTTGGAGACCTTGTAGGCGCCGTCGTACTCGGCGACCTCCTCGCCCATGAGAAAGACCGTCTCGTCGCGGTCCATCTCCTGAATCATGGCGGCCCGCAGCGCCTCCCTGTACGACAGCTCAGCCATGGGCGGCGCTCCCGGGTCCCCGACCGTCCAGGAACAGACGCCCGCGGGGGTTGATCTCCCTGTACACGTGATCGTACAGCGTGGACGGGTCGGGCTGCGGCGAGGCGTCGGCGAACTCGGCCGCGTCGGCGCTGACGGCGCGGGCCCTTTCGTCCATGGCCTCGAGCTCGTCGCGGGTCAGCAGACCGGCCTCGGTCATCCGGTCCCGAAGGAGCGCGACCGGGTCGCGCTCCTCTACGTGGCTCTCGACCTCCTCCTTCGACCGATAGGTGCCCGACACGGGATCCGACATCGAATGGCCGCGAAACCGGTACGTGACCGCGTTGACGTACTGCGGCCCCTCGCCCCCGCGCACGCGCTCGGCCAAGTCGGCGAAGAACCGGTACGTCGCCAGGACGTCCTGGCCGTCGACCGTGTGGGCCGGAATGCCGTAGGCCCCGCTGCGCGCCTCCATCTCCGTGGTCGAGACCCGGGAGAACGCGGTCCCCATCCCGTAGCCGTTGTTCTCGACGACGTAGACGACGGGCAACGACCAGATCGCCGACATGTTCAGCGCCTCCAGGAAGGCGCCCTGGTTCACGGCCGCGTCCCCCATGAAGCACACGCAGATCTGATCCCCGCCCCGGTACCGGATCGCCCAGGCCAGCCCCGCGCCCAGGGGGATCTGTCCGCCCACGATCCCGTGCCCGCCGTAGAACCCCACCGACGGATCGAAGAGGTGCATCGATCCGCCCCGGCCGCCGGAGCATCCGTCCACGCGGCCGTACAGCTCCGCCATCGCGGCTCTGGGCGAGACGCCCTTGGCGATCGCCTGCGTGTGCTCCCGGTAGGCGGTGACGACCGCGTCGTCCTCCCTGAGCGGCGCGATCGCGCCCGCCGCCAGGGCCTCCTGTCCGATGTGCAGGTGGCAGAACCCGCCGATCTTTCCGATCGCGTAGGCCTCCTCGGCCTTCTCCTCGAAGCGGCGGTACAGGAGCATGTCGAAGAGGAGCGAGTCGAGCTCCTCCTTCGCGAACCCCTCGATCTCGCGGGGCTTGGCCGGCTTCTTCGGCGTCATGCGCGCCCTCCCGCGCCTGCGGCCCGGCCCATCGCCGCTCCGAACCGAATCTGGACCAGCGGGGATCGACGGGCGGACGGCGACGAGACGACCTCGGCCGGCGCGGGGACGTCGGCCTCCAGCACTTCCCGGATCGAGCCGACCCCTCCGGCCTCGACTTCCCGAGCCTGCTCCTTGGCGTGGTAGCTGGACCGGACCAGGGGACCGGACTCGACGTGGCGAAATCCGTACTCGCGCTCCCCGACGCGCTTCCACTCGAGGAACTCCTCCGGGGTCACCCAGCGGGCCACCGGAATGTGCTGCTCGGAGGGCCGCAGGTACTGACCCAGGGTGAGGATGTCGACCGAAGCGTCGCGAAGGTCGGCCATCGCGCGGCGAATCTCCTCGGCGCGCTCGCCCATTCCCAGAATGACGCCGGTCTTGGTGAGCATGGACGCGTCGATGCGCTTCGCGCTGCCCAGATAGGAGATGGAGCGCCAGTAGCGGCCCCCGGGACGGACCTCCGGGTGCAGCCTCTCGACCGTCTCGAGGTTGTGTCCGAGGATGGCGGGGCCCGCCTCCATGACCGTCCGCAGCGCCGCCTCGTCCCCCTTGAAGTCGGGGATCAGCACTTCGACCGAGCAGTTCGGGAGTCGCGCCCGCACTTCGCGGACGGTGGCCGCGTAGACGCTCGCCCCGCCGTCGGCGAGCTCGTCCCGGTTCACCGACGTGATCACGACGTGCTCGAGCCCCATGGCCGCGACAGTCTCGGCGACCCGGCGGGGCTCGTCCAGATCGAGTTCGGTGGGCATGCCGTGCGCCACGGCGCAGTACTTGCACGCTCGAGTGCACACGTCGCCCAGGATCATGAAGGTGGCCGTGCCGGCCTCCCAGCACTCGCCGACGTTGGGACAGCCCGCCTCCTCGCACACCGTGTGGAGGGACTGCGACCGCATCAGACGCTTGAGGCGCAGGTAGTTGGGACCGCCGGGCGAGCGCACCTTGAGCCACGCCGGCTTTCGCGACGTGATCGGGATCGTGGCGACGCCGCAGTGCGACGGAATCGCGGACGACCCCTTCGGCTTGACCGTGCCCGTGTTCTTGCCGCTCGGCGCGTACCCGCCGGCTCGAGCTGTCGTCGGCCCCGTCACTTCGGCTGCAGTCTCCTGTCGGTGGCTGGAGGTCCGCGCCTCCCGGAATCGACGAGCCGGCCCCGCTGGCGATCGCGTCGCAGAGACGTCCCTCCCCGCGGCGGCTTCGCCCGCGCCGGGCGCCTGCGTCGCGGGCCCCGGAGCGCATGGATCCTAAGAAAGTCGCCCGTATCGCGCTACGGCGCGGACTCGGCGCCGCGCGGTCGCGACCGCTGCGCCCCGCGTCGACCGCCCGGTCCGGAGTCGGCGCGGGGGCGAGGCTACGCCCGACCCGCCTCCCGGGCCGCGGCCAGCAACCGCGCCTCCTCGTCGGGCGCCAGGCCGGAGCGCAATCGCCGCCGCTCCTCGTCCTGCGCCAGGAACCACGCCAGAGTGTCCCGGGCCGTCTCCTCGAGGGGCCGCAGCTCGAGCCCGGCCGCGAACGCCGCGTCGCCGTTGACGCGCATCATGCCCAGGTAGTCGCCGGCGGGCTCCGCCCAATAGGTGAGGAAGCGACGGCCCTGTTCGCGCAGCGCGGCCGCGTCCACCCAAACCAGCGTCGCGTCGGACCCCACGGCCGTTCGAGTGCGCTCCAGCAGCGCCCCCATGGTCAGCGGCTCGCGCGGCCCCACCACGTTCATCGTGCCCGTTCGGCCATTCTCCAGGGCCTGGATCGCGAACGCCGCCAAGTCGCGCACGTCGACGTGCTGCATGGGATCGTCCGGCGTCCCCGGGGCCAGGACCTCCCCTCCCCGGGACAGACGCACCGGCCAGTAGGTGAACCGGTCCGTGGGGTCGCCGGGCCCGACGATGTAGGTGGGGCGCAGCACGAGGTGGCGCTCGGGGAACGCGCTGCGGGCCACGTCCTCGGACAGGGCCTTGAGCGCGCCGAACGTTCGCCCGTCGACGACTTCGGTCTCGGGGTCTTCGATCGCGTCCACCGGAGCGTCCTCCCGGAGGTCGGTGGACAGGTAGGGCACGTAGACGCCGGTCGACGAGACGTAGAGGTACGCGCCCGCGGAGTCGCGCAGCGCTTCGGTCGAGAGCGAGACCCAGCGGGGAATCGTGGCCGAATTGTCGACGACGGCGTCCCACCGACGCCCCTCGAGGGCCGCCAGATCGCCGTCCCGATCGCCGATCAGCGTCTCGAGCTCCGGGAAGAGGCCGGGGTTGGTCACGCCTCGATTGAACAGCGTGACCTCGTGGCCCCGGGCGAGCGCGGTCCGGACCTGGTGCGGACCCAGGAATCCGGTTCCGCCCAGCACGAGGATGCGGAGCGGCGAAGGGGCGCCGTCGCCGATCGCCCGACAGGAGGCCGCGGCCAGCCCGCAGGCCGCGACGGCCCCCGTTGCGAAAAATCTCCGGCGGGTGATGCGTATCCTCTCCGTCGCCATGGCCGTCCTCCCGGGTTCCCGACTGCGCGCCCGACCGCCGGAGACAAGCGTCCGGGACGCGGCTTCCCCGCTCGGTCGCGATATGATTTTCGGCAGGTTAGCGTCCACCATGAACTCGCACAACAAAGGCTCGGAAGAACCGCGAGAGCGGTCGCGGCGTCGGAGACCGGACGCGCCCGGAGCCTCTCGCGCGCCCGGGCGCGGTCCGGGGGACGAGCCGCCGCCGGGTCCGACCGAAGAGTCCGAGACGCGCTGGGAGATCTTCAAGCACGCCGTTCGGGGCACGGGAGGAGACCCGACCCGCGGACCGCTCGAGCGCGCGATTCTGCTCCTGGCGATCCCCATGGTTCTCGAAATGGCCATGGAGTCGCTCTTCGCCGTCGTCGACATCTTCTTCGTCTCCCGCCTGGGGGACGACGCGATGGCGGGGGTGGCCGTGACCGAGTCGGCCCTGACGCTCGTCTACACGGCGGCGATGGGGCTGAGCATCGGCGTCACGGCGCTGGTCGCCCGCCGCGTCGGGGAAGGCGACCGCGAAGGCGCAGCGCGCGCGACGGCCCAGGCCATGCTCCTCGGAGCCACGCTCGCCGTGCTCTTCGGGATCGTCGGAGTCGTCCACGCGGCCGACTTCCTGCGGCTGATGGGCGCGGACGAGAGCGTCGTGGCCGCCACGCTGCCCTACACGCGCGTCATGCTGGGCGGCAACGTCGTCATCCTGCTGCTGTTCCTTCACAACGCCGCCTTCCGAGGCGCGGGCGACGCCGCGATCGCCATGCGGGCGCTGTGGATCGCCAACGGCCTCAACATCGTCCTCGACCCGATCCTGATCTTCGGACTGGGGCCCGTGCCGGCCATGGGCGTCCAGGGCGCGGCGATCGCGACCACCATCGGACGGGGCACGGCGGTGCTGGTCCAGCTCGCGACCCTGTTCCGACGGGGCGGGAGGCTGCGCGTCCGCCGTCCGCACCTGCGCGTGCAACCGGCCCTCATGTGGAAGCTGATCCGCCTGTCGGCGACGGGCACCCTGCAGACGTTCATCGCGACGGCCAGCTGGATCGGGCTGATTCGCATCACCGCGTCCTTCGGCGCCGAGGCGCTCGCGGGCTACGTCGTCGCGATCAGGATCATTCTGTTCGCCCTGTTGCCGGCCTGGGGCCTCTCCAACGCGGCGGCGACGATGGTGGGGCAGGGACTGGGCGCGGGCGACCCCGAGCGCGCGCGCCGCGCCGTGTGGGTCTCGGCCAGGATGAACCTCGCGTTCCTGGGCGCCGTCGGCGCGCTCTTCGTCGTCTTCGCCCCGGACATCGTCGGTCTCTTCGGAGGCACCTCCGAGGCGGCCGCGGTCGCGGTCCGGGGACTGCGCATCGTCGCCGTCGGCTTCGTCTTCTACGCCTACGGCATGGTGCTGACCGCAGCGTTCAACGGCGCGGGAGCGGTGTGGACCCCCACCGTCCTGAACCTGTTCTGCTTCTGGCTCTGGGAGATCCCGCTGGCGTGGACCCTCTCGTTTCCGGGCGGACTGGAATCCACCGGGGTCTTCATCGCCATGACGGTGGCGTTCTCGACGTTGGCGGTCGCGAGCGCGATCCTGTTCAGGCGCGGCGACTGGGCGAAGGCGACGGTGTGACGGAATGCGCGGCGGTCCAAGAGTCCTGGCGCGAAGGAGGATCGGAGCGACGCATCGAACCTGCGGGCGAAGGCGGGAAGACGAAATGAACGCGAAGCGCGAGGCGAGGGGCGCCGGACGGACGGAAGCGGACCCGCGGTCGCCGAGGCGCCGAGCTTCGCCGGCGTTTTCGGCCCTGGCCGCGCTTGCGGCCGTCGGCTGCGCCTCGCCGCCCTTCGGCCTGGACGCGTTTCGCCCGCCCGCGGCGGCGTGCTACGACCGGTCGTCCCAGCCGGAGACGGCGGTCGTGGACAGCCACCTGCACGCGCGTCCCTTCGGCGGCCCGCCGATCGCGTTCGACGACTTGGTGGGCTTCCTGCGGGAGTCGGGAGTCCGCTTCGCGAACGTCTACGGAATCGGCCAGACGCTGCCGGTCGACTCCCCCTGCGCCTACTACCTGGACTGCCCCGGAACCCCGGTGGTCCCGTCGCTCAGGAACGACTTCGCCAACGCGACCCGCCTCGCCCTGGCCCGACCGGCGGACGTGCACCTGACGCTGGCCATGACGTTCCCGGACCTCGCCCGGCCCGAAACCGTGCTCGCCGGCATGAACCTGCTGGAACGCGAGTATCCGGGAATGTTCCGATGGATGGGCGAGGTCAACCTCGTCAAGCAGGCGCTGTTCGCCAACGGGCACGAGCCCGTGCCGATCCCGGCGATCGCCCGGTGGGCTCCGTTCATGGCGGCCCTGCGGGAGAGGAACATCCCCATCGCGATCCACTCCGACCTGGGCGACGACGACGATCCGACCCGGTATCTGTCCCACATGGAGGCGGCCCTGGCGGCCTTCCCCGACAACAAGATCGTCTGGATGCACATGGGTCTGTCGCGCGAACTGACCGCGATGGATCCCCGGGAGCACATCGCGTTGATGCGCGAGCAGCTGGACCGAAACCCCAACCTCACGCTCGACGTCTCTTGGCGAGTGATCGACGACCACTACTTCTCCAACCCCGACTTCCAGCCCCTGTACGTCGCGTTCCTGAACGAACGCTCCGATCGGATCCTGCCGGGAACCGACTTTCTGGCTTCCGGCGACAAGGACCTCGACGTCTACAGGGAGGAACTCGAGGTCACCAGTCGCATTTTCGCCCACGTGGACGACGAGGCGTTTCGGAACATCGCGCTGGGCGGGAACTACTTTCGGCTGCTCGGCCTGGACTACGAAGCCCCGCCGGTGTGCACGCCCCGGTGAGTCCGGCGGCGCCCCGTCGGCCGGAGCGTCCCGCCGCGGGCCTCGGGGCCCGCGGCGGGGCCGGCGACGCGCTCCGACGGGCCAGCGCGCCCGAGCCGAAGCCGGTCGGCCCTACGGCCCCGAGGGTCCGACGGCGGCGACGATGGCCATGCCACGGTTTCTCAGCGTCTCGTTGAGCGCGGCGACGTCTTCGGCCAGCAGGGACTCGAGGGCGTCCAGGTGGGCGTCGAGCTTCTCTCCCAGCAGCTCCTTGACCTCCATCTCCTGATCCGTCGGCCGAAAGTCCGCCACGGCGATCGCGCCGGAGAGGTATCCGATCTTCTGCAGGAGGGTCGCTCCGAAGCGCACCCCGTCCTGGCCCTGGCCGGTCAGACGCAGATCCACCATGTCCATCTGCAAGGCCACGAGGCGGTCCTGGAGCGAGGAGATCGCATCGGCGATCTCCTCGTCCTCGACGAAGCGCGCCATCGTCGCCAGCTGCACGCGGAGCGCCTCGACCCGGTGGACGGCCTCGCCGGCGGCGACCACGTCGCGGCGGACCTCCTTCAGAAAGGCCACCTGGGCGGCGATGTCCGCCTCGGTGCCCGCCGAGTGGGGGTCCTTGAGGACCGTCAGAGGCTGTTCCATGGTCCGGCCGGCCGCGCGCAGGCGCACCGTGTAGGCGCCCGGAGGCATCAGGATCGAGATCCGGCGGGCGCCGGGAGCCGGCCGACCGTCGGGCCCCACGGCGATGTGCTCGGCGTACATCGGGGACGTCAGCAGCCTGATCTCCTCGTTCGGCTCGTCCTCGAGGTCCCAATGCACGCGGTTAACGCCGGCCGCGTTCGGGCCCTCGAGCGAGCGCACCGCGACGCCCCGCGAGTCGAGGATCTCGATGGTCGGAGCCTGGTCCTCCGCCTCGGCCAGCCAGTAGTTGAGGGACGCCCCGTATTCGGGGTCGGTTCCCTCCGTCGGATCGCTGTAGGGAACCGACGGCGGCGTGATCGGGCGGAAGCGGTAGGCGTCCCGGGGCGCGAAGAGATGGGCTTCGGAGGCGGCGACCTCCGAGGTCCAGCGCTGCAGCGGCGTCAGGTCGTCCAGGATCCAGAAGCCCCGGCCGTAGGTTCCGACCACCAGGTCGTCGAAGCGCTCCTGGACCACGATGCCCGACACCGGGGCGTGGGGCAGGTTGTTCTGCAGGGGCTGCCAGGAGTCGCCGGCGTCGAACGACGCGTAGATGGCGTTCTCCGTGCCCAGGTACAGCAGTCCGTCCCGCTTCGGATCCTCGACGATCACCTTGGTGTAGCTGAGCATGTCGACCGGAATCCCGTCGACGATCCGCTCGAACGACGCTCCGTAGTCGCGGGTTCGGTACACGTGGGGGTCGCGGACGTTGACCTGGTGCCCGTCGACGGCCACGTAGGCGGTCGCCGGATCGTGGCGCGAGGGCGCGATGCTGCGCACGGCCATCCACGGGGGCATGTCCCCCATGTTCCGGGTGACGTCCGTCCAGGTGGCGCCCCCGTCCCGCGTGACGTGCAGCAACCCGTCGTTGGTGCCCGCCCAGATGAGCCCCGCTTCCAGGGGGGACTCGGCGATCCCGAAGACGGCGCCGGCGTACTCCACCCCGATGTTGTCGCCGGTCAACCCGCCCGACGGACCCATGCGGCTCCGGTCGTTTCGCGTCAGGTCGGGACTGATCGCCTCCCAGCTCTGCCCGCCGTTGCGGGTGCGGTGCACGTGCTGGCTGCCCACGTAGACGCTGTTGTTGTCGTGCGGGGAGATGTGGATCGGCGCGTCCCACACGAAGCGGTACCGCACCCCCGAGGCCGCGCCCCGGCTCTGCTCCGGCCACACCTCGACCGGGCGGTACTGGCGCCGATCCTCCTCGTAGCGCACCACGATGCCGCCGACCATGCCCGAGCCCGAAGCCGAGGACCACACGACGTTCGGGTCCGTGGGGTCCGGCGTCGCCCAGCCGCTCTCTCCGCCGCCGACGTGGTGCCACATGCCCCTGGGGATCCCGGTGATGCGGCGCTGACCCATGATGCGGCTGTTGCTGGGACCGCGGTAGGTGGGCTCGTCCTGCTTGTTGCCGAGCACGTTGTACGGAATCGCGTCGTCCACGGTGACGTGGTACATCTGCGCGTTCGTGAGCCGCTGCCGGAACCAGCTCTCGCCCCTGTTGATCGAGATGGAGAGGCCCTGGTCGTGGGCGACGATCATCCGATCCGCGTTCGCCGGATCGATCCACATGTCGTGGTGGTCGCCGCCCGGCGCCCGGGAGCGCGGCACGACGTCCAGCGTCCGCCCGCCGTCGGTCGACGTCGAGAACGAAGCGGTCAGGAAGTAGGCTTCCTCGTCGTCGTTCGGCGACACGACCACGCGGGAGTAGTAGTGCGGCCGTCCCATGGCGTTGCGGTTTCGCGTGATCAGGGCCCAGCGGCGTCCCCCGTCCTCGGACCGCCACAGCTGGCCGTCCTCCGTCTCCCGTCCTTCCCAGGGGATGCCGTCGCCGGTCTCGAAGAGCGCGTAGACGCGATCCGGATTCGAGGGCGCGACGGCCACCGCGACCTTGCCCACCGGCTTCCTGGGCAGTCCGACGTCGTTGCCGGGACCGCTCAGGCGGGTCCACGTGTCGCCGCCGTCGCGCGAGACGTGAAGCCCTCCGCCCGGACCTCCCGAGGTCCGTCCCCACGTGTGGATCTCCAGCTGCCAGGTGCCCGCGAAGAGAACCCTCGGGTTCGACGGGTCCATCGCGACGTCGGAGCATCCGGTGTCCTCGTCCACGAACAGCACCCGCTCCCAGGTCTCGCCGCCGTCGGCGGTGCGATAGACGCCGCGCTCCGGCTGGGGGCCGTACGAGTGGCCCATGGCGCAGACGTACACCAAGTCCGGATTGGTCGGATGAATCGCCAGGCGGGGAATGCGACCGGTGGCCTCCAGGCCCATGAGCGTCCACGTCGCGCCGGCGTCGGTCGACTTGTAGACGCCCTGTCCGATGGAGACGTGGCTGCGGATCTTCCCCTCTCCGGTGCCGACCCAGACGACGTTCGGGTCGGACGGAGCCACGGCCATCGCGCCGATCGACTGGACCGGCTGGTCGTCGAAGACCGCCTCCCAATGGACGCCTCCGTCCACGGTCTTGTAGACGCCGCCCGACGCGGCGCCGACGTAGTAGGTGCGCGGATCGCCGGAGATCCCCGCGGCGGCGGAGAATCGATTGCCTTCGGGACCGATGTGGCGCCACTCGAGGGCCGTGTAGTGCGCGGGATCGGGTCCTTGCTGCGGCGGCGCCGACGCGGCGGCGGGGGTCGGCGACGGGAGGGCCCAGTGGGCGGCGGCGACGGCGACCCAGAGCGAGAGCCGCAGCGGGGCGGCGGCGGGAGGCGCCTGCGGAGAGCGATCGGACATGACGGGTGCGTCTTCCAAGTCTGCGGGGAAACGTCGAACGGATTCTGACGACAAGTTCAGGATTCCGTCGCGGACGCCCGCCCGTCAAGTGGAGTTCGGCGACGCTCTGCGCGCCCGAGCCCTTCCGTCGGCCGAATTCGTCGCGACGTCCGGCAAGCCGCGCGACGGACTCGATTCGCTTCGCGGCTCGACGCCCCCGCGACCGCTCGGCGTGGGATCCACGCTCGTTCGACGCCGATCCATGCACGGGGTTACAGTCAATGTCGCCGGGCGGGCGGAGTCCCTTGGGGTGCGGGAGAATGGCGGATGGGCGCGAGCGAAAGGTCGGGCATCGACAAACGGCTCTTTCTCAGATTCCACAGTCGCGTGATCGAGCATCTGGGGATCCAGATGTACCAGAGCCCCGTCAACGTGATCGCGGAACTGGTGGCGAACGCATGGGACGCCGACGCCACCCGCGTGGAGATCGACCTTCCGCGCACCGTCGCCGATCCCGACGCCGAGTTCGCGATTCGCGACGACGGGATCGGCATGACCTTCGACGAATGCCAGAAACTCTATTTGGCGGTGGGTCGGAACCGAAGGGGAGGCGGAGCCGAGGAGCGAACGACCAAGGGCAGGTCCGTGCTCGGACGCAAGGGCATCGGGAAGTTCGCGGGCTTCGGGATCGCGAGCCTCGTGACCGTGGACACGACCAGCGGGGCGACCGGAGAACGAACCGTCTTTCGTCTCGATTTCGACGCTCTGGCGGCCGACGACGAACCCGGGGACGTTCGACAGGAGATCGACGTCGTCGAGTACGATCCTCCCAGCGAGGAAAGGAGGGGCGCCCACGGGACCTCGATCACCCTCTCGAACCTCACGATCCAGCGGGCGCCTTCCCGGGACCGGTTTTCGATCAGCATGGCGAGGCGATTTCTGCTCCACGAGGAGCAGGCGGACTTCGCCGTGTCGGTTCAGGGAGAGCCCCTCCCGCCGTCGCACGACGAAGCCGGCTTCGAGTATCGCTTTCCGCGCGACCTGCCCGAACCCGTCGCGGGGGTGGAGGTCGACGACGACGGATGGGGCGTCGAGACCGTCGCGGGCGAACGGATCCGATGGCGGTTCCACTTTCGCAAGGACACCATCGACGAAGAGGAGTTGAGGGGAGTCGCCGTCTACGCGGGCGGAAAGCTGGCCCAGGGACCGTTCTTCTTCGATTTGACGCGCGGGCTCGCGGGCCGACACGGGACCGAGTACCTCGCCGGACAGGTCGTGGCCGACTTCATCGACCGGCTTCCCGCGGACTTGATCGCCACCGAGCGGCAACGCGTCAACTGGGACAGAAACGAGACGGCGCCCCTTCTCGAGTGGGGTCGGAGACGCCTTCGGCATGCGCTCCGAGCATGGACGCGACTGCGGGCCGAAAGGAAGACGCAGCGTCTCGAGGAGAGGATCGCGGGATTCTCCGGCCGTCTTCAGCGCCTGCACGGTCGCGAGCGCAGGACGGTGAAACGGGCGTTGACGTCTCTCGGCGCGATCCCGACCCTCTCCGAAGAACAGTTCGACGAGCTCGGCAACGCCGTTCTGACCGCGTGGGAGCGGGGGCGCCTCGAGGGACTCATCGACGAGATCTCCGAGGCCGAGGAGTTGGACGAGCCAACGCTCTTGAACATGCTCCTGGAGGCCCGCGCGCTGACCGCCCTTCAAACGTTGGAGGTGGTTCGCACGAAGCTGGCGGCGGTTCAGGGCCTCGGGAGCTTGATCGCGGAAGGACGGCTGGAGAACGACGTTCGGGACTTCGTCGCGGAGAACCCATGGCTCGTCTCCCCGGAGTGGGAGACCTTCAGGAAGGAGACCTCTCTGCGTCGCGTCGCAATGGAGGCGGCGGCGAAGGCGAAGTTGTCGACCGACGCCTACAGAGGCAGGGTGGACCTGGTCATGGCCAGCGGTCGCCATCTTCTGATCTTGGAGTTCGTTCGCCCCGGACAAGCCGTGGATTGGGATCACTTGTCCCGATTCGAGAGGTACGTGCTGACGATCAGAAGCCGCGTCGAAGCGACCACGAGAGGGCCCTTTCGGGACGTCACGGGATACATCGTCTCCGACAAGCTGGACGGGAACCCCGAATTCGCGGCCAAGATCAAGGCCTTGCACAGGCAGGAGATGCACGCGATGACCTGGATCGATCTTCTGGAAAGGGCGGAAGCGGCCTGGATCGATTTTCTCGACGTGCTCGGCGCGCGCGGAGGCGGCGATTTTCGCGTGAAGGACCACCTCGACGCGGTTGGCCGGAAAAAGCGAAACCGAACCCAGGAACTGCGTCTGCCCGCCAGAGCCTCCTGAGCGGGCGCGCGCTCCGACGTCTTCGCCCGCCGTCGGTCGAGTGGGGGGAGTGCCCCGCTCGTTCCTGGTCAGGGAGGCGATCGGAGAAGCGGCGGCGCCGCGCTTCGTCCAGGCGCTCGGCGACGTGCTCGCCAGCTTCCTCGATCACGGGCGACCCGCAGGATCTCCTCCCGCGCCGCGAATCGTCGCGGCACCGGCGGCGGTTCAGCGGGTGGCGTCCGCCGCCTTCCGCTCCTTCGGACCTTCCAAGCCGCCCAGCTCGCTCCCTTCCAAACTTCCGCTCCCCGGAAAAACGGAGCCTCGCGGGAACACGGCCGACGACGAGTCGGGAAAGATCGGGTTCACGTCCACGCGGGGCATTCTGTCGCGGCAGTCCGAGACCCTGCGATAGCCGCTGTAGGCCGAAAAGCCCAGCGCGCCGGCGCCCACCGCGCCCACCCTCACCTCGTTGCCCTCGGAGCCGGTGATCGCGGCGATGGCGAACACGACCGCGCCGACGGCGTCGGCCGCCGGATAGATCATTTCCGCAGTGCACGCGTCAGGGGGCACGGGGTCCTCGGCCGGGATGTAGTTCGGCGGTCCGTCCACGAACGCCATCGAACAACCGGTGGACAGGACCGCAGCGCCTGCGGCGCCTGCGAACAGCAATCGCGTCAACATGTCGGAACCCTCCTCTGAACTTCGGCGACGCGCGAGCGCAGAACACATTGTCAAGATATCGCCGCGCCAATCGTTTATCAAACGCCGCGCCTTCGGGCCCCCGAGGCCGCGAGCCGGATCCGGGGCGGGACCTCGAAGACCCCGCTCCCCCACCCCGGACCCCGCGCCTGAGTTCTCGAGCCCCGAATTGAATATTCGGTTTATATTCGGTACCTTCTTCGGCCCATGTCCCATGAGCCGAAGAAGACGGAGCGGCAAGGCGTCCTGGACGCGCTGCGCCGCTCGGTGCGACGCCTCGAGGCGGCGGGTTCGACCGAACGTCCGCATCTGCCGCTGGGCGTGCCCGAGATCGACCGAGTCCTTCCGGGGGGCGGACTGCGCCTGGGGCGCATCCACGAGGTCGGGGGCGACGAGGCGGCCACCGGGTTCTGCGCCGCGCTGCTGGCCCGAGTCGCCGAAACCGACGACGCGGCGCCGGGCGCGCTGCTGTGGCTGGCCCGGGGCGAGGATCTGTACCCGCCGGGCCTGGTCCGCTACGGGATCGCGGCGGGACGGCTGCGCGTCGTGTCCGGGCTGCGCAGAGGGGCGGACGCGCTCTGGGCCCTGGAGGAGGCGCTCCGCTGCCGGGCCGTCTGCGGCGTGGTGGCCGAGGTGGATCGGGTGGACCCGACGGCGGGACGACGCCTGACGCTGGCCGCCGAAGGGACGGCGGCGCTGGCGCTCGCGCTCGCGCGGGGGCGCGAAGTCGGAGGACGCCGGAGCGGACGCTGCGCCGCGGCGGCCAGTCGCTGGCGAGTCACGGGCCATCCGGTCGGAGAGGCGCGGACGCCGAGGACGAGGTGGCGCGTCGAGCTCCTGCACTGCCGGGGCGGACGGCCGACCGACCGGATCGTGGATTGGGACGGCGGGGCGTGGAGCGCGCGACCCTCGCCGACGAAACGGCGCCGGACGCCCTGAAGGAAAGCGCCGCGTCGCCATGTCCCATCGCTTCCGAACCGCGGCGACGCGCACGCGCAGGGCGGCGCGCGAGCGGAAACGTCGACCCGGAATCCGCCGCCGCGTCCTCGCCGCTTGGCTGCCCTGGTGGGCTGCGGAGCGCCGCGCGAGGCGCTCCCCCGAACTGCGCGCCCAGCCCTTCGTCCTCGTCCGAAAGGGGCGCAAGGGACGAGTCGTCGCCGCGACCGACCCGCTCGCGCTTTCCGCCGGCTTGCGCCCCGGCACGCCCTTGGCGGACGCCCGGGCCGTCGTGCCCGACGTGCTCGCCCAACCGGCCGATCCACGGGGGGACGCGCGGGCCTTGGAGAGGCTGGCCCGATGGGCGCGTCGCTTCGCCCCGCGCGCCATGCCCGTCGCCCCGGACGCGCTCTTCCTGAACGTCGGCGGCTGCGCTCGCCTCTTCGGGAGCGAGGAGGCTCTGGCCGCGTCGCTGAAAAGCGCGCTGGCGGACTGCGGGATCAGCGCCCGACTGGCCCTGGCCGACACCGTGGGCGCGGCCTGGGCTCTGGCTCGCCACGGTCCCGACGAAACCCCTGCGGCGCCCGTCGGCGCCGGACCGTCGGGGCTAAGGCGGATCCTGGGCGACCTGCCCGTGGCCGCGCTTCGACTGAGCGACGACGAGATCCTCGCCCTCTCCTCCTTCGGGCTGGACCGCATCGAGGCCCTGGCCGCGGTGGAACCGTCGCGAATCGTCGAACGCTTCGGCTGGGCGCCGGTTCGGCGGCTGGAGCAGGCGCTCGGTCTTCGAGAGGAGCCGATCGCGTCGCTCCCGGACCGACCGGCGCGCAACGTCCGCCGCGCCTTCGCCGACCCGATCCGAGCGACGGAAGACATCCGCAGGGCGGTTGCGGGCCTCCTGGACGATCTCTGTCGGGAGCTGGCTCGAGCGGGCGAGGGAACCCGGTCGCTGCGACTCGTCTGCCGGCGCTCGGACGGTCGGGACGAGACCGTCGTCGTCGGCACCGGTCGTCCCCTGCGCCGAAGGAAGCCGCTGACGAACCTCCTCCTGGGCAAGCTGGACCGGATCGACGTCGGCCTCGGAGTCGACGAGATCGAACTGACGAGCGACGTGTCCCAGGCCACCCGCGACGCGCAGATCGACTGGCTGGCGTTCGCGGACGCGAAGGCTCCGGGGGAAAGCCGCGGCGGTCGGCGTTCCGGCGAACCGCGCGACGACGAGGAGTTGGCCGACCTGCTGGATCGCCTGGGGAATCGCTTTGGATTCGATCGCGTCGGCCGCCCCGTTCCGCGCCCCAGCTGGCTGCCCGAGCGCGCGGTGCGGCGTTGCGCAGGCGGGACCGCCGTCCCGACGACGGCGGCGACCGGAGACGAACTCGACTGGCCCTCGAACCGCGACCGGCCGCTTCGGTTGCTGTCTCCTCCCGAGGCGGTCGAGGTGACCGTCCTCGGCGACGGGGCGGACGGAACGCGAATCGCCGGCTTCCGGCGACGGGGACGGCTGCACCGGGTGCTCGCATGCCGGGGACCCGAGCGACTGGCCTGCGAGTGGTGGAGAGAGGACGCCCCCAGTCGGGACTACTACGCGACCGAGGACGCGTCCGGAAGACGCCATTGGCTGTTCCGCCGCGCCCCCGAAGAGGACGGAGCGCCCGCCCGCTGGTTCCTGCACGGGATCTTCGCGTGACCTACGCCGAGCTCCAGGTCACCAGCAATTTCTCCTTTCTGCGGGGCGCGTCGCACCCCGAGGAGATGGTCGCGCGCGCCAGCGAGCTGGGCTATCGGGCGCTGGCGCTGACCGACCGCAACACGCTGGCCGGCGTCGTGAGGGGGCACCAAGCCGCCCGGGGAACGGGACTGCGCTTCATCCCCGGGGCCCGGCTGGACCTGCTCGACGGTCCGAGCCTGCTCTGCCTTCCCGTCCGACGGCGAGGCTACGCCGCTCTCTCCCGCCTGATCACCACCGGACGGCGACGGGCGCCGAAGGGCGAGTGCGCGCTCCGACGAGCCGACGTCGTCGAGGCGTCTCGCCGGGGCGGACTGATCTTCGTTTCGGTCCCTCCCGGCTTCCCCGATCCCGACTTCGCCGCCGACCTCGCCTGGTTCCGAAGGCGCCTTTCCGGTCCCCTCCACCTCGCCGCCACGCACTACCGCAGCGGCGACGACGATCGACGCCTGGCCGCCTTGGCCGCCTTGGCCGAGGACGTCGGCGCACCCCTGGTCGCCACGGGCGACGTCCGGCAGCACGTGCCGGCGAGACGCAGGCTCGGCGACGTGCTGACCTGCGTCCGCGAGGGCTGCACGATCGCTCAGGCGGGCTGGCGCCTCGACGCCAACGCCGAGCGGCACCTCAAGACCGCCGCCGACGTGGCGCGACTCTTCCGCAATCACCCCGAAGCCGTCGCCAACGCCGTCGCAATCGCCCGCCGCTGCCGCTTCTCCCTGGACGAGCTGCGCTACGAGTACCCCCACGAGGTCGCGGACGACGGCCGAGCGCCCCAGCGCAGACTCGAGGACCTGACCTGGCAGGGGGCGGACCGACGCTACCCGGAAGGCGTGCCGCCCAAGGTGCGCGCCGCGATCGAGCGCGAGCTGGCGCTGATCGAACGGCTCGACTACGCGCCGTACTTCCTGACCGTCGAGGACATCGTGCGCACCGCCCGCGACAAGCAGATCCTCTGTCAGGGACGGGGATCGGCCGCCAACTCCGCCGTGTGCTACTGCCTGGGCATCACCGCGGTCGACCCCGACCGGATCGACCTGCTCTTCGAGCGCTTCATATCGGCCGAGCGCGACGAGGCGCCCGACATCGACGTCGACTTCGAGCACGAACGCCGCGAGGAGATCGTCCAGTACATCTACCGCAAGTACGGGCGCGACCGGGCGGGGCTGACCGCCACGGTGGTCACCTATCGCGCGAAGAGCGCGCTGCGCGACGTCGGCAAGGCCATGGGGCTGAGCGAGGACGTGATCGGGCGGATGCTGTCGGGGATCTCCGGCTGGGACGGCCCCGTCGACGAGACCGGAGCCCGAGAAGAGGGCCTGGACCCATCCGATCGGCGCTTGGCGCTGACCTTGGAACTGGCCCGGGAGCTGGTCGGCTTCCCCCGGCACTTGTCGCAGCACACCGGCGGCTTCGTCGTCTCCCGGGGCCCGCTGTGCGAAATCGTGCCGATCGAGAACGCCGCGATGAAGGACCGCACGGTGATCGAGTGGAACAAGGACGACCTCGAGGCCCTGGGGCTGATCAAGGTCGACGTCCTGGGGCTGGGCATGCTGAGCTGCATCCGCCGGGCGTTCGGTCTGCTCGAGGAACGCTACGGGCTTCGCCACACGCTGGAGAGCGTGCCTCGCGACGACGCGGCCGTGTACGAGATGATCCAGCGCGCCGACACGGTCGGCGTCTTCCAGATCGAGAGCCGGGCCCAGATGGCGATGCTGCCCCGCCTAAAGCCGAAGACGTTCTACGACCTGGTCGTCGAGGTGGCCATCGTGCGTCCGGGGCCGATCCAGGGCGAGATGGTGCACCCCTACCTGCGCCGTCGCCAGGGGCGCGAATCGGTCGAGTACCCCTCCCGGGAACTGCGCCAAGTGCTGGAAAAGACCTTGGGCGTCCCTCTCTTCCAGGAGCAGGCGATGCGGATCGCCATCGTGGCCGCGGGCTTCGCCCCGGCGGAGGCCGACCAGCTGCGCCGCGCCATGGCCAGCTTCCGCAACCCGGGCACGATCCACCGCTTCCGGGACAAGTTCGTCCGGGGCATGATCCGGAGGGGATACGAGGAGGACTTCGCCGAACGCTGCTTCCGTCAGATCGAGGGGTTCGGCGAGTACGGATTTCCCGAAAGCCACGCGGCCAGCTTCGCTCACCTGGCCTACGTCTCTTCCTGGCTGAAGCGCCATTATCCGGACGTCTTCGCCTGCGCGCTCCTCAATAGTCAGCCGATGGGGTTCTACGCTCCGGCTCAAATCGTGAGGGACGCGCGCGACCACGGGGTCGAAGTGCGCCCGGTGGACGTGAACCACTCCGACTGGGACTGCACGCTGGAGGGGGACGAGGGCGAAGAAGCGTCGTCCGCGACGGGAGCCGGACGCTTCGCCCTGCGACTGGGGCTGCGTCGGATCCGGGGGATGAAGGAGCGCGACGCGGATCTCGTGACCGCGTTCAGGGAGGACGGGTACCGATCCCCTCGGGATCTTAGGGATCGCGCGGGGCTCTCGCCGACGACGCTGTCCCGGCTCGCCCGCGCCGACGCCTTCGCATCGATGGGCTTGGGCCGCCGCCGGGCCGACTGGATCGCGCGGGGGATGGCGAGCGCCGGACCGCTTCCGCTCTTCGACGCTTCGAGCGTCTCCCCGGCGGTCGAACGCGAGCCCGCTCTCCCGCCGCTGTCCACGGGCGAGCAAGTCGCGGCGGACTACCGAACCACGGGCCTATCTCTCAGGCACCACCCGGTCGCGTTGCTGCGCCCGCAGCTGGAGGCGCGGGGGGTCTCGCCGGCGAAAAGGCTCGAGGGCTCGAGCGACGGGGACCGAATCGCCGTGGCGGGAATCGTGCTGACGCGACAGCGCCCCGGAAAGGGGATCGTGATGTTCGTCACGCTGGAGGACGAAACCGGAATCGCCAACCTGGTCGTGTTCCCGTCCGTGTACGAGCGTCAGCGGCGCGAGACGCTGACGGCACGGCTGATGCTCTGCCGGGGCAAGGTGCAGAAGGCGGACGGGGTGGTCCACGTGATCGCCCAGCGGGTCCGCGCCCTGAACCACTTGTTGGACGATCTGGACACGGGGGCGGATGGAGAGAGCACGGCGCCGTTCGTGCGGCGCGGACGCTTTTTCCGCTAGCGTCGGCGGGCGATGCGTCCAATTCCCCGCGGCGACCCCTGTGATCGGCAAGCGGGACTCGTGCAGGGCGGGCGAAGCCCGTGTACCGGGGGTGCGACGCCCCGCGACGCCCAGATGCACGGCAGCCGCCCTCGAACGGCCGCTTCGCACGCCTGGAGACATCCCGCGATGTCCCAAAAGACAACGACACCGCCTCAAAGGCGCATGCGGACCCCTTCCGGGACCTCCGTGTACAACGAACGCGAGGGGCGGACGCGATCCACTTGGAGGCACACCCCGATGAAAAGGCGACGACGGCGACCCGAAGGCGCGGTGATGGCGCTGAACTCGAGCCATGCCGTCTTCTTCGCCGTTTCCCTGCATGGCGCGGCCGCAGTCGCGCAAGCGCCGGCCATCGCTCCCGAAGACTCCCTCTTCGATGCGCGAGCGGAAGACGCCTATCTGGACGAGACGGCCCGCCGTCTCGTGCTCGGCCTGAAGAGCGTCCGCGACACCGCCCGGTCCGACATCGAAGCGTACACGGCCCTGGTCCGTGAAAGGGTGGGCGTCGAATTCCCGGCCCAGCGTCGAGATCGGGCGTGGATGCACGGCGCCCGCGCGGCCCGCATCCGATGGTCGCGGCGGGAACCGACAGTCGTGCGCGTCCTCGGGTCGCGTTTCCGGGATCCGATGCTGGGCTCGGGGAATTCGCGGTCGTTTTCCGGCCTGCGAACGGAGCGGTTCGCCGTCGATCCGACGAGCGACCCCTTCCACTTCGCCTTCGGGCTCTTCGTGCCGCCCGGGGAGGCCGCCGCGCCGGCCCGCAGTCCGCTCGAAACCGGTTCCGAGCGGCTCTACAGGTTCCGCTCCGGCGACACCGTCTCGGTGCGCTTCGACGGCGGGCGAACGGTGAGCGCGGTCGCCGTCGCCGCGCTCCCTCGCTACAGGAGCGCCCGCCTTCTCTCGGCCATCATGTGGATCGATCCGGATTCGTTTCGACTGGTCCGCGTCGCCTACCGGCCCGCCAAGAGGATCGATCGGGAGATGTCCTGGCAGATCATGGCCGACGGGAGCTTGCAGCCGGGGATGCGCTTCGACCTGGGCGTCGCGGATCCTTCCAAGCGCCCCCTGGCGGCGGAAGCGGAACCCGCGTTGGATTCGTCTTCCGTCGCCGAAGGCCTGTTCGCGCGACTGGTCAACGGCGTCTTCGACAACGCGATGCCTCGTCACGAAGCGGACGTCTCCGTCGTGCTCGTGGACTACGGGCTGTGGGAGATGCACCACTGGCTCCCCCGCGCGGTGAGGTTGAGAGGCTACATGAGGGCGGCGGACGTCACGGCCACCGAAGTCGCGCCGCCGCCCTTCCGGGCCATGGTCGACTGGACCCTGGAAATCGAGGGCGTCTCCGAACGAGGAGCCGAAGTCGCGGCGGGCGTTCCGGCGACGGCCGCAGACGCCTTGCGCCTTTGGCGTCTCGAGGGAGACAGCGTCAGCGGCGCGCTCGACGAAGCGGACGCCGGCGAGACGGTGACGATCACGCCGGCGGACCGAGAGGCGCTGACGAGCAGCGGCCTGCTGCCTCCGCCGTTGTGGGCGGACGGGCGAAGCGGCGACGACGCGGAGATCGCGGCCGAACTCGCGTCCCTCGGCAGCGGCGACGTCGATGGAATCGGAGGTCCAAGTCCTTGGCTCTTCGACCCTCCGGGCAAGACGCTGAGGCTTCTCCGCTACAACCCCGTGGAGCGACTGTCGGTGGGCGCTCGCCTGCAACGCGACTGGGCATGGGGACGCGCGGCGTTGACCGCTCGGGTGGGGACGGCGCGCCTCGAGCCGCCCGACGTCGATCTGACGCTGCAGCGCGATCGTCCCGGCCACAGGGCGCTGCTTTCCTTCTACCGGGCTCTCAGGGACGTCACTCCGCAGGGCGCCGAGGCGCCCGGCGTTTTCGCGACCGGGGACGCCTCCGACTTCCATTGGTCGCACGGAGCGTCCCTGAGACTTCTGCCACCCGCCAGCGACCGGAGCTGGCTGTCGCTCCGCCTGTTCGCCGAACGGGACGCGGACATCGCGACCTCGGACAGGAGGAACCGGGTGGGGGCGGCGGTCGCTTGGACGCCGTGGTGGGGCGGCGCCGACGTCGGCGCGGTCGGCGGCGGAGGCCGAGCGACCGTTCGCGTGTCGAGGGGGGACCATCCGCACGTTCGCGCCGTCGTCGAGGGCGCCGCCGCAATCCCGGTCTCGGACCGAACGTCGTTGGGGCTCCAGGTCGGCTCCGCCCGCGTGTGGGGGGATCCGGCGACGCAGGATCTCTGGCGCGTCGGCGACAACGGGGGATGGCTCCGAGGCCACGCCGAAGCGGTGCGCGCGGCCCGGGTCGAAATGGCCCGACTGGACGTGCAACGGCGAATCGGGCTTTTCCGACTCTCGGTCTTCGCCGACTGGGCCTCGACCGGCACCGACGGCTTCCGAGCGCTGGGCGCAGGTCTCGTCCTGATGGAGGGGGCGATGCGATTGGACGTGGCCCGAGGGCTGGGGCGGGGAACGCAAGAAAGGCCGAACGCCTTGCTCCGGCTGCACTTCTGGGGCGACGCGTTCTTCTAGGAACCGCGAGGCCCGCCGAAAGCCTCGCGTCACGATTGGAAAGCCACCGCTCGCATTCGACGCCGCTCGTGTTCCAGCACGGTGGCTCGTCGGGCCATTTCGCAATCTGCCCGATCCACGCCAGCGGTGATCGGAGATCCGTGGACGCCCTCGTCGCGCTCCGTCTCGTTGCGGGTGTCGATGTTGATCTCCCTGCCAAGGGGGTTTATCTTGATCCAAGATTTACGCATTACGTTGTATCCAGATCATGACGCCAAAGTTCCCAGATTTCCATGGGATGACCGATATCGTGGATTCGCAATGTCCGCTACAAACGTCTTTCGGGATCAACGTAGAAATGCGTGATTCCGCGTCGACTGTTCTGGATAGAATTCAACGAGGTAAAGACTCCTATCTGGAGCTCAAGGAAGTGGTTTTTTCAGGTGGTAAGATAACGGGCCCAGATCGAAGGATGATTGCGGACGAGCTGGCCGCGTTTGCTAATTTTCGCGGGGGGCATTTGATTCTGGGGGTTCGTGACGGCGCCCGAGACATCATCGGTATACCCTCGAATCGCATCGATCTCGTGGAGGATTTTGTTGTTGATATTGTAAGTCAATCGATTTTTCCTCCACTCGAAGTGACAACCGAGCACATTTTCCTTCCCGATACGGCAGGTGTTGAAAGACTCGTCATCCAGATTTTCGTGCCACGCAGCCTCGACGTACACAGGAGTCCTTCGGGCTACTTGCGTCGCATTGGAAGCTCCAAGAGACAACTGCCGCAGCCCGAGCTTGGTCGCCTGATTATGGAACGCCAACGCATGGGTCATTTTGGATTCGACGAGGAGACGGTTCACACTGCGTATGTTCGTGACTTGAGTCCAGAGTTGATCAAACGCTTCGAGACCGAAAGAACGGATGACGACTTGGCGACATTTGCCGTAAAGTTGGGATTCGTCAGACGCACCCAAGAAGGAGATCTTCGCCCCACGGTCGCTGGAATACTCCTCTGTGCGACCGAACCCCAACAGTGGTTTAGTCAAGCGTATGTTCAAGCAGTCGCATATCGGGGAAAAGGCTATTCGGATTCGGCGAATCTGGTCAACTATCAGATCGACGCTCGTGACGTAACTGGGCCGGTGGATGTTCAGATAACCGAGGCATGTCGTTTCGTCGCGAAGTCTCAAGGCGTATCTGCTAGCAAGACACTGGGACGGTCAGATCGTCCCCAGTACGACATGACGGCAATATTCGAGTCGATCGTCAATGCCGTGGCGCACCGCGACTATTCAATCCATGGATCGAAAATTCGACTGCACATGTTCTCGGACCGACTGGAGCTGTACTCTCCTGGAGGGTTGCCCAACACACTCGAGTTGGACGCCCTTCCCTATCGTCAGTTTTCCCGCAACCCCGTGATTGCCAGTCGACTAGCGGACATTTCCGTGCCGCGGACAGTTCCGGGTCTCGAGACCAGCCGATCAACGATGATGGACCGCCGAGGCGAGGGGGTGCGGACCTTGCTTCAACGAAGCGAGTCTCATTCCGGAAAGCGACCGACGTACCGGGTTCTCGATGAATCCGAAGTGCAGTTGACCATCTTCGCGGCCGAGTGAAGCCAGATGGATCACTGATCGGCCGTCCGCCGGGAAGCCGTCCGAAGGTTGCATGGACGACCTCGAGACCGGTCGAGGATCGAACCGTAGACCTCCGCCGTCTCGCGATAGCACCCTCATCGAAGCTACTGGCGGAAACGATCGGCTCCGAACGCCGCCAGGTCGACGTCCGAGCGCCCCTCGACGATCAGATCGGCCAGCGCTCGCCCCGAGCTGGGCGCCAGCGTCACGCCCAGCATCTGGTGTCCCGTGTTCACGTAGACGTTCTCGCAGTTCGGAAGCCGTCCGATCACAGGCAGGCTGTCCGGCGCCATCGGACGCATCCCCACCCACTCCCGGCCCCCGCGGGCGGCCTCCGCGACGTCCACGTGGCGGTCCACCGTGCGACGGAGAGACCGAACCCGCTTCAGATCCATCCACTCGTTGATCCCCGACAGCTCCATCGTGCCGGCGAAGCGCAGCGCATCCCGAAACGGGGTCAGCACGATCTTGGAGCCCGCCAGGTAGAGCGGTTGACGCAACTGGCGTCGGGGGCGCTCCACCGTCACCGAGTACCCCTTTCCCGCCGTCAAAGGGATCGACCAGCCCAACGTCCGGGCCAGGAAGCCGGTGTGCGCGCCGGCGGCCAGGACGACGCCGTCGACATCGACGTCGCCGCTCGGGGTGACCATCGCCCTCACTTCGAGTCCCTCCCTCCGGAATCCGGTGACCGGGGTCCGTTCCCGCACCTCGGCCCCGTCCCGACGCAACGCCGCTCCCAGGCCCGCCGTCAGCGTTTCGGGGCGCACGTGGCGCTCCTCGGGCAGGAAGAGCCCGCAACGAAACCCCGGCCGCAGCATCGGTTCCCGCTGGTGCAGCTCTCGACCTTCGAGCTCGACGCACGCCGCCGTCCCCAAGGCGCGCGCGCGCTTGAGGTCGCCTCGAGCCGCGAGCGCCCGCTTCGAGTCGCGATACGCCATCAGCAGCCCCGACGAGAAGCTCTCGAAGTCCACGCCGTCGGCCGCCAGTTCGTCGTAGCGCTCCATGGTGCAGGCGGCGAGGCGCCCGAGAGCGTCGAATCCGCGGCGTTGGTCGGCTTCGTTGCAGTGGCTGCGAAACTCGACCAGCCACCGGGCCAGCTGCGGGATCGCCGCAGGACGGATGTGGAGCGGACTGTCGGATCGCAACATCCCGACCATCGCCGTGAGCGTCGCGTCGGGACCGGGCAGCGGACCGGAGATCGAGGGGCACACCCAGCCCCCGTTCCCCAGCGAGCAACCACCGCCCAGGGCGCCGGACTCCGCGACGATCGGCTGGACTCCGCGCTTCTTCAGGAAATGCGCGGTCGCCAAGCCCACGACACCGCCGCCCACGACGCCGACGCGCATCAGCCTTTCTCGCCGCCGTCGCTCCCGTCCGGCTCGCGCTGGCGCCGCCTGCGGACCACGTAGCGACCCCGGTCGGGGCCCGCCAGAAACCCCGAGATCGTCCACGAATCGTCCAAGAGACGGACCAGCGCCCGACGGGTCGAGCGACGCCACCGCATCGCGTCCTCGAGCGACCGGGACGCCACCGCCTCGATGTCTCGCGGGATTTCGACGTGAACCCTGTCGGCCGTCGGCGGCCAGGCGTCCTCGCCGCCGGGGACCCCGATCACGGGAGAGAGAGCGTCCGTCCGAACGCGACGGAGCGCATCTCCGCAACGCCCTTCGGCGGCGCGCTCGCGCCCCGCCGCGCCGCGCCGCAAGTCCCAGCGGACGACGAGGCGATCGGTCTCGATCCCCCGCAGCTTGCCGTCCGAGAGGCCGTACATGTTGGGCACGTACTCGTCGACCCCGGCGCCCAGCCGGTTGAGGTTCAGGTGCGCGTTGCGCGCGACGAGCGGATCGAACGTCCAGTGCACGGTTTGCACGCCCGCCGCCCGCAGCGCTTTCCCTTGGGCCAGCTTGAGTCGCGTCCCGACGCCTCGGTCCCGGGCGTCGGCCCGCACGCCCAGCATGTGCGACCAGTGGGACAGGCGACCCTTGCGGATTCCGGTCATCCCGAAGACCAGCCCCAGGAGATCGCCCCCGGGGTCGAACGCGCCCAGGCAGATTCCCCCCATCTCGACCGCGATCCTCATCGCCGAGGCCGGCACGACTTCGGAGAACTCGTCGCCCCAGGTGCGACGCTGAAGCTCCACGCAGGCATCGTACTCGGAGCGCGTCGACACGTTGCGGATCTCGACGTCTTCCACCCTCAAGGCACCTCGAACCCCGATTCCGGTTCCACGGAACGGTCTTGAACGTCGCGTCCGAGCGGCCCCCTCGGGAACGGCCGACCGGACCCCCGCAGGACGCCTTCGCGCACACGCGCAACCGGCGCGGCTCCACCGATCCCGAACGCGCCGCCCTCGACCGCTGCGGCTCGAACCCGGACCGGAGGATCGCATTCTACGCCTCCGTCCCGCACGCGGCAACGGCGCACGAAGACCCGGACCGACGACGAATTCGCAGCGGCTCAGCACGCCTCGACGCGACACGACGCGCAGGCGTCGGACCCCGCGCCGTCCGAGGCGGGGTTCCCGGCGATTCCGCGCCTGGGCGCTCGCGGGGCGACCGTCGCTCGGGTCCCTTGTCTTCGCCGCCGGAACCTTCGGCGATTCCTGGTGTAGAACCGTCGTAGGCACGGTTTCACGGCGGCTCGCCCGGTTGGTCGACTGGCCAGGAGCGGTTCTTCGAGCGCCGTTCGCGCCTCTCGGCGCGACGGGGGGAGTCCGCCTTCGGGACCACATCGAAGGCCCATGGGGATTCGAGGGGACGTCATGCCGACCAACGAGCCCGCATCCGGGGCACGCGCGAGCGAGCGCTTCTGCGACCGAGGCACCCAGGCCTACCGAAGGCTGCGCCGGCTGATCGTCCGAGGCAGCCTGGCTCCGGGATCGAGGTTGATCGAAACCGAGGTCGCCCAGCGCCTGGGGCTGAGCCGGACGCCCGTGCGCACCGCGCTTCAGCGACTGATGCAGGAGGGTTACGTCACGAATCCTGGAGACGGACGTCAGTGCCGCCCCTCCGTGGCGCCGCTCACCCACGACGACGCCCTGGAGCTGTTTCGCATCGTGGCCGAGGTCGAGGGACTGGCGGCGTGGGGAGCGGCCGCGCGAGCGGACCGCGAGGAGTTGATCGACGACCTCAACCGCGTCAACGGCGAAATGCGGGGCGAGGCGGAAGCGGCCGCGCCCTCGAGGGACCGGGTGTTTCGGCTGGACACTCGGTTTCACCGCCGCTACGTGGAGGGCGGCAGCGGGCCCAGGCTCATCGCCCTGCACGACGCCATCAAGCCGCAGACCGAGCGCTACGCGAGGCTGTACGTCGACGCGCTGCTGGACCGCATCGACGTTTCCGTGGGGGAGCATCAGGCGATCGTGGACGCCATCGACCGCGGAGACGGCGACCTCGCCCAGGAGTCCGTGCGCGCCAACTGGCGAAACGCCGCGCATCGCCTCTGCGAAGTCATCGAGCGGGCCGGGGAGCTCGGAAGCTGGTAGAGGCGCCGTCCGCAAGTCTATAGCCACGCGGGCGCGCGTATTAAAGGGCGGGTTTTGGTGGACGGTACTTGGGGGTTGGCGTCTGCGGAGAGCGGAAGACCCGCGACGCCCGAGGCCGAACCGGACGACGTGGAACGTCTCTACATTGCACAGCCCCCGAACGTCCCACTTCGCCACGACGACCGCGAGGATCCCGTGAGAGCCGTCCAGACGCAGAGCCCGGACTCGGGACCGACTTCGGCGGGCGGCGCGGGACGGCGACGCACCGCGGACGTCGTGGTCGTCGGCGCCGGAATCGTCGGGGCGTCCTCGGCGTACCACCTGGCGCGGCGGGGTCTGTCGGTCGTCGTCCTCGAGCGGGAGTCGGCCTTCGCGCTGGGCTCCACCGGCAAGAGCGCGGCCGGCGTGCGCGTCCAGTTCACCACCGAAGCCAACGTCCGTCTTTCGATGCACTCCCTGCCGGTCTACCGGGAGTTCCGGGAGCGTCACGGCTACGACGTCGGATACCGCCCCGTCGGGTATCTCCTTCTGGTGCCTCCCGACCGCTGGGATGCGCACCTGAAGTCGGTCGCCCTGCAACGACGCCTGGGCGCACCGGTCGACGTGCTGGCCCCCGAAGAGGCGCTCCGCTACGTGCCCCTGGACACGGGCGGCCTCGCCGGCGCCACATTCGGCCCGTGGGACGGCGTGATCGACCCGCACATGGCCACCGGAGCCTGGGTCGAACTGGGCCGGAGGGCGGCGGCGGACTACCGTTTCGGGCACCGGGTCTCCGCCGTCCGACGCCAGGGCGACGGCTGGCGCGTCGACGCGGGCGGGGAGTCCTTCGCCTGCGGCCGCGTCGTCAACGCCGCCGGCGCCTGGGCCGGGCGGGTCGGACGCCTCGCCGGCCTGCGCGTGCCGGTGCGCCCCAAGCGCATCCAGATCTTCCTGAGCGGCCCCGTCTCCGATTCGCGCACCTACCCGCTGACGATCGACCTGGGCACCGGCGTGTACCTGCGAAGCGAGGGGAACCGGATCCTGTTCGGCCTGGACACGCACGCCGACGACGGGTTCACGGAGGGGGTCGACTGGAGCTGGCTGGAGCGAGTGCTGGTCACGGGGGTGGAACGCTACCCCTGGTGGGAGGATCTGGGCATCGACAGGGCGGGGTGCTGGTGGGGCTACTACGGGGTGACGCCGGACAACAACCCCGTCATCGGGGTCCACCCCGACGCCCGCGGATGGATCGACGCGTGCGGCTTCTCGGGCCATGGAATCATGCACGCCCCCGCGACCGGTCTGGCGGTCTCGGAGATGATCGCCGACGGGCGAAGTCGTACCTTGGACGTGACCGCGTTTCGGCACGCGCGCTTCCGCGAGACGCAGGTCGAGTTGGAAGCGAACGTCTTCTGACCGTCCGCTCGCGAGTCCCGGGCGCGAAGGCGCCGGCGGACGACGCGACTTCCCAAGTTCGACGACGACCTCCGAGGGGGCGTGAACGACGATGCTGAGATTCTCCGAAGAGGTCCTGCTCCTGCTCCTGGACGACGAGGAGGGGCGGTTCGTCCGCGTGCCCGAGTGGTCGATGCGGTACGCTCTCGCCGGCAGCGTGCTGATGGACCTGGCTCTGGAGGACCGCATCGACACGGACCTGGAGAAACTCGTCCTGGTCGACCCGACCCCGGTGGGGGACCGCATCCTGGATCCGATTCTGGCGCCCATCGCAGCCCACGAAGGCACCCACGACGCCCGCTTCTGGGTCGAGCGGGTGGCCAATCTGGCCGACGGGATCCGCGAAGCCTCCCTCGACAGCCTGGTGGATCGAGGGATCCTGGAACGCGCCGAGGATCGCTTCCTCTGGGTTTTCCGCTCGCGGCGCTATCCCGTGATCGACGGCAAGGCCGAGCGCGAAGTCAAGCTGCGAATCATGGAGGTCCTGTTCAGCGACGTCGTCCCGACCCCGCGCGACGTGGTGATCATCTGCCTCGCGGACGCGTGCGGCATCTTCTCCCACCTGCTCTCGAAGCGGGAGCTTCGGCAGGTGCTCCCCCGCATCGAGCACGTCCGCAAGATGGACTTGATCGGCAGGGCGGTCACTGCAGCCGTGTGGGACATCGAGGTGTCGCTCGCCAAGGCGATCCGACCGCACATGGCGTAGGGGCCCAGCGACCCGGACGGCGAGGCGGACCCGAAACGAGCGCCGCCCCGCCCGGCGACGTAGCGGCTCGACGCCGTAGCCCCGTACGCCAACGCCGGGACGGAGCCGGCTTTCCTACCTGTTGTTCCGCAACCAGGTCACGTCGTCTTCGACCCGCGTGACGCGAACTTCCAGCCGCGCGATGGCCTTGCCGTTCTCCACGATCACGCTCTCGATCCGGCCCATGCGCGACTCGATCCGGTCCATGCGCGACTCGATCCGATCCATGCGCGACTCGATCCGATCCATGCGCGCGCCGAGACGATCCTCCATGCGGATCATGTCGGCCCTGATGAAGCCGAAGAGACCGCCCAGCGCTCCCAGGATGACGAAGAACTGGCCCCACTCCTTCATCCATTTGCCCATGGCATTCCCTCGAGGCGATGCGACACTGGATAGCAAAGTAGAAATGTCCGGGGGGCGAGCAAAGTAGAAATGTCCGCCTGGGGACCGGTCTCGGGGTCCTACGGTCCACCGAGCGAAGCTTGCCCCCTGCATCGCGGGGCCGCCCCGACTCTCGCCCGGCAGAGCCGCTTCCTCTTCACGAAACAGCCCCGCCCGCAGCTTGGCGCAGGAGTTGGGCGACCCGTTCGAGCGCTCGCGCGAGCCGATCCATCTGGGGCCCGACCAATTCCCATTCGCGCTGCTCGATGGCTTCGCGAACGCCCGGCAGCGTCTTGACGCCGTAGCCCGTGTAGAAGCCGGGGGCGTAGATGGTGTGACGGAACCAGGGCCGTCCCGGGAGTCCCTCGTCGTCGGTCATCGCCTGCTCCACCTCGAGCAGGAGGGCGTTGACCCGGTCCATGCGGCTCGCCGACGGCGATCCGTCCGCGAGAGCGTCCGCCAAAGTCCGGTCCAGCGTCTCGGCTGCGCGCTCCAGATCGTCCAGCGCGTTCTGCACCGGCGCGAAGTTGAAGAACGGAACGTCGTCCCGCGCCGGCGGAGGGACGTAGGTCTCGGTCGGATCGGCCTGCAGCCGAAAAGCGTCCATCTCGACCAAGCGGTTGTGACGCTCGGTGTCCTCGCGCAACTCCGCAGCCAGATCGCGCACCTCCTCGAGATAGCGACCGACGGTCTCCGCGTAGTTGGCCGCTCGCAGGGGCAGCACGTCGGCGTTGGCGATGCGCAGGGTGAGTCGGCCGGTCACCTGGGCCAGCGCCACGCCGTACCGGAATCCCGGATCGCCGAAGCGCGTGTAGTGGTCGAAGGAGTCGTACTGCGAGTGGTAGGAGCCGCCCCCGTTCTCGCCTCCGAAGCTCACGTTCAGGGAAGCGATGCCGAGGTGCTGGAGAAAGGGCGTGTAGTCGGATCCCGACCCGAGCGGCGCGATCCGGAGGTCGCCCTCGCCCTGGGCGTCGACATCGCCCGCGACCGCGCGACGCGCCCGCATCCTCTCCCACACGGACACGCCGGTCTGGGGATCGACGACCTCCCTCGCCACCTCGTTGACGAGGCGCTCCAAGGTGTGCGATCCGCCCACCGACAGGAAGCCGCGCCCGTTGCCGTCCGTGTTGATGTAGGCGACCGCCTTCGCGCGCAGCTCGTCGCGGCGATGCTCCGCCCATTCGGTGGACCCCAGCAGGCCCGGCTCCTCCGCGTCCCAACCGGCGTAGACGAGGGTGCGCTTGGGCGGCGACCCCGACCGCGCCAACTCGCCGACCGCGCGCGCCTCGGCCATCAGGGCCACCATTCCGGAGGTGGGGTCCGCCGCGCCCATCGCCCAGCCGTCGCGGTGGTTTCCGCGCACGACCCACTGGTCGGGCCGCTCGGAGCCGGGCAGAACCGCGACCACGTTGTAGGCCGGCGTGACGTCCCAGTTGAACTCCACGCGCAGCCGCACTCGAGCGGGACCGGGGCCGATGTGGTACGTGATCGGGAGCGCGCCGCGCCACGAGGGCGGGGCCACGGGCCCGTCGATCTCCCGCAGGAGCGGCAACGCGTCGGCGTAGGAAATCGGCAGCACCGGGATCTTCATGATCGTGGGCGCGTCCTCCACCGCATAGCGCTCGGCGTCGGGGGTGGCGCCCACGAAGGGCGTCAGCGGGTCGCCGGGATGGCGCGGCATGTCCTGCACGGCGCCCCGCTGCACCCCGTGCTCCATGCGCCAGGGGCCTTCGGGGTAGACGTCGCCCTGGAAGTACCCGTCGTCTCGCGGATCGGAATAGAGGATGGCCCCGATCGCGCCGCGCTCCGCAGCCACCTTCGGCTTGATGCCTCGCCACGATCCCCCGTAGCGGGCGATCACGATCCTTCCCTCGACGCTGACGCCTCGGCGGTCGAGCTCCTCGTAGTCCGCCGGCACGCCGTAGTTCACGTAGACCAGTTCGCCGGCGACGTCGCCGTCGGCGGAGTAGGCGTTGAAGGGCGGAAGACGGTCTTCCTCGATCTGCGAGGCGGCGTCCTCCTCGAGCGCCGGCTCGCGCAGTCGGGCGGTGTAGCGACTCGGCGCGAGCAGTTCCAGTTCGCGAATGCGCGGCGTCGGATAGAGCACGTGGTACTCGTCCAGGCGCGCCTCGAAGCCCCAGGAGCGGAATCGCTCGACCATCCAGCGCGCGGTCTCGACGTTGTGGGGAGAGCCGGTGTAGATGGGCTTCTGCACGATGTAGCGCATCCACTCCTCGAGGTCGTTCGCGTCGATGCGCGCGTCGAAGAGGGCCTCGAGGTCGCGTTGCGCGGCGGCCGAGGCGGGGCTGAAGCCCAGCATGGAGGGCGCTTCCTGCGTAGGCGTCGCCGCGACCGCCAGGACCGCTGCGACCGGGATGAGAACGGCGCGGGCGCCGAGCGCGGGAGAACGGACGGACATCGGATTCATCCTCGAGTTCTGCGGAGCGTGGAGCGATGCAAATTCCAGAGGGAACATAAGAGCGCGGAGTCGGTCCGCAGCTTGAGCGCAACCGTTGAACCAACTAGTTTTTCCAACTAGACGGATGGCGGACGACCGTTCGGGCCCCTTCCGGAGAGCCGTTCGCAAGCGAAAGGAATCGGATTTCCATGATCGAGGTTGGCGCGTTCCACGCGAAGACCCACCTGTCCTCCCTGTTGACCAGGGTCGCTCGCGGAGAGAAGGTGCTCATCACGCGCCGGGGCGTGCCCGTCGCCCGTCTCGTGCCTGCGGAGCGGGAGGACCGGTCCCGAATCGAGGAAGCCGTCGACCGGTTGCGCGAACTCCGCAAGGGCGCCCAACTGCGCGGCATGGACTGGAAGGAACTCCGCGACCGCGGACGCCGGTGAGCGAGTTCGTCCTCGACTGTTCCGTGACCATGGCCTGGCTCTTCGAGGACGAGGCGAGGCCGGAGACGGACGCCTTGCTGGATCGGGCGACGGAGTGCGGCGTCCGGGTGCCGGGACTGTGGTGGCTGGAGGTGGGCAACGTCCTGGCGCAGGCGGAGCGCAGGAATCGCATCGACGCCCTGACCGTGGCGGCCTACGCCGACGTCCTGGTCGGCTTGCCCATCGCAACGGACGCCCGGACCGACGAGCGCGCGCTGCGGGAGACCCTGGCGCTCGCTCGAAAGGAGCGCCTCTCCGTCTACGACGCCGCGTACCTCGAGTTGGCCATGCGGCGGAGCTCGCCCCTTGCGACCCTCGACAAGGCGCTCGCGCGAGCCGCCGGGCGGGTGGGCGCGCGCACCCTTCCCTGAGGCGCCCGCCCCGGTTCGACGGAAGCGAACCCGGGCCGCGAACTCCCGGGAATTTGTGGCGGCGCCCACGGCCGCCTTCTATTGGGCCGGGTCGAGCGACCGCTTGCCGTCGGTCCTTCCCCGAGTCCGTTCGAACGGGCCTTCGCGCGGTCCGCCGACGTATTGAACCCAAGCCAGGAGGCGCGATTCCGTGGGACTTCCGAAACGCCACTCGGGCTACGTGTCCTACGAGTACGTGAAGAGCCACCGGGACTTCACGGACTACGACCTCGTCGACGGCGAGTCGCTCTTCGATCCCTATTGGGTTCCCCTGACCCCGGCGCAGGAGGACCGGGTCCTCGACCTGGCCGAACGCCTGGTCATGATCTCGCTCCACGAGCACCCGCATCTCTTTCCCGTCGCGGCGGACCGGATCCGAGCCTACGACGCGCAAGGGCGCGTGCACACCGCCTACGCAGCGCTCGCCAATTCGTACTGGGACTGCGTGTTCGACAACTTCCTCGACGGCGCCGCCTGCATCGCCTCGAAGAGCGGATGGAAGTGGGACGACGTGATCCACGACATGGGGATGCGCCTATGCGACTTGGCGCATCAGGACCTCGTCTTCAAGTGCGAGCGCGTCGAGGACATCCGCCGCGCGCACCGGGAAGGGAGGATCGCGCTCGTCGCCGCCCAGGAAGGCGCGGCCATGATCGAGAACGAGCTGGACCGCATCGAGATCCTGTACGGCATCGGCCTCCGCGTCCTGGGGGTCGCGTACAGCGAGTCCAACGCGCTGGGCACCGGACTCAAGGAGAGGAGGGACGGAGGGCTCACGTCGTTCGGGGCCAAGGCCGTGCGCAGGATGAACGACGTCGGCATGGCGATCGACTGCGCGCACTCGAGCGATCAGACGACCCTGGACACCGTCGAGGTCAGCCGGCGCCCCATCTTTCTCACGCACACCGGCGCCCGGGGGCTTTGGAACATCAAGCGCCTGGCGTCCGACCGCGTCATCCGCGCCGTCGCCGACACCGGCGGCGTGATCGGAATCGAGGCCGCGCCCCACACCACGGTCTCGCCGCGGCACAGGCGCCACGGCATCGAGTCGGTCATGGACCACTTCGAGTACGTGAAGGACCTGGTGGGGATCGATCACGTCGCCTTCGGACCCGACACCCTGTACGGCGACCACGTGGCCCTGCACCGAGTCTACGCCGACGCGCTGTCGATCGAGGAGAGCCAGGGCTCCGCCGACGGAGGTGCGCCCGAGCACATTCCCGTCGACCACGTGCGCGGCCTCGAGAACCCCACCGAGGGGTCGAAGAACATCCTGCGTTGGCTCGTCAGGGAGAACTACTCGGACGAGGACATCGCCAAGGCGACGGGCGAGAACGTGCTCAGAGTCCTGGAAGAGGTCTGGCAGTGAGCCCTGCGCGTCCGCGTCGCCGCGCGAACAGGGGCGGCGGCCCCGACGCCGACCCCTTCCGCGTCCCCGTCGTCTCCATCGCGCTCATGGCCGTCTTCGTCGTCTGCGGAAGCGCGGGGCTCCTCGTCCCGTGGCCCGCCGGGCCCGCCAACTTGGACTGGGGGGTCTGGATCGTCCTGTACGGCGGGTACGCGTACGTGATCGGCGCGGCGCTGTTCCACGCCCGCACCGGTCGCTGACCGGCGCTCCGCCGGAGATGTCCGACACGACTCTCTACGGCGTCGTTCTGGTCGTCTATTTCGCCGCGCTCATGGGACTGGGCGTCCGGTTCAACCGTCGCAGTCGCAGCGCGCGGTCGTTCTTCCTGGCTCGGGGCGACCTGGGCCCGGCGACGCTGGGGTTCTCGTACTCGGCCACTCAGATGAGCGGCAGCTCGTACATGGGAGCCGTCGGCACGGAGCGGGAGCTGGGGTACAACTTCGCGCCCGCGGGCGTTTCGTCGGCCGCGGCGGCGTGGTTCACCTACGTCCTGCTGGGGGAGCGACTGCGGCGACTCGCGTCCAGGATCCGGTGCACGACCATCGTGGACGTCCTCGAGGCCCGCTACCCGGGCGCCGCCGTGGCCCCGACGGCCACCGGCCTCATGCTCGCGGCCTTCGTTCCGCTGGTCGCGGCCCAGCTCAAGGCGGCGGGCAACCTCTTCGAGGTGCTGTTGGGAATTCCCTATCTTCCGGCCCTGTTCGTCTTCGGCGGCGTCGTGATCCTGTACACCGCGATCGGCGGGATGCACGCCGTCGCGTGGACCGACCTGATCCAAGGATCGATCATGGCCGTCGGCTTCGGCGTGCTGGCGCCCGTGGCCATGCACCGGGCGGGCGGCTTCTCCGAGATGCATCTGCGGTACGCGGAGTTCAACCCGGACGGCATGTCGTTCCTGGGCGAGATGCCGGCCCTGTGGGTCGTGTCGTCGTTTCTGGTCTGGGGCTTCTTCCAGATCGGAGGCGCGCCCGCCGCGGTGACCCGCTTCCTGATCCCCGAGCGCCGCGACACCTTGAGGCGCGCCCTGGTCTACTCGATCGGGTTCTCGTCCTTCATCTTCGTCGGATCCACGCTGATCGCGATCGCCTCGGGCGTTCTTCTGCCCAACCTCGAGCGGACGGATCTGGCGCTCCCCACGCTGGTGCAGCTGCTCCTGCATCCCCTTTTCGGCGCCGTCCTGGTCGCGGCCGTCCTCGGGGCGACGATGTCGACGATCGACTCCGTCCTGCTGCTGGCGAGCTCGCTGGTCGTGGAGAACGTGTACGCGCGGGTCGTCGGCGCGGAAGCCGCGAGGCGACGCGGGTTGCGCACGGCCCGTTGGACGACGGTCGCGATCGGGGGGCTCGCGCTGATCGTCGCCGTGGATCCGCCGGCGACCATCCTCTTCATCGTGACGATGTCGTTCAGCCTCCTCGCCTCCGCGTTCACCTTTCCGCTGCTGCTGGGCATGTGGTGGCGCGGAGCGACCCGCCAGGGCGCAGCCGCGGGGATGATCGGCGGGGCGGCCGTCTGCGTGCTCTGGTACGCGCTGGGCTACCTCCGACACGGCGCGTTCGACAACTGGATCGCCGGCCTCTGGCCCGCGTTGGTCGGGCCCGCCGCGTCGCTCGCGCTTCTCGTTGCGGTCAGTCGGGTCACGCGCCCTCCCGCCGATGAAGTCGTCGAGTTGTTCTTCGGCGAAGCGGCGTGACCGGCGGGGGCGGGGGCGACGGCGGAAGGACGCGCTCGTGGACGACCGGCGTCCTACGACTTCAACGTCGTTCGGTTTCCGGTCTCGAGGGCGCGAGGCGCGAAGCCGGCTCCACAGTGGACGAAGGACGCGAGAGCGCCAGCACGAAGTCGCGCAAGCGATTCCCTTCCGAGGTGCATGCGCGAGGCGAGTCGTCGGCCATCGTCTCCGCAAGCTCCCGCGCGTAGCTCGTCAGCGCCTTCTCGGCCTCGGACAGGGAATCGCCATACCCCATCGGACTCCACCGGGGGTGGCTGACGACAACGCCGAGGTCGCCGTCGAGCTCGACGTGAAACGACTCTCCCGGAATCCGCATCTCGGACCGCGCTCGGCCGGCGCCGGCGCCCTCGATCTCGTCGCCGCCGGGGCGTCTCGCAGGCTCCCGCGAATCGACGTTCCCGGCGCTCAACCCTCGGGACCTCGCAACAGCTCCAGCAACTCGTCGGCGCTCAAGCGCGCGGGCGCGTCGGCGCCCTCGAGAAGCCGGTCGGCCAAGTCCCGCTTGTGGCGGTGCAGGTCGACGATCCGCTCCTCGATGGTGCCCTTGGCGACCAGGCGATAGATGGTGACCGGGCGCGTCTGACCGATCCTGTGCGCTCGGTCGGACGCCTGGTCCTCCGCCGCCGGGTTCCACCACGGATCCATGTGGATCACGTAGTCGGCCGCCGTGAGGTTCAGCCCGACGCCGCCCGCTCTCAGCGAGATCAGGAACGCGTCCCCGTCTCCGGCCTGAAAGGCGGCGATCCGCTCGGCGCGCGCCTTGGCCGAGGTCGAGCCGTCCAGGTACTGGTAGGGAATTCCCTTTTCGACCAAGCGCTCCTCGACGAGCTTGAGGTGGCGGACGAACTGCGAGAAGACGAGCACCTTGTGGTTGCCCTGGCGCAGCTCGTCGAGCGTCTCGGCGAAGGTCGCGAGCTTCGAGCTGGCGGGCGGCGACCCGTCGGGATGCACCAGGCGGGGGTTGCAACACGCGAGCCGCAGCCTCGTCAGGTGGGCCAGCACCTGCAGTCGGCCCGGCCCGGCGTCCGCGTCGTCGTCGGAGAGAGCGCTCAAGTCCTCGATCGCGCGGCGGCGCAGCGCTTCGTAGAGCGACGCCTCCGCCTCGGACATCTCCACCTCGAGCGTCACCTCGGTGCGCGCCGGGAGATCGTCGAGCACGTCCGCCTTGAGACGACGCAGGACGAAGGGCGCGATCAGGCGACGCAGCCTCGCTCGGGCCTCGGGGTCGCCGTCGCGTTCCACGGGCAGGGCGAACGTCTCGCGAAAGCGCTTCGCGGAGCCCAGCAGGCCCGGGTTGAGAAACGCGAAGAGCGAGTGCAGGTCCATGAGGTTGTTCTGCACCGGCGTGCCCGTCGTCGTCACCCGAAAATCGGCGTTCAGGCGCCGCGCCGCCCGGGCGCGCTTGGTGGCGGCGTTCTTGATCGCCTGGGCCTCGTCCAGAACGGCCGTGCTCCACTCGACCTCCGTCAGGGCGTCCGCTTCGACGTGGAGCAGGCCGTAGGTCGTGATCACGAGGTCGAACGGCCCCAAGTCGTCCAGCAGGGACGCCCGCGACGAGACCGATCCGGCGTAGACCCGCACGGCGAGCGTCGGGGCGAACCGGCGCGCCTCGTCCACCCAGTTGGCCACCACGGAGGTCGGGGCCACCACCAGGGCCGGGCCCTTCGGCGCCCGCTCGAGCAGCACGGCCAGCGTCTGCACGGTCTTGCCCAGCCCCATGTCGTCCGCCAGGCACGCGCCCACGCCCCAGTGGCTCAAGCGGGCCAGCCAGCGGAACCCCTCCTCCTGATAGGGGCGCAGCTCGGCCTGCAGCGTGCTCGGCGTCCGGGGTTCGAGAGCCTGGGCCGCGCGCAGTCGTTCGCGCCGCTCCTCCCAGCCCGAGTCGGCCGTCAGCCGCGTGCCGTCCAGGAAGTCCCTCAGCGCGAGGGCCGCCATCGCGTGCAGCCGCACGCTCTCCTTGCCTCGGGGCCTCCCCAGGCTGCCCAAGTCCTTCAGCTGGCGCCGAAGCCGATCGGTGAGCGCGACGAACTCGCCGTCCCCCAACGCGACGAAGCGCGGGTCCCGACTCTTGTCCACCAGCTCGAGGAGCCGCCGCAGGTCGACCGCGCGCTCCTTGTCGACGGCGAGCTCGCCCGACGCGTCGAACCATTCGGCGGCGGACCTGACCTGGACGCGCAGCGACGACGTGTCCGCCCTAGAAACGACCTTGAACGGCTGGCCCTTGGGCCACAGGCAACGCGCTTCGGCGACCCCCAGCTCGTCGACGAGCCGGAGACAGTCTCCGGGCTCGGACAGCGCCATCGAGGACTCCGGCCCAAGTCCGTCCAGCATGGGACAGGCGCGGCGCAGCTCGCGCTCGCGCTCGTCCTCGGCTTCCAGGGCGCGCGTCGCCTGCACGGACTCCCCGTTCACGCGGGCGATGACGGTGCGCCCGCCGACGCCGGGGCGGAAGTAGGCGCTCGACCCGGGCACCGGCTCGACGACGAGCGCCACCGCGAGGCCCTCTCCGCTGGGCTCCAGACGCACCCACGGCTCGGCGTCCCCGTCCACCCGCTTCACGAACTCGGCGCCCGCGCCCGCGTCTCCCTGCACGCGAACCTCGTCGGCCAGCGCCGAAACCGAATCGAACAGTCGGTCCCTGGAGTCGCCGGGCAGCGCGAGGCCCTCGGGCGGGACGATGCGGCAGAGGCGCTTCTGGGCCGCCGTGAACCGGACGACCTCGCACCGCGTCTCGCTCGTCATGACGACGTCGTAGGTCTTGCTGACCGCCATGTCGGTATGGGGCCGAACCTTGGCCGACAGGTCGCCGTCGACCTCCTCGATCGTCAGCTCGACCTCGCGGCGCGCCACTTCGACGGAATCGCCCCCGTCGTTGAAGACCAGCGGATGCCCGGCCAGCGCGTACAGTCCCTTGGCGGGGACGTAGTGGGACGGGTACGGCGAACGACGCGCGCCTCGGGCGATCGTCGCCGCGACGGCGCGATCGTGGTCGGTCAGGTGCTCCATGGACGGGGCGTCCGAGAACAGCTTCCCGAGCGACAGCTGGCGACCCTTGCTCCACTTGCCGCTCTTGTAGAGACGCTGCTCGCGGGCGGCGACGCGGGGGAACCCGTAGCGGCTGGGGCTCAGCTCCCACACGAGACGCCGACCGGGCCCCGTCGCCGCCTTCCCCTTCCTCTTCTTCCGCTTCGGCTTCCTCCTCGTCTCGAAGGCGAACCGCTCGAGCTCCCGGAGCGGATACTCCCACTCCGGCGCCGGCTCCACGACGGATGCGAGGGGGACGGCGCCCATGCGATCGAGCATCGCCGCGCCGGCCGGCCCCGGATCGAGCGCTTCGCCGCCGATCCCAGCCGAGGGACGGACCCCGAGCCAGTCCAGGATCAGGAAGCACTCCGCGGCCAGCCAGAGGTAGCCGTTGTCGAACGCGCGCCGCGCGAGGTCCTGCAGGACCTCGCGTTTCACGTCCCCGATCGCCTCCGGGTCGCCGATCCAGAGGGACTCCCAGCCGTCGACGACGCACGCGAACGACGACCACGCGGGCGACGGGTCGGGATCGCGTCCGTCCCTCGCGGCGACCGCCCGCGCGACCGCGGCGTAGAGCTCCAGGTCCACCGGAGCCTTGCGTCCGGCGACCAGCAGGCGATGGAGTTCGACGGCGTTTCGGGCGGTCCGGTCGCGCACGAGGGAGAGCAGGGCCAAGACGAAGGCGTTCACCGGGGGAAAGACGTTCCGGCGCTTCGTTCCCGCCTTGTCCGCGTCGACGGCGGCCTCGAGGCCCTCGATCGCCTCGGCGTCGTCTCCCTTCAGCGTGGCGACCAGCGCGCGGGTCGCGAACCGGGAGACGCGCGCCGCCTTGGATTCTCGAATCTCGGGCGGGAGTCGGTCGAAGACGGCGAGCGCGCCGTCGAAGTCGCCCTGCAGGACGCGCACGAAGGCCTCGTCGGCAACCAGAAGGGACCACTTCGAATAGCGCTCTCGCGCCATCGCGAGCATCGGCTCCGGCGGCAGGGCCTCCTTGACGACGTGATCCAAGACGACGGCGAACACCGGGTCCCGAACGCCGTCGGGCAGGGAGTCCAGGAGACTCTCGGCGCCGGGACAGGCGAGCCAATGCCATTGCTTCGCGGCGGCGAAGTCGGCGAACCGCTTGGCCTCGTCCCACCGACCCGCCACGACGTCGCGGCGGAACTTCGCCGCTCGCCGCTCGTGCCACATCGCGTGGGCGCCCGAGGAGTCCCACGCCTCCTCGATGCGTTCCAGGTCGCCCTGGCGACGGGCTTGGAGGGCGAGCCAGGGCGCGCGCTCCGGCGGGGCGATCAACGCGCCCTTCGGGCCCGGGGCCCCGACGACGAAGCCCGACTTCACCGCTTCTTCGGTGGCCTGCTTGTACCGATAGGCCGGGATCGCCTTGCCTTGCCTCTCGAACCCGGCCTCGCGAAGCGCCTGCGCCATTTGCCCGTCGTTGGCCTTGCACGGGTGGACGAGGCCGTAGCCCAGCGCCACGAGGCGGGCTTCTCGGGAAAGCGACTTGAACGCCTTCTCGAAGGCGGCGACTCGCGGCTTCACGACGCTCATGGGAACGAAGATAGCTCACGGCCGCCTTCGGGTTCGGCGTCCCGACGGAAGAGGACGAATCGCGCGCCGAGCCCGGTCCCGGGTCCCGGGCGGCCGCGACCGCGCTTTGCCTCGCCGCGGACCGGGCGCGTAGGTTCACGCTCGGTCGCGGCGGAGCGATGCGCCGCGACGGACCGCGCGAACGCCCAGCCCGCCGGAGGCCATGCAACGCCCGCCGAACCGCCCGAGCCGCAGGACCTTCGTCAAGTCGCTGGCCGCCGCCTCAGGCGTCGCCGCGGGGCTGCCTCGGACGCTTGCAGCCGACCGGCGGCGCCCGATGCGCCGTCGGCGCCGGCGCTCCGAACCCGCCGCCGCCCCTTCCGACCGCATCGGTCTCGCCGTGATCGGGGCGGGCGGAATGGGGATGGCGGACGTCGAGACCGCCCTGTCCGTTCCGGGCGTCGAGCTCGTGGCCGCCTGCGACGTCTTCGACGGTCGCCTGGACGCGGTCCGGCAACGGCACGGCGCGGCCGTCCCCGTCACCCGCGACCACGAGGAGATTCTCGCCCGCGACGACGTGGACGCCGTCGTCGTGGCGACGCCGGACCACTGGCATCGGCCGATCTCCGTCGCCGCGCTCAGGGCGGGCAAGGCCGTGTACTGCGAGAAGCCCATGGTGCACTCGATCGCCGAGGGCGCTCGCCTGATCCGGGCCCAGCGGGAGTCCGGGCAGGTCTTCCAGGTCGGCAGCCAGGGCATGAGCTCGCTGGGCAACGAGAAGGCCAGGGAGCTGTACCGCGCGGGCGCCATCGGCCGTCTGAACTACGCCGAGGGATTCTGGGCCCGAAACGACCCCGTCGGGGCGTGGCAATACCCGATCCCGGACGGGGCCTCCCCCGACGCCGTCGACTGGGAGCGCTTTCTGGGCCCGGCGCCGCCGCGGCCCTACGATCCGCTCCGCGTCTTTCGCTGGCGCAACTACAGGGACTACGGAACCGGCGTCGCCGGGGACCTCTTCGTGCACCTCTTCTCGAGCTTGCACTTCATCGTCGGCTCGTCGGGTCCCCGCCGCGTCCAGGCCACCGGCGGGCTCCGCCACTGGCGCGACGGGCGCGAGGTGCCGGACGTGCTCCTGGGGATGTTCGACTACCCGGACACGGACGCCCACCCGGGATTCAACCTGTCGCTGCGCGTCAACTTCGTGGACGGAACCTCGGGCAGCACGTTCCTGCGCCTGGTGGGCAGCGAGGGCGCGATGGACGTGACCTGGACCGAAGTGGCGCTGCGCCGAAACGCGGTCGTCGACCCGATGGACGCCTTCTCGCGGGAGAAGGCGGCCGAGGGCGCGGCGGGCGGCTCGGCCCCGAGGGCGCGAATGCTGCCCCCAGCCGAAGTCGTGTACGAGGTCGAGGACGGCTACCTCGGCGCGCACGTGGATCACATGACCAACTTCTTCGAGGCCGTGCGCGGCGGGCCGCCCGTCCGTCAGGACGCGACCTTCGGATTCCGCGCGGCCGCTCCGGCGCTGGCCTGCAACCTGAGCTACTTCGAGGACCGCATCGTCCGCTGGGACCCCGAGACCATGGAGGCGCGGTAGATGAGCAGGAGGCGCGGTAGATGAGCAAGGCGACGGTCGGACGGCGTTTCGGCAGGACGGCGCCCGCGCTGGCCGTCGCCCTGGCGTCGGCGTGCGTCGGAGAGCCCGGCTCAGAGTCCGACGATCTCGAAGCGCGCACGGCGGCGAGCCCGCCCAACGCGCTGACCCGGGCCGAGCGGGACGCGGGCTGGAGGCTTCTGTTCGACGGCGAGACCGCGACGGGTTGGCGCGGATACGGCCGCGACGCCTTTCCCGACACGGGGTGGGCGGTTCTCGACGGCGCCCTGGTCGTCGGCGCCGACGCGACCGAAGCGGACGTCCCGGTCGGCGGCGACGTCGTGACGACCGAGTCGTTCGCCGACTTCGACCTCGAGTTCGACTTCATGCTCTCCGAGACCGCCAACAGCGGCGTCCTCTACCGGGTGATCGAGGAGGTGGGCGCCGAGATCTGGCACAACGCCCCCGAATACCAGGTGCTCGACGACGACGCGTATCTGGCGATGGGATCGATGGACATGCGCGCGCGCCTGACGGGCGCCAACTACGACCTGCACGCGGCCGGAGACAAGACTCTGCACGGACCCGGCGAGTGGAACCGGGGCCGCGTCCGCGTCCAGGGCGACTTCGCGGAGCACTGGCTCAACGGCGAGAGGACGGTCGAGTACGAACTGGGATCCGCCGACTGGGAGCGGCGGGTGGCGGCGAGCAAGTTCGGCGCGCATCCGCGCTACGGTCGGGCCGCCCGGGGTCCGATCGGACTCCAGGACCACGGACGCGAGGTCCGATACCGGAACCTCAAGGTTCGCCCGCTCGAGGCCGAGTCGCTCTTCAACGGCCGCGACCTCGCCGGATGGCGCGTCCACGGGACCGAGCTCTGGAGGGTGGAGAACGGCGAGCTGGTCTCGGAGAGCGGCCCCGATCGGGAGTACGGCTACCTGGTCACGGAGCGCGCGTTCGGAGACTTCGACCTGACCCTCGAGTTCAAGCAGGAAGCGAACGGAAACAGCGGCGTGTTCTTCCGCGCCTCCGTCGAGGGCGTGATCGCGCGCGGTTGGCAGGCGGAGGTGGCGCCCCCGGGGCTGCACACGGGGGGCGTCTACGAGTCGTACGGGCGAGGCTGGCTGGCACGGCCCGAAGCCGATCTCGACCGGGCGCTTCTCCCGGGGGAGTGGAACGAGATGCGGGTCCGCGCCGTGGGCGATCGGGTCGAGACGTGGCTCAACGGCACGCGCATGGTTCGGCTCGCGGACGAGCGGGTCGGCGCGGCGCCCAAGGGGTCGGTCGCACTGCAGATCCACGACGGCGGCGGGATCGCCGTGCGCTGGCGCAATCTGCGGATCGTCGACCTCGGGTAGTCGACCCGGGGCCCTCGCCGGGTCAGTCGCGCGGCGGTCCCTCCAGGAGCCCCTCGAGCGGCTCTTCGCGGGCGCCGTTCTCGTCGCAGACCGCGTAGGCCGATTCCGACGACCCGTAGAGGGCCACGCCCGCGCGATTCCCCAACTTGTCGACCACGAAGAAGCGGACGTCGAAGGCGGGCAGGCCTCTCCCGTTCAGCAGTCTCGACTCGACCGTGGCGGCCCGAATGCGCTCGAGCGCCGCCATGCCGGCGTCCTTCGGGGACATTCCCCGGCGCATGGACTCGACGATCGCGAAACAGCTCAGGTTGTAGAGATTCGCCTCGCCCCGGCCCGTCGAGCCGGCCGCGCCCACGTCGTTGTCCACGTACTGGCCCGCGCCCAGGATGGGCGAGTCGCCGATCCTTCCGGGGATCTTCCACGAGAGCCCGCTCGTGGTGGTCACGCCGCAGAGGTCGCCGTCGGGCGAAACGGCCTCGAGGCTGGTCGTGCCCCAGAACGTCTCCTCGTCGACGAGACCGTCGTCGACCATCGAGAGTCCGGCGGCCAGCGCGGCGCTGCGGAACCGCCGGAGACGGGCGGCGTGGCTCGGGTCCGCTCCGGGGACCCGAGGATCGGCACTCGGGCCACCGACGCCGACGCGCGCCTCCGGATCGAGCCAGCGCTCCGGATCGACGCGCCGACGCCACTCGAGCCAGAGAGCGCGCGAAGCCTCCGTGTTGAGATCGTCGTGGATCTCGAACCCCAGGGCGCGCGCGAAGGCCTGGGCGCCCTCGCCCGCGAGAAGGTGGTGGTCGGTGAGCTCGGCGACCGCCTTCGCCACCAGCGAGGGCGTCTTGACGCCCTCCAGCCCCGCGACGCCGCCCGCCCAGCGGCGCGGCCCGTGCATGGCGCACGCGTCGAGCTGGACCACGCCGTCCGCGTTCGGAAGCCCCCCGTACCCGATGCCCCGTTCCTCGGGATCCAGCTCGGGGACGTTCACGCCGGCGACGCAGGCGTCCAGGACGTCCTCGCCCTCGACGATCCCGCGAAAGGCGCGTTCGACGGCGCTCTCGGATCCGCCGTCGCGGTAGCGGATCGACGAGAGGTCGGCCACCAGCACGGGCCGGACCGACCGGGTGTGCACGGCGGGGCCGACCGGCTGCGCGGCGGCGGGGCGCTGAGAGGAAACGGACCCGGCCGCGGCGCTCAGGGCGGCGCCCACGGCGGTCTTTCTGACGAAGTCGCGTCGTTCCATGGGGGACGGCGAATCGGTGGAATCGAGGGAACGGAACCGCTGCGGGCATCGTAGCGTCGTCGCCCGACGCGGGCCAATCCAGGCGACGGCGAGAGTCGCGCCGCTCGACGCAGGCGCTCGGGCCGGGTCGTCCCACTCGACGTTCGATGTATTGTATACCGTACCGAAAGTACGTCGCACTTGACCATACGCGATTCGGCCGGTCGTCCGGCGACCGGGCCGTTCGCCCGAGGCTGCGCGGAGACGAACGAGCATGGGACGCTCGACGCTGGTCAACGAGCTGAAGCGCCACCGGCAAGCCGCGGGGCTCACGCAGGAGCGGCTGGCCCGCCGTGTGGGCGTGACGCGCCAGGCGATCGTCGCGGCCGAGACGGGACGCAGCGTGCCGTCGACCCGACTCGGGCTCGAGCTCGCGCGCGCGCTCGGGCGTCGCGTCGAGGACCTCTTTCGCCTGGAGTCCGAGGCGACGCTCGAGGCTCGCGTCCCGGACGCGCCGGCCCCGGGGGCGCGCGTGCCCGCGCGCGTCGTCGTCGTCCTGGGGCGCGTCGACGGACGTTGGGCGGCGCACCCGGTCTATCCCGACGGCGCGCGCGCGGCCGACGGGGTCGTGGTCGCCGGAGACGGCCAACGCGCGACGGTGCGCCCGACGGCGAGCGTCGAGCGACTCGAGCGGAACGTCCTCGTGGCCGGCTGCGCGCCGCTGCTCGGAGCCCTCGCGCAACGGGTGAACCGCTGGGCTCCCGACGCGTCCATGACGTGGCTCCAGGTCGGCAACGACCGGGCCCTCGATCTCCTCGCCCGCGGCTCGGTGCACTTGGCGGGGATCCACGGATCCTGGGACGAAACCGACTTGGGCGCGGCGCAACGCGCCCGGCGGGCGCTGCCGGGCCGCAGGCTCCTCCTCGCGCATCTGACGCGTTGGAGACTGGGGCTGACCGTGGCGGCGGGCAATCCGCTCGCCGTCGCCGACGCCCTGGACCTGGTCCGGCCCGGACTTCGCGTGGCGCACCGCGAGGAAGGGTCCGGCGCCCAGGCCCTGGTTCGACGGCTCCTCGCCGCCCGCGGAGCGCGGATCCCGCCTGCGGGAACGCCCGCGGCGTCGGACCACAGGGAGGTCGCGCGCCTGGTGCGCCTGGGCAAGGCGGACGCCGGCGTCGCGATCGAGGCGGCGGCCCTGGCCGAAGGGCTGGACTTCGTCCCGCTGGCGGAGGAGCGCTTCGTGCTCGTCGGCCCGGCGGACGCGGCCGACGCCCCTCCCTCGGCCCGGGTCGTCGAGGCCTTGGGCGACCGTCGATTCCATGCCCAGGTCGCGCACCTTCCCGGCTACGACATGGCGTCGGTCGGGCACGTGACCGTCGTGGAGGCCGCTTGAAAGACCGGGCGGCCTGCGGGACGGTCGACGGGGACCCTGCGGCCGCGTCCCGCGGGAGACGGCTGCGCGGCGCGGCGGCGACGGCCCTGCCGGGACTCGCCCTGCTCGGCGCATGCGACGACGGAGGAGCGGGTCGCAACGAGGGGGCGCCGCCGAGCGACGCCCTCGTCGTCTTCGCCGCCTCGTCGCTCGCGGAAGCGTTTCAGGACCTGCGGGACGCCTTCGAGGAGGCTCATCCGGACGTCGCCGTGCGCCTCGCGTTCGCGGGCAGCCAGGTTCTGCGGTTTCAGATCGAGCGCGGCGCGGCCGCCGACGCGTTCGCTTCCGCCGACGAGCGTCACATGGACGCGCTCGCCCGCGCCGGCCTCGTCGTCCACGTCCGCGCGATCGCGGACAACGAGCTCGCCGTCGTCGTCCCCGAGGACAACCCCGCCGGCCTGCGGTCCTTCTGGGACCTGCCCAAGGCCAGGCGCCTGGTCGTCGGAACGCCCGACGTGCCCGTCGGCGCCTACGCGCGGCGGCTGCTGCGCCGGGCTGCGGACGCGCGCGGCGAGGACTTCGCGGCGGCCGCGATGGAAAGGGTCGTTTCCGAAGAGAACAACGCGCGTCTGCTCCGGGCCAAGGTCGAGCTGGGCGTTGCGGACGCCGCGATCGTCTACCGAACCGACGCCCGGTCGGGTCGGGTGAAGTCGATCCCGATCCCCGAGGCCTTGGGCGAACGGGCGCGGATCCGGTTGGGCGTCGTCGCCGGGGCGGCCAACGAGGAGAACGCCAGGCGATGGGTCCGCCTGGTCGCGTCGCGCCCAGGCCGCCGGACGCTCGCGCGCCGCGGCTTCCTCGTCGACACCGCGGCCTCGCCCGAATGACGGCGCCGTCGCCGGGCGACGGGAAGCGCGCGCCCAGCGGACGCCGGGACGCGCATCCCGCGGGACCCGCGTCCGCGCTGATCGCGGCCCCGATGCTCGCCGTCCTCGGCGTGCCGTTGATCGCGCTGACCCTGTCGTCGTCGCCTGCGGACGTCGCGACCGGGCTCGGCAGTCCGCTCTTCGGTCCCGCCCTGTGGCTCAGCGCGCGGACGACCGCCACGAGCCTGCTGGTCGTCGTCGCGACCGGCACCCCGCTGGCGTGGTGGATCGCGACGCACCGGGGACGAGCGGCCCGCCTGGTCTCCGCGATCGTGGATCTGCCCATCGTGATTCCGCCTGCGGTGATCGGGATCGCGCTCCTCGAGACGTTCGGCCCGACGACGATCCTGGGGCCCGCGTGGACGGCGCTCGGAATCCGGATCCCCTTCACCTCGGCCGCCGTGGTCGTCGCCCAGGTCGTCGTGTCCGCCCCGTTCTACGTGCAGACCGCGGCGAACGCCCTGGGTCGCGTGGACGACGACCTTCTCGTCGTCGCCCGCACCCTGGGTCAATCCCCCGCCGGCGCCTTCCTGCGGGTCGCGCTCCCTCTGGCCCTGCCGGGGATCGTCCAGGGAGCGGCGCTGGCGTGGGCGCGGGCCCTGGGCGAGTTCGGCGCCACGCTGCTGTTCGCGGGCAACCTGCCCGGAACGACGCAAACGATGCCCTTGGCGATCTACGCGGCCCTCGAGTCCGACGTCCGGGTCGCCGCGGCCCTGGCCCTGATCCTGGCGGCGGCGAGCGTCCTGCCGCTGACGGCGCTCCGCGCGGCGCCCGCGCTGCTCGCGCGCCGGCGCTCCTGATGCCAACGGAGCGCGGGCAGCGGCGGTGGTCGGCGCGGATTCGCTTGCGGGCCGGCGACTTCGCTCTGGACGCCGCGTTGGCGGGCGGCGTCGCCCCCGTCGCCCTCGTCGGTCCGAACGGCTCGGGAAAGACGACGCTGCTGCGCGCCGTGGCGGGGATCCGCCGACCCGACGCCGGTCGCGTCCGCGTCGGCGACCGCGTGCTCTTCGACGCGGAACTCGGGATCGGCCTCGCGCCGGAGGAACGCCGCGTGGGCTACGTGCCCCAGGGCTGCGCCCTGTTTCCCCATCTCTCGGTTCTGGACAACGTGGCCTTCGGGCTCGCCGGCCGCCGCGCGCGCCGGCCCAAGGCGGATCGGCGCTCCGCCGCGCGCGCGATCCTGGACGATCTGGACTGCGGCCGCCTCGCCGGCCGGCGCCCGGAGACGCTGTCCGGGGGCGAGCGCCAGCGAGTCGCGCTGGCCCGGGCGCTCCTGCCCCGGCCCGACCTGCTCCTGCTCGACGAGCCCCTCGCGGCGCTGGACGCCCTGGCCCGGCGCGACGTCCGCGACGCGCTGGCCGCCCGTCTGAAGCGGATCCAGGTCCCCGCCGCGATCGTCACGCACGACGTCCGCGACGTCCGCGCGCTCGACGTCGCGACCGTGCACGTCCTCGACCGGGGCGCCGTCGTGCAGAGCGGTCCGCCGGATCGACTCGCGGCCCGGCCGGCCAACGACTTCGCGGCCGCGTTCTTCCGCGCGGGAGCGGGGAGCGCTCGCCTCGGCGGGATCAGCGGCCCCGGACGTCGTACCTCACCGTGAAGGACAGGGCGCCGTGGGTGAACTCCGGCAGGACCTCGGCGCTCAGCACCGGCGTCAAGCCGGCCTCGTAGCGGACGCCGACGCCGAAGCGCGCGAGAGCCGCCTCGGCGCCCACCACCACGCCCGCGTCGTAGGCGCGAAGGTCCAAATCGACGACGTCCCCGCACCCCGCGTTCGCGTGCTTGCACGTCACGGTCGCCGCCACGGAGACGCCGCCGAACAGGCGGGGCCCGAAGCGGGTCGGACGCCCCGTTTCCAGCTGGACCAGGATCGGAAGCTGCACGTAGGACAGGAAGAGCGCCTGGTCGCGAGGGTCGCTCGGCAGGGCGCGCACGTAGGACCCCTTGGTCGCGTAGTGGAGCTCGGGCCGAAGCGACCAGTTGTCGCTCAGGGGCACTTCGGCCACGCCGCCGAGCAGAAAGCCGGTCTGCCAGTTCACGCTCGACGCGCCCCCGCCGACGAACGTCGCCCGCGACAGCCCCGCGACCACGCCGACCGCGGTCTGCGCCCCGACGCCCGCCCAGGGGATCGCCAGCAGCGCGAGCGCCGTCGTCGCCGTCCGAGCAGTGCGCACGCCCGCCTCCACGAGAGTTCCACCGATTCCAGGGGAAGCGCACGGCGACCAAGACTCGCTCGGCTCGCGCTCGCCTCCGAATTCCACAGCAACATAATCCCTTGCGAACCCGCCCGCCGCGCAAGCGCTCGGGGTCGCGCCCGAGGCGTCGACGCAAAAGTGGAAGCGTCCGGGCACGCGCGCCCGAGGCTCGAGGTCGCACCGCGACCCGACCCGATCGCGTTGACGAAGCCGGCGGCCGCGCCTTAGCCTGTGGCGACGGTCGGCGGGCGCGCGTCCCCCGATCGCCGCGCGGACCGCCAACGCCACCCGGACCACAAGGAGACTCCATGCGGCTGAATTCCCCGAAGGTCGTCGCCGCCTTCGTCGCGTCGTTCCTCGTCGCCGTCGGCGCGGCCGCCTGCGCGAGCGGCGGTTCCAGCGGTTCGCGCGGCAACCCCAACGTCATCGCGGCCGCCGAGCTGGAGGAGTTCTCGACGCTCAACGCGCTGGACGCGATTCGCCGCCTTCGGCCCCAGTGGCTGCGGAGGCGCGGACAGAGCGCGCCGCAGATCATTCAGGACGGCGCTCGACTGGGCGCGTCCACCGAGGCGCTGCGCTCGATGTCGGTCTCGGACATCCAGTCGTTGCGCTACCTCAGCGCGTCGGACGCCACGATGAGGTACGGGACCAACTTCCCCGGCGGAGCGATCGAGATCACCAGCCGGTCCCGGTAGGCCCGGGGGTCCGAAGGGGCGGGGAGACGCTACTCCGTCCGACCGGTCGGACGCGCGCCTTTCCCCTGGGGGCGCAGGCCCAGAAACGAGCGGGCGAAGTCCGCCAGAACGCGGGCGCCGACCCGGATTTCCGACGCGCGAACCCATTCGTCGGCCGCGTGCGCCTGGGCGATGGAGCCGGGACCGAAGCAGACGGCCGGCGTGCCGCTCTCGTTCAGGAAGCCGGCTTCGACCCACGCCGACATGCCCGCCGGGGCGTCCGGCAGGCCTGCGCGCGCGCAAGCCCTCCCGAGTTCGCGCACGACCTTGGACGACGAAGGCGTCTCGGTCGCCGCGCGGTGGAGTCCCGCTTCCAGGGCGACGTCGACGCCGGAGCGCCCGCGACGGACGCGGGCGAGCGCGGCGTCGAGCTCCCGCATGACGCGGCCCGGCGTCTCTCCGGGCAGCGTCCGCCGTTCGAAGGTCAGACGACATCGGTCGGGGTACACCGAAGGCGCCGTTCCCCCTTCGACGGTCCCCGCGTGCAGGGAAGCGGAGCCCAGCAGGGGGTGGCTCCGGCCCCGGGTCAGCCTTTCGGCTTCCTCCTCGAGCGCGACCAGGACGCGGCCCATGTGCGCGATCGCGTCGACGCCCTCGTCGGGCCGCGATCCGTGCGCCGCCCGACCGCGAACGCGGGCTTCGACCCAGAGAAAGCCCTTGTGGGCGGGCGCCACGCGGAGACTCGTGGGCTCGCACACCACGGCGGCGTCGGCGCCGACGCCGGACTCGACGAGGGCGGCCATGCCCAGCGACGCGTGTTCCTCGTCCGCCGTCAGCGCCACGATCAACTCGCCGAACGCGCCTTCGCCGCTCAGGTCGCTCGCCAGCTCCGACGCGACGGCCAGGATGCAGGCGACGCCGCCCTTCATGTCGGCGGCGCCGCGACCGAAGAGCTTCCCGTCCCGGATCGCGCCGGAGAAGGGGTCGGCCGCTCCCGCCACGCCGACGGTGTCCAGGTGGCCGTTCAAGAGGAGCGTCGGACCCGCCGACGTCCCCCGGCGACCCACGACGTTGTATCTCCCGGGGGACACCTCGGCGACTTCCGGGTCGTAGCCCCAGGCGTCGAGCCAGCGGGCCGTCGTCCGCGCGACGGCCCCCTCCCCGTCGCCTCCTTCCTCCAGGACGGGGTTCACCGAAGGGATGCGCACCAGGCGCTGGGCGACGGTCACGGGATCGGGCATGCCGGGGCCTCCCACCCGGATTCGCGCGCTCGGAGAGCGAAGGAGCCGGTCGCGCCCCGGTCGGCCGGCGTCGACTCCACCGTCGCCGGGGTCAGAAATGTGACGCCCTGGCCGGCGCGGGGCGCCGGCGGCGTCGAGAGAATCGGAGAGGGACAACTCGCTTGGAAAAAGGAACATCCCGGCTCCGGTCGATGGTCGGCAAGGACGCCCGAGCCCGGCGAGAAAACCTGGCACGACAATTGCATGTACCTTGGAACGGGCCCACGCGGAGAAGGCGGCGTTCCGCATGGAGCTCGCGTCCCGACCCGTCGCTCACATTCGATCGAGGAGGAAGCGATCCGCAAGATCACCGTGCATCTGCTGGGCGTGGCCGTGCTGACGGCCGCTGGCATCGCCCTTCTCCGACAGGGGCCTGCTCGTTCGGAGCCCGTCGAGGCGAAGACCGAGGAGATCCCTCCGGGGGAGACGATGCCGGGGAAGGTCCGGCTGGAGAAGCTGAGAGCGCTGGGATTCTAGAAGCGCCCGAATCGGGAGCCGACGCTCTGGAGGGGCCGTTGCGAGACGGCGCCACCGCCGCGGCCGCGCTCCCCGACGGGCCCCGGCCACGAGGTGGCGTCGATCCCAGCCCCGGTCGCAGTCGAGTCCACGTCGAGGAAAAAGAGGGGGGCGGTCGCGCGGTGCGGCCGTCCCCCTTGTTCGTTGGCGCGCGGGAGCGAAGACGCGGCGGGAGCTCGGCGTGGCCGCGTCCCGGGAGAACTCGGGGTCAGCCGGCGTGCGCGGACGACTCGAAGTGGACGGCGTTCTTCTCGATGTAGTCCGTCCACTCCGGCGGCACGTCGGTATCGGGGAAAATGGCCTGAACCGGGCACTCCGGCTCGCAGGCGCCGCAGTCGATGCACTCGTCGGGATGAATGAGGTACTGCTCGCCGACCTCGTAGATGCAGTCGACGGGGCACACCTCCACGCAGCTCGCGTCCTTGGTGCCGATGCAGGGCTCGGCGATGACGTAGGTCACAGTCCACCTCGAAGCGTTTCCACCAGAATCAAGCCTTCAATAATCGCCGAATCCGCACCGAATCCGCAAGCCGACCGCCCGGCGGCCGAAACCGGTCCCGCGAGGGCCGTCGCTCGAGGCCCGCGACCGTCTCACGGCACGCTCCGAAAATGTACGCGGGTCGCCTCGATGGCCTCCTCCAGCCCGGGCGACGACGCGACCATCGGGTGCGCGACGTCGAAGGCGTGCCCCGCCCCCTCGACGACTCGAAGCACGGAGCGGGGCGCGACTTCGTGCAGCCGTCCGGCCTCGTCGACCGACACCGTCTCGTCCCGGGATCCGTGGACGATCAGCCACGGCGCCCGCACGCGCCGGGCGGCGGCCGTCACGTCCAGGCGACGCCGATTGTCGAGGAAGTCCCGCCACAGCGAGCGGCGCAGCGGCATCTCCTGGCCGGTGCGGGCGTTGCTCACGAACGTCACCCCGCGCGCCGTCCAGTCCTCGACCTGCTCGTCGGTCCAGCGGCGAAAGGTGGCCACCGAGGCCCACGTGGCGAGGGACGAGACCCGCCCGCTCTCCGCGGCGGCGACGACGGCGACGCCGCCTCCGCGACTGTGGCCCAGGAGACCCAGCGCGTCCGGCTGGGCGCCGTCCGTCCATTCGCCGGCGAGCGCGGCCTCGATCATCCAGGACGCGTCGTCCACCTCGCGCGACAGCGTGTTGCGGCCGAAGGCGTCCAGGTCGGTGAAGTTCGTCAGGTCGGGGCCCACGCCGTTCAGGGAGAAGTTGAACGAGACCACCACGTGGCCGTCGGCCGCGAGCCGCTTCGAGAGGAGCGGGAAGAAGCCCCAGTCCTTGAACCCCTTGAAGCCGTGGGCGACCAGGATCACGGAACGGGGACCGTCGGCCCCGCGCCGCGGGCGGCGCACGTCCAGGCGCACGACGTCTCCGTGGGGAGGCACGACCTCGCCGCGTTCGAGCGTCACCGTCACGACAGGCGCCTCGACGGGTTCGGGGGCGTCCTTCGGCGCGCGCGCGATCCGGACGCCGCCGAAGCGACCCGGGCGCCGCGCTCCGACCGGTCCGCGCCCGAGCGGGCGCCGCGGCGGCGCCTCAGCCGTCGCCCGACCACGGCGCGTCGTCCAGGCCGGCCTCGACGTTCTCCAGGCGCGCGGCCGCGAACAGATAGTCCGACAGGCGATTGAGGTAGCGAACGACGCCGGGGTCCGCCGACGCCGCCAGCGCGACGACCCGGCGCTCGGCGCGCCGACACACGGCCCGGGCGCCGTGGAGGCGAACCGCGCCCTCGCTCCCCGCAGGGAGCACGAAGGCCCTGAGCGGGGGCGAGGCGGCCATCGCCTCGTCGATCCACCCCTCCATCTCCCCGATCCGGTCCAGGGGCAGGACGGGCAGGCGGGGCGCCCGCCGGCCCTCCTCCGGGGGCGGCGTCGCGAGGTGGGCGCCCAAGGCGAACAGGTCCGACTGCACCCGGGACAGCCGCTCGCCGGTCGCGGCACGCGCCACGCCGGCCAAAGCGACCCCGATCGCCGCGTTCAGCTCGTCGACCGTGCCGTAGGCCTCGACCCGCGCATCGTCCTTTCGGGTCCGCGGACCGCCGAACAGACCGGTCTCTCCGGCGTCGCCGCGCCGGGTGTAGATCTTCACGGCAACCTCTTCGTGCGCGGTCCCTCGAGCCCGGCGAGCCTCTGGAGCGCCTTCGCCTTGTCCAGGAGGCTCGATTCCCCGCCGCCTCCCTCCGCGCCGAGCTTCCCCAACGCGTCGCGGACGTCCAGCAACGCCTCGAGCAGGATCTGGTCGCGCTGGAAGCGGAAGTCCAGGGCGGCCATCTCGTTCTCCCGACCGTCCTCGGACGCTCTGTCGTAGGCTTCCCTGTAGACGGCTTCCAGTCTCGAGACGACGTCGGATCTCCTGCGCATGGCGGATCCTGGGAGCTCGGAGAGGTCTGCTTCGGGCGATTCGCGGGCCCGGCCCGCGCCAGCGGGAGGGCGCGACGCCGGCGACTCGGCGCACCCGACAAGATAAGGCCCGTCGCCGCGCGTCGGCCCGGAACGGCGCCGCGAGAGGCTGCGGGGACGGGGCCTCGCCGGACCTTGTGCCCCGGCGACGGGGACGGTCATGATCCGAGTCGCGGCGCCGCACGGGGCCTCGAGGTCCGATCCAGCCGAACCGGAGTGTCAGAGATGCCGTCCTCGACGACCGCCGACCCTCGCTCCATCGTGACGCCGGACGCGTTTTCCGTGGCGCCGGCCCTGTTGGGGACCCCGCTCGCGCCCCCCTGGCGGCGGATGGCCGCCCTGGCGATCGACCTGGTCCTGATTCTGATCCTGCAGCTGCTGGGGTGGAGCGTCCTGGCGGGCGTCGCCGCGCTGACGCTCTTTCGCATGGCGACGAAGGCGCCCGCCGGGGCTGCCGCGGGTCCGGCCAAGCGGGCGGCGCTGGGTTGCGCCGGCGCGCTGATTCTGGTCGCCGGAGTCGCGGTCGTCTGGGTGGCGCCCCTCGTCTTCGACCGGGTCCCGTCGTCGCCCGACGACGGCGACTTGACGCTGACGGAGGCGCTGGCGGGGATCGGTGCGGCCCAGAGCCTGGCGACGAGCGAAGGCGACGAGGACGCCCTCGAGTCCGCGCTCCAGCTCGCCGCCCGCATGTCCGACGCGGGCATGGAACGCGAAGTCGTGCTGACCGCGATCGCGAGCCTCGCGGTCAACAATCCCCGCATCGACGGCGCCGCCCTGTCCGCGCTCGTCGCGGACTCGCTCTTCGGCGGCGCGCCCGCTGCGGAGACGGGGGACGGCGGCTCGGCCCCGCCGCCGGCGAGTCCCGAGGCGACCCGGGAGCGGGCGCTTCTGGACACGATCTCGGCGCTGCGGCTGGACGCGGCCCGTTTGCGGGACGATCTCCGCGCCGGCCGCGAGGAGGCGCGGGCCCAAGTCGAACCGCCGTCCACGCTGTTCACCTGGATCCGGGACGCGGCCGACGAGGCGGGACTCGTCTTCGGCTGGGGAACCGTCTACTTGACGCTGTTCCTGGCCCTGTGGCAGGGCCGCACGCCGGGCAAGAGGGCGATGGGGCTCAGGGTCGTGCGCCTCAACGGACAACCGATCGGCCTGTATCTGTCGTTGGAGCGCGCCGGCGGGTACGCCGCAGGCGTGGCGACCGGCCTTCTGGGGTTCGCCCAGGTCTGGTGGGACCCGAACCGGCAGGCCATCCACGACAAGATCGCCGAGACGGTGGTCGTGCGGGACGGCGCGCCCAGATCGCTCCGAGGACTCGACGCCTTCGGCTTGGCTGCAACGCGACAGGAAGGGGGCTCGGCGGCGAAGGACGCCGGATCGGGTCGCCAGCCCGCGGGACGCTCCTTCGCCGGCGACGCGCGCCGCGCGGGGTGGCGTCCGCCGGACGATGCGATCAGGATTGAGGTGGAAGGGGCGCGAAGACTCGAAGCTTGCGGAGCCTGCGGTGGTTGATTTCAGGGACGCCGCGACGCGCGGAGGCGCGACGCGGTCCAGGTCGAAGCGGCGGCCTTCGGGCGCGGCGATCCCCTTGGCCGCTCGAATCGCGACTCTGGCCGCGGCCCTGGCCATGGGGTGCGCGGGCGACGAAGACGCCGGAGAGGCCGACGACGCGAGGACGGGCTCGCCGACGCAGTCCGTTCCGCTCTCCATGCTCTCGGCCGGGGGCACGACCCTCGTGCCGCCCGCCCAGGAGCACCCGCTCGAGGAGCTGGGCTTCCACCGGGGCTCGCCCGACGCGCCCATCCACGTGATCGAGTTCAGCGACTTCGGATGCGGCTACTGTCGCCGCTTCCACACGGAGACCTTCCCGTCGCTGCTGGAGGAGTACGTGCGCACGGACCGGGTGCGCTGGACCTACGTGACCTACGTCAGCGGGATGTTCGCCAACGGCATGAACGCCGCCTACGCGGCGGAGTGCGCGGGCGAGCAGGAGCTGTTCTGGCCCATGGCCCGCCTGCTCTACCAGCGCCAGTCGGACTGGAAGCGCCTCGACGATCCGGGCGACGTCCTGGAGAGGATCGCCGCCGAGGCGGGCGCGGACGGCGACCGTTTCCGATCCTGCGTCGCCGAGCAGCGACCGAAGCCCCGGGTGCGAAGCGGCGTGCTCTCGGGCGCGCGCCTGGGCGTGCGGGGGACCCCGTCCTTCCTGATCAACGGCGTGCCGCTGGTCGGCGCTCAGTCCCTGCCTTGGTGGCGAGACGCCTTCACCGCCATTCAGGCCGCCGCCTCGGAGGAGAGGGTCGGCGCCGAACCGTAGTCCCGCGGCGTCCGCGGCCGCCGCCCGCGTCGTCCAGCACCAGCTCGAAATCCTCGACGTAGCGCGCCTCGCCCAAGGCGGGGCGGTACTTCGACACGTCGATCTCGGCGCGCTTCAGCTCGCGGTCGAAGGCCTCCCCGTCGCGTTCGGACGCCTCGGCGGCCGTGTCCGCGGTCGAATAGACGATCCGGCCCAGCTTCTGGTCCTGCAGGCGCAGCCGTCCTCTCGCGAGCTCGGCGTCGACGTAGCTCTCCCGGATGGCGGGAAAGCGATAGACGAAGTCCCGGTCCACCGCCTCGACGTCGGCGTCGAACTCGGCGGCCAGAGTCCGGAGCTCCTCGAGCACCAGCTTGGGCGACGCGGACCAGCCCTCGAGCCGCCGGACCACGTGGTCGACGGCCTCGGCGGCCGAGACGTCCCGCACCGTGGCGACGCTGCGACTGTACACGAGTCCGACCAGCAGGCGGCGCGCGTTGTTGCGGAGGCGGGCTCGATTCTCGCTCCGCAGGCCCAGCGACCGGAGCAGAGGGATGCCGAAGAACATGCCGCTGAACGTGGCCGGCACCACGCCCAGACCCCAGAACCAAAGCGGGCCGACCGTCGCGACGCTCGCGACGGCGACCTGAAGGGCGGGAGCCAGGCCCAGCACGACGGAGGCTCCCAGGTTGAAGCCGTTCATCGCGCCGATGCCCCAGTTCGAGCCCGCGCTGTTGCCGGTGAGCTTCTTGGGCCGCTGCAGACGGCGCCACGCGGGATCGGGCTCCCGCGCGCCGACCCTTCCGTGCGCGCTCTTCATGAGTCCGGGGAAGGCGTAGACGACTTCGCCGCGCTCCGAGACGTGCGGGTCGCCGCCGTAGGCGCCCGTCAGGCGCCCCATCTCCTCGACGGCCTCGTGCACGCGGAGCCCGGTGTGCTCGACCAGTTCCGTCGGCGTCAGGACGCCGCCCCGCGCCCGAATCAGACCGAGGACGCTCCGGTCCCTCTGGAGTCGCGTGGGCTTGGGCTCGTCGGGGCCGAAGATGAAGGCGAAGACCTTCTTGTAGAACGGCGGGCGCGCGTCCTTCGGCAGGCGCTTCGCGTGACTGTGCCCGTAGTAGAGGCTGCCCCGGCTCCAGCCCCGCCCGCCCAGGAGCCAGTGGAGCAGGAAGAAGTCGCCGAGGCTGAATCCGCCCCGACCGCCGAATCCGCCGCCCCGGTCGTCCCTGTTGGCGGCCATCGCGGCCAGGATCAGAAGCACGAAGACGACGAAGTACACGACCAGCATCACCGCCGTCCAGACCTTGAACCCCGTCTTGAAGGCCGCCCAGGCGGCGCGCTTGAAGCGGACGCTGGCCGGCTCCCGGTCCCGGGCGATGAGCTTCGGGTCGAAGCTGTAGAGGACATCGCCGGAGTCGGAGACCTCGAGGTGCCCCCGACGCGTCTCCAGAAGGCTCTTGAGCTCGGCCTCGGCTCGGTCCTCCGGCATGCCGGTGGCGGAGACGACGTCGCCCAGCGTGGCGCGGCCGCGAAGTCGGCGGAGCGCCGCGACGAGGGTGGTGTCCGGTTCGATTTCCGCTGCTGTCGCTAGGGCTGGCAAAATTCGGCTCTTCGGCTCGGGCGAGTGGTCTTCGGATCGTCCGCCGGAGGAACGAGGGACCCGCGTCGCAGCGTCCCGTCGAGCGCGCCCCCGTTCGTCCCCGAGACAATTCTACGCAAATGCGCCTCGCAGCGGTTCAGGTCCCGTCGGCGGCGGCGGCCCCGCCGGCGGGGCCGCCGGCGTAGACGTAGATCGCGGCGTCGTCGAAGAGGAACTCCATCGAGAACCTGGAGCCGACCTCGTACCCGGCGCGCCTCAGCCACGGCCCGAGCCCCCCCAAGGACCCCGACCGAACGCGGAGCTTCGCGACGGTCTCGTCCGGCATGTAGGCTTCCCAGTCGCGGCTGGGCAGGCGCGCGTCGTCGGGCAACGGCACCGTGCCGCGCTGGAGCGCCGGGACGCTCATCTCGTACCAGCACTCCATTCGATCCCCGTCGCGCTCGAAGCGAACCAGCGCGCCTCGGAACGCCTCGTCCTGGGCCTCCTTGACCGCATGGGCCTCGCTCGCCCCGATCCGCACGCCCCGCAGGGCGTAGACCCCGCGCTGCAAGCGGCGGACGAACGGCGCCCTCAGGAGAGCGGACGCGAGCGGCACCTTCACCCCTCCCCGAACCCGCATTTCGTAGACGTACGTCTCGCGGCCCACGACGCCGCCGCGCTCCCGGAAGAGCGCGAGCAACAGCCGCTCGTTCGGGGTGAGGACGATGCTCGGAGCCTTGCCCGGCGCCAGCGCGATCTCGTCGCCCTGCACCTCGAAGTCCTCGTGGCGCCGCAGGATGCGCTCGACCTCGTCCGGCGAGAGGTCGCACAGCTTCGGGTCCGCCCCGATCCAGCGGGCGACGTCCGCCACGGGCGTGGGGCCGAGCGCGAGCAGCGTCTTCGTGGCTCGCCTCGCGAGCATCGAGAGCGCGCCCGGAAACACGATCAATCCTCCGGCGACCACGCTGGAAGGCGGATTCCGACTCCTGGTCAGATAGACGGCCAGATCCTTGGGGAAGAATCCTGCGGTCGGGAGGTCGGAGGCGCGCAGCGCGCCCCAGTTCCGGTAGTTGCGCCGCAGGCGAGGGGCGAAGACGAGCATCGTGAGCAGGTATCCCTCGGCGGCCTCGGAGACGACCGTCCCTGCCTGCGCGTCGTTCGCGTCGCGGGCCACCCAGTGACTGGCCCGGCCCCAGCGGCGAGGCCACGCCACCTGCTTGACCAGGCACCGTTCGACAAGCGGCAGGTCCCGGTAGTCGGCGGCCAGATCCGCCACGGCCTCGATCAGGGCCTCGCGGTCGACCTTCCACCGCTTCTCCAGCTCGAGCACCGCCTGCAGCTTGTCCCACCACCGCTTCGTTCGGTGTCGCGTCACCGCTCCCCCTCGCTGACGCGGGGCTCGGAGGCGGCCGCTCGGCCGGAAGTCGATTTTCCGCACAATCCGAAGAGTCGCATCGCGCAATACTGCGGCGTCCCGACCGTTCGGGCAATGGGCGGGGGAGACTGAACTCGGCGGAGCGGGGCGCGGCGCGGTGGCTTCCGGTCCCACCGCCGTCGGGGAGGGGACCGTCGTTTTCCCGCTCCCTCCATCCGGTCAAGGGCAGGTCGGCGGCGCGCGAAGCCGCGCCAAGTCCACGCCCCCTGCGTTGACGGCGCGGCGTTCCGATCACCTACGGAGCGCCGTATTCCGGATGCGCGAACAGGGTCGCCTGAAAGAAGGTCCGCTGTTCGTCGAACTGGTAGCGCGGAGGAGGGGACCCGTTGACCTCCATGGATCGAAACACCTTCCGCAAGCCGGAAAGACGTCCCTCGGCCATCTTGATCTCCTTGAGGAACTCGCCGATGCGGCGATTCCGCGCGGGAACCACCGGAGCCCGAGCGCCCGGCTCCAGGTGTTCGAGTTCGATCCCCGGAACGGGCCCCGGGTAGCTGACGACCTCGATCCGGTCGGGGTGGACGTACACCTTCGTCGGTTCCGGCTGATCCACGTCGTAGCCGCGATGATACACGGCGTTGACGAGGGTTTCGCGCAGCGCCGGGAGCGGGTAGCTGACCCACGTTCCGGCCTGAAAGCGGTCCGGTCGCTTTCGCAGGCGCAAAGTCGAGAGGGCCTCCAGATGGCGGAGGCTGTCGCGCAGCTGGTCCGCCAGCCCTCCGCGATAGACGCGTTCGTCCTGCACGTCGCCCGCCGATCCGCCCGGGAAATGCACGACTTCGATCTTGGCGCCCCGAAACCACCGCTCGGGGTCGCTGGAGAAGAACAGGAGGCCGACGTTTCGCGGCGCCTCGTGATCGTTGACGGGCGTCGTGACGCGAAGCCTCCGGTAGACCTCCTCCGCGCTCGGCTCGTCGAGCAGCCCGCTGTCCACTTCGCGAAGGTACTCGCGGACCTTCGTCTCACGGAGATCGCTGACGCGCGCGCCCGTCGCCCTGCGGTCGTCCCAGGGCACCCGGGCCGTCTGTTCGACGAGCCTCCGCAACAGGTCCCCGCGCTGTTCGGCGTCCACCGTTTCCGCGCCGAAACGGATCCAGTACCTCGGCCCGCCGCCGCGAGCCCCCGGGGCGCGGTGGGGCCTCATTTCGCTTCCCGGGGCCCACACGACCAGGATGAGACGGCCCGCGACCTCTTCCGGCGACAGGATGGGCGGATAGGGAGGATCCATCCGGTTGCAGTTGCCGCGAATCCACTTCTGCGCGGCTTCGACCTCGGCCGCCGACAGTCCGCGTGGCGGCAGCGCCGCCCGTCCATCGCGTTCCGCCACTCCCAGCACGACGTAGCCGCCGTTCAGGTTGTGGTAGTCGTTCGCGAAGGCGCAGATCGTGCGGAGCGCCTGCGGCCCGGTCGCTTCCGGGTTCCAGGCGCCTCTGAACTCGACGCGCTCCGACTCCACGCCTCGACAGTGGAGGAGGTCGTCCAGGTTGAACGGCAGGATCGAGCTCGTGGCCTCGCCCACGCGCGGAAAATCGCTGCCCTCGGTCACGGCGCTGGATCCGTTTCGGCTGCCGGGTCCGGCCCCGGCGCCAGAATCTCCGCCCAATCGCCGGACAGCGGCCTCAGCTCCTTGTCCAGAACCCAAACCTGCCCGCCGACGCTGTGCACCTGGCCGTACGCCCAACGCGCGACCTGCCACGTCGCGTGCCAGTCGTGCGGGACGCCGCGCTGATCGAAGCCGCTCTCCAAGTGGTCCCGGCGAACGCGGTTTCGGTGGAACCAGCGGTCGAGATGCTCTTCGGCCGCCAGGAAGTCGGACTTGCGCGAGTTGCACCCCTTGTGGGCCAGCACGAAGTTGTGCCCCAAGTGCAAAGAGTACCGCCGCACGGGAATGAAGTGGTCCACCGCTCCCCGCGACCCGACGTCGCGCCCGCAGTAGAAGCACCTCCCCATCTGCACTTCCCGAAGCAGCGAGCGAAATGGAGCGAGAGAGCCGCGTCGAGTCCCAAAGAGGAAGGACCGTAGATCGGGGATCTGACCCAATAGCTGGACATTTCGCCGCTGAACGAAATCGAGCCAGATCCCCTGGAGCATGTCCACGATCATCGGGTGGAAGGCCCGAAAACAGTAGGCGACTCCAGGCTTGAGCCGAATGACCGAGCCGCCGTCGACGTTGTCGTACAGGAAATCCAAACGCTCGGAACCGACGGTCTGCAACTTCCATAGCGGCATTCGCTTGATCCGGTTCTCAACCGACCTTCGGAGGCGCGTCCACGCCTCTTCGTTCTGCTCCAGATTGGGGAGCGAACCCCGACACTGCTGGTAGTGCCATTCGAGCTCTTGGATCACCGCCGCCTGCCGACCAGTGTTCTGTCTGAGCACCCGGCTCGCGTCTCCGACTCCGAACGGCGCCGCGTGACGCCAATAGAGCCGAACAAACCGATCGGCGATGTCGGAGGTCGCGAGCGCGAGTTCGTCTCCGCTGTCGTCGCCCTGCAGGACACACAAGTCCGCGATGGCGTGGAGGAGCGCGAACTTGTAGCTGGATGTGAAGGTGCCTTCGTCCAACAATCGCTGGAGCGAACGAAGAAACGTCAGTTGCGCCTCAGGCGACGGCGATCCCGCCTCCGCCACGCTCCCGGAACACCGTCGCAACTCGCGCCGTAACACCAGGTCCTTAGATCCCGTTGGAATACGCACGCCCTCCTGATCGAGAATGACCGCAATCCCGACCTTGCTGTGCTCCGTCGGGCCGCGATCCTCGACTCGTTGCCCCGAAGCACCCCTTCGACGCCCACAAGTTACGCCTGGAGCATAACCAACACAATATCCCGGTGCACCGCCGATCCAACACCCCCCGAACCGCGCACACGCGCCAGATCAAGCGGCGCGACGGCGGACACGCCATCGAAGCGTGGGCGGGAGCGGTGTTCAACCCGTCCGGCCGCTCGTCACGTCGTTCGCACGCTGACGGGCGGCGTCTCGGACGCAGGCACCGAAACGGCCGTATCCGATGCGGGTGAAGATCCGATCGCCGAAGTTCGGGCAACCGCCGTACGCACCACGGTGCAGAGGCGTGACCTCGACACACGCGGAAGGACCCGACGACGGGCGTGCCAAGTCAGAGGAATTGGGTGGTCACACCATCGACGGAGTAGTCTTCTTCACGACATACTGCGTATTGGCTTGCCCGCCTCGCTCCTGCAGCACACGTCCCTATAGTCGATTCGCGAGGATGGCCTCCCACATATGGTCCAAGTCATCGCGTTCATCGACCCCAGGACCCGGTAGCACTAGCCCTTCCCAGGATCGCCGCAGGGTCTCCGCCCCACCCTCAACGGGAACGAAACCCATCTGAAACCAAAGGAGATCCGTTACCATGTCGATGGCATCCTTGCGACTTTCGCTCCTCATCTTCCATCTTGCCCGATGTACGTCATACACGAGAAGCAGGTTCCGCCATGGCACATCGTGCATTTGCCAGTTGAGCTTTCCCAACATATCCACGTCGTGTCCATTCATGCCGATGTTGAGGATTCGTCGCGCCAAACGCGCCATTATCTTCTGCCCGATTGGCCGAAACAGCGCTGAGTTCTCCCCTTCGCTGTCATGCTTGCGCATCGACGGCGGATCACAGGTCAATTCGGGAAACACCCGCTGGAGCTTGTCCCAAATGCCAACCAGCTCCGCGTACAGCTCACCGATTATCTCGTCATTCGGACGAAAGCGCACGAATCTCTTCAGCTCTGCACGCTTGCCAAGCTCCGGCCATCCCCCTTCTCCGTTCTTGCGCGCTCTCGACAAGAGCAAATCCATATTGATCTTGTACAGTGTTACAAGACTAGTAAAGAAGCTGTCCTTATCCCGCAGGTTCTCGCCCTTTGTCGTCTTCACCCGAAATACATCATTATCGCCAACTTTCGTCGCCTTAAACAACTTGTGATCTGTAACCAAACGACGTGTCAGGATTGCAAACACGTCATCTTCGTCCATAATGATATTAGTCACCATTCCGGTGGGCCTGGCATACCGATTGAGATTGCCAAAAAGGCGGCGGTATCGCTCCAAGAACGCATCTTGCGCCTCTCCTTGATCGGGAACGACAAAAATGACCGAAATATGCTCCTCTCCAAACCCGTCAGGCGCCTTGGGCAGATCGCCACCCTTGCTTTTTAGCAACTCCTTGATGGCAAAAAGTCTATGTTGACCGTCCAAAACGTAGTACTTCTGTTGCCCGTCAAATCGAAGCAAGCCAAAGGTATCGCTAACGGGACTATCGCCAGATATCAGTTTCATTTCTGGAGTCGCTGCAATATCTAACGGAAACCACGTCGGGTTGCCCTCGAGGGCTGCCACTACAATTGCGGCGAAGAATCGATCACCCTGGCCTGCCAAGTACTCGACTATCTCCTCCTTGGCTCTACTTTCGTCCAATTCTCTTTGGATGGCATCGTCGAGAGTTCGGTCCTCCCACACCTCCGATGCGAATTTAATGTTGTCTGCGGCATCGCGCATCGACATTCGGACGATGTAGTAGACCCAAGATCCCATGTAGGCGCGTATCGAAGAAAAGAAAATCACTCTGCTTCTCCTGAATTTTGGATTGTATCCGTGAAGACGCGAAATAGCATTTGACAGCCACCATAGGTGGACCAAAACGCATGCGTGCTAAGCATTTAGTGGAAACGTATCGTCATTTCGAGGACCACCGGCCGGCAACGGTGCCCCGAGAGTTGCCTTAATCGCCTTGATTTCATTGTACGGCGGACCGTAAGCGTTCATAAGCCTCTGTTCAATCGACCTCGCTTCCTTCTTCGTGGACGCAACGACGTAATAGAATAGGCTGAGCGGACCCTTGAAGGGACTCGTTAATATTGGACTCATTTTCAAATGCCATCGCATTCGAATTCGCAAGTCAACGGTGTGGCCGACGTAGAGAGGAGTACACAATGTCCTGAGGATCTTTGGGGAAGATGGTGGCGGCGATACGATGAGGTATGCTCCAGGCCTTTTGGGGACCCTCCTAGCTGCGCTATCCGCAAAGGGCACTACCTTCCACTTGTCGGAAGCCGACACGTCGCTAAGATCATGCCATGCCCGCTCATCTTTACTCCATCCATAACGAATGCTCATACGGCGATTCTTTTTTTAGATGCGTTTACTGATAATTGCAGCCACTCACCACTAAACATGAAGTCAAAAATGACATATATGCGACAAGCAAGGACATCGGCCATCACAGGTGACATGCCGCACACCCCACTGCCTGATCGGGCATTGGTATCGGTTCTCGCTTTGGGCGAGCCGCGATGTCGTCAAGGGTCCGACCATCGACCCAAGTGAAGTCATCTTTCTCATACGCCTTTGCCCGCTCGAACCACTCCGGGTGACGCTCTTTGAGTCCCTGCCACTCGCCTACCTGCTGGTAGAAGCAGAAGTAGCACCCTGACCTGGAGCGCCATTCGTAGTAGGCCGGAAACCCCAGACCGGACTCGTTCAGGATCCGGGTCACGTCCGCAATGCCGAGGCCGTCGTCCTTGAACGGGTACACGGGGACGATGTTCGGCTGCTGTGAGATGACGGGAGGCTTCTTGGCCTGGTATCCGTCTCGATCCTCGTCCCCCCGGATGCCGATGTAGCTGAACGTTTTGTCGTCTCCCACATGGCGCTCGAATGGCTTGATCTTCAGCACGCGCGTGCACCACCGGGCCCGCGGGCTCGGCAGGAAGCCGCCATACACTTCGGTGAGCCAGATGTCGAACGGGTTCCTGCCCGGCTTTCTAGCAACGCCGAGGAGATCGAGGGCGTTCAGGTAGATGATCCGCTCGCCCAAGACCGCCTCCAGCCGGCCGAGGTACTGGTACGTCTCGGGCAGCTCACACCCGGTATCGCAAAAAACGTACTCCATCTCCACCTGCGGATACTGCGCTCGCATGTACAAGGCCAACGCCGCCGAGTCCTTCCCGCCCGACACGCTGACCACGTGACGGAACCCCGAATCGTTGGCGTGCGCCATCGCCTCTCGAAATCGCATCATGCGACATCCAGTTGGGATTGGGGGTCTTCCCGTAGGTCGGCGGCCATCATCTCTAGCTGGATGGCCGCTTCCGCAGGACCTATCACGTCTGCCAGCCTCGTCGCGGCGGACCAAATCCGGGCCTTGACCAGCGTGCCCATGCCGCTCTGGAGCGCCTCGTCCGTTCCCGCCTTCCGCATCATCTCGAGTCCAGTGCTCTCGATTTGGTCCATGGCTTGGCGCAGACGAGCACGGAACACGGGTAGGGACGACTGGTCCCATTCTCCGACGGGCAAGCCGACCAGCAGCGTCGAGAGGGCCTGCACCATCGTGCGGTCATCCCGGAAGGGCGTCTGGAGACGGGTCAGGACGCCCTTCGCGACGTGGTCTGGAAGATGGCTCGCCACGGATTCTGGAATGCAAGCAGCCCATTGCGATCCCAGATGTCGAACGCCGCCGCCGTCACGCCCGGCAGCGGGCACCGCCCCGCGGTCCACCAGGACCTGCGCGAGCACCTGGATCGCCTGCCGTTCCCGTCTGCGAGGCACACGGTCGAATTCGTCCTTGATCTCGGCGATTCCGAGAATCAACGCATCGACGTCGGTGAACTCCGCCCCCACCTCCCGAGGCAGGATATCCAGGAACAGCGCTCCGGGATCCGTCGATGCGAGCGCTCGATCAAACTCCCGGGCCTTCGTGGAAAGGCGACGCGAATGGCCCACCGACGAGGGAAGAGAGTGTCGCCACTCGAGGACTGCGTCCACGCAGACCCGCAGTAGGTCCTGCGGACGCTCCGACAGCCGACGACCGGAAAACAGGTCGTAGAGCCTGACGAGGTAGGCCTCTTCCTCATCCGTCGTGCCCCGAACTTCGACGACGTAGTCCCCCGGGTTGCGCACCATGTCCTCGAAGACGGACGGGAGAAGATCGTCGACGAATCCGTCGCGGCGCCACAGCGTCGCGGCCACGGGAAACGCCTTGAACCCAGCGGCGAGCAGAAGGGGCAGAAGGCCTTCCCGGACACCGAAGGGAGGACTCAAGAGCTCGTCGCAGAGCTCCTGGACGGGGGCTTTTCGTGGCTCTGTTAGAAAGCTCCGGATCCTACTCCATACGGATCGGAGTCCTGCCCCCCCCCCCCCCCCGGGATTTCTTCGGGCTGAGCGAATCCCCAGCGCTCGCCGTCGAAACGGTACAGGCCGGTGCGCAGGAAAACGCTACCGAAGATGGCCCGATCCGCGTTGCCGCCCTCGATCCCAACGTCCTCCTGGCCGTAACGCTCCAAAAGGCCCAGTGCGACCTTCTTTCGAGCGTTGGAGATCACGGGCGAGACGCGGCGGCGGACCACCATTTCGGAGTGGATCACCGGCGTCTCGGGGAACACGTCGTCCATGGTCTCCGAGAGCAGGCGGCGCAGGGCCCAGACGCTGTCCAAAGTCACTTCCCGGCCCTTGTGAAACCACGCGCTTCCGCGCGCTTGGGGACGAACCACTCGATCCACCAAAGGCTGCAATCCTGTCCGCGCGTCGTCGGCCAACTGGTCCAGCTCGGCGCCGACCAGCGGGTCCGTGCACAACAAGTCCGGGTCGGCGTGCATCCGCTGCAAGTGCCACAGATCCAACGCCGCGTCCACGAGCGCCCCGGTCTCCGGCGCCACCGCGACGAAAACACGGGGATCTCGAGCCTGCGCCGCGCGCCGCCTGGCCTCGGCCTCTTCGTCCTCGGTGGCGGGAAGCACGTAGAGGACGCGTCCATCGGTGCCAGGCTGGAGGCCGCCGTCGAGCTCCAGCTCTTCCAGGAAACGCGCCAGACCCCCGACCGTGACGTAGTCGGCGGTGCAGTAGCGTCTGATTCCATGGCGGGCGTTGTACTCGACGGGTCTCCACACCGGGGGCGGAAACTCCGCAGCGAGGAAACGCGCGAGCTCGAAGTCGGCGGTTCCACGCGTCCGCTCATCCGCCAGCCTGCCACGCAGATCCACGTCGGTCCCGTGCCACACCACGAGCTGATCCGCATGCCGGCGGTGAACCAAGAGGTTCCTCCGGACGAGCTCGTCCAGCGTCTTCAGCGCGTTCAGGTCGCCGCTCTCCTCGAGGGCGAAGATCAGCTGGTCGCGCGTCGCGCGCCCGCGCTCGCCTCCGAGTCCCAGACTCAGCAAGAACGCGGCCTTGAGCGCCTCTTCCTCGCACGGCTTTCGAGACGTCTTGGCCAACGCGCTTTCAGTCTCCAGCCACGGACGATGAGTCCCTCCGGCGCCGCCGTCGGCCTGAAAGTCGCCGCCGAAGTACTCGTAGAGCGCGCTGGGACGAACCGATCCGTCCAGCGGGACGCCTTGGAGAAAAGAGAACACCGTGCGCTCGTTCTGCGCGACCCGCGCGGCGACCCGGGGCAAGAGGTGAAGCGTCGTCGCCGTCAACGGCCACGCCGACGCCAGCGCGGGCGCCAAGCGCTCGGCCGCGACGTTGGGGAAGAGCCCCACGCGCTTCGCGTCGACGGCGAGCGACTCGAAGTCGACGCCCGACGGCGCACCCGCACGGTCTTCGCGGACCAGCGATCCGATCACCTCGTACAGCTCGGTCGAGTCGTCCACGTATTGAAGCGTCTCGAAGCGACCTTCGATCTTGGCCCATTCCTTTCGCAACCCGGACGGGAGCCCCGTCGCGTATCCCGCCAGCGATCGATGCAGGAGCAGCGCCAGGAAAACCGGGACGGGGGTCGGACGACTCACGACCTCGGCCAACACCTGCAACACGTCGAGCTCTTCGGGCCGACCCTCCGAAACGAGCCCCTGCAGGTGGCGCCCGAACTCGTCCCACACGATCACGATGCGATCGCGACCGCACTCTGCGGCCTTCGTGGCCGCCAGCTCCATCAAGCGGCGCACGTCCGCGGCCGCAGAGATCCGCCGCCGCCGAATGGGGCCGGCCTGACGCCAGAGCTTCGCCCTCCGCATCGAGTCCACGATTCCGTCCTGCAACGCCTTGGGCGCGGAAGCCACATGTCCGTAGAGCGGCACGAACAATCCTCGCCGGTCCTCCAGCCTCCGTTCACGGATCGAGTCGGCCATGGTCCGGTCGACGTCGACCAGCCGACCCTCGACTCGCTCCAGCGTCTCGGACGCCTTGGGCGAGTTTTCCACCAGATGGCCCGCGTACGCCGCCGCGATCGATTTGCCGGATCCGTACGGAGCGACCACGAACAGAGCGTTTCCGGCCCGGCCCCGCGCGATCGCCGAGACCAGCCCCACCGACTTGGTCGTGGGCCGGAAGTGCGAGACGCGCTCCGGGTGCTCGACGTCGAACTGAACGTTGATCGACCGGAGGAAGGCGCGCTCGGTCATCGCGCGGTCAGGCCACCTGGGCCATATCGGTCGCTATCTCGTAGTAGAGGTCCAGGCAACCGAGCGCGTCCAGGCGATCCATTCTGACCACGCGTTCGCCGGCGCTGCCGCTCAAATCCACGAGTCCTTCCGATTCGTACCTCGACACCAAGTCGAACAACGCCTCGGAGGTCAACGCGAAGACTCGACCCGGCGCGTTCGGCTCATGCGCCAGCTGGGTCAAGGAGTAGTCCAACGACTTCGCCGGGCGACCCGCAGCTTCGAACCCCGATTCCCGAGCGCTCGCCACCGCGTAGGCGAAGATCGCGTGCGGGACGGGCTTGAGGCCCCGGTTCAGACGATGGAACCCGGTCTGGCGAGAGTGCACCAGGAATCCGAGTTCGCTCAGGGGGCAGTCCAGCGAGTCCTCCGGGTCCGCGACCCTCGCCGGGACGGTGACGGCGTAGGAGCGAAGCAAGCACGACACGTCGCGCTCCAGGGTGGCCTGCACGGGCACGCGACCGCCCAGGGCCGTCAGATGGCGGCGCAAGGCCTCGACGCACGTGGGCTTCTCGAAGCGTCCAGGGCTGTACCGATTGAAGAACCAGTTCCAGCTGTACGCGTGCGCGGGGTTGTTCACCAAGCGCACGTGAACGGCCCACCACGTGCCGGGCAGCAGAAAGTACCGATCGCGCCTCCACACGAGCTCGCCGAACTCGGTGGGTCTGAGGATTCGGGTTCGCTTGCCCCCGGCGGGGTCCCTTTCCGCAAGGCCGGTCGCGAGCATCCAATGGACGATCGCCTTCGCCATGTTCCTGCCCACCCCGAGCCACTCGGCGAGATCGGGATCCTGGTAGCGGGCACGATCCTCCACGGCGAGACGCAGACCCTTGTAGAGCCAACCGTCCCGGATCGCGAAGGTCTGGTGCCCGCCAAACCGCATCGGCTTCTCCTTGAAGGCCCGGTTGCCCGCGGCGCGGCGAATCGCCAACACCGCAACGGCCGCACCGGTTGCCCCGCCGCCCCGTGCACGGCACAAACGCCGACCGGCGCACGACGTCGGGTGCAGACCAACCTAATGCACCCGCGGGACCGCCAGCAACGTCCGACCTTGCCCGGCGGCTCCGCGGCGCGACGTGCCCACTCGTTGCGCACCGCTCCGCGAACAACGGCCGGGAGCGCGCCGACCTGGGCCCGATCACGCCGGCCCGACCACCGATCCCGGTCCTCGCGCCAAGTCCCCGTGCACCCGGACGATGGCTTCGACCGCATCGTCCACGTCCCGCGACGCATTGAACCTGGAGAAGGCGAAGCGCACGCTGGCATAGGCATCCGCTTCGCTCCTCCCCATCGCCCTAATCACATGGGACGGCTCGGGCCGCTGGTTGGTGCAGGCCGAGCTCTGGGAGCAGCGAATCCCCAATCGATCGAGCCGGGCGACCAACGCCTCTCCGTCGACGCCCTCGAACAGGACGTTCGACGTGTTGGGCAACCGCGGGCTCTCGGATCCGTTGAACGCGCGCGCCACTCCGACCCTCTCGAGGGCCTCCTCGAAGCGATCCCGCAAGCGCCGAGTGTGCGCGGCGACCTCGGTCATCAAGTCCCACCGGAGACGCAGTGCCTCGCCGAAGCCGACGGCGCCCGGAACGTTCTCGGTTCCCGGACGCTGGGCGCCTTCCTGAGCGCCGCCGAACGTCGTCGGCGCCAGGAGGTCCGGGTTCCGCCGGACCAGTGCGCCCACGCCGAGAGGGCCGTGGAGCTTGTGCGCCGAAATCGACGCGAAGTCCACTCCGACCAAGTCCAGGTCCACCGGCGCCTTGCCCACCGCCTGGACCGCGTCCGTGTGAAAGAGAGCGTCGCGGGCGTGGACTTCCTCGAGCAACCGGTCGATCGGCTGGACCACTCCGGTTTCTCCGTTCGCCCACTGGACCGACACCAGCGTGCGACCGGGAACGATCGCCTCGAGCAGCGCCTCTTGATCGACGATCCCGCGTTCATCCACGGGGACGACGATCACGTCGCGACCCTGGTCCTCGACGACGCCCGCCGGAGCCAATACGGACGAATGCTCCACCGCAGTCGTGACGAAACGGTAGCCCTCGAGCGGGCCACGCAGAAGGTTCAGCACGACCATATTGTTCGCTTCGGACGCCCCGCTCGTGAAGACGACGTCTTCGGGCTGGACCGACAGAGAGGCGCCGACGCGCTCGCGGGCTTTCCACAGCGCGGCGCGCGCGCGCCTGCCCGCGCGGTGGGCGCTGGACGGATTCCCGTAGTCGACCCGCATGGCCTGGACGACGACGTCCGCCACCTCGGGCAACGCCGGGGTCGTCGCGTTGTTGTCCAGATAGATCTCCCGAGGTTTCGCCGCCTTGCGGTCGGCGACCGGCGGATCTTCCCAAGGCGCCCCGGGCGACGAAGCCACAGACGCGGGAGCGCTCCATTCGGCGCCCCCGCTCACGAACCCTCGTCCCTTCGAGCCCACGATCCCGCCCGGTCGAGGAAAACGCCCGGATCCGCGCGCCACTGGGCGTAGCCGACGCGGCGCTCGTCCGTCAGCCAGTCGATCCGCTCGTCCAGACAGGTCAGCAGACCTTCGTCGGACGCGTCCAGCGCGAAGCCGCCGTACTCCTTCAGCGTGTCCAGCGCAGCGATCCGAAACGCCCCGTCCGAAGCCCGCGCCGCTTCGCCGTTGCCCACCTCGCCTCGGGCCACGGCGTCGACCGCACCGTCGCGAAGCGCGGACAGCAATTCCTCCTCCCCGGACTCGTCGCCCAGGTACACGACCTGGGGCATCCCCGGATCCGGCGGGACGATTCTCTCCCGCCCCTTCAGCTCCAGGGAGGCGACCGCGGCGGTGATCGCGTAGCGAGAAGTGCCGTCGGCGACCACGGCGCCGGCCGGGGTCTCCACCCTCGTCCCGGCGAGAAGGGCGCCGTCCCGGTTCGCGATTCCGGTGATCCGCAACAGCCGCGCTTCCCCGGTCGTGCCGCGCAGCACGCCGACGCGAACGTCCCGGGTCAAGCTGTCGTAGGAAGCCAGCCGTTCCGCGTCCGCCGCCCGCGTCAGCAGCGACTGCCGAAACGCGATGTGGCCCGACGTGAACGCGACCGCCCGGCGCCCCTCGTGGTCCAAGGTCCGGGACTCGAGGATCGTGACGCCCCCGCCGACGACGTCGAAGGCGGGCGTGGCTGCGCGGAGCCAGACGTCCGACCACGCCGCGACCGGTCGCCGCGCGAAGACCAGCCGCTCGTCCATCGCCTCGAGCGCCGTGACCAAGTCCGCCTCGTAGCCCCGGTGGTTGCCGAACCCCGGCGAGCCGGGGTCGGGGTCGGCGCTGTAGCTCACCGGCTCGAAGAAGGCGTAGAACGCGAAGCGGACCGGATCGTCGACGGCCCGCGCACAGGCATCCTCCGTCGGAGCGACGACGCCGGTGGCGCAGCCCGCGACGAGCGCCAGCGCCCAGGCGGCGGCGACGGGGCCGAGCGGCGAGAGCGGAGTGGCGGATGGCGTCTTCACGGTTCGCTGGGCGGGGGACTCCTTCGGGGCCTTGGCATCAAAGCTACGCGCCTCGGGTCGCGCGGGCCCGCATTCGTCGCGCCGCGAAGATTCTCGACGACGCGCCTTCGGGGGATGCTCCGCGCTGGACCGAAGGCGCTTTGCGGCCCCGGCGACCGGCGCGTATGTTGCGCCCTCGCCTCGATAGGCGAGTATTCCCCTGAGCCCACGGATGCGCCAATGAACGAACGAACGACGCTCGCAGCGACGCTGACCGCCCTCCTCGTCGCCCCTGCGGCAGCGGCCGCCCAGAGCCTCTCCGACGACGCGCTCGAGCCCCTCGTCGCCCGGGTCGAGGAAGGCGTGCTCGAGCGCGCCAAGCTCGCGCAGGTCATGGTCGACAAGATCTTCTCGTTCTCCGAGCTGGGACAGCAGGAGATCGAGACCTCGGCCTACGTCACGGGCATCCTCGAGGAGAACGGCTTCGACATCGAGCGGGCGCCCGTCGGCATCCCGACCGCTTGGTTCGCGCGCTGGGGAAGCGGCCGCCCGGTCATCTCGTTCGGGTCCGACATCGACGGCATCCCGAAGGCGAACCAGAAGCCCGGCGTCGCGTACCATGACCCGCTCGTTCCGGGCGCGCCCGGACACGGGGAGGGACACAACTCCGGCCAGGCGGTCAACGTGGTCGCGGCGCTCGCGCTCAAGGAGGTCATGGAGGCCGAGGGCATCGAGGGCACGCTGGTGCTGTGGCCCGGCGTCGCCGAGGAGCAGCTGGGGTCGAAGGCCTGGTACGTGCGCGACGGGTACTTGGAGGGCATCGACGTCACCCTCTTCACCCACGTCAGCAGCAACCTGGCGGTGAGCTGGGGCCAGGGCAGCGGCACCGGCCTCGTCTCCGTCGAGTTCACCTTCGCCGGAGAGGCCGCGCACGGCGCCGGCGCGCCCTGGCGCGGCCGCAGCGCGCTGGACGCCGTCGAGCTGATGAACGTCGCCTGGAACTTCCGGCGCGAGCACCTGCGGCCCGACCAGCGCTCGCACTACGTGATCACCGACGGCGGCGACCAGCCCAACGTCGTCCCGTCGCAGGCCTCGGTCTGGTACTTCTTCCGCGAGATGGACTACGAGGACATCAAGCGCAACTTCGACACGGCCGTCCGCATCGCCGAGGGCGCGGCCATGATGACGGACACCGAGATGTCGCATCGGATCATCGGCGCCGCCTGGCCCAGGCACTTCAACAGGGTCGTGGCCGAGACGATGCACGAGCACATCGAGGACGTCGGACTCCCCGAGTGGACCGACGACGACCACGACTTCGCCAGCGCCGTCCAGGAATCGGTGGGGAGCGTTCCGTCGGGGATGCCGACCGCGCTGTCGCCGCTGGGCACGCCGGGGCCGCGCCGGAGCGGCGGATCCGACGACATCGGCGACATCTCGTGGAACGTGCCCACCGTGACGCTCCGCTTCCCGTCGAACGTCCCCGGACTGCCCGGCCACCACTGGTCGAGCGCGATGGCGATGGCCACCCCGATCGCGCACAAGGGCGCGGTCGCCGGCGCGCGCGTCGTCGCGCGCACCGCGCTCCAGCTCTTCGCGCAGCCGGAGCTGGTCGAGGAGGCGTGGACCTATTTCCGGGACGAACAGACGGCGGCCGTCCAGTACACCCCCTTCATCGGCCCGGACGATCCGCCGCCCATCGACCTCAACAAGGAGATCATGGACGCCTACCGCCCGCTCCTGGAACCGTACTACTACGACGAGACGCGCTTCGACACCTATCTTGAGCAGTTGGGGATCACGTACCCCACCCTCTCGAAGCCGGTGTCCCAGGACCGCGCGGCGGAGGACCGCAACACGGTCCCGCCGCCCGTCCGCTGACCCGAGACTCGCGCAAAGGAAGCACAGCCATGACGCACGTCGGCCGAGGACTCGTCCTGTTCGCATCGCTTCTTTCGGCGGCGCCGACCGGAGCCGGCGGCGTGGCCGACGCCGCCTCGGCTCGTCCGGTCGCCGTCGCGCAGGAACCGTCGGCCGACGAGGCCGCCGAAGTGGGCTGGCGGCTGCTCAGCAAGCTCGACTACCGGACCGGGGAGAAGAGCGACGAGCTGGCCGCCCTCGACGGCAAGCTGGTCAAGATCCCCGGCTTCACGGTGCCCCTCGAGGACTTCGCGTCCTCGGCGACGACGTTCCTGCTGGTCCCCTACGTGGGCGCCTGCGTCCACCTGCCGCCGCCGCCGCCCAACCAGCTCGTCTACATCGAGATGGAGAAGGGGAAGCGGGCGATGATGGACGGGTGGAACCCGATGTGGGTCGAAGGCGTCCTGACGATCGAGATGACGGAGAGCGTCTACGGCGCCGTCGGGTTCACGGTCTCGGGCCAGCGGGTCTACCCCTACCAGTCTTGACGCGCTCGGTTCGACGGCCCGCGCGCGGCGCACGCGCCCGCCATCCGATTCTTCCCACGGCGGAGTCGGCGACGTGACCCCGACCCCGGCGATCGACGTTCGGGGCCTCCGTTTCCGCTACGGAGACGGCCCTTGGGTCCTCGACGTCCCCGAACTGACGCTCGCGCGCGGAGAGCGCGCGTTCCTGTACGGTCCCAGCGGCAGCGGCAAGACCACGCTGCTGGGCGTGCTGGCGGGCGTGCTCGAGGCGAACCAAGGCGTCGTCGAGGTTCTGGGCGAGGATCTGGCCTCGCTTTCCAGCGCGCGACGCGACGCGTTCCGCGCGGAGCGCATCGGCTACATCTTCCAGCTGTTCAACCTGATCCCCTACCTGTCGGTCCTCGACAACATCGCGCTCCCCGTCCGCATGAACGCGGCTCGGCGGCGCCGGCTCGACGGTCAAGGGGCGAAACAAGTCGCCGCCACGCTCGCGGACCAGCTTCAGATCGGCGATCTGCTCGACCAGCCGGCCACCGGACTGTCGGTCGGCCAGCAACAGCGAGTGGCCGCGTGCCGCGCGCTGATCGGATCGCCCGAGCTCGTCGTCGCCGACGAGCCCACGTCCTCGCTCGACTTCGATCGACGGGAGACCTTTCTCGACCTTCTCTTCCGGGAATGCGAGCGCGCGGGCGCCACGCTGGTGTTCGTCAGCCACGACCGCACGCTCGAGGGCATGTTCTCGAGCACGCTCTCGCTTTCCGACCTCAACGGAGCCGCACAGTGACGTCGACCCTCGACCTCGCGCTCAAATCGCTCCGCAATCGCGCGCTCGGCACCTCGCTCACGGTGAGCTCCATCGCGCTGAGCGTCGCGCTGCTGATCGGCGTCGAGAACGTGCGCGTGGGGATGCGCGAGACCTTCTCCAACACCATCAGCCAGACCGACCTGATCGTGGGCGCGAAGAGCGGGACCATCCAGATCATGCTGTATTCGGTCTTCGGCCTGGGCTCGCCGACGAACAACGTGTCCTGGGACGCGTACCGACGGTGGGCCGAGCACCCGGCCGTCGAATGGACGGTGCCCTACAGCCTGGGCGACAGCCACCGCGGGTTCCGCGTCGTCGGCACCAACGAGGACTTTTATCGCCGCTACCGGTATCGGGGAAACCAGGCCATCGCGCTGGCCGACGGCCGCGCGGGCTCCGGGCCCTTCGACGTGACCCTGGGCGCCGACGTCGCGAGCGAGCTGGGGTACGGGATCGGCGACGAGGTCGCGGTGACGCACGGCATCGGCGAGGTGGGCTTCGTCGACCACGATCACATGCCCTTCACCGTGGTGGGCGTCCTGGACAAGACCTTCACGCCGGTCGACCGCTCCATCTACGTGACGCTCGAGGGCGTCGAGGCCATCCACCTCGGATGGGAGGACGGTGCGCCGCCTGGGCCCGAGGACGAGCACGAGGACGAGCACGACCACGACCGCGAGTACACGCGCGAGGAAGTGCTGGCCATGGAGGAGATCGAGATCACTCAGGTGACCTCGTTCTTCGTGGGCGCGACCGACCGCAGGGACGTGCTCAACCTCCAGCGCGAGATCAACGACGACGAGGACGAGCCGATGACGGCCGTCATCCCCGGCGTGGCCCTGAACGACATGTGGCAGGGGATCGGCTACGCCGAGACGGGCCTCCGTCTCGTCTCGATCCTCGTGGTCCTCGTCGGGCTGCTCGGCATGCTGGTCTCCCTCTACACGTCGCTCGACCAACGACGCCGCGAAATGGCGATCCTGCGCGCCGTCGGTGCGGGACCGGGTCGGATCGTCTCTCTGCTCGCGCTCGAGTCGGTGTGCCTGGCCGCCGCCGGCGCCCTGGGCGGCTTGGCGCTCGCGTACCTGGCGCTCTCGATCGGGCAGCCCGTCGTCGAGGCGCAGGTCGGACTCTTCGTTCCGATCCGGCCGCCGGGAGTCGTCGAAACGGTGTTCCTGGGCGGGGTCGTGGCGGCCGGGTTCCTGATGGGCCTCGTGCCCGCGCTCAAGGCGTACCGCACCGCGCTCCAGGACGGGCTGGCCGTGCGCGTCTGAATCCAGGACCGAAGTCGCGCGGGTCGTTTTTCGGGCGGGCCCTTGGGGTCGGGAGGCGCCAGCGGCGGTCGTCGCCCGGCGGACTGCCGGGGAAGGGGACGCCGGACAGTGGCCAAGCCCGCGGGAGGCGCTGCGCATGACGCCCGAGACCCAGAACGTCGAATGGAAGCGATCCTGGCGAGACGAACACCTGAAGTGGATCTGCGGCTTCGCGAACGCGCAGGGCGGCGTCCTCGAGATCGGCAAGAACGACGACGGCGAGGTCGTCGGCGTCGCGGGGGCCCTGGGCCTCCTCGAGGAGATCCCCGGCAAAGCGCGGTCGCTCCTCGGGATCGTCGTCGACGTCAACCTGAAGTCCGAAGCGGATCGCGAGTGGATCGAGATCGTCGTCGATCCGCACCCGAATCCGACCAGCTATCGGGGACGGTTCCACTACCGGAGCGGCGGCACGAAGCAGGTTCTCGCGGGATCGGCGCTCAGCCGCCTTCTCCTGAGCCGCTACGGCAAGACTTGGGACGACGTGGCGTTGCCGGGCTTCGGGCCGAAGGACCTGGACGCCGGAGCGGTCAAGCGGTTTCGCGAAGCCGCCGCAGCGAGCGGGAGACTTCCCCCCGACGCATCCGACGAGTCGCTGGAAACGCTCATCGACAACCTGAGACTCAGGGACGGCGCCCTTCTGACACGCGCCGCAGCGCTGCTGTTCCACCCGTCCCCCAGACGGTTCCTCCCGGACGCCTATGTGAAGATCGGGTACTTCCGGGGCTCGGAGCTGCTCTATCAGGACCTGATCGAGGGCGGGATCTTCTCTCAAGTCGAGCGAACGCTCGATCTTCTGTACACCAAATACACTCGCGGACTGATTTCCTACGACGGCATCCACCGCGTCGAGACCGCGCCCGTGCCGCCCGAAGCGATGAGGGAGGCGGTCGTCAACGCCGTCGTCCATCGCGACTACGCCTGTCCCAACTCCATTCAGATTCGCGTGTACGACGACCGGATATCGATCTGGAACCCGGCGCGCCTGACCTCGGAATGGACCGCCGAACGCCTCGCCGAGGAGTTCTCCTCGCGTCCGCAGAACCCGAGAATCGCCTACGCCTTTTTCCGGGCCGGCGCCATCGAGGCGTGGGGACGCGGCATCCGGCGGATCATCGACGCGTGCCGCGAGGAGGGCAGCCCGAAGCCGACGTGGCGGCTCGACACGCACGGTAGCGGTTTGCGGGTGCGGTTCCCGTTTTCGGAAGCGTACCGGGCGGCCGACTTGGCCATTCGAGGAGAAGACCTGGAAACCGCTACCCAGAAGACTACCGCCGACAGGATCCTCGACTGTTTCAGGACGGCACCCGAGTCGACTCAACGCGCCGTCGCCGAGCGGCTCGGGCTCACGCCGGACGGGGTCAAGTACCACATCCGTAGGCTGAAGGCCGCTGGACGCCTTCGGCGCGTGGGCTCTGGCCCCATGGGGCGCTGGCAGGTCGTGCTGGAACCCGCCACCCAGAAGACTACCGGTAAGACTACCGGTAAGACTACCCAGAAGACTACCGCCGACAGGATCCTCGACTGTTTCAGGACGGCACCCGAGTCGACTCAACGCGCCGTCGCCGAGCGGCTCGGGCTCACGCCGGACGGGGTCAAGTACCACATCCGTAGGCTGAAGGCCGCTGGACGCCTTCGGCGCGTGGGCTCTGGCCCCACGGGGCACTGGGAGGTCGTTGAAGAATGACCCGATCCCGGAGGGGCGGGGTTCGGGTGCGCGCACTCGCCGGTCGGAGCCCTTGGTCGCGAACGTTCGCTTGATTGGGCCAACCAGCGCCGATCCGTCCAGACCCGCTGCCGTCCCGGCGTTGGCCCGATCGACGACTCGGATCGCCCCATCCCGTCCCGAGAAGCGCGGGCCCTGGAACCTCGAAGAGACCGGAGCGGTAATCCACGAAGCCAGCGGAACTCCGGGTCGGCGGGCGATTTCGCGTTCACGCACCCGAGCCCCGCAGGCGCCGTCGCTCGACGCAATGATCGTGGACGCATGGGCGGACGACTCTCTCGTCCGACCGCCGACCGCACAGGACGGGGAACGTCGATGAAGCGCACCCAGGCTCGGAAACCAAATCTCCGGGGCGCGTCGCGGACGCGCGTCCGGCTCTCGCTCGTCGCGACCGCCAGCCTCGCCGTTCTGGCCTCGGGCGCCTGCGACGAAGCCGGGCTGAACACGCCGCCCCCGCCGCCGCAGGAGGATCGGTGGCGGACTCCCGACGAGCGAGCGCTGTTCCAGCTGTTTCGGTCCACCGGCGGCCAGACGTGGACCCGCAGCGACAACTGGCTGAGCGACGCCCCCATCGGGGACTGGCACGGCGTCGAGGCGGACACTGCGGGTCGCGTCTTGTCCCTCGACCTCTCCGACAACGGCCTGAGCGGCCCCATCCCGGCTGAACTCGGCGATCTGGCGCTGCTTCGAGAGCTCGATCTGAGCGGCAACGCGCTCTGGGGCCCGATGCCGTCCGAAATGTCGAGGCTGATTCGCTTGCGACGGTTGTCGATCACCGGCCTGCGCGGATCTCCCGCACCGGTTCCCTCGTGGCTGCAGAGGCTGACCGCGCTCGAGAGCCTGGACCTCTCCGACAACCGGATGACCGGATCGGCGCCCGCCTGGCTTGGGCGGTTCGCCGCGCTCGAGAGCCTCGATCTGTCCGGCAATCACATGCGGGGCGCGATCGATCCCGAGATCGGCGCGCTCGCCCGACTGAAGACGCTCCGGCTGAACGACAACGCTCTCGTCGGCCCGATTCCGCCCGAGTTCGGCCAGCTGAGCGCGCTCGAGGTCCTCGACGCGAGCTCGAATCGCCTGACAGGCCTCGTGCCCGCGGATTTGGGTCGCCTGACCGAACTGACTCGGCTCGACCTGAGCGACAACGCGCTCTCGGGACCGATTCCCGCCGAGCTCGGACGGCTCGCGGCTCTGCAGCGGCTCGACCTGAGCGGCAACCAGCTCTCCGGGCCGATCCCCGCCGAGCTGGCCAACTCGACTCGGCTGTCGGTCCTGGCGCTCGGGTGGAACGAGCTCTCCGGGCCGATCCCGCCGGAGCTGGGGGACCTCTCCTCCCTCGTGCGCTTCCTTGCGCGGGGGGCCGGGCTGGAGGGCGGCGTGCCCCGCGAGCTCGGACGTCTGGCCGATCTCGAGAGACTGGACCTGTCCCTGAATTCTCTCGTCGGGCCGACACCGCTCGAGCTGACCGCGCTGACGGACCTCGGCGCGTTGGACTTGACGGACAACCCGGGCGCCTGCGTGCCGCGAACGACGCGGTTCACGACTTGGCTGACCGCGATCGAAGAGGTCGCCGCACCCCGGTGCGCAGGCGACAGGACCGCGCTTCTCGCGTTCCACGAATCGGCCGGCGGCGCCTCGTGGACGCGCCGGGACCACTGGGGCTCCGAGAGGCCGCTGGGCGACTGGCACGGGGTCGAGACGGACAGCGCCACGGGGCGCGTGACCGCTCTGGCGTTGGCCGACAACAATCTGGCGGGGCCGCTCGACCGCGCGGTCGGCGATCTGGCCGCTCTCGAGCGTCTCGACCTGTCCGACAACCCGCTGGCCGGACCGATCCCGCATTCTCTCGCGCAAGCGCCGCTGGCGGCGCTGAACATCGGCGGAACCGGCCTGTGCGCCCCGGTCGCGCCCGCGTTCACGCGTTGGCTGACCACCGTCGGCTCGGTCGAGGGCGTCGACGCCGAATGCTCCGTCCCGACCGATCGCGAGATCCTGGCGGCGCTGTACGAGGCCGCCGACGGCGACTCGTGGCATTTTCGAGACCGCTGGGGGACCGACGCTCCGCTGGATCGCTGGACCGGCGTCTCCGTGGACGAGGAAACCGGCAGGGTCACCGAGCTGTACCTGCCGAGCAACCGCCTCTCCGGGCGGATTCCACCCGAGCTCGGCGGCCTCGATTCGCTGGAGAAGTTGACGCTCTCCGGCAACGAGCTCGAGGGACCGGTCCCGAGCGCCCTGGGCGAGCTCGCGGCTCTCCGGCGACTGGACCTGTCGTCGGCCGGATTGACGGGCTCCGTTCCGGCCGAGCTCGGACGTCTCGCCGCGCTGGAATCGCTCGAACTGCACGGCAACCAGCTGTCGGGGTCGATTCCGGCCGCGCTGGGCGAGCTTCGGAGCCTGGCGCGTCTGTCGCTCGCCGACAACGGGCTCGAGGGTCCGATCCCGGCGGCGCTCGGACGCCTCGGCAACCTGACGACCCTCGACTTGAGCGCAAACCGGCTCGCCGGCCCGATTCCGCCCGAACTGGGACGCTTGGCCGGACTGGAGACGCTCCAGCTTCAGAACAACCGCCTGACGGGCCGCCTGCCCGGGGAGCTGGGCGCACTGGCGAGACTGTCGTCCCTTTCCGTAGCCGGCAACGACCTGTCCGGCCCCCTCCCGTCCCAACTGGGACGGCTGGGAAGCCTCTGGCACCTCGCGCTGCAGGGCAACCGCATCTCCGGCCCGATCCCGACCGAGCTCGGACGACTCGCGGAGCTGACGTATCTCGACCTGTCCGAAAACGCGCTGTCGGGGCCCATCCCGACCGAGTTGGGAACGCTGGAGCTCGCGTCGCACATCGATCTCTCCCGCAATCGCCTTTCGGGGCCCGTACCGGTCTCGCTGGCGCGCCTCCAGAACCTCTTCTTCCTCCATCTCGGGAACAACGAACTCGAGGGCCCGGCGCCCGGCGAGCTGGGCGACCTGCGTCGCCTCTGGGCCCTGGACCTGTCGTCGAACCGGCTGTCCGGATCGATCCCCCCCGAGCTCGGTCGCGCCGCGTCGCTCCGCCGGCTGGACCTGTTCGACAATCGTCTGTCGGGCCCGGTCCCGCCCGGACTGGCCGGCTTGAGCGAGCTTGCGGGGCTGCGACTGCACGGCAACCCCGATCTGACCGGCCCCCTTCCCGACGCGCTCGCGTCCATGGAGCACCTCCACGAGCTGACCGCGTCGGACACCGGACTCTGCGCCCCGGCCAACGACGCCTTCGAGACCTGGCTGGACGGAATTCTCGTGCGGCGGATTCGCCGCTGCGAGAGCGCGGCGCGCGCGCAGGCGGACGCGTACCTGATCCAGTCCGTCCAGAGCCGCGACTACCCGGTGCCGCTCGTCGCCGGGCGCAGAGCCCTGCTGCGGGTGTTCATGGCAACGACGGGGGCGACGACCGAGACCGTGCCCGCGATCCGAGCCACGTTCCATCGCGGCTCCGCAACGACGCACGTCGCGGAGACGGAGGCGCGCCGCGGGACCGTGGGTCCCGCACTCCGAGAAGGCCTCCTGGACGCGTCGGCCAACGCGGCGATTCCCGGGAGCGTCCTTCAGCCGGGCGTCGAGGTCGTGATCGAAGTCGATCCCGACGGCGACATGGACCCCGCCCTGGGGATCCCGACCCGAATCCCCGAGCGCGGTCGTCTCGCGCTGGACGTGCGCGTCGTGCCGGATTTCGACCTGACCGTCGTGCCCTTCCTGTGGACGGAGCGTCCCGACTCCGCGATCGTCGCCATCGCCGACGGGATGGCCCTCGACCCCGGCGGACACGAGATGTTGGCCGACACCCGCGCGCTCCTGCCCGTCGGGACGATCGAGGTCGCGGCGCACGAGCCCGTGGCGACGTCCTCGAACGACGGCCTCGATCTCCTCTTCCAGACGCACGCGCTGTGGACGATGGAGGGCCGGAAGGGACACTACAAGGGGATGATGTCGGGACCGGTCGGCGGCGGCATCGGCGGCGTGGCCTTCATCTCCGGCCGAACCAGCTTCTCGCGCCCGCTGGCTCGGATCGTGGCTCACGAACTGGGACACAACCTGGGGCTGGCGCACGCGCCGTGCGGGCTGCCGCTCGGAATCGACCCGTCGTTTCCGGACGACGCGGGCCGAAGCGGCGCATGGGGGTACGATTGGAACGAGAACCGGCTCGTCGCTCCGTTTCGTCCGGATCTCATGAGCTACTGCCAGCCCGCCTGGGTGAGCGACTACCACTTCAGCAACGCGTTGCGCCAAAGGCTCCTAGAGGAGGACGCGGAGGGCCCGAACCCTCCCCGGCGCGCGCCCGCGCTTCTGCTTTGGGGCGGCGTCGCGCAGGACGGGACGCCGGTCCTCAACCCGGCGTTCGCCGCCGATCTCCCCCTTTCGCTGCCTGCGTCCGACGGGGATTGGCGAATCCGGGGAACGGACGAGGACGGGGCCGAGTTGTTCTCGCTGCGCTTCGAGATGCAGGAAGCGGCGACGGACGGATACCGGGGCGGCGGCTTCGCCTTCGCGCTGCCGACCGAGCCCGGTTGGGTCGAGCGCTTGGCGCGTCTCGCACTGACCGGACCCGGAGGCGCCGGGGCGGCGATCGACGAGACGTTCGAGCGCCCCATGGCGATTCTGCGAGAACGCGCGACCGGACGGATCAGGGGATTCGTGTCCGGTCGGGACCTTGCGGCGCTCGGCGTCGAATCCGCCGCCGACCGGACGGATCCCGGCGCGGGGGCGCCGTCCGGAAGCGCCGGGCTCGCGGGCTGGCTGTCCAGCGAGCCCGGCGTCGAGATTCTGACGAGTCGGGGACTTCCCAGACGAAGGTGACGTCGCCGCCGGACGAGCGGCCGCCCGACGCGAGCGCGGAAAGCGCGCGCCTCGAAGCCACCACGCGCGCCTCCGCTCGACCGTTTTCGCGAACTTCCTGAATGCTCATGCGCGCGTCCCCCATCGACGGCGAGGAGGGCGCCCCCGCGCGAACCGATGCGAGCGAAACGATGTCGCGACTCAGCTTTCGCGGGCGGACCGCACGGTCCCGGTCGATCGGACGGCGCGCGCGCGCGTCCGTCGCGCTCGCCGCCGGCGCTGCGCTGACCGTCTCGACGTCCTGCCGGGAGGGCCTGACGGACACTCCTCCCACGCTGTGGGAGGCCCAGGCCGCCAGGAACGATCCCGAGCGAGTCGCGCTCGTCGCCCTCTACGAAGCCACCGACGGTCCCGACTGGGTTCGCCGCGACGGGTGGACCACCGAAGCCCCGCTCGAAGAGTGGCACGGCGTTCGAGTCGACGCCGCCGGCAGGGTCGTCCATCTCGACCTCGCCGGCAACGAACTCAACGGCCCCCTCCCGGACGAGCTGAGCGCCCTGTCTCGGCTGGAGCGCCTGGTCCTTTCCGACAACTCGCTGACGGGGCCCGTGCCCGCCTGGCTGGGGGCGCTCGGGACGCTTGAAGTCCTGCGGTTGGATCGCAACCGGCTCTCGGGGCCCCTCCCCATCGGACTGGAGCGGCTGACCCGGCTCGAGGACCTCCGTCTGGGCGGCAACGTCCTGACCGGGCCGGTCCCGCCCGAGCTCGGGTCGCTGGCGAGCCTGGCGCAGCTCGACTTGGCGTCCAACCACCTGACGGGCGCGTTGCCGCCCGAGCTGGCCGACCTCGACGCTCTGGTCCGGCTCGACCTCGGGGACAACGAACTCTCGGGTCCGATTCCCGCCGCGCTCGGGCGATCGCCGTCGCTGCAGAGCTTGACGCTGGGCCACAACCAGCTGACGGGCCCGATCCCCGCCGCGCTCGGCGACCTCGCGGCCCTGACTTCGCTTTCGCTGCCCCGAAACCGGCTTGCAGGCCCGATTCCGGCCACCATCGGCAGGCTGACGTCGCTGCGACGCCTGGACCTGTCCGTCAACTCGCTGAAGGGTCCGCTCCCGGAGGCGCTGGGAGACCTGGCGGCCCTCGAGCGACTCGACCTGTCGTGGAACGCGCTCACCGGTCCAGTTCCCGGGAGTCTCCGATCCCTGGTCGGGCTCGACTTCCTGCGACTGCACGAGAACGCGGGTCTCTGCGTGCCTCGCACGGTGAGCTTCGCGGGCTGGACCGCGACCGCGCGAGATCTGCGGGCGTCGTTCTGCGCCCAGCGGGACCGCGAAGCGCTCATGGCGCTCCACGACTCGACCGGCGGCGCGTCGTGGACCGAGCGGCAGGGGTGGGGCACCGACCGGCCCTTGGGCGACTGGCACGGCGTCGACGTGGACAGCCTGACCGGGCGGGTGCGCGGTCTGTCCCTGCCGAGGAACAACCTGACCGGGGGGCTTCCCCGCGAAGTCGCGGCGCTGACCGGGCTTGCGCGCCTCGATCTTTCCGGCAACCCGCTGACCGGCTCCGTGCCCGCGCCCTGGACTCGGTTGTCCCTGGACTCCCTCGACCTGGACGGGACCGGACTCTGCGCGCCCGCTTCGCCCCGGTTTCGGGACTGGCTCGCCGCGATCGAGACGCGCCGGGGTCCCGATCGCCTGTGCGGCGCACTCACCGACCGGGACATCCTGACGACGCTGCATCGCGTCGCGAACGGATCGGCCTGGCGCGTGCGGACTGGATGGGCGACGGACGCGCCCCTGCGCGAGTGGCACGGCGTCGAAGTCGACTCGGCGACCGGGAGGGTCGTCGCTCTGTCGCTGCCGGCCAACGATTTGCGGGGTCCCTTGCCACCGGAGCTCGGAGGCCTGGAGCGGCTGACGAAACTGAACCTGGCGCTCAACTGGCTGTCCGGATCGGTCCCGCCCGAGCTCGGAGCCGCGAACCGGCTGATCCAACTGAATCTGGAGGGCAATCAGCTGTCGGGGCCGATCCCGCCCGAGCTCGCGTCCCTGACGGCCTTGGAGACGTTGCGACTCGGCTACAACCGCCTGGTCGGCGCCGTCCCGCCCGAGCTGGGCGACCTGCGCCGCCTCGCCGAGCTGGCGGTCTCGAGCAACGGACTGTCCGGACCGATTCCAGCGGCGCTGGCTTCCCTCGCATCGCTGGAGCGACTCGATCTTTCGGGCAACGGGCTCGTCGGGCCGATTCCGCGGGAATTCGGGCGACTGACCCGTCTCGACAGGTTGTCCCTCCGGTCCAACGCCTTGAGCGGATCCATCCCAACCGCTCTCGCCGGGATCGGACCGCTCACGTCCCTCGATCTTTCCGACAACGACCTGACCGGAGAGATCCCGGCCGCGCTCGCCCGCCTGTCGCGCCTCGAGCGCCTCGCCCTGAACGACAACCGCCTCGAGGGGTCCATCCCGCCCGATCTGGGCGACCTGCCCCGATTGAAGCAGCTGTCGCTCGCGGGCAACCGGCTGACCGGACGGCTCCCGTCGACGCTGGGGCGACTGAGCGCCCTGTCCCACCTCCGCGTCGCAGACAACCGCCTGACGGGCGAGATTCCGCCCGAGCTCGGGGACTTGGCGGCACTGGTCGCGCTCGACCTGGGTTCCAATCGTCTCGCCGGGCCCATTCCATCGGAACTGGGCCGACTGGACCGGCTTTCGGTCCTGTCGCTCGACGACAACGCTCTCGCCGGGGGCGTGCCGTCCGAGCTGCAGGGGATGGGGGCGCTCCGGTCCCTGGACCTTTCGTCCAATCGGCTTTCCGGGAGCGTCCCGCCCCAGCTCGGGCGACTGGGCGAACTGCGCAGCCTGGACCTGGCCGACAACCTGCTGGCGGGCGCGGCGCCCGCTGGACTGGGCGAGCTCGGCGCGCTGTCCAGCCTGCACCTGGACCGCAACCCCGATCTCGACGGCCCGCTCCCGGAAGCGCTGACGGACCTGGCCTCGCTGGAAGAGCTGACGGCGGCGGGCACGCGGCTCTGCGCGCCGGCGACGCCAGGGTTCGCGCGCTGGCTGCGCACCGTGCGGGTCCACCGCGTCCGCCGCTGCCGGGAGGACGCCCAGCCGCGGGCGGCCGCCTATCTGGTCCAAGCCGTCCAGAGCCTCGACCATCCCGTGCCCCTGATCGCCGGACGGCACGCGCTGCTGCGCGTCTTCGTGGCCGCCGAGCGTCGCAACGCCTCGCCGCTGCCGGCCGTGAGAGCGACGTTCTTCTTCGACGGCGTCGCGCGGATCGTGGCGGAAGAGGACGAGAGGCCCGGGCCCATCCCGACGACGCTCCGCGAGGATCGGTTGCTCTCGTCGGTGAACGTCGCGATCCCCGGGGACGCGCTCCGGCCAGGGGTCGAGCTCGTCGTCGAAATCGATCCAGAGGGAACGCTGGATCCCGCGCTCGGCGTCCCCGGGCGCCTGCCGGCGTCCGGGCGCATGGCCCTCGACGTGCGATCGCTGCCCCCGCTCGACTTGACCGTGGTGCCCTTTCTGTGGACCCCCGACCCGGACTCGGCGATCGTGGCCATCGCCGAAGGGATGGCCGCCGATCCTCGAGGCCACGACCTGTTGGCCCACACGCGCTCGCTCCTTCCCGTCGAGAGGCTGCGCGTCAGGGCGCACGAGCCCGTGCTCACCGACACGAACCACGGACTCCGCCTTCTCTCCCAGACGCAGGCCATCTGGGTCATGGAGGGCAGGCGAGGCCACTACCAAGGCACGATGTCGGGTCCGATCACGCCCGACCTCATGGGCGGCGTGGCCTTCGTCGCGCACCGAGCCAGCTTCGCGCGCCCCCGGACCTCGACCATCGCCCACGAATTGGGCCACAACATGGGGCTTCGCCACGCGGCCTGCGGCCGTCCGGGAGGCGCGGACCCGCTGTTTCCGCACGCCGGGGGCCGAAGCGGCGCGTGGGGCTACGACATGGCGCTGCGTCGACTGGTCAAGCCTGAGCGTCCGGACCTGATGAGCTACTGCGACGCCGAGGGGGTGAGCGACTACCACTTCGGCAACGCGCTTCGGTATCGCGTGCTCGACGAGGGGACGGACGGGGCGACGCGAGCGGGACGCGCGTCGCGCCCCGTGCCCGCGCTTCTGCTCTGGGGACGCATCGACGAGACGGGTGCGCCCGTCCTGGAGCCGGCGGTCGCCGCTCGTCTGCCGCCATCGCTTCCCCGGTCGGACGGAAGCTGGAGACTGGTGGGCACGGCCGGCGACGGCGGCGAGCTGTTCGCCTTCGGGTTCGAGATGGCCGAGGCGCTGTGGAACGGCGGTCGCGCGGGGGGATTCGCCTTCGCGCTTCCGATTTCCGACGCGTCGGTCGACAGGTTGGCCAGGATCGAATTGATCGGCCCTCGAGGCCAACGCGCGACCGTCGACCGCTCGACGCACCGGCCGATGACGATCCTGCGGGACCGGCGAACGGGTCGCGTTCGAGGGTTCCTGGACCGAGCGCCCGACTCGATTCAGGCGGATGGCGGACGTGCGGGCGACCCGATGTCGTCGCTGGACGCGCTCACCAGTCGAGGACTGCCTCGCCGGTAGATTTCGGTCGGTCCTCGCTACGCTACGCGGCCAAGTCGTCTCTGGCGTCGTCGCGACTGGACCACAGAAACGGAGTCACGTCGTAGTTGCGCAGCGCCTCCAGAACGCCCGTGGAAATCGACCTCTCGGAGTCGTTGACGATCGCGTACGCGCGAGCTTCGGGAGGACGCGTCGCCCTGGTGTCCAACCAAGAGAACGCCACCCCTTGCGCAGCGTTGCGATCCGGGCGGTTGATCACGCGCAGAACACGCTCGGGTCGCTTCTTCGACTTCGGTACAACGAAGTCGAAGCGATGATCGAAGCCGCTCTTGCCCGTGAACTTGACGTTCGGCGAGTAACGGACGGCGAAGTCGTCCAGCCAGCGGGTGACATCGTCGCGAAAGAGGCTCGCCACGACCGGCGAAGCCAAATGGAAGAGATCGTTCACGGCCAGCATCGCCTGTGCCAGGTTGTGCTTCCTGACGGGGAAGTCGTCCGGTGTCGCCTCGACTTCCAACGCCCCTTGGTTCTCGGTCACGCCAAACCCGTTCAGCGTCGTCTTCAACGCCTCCTGGCGCTTCGGACTGTCGATGCCGCAACCGGAAAGCTCCAAGTCGTCGAGAACGTACCCGTCGTCGGTCAACACGAATCCCCCGCTCGAGGACTTGACGTAGATCTGCAGATAGTCGTTGTGGCGGTCCAGGTACGGCGTCGTGATCTCCACGCAGCCTTCGATCTCGCGAAGGCTCGTCCTTTCCTCGAGCCAAGACGAATACCGCGTCATCAACTCCCGAACGTCTTGAATCACGTGAAGAGCCCCCGTCTGAAGAGCGGTGGTTCGGCGACGTTGCAGAATCGCATGAACTCTTCGAGCGTCGTCCATGGGTCATCGAGATTCGAGAAGTCGTCGGATGGAACCGGAAAGGCCCACCTGTCCCCGAATCCCTCCCGGTAAAGATGCAGATGGGGAGAATCGACCTCTTCGTCGTTCGGGTTGCGGTGCGGGGCACCCCCGAAATCGAGCCGAGCCAAGACGATGACGCGCTCCCAGCGATTCTGGTACTTGTACTTGCGAAGGTTGATTCCACCTCGGTGGAGGTCGAGATGAAACCGTTCGCGTCCGTCGACGGACACCAAGGGAGCCGAAATCCGTTCGCCGGGGCCCGGGTAGTCGACGTCGTCGTCGCTGGCGCGGCGCTTTTCCATCTGCAAGAGGCGATCAGCTTCCGCTTGGCCGAGGCTACCGTCCGTCACGACGCGTTGCTCGCAAGGGATCGCGCGCGCAGCTCGTCGCTACGGTCGAATTCAACCACGCCGTTCGCACCGCTCCCTGCCGCGCGCGACACCGCGACGCCCCCATCCGCCTGCCTCACGCCGACACCCCTCTTCGCCGACTCGCGCCCCGCCGGCTTCGCGGACACACTCGGCAATGCCCTTCCACGCAACACGACAGCCTCCGATCCATGGGCTACTCTCCGGCCAGTTCCCGTCTCCCCGTCCGAGCGGTCCGCCGGAATCCAGTTCCCGAGTCCAATGTAGCGCGCTGCGGAGCTATTCACGCGAAGCGAACCGGTCCCCGGGCTCGCCCGGGCGCGGGATCCCGCGAACCTCCGCCCGCCGACGATCACGCCCGGACGGGCTCGCCACCCAAGCCCCGGCCGTCGGCGGGGCGCGACGAACCTTGACCCGGCCACCGACCGATGTACATTCTCGGTGCTTCGCTCGGGACCTCCTACCCCTATACTCCTGGGCGGGCGGCCCCCATCGTCTAGTGGACTAGGATACCTGGTTCTCAGCCAGGAGACCGGGGTTCGATTCCCCGTGGGGGTACTGCGCCGGGCCAAAACGGCGCTACGGTCGCTTAGCTCAGTCGGTAGAGCACTACGCTCACATCGTAGGGGTCGCTGGTTCGAGTCCAGCAGCGACCATCGGTCTCTCGTGCGCGTGCGGATCCGCGCCCCCAAGAGACGTTTGGCCAGCGGCGCCGCGTGTCCCGCGCGCTCCCGCATCTTCCGATCCCCACTCGCGAGCTCGCCCGCGTCGGGGAGCCCGCGATCAGCCCGGGGCGGAGTCCGTCTCCTCGGGCGGTCGCCAAGCGGACACCCTGCCCGCGACGGCGGACGCGGCAACGGAATACGGCGAGACCAGATACAGCTGGCCCGGACCCGAGCGACCGGGAAAGTTCCGGTTCTGCGACGAGACGGACACCTGATCGGGCGAGCGCGTGATCCCGGGCCCGGCCGCGATGCAGGCGCCGCATCCCGGCTCGACGAACTCGGCCCCGATTTCCCGGAACAGGTCCAGATACCCCCGGCGGCGGGCGTACTCCCGCACCTCGACGGAACCGCACTGGATGTAGCACTCGACGTCGGGGTGAACGCCCTTTCCCCATCGGTCCCGGGCCTCCCGGAAGACCCGCGCGTACATGTCCATGTCGTCCTTCTTGCCCGCCGTGCACGACCCGGCGTAGGCGATCTCGATCGGAACCGGGTCGTCGAGTTCGTCGATGTACAGGCCGTTGCCCGGATCCCCGGGCAGCGCGACCATCGGCCGCACGCGGGTCGCGTCGATCTCGATGACGCGGACGTACTCGGCCCCGGGGTCGCTCTTCGCGTCCCGGGCCAGCGCCCGGGCCCGGGCCTCGTCCATGCCGCGCTCGCGGACCAGGTACTCGACCGTGCGCTCGTCGGCCGCCACCAGACCGGTGAACGCGCCGACCTCCGCCGCCATGTTGGTCATCGTCGCGCGCTCGTCCACCGACAGCCCCTCGACCACCGGTCCGGCGTACTCGACGATCTGGCCGATCGCGCGACCGTCGCGCACGTAGGGATGGCGAAGGATCTCGAGCATCAGATCCTTCGCGGTCACGTTCTCGGCCAGGCGGCCCGAGACGAGAACCTTGAACGTGGGCGGGATCCGTGCGCGCACGTCCTTCGTGATCCACGAGTTGAAGATGGCCGTGGTGCCCACGCCGAAGGCCAGCGCGCCGACGGCGCCCGCGTGCGGCGTGTGCGAATCGGTGCCGATGATCAGCATCCCGGGCTCGGCGTACTCCTCGAGGATCTTCGAGTGGCAAATCGCCTCGGATCCCATCGCGTGGCCCCGCTGCTCGCCGTACAGCCGAATCCCCTGTCTCTCGGCGAACTCCCTCTGCTTGACCTCCAGCCGATTGGCGACCTCGAGCAGTCCCTGCTCGATGCGCTCCTGGCTCATGGCCTTGTGCAGGAACGTCAGGTGGTCGCGAAAGAACAGGACCGACTCCGGGTCCAGGACCTTCGCGTCGGCGCCCATCTTCCGCTCGAAGAAGATCGCGGCCATCGGCGTCACGTATTCGTGCGAAAAGCGAAGGTCCGCCCGGAAGAACCCGGCCTCGCCCGGCTCGACGGCGCGCACGCCGACGCGACCCCTCGCGGCGTCCGCGACCCATTTCTTCGCGAAGATCTTCTCGCCCAGCGTCATGGGGCGATCTCGGCCCTTCGCCGCCGGCAGGCTCACCCGGCCCTGCAGCCGGGCGACGTTGAACTCGAAGAGCCCTCCGTACTCGACGATCCGTCTCGTGATCTCGTCCGCCCCTTCCGTGAACGACTCCAGGGGGATCGGCTCCCCTGAACGGATGCGCTCGAGAAGGGAGAAGTCCGTCGTCGCGAGGATTCCCAGGTTCTGACAGTTCTCGGCGTAGATCCGCTCGACGCTCTCGGCGACGACCACCCGGATCCCCGCCATCAGCTCCGCGTAGGGGCTCTGCTCGCGGCTGGACCCCTTGCCGCGCCGCTTGCCGGCCACCGAGCACACGAAGCCCCCCGAACGCACGCTGCCCCGCTCGACCGGGGCTTCGTCGGCGCCGTCGGCGCCCTTGGCCTGAAGGCCCAGATAAGGGAAGTCGCCCAGGGTCTCGTCGAAGAAGAAGCAGATGTAGGCGGGCGTGATCTCGTCGGTGCTGATCTGATCGCGCAACAGACCTCTGATCTCGTCGGTCGGCTCGAGGTCCGCCCCCTCGTGAAGCTGACGCCTCATCAGCTCCGCGTCGTCGACCAGATAGAGGACGCGTCCTCCCAGTTCGACCTGCGCGGGCCGCTTCTCGACCCTGATCGCGTCCACGCCCACGCCGTCCATCGCCGCCGCCTCGTCGGCCCGTCCGGGTCCGGTCAGCTGAAGTCCACGCCGAAGACGACCGCGACGATGATCGCCGCGACGGCGACGGGCGCCACCCAGCGGATGAAGAACCGCCAGTGGCCGTAGCGGAACCAGCGAGGCTCGGCGCCGTCCACCAGCTCGGCCTCGGTCTCGTCCCTGGTCATGAACCAGCCGGCCGCCAGGGTGATGAAGAACCCGCCGGTGGGCAGCATCCAGTTCGAGACCAGGTGGTCGGCGTTGGAGAACCACCCCCGCTTGCCCTGGAAGACCTCCATCGTGGCCAGGAGCCCGTCGCCCCCGGTGAACGACAGGGCGGCGAAGACGGTGAAGACGAAGATCGCCGCGCCCGAGACGACGGCCGCCACGTTGCGGGTCAGACCGCGCTGCTCGATGGCGTAGCTGGTCACCACCTCCAGCAGCGAGATGGTCGACGTCAGGGCCGCCAGCGCCACCAGGACGTAGAACAGGGGGCCCAGCACGACGCCGAAGGGCACTTCGGTGTAGAACAGCTGCGGCAGGGAGATGAAGAGCATCCCGACGGTGGAGCCGCTCACGTCGTCGCGCATGCCGGCGACCGAGAAGATCACCGCGAACATGATGACGGTGGCCACCAGGGCGATCAGCGTGTCCAGCGCCACGATGGCCCCGGCCGCCTTCACGATCGACTGGTTGCGCGCGACGTAGGACCCGTAGGTGATCATCGCCGTCATGCCCAGCGAGAGGGTGAAGAAGGAGTGGCCCAAGGCCTCCAGGACGCCCTCCATCTCGAGGTCGGCGAAGTTGGCGCGGAAGACGAATCCCAGCGCCTCGCCGGCGCCGCTCATCTGGAGCGCGCTCGCGAGCAGCAGGAGCAGGATGCCGAAGAGGACCGGCAGGAACATGCGGGCCACCTTCTCGATCCCCCGACTGACACCGAAGTACACCACGGCGACGGTCGCCAGGCTGAAGCTCAGGGAGAGCGCGAGCTGGAGCGGCGCGTTGGCCACCTGTTCGTCGAAGAGCGCGCCTGCGGACATGTCGGCCGGAAAACCGCCCAGGCTCCAGCTCATGGACTTCCAGAAATAGAAGAGCGACCAGCCGGCGATCACGGTGTAGTAGCTCAGCAGGACGAAGCCCGCGAGCACGCCCCACCCGCCGAAGACGGCGCCCAGCCCGCGGGCCCCAGGAGCCCGGGAGCCGATCGCGTCCATCAGGGCCCCGACCGAACTCTTCTGGCTCTTCCGCCCGATGAGCAGCTCGGCCATCATGATCGGCAGCCCGACGGCGGCGATGCAGATCAAGTACACCAGGACGAAGGCGCCCCCCTCGTTCTCCCACGTGATGAAGGGGAACTTCCACAGGTTGCCCAGCCCGATGGCGCTGCCGGTCGCCGCGAGGATCAGGCCGGTGTTGGAACTCCAGTGGTCGCGTCGCTGGCTCATGCGGGCTCGGGCTCTCGAGGGAGGGGGTCGTTTCGCGCCTTCGGGCGGCGGGTCCCGAGGCGTGGCAGCGCGCCCCGACCTTCGGCGGAGCGACGGTATATTCTAGGCGTCATCGCCCCGGCGGGCCAACCGAGCGGCGGGACCTCGGGCCCGGCGTCGCGGCCCTTTCGGGGTTGCCGTCCCGCCGCCCCCAAGCGAAACGAGATCCGACGTCCATGCGCCTCCCCTCCGCCTTCGCCGCCGCGCTCGCGGTCGCCGTCTCCTGCACGGACGCGCCCTCGGACGCGGACGTCCCCGGCGTCGCGCTGCTGACCTCGGGACCCGTGAGCGACGCGGGCTGGCACGCGGGCGCGTACGAGGGGCTCCTGACGATCGGCGACTCGCTGGGACTCCCGACGTCGCACCAGCGGACGCGGACGCCGGCCGAGTTCGACGAGGCGTTCCTCGCCTACGCCGAAGCGGGCTACGGACTGATCTTCGGCCACGGCTTCGAGTACCAGGACGCGGCGAGTCGGGTCGCCGCCCGCTACCCGGACGCGACGTTCGTCGTCTCGTCGGGCTCCCGGCCGTCGGCCAACGTCGTTCCGCTCGTCTTCCGCTTGGAGGAGGCGTCCTACCTCGCCGGCCTGGCGGCGGGCGCCCTGACCCGGAGCGGCGTCGTCGGCATGGTGGGCGGGGTCGAGATTCCGTCCGCGAAGGGCACGTTCGTCGCCTTTGCGGCCGGCGTGCGCGCGGCGCGGGAGGACGCGCGGGTGCTGGAGACGTTCATCGGCAGCTGGGACGACGTCGCGGCGGCCAAGGAAGCGGCCGTCGCGCAACTTCGCCAGGGCGCCGACGCGCTGATCCACAACACCGACGCGGCGAGCTTCGGGTTCTTCCAGGCCGTTCGCGAGGCCCGCGCCGACGGCGTCGACGCGTGGGCCTTCGGGATGAATCGGGACCAGAACGACGTCGCCCCGGACGTGGTCGTGGGCAGCGCCGTCATTCGCATTCCGGAGGTCTTTCTGCAGACGGCCAAGGCGTGGCGCGACGGGACCCTTCCCGCCATCGCGATCTACTCGGGCCTGAGCGCGGGCGCGGTCGACTTCGTGCCCAACCCGGAGCGCCTGGACGTCCTGACGCCGGAGATCCTGACTCGGATCGACGCCGCCCGGCGCGCCATCGTCGCAGGCGCGCTGGACGTCCCCAGGGTCCGGTTCGTCGAAGGGGACACGGCCTCGTCCTGACCGGTTCCGGCGAAGGCTCGAGCGCCGCGCGCCCGGACGGGGCGCCCGCCGCCCGGCTCCTGGGCGTCGGCAAGCGTTTCGGGGCCGTCCAGGCGCTGAGCGGCGTCGACTTCGACCTGGCCGCAGGCGAGATCCACGGGGTGCTGGGCGAGAACGGAGCGGGCAAGACGACGCTGGCCCGCATCCTGGGCGGCTTGATCGCCGCGGACGAGGGACGCGTCGAGGTCGCCGGCCGAGCGACCGCGCTGAAGAGCGCGAGAGACGCCCGAGCGCTGGGCGTCGCCATGGTGCACCAGCACTTCTCCCTGGTGGACCGCTTCACCGGATTCGACAACGTCGCCCTCTTCAACCCCGGGGCGTGGGCGCGAACGGGCCGCGCGCGCGCGGGTTATCGGGAGAAGGTCGAGAGGCGGGCCCGCGAACTGCGCCTGGACGTGGCCCTGGACGTGCCCGTCGGCGCACTGGGGGTCGGCGATCGCCAGCGCGTCGAGATCCTGAAGGCGCTGATGAGCGAGACTCGCGTCCTCCTGCTGGACGAGCCGACCGCCGTGCTCGCCCCCGCCGAAGTGGAAGGGTTGTTCTCGGTGCTGAACGCGGTCGCGGCCTCCGGCACGGCCGTCGCGCTCGTGGCCCACAAACTCGACGAAGTCCTCTCCGTGACGCAGCGGGTGACCGTGCTTCGGCGGGGGAAACGGGTCCTGACCGGAGACGCGGAGGCCTTGTCGGCCCAGCGGCTGGCCCGCGCGATGGTGGGCGCGGCGTGGTCCGAGGCGAGTTCGAGAACGGCGCGCGGACGTGGAGGGGAGGGCGGGGGAAGCGCACAGGAGCGGGCCCGCCGGCGCCCCGAACCGCTGCGGGCTAGGGACGAAGCGGACGGGGAGTCGAAACAGCGGACGGCGCGGTCCGCGACCGTGGCCGCGCTCGAGGGCGTCGGCGTGCGTTCCCGGGACCGCGCGCTGCTGGTCGACGTCTCGCTTGCGGTCGAGCGGGGCGAGGTCGTGGGCGTCGCCGGCGTCGACGGCAACGGGCAGCGCGCTCTGGCGGCGGTCCTCGCCGGCGTCCTCGCCCCCGACACCGGGACGGCGACGCTGCCCGGCCGCGTCGGGTGGATTCCGCAGGACCGGGACCGCGAGGGCCTGGTGGGCCCGTTCACCGTCGTCGAGAACGTGGCCCTGGCCCTCCACGCGGACGCGGACCGCCGGCGAGGTCCGTGGCTGGACTGGGCGGCGCTGGAGAGGAGCGCGAGCGACGTGCTCGACGCCCTGAACGTGCGGTGTCCGTCGCCTCGAGCGAGCGCCCGCTCGCTGTCCGGCGGCAACCGACAACGCGTCGTCGTCGGACGCGAGTTTCTGCGGGCGAGCGACCTGCTCGTGGCCGAACAGCCGACGCGCGGCCTGGACATCAAGGCGACGCGGACGGTCCGCGACCGCATCGCCCGTCTCGTCCGCCCGGCGGACGACGCGGACCCGCCGCCCGGAGTCGTGCTGATCTCGGCCGACCTGGACGAGATCCTCGGGCTCGCGGACCGGATCTGCGTCATGGTCCGGGGACGGCTGGTCTCCCTGGACGCCGACGAACGCAGCGCGGCGGCGATCGGGGCCCGCATGCTCGCCGCCGCGCCCGACCCGTGAAGACGCGCGAGATCCTCCTCGCCGCCGCGACGCCCGCGGCGGCCGTGGTCGCCGCGGCCGGCGTCGCGGCGGCGCTGCTCTGGCTGGGCGGCCATTCGCCCACGGACGCGTTCGCGGCGCTCCTTCGCGGCGCCTTCGGATCGTGGGATCGCTTCGTCTCGGCGTCGCTGGTGCGGGCCACGCCGCTGCTGCTGACCGGGCTGGCCGTGGCGCTCGCGTTCAGGGCCCACGTCTGGAACATCGGCGCTGAAGGCCAGCTCCACGTGGGCGCCGCGGCCGGCGTGGCCGTCGCGCTGCTTCTGCCCCCGACGCACGCGCTGGTCGCGCTCCCCGTCACTCTCCTGGTCGCCGGCCTCGCAGGCGCGGCGTGGGCCGCGGCGCCGGCCGCGATGCGCGCGGGACTGGGCGTCGGCGAGGTGATCACCACGCTGCTCATGAACTTCGTGGCGCTCTTCCTGGTTCAGTTCCTGGTCCAGGGACCGCTTCGAGAGTCGCGGGGCGTCCTCAACCAGACGGACGAGATACCGGCGTTCGCGCGGTTGCCCGCCCTGATTCCGGGGACCCGCCTTCACCTGGGGTTCCTCGTCGCCGTCGCGATCGCCGTCGCCCTGTGGCTTCATCTGACTCGCTCGCCGGGAGGATTCAAGATCCGCACGGTGGGGGCTTCGCCGCGAGCGGCCGAAGTCAGCGGTCGATTCAAGCCCGAGCCCGTCGTCCGGACGGTCTTCCTGACATCGGGCGCCATCGCGGGGCTGGCCGGATGGATCGAAGTGTCGGGCATCACCCACCGCATGTACGAGGGGCTGTCGCCGGGGTGGGGCTACACGGCCATCGCCGTCGCGCTGCTCGCCCGCTTGAATCCTCTGGGCGTGGCGGTCACGGCCGTGGCGTTCGGAGCGCTCGGAGCGGGCGGGGGGGCGATGCAGCGGGACGCGGGCGTCGGCGAGGCCTGGGTGCGGGGCATCGAGGCGCTCGTCATCCTGTCGACGCTGGCCATCGACCGAGCGCTCCAACTCGCCCGCACGCGGGGGCGACTGTGACGGACGCCCCTCAGTTCGCGGCGTTCCTGGCCTCGGCCGTCGCCTTGGCGACACCGCTCGCGCTGGCGGCGCTGGGAGAGGCGACGACCGAGCGCGCGGGCGTGATCAACATCGGACTCGAGGGATCGGTGATCTGGGGCGCGCTCGCCGGCGCGCTGGCCGCCCTGGCCACAGGACCGCACGTCGGTCTGGGCGTCGGCGCGCTCGCCGGCGGAGCGGTCGCGCTGCTGTTCGCCGCTTTCGCGGTCGGCCTGAACACCGACCAGATCATCACCGGCACCGCCGTGACCATCGGCTCCCTGGGATTCACCGGCGCGGTCTTCCAGAGCCGGTTCGGCGCCACGGGCATCGCGCTGGACCTGGGCACGGTTCCCTCGTGGGAAATCCCCATTCTCGCACGCATCCCCGTGCTGGGTCCGGCGTTCTTCGACCAGGCGCTGCCCGCGTACATCGCCTACGTCGCGGCGCCGCTTCTGGCCTGGTTCCTGTTTCGCACCCGCTGGGGGATGGAGCTGCGCGCCGTCGGGGAGGCGCCGGACGCCGCGCACGCCGCAGGCGTGCACGTCGTGCGCATCCGCATGGCGGCAACCGCGTTCGGCGGGCTCATGGCCGGACTCGCGGGCGCCCACCTGAGTCTGGTCTACACGGGGACGTTCGCCGAGAACATGTCGGCGGGGCGGGGGTTCATCGCGATCGCCGTCGTCGTCCTGGGCCGCTGGAGCCCGGTGTGGGTCTTCGTCTCGGCTCTCTTCTTCGGCGCGGCTCAAGCGCTGCAGTTCGCGCTTCAAGCGCTGAACGTCGATCTGCCGTACCCGGTCTTCCTGGCCTTGCCGTACTTGCTGAGCCTGGCGGCTCTGGCGGGCTGGTTCGGGCGATCCCGCGCCCCCGCCGCCCTGGCACAACCCTGGCCCCGGAGGTGAAGAGGGGCGGGGACGCGAGTGGCGTTTCGCCTCTTGGCGCCCCTCGGATCGGCCTGCGAAGGCCGACCCGTTGCCGCTACGATCCGACGTCCGAGGCGGGGCTCTTCGCCTCGGCGCGTCCCGCAGCCTCAAGCAACTCCTGCGCGCGACGAACGCGAACCCGCACGGCGGCGCTGTCCGACCCGGCGGCTCGGTCGAGCATCGCCTCGGTCTCGGCCCGAAACCTCGGGGTCCGGGCCGCCAGCAGCCCGAGGGCGTAGTAGGCCCACGCTCGGACGAACGCCCTGCGCGAATCGGTCCACGCCAAGATCCGTCGGCGAAGCCGATCCTCCCGACCGACCGGGATCTCGACGTGCGGCAGCGTCTGCAGAAGGTGGAGCGCCGCATCCGGGGCCTGGACCCGATCCAGCAAACCGAGGAACGGGTCGACCAAGGAACCGGTCGGCGGTCGGCCTCGCTGGGCCAAGTCCTTGAGCACCCAAGTGGCGCCGACCTGCAAGGCGGCCTCCTCGCGCACGGCGAGAGCCAGCAACTCGGACATCGCGTCGCTCGCGGGACTGGCCTCGATCGAGCGGGCGAGGAGGCGAAGCGACGCGACCCGAGTCCCGTCGCGGCTCAGCAACCGGGCTTCGATGTCCAAGGCAACTCGAGTCGAAGGATCACATGGCTGCAGGCGCGGCGACCTACGACGATTCCTGGTCGAAGTAGTCCTCGTCGATCCGCTTGATTTCGTGCAGGGTCTCGGTCCGTACGCCGACGCCGTGGAGAACCATCAGGCGGGCAAGCTCCGTGCCGTTGATCAAAACGATGCGCGTGGGGTTTCCCGCAACGTACTGACGCGCCTTGGGCGTGAAGTCCGATGTCGTGACGAACACGCCCTTCGTGGTCCCAGCCCCGATGATCGCGCCGACGAAATCGCGAAGCGCCGGCTCGCCCACCGTGACTCGCTCCGCGTATCTCTTCGCCTGCAGATACACCTCGTCCAGGCCCAAGGCATCCTCCTGGATGACCCCGTCGACGCCGCCGTCTCCGGACCGCCCGATCACGATGCCCCTCCGCGCGTCCCCCCCTCCATAGCCCATCGCGATCAGAAGGTCGACGACCACTTGCTCGAGGAACTCCGGCGGCGCGCCCCGAACCCGATCCAGAATTTCCGCTTCCAGGAGAGCGAGCAACTCCTTTGTAGCCTCGACAATTACTTCCGCCGGTGGAGCAGGGCCAGACGAGGTCGACGGAGGAGAGGGGCTCTCGCCGTTCCATTCGACGTACGCTGGGATTTCGCCGAGCATCTCGATGTCCACCCGAGAAGGAGCTTGGCGCAGTAGATCTTGGCCGGAATCGGTCAACCGATAGATCGCTCGCCTGGGGCTCTCCAGGAGCTTGGCGCCCTTCAAGTGAGTGAGAGCCCAGCTCACTCGGTTTCCGAACACCGAAGGGCCGCTCGGCAGCGTTTCCCTCCTGTCTTCGGGGGTGATTCGCTCCGCCTGCGCCACACGATCGCGAATCTCCTTGAGCGGGACATCGCCACGGCCTTCAAGAGCCCTGAGCGCGGGCAGCATGAACGACTCAAAATGGGGTATCGACATCGGCTACATTCTCCAAGCGGTTGAGCGGCTGCGCCCTTGCAGCAGCCCAGTCCGACCCGCACCGCTCATCGGCGGCCCCACGAGATCGACCGGAGGACGCTCCAAGGCGCCGCGAACGGAATTCGGACGCCCGCAGGCACAGCTTCCTGAGGTTGGGGCGGCCCCGGGCCGTCGCCGACGCGAGCGTCCCCGAGCTGGCGCCATAGGATCGCCGCGATCACGGCGCCCGCCGCGCCCGCGAGGGCCGCCGTCCGGCCGCTGGCCAGCTCGCGCAGCTCCACGTCCGCGACCCCGGTCGCCGGGAGGCGAAACCGCTGGCGGTGCGAGCGCACGCGAATCCCCTGGACCACCGTCACCAACGGCGCCTCCAACAACAGGCTCGTCGAGTCCGACTCGACGACCGTGCCTTCGACCCGTCGATCCGGGCCCGCGAGCGTCTCGCTCAGCTCCAGAAACTGCTCCGGGGTCAGCAGCGCGCGGACATCGTCGCCGGGGTCTAGTTCCCCGAAGGCGGCCGGACGATAAGCGTGGCAGGCGGCGGTCAGCTGCGTCGCGAAAAGAGCGACAGCGACTCGTGTGGCCCGAAACCGTGTCATTGCCCCATAGGTTACGCCCTCGGCGCCGACCCGAGCAACCGACGATCTCTCGGAGGCTCGCGTTGGAGGACACCCGGGCGGCGTTGCAGCGGCGCAGGCCTGCGACTTACGGTTCGGCGGCGGCGATCCCTGCGCGACCGCCTGCGGTCCAATGCGCCGGTCCCCGGAAATCCCGGTCTCAGGGACGTCGCGGCGCACCCGCCCGACGAGCCACCGAAGACAGAGGCGGTCGGTGAACCGGATCATCCTCGAAGACAACCTCGACGCGCTTCGTCGTCTCCCCGACGGATCGGTGGACCTCGTCTACGTCGACCCGCCCTTCAACACCGGCAGGACGCAGAGCCGAACCCGAATCAGGACGCGGCGGGCGGCGGACGGCGACCGAACGGGCTTCCAGGGTCGCCGCTACGCGACCACGGAAGTGGGAACGAAGCGCTTCCAGGACAGGTTCGACGACTACGCCGCGTTCCTGGAGCCCAGGCTCCGCGAGGCGCACCGGGTCCTGGCCCCGCACGGATCGTTCTACCTCCACGTCGACTACCGGGAGGTGCACCGTTGCCGGTTCCTGATGGACGATCTCTTCGGGCCCGCCAACTTCCTGAACGAGATCATCTGGGCCTACGACTACGGCGCCCGCCCCAAGACGCGGTGGCCCGCGAAACACGACAACATCCTCTTCTACGTCAAGGACGCGAGGAACTACGTCTTCAACGTGGAGGAGATCGAGCGCATTCCGTACATGGCCCCGGGACTGGTCGGACCGGAGAAGGCGGCTCGGGGCAAGCTCCCGACCGACACGTGGTGGCACACGATCGTTCCGACCAAAGGGGCGGAGCGCACGGGCTACCCGACCCAGAAGCCGTTGGGCGTCCTGCGCCGCATCGTGACGGCGTCGTCCCGGCCCGGCGACGTGGTACTGGACTTCTTCGCCGGGAGCGGAACGACGGGCATGGCGGCTCTCGAGCTTGGGCGTAGCTTCATCCTGATCGACGACAACCCCGAAGCGATCAAGGTGATGGCCAAGCGCTTCGCCGGCGCGGCGGAAGTGCGTTGGGAGGGACCCGACGGATCGAACCTCGAACAACCACGCCCCTGACGGCGCGCGTCCCAGCCGCCGGGACGCCGAACTCGAACAGCGAACGCGGAGAGCCATGAGAAGTCGTTTCGCGGGGACGAAGACGGCCGCACTGGCGACGGCGACGCTGCTGACCGTCGTCCCCGTCGCGACCCCGGCGACCGACGCGGGCGCCCAAGAGCGTCAAGGCGTCGTGGCCGGAGCCCTCGCGCTACGGCAGCTGGACGGGGTCAAGCGCGTGCTCATGATCGCCGCGCACCCCGACGACGAGGACACCGGGCTGCTCGCCGCGTTGGCCCGAGGCATGGGCGCGGAGACGGCCTACCTGTCGCTCACGCGGGGAGAGGGCGGGCAGAATCTGATCGGCGACGAACTCCACGAGGGCCTGGGGATCGTGCGGACCGGCGAGTTGCTGGCGGCCCGCGGGCTCGACGGAGGCGAGCAGTTCTTCACCCGCGCCTTCGACTTCGGCTACTCGAAGAACCTGGCCGAGACGCTCGAGCACTGGCCCCTGGAGGAGGTCGTCCGGGACGCCGTGTTCGTGGTGCGCACGTTCCGGCCCCAGGTGATCGTCTCCGTGTTCTCCGGCACGCCCCGCGACGGTCACGGGCAGCACCAGGCCGCCGGCGCGGTCGCGCGCGAGGCGTTTCGGGCGGCGGGCGACCCGACCCGCTTCCCGGAGCTCTCCCGATACGGAGCGTCGCCCTGGCAGCCGACCAAGCTGTACCGCTCGGCCCGCTTCGCGCCCCTCGAGGCCACGGTTCGAGTCGCCACGGGCGACTTCGACCCCGTCCTGGGGCGCTCTCATCATCAGCTGGCCATGGAGAGTCGCAGTCAGCACCGCTCCCAGGACATGGGGGCCGACCAGTGGCCGGGCCCCCGAACGACGGGAATCCAATTGCTGGAAACCGCGGCGGACGCGGACGTCGAGTACGCGGCCGAAGACGGGATCTTCAGCGGCGTCGACACGACGCTCGTCGGTCAGCTCCCCGACCCGCTGGACCTCGACTGGCCTCTGGACGCCCGCGCGCGACTCGCCCGTTATCGCCGCGCCGTCCATGCGGCCTCGACGGGGCCCTGGATCGGAGACTCGAGAAACGCCCTGGCGCAGTTGAGCCTCGCCGCCGCGACCCTGCAGCGACTGGTCGCGGACGCGCCGCCGGGGCGGGGCCGCGACGCACTCGCTCGCCGACTGGAACAAGCCCGCGACGCCCTGCTCGCCTTCGCCGGCGTCGTGATCGACGTTCGCCTGAGCCGCGACGCGCTCGCTCCCGGAGAGGAGGTCCTGGCGGACGTTCTGGTCTGGAACGGCGGATCGACCGACCTCGAGAACGTGGACCCCGAGCTGATTCTGCCCAACGGATGGAGCGCGTCGAGGACCGAGCGTTCCGCGTCCGCCCCCCGGTCCCGCTTCTTTCGGATGCCTCCGCCGCCGACGCCCGCCGACGCCCGCGTGCCGGCCGGCGAGCTCGCCCGCTGGAGCTGGAGGATACGGCTGCCCGCCGACGCCCGGTTCACGATCCCCTACTACTTGGAAGAAGAACGCCGGGGGGCCCTGTACGCCTGGCCCGACGACCCCGGCAAGTGGGCCCGAGGGCTCGATCCGTCCCCCGTGCGCGCTCGCGTCCGGCTCGCCCTAAGGCGCCTCGCCGCCTCCGACGACGGACACTGGGAAAACCGGACACGGCCCGACGCGCATCGCCCGCTGCCGCTCGCCGTCGAGCGGGAAGGGACCTACGTGGGCGTCGACAAGGCCATGGGCGAGTACCGCAAACGCGTGCTGGCGCTGCCCGCGATCGACGTCTCCGCCGATCCCCGCTCCATGGTGTGGCCGCAGGCGCTCGAGGCCACGCGGGAGGTGAGCGTGTCCCTGACGAACCTGTCCGCCAGTCCCAGGAGCGGCACGGTGCGGCTGGAAGCGCCCGAGGGTTGGCGCGTCGAGCCGGCGGCCGCCCCCTATTCGCTGGCCGGAACGCCGGACGGGTCGGCGCGGTCGAGCGGGGCGAGCGGAACGTTCACGTTTCGGTTGGGATCGGACGGCGACGGAGGAGTCCAGGAAGGGACCCACGTCTTCCGGGTCGTGGCGCGCCAGGGCGCCGGGACGGAGGCGACGCCCGGCGCCTCTCTGCAGCGGGGACGGGAGTTCGTCCACGACGTCCGCATCGTCGACTATCCGCACATTCCCAGGGCGGCGTTGATCGACGAAGCCGTCCTGCGCGTCCGCGTCTTCCCCGTCGCGATCGACCCCGAGCTCCGCGTCGGCTACGTCATGGGATCGGGCGACGGCGGCGCCCGCGCACTGCGACAACTGGGCGCGCGAGTCGACGAACTGGGGCCGGCGCAACTGCGAGCCGGAGACTTCGGCGCCTACGACGCGCTCGTCCTCGGGGTGCGCGCCTACGAGACCCGCGCGGACCTGATCCACGCCAACGACGCCGTTCTGGACTTCGCCCGCCGGGGCGGCACCGTGATCGTCCAGTACAACAAGTACGAATTTCCTGCCGGCGACTTCGCTCCGTACCCGGTCGCGATGCGGCGGCCCCACGACCGCGTGACCGACGAGACCGCGGCCGTCACGGCGCTCGCGCCGGAATCGCCCGTGTTTTCGGGCCCCAACACGTTGTCGGAACGGGACTTTCAGGGGTGGGTCCAGGAGCGGGGACTGTATTTCCTCAGCGAGTGGGATCCCCGCTATCGCCCGGTCATGGAAATGGCGGATCCGGGAGAGGAGCCCAAGCGGGGCGGCCTCCTTGTCGCTCCGGTCGGGGAAGGGCTCTACGTCTACTGCGCCCTCGCGCTGTTTCGGCAGTTCCCGGCCGGCGTGCCGGGCGCCCACAGGCTCCTCGCGAACCTCGTCTCGATGCGGGCGGAGGACTGGCGTCGCTCGATGGGTCCGCCTCGCATCGGCGACCGATCCGGGACTTCGCAGTCGCCGCAACCGCCCGCGCACCTGAACGAACGCCGCGCAGGGGCGGCTCGGTGATCGCGGTCCGCACCATGCTCGGAAGGGACCCGGCGAAACGACTTTCCGTCGGCGGTCCATAGGGAGACGCCGCGAAAGACCTGCGCTTCCGGTGCGAGGGCGCGGACGAGAAGCCGAGCGCCCACTCACCCGCCCGAGACTCGGTCAGTCGCCGAAGGAAATCCCCAGAGCCCGAGCGGCCGTCACCACCTCGTGGTCCAAGGGCACCGTCTTGATCTTGTCCACCGCTTCGGCCAAGGGCACAGCCCGCACTGCGGGCGGCTGCAGCGCCACCATGCACCCGAAGCGTCCCGCCGCCGCCAGCTCGACGGCCGCCGCGCCGAAACGGAGCGCCAGCAGGCGATCGAACGCGATGGGCCGTCCGCCGCGCTGGAGGTGTCCCAGCACGAGGCTCCGCGTCTCGAGTCCGGTGCGCCGCGCCAAGCTTCTGGCGATCCTCTTGGCCGCCCCTCCCAGTCGCCGCTTGCCGTCGCGGCCCGCCTCCTCGAGGTAGCTGGGACCGCCGCCTCGGGGCATAGCTCCCTCGGCCACGACGACGATCGCGAACCGAGGCCCCTCGACCCAGCGGGACTCGATCTTCGCGACCGCCTTTTCGACGTCGTAGGGAATTTCCGGGATCAGAATCACGTCGGCCGTCGCCGCGAAGCCGGCGAAGAGCGCGATCCAGCCGGCGTGGCGACCCATGAGCTCGACCACCATCACCCGCTGATGGGCTTCGGCCGTCGAGTGCAGCTTGTCGATGGCGTCGGTGGCCGTCTGCACGGCCGTGTGGAAGCCGAAGGTCACGGCCGTGGCGTCCAGGTCGTTGTCGATGGTCTTGGGCACCCCGACGACCTTGAGACCCTTTCGCGCCAGCTCGCTGGCGATTCTCAGGGAGCCGTCGCCGCCCACGGCGATCAGGCAGTCGATGCCCAGATCGACCATCCTCGCCGCCACTTCGCCCGACCGGTCCACCGTCTTCACGCTCCCGTCCGCCTGCCGGACGGGGAAGGCGAACGGACTGCCCCGGTTGGTCGTGCCGAGAATCGTCCCGCCCAGGTGCGTGATGCCCCGCACGACCTCGCCGTCGAGCGGCACCACGCCGTCGGGCCGGAAGAGCCCCTCGTACCCGCGACGAATGCCGACCACGTCCCAGCCCCGTCGCTCGGCCGACAGCACGGCGGCGCGGACCACCGCGTTGAGCCCGGGCGCGTCTCCCCCGCCGGTGTTGATGGCGACTCGCATAGGCGTGCGCTCTCCTTCGGTTCGCGACGACGCGGGCGCACGCCGAGAACCCGGTCCGTCCGCTCGCGTTCGCAGCGCGGCGCGAACCGGGACGGCGCGGAGGATGCGGGGCGCGAAAGACTCTCCCGCGCCCCCGACGGCGGGCGGGCGCCCGACGGGACGCATCCATTGTCTCGCCGGAGAGCGCAGACGCGCAACGGGCGCTCGGGAGCGCGCGCTGGCGCGAACCTCGAACGGCCGCCTTCCCTATATTGCAGGGGTCGGCGCTCGCGACCGAGGCGCGATCCCGGGCATCGACCTCGAGAACGTCGACGCCTGCGCGCCGCCGCTCGCGGGCGATCGGATCGCGCGACCCGCTGGATCGTCTCCCAAGGACGGGTGCCGCCGTGGCCGCCACCGCGAAGGAAGTCCGCAACGCCCTCAAGACCGTCAAGGACCCGGAACTCGACCTGGACCTCGTTACGCTGGGCCTGGTCTACGAAGTGGAGGTCGACGGCGACCGAGCGAAGGCGACGATCTCGCTGACCACGCCCATGTGCCCGGCCGCAGGCCAGATCGTGGACGACGCGAAGACGGCGATCGGCGGGGTCGAGGGCATCGAGGAGGCGGAGGTCGAGTTGACCTTCGATCCACCCTGGACGCCCGAGCGCATCAGTCCGCTGATTCGCTCGGCGCTGGGGATCTAATGACGCGGACCGGCGCGCCCGATCCTGTCCGCCGAGGGGAGTCCGGACGTGGAACGACGAACGCGAAGGAGGCCCGAACGGCGATGAACCCCTGCCCGGAAGAGGAACTCAAGGCCAAGGTCCAGAGCGGCCACATCCTGGAGTCGCCCGAGGAGATGACGCCCGGATACCGCAAGGCGATCGTCGTCCAGCTGACCGTCCAGGCCGACACGGAGCTGATCAGCGCTCCGGCGTACTGGCGCGCCGCCCGGCACGCGCCGTCGACCAACACCCAGGTCAGCGCCCACGCGATCATCCAGGACGAGCTGGCGCACGCGAACATCGCCTACCGACTCCTGGAGGACATGGGCGTCTCGAAGGAGAGCCTGGTGTACGGACGCGAACCCCGCGAGTTCAAGCACCCCTACGGCTTCGACCAGCCCTTGGACAATTGGTCCGAATTGGTCGTCGCCAACGGCTTCTTCGACCGAGCGGGGATCACGCTGCTGGGCGACGTCCACCGCAACACGTCGTACGGTCCGCTCAAGCGGGCGCTCGTGAAGGTCGACATGGAGGAGACCTTCCACCTGCGGCACGGCGAGGTGTGGATGCGCCGCCTGGCCAAGGCCGGGGGCGCGGCCACCGAAGCCCTGCAGCGCTCGGTCGACTGGATGTTCCCGATGACGATCGAGTGGTTCGGTCTGCCCGACGACATGAAGCGCCACAGCGGCCAGCTGGACTACCGGCTCAAGGGCCTGACCAACGACGAGCTGCGCCAGGTGTGGATGTCGTCCACCGTGCCGCTCTGCGAGAGCCTGGGACTCGACGTCCCCGCGCACCTCGACGCCGCGTCGGGCGAGTACGTCCTGGACTACCCGTTCCCGTGCCGCTACGACGAACGGGCCAAGCGGTGGCTCTTCGACGAAGGCGAGATCGGTTGGACCGAGGTCTTCGAGCGCTGGAAGGGACGGGGCCCCATGAACGAGATCTACGTGGAATCGGTGCGCCGCTCGCGGTCCACGGTGGCGTCGTGGCTGAACTGAAGCGGCGGTCGCTCGCGACCCTGCTCGCGACGCAACGGGGGCCGGACTCGGACCCGCTCGCGGGATCGCTGCCCTGGGCCCGCGTCCACGCTTCGGGCGGAAGGGACGCCTGGTCCGAACCGCTCGAGCGGACGCCCGAGGACGAGGAGGCCGCGTTGCTCCGGGCCCTGGGCGAAGTCCTGGACCCGGAACTGCCCGTTTCCCTGGTGGACCTGGGCCTGGTCTACGGAGCGGCGTTCTCGGACGGCGCGGCCCGAGTCGACCTGACCTTCACCGCGACCGCGTGCCCGTGCATGGATTTCATCAAACAGGACGTCCACGACCGCCTCGCGATGGAGCCCTGGGTGCGGACGATCGAGATTCGGGAGGTGTGGGACCCGCCGTGGACCACGGCCCGAATCACGCCCGAGGGCCGCGAGCGGCTGCGCCGCTTCGGCGTCGGCGCGTGAATCGGGGAGCGGAGCGCGCCCGCTCTCGCCTGGGAGAGCGCGTCTACGAGGTCTTCGCCCGGAAGTCGCGGGGCGAGCCCCTGCGCCACGTCGGATGGGTGGACGCGCCCGGAGACGAGCTGGCCCGCGTGCACGCATGGACCACCTACGACGAGGAGAAGTGGTTCGAGATGTGCGTCGTGCCGCGCGAGGCCATCGTCCCGGTCAATCGCGACGACGGTCCCTGGGCGGCCAATCTCGAGCCCGCCGGAGACGAACGGTGACGGCCGGCGCGGGCGCGAAATCGGCCCCGGCGTCCACTGCACCGCCTGCGTCGCCGGACTCCGTCCTGGCGCGCCACATCCTCACCCTGGCCGACACGAAGCGGATCCTGGGGATTCGGTACAGCGACTGGCTGCTGGGCGGTCCGTCCATCGAGACGGGCATCGCGGCCTCGTCCATGGCCCAGGACGAGTGGGGGCACGCCCGCCTGCTCTACGCGATGCTGAAGCCGCTGGGCTCGGACCCCTTCGAGGTCGAGCACGCGCGCCCGGCCGCACGGTACGCGTCGGCGCCCGCGCTGGACGAACCGTTCGCGAACTGGGCCGAGTTCGTGGCCGCGACGACGGTCGTCGACGGCGCGCTCGCGATCGCCCTGGAGAGCCTGGCGAGCGGCACGTTCGAGCTGGCTCGGTCCCGCGTCCCCAAGATGCTCGCCGAGGAGTCGTTTCACCGCCGGTTCGGCGACGCGTGGTTCGACCGGTTGGCGCGGGCGGGCGGCGAAGGGGCCCGCGCGCTCGAGGCCGCCGTGCGCGCCATGCTGCCCTCGACTTGGCAGTGGCTGCTCCCCGGCGATCCCGCGTACGCGACCCTCGCCGCCGCCGGACGGATTCGTCCCGAGGCGGCGGTGCGCGCCGAGTGGGAGAAGCGGATCGAGCCGCCGCTGGCGCGTCTGGACATGCGCCTGTCCGATCTCGAGCCCGCGGCGGCGGACTGGGACGCGGAGCGCCGGCGCGGACCCGGAGCGCCCGCCGAGGAGGCCGTGGAGCGGGCCCGGGGCGACCGGAACCGCGATCTCTTCGTCGAATAGGGCCCGAGGACCCGGACGTTGGTCGAGAAGGAAGCGGCGAACGTCGGCGGGTCCGAGCGGGGCGGCGCGCTTCCGCCGTGTCCCTTTTGCGACGGAGATCAGGTCGAGACGATGTCCCTCTTCGGCAGCCACGCGTCGCTGACGACGTGCTGGTGCCGGGAGTGCCGGAGCCCGTTCGAGTTCCTGCGCTGGACCGAGCCGTCCCAAGCGGAGGCGGGGAAGCGGCGGACGGAAGGGGACGGACGCCCCCGTCAGAGCGACTCCAGCGACTCGTAGAAGTCGGCGACCGGCGCCGAGACGGCCAGGCCCCGAAGCGCCAGGAACCGGGCGCCCTCGTCGCTCTCGGCGCCCGGGGAACGATCGGCGATCGCCCGAATCACAGCCCTCCCCAAGGCCAAGTCGGAGCGCGCGCCGGCCCTCCGGTACCGGTCGTACCGAGAGCGCACCCGCTCCTCCAGGAGCGGAAGTTCGGACGCCCTCGCGGAGCCGGCGGCCAGCAAGTCCTCGAAGACGGCGCGGTGGAACGCGTCCAAGGCGCCGCGGGGGGACGGCGCCGCCCGGGCGCGGGCCGCCCTCTCGAGCGCGTCGGAGTACGTCCAGAGCAGGAAGATCAGAAGCTCCTCCTCCGCCCGAGCGCGGGGCTCTCCGTCGCCGTCCAGCATGTCGAGCTCGCCCAGAAGCGCCACGGCGGCCTCGTCGCTCAGCAGGTCCACCAAGCCGTCCCACGCCAAATCGGCCAACTGCCTGCCCAACGCGGCGGGCGTCATGGCCGGCAGAGTTCGAAAGGCCGTGTCCGTCGGGTCGATCACATGCTCCTCCCTACCGCACCCGCGACGGCGCCGGATCGATCGTCGTGGACCCTCCAGGGCCCGAATGGAGTACCTTTGGTTCGCGGCGGAGGGCCTGCGCGTCCACCAGCCGACGCAACGATCACGGCAACGCTCCCGGACCATGCGCACTTCGCCAATCTACAACGACCGCCCGCGCTCCCGCGTCCGACCGGTCGCGCTCGCCGTCGCGGCGTTGGCCGCCGTCGCCTGCGGGACGGCCGAGATCGATCTGCCGACGCCGCGCAGGCTGGTCGTGCAGTCGGGCGAGCGACTGGCGCCGACCCGAAGCCGGATGGAAGAGATCGATTCGTGGGTGCGCGAACAGATGGACAGCATCGAGCTGGATCCGTCGTTCATGATCTACGCGGACGCCGCGGACGGTCCGGTGCATCCGTGGGAGAGCCTCGAGGTGAACGCCCGAGGCGACACCGCCCGAATCTCCGCCCAGGGACGGGTTCTCGAGGCTTTCGGACCCTACACGCTCTACGCGCACCTGCACCTCATGGCGGCGCAGGGCCGCTTGGACCGCTGGCTCCCGGAGGCCGAGGGCGCCAGCGATTTCGAGCTCGAGCGGGCGATCCTCGCCCGGGTGGCCGACGCTTGGCTCTACCAGCGCTCGATCTTCGACGCCCAGCCGTACGGGCTTCTGGACGAGCTGGCCTACGCCAAGGCGAACGACTATCTGGACGCCTACGTGCTCGTGTCGCGCCCCGACGCCTTCGTCGAGGCGCGCAGAGCGTGGCTGGCCGACAAGCCCGACGACCGAGACGCCTACGTGGCGTGGTTCCGCCGAACGTTCGAGCGCGATCCGCCCGGGTTGCGCGGCGGGGCCGGCCGCGACTAGTCGCGGCTTGGGGCCCCGATTCCGCGTCGGCTCCCGTCGCCTACGTCGGTCCCGACAGCGTCCAGCCCGTTTCGACGCGATCCGCGTCCTCGGCGGTCACGAGGACGTCGACGCGGCCGGAACGCGCGATCCGGGCGTCGCGGGGTCGGCCTCCGAACAGCGCGAATCCCTCGACGGGCAACTGGATCTCCGTCCCCGGCCGGACGTCGGTCGCGGCCGCGAAGGTCGAGCCCTTGAGCTCCTTGACCCTCGGCACCTCGCCCTTGTGGAGACGCAGACGCAGGATCCGGCCCCCATGGGGATGATCGTAGGCGTCGATGACGCGAAAAACCGCCTTGGGCGGCGCGGACACGGTCACATCCATGCTCCTCGCGGGAATCCGTCGGGCGGGGCCGGGGCTCGGCCCGCTGCGTAATCTGTCCCCGATGCCGAACGACGAGCAACCGCCGCCGCGCCGGGCCGATCGCCGGAAGGAAGACGAGACTCCGTTGGGCGCCCGTCTCCTCGAGGACGCCGAGGCCATGCGACGCTCCGGCTACGAGGCGATCGACCGGATCGTCGAGCGCTGGCGCGCCTTGGGCGACGGCCCCGCCTGGCGGTCCGCGACCCGCGACGTCACCGAGCCGCTGCTGGACGGGCCGCCGCCGGAGGAAGGGACGGAGCTGGAAGGCCTGCTGGCGACGATCGCGGAGGACGTGATGCCGCTGGCCGGACGGATCGACCACCCCCGCTTCATGGCGTTCATTCCGTCCAGTCCCACGTGGGCGTCGTTCCTCGCCAGCGTCCTGACCGACGGCTACAACGTCTTTCAGGGCACGTGGCTCGAGTCGGCGGGACCGTCGCAGATCGAGGTGACCGTGACGGACTGGTTCCGGCGCTGGATGGGCTATCCGGCCGAGGCCGGCGGGCTCTTCGTCAGCGGCGGCTCGGCGGCGAACCTGATCGCGCTCGTCGCCGCGCGGGAGGCGGCCGGCAACCCCGAGCGGGGGACGATGTACCTGTCCGACCAGGGGCACAGCTCGCTGTTGCGCGCCGCGAGAATCGCCGGCATTCCGGACGACCGCGTCAGGATCGTGCCGACCGACGACCGCGCGCGCATCCGTCCCGACCGCTTGAGACGAGCGATCCGGCGCGACAAGGCGCGCGGATCGCGCCCGTTCTTCCTCGTCGGCTCGGCCGGCGCCACGAACACCGGCGCGATCGACCCGCTGTCGGAACTGGCCTTGGTCGCGCGCGCCGAGGGTCTGTGGTTCCACGTCGACGCCGCGTACGGGGGCTTCGCCGCGCTGGACCCCGAGTCCCGGCCCCGGCTCGAGGGCGTCGAGCGGTCCGACAGCGTCACCCTCGATCCTCACAAGTGGTTCTTCCAGCCGTACGAGACCGGCTGCCTGCTGGTCCGCGACGTGGCTCGGCTGGAGGAGGCGTTTCGCATCGCGCCGGAGTACCTGCAGGACGCCGAGTGGGGTCCGAAGAACGTCAACTTCTCGGACCGGGGGATCCAGCTCACGCGGTCCTTCCGCGCGCTGCGCGTCTGGCTGTCGGTCCACCGCTACGGGTTGGCCGCCCACCGGGAAGCCATCGCCCGCGCGATCGCGATCGCGCGCCGGACGGCCGACCGCGTCTCCGAGGAGGCGGAGCTCGAGCTCCTGGCGCCCCACAGTCTGGGCATCGTCTGCTTCCGCTACCGGGGCGCGGGCGCCGCGCTCGCCGAGGCGGAGCTCGGTACGCTCAACGGACGCATCCAGGCGTCGGTCGTGGAATCGGGCCACGCGATGATCTCGTCGACGGTCCTGAACGGCCGCTTTTCGCTGCGCTTCTGCGTCATGAACGCTCGGACGACCGAACGCGACGTCCACGGGGTGCTGGACCGGATCCTCCGCGTCGGTCGGGAGCTCGAGGCGACCGGCGCGGAAGCGCTCGCGGAGCGGGCGTCGTGAGGGGCGAATCCGCGCTCGCGGACGTCGCGCCAGGCTTCGCGGCCGCCAGCGACGATCGACCGCGGCCGCCGGTGCTCGCGGACGGCCTTGCTTCACGCAATCGCTTTCGGCTTCGTTCATCGGCGTCGGAGGGCGTCGCGGGCAGCCGCTTCGGGTTCGCGGAGCTCGGCCGAGCCCGGAAACCTCCGGCCTTCGACCTCTCCCGAGCGCATCGTCCCGAGTCCGTTCCGGGAGCGACGCCCGCCCGCCTGCGCACGGCGGACCGCAACCTTCGCCAAGGGGAACACGCCATGGAAATCGACCTCGCGCTGGCTGCCGACGCAGCGACCATCGACAGCTCCGGGAAACTGAATCTCCTGGGCGTCTTCGATCAGGTCGGCGTCGCCAGCCTGCCCGCGCGGCACGACCGCGTCTCCCTCGTGCTTCGCTTGCTGGGCGGCGCCAACGAAGCGGGGGCGCACCAGATCTCGATCGCCCTGTCCGCGCCCTCCGGCAAGGAGATGCTGTCGCTCAACGGCAACATCTCCGTCGCGCCCGGGCGCAGGAGCCTGGAGACCGGGATCCGGATTCCGCACGTGATCAACCTCGACGGAATCGTCTTCGAGGAGCCCGGGATCCACACCTTCGAGATCGCGATCGACGGCCGTCACCAGGCCACTCTTCCGCTGTCCGTCGTCCCCACCGCTGGCCCGCGCCAGGGGATGGCGTAGGCGCGTCGGTCCCGGACGCGCCGACGATGCGGACGCGAGGCGTCGGGAAGGCGGCCGGCCCCACGGGGGCCGTCGGCCGGGTGACCCGGCTCTGGATCTATCCCGTCAAGGGCGCCCGGGGGATCGCTTTGGACCGAATGGACTTCGGGCGCCTGGGCCCGCGGGGCGACCGCCGGTGGATGGTCGTCCGACCCGACGGGAACTTCGTCAGCCAGCGCGACGTTCCTCGCATGGCCACGATCCGGCCGTCGCTCGAGGGCGCCGGACTGCGCCTGGACGCGGGCGCGAGCGCCGAGCCGCTCCTCCTCGACGGCGAGCCGGACGGCGAGGTCGCGCGCGTGCGGATCCACGGATCGGAGACGCGCGCCGTGGCCGCGCGACCCGAGGCCGACCGGTGGCTTTCCGAAGCGCTGGACGCCGACGTGCGCCTGGTGTTCATGCGCGCCGACCAGGCGCGCCCGACCGATCCCGCGTACGCGCCGGACCACCGGGTGGGCTTCGCCGACGGATACCCCGCGCTCGTCGTCAGCGAAGCTTCCGTGGAAGAGCTGGCCCGGCGCGCCCGGCGCGCGATTCCGGTCGAGCGCTTCCGCCCGAACGTCGTGGTCACGGCCGACCGCCCCCACGACGAGGACCGCTGGCAGCGCTTCTCCGCGGGCGCCGTCTCGTTCCGAGGCGTGAAGATGGCGGCTCGCTGCTCGGTCACGACCGTCGACCAGGAGACCGGAAGGCGCGATCCGGACTCGGAGCCGCTCCGCGCGCTCGCGCGGTACCGCCGCCTCGAGTCCGCGGTGTACTTCGGCGTCAACGCCGTCCATTTGGGTCCGGGCCGCGTCCGCGTCGGCGACGAGGTGCGCGTCCAGCGGCGCGGCTGGATCCCGGGCGAGACCCGATGACCGCCGTGCGCGAACGCATCCTGCGCCGCGGCATCGAGGACGAGATGCGCCACTCGTTCCTCGACTACTCGATGAGCGTCATCGTGCGCCGAGCGCTGCCCGACGTCCGAGACGGGCTGAAGCCCGTGCACCGCCGAATTCTCCTGGCCATGCACGGTCTGGGTCTTCGGCCCGAGCGCGGCTACAAGAAGAGCGCGACGGTGGTCGGCGAAGTGCTGGGCAAGTACCACCCTCACGGGGACGCGGCCGTCTACGACGCGCTGGTGCGCATGGTGCAGGACTTCTCGCTCCGCTATCCGCTGGTCGACGGCCAGGGCAACTTCGGCTCGATCGACGGCGACCCGGCCGCGGCCTACCGCTACACGGAGGCGCGGCTGTCGGCGGCGGCCACCGAGCTCCTGGCCGAGATCGAGAAGGACACGGTCGCCTGGGAGCCCAACTTCGACGACCGCCTGGAAGAGCCGACGGTGCTGCCGTCGCGGATCCCGAACCTCCTCGTCAACGGCTGCTCGGGCATCGCCGTGGGCATGAGCACCAACGTGCCCCCGCACAACCTGGCCGAGGTCGCCGCCGCTCTGCGGATCCTGATCGCCGACCCCGACTGCGACGCGTCCGACCTCATGCGAGCGCTGCCCGGTCCCGACTTCCCGACCGGCGGCTACATCGTGGGCCGCAAGGGGATTCGGAGCATGTACGAGACGGGCCGGGGCCGGATGACCGTGCGCGCTCGCGTCGTGACCGAAGCCGTGCGGGGCGGTCGCAGGCAGCTCGTGGTCACCGAGCTGCCCTACGCGGTGTCGAAGTCGCGGATCGCGGCCCAGATCGCCGGGCTGTCGCGCAAGGGCGCCGTCCCCGAGGTGGCCGACCTGCGCGACGAATCCGACCGCGAGGGGATCCGACTCGTCGTCGAGCTCAAGCGCGGCGCCGACGCGAGCCGCGTCATGGACCTGCTCTTCAGGAGGACGGCGCTCCAGAGCACCTTCGGCGCCATTCTCCTCGCCCTGGACGGCGGTCGGCAGCCCGAGGAGATGACCCTCAAGACGCTCCTGGAGCGCTACCGGGACCACCGTCTCGAGGTGGTCCGGCGCCGGTCCCGTCACGACCTCGAGAAGGCCGAATCCGAGCTGCACGTCGCCGAGGGCCTGCTCCTCGCGCTGGCCGACGTCGACGAGGTCGTCGCGATCGTTCGCCGCTCGGCCGACCGGGTTCGGGCGATCGAGCGGCTGCGCGCCCGCTTCGGTCTGAGCGAAGTCCAAGCGGAAGCGATCCTGCGCCTCCGCCTGGCCCGCCTGACGGAGCTCGAGGTCGACGCGCTCGTCGAGCGCAGGGCCGAGCTCGAGGCCGAGATCCGGGAGCTGCGCGGCCTTCTGGCCGACGAGTCGCTTCAGTTGGACACGGTGGTCCGGGAGCTGGACGACGCGGTCCGGCGCCACGGCGACGCGCGCCGCACCGAGATCCTGGACCGCAAGGACGGCGCGGACTTCGGCTACGTCGCCGCGAGCGTCGCCGACGAGGACGTCGTGGTCGCCTTCACCCGCCATGGGTACCTCAAGCGCATCCCGATGCACCTCTACCGCCGTCGCACGAACGCCGGTCTCGCGCTGACGGCCACGGAGCGCTACCCAGGCGACTATCTGGAGACGGTCGCGGTGGCCCGCACCCAGGGCTGGCTCCTGGGCTTCACGGAAACCGGACAGGTTCACTGCCTGCGGATCGAGGACGTTCCGGAAGGCGCGCGGACGTCGAGAGGCAGGTCCCTCTGGGCTCTGCTGGGACTGGACAAGCGCGACCGCGTCGTGGCCCTGCGGGTCGTCGAGGACCTCGAGGACGACCGCGCGGTCGCGTTCGCCACATGCGGAGGGCTGGTGAAGCGAACGCGCCTCGCCGAGTTCTCGAATCCTAGGCCCGGCGGGGTCATCGGCATGCGCATGCGCCCAGGCGACCGCCTCTTGGACGCGCAGACGACGACCGGGGACACGGAGTTCGCGCTCGCCACGGCGACGGGTCGGGTGATCCGGTTCCCGGAGCGCGAGGCCCCGCTCGTGGGTCGCCCGACGCAGGGCGTGCGCGGGATCGCGCTGCGGGGAGACGATCGGGTCGCCGGTCTCGTCGTCGCCAAGAGATCGGCCACCGTGCTGATGGTCACGCGCGCCGGGTCGGCGCTCCGGACGGCCCTCGAGGACTTCGCCGTGACGCGCCGGGGCGGCCTGGGGGCGGCCACGACCGTCACCGGATCGGAGGACCGGGTGGTGCGGGCGATCGAGTCGCTGGAGGAGGACAGGATCGCGCTCACGACGGCCTACGGCGTCGTGCACGGCGTCGCCGCGAGCGACGTCGAGCGCACGCACCGTCGCGGGGCGCTTCGCTCCGTCGTCTCCCTGGAGCTCGGGGACGCGGTCGTGGGGGCGACGCGCCTCGTCGGCGACGCGCCCGCGCCCGGCTCCGATTCGGGCCTGCCGCTGGGCGGCGCGCCGCGATAAGGTGGCCGAGGCGCTCCCGGGGCCGCGCGCGCGGCCCTCCAACCGTTTCCCTTTCGCCTCGAGGTGCACGACGGCATGAGGTTCCTGGTGCTCGGCGGAGGCGTCCAAGGGTCGGCCGCCGCCTTCGATCTTCTTCGCGACGACGCGGTCGCCGAGGTCGTCGTCGCCGACGCCCGGCCCCGGGCGACGCTGCCCGCCTTGAAGCCGCATCTGGGCGGGCGGCTGCGCCTGGCCCGCATCGACGCCGGCCGGCCGGACACGGTCGAGGCGGTCATGGGAGGCGTGGACGGCGCGCTCTGCGCTCTGCCGTACTTCTTCAACGCCCCGATGGCCCGACTGGCCGTCGAAGCGGGGGCGCACTTCACCGACCTGGGCGGCAACACGGCGATCGTCGAGGAGCAGCGCGCGCTGGACGAAGCGGCCCGGCGGCAAGGCGTGTCGGTGATCCCCGACGTCGGATTGGCTCCTGGGATCGTCAACGTGCTCGCCCAGGCCGGCATCTCGGCCCTGGACTCGACCGAATCGGTCCGAATCATGGTCGGGGGCCTGCCCCAGAACCCCAAGCCGCCGCTCGACTACCAGGTCGTCTACTCGCTCGAGGGGATGCTGGACTACTACGTCACGCCCGCCTGCGTCCTGCGCGACGGCAGGGAGACGACCGTCGAGGCGCTGTCGGGGCTGGAAACGGTGGACTTCGGGCCGCCCACCGGACCGCTGGAGGCCTTCTACACGGGCGGGGGCGCGTCGACGCTGCCGCAGCGATACCGGAACCGCATCTCGACCCTCGAGTACAAGACGCTGCGCTACCCGGGCCACGCGCGCGTCATGCGCGCGATCCGGGACCTGGGACTCCTGATCGACGAGGACGTGGACTACGACGGAACGCCCGTCAATCCGCGCCGGTTCTTCATCGAACGGGTCGCGCCCCAGTTGACGTTCCCGGAGGGGCGGGACCTGGTGATCGGACGGGTCGAAGCGGTCGGCGAGCGCGACGGTCGAGCCGAGCGGATCCGCTACGACCTCCTGGACCGCCACGACCCGGAGACGGGGATTTCGGCGATGGCCCGCACCACGGGCTTCTCGCTGGCCACCGTCGCCCTGATGCAGGTCCGGGGCCAGGTGTCCAGGGCGGGCGTGGGGACCCCCGACGAAGCGATTCCGCCCGACGTCTTCCTCTCCGAGCTGGCTCGCCGCGGGATCCGGGTGACGCGCTCGTGAACCGGACTGGTCCCGCGGCGCGCGATTCGTTTTCGTTGAAGGGACGGCCGTCCACGGCCCACTGCGGCCAGGACGCGGGGCGGCCGCCCGCAAGGGCGATGGAACCCAGCGGCCGGGGACCTTCGCTCCGAGACCGACGGACCGCGAACCGCGAAGGAATGCGACGATGACACGACGGACCGGGGCGTTTGCTCCGAACGCGAACGCGCGCCTCCCGAAGACGCCCGAGGGGACGTCGCTCGACGCCGCTCCCGGATCGTCGCGCCGAGTCGCGGTCGGCTCTCTCGCGGTCTCCGCGCTTCTCGTCGGCGACGTTCGGGCCCAGACGGAACCCCGCCCGGTCGACCGGACGCACCCCAACGAGGAGCGCTTGGAGAACATCCGCCAGCTCACCTTCGAGGGCGAGAACGCCGAGGCCTACTGGACCTTCGACGGAACGGGACTGGTCTTCCAGTCCAGCCCGCCGGACGGAACCGGTTGCGACCAGATCTACACGCTGGACCCTCGCACGGGAGCGCGTCGCCTGGTCAGCACCGGCCACGGACGCACGACGTGCTCGTACTTCTACCCGAGCGGGCGGCGGATCCTCTACTCCTCGACCCACCATTACGATCGCGCCTGCCCGGCGCCGCCCGACTTCTCGATGGGATACGTCTGGGCGCTCCACTCGAGCTTCGACGTCTTCGCGGTCGATCTCGACGGATCCAACTTCCAGCAGCTCACCAGGTCGTTCGGCTACGACGCCGAGGCCACGTTCTCTCCGACCGGCGACCGCATCATCTTCACCTCGACTCGTGACGGCGATCTGGACCTCTATTCGATGCGGCCCGACGGCTCGGACGTCACGCGGATCACCGACCGCGTGGGCTACGACGGCGGGGCGTTCTACAGCCCCGACGGCGCCCGGATCGTCTGGCGCGCGCACTACCCGGAAACGGACGAGGAACGCGAGGACTACACCTCGCTTCTGGCCCAGGGGCTCATCCGCCCCTCGACCGTGGAGATCATGGTCGCCGACGCCGACGGCGGGAACGCGCTTCAGCTGACGGACAACGGAGCCGCGAACTTCGCGCCGTACTGGCACCCCTCCGGCGAACGGATCGTCTTCTCCTCGAACATGGACGATCCCGGGGGCCGGAACTTCGAGCTGTACATGATCGACGCCGACGGCACCGACCTCGAGCGCGTGACCTGGTCGGACGGCTTCGACGGATTTCCGGTCTTCCACCCCGACGGCGGCAGCTTGGTGTTCGCGTCGAACCGCAACCAGTCCCACGAGGGCAACACCAACCTGTTCCTGGCCGACTGGGTGGAGCGGTAGCCGGACCGTCGGCGCGCCGGGCCGCACGAGTCCGTCCGAAGACTCTTCGCTTCGGAGCGGGGATCGACGTTGGAGCCAAGTCGTGACCCGACCCCGACTTCAAGCATGTACTCTCGGGCTCACGAGCGGAGAGGGAACGGTCGGCGTCCGGCGCCAGACACGGGAGCGTTCCGCCTGCCGCGCTCATTGAGGGCGCCGGCCCGGCGCCTCGCTGCAGGAGCCCGGGCGGGACCGGCGCTCGAAGGCCCAGTTTCCCGATCAATGGACTCGTCGTGAACCGTGTCCCACCATTCCAGCGCCGCGCGTTCGACCTCCCGCTCAGTGAACGCGGAAGACGCGAGCGTCACAGGGCGGAATCCAAGAGTGCCTCGGCGTCCGGCACTCGGAGCTCGCCGGAGACGAGCTTCGGGAGGAGGGCGTCGCGGAGCGCGGCGAGGGTGCGAATGCTCATTTCACTAGCGACTTGCCGCGCCAGCATCCCTGAAAACGTGCCGGATAGCGCCGCTATCACACGTTTCGGGGGTACAGCGCAAAGAGCTTCGGTCAGGTGATGTCTTCGGATATGGCCCATGGTTGTCGCCTTGTCCTGGGCAATTCTCTGAAAACGACGAAGATGCGATAGCAGCAAGTGAAGATACAGCCACTTCGGATATTGCCCAGATGTAACCTTGAAGAGGTGCTGGTTGAGAGCCGCTTGCCCACCGCACCACACTCGTACGAGCAAGCTGCCCGACCACGAAAAAAGAACATCGCCGTCTTCGATGACGCACTCCGGCTTGATCGCCCTACTCGCCCATTCACCGCTATTCGCTTCACCTGCTCGCAACTGGGCAATCTTTACTACCGGCAATCGTGACTCCCGCTCCTGGGGGCGGTATTTCTGAAGAGCCAGTCCATTCTGAAATCGTGCGATCACATCCAATGGATTCACTTCCCACCCCTCTGGAATCTCCCCCATTTCAGAGTCGACCATCCGGTCGGGGAACAGGTCGGCGACCTCCTGCGGCAACCCCGTGTCCCGACCCTCCATCTTCGCCCGGACCGGATCGAAGTCCACGAACCACGACTTGAACAACGCCCGCGCCATCCCCTCCAACGTCTCGTTCATCCGCCGGTTCAACTCGATCTTGTCGTCCAGCGCGCCCAGCACGTGCGCGATGGCGCGCTGCTCGGGGAGCCGAGGCAAGGGAACTTCAATTCCGAGCGCCGATTCTGGCGACACCCTCTGATGGCTACCCGACGTGCCAGTGACCCTCTCCAGCAAAGGGCCTCGAAAGCTGGGTGCCGTGCAGAGAAAGTGGAGGAACCTCCGGTCCATCAAGTCTCTCCGGGGACGCAAGACCAGATACTCAGTCGAGCAAATCGCCCGGGCGTGATCATCGATCATCGGTGTCCATACCCGCACAAACCTCGGATTGATGCGCGATACGAGTACTGCATCGTCCGGGACGGTGAACTTCTTGCTTCCGATCTGCGCGCCAAATTCCGACACCGGCCGCTTGCCATCGTCGAAAGCCGGGATCGAATGATGGGAAAAAACCCTATTGGGCATTGTGGAGGGATCCATTTGTTCCTTGTGCAAGTCGACCAGACTACCTAGTTGCACCACAGGCCAAGGATGGCGATGACCTGTGCGAAGCCCAGCGTCCAACACCACGTACTCCCGCTCGATCTCCCTCTGGAACCGCTCCGGCAGCCGTGCCCAGTCCATCGCCTCGACCAGAATTGGGATATCCGACTCGCGAATCGCGGCCTCGAACTCGAGTAGCCGCTCCCAGGGAAGCTCCTCGAGTCCCGGACCCCGGAGCGCCAGATCCAGGTCGCTGCCCTCGTGACTTCGACCGTTCACCCGACTGCCGTAGGCCCACGCCTCGGCCTCGGGCAGGTGCTCGCGCAGCAGATCCACGAGGATGCGCCGGTGCTGCGACGCAAGGTGCAGCCGGTCAGCCATCGGCGGCCCCGTCGATCATGTCGGCCAAGCCTCTGGCGTCGTCGACGAACGACGGCAGCAGCTCCATCGTCGCGTCCGCGAAGCCCTCGCCGAAGCCCGTGGCTTCGAGGTCGCGGTTGCCGCGGTAGCACAGCCATCGCTCGACCGCGTCCAGCGCGAGAAGATCGTGGCGCGCCGCGTGACGGAAGAGGTCCCTGAAGCACAGTCGATCAGCCTTCTTGTTGCTGGCGAACCAGTCGGCCAGTCTCTTGCGCAGCAGTTTCCCGGACTGATCGAGCGCCAGCTCGAACTCCCGGACGCACGCGGCCCGGAGAAGCGCGCGCATCGAATCGTCGTCCCGGACCCGGTCGATTCTCTCCATCGCCCGCTCGAGCGTGGCGACGCGACGACGCAGGAACGTCGTGTCGATGCTCACCGCCTCGGACCGAACCCCAACGCCCGCAGGTTCTCGTTGATCGCCGCGTCCAGCCGGGCGGCCTCGGCCTGCTGGTCGCCGAGCTCGGCCGCCAGTCGCTCCATCTTCTCCGCGAACGGCTCGCCGTCCTCCGCCTGGGGCTCGACGCCCACGTAGCGTCCGGGCGTCAGCACGTGGCCGTGCCGGCCCACCTCCTCCAAGGCGACGCTCCTGCAGAACCCGGGCACGTCCGCGTAGCCGTCGTCGCGCCCCTTCCACGCGCGGTAGGTCCCGGCGATCCGGGCGACGTCCTCGTCGGTCAGCTCGCGGTGCGTGCGGTCCGCCATCCGACCCAGCTTCCTCGCGTCGACGAACAGGATCTCGCCCTTCCGCTCCCCATCCCGCGCCACGAACCACAGGCACACCGGGATCTGCGTCGAATAGAACAGCTGCCCCGGCAACGCGACCATGCAGTCGACCAGATCGGCCTCGATCAAGTTGCGTCGGATCTCGCCTTCGCCGGACTGCATCGACGACATCGACCCGTTGGCCAGCACGAACCCCGCCACGCCCTTCGGCGCGAGGTGGTGCACCATGTGCTGCACCCAGGCGAAGTTCGCGTTGCCCTTCGGAGGCACGCCGTAGCGCCACCGCTTGTCCTCGACCAGCCGTTCGCCGCCCCAGTCCGAGACGTTGAACGGCGGATTCGCGAGGACGAAGTCCGCCTTCAGATCCGGGTGGCGGTCGTCGTGGAAGCTGTCGCCGTGCTCGATTCGTCCCCCGATTCCCCGGATGGCCAGGTTCATCCGGGCAAGCCGCCACGTCGTGTGGTTCGACTCCTGTCCGTAGATCGAGATGTCGAGCGGCTTCCCGCCGGCGCCGTTGCCCGTCGCGTGGGCGCGGATGAACTCGGCCGACTGCACGAACATGCCCGCCGACCCGCAGCACGGGTCGTAGACCCGCCCCCGATACGGCTCGAGCATCTCGACCAAGACCCTGACGACGCTGCGCGGCGTGTAGAACTCGCCGCCCCTCTTGCCCTCGGCGCCGGCGAACCGCGAGAGGAAGTACTCGTACACGCGCCCGAGCACGTCCTTCGACCGCGACTCGGCGTCCCCGACCCAGATGTTGCCGACCATGTCGATCAGCTGGCCCAAGCGCTGCTTGTCCAGGCCCGGACGCGCGTAGTCCTTGGGCAGGACGCCCTTGAGCGCCCGATTCTCGCGCTCGATCGCGGCCATGGCGCTGTCCACGGCCTGGCCGACGTCGGGCTGCCGCGCCCGATCCCTCAGGCGCGTCCAGCGCGCGTCCTCCGGCACCCAGAAGACGTTCTCCGCGATGTACGCGTCGCGGTCCTCGACCCATTCCGGGCCCCACTCGGCCAGCACGGCCGCGCGGCGCTCCTCGAACGCGTCGGAGACGTACTTGAGGAAGATCAGCCCGAGCACGACGTGCTTGTACGACGAGGCGTCCATCGAGCCGCGCAGCTTGTCGGCCATCGCCCACAGCTCGGCCTCGTAGCCGGTCGTCGCCCCGCCGTCGGTTCGTTTGGCGGGCATCTCACCTCCGCTCCAAAGCCAGTCTCGGAACCGCCCTGCGCCGAACGCCCAAGGCTTACACTACACTACAACCACACCCGTTCCCTCGAGTGGCGGCCATGGACGGTCAACGCGGCGCGCCGACGGATCCGAAAGCGAGCGGCTGCCTCTGCTCCGCGTATCGCTGTTCGCTGATGGCGCACGCTCGGGAAGCAGCGCACGGCGCGGTGCCGATGGTGGATTCGGCGGTTACGGTCGAGTCGGATAGGCTGGGCGGAGCGTTGGTCGAGATCGAGACCGACGACATGACGTGCGGCGAGTCGTCGCTGCCGGTCGCACTGCACCGGTTGGCGTTCGGGGGTCCTGGCCCGTTCCTTTCAGCCTTTCGCTTCCATCCAGGACCCCGCGCCCGGAGAACGAGCCCCCGTGTCCAGACTCGCCGGCACCGTCCCTGCCGCCGCCCACCTCGCCGCGCTGGCGCCCGCCTCGCGCGCCAGCGTCAAGTCCAGCCTCGACCGCGCCGCGCGCGTCGCTCTGGGCGCCGAGCGCGCCGACGGCGTCGCGCACCCTTGGCACCGCCGACCGCCCGAGACGCTCGCCGCCGTGCGCGCAGGGCTCGCCGCGGCCTACGCGCCCGCCACCGCCAACGCCAGCGTGGCGGCCGTGCGGGGCGCGCTCCGCAGCGCCTGGCTCGCCGGACTCATGAATCGCGACGCCCTCGAGCGCTCGCTCGCCGCCTTGCCCCGGGTCCCGGGCCGCAGCGCGCCCGGCCGTGCGCTCTCGCCGCCCGAAGTCCGCCGCCTGTTCGCGACCGCGGCCGACCAGAGGCCCGCCGCCGCGGCCCGCGACGGGGCGCTCCTCGCCCTCGGCTACGGCATGGGGCTTCGCCGAAGCGAGATCGCCGCCGCCGAGTTCGCCGACCTCGACCTCGATGCGCCCACGCTCCGCGTCCGCGGCAAGGGCCGGCGAGACCGCATGGGCCACCCGAGCCCTGGCGCCCGGGCCGCGCTGGCCAACTGGACGCGCATTCGTGGACCGAAGCCCGGCCCGCTGCTCCTCGCGCTCCGCCACGGCGGCCGCGTCCGTGACGCCGGACTCTCTCCCCGCGCCGTCGGCAAACGCGTCCGCACGCTCGCGCACCGCGCCGACTTGGGCGACGTCTCGCCCCACACGCTCAGGCGCAGCTTCGCCACCGCACTCCTCGACTCCGGATGCGACCTCGCCACCGCCGCCGACCTCATGGGCCACGCCCGCACCGACACCACCCGCCTCTACGACCGCCGAGACCAAACAGCCGCCCAAAGGGCCGCCCAACACCTCCACGTTCCCTACGTCCCTCACACCCCCTAGGCCGGATTGATTTAACGCGCTACCCGTAGGGCGGGGGCCACCACGTGAACGGGGTTCCGCCACTTTCGCCTGCTCACGGGGAGCTGCAGCTCCACCGAATCGCATCTGTCGAACCGCCCAGTGACCACCTGAAAGCGGCTGAGGTGCCGTACCACGGAAGGGAAACGGCGAATGTTTTTCCTCGAGCCAAGGCCGAGATCACAGCGGCGTCATCCCTGAAATGGAGGACATCATCTCCCCAGTCTTGGGTGACCCCCTGCGCGCGAGCGCGTTCCCCGTCGAGGCGGATGTCCAGATAGTAGATGCTGTATCCGCTTTCAATGCTGCCGCCGGTCAGGTTTGGAGTCTGGCTGAACCCTAGCCAGGCATGATCGCAATTGACGACGATCCACGCTTTTATATCGTGGTAAGGAAAAGACATACGCCGTATTGGGGAGGCGAAGGAGCTTCTCGCACCGCGACCTGAGATCTCGCCGAATTCGTCGACAAAGTTGATCCTCTCCCACGCCGGCGGGGTCGGCGGGCTGGCTTCGGCCGCGGGCGCGGTGTCGCTCGGCGGGGGCGTGTCGGGCTCGACGCTCGGTTCGGGCTCGACGGGCTCGTCGATCAGGGACCCGACGACCGCCAGCGCGACGATCAGCCCGAACCCGACCGCAACCGCTTTCAGACAGCCCTTCGCGACGCTCTGCTTCTGCTGTTCAGTCAACGGAACCTCCTTGGGGTCATCTGCGTACTCCAGGCGATGATTACCAGTCGCACCGCTGATGGTTACGACTCGTTCCAGGGATGGTTACCACCGGGCCAAAAAAAGCTAGGGGGATGTGCACCCAGACTCTTGGGTTCCCAAGTCGTGCGGAGATCTCTCCCTGCGCTCCGATGCGCGCGACGCTCATTGCCGGAGCAGGATCGACACGCGGAGGAAGCGGGACCAAACGCCGCTGTGGCACCCGATCCCTGGATCGCTTCCACCCCCGCCATGATGCAAGCACCCAACACCGCGGAAAACACGGGTGGGACCGAAACTGTGTGTGCCAACGCAACTTGCTATGCGCGAGTTCGCTAACCCCTCTGTTTACAAATGTTTCTGGGGGGGGGGGGGGGGGGGGGTCATGTTGGCCGTGGATCTGGTCAGCGGGACTGGTTTCGGTCGGTGCGACAGGAAGTGTCGCGTGTTTCGCCACGCTGTCAATGGGGATTTCGTTCCGCCGCTCCGGGCCTCACCGGAACCGGCGTTCGATCACACCACCTCGAGAAACCGCGTGACGATGCGATACGTGAGCCCCCAGACGACCTGGCCGTCGATGCGGATGCACGGGAACCGCCTCGCTTCGGCCCCGTGCCGGTGGACATGCGCGCCCCGGTTGGCCCGATTCACCAGATCGGCCACGGAGAACCAGTGGACCGAAGCCACTTCCCGGCTCGCCACCCGGGCGGAGGCCCCGGACGGAGCGCGGAGCACGAACGGCCACACGGTCACCGCCGGCAGGCGCGCGCCCTGCGGCCGCACTGGATCGATCCGCCCCAACGCGTCGCGCGCGCCTTCCAGGCGCAGACCCGTCTCCTCGCGAACCTCGCGGACGGCCGCATCCAGCAGGCCCGCGTCCCGGCCCTCGACGCCGCCTCCGGGAAGCGCCATCTGACCCGACCAGGGGTCCCGCGCGGACTCTGCTCGGCGGATGGCCAGCACGTCGCAGCGACGAACTTCGCAGTCCGTCTCTCCGACCCGAGGCCGCAGGATCAGCGCCACCGCGGCGTTTTTGCGGCCCGGCTCAGGGCGAGCGGACTCCGTGCTCCCGAAGCGTCCGGCGAGCGCGTGAGGAAGGTGCGACAGGCGGGGGGACGTCAAACGCCGATCCGCTCCGGCCCCCAGATGTGCTTGTGGAGCTGGGTCTGGAAGCGCATCGGCAGCCCGCTGGCCAGAACGGCGGCCGCCAGGTCTTCCAGGCCGTCCATTCCCCAGACGGGCGAGACCAACAGCGCGTTCAAGGTCCCGTCGCGAACGCGCTCGTCCAAGTTACGGCGCCGGACGACGGCCGCCGCCCACTCGAAGTCGGCCAGGTCGGCCACCACGAACTTGATCTCGTCGCGGCCGGTCAGCTGATCGAGGTTGGACCACAGGTTGCGGCCCTCCTCGCCCGATCCCGGACACTTCAGGTCCATGATCCGGTGGACCCGGTCGTCCAGCACGCCGACGTCGAAGGCGCCGGACGTCTCGACCAGCACCGTGTGGCCCGCGTCCAGCAACGCACGGGCCAAGGTGGCCGCCTCCGGCTGGACCAGCGGTTCGCCGCCCGTGATCTCGACCAGGCGGCAGTCGTGCGCCCCGACGGCGCCCACGACCTGTTCGACGCTCCGGCGCTCGCCGCCGTGAAAGGCGTGCGCGGTGTCGCACCAACGGCACCGCAGAGGACACCCGGTCAGCCGCACGAAGACGCACGGCAGGCCCGCCCATGTCGACTCGCCCTGAATCGAGCGGAAGATCTCGGTCACGCGCACCGACGGGGCGCTCGCGCCTTCCCGGCGCCCTACGGCCACGTTCGCGGAATCCCGGCGCCCGGCGCCCGGCGGTCCGCCCCGCCCTCGGCCCGCGTCTTCCGGTCCACGGCGTCGTTCAGAAGACGCTGAACCTCTCGCAGCGTGAGCTCCCCGGCCCGATCGGCCACCGACCGAACGCTCCCGCCCTTCCAGAGGGCCGGACTCTCGACGTGTCCCACGATTCCCGCTCCCGTGGCGGCCCACCGGGGAAAGACCAGATATCCAAGCACTGGATTGGCCAGGTCGTTCGTGCGCTCGGTCTCGACCGAAACGGTGTACGCGCATCCGTCCACGGCCTCGAAGGCCGGCGACCGGCCGTGGGTCGCCAAGTACCCCCCGAGCGTCCCGTCCCCGGGCGCCGCAGGCGTCCCCCGCTCCTCTCGGGTCCCGTCCACCCTCGTCGCGACTCGTTTCGTTCGGGTTCCTCGCGAGCCGAACCGGGAGCGCCCCGGCAGGCCTCGCCCACAAGATACCCTATGCGCCGACCCGCACGGGTCGCCGGCGAGGGAAGCGGATCCACGCGGGCGACCGCGCCTCTTCCGCGCTCGCTATCTTCCGCAGGCGGGCGCCGGCGGCGGCCATGCGCTCGAGATTCCCCAGGGCCTCGAGGAGGTCGACGTTCATGCTGGCTGCGGTCTTCCACGAGAACGGCGGGCCCGAGGTCGTCGTCCCCGCCGACATGCCCGTGCCCCGGCCGGGGCCGGGCGAAGTCAGGATTCGGGTCGAGGCCTCGTCGCTGAATCACCTCGACCTCTGGGTTCGGCGCGGGCTCCCCATCCAGATTCCGATGCCGCACATCGGCGGCTCGGACGTCGCCGGCGTCGTCGACGAGGCGGGGCCGGGCGCGAGCGAAGCGTGGATCGGCAGGCGCGTGGTCGTCGATCCCTCGCTTGGCTACGAGTGGTACCGCCTCGCGCGCTTGGGGCGTGGCGACGTCGCCGAGTTCGAGATCCTCGGCGAGCACACGCAGGGCGGCTTCGCCGAGTTCGCCGTCGCTCCCGCCGCCAACTTGGTCGAGATTCCGGACGACGTGTCTTCGGCGGCGGCCGCCGCCGCGGGACTGGTCGGCGTCACGGCCTGGCGCGGCCTCGTGTCCCGAGGCACCATGCGGGCGGGCGAGCGCGTGCTCGTCACCGGAGCGAGCGGAGGCGTTTCCACCATGGCGATCCAGTTCGCCCTTGGCGCGGGCTGCGAGGTCTACGCCGTGACGTCGTCGCCCGAGCTCTGCGCGCGGGTCAAGGCGCTGGGCGCGCACCGGGTCTTCGATCGCTCCGCTCAGGACTGGGGCCGCGAAGTGCATCGGGCGACGGGGAAGAGGGGCGTCGACCTGTGCCTGGACTCGGTGGGCGAAGCGATGTGGGAGGACGCGATGCGGAGCCTCGCCGTCGGCGGGCGTCTGGTCTCGTTCGGGGCCACGACCGGGGCCACCGCGCGCCTGGACGTCCGTCTCCTGTTCTGGCGACAACTCTCCGTTCTGGGCACGACGACGGGCACGCCGGAGGAGTTCCGGCGCGCCATGGACATGGTGTTTCGCGGCGTCGCGCGCGCGCCCGTTCACGCCGCGCTGCCGCTCGAGAAGGCCGCCGAAGCGCACCGACAGCTCGAGGCGGGCGGCGTGTTCGGGAAGATCGTGCTGACGCCGCCGGGCGCCGAGCCTTGAAGTCGCCGCCGGAACGGAAGCCCGACGTGGGTCTTCGGGAGGCCCAGGCGCGCGTGGACGCGTGGATCATGCGCTTCGAGGAGGGCTACTGGCCGCCGCTCGCGATTCTGGCCCGGCTGGTCGAAGAGGTCGGCGAGCTGTCCCGGGAGCTCAACCACCGCTTCGGCTCGAAGCCCAAGCGCGACGACGAAGCCCCGGCAGAGCTGGAGCTGGAGATCGCCGATGTCCTGTTCGTGCTGATCTCGCTCGGCAACCGCCAGGGAATCGACCTGAGCCGAGCCTTTGGGCGCGTCATGGAGAAGTACGAGACCCGGGACTCGTCGCGCTGGACTCCCAGAGCCGACCGCGTCCGGTAGCGCCAACCCGCCGCCGAGACGCGGCGAAAGGGCCCGCGCGCTCGGGGCTTCAGTCCGTGAGAGCGTCGGAAAGGGCCGCTTTCGCCGCCCCCGTCGGCGGACGCCCGTTGCGGCGGGAGAGCCGACTCCCTCCCCGGCCCGGCGACCGAGCGACCGCAAACGCCAGCGCGAAGACCGAAGCCAGGGCAAGAGCGCCGGCGGTCGGCGCCGCGATCCGCCATGCCGACTCCTCCAACGCGGCCGGCTCGAAGACGGGAGCCCGCTCCCAGTCCACGTCGCCGATCGGCGCGGCGGAGAACAGCGCCGGCTGAAAGTGAGCCTTGAGGCGCTCGTGGTGACGCCGCACCGCGTCCTGATAGGCGAACTGCGCGGTCAGGTCGGCGGAGGCCAGACGGTCGACCGCCAGTCGCGTCGCGAGCGGGGACGAGAGAAGCGACCATCGCCGCGCCCACTCGTCGCGCTTCGCCAGCGCCTCGCGGTAGCGCCGCGAGGCGTCGCGGGCCGCACGGTCCCCCCGGTGGTTCATCGCGTAGTACCAAGCCCAAGTGAACTCGTCTTCGGGCACGCGCCACCCGCTCCACTGCGGGTAGTCCTCGAAGAACTCCTCCATGGTCTCGGCACGCGGGAGATCCCACGCCTCGTGGTATCCCTGACGCTGCCGCACGGTCAGCTCCAGGGCTTCGGGCACGGGATGAAGGACCGCGTTGGCGAGACCCAGGGCCGCAGGGACCAGGAACGCGAGCGTCGCCCAGGCGCCGACGAGCGTCAGGGCGTTGGCGGTCGAAGAACGGCGTCCGACGGCGACGGCCATGCAGAGCGCGAACCAGAACAGCGTGTGGAGAGCGACCAGGGCGACCGCCCAGGCCGTTCGCCCGTCGGCGCCGGCGTCCGTCGTCAGCGCGCCGACCGCGACGAGCACCGCGACGACGGCGCCGACGAGAAGAGCCCGCGCGCCGACCTTCGCGGCGAGGATCCTCCGGGGATCGGCGAAGAGCCGGGCCATCTCCCACGTCCCGCGCTCCCGCTCGCCCGAGACGACGTCGTAGGTGACCGCGACGACGAAGAGCGGAAGCAGGACGACGAGGACGAAGACCAGGTCGAGGCGCCCTTCGGCCGCCAAGCGCGGATTCAGGGTCTCCTCCTCGTAGAGCTGTCCTTCGAGGGCCAGCAGCCGGATGCGCATGTTGACGGCTTCGACCTCGGCTCGTCCGCTCGCGAGCGCGGCGAGCTTCGACGGGGGCTGAGAAGCGGGGAACGCCAGATAGTAGAGCGGCTCGCCCGCCTCCGTTTCCGGGGAGTAGCTCGAGAGGAGGTGGTCCAGCTGCGCCCGGTAGGCTTCCTCGGCCGCGACGGCGCCGGCCTCCGTCGCCTCGACGCTTCGGCGCCCCTGCAAGGACGCGTGGACGCCGAGCGCCAGCAACAGGACCGCGGCGGCGACGCCGCCGCCCGAGCGAGCGATCCGGGCGAACTCGAGTCGCGCGAGGCGCGCCCACGCGCTCACGGCGCCCGGCTCCGGCGCGACCTTCGGCGGCCGCCGTCCGCGCCTCCGAGCAGCAGTCGTCCGCGGGCCAGGGCGAGTCCGGCGAGCGGAACGGCGATCCAGAGTCCGAGCGCGGCCAGCGACTGGGGGCGATCGCTCAGGGCGCGGCCGAGCGACGGCGGCTCGGACCGAAAGACGGGGAACCGCGTCCACTCCTCGCGGGCGATGCGCTGGGCGCGGTCGTTCTCGTATGCGATCTCGTGGATGTGCAGATCGTTGAGGCGCTGCACGATCGCGTAGCGGTGCGCCTCGGCTTCGCGACGAAACGCCTCGATCGCCTCCGGCCCGGTTCCCGCCGCCGCCATCGACAGGTCCCGGGCCGCGAGGTTGGGAGACAGCAGACCCAGCCACGCCAACGCGCGATCCTGGCGGCGATGGACGGCGACGAGCGCCTGATGGCGCTCCTCGGCGATTCGGCTGGTGAGCGCCTCGCCCTCGCGGCTCACGATCCCGCCCCAGTTGACCGGCAGCTCCTCGACCGAGTCGACCCGGTAGCGCGCCAGGGTCTCGTCGCGCAGGGCGCGGAAGAAGGCGTCGTCGGGATCGTGGCTGTCGCCCACCGCGCGGAGCGCCTCTTCGACCTCGGCCGTGAAACGGGCCCGCGAAGGCGCCGGGTGAAGCCCGCCCGCGAGCGAGGCCCCCAGACGCGGGACGGCCACGCAAACGACCACCCAAATCGCCACGAGCTGGACCAGCGCGGCGCGCGACGACGCTCGCCGAGACGACGTCCAGACCGTCGCCAGCGCCCAGCCCGCGACGTACGCGACCCAGATCGCCGCGAGCGCGAGCGTCCTCGCGACCGACCAGCCCTCCGCGCCGCTCGAGACCGCGAGCGCGACCGAGGTCGCGAAGACGGGAAGGGCGGCCGCGACCGCGACCGCGGCGACGCCCATGGCCTTGCCCGCCAGGACCTGTCCCGGGGTCGCGCCCTGGGCCAGGATCAGCGGCAGGGTTCCCCTTTCCCTCTCGGCGCTCACGGACGCGAACCCGACGGCGATCACCAACAGGGGAAGGACGAGCGCCAGGACCGCGACCGGCGTGAGACGCCCGAACCCCAGCATCGCCGTCGCGTGTCGAGCGTCCCCGAAGCTCGCGGAGTTCTGGCGATGCCCCTCCAGGTAGAGCGACGTCCCCGTCCACGCGCCCACGCCCGGATCGAAGAACGCCAGGGGCGCGTCCTCGCGAAAGACCAGGAACCCGTAGTGGATCACCCGGTGGGGATGGCGGTCGGGCTGCTCCGCCCACTGGCGCTCGACGAGCGCCCGGTGGGCCGAGCGCTGTTCCGCCTCGCGGACGGCGTGATGGCGAGCGCTCAGGGCGGAGGCGATCCCGAGCAGAGCGACGAACCCCAGGAGAAGCGCGACGCGGCGCTCTCGGCGCATCGACGCCAGCTGACGCCGCGCCACCAGCAGCGCGACGCCCAGGCCGGACCTCGCGGAGTCCGCCGCCCCCGGCCTCTCGCTACCGCCCAAAGATCGAACTCGTGGTGACGGTCACGGAGAACGTCCTGGGCTCGCCCGGGATGTTGCCCGCGCGAGCCGCGAAGAGCGAGGCCGTGGCATAGCTCTCGTCGAACACGTTGTCGACGGCCGCGCGGACGTCGAAGCGGCCGAGCAGCCGAACGTCGGCCGCGACGTCCACGACCGCGTATCCGGGCGCCCGGATGCCCGCGAACGGTTGCTCCCGCTCGCCGACGAACGTGAGCCCGAGCGCCAACCCGGCGTCCCGGCCCGCCGCGACGCGCGAAGAGAAGCCGGCCGCGTGGCGCGCCGCGTTGGGCCACGGCTTGCCCACGTTGTCGGGAGCGTCGTCGTCGCGCAGGATCTCCGAATCGAGCCACGCGTAGTTGGCCGCCACGCTCACGCGCTCGCCCAGCGCTCCCGTGGCGTCGAGCTCGATCCCCTGGCTTCGCACCTCGCCGGTGGCGAAGGCCGCCGACCAGTTGTTCCCGTTCGGTCCGTAGGCCGGATCGGGTCTCAGGACGTTCGTTTTGACGATCCAGAAGACCGAGCCCGCGAGCATGAGCCTGCGTCCGAAGAGATCGCTCTTCGCTCCGAACTCCGTCTGAAGGCTGCGCGACGGATCGAACGGCCCGTTGGCCGAGGGCACCTGGTGCACGAAGTCGGCCCGGTTGAATCCGGTCGCGGCGTTGGCGTAGAGGGACAGCCGGTCGCTGGGCTTGAACACGAGGCCCAGGCGACCGGTGACGGCGGAGGCGTCGGCGCTGCCGGGCTCGCCGACCACGGAGCCCTCGTCCGCGTAGTTGTCGAAGCGCGCGCCGGCCGCGAGGATCCAGCGCGTCCCGAAGTGCATCCTGTCCTGGACGAAAACGCCGATTCGGCGCGACAGCACCTCCTGCTGCGAGTAGTCGCCGGGCCGCAGCCCGTACAGCGTCGCCGCTCCCCCGCTGTAGGCCGGCGCGAAGAGGTCCAGGTCCGGCACCGGCCCGCCGCGTCCGCTCTGGGCCGCCTGCCCGTATCGGAAGAGCCAGTCCTGGCGAAACACCTCGACGCCGCCCAGAAGCGCGTGCGCGCCCGCTCCAGACGTCTCGACCCGTCCGTGGAGGTTGACGGTGGCGCTCCAGTCGTCGTTGGAGCGGAACTGATCGCGAAACGCGCGCTGCATGCTGCGGCCGTCGTCGAGGATGCCCCGGGGCTCGTGGTAGTTCTCCGCTCGGTCGTACCCGAGCCACCGGAAGGTCGCGTCGACCGAAAGGCCTGGCCCGGCGTGGCTCGCCGAGGCCTGAACCACGGAAGCGTCCAGTCGGGTGAAGTCCGTCGGCTCCGTCGCCGTCCACGAGATCTCGGTCAGGAACGTTCCGTCGGGATCCACCGGAATGCCGCGCAGGCGATGTCCTTTGAGATCCTGGTCGATCCGCTCGAACTCCAGGTCGAATCGAGTGCGCTCGCTGGCCAGCCAGGAGAGTCCCGCCACAAGGTGCAGGTCGCGAAGTCCGGCGTTGTTGCGAAAGCTGTTCCTCTCCTCGAAGAACGCGGCGCCGCGGTAGAGGAAGCGCGACGAACCCGGGAACGGACCCGTCGCCTCGAGGTTGACTCCGCGCTGGGCGAAGGAGCCCGAGACGACCGAAGCCCGCAACTCGGAGAACTCCTGCGGCTTTTTCGTGACGTAGTTGAGCACGCCCCCGGGCTCGGCCCCTCCGTAGAGCACCGACGCGGGCCCCTTGACGACCTCGACCCGCTCGACGTTGGTCAGTCGCCCCACGCTGGTGCTGAAGCCCGTGTCCTCGCCCCCTTCGAGGCTGCCGTACGGATTGCCGCGCACGCCGTTGAAGAGCACTTCGCGCTGTTGGAAACCGCGCAGGATCATCTCCGAGTACGGGTGGTCCACCAGACCGCTCACGTTGCGGTACAGGTCCTCGAACCTCGTGGCGCCCTGATCCTCGATGAACTTGCGGGACAGGACCTGGACCGACTGGGCGACGTCCATGAGGCGAGCCGGCGCGCGCGTCCCGACCGTGCCGAACTCCTGCCGGTACGAGCGGGTCGCGCGCACTTCGACCGGCGCGATGCGGAAGAGGGCTTCGGCGACGACCACGTCGACCTCGACGCGACCGCCCGACGGCACCTCGACGGGCGTCGGGTCCGCGCGGTAGACGCCCTCCACGACAAGGGTTCGAGGCCCCGCCGGGACCGATTCGATGACGAATCGACCCTGGTCGTCGCTCAGCGCGACCCGGTCGGTTCCGGCGACCCGGAACTGCACGGAGGAGAGAGGCGAGCCGTCGGCGTCCGAGAGGGCGGTGCCGGCGACGGCGCCCGACTGCTGGGCGACCGCTGGTCCGACGAGGACGGCGGCGGCGAGAAGAGCGCACGCGAACGACGTCGGGGCGCCCGATCCGTTTCTGATCGAATTGCTCATGTTGAGCCTTTTCTCGAGTGGTTTAGGGTTGGTGCGACGCCAGCGGCCCTTGCGCCGAATCCCGGCGGCACGGGGCGATTCGGAGCGGACGGGGGCCCGGCGGAGCCCGCCGGATCCGCCGGGAAGAGGCGCGCGCTCGTCTCCGGAGGCGCGCGCAACGAAGACCCAGGACGCGCTCCGGACTCCGATCGATCTCCGGGCCCGCAGGGACCGGCCGACCGGAGAGTCTGGGAAGAATCCACGGCGCCGCAGCTTGGCGTTCCCCGCCTGGGTCGCGGCCATTCAGTCGCCGCCCCGCACCCGGCCGAGCCCGACGCCCGCGCCGGCGCTCGCTGCAGCGAGGAATCCGACCAAGGCCGCGAGCGGCACGCTCGCGCGGCGCGCGACGGCGGCGAACTCCTCGTCCTCGAAGCGAAATTCGGGGACGTCGGCGAGGACGTCGGCGTCCATCCTCTCGCCGGCCAGGATCGCGGGCGCGAAGAACTCCCGCCATCGTTCGGCGAAGGCGCGCACCTGCGACCGAAAGCGGGCGTAGCGCGCGTCTCCCGTCCCTGCGGCGGCGGTCAGCGCGTCCTGGGCGAGGAGCGCCGGCGACAGGAATCGGTAGCGGCGCACCAGCGCGATCTGTTCGTCGCGGCGAGCGTCGTGCTCGATCGCGACCGCCTCCACTCGGCGATTCACGGCGTCCGTCGCGGCCCAGGCGAGCGCGCCCAGACCGGGTTCGTCGGCCACCACGGCGCCCGCCATCTCCGGATGGTCCTCCAGGTAGCGGGCGAGCAGCTCGCTTCGGCGCTCGACGACGTCGTTGGACGCCTCGCGCTGCGCGGTGACCATCCGCACGCGCGACGGCAGCGGATGCAGCGCGCTCGACGCGATGTTCACGGCGGCGGGCAAGACGACCGTCAGCCCCAGCCAGGCGCCCACCAGAACCGTGGCGTTCCATGCGGACGACCGCCCCAGGCTGTTGACCCACGCGGCGAGGGCGAACCAGAAGAGCGCGTAGACGACCGCGACGGCGCACCAGAGGAGCGTCCGGCCGGGCGGCATGAGACCGCCGGCGAGCAGGGCGCCCAGCAGCGAAGCCGCCAGCGTCATGCCCACCGCCAGCGCGGCCCGGAAGGCCAGCGTCGTCGTCACGACGGCGCGGGCCGAGACCGGCTGGGAGAGCGTCAGGGCCAGGGTGCCCCGCTCGCGCTCGCCCGAGAGGACGTTGAAGGCGAGCGCGAGGATCAGCAGCGGCAGCAAGCTGATCGTCCAGAAGGCCGCGTCGAAGCGTCCGACCGTCAGGTTGAGGGGGTTCTCGATCTCGCCGTTGCCGTGAAACGACGCCTCGTTGGTGTAGATGTCGACGTCGTACCGGTGGGGCAGCAGATCGCTTTGGCCGACGGCCAGCGCCGTCAGCGGTCCGGGATCCAGCGTCGCGGCATGGCGTCCGCGCGACCCGCCCAGCACGCTCGGAGCGCGAGGATCGGCGAAGGGCGAGGCCGGCTCGGCCCCGTTCGCGATCGCGACGAGCTCTTGCTCGATGGCCCGGACGCGCTCGACGTTGCCGACCTCGGCGGCGCGCACGGCGCGCTCCTGGAAACGCGTCCAGGCGAGGCCGTTGGCCAGCGCGTAGACGAGAAGCGCGGCGAAGAGCCCGAGCGCGACGCGAAGCCCCCAGTCGGCCCGGAGCCGCCGCCACTCGTTGCGGAAGACGACGCGCGCGACCACGGTCTCAAGCCACCTTCGCGCGCCGCAGCCGCGACGCAACCGCCGCGACGCTGCCGACCAGCCACGCGCCCAGCGCCAGAATCGACAGCGCGCGGTTGCCCAGCACCCACCCCAAAGTCGGAGCGGCGTACTGGAACGGCGGCGTCTCCGCCCAGAGTTCCGGTCCGGCCAAGTAGGTCTCGCCGGTGCGAGAGTTCTCGGCCAGGTCCCCGTTCATCCGCCGCATCACGTCGCGACGGTACGACTCGGCGGCGACCGCGAAGTGTCGGTGCTGTTCGACGTCGGTCCCGGCCAGGCCCATCGAGAGCGCGCGCACGGCCAGCGACGGCGCCACCGCCGCGAGCGCCTCGTGCACGACGCTCTGACGCTCGAAGACGTCCCACAGGGCCCCGTGGTTGCGGTCGAGGATCCGGTTGCCGAACTCCTCGCTCTCCTGCAGATGGACGCCCGACAGGTTGAGGGGCAGATCCTCGGGTCGCTCGACCCCGTGCTCCGCGAGCAGGCGCTCCGTCGTCGCCGCCCGGTCCGGGCGCGGGACGCCTTCGACGCCGGTGGCCATCTCGCGCTCGAGGGCGCGAGCGAAGTCGATCGCCGACGGCGTCGGGTGCAGCCGTTTCGACAGGTCCACGGCCACGCGCGGCGCCACCATGGCGTTCACCGCCCACGCGCCCAGCAGGATCACCAGCGCGGCGCGCGCCGTGCGGACGCTGGCGGACACGGCCAGCGAGAGCGCCAGGAAGACGGCGAAGTAGGCGAGATAGACGCTGGCCAGGACGGCGCCCCGAGCCAGCGGCGACGCGACCGGTCCGGGATTCGCGACGACCAGGGCCGCGGCGCCGGCGACGGCGGCCGGAACCAGAAGCAACGCCAGCGCGCCCGCGACGCCCAGCGCCTTTCCCAGAGCCAGCTCGCGACGGCCGACCCCGGTGGCCAGCAGCTGGCGCAACGTCCCGCGCTCCCGCTCGCCGGCGAAGGCGCCGAAGGCGAGCAGCACGACGAGAAGGGGCACGAGGTGCAGCAACACCCGCGCGGCGGTCAGTCTCCCGAGGCGCTGGGCCGCCGTCGCGTCCTGGGCGGGGCGCAGGAGGAAGTCGTTTTGCCGGTGGGCCTCGAGCCTCACCGAAGTGCCGACGAACGGATCGACGCCCTCGTCGACGAAGGACAGCGCCAGGCGCGGCTTGAACGCGTAGGTCCCGTAATGGGCCGCCGAATGGGGATTCTTCTCGCCCTGCGACTCCCAGTGCTCCCGGGCGGTGGCCTGCGCGGCGACGAGCTCCCGCTCCGCGCTGCGCGCCTGCACCCACCCGTGGCCCAGCGACGCCAGGAGCAGCGCCCCGACCAGGATCGAGCACCAGCGAAACCGTCCGTCCCGCAGGACGTCGGTGAACTCCTTGCGCGCGACGCGCCTCGTCGTCGATCCCGCGTCCCGCCGGTTCATTCGCGCATGTGCTCGAGGTAGACGCGCTCGAGGTCGGCGTGGCCGATCTCTTCGGTGTCCATCTCGGCGACGAGGCGCCCGTAGCGCATGATGCCCACGCGGGTCCCCGTCTGCTTGGCGCGAAACAGGTCGTGGGTGGCCATGAGCACGGCGACCCCGCGGTCCTTGAGCCGCTCGAGCAGTTCGGAGAACTCGTTCGCGGCCTGAGGGTCCAGTCCGGAAGTGGGTTCGTCGAGGAGCAACGCCTCGGCCTTCTTGGCGATCGCGATCGCGATGCCGACCTTCTGGCGCATGCCCTTCGAGTAGCCGCGGACGCGGCGGCGCGCGGCGGCGCGCTCGAGCCCGGCTTCGACCAGGACCTCGATCAGCTCCGAAGTCGCGGCCCGCACCCCGCCCAGAGCGGAGAAGTACTCGAGGTTCTCGAGTCCGCTGAGGTTGCGGTAGAGCGTGACCTGCTCCGGGATGTACGCGATCCGCCTCTTCGTCTCCCGGTCGTGGACGGACACGTCCAGACCGGCGATCAGAGCCTGTCCGGACGTGGGCCTCGCGAACCCGAGAAAGAGGTTGATGGTGGTCGTCTTGCCCGCCCCGTTGGGGCCGAGCAGGCAGTAGACCTCTCCCGGCGCCACGGCGAGATCCAAGGCGTCGAGGGCGCGCGTCGCGCCGTAGCTCTTGCTGAGGCCGCGGGCCTCGAGGAGGGGCGGTCGACCGTTCCCCGCCTCGGCGCGGGGCCGAGATTCGGGCTCTTGCATGGGGCGTTCATCTCTCGCGCAGGGGCGCGCCGCCACGGAGAGCGGCGCGTTCGTCCGGCGGAGCGACCGACCAGGGAGTCGGCCGCGAAAACGCCGGCGCGTCTAGGAAGAGATGGGGAGGGGCGGTGCGCGGCTGCGATGCCGCGAGGCGCTGAGAGGTTGCGGAGCGGACGTCCGGAGTGGATGCGCAAAGGCCCGAAACGACGTCGGGCTCGGCAGACTCGGCGCCCCGGCAACGACCGGGGAAGCCGGACTCTGCGCCGCCTGGCAAGCGGCGCACTCGCTTGGAGAATCGTGGTCTTCGTCGTGGGCGTGGGAACGCTCGAGAGCGCCCGAGGCCAGAACGGCGAGAGCGGCGAGCAGCCGGAAGACGGAACGCACGGGGGCGCGACGGCCCGACGAGCGCGTCGTCGCCGTCATGTTCTCGAACTCGCGTGCACTGTGCGCTCGCCTGTGGTGGACCGAAACGGAATCGCCCGGGAAACGACCGAAACACCGTAACCGAGCGGCGAAGGAAAATCAAATCCGCCTGCCCAACGCCGGGACCGGAGTCCCCGCGGCGCCGCGGTCCGCGCGTTCGCTCCCGCTCGCGACGTCGGCGCCGCGCCCGCCGCCTTTGCTCGCGTCGCATAGGCAAGGCATCTTGTCACGTGTCCCCGCCCCGACGTCGAGGCGGGTCCTTCGGGCGCCGCGCCGTCGCCTTCGGTCCAACCAATCACTCGAGGTTCTTCGCCACCCCGCCATGAAGCGTGCGCTCGTCACGGGAGCCGCCGGACAGATCGGAACCGAGTTGACGGCCAGCCTCGTCGAACGCTACGGACCCGACCGGGTCTTGGCGACCGACGTCCGGGACCCCGCGCGCTGGGCGGCGGGGGCGCGCGCCACGCGGATGGACTGCCTCGACCTGGAGGCCATGCGGAGGGCCGCCAGGGACTTTCGCCCCACCGACGTGTACCACCTCGCGGCCGTCCTGTCGGCCGCCGCCGAGCGGGAGCCTCTGCGCGCCTACCGCGTCAACATGAACGGGCTGGTCAACGTGCTCCAGGTCGCCCGCGAGACGGGGTGCAGGGTCTTCGCCCCGAGCTCCATCGCGGCCTTCGGACCCGAGACGCCTCGGGACCCGGCGCCGCAGTCGACCGTGCAGCGTCCGACCACGATGTACGGGGTGACCAAGGTGGCGGGCGAGCTCCTGTGCGACTACTACCACGCCCGTTTCGGCGTGGACGCCCGAGGGCTGCGGTTCCCCGGGCTCGTCTCCCACTCGGCTCCCCCGGGCGGGGGCACGACGGACTACGCGGTCGAGATCTTCCACGGCGCGGTCGACCGCGGGCGCTACACTTGCTTTCTCCGATCCGACACGGCCATGGACATGGTCTACATGGCGGACGCGATCCGGGCCGTCGTGGAGTTGATGGAAGCCCCGTCCGACGGACTCGTGCACCGCAACGCCTTCAACGTCTCCGGCATGCACTTCACCCCGGCCGAGCTGGCCGCAGCCATTCGCCGCCGCGCGCCGAACTTCGAGATCGACTACGCGCCGGATCCGCTCCGGCAGGCCATCGCGGACTCGTGGCCCGCCCGTCTGGACGACTCCGAGGCCAGGGAGCAGTGGGGCTGGCGCCCGCGCTACGGGATCGAGGAGATGGTCGAGGAGATGTTCGCCGGAATCGCGGCCCGGCGGCGGCGGGACGAACCCGGATGGACTTCGGCGCACGTGCCCGGACTGGGGACCGATCCATCGAGCGCGAGGAGGGAGGCGTCGTGCCCAGCGACCGACTGACCGGCGTCGTCGAGCGCCTTGTGGCCGAGATGGAGGAGCGCGGAACGGCCAAGGGGGACGAGCACGTCGTCCGCGAGGTGGCGCCCGCGGAGGGCGAGCACCCTCCGTACGCGTTGCTCGAGGGCCACGGGGATCGGCGATTCGTGCGCATGAACTCCAACTCGTACCTGGGACTGGGCCTGCACCCCGCCGTGATCGCGGCCGAGGAGGCGGCGGCTCGAGCCCTGGGCGCGGGACCGGGCGCCGTGAGGTTCATTTCCGGAACGCACGCTCCGCACGTGGAGCTGGAGCGCTCGCTCGCTCGCTTTCACGGCCGCCAGGAGGGGATGGTCTTCTCCTCCGCCTACGCGGCCGTGGTCAGCGCCATCGCCTCGCTCGCCGATTCGGGCACCGTTCTCTTCTCCGACGAGCTCAACCACAACTGCATCATCAACGCGATGCGGATGTCGCGACCGGCGGGCAAGGTCGTCTATCCGCACCTCGACCTGGACGCCCTGGACCGCGCGCTCGAGGACGCCAAGGGAAAGGCCCGACGAGCGCTCGTCGTCACCGACGGCGTCTTCTCGATGCGCGGAGACCACGCCCCGCTTCGCGCCGTGGTCGAGATCGCGGAGCGCCACGACGCCGACTACCCCGAGAACGTCGTCGTCCTCGTGGACGACTCCCACGGCGTCGGCGCCTTCGGCGACACCGGCCGCGGAACCGAGGAGCACGCCGCCAGCCCCCCGTGCGATCTCCTGGTGGGCACTCTGGGCAAGGCCTTCGGGGTCAACGGGGGCTACGTCGTCTCCAGCGCCCCGCTGGCGCGCTACCTGCGCGAGGCGTCGCCGATGTACATCTACTCCAACCCGATCACGCCCGGCGAGGCCGCCGCCGCCCGGGCGTCGCTGGACGTCGTCGACGGCGCGGAGGGCGCCGAGCGACTCGCCCGCCTGCGCGCGCTCACCCGGGACTTCGAGGCCGGCCTGGTGGCGCGCGGCTTCGAGGTCATCCCGGGAGACCACCCCATCGTTCCCGTCATGGTCCGCGACACGGACGAGTGCCGACGCCTGGTCGAAGCCCTCTTCCGGGCCGGAGTGCTGGTCACCGGATTGACGTTCCCGGTCGTGCCCAGGGGGGACGAGTCGATTCGCTTCCAAGTCAACGCCGACCACACCGGCGCCGCGCTCGGTCGGGTCCTGGACGCGCTGGCCGCGGCCCGCGACTCCGGTTAGCGAGACGGCCCGCGGATCGGCATTCCCCTCGTCTGGCCCTCCGTCCGAAGGAGCACGTCGCGAACATGAAATCCCGAAACCCGAAGGCCGCGCCTCGAGCCGCCGCCCTCGCCCTCGCCGCGCCACTCCTCGCGCCCGCCGCCTTCGCGGCCGCGCAGGACGCCGCCGGACTCTATCTCTCGACCGATTTCGGACTGGCGTCCGCCTTCGGGGCCACCGCGATCGCGACCGGGGCGAACCGCCCCACCCGCTGCGACCGTCTGCTGTACGCCGATCCCGCGAACGCGCCCACGGACCCCGAATGCGCCTCCGGGCTCGCGGATTCGCGTCAGGGGGAGTTCGGGTTCGACCGCGGCTCGGGACGCGCGCAGGCGCTCGCGCTGGGATACGCGGCCGGCGCGTTCCGCTTCGAAGCCGAGGTCCTGCTCCGCCAGCAGGTCGGGACGGCGGCGCCGTTCTCCGTCGGCGGCGATCGGTCCCTGACGGGGAAGGACAACGAGTGGAGCGCCCTCGCCGAACCCAACGCGGACATCTACAACTTCCGCTCGACCCAGATCTTCGCCAACGCGTTGCGCACCCTCGCGAGCCGCCCGTCGTGGACGCTGTACGTGGGCGTGGGAGGCGGTTTGGCGAAGCTGGACTTCGGGTTCTACAAGGCGTTCCACAGGAAGTCGATCGCGGAGGGATACCTCGAGGCGTTCGGGGGCTCGAAATCGAACCCCGACGCGGCCCCGGAGTGGCAGCGCGCCGCGGCGGGGACGCTCAGCATGGCGGACGCGCCGGTGAGCGAATGGGCGCTCGGCTATCAGCTGCTCGCCGGCGTCGATCGTCCGCTGACGCGTCGCGCCGCGATCGGCGTCAAGGGCCGCTGGACGTCGGTCGCCGCGGTGTCCGCGTCGATTCCCTGGACGATGATCCGCAGCCACGAACCGGTCCACGCCGACGGTCGGACGCCGTTCGTCTGGGACTACGAGTTCACCGGGATGGGGTACTTCGGAGCCTCGGTCGAGATGAGGTACGTCCTGCGGTAGGTTCGCGAAGCGCTCTGGAGCGCGCGCCCGATCCGCGGTCGCTTCCTCAGAACGAGGGCCAATAGACGAGCGAGAACGAGACGCGGACGCGGGTGTAGTAGGCGCCGGTGAAGTTCGTCTCCACGTCGCGCCAGTCCAGCCCGACCTCCCCGGCGACGTCCCCGGCGTCCCCGACCACGTCGCGGTCGATGTAGTGGATCACCGTGGCCGAGAGCACGGAACCGTTGTCGGCCTCCTCTCCGGGCACGAGCGCGTCCCGGCCGGGCCGGACGTAGCGCTTGACGGCGAGGCTCCCCCTGACGTCCGCGAAGGTGCGGTCCGTCAAGGGCCATCCCGCCTGCGCCGCGACGCGCGCGAAGTTGTACTCGACCCGGGGCGAATTGGACCGACTGACCAGGCCTTCGCCGCCCAGGACCAGACGCAGGCGGCCGGCGTGCAACACGTATTCCGCGCCCAGTCCCAGGGCGTGGTCGGAGCGGAGCACGCCCAAGCCCTGGCCCGGGTAGCTGTGGCGTCCGTAGGTCGCGTAGACCCGGAGCGAGTTCAAGTCCCCTTCCACGCCGAGCTCTTCCCGAGGAGCGGACAGGGTCCGGGTCGCCCCGATCCGCAAGGACACCGAGGATCGGTCCAGCAGGTCCAGGGCGGGCAAGCCGCTGGGAGCCGAGAAGTCCGCGCGCTCGCCGGACAGACGAACGTCCAGTTGCAGGTCGCGGCGAATCGGAGACCGATAGCCCACCGCGGCGTCGTACCTGCCGTAGCCGGGCGGCAGGTACACCGGCATGGGCGGAGCGTCGACGACGCTCCTCGTTCGGACTCCCGCCTCGCCGTAGGCCCACCCGCCGCCCACGCGTCTGCCGTAGCGCGCCGCCAAGACGGCGGTGTGCTCCCGGGGCGCGTAGTTGCGGGACTGAAAGCCGCCGGTGACGAATTGCCGGATCCCTCCGTCGAAGTTCACCAGCAGTCTCCGATCTTCGCGATCGATCAGCGAAACCAAGCCGCTCGCGCTCCATTCGCCGACGCCGGCCAACGCGCGCTCGGCGGAATCGAGCTGAGGAACCAGGAGGGACGAGAAGTCGCCGGACGACCATTCGACCGAGACGCCGCCTCGAATCTCGACTCCGCTGAGCCGCGACTGCGCCGTCAGTCCGCTGGGAAGCGCGACGACGAGGCCCAACGCCGTGCAGAACCCAAGCGCGCGGCTCACGATCTGCGCCCCGCTTCCTCTCGGAATTCCCTGGCTCTTTCGCGCAGCTGATCCCTCCGCTCCTCGAAGAGCGTCATCGTGTTTCTCCGTTGTTCGATCCGCTCCTCCAGCGTCGGTCCGGCGCCGGCGCCGGCGCCGGCCGCGCTTCCGGTCGCGCCGGCGCCGGTCGCGACCGGCAGGCTGTTGTCGCCGAATCGCTCGAAGCGGGCGCGCACGCTGGCGCTGGTCCTCTCTCGGCGCAGGCGGTTCTCGAGGATCTCGACGTCCTCCGCCAGCCTGCCCGCCATGGTCTCCAACATGTCGGCCATACCGTCCAGTTCCTCGGCTTTGTCCAGGATGTCGCTCGCCGTGTCCTCTTCTCGAATCTCGATGTTCGGCATCGGGGGCGGCGTCCTTCGATGGAGCGTCTCGAACAAGGCCGGGAGGAGCCTGTCGCGCAGCTGCTCCTCCACCTCGCCGAGCCCGCCGTCCACCTCTCGAAGCAGGCTGTCCATGCGCTCGTAGCGAAGGAACGCCCCCTCCCGTTCCTCCGCGTCCTGGTTCTCCAATCGCCCGATCAGCTCGTCGAGGCGCGCCTCGATCGCGCCGATCAGCTCCGCGCCGACGACGTACAGCCGGCGCGCGGCGACCACGAGGCGGCTCTCCGCCCGGTCCCGAGGGCCCGCCAGGTCCTGAAATTCGGCCAGCACCCTGTCGTCGCGGGCGCCGGGCGGGTGCTCGTCCTCCAGCCGCGTCCACAGGCTGTCCACGGAATCCCATTCGGACACGGCCGCGCGGTGCCTCTGCAACGCGTCGTCGTAGCGGGACTTCCGGTCCTGCAAATCGCGATCCAGGGTCGTTTGCTGGCCCGCCAGGACGACCGGACCGACCAAGGCGAGGACGCAGGCCAGGGGCGAAGCGCGGAACGCGGCCCGGATCATGCCTCGATGCCGTACTTCTCGAGCTTGTAGTAGAGGGCGCTCTTCTTGATCTTGAGAAACCGCGCGGTGTCGGACTTGACGCCGCCTGTGCGATCGAGCGCGCTGCGGATCAGGCGCGCCTCCAGCCCCTCCAGGGCGCGATTGAGGTCCACGCCGTCGTCGGAGGATCCCTCGAGGCCTTCGGGGTCCTCCCAGGCTTCGACCAGGAACGGCAGGTCGGTCTCCTGCAGGCTGTCTCCCTCGGCGAGCACCAGTCCGCGCTCGATCGCGTTCTCCAGCTCGCGAACGTTGCCCGGCCAGTGGTACGACGTCAGGCGCGCCATGGCGTTCTCGGCGATGGTCTCGACCGAGGAGCGGGTCCGGTCGTGCAGCTTCTCGACGAAGTGCTCGGCGAGCAGCGGAATGTCCTCCTTGCGTTCCCTAAGCGGCGGCACGGTCATCGGGACGACGTGCAGCCTGTAGTAGAGGTCGTCGCGGAAGTCGTTTCCCGACAGCAGCTGGTCCTGCGGCGCGTTGGTCGCCGCGATGATGCGCACGTCGACCGGGATCGTCTCGTCGCCTCCCACCCGCTCGATCTCCCGTTCCTGCAACACCCGAAGCAGACGGATCTGGGTGGCCGGGGGAACGGTGGCGATCTCGTCCAGGAAGAGCGTGCCTCCGTCGGCCAGCTCGAAGCGGCCCCTCCGCTGCTTGGCGGCGCCCGTGAAGGCGCCCCTCTCGTGGCCGAAGAGCTCCGAGTCCAGGACGCCTTCGGGCAACGCCCCGCAATTGACCCGAACGAAGGGTCCGGCATGGCGGTCGCTGCGGGCGTGGATGGCGCGCGCCACCAGCTCCTTGCCCGTGCCCGACTCTCCGTAGACCATCACCGTCGAATCCGTCCGGGCCACGCGAGCGACGAAGTCCTTGACCTTCCGAATGGCTTCGGAAGAGCCGACCATCTCGCCGTACGGAGCCGCGCTCTTGCGCGTCTTCGAGCGCAGGTAGGTGTTCTCGACGCGGAGCGCGAGGTTCTCGTGCCGAAGGAGCGCGCGCTGCTCCCTTTCGCGCAGGATGCGGTCCACCTTGATCCCGAACTCCTCCGTCGAGAACGGCTTCGAGATGAAGTCGCAGGCGCCCAGCTTCATCGCCTCGACCGCCTTCTCCACGGTTCCGTGGGCGGTGATCACGAGGACGTCGGTGTCCGGCGACTCCTCCTTGACGCTCTTGAGCACCTCGATCCCGTCCACGCGCGCCATCTTCAGGTCCGTGATCACCAGATCCGCGCCCACTTCGCGCAGGAGATCGAGTCCTTCGCGACCGCCGGCGGCCGACGACGTCCTGTGGCCGCGTCGTCGCATGTGCAGCTCCAGCCCCTCGCGCACGCCGTCGTGGTCGTCGACGATCAGAATTCGGTTCGTCTCGCTCATGCCGTCTCCTCCCCCGAAGACGTCGATCCGGAGCGCTCTCCGGATCCAGGGAACTCCTCCCCCCCCACAAGATGAACGTGGAACTCGGCGCCTCCTCCGGGGCGCGGACGCTCCCCGTCGGCGTTCGGCGCGTCGAGCGTCACGCGACCGTGGTTCGCTTCGACCAGCTCCTTCACGATCGCCAGCCCCAGGCCGGCGCCCTGCTCCTTGTCGCCGACGAACGGCTCGAAGATTCGGTCCCGGATCGCCTCGGGCACCCCGGGACCGTCGTCGCGAACAGTGATTCGCGTCTCTCCTCGAACCATGCGTCCCTCGACCCAAACGACGTCGCCGGCGTGCGCAGCGTTGCGCAGCAGGTTCAGCACGAGGCGCTTGACCTGACGCGGGTCGGCGTTCGCCAACAGCGGCCGGTCGCCCAGGGACACGTGGAGACGTCCGCCCTTCTTCTCCAATTCGGCCCGGGCCAGCGCCGCCGCCTCGCGCACGGGATCCCGCACGTCGTGCAGCCGCCGCCGGGAACGCTCCGGCCGCGCGAACCCCAGAAAGTCGTCGATGACGGCGTTCAGCCCCCGGATCTCCTCCCGCACCCGGTCCAGGATTCGTCGCCGCTCCTTCGGGTCGTCGGTGTCCTGCGCCGCCGCCGAGAAGAGCTCGAGGCCGCCCAAGGGGTTGCGGATCTCGTGCGCGACCTGGGACAGCATCAGCCGAAGCTGCTCGTCGCGACGCTGAATCCCCACGCGCATGCGCTCCATCGCCCGGGCGAGTCGCCCCAATTCGTCCTCTTCCGTCCGATCGAAGGGCTGGTCCATGAAACCGCGCTGGATCCGCAGCGCGCCCCGGCTCAGGATCTCGAGGCGGGCCACGATGCCGTCCGCCAGCCGCCACCCGATCAGGGCTCCCAGGAGCGCCGCAGCCGAGGACAGGCCGATCAGCCACCCCGCCAGACTTCGCACCGGATCCAGGTAGTCGGCGCGGTAGCGCAGGCCTAGGAACACGTCTTCGGAGGCGAGGCGCCGAATGCCGTACTTGTAGTGCTCGCCGTCGTTTCCCTCGAAGAGCCGAGACGTGGCGTACCCGTTCCTCGACGCCTCTCCGACCACGTCGAGGTGGTACCGCACCCAACTCAGTCGCTGTCCAACGCCCACCGACGCGAGCGGGTCGGTCGTGACCAGCACCGTGGCGTCGGGATCGTCCGGCTCCCACTTGAAGACGTCGGCCTCCTGCGCGTGCGTGTTCTCGAGGCGCATCAGAATCAGCTGAAATTCCTTCCATTCGGGCGTTTCGTCCTGCCCCGGCTGCAGCAGAAGCAGAAAGTAGTCGGGGTTCAGGAGCTCTTCGGCGTACACGTCGGCCAATTGCCGCATCGCCGTGTCCAGCCCCTCCTCCAGAGCGCGCTTCGACGCGAACCAGCTCAAGAAGCCGCTCAGGGCGCCGACGACCGTCGCGAAGAGAACGAACAGGACGACGAAGCGATTCCTCAGCGTCACCGCCCGCGAACCCCCACGTCCGGTCGACCCGGCTCGGCTACGAGATCCCGCAGGGGACCCGCTCGCTGGAGACGACGAAGACCACGGGATCGGGCACCCTGGGCGTCACCACGATGTGGTAGGGGTGCACGACCCGCCGCGCAGGCGCGCAGTAGTCCCCGGGGATCCGCTCCACGATCTCGATCCGGGTTCCGGTGACCCGCGCGGCGTCGCCGATCTGAAGGATGCGGCGAACCTCGACCGAATCGCCGACCTCCTGCCGTTCCCCGACGGCCGCGACGACCACCATCTCCGTCTGCCAAGCGACGTCCGGCACCGGATGGGAGGCCGTGTCGGCGTGGGCGTTCCAGAACGCGGTCCATTGCTCGGCGACCCCGTCGGAGCCCCCCTTGTACGGGCTGCGATACACGCGGGGCTCCACGAGCCTCGTGGGCGACTCGGTCCCCTTGTCCAGGGTCGCGAACGGCCAGCTGCCGGTGTAGGCGTACCCCCGAAAATCCTCGCCCAACGTGAAGTCCCGGGCCAGAATCGCCAACTGGACGACCCTGGAGCCCTGCGGGTCCGGGCCCGATCCCCGCGTTCTGAGCGTGGCCAAGGGACTCGCGTCGCCCGCGCAACGCGTCCAGCTCTCCCGCTCGTCGCGGCCGTCGTCGTGGATCCCGAGCGTGACTCGACTCCTCCCCTCGCCGCAATTCGGGTCCAGGCCGGAGTCGAACAGACTGTCCGGCAGGCCGAACAGCTTCGTCGACGGGTCGTCGTTGACGAGTTGGATCAAGCTGGGATAGTTGCCCGCGAACCGCACCGGAAGACCGGGGTTGCGCACCAGGCTCCGGTCGCCCACCACGCCCTCGTACCCGATCTCCTCGTAGAACGTCCACGCTCCGTCGGAGTTCCAGGTCAGGACCTGCTGACGCCAACCCATGCCGCCCTGAAGCGGCACGTCGACGGTCACGCGCACCTCCCCCACCGACCCGAACCGCAGCAGGGCCCCGCCGGGACCCGTAGAGTCGCATCCATGCGCCGCCAGCAGGGCGACCAGCACGCCCGTCCTCCGCGCCGCGGCGACGCGTTTCCGGTATCTTCCCATCGTCATGTCGTCCTTCTCTCGTCTCCGGCGTCTCCTCCGCAGACAAAGCGTCCAGCTGGGGGACTTCACCCTGGCCAGCGGTCGTTCTTCACGATACTACATCGACGCCCGCCGAACGACGATGAGCGGCGAGGGTCAGATTCTCGTCGGGAACGTCGGGCACCGGGCCATTCGCCGGGCCGGCTGGCGTCCGCGCTCCGTCGGCGGACTGACGTTGGGCGCCGACCCGATCGCCTACGCCATCGCCGCCCACTCGACGCGCGCCGGCGAACCGCTCGACGCCTTCACCGTGCGCAAGAAGCCCAAGGGCCACGGCGCCGGCCGCAGGATCGAAGGGGTCTTGAGCCCAGGAGACCAAGTCGTCGTGATCGAGGACTCGGTCACCACGGGCGGGAGCCTCCTCGAGGCCGTGGACGCCGCGCGCGCCCATGGATGCGAGGTGCTAGGCGCGCTCGCTCTCGTGGACCGCGACGAGGGCGGCGCCGAACGCCTCGCCCGGGCCGATTGTCGATTGATCGCGCTGTACACGGCGGCGGACCTGCTCGGCGCGGATCCCGACGCCCGGGGCCGAACGGAGCGCCTCGAACCCGAAGGCTAGTCGTTCAGGCGCAAGGGCATCAGCAGGCAAACGTAGTCGAGCTCGCTGTCCATCGGCTCGATCGTCGCGGCGCGGTCGCCCGACTTAAACGAGAACCGGACGTCGCCGTCGGGCATGTTCCGCAGCACCTCGAGGAGGTAGCTGGCGTTGAATCCGATCGCCATCTCCTCGCCGTCGTAGTCCACCTCCACCTCGTCGTACGCCTCGCCCAGATCCGGCGTCACGACCTCGAAGCGCATGAGCCCCTCCTCGAACACGATCTTGATGCGCCGGGTCGCTTCGCTCGCGACCACGGCCATGCGCCGGACGACGGCCTCGAAGGCGTCCTTGTCGACGCGGGCGACCTGGTCGTTGTCCTTGGGGATCACCTGCTCGTAGTTCGGATAGCGCCCCTCGACCAAGCGGGTGTAGACCTCCTTGTTCGCCGCGCGAAACGCCAGGTGGTTGCCCCCTCTGGACACGTTGATCTCGCTCCCCTGGTCGAACAGGCGCGCAACATGGGCCAGCGCCGCCGTTGGAACGATCAAATCGGTCGTGCCGGCGTTTCGGTTCGCCTCCGTCTCCGCGACCATCTTGGCCAGTCGGTGGCCGTTCGTCGCCACCATGATCATCCGATCCTCCTTGATCTCCCAGCACACGCCGTTGAGGATCGGGCGACTCTCCTCGGTGGACACGGCGAACGAGGTGCTTTGGACCAGCGTCCGAAGCGTGTCCTCCGAGATGAACCAGCCGCCGTCGTCGACCGCCGGGAGATCCGGGAACTCCTCGCTGGGCAAGCCGTTCAGCTTGAAGCGACTCTTCCCGCAGACGATCTCGAGCTGGCTCCCCTCGACCTGCAGATCGACCGGATCGTCGGGCAGCTCGCGAATCAGCTCCTGCAGTTTCCGTCCGGGAACGGTGATCGATCCCTCCTGGACGACCTCCGCGGGTACCCGTGTCCGAATGGACACGTCGAGATCGGTTCCGCTGATCCAGACTCGGTCGTCTCCGCCGTCGATGAGCACGTTCGAGAGCACGGGGAGCGTGGTTTTCGTGGGGACGCTGGCCGAGACGGCGGCCATGCCCTTCTCGAGGTTGCGGCGCGTGATGGTCAGTTTCATGTGGATCGTCGCGGTGAGTTGCGGGAAACGGTTTCCGGGGGGTGCGCGGGGCGGCGCTCCTTCACTCCGTGGGCCGTGCCAAGGAGAGGCGATGGGTGACCAGGGCCCGGACGCACGGGGGACCGAGACGTCTCCGGGGCGATCTTTCCCATGTATGAGTAACCAATTGAAGGTCCTTAGTCATCGTCGGGAGCGTGGATATGTGGAGAACTCCGGGGCGATCCGGCTCGAACGTCATGCGCAGCGAGCGAGATCGGCCTCGACCGGCGGGTGTGGAAGACCGGTGCGGAAACGGTGGGCGAACGCGCGGCCGCGGCCTGGAATTGTGGAAAACTGCGGTCTTCCAAGGGCTTTTCCACGGGTTTTCCACAGAATTTGTGCATTTCTCGTCGCAACGGGGATCGGTGCGCGGGCGCCGAGGACGATTCAGACGCCACCGCGCAACCGCTCCGCGAGCTCGTCCAGCCGGTCGCGAAAGACCGAATCGACCTTCCGGCGCTTCTCGACCGTCCGCACGGAGTGAATGACCGTCGAGTGATCGCGCCCGCCGAACGCCCGTCCGATGCGCTTGTAGGGCGTTCCGAGCAATTCGCGCGCGAGATACATCGCGGCTTGGCGGGGGACGGCGACCTCGCGCGTGCGCCGCTTGGAGGCAAGGTCCTCGCCGGTCACGCCCCAGGCGTCGGCGACCAGGCGCCGGATCGCGGAGACGTCGATCGCGCGCTCCTCGGACGAGGCCATGCCGCGCAGCGCCGACCGCGCCAGACCCAGGTCCACGTCCTGGTTCGTCAGCGACGAGAGCGCCATGAGCTTGATCACGGCGCCCTCGAGCTGTCGCACCGACGAACTGCAGTTGCGAGCGATGAGGTCGAGAACGTCGGGATCCAAAGGCAGTCCGTCTTCCTCGGCCTTGTTGCGGAGGATCGCGACGCGCGTCTCGTAGTCCGGGGCGTCTATGCCGGCGACCAGACCCCACTCGAAGCGGGACACCAGGCGATCCTCCAGACCCTTGAGCTCCTTCGGCGGGCGATCGCTGGCCAGAACGATCTGGCAACCGGCGCCGTGAAGCTCGTTGAAGGTGTGGAAGAACTCTTCCTGGGAACGCTCCTTGCCGCCCAGGAACTGGACGTCGTCGACCAGGACCAGGTCGTGGTTCCGGTAGTGGGCCCGGAACAGATCGGTCGTGTGACCGCGAATGGCCGCGACCATCTCGTTGACGAACTGCTCGGCCGGAACGTACGAAATGCGACTCCGCCCGGCGCCGTTCAGGATGCGATTCGCGACGGCCTGCATCAGGTGCGTCTTTCCCAGTCCCGTCGCGCCGTGGAGGAAGAGGGGGTTGTAGCTGCGGGCTGGACGCTCGGCCACGGCGACGCTCGCCGCCTGCGCGAGCCGGTTGTTGGAACCGACGACGAAGCGCTCGAAGGTGAATCGATCGCACAGCCGGGGCGCCTGCGAATCCGGGGGCGCGCCGGAATCCGGGCGCGGCGACGCGTCGTTCACGACCTGGTCGACGGTGATCTGCGGCGGTGGGCGCTCGCACCCCGCCGAGTCCCATTCGATGCGCACCTCGGCGGTCGGTCCCGCGATCTCGCGCGCGAATCCGCCGATCGTCTGGCCGTACTTGTCCTCGACCCACTCGCCGTGAAACCGGCTGTCGGCGACGACCCGCAGGACGCCGTCGGTCCACGCGACCGCTCGGGTGCCGGAGAACCAGGTCCGAAACGTGTTCTCCGGCAGAACCTCTCGGGTTCGCTCCAGAATCCGATCCCAAAGCTGGTCAGCGTCTCGCGCCATGGCGTCCAGAATGCGCACTCCGGGGAGACCCCGAGGGGTCGTGACGTTCCGAGGGGCGGAAAGGCTATGGACGTTGGGCGTCGATGTCAAACCGGACGTCCCGGGAGTCGGACCGGGCCGCCGGGGCCGGTCGCGTCGGACCGCGCGGGCGACGTCCGATCGCCGTCGTCCCCGCGCCCTCCACCGCGCATCCGCTTTGAGCGCGGCGGCTTCGCGTCGCCTGGACGCCGTGGGAGCTGGGATCCGTGCGTCCTTGGGCCCACGGTCGCGCGAAGCCGTCGTCGGTCCGTCGCCCCGGGGCCGCGGCCTGCCGGCCCCGGGACCCCCGAACGCGTTCCCGCCTCGGCCCGTCTCGCCGGGCGGCTGGCGCGCGCCGGCGGAGACGTCCGGTCGAAGGCGCCGCCGGGCCCGCAGGTCCCGCGAGGTCGGCCAACGCTCCTCCCCCGGCGCTCGCAAGGTCGTTCGCGGTTGACCGCCCCGACCGTGTCCGCGTAGCTTGGTGGGCCTGCGGACGGGGCGACGGCGTCGCCCCGCCGCGTGCGGCGCGCGGACCCGTACGCGGTCCTCGCCGATCGGCGCCCCCGGGCGTTGCGGGCGTTGAAGCAACGGGGTCCCAGGAATCAGGACGTGCACGGAAATGAAGCCAACCTATAGGCCGCGCAACCGCAAGCGTTTGAACAAACACGGCTTTCGGGCCCGGATGAAGACCAGGGCGGGGCGAGCGACGCTTGCCCGTCGCCGCCGCAAGGGGCGGCGCGCGCTGGTCGTGCGCGTCGGATCCAAGAACGGCCGCTAGCGTGCTTCGAGCGGAGCCGCGAGGCCGCCGGCTCCCTCGAGTGGCTCGCGTGCGGAGGTCCGGCGAAGTTCGGGACGTGCTGCGGCGCGGCGCGCGTAGGCGGACCCCGTTCCTCGACGTCCACGTGCTTGCGACCGGCTTCGGCAGGCCTCGCGTCGGATGGGTCGTGCCCCTGATGGGGCGGGGCGCCGTGGCTCGAAATCGCCTTAAGCGTCGCTTGCGCGAGATCGCCCGACTCGAGGTGCTGCCCCGGATGTGGGCGGCCGGCGCCAGCCTCGACGTGGTGGTTCGGACGCGAGGCAAGGCCTACGACGCCGCGTACGGACGCATCGAGGCCGAGTGGGTGCGGGCGCTGGAGCGCGAATGGTCGGACGTTGTCTGATTCTGGCGATCCGCTTCTATCAGAAGTGGATCGCCGACTTGACGCCCCCGTCGTGCCGGTATCTGCCGACGTGCTCCGAGTACGCGCGGGAGGCCATCGAGCGCCGCGGGCCGCTCGCAGGCTGCTGGCTGGGTCTGAAGCGCCTGTGTCGTTGCCATCCCTGGGGCGGTAGCGGCTACGACCCCGTGCCGAGGCGCGCGACCTGCGCCGCCTCCGCGCCGGCGTCGCCAGGGAGCCGCGAATGAGGACGGGCGCTCGCCTTCTGCTCGCCGTGACCCTGATGATGGGGGTCGTGGTCGGAACCAACCTGCTCTTTCCGCCCGTTCCGCCCGACGGGGGTCCGGAGCCCGGGGGCGAGCCCCGCACGGAGACGGGCGACGCCGGAGCCGGCGAGCTGCCGACGGAGGTCCGCGAGGTCCTGGGCGCTTCGGAGAGCGAGGGCGACGAGCGGCTCGTGACCGTCGAGACGCCGCTCCTGCGCATGACCCTGTCGGACCGCGGCGCGGCGGCGCGGTCGATTCGCCTTCCCGGCTACGAGTCGTTCTCTCGACCGGGCCCGGTCGAGCTCGTGCCCCCGGGCGCGGACCGGGTCCTGGCGGGGCTGTGGCTCGTCGGATCCGGGGCCGACACCGTGGACCTGACCCGCTACGCCCACCGCGCGAGCCCGGAAGGGGGCGTTCGTCTGTCGCCGGGCGACGGGCCCCGCACGCTGACGTTTCGGTACGACCATCCGACCGGGCGCTTCTTCAGCGAGATCCGCTACACGTTCACCGCCGACTCGTACGTCGTGGGCGTCGAGGGCCGACTCCCGGCGGTGGAGCGGGGCGGGCTCTTCGTCGACCTCGGGCGGGGTCCCGCCTTCAACGAACTGCGCGAACGGGACGACCGGGCCATGATGGCGTTCTCGGGGCACCGGGTGAACGAGGGAATCCGGTCGGTTCGGATGCGGAGCGTGGACGAGTTCGAGGCCGTCGAGGGGCCGTTGCACTGGGCTGCGGTGAAGAGCAAGTACTTCGTTCAGGTGGTCTTGGCCGAGGACGACGGGCGCGGCTACCTTTCCCAGATGCTGGCTTGGCCGGACGAGGACCCCGACCGCGCGAGGGTTCGCGTGGCCACTCCGGTCGGCGCGGACGGCACCTACGCGTACCGCATGTACCTCGGCCCGATCGAGCGGGAGAGGCTTGTAGCGGCGGGCCGCGATCTCGAAGAGGTGAATCCTTACGGGTGGCGCTTCCTGCGGCCCGTCATCCGCCCCTTCGTCGGAGCGATTCTCTGGGTCGTCAAGGGACTCCACGAGAACCTCCACCTGGGGTACGGGTGGGTCCTGATGGTCATTGGCGTGCTGATGCGCGTCGTGCTCTGGCCCCTGAACCAGAAGGCCATGCGGTCGCAGACGAAGACGATGGCCCTGCAGCCGCAGCTCGAGGAGATCAAGAAGAGGTACGCGGACAACCCGCAGAAGGCGCAGCAGGAGACCGTCAGGCTGTATCGCGAGAGCGGCGTCAACCCCCTTGCCGGGTGCGTGCCGATGCTGATCCCGTGGCCGATGCTGATCGCGCTGTTCTTCGTGTTCCAGAACACCATCCAGTTGCGGGGGTCGTCGTTCATGTGGCTGCCCGACCTCTCCGCGCCCGACCCCTACTACATCCTGCCCGTGTTCCTCGGGCTGAGCATGTTCCTGCTGCAGTTCATCATGATGCGCTCCTCGGCCGCCTCCAATCCGCAGATGAAGATGATGATGTACGTCCTGCCGATCGCGATGACGGCGATCTTCTGGCGCTTCGCGTCGGGTCTCAACCTCTACTACGCGACCGCCAACGTCGCGACGATCCCCCAGCAGATTCTGATTGCGCGGGAGAGAAGGAAGGCGCAGCGGAACCCGCCGGCGCCGAAGCGATCGACGAAGCCCAAGGGGTCGCCGAAGAGGGGATCCAAAGCGACCGGGCCGAAGGCCCGCGCGAGCGGATAGCGCCGCGACTCCGAGAGCCCGCGCCGCCCGTGTAGGCTCCCGGGGAGACGCCCGAGCCGATGACGGGGTCGCCGGACGGAGTTGGGACGGACACGATCGTGGCCCGGGCCACGGCGCCGGGGAGGGCCGCGGTCGCCTTGATCCGGCTCTCCGGCGCCGCCGCGATCGAAATCGCCGCCGAGCTCTCGGGGATCGACGCGGCGCACGCGGCCGCCCGATGGAGGGACCGGAGGCCGCGTCTCGTCTCGTTGCGCCGCCCCGGTTCGGGCGAGAGGCTGGATCGGGCCCTCGCGACCTTCTTTCCGGCTCCCGCGAGCTACACCGGCGAGGACGTCGTGGAGATCTCCACGCACGGCGGCTTCGGCGTGCCCCTGGACGTCGTCGAGGCGTGCGTGGAGCTGGGGGCGCGACGCGCCAGGGCCGGAGAGTTCACGCAGCGCGCCTATCTGCTGGGCAAGGTCGACCTCACGCAGGCCGAGGCCGTCCGGGATTTGATCGAGACGCCGTCCGCGCGAGGGCGGTCGGTGGCGTTGCACCAGCTGGAACGTGGACTCGCACGCCGCGTGTCGGACCTTCGCCGTCGGTTGATCGGGCTGTCCGCGCTCCTGGCGCAACACATCGACTTTCCCGAAGAGGACGACCCGCCGACGCCGCTCGAAGCGGTCGCTCGGGAGGCCCGAGCCGTGGCGGGCGACCTGCGTCGAATGCTGGCCACGGCGCCGGCCGGAGAAGCGCTGCGGGAAGGAGCGCTGACCGTGCTGGCCGGCCCGCCGAATTCAGGCAAATCCAGTCTTTTCAATGCGTTGATCGGAACGGAACGAGCTCTCGTGACCGATGTTCCGGGCACGACCCGGGACGCGCTCGAGGCGGTCGTGGAAATCGACGGCTTTCCGTTTCGACTGATCGACACGGCCGGCTTGCGCGCCGGAGCGGACGTGGTCGAGCGCCTGGGCATCGAGGTCGCGAGGCGATACCTGGCCCAGGCGGACGTGGCGCTCTATTGCCGCGAGGCGCGCGACGCGCCGACGGGCGACGCTTCCCGCCGCCGCGCCGAGGGAGAGCGTCGCGAAGCGGAGCGCCTCGAGTTCCTGGGCGAGTCCTCCTCCAGAGTCGTGACGGTGCGCACCAAGTGCGACCGCCTAAGGGACGGCGGAGAAGGGCGGCGCGACGGGGAACTGCGGGTCTCGGCCCGAACCGGACATGGGATCGACGACCTCAAGAAGACCTTGCGTGACATGGTTTTCGGAGGCATCGTCGAGATCCGCGACGACGCTCCGGTGGTGACCGTCAGGCGGCAAGCCGCCCGCTTGGAGGAGGCGACGTCCGAAGTGGAGGGCTTTGCCGCCGCGCTGGATGGGGGCGTGCCCCCGGAGGTCGCGGCGGCGCATCTCAAGTCGGCCGAGACGGCGCTCGAGGAGATCTTGGGCGTCGTGGCGACGGACGACGTGCTCGATCGCGTCTTTCGCGACTTCTGCGTCGGCAAGTAGCCGGCATTCCAAGGACCCAAGGAGTCGATCCGTGCACCAGCGCTACGACGTGGTCGTGGTGGGCGGCGGCCACGCCGGAATCGAGGCGGCCGCGGCTTCGGCGCGCCTGGGCGCGCGCACCGTCCTGGTCACTCCCGATCTGACGCGCATCGGCCAGTTGAGTTGCAACCCCGCCATCGGGGGCGTGGCGAAGGGAACCGTCGCCCGGGAGGTCGGCGCTCTGGGTGGCGTGATGGCGGATGCGGCGGACGCCTCGCGAATCCACTTTCGCATGCTCAACCGGTCGAAGGGGCCCGCCGTTTGGGGTCCCCGCGCCCAGTGCGATCGCGCCCGCTATCCGATCGCCGTACGGCGGCTCCTGGACGCCCACGAGAACCTGGATCTGTATCAGGAGACGGCGACGGGCCTGCGTGTGGACGGTGGAGTGCGGGGCGTCGAGACGCTCGGCGGCGGCCTCTTCGAGGCGCGCCGCGTCGTGGTCGCCACGGGGACGTTCCTGCGGGGCCGAATCCACATGGGGGGCAGCGCCGCGCAGGGAGCCGGTCGAGCCGGCGAAGAGCCGTCCGTCGAGCTCGCCCGGGCGCTTGGACGGGCGGGCGTCGCGCTGGCTCGCTTCAAGACGGGGACGCCGCCGCGCATCGACGGGCGTTCGGTCGACTACGCCGCGCTGGAGCGGCAGGACGGCGAAGAGGGGGATTTTCGGTTCTCGTCCTACGCCCGCGCGCCGACGCTCGAGCAGCGACCGTGCTGGACGACGTGGACGGGCGCCGAGCTGAAGGACGTCGTGCAGCGCAACCTCGAGAAGAGCGCTCGCTACGGAGGGGAGATCTCCGGCAAGGGCCCCCGATACTGCCCGTCGATCGAGGACAAGGTCGTGCGGTTTCCCGACGCGCGCCGCCATCGGGTGTTCCTCGAACCGGAGGGTCTGGACACCACGGAGCTGTACGTCAACGGACTGTCGACTTCGTTGCCGGCCGAGGTGCAGCTCGAGTTCCTGCGCTCCGTTCCGGGGCTTGGGGACGCGAAGATGACCAAGCCCGGATACGCCGTCGAGTACGACTACGCGCCCCCGTGGCAGTTGCGCCACACGCTCGAGGCGCGGTCGATTCCCGGACTTCACTTCGCGGGACAGATCAACGGGACGACCGGGTACGAGGAGGCCGCCGGGCAGGGGCTGATCGCCGGGGCCAACGCGGCCCTGGCGGCCCTGGGTCGTCCGCCGTTCACGATCGAGAGGGACCGGGGCTACGTCGGCGTCCTCGTCGACGATCTCGTCACGAAGGGGGTCGACGAACCGTATCGGCTGTTCACCTCGCGCGCCGAGTTTCGGTTGCTGCTCCGCCAGGACAACGGAGCCGCGCGGCTCGGAACGCTGGCGCGATCGGTCGGCCTGTTGACCGATGCGCAGGAAGTCGCCTTGGACAAGCGGCTTCGCGAAGAGTCCCGGGTCCGCGTCTGGTTTCGGGACGTCGCGCTGGCGCCGAAGGTCGCGAATCCTCTGTTGCGCGAAGCGGACAGCTCCGAGATTCGCGAGCCCACGCGAGCCCGGGAACTGTTGCGACGTCCGGGCGTTTCCGCCCGGGCTCTCTGGACGGCGGCGAGCGAGGGCGCGGCTCGCGGAGACGCGCCGAGCGACGACGACGTTCTGGCGACGATCGAAATCGACGTCAAGTACGAGGGATACGTGCGGCGGGAGCTGGCCCGGGCCGAGACGCTGCGCGCTCAGGCCGACTTCGTCCTGCCCGAGGACGCGCCGTTCGAGCGTTTCGCGACGCTCTCGGCCGAGGCCCGAGAGAAGCTGGTCCGCGTGCGACCCGCCAATCTCGCGCAAGCGGGGAGAATCCCGGGCGTCACGCCGGCCGACCTGCAGAATCTGGTGATGGAGATTCGCCGAATGACGGCGGGGCCGTCTGGCGCGCGACGATGTTCCACGTGAAACAACCGCGCCCGGAGCGGCGCGCTCCGCGCGAGATCGTGACCCGCCCCGCGAGCGTCGAGGCCGGGAATGTTCCACGTGGAACCCATGGACCGGCGGACCGGGGACGCGCCGCCCGCGAGAATTCGCCTTGCCCCGAAGCGCGGGAGGGTCGCGGACGGCGGCCGAGCCGTGCGGCCGGGACGGAGGAGCCGCCGAAGATGTTCCACGTGGAACAAGCGCGCGCCTAGGAGCCGGAGGTCGTTAGATTCCCGGTCGAGGTTCCGCAGGTTCTCCTCGGGCCGATTCCGGACATGAGGGCCGTCCGGGCGCGACGCCCCGCAATGGAACGCACGGCGGAGGAACGAAGCGGTTGAGCCGCGTCATCGCACTCGCCAACCAGAAGGGGGGCGTCGGAAAGACCACGACGGCCATCAATCTCGGCGTGGCTCTCGCTCGCGACGGGACCCGGGTCCTGTTGGTGGACGTCGATCCCCAAGGCAACGCGTCCAGCGGACTGGGCGTCGTGGATCGGACGTCGATGGCGACCGCGTACGACGTGCTGGTCCGGGGCCTTCCCGTCTATCGCGCGGTGCACGCCTTTCCCGAGCGCCCCGGTCTGCATCTGGTCCCCGCCAACCAGGACCTGGTCGGCGCCGAAGTCGAGCTCGTGAACGTGCGCGACCGCGAGACCCTGCTTCGCGAGACGCTGGAGCCGGTGCGCGAAGACTACGACGTCGTGTTGATCGACTCGCCGCCGTCGCTCGGACTCCTGACGCTGAACGCCTTGGTGGCGGCGGACTCCGCGCTCATTCCGATCCAATGCGAGTACTACGCGCTGGAAGGGCTGGCCCAGCTGCTCAACACGGTTCGCCTGGTGCAGCGGGGCCTGAACCCGACGCTCGCCATCGAGGGCGTGTTGTTGACGATGTACGATCAGCGCCTCAGTCTGTCCAGGCAGGTGGCGATGGAGGTGAAGCGCTACTTCGGTCGGCGCGTGTACGACACGGTGATTCCGCGCAACGTGAGCGTCGCGGAGGCCCCGGGCTTCGGGCAGTCCGTCGCGGAGCACGAGCCCTCCTCGGCAGGCGCTCTCCGCTACGCCGCCCTCGCGAGGGAAGTGCGCGCCGCCGCGCCCCGATCCAACGAAGCGAAGAGCGAAGGATGAATCGCCGATGAGCGGAAACGACCGATTGGGCCGGGGGCTGGGCGCCCTCTTGGGGAACTACGCGGAGGGGATCGACGAGGCGGCGAGGCCCAGCGCGTCCGCGCCGTCGACGGTGGCCGTGCGCGACATCGAGGCGAATCCGTTTCAGCCCAGGCGCGATTTCGGCGGCGCGGAGTTGAACGAGCTGGCCGCGTCCATTCGGACGAACGGTCTCCTGCAGCCCGTGGTCGTCCGGCGCTCGGCGTCGGGACGGACCTTCGAGCTGGTCGCCGGCGAGCGCCGGTTGCGGGCGGTCAGGCGGTTGGGGTGGACGGACATCCCGGCGCAGGTGCGCGAAGTCGACGACCGGACCCTTCTCGTGCTGGCCCTCGTGGAGAACGTGCAGCGGGAGGACCTGGGCCCCATCGAGGAGGCGAAGGGGTACGGGGAGCTCCGCAGTGTCTTCGGCTTGCGACAACGCGAGATCGCCGAGGCGGTGGGAAAAAGTCGTTCGTCTGTCGCGAACTTGTTGCGACTGTTGACGTTGCCTCCATCGGCGCAACGTCTCGTCGACGACGGGAAGCTCACCATGGGCCACGGTCGGGCGATCGCGGCCATCGAGGACCCCGTGCTGGCGGCGGACACGGCTCGACTCGCGGCGGCCCGGTCGTGGTCCGTGAGGGAGACGGAGGACCGGGTGCGTCGAGCGCTGGAGCGATCGAAGAAGCGACGCGACGACGACCGCGACGACGGTGGCGGGAGCGGCGGAGGCGCGGATCCGGCCGTCGGAGCCCTCCGGGACGTCCTGAGCGCGCACTTGGAGGCCCGGGTCGCCATCCAGTGGACGGGAAAGGGGAGGGGCGCGATTCGCATCGCCTTCGACGGCCCCCGGGAGCTCGAGCGGGTCTTCGCCGCCGTCACGGGTCGGCGGGCGTCCGACGTGGTGGGATGACTCGCGGGTCCGACGAACGACGGTCCGGGGCGGCGGCCGCCGGGCGCGACGCGGCTCTCCCGGCTCCGACGCGTCGCGCCGCGAGGGGAGAACGCACGCCGCGGATCGCGCTCACCCTCGAGCGTCGCCGGGGCCGGGAGCCGCGCACCCTCGCGCTCGAGGGTCGCCGAGCGCGGATCGCGATCGTCGCGATCGCGACGCTGCTCGCGTCCGCGATCGCCATGGTCGCCAGCTGGGGACCCGTCGCCCGTCGCGCCGCGACCGCCGAATTCCTCGCCCTCGAGAACGACTCGCTTCGGGCGAAACAGGCGCGGATCGACGCGCTGGCCGCCCGGGTCGCGACCATGGAGGTTCTCCAGCGGAACATCCAGACGCTCTTCGGCGTCTCCGAGTCGCGCGACTCGATTCTGTGGCAGCTCGCGACCCGGGGCGGCGCGCCGCCGGCGACCGCGGCGGATCCCGAGGCGGTCGGGAGCGCGCCGACCGCATGGCCGTTGTCCGTGCGCGGACACGTCACGCAGATGGAGGGGATCGAGGGAGATCACCCCGGAATCGACGTGGCCGTGCCGACGGGGTCCTACGTCCGGGCTGCGGGAAGCGGAGAGGTCGTGGCAGCGGCCAACGATCCGGTGTACGGACTCTTCGTGCTGATCGACCATGGCGGCGGCGTCCGAACGCGCTACGGGCACGCTTCGGTGCTGGTCGCCGAACCCGGTCAGCAAGTGCAGCAGGGAGAGGTCATCGCCCTCTCGGGGACGACCGGCCGGTCGACGGCGCCCCATCTGCACTTCGAGGTGACGGTCTGGGGAAGACAGGTCGATCCGCTGACGCTGGTCGCGCCCCCGTGACGGACCGACGCCCGGGCGACCCGCCGCGTGCCGAGCGACCCGACGCGCGCGCTCTCGCGCCCGGCGCCGCTTCGACGGCCCGACCCGAGGGGCGACCCATGGCGACCGTAGCGTCCGTCGCGGCCTTCCTGAACGACTATCTCGACGTCGAGGGCTTCCCCGACCATCCGCACGCGCTGAACGGGCTGCAGGTCGAAGGTCCCGAGACGGTCGAGCGCTTCGCCGTCGCCGTGGACGCCCGCGCGGCGACCATCGAGGCGGTCGCTGGGCAGGCCGACCTGTTGATCGTGCACCACGGCCTCTTCTGGGCGGGGCTGCAACCGCTGGTCGGGCCTCATTGGCGGCGCGTGCGCGCGCTGTTGGCCGCCGACATGGCGCTGTACAGCGTCCATTTGCCGCTCGACGCCCACCCGGAAGTGGGGAACGCCGCGGTGCTGGCCCGGAAGCTCGGTCTGCGTTCGCTGGCGCCGTTCGGGAGCTACCGGGGCCGAGTCATCGGATGGCGGGGCGTCGCGCAGGCTCGCGGCGCCCCGGACGCGAGCCAGTCGGGCCGGGCCGAAGGCGTCTCCGTCGACGAGCTTCGCGAACGCCTGGTCCAAGCGACGGGGGCGCCCGCGAGGTCGCTCCCCGGCGGCCCGGACCGAGTGAGGAACGTCGGCGTGGTCACGGGCGCAGGGGGCTCTCTGCTGCCGCAAGCGGCCGCCGAGGGGCTGGACGTGCTGATCACCGGCGAGGCGAGTCATCATCACGCCGTCGACGCGACGGAGCTCGGCGTGACGGCGTTGTTGGGCGGACACTACGCGACCGAGACGTGGGGCGTGCGCGAGGTCGCCCGACTTCTGGAGAGCCGCTTCGGGATCGAGGGTCGCTTCGTGGACGTTCCGACGGGGATGTAGGGGGCGCGGCGCGCGCGAGCGGGATCCGCTTGCGGCCCGGCCGGGCGCTCTTGCCGCCGGGCCCCCGCGAATCGACGTTGTCGCCGACGAGCGCTTCGCTTCGCGCGTGGGGCGGCGACGGGCCGATTCGTCGTCGACGCGCGCGAAGTTCGCCCTCGACCGGAAGCCTGAAAAGGAGGGACGCCAAGGACATGGAGTTCAGTCTCGAGGTCTCGAAGCGCGGCCCGCGACATCGCCGGGGGCTTCGCCGACGCCGTGTGTCGGCGAGCGGGTCTCGAGCGCGAGGAGAGCCCAGAGCGCCCACGCGACCGCGGTGGCCTGCGACGCTCGTCGTCGCCGCGTCGATCGCGGCCGGCGCGGCGGACGCCCAGCCGCCGTCCCCGACCGAGCACTTCGGCTTCGCCATGGGCACGGAGCGGAGGCTCGCCGACTGGGACGCGCTGTCCGGCTACTACGAAGCGCTGGCGAGGAGCAGCGACCGCGTCGTCCTCGACACCCTGGGGCCGACCACCAAGGGTCGGAACTTCCTGATGGCGACCATCACCAGTTCGGCCAATCACGCTCGGCTGGACGAGCTGCAGGCCGTGCAGCTCCGGCTCGCCGACCCTCGCCTCGTCGCCGGCGCCGAGGAGCTGGAGGCGTTGCTCGAGGAGGGCCGGACCGTGGCGATGATCACCCACGCCATCCACTCCACGGAGGTGGGGAGCGCCCAGACGGCCGCCCGGCTGGCGCACCATCTCGCCTCGTCCGACGACGAGCGGGTCGCCGAGATCCTGGACAACGTCGTCGTGCTGCAGATCCCGTCGCTGAATCCGGACGGCACGCAGTGGGTCAACGAGTTCTACAACGAACACGTGGGCGGCGAGTTCGAGGGGCGCCCGCCGCCGTGGCTGTACCACCACTACGTCGGCCACGACAACAACAGGGACTGGTACACGTTCCACCTGCGGGAGACCCGGCACACCGTGCGGGCGCAGAACGACTGGCACCCCCAGATCGTCCACGACATCCACCAGATGGGCGGCGGCGGAGCGCGCATCTTCTTTCCGCCCTACATCGACCCGATCGAGCCCAACGTGGATCCCGGGCTGGTGTCGGCGGTGAACCAGCTGGGCGCGTACATGGCCGCCGAGCTGACGGCGCAGGGCAAGAAGGGCGTGGTCGTCAACGCCATCTACGACGGATACCATCCCGGGCGGGCGTACATGCACTATCACGGCGGCGCGCGGATTCTGAGCGAGACCGCGTCGGCCCGGCTGGCGACGTCGGTCGACGTCCCGGCGGAGTCCGTGCACGGAGGCCGGGAATACGACGCGTCTCGGGCCACGTGGAACTTCCCCTGGCCGTGGCGGGGGGGCGAGTGGGGGCTCCCCGACATCGTCGAGTACCAGTTCTCCGGCGCGATGGCCCTGCTCGCGAACGCCGCGAAGAACCGCCGCTACTGGCTGGAGAACTTCTATCGCGTGGGCGAACGAGCGGTGGCGGGGTGGGAGGAGTGGCCCGCCGCATGGGCGATCCCGGCGAACCAGCCCAACGTCGCAGGGGTCGAGAGCGTGCTCCGGATCCTCGCGACGGGCGACGTCGAGGTGCGTCGCGCGCTGGAGCCCTTCGAGGCCGACGGCCGCCGCCACCCGGCCGGCTCGCACGTCGTCGTCATGCGTCAGCCGAACGCCGCCTTCGCCCAGACGCTCCTGTCGGCGCAGGAATACCCGGACATGCGGGAGTATCCGGGCGGGCCGCCCAAGCGTCCCTACGACGTGACGGCCCACGCCCTTCCTCTTCTGATGGACGTGCGCGTCCACGCGCTGGAGCGGACGCCCTCCGTCGCGCTCGGCGATCCGATCCCGGCCCCGACCGTACGCTACGAGCTCCCCGAGTCCCTCGACGGGCCCGCCGCGCCAAGGGTGGCGATGTACAAGGGGCATCGCGAGACCATGGTCGCGGGCTGGACGCGCTGGATGCTGGATCGGCACGGCCTCGTCTACGACTCTCTCCACGACCGCCGGATTCGGGCCGGGGCGCTGCTGGACGACTACGACGTCCTGGTGTTCCAGAGCCAGTCGGATCGGTCGATCACGAACGGTCACCCCCCGGGGTCCCTGCCGGAGCGCTACACCGGCGGCATCGGCGACGAGGGCCGCGCCGCGGTGCGCGAATTCGTGGAGTCGGGCGGACGCCTGATCGTCATGGAGGAGGCCGCCGAGTTCGCCATCCGCCTGTTCGGCCTGCGCGTCGGCGATCCCGTGGCGGGGCTGTCCGACTCCGAGTTCTACGTGCCGGGATCCATCGTTCGCGTGGATCTGGCCCCGGATCGTCTCACGGCGGGGTACGAGGGGGGAACTCCGGCGTGGTACTGGCGCACCAGCCGGGCCTTCGAGGTCGACGACGATCGCGTCGAGGTCCTGGGGCGATACGGGCGGGACGAACCCGTGATCGCGGGATGGATCCTGGGGCCGGAGCGGCTGGCCGGCCAGGCCGCGCTGTTGCGGGCCCAAGTGGGGCGAGGCGAGATCGTTCTCTTCGGCTTTCAGCCGAACCACAGGGGGCAGAGCATCGTCACTTGGCCGCTGCTCTTCAACGCGATCTCGGGCGGGGGCTTGGTCCCGTGAACGGAACGCAGAGGTCGGCCCCTTGCGCGCGGTGCGGCGCGACCGACAACCCGGCGGGCGCGAACTTCTGCTCCGGCTGCGGCGCCGAGCTCCGGGGGCGACGGTGTTCGTCCTGCGATCGTCGCTGCGAGCCCGGCGACCTGTATTGCATCCGATGCGGCGCGGCGCTGGGACCGTCGAGGCGCTTCGCCGCGACGGCGGCGAAGTCCGCGTGGATCCTGGGCGGGATCGTCGGCGTTCTCGGCGTGGGGGCCGTCGCCTTCCTCGTGGTCGACTCGAACGGCGGCGGGCGAGACGTCGCGCTCGAGCCGCCGCCGGCCGCCGGAGCACTGGGCCCGACCTCGACGGTCGACCTGTCCTCGATGACGCCCAGAGAGGCTGCGACTCGCCTGTTCAATCGGGTGATGGCCGCGTGGGAGACCGACAACCGGGAGGAAGCGACGACGTTCCTGCCGATGGCCATCGCGGCGTACGCGCGCATCGCCGACTTGACTCTGGACGATCGCTTCCACCTCTCGACGCTCCACGCCGTGAACCAGGACGGAGAGTCCGCGTTGGCGGTGGCCGAGGCCGGGCTGGCCCTGCGGCCCACGCACCTGCTGTGTCTTGCCGCCGCTGCGAAGGGAGCGCTCCTGACCGGCGACTCCGACAGGGCGACCGAGTACTACGCGAGGCTGGAGGAGGTCTACGAGGAGGAGCGCCGGGCGGGGCTGGAGGAGTACGGTGCGGGAGCCAACGGCCACGCCGACCTGCTCCCCGTGCTCCTGGAAGACGCCCGCGAGCACCTCGCGGGAGCCCCCGGGTCCCCGTAGCGTGCCGACGCCGCGGGCGAGGCCGACGGACGCGTGATCGCCTCGCCCCTGGCTTTGGTCGCGGTCCTGGCGGGCGCGACCGCACTCGCGTTCTGGCTGGACGCGCGCGTCGAGGCGGCCGGGAAGGTGGGCGCCTCGATGCTGGCGATCCTCTTCGGCGCCGTTCTTTCCAACCTCGGCTTGGTGCCTGCGACGTCGGAGGTCTACGACGTCGTGATGGGACCGGTCACGTCGCTGTCGATCGCGTGGCTCCTCCTCTCGGTGGACCTGCGCGACCTCAGGAGGGCCGGACCCGCGGTGACGGCGGCGTTCGCCCTGGGCGTGGCCGGGACGATGGCGGGCGCCCTGGTCGCGGCCGCCGTCTACGGATCCCACTTCGGCGCCGACGCGTGGCGCATGGCCGGAGCGCTGGCCGGGACGTACTCGGGCGGATCGGTGAACTTCGTGTCCGTCGGTCGCGCGGTCGACCTGGCGGGGCCGCTGTTCGCGGCCCTGAACGCGGCGGACGCCGTGGTCACCGGCGTTTGGCTGGCCACGACGCTGGCGCTCCCGGCGTGGCTGATCAAGCGACGGGGTCCGCGAAGGGGCGATGCCGAAGGAGGCGTCGAGGGGCGGGCCGAAGACCGGCGGCGGACGCATCCGTACTTTCGCGCCGAAGGCGTCTCGGCGCTCGGTCTCGCGCAGCTCCTGGGCGCAGGCGCGATCCTGCTTTTCGTCTCGGAGTCGTTGGGCGACGTCGTCCCCGGAGTTCCCTCGATCCTATGGCTGACGACGTTGGCGCTGGCCTTGGGCCACTCGCCGTTCTTCTCGTCTCCGCCCGGAGCCATGGCGCTGGGATCCGTCGGTCTGCACGGCTTCTTCGTCCTGATCGGCATTCACTCCAGGTTTTCCGAGATCGCGGCGGTCGGCGTCGAGGTGTTCCTCTTCGCGGCGCTCGTCGTGGCCATCCACGGAGCGGTCGTCTTCGGCGTGGGCGCGCTGTTGCGGCTCGATGTCCCGACGCTGGCGGTCGCTTCGCAAGCTGCGGTCGGGGGACCGTCGAGCGCGCTTGCCGTGGCTACGGCGCGACAATGGCGCCGATTGGCTCTGCCCGGCGTCGCAGTGGGATTGCTGGGGTACGCCGTCGGCACGTACCTGGGGCTTGCGGTCGCGCACTTGCTGAGGTGACGGAGCGCGCCGAACGGCGATGCTCGTGACGATCTTCCGTTCCGGCTCCCGCGCCGGAGCCATGCGATCGACGTCCGGGCTCGTGCAGAACGCCATGCCAACGGCAAACGTCGAGGGCGATCCGTCCGTCCGAGGCAACGGCGCGGGACGCTCGGGAAGAGGCCCACGCCGGCGAACCAGGGACGGGCGTCGACGCAGCGCTGGGGCGAGCGGAAGAGATCTTCGAGGAGTCGAGGGATCGCGCCCCGGTGTCCGCCAACGAAGCCTGTCGCGACGACGTGAGGGCGGATTTGGACCGCGCCGTGCTGGTCGACCAGTTCGAACCGTCGGAGTCGCTCCTGCCGTCTCTCGCGTTGTTGCGCCGACCGACGGTGCGCGGAGTCCAGCGTCCACCGAGGCAAATCGACCGAATCGAGACGACCGACCGAAACGTCACGCAGTTCACGAAACTCGAAGAACGAAGTTCGCTGGTCTGACAATGCCGGGGCGCGCGGCCGCCGTCCGGCGGACCGGGGCGCACGGCGAGCGAGATCTCCTTCAGCGGCGACGGCGCTTCGCGACGAAACGGTAGAGGGCGTCGCCCATGGCGTCCGGCACAAGGGCGAGAAGGCGCCCGAGAACGGAGCGCGGGAAAGGCAGTCGCCGGGCGATCGCGACCAGCGCCGCCCACCCGAAGGCGACGCGATCCCCTTGAACGAACGCCACGGCGTCGGGCCGCCTCGTGGATTCCACGCCGATGTCCGGTCCCGGTTCGGAGACGGCCGAAAGGCGCTGCGCGGCCGCCCGAGACCCGAGCGGCGCGTATCCGAATTCCCTCGCGGAATCGGATCGCGCGATCCAGCGGACCGCAGCGTTGCAGAGACCGCAGTCGCCGTCGAAGAGAACCACGGGCTCGTCGGTCTTGGATCGACTTGGCGAAACGCGCACGGGCTCGCCTCGTGCCGAAGGGGAGTCGAGCGCCAATCTACCGCCATCGCCGGTCACGGGTCGTCCGCCCTCGTCGGATCGGCCACCGCGGCGACGTCCCGACCTCGCCCGATCCACCAACCCCAAGGCGCGCGGGGGCCGCGCTCCGCGCGCCCCGAGATCGGAAAAGCGGAATCGTCGGCCGCGAGCGCTGCGTACATTGTCGAGACGGTCCGGGCGACGAGCGGCCTGCGGTGGGCAGGGCGCGGGCGTTCGGCGACGGGAGAGAGGCGGCGATGGGCGTGCGCGTGATGGTGGGGACGGCGAAGGGCGGGTTCTGGCTCGCCAGCGAGGATCGACGGCGCTGGGACGTCGAGGGCCCGTTCTTCAAGGGATGGAAGGTCACGGCGGGCCTGCGCCTGTCGGACGGGCGGTTCATGGCGGCGGTGGCGAGCGACGTCTACGGGCCGGCCTTGCACGTGTCCGACCGCTGCGGTTCGGAAGCCTCGTGGGAACAGCTCCCGAAGGGGCCCGAGTACGGGGGCGCGGAGGGCCGTCGGCTCGCCCAGATCTGGACGGTGAAGGAGCACGCGGGAACCCTGTACGCAGGAGTGCAGGACGCGGGCCTGTTCTCGAGCCCGGACTTCGGAGCCAGCTGGACGCCCGTCGCGGGACTCAACGATCACCCCACCCGGGAGGCATGGATGCCCGGGGCCGGCGGGCTGTGTTGCCATGCGGTGCTCTTCGCCCCCGACTCGAGCCGAATGTGGTGCGGAATCTCCGCGGTCGGCGTGTTTCGCAGCGACGACGGCGGGGCGACGTGGACGCCCAGGAACGGAGGCGTTCCACCGGCTTTGGAGGACGAGCGCCACAAGGGAATCGGGACCTGCGTTCATGCGCTGGCGCAGGACCCGGCCAACCCCGACCGCCTCTACCGCCAGGATCACGTGGGGATGTTCCGGAGTCGCGACGGAGGCGACTCGTGGGAGCGCAACGAGAAGGGCCTGGCCACGGCCTTCGGCTTCCCCGTTTTGCGCGATCCGGTCAGCGGCTTTCTGTACTGCGCGCCTCAGGAGGGAGACCAGCACCGCGTGCCCGCAGGGGGCGCGCTGACGGTGATGCGGAGCTCCGACGACGGCGACAGCTGGCATTCGGCGTCGAGCGGCCTGCCCCGGGCCAACGCCTACGGCACGGTCCTGCGCCATGCGCTGGCCGGCGACGGACTGGACCCGGGCGGCCTGTACGTCGGGACGACCTCGGGCACCCTCCACGCGAGCCGCGACCTCGGCGAGGAGTGGACCACGTTGCCCGTCTCCCTGCCCCGAATCCTCCATGTCTCGGCCTGGGTCGATTGATGGCGAATCGGGTCAAGGTGTTGCTTCCGGCGTTGCTCGATCCCGCGACGGGCGGCGCCCGGGAGATGATCGCCGCGGGGTCCAGCCTGGGCGATGTGTTCGCCGACCTCCTTCGGCGAGAACCGAGGCTGAAGACGCACCTGTTCGACGAGGAGGGCGATCTACGGCCGCACGTGCTGTGTTTTCTCAACGGCACCAACACCCGCTGGCTCGACGGCTGGGACGATCCAGTGGAGGACGGGGACGTCGTGCTCTTCATGCAGGCGGTCTCGGGCGGCTGAATCGGCGCTCGCGCAAGCCGAAGACGAGGCGAGCGGACGTCCATTTCGACGGGGGCGTGCGGCGTCCGTCGGCGCTGGCGCGAACGGGCGGATCGGACGAAGCGTCGGAATCGCGTCTTTCGCCGCGTCCCATGGTCGCCGCGTTCGTGCGGCGCTCGGCCTTGCGGGCTACAATGTTCGCCAGCCTCGGCTTGCCGTCGGGAGGATGCGCGGGCGCCGCGCCTTGCCCGGTCGGCGCGCTCCGCCATCGAGTCGAGGCGGTCCCCGAGAACGACGGGGCCCCGTCTTCGAGCGTCGACGAGGATCGCGCATGAGCGACCAAGACCGCCCGCCGGAGTCCCTGTCGATCAAGCGTCGTCGCTTCCTCGCCGCCGCGGCGGGCGCCGCGGCGGGCGCCGCCTCTCTTCCGTCCGGCGGGATCGGCGCCGTCGCCGCGGAGGAGGCCGGGGGGCGGACGCGAGTCCCGAGGCGGGGACCGCAGGAGGAGGCGCTCGCGCCGCTGGGCAACGCGGAGTCGCCCGCCTTGCACTTCCAGGCCTCGCCGGGCGGAACGGGCGCGCTTCTCGAGAAGTTGTGGAGCGAAGCGGGGCTTCGCGCTTTCCAGCGCGAGCCGATCGAGGTGGAGCCCTGGGTCGGCGAGTTTCCGACCCGCGAAGAGGACGTCGCCTTCCTGCCGGCGCATCGGCAGGCCGCGTTGCTGCGGGCGGGAGCGATCACGTCCCTCGAGCTCGCCGAGGTCTATCTGGAGCGGCTGGCGCGACTGGATCCCGTGCTTCTTTGCGCGGTGACGATCCTGGCGGGCCGGGCCCGCGAGGAGGCGCGTCGCGCCGACCGCGAAATCCGAGCCGGGGAGTGGCGGGGTCCGCTGCACGGAATCCCGTACGGGCTCAAGGATCTCTTCGCCGCCCGAGGGACGCGCACGACCTGGGGGGCGGCGGACTACCGGGGCCGTCTGACGCGCGAGGACTCCGAGGTGGTCGCGCGGCTTCGAGCCGCGGGCGCCGTGCTGGTGGCGAAGCTGGCCACCGGCGAATTCGCTCGCGGCGACCTGTGGTATCGGGGACGGACCCGGAATCCGTGGAACGTCGAAGAGGGGTCGAGCGGCTCGTCGGCGGGTCCGGCGTCGGCCGTGGCCGCCGGGTGCGTCGGCTTCGCCATCGGGACCGAGACGCAGGGCTCCATCGTATCGCCGGCGCGGCGATGCGGACTGACGGCCCTGCGCCCGACCTTCGGGCGCGTCAGTCGGCACGGCGGAATGGTGTTGTCGTGGAGCATGGACAAGGTCGGTCCGATGTGCCGCAGCGCCCTCGACTGCGCCCTGGTCTTCGACGCGATTCACGGAGCCGACGAGAAGGACCCCGCGTCTCTGACCGCGCCGTTTCGCTTCGACCCGGCGCTCGATCTCGCGTCCGTCCGAATCGGCTACGCGGCGGACGCGCCCGCGTCGTTCGTGGATCGGCTTCGCGACCTGGGCGCCCGTCCCTTCGCGATGCCGAGACTCGCCGAAGGACGCTCGAACGCCCTGGCCGTCGAGTCGTCGGCCGCGTTCGACTTCCACGTGGCGCCGGACGGGGAGCCGGCCCCGATTCCGGAGCACGCCGACGAGCGGGAGCGGCGTCGCCTGGGCCGATTCCGGAGCGGGCGGGACGTGCGGGCCCTGGACTACGTGCAGTCCCAGCGCCGACGCCACCTCCTGATGCGGGAAACGGCCCGCGCCATGGACGGGGTCGACGTCTTCGTCAGCGGATCGGGCTTGGTGGGACTGACGAACCAGACCGGGCACCCGGCGGCGGTCGTGCCCTACGACTTCGGAGTGCGGAACCCGGATGCGGAGACGCCCACCGAGATGCCGCTCACCACGACGCTGATCGGCGACCTTTTCGCCGACGACAAGGTCCTCGGCGTGGCTCACGCCTTCCAGAGGAGAAGCGACTGGCATGATCGCAGGCCCGAGCTCGAGTGAGGCGCGGCGAGGGCGCGGTCTTCCCTCGCCTGGGCGCGAGAGACGTCTCCATGCGGAGTGAGGGCGGCGCGACGAGGCGGCTGGCGACGGCGGCCGCGCGGGTCGCCGTCCTGGCGGGACTCGCCTTCGAGTCGCTGGCCGCGCAGACGCCGACCGGACTTCCGGTCGCCGCCAGCCCGGCGCGGGCGGGCATGTCGGCCGGAGTCCTGGCGGGCGGGGTGGCGCTCTACGAGGAAGCCGTCGCCGCCGGCGACCTCGTGGGCGCCGTTCTCCTCGTGGCGAAGGATGGCCAGATCGTTCTGCACGAGGCCGTGGGGTGGCGCGACGTCGACCGTTCGTTGCCGATGGAGACCGCGACCATGTTTCGCATGGCCTCGAACACCAAGCCGGTCGTCGCGACGGCCGTCGCGATGTTGATCGAGGACGGGGCCTTGGGCGGCTACGACGATCCGGTTCGCGTCTATCTGCCGACCTGGGACAACTATCGCGCCGGCTTCGTCGACGTCGGACAACTGTTGTCCCACACCAGCGGCATTCGGATCCCGACGCTGTTCCTGCAGCCCTACATGGAGCCGTCGCCGGAGCACCCGGACGCTCCGACGCTCCAACTCGAGGCCGCGCGCTTCGGCCGCGTGGGCGCCGAGGCGATTCCCGGCGCCCGATTTCGCTACAGCAATCCGGGCTACAACACGTTGGGCGCGCTGGTCGAGATCGCGTCCGGCGCGCCCTTGGAGCGATACCTCGATCAGGAGCTGTACACGCCGCTGGGCATGGTCGACAGCTACCATCACGAGGTCGCCGAGAAGCTGGACGGCAAGCTGGACCGGATGGCCGTCGTGTACTACGAGCGCGACGACGCGGGAGAGTGGCTGCCCGGCTGGTCTCCCGGGGACCCGCCGCAAGTCCCCTTCGTCCGCGCGTCCGGCGGCATGATCTCGACGACGGCCGACTACGCGGTCTTTTGCCAGATGTTCCTCGATGGGGGCTGGTACGGCGGACGTCGGTACTTGTCGGCCGAGACGGTCGAGCGGATGACGACGCCCAAGGTCAGGACCAACCCCGACGCGGACGGCCCGCCGACGCACTACGGATACGGCTGGGCGGTCGCAGCGGACGGCGCGTACTCCCACACCGGGTCCGACGGCACCCTGGCCGTGGTGGACCCCGCCAGGAACCTGATCGTGTTGGTCTTCACCCAGAATCCCGGCGGACGCAATCCGGCGGACCGGTTCGTCGAGCTGGTCCGACTGGCCGTCGACGAGGGTTGAGCGAGCGGAGAGGCGTCGTCGGCGCGGCTTCGCTACACTGCCCGGTGCGGGAGCACCCACCCAGGACAAGGAGCGCGTGAATGGCGATCGGTGTGCAGAGAGGCGAGCCGAAGGCGAGCGAAGTTCGCGACGGCGAGGCGGATTCGGGCGACCGGCGGTTCGCTTGGGCCGGTCGCCTCGCGGCCCTCCTCGGGCGCGGGGCCCGCGGCGCGGGACGGGGCGGGACGGCGCTGTGCGCCCTGGCGTTCGTCGCGGGCTGCGCGGGGGACGGGGCCGAGTACGACGTCGTGATTCGGGGCGGCCTGGTCTACGACGGATCGGGCTCTCCCCCGACGGCGGCCGACGTGGGCATCCGGGGCGACCGAATCGCCGCGGTGGGCGACCTCTCCGGCGCTCGGGCGCCGCAAGAGCTGGACGCCTCCGGCATGGCCGTGGCGCCGGGCTTCGTCAACATGCTGAGCTGGGCCACGCAGTCGCTCCTCGTGGACGGGCGTTCGCTCAGCGACGTCCGCCAGGGCGTCACGCTCGAGGTCTTCGGCGAAGGTTCCTCGATGGGGCCGGCGAACGACGCCATGAAAGAGGACTTCCTCGAGGGCTTCGTGGACTGGGTCGGCGGGGCCGACGCCGCGCGGACGGCCCTCGGGCTGCCGCCGGACGCCCCGCTGGAAGTGCCCTGGACGACGCTGGGCGAGTACTTGAGCTTCCTCGAGCGCAAGGGCGTCGCCACGAACGTGGCCTCGTTCATCGGCGCCGCCACGGTGCGCGTGCACGAGATCGGCTACGAAGACCGCCCGCCGACCGACGACGAGCTCGAGCGCATGCGCGCGCTGGTCCGCGTCGCGATGGAGGAGGGCGCCATGGGGGTGGGTTCGTCGCTCATCTACGCGCCGGGTTTCTTCGCCGACACCGACGAACTGATCGCGCTCTCCGAGGTGGTCGCCGAATACGACGGCATGTACATCTCGCACCTGCGCAGCGAGGGCGCCCGGCTGCTGGAGTCGGTCGACGAGCTCCTCGCCATCGCCCGCGAGGCCGGGGTCCGCGCCGAGATCTACCACCTGAAGGCGGCCGGACAGGAGAATTGGCACAAGCTCGACGACGTGATCGCGCGCGTGGAGAGCGCGCGCGGGGAAGGCCTGGCCGTCACCGCCGACATGTACACCTACACCGCAGGCTCCACGGGCCTCGACGCGGCCATGCCGCCGTGGGTGCAGGAGGGCGGCTACGACGCCTGGGTCGAGCGCCTGCGCGACCCGGAGATTCGCGCCCGCGTGCTCCGGGAGATGCGCGCCCCCAACGACGAGTGGGAGAACCTGCTGCGCGCCTCCGGCCCCGAGGGCGCGCTGCTGGTGGGGTTCCGCAACGAGGAGTTGCGCCGCTTCCAGGGGATGACGCTGGCCGAAGTGGCCGAGGAGCGCGGCGCGTCGCCGGAAGAGACGGCCATCGACCTCGTGATCGAGGACGGCACCCGGGTGCAGGTCGTGTACTTCCTCATGTCCGAGGAGAACGTGCGTCGGCAGATCGCCCTGCCCTGGATCTCCTTCGACTCGGACGCGGCGTCGATGGCGCCCGAGGGTCTCTTCCTGCAGAACAGCACGCATCCGCGCGCGTACGGCAACTTCGCGCGCCTGTTGGGCAAGTACGTGCGCGAAGAGGGCGTGATCCCGCTGGAGGAGGCGGTGCGCAAGCTCACCTCGCTTCCGGCGGCGAATCTGGGCCTCTCCGATCGCGGGCGGCTCGAGGAGGGCCACTTCGCGGACGTGGTGGTCTTCGATCCGGCCACGGTGGCCGATCACGCGACTTATCAGGATCCGCATCGACTCGCCACGGGGGTGACGCACGTGTTCGTCAACGGCGTGATGGCGCTCGACGACTCGGAACCCACGGGCGCAATGCCCGGGCGCTTCGTGCGCGGTCCCGGGTGGACGGGTCGCTGAGCCGACGGATTCCGCGCTCGCGTCTTCGGTCGCGACCTCGTGGGACACCCTGTCCGCGCGCCGCGAAGGGTGGGCTGGCGTCGGCACTTGGGGTGCGCACGACAGCCGAGGATCCATGCGAGCCGCCGCCGCACGACCGTAGACCCGATCAGCGGCACGACGCCAAATCGGATGGCTCATCAGGCCGGAGCGAACCGAATCTCTCTGAATGAGTCAAGCGACGTTTCAAGGCGTCTATTCCAAATCGCCAGCACTGTTTCCCCGGTTGCCTCTGGATTTTCTCGCGGATCGGAGATGTCGCGTGAATAGTCGGGGGAATTGCGACCCGAGATGAAGCGCAACGACCCTACTTTTCGAACGTTGTGCCGCTTGACCGTCTTCAGCGACCATGCAGTGCCTGCACTGACCACATCGGCAAGCCCCAACGGACTTGAAGGTGTTCTCCGTCCACGGCGTCCGCAAACATGTCGCCAAACTTGTTCCCCGGCAAATCGACGTTTCCCACGGCCCGCCAATGCACGATACTGCGCGCAATCGCGATCAGCACTCTGTCGGGAACGCTGCCAACCGGCCAAGGCCCTCGCGGTGCAACGGAAGGGCCTTGAGACGTGGATTAAACGCAGACACCGAGGACCTGCCGCACCACAGCCTCGACGACGGGAACGGCGACCGCGTTCCCTGTGAGCCGACGAACGGTCGTAATCGGAGCGTCGATGACATAGGTGTCGGGAAAACCCTGAAGACGGAGCATTTCGCGCCGAGTGAGCCGTCGCTTGCCGTCTACGAGGAGATAGTTGTAGCTCGCCGATGCGCGAAGTGCGCAAGAAAATGGGTGACTGGAGACGTTGCCGCCCTTGTTCTCATGCCAAATCGCCGGTACAATCTTGGCGGTATGGGCTCTCTGCCGAGCCTGCCGAATTCGTGAAGACGCGAAAGCGCTCTGCGGCGGATATCTTTCGAGAAGGTTGGCCAAGGGGGTCATCGGGGCATCGTCCGTGGGCCAAGGGAATGTCCAAGAGGCCATTCCCTTCACGCCGACAATGAAGATCCTCTCCCGGCGCTGTGGCAGGCCGAAATGAAGTGCGTTAAGGATTTTCCAGTCGACGCCGTAGCCAAGGTCCTCGAGTGTGGTCAAAACGCACTTCAAGGCGGCCCCACTTTGGTTTGTTGCGAATTGGCGCACGTTTTCGATAACGATGGCGTTTGGCTTTTTGGCTTCGATGACGCGAGCGGTGTCGAAAAACAAGGTGCCTCGCGGATCGGCCATGCCCTTTCGGTCTCCGATGATGCTAAATGGCTGGCAAGGCAGGCCAGCGAACAGGACGTCGTGGCGCGGCACATCGTCTGCATCGATAATGCTAGTGATGTCGCCTTCCGGGGCAATCCCCAGATTGTATTCATAGACAGCTCTAGCCGTCTCGTCGATGTCGCAAGCGAAGACGCATTTCAACCCTACACGCGATGCGGCAACATGGAAGCCGCCTATCCCGCAGAACAGATCGGCGAAGGTGGCGAGGGGCGCAGAAGAAACGTCCAGAGCTGAATCGGGCGGGTCGAGACTCCGTATAAGCGATGCTTGGGTCATGGTCATGTCCGCGGACCTCGCAGCAGCCGGGGCCAGTAGCTTCCATTTCGATGGCATCCTGAAGCTAGTCACGGAACCCTGTTTGACCAGACCGTTGTTTGGATGCTTCCAGTAGCTGGCCTCGGATAAGGGATGGGCGTTGCGATGGAGGTGGCTGTCGGGGCGTCAGCGACGCGAACGGTCGCGTCGGCGCCAGTAGCGGGCCAGGCCCCGCCAGGAGTCCCGCAGGCCGGAGGCGAAGACGTACGTCTCGACCAGTTCGGCGCTCGCTTCGGCTTCGAGCTCGGCGGTCGCCCAGTCCGCGAACGCTTGCGCGCGCGCATCGTCGTCTCCCGCGTCCGAGTCGGGCGCGGGCTCAAGGGACTCCCGGACCCATGCGGCCCAGCGATCCAGTCCGCGACGGAGCCGCTCGAAGTGAAGCTCGGCGTCTTGGAACGCGCCGAAGTGGGTGGGAGCGATCCGGTCGGGTCGCCACGCCGCGACCCGGTCCATGCTGTCCTTCCAGAGACCGACGTCGATGTCGGGCGGGGGCGTGACGGGGATGGGCGGACCGCTCCCGATGCGGATGCCGCCCACGTCGCCCACCCAGGCCGTGCCCGTCGCGGCCTCGTAGTAGGCCACGTGGTGCTTGGCGTGGCCCGGCGTGTCGGCGACCTGGAGCTCGCGGTCGCCCAGGGTCACGACGTCGCCCTCGCCGACGGGGACCAGCGACGCCTCCGGGACGGGCAGGAACTCGCCCCAGAGCGTGGACATTCGCACCCCGTAGATGCGGCCCGCCGAGGCGAGCAGGCGCGCGGGGTCCGCCATGTGCGGCGCGCCGACCGGATGCACGTAGACCCGGACGCCGGGCGATCGGCGCGCCAGCGCGCCGGTCGCCGCCGCGTGATCCAGGTGTATGTGCGTGAGCAGGACGGCCCGGACGTCCGACAAGCGATGTCCCAGCTCGGCCAGTCCGCGCTGGAGCGCGTCCAGGCAGGCCTCGGGCCCCGGGTCGATCAGCGCGATCCCGTCGAACAGCTTCAGCGCGTGGACGCCGACCACGCGGGGCACCCCCTGGTGCAGGACGTCGACGATCGCGTCCCCACCGTCGAGTCTCGAGACGTGGACCTCCCCCCGGGCTCTCTCGGGCGCCGGGGCGCGTCCTCCCCCTGCGGGCCGGTCGCGGCCGACGTCGGTCACGCGCCTCCGTCCTGAGTGGCGACGGGGTTCTTGTGCGTGCCCCACTTCTCGAACCACTTGCGCAGGTACAGCTGGGTGCGCAGGAAATTCGACGGCCTCGACGACGTGCCGTGCCACTCGTCCGGGAAGCGGATCATGACGGTGGGCACGCCCAGGTACTGCAGCGCCTGGTAGAACTCCTCGGTCTGGCCCATCGGGGTGCGGAGGTCCTTCTCGCCGGTCAGGAACATCGTCGGCGTCTCGACTCCGCCGACGTGGAAGATCGAGGAGCGGTCGATCCACTCGGCTGGGTCCTCCCAGAAGGGCTTGTCGAAGGTGCGGAAGTAGCTGATGGCGTCCGACGTCCCCATCGCGGAGATCCAGTTCACGATGGGGCAGTTCGCCGACGCGGCCCGGAACCGGTTCGTGGCGCCGACGATGTAGCTGGTCAGGATGCCCCCTCCGGAGCAGCCGTAGACGAACAGGTTGTCCTCGTCCACGTAGCCTCGGCGCACCGCTTCGTCGACGCCGGCCATGAGGTCGGGGACGTCGGCGCCCGGATAGTCGTGGTCGATCGCGTTGGCGAAGCGCGTGCCGTAGCCCGTCGATCCCCGGGGATTGGTGTACAGGACCACGTAGCCGTTCGCCGCGTGCTCCTGAAAGGCGAAGTTGAATCCGCCGTGGTACATCGCGTGCGGACCGCCGTGGATCGCCAGCATCAGCGGATACCGGCGGTCGGGGTCGAAGTTCGGCGGCTTGACGATCCAGCCCTGGATGCGGAAGTCGTCGGAAGAGTCGTACCAGATCTCCTCGACCTCCCCCAACCGGACGCGTCCCAGGACGTCGTCGTTGAGGCGCGTGAGGCGGACCGCCGCCTGGGGGTCGTCCAGGCGGAAGCGATGCACGTCGCCGGGCTCGTGCGCGTCCCCGATCACGCCGACGGCCACGCCGTCGGCGGAGAACGACGACAGGGCGAACATTCGCTTGCCCGAGGTGAGCTGGCGGACGCCGCCCTGGGCCGAGACGAAGTGCAGTTGCTCGTAGCCGTCTCGGCGCGCCGTGAAGTAGAGGCCGCTGCCGTCCGGCGCCCACGTCATCGCGCCGACCTGGCGGTCGTGGTCCTGGGAGACGACGCGCGAATTGCGTCCGTCCCGGTCCATCAGGTGAATCCGCGAGTTCCGGTAGGTGTCGCGGTGCGCGTCGATGCCCGTGTACGCGATCGTCGAACCGTCGGGCGACGGAACGGGCTGGGCGTCCGGTCCGGCCCGGTTCGTGAGTCTGCGGACGTCGCCCGTGGCCAGCGTCACGCTGTAGATCTCCGATTCCTGCCAGTGTTCGGGGCGATCCCAGTCGTCCTCCCGGTACGACGTGAAGTAGATCTCCTCGCCGTCGGGACTCCAGCGCGGCGAAGAGTGGTTCCACGCTCCGTCGGTGAGCTGCCGGGGCGTGCCGCCCTGGGCCGGCACGACGAACACGTGCGTCCAGCCCGTGTCGACGTAGCCCTGGCGGTCGCGCTTGTATCCGGCCCGCTCCACCACCTTGGGCTCGTCGGCCCAGTTGGCCCCCTTCGGTCTCGCGGGAAGGTCGACGCCGGCGAACTCGGCCTTCGCCGGCACCCGGCTCAGGAACGCGATCCAGGCGCCGTCGGGCGACCAGCGCGCGTTCGTGGGCGGGCTCTGCAACCGCGTGATCTGGCTCGTGGCGCCTTCGGCGTCCATCCAGCGCACGAAGAGCTGCGAGCCGCTCGGCTCGCCCGGGGCCGTGAACAGGATGCGGCTTCCGTCGGGCGCCCAGCGGGCGCCCCCGCCCTTGATCAGGCGGCGGTTGCGCGACCCGTCGGAGCGCATGACGAAAAGCGCCGACTCCCTGCGGTCGTTGACCGCGTCCATCCATCCTCGGGTGTAGACGATCGTCGTCCCGTCGGGCGAGATCCGGGGGTTGCTGGCGCTCTCCATCTCGAGGTAGTGCTCGAGGGAGAGGCTTTGCTGGGCGCGGAGGGGCGTCCCGGCCAGGACGGTCAGGGCCGCGATCGTCGCTGCGGCGAGAGCGATTCGGCGAGAGGGACGGAACGTGAAGGGTCGGATCGTCACGGCTGTTTCTCCTTGGGAACGACTGTCGGGCAACGGGACGTTCGGCGCTCGGTCCTGCGTGCGGGCTCGGAGCTCGCGGCGCTGCGCTCTTTCGCGTGGCCGACGGTCCCGGTCGAGGCGGTCATCGTCGCCCTGCCATGGCCGGTCTCCGGATCGCCTGGCCTGGAAAGACGCCTTGGACGATCGCGCCGTCCCGAACCACGGGCGTGCCGCCCACGACCACGTGCCGGAGGCCCACGGACCCCGCGCCGGGGTCGTCGTAATCGGCCCGGTCGAGCACCGTGGCAGCGTCGAAGACGGCAAGGTCCGCGTGGGCGCCGACGCGGACGCGGCCCTTGTTCGCCATCGCGGGTGCGGCGCTTTCGACGCGCCTGGCCGGAAGCAGCGTCATCTTGCGAATGGCCGCCATGAGCGACAAGACTCCCTGATCGCGGCTGTAGCGACCCAGGACGCGGGCGAACGTCCCCGCTCCCCGAGGGTGCACGGCTTGGTGCAGGAACGGGATGCCGTCGCTGGCCGCGATGACGTCGGGTTGCGCGACGATCCAGGCGTTCGTCTCTTCGCTGCGCCCGTGAATCACCACCCATCCTCCCTGCGCTCGGTACTCGGCGAACGCGCGGGCGTCGAGCCGTTCGGCGCGGCCCGGCCACTGCAGCCGCCGGTACTGCGCGTCGTCGAGGCCGACCCAGGAATCGAAGAGCGCCGATTCGATGAAGGTCGAAGAGGCCGTGTACGGATACGCCTCGGTCGTGACGTCGACGCCATGCTCCCTGGCGCCCCGGATCAACTCGAGCGCGACCGGCGCGTCCTCTCCCGCGCTGGAGTTGAGGTGCACGACGTGCAGCGCCGCGCCCGTGGAGGCGGCGTTCGCGATCACCTCCTGAAAGGGCCCCAGCGCGCCACCCGTCCCGGCCGCCCGCAGATGCACGTAGGCGGGGACGGCGAAGGCCGCCGCCGACCGAAAGAGCGAGAGTATCTCGCCTCGAGTGGCGCCGGGGGTGTAGGTGATGCCGAGCCCGTACCCCAGTCCGCCTTCCTCGAGGCCCCGTTCCATCAACCGGGCCAAGTCGGCGACCTGCGCGTCGTCGAGGGCTTCGTAGATCACGCTGGACCCCATCGCTCGGTTGTTTCCAGGCGGTTGCGTGGGTTGATGGCCGACGTCGATGTCCAGCAACAACTTGGCCCGGGCGTTGGGATGGCTGACCGTCGCCCCGTAGTGAATCAGGCTGCGCCCCTCCCTGGACGCGTACCACGGAGCCACGGGGTGCACCCCGACTTCCATCTCCAGGGCCGTCGTCACTCCGTCCAAGGCCTGGAGCCGCTGGCTGACCGAGTCCTGGCCGTGGGCGTGGAGATCGATGAAGCCGGGGGCCACGACGAGTCCGGTCGCGTCCAGCGTGTCGCGACCTTCGGCGGCGTCCGGGGTCAGCGCGGCGATCGCGCCGTCCCGAACGCCGACGTTGCGCACTGCGTCGAGCTCCGATTCCGGATCCATCACGCGTCCGTTCAGGACCACGAGGTCGTAGGGGTCGTCGGAACACGCCGCCAGCGCGAGGACGGCGGCGGGCGCGAGGCAACGCCGAAGCGCGGCCAGGCGAAGGGGGGCTGGGCGTGTCATTCGCGTCCGCTCGGTCTTCGGGCGTTCCGGGAAGGTGCATCCTGGGCGAGCGCGGCTCCGGGCGGTCGCGTTCGCCCCCGACGCAACGGCCGACGGCGCCGCGGTCTCGCAACGCCGCCCGCCGCGTCGAGACCGCTCGAGAGAGCGCGCCGGTGCCGCGCCCGGACTCGAAACCCACGGCTTGGAGGACGCCGAAGGTCCGAGGATCAAGTGAGGAGACCGTATGGCGGGCGGGGAGCGGTGTCAAATCGGCGCCGGCGCCGTCCGGGAACGCGGTCCCGGACGGCCGTGCTTTGGCCGACCCGCGGAGAAGCGGTGGGCGGGAGCCCGATCGTGAAGCGGTCGGCCGCCGCGACGCAAACGCGCGTTGGAGCGACGTCGCTTGCGGCTTCGTCCGGAGGCGCTCTCGTCGCGAGGTGGATGCGTCAGGGCAGCGTCAATTCCCGAATCGCGGGGAACAGATCGACCTCGAGGACGGCGACGACGTTGCGGCGCATCGCGATCTCCCGCGCGCCATGGGGGAGGCGGACGCTACGCTCGTATTCCCCTTTCGCGTACAGGTCGATGACGTCCGGAACCCTATCCTCTCCGTCCCGGCGCGCCGTCAAGACGGCGATCCTCTCGTCCTGGACTGCGACGTCGCGGGCGAAGCGCACCTGTCCCGGAGCGAAGCGGGACGCGTCCATTCCCATGAACGTGAACCGGACGATCTCCGGCTCGCCTCGGGTCTCGATCGCTTCGATTTCTCGAAGGCCGGGAGGATCGGCGTCGTCCGCGACCGCGAGAATTCTCCCGGTGTAGACGAAGGCCAGACCGAGTCCTCCCTTGGCGAAGTCTCCTCCCAGATTGTAGTCGGCCGCCAACCAAGGCAGCTCCCGAATCCAGGCGGGTCCTTCGATTCCGCCGCGATGCCGCCCTTCCCAGGACAGGAGCGCGACGAGGTCGCCGTTCTCCGCCCTGTCCATTCCAAGGGCGATGCCGTCGGGCAGAAGGGCGATCCTGTAGGGGTTGGCGGACCCGAGGCGAGAGCCGGCCAGCGCGTCCGCGAGGTTGACGACGCGTCCCTTGGATCCGTTCGGTCCCGCCACGTAGATGCGACGGTTTTCGAGGTCCAGCACCCAGACCGAGTCCGCGGGCCCCACCGCGACGTCCATCACCTGCGCGAATTCCCAAGGGCCGCTTCCGGCGCGCCCCAGCGTCCAGAGCAGCCGACCGGCGCCGCGGTCGATCCCCTTGAGGGACATGTCGCCCCTGTCGAAGACCGCGACGATGCCCTGGCCCATGGCGAGCATGATGGGCTCGAGGAGGAAGGAATCTCCGTCGCCGGCGACGAGCACTCGACTTTCGGCGGCCGCGGTCCAGGAACGCGCGTCTTGCGCGGACGATCCAACGGGGCGCAGCCCAACCGCGAGAAGGGCGACGATCAGCCACGCAATGGGAGGGATCGCTACGCCAAAGATGGAGATCCGCGTCTTCATTCGGTGTCCCTTGTCGAAGAGGTCGCTGTTGTTGGTGGTAGTCCGCGTAGTTCTCCCACCTGCCTGTTAAGACGGTTCTGGAGCGTCGAGTGTCCCAGAAAGACCGAACCCCCGCCCTGGCGTTTGCGCCTCGAAGGCCTCTGCCGCTCTCCGTCGGCTGTCTCTCAAAAACAGCCTCTGCAAGCTTTTAGCCGCAAGACCTCAGCGTGTGTTTTGGGCCGCGTTCTGCGCGCAGGTCGCAATCGGCTCGCCGCCGACGGAGGCGAAGCGAACGCGGCGTCTCGGAGCCGGCTTCGCCGACGATCGTCGTCCGGCGTCCGGGATTCAGCCCTCGAGGGCGCGCCGAAGAAAATCCCGCTCGGCGACCAGCTCGTCGTGCTTGGCCTGCAGCTTGCGGATCTCCGCTTCTTGCTCGCCGTCGCCCTTGTGGGCGCCGCTAGCGAATACCTCCGGGAGAGCGTCGATCATCCGCCGCTTCCAACGACTCACTTGGTTCGGGTGCAGGCCGTGGCGGTGCGCGATCGACCGAATGGTGTCGCGGCCGCGTAGCGCCTCGAGGGCCACCTTGGCCTTGAACTCCTCTGTGAACGTCCTTCGCCTCTTGGTCACGTCAGTGCCTCCTGTTTGGGTGTCGGAGCGCGGATAGACAACTCGTTCGCGAAAACCGAGGCCGCCCTCGTGTGCAGGAAGACCTCGCGAAGCGGCGGCGAACGAGTGCGCGTCGTCGTCTCCTTCCCTTGCGTCGCCTCGCGCGCTCGTCCCGGAGAATCCGGGCGGGGAGAGCGTGGACGGCGCACATCACGGTAGGGGTCGCATAAAGTCAACCAGAACTGCCCGATCCACTGCCTTGCCGTGCCCGGCCGATCGGGCTCCGTCTTGTCCAAATGACTGGAATGCAGGCCCAATGAGCGGGAGTCCGAGTGGTGTGAGTGCGCGCACGGCATGGCCGATGCACGGGCCCCGCTCACTCGCGGCTCCGTATCCTCTTCGGTCAGCCTGAACGCCATTGACCGCTAACGCTTGAGTTCGTGGTCACGCTCGCTCGCCACCCTTGCCCAAGCCCGGAGCGCGCACGTTTGGTTGCGGTCGGCTCGGTCGCCAACCGTGGCCGCCAATCCGCGATCTCGGCTTGACTGACGCCGAGCCGCGAGGCCCCTTCTCCGCCCTCGTCGGCGGGTATGCCGAGCCTCCGGAAAGGCCTCCCCCTTGGCCTTCGTGGTCATGCGTCCAGTTGAAGCTTGGTGCGGAGATAGGCCATGCCGCGGTCGCCTTTTACCCGGTTGCAGTGTCCGCACAGGAGTTGGAGGTTCTCGGTGTGGTCCGTTCCGCCTTTGGCTCTTGCGATGATGTGATCGACCTCGAAGTGCTGGGGCTTGAAGTATTCGCCGCAACCCGCACAGTAGCCGCCCTGAAGCCCGTAGAGCGCGTGCCTGTGCGTCTTGGGAGGGGGCAGCCTTCCAAGGTCCGTCCGACGCGGCACGTCTGTTCTGGCGACGACTTGGCCGAACACGCCGTGGTGGTCGGTCAGGCGGTGCCGGACGAGTTCCACGGCTTTCGAGGACAGGTCGATCCCTGCCCATTCGCGTCCCTGCGTCTCGGCAGCGACGCAAGTGGTCGCGCACCCACAAAACGGGTCGAGTACGGTGTCGCCGGCGTTGCTCGAAGCTGCGATGATCCTCTCCAGTAGCTGCAACGGCTTCTGTGTCGGGTAGCCCGTGCGCTCGCGGGCATTGGGGTTGATCACCGATATGTCCCACCAGTCCGGGCATGGGGTTCCGCTCGTCCTGTCGGTTGCCGTTGCCTTTCGAACCCCATCCTCGAATACGGCTTGCTGCGTCTTGCCCTTCCATCGCTTCATGGTCCCCGCCGATACGGCGACGCGCTCGACATTGAAGGTGTGGCCGGAACGCTCCCGCGAGTAAAACAAAATGATGTCATGGTTACGAGTGAACTGCCTTGCCGCCGCTGACCACTTCCGATAGCACCAAACAATCTCATTGCGGACGCTCTCGCGTCCGAACACCGCATCCATGACCAACTTCAGGTAGTGGCTCATGGTCGGGTCGCAATGGAGGTAGATGGAGCCCGTGGGCTTCAACACTCGACGCATTTCCAACACCCGCGCCGCCATGTAGGCCAGATAGCTCTTGTCCGAGTCAGTCATCGCGGCGAGCAACACCCGGTACAGGGCCGGGTGCCGAGCTTCCATGAAGTTCACCCATTCGGCATCCACGTCCGATAGGCTCCAGGTGTCCCTGAACGCCGAACCCGCGGCCTTCGAGCCGATGGGGGCCGCGTAGTTCGTCTTCGAGTTGAACGGAGGGTCGAGATAGATCAGATCCACCGACTCCGAGTTCATCCCTCGTAGCACATACAGGCAATCCGCCGTCCAAACAGTGCGGTTGCTCCAGTTCGAGGAGCTCTTCACCCTACGACGTCCCAATTGGCTTCGTCCGGGATCTCGGTCCCGCAGCGACCACGAATCCACCCGCCGTTCCAGAGTCGATTCTCGCACTCCTCCCGTGCCGCATTCATCGTCGTGAACATCCCCATTGCTCCGCCTCGTCGATACCGTTCGGATGGCTTGTGCCCGTCGCGACACAACTTCATGTAAGACGATGCTATCCAGCATTGAACGTCGCAGTCTCGCCAGCGTTTGTCAACTCGATCAGGCGGCCCGCATTCGAACGTCCATCCCTAAGGTACAGCGATCGTGTCACCAGGCGACCTAAGCTATTCCATTCGTGGCCAAGTGCAGTCGGACGCGCGTCGCTGACGAGCAAGTGGTGGAGGAGGGACGAGAAGATCGCCGGGCTCGAGCCGAAGCCTGGCGGCGGCCGGCGCTCGCTGAGACGGAAGTTCACCCCCGATCTCATGGACCCTGCCGCTCAAGGTGCTGTGCGAGCTCGAAGGCTGGAGAAAGGTCGAGACCGCGCTCCCGTTGCGACCAGCGCACCGCCGATGGTTCGCCTAGCGGCGAAGGGGCGCGGAACGGACACCGCCCAGATCCACTTCGTCCCGGATGGCCGCCGCGAAGCCCGACCAGTTGCGCCACCGGCCGCTCCGGCACAGCGGCTCGGTCCGGTCCTGGAACGGCGTGCCGAGGAGCATGTCGGGGAGCGGTCCTAAGCCAGAGCGGCCAGCGTCCGCACGAGTCGATCCACGTCGGAGCCGTCGTTGAACATTCCGACCGCCGTCCGGAGCAAGGCCCCGTCCTCCTGGAACGTGACGCGCACGCCCTCGTCGTCCAGCGCGCGGGCGAGCGTCCCGGGTTCGAGACCGTGGCGGAAGCTCACGATCGGCGACCGCACGTGCGGCGGCGTGAACGGGGCCATGCCCAGCGCGTGGACGCGCCGCCGCAGCTGCGCCGCCAGCTCCTGGGTGTGATCGGCGATCCGTCCGAGTCCGACTTGCGCGAGGAACTCCAGCGCGGCGTCCATGGCCGCGACGGGACCGTGCGCGGGGTTGGCGTACTCGAACCGGCGCGCGTCGGTTCGCAGACGAAAGCGGTGGCCGGGGAGCGCGGACTCCACCTGGACGTGGCCATGGCGGTCGGAGGTCAACCAGTCGAGGTGCTCGCGTCTCGCGTAGAACGGCGCGCACCCGTAGTCGGCGTGCAGCCACTTGTATCCGTTGCCGCAGGCGAAGTCGACGCGCTCTTCGCGCAGATTGGTCGGGAACGCGCCCCAGGCCTGGATGGCGTCCGCGTACAGGTACGCCCCTCGGTCGTGCGCGAGGTCGGCCAGCGCGGGCAGGTCGTGGCGGAATCCGTTGCGGTTGGACACCCACGCGACGCTGACCAAACGGGTGCGCGCGTCCATGCGCCGAGCGAAGTCGGCCGGTCGAACCGCGCCGTCGACGGCCGGCACGATGCGGAGCTCGACGCCTTCGCGCCGCTCGAGCTCGCGGTACAGGACGAACGTGGTGGTGAAGTGGAGCTCGTCGACCACGACGTTGTCTCCGCGCCGCCAGTCCATGGCGCGGACGACGACGTTCTCGGCCGCGCTGGTCGCGTGCAGGAAGGCGATCTCTTCCTCGTCGGCGCCGAACAGACTGGCGAACCGACGTCGGGCGCGCGCCAGCGCCTCGCGTCGGGTCCCCGGGTCGCGGTGGAGGGTCTTTTCGTGCGCGTAGGCCGTCAGGGCGTCGCGCACCGGAACGGGCAGCGGGCCGGAGGAGGCCGTGTTCAAGTAGGCCAGCTCCCGGGCGACGGGGAAGCTGGCGCGCACCCCCAGCGGGTCTTCCGCGCTCGAGGGCCCGGGATGGCCTTCCGCACCCGAGGCGCCCCGAGCCGGCAGCGCGGCCAGCCCGGCGGCGGAAGACATGAGAAAGTCGCGGCGGTCGAGCGAGTTCATGGCGGGCTCGGTTTCTTCGAGGGTCGCGCGGCGGCTGGGCCGTTGTCCTTGGCTGTTTCTAACCGGATTCGGGGCGCGCCGCAACGAGGCGGCATGTCGGCGGAGGCTCCGGCGGTTCGTCGGTCGGGGATTCGGCGGCTGCGGGAGCCGACGCCCGGTTGGCGCGCGTTCGCGGCCTCGGCGCTCCGCTTGCCCGCGGACGCGTCGGACTCCATGATCCCGTGGGTCGCACCACCGCGCCGTGGGCGCGGGCCGCCGCGCGCGACCGGCGAGACGCCGCTCGGCTGGGCGGAGACGCTCACCCCCGCGGTCCCCTGCGGTTTCCCCGTTCAAGGAGACGACGGCGCCGCGATGAACAAGCGCCGCAGCGAGTTCCCGGAGCGCGTCGTCGTCGCGCGTCGCCGCCGGCCGCGGCTTGGGGCGCGAAGTCCGCTCGCGTTCCGTCGCCCGGCGAGCGCGGCCGACCGAGTCCGAACGCGGTGGCCCGGACCGGCGTGCTGGGCGTTCGCGCTGATCGCGTCGACGGTGCTCGCGCAGCCCTTGGCCGGCCAATGGGGTCGCCAGCGGCGATGGGCGCCGATTCGAACGCCGTCGGAGGCGACGCAACCCGGTTCGTTCACCTTCTGTCGCCTGCAGTATCGGCCCGTGCGCAGGGAGCGCTTGGGGACGGGCTGGGACACCGACTACCCGGACGGGGATCGCAACCTGCCGCTTCGGCTCTCGCAGCTGACCACGACGGAGGTGGCGCGCGACGAGAGGGGCGCGCCCTTTCACGCCGTGGTCCACGCGAGGAGCTCCGATCTGTACGACTGCCCTTTCGTCTTCGCCTCGGACGTGGGCACGGTCGGCTTCGCGCCCGAGGAGGTCTCCCGGTTGCGCGACTATCTGCTCAAGGGCGGGTTTCTCTGGGCGGACGACTTCTGGGGCGACGAGGCCTGGACCCATTGGTCGGCGGAAATGGCCAAGGTGCTGCCCGGCCGTCCGATCGCGCCCGTTCCCGCGGACCACCCGATCTTCCGCACGCTGTACACGGTCGACAGCGTCCCGCAGGTGCCGTCGATTCAGTACTGGCGACGCAGCGGTCGTCGGGACACGTCGGAGCGGGGCGCCGAGAGCGCCACGCCCTCCATGCACGGGATCGTCGACCGAGACGGCCGCCTCATGGTGATCATGACGCACAACACCGACATCGCGGACGGATGGGAGCGGGAGGGCGAGGACGACGAGTTCTTCTTTCTGTTCTCGCCGAACGCCTACGCCATCGGCATCAACGTGGCGTTGTACGCGCTCACGCATTGACGGCGCCCCGCGCCCGCAGACGGGCGCGTCGAGCCGGAAGACGAGGACTCGAGGACATGGAGAACGGACCGAGCGGGTCGTGGTGGGCGGAGGGCCTGCTCTTCGAGAACTGCAACTGCACGGCCGTCTGTCCCGGCCACATTCACTTCAGCCAGCCGTGCACGCACGAGGTCTGCCGCGGTTTCTGGGCCATCCGCTTCCGAGCGGGATCGGTGGCCCTTGCGGGATCCGAAGCGGATCTGGCGGGCGTGGACGCCGCCGTGCTGTACGAGACGCCCCAGGTGATGGTCGACGGCGGGTGGAAGCAGCGGGTCGTGGTCTCCGACCGGGCGGGAACCGACCAGCGCGACGCCGTCGCCGCGATCGTCTCCGGAAGGGTGGGCGGCCCTTGGGCCGTCCTCGCCCGCTTCGTCTCGAAGTCGCTGCCGCTCCTCGTGGCCCCGATGCGCATCGAGGATCGGCCGCTGAGGAAGTCCGTGTCCGTCGCTGGAGTGCTCCGGGGGACCGTCGAGGCGATCAAGGGGCGCGATCGCGGGCGACCGGTGACCTTCGAGAACATCTACAACAAGATCCACGATTCCGAGCAGGTCGTCGCGCGGGGCTCGACGCGTTGCGACGACGGCGAGATCGTTCTCGACCACAGCGGGACCCACGGCCTCTGGTCGCGGTTTCGCTGGACCGGACCGTGACGGCGCGGGCGCCCTCCGGCTCGGCGCGGTGAGCGGAATTGGCGGATCGCGGGTATCTGCCGACGGCCGCGATGTGGCTGGCCATGACGGCGGCGATGATGGCCCCCGTCGTGTTCCCGTGGCTCCGGGCTCTATCGCGCGTCGGAGCCGGCGTCGCCGGTCCGCGCGCGGGTCCGGTCTCCGGGCCGGTCGCCCCCTTCCTCGTCGGGTACTGGGCGGCGTGGATCGGGTTCGGCCTCGCCGCCGCGGCGCTGCAATGGACGCTCGCGGGCTTCGGGCTCCCCGTCCCCTTCGGCTTGGGCGCGCCGGGCGCCTCGGCTCTGGTCCTGCTTCTGGCCGGGTGCTTTCAGTTCACGCCCCTCAAGCGCGCCTGTCTGGCGCACTGCCGGTCGCCGGTCGGGTACCTGCTGAGCCACTGGCGCGTCGGCTTCGCGGGTCGGGCGCGGATGGGTCTGGGACACGGTCTCCACTGCCTCGGATGCTGCTGGGCCTTGATGCTGCTCGCGCTCGCGGTCGGCATGGTCCATCTCGGATGGATGGCGCTGCTGACGGGCGTGATGGTGGCCGAAACCTCCTGGCGGGGCGGCGGTCGCCTGACCCGCCCCCTCGGGGTCGCGCTGATCGCCGCCGCGGCGGCCGTCGGGATTCTGGGGTGAGCGGCCTCGCTCCGGGCGCGTGGGCGTCCCCCGGTCCGGGATGAACGTCGCGCTGTTCGCGACCTGTCTGGTCGATCACTACTTCGCCGACGCGGCCGCCGACGCCGTGCGCCTGCTGCGTCGACTGGGATGCGACGTCTCGTTCCCGCCCGCCCAGACCTGTTGCGGCCAGCCGGCCCACAGTGCGGGGATGCGCGCCGAGGCCCTTCGCATGGCCCGCAGCGCGGCGGCCGCGTTTCGGGGAGCGGACGCGGTGATCGTCCCCAGCGGGTCGTGCGCGGCCATGGTCAGGAAACGGTATCCGCGCTTGGCGAACGACGCGGCCGGGGGACTGTCGAGCCCGGATTCGGGCGGCGACGAGTCGCCGCACTCGTTGGCGGAGCGCACATGGGAGCTCTCCGAGTTCATCGTGCAGAAGCTCGGCGTGACCGAGCTTGGACGCGGCCTGCGCGGACGCAGCGTCGCGCTCCACCAGGGGTGCCACGCGCTCCGGGACCTCGAGCTGGTCCGCGAACCCGCGATTCTGCTGGAGGGCGCCGGGGCGCGGATCGTGCCCTGGGAGGCGGGCGCGGAGTGTTGCGGCTTCGGAGGACTGTTCTCCGTTCAGACGCCCGAAGTGTCGACGGCCATGGCGGATCGAAAGCTGGACACCCTGTCCGGCCCGGATTGGGTGGTCTCGGGCGACGGAGGGTGCTTGCTGCACCTGGACGGCCGCAGCCGGGCGAGAGGCCTCGACTTCGAATTCGTCCACCTGGCCACCGCGCTCTGGCGAGGAGCGTCGCATGGCGCGTGAAGGCGTCCGGCGCCGGGCGCGTTCGGGACAGTAGGGCCGTGCGCGCGAGAATCGGGGACTACCGCAAGCGAGCGGCCGAGATCGTCGAGAACGCCCCGGAGGTCCGGGAGTCGGTCGCGGGCGCGGCGCTGACCTTCGACGCGAAGCGCCGCGAGGGCTACGCCGGAATCGACGCCGACGCATGGCGGCGCTGGGCCGAAGGGGTCAAGAGCCACGCGTTGACCCATCTGGACCGCTACCTCGTGGAAGCGGAGGCGAAGCTGCGCGCCAACGGCGCCTGCGTGCACTGGGCCGCAAACGCGCGCGAGGCGCGCGACGTCGTGCTGAAGGTGGCCGAGCGCTGCGGGGTCCGCACCGCGGTCAAGGGCAAGAGCATGGTCAGCGAGGAGATCGCGCTGAACGACGCCCTGGCTGCCGCCGGCGTCGACGTCTTCGAGACCGACCTGGGCGAGTACGTCCTGCAGCTCCTGGGCGAGGCTCCCAGTCACATCCTGGGGCCCGCGGTGCACAAGAGCCTCGAACAGGTGCGGGAGCTCTTCGCTCGTCGACTGGGCACGGACGCGGACGGAGATCCCGACGCCTTGGCCCGGGCTGCCCGCGCCGCGTTGCGGGGAGCCTTCCTAAGCGCCGACATGGGGATCACGGGCGGCAACTTCCTCGTCGCCGAGACGGGAATCGTGGCCCTGATCGAGAACGAGGGCAACATCCGCCTGACGACGTCGCTCCCCAGGGTGCACGTGGCCATCGTCGGCATCGAGAAGACGATTCCGACGATGGCCGACCTGGCGGGTCTCCTTCAGCTGACGGCCCGAGCGGCGACGGGTCAGCCGATCGGCTGTTTCGTGTCGCTGATCCCGGGTCCTGCGGCGCTTGCGACCGACGACGGCCCCGAGGAGGTGCACGTCGTGCTGCTCGACGGCGGCCGCACCGACGCGCTGGCTCACGAGCGCGCCTGGGAGGCCCTTCGGTGCGTGCGTTGCGGGGCGTGCCTGAACGCGTGCCCCGTCTACCGCCAGACCGGCGGGCACGCGTACGGGCACGTTTATTCGGGGCCTATCGGGTCGGTGCTGGACCCCGGACTCCTGGGGCTTCCCGAGGCGATGCCGCTTCCCTTCGCGTCGACGTTGTGCGGCGCGTGCGAGGAGGCCTGCCCGGTGCGCATCCCGATCCCGGATCTGCTTCTCGAGTGGCGCAGGGAAGCGCAGGAAGCGAAGCTGACGCCCTGGACGGAGCGGCGAGCGGCGGCCATGCTGGCCGCCGCGGCCGCGCGCCCCGGATGGTACCGGCGAGCCGGAAAGGCCGTCTCGAAACTGAGCGGCGCCCGGGCGTCGCGCGCGTTGCCGGTCGCGAAGGCTTGGGGGAGGGGTCGGGCGCTCCCGAAGCCCAGTCGGAAGACCTTTCGGGAGTTGTGGGAGGAGGGGATCGAATGAAGCGCGCGCCGGCGAGGGACGCGGCGGCGGCTTCGCGGCGCCGGACGCTCGAGCGGATCGAGCGGGCGCTGAAGGCGAAGCGCCCGATCCCTCACCCGGGGACGCTGGACGTCGTCGAACCGCCGGACGACCCCGTGGAGGCGTTCTCGCGGCGCTTTTCGGCCAACGGAGGCGAGGTGTTCCGCCTGGGCGCGGAGCGCGAGCCCGGGCGTTGGCTTGGGGAGTTTCTGGACGCGTTGGACCCCGCGGTCGAATCGGTCGTCGTGGGCGCGGACGTGCCCCCGGAGCTGCGGCCGACCCGTGTCGCGACGGTGGCCGCCGACGCCGGGGCGGGAGTCTCGCTTGCGCGCGGCGCCGTGGCCGAGACGGGAAGCGTGGTTCTCGCCGCTGCGGGGACGAGGGCTGTGCAGACGCTCCCGGCCGTTCACGTGGCGTGGGTGCCGGTGGGGCGAATCGTCCCGCTCCTCAGCGACGCGTTCGCCCTGCTGTACGGCGGGTCGGATTCGGGGGCCCGGGCGCCCGAGTGCCTAGCCCTGCACTCGGGTCCCAGCAAGTCGGCCGACATCGCGCAGACGGTCGTGACCGGCGTCCACGGACCCGGGAGGTGCGTCGCCGTTCTCGTCGACTCCGTCCCGGGCGAGGGCTGATTCCTGCGGCGGCAGTCGGGCGTCCCGGCGGTGCGGTCCTCGAGGTCGCGGCGCGCTTCGCCCGAGGGCGGTTCTCAGGACCGCTCCGGGGCTCTGCGTCGTCGCCGAACCGAGCGGCTGGGCCGCTTCCAGCGCAAGGGGCGAGTCGCGTGCAGTCGGCGCCGAAAGGCCCCTCGGACGCCGCCGGCGAAGTGGCGGTCAGCCTTCGATGATCTCCTGCAACTCGATCTCGAAGATCAGCGTCTCGTTGGGACCGATGACGGACCCCATTCCCCCTTCGCCGTAGGCCAGTTCGGGCGGAATCGTGACGCGGACGTGGCTCCCGACGGACATCATCTGCAGGGCTTCGGCGAATCCCGGAATCAGCCCTCCGACGGAGAAGACGGCGGGTTGGCCCCGATCGTACGACGAATCGAACTGCGTTCCGTCGGTCAGGGTGCCCCGGTAGTGGACGACCACTTGGTCGTTCGCGGCGGGCGACGGCCCGTCGCCGGCGTGAAGCACCTCGTACACGAGTCCGCTCTCGGTCGTCGTCGTACTCCCGGCGCCGTCGCCGGCCCCGCCTCCTTCGCCGCAGGCCGCCGCGCCCCAGACGCAGAAAACCGCCAAGGCGCTCCCATTCCAGTGTCGCATCGCGTTTCTCCCGTGCCGACTGTTGCTCGACCGCGCCGCCGCCAACGTCGCGCGTGGCCGAGAGGATCGACCCCAAAGGTAGCGGTCGGCGCGGCGCGGCGCGTCCGGGTCGCGAATCGGGCCGTTGCCGACTCCCGCCGCGCGCCCGCATTTTGGCCTTCTGCGACGCACGCTCGTTCGTGTCTCGGAGTGCACGGAGGTCGGCGTCGCTCGCGGCCCCTCGCGGGCGGCGACGGCCGCCCGGATTCCGACCCGCGAGGAGGCGTCCCGCGAGTCGTCGCTTCGCTCGCGCGCGTCGCCTCAACGGGGAGCCCCGATGATCGATTGGAAAACGAGGGTGGAAGCGAGGCGACTCTTGGCCGTAGGGCTGTCCAAGACCGCGGTGGCGGCCGAGCTGGGCGTCGCGCGGCGGACGCTGTACAACTGGATCGCCGAGGGCTGGCTCGATGGAGACGAAGGCGACGAAGGGGACGGCGCGCGCGCGGCGAAGCGATAGGAGGTCGCCCATGCGCCGGTCCGCGCCGCGCATCCACCGAAACGTCTGGGCGACGAGCGGCACGAGCTTCCTGACCGACGTGTCGAGCGAGATGCTGCTCGGCGTCCTCCCTCTGTTCCTGGCGAACGTGCTGGGGGTGCGCGTCTGGGCGGTCGGTCTCGTCGAGGGCGTGGCCGAGGCCACGGCCAGCGTCGTCAAGCTCCAGTCGGGCTGGCTTTCCGACCGGTTGGGGGCCCGGAAGTGGCTGGCCGTGCTTGGGTACGGGATTTCCGCCGTCGGCAAGCCCTTCTACTACGTGGCGTCGTCCTGGGGCGCGGTGGCCGCGATCCGCTGGGGCGACCGCGTGGGAAAGGGCGTGCGCACGGCGCCGCGGGATGCGCTCCTGGCGGACTCGTCGGCGAGGGGGCGTCGGGGCCTGGCCTTCGGTCTGCATCGGGCGGCGGACACCGCGGGCGCCGTCGTGGGGATCGGGATCTCGATCGCCGTCGTGGGGGCTGTCCAGGGAGATGGCGGCCTCCTGGAGGTCGAGACGTTCCGAACGCTCGTCCTGTGGAGCCTCGTCCCGGCGTTCCTCGGCGTCGGCGTGTTGGCGTTCGGCGCGCGCGATGTCGCGCCGCGGGACTCGGGCGGAGGAAGGACGGGCGGTGGAGCCCGGCGGAGGCCCAAGTCGCGCCTGCGAAGCCTTGGGGGCGGATTCGGGGCCTTCGTCGTGTGCTCGGCCGTCTTCGAGCTCGGGAATTCGGCCGACGCGTTTCTGGTCCTGCGCGCCCAGGAACGAGGCCTTTCGGTGGTGGGCGTCCTCTGGTTGCTCCTCGGGTTCAACGTCGTCTACGCGCTCGTCTCGACGCCCGCCGGATCCCTGGCGGACCGCATCCCGCGAAAGCGACTCGTGGCGTTCGGATGGGGACTCTATGCGCTGGTGTATCTGGGGTTCGCCGTGGCCGACACCGCGACGCACGTCGCGGTCCTGTACCTGGTCTACGGCGTGCACCACGGTCTAGTGGCGGGCGCCGCGAAGGCGCTGGTGGCCGATCTCGTGCCCGTCGAGCGGCGCGGGACCGCGTACGGCGTCTACGCCGCAGCCGTCGGGCTGGCGACCCTGCCCGCGTCGCTGATCGCGGGTTTGCTTTGGGAGGGGGCCTTTTCCTGGGAGGGCCTGGGTCCCGCCGCCCCGTTCCTCTTCGGCGCGGCGATGGCCGCGGCGGGGGCGGTCCTGTTGCTCCTCTGGGTGCCGGCGGACCAGAAGCGAGACGCTACGAACGGAGACAGTGAGTCCGGTCGGACGTAGGAGTCAGCGTTCGCCTGCAGGCCGATTCGGTCAGCGCCATGGCCTCGCGGACTCGCGCGCCCAGAATCGAGCCATGACCGGCAGGTGGTCGCTCGTGGTGCTCCTGTACGCCGGGATGAGGTCGTCCACCCGGTATACCTGGGCCGATCCCTCCTCGTACCAATCCCTTGCGTCGTCCGAGACCAGAATGTGATCGATCATGTCGTCGTAGCCCAGGATCGACGTTTCTCCGGCTTCGGTGAGCGACATGGTCGCGAATTCCCATTCAGGCGCGGCGTCGAGGAGGTCCCGGTACGGCGTGTCGAGCCCCGGCGTGATGGACTCGTCGATGTCGTCGTTGAAGTTCCCGAGAACGAACGCGACGGCGTCCGAGTGACGGTTCGCAAGGTGTCGTTCGAGTCCGGCCGATGCCGCTGCCCGTCGTTTCCACGAAGCGGTGTCGGGCATCGTCTTGGCGTGCAGGATGATGAACACGGCGTCGAAGTCGGCGCCGCCCGCCGTCACCCGCGCGCGCACCTCAAGCGGCGGTCGTCCCGCGAACTAGTGGTTCAGTTCCGTGAGGATCAGCGAGGCGTCACGGACGGCCACGGCGGACGACTTGTAGATCATCGCAACCTTCATTTCGCGGCGGTTGTAGTAGGCGGACCCGCCCGAGATGACCGGGTCGCTGGAGAGCACTCCTTCATATCCGGATAACTGTCCCAGTAGCTTCCGAAACGCTGATTCGTCCGTCACCTCCTGCACGGCCCAGACATCGGTGTCGGTGCCCAGGATCACGTCTCGGACCCGTGCGAGCTGGAGGGCTTCGTCCCTGGGTCCCCGGTCTGGGGCGCCGAAGTGAAGAAGGTTCCACGTCGCGACGTCGAACGTGGGCTCCGTCCCCAGCGGTGGAATCGAGATCAGGGTCTGCGCCTGAACTCGAGGCTCATCCGGGGAAGTGTGACCGTGCGCCGTCGATCGGAGCGACGTCGAGGCCAAGGGACGTGTACGCGAATCCGTTCTCCATCGTCGCCGTGGCGGCGACCTCGGCGGACGGAATTTCGTGGCTGCAAGCGCCGGTGCTGCAGACGCCGAAGGCGGCCAAGGGAAACCACTTCCAGAGCTGCATCGATCCTCCGTCCTCGAGGGCGTCCGATCACGCTGACGCCGGCGTGGTCATGCGGGCGACTTGTGCGGTGAGAGCTGCACGGTGCGCCGGGATCGGCTCGGCGGCTGGCTGTGCGGCGGAGCGAACAGGCACCGGAACAGGGTTGCGATCACGCCGGGCTCCGGTTGCCGCAACGTGAATCGAGCCACGACCGGAAGGTGGTCGCTCGTATTGTCCCTGTACTGCGGGATGTGGTCGTCCACCCGGTATACCTGGGCCGACCCCTCCTCGTACTGCGCCCACGCTTCGTCCGAGACCAGGATGTGATCGATCATGTCGCCGTAGCCCAGGATCGAAGTCTCTCCGGCTTCGGTGAGCGACATGGTCGCGAATTCCCACTCGGGCGCGGCGTCGAGGAGGTTCCGGTACGGCGTGTCGAGCCCCGGCGCGATGGACTCGTCGATGTCGTCGTTGAAGTCGCCGAGAACGAACGCGACGGCGTCCGAGTGACGGTTCGCAAGGTGTCGTTCGAGTCCGGCCGATGCCGCTGCCCGTCGTTTCCACGAAGCGGTGTCGGGCATCGCCTTGGCGTGCAGGATGATGAACACGGCGTCGACTTCGGCGCCGTTCGTCGTCACGCGCGCGCGCACCTGCAACGGCGGTCGTCCCGCGAACTCGTGGTTCAGGTCGGTGAGGATCAGCGACGCGTCGTGGACGGCCACGACGGTCGGCTTGTAGACCAGTCCGACCTTCAGTTCGCTGATGTGGTAGTAGTCGAATCCGCTCTCCACGATCGAGTCGCTGGCGAGCACGCCGTCGTATCCGGGCAGCGAGTCCAGCAACTCGCGAAACGCCCATGCACGGGTCACCTCCTGGACGGCCCAGAGGTCGGCGTCGGTGCCCAGAATCACGTCTCGGACCCGACGGATCTGGAGGGTGTCGTCGTCGGGACCCCAGCTGTCGTTCCCGAGGTGGAGAAGGTTCCACGTCGCCACGTCGAACGTGGGCGTCGTCCCCAGCGGTGGAATCGGGATTGGCGCCGGGAGCGGGTCTCCTGGCGGGTCCGGCGGCGTTTCAGGACCTAAGGGGTCGTTGTCGCCGGATCCGCACGTTGTCAGAAGCACGAGGGCCAGCGCCGCATCGACGATGCGCCCGACGCGTCGGACGCGAAGACGCCGCGGCGAAGATCGGCGCGCGCGCTTCGGCGGCCGATCAAGACGATTTCGGTCGACCGCGGGGCCCGGTCGGAAGCTCGCGGGCTCGGAGGTCTCGAAGGCGGGAAGCGTTCGGTCCATGGTCATGCGGCCGTCACGGCGAACCGTCCGGGCCAGCGGTCGCCAGCGCGTCCAGACGCGCGATCGCCTCCTGGAACCGCGCGTCGAGGCGAGGAATCGACGCGCCGGCGTAGCCCGCCCGCACAAGCGCGTGCGAGGCGCGCAGCGAGCCGAGCAGTTTGGCCGCCGCCGCGCGCCGCGCGGACGGCTCGCTGCTGCCCGGGGCGCCGATCCAGATCGGCGCCGTGTGCGCGAAGGGCGCCGTGTCCATCGATGGCCATCGGGTCGCCCCTCCCCGTGCCCTGGCGGCGACCCAGCCACCGGACGGAAGCTCGACCCGCCCCTCGTAGCGTCGGCGACCGGGGCCGGCGGGTCCGGCGTGCGCCGAGACGACCCGGCCGTTGACCAACAGCTCGACGGTGTCCGCCTCCGTGGCCGTGGACGCGTCGAGGGTCCAGGGGAGCGGTCCCGACGAGACGACGCCGCCGGGTCCGACGCCGTCGACCTCGAACTCGAGGAAGGGCCCGTTGGTGACGAAGGAGCGACCGCGCCGAAAGGCGTCCAGGTACGCGGGCCAGTTGAGATCGTCGCCGACCTTGGCGTACACCCGAGTCGCCCCGACGGCCATCGTCCGGTAGAGGTTCAGCATCACGTCGGAGCCCGCCGTGGGCGCGATCGTCAGGCCGAGGTTGAGCAACTCGTGCCAGAGCGTCGAAGTCCCTTCCGCGCTGCTCCACAGACAGAGGATCTCCAGCGCGTCGACGTCGCCCAGGACGGCGTCGGCGATCAGCTCCGGGGGAACGCCGCCCGGACTCCCGGGCACGAAGGGGTTCGTGACGACGACGGGGTGGACGTAGTAGCCGATCCCTCCGTGCCGATGCGCGAAGTCGAGCGCGTCCGCGTTGGTCCGATCGTCGCTCCCGTAGACCTCGTATCCGGGACCCCAGAACCAGGGCCAGTGGAGGCCCGGGACTTCGATCAACCCGACGTGGCCGAGAAAATGCGATCGAATCTCCTGGCCGAAGCGAACGAGCGGCGCCTCGCTCGAGCGCTCCCATCCCCACAGGTCGACGTCCTCGATCCGGTTGTGGAGGTTGGCCAGCAGGGGCGTGGAGACGTCCAGCGCCTCGCCCGCCATCCTCGGCGCCACGTCGCGGGGGTCCAGGTCGTGGGGACCGCCGTAGTTGAGGTGGAAGTGATGGTCCGCCGCCGCCCAGCCGGCGCGCCGGGCGTCCCACACGGGGACGAGCGGGAGGTGCACGTCGACGATCTCGCCCGCGTGCGCCGTCGTCGTGCGCGTCGTCTCCGGGGTGGCGAGCCCCTGCACGGCGGCGACGGTGACGGAGCCCGGCGGGACCGAGACCTCGACGAGGCCGTCGGTGTAGAAGAACACGCGACCGCTGGTTCCGTCGAAGTGGACGCCGCCGACGTCGGGAACGGCGGGATGGCCCGAGCCGTCGACGACGCTCAGGCGCGCGGCGGCGGGCCGGGACGCCTCCGGGCCGCCGTCTTCGCCAACGCTTGACAGGGTCGTGCGAACGCGCACCCGAGCGCGGCCTTCTCGCCAACGCCAGGCGCCCACGCGAACCGCCTCGGGCGCGCCGCCGGAGACGGGGACGCGGAACGTCTCCATGACCTCGTCGTCGTCGCTGCGGGAGTAGTAGACCCACCGTCCGTCCGCGCTCCAGGCCGGCGCCAGCAACGCGCCCGCGCCGTGGGCGAGTCGCACGCCGGGCTCGGGGCTGTGCAGACTGTGGAGAGTCAGGCTCCAGCCCCCGTGGGCGGACGGCGCGTTGAGGACGAAGGTCGCTCCGTCGGGCGAGACGGCCGGACGAGTCATCGACCAGATGTTCCCCGCCGCCAGGACTCGTCCCTCTCCGCCCGACGCGGGACGCAGCTCCACCCGGTCGCCGCCCCGCTTGGACAGGATTGCGACGGAGTCCGTGCCGGGCACCGGTTGCGGCCTCAATTCGATCCCCGCCTCGCGGGTCACCGGCCCGGTCTCGCCCGTGGCGAGGTCCAGCGCCCACACGTCCAGCGTGCCCGCGCGTCCGGACGAGTAGTGGAGCGTCGAGCCGTCGGCCGAAAAGACGGGATCCAGGTCCAGCGCGTCGGAGTCGACGGTCAGCGTCCGCTCGCCCGAGCGGGCGTCGACGATCACGATCTCGGTGTCCCGGTCGTCGTCGCGCACGAACGCGATCCGGTCGCCGGAAGGGTGCCACGCGGGCCGGGAGTCCAGGTCGCGGCCCCCCGTGAGCTGGCGGGCCGTGCGCGACGAGAGGTCCATCACCCAGATCCAGCCCCGCGCCGCGAAGGCGAGTTCGCGGCCGTCGGGCGACGGCGCGGCATCCATGGGGCCGTTGGCGAGGACGGGCAGCTCGTAGCCCTCGAGGTAGACGTGGTGGCCGTAGCCTTGGACGCGCGGATACCGGTTGCGCCACTGTCCCTGTCCCGCTTGCGGCGCGCAGACGCAAAGGACCGCGACCAGCGTCACCGCGCGTCCGAAGGGAAGGGCTCTCCGGCGCGCCGCGAAACGGTCGGTGGAAGCGGCCCTCCAAGAAGGTGGATTCGCGTGCATCGCGGCGCTCCCGGAGGTCGAGGACGCCAAGGGACCGTGGTAGATTGCGAGACCCGAAAGGCTCTCGGAGGAGACCCCAAGGCGATGGAATCGAATGTAACGCGGCCGGCGGGCGTCTTCCGCCCTTTGGCCCGCGCGTCGGCGCTCGCGCTCCTCGCCGTCCTCGGCGGCTCCGTCCCCGCACAGACGCAGGATTCCCGGGGCAACGTCTTTCTGCCCGGCGACGAGCTCGGCTGGAGCGAGTCGGGGAGCGAGTCGAGGTTCGCGCCCCTGTACGGGAGCTTCGACGCCGCGGGCGAGGTCTTCGCGTTTCGGCTCGAGCTGCGCGACGGGTTCGAGATCGGGCCCCACACCCACCCCGGCACGGAACACCTGACTGTCCTGAGGGGGCGCCTGCGCGTCGGGTTGGGAGACGTGGTCGACCGGGCAGCCGCGCGGTCGTTCGGGCCGGGGAGCTACCTGGCCGTCGCGGGCGGCGTGGTCGCCTACATGTGGGCCGAGGGCGAGACGGTGGTTCAGGTGCACGGCGTGGGGCCGTTCTCCACCGAGTTCGTCGATCCCTCGGAGCGTTAGGGGTCGAGAACGTGCGGCGGGCGAGTCGCACGCGCGCGACGCCCCTTCGGCGGGTCGTCCGGGCGCTGGCGGTCTTCGTCGCGGCGCTTTCCGGCGGGTCCTGTCTTCCCCAAGGCCCGCCGACGCTGCAGCGAGGCGATCCGGCGCCCGCGTTCGTGGCCGCCGACCTGCGGACCGGCGAACCCGTGTCGGTGTCCGACTATCGGGGCCGCGTGCTGCTCGTCAACCTGTGGGCCACGTGGTGCCATCCGTGCCGCGAGGAAACGCCCTATCTCCAGCGGATGTACGAGCGCTACCGCCGTCGGGGGCTGCGCGTGCTGGGCGTCTCGATCGACCTGCCCGCCGACCGCGACCGCGTCGCCGAATTCGTCGACGAGATGGGGGTCGAGTACGACGTCGTCCTGGATCCCGCCGCCGCGTCGGCCGAGGTCTTCCGGGCGCGGGGTCTTCCCACGTCGGTGCTCGTCGACCGCGACGGCGTCGTGGCGTTCAGTTGGATCGGTCCCATCGTCGAGGACGATCCCACCTTCGAGGAAGCCCTCAGGGCGACGCTGGCCTCGAGCTGAGCCGAGGCGCCCTCGCCCGAGCGACCGGGAGCTCGAGACGCCTCTCCGTCCCGGTCGTCGATTCGGGCCGCGAGAACGCGCGCGGCGGGGAGGAGCGGGTCAGGCCCGTCGCTCCTCCGGTCTTGCGCGATCGGAGGGGTGCGTCGGCTCGCGCCAGCGTTTGCGCAGCCACGCGCCGACTCCGACGACCATCCCCAGGGGCAGAAGCGTGAGAAGGCCCGTGGTGGCGATGAAGGCCATGCGAGCCTCGTCGTCGCGGTCGAAGCAGACGGGACACGCGAGGGCGCCCTCGGGAAAGGCGGCCAGGAGCGACGATGCGCATGCCGCGACGAGAAGCGTCCTGGTCGCCGCCGGCGCGCGCTCCGGACGCTGGCGCGAGGTCGGGATTCGACGGGGCATTCCGGGCCGCCCTACACGTAGATCTGCAGGTAGAGAAACGGCCACACGAGGACCACGAAGTACCAGAAGATCGACACCGTCGACATCGCTTCCTTCGACAGCGCGCCCCGTCGCAGCCGCGCACTCGCCCAGAGGAGGGCTCCGACGGCGACCGTCGCATGGAGGGCGTGGGCGCCGATGATCGTGTAGAACAGGCTCCCGTAGGTCGACGACGTCAGCGTCAGGCCCTCTCGCAGCAGGGCGATCCACTCCACCCCCTGCAGGCCCACGAACGCCGCGCCCAGCGCGGTGGCGACCAGCAGCGCGCGTCCGCCGCGTCCCTGGCCGCGCAGATGCGCGCGGTGGGCGACGAGAAGAACGACGCCGCTCAGGAGGAGCGCCGTCGTGTTCAGCGCCGTGCGCTCCACGGGAAGTCGGGGCTGGTTCGGCGGCGGCCAGACCGAGCCCGGCGCGCGGCTCTCGATGATCGCGAACGCCGATGCGAACCCCGCGAAGAGCATGACCTCGACGAAGACGAAGAGGATCATCCCCAGCACGCCGTTGGACACGACCTTCTCTCGCGGCTCGGGTCGGGGACGGAACGGCAGGACCGTCTCGCGCCCGGAGGTCGCGGTCGCCGAGAGCGTGGTCATGCGGACGGGCGATCGTCGGCGAGCCAAGCCCATGCCCTGCGCGCGCCGGGCAGGCGCATCGCCAGAGCGACGGGCGGACCGAGCAGGCGGGCGGCCAAGGGCACGTGGCTCAGCGTCTCGTGGAGCAGGATGAGCACCCCGATCGACAGCATGATCGCCACGGCGTTCGTGCCGATGGCCACCAGGACGAGCACGGTCCAGAACGCGGCGTGGGCGAAGTTGTATCCGCCCGGAAGCAGGTTGTCCGCCGACTTGGCCGTGGGCACCAGGCTCGCGTGGTCCGCTTCGTCGCCGTGCTCGTCGTCGCGATGCTCCGCGGGCTCGGCGATGCCGCGCGCGACGGCCGCGGCCGCGGCGACGTTCTCCCAGTTTCGGCCCTCGTGGAGCTGCACGTCCGGCGCCACGCCGCCCCAGAAAAGCGCCAGGAGCAGGACCGACGCCGCCAGGAACAGCTTCGCGATCGGACGCTCCACGGAAAGGTGCATGAAGTGCTTGACCACCAGCGAGGCCTTCCAGACCGCGATCCCGAAAGCCGTGACGAGCGTGACCAGCAAGCCCAGGCTCACGGTGAACCCGAAGGCGCCGACGGGGCGGTCGATGCGTTCGCTGACCTCGGGACCGGCGACGCTCACGACGAGGAGCCCCAGCAGAAACAGGTAGATCCGCACGTAGTGGTTCGCCAGCGCGCGCCCGAGCGCGCCTTGGGGCGCCGGGCGGGAGTCGGAGCGACGGTCGGGGGAATGGGCCATGGCGTCTCGGTCCCTACTTCGCGATGTAGAGCAGCGGGAAAAGGAAGATCCAGACGATGTCGACGAAGTGCCAGTAGATGCCGATCAGCTCGACCCGGTGGAGCTCGAGATTTCGCTTGGCGTCCCGGGCGACGAACAGCATGATGATCGCGCCGGCGATCACGTGGAACGCGTGGAGGCCCGCAGCCGAGTAGTAGAACGACCAGAAGGTGTTCGACGCGATGGTGTAGCCGTGGGTGATCTCGACCCACCACTCGTAGGACTTGACGCCGACGAACAGGGTGGCGCCGCCGACCGTCGCGTAGAGCCATCGGGCCGCCGACCGGCCGTCGCCACGCTCCGCCGCCTGGTGGGCCAGCACCGCCGTGAGGCTGGACGTGAGCAGGACGAAGGTGTTGAAGGCCCCGATCCGCACGTCGGTGTGCACGGCCGCGTCGGCCCATTCGGGGTGTCCCAGCCGGTGGATCACGTAGGAGGCGAGCAGGCCGCCGAAGATGACCACCTCGGAGGCGAGGATCCACCAGACGGCGAGCTTCCCCGTGGCGATTCCCGTGGCGGCGCGCGTCGTTGCGATCGGCCTCATGCGGCTGTCTTCCTCGAGTTCAGGCCGGAGAGTTCTGGGGCCAGTGGTCGTCGTCCCGGTCCGGGACGCTGTACTCGTAGGGTCCCCGATAGACCACCGGCATGGCGTCGGGGGCCCAGTTGCCGTGCGGAGGCGGCGACTCGGTGGTCCACTCCAGCGAGTTGGCCTTCCAGGGGTTCTTCGGCGCTTTCGGACCGGAGCGCCAGCTCTTGTAGCAGTTGTAGAAGAAGACCAGCTGGAAGGCGAGCATGACGATCAGCGAGATCGTGGCGATCTCCCTAATGTTCTGGAACCCGGCGCCGGCGAGCTCGGAGAAGTGCTCGTAGTTGTAGATCCTGCGGTGCTGCCCGCCCATGCCCAGGACGAAGAGCGGAATGAAGATCGCGTTGAAGGGAATCACCGTTCCCCAGAAGTGGATCTTGCCCAGTCGTTCGTCCATCATCTTCCCGAACATCTTCGGGAACCAGTAGGTGAAGGCGGCGAAGGTCCCGATGATGGCGATCGGGAAGAACGTGTAGTGGAAGTGGGCGAGCACGAAGTACGTGTCGTGGAAGTAGATGTCGGCTCCGGCAGCGCCCAGGAAGATCCCGGTCACGCCGCCGATGAGGAACTCCGCGATGAAGGCGAGCGCCCATAGCATGGGCGTGGTCAGGCGGATCGAGCCCCCGTAGAGGGTGGCGATCAGGACGAAGCAGAGCTCCGCGATCGGCACCGAGATCAGCAGCGTCGTGATGGTGAAGATGTTCGCCATCCTGGGGTCGATTCCGGCGATGAACTGGTGATGGGCCCACACGAAGAAACTGAGCACGCCGGTGGCGACCACCGTGAAGATGACCGTGCGGTAGGCGAAGAGCTTCTTGCGCGCGAAGGTCGTGACGATCTCGACGACGACGCCCAGCGCCGGCAGCAGCACCACGTACACCTCCGGGTGGCCGAAGAACCAGAAGAGGTGCTGCCAGAGGATGGGGTCGCCGCCGGTGGCCGGGTTGAAGAAGCCGGTGCCGAGCGTCTGGTCGAAGAGCAGCATGATCGCGCCCGCGAGCAGGGGGCCCACCGACAGCATGAACAGGATGCTGGCCACCACGATCATCCACACGACGATGGGGACGTCGAAGGCGCGCATCCCCGGAGCTCGCGAGTTCATGAGCGTCGTGATGAAGTTGATCCCGCCGAGGAGGAAGGCCACGAACTCGAGCCCGACTCCGATCAGCCAAAGCGTGCTGCCCAGCGGCGTCAGGTTGTACGCGCCGTCGGCGGAGAGCGGCGGATACGCCGTCCACGCCCCGGCGAACCCTCCGCCCTCGACGAACAGCGAGGCCAGGATGACGATCGTGCTGACGAAGAAGACCTGGAAGGAGAGGCGGTTGATCTTCGGGAAGACCATGTCGTCCGCGCCGATCATCAACGGAATCAGGTAGTTCCCGAAGGCGGCCAGCAACACCGGCATGGCCACCCAGAAGATCATGATCGTGCCGTGGTTGGTGACCAGCGCGTTGTACTCTCCGGGCGAGACGACGCCGAAGCCCGGGACGTCGAGCCCCGGGAACGCCAGCTGCATGCGGAAGACGTAGGCCATGAAGCCGCCGATCAGCGCCATGAACATGCCCGTGAACATGTACTGCATGGCGATGATCTTGTGGTCCGTCGACCACAGGTACTTGAGCCAGCCCTGGGGCCCGTGGTGCTCGTGGTCGTCGTGGGCCGGGCCGTGCGTCAGATCGACCGCGGGTTCAACCATTCTGTCGGTTCTCCGTCAAGTCTCGGCGCCGTCGCCGCTACTGGGCGGCCGGCGCGTTCGCCGCCAGCCAGGCGGCGTGGTCGTCGGCGTCCTGGACCTGCACCTTGGCGGCCATCAGCCCGTGCCCGAAACCGCAGATCTCGGTGCACTGGACGTCGAACTCGCCGGCCACCGTCGGCTGGAACCACCCGGTGATGCTGCGGCCGGGAATGGCGTCCTGCTTGATGCGCCAGACCGGCACCGAGAAGCTGTGCAGCACGTCCGTGGCCTCGAGCCGGAAGTGGTACACCTTGTCGACCTCGACGTAGAGCTCGTCGACGGTGTAGATGTCGTCGGCGCTGTCCAGCTCGCCGTCCGGGCCGGGGTGCTGGAAGGTCCACGCCCACTGCTGCCCGACGATGCGGATCACCCCGTCCGGGTTCTCCGGCAGCGTCATCTTGACCCGGTGCCACACCTGGAAGGACACGACGACGATGAGGACGTCGAAGGCCAGGACGCACAGGTGCGGGATCTGGATCCAGCGCTTCTGGCGCTTCTCCTTCCCCGTGATGTACTGGGCCCTTCGTCCCGTCTTCGCCCTGAAGCGGAGGATGAAGTACAGGAAGATCGCCTCGGCCGCGAGGAACCAGACGCCCACGATCACGAGCACCAGCAGGATCAGGAAGTCGATCTGGGCGGCGTAGGAGGACGCCGTCTGGATCAGGCCCATGTCGCTGAAGACGTGGCCCAGTCGTTCGAGAAAGCTGTTCTCGTTCATGGCGTCTCGGTCAAGGCGCGTCCGTTCACTGCATGACGAAGGTGTAGACCACCGCGGCGCCGATGAAGAGGGCCGACAGCACGGCGGTGACTCGGAAAGTCTTTCTGGCGAACAGGATGGCGTCGTTCTCGGCGTCCGGCGGCGGGTCCGGGATCGACGCGGCGAGCTCGGCGTGGGTGGGCGGGTCCGCCGCGGGATTCTCGACCATGGGAGGCGCCCCCTATCGGCTGAGGGAGAAGACGTACGCGGCCACGGCGCGCACTTGGTCGTCCGAGAGCGGCATGCCCGCGCGGGGCTGCATGACGCCGGGGTACTCGACGGGCTCGGGCACGCCCGATTCGACGATCTCGACGATGGACCCGTAGGCCCCGTCGATGTTCAGCCAGACGTCGTCGGAGAGGTCGGGGGCCAGCGGTCCGCCTCGACCCTCGCGCAGGTGGCACGTGAAACAGACGCCGGCGGTTCCGTTGAAGATCTCCTGGCCCTCCTCGACCATGGCGACGGTGACGCCCTCGGGCAGGGACGCGGCGTCGACGGTCACGGCGGGCAGTGGCGGCGGCGCGGCGGCCGCGGCCTTGCGGGGCAAACGCTGCATCGTCATCACGTAGGCCGTCACGTCGTCGATGCGCTCGTCGGAAAAGCCCGTCACCGACGCCCGCATCGTCGCGCCGCCGGCGTCGCCGAGCTCGGCGCCGCGCACCGCTTCGCGGTACTTCCTGAGCGAGGACGCGATGTACCAGTCGTTGAGGTGCAGCAGCGACGGCGCGTTGAGGGCCTCGACGCCGAGGTCCACGCCCCTCCCGTCGCGACCGTGGCAGTTCGCGCAGAGAAGCAGGTACTCCTCCTCGCCGGATTCGGCGTCGCCCGCGGATCCCGTCGGATCCGGATCCGGGATCGGGAGGCTCGTGAGGTACGCGACGACCGCGTCGACGTCCTCGTCCTGCAGAAGGGCGCGCGACATCGGACGCATCCTGAGTCCCTCCGCGTCCGTGTGGTGGTACCCGCGCTGGCCGGACCGGAACTTCCGCAGCTGCCCGGCGAGATACCACCCTTGCGCGCCCGCGATCGCCGGCGCGCCCAGCGACTCGTCGCCGGCGCCGTCGTCGCCGTGACAGGGCGCGCAGGCGTCGTAGAGCTCTTCGCCCCGAGCGATCTCGGTGTCGGGAGCGCACGCGGACGCCGCGAGCAGTCCGAGGGCCAGGGGAGCCGCGAAGAGGCGTCGTGCGCGCCCGCGGGAGGAGACGACCGGTGGGAACGGCTTCATGGTCCTCGGCGCTGACGTTGCGTCTGGGCGCGGATCGCTGGGGCGCCCCGGTTGCGGCGCGTTGAATTTCGCGCACCGGTCGCGGCGGTCAAGTAGCGGGAAGCGTCGCTTGGGCCGTCGCGAGGGGCCTTGCGGGCGACGGGCGATCGGGGTCAGTCGTCGAAGACGTCCAGGTCGGCCGCCGAAACCACGTCGCCCTCGTAGCCGGCCCGCCGGATCTCCCGGACCAGGTCGTCGTCGGTCGTCCCCCAATAGAGCTGGTGGTAGAGGACCAGGAGCTTCGGCCGGGCCTCGCCCGCGAGCTCCGCCAGCTCGACCGTCGACGTGTGGGCGCGGGCGTGGTACGCCTGCCATTCGGGCGATCGCTCCCGAAACGCCTCCGCCGAGTAGACCTCGTGGACCAGCACGTCGCAGCCGGCGCACGCCTCGACGAGAGACGGACTGGGGCGGGCGTCGCCGGACACGACGACTCTCCGTCCTCCGCCCTCGAAGAGATAGCCCAGCGCGTGGGGCCAGGAACCGTGCCGGACGGGAATCGCGGTCACCCGCACGCGGTCGTCCTCGAACGCCGGCCCGCCCGTGATCTCGGTCACGAGGGCCCGGTGCGCGTCCGGGTTGGCGTCCCTGGGCTCCAGTCCGTACAGGCGCATGCGGATGTCCTCGCGCCACGCCTCGCGGATGCGGTCGGCCATGGCGGCCGTGCCGGGCGGGCCGAAGACCCGGATGGGATTCGGACGGTCCAGCACCCAGGGCGAGAGAATCGCGTCGGGCAGCCCGAGGGTGTGGTCCGAATGCAGATGGGTGACGAAGAGGCGCTCCAGCCGGGCGGGCTCCAGCGCGACCATGCCGTGCCGGGTCGCGGCCGCTTGGGCTTGGCGCACCACGCCGGGCCCGGCGTCCACCAGGTACGCCCGGTCCCCGGAGACGACCGCCACGGCGGGGCCCCACCGTTCGGGGTCCGCGTTCGGCGTGCCGGTGCCCAGAACGACCACCCGGAGCGGCTCCGCCGCGGCAGGCGGTTGCGCCGCCGTCGCGATCGTCGTCGCCCCCCAGAGCGCCCCCGCGAGAGCCGGAACGCCCGCGATCCCGGGCGCGCGTCGCCGCCGACGTCCGGACGGGATCACGACGGTCCCGCCCGGTCCCGCGTGGCGGGCGGGAAGACCAGGTCGCGGCCCACGACGCGCTCGAGCTCGATCAGGCGTCGACAGTGGCGTCGAAGCGCCTCCCAGTAGCCGCGCTGTCCGTCGATGTGGACGCGCTGGGCGTCGAGCAGGGCGTCGAGGCCGACCTCCCCGGCCCGGTAGCCCTCGCTCGTCAACTCCAGTAGCTCCGCCGAGCGCTCGAGAACGTCGTCCCGGTACCTCGCCACGGCGGCTCGGGCGGCCCGATGGCCGACGAGGCTCCGTTCCACCTGCCTCTCGATCTCGAGTCGCGCGCCCTCGACCCTCCAGGCCGCCTCGCGCTCCAGCGCGCGCGCTTCCAGAACGTCGGCCCGTCGCTCGAAGGGAGCCCAGAGGGGGAGGCGCACGCCCAGCTGCACGCCGTGGTCCGTCCATCCGCGTCCGTAGTCCTGCCGGAAGTACTCGACCTCGATGTCCGGCAGCAGGCGACTCCACCCCTCGCGCACGCCCAGCGCCGCGGCGGCCCGCTCTTCCCGAGCCGAGCGCAGGCGAGCGTCGTCGGAAATCGCCGCGAACGCCTCGGCGCGGGTGACTTCGGTCTCCGCGAACGCGACCGCGTCGCTGAACTCGACGGGCGCCGAAGCCTCCCGCGACCCCATCCCGATCATGGAGAGCAGCTCGCGTCGCGCCTGCTCGAGGTCCCGCGCCGCGTCGTCCCGCGCGGTCTCGGCGCGGACGCGCGCGATCTCCGCCCTGATCGGCTCCAGGCCGCTGGCCTCGCCAACGCGGGCGCGCAGGCGCGCCGCGTCCTCGATCTCTCGTCGCAACCGGAGATCCTCGTCCGCCAAGCGCGCCATCTCGCGCGCCACGACGACGTCGACGTAGGCCCGCTTCACCGCACCCCTCAGTCGAGCTTCCGCGACGGCCTCGTCGAGGGTCGCCGCGCGGTGCGACCGGGACGCCCGGCCGACCCCGTACCACGTCGTCAACGGGAACTGCACGCGCTGGGCGAGGCTCCAGCGTCGCTCGTGGAAGCCCGGCGCTCCGGAAAGCGGCATTCCCTCCTCGAGGTAGACGAGCCGAGGGGCCTCGAAGGCGAGGGCGCCCCAGCGTCGCGCTTGGGCGATGCGGGTTCGTTGCCGGGCTTGGCTGAGCTCCGGGCTGCGCGCGCGGGCGAGCTCGATCGCCTCCTGGACGGAGACCTCCGAGGACGCCGCCGCCGGATCCGGGGTCTGACCGGCCAGCGCTCCGGGGATCGCCCAGGAGGAAAGAAGCGCCAGGCCGACGACCGCCGCCGCCCATCCCTGCGGCGCCCGGCCCGGTCCCGCGGGCGCCTTCGAGTCGCGCTCCATCCAGTGGTAGACGGTCGGGAGGACGAAGAGCGTGAGGAGAGTCGCGGTGATCAGTCCGCCGATGACGACGCTCGCGAGAGGACGCTGAACCTCGGAGCCCGGTCCCGTGTTGAAGGCCATCGGCACGAAGCCCAGGCTGGCGACCAGCGCCGTCGTCAGGACCGGGCGCATTCGGTCGGCGGCGCCTTGCAGGGTGGCTTCCCGCACGTTCATGCCCGCCCTTCTCAGATCGTTCATGTGGGAGACGAGAACGACGCCGTTGAGAACGGCGACGCCGAAGAGGGCCACGAAGCCGATGCTCGCCGAGACGGAGAGGTGGAGTCCCCGGGCCAGAAGAATGAAGATGCCGCCGGAAAGCGCGAACGGGAGATTCAGGAGAATGAGCAGCGCGTAGCGCATCGCTCCAAACATGGTGTAGAGCAGTCCGACGATGATCAGGAGGGCCAGGGGGACCACGAAGAGAAGGTGGCGCATGGCGCGCTGTTGATCCTCGAACGCTCCGGCGTACTGGACGAAGTTGCCCGGCGGGACGTCGACCCGGTCCTCGATCGCCCGGCGGAGACTCGCCACGTAGGTGCCGATGTCGATGTCGTCCAGGTTGACGCCTACGACGATCCGTCGCCATCCGTTCTCCCGGGCGATCTCGCGCGGGCCTTCCCGCGCCTCGACGGCCGCCACCTGGGACAGCGGCGTCCAGCCCCCGTCCGGCAAGGGGATCGGCGTGGTCATGACGTCCCGGAAGCTGTCGCGGGCGTCGTCGGGATAGCGCACCACGATGTCGAACCTGCGACGTCCGTCGAAGACCTGTCCGACCGTCTGTCCGCCGATGCCCGCCTCGACGACGCGCTGGACGTCCGCGACGTCGATACCGTACGACGCGATGGCCTCGCGGTCGATCTCGATGTTCAGGTAGGGCTGGCCGGCGGCGCGTTCGAGGAAGAAGTTCTCGGTGCCTCGCAGGTCGGGGAGCAGCGCGAGGATCTCCTGTCCGACCCGGTCCATGACGTCCAGGTCCTCGCCGAAGATCTTGACGGCCACGTCCGAACTCACGCCGCTGGTGAGCTCGTCGACGCGCATCGCGATCGGCTGCGTGAAGTTGTAGCTCAACCCGGGCTCGGTCAGGAGAAAGGGCCGGATCTCCTCGACGATGCGATCCTTGGTCATCCCCGGCCGCCATTGGTCCATGGGCTTCAGGATCACCCACACGTCGGTCTGGTGCACGCCCATCCAGTCGTTCGCCAAGTCGGAGCGTCCGGTCTTGGGCACGACCGTCTCGATCTCCTCGATGTGGCGGAGCAGTTCGCCGGCGAACCGGTTGGCGTTCTCCATGGACTCCTCCAGCGTGACGCTGGGCATCCGCACCTGTTCGACCAGGATCGAGCCCTCGTCGAGCTCGGGGAGAAACTCGGTCCCGAGCAGCGGGGCGAGCGCCGCGGAGGTCCCGAAGACGGCGACCGCCGTCCCCAGCGCCGCGAAGCGCTTGCCGAGGATCCGCTCCAGGAAGCGCCCGTAGCGAGGGCGGAGCCAGTCCGTCGCGAGGGTGCGGCGGCGTCCGACGCCCTTGCGAAACGCCAGCGTCGCCATGGCGGGCACGTAGACGAAAGCCAGGACCAGGGATCCGAGGACGGCCGTGGCCACCGTGATGGCCATCGGCCGGTACAGCAGACCCTCCATTCCGCCGAAGGTCGCGATCGGCACGTAGACCATGAGGATGATGAGCACGCCGAAGAAGATCGGACGGGCCACCTCGTGCGCCGCGGCGCGCATCGTCGCCAGACGCGGTCGGCCGTCCCCGTCGGCGCGCAGCCGGTGCACGATGTTGTCCATCATCACCACGGAGCCGTCGACGACCATGCCGAAGTCGATCGCGCCCAGGCTCATCAGGTTGGCCGCCAGCCCGAACTCCCGCATCCCGATGAAGGCGAACAGCATGGACAGGGGGATGACGCTGGCGACGATCGCGGCGCCCCGGAACTCCCCCAGGAGCAGGAGGAGCACGGCCATCACCAGGAATCCGCCTTCCAGGAGATTGCGGGTGACGGTCTCCGTCGTGCGTTCGACCAAATCGCTCTGGTCGTAGAACTTGACGATGCGCACACCGTCGGGGAGGCTTCGATTCGTCTCCTCGATCCGCGCCTCGACGTCCCGGATGACCGCACGGCCGTTTCCGCCCCGGAGCATCATCACGATCCCCGTGACGACCTCTCCGTCGCCGTCCTGGGTCACGCCGCCCTGCCTGAGTTGGCGTCCGAGCCGCACGCGCGCGACGTCCTCGAGGTGCACGGGCCGGCCGTCGAGGTTGGCCACGACGACCCGTTTCAAGTCCTCCTCGCTGCGGATCTGGCCGATCCCGCGCACGATGTACTGCTCGCGATTGTGCTCGAGGAAGTTCCCGCCCGAGACGCTGTTGTTGTCCTCGATCGCCTGCACGACGCGCTCTAGCCCGATGCCGTGCGCGCGCAGGGCTTCGGCGTCCACCACGACGTCGTAGCGCTGCACGAAGCCCCCGAAGGAGTTGATCTCGGTCACCCCGGGAACCGTTTTCAGCTGGGGCGCCACCAGCCAGTCCTGAATCGTGCGCAGCTCGGTGAGGCTGTACCCCTCTCCCTCGACCACGTACTGGTAGATCTCTCCGAGCGCGGTCGAGATGGGACCCAGCTGGGGCGCGGACACTCCCCGGGGGAGCGCGTCGGCGACCGACTGGACTCGCTGGCTCACGAGTTGGCGCGCGAAGTGAACGTCCGTGTTCTCCTCGAACTCCGCCGTGACTGCGGACAGCCCGAAATGACTGATGGATCGAACCTCCCGGACGTCGGGAAGCCCGTGCAGCGCCGTCTCGATCGGGAAGGTGACCAGCTGCTCCACCTCGAGCGGGGAGTAGCGCCCGGCCTTCGTGATGACGAGGACCTGGATCGGGGTGACGTCCGGAAGCGAGTTGATCGGAATCCGGGTGAGCGCGGCGACCCCGCCGAAGCCCATCAGGGCGACCAGCGACAGCGCGACCACGCGCTGGCGCAGGCTCCAGTCCAGGAGACGGTTCAACACCTGCGGGGCCGCCTCTCTCGCGACGTCGCCGGAACGACTCTCGGGCGATTCCGAGGGCGTCGACTCACGGCTCCTCGCCGTATTCCGCGAAGCGGGCCAGCGCCTTCAGGGCGAAGACCTGGGTGGTCGCCACGACGTCGCCGACCTCGATCCCGGACTCCACGACGACGCGCTCGGCGCCCAAGCGCGCGACTTCGACTGGGGTCGGAATCCAGGTCAGCGGATCCGCGCCCCGGACGAACACGACGGCGTGGTCGCCCTGGAACTCCACGGCGGACAGAGGAACCGCGAGGACCGGTCGGGCCGACTCGGCGCGAATCGCGACGCGGACGCTCTGACCCGGGACGAGCGCCCCGTTCGCCCGGAGCGGGACGATCGCCGTCACGGACCGGGTTCCCTCGCCGACCATGGGAACGACGGCCGCGATCGACCCCTCGAATTCCCTGCCCGACATGGCGGTTGCGACGACGCGGACCGCGTCCCCGACCCGAACCTGGGCGGCGTCGTCCGGCGTGAGGAACGCGCGGGCCAACACGCGCTCCGTGTCCACGACGCTCATCATCTTCCGATAGGCGGTCACCGCCTGGCCGAGCTCGATCAGGTGCTCGCCCACGACGCCGTCGATGGGAGAGCGAAGATCGAGGAGGGGCCGGTCCACCGCCGAGGCGTTCCACCGATCCAGGTCGCGATCGTCGATTCCCAGGCTTCGGAGTCGGATCAGGGCGGCGTCGGATCGCGCGTCGGCGCGCGCCAGCTCGGCGCGGGCCGTTTCCAGCGCCGCCGCCGGACTGATCCGACGCTCGACCAACGGCTCGTATCGCCGGACCTGGAGTTCGGCGAACCGCCGCTCCGCCTCCCGCTCTCGATGCGTCGACACCAGCTCGGCCAGCTCGAGGCTCTCCAGCTGGGCGACGACCTGGCCCCGCTCGACGCGCTCGCCCTCGTGCACGGCCATGCTCGCGATCCGTCCGCTCACCGGAGCGCTCACCTCCGCGTAGCGGTCGGGCGCGGGAGCGACGGCGCCCGGCGCGCGGACCTCGAACGAGACCGACGTCCGGGCCACCGTCGTCGTCCGGATCGCCAGCGCTCGCGCCTGGTCGGCGGTCAGGCGCACAGCGCCGACGGCCGGCGACGCGCCGGCGGCCGCGACCGCCGGAGGCGTGCGCGCGTCGGTGCTCTCGGAGGAGGGAGGCGGGTTCCCGCACGCGGCCGCCGCGAGGATCGGCAGGAGAGTCAGCGCCGTGCGCGCCGACGCGGGCTGGCGGGGGGTGGCGCGGGCTACGGTCAAATCCGATCCTCGAACGTCCAGCGCGGGAGGCGCCGGCCCGCAGGGTCGGAGCCTCTCGAAGGGGGTTTGCCGCGGCACGATAAGGCGTGGCGCGCAGCCGCACAACGCCAAGTTGGGGCGCGCGTTGCCGCAGGCCGGGGAAACCGCCGCCGCCCGCGCCGGTCGCGCGCTCGCCCGACGCCGGCGGACGGGCGCGGAAACGAACGTTGACCCGTGGTTGAACCGTGGCCATCATAACTGCTCGCGCGATGGATCGACCTCGGTCCCCTTCCCGCGTAGCTCAGCTGGTAGAGCAGACGGCTGTTAACCGTCGGGTCGCAGGTTCGAGTCCTGCCGCGGGAGTTGTCGCCTCGGGTCCGTTCGGGCTCGCGGCGGCGAGCGAGGTTCGCGAAAGCGCGAGAGTCGTCTCCGACTCCGGCCCGCGGCCTCGAGTCCATGGGAGACTTGCGTCCGTCCCGGGTCGGCGGACGCGCCGCGCTTCCACGAAGAATGCCTTGATCAGACCCGCCAAATCTGGAGAGCAATTCGATGGCCAACGCGTACAAGCCGTTCGACGCCGTCGAGGCGGTCAGGACGTGGACCGCGCAGCCGAAGGATCGGTACAACCTCGCCGAGGCGTTCGGGGAGATGGCGTTCGGGTCCGCGACGATGCGGAAGTGGTTGCCGGAGCGCGTCCACGACGAGCTCGCCGCCGCGGTCGACGCCGGCGAGAAGCCCAGCGCGAAGGTCGCCGACGGCGTGGCGGCCGCGATGAAGGACTGGGCCCTTTCGCACGGCGCGACGCACTACACGCACGTGTTCCATCCGCTCACGGGAAGGACGGCGGAGAAGCACGACTCCTTCATCGACGTCGCCCGCCACGGACAGGCGCTGACGAAGTTCACGGGCAAGCAGTTGATGCAGGGCGAGCCCGACGCGTCCTCGTTTCCGTCCGGCGGACTGCGCTTCACGCACGAGGCGCGAGGGTACACCGTCTGGGATCCGACGTCGCCGGCGTTCATCCTCGAGGGCGAGGGCGCGACGTTCCTCTGCATTCCGGCGATCTTCGTGAGCTGGACCGGCGAGAGTCTGGACAAGAAGGTCCCGTTGCTCCGTTCGGTGCAGGCGCTGGACCGCGCCGCCCGGAGGGCGTTGGCTCTCTTCGGGGATCCCGAGCAGCGGGTGACGGCCAGCCTCGGGCCGGAGCAGGAGTACTTCCTCGTGGATCGCGAGTTCCACTATCGGCGGCCCGACCTCGTGAACTCCGGGCGGACTCTCTTCGGGGCCAAGCCGCCGAAGGGTCAGGAGCTGGACGACCACTACTTCGGCTCCACCCACGAGCGCGTGCTCGCGTTCATGCAGTCGGTGGAGTCCGATCTCTTCCGCCTGGGCGTCCCGATGCAGACCCGCCACAACGAGGTCGCCCCGCAGCAGTTCGAGTTCGCGCCGGTCTACGAGGACGCCAACGTGGCCGCCGACCATCAGCAGCTCACCATGCGCGTGATGGAGCGCAACGCGCCGCGGTACGGCCTCGTCTGCTTGCTCCACGAGAAGCCCTTCGCCGGGATCAACGGGAGCGGCAAGCACCTCAACTGGTCGTTCGGCACGAAGTCGCGCAACCTCCTGGATCCCGGCGACAAGCCTCACGAGAACGACCGGTTCCTGTTCTTCTGCACGGCCGTCATGCGCGCCGTCGAGCGGCACCAGGACTTGCTCCTGGCCTCCGTCGCGAGCGCCGGCAACGACCATCGCCTGGGCGCCAACGAGGCGCCGCCGTCGATCGTCTCCGTCTACCTGGGCGACGCCGTGCAGGCCATGTTCGAGCGGATCGCGGAGACGGGCAGCGCCGCCAGTCCGGTCGATCTGGGGTTGCTGGAGACGGGGGTCGCCACCGCGCCCGACACGCCCAGGGACGCGAGCGACCGCAACCGCACGTCGCCCTTCGCGTTCACGGGCAACAAGTTCGAGTTCCGGTCCCCGGGCTCGTCGATGAGCATCTCGTTTCCGGCCACGGTCCTCAACACCATCGCGGCGGAGTCGATCGACGAGCTTTGCGACGCGATCAAGGCCCGCACCGGAGACGGAGCGAGCGTCGGCGACGTCTTGGGCGACGTGCTCGCGACCGAGATCGCGCGTTTCCGCCACATCATGTTCAGCGGCGACAACTACGCGCCGGAGTGGGTCGAGGAGGCGGCGCGGCGCGGGCTGGTCAACAACCGCAACGGCGCCGTTCAGCTGCCCGCCCTTGCGGCGGAGAAGAACGAGGCCCTCTTCGACAAGTACGGGGTCATGTCGCGGCGCGAGTTGCGCGCCCGTTTCGAGGTGCGGGCCGAGCAGTACGTGACGCGGATCACGACGGAGGCGCTCACGACGGTCGACATGGCGAGAACGTCGGTGCTTCCGGCCGCGGTCCGCTACCTGGGCGAACTCGGCGCGGCGCAGCGCGGCGACGTCGTCGATGGCGGGCGCTCGGCCCTGAAGAGCGTCGCGCGCCGCGTGGACGGACTGGTCAGCGAACTCGTCGCCGCAGCGGACGCTCTGGACGCGGCCCTCGCGCACGAGGGGGGCGAGGAGACGCGCGACCATCTGAACCACGTCGCCGAGCGCGTCGTTCCGGCGATGGACGCCGTGCGCGCGGCGGCGGATGGGCTGGAGGGCGTCGTTCCCGACGACCTGTGGCCGCTGCCGTCCTACCGGGACATGATCTTCGTGCGGTAGCCGCTCGCTCCGCGGGCGTCGTCCGGCGGAGCGCCGAAGCGGGCCCGGGCGCTGAACGCCTTCCGCAGCGCCCGGGCGGCGGACGGACGTCCGGTCGGGGAGTGGGAGCGAGGAGACATGAAGAGGACGGTGGGACTGGCCGCGGTGGCGGTCGCGGTCGCGGCTGGCGTGCTGGTCGCGACGAGATGGAGTTCGTCGACCGGAGACCGAAGCGGGCGCGATTCGGGTCCGGTGGGGCTCCTCGAGCCCGACGCCGCGTATCCGCAGGCCTTCTCGGTCGTGTCCACCGTGCGCGAGCTCCCGGATGGGCGCGTGCTCGTGGCCGACCCCTTGGGACAGGTCCTGGCGCGCGTCGATCTGGCCCGCGCCGTGGCCGACACGCTGGGGCGAGTGGGCGACGGCCCGGACGAGTATCGCCAGCCGGACGCCGTGTGGCCGCTGCCCGGCGACCGCACCCTCCTCGTGGATTTGGGCAACGGGAGGTTGACCGAACTGAGTCCCGACCTCGATTTCGGCGCCACGCGACCGTACACCGTCGGCGAGGTGGGCCCGGGGCGGGATCTGGTCCTTGCGATCCCGGCCGCCGTCGACGCGGAGGGCCGTCTGTACTTCCGAGGCTTGGGTCGCATGGGTTCGGGAGCGACGGCGGACTCCGGCAGCGTGCTGCGCTTCGATCCCCGCGACGAGGCCGTCGACACGGTGGCCAAGGTGAAGTTGCCCGAGACGGTCACGGCGACGACGGGCGGCCCCGGCAACGAGAATGTGCGGGTCTCGCCCGTCCCGCTCTCGCCGGCCGACGCTTGGGGCGTTGCGCCCGATGGTCGCGTCGCGGTCGCCCGCTCGGACGGCTACCGCTACCGGGTCGAGTGGATCGAGCCGGACGGGTCGGTGACCAGCGGGCCGGAGATCGCCTACGAAGCGGTCTCGATCGGGCGCGCGGAGATGGAGCAGTGGCGCCACGCGCAATCCGAGACAGGGGGTCGGCTGGGAATTTCGGTGACGGTCGTGAACGACGCGATGACGGTGACGGCGGCGAGGGGCGGCGCTTCGCGGGACGACGGTCTCGACGACCACGAATGGCCGGACGCGAAGCCGGCGTTCCAAGGCCCGATTCTCGTGGACGGACGGGGCCGAGCCTGGGTTCGGCGGCACGGGGCGGCGGGAGACGCGCCCAAGTACGACCTGTTCGGGCCCGAGGGAACGAGGGACGCGATCGTCGAGCTGGGCGCGGAGAGGCGCGTGGTGGGCTTCGGGGACCGGGGCGTCTACGTGGTGCGGATGGACGAGTACGGCCTGCAGTACCTGGAACGGCACGCCCTGCCGTAGGCGCGCGCGCGTGCGCGCTTCAGGCGCGGGCCGCGATGCGCAGCTTCGGCGGACGCACGACGGCCCGCAGACCGTCCGCGGCGGCCAGGGCTCGGGTCGCCGACTCCCCGACCCCGAGCAGGGGAATGGTCGGATAGCCGAGCTCGCGGGCGACGAGAACGCCCACGATCAGGATGGCGTCGCTTCGTCCGACCACGATGCCGGCGGGGGCGACCCCGTTGCGGAGGAGCTCGAGCATCACCGCGCTGGAGGAGCTGGACCCGATGGTGCGGTCCATGACCAGGATTCGGCCTGCGAGCGCCGCGCGGTGCTGCGGATGGCGGGGATCCGAGACGACGCCGCTCCGAGGATCCACGCCGCCCCAGAAGCTCACGGGCTTTCGCAGCACCAGGACGCGGCCCCGGGCCTCTCCGTCGCACAGCGTGCGTCCGGTCAGTTCCACAGTCGCTCGTCTCGGATCACGCGGGACCGGCGGGCGGAGCGAACGCAGTCCTCCAGGCTTCCGTACACGACGCCGTATCCCGTGTTGGCCGGAGTGTAGTGCGCGAACTTGCCGGAGTTCGTCATCAGCACGCCGCCCTCCGGAGGGAGGATGGGCGCGACCACGACGCAGGTGTCGACGACGATGCGCACGCCCGCGTCCTCGAAGCGAGCCAGGCGGCCTCGCCGCTCCAGGGCTCGGCGTTCGCTTCGACCTGTGCAGACGTAGAAGGGCACGGAGAACGGCGTCGACGGCAGAAGGGACTCCAGGCGGCGGAACTCGTCCAGCGAGAAGTGGGGGCTGCCCAGCGCCACGGCGTGGATGGGACCGGCATCGGTCGTGCTCAGCGCGTCTCGCGCTCGGCGAAGGCGTCGGGGCCGAAGGGCGAGCGTCTCGGTCGGCGCCTCGCCCCCGAGAGCGGTTTCGAGGTCGGGCGCTTCCGGCGTGACCCCCTCGACGTGAAAAAGACCGACCTCGCCTGCGGACGCCGCCGCGGCGCCCAGCGATTTGAGTTGATCTTCGCCGACCGTCTCCGGGAGGCCGGCGATCACGGCCACGCGATCGCCCACGGCTTCGCCGAGCCAAGTCCCCAGCACCGGAAAGAAGACGTCCCGCCGCTTCAGCTCGGGATCGACGGCGTCGGTGTCGACCAGCACGGTCGCCCGCCGCCGCCGATCGAGGTGCAAGCCGCTTCGCGGCGCTCGTCCGCTGACGGCGCAGCAGATGTCCATGAAGTCGCCGTAGCGGTTGGTGCGAGCGCCGAGGACGGAGTTGGCGAAGCAGACGGCGTTGCTCTCGCCCCAGGCCACGTGCTCCCCGAACGCCGGGCGGTGTCCCGCCTGGTAGGGGGCGCAGGTCCACGTGGGGCTGCAACCGAGCGCCCGATAGGCTTGCATGAGCCGCAGCGCCATCGCGCGCTCGTGGCCCCGGGTTCGGACGCTCTGCGGCGAAAGCAGGTCGAGGGCCCCGACGTTGAGGGTGGCGGGCACCCGGGTCCGGCCGCCCCATTCGACCAGCCGTTCGGCGAACTCCACGCCGCCGTCGCCGTGATAGAGACAGCCGTCGATGTGCGCCGATGCGATTTCGACCAGCGCGCGCGCGCCCAGAACCTCGGCCATCCGGACGACGATCCGCGTGGCGAGCTGTTGCGCTCTCCCGGCCTCTCCGTGCAGCAGAAGACGTTCTCGTTCGCGGAGTTGGAGTAGGTCTGAGTGCATGGCTCTCTCGGTGGCGATGCCGTTGCGCGTCGCCGCATCTTGGGCGGTCGGGGCGTCGGCAGCAACGACTCTCGCGGTGACGTCGGCCCGGAATCCAGCCGGTCTCCAGCTACCGCGACGGCCCGGAGCGTCCCACCTTCCGATCATGGCGCTTGCCGCCTCGCGCGCCAGAGGGCCGCTGTGGGCGTTGCGCTGCGGAGGCCTGGGCTCTTCGGTTCGCAGGGCTGCGCCTTCGCCAACCGCAGGCTGACCAAGGGAGCGTTCGCACCGATGCGCACCGTTTCGGCCGATGCCATCGTCTCCTGCAAGGCGCCTTCGCCCCGCGGCCGGAGAATCGGACGCTCCCGCCAGGGGCGCCCGGTGTATGCGCACCGAGTCGGCCAGGGCCCGATTCGCGTGAGTCTGGTCGGCGGATGCCATGCGGACGAACCGGTGGGGCCGGCGCTGTTGGACCGGTTGGTGCGGTTTCTCCACAGTCCCGCCGGCGAGTCGCTGCGGGCGACCGCCGCATGGTCCGTGATTCCGCACGTCAATCCGGATGGGGCTCGAGCGAACGCGGCGTGGCAGCCTCCGGGCGCCGCGAGCTACGATCTGGCCGCCTATCTCCTCCACCGCCGAAGGGAGCTCCCGGGAGACGACGTCGAGTTCGGCTTTCCGCGCGGGCGCGCCGACCGGCTCGTCCGTCCGGAGAACCGGGCGGCGTGGACGTTCTGGAGCGAGGCCGGACCCTACGACCTGCATGTCAGCCTGCACGGCATGGGCGTGGCCGCCGGACCGTACTTCCTGGTCGAGCGCGGGTGGTGGCCGCGACTGTCCCGGATGGTCGAGACGCTCAGCGATGCGGCGCGCCGCGCCGGATACGCGCTGCACGACGTCGAGCGCAACGGCGAGAAGGGGTTCCACCGGCTGGGCCGGGGATTTTGCAGTCGTCCCGATTCTGACGCGATGCGGCGGCACTTCCTCGACCGGGACGATCCCGATACCGCGCAGCGGTTTCGCCCCAGCTCCATGGAGGCGATTCGAGCGCTGGGGGGCGATCCGCTGACGCTGGTGACCGAAATGCCGTTGTTCCTCACGCCGGGCGTGGGCTTGGATTTGGGGCCGCCGGATCCGGTTCTGGTCCGTTGGCGGGAGACGATCGCCGGATGGGAGGCGCGACTGCGGAACGCTGCGGCGACGGGGGCTGCGGCGATCGGCGCGGCGACCGATCGGGTGCGGCGCGAAGCTCGCCGCGCCGGACTGCGACCGATGCCCGTGGCGGACCAGATGCGCCTTCAATGGACGTTCATTCGCGCGGGGATCGAAGCCGTGGCGGAGGCGCGGCCCGCGTTCGCGCGCGGTCGCGGTCGGTGCAGCGTTGGCCGAGGCGACGCCCTCGCCGTATACTCCCCCGGCGAAGATGGCAAGTCGCCGGGGGCATCCCGCAGCGGTCGGAACCGCAGGCGGGATTGAGAGGAGACCCCAGGAACCTGATCCGGTTGATACCGGCGGAGGGAGCGCGACGCCGTTCGGGCCACCGTGCGTCCGACGGCTCCGTTGGCTTCCCCTCCGTCCGGCGACGGCGCGGACCGCGCCGAGGAGAACGGGAAGCGCCATGACCAAGTCGACGAGTCTCCGGGACGCCAACGGGGCGGGGAGCGATTCGGCGGACGCGTATCGCGGCGCGTTCCCCAACTCGACGAAGACGCACGTCGAAGGACCCGGCGGAATTCGGGTGCCGATGCGCGAGATCGCGCTGTCGGGCGGCGAAGAGCCGCTGCGGGTCTACGACACCAGCGGTCCGCCGAACGTCGACCCGCGGGTCGGTCTGCCCCCGCTCAGGGAGCGCTGGATCGCCGAGCGCGACGTGCGGAGCACGGGTCGGACGGCGGTGGCCCCGGGACGGAGGGACGACGCGCTGGAGATTCCGCCGGGGCTGCGCCGTGCGACCCGGCGCGGCGCCGGGCCGGTTACGCAGATGCACTACGCCCGGCGGGGCGAAGTCACCCCCGAAATGGAATTCGTCGCGCTGCGAGAGGGGCTGGACCCGACGCTGGTTCGCGACGAAGTGGCGAGCGGTCGGGCGATCGTTCCGGCCAACGTCAACCATCCCGAGCTCGAGCCGATGATCATCGGGCGCGCCTTCAAGGTGAAGATCAACGCGAACATCGGCAATTCGGTCGTGGCCTCCTCGATCGAGGAGGAAGTCGAGAAGCTGCGCTGGGCCACGCTGTGGGGCGCCGACACGGTGATGGACCTGTCCACGGGCAGGAACATTCACGCGACCAGGGAGTGGATCGTTCGCAACTCCCCCGTCCCCATCGGCACGGTGCCCGTCTATCAGGCGCTCGAGAAAGTGGACGGAGTGCCCGAGGACCTGACGTGGGAGGTCTACCGCGACACGATCGTCGAGCAGTGCGAGCAGGGGGTCGACTACTTCACGGTGCACGCGGCCGTGCTGTTGCGGTACGTGCCGATGACCGCCGATCGGGTGACGGGCATCGTGAGCCGCGGCGGTTCGATCCTGGCCAAGTGGTGCATGGCGCACCACAGGGAGAATTTCCTCTACACGCACTTCCGCGAGCTCTGCGAGATCATGAGGACCTACGACGTCTCGTTTTCGCTGGGCGACGGCCTTCGCCCCGGGTCGATCGCCGACGCCAACGACGAGGCCCAGTTCGCCGAGCTCGCGACGCAGGGCGAACTGACCCGAATCGCGTGGGAATACGACGTCCAGGTGATGAACGAAGGCCCGGGGCACGTCCCGCTGCACCTGATCAAGGAGAACGTCGACAAGCAGATCGAGTGGTGCGACGGGGCGCCGTTCTACACGCTCGGACCGCTGACGACCGACGTCGCGCCAGGCTACGACCACATCACCAGCGCGATCGGCGCGGCGACGATCGGTTGGCACGGGACGGCCATGCTCTGCTACGTCACGCCGAAGGAGCACCTCGGGCTGCCGAACCGGGACGACGTCAAGGACGGCGTGATCGCCTACAGAATCGCCGCCCACGCCGCCGACTTGGCTCGAGGCCATCCCACGGCCCAGCGCTGGGACGACGCGATCTCCAAGGCGCGCTTCGAGTTCCGCTGGCGGGACCAGTTCAACCTGTCGCTCGATCCGGTCACCGCGCGCGAGTTCCACGACGAGACGCTGCCGGCGGAAGGGGCCAAGGTGGCGCACTTCTGCTCGATGTGCGGGCCGAAGTTCTGCTCCATGAAGATCAGCGAGGACGTCCGGCGCTTCGCCCGCGAGCGAGGCCTCGATCCGGCGGCCGCCGTGGACAGGGGCATGGAGGAGAAGGCGCGGGAGTTCCGGCGTCGGGGCGGAGATCTGTACGTGCGCGGATGAAGCGGGCGCGCCGCGCCGCCGCCGCCCCTCGCCGGGGTCACGGCACGCCGAGTCCGGGGACGTGGTAGCGCACGACGGCGCCGTCCTGGCGCACGACGGCGATCGGAGTTCGCAGGACGTGGTCCGGACCTGCGGAGACGGGAAGAGTCCGCCCCCGGCGCTGGGCCGCCGCCGTCGCCCCGCTCCTGGAAGGCAACGCGTAGTCGTGGGCCACGCTCCGGTCGATGCGGTCGTAGCCCAGGTCCGCCAGCGAGGCCAGGGTCAGGACGCTGATCGGGTTCCGGACGCCTCCGTTGGCGAATCCGGTCATCAACTCGACGCCGAACACGCTCTCGCGCCAGTGCCCGTTCCAGATGCCCTCTCCGCCCAGATTCTCGACGGGGACCGGGAGGCCGGCGCTTCCGTTCCCCGCCCGAAGGTCGGCGAAGCTCTTCATGGCTTCCGGGCCCAGGAAGCGCGGGTCGGCGTCGGTCCCTCCCGCCGGGTCGCGCAGCAGACCCAGGTATTGCCACAGGGCCCCGAATCCGAGCACGTGGGCCATTTCGTGCAGGACGGTCTCGTGGCTGACCCGGCTGGGAAAGAACATGACTCCGACCACGGGGAGGCCCGTGTCCGCCCGGATTTGGCAAGGACCGGCGCCGCCGAGGACCCCCGGGCCGGTGTCCCGGATGTCGACGAAGACGAGGAGGTCGTCGACCACGCGGTCCCCTTGGACCGCGTACGCGACGTCGTTGTCCGCCAGACACCTCTCCAGCGCGCTCTTCCGCACGGTGCTCCAAGGCAGATTCCCGCGGACGGCGCTCTCCCAATAGCGCCGGGCGAGGTCGAAGGAGGCCTCGAGGGAGTCGGGGACGACGGCGGGATCGGCGTACACGATCTCGATCCGATACGCGGCCGGCGTCGCCCTCGCCGTGAAGACGACTCGGACCGGGGCGCCGTCTTCGGCGACGATCGACGCCGTGAGTCGATACGAGACGTGGGGTTGGGGTCCGAGCACCCATCGGTGCGCCGAGGCGACCCCGGCGGCGTCGGAGACCGCGTGGGTCGGGACGACCGCACTGCCGCCGTCGGCGGCGAATGACACTCGGACGCCGGGCGTCGGATTGCCGTACCGATCCCGCACGCGGACTCGCACGGCTTCCGGCACGGGCAGGGCGACCTCCGTTTCCTGGCGGTCGCCGGTCGCGATCTCCAAGCCGTGGGCGGGTCCCGGAGTCGCGCGGGCCCGGAATCGGACCGGATTGCCCGCGATCCCCTCTCCCTCGACGCTCGCCGCCAGCGTGTAGTCGCCCGCCGTGGCGCCCAGGATCCAGTCCGCGGCCGATGCGCGGCCCCGCGAGTCGGTCAGGACCCGGGGGACGGCCAGCTTGGCGTCTCGGTCCGTCGCGAACGTCACTAGGGCGCCTGCGACGGGGGCCCCGTCCTCGGCGCTCACCACGACTTCGGGGGCGCGCGGGACCGGAGACGCCACTTCGGCCGTCTGATCCTGACCCGCCACGATCTCGACGGCGCTCGGGGCGGGAGTCGCCGCAGCCCGAACGCTCACCGGCGCCAGACCGAAGACGTCGGCCCGCATCCGTTGCGGACCCGGCCGACCCAGGCGCCAGGATCCCGGAGACGCCGTGCCGTCCGGCGCGGTCAGCGCCTCGGGCGACTCCACCGAACCGCCGCCCTCGGTGACCGCGAAGGCGACCTTGACGTTGGGCAGCGGATCTCCGTTTCGGCCGGTGACGCGGACCTGAACGGGGATCGGGACCGCGGCGCCCGCGATCGCGCTCTGCCCGTCTCCTTGGTGAATCTCGAGCGCCTGCGGAACGTCGTCGGCGGGTCGCGGCCCCAGCGATCCGGCGTCGTCGTCTCCAGCGCACGCGGCGACGAAGAGAGCGACCGGAAGAAGGGGGACCCTGGACCGTCGCCGGACTTCGGCGCTGCCGTTGCTTCCGCGTGTCATGACGGGACAACACTGGCGCGAAGGTCGGGCTTGCGGCAAGGACGAGGAGCGGCCGGGTTTGCGAGAGGACGCCGGCGCCGTCCCGTCCGTCCATTGGTCGGCGAAGCGAGGCCGGGCGTCGGCGTGTGCGTGCGCGCCGCGCCCGTGCTACCTTCGGTTTTCCGACCTCGCCCGTCGCGCGCTTCCCCCAGGAACCGGACCCCGCATGCGCAACATCCTCGCTTCGATTCCGTCGCTGCTGCTCGTCTGCGTCGCCGCGCTGGCGCATTCGGCCGAGGCCAACGCCCTCCCCCTCGCGCCCGGGCCGCAGGAACAGGAAGCCGCCGGCGCCGACGAGGAGGAACAGGACACCGCGAAGTCCTACAGCGACGTGATCACGGAGGACGCCGTCACGAGCCAAGGGCTGTTCGACACGCACATGATCGACGGCGATCTGTTCTACGAGATCCCGCTGGAGCTCGTCGGTCGCGAGATGCTGCTCCTGACCCGCATCGCGCGAACGCCCGCCGGGGCCGGATACGGAGGCTCGAAGGCCAACACCTCTACGGTGCGCTGGGACATGGAGGGCGATCGCGTGCTGTTGCGCCTGGTCGCCTACCGGAACGTGGCCGAAGACACCGCCGCGATCGCGGCGGCGGTGAGGAACTCGAACTTCGAGCCCATCGTCATGGCCTTCGACGTCGAGGTCATGTCCGAGGACTCGACGGCCGCGGTCGTCGACGTGACCGATCTCTTCACCGAGGACGTGACCCTGCTGGGGTTGCCGAAGTTCCGCCGCGAACAGTTCGGCGTGAGGCGCGTCGACTCCGACCGCACCTACGTGGTGCGCGCCAACGCGTATCCGACCAACGTCGAGGTGCGCCGAGTGCTCACCTACGACGCCACGGAAGCCCCCTCGAACGAGGCGAGCAACACCCTCTCGATGGAGATGCACCACTCGATGCTGGCGCTGCCCGAAAATCCCATGGAACCTCGGTTGTGCGACGAGCGCGTGGGGTTCTTCAGCACGAGCCGGATCGACTACGGGCTCGACGAGCAGCGGGCGACGACGAGGTGCTTCGTCACGCGCTGGCGTCTCGAGCCGTCCGACCCGGAAGCGTTTGCCAGGGGCGAGCTCGTGGATCCCGTGAAGCCCATCGTCTACTACGTCGATCCGGCCACGCCGCCGAAGTGGGTGCCTTACCTGAAGCAGGGGGTCGTGGACTGGCAACCCGCCTTCGAGCGGGCCGGATTCAGCAACGCCATCGTGGCCCGCGACGCGCCCGACGACCCCGATTGGAGTCCCGAGGACGCTCGCTACTCGGTGATCCGCTACTTGGCGTCGCCGGTCCAGAACGCGTCCGGTCCGCACGTGCACGACCCTCGCACGGGCGAGATCCTGGAGAGCGACATCCAGTGGTACCACAACGTGATGAACCTTTTGAGGAACTGGTTCTTCGTCCAGACCGCCGCAGTCAACGAGGACGCGCGGGGCGTCAAGTTCCCCGACGAGGTGATGGGCGAGCTGATTCGATTCGTCTCCGCCCACGAGGTGGGTCACACCATTGGCCTGCAGCACAACATGCAGGCGTCGTCGGCGTATCCGGTCGAGAGGCTCCGGACCCGTTTCGTGTGCGAGATGGGGGTGGCGCCGTCCATCATGGACTACGCTCGCTTCAATTACGTGGCCCAGCCGGGCGACGACACCTGCCTGATGCCCGTGGTGGGACCGTACGACGAGTTCGCCGTGGAGTGGGGCTACCGGCCGTTTCCGGGCAAGGACCGCGAGAGCGAGAGGGCCGACCTCCGGGAGATGGTCGTCCGCATGCAGGAAGACCCCGTGTACCGCTTCTCCAGCCCGACGGGGGCCGACCCGACGGCGTTGACGGAAGCCATCGGGGACGACGCGATGGAGGCGTCGGACTACGGGGTCGAGAATCTGAAGCGCATCGTGGACAACCTCACGAGCTGGACCTACCGGGAAGGCGAGGACTACGCCGACCTCGAGGAGTTGTACAACAACGTCGTCGCACAGTGGGGCCGCTACACGGGCCACGTGGTCGCCAACGTCGGCGGCGTGGTGCGCACGCGCAAGCGCCAGGGCCAGGACGGGGCGCAGTACGAAGCGGTGTCGAAGGATCGGCAGGAACGGGCCATGGAGTACCTGAACCGGCAGGTGTTCCGGACCCCGGAATGGATGCTGGACGCCGACGTCCTCGGTCGATTCCAGGGAAGCGGAGCGATCGATCTGGTGCGCGACCGTCAGGCGCAGGCGGTCGTGCAGGTGCTGAGCGTGCCCCGGATGAAGCGACTCGTCGAGCAGGAGGCGTTTCGAGGAAACGACGCGTACACGCTGGGAGAGATGCTCGACGACCTGCGCTCCGGCGTATGGACGGAAGTCGAGTCCGGCAGGGACACGGACGCGTATCGCCGCAATCTGCAGCGCGCCCACCTGAGCCGACTCGAGGCGCTGATGCAGGACGAGGAGGCGGATCGATCGGACGTGGCTCCGTTCGTTCGGGGGCAGCTCGCGACGTTGCGCGACGAGCTGGCGGCCGCCGGGCAGCGAACCTCGCACCGGGCCACTCGATTGCATTTTCACGACGCGATCGCGCGGATCGACCGCGCGTTGGACCCCCAGGGCTCGGGCGGTTAGGACGCGTTGGCCGCGGTTGCGATCCATCGGACCCCGAACGTTCCCGTCTCCGGCCCACCGAACCCGGCCCGAATGACGAGAGTCCGCCTCCCCGTCGTCGGCCAGGGGGAGCGCGAACGTCGTCCCCCGCGCCTTCCAGGCCGACTCGCCTTCGCCGCTGTGGGCGGACTGCGTCGCGGCGTCGACCGCCGCCGCCACGCTGATTTTCGGAGTCGTCGCGCGAGATCGTCCTCGTCGGCGCATCGCGTTTTTCGCCTCGCCGCGTGCGCTCTCGCGGGAATCGCCGCGATTCGGCCGGCCGACGTCGCAGCGCAACACGAACACCACGAAGGGGTTGCGGGCCGAGCGGCGGTCCTTCGCGCCGCCCGGCTCCTGGAGGTCGAGACGGGCCGGATGCGGGCGGACGCGACCGTCGTGGTGCGCGACGGGATCGTCGCGGCGATCGATCCCGCCGAGGTTCCCGCCGCCGCCCACGCCATGGATCTGGGCGACGTGACGCTGCTCCCGGGGCTGATCGACGCGCACACGCATCTGGCGAGCGAAATCGGCGCCACGTCGTTCACCGACGCTGTGACGAGAACGGAGGCGTTCGCGGCCTTCGCCGCGGTCGGGCACGCCGCGCTCACCGTGCGGGCGGGTTTCACCACGGTGCGGGACTTCGGAGGCGACGTCACGGTCGAGTTGGCCGAGGCCGCCGCCAGGGGCGACGTCCTGGCTCCCGAGGTGGTCCCGTCGCGCCACGCCCTCGGCATCACCGGGGGCCACTGCGACGTCACGGGCTTCGCGCCCGGAATCCTGGAGCGAGGTCCCGAGGCGGGCGTCGCCGACGGGCCGTGGGAGGTCGTGCGAGCGGTCCGCTACCAGATCAAGCACGGCGCGCGCGTGATCAAGACCTGCGCGACGGCCGGCGTCCTGTCCATGGAAGGTTCGGTCGGCGCCCAGCAGTACACGTTGGAGGAGTTGCGCGCGATGGTCGAGGAGGCGGCGCGGCACGGGATCAAGGTGGCCGCCCACGCGCACGGTTCGGAAGGGATCATGGCGGCCGTCGAGGCCGGCGTCGCCTCCATCGAGCACGGCTCCGCGTTGACCGACGAGATCATGGACCTGATGATCGCCAAGGGGACGTACCTCGTCCCGACGACGTATCTCGTGGACCGCATCGATCTGGACGCGTTGCCGCCCCTCGTGCGCCGCAAGGCCGAGGAGGTCCTGCCGCTCGCCAGGCGAAGCCTGAAGCGGGCCATCGAGCGCGGCGTGCCGATCGCGTTCGGCACGGACGCCGGCGTCTTTCCGCACGGCGAGAACGCGGCAGAGCTCGAAGTCTACGTGAGCCTGGGCATGAGCGAGTTGGAGGCCCTGCGGACGGCGACCGTGCACGCCGCCGACCTTCTGGGCTTGGACGACCGAGGCCGGTTGCGGCCGGGAATGCGCGCCGACCTGATCGCCGTCGCCGGGAATCCTCTGGACGACGTCGGCGTGGTTCGCGACGTCCGCTTCGTGATGATGGGTGGGCGCGTGGTCAAGCACGTCGTCGACGGCCGCGACATGCACTCGACGGGTCGTTGAACGGGGTCGAGCCGGACGACTTGAGAAGGTCGGTGCGCGCGCTGTGCGCCGACTTCGGAGACGACTACTGGCGCGGACTCGACCGCGAGCGCGCATACCCCGCCGAGTTCGTCCGCGCGCTCACCGAATCCGGCTTCCTGGCGTGCCTTGTCCCCGAGAAATACGGAGGGATGGGGCTCGGGCTCGCGCACGCGTGCGCGATTCTGGAGGAGATCAACCGCTCGGGGGCGAACGCCGCGGCGTGCCACGCCCAGATGTACACCATGGGCACGCTGCTGGGCCACGGGTCGCCGGAGCAGAAGGAACGCTATCTGCCGGGGATCGCCGCCGGGGAGCTGCGCCTGCAGGCCTTCGCCGTGACCGAGCCCGACGCGGGCTCCGACACCACTCGCACGCGCACCTTCGCGCGGAGGCGAGGGGACCGGTACGTCGTCTCGGGACAGAAGGTGTTCGTGTCTCGGGTGCGCCAGAGCGACCTGATGATCCTGCTGGCTCGCACCACGCCCCGCAGCGACGTCGAGAAGCGCACCGGCGGGCTGTCCGTGTTCCTGGTCGACCTGCGCGAGGCGGCGGGGTCGCTGCGCGTCGACCCGATCGACGCGATGATCAACCACGAGAGCTCCGAAGTGTTCTTCGACGACCTCGAGGTGCCCTCCGAGAACCGGATCGGCGACGAGGGCGACGGCTTCCGAATCATCCTGGCGGGGATGAACGCCGAGCGCGTTCTGCTGGCGTCGGAGTCGATCGGAGACGGACTCTACTTCGTCGACCGGGCAAGCGACTACGCGTGCGCACGAAAGGTCTTCGGCCGCCCGATCGGCGCGAACCAAGGCGTGCAGTTCCCGATCGCCGACGCGTACGTGAACGTGCGCGCGGCGGCCGCGGTGCGGGACGAGGCCGCTCGCGCCTACGACGAGGAAGGCTCGGGGCGGGGAGAGGGTCCCAACATGGCCAAGTACCTGGCGTCGCGGGCCGCCTGGCAGGCGGCCAACGTCGCGATGGACACCTTCGGGGGATGGGGGATGGCCACCGAGTACGGCGTCGAGCGGAAGTTCCGCGAAGCCCGGCTCCACTTGGTGGCGCCCGTGGCCAACAACCTCGCGCTCAGCCACGTGGCCACTCACGCGCTGGGCATGCCGCGGTCCTTTTGACTCCTACGGGCGATCGCCGCCGACCGGAGCGTCGCCGGAGGGCCGTCTCGCGCCGACCGAGGTCGTTGCGCTCGATCCTGTTCGTGCCGGCGGACAGACCCGACCGGTACGGCAAGGCGCTGGAGGCCGGCGCCGACGCCGTTTGCGTCGACCTCGAGGACGCCGTGGCGCCGGCGGCGAAGGCGTCCGCCCGAGCGGCGGTCGCGAACTTCCTGAGCGAACGGACGCCGCGAGGGCCTCGCGTGCTGGTCCGCGTCAACGACCCGGAGTCGCGGCAGGGACAGGCGGACGTCATGGCGCTCGAGGGGCGCGAGCCGCCGGACGCCTTCGTGGTTCCCAAGGTGACGCGAGCCTCGGGGCTTCGCCGGGCCCACGCGGTCTTGGGCGGGAGCGTGCCCGCCGTGCCGATCGTCGAGACGCCCGCGGCGCTCGACCGCGTCGGCGAGATCGCGCGCGCCGCCGCGGAGGTCGGCCCAGCGACCGGCGCGCGCGGCGGAGTCGCGGCGACGCTGGCGTTCGGCGGCTTCGACCTTGCGGCCGCGATCGGGGCCGTCCCGGAGTGGGAGCCGCTCCTCTACGCGCGTTCGCGCATCGTTGCCGCGGCGGCCGTCGAGGGGCTGGACGTCGTCGACATGCCCTGGATCGACCTGCGCGACGACGCCGGGCTGCGGACCGAGGCCAGGCGGGCCCGGCGTCTGGGCTGCACGGGCAAGATGGCCGTCCATCCCGGACAGGTGTCGGCGATCCACGAGGCGTTCACGCCGACGCCGGAGGAGGTCGAGCGCGCGAGGGCGATCGTGCGGGCGCACCGCTCTGCGGACGGCGGCGTTCTGGCTCTGGACGGGCGGATGCTGGATCGCCCGATGGCGCGCCGCGCCGAACGGACGCTCGCGCGGGCGGGCGTCGAGCCGTAGGCGGATGCGCAGGGATTCGCTGGATCCGTGGGCGTGCCAGGCGATGCTCGCTCTCCTGGATCGGGATCCGGGCGGGCTCGACGCGGGAGACGCGCTGCCCCTGGGTTGGCATTGGCTCTACTTCAAGGAAGTCCACCGGACGTCGGCCCTGGGTCCGGACGGCCACGGGCGTCGTTCTCCGCTGCTGCCCGCAACGGACGAATTTCCTCGCCGCATGTGGGCGGGCGGGACGCTTCGCAGACTCGGCCCCGTGCGTCTGGGGGAGGCCGCCGCGCTGGAGTCCAGCGTGCGCGAGGTCCGGGAGAAGTCGGGCGCCAGCGGAAGGTTGGCGTTCGTCGAGACTCGTCGCACCCTGATCCAGCGCGGGCGGGCGCGAGTGGAGGAGGAGCGGATCCTGGCGTACAGGGAGGCGGAGACTCGGAGCGCTCGCCGCAAGCGCGATGCGGGCGCCGGGGTCGACGCGAGCGAGGCGCCGGGTTCGCCGCCTCGGATCTCTGGTCTCTCGAACGCGGGAGACGCCTCCCTCGCGCCGCCGCCGGCGAAGTGGACCGAGCGCTTCACGCCGACGCCGTCGACCCTCTTTCGGTTCTCGGCGCTGACGTACAACGCGCACCGCATCCACTACGACCACCCGTACGCGACCATCCGGGAAGGCTATCCCGGCCTGGTGGTCCACGCCCCTCTGACCGCCCTGCTGCTGCTCGACGCGCTGCAGCGTCGCGGCGACCGACCGGTGGAGTCCTTCCGTTACCGGGCTGTGGCTCCCCTGTACGCCTCGCGCCCGATCACGCTTCGCGAGTTGTCTCCTTCGCCGGCCGACGCGGGCGGAGCGCTCGCCGGCGGTCGCCCGCGCGAGTCCGGAGAGCGGGTCGCCGAAGCGCTGGACGCCGACGGCAATCCGGCCTTTCGCGCCTGGACAACGTCGTGCCGAGCAAACCGAAGCGGAACGTGAGCGGGCCCCGTCTCCGGCGCCCGACGCGCGGGAGGCGCGTTCGCGGGGGCCTCGGCCGCCCCGAAAGTCAGTCCGAATCGGCCTCTTCGTCCGTGACGATCTGGGCGGAACAGAGTCTCTTCGAGTCGATGTAGCACTCGGCCGCCACGGCCTCGTCCTCCACGAGGAAGTCGACGAGCCGCGCGTGGTCGACCATTCCGGCGCCCGGCACGGAAACGACTTCGGAGTGGTACGCGCCCCGGTCGACGTAGAGCACGCGCACTCGGATTCTCTCGCCGCTCACGGGCGCGCGCCCTCGAGTGCTCCTTCGCGTTCGTCGCCCGAAGACGCTCTCAACCGCTTGAGTTCGGGCAGCGTCGCCAGGAACACGAGCGCCATGACGATCGCCGACGCCACGCAGTACCGGCACCAGGCGTCGATCACCCAAGCCTCGAGGGCGGTGAGGTAGAGGCTGAAGAGCGCTCCGGCCGCGGCGCCTGAAAAAAGGAACAGCGCCAAGGTCCGACTCGCGGCGAAGCGGGGCTGCAGGCCGACCAGCGCCAATCCCAACATGGCCGCGTAGCCGCCCAGCCCTACGCCGGAGACGGGCACCGGGCCCACCCACGCGTACTTCGAAGACTGGACCACGGCGCAGTGGCCCGTCCCGCACGGCGCCGGGGGCGTCCACCCCAGGTTCCCCGCCAGGAGATAGAACGCCAGGAACGCGCCCGCGAGCGACAGCAGGGCCACCGCCATTCTGTTTCCCGCCGGCTTGCCGGTCCCGTCGGGGGCGGACGAGCGATCCGCTGGGGGCGTCACCCCTCGAGCGCGGCCTCCACGGCCCGCTGCACGTCGATGAACGTGAAACCCGCGAGGCGATCGGTGCCCCGCCCCTGACTGTGGACGAAGACCGTCGGCGTGCCTGCGACCCCCATTCTCTGCCCGAGCATGAAGTTGGCGGTCACGACGTCGGCGTGGCGCTCGCTGTCCAGGCAGTCGCCGAACGCATCGCCGTCGAGCCCGACGTCTCGAGCCAAGTCTCTGAAGTGCCCGCTGGGGTCCCGGGGCGTCGACCATTCCGGAAGCGTCCGATACACCTCGTCGTGGTAGTCGAAGTAGCGATCCTGGTCGCCCGCGCAACGCGCGGCCCGCGCGGCTAGAAAGGAATGGGGAAAGTTCTGGATGGGGAAGTCGTGGTAGCGGAACTTCGCCTGCCCGCTCTCGATGTACGCCAAGTCGATCTGCGGTTTGACCTGCAAGGCGAACGTCATGCACGCCGGGCACTGGTAGTTGCCGAACTCCATGATCGTGACGGGAGCCTCCGCGTCGCCGTCGACCACCCCTTGGGCGAGGGCCACCAGTTCCGAGTCCACGAGGTCGCCCAGGTCCACGGGCTCGGTGGCCGCGCTGCCGCCTCGCATGGCGTAGCCGACCGCGACGGCGCCCACGAGAGTCAGGACGCCGAGCGCAAGGTAGAATTTTCTCATGACCGCCGTTCTCCTCGGTCGGTGCGGTGGTTCGTCGTCGGACGATCCGTCGGTCTCCAAGATACAGTCGGCGAGCCTCGAGCGCCCGACGCATCGAGCCGACGGGCCGGCGCGGCGGCGCGTTCGCGAGCCTGTCCGAACCGCGCCGGCCAGCCCGAACGAAGTCCCGAGCGGGCGTCAGACCGCAGGAGCCCCGGGCAACCTCCCTGGAGTCAGCGCCTCGATGGCGCGCCCGGTGTCTGCGAAGTCCTCCAGCACCCGGTCCGCGCCCGCGCGGCGCAGCTGGGACGCCGAGAATCGTCCCGTGGCGACGGCGACGGTCGTCGCCCCCGCCGCCTTGCCGCATTCCACGTCCCTGGGCGTGTCGCCCACGATCACGACCTCCGCAGCGTCGAATGCCATCTCCCAGTGGGCTGCCGCCCGGCGAACGGCCAGGGGCCCCAGCTCGTTGCGGACCTCGCTGTCGGAGCCGTAGCCGCCGACGGGGAAGCGACGCCACAGGCCGACCGAATCGAGCTTGAGCCGGGCGCCTTCCTTCAGGTTGCCGGTGACCAGTCCCAAGAACGCGCGCGCGTCGTCGGCCAACGCCTCGACGAGCCGCCGCACGCCGGGAAGCGGCGTCATCGGCTCCGAGACGATGCGCCGCTCCAGTTCCGCTCGGTAGCGTCCCCGGAAGCGCTCCCGCCCCGCCTCGAGGTCCCGGGCCGGAACGCCGGCCGCGGTCAGCAGTTCGCGGGCGATCTGCGGATCCGTCTTTCCGGCGAAGTCGTGGCCGTCGATGGGTCCAGCGGTCCCGAACGTCTCCTCCAGCGCGACTCGAAACGCCGCCTTGGCCGGGCCGCCTGAGACCAGCGTGCCGTCGATGTCGAAGAGAAGCAGCATGGACGCCCTGGGAGCCCCCGCTCCCCTACGCCACGTCCAGGATCTCGCCGACCAGCCGAGAGTCCAGGTTGCCGCCGGACAGCACGGCGCACACGCGCCGGCCCTTCGCCTCGACGCGACCGGAAAGGAGGGCTGCGACGGTGGCCGCCCCCGAATACTCGACCACGAGCTTGGCTCGGGTCATGAGGTGGGCGGCCGCTCTCCGGATCGCGTCGTCGTCGACCAGCACGACGTCGTCGACGAGGGCCGCCGCGTGCGCGTAGGTGAGGTCGCCTGCGCGCGTCGGCGCCAGCCCGTCGGCGATGGTGTCGATCCGGTCCAGGGTGGTCGGGCCACCGGCGTCCAGCGCGCGCCTCATCGTCGGGGCGCCCGTCGGCTCCACCCCGATCACGGACGCCCGGGGCTTGATGCGAGCGAGTGCCGCCGCGCAGCCCGCCAGTTGCCCGCCGCCGCCGATCGGCACGAGCAGGACTTCGACCCGGGGCCAGTCCTCGGCGACCTCCAGGGCCACCGTCCCCTGGCCGGCGACGATCCAGGGATGGTCGTACGGAGGGACCATGACCCGTCCCTCGGCTGCGGCGATCTCCTCGGCGCGCTCGCGCCGGTGCTCGGACTTCGTTCCGGCCAGCTCGACGCGCGCGCCCAACCGTCGGGCGCCTTCCCGCTTGACCCGAGGCGCCGTGGTCGGCATGACCGTCACGGCCGAGACGCCCTTGAGCCCGGCGGCGTACGCGACCGCCTGGGCGTGATTCCCCGACGAGTACGTGATCACGCCCGGGGCCAGTTCGTCCGCCGAAAGCCGTTCCATGAAATTGACCGCGCCCCGGGCCTTGAACGCCCCGGCCCGCTGCAGCGATTCGCACTTGAGGCGCACGTCGCCGCCGACCCTCTCCGAGAGATCGGCGTCGGGAACGAGCGGCGTGCGCAACACCGCGTCGCCGATCCGGCGCGCGGCCGCCTCGACTTCGGCCAACGAGACCAGCGGGTCGCTACTGATCGTCGTCTCCGCCGACCAGGAGCGCCACGTCGACCAGCGAGTCGCCGTCGTCCAGGTTGACCACGCGCACGCCCTGGGTCACGCGCCCCATCACCCGGATTTCGGAGGCGCGCTGGCGGTTCACCACGCCGTTTCGGGTCACGAACACGAGCTGGTCCTGGTCGCCGACCGCCTTGACCGCCACCACGGGCCCCGTCTTCGCGGACGCCCGGTGGTTGTTCACCCCCAGCCCGCCGCGCGACTGCAGGCGATAGTCCCCGATCCGGCTCCGCTTGCCCATTCCGCGCTCGGTCACGCTGAGGAGCGTGTCCTCCGGTCTGCGCACCGCGACCATCCCGACCACGTCGTCGTCCTCGCTCAGCCGAATCCCGATGACGCCCGCGGCCGTGCGGCCCATGGAGCGCACGTCGCTTTCGCGGAAGCGAATCGCCTTGGACCGTCGGGTCGCCAGCACGACCTCGTTGTCGCCGTCCGTCACGCGCACGTCGATCAACTGGTCTCCGTCGCGGATCCTGATGGCCCAGATGCCTTTGGCGCGCACGTTCTTGAAGGCCGAGAGCGGCGTCTTCTTGACGATCCCGTCGCGCGTGCAGAAGAACACGAAGCGATCTCCGCTGAATTCCCGCACTGGCACGACGGACGCCACGTTCTCGCCCGCCTCGAGGTCCAGGAAGTTGACGATGGGCTTGCCCTTGGCCCAGCGACTCCCCTGCGGAATGGCCCACACCTTGACCCAGTGGCATCGTCCGTGGTCGGTGAACGCCATCAAGTGGTCGTGGGTCGAGGCCACGAAGAGCTGCTCGACCCAGTCCTCGGCCTTGGTGGTCATCCCCTTGCGGCCGCGCCCGCCCCGGCGCTGGGCCCGGTAGGCGTCGATCGGGATGCGCTTGACGTACCCCTGGCGGGACATCGTCACGACGACCTCCTCGTCGACGATCAGGTCCTCGGCGTCGAACGCCAAGACCTCGCCGACGATCCTGGAGCGGCGGTCGTCCCCGTAGCGAAGAGCGAGCTCGCGCAGCTCGTCCTTGACGATGTCCATGCGCACCTGGCGGTCGCCGAGAATGCGCCGCAGCTCGAGGATCCGCTCGCGCACGACGCCCAGCTCCTCGTCCAGCTTCTCGAGCTCCAAGCCGGTCAGTCGGGCCAGGCGCATGTCGAGGATCGCCCGGGCCTGGCGCTCGGACAGCGAGAAGGCGGCCCTGAGTCCGACGGCCGCTTCCGCCGCGTCGCGCGACGCCCGGATGATGCGCACCGTCTCGTCGATCCCGTCGACCGCGATCCTCAGGCCCTCGAGGATGTGCTCTCGCTCCCGGGCGGCCGCCAGATCGAATTCGCTTCGCTTCACCACCACCGAGTGGCGGTGCTGGACGAAGCGGCTCATCATCTCGCGCAACGTCATGATCTGGGGCACGCCGTCCACCAGGGCGAGCAGGATCACCCCGAAGGTGGACTGCATCGGCGTGTGCTTGTAAAGCTTGTTGAGCACCACGTAGGGCACGGCGTCCCGCTTCAGCTCGATCACGACGCGCATGCCGTCGCGGTCCGACTCGTCGCGAAGGTCGCGGATCGCCGTGATCTTCCTGGCGCGGACCAGGTCGGCGATCTGCTCCAGGAGCCGGGACTTGTTCACCATGAACGGGATCTCGGTGATCGTGATCCGCGAGGAGCCGCCTTCCCCTTCCTCGACTTCGGCGACGGCCCGCATCACCACGCGCCCCCGTCCCGTTCGGTAGGCTTCCCGGATCCCCTCGACGCCGCAGACGAGGCCGCCCGTCGGAAAGTCGGGACCCCGGATCAGCGTCTCGAGTTCGTCCTGGGGCAGGTCCGGGTCGTCGATGAGGGCGACGAGTCCGTCCACGACTTCGCGCAGGTTGTGCGGCGGGATGTTGGTGGCCATTCCGACGGCGATCCCCGACGAGCCGTTGATCAGCAGATTGGGCGCCTTGCTCGGGAGAACCGCCGGTTCCTTCAGACGACCGTCGAAGTTCTCGTCGAACCGGACGGTTTCCTTGTCGATGTCGGCCAGGAGCTCCATCGAAAGGCGCTGCAGCCGGGCTTCCGTGTACCGGTACGCGGCCGCTCCGTCTCCGTCGATGGACCCGAAGTTGCCCTGTCCGTCCACGAGCGGATAGCGCAGCGAGAAGTCCTGCACCATCCGCACGAGCGCGTCGTACACGGCGGAGTCGCCGTGCGGGTGGTACTTGCCCAGCACGTCGCCGACCACGGTGGCGCACTTCTTGTAGGCCCTGCCGGGGGAGAGGCCCAGTCCGGACATCGCGTAGAGAATGCGCCGGTGAACGGGCTTGAGGCCGTCGCGCACGTCGGGCAGCGCGCGCTGCACGTTGACGCTCATCGAGTAGTCGATGAACGACTCGCGCATCTCCTGCTCGAGGATGCGCTCGAGAACGCGCTCGCCGGGGCCGCCTGGTTCGTTGTCCGCCATGAGGTGCCGGGCCGCCTGGGGGAATTCGGGGGCGCGCGATCAGCCGGTCGAGGGCCTTCGGAAGCGTGGGTTCCGGGCCCCGGACAACCGGGGCCGAAGACTGAAAATAGCGCCTTGAAAGGGGCGTCTCAAGCCCGCCTTCGCACTTTGCGGACAAGGGAATCGCGGGATCGCGACGGCGGCGCCGGCGGGCCCCCGCCCCCTGGCGCGAATCGGCTCGAAGGCCCCGCTGCGCCGGCCTGCGGCACCCGCTCCGACTCAGCCCGAGCGTTCGGCGCCCGCGACCGCGTCGCGGCTATCCGTGCGGCGAGGCCGAGGACCGCATCGCGGCCACGAGCCGCGTCTCCAGGCGCTCGATCCGCGCTCCCAGCCGCACCTCCATCGCATCGACAGCCCTGCGGACGCGAATCTCCATCGCCGCAAGATCCTTGCGGACGCGATCCTCCATCGCCGCGCAATCCCCTCGAAGCCGGGTTTCCATCGCGTGGAGAGCCTTGCGGTCCGCGTGCCGTCGCGCCTCTGGAGCGTCGTGCCCGGCTCCGGCCCGCGCCTTGGCTTCGAAGCTGCGGCAGTCGTTGGCGGAGAGCCCGGCCAACGGCGCCGTGGCCTCGTCTCGCGCCTCGTCCGCAGCGTCCCGCGCCGCGTGATTCGTCCAAGGGCGCGCGATGCGCCCCATGGTCCATAGAAATCCCGCCACCGCGGCCCCAACGCCAAGCGTCGTCAGAGCGATGGCCCCAGCGGTCTCGAACGTCGTGGCGCCGCAATCCCTTGGAGTCTCCGTCGAACGGTCCCGCGGAACCGCGGCCCCGAGCGAACGCGTGGATTTTCGCCGCGCGATCCCGTTTCGCATGCGGGTCGAACGCAACGTAACGCGATCAAGCGGGTTCGAGCGCCGGCGGGCTACGGCGTCGCAGGGCCGGGCCTCGCCCCGCTAAGCCAGGGCGACCGGATTCCACGGGCCCGCCGCCTCGCGCACGGCGGCGCGTCCCTCCCTGCGGGCCACGGCCCCGACGTGAAGCGCGCCGGCGAGTCCCTGCACGGAAGACGCGTCCAGCACGGGCGCCCCGTGAACGATCTGGCCGATCTTGCGGGGATCCACGTCGACGTAGCCCAGGACGTCGACTTCCTGGCGTCGGAACTCGAGCGCCAGCTTCTTGCCCGTCGGACCCGCGCCCCAGATCACGACGCCCTCGCGGCCCGCGAGCAGACTCCGCCTGAGGTGATGCACCTTGCACCGGCGAAAGGCCGCCAGCGAATACGCCGGGTGGGTCCGACTCAACCGCGAGGGTCCGTCGCGCCAATCGAGCAGCACGCGGGGAAGGCAGACGAAGCGCCGTCCGTCGCGCCAAAGGCGAAGCAGGAGGTCGTAGTCCTCGGGCCAGCCCCGGTCCCTGTACCCGCCCGCGGCGGCGAGCGCCCCGGCGCGAAACATGAACGTGGGGTGGGCGAGCGGACATTCCACGAACAGGTCTCGCGAGACGACGTCCCACGCGGTCATCGAGTTCAGCCACTGGACGTACTCTCGCGCCCGGTCGGACACTTGCGACCGCGAGACGACGCGGACTCTGGCGCCGCACCCGGCCAGGTCGTCGCGGCGCTCGAGAAAGTCGACCTGCGCCTCGAGGCGTTCGGGGAGGCAGCGGTCGTCCGCGTCCATCCGGGCGACGTAGGGCGCCTTCGCTTCGCCAAGGCCGCGCTGCAGCGCCCCGACGATTCCGGCGGCCGAAGTCCGGACGAGTCGGAAGCGGTCGTCCGTTCGCTGCCAGCGCCGCGCGATTCGGGCCGTCCCGTCGGTCGACCCGTCGTCGACGACGATGGCCTCGAACCGGGTCAGCGTCTGCCGGCCCAGCGACGCGAGGGCCTCCCCAATCGTCGCCTCGCCGTCTCGCACCGGCAGCACGACCGACACGAGGGGATCGGTCACGGTCTCTCCGTCCCCTCGAGCCGGGCGCGCAGGTGGCGACCGGTGACGCTCTCCGGCGCTCGGGCGACGTCCTCCGGGCGCCCCGTCGCCACGACCCGCCCGCCCTTGGCCCCGGCCCCCGGTCCCATGTCGACGATCCAGTCGGCTCGAGCGATCACGTCCAGGTCGTGCTCGACGACGACGAGCGTGTGCCCCCGGTCCACCAGGCGAGAAAGGACGTCGGTCAGCTGGGCGACCTCGTCGCCCGCCAGTCCCGCGGTCGGCTCGTCCAGGATGTAGATCCTGCTCTTCGCGCCCTTGCGCGAGGCGTCGGCGAGCTCTCGGGCGATCTTGAGTCGCTGCGCCTCGCCGCCGGACAGCGTGGTCGCGCTCTGGCCCAGGCGCAGATACCCCAGCCCGACCGTCTGCAGGTGCCAGAGCGCCTGGCCCAGGCGATGCTCGCGCAGGAAGAACCGCATGGCGCGCTCGGCGGTCATCTGCAGGACGTCGTGGACGTTGCGCCCCCGGATCTCGACCTCGAGCGCCTCGGGTCGGTACCGTTTTCCAAGGCAGACTTCGCAGGGGACGTGGACGTCCGCCATGAACACCATCTCGACGCGCGCGGAGCCGACCCCGCCGCACGCCTCGCAGCGTCCGCCCGGGACGTTGAAGGAGAAGCTCCGCGCCGTCAGGCCGGCCGCCCGCGCGGCGGGTTGCCGGGCGAAGATCCGACGCACTTCCGACCACGCCCGCATGTAGGTGACCGGCGTCGACCGGGGCGTGCGTCCGATCGGGCTCTGGTCCACCAGGACCACGTCGTCGACGCGCTCCAGCCCCTCGACGGAGCGGTACGCGCCGACGGCTTCGCCCAGGTGTCGCCGGGCGGACGTGGGCCCGCCGCGCAGCTCGCGCTCGAGGGCGCGGTACAGGACGTCGTGCACCAGCGTCGACTTGCCCGAACCGGAGACGCCCGTGACCGCGGTCAGAGCCCCGACGGGAAACTCCGCCTCCACGTCGACGAGGTTGTGCAGCCTGGCCCCCGCGACGCGAACGCGCGCGCCGTCCACCGGTCGGCGCCGCTCTCGTCCGTCCGCGTCCGCGCCGCGGCCCGCCAGGTGGCGTCCGGTCGCGGTCGGCGCGGCGACGAGGGCGTCGGGAGGTCCCTCGAACACGACCTCCCCGCCCGCGTCCCCCGATCCGGGCCCCAGCTCCACGACGTGGTCGGCGGCCATGATCGCGGACCGGTCGTGCTCGACCACGACCACGGTGTTGCCGCCGTCGCCGAGGCGCCGCAGCAGACCCAGGAGCGCGTTCACGTCCCGGGGGTGGAGTCCGGTCGACGGCTCGTCGAGGACGTACAGGGCGTCGACGAGGCGCGAACCCAGCGAGTTGGCCAGCGAGACGCGCTGGGCCTCGCCGCCGGAGACCGTCCGCATCGAGCGTTCCAGGGCGAGGTAGCCCAGCCCGACGTCCACGAGGAACGTCGCGCGCGCCTCGATCTCCTTCAGGATTGGGCGGGCGATCTCGGCCTCCATGGGGCGAAGGTCGAGGCCGCGCAGCCATCCGAGGAGGTCCTCGACGGGCATCGCCGAGACCTCGCCGACGTGCTTTCCGCCGACTCGGACGTTCAGCGCCTCGGCGCGGAGCCGATGGCCGCGGCAGTCCGGACACGCGCGCGGGCGCTGGTAGCGGCGCAGGAAGACGCGGATGTACCGCTTGTACCTCTTGGTCTCCTTGGACGCGAGGAACGCCATGACGCCCTCGAAGGACCCCGTGCCGCCAAGCACCGAGTCGCGGAAGGCGCGGGGCAGGTCCCGCCACGGGGCGTGGACCGAGACGCCCTCCCGGGTCGCGAACGCGGCCAGCGCGCGGCGCTCCTCCTCGTAGCGAGGCTTGGCCCACGGATCCACCGCGCCTTCGCTCAGCGAGCGGTCCGGATCGGGCACGACGAGATCGGGGTCGTACTCGAGCGTGGCGCCGAAGCCCGTGCACGTCGGACAGCTGCCGTAGGCGTCGTTGAAGGAGAACAGCTTCGGCGCAGGCTCGAGGAACTCGCGGTCCGGGTCGCTCGGGCAGCGGAAGCGCTCGGAGAACCGCAGCGTGGCGGCGCGCTCCCGGTCGGACGGGTCCACGATCACGGCGGCCTCGCCCTCGCCGTCGCGGAAGCAGGTGGCCAGGGAGTCGGCCAGTCGGTCTCTCCAGCTTCCGTCGGCTCGGGTCGGCGTCTCGAGGCGGTCCACGACCACGGCGACCTCGCGCGCCTTCGCCAGATCGGGCGCCCCGAGGGGCGGGCCCGCTCCCGCGTCCTCGTCTCCCGAAACGCCTTCGGGCGCGATCAGGTCGGCGAGCTCCGCCGCCTCGCCGTCGGCGAGGACGCGGGAGTAGCCCAGGGCGCGCAGCCCGCGGGCGATCGACCCGTGCGAGACCCGTCCGCTCCGAGCCAGCGGATAGGCGACGAGCAGCCGAACGCCTGCGGGAAGGGCCGCGATCCGGTCCGCGGCGCCGCCGACGGTGTCCGGACGCACTTCTTCGCCGCATTCGGGGCAGATCGTCCGTCCCGCCCGCGCGAAGAGGAGGCGCAGGTAGTCGTGGATCTCGGTGGCCGTCCCGACGGTGGATCGGTGGGTGGTCGTCGGGCCTCGCCGCTCGATGGCCACGGCCGGCGAGAGGCCGTCGATTCGGTCGACGTCGGGCTTGTCGAGCCGGTCCAGGAACTGCTTGGCGTAGGTGGACAGGGCTTCGACGTAGCGGCGCTGTCCGGCGGCGAACAGCGTGTCCAGGGCGAGGGACGACTTGCCCGACCCGGAGGGGCCGGCGACGACGGTCAGGGCGCCTCGAGGGAGGTCGACGTCCACGTCCTTGAGATTGTGCTGTCGCGCCCCTCGAATGCGTATCGGTCGGTCCATGAACCCCATAGGTCGAGGATGCCCGATTCCGTCGCCGCGGACGGGACGCGGTCGTTGCCAGAACGCATGCGTTGCCCGACCCTGTAACGGTCCGTCCGACCGCCCGACGCGCCCGGGCGCCGGCACCCAGAATTTACCCTTACGCCGTGCGACGATCCGTGGACGTCTTCCCCCGGCCCGACTACGTCGATCTCCGTCGGTACCTCCCCGACGCCTCGCCCGTCGAGGTCGACTTGAGCGACAATCGGAATCTGTGGGGGGCTCACCCGGCCGCCCTCGAGGCGTTGGCGGCGGCGGGATCCGACCAGGCGTCCCGATACCCGGAAAGCTACGCCGAACGCCTGGCGCGCGCCGTCGCCGACGCGTGGTCGATCGATCCCGCCCGGGTCGCGACCGGAGTCGGGGCGACGGGGGTGCTGGACGCGGCGATGCGGGCCGTGGCGCCGACGACGGTGCGCTGCATGGACCCCGGGTGGCCGGCGGCCGCCATGCTGGCTCGCATGAACGGCCACTCCGTCGAGGGCGTCGAGTGGTCCGCGGCTCTGGACGATCCCGTCGCCTTCGTGGGGTCCGAGCCCTGCATCGTCTTCGTGGCCAACCCCGGGAACCCGACCGGCGAGGCGGCGCCGGACGCCTGGATCCGGGCCGTGTGGGAGCGCGTCGAGCGACTCGGCGGGGTGTTCCTGCTGGACGAAGCCTACGGCGAGTACCTCCGCGACGCGGAGGACCGGACGGCCGTCGACCTGGCGCTGGCCGGAGAGCGGACGCTCCTCGTGAAGACGCTCTCGAAGGCCTACGGGCTGGCCGGACTGAGGGTCGGCTACGGCGTGGGGAGCGCCTCTCTGGCGCTGGAGGCGGACAAGGCGCGCGGCCCTTTCGCGGTTTCCGGCGTCGCGGTCGCCGCGGCCGCCCGGGCGCTGGAGAGCGACTCGCCGTGGCTCGCCGACACCGTGGCCCGGACCCGCCGGATCCGCGACCGCGCGACGCTTCGGCTGCGGAGTCGAGGCTGCCCCGTCCCGTCCTCCGAGGCCAACTTCGTGTTCGTCCCGCTGGACGAGGACGAGGTCGAGTCCGCCGCCCGGGGCCTCGAGGCCCTGGGCGTGCGCACGCGGCCCTTCGCGGGGCGCGGCGCGCGCGGTTCGGGTCTTCGCGCCACCGTCGGTCCCGAGGAGAGCATGGAGCGGCTCCTGGACGCGCTGGAGAGGACCGGGACCGCGGGCGGACGCGTCGCCTCGTCGTGAGCCGGGGATACGAAGAGGAGGTCCTGGGCAAGGCTTACGATTCGCGCCTGATGGCCCGGCTGGTTCGCTATCTCCGGCCGTATCGGGGCCGGGTGGCGGTAGCGGTGACGCTGCTCATGCTCGCGTCCCTGTCCGCCGTGGTGGGCCCCTACCTGACGATGATCGCGCTGGACGACGCCGTTCCGACGGGGGACGGGCGTCTGCTGTCCGTCCTGGCGATCGCCTACGTCGCCGTCACCGCGGCGACGTTCGGGTTCCAGTACCTGCAGGCGCTGGTCACGACCTGGTTGGGCCAGAGGGTCATGTACGACCTGCGCTCCCAGGTCTTCGCCAAGCTGCAGCGCGTCGACCTGCGGTTCCACGACCGCAATCCGGTGGGCCGGACGATGACGCGCATCACGTCCGACGTCGAGACGCTGAACGAGCTCTTCGGCTCCGGCCTGGTCACCGTGTTCGGCGACCTGTTCATGCTCCTCTTCATCGTGGCGGCGATGGTGCGCGTGGACGCGGAGCTGGCCCTGGTCACGCTCAGCGTGCTGCCCTTCGTGGCCTGGGCGGCTTTCGTGTTCCGGTCCCGCATCCGGTCCGCGTACCGGGACGTCCGCGTGCGCCTGGCGCGGATGAACGCCTTCCTGCAGGAGCGGTTCACCGGCATGCGCGTCGTCCAGGCGTTCAACCGGGAGGCCGCCGACCGGGAGCGCTTTCGCCGCCTGAACGACGACTACCTGAGCGCGCACCTGCGCTCGATCACCCACTACGCGCTGTTCTTTCCCGTCGTCCAGCTGCTCACGTCCGTCGCCCTGGCTCTCATCGTCTGGCACGGGGGCGGCGCCATGATCCAGGGCGCGGTCACCGTGGGCGTGCTGGCCGCGTTCCTGGAGTACGCGCGCCGCTTCTTCCGTCCGATCCAGGACCTTTCCGAGAAGTACAACCTGCTGCAGGGGGCGATGGCGTCGTCGGAGCGCGTCTTTCGGCTGCTGGACCAAGAGCCCCGAATCGCCGATCCGGAACGTCCGGCGTCCTTTCCGGCCGCCGCTCCGGGCGAAATCCGCTTCGAGGGGGTCTGGTTCGCCTACGACGGGCCGGACGGGGAGGGCGACGCGGAACCGGACTGGGTGATCCGCGACCTGTCGTTCACGGTCGCCCCGGGCGAGAAGCTGGCCATCGTGGGCCACACGGGCGCGGGCAAGACGACGATCGTCAACCTGCTGATGCGCTTCTACGACGCGCAGCGCGGCCGCGTGCTGGTCGACGGCGTGGCCGTGGACCGCCTGCCGGTCCGGGAGCTGCGGGGCCGCGTCGGCCTGGTCCTGCAGGACGTGTTCCTGTTCAACCGGTCGGTCGACTACAACGTCCGCCTGGGCGCCGCGTCCATGGACGGGGAACGGGTGACGCGCGCGCTGGACGCCGTGGGCGCGGCGCCCTTCGTGGCGCGCCTGCCCGCGGGCCGCGACCAGGAGCTGGGCGAGCGCGGAAGCCGCCTGTCGGTCGGCGAGCGCCAGCTGCTGTCCTTCGCGCGGGCCCTCGCCTTCGACCCCGACATTCTGGTGCTGGACGAGGCCACGAGCTCCGTGGACAGCGAGATCGAGGCCCGCATCGACGAGGCCACGAACCGTCTGATGCGCGGGCGGACCAGCCTGGTCGTCGCGCACCGCCTGTCGACCGTGCAGGGGGCCGACCGCATCCTGGTCCTGCACCGCGGCCGCCTGGTCGAGCAGGGCAGTCACGACGAGCTGCTGGAGGCGGACGGCATGTACCGTCGGCTGCACGAGCTCCAGTTCGCGGGCGCGGCCGCTTGACGAAAACGCGCCCCGGGCGCGTAACCCGAGCGGGGAACGCGGCGAGTCGGAACGCCCGCGCGGCGCGGACCGCGACGACAAGGGCCATATTCCATCGCACCGACGCCGATCGGTTTCGCGGAGTCGGATTCTCGCGCCGCCCCGCGCGGCGCGCCGTGCGATCCTGAAGTCGAGGAGAGAAAGAATGACGTTCATCGCCGTCGCCGTCGCGCTCATCGTCCTGGGCGCGGTGGTTCGCTCGCTGCCCCCCGGGACCTCGCAGGTGCCGAACAAGCTGGTCGGCTACGTCCTCATGGGGGCCGGAGTGGTCGCCGGCCTGCTCAACACCGTCGTCATCGTCCCCGTCGGCGAGGTCGGGGTCAAGCACTTCCTGGGCACGGTCGACCCCAGGCCGCTCACCGAGGGCGTGCACATGATCAACCCGCTGTCGAGCGTGGAGCGCATGTCCATCCGCGAGCAGTCGTTCCCCTCCGGGGGCGGGATCGAGCAGATCGAGGCCCAGACGTCGGAGCAGCTGAACGTGGCGCTCGAGGTGTCGCTGCTCTTCGAGATCAACGGCGCCAACGCCCCGGCGCTGTTCTCCGGCATCGGCGGCGAGGAGCAGATCAAGCGCAGCATCGTGCTGAACGCCGTCCGCAACGGCGTGCGCGACGCCGTCGCGACCAAGTCGATCAACGAGATCTTCTCGCCGGACCGCCGCGACCTGGCCGTGTCCATGAAGGAGGAGATCCAGGCGAAGGCCGGCGAGCGCATCGACGTGGTCGACGTCTTCGTGCGCGACATCCAGGCGCCGGCCCGGGTCCGCGAGGCGATCGAGCAGAAGCTCGAGCGCGAGCAGCAGGTGGCGGCCGAGGAGTTCCAGACCCAGATCATTCAGGAGCGGGCGCGCCAGCAGGCCGAGGAGGCGAAGGGGATCGCCGAAGCCCAGGGAATCATCGCCCAGGGCCTCACGCAGGAGTACCTGACCTTCTTCTACATCCAGCAGCTGGCCGAAATGCCCGAGGGCTCGCTCGTGTACGTGCCGACCGAGGGCGGCATTCCCCTGATCCGGAACCTGGGTGGGGGCCGGTAGCTCCCGCCGGGCGACGAAGCGCCCAAGGCGGCTCGTCGTCGCGATCCTCCTCGTCGTCGCCGCGGTCCTGGTCGGGCGGGGCTCGGCCTGCTCGCCCGAGTACGTCGTCAGGGCCGCCTGGACCCAGGCGAAGATCCTGCGCGCCCGCGAGCCGATCGCGGACGTCGTCGCCGCGCCGGAGACGGACGCGCGCACGCGCGCGCAGCTGGCGCTCGCGCTCGAGGCGCGCGGCTTCGCCGCGGACGCGCTGGGGATGGATCCGGGAGACGTCTACACGACGTACGCGCGCATGGAGACCGACACGCTGGCCCTCGTGCTGTCGGCCGCGCCTCGGGATCGCCTGGCGCCCAGGACGTGGTGGTTCCCCGTCGTGGGTCGCGTGCCGTACCGGGGGTTCTTCGACTGGGAGGAGGCCCGGGCGGAGCAGCGCGAACTGGAGCGCGAAGGGCTCGACACGCATCTGCGCCCGACCGCCGCCTTCAGCACCCTGGGCTGGTTCTCGGACCCGCTCCCGTCGACCGTGGTCGGCTACGACGAAGTCGAGCTCGTGGCGACGGTGCTCCACGAGCTCTCGCACAAGCATCTCTTCGTGCCGGGCCAGGCGCGGTTCAACGAGAGCTTCGCCACGTGGGTGGGCCGCACCGGGGCGATCGACTTCTTCTGCCCGGGCGAGCGCGGGCGCCCGGACGCCGAGCGTTGCGCGCGAGCGCGGGACCGCTGGCGCGACGCGCGGCGGTTCTCGGCTTTCCTCGACGACCTCGTCGCCGACCTCGAGTCCCTGTACGGCGACTCGACGCTGACGCCCGAAGACGCGCTCGCCCGGCGAAGCGCCGTGTTCGCGAGCCATCGGCAGCGGTTCCGCGACGTCGTGCAGCCGCGCCTTCGGAGCCTCTCCTTCGCCGGCTTCGCGGCGTTGCCGTGGAACAACGCGACCCTGCTCGGCCGAATGCGGTACTACCACCGCCTGGACGACTTCCAACGCCACCTGGAGCGAAGCTCCGGCTCGCTCGAGGACGCGATCGAGGCGCTGCGCTCCCGCGCGGCGACGGTCGAGGACCCCTTCCGCCTGCTGCCCGCGGACGGTCCGCGGCGGGCGTTCTCCCGCGTCCCGGACGGACTCGGGCGGGAAGGGCGCGCCTCCGCCGGACTGCACAAGCCGGGGATCCTGCCGTAGCTTCCCGGGGCGGCGTCCCGAAGCGTCGGCGCCGGACGTCCCCATTCGCGCGCCACTCCCCAACCCCGACCGGCCCCATGTCGACGCAAACGGACAGGACGTACGATCCCGCCGCCGTCGAGCGCAAATGGCGGGAACGCTGGGAGGCGAATCGCACGAACTCCCTGTCGCCGGAGCGAATGCGCTCGGCCGAGCGGCCGTTCTTCAACCTGATGATGTTCCCCTATCCGTCGGCCGAAGGGCTTCACGTGGGCAACATCTACGCGTTCACGGGCGCGGACGTGCACGGGCGCTTCATGCGCCTGCGGGGCCACGACGTCTTCGAGCCGATCGGCTTCGACGCCTTCGGCATCCACTCGGAGAACTTCGCGCTCAAGGCGGGGATCCACCCCATGGATCTCATCCCGGCGAACGTGGCCAACTTCACCCGCCAGCTGCGGCGCATCGGGGGCATGTTCGACTGGGACCGGGTCGTCGACACGACGGACCCGGAGTACTACAAGTGGACCCAGTGGGTCTTCCTCAAGCTCTTCGAGCGCGGGCTGGCCGAGCGGAAGGAAGCCCCCGTCAACTGGTGCCCCTCGTGCATGACCGTCCTGGCGAACGAGCAGGTCGTGGTGGGCGCGTGCGAGCGCTGCGCGACGCCGGTCGAACAGCGCGTCGTCCGCCAGTGGTTTCTCAAGATCACCCGGTACGCCGACCGCCTGCTGGACAACCTGGACGCGCTCGACTGGTCCGAGACGACCGTCAAGGCGCAGCGCGCCTGGATTCGGCGGTCGCGCGGCGCCGAGATCCGCTTCCCCGTCCTGTCCTCGAGCGGGAGCCCCGAGCCCGGGCGCCGCGTCCCCGTCTTCACCACCCGTCCCGACACGGCGTTCGGGGCCACCTACCTGGTGCTCGCCCCGGAGCATCCGATGGTCGACGAGATCGCCGCCGCCTCGCGCCGGGCCGAAGTGGACGCGTACCGGGCCCGGACCCGGGCCAAGGACCTGGTGGCGCGCCAGAAGGTGGAGAAGGAGAAGACGGGCGTCTTCACCGGCGGCCACTGCCTCAACCCGGCGACGGGGCAGCCGATCCCGGTGTGGATCGCCGACTACGTGCTCATGGGCTACGGCGCGGGGGCGATCATGGCCGTGCCGGGTCACGACGAGCGCGACTTCGACTTCGCGACCGCCTACGGACTTCCCGTCCGGCGGGTCGTGGCCCGGGAAGGCGAGGACGCCGAGGCGCCCGTGACCGAAGCGTACGAGTTCCCCCGGGGGACCCTCGTCCATTCCGGTCCCTACGACGGCATGGCG